>NZ_CP149966.1:4617500-4731103 GCF_037953065.1 Shewanella chilikensis | reverse complement strand
GTACTTATCCCCAAAAGATCGCCTCGAAAGGAGGGTATTCTATAGTGAGATCTGAATAATCGCTATCCTTTAAGTGTAATTATCCCCAGGCAGATCCCAACAGTCAGATCTGTCGGATCCAGATCGATCTCCCAAGATCCGCTATTTGGCGAGCCGGTTAAAATCCCGCTTTATAAAGCGATCCACCCTGATCTATAATCAGCGACCGCCGATCTGCCAAAAGATTAATGGATCCACAAGATGTAGTGTCCGTACACAGAGTTATCCACATCCTGTGGTGACAACAGCTCAACAGATCGCGAAAATGCCGAGATAAATTACCTTGAGAGGGGCTGCACGTGTTGACTGCCCTGACTAAAGTGATTACAATTCGGCCTCTTTTTTGCCCTTACCTCAAACAGAGATAAGGTAAATTCACTAACAAAGACGGATTGCCATCATGAGTAAACGTACTTTTCAACCTAGCAACCTGAAGCGCAAGCGTTCTCACGGCTTCCGCGCTCGTATGGCTACAGCGAACGGCCGTAAGGTACTGGCTCGTCGCCGTGCCAAAGGTCGCGCTCGTCTGTCTGCTTAATTGCGAGTAGACAACTAGGTGACTCGTTACACCTTTACGCGGGAGTTACGCTTGCTAACTCCCGCGCAATTCAAAACCGTATTTTCCAACCCCATTAAAGCCTCCTCAGCTGAGATAACCCTGCTTGCTGTACCCAATGAGATGCAACATCCGCGTCTTGGACTCACTGTGGCTAAACGCCATGTAAAGAGAGCCAATCAACGCAATCGTATCAAGCGGGTGATCCGGGATAGCTTCCGCCTCAATCAACATGATTTGCCACCACTGGATATAGTGGTCCTGGTTCGCGGCGGTGTGCTGGATATGGATAATGAACAGCTCAGAAAGCTGGTAGAAAAGTTATGGCGCAAACTCAGTCGCCGTTTCAATGGCTGATAATTAAGGCGATCAGAGCCTACCAACTCCTTATCAGCCCTATGCTGGGGCCTCGTTGTCGCTTTAATCCAACCTGCTCTCACTACGCCATAGAAGCGGTGCGAGTGCACGGAACGATTAAAGGGAGTTGGTTTGCAATCAAACGCATATTAAAATGTCACCCTTTACATCCGGGCGGCAGTGATCCCGTCCCCCCTAAAAATGACAGGTGTAATAAATAGGCTATGGAATCTCAACGCAATTTACTGCTTATCGGCCTGCTGTTTGTCAGCTTTTTGCTGTGGCAACAATGGCAAACCGATAAAGCACCCAAACCCGCTGTAACTGAAAATACAGTTGCCACTTCCGTTCAAGAGACAACTCACAGCGCTGACGTTCCGGTAGCCGAATCAGGCATGCCAGAAGAAACAGCCGTGGCGTCCAAAGATCTTATCAGAGTCACCACAGATCAACTGGATGTGCTGATCAACCCTGTCGGCGGTGACATTGTTCATGCCGCTCTGGTTTCTCACAAACTGGAGCTGAACAAAGACGAACCGTTCGTCCTGTTGGAACAGAAGCCTGGGTTCGTATACATAGCCCAGAGTGGCCTAATGGGCAGCGGCGGTACAGACAGTACCAAGGGCCGTGCTACCTATTCAGCCAGCGCCAAAGAATTCACTCTTGCCGATGGCCAGGACACACTGACTGTTCCATTGAGCTACACAGCAGCAAACGGCGCCAAGTACACCAAGATCTACACCTTCCACAAAGGTCAGTTTGCCGTAGACGTTGAGTACAAGATTAACAACACCACATCAGAGCCACTGCAAGTTCAGATGTACGGTCAGATAAAACAGACTATCAAGCCTTCAGACAGCAGCATGATGATGCCAACTTATCGTGGTGCCGCCTTCTCGACTGCCGATATCCGCTACGAAAAGTATAACTTTGAAGATATCCAGGAAAAGAACCTGGAGAAGAAGACAGAAGGTGGCTGGGCCGCCATGCTGCAACACTACTTTGTGTCGGCCTGGGTTCCGCCAAAGAATGAAACCAACACCATATTTACCAGAGATAGTTCAGGTACCGCCAACATTGGCTTCATGGGCGAGAAAAAGACAGTAGCCCCTGGCACTGAAATGACCTTGAGCGCCGACTTCTACGTAGGTCCAAAGGATCAAGCCGCCCTGTCCGAACTGTCTGACACCCTTAACCTGGTTGTGGATTATGGCTTCCTCTGGTGGCTGGCTGTGCCTATCTACAAGCTGTTGATGTTCTTCCAATCCATCGTGGGTAACTGGGGTGTGGCCATCATACTTATCACCCTAACGGTGCGCGGTATTCTGTTCCCGCTGACCAAGGCGCAATACACCTCTATGGCCAAAATGCGTAACCTGCAACCAAAACTGCAGGAGCTGAAGGACAGATTCGGCGATGATCGCCAGAAGATGGGCCAGGCCATGATGGAGTTGTACAAGAAGGAAAAAGTGAACCCTATGGGTGGCTGTCTGCCTATCTTGCTGCAAATGCCTATCTTTATTGCCCTTTACTGGGTACTGATGGAAGGTGTGGAACTGCGCCATGCGCCGTTCATGCTGTGGATTGACGATCTGTCGGTACAGGATCCTTACTACATCCTGCCTTTGCTGATGGGTGTTTCCATGTTCCTGATGCAAAAAATGCAGCCAATGGCACCGACTATGGATCCTATGCAGCAGAAGATGATGCAATGGATGCCGGTCATCTTTACCGTGTTCTTCCTCTGGTTCCCATCCGGTCTGGTACTCTACTGGTTGGTGGGTAACATAGTTGCCATTATCCAGCAGAAGATTATCTATGCCGGCCTGGAGAAAAAAGGCTTAAAATAAGCCTATTTCGGGTCAAATGTTCAAGGGCGGCCTAAGGGTCGCCTTTTGCTTTTATAAATAAGTTTTCAAGGGTTAATGCAGTGACAACAGATACTATCGTGGCCCAGGCCACCGCTCCAGGTCGCGGTGGTGTTGGCATAGTCAGAGTCTCGGGGCCCAAGGCCCAAGCCGTTGCACAGGCATTACTGGGCCACCAGCCCAAGCCAAGATATGCCGATTACTGTGACTTCAAGGGAAGTCATGGAGAAGTGCTGGATCAGGGTATCGCCCTGTTCTTCAAAGGCCCCAATTCTTTTACCGGTGAAGATGTGCTGGAACTTCAGGGCCATGGTGGTCAAATCGTCATGGACATGCTGATCAAAAGAGTCCTGGAAGTCGAAGGACTCCGCTTGGCACGCCCAGGGGAGTTCAGCGAACAGGCCTTTATGAATGACAAGCTGGATCTAACCCAGGCAGAAGCGATTGCCGATCTTATCGATGCCACCAGTGAACAGGCCGCCAAGAGCGCACTACAATCACTTCAGGGCGAGTTTTCCCGCGAAGTGCATGAGTTGGTAGAACAGGTTACCAACCTGCGCCTCTATGTCGAGGCCGCCATCGACTTCCCAGATGAAGAGGTAGACTTCCTCTCTGATGGCAAGATTGCCAATGCCCTTTATCGCATCATAGATAAACTGGACTTGGTACAGGCCAGTGCCAAACAGGGCGCCATCATCCGCGAAGGGATGAAAGTAGTGATAGCCGGCCGCCCCAACGCCGGTAAGTCCAGTCTGCTCAACGCCCTGGCGGGAAAAGAGTCGGCGATTGTCACCGAAATAGCCGGCACCACAAGGGATGTATTGCGGGAGCATATCCACTTGGATGGCATGCCGCTGCATGTCATAGACACAGCCGGCCTGCGCGACACCACTGACACAGTGGAACAGATAGGCATAGAAAGAGCCTGGGCCGAAATCGCTACCGCCGACAGAGTATTGTTTATGGTCGATGGCACAGAAACCCAAGCCGTTGATCCCCATGAAATCTGGCCTGATTTTATTGATCGCCTGCCGGAAAACCTCGGCGTCACTGTGGTACGCAATAAGGCGGATCTGACCGGTGAATCACTGAACCCCAGCGAAGAGAAAGGCTATGACGTTTTTAGGATCTCAGCCAAAACAGGGCTCGGGGTCGATGCGCTGAAACAGCACCTCAAGAACCTGATGGGCTATCAGAGTAACTTGGAAGGCGGTTTTATCGCCCGTCGCCGCCACCTGGAAGCCCTGGAAGTCGCTGGTGACCATCTGCAGCAGGGCAAAGTACAGCTGGAAGTCTATCAGGCAGGTGAGCTGCTGGCCGAAGAACTGCGCATGACTCAACAGGCTCTGGCCGAAATCACCGGCCAATTCACCTCGGACGATCTGCTGGGAAGAATTTTTTCCAGCTTCTGTATCGGGAAGTAAATCTCCTAAATCAAATTAAAAACGAAGTAAAACCTTTCAAAACATATCAAAACAACCCATTGTTATTTATGGCAATTTTAGGAAGTTCTCTTATGGTTAGGTTTTACTTCCCTTCTCACGATTTTGCTCCGTTTTGCTAATTATTGATCCACATTTGCTCCCGAGTTAAAATTTTGGAGTAACGGGAGCAAAGCGGAGCAATTATGAAGGTATCAGTAAACAAGCGTAACCCTAACTCGAAGGGGCTCCAGCAACTTAGGCTAGTGTACTATTACGGAGTTGTTGAAGGTGAGGATGGCAAAAAACGAGCAAAGCGCGACTACGAACCTTTAGAACTCTATCTCTACGAGAACCCAAAGACACAAGCAGAGCGTCAGCACAATAAAGAAATGTTGCGTCAGGCTGAGGCTGCGCGGTCAGCAAGGCTCGTTGAATCTCACAGTAATAAGTTCCAACTGGAAGACAGAGTAAAACTTGCTTCGAGCTTTTACGATTACTACGACAAGTTAACTGCCAGTAAAGAGTCTGGAAGCTCTTCAAACTATTCTATTTGGATCTCAGCAGGTAAACATCTTCGGAGCTATCACGGAAGAGCAGAGCTCACTTTTGAAGAAATTGATAAAAAATTCCTAGAAGGGTTTAGGAAATACCTTTTAGAGGAACCACTAACGAAATCGCAATCAAAACTTGCGAAAAACACAGCCTCTAGTTACTTCAACAAAGTCAGAGCCGCACTAAATGAAGCGTTCCGGGAAGGCATCATCAGGGATAACCCAGTCCAGCGAGTAAAAAGTGTCAAAGCAGAAAATACCCAGCGAACCTACCTCACTCTGGATGAAGTTCGAGCTATGACAAAAGCGGAATGTCGCTATGACGTACTTAAACGAGCATTTCTTTTTAGTTGCACAACTGGCTTGAGATGGAGCGATATTCAGAAGCTTACTTGGAAAGAAATAGAAGAGTTTCAGGATGGACACTACAGAATTATTTTCAAACAAGCTAAATTACTGAATGCCGGAAACAGCTTAGTCTACCTGGATCTACCAGACTCAGCCGTCAAGCTTATGGGAGAGCGCCAAGATAAAGCGGAGCGAGTATTTAAAGGGTTAAAATATAGCAGTTACACCAACGTTGCTTTGCTACACTGGGCAATGCTAGCAGGCGTTCAAAAACATGTTACTTTCCACGTAGGCAGACATACATTTGCTGTGGCCCAGCTTAACCGTGGGGTTGATATCTATTCTCTCTCTCGCCTTCTTGGACACTCAGAATTGAGAACAACGGAAATTTATGCTGATATCCTTGAAAGTCGCCGGGTAACAGCAATGAGAGGCTTTCCAGATATTTTTGAAGATAAAGTACAAGAATCTGGAACTTGCTGTCCTCACTGCGGAAAGTCCGTATTGAATAAAACACTTTAAGATGCCCTACGGCCGCGAGGAAAACTCGTGATGTAATTTGTAACGTCTTGGTGAAGTTCATGAGCAGACTTCACTCTGTTCTTTTCCAACCATGCTTGAAGGTCTGAGCGCTTAATTAGCACCCGATTACCACCCGGCTTAGTAAACGATAAGCGCTTTTCATGCGTCAGGCGGTAGATGTATGAGCGTTTTGCTCCAACGTATGCCGCCGCCTCATCGACGGTAAGATACTCTTTATCAGATGGTGGTAAGTTTGATTTGCTGCCGTCACTCACCGTATTTTCAACGACCTGAGCCAGTAATTGCTTCATTTCTGCAATTTCGCTTCTCAAGGCATTCAAGGTTTCATTCACGTCTACAGTCATCAGCCTACCCGTTACACACCAGTTATTGATAGACCTAGTTTATGAGAGACAGCTACCAATCCTCGGCTCTGGATCTGCCCTTTTAGGGCGCGAACAAAGTTATTAACGCCTGAACATGGTTCAACTATAGGTATCTTTATAGGATTTTTTTAAAGGCAATACCTATAGGTTTAGGGGGGGGGAAATTATGCGTGGAAAGTGGGGGTGATTATGCGCAGCTCGTCAGTAGTCAGGGGGGTAATTATGCGTAAAAAGGGGGGGCGATTATGCGTGGATAAAATCCAAAACCAACAGTGTTTTCCACAACTTTGCAAAACAATAACATAAAAAAACCGGCACATTGGCCGGTTATTAAGTCAATTACGGTATGGAATCGGTGGGGGGCTGGACATCATCAGAATTCCGCCAGTCACTTTCTTAACTTTTGCATCCGGATAAACAGTAAGGACTCTCTTTAGAGCAGGAAGGAATACCTTCTTAAAGTTCCTGTCAGCGTCGTCTCCGGTATATTCTTGACCAAACTGCTCGCGCAAATTACGCCAGTACAATACGACAGGCCTACCGCTAATTCGATGTAAACGATCCGAAAGCATGGCATAAATATCCATCGCAAGAGCACTGCTATTAAGCTGATTTAGAGCCCTTAAATCAAGCGGTACAGCATGTTCGCTTAGCGTAGTAAAATACTCGTGTGAAAATGTAATAACACCAGGCCATAAAGCACCTTGATTGTCGCTGTTACCAATCCAAGCCTCAAATTTTTGGATGGGCTTACCATCGTAAGTGAACGCTTTATCAGCGGTACTAAAACCAAGGGTAATACTACAAGCAGATAACGCCAAAAGCTGTTTACGGAAGTTTGTATAGCTCCCATTTTTTCCTCCTGATGACTCCTTGCCCAGTTGTTTGAGGAAAGCACTGGCGCTATTGCCGACATCAATCTCGGGTGATTTTGAACGCAACGCTTGAGTATTCAGATATGCCATTACAAGCCTTGGCATGGGACCATACGGAACAGGCTGTTGGAGAAACTGCTTACCATCCCAAATTTTACCCGCTCGGATGTATAGACCAGCAGCACCACAACGCCTCTCAAACTCAGATCCATTTACTCTTGAACGAGGCAAACCGACTTGGCACATGATTGAGTGCATAAAAGTGAAATCATTGGGCGAGGGTGGATCTGATTTAATCCTTACTGAGGCATCTATTAATTCAGACTCAGCCCGACTCAAGCCTTGTGATTTATCACTATTTTCTACTTCGATATCCGCCTGATACTGAGCAAGTAGTTGGCTAAATGGCTTCATTACTTACCCTGCGGGAATCAAGCCATGCCTCCAACTGATCTAACCTGTATCTTAGTGTTTTATCGCCACTGATTTTATATGGTTTGGGAAATGAAGGGTCGTTTGTGCGGATTCGTTGAAGCGTTGGCACAGAGATTTTAAGTAGGGCAGTCACCTCATACACAGAGATCATCTGCAGGTGACTGTAATCTTTTTCATTTAAAGTTTGCTGCATAAATTTCTCCAGCATCATCATTGATTTACTGGAGAAATTTTGAGGGTGAACCCCCGTAAACATGGCCTCTGGAAGTGCCCTATTTGGGCACCTAGGCGATTTATTCCGACACAAAAACTTTCACATGTGAAAGTTTCTCATTGATAAACATCAACCACCATTGCCATCCAAGTCAGGAAAGATTTCACGCGCTTTGTCGTTTCTAATTTTGTCCACATTAATCCCTTCCAGCCGCTCCATAATACGTTCTGAGGCGTCTTGTCGAGTACCATCAATATTAAAATCACTTCCAGCTCCCGTTAAAGCATCCAAGTTTAACGATGCGGGATCAGGAAGTTTTCCATTTTGCTGAAGTATACCCAACCACTCGTCTAGGTTAACCTTACTCCAATCAATATCCGCTATTCGATCCAATGGAATTCCGCCGCATTGAGGTGTGCGCGCATCACCAAAGTTAAGGCCAAGTTGTGGCCGCACTTGCTCTTGGATGATTCGAGAGAGTGGCGAGTTGAAACAGCAATAGGACTCTCGCTCCTCGACACATGCTCCCAGTACTTTGGACTTGCAGTAAGATCCAACGTATGTGCAGCTATTTAGTGCTCTTTTAGCATTCATGGTGAACTCCTTTTCCTCGCACTTCCAAATCATTTGGATCATGACCATCGACACTACATAGACTGTGTAAACAGTCATAACGGTGCTTAGCATGGCGGCACCTTGTTGGCCGAGGATTTGTTCAGTCATTGATTCAGGAGCCCCAGCAGGTACGCCAGCGGCTCCCGTCGCAGAAGCATTTCCTAGAGCTTCAGAAGTCAGCTTGGTAATTTGCTCCTTTAATGCGCCAATAGTCTCCTGGGCAAACTGTTGAACAGGCTGGAGAAAACTATCAACCGCTCCACTAATATTTTCTATATAACTTGCAAAAGGCTGTGTTATTTCGGTCCAGCCAGACATTACGGGGTCTCTTAATACTTGGTATGCTCCTTTCACGGCACTGCCATCAGAGAGTCCCATAACGGCACCGTCTAGCTTAGGCACGGCCATAATCAAATTGAGATAATCAGCAAACGAAATATTCGTCGGCTTTTCACAACAATCTGAGACACCACCCACAGCAATCTTGCATTCCCCAGCCTCACCGGCAAAAGCTGAACACATCACATTTTCTTCACCAGTGGGGTTATCATCATAATTTTGACCAGTACAACTCATATCCTGAGTCATGAACTGAGCTGCATTCAACAATGCAGATGCACGAGCGAAATCAGTGCTTTGTGACTTTGTTATATCGAGACAATCATCCCCCATACACCTAATGGGTCCACCACATTGATACGTCGTTTCTTTCTCTAAAGTAGGTATTGATATGTCCGTTCCGCAGTCGTAGGTATCTTTAAACACATAACACTTACCCGAGGAACCCTCTGCTCCATCAATACATTCAGAACTAATAAATCCACACTGAGGATTATCCTCATACATCTGGCAACTGTTGAGATTTCCACCAGTATTTACAGGGCAGTGTGTTTCACCTTGAGGATCTGTCCAGCAGTCCATTTGCCCCTTATAAAAGTCATAGTCGGCTTTAACTCGAACCTTTTTGCACAGCTTTGGAATGCCAGGGAAAGGTGACGGTTTCAGTTGGGATTTGCAAACTTTGACCCCGTTGATGACTGTGCAGCCCGTAGCATCAGTCGGGTCATCTATACATGTTATCTCGCCTTCGGCAAAACCATCTACAACCCCTTTGGCTGAATCCATGCAGCTCTGTGGAGCCCACTCATCCTTGGTAATGGCTTTCGATGGGTCATAGCGGAGTTTTATGCGGCCAAAACCCTCACCTTCACCAGTTACTGAAACACGGATCTTGAATGTAACAACATCACCATCTTTCACGTTCTTAAAATAGGGAGTGACATCAACATTAGGGTTTCGCTCCCAACTCGTGGAGAGCTCACATCTACCGGCTGTTTCTGGAGGGAAGTTGCCATCTGGGCCAGACCACACTTTAGTTTCTTGGCCGGACTTACCGACCCACACTTGCATGTAATCATCCCACTTAACATATTCAAGTGTTGCGGAAACGATAGCATCCGGGTTACTAACCTGGACTCTTGTGTACTCTTCATAGATTTTACAGTTACCAGCCCAGTAATCGTCCCCAACCTTACCAATCCAGAGCTCCGTGCATCCGTCACCACAGGACTTGAGGTTGTATGGGCCATCATAGTGCTTCACCACAGAGGCATCGTAGTCATGGACAACCTCACAGTCCGCGCTTTGATCTACAACACGCTGACACCGTTCATACTCTGGAATGTGGGCGTTGATAGTATTCTGATTAATGGTTGTTTCGGCAGAACAATCCCCAAAGCCACCTGCGATGAGGTCCATATCCTCATAGGTCTTTTTGCTTAGATTCAATACCGGGTCATTACTGAAATCAGGGCGTGAGCGATTGGCCGCATCCATGAGAACTTGATATGCAGAACCTGATATTGAGGGATTGGAGCTGTTGGCGTCTTGGAATAAATTGGCTTTTGCCTCATTACCAAACTGATCCATAGCATCAGCATCACTAAATATCTGTTCTAGCTCCTCTGGAGATGCTGCATCAGGGAAATACTCTGCGGTATTTTGACCAGGTTGAACTCCAGGAAACAGTTCATTTATGTTTATGGATGTTGATTGACCATTACCGACTGGTAGAGAAATTTTACCATCTTGAACCTGAGCAGAGTTTTGCTTAACTCCGTTCGCAATAGATAAACCAAATTGTTTGGCATCACGACCAACAGCTCCGATGTTAGGTTCCTGATTACCCGCATAAGAATGTATCGGAAGAACTGAGATGGTTAAACATAGGAGCGAGGCAACAAACCTCGTCATGATGGGCGGCATAGTGGACATAGCATTTCTCCAGCTTTTTAGTTTGGATAATGCTATGTCGCTCTCTCATAAAAATTAGCATCGCTATTTGCCCTTTTGCGGCATACGCGGATGTATTCAGGCAGCTTTTGAGACCCGGCAGAATGGGCATTCAACACATGTTCGCTGATTAATTGACGTAAAAAAAGTGCATTGGCATTGCTCGCAATGCTCTATCATTGCTTCTCCATTGCGCAGTTCAGAGGCAAGACACCAGGCATCTGTAATGTCGAAGGGCTCCCATTTTCCTCCCTTCATACCTAGTACTTCTTTACGGATAGCGTGATACATCCTAAACGCTTTATTCAGAGCGCTAATATCTACAGAACGCTTAACTTTTTCCCCTCCAAGATTTGAATAGAGCTGCATTAAAAGCGATGCTTGAATTTTAGATGTCTGACTGTGGATCAGCGTCGCTCCACCACGGAATGTCCTGGATTTCTTATCCTTCACATCATATCCGCAATATTCAAGCTCAGCGTACAGCCTGCGAACTTGCTTATAAGTCAAACCAGTCTCTAGGATAATTATCTTTGTGATATAACCCGCCAATGCCATGTGCCTTGCTTTTACCCAGCGAGATAACGAACCAGATGTAAAACATTCACTCATGATTATCTCCACACCAAAGATTGCTGAATCTTTTTTAATAAAATCGGCGTTGTATCGGCAAGAGCTGCTGATAAGAATTGATCGAGTACGCCAATATCAAATCTCAATGAAAATCTAATAACGACCCTATGCGATAACGACCTTAACTGGCTGTTTGAGGAGGCGGCGACTGAGGAAGCAAGACCAGAAGATACACCAAAAATTTGCATCGCCATGTCCAAGTTTCTACTAGCTAACTTATTAAGCAATAGCCAGTACGCTGCGTCAAAGTCGTCCACAACATTTTTAAGGCATATGACAGAATCGTAGCTACCGGCAAGAGTATCGATCACTTCCATTTGATCTGTTTCAAGTTTAAAGCTCAGAAGAACTCCACTCGCTAATTGTGAAAGATAACTGTCAGGAGTTGACGCCAATTTATTAACAAGATCTTCTGGAAGAGAAAAATGATTGCTAACCTGGGATGGCGCATTGGCTGATAAAAGCTTCAGTAGTGTCCACAGAGTCAAATCGAACTCATAAATATCTTGGTCTGGCTTCTCTTCACTCAATTGAACGGCAAACCTGTCAAAGCTACCAATAACATCACGTTCTAACGGCTCTAAGGCATACATCAGTAGTCCTCCTTACCTTTTTTTCTGCGGCCCAGATTGATTGAAACTAACGCGCTCCCTGCAATCAACGCTAGTAAGGTAAATCCATATTGGTCATCTCTCCACGACGAGATAACCAAGTGAGCAAGAAAGCTTAGAATAAACAATGTTCCGATTGCCTTAACGACTGTGTTTAATCGCTTTTCAGTTTCACGATCTAAATGCTTCATATCTTTCTCCATAACACACCTGATTTATTCACTGATTAACTTTGTCATCAATCATAAATACCATGACTTTTTGATAATGCAACGCCAAATACTGTGTTTTTTTACAGTATCATTTTATGGTGCTATGAAGATTTGCATTTCTGAACGATAATCTATAATCGGTTACATATTAATCAGGAGGCGTAAATGAAAAAGGCGCTATTCTCTTTGTTTTTAATCGTAAGTTTGTTCTATTCGTACAAACTTCTTGGCCTATGGTCGCTCATATTTTTTGTAGTCGGAGTTTCTCTGCTGGCATCTTTAAAGATTGGTAGAAGAGCCTATCTAATCAGTAATTCCGGGAGTAAAACGAACACATTATCTGGGCGAGATCTGTTTGCAGACGTCACATACAACCCTGCCACAGGATCTCCAATGGTAAGTGACGTAGATGTATCCGGAAGCTTCTATGGATTGAATAAAAACAAAGGCTCCTGAGAGCCTTTGTTTTTATTAATTATAGACTTAACGTTAACTGCCTATCTTTATATCTTAATAACGGATACCGTTGAGGCGACGAAAAAAAACCTATCAAAATGTGTTTATTAAGTTCCGGATGCTCTCTGATTACATTGTTCAACACCGAACCATCGACGATAAATTTTTTATTTCCACAGGAGATTGGCTTTTCGTTTAGCCATCTCCCTTCCCCCAGTAATATCATCACTTTAAGCTCTTTAATTGCGCGTCTATATTCAGCTCGTTTGCTCATTAACGGCCTCCTTTGGCTACGGACAAATACCTTGATACAGGCGCTAAATATCCGCCCGCTTGGTCTTTACCTGCCCCCGCAGAACTTTCAATAATCGCAGCCATTTTATCTGCCAATACGTTATCACCAACCTCTTCTCTGAGATTTTCTCTTAGTTCTCCAGAGCGCGATGAATCGCCGCCCATCAACGATGCAGCAAACAATTCTGCTCCTGCCTGACTATTCAAACCATAATCATATCTTGCAGTATCCATTGCTATCTGCCTGAATTCGTCACCATATTGCTGAACAAACTCAGCCGCCTTTCCAGCTCCAGCCTCGCTTGCACTTGCTAATGCTGAAGCAAAAAACATCCCTCTTTCTCTAACAGACATTCCCTGTGCTGCCTCTGAAAGATCTGAATTACCGGTTAACCATTCTTTACCGGCTTCAAATCCACTGATCCCCACACCAATGATATCCCTACCCAGATTTGCAGCACCTACAGCCAGGAAGCCTCCAAGACCATACTCTTGCTTGACGTAATCGTCCCCTTTCTTTGTGTCCTCAATAAACTGATCTCGTTGTTCCGGAGTCATCTGGGCTAACTTAGACATCGATTGCCCAAAACTCTCTGCGAACCCTTCTTTGGCGGCTCCTGCGCCACCCACAACTTGCTGTACAAAACGACCTGCGCCCTCAGCACCTGCAAACAAAGCACTGGATGTTGACGGGGCCAAATCGGATGCCATGATCTGTGCTCTTAACGCAGGCAAGCGGTCATTAAGATATTCATTTCTGCTTGTCCCATAACTCTGCTCAAGTTGTTGGATACCCTTTTCATGAGCGTCACGAACAGAATTTTCAGATCCAATACTGCCTGATTCAGCTAAAAGCTTTTGTTCATTGCTCATTCTTTCCGGTGCCGAAAGTGCGCTCGAATTTTCAACCGGCGAGACATAGCGCGGAGCATCCTTTACCAACATTGCACTATGACCAGGTTGATTAAAGTCAATACCACTGTTACCACCAGTGGCCTTTGCTATTGCACCGGCTGCAATTGCTTGTTCAGATGGAGAGTTGGAATTGAGCATAGCAAACAACTGCCCTCCAACTATTGCCCTCTGGGAATCAATACCTAAATCTTGGTAATGCTGGGCTTTTCTTTGCGCAAAATCTCTTGTCTCTGGCGATGACTGTCTAACACCATCTGACAATGACTTACCGGCTGACCAGTTGTTCAGAACTTTGTCAGCTAACGCGATAATATTATTGTTGCTAGTAGTCCCGATAGTTTGCTGAGCCTGAGATAACTCTTGGTAGGTTTGTTGCGAAGACAAAAGATCAGAACTGGATTGCATGAGCTGCTTTCTCTGCTCTTCACCTAAGCTCTGGGTAAAACGTTGACCTTTATCAGTAGACACTTGCCGCGCCAAATCACTCGTTAATGCTGAACTGTCATCTTTTGTAAAACCGAGTCCGCGAGATAAAGAGTCAATATCAGAACTAAGCTGCTGTCTACTATCCTGACTCTGCGATTGCGCAGATACATCTAAACTACCGTTCATAGATACCGGATTAGCGGCATTTACAGCGGCACCAACCGGTCCTGTAAAAGCAGCAGCAAGTTTTCCGGCATCCACTCCAGCGCTAGCACGCATAGCAATAGCTCCTGCCACAGCATCCGTGTGAGAAGCATTTATCCCACGATCAGTAACGTAGTTCTGCGCCGCGGACAAAATACTTTTAGCCTGAGTTGAATCAGACGCTCTCAACGTTTGTCCTAATGATTGTAGTTGTGAATAAGTCTGTTCTGAACCATGTCCAGAAAACACACTATTACTTAATTGGCTAGCGAAACCTTTCTGAGCCTGTGCAGTAGCAGCAGAACTACTGCTAAGGGCATTACTTACGGTACTCCCTAAGTTAATACTATCAACTAACGACTCACCTCCAGAGGTCATTGTTCCAGCAATCCGGGATTGATTAAATTGTGGTTGTTGACTCAAAACAGAACCACGGTCCACTAAGTCTGGAGACATTAGTTTTTCATTGACTGTATCACTCGCCCCCACTCGTTGAGCAAGACTATTGAAGGCATATACTGAGCCAGTTACTAACATCAACGATAGGACTGGCGTTGCTGCGGCCATCATTCCACCTATCCCTATCCAACGCTCAATTTCGGCCCCAGCATATGCAACGCCTTCAAATGAGGATAAGTTCCCTGTGGTATATTTTGCGAGCGCCTGCTGCCCCATTATGTAAATGAATAGATTGATTACCGACATAATTGGCAACCAAAGTTGTACCCATATAAGCATTTGAAGATACTTACCGACCAATAGCAAACCTTTAGAACCTAGCACCATCACAAATGCGGCTATGGGCGTAATCGCATAGGCAAACCCCTCTACCAAGGTCATAAGAGGTTGAATCGATTTTACAAACAAAGACTGTTCGGCTGCATATTGCGTATTTCGCTGAGACTCAGCTTGAGTGAGCATGATTTGTGCGTACGGATCATTCATATCACTGTAGTACTGAGCAAAGCCACGCTGTACGATAGGTTGCAGAAAATTGGCTTTTATAAAATCACCTGCGGCCACATTCGTAACCTGCAGGCGATATAAAGCGTCAGATGTAGCATTCAAAGCATCAGTGGTAGACAACAAATAGCCAAGAGCTTGTTGCGAAAGGCCAGAATTGAAGGCAGTTTCAAAGGATTGGCTCAACTGAATCCAGCCATCTGTACAACTGGGATCTGTCGGGCCAGATGGAGACAGGTACAATCGGGTCCCATATATTTGTGAATCAAATCTGAGAGCTGTACGCCAATTCTCTGTGTTGATTTGATCCTCATTTGACTCACCTAATGAAAATTTAATTGCTGTGCATTCTGATATGTAGTTAGTCAGGCTTTTCTTCATATCAACAGCACCGCCTCCTAGGGAATCATTCCAGACAGTCCATAGTGCTGACTCCATTTCGTGATTTCTGAGCTTTGATAATAACTCTAAAGAATCCATGAACTTTGATTCAGTCACACTCGCGACAGGGCTATATGCAACCTCAAAGAGTTTTGTGAGACCAAATCCAACGCTTGAGATTATAGAACCAGCGGCGGCTGGACCAACAGGTACGTTATCCACTACTCGCACTTGTCCGTTGTACGCGTCCTCAATAGTTACCGTAACGCCGGCTCCAAAGGAAATGGCATACACGAGCCAACAAGCAAAAACTTGATGTAAATCCCAGGATTTAGCTCCCTGGAATAACGACTGAAATGAGATGATAAGAGCGCCAATTAAAAGGCCAATACTTACCATTCGTTCAAAATCACCGGTGCCTGTAGCCATCGCTACAGCAATCATTATTTGCTCTAGAAATGCGGCATCACCGACGGAATAAATACTAAAATCCATTAGTTACTCCTTTTTCCCTGATGCTTGGGCCGCAAGTAAAAGCCGCTGCTTCTTTGTGACATCAAGTAAGCTGTTGTAATACCCCATCAGATCACTTAGCTTCCCGTGCCTCACAATTAATTGGTCATACTCTTGTCTGACAACAGCCCGAGAAGCATCAAGTACATCAACAGCTTTTTGTTGATAGGCATTATCACTGTTAGCTAACGCAATAGTTGTTGCCCGGTATATCTCCTCAATAAACCTATAGGTTATATCTAGCGCTATGATGGTCTGTGCTTGCTGAGCAAACTGCTCTGCTGTATCACTGGAAACAGCGGAAAGATTTCGGAAAAGTGAGCCAAAGCTACTGGGGAGATTTGATACAAAAGCTATCTCGGCAGAACTTAAAGCCCCAACATTGTTTGCATATTTATAAATCAATCCAGGTGAAGAATCAGAACCAAGAAGTAAATCTGACATTTGATTGCCAATACCCCTGAGCTGAACACTCTTCAGCTCAGAACCAGCAGAAATACAGTTAACCGTATCACTGTCACATGAATAAACTTTAACAGAGCCACCTGAAATGAGATCTCCAAGGGTAATTCGATTCCCCGGTAAGGTGACGATGGGATTAGTACTGTTGTTTGCTCCAGCAAGATTTGGATCATTAATTAAATCACCAATGACAACGGCACCAGTTATAGACATCATGGCTTCAAGCAGGCTGTTATCCCCGTACTGGAACCATGAACTTACACT
The DNA here is from genome assembly GCF_037953065.1 of Shewanella chilikensis. NCBI lineage: Bacteria > Pseudomonadati > Pseudomonadota > Gammaproteobacteria > Alteromonadales > Shewanellaceae > Shewanella > Shewanella chilikensis. The sequence continues at coordinate 4,714,287 of NZ_CP149966.1, read as the reverse complement.
ATTCTTTTTGAGTTGCTTCCAGACAATATTACCTATCATCTCTTGGTAGGCCTGTGGCGAGTTGTCTTTCAGCGTCTTGATTGCCGTTTGTCCATCCGTTTCCTGCGTTGCAGAAAACATGTCTTCAAATAAACCTTTGGTCGATGCTTTTGTACGAGTATCGTTCTTTAGTTTCGTGTCAAAAGCACTTAGTGAATCGTTAACAATACCCTGAGCTAACTGACAAGAATTGCCTAAATGCTGGTTCAAAGCCTGAACTTTCTTCTGAAAGTTTTCTATCCATTTGGCACCATCAGGAAAAACATTATCCAGAGCTAGTTGAAAAGCATAGCCCTTTGCATTTGCTGCCACAGCTCGCATCAGTTGAACAATCTGATCTGCATTCACAAATGATAAAGAACCACCGAATAGATCAACGCCACCACACCCAGCTTTCCAGGATGGAGGGACAAAGCTAACTAGGTTTTCATCAAAAATACGCGCTTTGGTGGTCACACGCCCACCCGCAATAACTCCACGGCGTTGTGTCTCATGAATACCCGGTCTAGTTGTATTACTCATTTCGTTGAATAGTCTATCCATCTCGGACTGAAGCCCTTCAGCCGAGGCATGAGTGGCGACGACAGAGAAGATGATTAAACAAGAGGCAGATAGTGTTCTAATGTAAGGGGGAGAGACTCTCATACTGTTGCTCCAATAGGTTTCGTGTCACCCGAAAGCCTACCGAGCAAATGAGTACAAACCGAACTCCCAAACTGTCCAATTTGGGCAGTCCAAATAAAACTTTCACATGTGAAAGTTAATCATTGAATAATGTCGGCAACTTTGTCACGTCAGTACAAACTTATGATTTTTAAAAAGTTTTAATTAACCCTTGTTGCATTTTCACAAACCAATGGCACTCTATTTCTAAAAGAGGAGCTTTAAATGAAAATGAATATGTCAACTTCCGTAAGTTCAGCTACAGCCTTGTTCGCCGCCATTATGCTCGCAGGCTGTGCTACAACCCCAAAATCCTATAATTCAGAGATGTCCAGAGCGCTAAACTTGGCAAGAGCTGGGGGTATTTATGACCAAGATCTGAGAGACTCAGAAGATGGGCGGAACTCATATAGACAGTCTCTACTGATGAAAGCGCTAAATGTCACAAGCCTGGCCACATCGCTTGATGCTCCATTAAGAGGATTGAACGGTCAGCAAACTCTCATGTTTAACACTGCAAGCATTCTTACATCACCGGATAACCCATCCGCTAGGCCAAGTTTGATGGCTTGGATGCCTGCATCAATGGCTAAATCCTCAGAAGATGCTTATAGCAACTACATAAACCTAATTGATAATGCCGTTGCGGTAGCCGCGAAATCTATGAACCTGGATTTAACTAAAATAGTGGAAAGTACAGCGCCTAAGATTGATGGAAATCCCTTAATTATGTGGGCAGTAACGGCTCCACAATTTGGCTGTGATGGCTCAAACTGCGTAATTGCATACAACGTTACAATGCCTAATCCTTGGAAAACACCAGCCTTTGTGGGCAGTGGTAATATTGATAGCTTTAATCTGGCCGCTAATAACACGACCAAATATTCTCGATTGATTTTCTCCCAGGTCAGCGACGTGAAATCATTTCCAATGGACGATTTTTACAAAAGTACGAGCCGAGCGCTGCCGGAGTGGGCAGTCATGTATTTCCCGCCCAATAGTGTGTTCCAGGATGGCAAAGCTTTACCATATCCAGTTATCTATGAAAAAGGCCAGCAATTGCTATTTAGGAAGGCACAATGAGTCTGTGGCATGAAGAACTGGAACTGGCTTTGCTAAATCTGGAGGATTCAAAAGCCGGTTGTGATGTGATGACTTACGTGATCGGCCACATTCTAGCCAAATCAGACATTCCACATCAGTGCAGAGTAGGGTTTGTTGAAACAGTGCATAGCAAGACTCAAATCAATCCGCATTGCTGGATAGAGCTAAAGAATGGATGGGGTATAGATCTGACTTTACGCCGGTGGTTGGGTGACGAGGACCGATGGCCGCATGGAGTATTTAGGCTTTCAGACTATCCACAGGTTCAATTCTGGGGAACGCCCCTGTTTGCCCCGAAGCTAGACGATGAGGAAATTAACGCTATGTCCGATCATCTAATTGAGACAGTAAAAATACCAGTTTGTTGCTGAATTATTCAGCATAGATAACAGGGCCGTTTAATACACATATATTTATTGATCAGCGCGATTTTGATTGTGTTTGTTGTATAAATACAAACTTCCGAACGTCACAATGGTAAAAAATGCGAGCAAACTTAACATTGCAATAGTAAAGGCATCCACGGAACTGAACCTCTCTTGTAAAACCTTATATACTTAGAGTCTAACTAAACTAGCGAGATTTACCAGTGGCAAAAACACTAGACCAGATCTTGGAGCATGAGAAGCCAGAAATTGTAGCCGAGGCCAGACGCAAGGCATCAGAGATGCTCCGCCTCTTGGATGAGCAAACGGCCAAGCAGGATAATGAAACCGATTCAGTAGATTCCTATCACCAGAAGTAGCAAAGGGCCAGACAAGCTGGCCCTTTGCTTTTCTTAGTAATTACATCACTAAGTACGGTTCATCGTTGTCGCTTTCAGCTATCGTCAAGTCAATAGTGAAAGTGATATCGATGCGCTCAACAGTCCGATTACACTCACGAGCATACTCATCCTGCAGGCTTTTAAACAGCGCTTCAGCTTCATCATGAGAAGTAGCTTCTACTGTTTCAACAGCCAACTCACCTTCTTTTTCAGTGTAGTTAACCCCACGATAATACACGCGGCCACACACATCGAATTGATGGATCTCTGTTTGATTTTGTCCCAACATATTAATTCTCCAAAAGTTTAATAGCCGGGACTTAGCCCAACCGGGCAAAGTACCCGGTTGGGTTATTTAATTAGGGATTAGGCTTCAGGCATGTTGCGTATAGTGAAGGACTCACAAACACCATGCCCGTAAAGCACTGCATTTCCCTGGGGATTTTGTTCCAAAAACTTGCGCGTGGCTTTGAGAGCTGCCCTATAACCAGCATCAGAAGGCTGATACTCTCGCGTTCGCTTTTTTTTGTTTGTCAGAATCAGTCGATACATAAAATCTCCCTCATCTTTGAGCTGACAATAATTTCCTGGTGGAACCTATTACAGCGCGTTCTACAACCAGCTCCCCCTCAAGCGGAGCGCATTCGACAGCATCGGAGACTCTAGGTTGATGGCTACCGGAGGTAGCTTTCAACCATTCACCACACAATGAACTGCTATTAGTTACCAATGGGCTAACGACCCGTACAGGCCGCGTTTTTATCAATGATCGATATGCCAGAATCGAAGCCTTATTTAGTAGTTTGGCGACAATCGTAGCCCCGAAAGCAATAACGCCCACGGTAACAATCATGATCAAAACGAACGTAGAAAAGTACATAAACACCTCCAATTAGTTGGAATTGAAGGGGTTACACCGCATAACCGGTGAACCCCGGTTACGGGATAAATTGATAAAATGCTGTTTGTTTTTGGCGACCAGCTATCGCACATACTCAGCACGGAGCTGAAGTTGATACAAATTTAACAGCTCATTTCTGAATCGACACGCGCTGTATTGGCCCTTTTTGGGCACATTTAAACAAAGCAGCGAACGGAAGGTCTTATTAAGGAATATGACATAGGCGTAGATGGCTTTTAATCAGCAGAGCCGGTGTTTTTTGGGCGCGGAGGCTCTCCAGGACGGTTAAGTAATTCCCACAAGAGTCGGAACGCATAAAAATGATCCCGCAATGTCGTGGTACTCAATCCTTGATGCCTTGTGTAATACCGGTGGATATGAGCTCTTCCAATTTGTGATGGTGCGTTGACTCCTTTTTCATTGGCGGCAATATCGTTTAGAGCCGAAATTAGCCTTTTTACCATAGCTCGCCGAGCCGTCTTCCCTCCATGCCGCACATAAACATGGCTTCTTTCTCTTACCCATTTTTCCATCAATTACCCCAAATAACTATTTGTCACATCGATGCGACCATGACCCAATTCCAAAGCCACTTCAGATCTGATTTCTTTGTCCAGCATTTTGGCGTGAGCTATTGATACTCCAAGTTCTTTGGCTAAATATTCATAGTGCTCTCGCCCATGTTTAACACCTGCTTTTACCGGGCAATCAGCACGCATCAAAGTTTTGTAGCGCGTTTGAGCGTAGTGGTGCCTTTCGCCATGGAAGTTCACCGGATGGCTGCCGATCTCCCGGTAGGCTTCTTGCCGAAACTCACGATAATTCTTCTCTGCGGGGATCATGCTGCGGCCATCCTGTATGGCGGCGGCTCGCTGGAGTGCCGTAATTTGAGCATCACTGGTGATCGGAACAGTGCGCGCCCGGCCACCTTTGGTGCCATCTTTTATGCTCACGGAGCCAGTTTTCTCGGCCTCTCTTAGTGCTCTGGCTGCATCCAGCTTGGCCGATTCCTCGAACCGCAGACCGAAATTACGCTGTAGTTCCAGCAAAGCCCCAAGGCGCTCGGAGGCTGCCCCCATTGCGGCATTATGGGAAGCTTCCGAAACACTTCGGTCGCCAGTGGCGATACCTGAGCGCTTTGGAAGTCCCCCCTCGGAGACAGGATCTACACGTACCTGTCGGTCGCCACGCGCAATCTCCATCACCCGATTCACTGCGCTCAGGTAGTTCTGCGCCGTGGATGGCGCAATTTCTCCCCGCTCGTAGCGATCATTAAGGTGCGCCGCATAAGCGACCAAATGAGCCTTTTCTATGTCCCGCATGTCCTTTATGCCCTGTTCGGACTTAATCCAAGCGCTAAAAACGCTCCATCGGTCATGAATAGTGGCTATGGACTGAAAACTCTTCATCCCCTCCTTGAGAGCGTTCAGGGCTGCCTTGTTTATATCTCGACTACGAAGACCAAAATTCCGTGAATCCGGATTAGTCCGCTCTGAACGCATTGATCCCCCTAACTCTGTTAATCAAAATTTTTACTTTGTTGGCCCGTCCGTATCCGGTGGTAAGTGAAACGCAGTTTTTTAATTAGCTCTGCATGCTAAGGCCAACGCTGGGATCTTGCCCAAACACAGGACAGTTAAACCCGATGTCCACGGTCATTAATTACGAATTGTACTGCTATGGAGCGAACTGCTCATTCCATTGGCTGGTCTGTTCCGACGGAACAAACTGCCAGCAGATCCGGCTGGTACTGTCGTGTCATTCTTTGGAAAGGAAAGCGCGAAGCGCGCTAACCGCCGAAGGCGGTATAATTCGCGCACATTCGTGCGCGGTGCGAAAGCCTAGAGCCCTTGAGGCTCAAGGCTTCCGTCGGGGGCTCTACCCCCGTCTCTGTTTACGCCTACGGCGACAGAGACGGGGTGGAGCATAGAGTAAGCCGGAAATCCAGCACTCGTTCTGACGGATGAGGGAGGCCCTCTTGTGTTTGGCCGCTCGGAATTGAGCGCCAGGAACGCGACATAGCTGTCAGCCAGATCGCGATATGGAAGCCTGGTCGCTTGCGGAATGCACAAACGCAGGCAGCAGCAAAACGCTGCAAGCACAATGATGATAAACATCTGATTTTCCTCCGGGGAGATAGGTTTTAGACGGAGGAGTGCCCCTAGGGGACAGTCCCCCTGAGGGTTAACGAAGTGAAGGCAAACGCCTTAGATTTGGAAAAATGCTGTTTTGGGCCAGCTACCGTTTACAATTCATATATTAATCAATCTGATAGTAACGTCAAGTTCATCAGAAAGTGGCTTTTCGATGGCTTTTGGGTGATGTTTTCATTCTTAAAAATGTCTTGTATATTCAGAAGTCGCTTTTTGATGCTTTTTAGATAGAACCTTACAACCTGAACGATTCTTGATTGGTAGGAAATAATCAAAAAGCGCCTTTTGGGTGGTGTTTGGATGCTCAACTAACTTACTATCGGCTCACTTAACAAAAGGAGATGTATATCCAAAATATTCTAACTGAGCAGAGCGATTCGTTCGCCATATCCCTGAATAATTATCAGGCTTATCTCGCTCTTTTGCGTATGTAACAACAAGCCGACGCTTGGCACGGGATACACCAACAAAGAAAGCACACCGATTAGCATCTTGATCCCCAAAGAATATTTCGTTCTCAACGGCCATAATTATCGTTGAGTCGAACTCCAATCCTTTGCTCTTATGGATAGTCAGAATACGCACAGCCTGATCATCAGAGAAACGAGTCAAGGCTTGAGGCAAATCGGGGGTAAGTTCAAGCAATTCTTCAATGCGCGCTTTGGTATCTCTCACAACTTCACCTAACCTAGCATGTGACTCATAGTCGGGCGAGAGAGCAACAAGAGTCTCCATTCCTATTTTCTTCAGAAAGCTACACACAGAATCCCACCATCCCGAAAACGGCTCATCCAACAGCTCGGTCATGGTGATGATTTTTCTCTGCTCCTTGAAGAAGCGTTGGAAGCTTTGCCTAGCGCTAGACTGCACCTCATCATCAGCAAAGGGAATCAATTGATTCATAAGCCGAACCCAAGCTTTGGGCTCTCGCTGGCCGTAGAGGCAGGACAAATAGTCAACAACGAGCCTCGCGGCAGGTTCAACAGTAATATCCTGCATCTCCTGCTCGTTCCGGTACGGTATTCCCCTAACTTCCAATGCCGTCATCAAGTGGTTGGCATAAAGATCTAGTTGTTTGGACACTAATACGGCGATTTCGGACAACGGAACCTTTTCATTTCTTATCCACCCGGCAATCAAATCGGCCAAATACTCAGCTTCCCCCTGTGCATTCTCGAATTGCCACGCGAAAACCTCTCCCTCCTCACCAGCAAGTTGGTGATCTGGCATAACGGAAGCTGGATCAAGCACACGAATTATCTCGTTCTGCATCCGAAGCAGGCGTGGTTTTGAACGAAAGTTTCGGTACATGTTTAGTGGTACGGCTGAAAAATCCTTAGCGAACGTTTGGAAAATTCCGTCCAAAGCTCCTGCCCATCCCATGATTTTCTGCTTGGTGTCACCGACAGCGGTAAGACGAATGCTTGTACTTTGGAAAGCTACCTTAACGAGTTCATATTGCTGATCCGTGCAGTCTTGGAATTCATCCAAGAAAACATCGCTGTAAGTTTGGCGTATGGCATTTCTTGCGACAACAGAGGCCTTGAGAATTTGAATTGCTAGCGGCACAAGATCATGAAATGTAATTTGCCTTCTTGTGACTTTTCTTTCGCCAATCGAATAATCCGTATCCAGAGCATCATTACCAGTAAGCACTACTCGGAAGCGATCAATAATACGCTTTGCAAACGCATGAAATGTGTAGCTATCAAAACGGGAAGCCAATTCTTGTCCACAGCGTCGCTGGATTCGCTCCTTCAAGTTTTTGCTGGCGTCAACTTTGAAAGAAATAGCGAGTATTCTCTTCGGATAACGGCAGGTTCCGGTTCGGAGGAGGAAGTCAGCTCGCTGTGCAAGCATTTCCGTCTTGCCCGCTCCCGGCCCCGCAGTCAGTGCAAGACAGCGCGCTTGTTCCTTCGCAGCCAGCAGAGCATTGGGTTCAAGTGTTAGCCCATCAGAAGGCAACCATGCATCTACAGCAATCACTCGGGCAGCTCCGCAAGCTTGGCTATCACGGCATCTGCAAGTCGTCCAAATGATCCTGGCATGTTCGCCAGCAATTCCTCGTTGCTCAGTTGAGCAAGAGCATCTATATGCGCAGCGGGCTTACTACCCAGTTTAAAAAGCTTGTGATACGTAGAGAAAAGATTTAACTCGTCTCCGCTGTATTGGTATGAGCCATGATGGCTCTTACCCAAAACGGCTTTAATCGTAGACTCATCTGAAACCTCCTGCTGAACACCGTACGCATTAGGGAAAGCAAGAAGCATTGAAAAATCTAAATCCATTGGAAATGAGAAAAAAACACCACGTGTTTCCAGCTCTAAAAATACACTCTTAGTGCCGTTTTCAAAGAAATGATGTGTACGAACAGGTACTTTGTCATCATTCCAATCTGATAAAGAAAAAGTAGTTGGTAGTACCTTTTCAGGTTGATACAAACCAAGTTGGTTATTTACATACTTTATTCTTCCCCAGCCCGCTTGATATCTGCCCACATCTAAATCTAGAAGAGTCAAAAATGGGATTTGCAGTTCGGATAACAGACGCCAAAAATGGTTTACATGCCTACCTCCAAGCGGAGCAATCGTAACCGCTGATTCATCAACTGGCGCACCCTTTGCTTGGAAAAGGCGCGGTAATACAATTTCTTCGCTATCCCCTTCACCCAACACAACCAAACGAGAGAAGTAGATCTCAGGAAATGCCTGGACAGCCTCACGTACAAATTTGTGCGCTTCATCGGTTTTAGCGGGTAATTGGATTTTCTTAATTCTTGATTGCCGGGTTTCAGTAAGTCGAAGATATCGAATATGTTCCGGATCGACACGTCGCAACATCGACGGAGCATGCGTAGCGACTAGGGCCTGAGCATCCTCGTTACTCGTCATTGAGTTAAGAGCGTTAACAATTCTTCCCAAATAGTGAGGTGAGAGGCTGTTCTCTGGTTCCTCAAGGGCTATTAAAGTAAAGACTGGCGGACGCAACTTTTCAGGGTCAAAAGAGTCGTCCTCACCGGCAAGGACAGCACGACCAACAGCTTGAGATGAGAGAACCAACGATAGATAGAGCATCGACTTCTGACCGTCACTGAGTCGAGAAAAATCGACAAGATTGTCATCATGTCCAGGCGAGAATGATACGGACAAATGACGAAGCAACGCCTCGATCTCAGATGCCACAAAAGTAATCTTGGGATCTGTAAAGTAGCTGCCTTTATGGAGGGTGCCCCATATTTTCTTCAGGTGGGAACTAAAAGCATTAACCGATGAATTAGCAGCCAGGCTCTCACTAATCTGGTCGGTGAACCCTTTGACCTCTTCTCGTTCATTTTCCCAGTTCACGGCACGTAGCAAGCGGCCAAGCAGCGCACTCGTTCCGTATGCTATGTGGTCAGTAGGATCTCTCCTGGCTGGCAGATAGTGGACTTGTATGTGATTTCGGTCAGATCGAGGAACTGTTTCAGGATTTATAGGTGAGCCGTCCGGACCAACTTCAAGCACATACACGAAAGCTTCATCAATATCTCCATCTAGGCCCATAGTGGCACTTAGGCGATACCGTACCCGAGGAATTCCGTCAGGGTCATCAAGGCGCATGTGACTGAAATGGGGAGCAACGCTTGAGTTATCTTCTTCACCCTCCAACTCGGGAAAAACGAAGTCCGCCTCAATCCATAACTGCCTTTCTTCGGGCGCTTCTTGTTCATCGTGCGGGACATGGAAGTCTGAGCGCTGAATACGGCGTAATGATGGATCAAATGCAAACAGTCGGCACAAAGCCTGGAGTGCAGCAGTCTTGCCTGACCCGTTGGGGCCAATCAGATAGGTAATATTTTCCAGTGTCAGTTCTGTTGGTTCAGCACCAAAACTTTGAAAATTTGATATCCGAATACTGTGCAGTTTCATCCTTGCCTTCAACTCCTAGAAGTATTTTCTTGTCTTAAAATAAGACAGGGGAAATTAAACTAATGGCTTTTAGTAACTCAAGTTACAATTTCTATTGCGACCTGATTTTCTATTGCAACTTCAATCTGATTCTCTATTACAGAGTAAATGTCAACACTCTCATCAGGTACTTCAATACTAATAAGAAGGCTAAACCGCACTCTATTTTCCCACCGTTCTTCTGCAGTTTTATATTTCCACCATCCACCTACTGGAAAAATAGCTATAGTATGCATATCAGCTAAATCTTGAGCACTACCAGTCCAGTGATCTGAATGAATTGAACCTCTTGTTCGAAGTTGACTCCCTAAAAACCACCCATCATTGTCACCTTCTGGTCCATCGTAATCATCCATATTTGCTAAACCATTAATGTAAGAACGGAAGTTAGCAATTGATTGACCAGGTCTGATAGTTTCAAACCTTAAACCATGAGATTGATAGCTATATCTTGTACGATAACCTCTCCTACCAGGATTAGGTTCTATGAAGTAAGATAAAGTAACTTTGAGTTTAACTTCTAACTCTGGCGGCAAATTTTGCAATTCCGCGAGAGGCCAAGGTAACTGATAAAGTTTCATTTGATTTAGTTTAGGATCAGATGACGCATTAGCATCTTGGGATTTGATAAATGGCTGAATTTCGCCTTCAGCGATCAAAGTAAGCGCATGGTCAGCACTATATCTAGCTCTGTCAATGTTTGTTACACCATACCCAACCGTACGCAATAATGTTTCTTTTGCTACTTTAGGACTATGTACTGCACTTAATAAACCAAATCGTTCCATCATTCGTGGAGTCCACTCCGCAGAGTGAATTATCAAACCTCGTATAGTCTCGGGCCAAAGTTCAGGATACTCGGCTGTTAACTGAGCCGCACATCTCGAGACTAACGCACACGCAGCGCTTGTATCACTACCCCGCTCAAAAACCTGACCGGTAGTTTTTCCTGATGTTGTTAATAATCCAACAGTATCTTCATTACTGAGTTCAGTCTTATCAGGTGACAAAAGTCGATTACCACCTTCGGCAACTACATCTGGCTTAAATGGTGCTTGCTTTCTCCACGCCCAATTCACCGAAGAACGACTTGATGGAGCAACATCACCCGCCATTGCAAATGGTGACCAACCTTCAAAATATGGATCATCATTTGTGGTCATTTCTGTATATGCCCCAACAGTAATAGCATTCCATGCTTGAGCTGGATCTTCTATCTGCGCGAGATTGACTTGATCCCAATAGTCTTGGTCAGGACGAATATCTAAGTTGTTACCGGCAGAAATAACAAAAAGTCTCCGCTTTCCATCTTGCATACCAGAAGTGAATTGATCAATTTCTGCAGACCATGAAGAAGGTCTGCCACTTTCTCTTTCGTGATCAGACGTAACAGCAAGGCTATATACTCTATTTATATCTGGCCTATCTACTTCAAGTTTGGATGCTGTTCCTACCGTTATAGCCCCATATAAAAAGGGATCATTGTTGCCTTGCGGAGGTAAAATTCTTGCTGACTCAATAACATGTGATAGTTGGATAGCGCTATTTCCTAATACGACATCCATCAAATTCCCAAATGCTGCAAGTCCTGCCTGCAAAGAACCATGCTCATTAAACGGCGCTAGTGCTTGATATTGATCGTATTTGGGCCAATCAGGATCCCAAGAAACAGAAAAATCATCACAGCACACTTTACTTAACAGCATGTTATTGTAATTAATACCAGTATCCAGTATTGACACACTGGTTGTTATATTATCTGAAAGAGATACTCGATCAGAAATACTCTTCAGCCACTCTTGTTGCTCTTTTGGTGAAGAGCTAATGATGGGAACTGGTGTCTCCTTCGCTTTCCGAATTTCTTCTAAATTTGAAATTAATTCAGGAGCTTTCTCAAGTTTATTAACTGAGGCTTTAATAAGAACAACAAAAGAATTGAAAAATGAAAGAGATGTGTTTCCTAAGCGACCATCAACTCTTTCAGCAAGAGACTCTGCTATTTTTTTAACGTCGTCTACGGTGTTACTTTTCAACCATAATTCCCACCAGACATCAAGATTCCTATCTGCAGGAAATAAATCTATAGGATCTGTCCAAAATGACTCCAAATTTGCAAGCCTGATCTCGGAAATACTATCTATTAACGTATGATTTCGAGGAAAAGAAACGCCTTCCTTATTTGGTTTTCCATCTTTCTGAGGGTCTAAATACTGTTGTATTTTTTTAAGGAATGTATCACGTTTATCTTCAGGTATAAAAATTAACGCGAACTCTCTATCTCCTCTCATTTGGCAAGAACAGAGTTTAAAATCTCTGTTATCTAAACTATCTAATGGGAGCTTGCATCCATCAACTCCGATAATTTCAACATAAATACCAGAATCATCTGTGATAGGATTAATTTGTTGTTTTCTTTTTTGTTCGTAAGCATTTATTAAATTCTGATATAAACCAGCCAAATAACTTCCATGTTGGTTTCTATCTCGACCAGGAACACCTGAATTTCGACCAGGCCTTTTAGATTTAAAAGGTTCGTCAATGAAAAACCGAGCCACATCTAAATGCTTCCTTTTAGAAACCATATAATTCCCTTATATACTTTTTATTTGTTATTACCTGACTGCCTTCTAGAAAAGGCCTTTAACAGTGTTTCACTTGTTATTTTTGCATTAAAATTCAAAACAGCTTCTTTAGCTGCATCTTCACAAGATCGGGTAATCTCAGCAGAGCTCAAACCATTTGCAGCTTCAGCAACCATCCTCCAATCAAAATCATCGGTATCGAAAAGTGATAGACGGTTTTGAATAAGAAGGCATATTTGATCAAATTTTGGTTTTTCAAACTTAATGATGTCATCAAATCTTCTATAAAGCGCTTGGTCTAGTAACTCTGGATGGTTTGTAGCTGCAACAATAATACTCTCTGATGCATCTTGCTCTACAAACAACAAAAATGAGTTTAACACCCTACGAATTTCCCCAACATCATTGGGTGCACCTCGTTGAGTTCCTATAGCATCAAATTCGTCAAAAAGATAAACAGCTCTTGTTTGCCTTATATGATCAAAGATCAAACGCAACTTTGCAGCAGTCTCTCCCATAAAACGAGTAATAAGATTATCTAGGACGATTGTATAAAGAGGTAATTTTAACTCTGTTGCCAACATAGATGCAGACATTGTCTTACCAGTTCCAGGAGAACCAGTAAAAAGAAGTTTTCTACGCGGCTGCAAACCAAACTGACTGAGTTTATCCTTCTGACGCTGTTCTAATATCACCTTCTCCATACGTTCTTGTATGTCATCAGAAAGAACAAGCTCATTTAGGCGAACACTGTGTGGCGTGAGCTCTAATAGACCTTTTAACTCACTTTGATTCTGTTGCGCAAAAGGTATAGTTCTAGACGATGCTAGACCCAGCTTATTGGTAGAACGCTGAGATTTCTCAACAAGATTTTTAATATCGCTCGCAAGCTTATTATGCCCCTGTCGAGCTTCTTTGGCAGCAACCTGAAGGGCAACAGAATAAAAACGCTGATCGTCACGTTCAGCGTGACTCTTTAAAAGCGCTTTTAGTTGTTCCGCAGTAGCCATTATTCAATCTCCATAAGACGGGGCAACTTTACCAATTTTATACAATAAAGTCTGTGTAGTATGACAGGGTTTAAGCACTTAATCCCCTCTAGGGAAGCTGCGATTAAGTGGTTCGCAGCTCCCAATATGACGCCCCAAACCGTCCTTTATCGACGTCCTGTGGCTAAATTTTCCAATTTTCAGCCCAAAATCGTCTCTTCGTGGCTGATTTTGGCCCTGTTTCAGGCCAATTTCCTCATTTCAGGTAGATCTCGCCTGTGCCCGTATCAATTGGTCAACTCGAACCAGGTTCGCCAGGGTGAATAACATCGCCAGTTGACTGTCATTTTTAGCCAGCCCCTTGTACCTGGCTTTGACGAAACCAAACTGACATTTTACTATCCGAAATGGATGCTCAACCTTCGCTCGGATACTCGCTTTCAGGTATTCGTAACGGATGGCCAGCTTGTTCTTGCGCGGGTGTTGCTTCAATGCATTCACTTTGCCGGGACGCTTGGCGATAAGCCAGTCTGCGCTGACATCGCTGAGCTCATCGCGCTTTTCGGCCCCCTGATAACCAGCATCGGCTGAGATAAATTCTTCATCGCCATGCAGTAACTTGCCAACCTGATTGAGGTCGTGCTCGTTAGCCGCCGTGGTCACCAGACTGTGGGTCAGGCCACTTTTGGCGTCCACGCCAATGTGCGCTTTCATGCCGAAGTACCACTGGTTACCTTTCTTGGTCTGGTGCATGTCTTCATCACGGCTGTTGTGTTTGTTTTTGGTAGAGCTGGGGGCTTGAATGATGGTGGCATCCACCAAGGTGCCCTGGGTCATTAGAACGCCACACTCTGCTAGCCAGTGATTAACGGTACTGAAGATTTTGCGGGCCAGTTCATGCTGCTCCAGCAAATGCCGGAAATTCATGATGGTAGTGCGGTCTGGAATGGCTTTATCCAGTGACAGGCGAGCAAATTGTCGCATGGAGGCGATTTCATAGAGGGCATCTTCCATGGCCTCATCGCTCAGGTTGTACCATTGCTGCATGCAGTGAATACGCAGCATGGTTTCCAGCGGATAGGGCCTGCGACCATTACCGGCCTTGGGATACACAGGCTCGATAACGCCAAGTAATTTGTCCCAGGGAAGCAAGTTATCCATTCTGCCAAGGAAGATTTCTTTGCGGGTCTGGCGGCGTTTACTGGAAAACTCACTGTCGGCAAAAGTCAGTTGCTGGCTCATCCGGTTACTCATTCAGGGGTCAGGTTACAACACGATGATCTCATATCTCGGACTTATTCGCACCTTCCTTAAATCTCTACACTCAAGGTTAGATTTATGTCTACTGCTCATAAAAAAGCATCCTTATTGCAAAAAGTCAGTAAAGGACTCACAGTTGGTTCAGTCATTACAGGAAGCACGTTTTTACATGGTCCCCCTGTTTTGGCACTCGGTTTTACCAAGCTGTTTAAAAAATCAAAAAAAGTAGACGAAACCAATATTCAATTGGCCAATAGCTGGATTGGTGTAAACAACCACCTGATTGAAAAGGTGCTGCCAAACCTAAAGTGGGATATGGGTATAGGAAGTTCAACCGCCCTTTTTGGCGAGTCTGGCGGGTAGGAAGCGGCCGCGCAAGCGCCGCTTTGGGCACAGATCGGGCACAGATCGGGGGTTCATGCGTGGGTTTTCGACATCGCGGGGCCACGCAGCGGCTCAGTGCGTAGCCATTTCTCACCGAATCCCGGCACAGGGCCGAGCGCAGCCCTGCGGGGTCGTGGCCGCATCGGATCGGACTCTGGCTTGGCTGCCGGCTGTGTGGCCGGCGCCTCATCACGCGGCGGGCGGCGGGGCGCGCGCTGCGGGCCGGTAGTGCGCTTGCTCCAGCGCGCCGTGTTTCTCGAAGTGGGCGAGGATGGCGCGAATGGCCTTGGGGTCTTCGATGCTGGCGACGATCCGCACCGCGCCGCCGCAGTGGGCGCAGGTGGTGATGTCGATGGAAAAGACCCGCTTGAGCCGTTGCGCCCAGCTCATCGCACGGCGCTTCTGCTCGGGGCTGCGCGGCTCGTCGTGGGCGCTGACGTCCACTGGCGCCGCATCGCCCGCAGGCCGCCTGCCGCGCCCCGAGGGCGTCAGCTGCGCGCGCAGGTTTGCATTCGGGGCGAATACGCCGTGGAAGCGGGTGAGATGCGCGCGTGGCGGCGGGACCAGTGCCGCCAGCTTGGCGATGAAGTCCACCGCATCCCATTCGACATGCGTGGTGCCATTGCGCCACGGCGTCTTGAGCTGGTAACGCACCCTGCCCTGTGGCGAGATCGATAGCCGCTGCTCGCTGATCGCCGGGCGCGTGATGTAGCGGCACAGCTTTTCGAGCTTGTGGCTTTCGTGTGCTTCCGCGGCCACGCCGGCATGCAGCGAGAAGCCGCCGACCTTGCCGGCGTCGCCCTCCAGCGGACCGGCGTCGCCAGGCAGCGTTTGCAGCGTGACGACCTTGCGGCCAGCGTCGCGACCGGTGGCGATGCGGTAGGTCATCGAACTCATCCGCAGCCCATCCATGCCGTCGTCGCTACCCGCGCTGTCGGACAGGAACACGGATTCGTCTTCGCCTTCGAGCCAGCCGCGGCGCGACAGGTGCCGGCACACGCGATGCGCGATGGTGTTGGCCAGTTCCGTCAGTTGCGCCGATGTGGGCGCACGGGTGCGGTGCAGGCGCGGCTTGCGCTGCGGACGCTCGGTGGTGTCCTCGTACACGCCGTCGAGCCACAGCATGTGGAAGTGGATGTTGAGATTCAGCGCGCTGCCGAAGCGCTGGATCAGGGTCACCACGCCGCATTGCGCCGTATCCCGCGGCACGCCGGCCTGATCGGCAAGCCAACCGGCGATCACACGATGCACGATGCCCAGCACCGGGCCGATCGCCTCAGGCTTGCTGGCGAACAGGAAGCGCAACGGGTACGGGAAACTCAGCACCCATTGCCGCACCGGCCGCGGGCCGAACACCTCGTCCACCAGATGCCGCGCCGACTCGGCCATGCGCCGTGCGCCGCAGCTCGGGCACAGCCCGCGCTTCTTGCAGGAATACGCCACCAGCCTCTCGGCACGACAGTGCTCGCAGACCACGCGCAGGAAGCCGTGCTCGAGCACGCCGCAGCGCAGGTAGGTCTCGAACTCCTCGCGCACATACTCGGGCAGCGGGCGGTCTTCGGCCTCAAGACGCGCGATGAAGTCCGGGTAGTGCGCCTGCACTAGCGCGTACAGCAGCGTGCGCTCGGGCAGGTGGCGCGCGTAACGCGCAGCGGCGTGGGCGGCCGGCAGTGGCGCGCACACCTCGGCCTGCCGCCGGGGTGCGGTCAGGCGCGGCACGCAGCGCTCCGTTGCAGGGACGGCTGCTCAGGGTTGCGCCCGCGAGCACGCGTTCATATCGGCGTTTTCTGATCTTCGCGTCAGACATTGCCGCGGGGCGGGTAGGAAGTCTCCCGCCTCGGACGCCAGAACGCACAAAGCCCGGCACGAGGCCGGGCTTTGTGGTCTTGCTTGATGGATCGCGGGGCTTAGAAATCCATGCCGCCCATGCCGCCCATGCCGCCGCCGGCCGGCATCGCCGGCTCGTCCTTCTTCGGGGCCTCGGCCACCATCGCTTCGGTGGTGATCATCAGGCCCGCGATCGACGCGGCGTTCTGCAGCGCGGTGCGGGTGACCTTGGTCGGGTCCAGGATGCCGAACTCGATCATGTCGCCGAACTCGCCGTTGGCGGCGTTGTAGCCGAACGCACCCGAACCTTCGACCACGCGGTTGAGGATGACCGACGGCTCATCGCCGGCATTGGTCACGATCTCGCGCAGCGGGGCTTCCATCGCGCGCAGGGCGATCTGGATGCCGTGGTTCTGGTCTTCGTTCACGCCCTTGATGCCGGCGATCGCCGCCTTGGCACGGATCAGGGCGACGCCGCCGCCCGGGACGATGCCTTCCTCGACGGCCGCACGGGTCGCGTGCAGGGCGTCTTCGACGCGCGCCTTCTTTTCCTTCATCTCGACTTCGGTGGCGGCACCGACCTTGATCACCGCAACGCCGCCGGCCAGCTTGGCCACGCGCTCCTGCAGCTTCTCGCGGTCGTAGTCGGAGGAGGTCTCCTCGATCTGCGCCTTGATCTGCTTGATGCGCGCCTCGATGCCCGCGCCTTCGCCGGCGCCATCGATGATGGTGGTGTTTTCCTTCGACACCTGGATCTTCTTGGCGCGGCCGAGGTCCTTGATGGTGGCCTTCTCCAGCGACAGGCCGACTTCCTCGGAAATCACCACGCCGCCGGTCAGGATCGCCATGTCTTCCAGCATCGCCTTGCGACGGTCGCCGAAGCCCGGGGCCTTCACCGCGCAGACCTTGACGATGCCGCGGATGGTGTTGACCACCAGGGTCGCCAGCGCTTCGCCTTCGACTTCCTCCGCCACGATCAGCAGCGGCTTGCCGGCCTTGGCCACGCCCTCGAGGACGGGCAGCAGGTCGCGCACGTTGGAGATCTTCTTGTCGTACAGCAGGATGAAGGGATCATCCAGGTCGGCCGACATCGACTGCTGGTTGTTGACGAAGTACGGGCTCAGGTAGCCGCGGTCGAACTGCATGCCCTCGACCACGTCGAGTTCGTTGTCCAGGCCGCTGCCTTCCTCGACCGTGATCACGCCTTCCTTGCCGACCTTGTCCATCGCCTGCGCGATCAGGTCGCCGATGTTGGCATCCGAGTTCGCGGAGATCGCGCCGACCTGGGCGATTTCCTTGCTGGTCGACGACGGCTTGGACAGCGACTTCAGTTCGCCGACCGCGGCCTTCACCGCCTGGTCGATGCCGCGCTTCAGGTCCATCGGGTTCATGCCGGCGGCGACCGCCTTCATGCCCTCGCGGATGAACGCCTGCGCCAGCACGGTGGCGGTGGTGGTGCCGTCGCCGGCGTTGTCGGAGGTCTTGGAAGCGACTTCCTTCACCATCTGCGCGCCCATGTTCTCGAACGCGTCAGCCAGTTCGATTTCCTTGGCGACGGAGACGCCGTCCTTGGTGATGGTCGGCGCGCCGTAGCTCTTCTGCAGCACGACGTTGCGGCCCTTCGGGCCGAGGGTCGCCTTCACGGCGTTGGCGAGCACGTTGACGCCGCGCACCATCTTGGAGCGCGCGTCTTCGCCGAAACGAATGTCCTTGGCAGCCATTGCGAATTACCTCGAAAAATTATTCGGATGAGAAATGTGTGGGAGCGACGCGCGATCAGCCGAGGATCGCGAACAGGTCGTCTTCCTTCACCACCAGCAGCTCGACGCCGTCCAGCTTCACTTCGGTGCCGCTGTACTTGCCGAACAGCACCTTGTCGCCGACCTTGACCTGCGGCGCGCGGACCTGGCCGTTGTCCAGCACCTTGCCGGTGCCGACGGCGACGACTTCGCCCTTGATCGGCTTCTCGGTGGCCGAATCCGGGATCACGATCCCGCCGGCGGACAGCTTCTCTTCTTCCATGCGCTTGATGACCACGCGGTCGTGCAGCGGCTTGATATTGGACATGGCAACCTCGGTAAATGGTTGATTGACGTGGAAAAACCCGGCGATTTTAGCAGTCGCGCGAAGCGAGTGCCAAACCGCGGACAACAGAACCGGGCGAACCCGGCATGCCACCGAGATGGGGCGGGCCCGCCGACTTTCAAGGGCCGCACGCGGATGTCCGCCAGGCCCGCCGGATCGGGGCAGCCGCTACCCTATGCCGGTGAGCGCCCTGATCTGCTTCTGCACCTGTCCCGACGCCGACAGCGCCGAGCGCATCGCCACCGCGCTGGTGGCCGAGCGCCTGGCCGCCTGCGTCAACCTCCTGCCCGGCCTGCGTTCGGTCTATCGCTGGCAACGCAAGGTCGAGGCCGCGGCCGAGGTCCTGCTGCTGGTCAAGACCAGTGCCGAGGCCTACCCCGCCCTGCAGGAACGCCTGCGCCAACTGCATCCCTACGAACTCCCGGAGCTGCTCGCGGTCGAAGCCGCGTCCGGCCTGCCCGAATACCTGCAATGGCTGGCCGCCGAGAGCCGACCGGTAAACTGAGCCAATGACCGCATCCACGATCCGCCTGCGCCGCTGGCTGGCCGGGCTCGCCCTGCTGCTTGCGCTGCCCGCGACCTCGGCCGTCGCCCAGGACTTCGAACTGCCGCCGGTCGACGAGGTCTTCGTCCTGTCCGCGCAGGCCACCGCGCCGGACCGCATCGAGGTGCGCTGGCGGATCGCCGACGGCTATTACCTGTACCGGCACCGCACCTCGGTCAAGGCCGATGCCGCCTTCACCGGCGCGACCATGGCGCTGCCGAAGGGCAAGGCCTACCGCGACGAATTCTTCGGCGACGTCGAAACCTA
Organism: Shewanella chilikensis; assembly: GCF_037953065.1. Lineage (NCBI taxonomy): Bacteria > Pseudomonadati > Pseudomonadota > Gammaproteobacteria > Alteromonadales > Shewanellaceae > Shewanella > Shewanella chilikensis. The sequence goes on along the minus strand of NZ_CP149966.1, from coordinate 4,694,776 downwards.
CCGCAAGGAATTGCTCGGCACCCTCACCGGCACGCCCGCGGCCGGCGCGAGCGCGACCACCCTGACCGTGAAGTACCAGGGCTGCGCCGATGCCGGCGTGTGCTACCCGCCGCAGACCCGCACCCTGAAGGTCGCGTTGCCGGGCGAAGCGGGCGCTGGCGGCTTCGGCTGTAAGGCGCGCGGGCTGCATGATTATGTCGTCAAGAACGGCTCTGCCGATCATCCCAACGCCGAGGTGAAATTCGCACTGGGTGATGTGGTCAACACCATGATCGGCTGCACTAATGGTGAAACGATCATGCTGTGCCACGACACCTCGCTGCCGCGCCCCTATTCTCTCGGCTTTCGGGTGCAAGGCACCGAGGGGCTGTGGATGGACGTCAACAAGTCGATCTATCTGGAGGGCAAGAGCCCACAGCCGCACCGCTGGGAGCCTGCCGAGGGCTGGTTTGCGAAATACGATCACCCGCTATGGAAACGCTACGCCGATCTGGCGGCAGGGGCCGGGCATGGCGGGATGGACTGGTTCGTGATCCACGCTTTTGTCGAGGCGCTGAAGGCCAAGGCCCCGATGCCAATCGACATTTACGACGCGCTGGCCTGGAGCGCGATCACGCCTCTGTCGGAACAATCGATTGCTGAGGGCAATCGCACGTTAGATTTTCCCGACTTCACCCGAGGGCAGTGGCGCACCCGCAAGCCGATCTTTGCGCTGAACGACGCCTATTGATCGACGCGATTTAGGCCAAGCGCACCGCAAAGGCGAAATTGGTAATCTTGTCGGTATCCTTGACGCCCGGCGCGCTTTCGACGCCGCTGGAGGTATCGACCAGCGGCGCTCCGGTGCGCGCAATCGCCTCGGCAACATTCGTCGGATTTAGCCCGCCTGCCAGCCCCCACGGCAAGGCACCGCGATATCCGGCCAGCAGCGACCAGTCGAACGCCAACCCCATGCCGCCGGGCAGCGCGCCTTTGGGGGTCTTGGCGTCGAACAAGATCAAGTCCGCCGCCCCGGCATAGGCTGCGGCGCGTGCGACATCGCTGGCGCTGGCGACGGGCAGCGCCTTCCACACCGGCTTGCCAAACCGCGCGCGCAACTGGGCCACGCGTTCGGGCGATTCCGAACCGTGCAGCTGCAGCGCGTTCAGCTTGGCTGCCACCAGTGCGTCGGCGATGACAGCATCATCCGCATCGACGAACAAACCGACCATGGCGATCTGGCCAGCTGCGCGCGATGTCAAAGCGCCCGCGACATTCGACGTAACCGCACGGGGCGACGCTGGATAGAACACCAACCCGGCATAGTCCGCCCGCGCCGCGATGGTCGCATCGAGCGCCTCGGGTGTGCTGATCCCGCAAATCTTGATTTTCGCGGGCATGCGGTCAGTCGGGGTTCTGGATCAGCCGCACCAGCGTGCAGTCGGGATCGATCAGGTAGCCGATCCTCAGGCCGCTCGCCTCCAGTTGCGGAGCTTTGAAGCGCGGCCAGCCGGTGCTTTTTTCCTCGGCTCCCGCCGCGTTCACCAATGCCACCATGGCATCGAGATCATCCAACCGCAGGCAACAGCCGAACGAGCTCGTAGCTGGGTCGAGGTCAGGATAGGGGAAGAATTCGAGCTGCAAACCGCCGCGCTGCAGGATCATCCAGCCGCGATCCTTCCAACTCGTCGCAAAGCCCAGCTTCGCATAAAACGCCTCTGTCACATCGAAATCGCGCGATGGCAGATTGGGGGTGACGTGGTCAGCCATGGCTCAGCGCAGCTTGTCGGCCATGCGGGCCGTATGAGTGATTGCGGCGCGGCTATCGGGGGCGGAATGGCTCATCACGATCATGCTGGCCTTGGGGAACGCCGCACCAAACGCGCGCGCTGACGCGGCGTAGTGCTCAGTGTCGGCATCACCGAGATTGCCGAGCGACTTGGCCTTGCTGTCCTTGATCAGGCAGCCACCAAAAGCGATGTCGGTGCCGTCGATCCCAACGGTGATATTGTCACTGGTGTGGCCGGGGCCGGGGTAAAATACCTTGAGCGGGCCAAAGTTGGGCGCGGTTGCTGGTTCGACCCAGCCATTGGCGGCGAAAGTCAGGCTGTGTTGCGCCGCAACCATCCCCTCTTGCGGGGCAAGCTGGTTCGACAACGCATTGGCATAAGTCGCAATCCCCGCCGCATGCAGCGCGTCCATACCGCCCATCTTGTCCTGATGCGCGTGAGTCACCACCGCCAGCGCGACCGGCAGGTTGATCTCCTGCTTGATCCAGTTGAGGATCTGGGCGGTCTGGTCATCGGTCCAGGCGGTATCGACCACCAGCACGCGGCCGCCATCCCTGACGATCAAACCGTTGGAAGCGACTGCCCCGAAACCCGGCATGTCGAGATAGGAAGTGTGCTGCCAGACATTCGGTGCGAGCTGGCGGAAAACCAGATCGCCAAACCGTTGGTCGCCAGTTTCCATTTGCTGGCCAATCGTCGGGCGGATTTCACCGGGCATGCACCCGCTCAGCATCAATGCAGCGGCTAATGCGGTGCTCAGCTTCGCGACCGGGTGCATAATATTGGGCAATTCCATCAAGTTTTCCTTTTATTCAGCATTAAAAACCCCGCAAATGCGAGGCCTAGTAAATAGATGATCTTAATTTGGTTCACTGTAGCAAAAATATGGGGCGAATTCAAACATGAGGTGCGACAGTTTCAAAAGCCATATGATAATCAACAAGCTGAGCAAATTTCTCTAATGGTGTAAGCCAATCTAAGGAAGGTGAGAACAAGTACCCTCCACAACAAAACTGAAAATTTTAGTCGATTTAATTCAAATGCTTACAAAGGCGTATTTTTGTACTTGGTGACTTATTCGCACCTTCCCTAACGCTCTGGTTCTGAAATCCATCCCTGTCGGTGTTGCTTATGCAGTCTGGTCGGGACTCGGCGTCGTCATAATTACAGCCATTGCCTGGTTGCTTCATGGGCAAAAGCTTGATGCGTGGGGCTTTGTAGGTATGGGGCTCATAATTGCTGCCTTTTTGCTCGCCCGATCCCCATCGTGGAAGTCGCTGCGGAGGCCGACGCCATGGTGACGGTGTTCGGCATTCTGAATCTCACCGAGGACTCCTTCTTCGATGAGAGCCGGCGGCTAGACCCCGCCGGCGCTGTCACCGCGGCGATCGAAATGCTGCGAGTCGGATCAGACGTCGTGGATGTCGGACCGGCCGCCAGCCATCCGGACGCGAGGCCTGTATCGCCGGCCGATGAGATCAGACGTATTGCGCCGCTCTTAGACGCCCTGTCCGATCAGATGCACCGTGTTTCAATCGACAGCTTCCAACCGGAAACCCAGCGCTATGCGCTCAAGCGCGGCGTGGGCTACCTGAACGATATCCAAGGATTTCCTGACCCTGCGCTCTATCCCGATATTGCTGAGGCGGACTGCAGGCTGGTGGTTATGCACTCAGCGCAGCGGGATGGCATCGCCACCCGCACCGGTCACCTTCGACCCGAAGACGCGCTCGACGAGATTGTGCGGTTCTTCGAGGCGCGGGTTTCCGCCTTGCGACGGAGCGGGGTCGCTGCCGACCGGCTCATCCTCGATCCGGGGATGGGATTTTTCTTGAGCCCCGCACCGGAAACATCGCTGCACGTGCTGTCGAACCTTCAAAAGCTGAAGTCGGCGTTGGGGCTTCCGCTATTGGTCTCGGTGTCGCGGAAATCCTTCTTGGGCGCCACCGTTGGCCTTCCTGTAAAGGATCTGGGTCCAGCGAGCCTTGCGGCGGAACTTCACGCGATCGGCAATGGCGCTGACTACGTCCGCACCCACGCGCCTGGAGATCTGCGAAGCGCAATCACCTTCTCGGAAACCCTCGCGAAATTTCGCAGTCGCGACGCCAGAGACCGAGGGTTAGATCATGCCTAGCATTCACCTTCCGGCCGCCCGCTAGCGGACCCTGGTCAGGTTCCGCGAAGGTGGGCGCAGACATGCTGGGCTCGTCAGGATCAAACTGCACTATGAGGCGGCGGTTCATACCGCGCCAGGGGAGCGAATGGACAGCGAGGAGCCTCCGAACGTTCGGGTCGCCTGCTCGGGTGATATCGACGAGGTTGTGCGGCTGATGCACGACGCTGCGGCGTGGATGTCCGCCAAGGGAACGCCCGCCTGGGACGTCGCGCGGATCGACCGGACATTCGCGGAGACCTTCGTCCTGAGATCCGAGCTCCTAGTCGCGAGTTGCAGCGACGGCATCGTCGGCTGTTGCACCTTGTCGGCCGAGGATCCCGAGTTCTGGCCCGACGCCCTCAAGGGGGAGGCCGCATATCTGCACAAGCTCGCGGTGCGACGGACACATGCGGGCCGGGGTGTCAGCTCCGCGCTGATCGAGGCTTGCCGCCATGCCGCGCGAACGCAGGGGTGCGCCAAGCTGCGGCTCGACTGCCACCCGAACCTGCGTGGCCTATACGAGCGGCTCGGATTCACCCACGTCGACACTTTCAATCCCGGCTGGGATCCAACCTTCATCGCAGAACGCCTAGAACTCGAAATCTAACGTCCGTTCGGGCATCGAGGTCCATGTCGGGGTGGGACGGGCCCGTGGCTTCAAGATCACTTGCAGTCCGACCGCGATGTCTTGGTTGCGCGAGAGGTTGTCGATATCCTCCACTTCCATCATCAACCCTGGATAATGCCGCCGCCGTCATCGCCGCCGACGCCCGTGCCGGGCTTTTCGGGCCTGTCAGGCTTGCTCGGCCTTCAGCCTGCCTGGGCGAGATCTCCGGCGGACGGATTAACGGCGGAGCTTCGCCGCCTTTCGTGCGTGTGAAGGCCGAAGATAGTTCTCTCAAAAACATCCGTTTATGAGAGATACCAAATGTCATTTTCAGAAGACGACTGCACCAGTTGATTGGGCGTAATGGCTGTTGTGCAGCCAGCTCCTGACAGTTCAATATCAGAAGTGATCTGCACCAATCTCGACTATGCTCAATACTCGTGTGGGCTCTGTTGCAAAAATCGTGAAGCTTGAGCATGCTTGGCGGAGATTGGACGGACGGAACGATGACGGATTTCAAGTGGCGCCATTTCCAGGGTGATGTGATCCTGTGGGCGGTGCGCTGGTATTGTCGCTATCCGATCAGCTATCGCGACCTTGAGGAAATGCTGGCGGAACGCGGCATTTCGGTCGACCATACGACGATCTATCGCTGGGTCCAGTGCTACGCCCCGGAGATGGAGAAGCGGCTGCGCTGGTTCTGGCGGCGTGGCTTTGATCCGAGCTGGCGCCTGGATGAAACCTACGTCAAGGTGCGGGGCAAGTGGACCTACCTGTACCGGGCAGTCGACAAGCGGGGCGACACGATCGATTTCTACCTGTCGCCGACCCGCAGCGCCAAGGCAGCGAAGCGGTTCCTGGGCAAGGCCCTGCGAGGCCTGAAGCACTGGGAAAAGCCTGCCACGCTCAATACCGACAAAGCGCCGAGCTATGGTGCAGCGATCACCGAATTGAAGCGCGAAGGAAAGCTGGACCGGGAGACGGCCCACCGGCAGGTGAAGTATCTCAATAACGTGATCGAGGCCGATCACGGAAAGCTCAAGATACTGATCAAGCCGGTGCGCGGTTTCAAATCGATCCCCACGGCCTATGCCACGATCAAGGGATTCGAAGTCATGCGAGCCCTGCGCAAAGGACAGGCTCGCCCCTGGTGCCTGCAGCCCGGCATCAGGGGCGAGGTGCGCCTTGTGGAGAGAGCTTTTGGCATTGGGCCCTCGGCGCTGACGGAGGCCATGGGCATGCTCAACCACCATTTCGCAGCAGCCGCCTGATCGGCGCAGAGCGACAGCCTACCTCTGACTGCCGCCAATCTTTGCAACAGAGCCCGCCGTGCTAGTCTGCTCGGTGATGGTGGAGTGAAGCCAACCCGCAATCGGGTTATGAATCTGCATCGCGATTCGCAATCAGCTGTCTCTTGAGCATGTCGAACTCCTGCGATGTTATCTCGCCGTGCTCGTGCTGCTACACCAACTTGTCCAACTCATCCGCCACACCGCTCCCCACCACCTGCGATGGCCAGGTTGTTTGCTGGGCGCATTGGCGGAGTATCGTCTCGACCCGGGACACCCACACCGGCACAACCTTACGGGAGTGATTCACTGTCAAAGAATCGGCCCGGTGCTCTGACGCAAGTATCGGGATGGTCACCATTTGTAAGCCGTAGACCTGAGTGGTGATCAAGACTTCGATACCACCGACCGTACCGGTACTAATCGACGACGGTCGTGTTCGTCGCCTGCCGCAGGGACTCTGCACACCTCCGTTTACGCATGTGCCTGGAGGAGTTGGAAATCGTCGTGTTCGGGAAACATTAAACACAGGATGGCAGCGATCTGAGCCAGCACATGATCAGCTAGCTCACCATCCGGATCGACGGCCCACTGCATCGTCGCGCCAGCGATGACCGAGTGCAGGAGCAACTCAGCTGCCGCAGGAGCACCTGGGGGCAGTCGCTTGCGGATCCCCTCCACCACCGCGCGGTTCCGCTGGATCGCAAGCGTGCGTAGCTCCGGCACCTGGAGCTCGTACCAGGAGATGAGATAGTTCACCGAGAAGTCGTTGCGAGTGTTCATGCTCCGAACGAGCACCTGCAAAAATTCCCAGAGCCCTTGCGGCCCTGCGCCTATCGGTATCGCATTCAGGTAATGCCGCACCTGCTCGACGCCGCGCTCCATCATCCTCACCAGCAGCGTATCGCGGTTGGTGAAGCGCTGGATTAACGCTGCGCGGGAGAGCCCCACCTCCTTTGCTACTCCGCTGAGCGTGAACTCTATGGGACCGCAACGCTTCAGCACTACGGTGGCGGCCTCGAGTACCTCGTCATCGGACTTGAGCTTGGGGCGGGGCATCAGTGTTCACCTTCTGTATGGGTTGGGGCGGAGGCTGTGGCTGCCGCCGCCATTGTAGCAAATTGAAGACGGAGCGAGAGTAGAGCCACGAGCCCCGCAAACACGGCCGATACAACGAGGCCAGGGAGCGGACCAGCAAGGTCGACAAACGCGCCGGCCGCAAGCATAACCATGGGCGAGGCTGACAGCATCACCGCCGAGACCGTGCCGAGTACCCGGCCGAGAAGTTCTGGCGGCGTGCGGTTGTAGATGGCAGCGTTGAGAATGGGAGAGACTGAGCCGGTCAGCAGTCCCACGAGCGCGCCCAACAACATCAGCACCGGCACGCCTGGCAACTGTGAAAGCAGAAGCGAGCCCACCGCAGAGCCACAAAATGCCACCGCCAGCCAGTTCTGCGCTGATATCCGGGCGCCGACCGACGCATGAATGGCAATGCCAAGGAGACCACCAGCCCCCATCATTGAGGAGAACAGCCCGAGCTCTGCTACTTGGCGTCCTGCATCTACAAACAGCGCAGGCATGATGACGCTGCCGTTGGCGCCAACGATGCCCACGAAGATCATCACTATACCAAAGAGAGGGCGCAGCAGGGGTTCGCTCCAGAGAAAAGCGACGCCGGCGCGCATGGAGAGAGTCGCCGTCGTGGTCATCGTCCGAGCGGCACGCGCGGGAAGCACCCACGCGCCGAGCAGACCTGCAAGGACGGAGCAGAACGCCGTCAGCCCGAGCGTTGGCGCAGCGCCAAGCAGGCCGATTGCGGCCCCCCCAAGGGCCGGGCCACCTAGAATCGCGACGTTCCCGATCACCGCTTTCAGTGACGAGACGCGCTCAACGGAGAGCCCGGCGACGTGGCCGAGTTTGGGCAGCTCACTGTCCTGCGCGGCCATACCGGGTGCGTCGAACGCGGCACCGAGCACCACGCAAGCGATCAGCCCAGTGTTCGAGAGGGCGCCAACGGCATCGAGCAGTGGGATGCTCGCCATGGCCACGCCGCCCACCACACCCGAGATCAATGCGACGGGCGCGCGCCCGAACCGATCGACGAGGCCACCACCAACCCACGCGCCGATGATGGTCGCGATGACGCTGCTAGCGGCCGTGGCGCCCGCCCAGGCCGCGCTCTTTGTATGAGACAGGACGAACCATGGAAGCGCGAGGGCCGCCACCGCGTTGCCGATCCGGAAGAGAAAGGTCGCCGCGAACAGCGTCGCGAGCGGGCTATATCGACGTTCGCTCATTCCGCTGCGGCGAGCTGCGCCTTCGCCGCAGCGAGGTACTCTTCGTTACCCGAGTCGAGGGCGAAGAGTGCGTAGGTGACCGCCCCGAACGCAAGGCGCTCCGCGATGTGGTGGGCGAGCCGCGGCCACACCCGGCCACCGGCCGCTTCATACGTGAGGAGGAGCTTCGCGAGCCCCTCTTCACCAAAGACCATAAGGTGCGCGGCCATGTCGATGGCAGGGTCATCAACGCGGGCCTCGCTCCAGTCGATCATCCCGCTGACGCGCTCCGTGTTGTCGATGAGCACATGGCCCACGTAGAGATCGCCATGCACCACCACGGAGAAATCTGGCCACGACGAATCGTCGTCGAGCCAGCGCTGCCACCGGTGGAGGCGCTTGTCGTTCACCACGAACTCGCGTCGGACGCGGTCAACGTCGTCGGCCACCTTCTGACGGGCCTGCGTCGGTGTACGGATGAGCATCCCCGCATCCACGGCGGCGGAAATGGGGACGGCATGCAGGGCGGCGAGCGCGGTCGCGAAGCTCTCCGCGAAGACCTCCGAGTCCTGCGGCACGACCCAGTCGGGCGTGGACGAACCAGGCTGGATGACCATCGCAGTCGAGTCTTCGAGCATGGGATAGGCAACGAGCTCGGCGTTGGCCACGCGCCAGTCCGGCACCGCGAACGGCAGGCGATTCTTGAGCATTGCCAGCACCCGCGCCTCTGGTTCGACCTTCGCGCTTACCTCGGCTCGGCGCGGGATGCGCAGCACCCACCGACGTCCATCGTCGACGGTGGCGATCACGATCCTATAGTCGAGCCCAAGCTCATTGACAGTCAGCGGGCCATGGAGCTTGAGCCCATGTCGGGCTGCAAGTGCGTACAGTTGGAAGGTATCGGCGGTCGTGACTACGGTCATGATTCACTCCTGAGGGCTTGACGGGTTTAGCCACCTAAATATAACAGTCACGTCGGTTATATTCAATCCTCATGCGAATCGGGGTACGACCCACAGCCCCCTCAGTACAGGTCCATCGTCACACCCGAGATCGTTGGGGTCCAGCTCCCAGTGGTTCGGAGCAACGGGCGGCAGGGCAATGATCCGAAAATTACCCCTTCCTTTGCGTCACCACAGCTTGCACCAACTGACCCTGAATTAAAAAATTGAAAAACTAACTTTTGGGTGTTGACTTAAAGCAAACCAAGCATATGCTAACCAATAGTTAGCAAATTGATTTCGCACGATGGACAACCCCAGCCGGAGGACCAGCACAACACTGGCAGCGGTGGCAACAAACCGCTTGGGGAAATAACACCGGCAACCGGGCTGACTAACCTCCCCGCTCTCCCTTGGCAAGGCTGGAATGCATGCCGACCAAGGTGAATGGAAATTAAGGCAGTGACCGGCTGACAGCTGGAAAGACAGCACAGTTGAAGTGATAGCGAACACAGCGAGTGGCGGGTCTGACTCCCCAGCCACCCACCCGGTGAAAGGCCGGGACACAACCGGGATTGCATTGCAGGTGAGCCAAGGCCCATGGGGTACCGCACGAGAGACCCGGAGACCAATGCAATCCACGGTTGTGGTGAATGGGAAGGTCTTTGCGCCAACCGGCATTCGTAGGGATGCCCCCTAGACCTCGGCCGGTGTCAGACCCGGCCACCACAACCAACCGATATGACCACCCCAAGGAGGTGATCACATCTCCCACCGCAGGGTTAAGCGGATGCCTGGTCCCGCTGTGAAGCGCCACCCAGGCCCTCGCCGAGAGGCGACCGTTTCGAATGGTAGGTCTGCCCGTGAGGGCGCACCGGTACCGACAGCAAGAACGGCTGACTCACTGTGAAGTGCTCAAGCCACCACCACAGGTGCAATGCATGTGGTTACAGCTCTCTCCTGGCCCCGTCAACGGGGCCTTTATCCCACAAGCGATAGCGGCCCGACAGCGGGTCACGGACTCCTATTGCCTGTCGTTTGTGTGATGAGACCAGTTTCTGGAAGAACGGAGGCATCCATGCACCCACGCGAGTTCATTGCCAAGCACATCAAGGCAACGCTGGAGAAGGAGGAATTTCCCCCTCATGCGGTCTCGCTGGGGGTGAAAGAAGCCACCTTCTTTTTCGACCGAACACCCAGCTTCGCAAAGGGGAAAGTGTTCGATGAGTGCCTCAAGGCGGCCCGTGCAGTAGCCAGGGTCGCGAAGAAGGCCAAGCCATGATCCGGGGAGCGGGTCATATCTCAACAAAGGGGCGAATAGAGAAAACGGAATCTATGGTCACTCCCGTTTTTGCAACACCGATTTTGACGACAAGTTGGCTTGCTTGAATCTATCCGGCGTCTGAATGGGATTTTATTCCCGCGCCTCGATGAGTTCCGCGCCTGATGAACCTCCAGAAAATATACGGCTTCAATGAGCCTTTCCGTTTTACAGGTTCCTCAACAGGCCGGTGGGCCGTTAGTATCATCAATATCAGTATTCGCAAAACCAGATGAATGATTGTTTAAACTGGTGTATTTCTGCCTTTATGCTTCGTAAGTTTGCTGTCGCGCCGTCAGTGCCCAGGCTATTCTGGCCAGCTTGTTTGCCAGAGCACAGGTGACGACAAAGTTGCTTTTCCGACACAACAACTCCCTGACCCAGTCGGCCAACTTGCCAGACTGGTGTTCCAGTTTTTGTATGAATACCCTGGCACACTGAACCAACAAAGTTCGGATCTTTTTGTTGCCCCGCTTGCTAATCCCTAACAATGTCGTCCGACCTCCCGTGCTGTACTGTCGGGGTACCAGCCCTGTTGCCGCCGCAAAGTCACGGCTGCTGGCGTACTGCTTCCCGTCGCCAATCTCAGTTGAAATAGTACTGGCAGTCAGCGTTCCAACGCAGGGAATACTCAGCAAGCGCTGTCCAACCTCATCTTCGTCCAACTTTCGTTTCAACTGAGATTCCAGATCTTTAATCTGCTCAACAAGATAGTGATAATGCTGTTGTAATTTCAGCAGTAACTGGCTGAGATAAAGAGGCAAACTACTGTCCTCAAGAAGGGTACTCAGTCGACTAATAACGGCAGCACCTCGCGGAACGCTGATACCAAATTCCAGCAGAAAAGCATGCATCTGATTAGTTGTTTTCACCTTATCCTGAACCAGGGATTCACGGACACGATGCAGAGCTCGCATTGCCTGCTGAGATTCGGTTCTGGGCTGCACGAAACGCATAGATGGACGTGATGCTGCTTCACAGATAGCTTCAGCATCAACGAAGTCATTTTTGTTGCTTTTAACGAATGGGCGGACAAATTGCGGTGATATCAGCTTTGGAAAATGCCCTAACTCTGCCAGCTTGCGTGCCATAAAGTGAGAACCGCCACAGGCTTCCATCGCGATGGTTGTTGCCGGGCATGTCGCCAGAAATTCGATTAGCTTTGGTCGGGTGAATTTTTTACGGTAAACGGCCTTCCCACGATGATCCTGACAATGAATATGGAAAGAGTTCTTACCCAGATCGATACCAATAAGCGCAATGTTTTCCATGATGGTTCTCCGAATGAAAGCCTGTCCTCAGCATAGTACTGGGAAGGAGGGAGTGACCATCTCATTAAATAAAGCACGCTAAGCCGTAAGTAAGCGTGCTCCTGTGAAAGCCACAGCTAAAACTGCGTAGTACACATAGAGGTATTTTTTTCTAGATTTATATCGAATTTCGTTATCGAATTTCGCTTATTATTGATCAACTCGTTGCAGATCATGAAGGCGAAAGTATGACGAATAACCCTACCGATGACAGCAGACCATGGTCGGTCTTTCTTATTTTTCTGCGGCTTGGATTGACATCTTTTGGCGGCCCCATTGCGCACTTGGGCTACTTCCGCGCCGAATTTGTCACACGGCGGCGCTGGCTCTCCGAACGGAGCTATGCTGACTTGGTCGCGCTTTGTCAGTTCTTGCCAGGGCCTGCAAGCAGCCAGGTCGGCATAGCGGTAGGACTGTCTCGGGCTGGATACAGCGGGGCGCTGGCTGCTTGGGCTGGCTTCACGCTGCCGTCTGCCATAGCCTTGATCCTTTTTGCGCTCGGCATCTCCAGCTATGGCGATTACGTCTCGCAGGGCGCGTTGCATGGCTTAAAAGTGGTGGCTGTGGCCGTGGTCGCTCAAGCAGTATGGGGCATGGCGCGTAACCTATGCACGGATGGGCTGCGAGTCACCATCATGGCAATTGCTACCTGCGTCGTTTTACTTGTGCCGTCCGCGTGGGGACAGGTTGGCGTGATTGCTATCGCAGGCATCGCAGGCCGGTTATTGTTCAAGCCAGCGAAAGTTGTTGAGCATGACCCCCTACCTATCACGGTCAGTCACCGGGCCGGCGTGCTTTGGCTCTCGCTGTTCTTTGTCTTGCTGATTGGCCTGCCGGTGTTGGCCGAACTGATGCCAAGTCAAACCATGGCAATGGTGGATTCCTTCTATCGTGTCGGATCACTGGTGTTCGGCGGTGGTCACGTTGTGCTGCCATTACTGCAAGCCGAAGTGGTGCCCTCCGGCTGGGTCAACAATGAATCCTTTCTCGCGGGGTACGGGGCAGCTCAAGCGGTGCCCGGCCCTTTGTTCACGTTCGCCGCGTTTCTTGGTGCCTCGATGAACACCGCCCCGTCGGGCTGGATCGGCGGCATTGTGTGTCTGCTGGCTATCTTCGCGCCCTCGTTCTTGCTGGTCGTCGGATCAATGCCATTTTGGGAGCGTTTGCGCCGCAATACAGGCATCCAAGCTGCGCTGGCCGGGATCAATGCCGCTGTAGTCGGCTTGCTGCTGGCCGCGCTGTATCAGCCTGTATGGACTAGCGCCATCTTTCAGCCGCAAGACTTCGGCTTGGCATTAGTTGCCCTTGTCGCACTTATGTTCTGGAAGCTCCCGCCGTGGCTGGTTGTCCTCGGTAGCGGTGCAGCTGGGTGGCTGTTGAGCGTCGCTCTGTGAGGCACAAAAAATGACTGACAAAGACCTCTACGGCGGTTTGATCCGCCTGCACATCCTTCACCATGCAGCCGAGGAACCTGTCTTTGGGCTGGGGATCATCGAAGAGCTACGCCGACACGGCTACGAGATGAGCGCTGGCACCGTGTACCCGATGCTGCACGGCCTGGAAAAAAAAGGCTATCTGACCTCACGCCACGAACGCACCGGGCGACGTGAACGGCGTGTTTATGACATCACTGAACAAGGCAGAACTGCACTTGCTGATGCGAAAACAAAGGTCAAGGAGCTGTTCGGAGAGTTGGTAGAAGGTGGTTGAGTTTTTGCTTCTATGTCAGGTTGAGCTATACCCTAACTTGATGTCAGGCAGGGCCGCGCCGCTTCGTCAGAATAGAGTCTGCTTTCCCATTTTTTGACACATGCCCGCGAAGGTTATAGATTTCAGCCTGACAGAAATGGGCTTTGAGGCACAACGGAACAGAAAGTGCACTTAAGCCGCCTTCAACCAAGGAGACATCGTGCAGGGGCACCGCATCGGCTACGTCCGGGTCAGCAGCTTTGACCAGAACCCGGAACGCCAGCTGGAACAAACCCAGGTGAGCAAGGTGTTCACCGACAAGGCATCGGGCAAGGACACCCAGCGCCCCCAGCTCGAAGCGCTGCTGAGCTTCGTCCGCGAAGGCGATACAGTGGTGGTGCACAGCATGGATCGGCTGGCCCGCAACCTCGATGACCTGCGTCGCTTGGTACAGAAGCTGACTCAGCGCGGCGTGCGCATCGAGTTCCTGAAGGAGGGCCTGGTGTTCACTGGCGAGGACTCGCCGATGGCCAACCTGATGCTGTCGGTGATGGGGGCCTTCGCTGAGTTCGAGCGCGCCCTGATCCGCGAGCGGCAGCGTGAGGGCATCGCCTTGGCCAAGCAGCGTGGCGCGTACCGGGGCCGCAAGAAAGCCCTGTCCGATGAGCAGGCTGCTACCCTGCGGCAGCGAGCGACGGCCGGCGAGCCCAAGGCGCAGCTTGCCCGCGAGTTCAACATCAGCCGGGAAACCCTCTACCAGTACCTCCGCACGGACGACTGACACATGCCGCGTCGCTTGATCCTCTCGGCCACGGAGCGGGACACCCTGCTTGCGCTGCCGGAAAGCCAGGATGACCTGATCCGCTACTACACCTTCAACGACTCCGACCTGTCGCTGATCCGCCAGCGACGCGGCGACGCCAACCGCCTCGGCTTCGCCGTGCAGCTCTGCCTGCTGCGCTACCCCGGTTACGCGCTGGGAACCGACAGCGAGCTGCCCGAGCCGGTCATCCTGTGGGTGGCGAAGCAAGTCCAGGCCGAGCCGGCGAGCTGGGCAAAGTACGGCGAGCGCGACGTGACCCGTCGCGAGCATGCCCAGGAACTGCGCACCTACCTGCAACTGGCCCCGTTCGGCCTGTCCGACTTCCGCGCCCTGGTGCGCGAGCTAACCGAGCTGGCCCAGCAGACCGACAAAGGCTTGCTGCTGGCCGGTCAGGCCCTGGAGAGCCTACGGCAGAAACGACGCATCCTGCCGGCGCTGAGCGTGATTGACCGGGCCTGCTCGGAAGCCATTGCGCGAGCCAATCGGCGGGTCTACCGCGCCCTGGTCGAACCACTCACGGACTCGCATCGGGCCAAGCTGGACGAGCTGTTGAAGCTCAAGGCCGGCAGCAGCATCACCTGGTTGACCTGGCTGCGCCAGGCACCGCTGAAACCCAACTCTCGGCACATGCTGGAACACATCGAGCGGCTGAAGACATTTCAGTTGGTGGACTTGCCCGAAGGCCTGGGCCGGCACATCCACCAGAACCGCCTGCTCAAGCTGGCCCGCGAGGGTGGGCAGATGACGCCCAAAGACCTCGGTAAGTTCGAGCCGCAGCGCCGCTACGCGACCCTGGCCGCCGTGGTGCTGGAGAGCACCGCGACCGTGATCGATGAGCTGGTCGATCTGCATGACCGCATCCTGGTCAAGCTGTTCAGCGGCGCGAAGCACAAGCATCAGCAGCAGTTCCAGAAGCAGGGCAAGGCGATCAACGACAAGGTGCGCCTGTACTCCAGGATCGGCCAGGCGCTGCTGGAAGCGAAGGAAAGCGGCAGCGACCCCTATGCCGCCATCGAGGCGGTGATTCCCTGGGACGAGTTCACCGAGAGCGTCAGCGAGGCCGAGCTGCTGGCCCGGCCGGAAGGCTTCGACCACCTGCACCTGGTCGGCGAGAACTTCGCCACCCTGCGCCGTTACACGCCGGCCTTGCTGGAGGTGCTGGAACTGCGCGCCGCGCCGGCCGCGCAAGGCGTGCTGGCAGCCGTGCAGACCCTGCGTGAGATGAACGCCGACAACCTGCGCAAGGTGCCGGCCGATGCACCCACGGCCTTCATCAAGCCGCGCTGGAAGCCGCTGGTGATCACCCCGGAAGGCCTCGACCGGAAATTCTACGAAATCTGCGCCCTGTCCGAGCTGAAGAACGCCCTGCGCTCCGGCGACATCTGGGTCAAGGGCTCGCGGCAGTTCCGCGACTTCGACGACTACCTGCTGCCGGCCGAGAAGTTCGCCGCACTCAAGCGCGAGCAGGCCCTGCCCCTGGCGATCAACCCGAACAGCGACCAGTACCTGGAAGAGCGTTTGCAGCTGCTGGACGAGCAGTTGGCCACCGTCACCCGCCTGGCCAAGGACAACGAGCTGCCCGATGCCATCCTCACCGAGTCAGGGCTGAAAATCACCCCGCTGGATGCGGCGGTGCCGGATCGGGCGCAGGCGCTGATCGACCAAACCAGCCAGTTACTGCCGCGCATCAAGATCACCGAACTGCTGATGGACGTGGACGACTGGACGGGCTTCAGCCGCCACTTCACCCACTTGAAGGACGGGGCCGAGGCCAAAGACAGGACGTTGCTGCTGTCCGCAATCCTCGGTGATGCGATCAACCTCGGGCTGACCAAGATGGCCGAGTCGAGCCCCGGCCTGACCTACGCCAAGCTGTCCTGGCTGCAAGCCTGGCACATCCGCGACGAAACCTATTCGGCGGCCTTGGCCGAGCTGGTCAACCACCAGTATCGCCACGCCTTTGCCGCCCACTGGGGCGACGGCACGACCTCATCCTCCGATGGCCAGCGCTTCCGCGCGGGTGGCCGGGGCGAGAGCACCGGGCACGTCAACCCGAAGTACGGTAGCGAGCCGGGACGGCTGTTCTATACCCATATCTCCGACCAGTACGCGCCGTTCAGCACCCGCGTGGTGAATGTCGGCGTCCGCGATTCCACCTATGTGCTCGACGGCCTGCTGTACCACGAGTCCGACCTGCGGATCGAGGAGCACTACACCGACACGGCCGGCTTCACCGATCACGTCTTTGCCCTGATGCACCTGCTAGGCTTCCGCTTCGCGCCGCGCATCCGCGACCTCGGCGAAACCAAGCTGTACGTGCCGCAGGGCGTGCAAGCCTACCCGACGTTGCGCCCGCTGATCGGCGGCACCCTGAACATCAAGCACGTGCGTGCCCACTGGGACGACATCCTGCGCCTGGCCAGCTCGATCAAGCAGGGCACCGTCACCGCCTCGCTGATGCTGCGCAAGCTCGGCAGCTACCCGCGCCAGAACGGACTGGCCGTGGCCCTGCGCGAGCTGGGCCGGATCGAGCGCACGCTGTTCATCCTGGACTGGCTGCAAAGTGTTGAACTGCGCCGCCGCGTGCATGCCGGCCTGAACAAAGGTGAGGCGCGCAACTCGCTGGCCAGGGCGGTGTTCTTCAACCGCCTTGGGGAAATCAGGGATCGGAGCTTCGAGCAGCAGCGCTACCGGGCCAGCGGCCTCAACCTGGTGACGGCGGCTATCGTGCTGTGGAACACGGTGTACCTGGAACGCGCCACCCAGGGGTTGGTCGAGGCCGGCAAGCCGGTGGACGGCGAGCTGCTGCAATTCCTGTCGCCGCTGGGCTGGGAGCACATCAACCTAACCGGCGATTACGTCTGGCGGCAGAGCCGCAGACTGGAAGACGGGAAGTTTCGGCCCTTACGGATGCCCGGAAAACCTTAGCGTACGATTTTTTCCGAATTCTGCGGGCTCCCCTATCTCATCTGCGCAAGGCAGAACGTGAAGACGGCCGCCCTGGACCTCGCCCGCGAGCGCCAGGCGCACGAGGCCGGCGCGCGGACCCGCGCCACGGCCCACGAGCGGACGCCGCAGCAGGAGCGCCAGAAGGCCGCCAGAGAGGCCGAGCGCGGCCGTGAGGCTTGGACGCTAGGGCAGGGCATGAAAAAGCCCGTAGCGGGCTGCTACGGGCGTCTGACGCGGTGGAAAGGGGGAGGGGATGTTGTCTACATGGCTCTGCTGTAGTGAGTGGGTTGCGCTCCGGCAGCGGTCCTGATCAATCGTCACCCTTTCTCGGTCCTTCAACGTTCCTGACAACGAGCCTCCTTTTCGCCAATCCATCGACAATCACCGCGAGTCCCTGCTCGAACGCTGCGTCCGGACCGGCTTCGTCGAAGGCGTCTATCGCGGCCCGCAACAGCGGCGAGAGCGGAGCCTGTTCAACGGTGCCGCCGCGCTCGCCGGCATCGCTGTCGCCGGCCTGCTCCTCAAGCACGGCCCCAACAGTGAAGTAGCTGATTGTCATCAGCGCATTGACGGCGTCCCCGGCCGAAAAACCCGCCTCGCAGAGGAAGCGAAGCTGCGCGTCGGCCGTTTCCATCTGCGGTGCGCCCGGTCGCGTGCCGGCATGGATGCGCGCGCCATCGCGGTAGGCGAGCAGCGCCTGCCTGAAGCTGCGGGCATTCCCGATCAGAAATGAGCGCCAGTCGTCGTCGGCTCTCGGCACCGAATGCGTATGATTCTCCGCCAGCATGGCTTCGGCCAGTGCGTCGAGCAGCGCCCGCTTGTTCCTGAAGTGCCAGTAAAGCGCCGGCTGCTGAACCCCCAACCGTTCCGCCAGTTTGCGTGTCGTCAGACCGTCTACGCCGACCTCGTTCAACAGGTCCAGGGCGGCACGGATCACTGTATTCGGCTGCAACTTTGTCATGCTTGACACTTTATCACTGATAAACATAATATGTCCACCAACTTATCAGTGATAAAGAATCCGCGCGTTCAATCGGACCAGCGGAGGCTGGTCCGGAGGCCAGACGTGAAACCCAACAGACCCCTGATCGTAATTCTGAGCACTGTCGCGCTCGACGCTGTCGGCATCGGCCTGATTATGCCGGTGCTGCCGGGCCTCCTGCGCGATCTGGTTCACTCGAACGACGTCACCGCCCACTATGGCATTCTGCTGGCGCTGTATGCGTTGATGCAATTTGCCTGCGCACCTGTGCTGGGCGCGCTGTCGGATCGTTTCGGGCGGCGGCCGGTCTTGCTCGTCTCGCTGGCCGGCGCTGCTGTCGACTACGCCATCATGGCGACGGCGCCTTTCCTTTGGGTTCTCTATATCGGGCGGATCGTGGCCGGCATCACCGGGGCGACTGGGGCGGTAGCCGGCGCTTATATTGCCGATATCACTGATGGCGATGAGCGCGCGCGGCACTTCGGCTTCATGAGCGCCTGTTTCGGGTTCGGGATGGTCGCGGGACCTGTGCTCGGTGGGCTGATGGGCGGTTTCTCCCCCCACGCTCCGTTCTTCGCCGCGGCAGCCTTGAACGGCCTCAATTTCCTGACGGGCTGTTTCCTTTTGCCGGAGTCGCACAAAGGCGAACGCCGGCCGTTACGCCGGGAGGCTCTCAACCCGCTCGCTTCGTTCCGGTGGGCCCGGGGCATGACCGTCGTCGCCGCCCTGATGGCGGTCTTCTTCATCATGCAACTTGTCGGACAGGTGCCGGCCGCGCTTTGGGTCATTTTCGGCGAGGATCGCTTTCACTGGGACGCGACCACGATCGGCATTTCGCTTGCCGCATTTGGCATTCTGCATTCACTCGCCCAGGCAATGATCACCGGCCCTGTAGCCGCCCGGCTCGGCGAAAGGCGGGCACTCATGCTCGGAATGATTGCCGACGGCACAGGCTACATCCTGCTTGCCTTCGCGACACGGGGATGGATGGCGTTCCCGATCATGGTCCTGCTTGCTTCGGGTGGCATCGGAATGCCGGCGCTGCAAACAATGTTGTCCAGGCAGGTGGATGAGGAACGTCAGGGGCAGCTGCAAGGCTCACTGGCGGCGCTCACCAGCCTGACCTCGATCGTCGGACCCCTCCTCTTCACGGCGATCTATGCGGCTTCTATAACAACGTGGAACGGGTGGGCATGGATTGCAGGCGCTGCCCTCTACTTGCTCTGCCTGCCGGCGCTGCGTCGCGGGCTTTGGAGCGGCGCAGGGCAACGAGCCGATCGCTGATCGTGGAAACGATAGGCCTATGCCATGCGGGTCAAGGCGACTTCCGGCAAGCTATACGCGCCCTAGGAGTGCGGTTGGAACGTTGGCCCAGCCAGATACTCCCGATCACGAGCAGGACGCCGATGATTTGAAGCGCACTCAGCGTCTGATCCAAGAACAACCATCCTAGCAACACGGCGGTCCCCGGGCTGAGAAAGCCCAGTAAGGAAACAACTGTAGGTTCGAGTCGCGAGATCCCCCGGAACCAAAGGAAGTAGGTTAAACCCGCTCCGATCAGGCCGAGCCACGCCAGGCCGAGAACATTGGTTCCTGTAGGCATCGGGATTGGCGGATCAAACACTAAAGCTACTGGAACGAGCAGAAGTCCTCCGGCCGCCAGTTGCCAGGCGGTAAAGGTGAGCAGAGGCACGGGAGGTTGCCACTTGCGGGTCAGCACGGTTCCGAACGCCATGGAAACCGCCCCCGCCAGGCCCGCTGCGACGCCGACAGGATCTAGCGCTGCGTTTGGTGTCAACACCAACAGCGCCACGCCCGCAGTTCCGCAAATAGCCCCCAGGACCGCCATCAATCGTATCGGGCTACCTAGCAGAGCGGCAGAGATGAACACGACCATCAGCGGCTGCACAGCGCCTACCGTCGCCGCGACCCCGCCCGGCAGGCGGTAGACCGAAATAAACAACAAGCTCCAGAATAGCGAAATATTAAGTGCGCCGAGGATGAAGATGCGCATCCACCAGATTCCCGTTGGAATCTGTCGGACGATCATCACGAGCAATAAACCCGCCGGCAACGCCCGCAGCATCGCGACCGTCATCGGTGAGAAGTTCGGCAGGTATTGGGTGGTGACAATGTAGGTGCTGCCCCAAATGGCAGGTGCTATCGCTGTGAACAATAAATCGGGCGTGCGTAATGACATGCGATTACAAGACCTCCGCTACGGCGATGGGTTTTTGAGAGTTGCAGGCGCCGCGATGACCGCACCCTGACTTGGACTGGCCCTGCCTCGCACCAATCCACCTGCGGCTATGGCCGCGATCATGCGAGGCCCGAAAATTACACGACCTGTACACGTCCGCCGAACCCGGAACGCAACAGAGCTTCGTGGGCATCCCGATCCGGGTCGTAGCAGCAGTCCTGGACCAAACGCACGTCGTAGTCCGCATCACTAGCCCAGGCGACGCTTGAAAGAACAACGCCGGTGGTGCTTATCCCGGCCATGACAAGCGTGCTTACGCCGCGCGTCCGAAGGTCGGCGTCGAGCGCCGTGCCATAAAAGACGCTGGCTCGCGGACATGCATAGAAAAGGTCGCCCCGTTCGATCGCAAGCCCTTCGACGGGCAGACCGGTGCGAAATCGTCCGCTCGGGAGATACGGTGAGATTTGGCGATTCGTCGCCGGCGGCGCATGTTCATACTCTTCGCCGAGCGAAAAGTTGGGGAACAGCACGGGCCGGCCGCGCAAGGCGTGCTGGCAGCCGTGCAGACCCTGCGTGAGATGAACGCCGACAACCTGCGCAAGGTGCCGGCCGATGCACCCACGGCCTTCATCAAGCCGCGCTGGAAGCCGCTGGTGATCACCCCGGAAGGCCTCGACCGGAAATTCTACGAAATCTGCGCCCTGTCCGAGCTGAAGAACGCCCTGCGCTCCGGCGACATCTGGGTCAAGGGCTCGCGGCAGTTCCGCGACTTCGACGACTACCTGCTGCCGGCCGAGAAGTTCGCCGCACTCAAGCGCGAGCAGGCCCTGCCCCTGGCGATCAACCCGAACAGCGACCAGTACCTGGAAGAGCGTTTGCAGCTGCTGGACGAGCAGTTGGCCACCGTCACCCGCCTGGCCAAGGACAACGAGCTGCCCGATGCCATCCTCACCGAGTCAGGGCTGAAAATCACCCCGCTGGATGCGGCGGTGCCGGATCGGGCGCAGGCGCTGATCGACCAAACCAGCCAGTTACTGCCGCGCATCAAGATCACCGAACTGCTGATGGACGTGGACGACTGGACGGGCTTCAGCCGCCACTTCACCCACTTGAAGGACGGGGCCGAGGCCAAAGACAGGACGTTGCTGCTGTCCGCAATCCTCGGTGATGCGATCAACCTCGGGCTGACCAAGATGGCCGAGTCGAGCCCCGGCCTGACCTACGCCAAGCTGTCCTGGCTGCAAGCCTGGCACATCCGCGACGAAACCTATTCGGCGGCCTTGGCCGAGCTGGTCAACCACCAGTATCGCCACGCCTTTGCCGCCCACTGGGGCGACGGCACGACCTCATCCTCCGATGGCCAGCGCTTCCGCGCGGGTGGCCGGGGCGAGAGCACCGGGCACGTCAACCCGAAGTACGGTAGCGAGCCGGGACGGCTGTTCTATACCCATATCTCCGACCAGTACGCGCCGTTCAGCACCCGCGTGGTGAATGTCGGCGTCCGCGATTCCACCTATGTGCTCGACGGCCTGCTGTACCACGAGTCCGACCTGCGGATCGAGGAGCACTACACCGACACGGCCGGCTTCACCGATCACGTCTTTGCCCTGATGCACCTGCTAGGCTTCCGCTTCGCGCCGCGCATCCGCGACCTCGGCGAAACCAAGCTGTACGTGCCGCAGGGCGTGCAAGCCTACCCGACGTTGCGCCCGCTGATCGGCGGCACCCTGAACATCAAGCACGTGCGTGCCCACTGGGACGACATCCTGCGCCTGGCCAGCTCGATCAAGCAGGGCACCGTCACCGCCTCGCTGATGCTGCGCAAGCTCGGCAGCTACCCGCGCCAGAACGGACTGGCCGTGGCCCTGCGCGAGCTGGGCCGGATCGAGCGCACGCTGTTCATCCTGGACTGGCTGCAAAGTGTTGAACTGCGCCGCCGCGTGCATGCCGGCCTGAACAAAGGTGAGGCGCGCAACTCGCTGGCCAGGGCGGTGTTCTTCAACCGCCTTGGGGAAATCAGGGATCGGAGCTTCGAGCAGCAGCGCTACCGGGCCAGCGGCCTCAACCTGGTGACGGCGGCTATCGTGCTGTGGAACACGGTGTACCTGGAACGCGCCACCCAGGGGTTGGTCGAGGCCGGCAAGCCGGTGGACGGCGAGCTGCTGCAATTCCTGTCGCCGCTGGGCTGGGAGCACATCAACCTAACCGGCGATTACGTCTGGCGGCAGAGCCGCAGACTGGAAGACGGGAAGTTTCGGCCCTTACGGATGCCCGGAAAACCTTAGCGTACGATTTTTTCCGAATTCTGCGGGCTCCCCTTGTTCATCGGCAAAGGCCTCTTGCACGGTTTGGTCCAATTCGGGGTGGCGCAGCTCAGACCACAGCGCTTTGCAGCGATGCTCAAGCCACACATTCAAATCAGCAAGGCTTTGAAAGTCTGGTGCCCCTTGCCACAGGCGTTGGCGGGAATCCTGCACGTTCTTCTCAATCTGGCCTTTCTCCCAACCCGATGCTGGATTACAGAACTGCGCATCAAACAGGTAGTGGCTGACCATGGCAGTGAACCGCTGATTGACCCTGCGCTCTTTGCCACGCCCCACCGAATCCACAGCGGTCTTCATGTTGTCGTAGATGCCGCGCTTGGGAATGCCACCGAAGATTTGAAAGGCATGCCAGTGGGCATCAAACAGCATTTCATGTTTTTGCTGGTAGTAAGCCCGAAGCACAAAGGCCCGGCTGTGGGCCAACTTAAACTGGGCAATCTGAAGTTTGACCTGTTTGCCCGCTATGCGGGCAAAGTCCTCACTCCAATCGAATTGGAAGGCTTCGCCACAAGCAAAGCGCAAGGGGATGAAACAACCCTTGCCCGAGGTTTGCGCCTTGAACTGTTCGGAATCTTTCCACTGTCGGGCAAAGGCACACACTCGGTCATAAGACCCGGTAAAGCCCAAAGCGACCAAATCCCGGTACATGCTGCGCAGGTTTCTGCGCAGCTTCTTTGTCTTTTTGTGCTCGGTGGAGAGCCACTGCCTTAACTTGGGCTCAAAAGGACTTAACTTGCCAACGCTGTCTCGCGCTGGGTACTGCGGTTCAACCACCTTGCTTTGCAAATACTTGCGAACGGTGTTCCTGGACAGGCCGCTTCGTCGGGCTATTTCCCGAATCGACGCACCATCGCGAAAATGCCAGCGTCGAATTGCGCTCAATATCGCCACGTTTATCACTCCTTGATTTCTCCCGCCATATCCAGACGGGAAACAGTGTCATACGTGGGTCAAATTTCGACGCAAATCTTTACCCTAAGTGGGTCAATTTTAGATGCAACTCAACAGCCAGAGCCAGTTGCTCCATTTCCGGCAACCGTGGGCGTGGGCGCAGCGGCGCGCCCATCGCGGCGAGCAGCGCGACGTAGAAGCGGATCACGGACGGCTCGGACGGCATCTGCACGACCAACACCGGGATGTGCTCCTGGTCGGCGTCGGAGCTGGCCGGGTGGGTGCGGCGGAACTTCTCGACGATCATCGACTTGCCATTGTTGGTCGGGCCAACCAGCAGCAGGTTGGGCATGCGTTGCTTGTTTGGCCACGCATAAAGGGCTTCCAGCCGGTTCAGCGCCTCGACTGCGCGCGGATAGCCGATCCAGCGGTCGGCGCGAAGGCGCTGGATGCGCTCGTCCGCCGGAAGACGGGCCAAGCCCTGGGCCGCCGGCAGCAGGTGGGACAGGTCGATGATGGGATATTCGTCCACGGCTACCACTCCTCAATCTGGTCGAACGGTTTGGCGGGTGGCAAGTTGTCTGCCTGCGGGTCGGCAATATCCGTATCCGGCGGAACGGGCTTGTCCGGCCGAGCTGATGTCTTGAGGTGCTGGCGGCGATCCGCGTCACGCCGCGCCTTGCGTGTGGCCTTCTGCGCGCTGGTCACAATCTCACGCATCTGGCCGATCATGCGGAACAGCGCCGACTCATCCACCTGTTCGCGCCCTTGCTGCCGCAGTTTCGCCAGCGCCTGCCGTTGTTCCCAGAGGGTGACAGCCGGATGCGACAAGGTACGGTAGGGAATTTCCAGGTAATGCTGTCCCTCCGGTTCCAGGACCCAGATACGGCTGATGTCGCGCGGATCGCGCCGGATCAGAAAGGACGGCCAGCGTTCACGCCGCGCAATCCACGGCTTGAGCGCATCGGCGTAGTAGTGGATGTGGTCGATGACAAAGCCGGTGCGGGTCAGCGTGCGCCGGAGGATCGGCAGAAAATCGACCAGGAACGAAGTAGCGCGTGTGACGACGGCCGGTACGCCGACACGCGCCACGGCCTCGGCCCAGCGCGCGGCCGGCGGTTGGAGCAGGCCGTTGTGCACCGAACCGTGGTAGGTGCCGACCGCCAATGTGAGCCAGCGCTCTAGCTCGCGCAGCGTCAGGGCGGCCTTGTTTTCGGAATCGTAGTCGCCGCGCTGGTCAGGGTTGGAGAAGGTCGTTCCCGGCAGTTCGTCGTGAATCATCTGCATCGCCGTGCCGATGATCCGTTCCACGATGCCGCCATAGTGCGGCTGTCCCAGCGGGCGATAGTCCAGCCGGATGCCATGCTGCTCGCAACCCCGGCGCAGGGCCTCGCTCTTGAACTCGGCCGCGTTGTCTAGGTAGAGCAGCAAGGGCTTGCCGCTCATCTGCCAATCCATTTCCACGTTCAGTCCTTCCAGCCAAGGGCGCTTGTCGCAGGCGACATGCACGAGGCACAGGCCAACCGAAACGGCAGACGGCGCTTCCAGCGTGACGACCATGCCGAGCACGCAGCGGGTGAACACGTCGATGGCGAGGGTCAGGTACGGGCGGCCAATAGGTTGCCGGTCGCGGTCATCGACCACGATCAGGTCGATGACCGTATGGTCTATCTGCACCTGCTCCAGCGGCGCGGTCACGGCAGGAGGCTCGCCGCCCACACCTTGTAGGTCACGAGCGGCATCCTGGCCTTCCCGCCGGCGGATGACCTTGCGCGGGTCAAGGCTAGCGATCCGTAAGGCCACGGTATTGCGCGCCGGCACTCGCAGTTTTTGAGCCTTGCACACCTGAGTGACTTCGCGGTGAAAGGCCGCTAGGCTGCGCTTCTGCTTGGTCAGGAACCGCTTTTGCAGTAGCTCGTGGATGACGCGCTCGACCGGTTCCGGCAAGCGCCCCTTACCTTTACCTCCACCGGACTGGCCGGGCACCAGATCCGTCACGAGGCCGCTGCCTTGCCGGGCACGCCGGATCAGAACGTATACCTGGCGCCGAGACAAGCCCAGCGCCTGAGCCGCCATATCGGCCGCTTCGTGCCCGACCGTCTCCGACTGCGCCAACGGACTGATGATCTCCGCACGACGGCGCGCACGCTCCCAAGCCTCATCAGGCAGAGTGGCCACGCCTTGTTCTGGAATCCGTGGGGTGTCCGTCGCCATGCTCACCTCGCTTTGGTGCACACGAGTATTGAGCATAGTCGAGATTGGTGCAGATCACTTCTGATATTGAACTGTCAGGAGCTGGCTGCACAACAGCCATTACGCCCAATCAACTGGTGCAGTCGTCTTCTGAAAATGACAGTGGTTTGTTGAACACAAATGAAGGATCGGCTCACTCCATGAAGAAAACTTGATCTATATGAAAAACCATTTATAGTTCTATATATGATTCAATCTATGGAGATATTAAGATGCCAGTCACTATTAGCATTTCAGATGATGTGTACGGAAGATTGGAAGCGTTGGCTGTTGGATTCGACACGCCAGAGAGAGTGATCGAGCGCTTACTCGACTCCGTTGAGGAAAGCGGGTCGAAATCCACTGGAAACAAACCTGCTCTCACTTTCGTTCCTGATGAGCCAGCTTTCAAAAATGAGTTGATAGCGCGTAAAAAAGCACAGGTCGTACTTCATCTGAAACATGGGGATCGAGACGTGATCCACTGGAATGCTTCTAGGTTTCAGCCCAGCTCAAATCTGCGAGCTAACTTGTGGTCAGGCATTCTGAGGAACTGGAAGGATAAAGGGATCGTCTCAGCAGAGCTGTCAGTTCTACCCCAAGGTATCAACCACCCTGACGACAACACCGATCTCCTAATAGCTATCGCCGGAGAGGTTCACTGGACGCTTGAAGAGGTAGAGCAGTACTTCGTTGATTATGACCTGGTAAGTAGTGACGATGGTCACCCCTACTACTACCTCGCAACCTTCAGTGAAGAGACTCCTGACAAGTTGAAGCAAATTGCCGGGTTGAACAGCGCGAATCAGCTCCATTTGGATCTAAACATCGTTCCGGATGAAGATCCTGGCGAGATCGAGTAGAGTAATACCATCTTATAATCAATATTTTACGTGTATTGGGGTTAGTTATTATTGATCCACATTTACTCCAAAATACAAGCAAAATATTGATTTACATAAAATTTATACATTCTGTATCGGGAAGTGAAGTCGTCAAACAAGGGTAGACAAAAGCAACCAAAGACAAATTAACTCATTGTTTAAAAAGGAATAGTTGTTTTATTGGCTATTCATGGTTGTCCTTGTTTTGTGATGATTTACCCCGAGAGTCCCCCGAACTAAGATCCTCGGGGTACTTTCGGGGGACACACATGAAAATCAGTATTGACGTTCGAGAACCAGACCGTGAAGGCAAGTGCGCCATTCGCCTCATCTACTACGCTGGCTCCTATCTGGATCCTGAGACCGGCAGGCGCAGACACAAGCGATCCAGAGAGCCGCTAGACCTATTCCTTTACGACAAACCAAGAACCCCAGGGCAAAGGCAGCACAATCGGGAAACTCAGCGTGCAGTTGAGGCCATCCGGGCGAAGCGACTTTACGAACACGAAACCGGAAAGCATAAGCTCGATGGCACGAATGCTCTCCAAGCCAGTTTTTTCGATTACTTCCAGGAGGTGACCGATGAAAAGGCCCGAGGAAGTAAAAGCAATCACTCAATCTGGGTGTCAACGCTCAAGCATCTCAAGGTTTATCATGAATTGCCGGAACTGACGTTTGAGGAGGTCGACCAGGCGTTTCTGGAGAACTTCAGGTATTACCTCACCCATAAAGCACGGACTAAGAGTGATTCGCCGCTCAGCCGAAACACCCAAAGTGCCTATTTCAATAAGCTCAGAGCCTGCCTGAACCAGGCGGAGAGAGAAGGGCTTATCAGGGACAACCCGACCCGCAAGGTCAACGGCATAAAGGCAGAAAACAATAAACGGGTGTATCTGACTGAAGATGAACTCCGAGCCATGGCGCAAGCTGAATGCCGTTATGAGGTCATGAAGCGCGCATTTCTCTTCTCGGCCTGCACCGGTCTCCGCTGGTCGGATATTAACAAGCTAACCTGGGCTGAAGTGGAGTCGTTCTACGACGGCTGCCGAGTCATATTTCATCAGCAGAAAACTAAAGGCTTGCAGTACCTGGATCTGAACACGATGGCGGTACAGCTTATGGGTCAACGCAGAGGACCGACGGACCGTGTTTTCAAAGGGCTGAAGTATAGCGCTTGGCATAACATGGAATTGCTGCGCTGGGCGATGAAGGCTGGCATAACCAAAAAAGTCACTTTCCACAGTGCGAGGCATACATTCGCTGTGATTCAGCTGTCTCGGGGTGTGGACATCTACTCGTTATCCAGGTTACTGGGGCACAGCGAGTTGCGTACAACGGAAATCTACGCGGACATCATCGAGTCGAGGCGTCGTGATGCGATGCTCAGCTTTCCCGATGTGCTATCGGTACCCAAAGCACAGTTTGAAGAAGTATGAGACGGCGCCGGTGTCCCACAAGGACCCCGGCGGTACGTCTAGAGATTGTGGATAATTTAGATCAAGAGGTTTTGAGTGCTGCAATTCCGCGTGATTCATGGCTTGGTGCCGATAGCCCTGTGACTGTTAATAGGGGGATTTGTGACAGTCAGAAGGGTACTTTGTGACTGTTATTAGGAGGTCTTCGAATCTCTACACGGCCTTTCACGTATTCATTGACCTGCCAGCCGAGGGTGTTCAGCTCATTCAATGCCTGGCGAACGCGCGCTAGTCGTTTTCTCACCGCCGCCGGATTTCCCTCTGTGGAAAAAAGATATCCACATAACGTCATCAACTGGACCTTTCGAGTGCTTCCGGCATTTATCCATGCGCACAGACGCTGGTGAAGCAGGCGCGTTGTTTCAGACTTGATCGCCCTGACTTCTTCCATGCTGATACGAACGTGGCGATCAGTCCCTAGGACCGCATTGGCTAGCAAAGGGTTGAGAGCTACATGGACCCCCTGAGGCTGCTCGTTACTGCGATAGTCTGCAAGAAGTCGAAAGCCTCGTCTTTGCTCACCAAGTTGCACAATAATCGAAACTTTCCACAGGCGCTCGATGCAAGCCTTGATAGGTTTGCTGCAATCCACCCGGGAATAACCGATTTCTTTTGCCAATCTGCGGTAACTGCATTGGACGACAACCGCATTATCACCGGCAGCATCCCATCGTGGCTCGAGCATCTGTCGTAGTGTCACTCCAACTGTTGATTTAGGCGACGGCGACAGCACCTTGCCCTCGAGGCCAGCCAGGGCGACCAGACCTTGTAAAACTCGGAGATCATCAGCGCCTAACGGTTCCGGGCCACTGAATTCAACACGATGGCCCTGCTGACCATACTCATACGCTACGTCCAGTTTTGATGAGCGTCTCTCGCCGCGCTTGAGGGCTTTGAACAACCCGGGAGCCAGACAGTGGACAGCATCATGCCGCACATGGTCCAGCTCATATCTCGACACGACGTACCTTCCTTTGACCGATAGCGATCGGCGCTAAGTCCACCGCTTTGAGTACGCCTCCTGACGATCGCATAAGCCATTTATCCACAGGCCGTGCCGCATAATTTGTTTTGCTCACTCCAAATCTCGCATATTGGTGTCGAGTCATCTCGGGGATACCGAAGCGCTTTGCTTCTTCCGAGCTCATGCCTATCAGGTATCCCTGCCAGCGAATATTGTCGACCAGCACTGACGACCCTCGACTAGCCTGTTGCTGGTCGCCAACAGCGTTGGATAGAGAGCTCTTGTTAGTGTGGTGGATAAACAACAATGAGCTCCCGGTGTTGGCCACGATCGATTCCATTCTGCCTATGAGTGCAGCCATTTCTGCACCGGAATTCTCGTCTGCAGTGTGAAAGCGGCGCAGCGTATCCAGAATAACCAGACGGTGCTCGCTCGCGACTGCCTCCAGTGCATTAGTCCAGGTCTCGCTAAGAAGGTTTGGATGTAACCCCGTCACCGGCATAAGAAACAGATTCTGATCGACCATTTTCCTTTGGTCTGATGTCAGGTGCTGGCCCAAGGCTTGCAAGCGCAGATTGAGAACGCAGTCGGGGTCCTCAGCAGATAGATAAGCCACGGGGCCTGTAGGGAATGTCCCCAAACCCATTAAATCGGCTCCGCTGGTGATCATGGCGGATAGCTGCAGGGCGACCATTGATTTACCTAGACCGCCAGGTGCTACCAGTGCACCTACCGTTCCCGCCAGGAGTCCTGGCAGCACAAAATCCAGAGGTGGCAACTTATCTTTGAATGCAGCCTCAATATTCAGTGGCCAGCGCGTCATCCCAGTGCCGGGAGACTGCCGATTGATAAACTCAACAAACGACATACTCATAGTGCATTCACCGTTTGCCGTTGCGGGCAATCCGTACCCGGGATTCAATGTGGTCGGCTAGCTCGCTGTCAGGAGATATCCGGTGAGCCAATAGCCACTCAAGCAGTTCCTGGCGTTTGAAATAGATTTTCTTGCCCTGAGGTTTGTAATGCGGCAGGCGTTTCTCACTGGTCAGTCGGTAGATGTAGCTGACAGATACGGCCAGAAGTTCCGCACACTCGTCGGCAGTAATGACTTCCTTCTGAGCATGGCCTTGTTGAATGACCAGCTTTTTCAGCTCATTGAGCTCTCGCAGAATGAACCCTGCTGGATCATCGAAAATGGTGGGTGTTTGTTCACGCATGTTGATTGTCTCCTGATGTCACTAAACAGCAGGAAAGAGTTTATTCGAAGCGACACTGAGACCATCCACGGCTATTTGCCCGTAGAGGGAAAAAGTAGCCGTTTGGTTAAATAAAAAATAAACCCATAAAATTCAATTGGTTATTTTTAATTCGGGGGTGTTTATTTAATGGGATGGACGGTTATTGACCAGATTCGGGAGATGTTTGCCTTTATCGGTTCAATAAATGGTCCGGCATGGGCCCACAAGAACTTTCACATGTGAAAGTGCCGAACGAGGTTTGCAAAGAGGCTTTTTGGAGACTGTTTCGAGGCTGACAGAGGCGGCTGAGAACTCGCGACCTGGCTAGGGCCTCTTAACAGACCTTTGTGATGAATACTTTGGATTTACGACTACCCCGAACACTCAAGATGTTCAGGAGACCTGCCGTATCAATTGGCTATAACGATAGGTCCCCCATAAAAGGGGGAGGTGTGGGCGAGCGTCCTTCTGCCACAACTCTGTAGCTATGGGAGTGATTGCCTTAGATCCCCCATCAGATAAGTTATTTGGCAAGAAACTGGCTAGGTCTCGGTCCTCTGTCACCTGAGTCAGAGACCTGAAGGCGTTCTATGCGCCCAAAAAGGGGAAGAACGGATGTCTGCTCCAAGCTGTCGGCCAGATAACATTTGCTTCGTAATTACAAAACGGAGCAACCAATAATGAAACCAACCGATCACAGCGCACAGATTGACGAAATCTCAGCGGCTTGGAAGAGAGCTGCTCGGCATGAGGGCATTGATCATGAAGAACTGACAGTTCGGGCTTATAGCGACTCTGAACTGTTCCTCAAGGCCGTACACAGAAATACGATTCTCGAACAGCATCGCTATTTCTATATAGCACAACGCCTTTGTGATTTTTTCTGGGAACAGAACCGGAAACATCGTGGTGTAAGTACGCCCGGTTATCCGGGGCATTACGGTTGCAGGGCCAGACTGCGGGATAACAAACTTGAGATGTTCTGGTTTTACAACGAATTCAAGCGAAAGAACGATGGCTCCGGAAAGCATCGAGTGATCAGTCACTACATAGCCCGGGAAGGGCAGTACCGTTATCACAAGCGGGCATTTTCCAGAGCCCACGATTGGGAGTTACCGGTAATTGAGATTACTGAAAAGGGTTTCGAAGTGCTACGGCGTGCGAATGCTAACCAGGTACAGATTCGAAAGTTTTGCCAGGCTAATGAAGCAGCGCTCTTTAAGCTTGCTTGCGATATGGATGAATTGGAAATGGAAAGTCTGATACCAGCTGTCGTCTAATTTATCGAAGAAAGAATCAAAATAATTGCTACGGTGCGGCGGATACTCTAAGGTAGCTAGTCCTTCATCGCATTAAGGTGTCTGCTGGTGTCCGCTGAGCCCGAATTGAAACTAAACCATTACGCCTATGCTCAACGCGAGCGTCTGGCCTATATTGATTTCGTGCTTCAGTATCAGGGCTCTATCGCCCGTGGCGAGTTGATGGAACATTTCGGTACGGCAGTGGCTTCCGGCACCCGAGATTTCACCCTCTACCGCGAGCTCGCTCCGGACAACCTGGCCTTACGCCACGAAAACAAACGTTATTACCGAACAGACCATTTTAAGCCCTTGTTCCACCATGACAGTCATACCGCCCTCAACACGTTGGCTCATGGCTTTGGCGATGGAATGACATCGCCCAGGGCAGTGTCGGGATTCTGTGAGGATACCCCCGACCTTATTGCGCCACCGAGGGACACCCTGGCTACCCTGAGTAGGGCCATCAGTCAGGGGCAAGCTGTCAAACTTATCTACATATCTCTCAGTTCTGGCGGTAGCCAACGGGTGATCGTACCGCACAGTATCGTCAACAATGGCCAGCGTTGGCACGTACGCGGTTACTGCCGTAAGCACAGTCAGTTCCGTGATTTTGTCTGCACCCGCATCACTGACATACGTATCGACCATACCGAGATAGCCCCTGCCGAACTGCAAGCCGCAGACACTGAATGGAACCAACAGCTCACTCTAGAGTTAGTACCCCATCCGGGACACGATTTTCCCGAGGCCATAGCGCTCGACTTCAATATGTCCCTAGCGGACACTTCAACTCAGAAAAAGCAGCCGATACGGCGACTCACTATTCGTGCTGCCCGTGCCGGCTACTTGCTGCGCCATTGGAACGTGGACTGTAGCTCGGACCACCGATTACCCGCCGACGAGTGCCACCTATGGCTGCGGAACCACGAAATACTTAAACAATGCTCGAACGCTGTCCTCGCCCCTGGTTATGCCACAGATCGAAGAGGCAGTCCGATGAATACTAAGGTTTCACGATGAAATTGACGCTTTCCCATCTCGAATCCCTGCTCTTGCGCGCCTGTGACGACTTGCGTGGCAGCATGGATGCCAGCGAATACAAGGAATATATCTTCGGCATGTTGTTCCTCAAGCGTGCCAGTGACTTGTTCGATGAACGTCGGGATGAACTGAAGAAACAGCTCAAGGCTAAAGGCTTGTCTGATGAGGACATTGCCATCGAATTGGACGATCCAGATCATTACTCTGGGAAGTACTTCTATGTGCCGCCCCGTGCTCGCTGGAATGAATCTTGGGAGGAGGAAATTGTTGAGGACGGCCATAAGAAGATTGTCCAGCGCCCAGCGCTCAAACACGTCAAAGAGAACGTAGGTTCTGTCCTCAACAAAGCACTTGGCGCAATTGAAGACGCCAACCCGGATGCTCTGCAGGACGTGCTCAGCGGCATCAACTTCAACCGCAAGATCGGCCAGCGCACTCTGGATGATGACACTCTTGCTGACTTCGTTCAGAACTTCGAGAAAATCCCCCTGCGTGATGAGGATTTCGAGTTCCCGGATCTTCTCGGTGCCGCCTATGAATGGCTGATCAAATACTTCGCCGATTCCGCAGGCAAAAAAGCCGGTGAGTTTTACACTCCCTGGGAAGTGGTTCGACTGTGCGCTGAAATCTGCGATCCGGAAGAAGGCATGAGCGTCTACGACCCGACCGTTGGGTCCGGCGGCATGCTGATCCAGATGCGCGACTTTCTGCGGGAAAAAGGTGGCGATGCCCGGGAGTTGGCGTTGTATGGCCAGGAAAAGATCGGCACCACTTGGTCGATCTGCAAGATGAACATGCTGCTGCATGGCATTTCCCACGCTGATATCCGCCAGGAAGATACCATTCGTGAGCCACAGCACCTGGACGAGAACAACGAATTAAAGCGGTTCGATCGGGTAGTCGCGAATCCTCCCTTTAGCCAGAACTACATCAAGAAAGACCTCAAGTTTACCGGGCGCTTTCCGGTCATGATGCCGGAGAAGGGCAAGAAAGCTGATTTGATGTTCGTTCAGCACATGCTCGCTGTGCTCAAGCACGATGGCCGTATGGCGACTGTGATGCCCCACGGTGTGCTGTTCCGGGGCGGTGAGGAGCGGGAGGCGCGTAAGTATTTCATCGAGCAGGGCTACCTGGAGGCCGTGATCGGCCTTCCCGGAAACCTCTTCTACGGCACAGGCATTCCCGCCTGCATTCTGGTGCTGAACAAGGCCGGTGCCAGTGAGCGTAACTCGGTACTGTTTATCAACGCCGACCGCGAATACCGCGAGGGCAAGGCCCAGAACCACCTGCGTCCGGAAGACATCGACAAGATCATTAACGCCTACCGTCAAGGCAAGGAAATTCCCGGCTACGCGCGCCCCGTTCCCGTTAACGAACTGCTCGGGGAAGAATATAACTGCAATATCCGCCGCTATGTGGACAACGCCCCACCACCGGAACCCCACGACGTGCGCGCCCACCTTCACGGCGGCGTTCCGAAGGCTGAAATCGCCAGCCTCGACGGATACTGGCAGAACTACCAAGGCTTGCGGGAAGATCTGTTCGTGTCCCGGGATGCCGATTATATGGACTTTGCCCCAGCACTCACCGACAAGCGAACAATCGCCGCCTTCATCAATAGTCATGCAGGGGTAGAAGCGGCCAACAAGGCCATCATGGATGTACTGAAAAACTGGTGGCAAGCCAACCTGCCCATAGTCGAAGCGCTGGCACCCGATGCCGCCAATCAAGAAGAGCGCCCGCGCAACGTCTATGTAATGCGCAGCCAACTGTTGCACAGCATTGAGCAAGCCCTGGCCAGGCAAATCTTGCTGACCTCATTCCAGGTACGCGGCGCTTTTGCCTCTTTTGTGGATTTTCTTAAATCGGACTTCAAATCCATTCAGGCCAGGGGCTGGGGGCCAGAACTGATCCCCGACGACGAGATTCTCAACAGCCAGTTCCCGCAGGTGCTGGAAGATCAGGAAACCGCCCAGAACCGCTTGGCCGAGCTCCAGGCGCTGTTTGCCCCGCCGCTGATGAAGAGGATTTTGAAGACAGCGATGACACCGGTGTATTACCAAGCGATGACGTCAAAACCCGTAAGGACGAGCTGAAAGCCCAAACCGCCGAATGGAAAGCCCAACTCAAAATCATCAAGAGTCTGGCCACTAACCTATTCACCGAACTCCAAGGCGCCGAGCAACTGCCCAAGGGCAGCAAGAAAGGTTATTACTGTGGTGAAGGGCTGGCCCAGAAAGCGCCTGAATTCAGCAACGGCCTGCGCATTGTTGAGCTGGCCGAACAGCAGGGTTTGGTGGATAGCGACTGGATCGAGCCACTCAAGGAAGCGGTGGAGCAAGGCCAACGCGCCTACCAAACCGCCCACCGCCTGGAGACCAGCCTCGCCCGTCACAAAGCACTGGAAGATGAAGTCAGGCAACAAAAAGCCACCCTCAAGGGCATCGAAAATAAGCGCGATGAACTGGTCGCCAGTGCTCGCAGGAAAATCTCTGTGGATGAGGCCCGCGTCATCATCATCGACCGCCTGGAAAAACTCCTGTTGGCGACCTATCAAGGCTACCTGCGCGCCGAGCAACGCGCCTGCATCAAGGCGGTGGAAAATCTATGGAGCAAGTACGCCGTCACCGCCAGAGAAATTGAAGCCGAACGCGATCAGGCATCACAGCAGTTGCAGGCATTTTTGGTGGAGTTGGGGTATGAGTGAATGGAAATTAGATCGTTTGGCTGATCTAGCAACCTTCCAAAAGGGAAGGAAGGTTGATACCAGTCCATTCCCACTTATTGGCTATGAAAAATACCTTGGTGCAGGTGCGCTTTCTGGTAAGACAGATGGTTACGCATCAACATTTTTCGCAGTTCGAGCAGCGGAACATGATGTGCTCATGCTTTGGGATGGTGAGCGGAGCGGCCTGTGCGGAACTGGTCTTTCGGGTGTTGTCTCTTCAACTGTTTCAAAGCTGTCCCCCAATGGGAAGATAGACAGCAACCTGCTTTATTATCTGCTGCTACAGAATTTCGAGTGGATTCAGCACCGTAGAACTGGAACCGGTGTCCCTCACGTACCTAAAGATATTGGCAGAATACTTTGTATTCGGTACCCCGAACGTAAGAGTGAGCAACAAAAAATCGCCCATATCTTGCAAACCATCGACCAGACCATCGAAAAAACCCAAGTCCTGATCGAAAAATACCAACAGATCAAAGCCGGGCTAATGCACGACCTCTTTACCCGAGGCATCGCTCCCAACGGCCAACTTCGCCCACCCCGCGAACAAGCCCCGGAACTGTATCAACAAACTCCGATCGGCTGGATTCCGAAGGAATGGGAGCACATGCAGCTGGAAAGTTTGTTAGCTCAAGTACCAAACAATCTTAGAAGTGGTCCCTTTGGAAGCGCTTTACTGAAAGCGGAACTGGTTGAAGATGGGATTCCATTTTTGGGGATAGATAATATCCATACAGAGAAGTTCGTTGATCACTTTCGTCGCTTTGTATCAGAAGAAAAATTTCTTGAACTTAACAAATACGCAGTTCGGCCAAGAGATGTGATCATAACCATTATGGGCACTGTTGGAAGAGCTTCTGTTGTCCCGGAACACGTGGACAGTGCCCTATCATCAAAGCATCTATGGACAATGACTTTTGATCAAGAAAAGGTTATTTCTGAGCTGATTTGTTGGCAATTAAACTACGCACCATGGGTGAAGTCATGGTTCCGCCGAGAAACTCAAGGCGGCATCATGGATGCCATCCAATCGCGGACTTTGAAGACTTTGACGTTGCCGTTACCTCCATATGAAGAACAACTTAGAATCTTTGGCAGGTATAACTCTTTAACCGCCAAGATGAAATCTGAAGAGTTATTATTTGATAACCTAAAAAAGCAAAAAACTGGGCTGATGGAAGACCTTCTCACCGGCAAAGTCCCGGTCAAGGTTGAGCCAGAAGCGCAATTAGAAGCAGAGATTTCCGCATGAGCGATCATAGCGAAGGCTTGTCACTGGCAAGACTTTTGATGGTGCTGAGCAATATTGCCGCTTTTTATCTTATGGGCGATAAAAGGCGGCAATATTGCAGGCGTTCCTGAACCCTATTTTTTAATGTTCTGCGGCTGCTTCGTCGTAATTCCAAATCTATTTTTGTGGTGGCGAATTAAACGGGTCAAAAAACGCGAGGATAAACGGGAGTTGACAGCAGGCCGGGCGGAAGATCATCGAGATCATTTGTTAGTTTACCTTTTTGCCATGTTGTTGCCTTTTGGAAGGTGCGAATAAGTCCGAGATGTGAGATCATCGTGTTGTAACCTGAACCCAGAATGAGTAACCGGATGAGCCAGCAACTGACTTTTGCCGACAGTGAGTTTTCCAGTAAACGCCGCCAGACCCGCAAAGAAGTTTTCCTTGGCAGAATGGATGACTTGCTTCCCTGGGACAAATTACTTGGCGTTATCGAGCCTGTGTATCCCAAGGCCGGTAATGGTCGCAGGCCCTATCCGCTGGAAACCATGCTGCGTATTCACTGCATGCAGCAATGGTACAACCTGAGCGATGAGGCCATGGAAGATGCCCTCTATGAAATCGCCTCCATGCGACAATTTGCTCGCCTGTCACTGGATAAAGCCATTCCAGACCGCACTACCATCATGAATTTCCGGCATTTGCTGGAGCAGCATGAACTGGCCCGCAAAATCTTCAGTACCGTTAATCACTGGCTAGCAGAGTGTGGCGTTCTAATGACCCAGGGCACCTTGGTGGATGCCACCATCATTCAAGCCCCCAGCTCTACCAAAAACAAACACAACAGCCGTGATGAAGACATGCACCAGACCAAGAAAGGTAACCAGTGGTACTTCGGCATGAAAGCGCACATTGGCGTGGACGCCAAAAGTGGCCTGACCCACAGTCTGGTGACCACGGCGGCTAACGAGCACGACCTCAATCAGGTTGGCAAGTTACTGCATGGCGATGAAGAATTTATCTCAGCCGATGCTGGTTATCAGGGGGCCGAAAAGCGCGATGAGCTCAGCGATGTCAGCGCAGACTGGCTTATCGCCAAGCGTCCCGGCAAAGTGAATGCATTGAAGCAACACCCGCGCAAGAACAAGCTGGCCATCCGTTACGAATACCTGAAAGCGAGTATCCGAGCGAAGGTTGAGCATCCATTTCGGATAGTAAAATGTCAGTTTGGTTTCGTCAAAGCCAGGTACAAGGGGCTGGCTAAAAACGACAGTCAACTGGCGATGTTATTCACCCTAGCGAACCTGGTTCGAGTTGACCAATTGATACGGGCACAGGCGAGATCTACCTGAAATGAGGAAATTGGCCTGAAACAGGGCCAAAATCAGCCACGAAGAGACGATTTTGGGCTGAAAATTGGAAAATTGAGCCACAGGACGTCGATAAAGGACGGTTTGGGGCGTCATATCGGGAGCTGCGGACCACTTAATCGCAGCTTCCTTAATACACAACGGTGTGATATACATTCTGAGGCCAAGCGGCCTGGAATTTACCGCTCAACTACAAAGCGCTGTTATGGCGGCGGTACCAGGTAATATTGCAGCCATCGCAGAGGAAATAGATTTTGTTGAGTTTGATTCAATCTCCACCTATGCACAGAAACACCCGAGAGCGGCTCGCTATATTGCTTCCATAAAATCACAGTCTGAAGCACATAATATCAACCAGGAAAAACTTTCACGTTACTGCCAAAGGACAAATGTGGCAGTAACGGAGGTTGGTGGAAAGATGCAGGTTGAAGATTCGCAAGTATTGGGTTTTCTCGAAATACTGGATAGACGTCGCTATGAAATTGATCTTGTCGAAGATGCTGATCCAGAAGTATACCGAGCGCCTAGTCGCAGTCGAGTCAGCGGAAATAGCTAGCATTAGGGCTTGGCGATAGGGGCACTTGAGCAGCTTGGAATAGAGAGGACTAATGGCTAATCATTACCCTAACTTGAATCCTGATAAGGCTCTGATCTGGCGGATAACTCACCGCCAGAACCTGCCGTGGATTCTGGTTAATGGTCTGCATTCGGGCACCAGCAATGTCTGTTCGCCAAATTGGGTGACCATTGGTAACCAGGAACTGATCGACCGCCGAGCACATCGTGTAGTGCCGCTGCCACCGAGTGGCATGCTGAACGATTACGTGCCCTTTTACTTCACACCCTTTTCGCCCATGTTGTACAACATCTATACCGGTCGGGGCGGTGTCGCCCGCGTAGCAAATGTGGATATCGTGATCCTGGTTTCCAGCTTGCATCGGGTTGCTGAGCTGGGGCTGCCTTACGTGTTTACCGACCGCCATGCATACACCGTGACCGCAAATTACTACAATGACCCTATAAGCCTGAGTGCCATCGACTGGCCGTTGCTGCAGCATCGCAACTTTCAGCGCGATCCGAACGACCCCGAGAAGGTCGAGCGCTACCAGGCGGAGGCACTGGTTTATGGACAAGTGCCTGTTCAGGCGCTGCTGGGTGCAGTGTGCTATACCCCTCAGGTACAGCAGGAGCTGCAAGAAGAGGCGGTCAGGTTAGGTGTCCAATTGGATATCCACTGTATGCCTCAGTGGTATTTTTGAGTCGAAAGCTCATTTTGGAGAGAGTGCAATGATCAGTTACACCACCGGCAACCTGCTTGACGCTGATGTAGAGGCGTTGGTAAATACCGTCAATACGGTTGGTGTGATGGGTAAGGGGATCGCACTGATGTTCAAGGAGCGTTTCCCGGCCAACATGACGGCCTACGCCAAGGCGTGTAAGGACGGAGAAGTTCAGACTGGGCGGATGTTTGTCACTGAAACCGGCGAACTGATGGGTCCACGCTGGATTGTTAACTTCCCGACCAAACAGCATTGGCGCGCTAAGTCCCGCATGGAATGGATCATCGACGGCCTCGCCGACCTGCGTCGTTTCATAGAAGACAATCAAGTAGGCTCCATTGCCATTCCTCCCTTGGGCGCCGGTAATGGCGGCCTGAAATGGCTAGATGTAAAACCTCACATTGAGCAGGCGCTGGGTGATCTCGAAGGGGTGGAGATTGTCGTTTATGAGCCGACCGCTCGCTATCAGAATGTCGCCAAAAAAAGAGGTGTGGAAAAACTGACACCGGCCCGTGCCCTGATTGCAGAGCTGGTGCGCCGCTATTGGGTCCTGGGTATGGAGTGCAGCCTGCTGGAGATTCAGAAACTGGCCTGGTTTCTGGAGCGGGCTATTGAGGCCGAAGGATTAGATCCTCTGGACTTGCGATTTGTTGCCAATAATTACGGGCCTTATGCGGATCGGTTACGTCACCTGTTAGATGCACTGGATGGCAGCTATCTCAAATGCGAAAAACGCATCAGTGATTGTGGGCCCTTGGATACTATTTGGTTTAACGATGCTAAGCGGGACAAGGTAGCTCTGTATCTGAAAACGGAAGCACAGGCTTATTTGCCGGCGTTGGAAAAGGCTACCCAGCTGATTGATGGCTTTGAGTCTCCGTTCGGGCTGGAGCTGCTATCTACAGTGGATTGGCTATTGACAGAAGAACAGGTTGCACCCGAGCCCACGGCGCTACTTGATGGGGTTGGTCATTGGCCGGCCGGAGAAACCTGGGCTCGTCGCAAGCTTAAACTGTTTGACCTTCCCAAACTGGAACTGGCTTTGGATCGCCTTCAGAAAATTCCTTTACAGGCCGCAGTCTGAAGAAAGTACTGGAACATAATAATGAGTGAGTATACAGAGGTTGAGCAGCCGTTTCTGCAACAACTGGAAGCTCTGGGCTGGGAGATCATCGACCAAGGTCAGGAGATTCCATCTGACCCGGCCCGTAGTCATCGTGCAAGCTTTCGCCAATGGCTGCTACCCGATGTGTTCACCAAGGCTGTAGCATCGCTGAATCCCGGTACTGGCGGTTATGCCTGGCTGACCGACAAACAGCTTATGGACTTGCAGGAGCAGATCCTACGACAGCCGAACCGTACCTTGCTGGAAGCCAACGAAGCGGTACAGAAGCTGCTATTCAAGGCCCAGGTGGATACCAACGAAGAAACCGGTGAGCAGGATCCGGTCGTTAAGTTGATTGATTTCGACACACCGGCGAACAATCACTTTCTGGCTATCAATCAATTCCGTATCGACACTCCCGGTTGCGTTAAGCAATTCATCATCCCTGACATCGTGCTGTTTGTGAATGGGGTTCCGCTGGCCGTTGTGGAGTGTAAGAAGGGCGGGCCCACCTGCGCCAATCCTATGGCCGAAGCCTTTGCTCAGTTGCAGCGCTATATGAACCGGCGCGAAGACACTGCACGCCAGGGCCTGAAGGAAGGCGAGCCACGTCTGTTTCACAGTAATCTGCTGTTGATCCGGTCCAGTGGTGTGGAGGCTGATTATGGCACCATTACCTCTGGCGAAGAGCACTTCTACCCGTGGAAAACCCTGTGGCCCCGTGATGACGCCGACGCTGAGGGCATGAATGCCCAACATCGGCTGATTGAGGGGATGCTCAACAAAACGAACCTGCTGCGCATTCTGCGTACGTCCTCGGTGTTTATGGATACAGATAGCGGGCCGCGAATCAAGGTGGTGTGCCGCTACCAGCAATTCCGTGCTGCCAATAGAATTGTTGAGCGCCTGCGCCACGGCGAGACAGCAGAAGACAAGAGCGGGGTGGTATGGCATACGCAGGGTTCGGGTAAGAGTCTGACCATGGTGTTTGTAGCTCGCATGTTGCGGGCGTCGAAAGATCTGCATGACTACAAACTGGTGCTGATCAATGACCGTAGCGATCTGGAAGAACAGCTGACCAAAACAGCCACGCTTATCGGCGGGCGCGTTAATGTGATTGAAAGTCGGCAGGCCCTTCGCTGGGACCTGGCCTCGGATCAGTCTGACATCAACATGGTGATGGCACATAAGTTTCAGATTGCCGACCAGAGTCTGCCGATTTCTGTAGCGGAAGCATTGGGCACCTACCAGGCGATTCCGGGTAAGGAGACTTTTGGTGTGGTCAATCGCTCGTCCCGCATCGTGCTGATGATCGATGAGGCCCACCGTACCCAGAGCTCCGAGTTGGGGGAGAATATCTTCGAGGCCTTCCCCAATGCCGCTCGCATTGCGTTTACCGGCACACCGTTGATCACAGAACGCCATGGCGAAAAGCGCACAGTGAAGCGCTTCGGT
This sequence comes from Shewanella chilikensis, assembly GCF_037953065.1. Classification (NCBI taxonomy): domain Bacteria; kingdom Pseudomonadati; phylum Pseudomonadota; class Gammaproteobacteria; order Alteromonadales; family Shewanellaceae; genus Shewanella; species Shewanella chilikensis. The sequence continues at coordinate 4,652,946 of NZ_CP149966.1, read as the reverse complement.
GAGTACATCGATAAGTACAAACTGATGGATGCGGTTGAAGATGGCACCACGTTGCAGATTCTCTATGAAGGTCGAACGTCGGATGCCGCGTTGAACGAGAAACATGCCTTCGATACAAAGTTTGAAAACCTTTTCAGAGATCGCTCTGAAGAGGAAGTGCTGGCGATCAAGAAAAAGTACGGTGCCACCGGTGACATTCTGGAGGCCGAACAACGTATCGAGGCTGTTGCCAGAGACCTGGTAGCTCACTACCTGGCTCATATCTTTCCTAATGGCTTTAAGGCGCAGGTGGTATGCCACTCCAAGCTGGCAGCGGTGCGCTACCAGAAAGCCATTCAACAGGCCCTGGCCGATACAGTCGCGAAGATGAGAACAGAGTCGGCACTGGATGAGGATAGAATTCGCCAAATCGAGTTTCTAAAGGCAGCGGTGGTGATTTCCGGCGATGGCACCAACGAGGCAGCCTATATCACCGAGGCCCGTAAGCAGGCTCGGGCCTGGAATGCGGTCGATAATTTCTGCAAACCCTTTGCCTTTGATGACCCGGACAAACCCTACACGGGCATCGCGTTCCTGGTGGTCTGTGACATGCTGCTTACGGGTTTTGATGCGCCCATTGAGCAGGTAATGTATCTGGACAAAAAAATCCGTGAACACACCCTGCTGCAAGCTATTGCGCGCACCAACCGAGTGAAAAAGGGCAAGCAGCGGGGTTATGTGGTCGACTACGTTGGCCTGACTCACAAGCTCACGGAGGCTTTGACGCTGTACGCTGCTACCGATGAACAGCAGGAGTTGGTCAGTGGGCTGAAGAACATCACCTCCGAGGTTCCAGTGTTGCAGGAGCGGTACCAGCGACTTCTGAACCTGTTCACCGATAACAAGGTCCGGCAGATTCAGGCGTTCGTTGAGGGGGAACTGCCTACGGTCGAAGATGATGCGGGCGTGGTCCATGAGGCAGTGAAGCTGCTAAAGGACGAAAAGCTTCGGGCGGACTTTGACGTTTACCTCAAAAAGTTTCTGAGTAGTCTGGATATCATTCTGCCCCATACAGCGGGCCAGTCTTATCGGGTTCCTGCAAAGCGAATGGGTTACATCCAGCGGGTGGCGAAGGAGCGCTATAAAGACGATACCCTGAGCTTGGGCGATGCCGGACAGAAGGTGCGGGATCTGATCAATGAACATCTGATCAGTCTGGGGATCAACCCGAAAGTGCCGCCGGTGGAGTTGTTGTCAGAGGATTTTCTCGATCAGCTCAATGCGCACGCCGGGGGAAATGCCGAAGCCAAGGCCAGCGAGATGGAGCACGCAATCCGCAAGCACTGCACCGTGCACCATGACGAAGATCCAGCCTTCTATAATAGCCTATCGGAAAAGGTCGAGCAGCTGATCGACCGTTACCAGGGAGAATGGGAAAAGCTGGCTGAAGAGCTACAGAATCTTCGTAAAGTAGCGGTAGAGGGCCGTCAACAGGGCGAAGCAGGCATGAGCCGGGAAGCGACGACCTTTTATGAGCACATCGCTAATGAAGCCTTCGAGGATGGCATAGTTCCTGCGGAAGCGAACGCGAAGATGAAAGCCCTGATGGAAGCGATTGTCGATACGCTTCAGCACAGTATCGGCAGCATCGACTTCTGGAACAATGCCGACAAGCAGAAGAGGACACGTAGCGAGATCAAAACTGCGCTTACCCTCACGGGAATCACCGAGCTAAAGTCCGGCCGGGAACGCATCGCTGTCGAAATCATGAAACTGGCCAAGAACCGTCATGATGCCTTACTGAAAAGCTCAGAGAGTAGATAAGAGAACCGATGACACCAAGACGCGTCCGAGACATTGAGTATCAGTTATTGCCAGGAAGCCAGCGCAAAACGACAGATATCGTGATTGAGCGTAATGGGCAAATAGTCGTGCGCCCGCCGGTGGGCTACACACCGGAGCAGGTAGATTCGTTGGTGGAGAGCAAGCGCCTGTGGATCTACCGAAATTTGGCGGAGTGGAAAGATTTGAACGCCACGGCGGTCGCCCGGGAGTGGGTCAACGGCGAAACCTTTCTCTACCTGGGTGGTGCCTATCGGCTAAGTCTGGTGTCTGGTCAGAACGAATCCCTGAAGCTGAAAGATGGGCGTTTCTGCCTCAGCCGTGACTTGATTGAGCAAGATGGCACACAAGCGGCAAGAACCGCTTTTGAGCAGTTCTATGCTGACAAGGGACAACAACGGTTTGCAGACCGGGTAGCTTATTTCGCCCCGAAAGTGGGTGTTGAAATCAGCTCAATACGGGTTAAGGACATGGGCTACCGTTGGGCCAGCTGCGGGCGCAGCGGAGCTTTGAATTTCCACTGGAAGTGCATGATGGCACCGCCGAAGATCATCGATTACTTTGTTGTGCATGAGCTTTGTCACTTTCACCACCGCAACCACACCGATGCCTTCTGGAATGAGGTAGACAAGGTCCTACCGGATTGGCGCGAGCGAAAGGAGTGGTTGCGAAAGCGGGGCGCGAGCTTGGACATTTAAGGCGTGATCACGGGTAAAATGCCCCATTATATGGAATGCCACCGTTACTGAGGGCCAGTCCGAACAGCAGAAGAGGAACGAGCATTGAGAACTCTCGAGGTTATTCTGGCGTCCGAGAAACCTGAGCTTGTTGATGCTGCAAAACGAAAAGCCGCAGACATCCTCGACGAGATGGAATCAGAATGTCTGCTGGAGAGCGCCGGTGGTCAGGCTCTGGATTCCAAGACCCACCAGGAATGAAAGAGCTCGTCTCCCCCAGACACGTAGGTGTGAACCTCCCGGCCATTCCAATCCAACGCCAAAACTTCTAGAGCCGCCTGCTGAAGATCGGCATCCAGCGTCCTCAGCCTATCCAACTCGAACGGCCAGTGACTGGCATTATAAAGACCCAGCAGGAAGCGCCTGATATGGCGGGCCTGGCCACCACCACTATGAGTGGCGTTGATCAGCCGTTTTAGAGCAGGAAGCCCCGACTCCTCCCGCTGTTGCCTCCGCTTTTCTTCCTGTTCCAATAAAAGGAGAAAGCTGTCGGGAAGCATGGCTGTTTTGTCCGTCATGTGCATAACCTCATATCGACTTCACGATTATGCTGCCATGGACGACGCGGAAGGCACGGCTGCCAAACTGCCCGTTTTGGTCAAGAACACCGGTTTGGCCAAAATCTATTTCGGACCGCCATTGTGGCGGGGCACTCTCTTCCGGAATTTGCGCTTTGCGAATTCTTCCAAACGGTCAGCGTTTCGGTAAGCCATCACGCAGATAACAAGCACAACTGCGACAAAGCTCAAGAATGCAATCAGGGTGGTAGATAGATTTAGCATATTCAAGTCTCCAATGGTTGATTGCCCTAACAGGGCATTTCGTTGGTTTCAGGCCAGAGCATCGGTCTGTCTTTGTTCTTTGGCGACAGATGCAATCAAATGTCGCGAGCAACTCAGCATTTCCTGGATCTCGCTGTAGCTGTGGCCACTGCGCAGAAGGCTGGCGATGTGCTGCCTGCGCTTCAGGTCTGGCTGCCGCCCTTGGTACTTGCCCTCCGTTTTGGCTTTATGGATGCCCTGGAACTGGCGGCGCCGGCGGTCTTCGTAGTCTTTTCGAGCTACGGCAGCCAGCATGTCGAGCATCATGGCGTTTACTGCCCGGAGAATGGAGTCGGTGAATCCGGTGTCATCTTTCTTTTCCAGGGCGAGCCAGCTGGTCGGTAACTCCGGGGAAACAATGGCCAATCGCTTGGCGGCTAGCTTTTGCTTGAGCGAGTCCCAATCACTCTGTTTGAGGCGGGCTAGCCGGTCGATCTGTTCGACCACCACAATGTCGCCATCACCGGAATCCGCAATCAACTTCATAAGCTCGGGGCGGTGCAAAGTAGCGCCGGACACGTTCTCCACATAGAAAGCCGCAATGCGCTGACCATGGTTGGCTGCGAACTGTATCAGTGACTCCCGGGCTCGCTCCGCATTCTGTTCCTGAGTCGATGCTCGCAGGTAGGCTCGAATAAACATCCTCTTCCGCTCCTCAGTCCGTTATAAGTGGTTCTCTCTGGCCGGTCTGGTTTAGGTGGTTCTGTTGGTCGCTACTGGGCTAGAACACCTGGTTCTCCTGAGCTGTACCCAAAAGGAACCACTTCAAGAGTCGAAAAATTCCCCGAACGGATCGTCCTCCCGGAGGATCGGGTCGACTCTGAAGTCATCGAACGGATCGCCAGTGCCGTCTTTACTCCCGGTGCCGGAGGTTGTCGTGCTGCTTGGACCGTTTTCTCCCCTATCACTGCCTCGACTAAACGACGCCATCTTTTTCTCGAATTCAGGAAACGTCATTTCCCCATCGGGTCCCATGGCAAAAACCGTCTTGTAAGAATCGACTGCCGCCATTGCGAAGCGAATGAGCAGTAGGACCACCCAGAGCACGAACAATAGATACCATGAGTAAAGCACTGCATCGGTACCCCTTAAGGCGAGCTCCACACCGCCGATCCCTGCGAGCCCCACTGCTACTATTTTTGTCACCTTCACCATGGTTTCAGTCCCCGATAGTTCTTTACTTCGAAGCTATCAGAACCTGAGAAGATGCAAGTTTTGCCCGGGATTAGGCCGCTGCGGCTCGCTCGGCCATCCATGGGAGTTTGACCTTACTGTAGGCATCATCTGTCATCGCCCTCAAGTCTTCCACGTCCAGGTGTGGAACCAGCCACGCAGTGCCTTGGTATCGAACTCGCGGGTAGTTGGATGGCTGGAATACGCCATGAGGTAGGTCGTCCTCATCGCCCAGCCACTGTCTGAGCCGGAAATCGATACACCAGCCCTGTTCGAGTTCGATCCAGCAATGGGGAGTAGTGGTCATTCGGCTCAGCCGGTCCTCTGCGTATCCGATACGACATTGATGGAAGATGCCTTGCTCGCTCAGGGCATTGCTGATCAAAAAGGTCATGCAGTCGCTATCGACTTTGGCGTCTTCAAGCGGCAACAGCGCGAATTCAAGTTCATCATGCCAGTCACTCATGATCTGGCTCCTTGAACATCAGTCGCTGCCCCTGCTCGTACAGCACAGGGTACGGCACCGGTTCGCCATCCTGGATGACGGTGCCGGGAGGAAAATACACCACCATCCAGGATGGTAAGGCACCACTGACCGTGCGGTAGAATTCGTCCACAGGGAAGCTGAGTTGCTCACCTGACTGCCGGAAAATGAGGCGAGAGTAATTCTCTGGATGATTGGCCGCGATGTTGTAGCTTTCAGGCTCAACACCTTCCACGTAGGGCGGTGACTTCCAGCGATTCGGCGTTTTGATGTTGTAGGCAACCACACATTGACCCACACCACATCCATGCTCAGTGCTTTCAATCGACCAAAGCATCAGTGGATGACCGTCAATCTCGGGCGTCTCCACGTTACTGAGTTTGGTGGCACTCAACGCCATATCATTGGCAGCTAGCCGGATGGCCTGGTCCACCAGATCCACATACTGCTCATAGGCCTGAGCCTCCGAAGTGGCCATCGACGCAGGCATCCATCCCATTAGGCTTGGTCTCGCCGACGGATTGTCCGGTGTCATCATGATGTCGGTAGCGTTGAACAAAAACGTCTGGCTACCCGAGAGATGTCGAAGCGGTGCATCGAATGAAGTCGCCAGGCTGGCGAGATCCAGTAATGGCATCAATATGCCTTTACTGTAGGAGCGGGTACCATCCCCAGAATCCCGCAAATCCATATCGTAGATGCCTCCGGCTCTCACGAGGTTCAAAGCCCGAGATTGCTCGGAATCGTAAGCTCTTGGGGTAGCCGCGCAGCCAGCCAGGGCAGCGGCCAATATTGCCGTAGTTAAGGGTGCTAATTTTTTCATTATGTCCTCCTGCTTTTATTAAATATTCTCATGAGGTTGAGAATATGCAAGAGGAAAATAAAAAATAATACTTATAAATCAATGGTTTGTACTGAAAGAACAAAGTTCAAATTCGGACGTAGCGAAAAGTTGGAGGCAGGTCATACTGATGAGACACTTCGTTATTCGTTTTGGCGATCGCGAGACGGCACCTGATCGAATCGATCAGATTGCGGCAGGTTTGGGAATTACCTCAGAACAGCTAATCAAACGCTTCGTTGCTGAAGGGTTGGCCGCCATTGATCCCAAAGCAGGAGAAGCGGTACCGGGGGAGAACCTGGAGGATTTTCTGGTCAGGAATGAGGTGCTGAAGCCGAGATCTAATGAACCAAGCTGAAGAGCCTGTGGCAGGGTTCGGGGTGATTGACACCTTGCTACCCTAGAACAAATTGAGCTTCTAACTGGTTCAAAAGTTGAAATGTGGTGATATAGGGTACACCGAAGGCGTCGCAGATATTTGGAATTTTGACCTTGGTACTGTTTTCGGGAACAGGTATCTCGTGGGTAACGACGGTACCGCCAATAACGGCCGCAGTCGCGACGAGCCAAGGATCTGCCTTGCTGAGAAACTCCGCTACGAATTCTTGCTTTTTACCTTCCAGCTCGGCTACATGCTGAGCGACTTCTGCGAATTTTTGCTGGACATCGTCGTCTGAAACCGGGATGAACTGGTCCTTCCTGTCCTTCACCCAATCCGAAAGTTCGTCATCACCATCAGACAACTCATCATAGACGGTGCGGATGCTCGCCAGTGCTGAACTCGCGTACTGTTGGTCGAGCCACGCCCAATATGCAGGACAGAATGACATCTGGTAATGGAGATTCTTCGCCTGGATGTAGGTGTTAGCGTCCAGCAAATACATCAGATCCCTAATTCTTTGGCATAATTGGTTATTTTGTGGGGCTTCATATTCAATAAGCTACCCGCATCTCGAAGAAGGACGCGTCCACTGAGAGCTTCACTGACCAGCGCCTTAGAGAACGTTTCGCTGATCTGTCCTCTTTGAGTTCTGTAGAACGTAGGGCCACCTTGAGTTCGTTCACGGTTCCGGTAACGTTCCTGAAGGTCGTCGACGTAATTCCGGTATTCGTCCCGGGAGATTTTCCTGAGAGTTAGCGCTCGCCTTGCGATTACCCATGTACTGACGCGGAAATGGGCCTCCAATACTGGCAGGTTCTCTTTCCAATCTTCGACGTGTTGCCAGTGGGTATCAAACTCCGCCTCGGGAACCAAAAATTCCGCCGCTACAGCGTTACAGAAAATCTCTTCTCTTTGGTGAGTATCGGGATTTGCGTCAGAAACCCCGCTTTTGCCGATCCAGATATGCGCCAATTCATGGATTAAGGTGAACAAGCGTGCGGCTGGAGCATCGGCTTGGTTGACGAAGATCACCGGTGCCAGAGGATCGGAAATGGCAAAGCCGCGAAATTCTTGAACAGATAGCGGGCGAGAGTGATGACGGATGAATCCCTGCCGCATGACCAGGATGCCCGCCTCTTCGATCTTGCGGATGAGTAGGCGCCAGTAATCTTCCCAGTTACCTCGCTCGGGATGAGCTGGTATACCGAGTACCTGTCGCATGTCCTGGACCACATCTAGGATATTGGAACGAGCAGTGAACCGACCAACGTATGGGTTGCGCTCCACGCCTTGGTCTCGGAGATACTCCGCGTACCATTCCTGCCGTCGCAGAACGATCTGAGCCATTTCGATAAGCTCGGAAGAAGGCTGGTCAGGGTGACGCCCGCCGACCGTTCGGAGATCTGGTAAGGGTAACGTCTCTTCCGGCGGCTGCTTCAGATAGAGATAGCCAAACGGAATGTGAGTCTTAGCGGCAAAGTCTTGAGCCTGCTTGAAGGTCGGCGGTTTCTCCGCTCGCTCCCAAGCGTCAAGCTTATCGTCCGGCACCCCCAGTTTGGATGCCAGAGCAGACACACTAAGCTGTGCCCGCTCCCGGGCCCAGGTAAGGATATCTGGATTGATTCTGGCGTAGGTGGTGGCCATGACTGCTGCTCGGAACAAAATTTACTAGGACGTAGTGTAAGCTTAGACGGTATAGGAGCCAACTGGTGCCCGTGGATATGCGCATGTGGAACCATCGGCTAGGGAAATGTGAAAAAGCGCAAAAATTTACGATTTTCTCCACATTCCCCCGAGCGAACCCCGGAAAGTCATTATCTACTTGATAACAAAGAAAACTTCACATTCTGTATCGGGAAGTAAAATAGTAAAACGCATCAAACGAAATCAAAACAACATTATGATTTTAAAATAATTTTGTTTTACTCAGTGAGAAGCGATTTGAAGGGTTTTGTCGATTCTTGCTCCGTATGTGCTCCAAAGATAAATTCTGGAGCACATGCGGAGCACAAGATGAGAAAAACCTATGAAAATCAATTTACAAAAGCGAGAACCGGATAAGAATGGCCTGCGTCCTATCAGGCTGGTTTACTATTACGGCTCTAAGACCTCGGAAGACGGTTCAAGGGCCCAAAAGCGCTCTTATGAACCACTCTACAACAAGCCAAAGAACGTAGCTGAGCGCGAGCACAACAAGATCACACTGCAAAAAGCAGAGGCCATTCGTGCCAAACGTCTGCTGGAAATGGAATCGGCCAAACATGGCTTGAATGACCGAACCAAACTCAATGCCAGCTTCTTTGACTACTTCGATCAACTCACGGCCAGTAAAGCCTCTGGAAGCAAATCTAATTACTCTATCTGGGTCTCGGCGGGCATCCATCTGCATAGATACTACGGCCACGCTGAGCTCAACTTTGAGCAGGTTGATAAGTACTTTCTGGAAGGTTTTCGTCACTACCTACAGCACGAGGCTATGACAAAATCCGACGAAAATATCTCCAGAAATACGGCCTGCAGTTACTTCAACAAAATCCGAGCAACACTTAATCAAGCGCAACGAGATCGCATCATCAGGGATAACCCGGCCGAACAAGTCAAATCCATCAAAGCAGAAAGGACACAGCGCACCTATCTCACCCTGGATGAGGTAAAGGCTCTTACCAAGGCAGAATGCCGCTACGATTTGTTACGGAGAGCGTTCCTGTTCTCATGCACCACAGGATTGCGTTGGTCAGACATTCATAAGCTGGTATGGGGAGAAATAGAGGTGTTTGCCCAAGGCCATTACAGGATCATCTTTTCCCAGAAAAAACTCAAAAACTCTGGAAATGGCCTGCAATACCTGGACCTGCCGGATTCCGCCGTGCGTCTTCTCAACTTGGATATGAGAGGTAAACCTACAGAACGAGTGTTTAAACAATAGCTACAGCAACGTAGCTTTGGTGCAGTGGGCCATACGTGCAGGAATCACCAAACACGTTACTTTTCATGCAGGCCGTCACACCTTTGCAGTAAACCAGCTTGCCCGTGGCCTGGACATCTATTCACTATCCAGACTGCTTGGCCATAGCGAACTGCGAACGACAGAAATCTACGCAGATATCCTGGAAACCCGCCGCACTACGGCCATGCGAACCTTTCCGGATATTTTTGAAGAACAATCAGGCTAAAACAATTTCCTCTTCCAATCATGCAGGTCTGTTCGAAATCAAAATAAAAGGGCACATCAACGGTGCCCTTCATCAATTACATATGAAAGTTAGTTTTTACAGCCATTCTTATCGCAAGTGATTTTCTCATGGGAATTAACCCAATGGTCAGAATTTTTCTTGGTATCAGTGCCGCAGCCAGTATTGCCGCCTTTCGTACCGCTGTGTACCACTCCTGTTGGGGTATGCTTTACAGACATATAGCGTCCTTCCTTAGTCAATGATCAGTAGTTGATGTCGAATGACACCTTAAGGCATAGTAGCTAAAAGTTGAGGTGTCAATTACATCAACAAGTATTGACACCAGTGTACGTTTATCTGTGCTTATTCCATTACGGCATTATTCATTAGGTTGACTTAGGGTTAGTATTTAGTATCAGTTATAGGAAAATTAACCGGCATGCCAAAAAAAAGAAGTAAAACCCCTTCACTTAATAAGCTTATTCCACAAGTGTTGCCGGCTATATTGGAGGCTGAGTTATACGATTTGTATCAATTTTCTTGTAAGCACTCTGAGCCTGTGTGGCCAAAGTTTAAACTCGTAGAAGGAGACAGGCCAACACAAGATACCATTGATGAATTCATTAGTTTAACTCATCAGGGAATGCGGATTGCTCAAGGAAAAATAATCTGCAGTCTTCTTTCTGATGGTGACAGGTATGAAGTTAGCGATGCTCGACGCTTCTCATATATTGGAATTTCTGATGCGATAGGTTGGCAATTATTTAAGCATGAGCTTGCTTATGCAAAACGTTTTTTCATGGCGCAAAAACCTCCTATACTTCAAGAAGCCAATATTGAATCAGTTATTTCTATTGTAGAGCAATGCCATGAAAATGATCCTGATTCTATTGCACTAATATCAGACCTAACTAGTTTCATCCAAATTGGTGATATTTATCATGTCACAACGCATGGTCGAACTAATATCTATGAAGTAAAAGATGGCGAAACAAACCGACATATACTAGATATCCTAAAAGATATGCCAACGTTGGTTGATGCTCAGGATGTACCTAGACTCCTTCCAAACAAATCCGATGATTTTCAAAAGCAAGTTCAGAGAGTTATTCGCCAAAAGCAACGTATGTTATCAGTAAAAGAAACTTTATTAAACAATGAAGGGAACGATGCATATACAGGAGAACAAGTTAAAATCCATGAATTGCCAACTTTAGTTGAAAATTGGTATAGTTCAATTATTGAGTTGAGCGCGAATTCAACTCCGAAGTGCACCACTCGCTAAATTAGGCTGCCTTGCGTAATTCATTGAATACCGCAATAGGTTGCCTGAAGCCGAGGCACTTTCTCGGTCTGGCATTTAATGCCCGTTCAATCTCACTAATTTGCTTATCAGTTACCGTCCGCAAATCGGTGCCTTTCCGTATGTATTGCCGCAGCAAACCGTTGAAGTTTTCATTCAGTCCGCGTTCCCAAGACGAATAAGGGTTAGCGAAGTAAACATCCGTTTTAAGCTTTTCTGCGACCTGTTCGTGGTCACAGAACTCGCTGCCGTTGTCCGCAGTGATAGTTCGAACATAACCTCGATATTTCCACAGCATACCAACCATGGCCCGGGCCACATCGGCTGCGCTTTTCGCTGGCACTTTGCGTATCAGGTACAGCTTACTTTTTCGCTCAACCAGGCTGACAATCGCGCCCGTACCTTGCTTGCCCAGAACCGTGTCAGCTTCCCAGTCTCCGAACCGCTTTTTCTTGTTCACGATAGCGGGACGATGCTCTATGCCTACGCGATTCGGGATAATCACACGCTTCGCACGGTTACCTTTACGGTATCTTCGGTGACTCTGGCGGAGCTGTTTGTACAACTTGCCGCCGCATAATTTATCACGCTGGACATAGCCATAAATCCACTCGTGACTGACGTTATATCCGATGATTTTACCGACACCGGCTATTTGTTCCGGACTCCATTTCTCATTGAGACCGAACTCAACAAAGGTGATGGTCAGTCCAGATATTCTAGACTTCGCGGACTGACAACGGCGTTTTAGTGCCTTCGCCTGAGCGACTTCCGGCAAGTAATGGTTATCCCGAATTCGATTGCGATTTACTTCCCGGCTGATTGTGCTGTGGCTGACTTTCAGACGTTTTCCTATCTCCCGATAACTGAAACCCTCGCGTAAATAGGCCTCAATCTGGTATCGTTGTCCCTCGATCAACTGCTTGTAATTCATGGTAACTACTCATGTTTGTTTGGCGACTACAGAGTATCACCAACAGGCAGTTGATCTCTCCTCACCGTTTAACCATGAGTGGTGCACTTATTATCTGAATTCGGGAGTGAAAAAAGCGAGTCAAAGGGTTATGCAATAGATGTCATTCAAGATTGTTTATATATTGGGTGTTATAAATCTAGACATTTTAAAATCCCTGGCCAAATAGCATTTGAAGCATGGTTTTCAGGAATGGGGGCAACCACAGATTGCCCTAGAACATCTTTAATTAATTGCATGATGGACCCTTTAGGCTTAACAATATATAATTTACCAATCCCTGATGATTTAAAATTTGATTTGTTATTTGGAAGAAAATATATTTCGTTGGCAATTCATATACCAAGGCTAATGGAAATCTGCAATAGCATTGGTATCCCAATGAGACTTGCAGATACCAAAGAGACAGCAAAACTAAAACAACAAAATAAGTATCTTTGGAGATATAACGGCCGGGCAATTGTTTTCGGAAAAAATACAAAACAGGCTTGTTTAGGTGAAGGATTCGCTTTACGCGTCTTTTATCACGGAGAAAACCCTATTGATACCATGATTGCTTATGCTTCAGGGAATTGCTGAACAATTTATTATCGGAGGTTTTCACATCACAAAAAGGCTGCCGCTATCCAATGCACCTCGTTACATTTCACAGATGCAAAATGTGACATGTAACGCATGATGTCATTTCTTCATATTTTCATAGAGTCACAGGTTTATCTTGACCTTTCCCCCGAATTTAAGACCATGACATTGATGAGATTTCCAATACACTAGAGCCAATGGAGATCTCAACATGAAGAAACGTTACACCGAAGAACAAATCATCAAGGCCATCAAACAGCATGAGGCAGGGGCAAAAGTCGATGACATTTGCCGTGAAATGGGCATATCCACGGGCACTTTCTATAACTGGCGCAGCAAGTATGCCGGGCTGGAAGTGAACGAAGCGAAGCGGCTGAGGGAGTTGGAAGCGGAGAACAACAAGCTCAAAAAGATGTTGGCCGACAAGATGCTGGAAGTCGAAGCAATGAAGGATGTGCTGTCAAAAAAGTGGTAACGCCAGCGGCCAAAAAGCCTGTTGTTCAACACCTGATTGAGGGATTCAGCCTCAGTGAGCGAGTAGCCTGTCAGCTGGCAGGGCTTAGCCGGACTGCATATCACTATCAATCCAGGACAAAGTCAGACAATGGGCTCAGACAGCGACTGAAGGCGCTGGCGACGCAATATCCTCGCTATGGGTATCTGATGCTGCATGGTTTGCTCAGGGGGGAAGGTCAGAAATGGGCCCGGGAGCCGGGAAACATGAGTGACCTAAGGCCTAGCGCTCGGCAATCACAAAGCTGGCGACCATAGGATTGTGATCCGACACATCTGTTTCCGGCACATACAGCTCTTTGGGTTTCAATCCTCGATAAAAGAGATGATCCAAAGGATACCCCAGAACTCTCACCCTGTTATCCTCGCCAAAATGAGCCTCATTCAAACCCAAAGAAGAAGCGAAGTCTGCCAGCAGCATACTGCGTTCCTCACTCCAGGTATTGAAATCGCCCGCCAAAATAATAGGCCCCATGACTCTTTCCTCGGCAAGGGCTTCGGTCAAAGACTTGAGTTGCTGCCGATATTCCTCAATACCGACACTGAAGTTAATTCCATGGACATTGACCACAGTCAATAATGAGCCATCAGACAAAGGATATTTAGCGACCAAGGCCGTCTTGGGCAACCGCAGCCAGGGCTCAAGAGTACGGTAGCCGCAACTGCTCAAGGGAGCACTGCTCGACAGATTCATCACTCCGGCCGGAGTATCCAATACACTGAAAGCATTGGCGAAACGCCAAAACCACTGCGCGGCACTCAAATAGAGATACATGCCGGGATCAAGACTGGCTTCCTGCAATAGCACCAATTGCCTGCCTGTTGCAAAATCATTAAGACGAGAACGCCATAAGCCATTTTGCTGTTTCTGAATATTCCAGGTCAACACACCAAACTCGCCATTATTATCCAGCGCCTTTGCCCTTGGCGTTTGGATACAAGCCGCGCCGGTATTGGTATCACCCCTATCAGATTGCAGTTGAACATTTGCCGGTACAGTAAACAACCAATGCCATCCCCCGAGTATCACCAGCAAAGAAAGCAACGGTAGGATCAGCAACCACTTCAGTTTCATATCAGCCTCAAGCGCAGAAAGAGCCTACAACAGGATCAATGTAATAGTACTCAAACTCAGGTTACCCAAGGCTGTCTGTCACCGCAAATTGGATTAATATGGGCTTATAAAATCAAGGCGCCAGGCGCTACATACAGAGAGGATTATCATGGCGAAAGTCGAAGTATTGGTCGGAACCACCTTAGGAGGAGCCGAATATGTCGCCGAAGAACTCATCAATAAGCTTGAACAAAACGGCCATCAGACAAGCCTGTACCTAACCCCAAAATTGGAGCAACTGGATCCCAAAGCCCTTTGGTTGATCGTTTCCTCTACCCATGGAGCCGGCGATCTTCCGGATAATTTGCAGCCTTTTTATCAGGAATTACTTCAATCAAACCTTCCCCTGCAAGAGTGTCGGTTCGCTTTATGCGCGATCGGCGACTCGAGTTACGATACTTTCTGTCAAGGCCCGGAAAAGCTGTTGCAACAACTGAGCGCCCTTGGCGCCCAATCCTATGTGGATAAGATCCAGATCGATGTTCAGTACGATCCCGTACCGGAAGATCCAGCACTGGCATGGCTCGATAGCTGGTTAGGCAAGCTCTAAAACAGATTTGCAACTGAATAAAGCATCAAGTACTCACAATTTAGACCTAACTTACCCACAGATTAGCTAAAAAAAAGATAACTCTGTGGATAATACTTTATTTTGATCTGATCAATCTTTGCATGAATCGGATCCTGAATGCAGGCAAGATCCCCCTTGTGGATAAGATCGCGATCTATCCCCAGCTTTAATGGAGATAGATCGCCAAGAGATCACAGGTTGAGTTAAGCCTAACTATATGTTTTAAAACATTTAATATTGTTACCCACAGAAAACCCCGATCCTAATAGTAAACATAGTAAGAAGATCTATATAAAGATCTTAAGATCTATAAGGCAGATCCCTTGCGATCCATCTGCATGAAATAGAGCATTCACCTGAATCCTTACAGGTGCTAAAATGATCGGCTGAAATTCCTTTTTCTTCCCTTGCTCAGCCAAAGGTAAATCTATGCGTTTTCATGAACGGTTTGATGTAATTGTTGTAGGTGGTGGTCATGCCGGAACTGAAGCCGCATTGGCAGCTGCCAGAATGGGAGTAAATACTCTGCTCTTGACCCACAATATTGACACTTTGGGTCAGATGTCCTGTAACCCGGCTATAGGGGGAATAGGTAAAGGGCACTTGGTTAAAGAGATAGATGCTTTGGGTGGCGCCATGGCAACAGCAACTGATTATGCCGGGATCCAGTTCAGAACCCTGAATTCAAGTAAGGGTCCAGCGGTAAGAGCTACCAGAGCCCAAGCAGATCGTTCCTTGTATCGACAAAAGATCCAAAAAATATTGCAAAACCAGCCCAACCTAAGGATCTTTCAACAAGCTGTTGACGATCTGGTTGTTGAAAACAACAGAGTTATTGGGGTTGTCACCCAAATGGGACTAGCCTTTGAAGCTCCTGCTGTGGTGTTGACGGCAGGAACTTTCCTGGGAGGTAAGATCCATATCGGATTGGAAAACTACAGTGGTGGTCGTGCCGGTGATCCTCCTGCGATCGCGCTGGCCCACAGACTCAGAGAATTACCAATTCGGGTTGGCCGCCTCAAGACGGGGACGCCGCCTCGTATCGATGCTCGCAGCGTCGACTTCGAGCAGATGACTGAACAGCAGGGAGATAATCCTCTTCCTGTGATGTCTTTTATCGGTGATGTGAGTCAGCATCCACAGCAGATCTCTTGCTATATCACCCATACCAATGAAAAAACTCACGAGATAATTCGTGGCGGTTTGGACAGAAGCCCCATGTATTCAGGGGTTATAGAAGGGATAGGCCCTAGGTACTGTCCATCTATTGAAGACAAGATCCATCGCTTTGCCGATAAGAGTTCGCATCAGATCTTTATTGAACCTGAGGGACTCAATACCAATGAGTTATACCCCAACGGTATCTCAACCAGTTTGCCATTCGATGTGCAAATTGCTTTGGTCCGCTCGATCAAGGGGATGGAAAATGCTGAGATCATGCGCCCTGGCTATGCCATTGAATATGATTACTTTGATCCCAGAGATCTGAAAAATTCGCTGGAAACCAAAACCATAAATGGGTTGTTCTTTGCCGGTCAAATCAACGGCACCACAGGTTATGAAGAAGCAGGAGCTCAAGGCCTGTTGGCCGGTATGAACGCGGCCTTACAGGTGCAAGGTAAAGACGCCTGGGCACCTAGACGGGATCAGGCTTATCTTGGCGTACTGGTGGATGATCTATCGACTTTGGGCACCAAGGAGCCCTATCGCATGTTCACCAGTCGTGCCGAATACCGCTTGCTGCTGCGTGAAGACAATGCCGATCTGCGTCTGACCGAGAAAGGCCGTGAGCTGGGTTTGGTTGACGATCAGCGCTGGGCCAAGTTCTCGGCCAAAGTTGAAGCTATTGAATCTGAACTGCAACGCCTGCGCAGTCAATGGATCCATGTGAATTCACCTTTGGTTGAAGCGCTGAATCCGCATCTCAATACGCCAATATCTCGCGAAGCTTCGTTTGAAGAGCTGCTGCGTCGTCCTGAGTTGGACTATGACAAGCTTATGGGGATTGAAGGTTTTGGGCCGGGGCTAGAGGATCGTCAAGCGGCTGAACAGGTGCAGATCCAGGTTAAATATGCCGGTTATATTCAGCGCCAACAGGAAGAGATCGCCAAAGCACAGCGCAACGAAAATACCGGCCTGCCGCTGGAGCTCGATTACAACGAAGTGCCAGGCTTATCCAACGAAGTGATCGCCAAGCTCAATGCCCATAAACCAGAGACCATAGGCCAGGCTTCCAGGATTTCCGGTGTGACACCTGCGGCCATCTCCATTTTGCTGGTACATCTGAAAAAACGGGGATTACTGCGCCGCACGGCCTGATACAGTAAACCATTCCAGAGCCGGGGAAGCTGTAGATGCTTCCCTTGGCCGTTTTGGGGCCGCATAATAGCCCCGCAGTATTTTTCTGGGGAGAATACCCGTGCTTGCAGCACAGTTAAAAACATATCTGGCTGAGACAGGCCTCAATGCATCGGATGAACAGCAGCTACAGTTGCTGGGATTTGTCGCCATGCTCAACAAATGGAACAAGGCCTATAACCTGACCTCGGTGCGCGAACCTGAGCAGATGCTCATCCGTCATATAATGGATAGCCTGGTCGTCTCTCCTCATATCAAGGGACAGCGTTTTATCGACGTGGGCACAGGACCTGGGTTGCCCGGCATCCCGCTGGCGATTTTGAATCCGGATAAAGAATTTGTATTGCTCGATAGCTTGGGTAAGCGGATCCGTTTTCAAAAACAGGTTCAGATTGAACTCAAATTGAAAAATATACAGTCGGTTGAGAGCCGGGTGGAAGCCTTTCAGGATCCGCAAGGGTTTGACGGTGTGCTAAGCCGTGCCTTTGCCTCAGTGGCAGACATGTTAAGCTGGTGTCAGCATTTGCCGGCGCAAAATGGAGTATTCTATGCCCTTAAAGGGCAACTGAACCCTGATGAGTTAACCGGGATCCCTGAGGGGTACAGCATCAGGGAATCCATTGAACTCAAGGTTCCAAAATTGGATGAACAGAGACATCTGCTGATCATAGCTCCCCAGGTTTGAATGCCTTGCAATTGGCTGGCGTATCAAGCAACTTGATGCAAACGGAACCGGGCATCAATAACAAAATTGACAGACAAGGTGACAGTGTGGCGAGAATTATTGCCGTAGCCAACCAGAAAGGTGGCGTTGGAAAAACAACAACTTGTGTTAATTTGGCTGCCTCTTTGGCGGCAACTAAGCGGCGGGTGCTATTGATCGATCTGGATCCCCAGGGCAATGCCACCATGGGGAGTGGCGTCGACAAATACGAAGTTGAAAACACCGCCTATGAGTTGCTGGTGGAAGAAAAGAGTTTTGACGAAGTCGTCGTGCGTAACACTGCCGGAAAATACGATCTCATTGCCGCCAATGGTGATGTGACAGCCGCCGAAATCAAATTGATGGAGTTCTTTGCCAGGGAGATTCGCCTGCGCAACGCCTTGGCAAAGGTGCAGGATGAGTACGACTTTATCTTTATCGACTGCCCTCCTTCGCTGAATATGTTAACAGTGAACGCCATGTCGGCGGCCGACTCAGTATTGGTTCCCATGCAGTGTGAGTATTATGCCCTGGAAGGCTTGACCGCCCTGATGGATACCATTTCCAAATTGGCGGCCATGGTTAACCCCAAGCTCGGGATCGAGGGAATACTCAGAACTATGTACGATCCCCGCAACCGTCTGGCCAACGATGTTTCCGATCAGTTGAAACAGCATTTCGGTGACAAGGTTTACCGCACTGTGATCCCAAGAAATATTCGCTTGGCCGAAGCGCCGAGTTTTGGCGCTCCGGCTATGTACTATGACAAGAGTAGCGCTGGGGCCAAGGCCTATCTGGCTTTAGCCGGCGAAATAATTCGTCGCTCAGAGCAGAATCAGCAAGCGAAACAGGCATAAAGGAATGAGCATGACACTGAAGAAACGGGGTCTGGGCAAGGGCCTGGACGCACTTTTGAGTACCAGCCATGCGGCGAGTAAGAAGCGTGATGATGCCGAGCAATCCAAGGTTGATGCCGGCGAAACCCTGCTGACTTTGGATGTGGATCTGCTGCAGCCCGGTAAGTATCAACCCCGTAAAGATATGTCGCCGGAGGCGCTGGAAGAGCTGGCTGAATCTATCAAGGCTCAGGGCGTTATTCAGCCCATAGTGGTGCGTAAGATCAGTGATGACAAATATGAAATAATCGCCGGTGAACGTCGCTGGCGTGCGGCGCAGCTGGCCAAGTTGGACAAGGTGCCCTGTATAGTTAAGCAGGTTGCCGATGAGGCTGCTGTGGCTATCGCCCTGATAGAAAACATTCAGCGGGAAGATCTCAATGCCATGGAAGAGGCTATTGCGCTTAACCGTTTGATCGAAGAATTTGATCTTACTCACCAACAAATAGCTGATGCTGTGGGAAAATCACGGGCTACCGTTTCGAACTTGCTGCGACTCAATGGATTGAATGAACCGGTAAAGCGGTTACTGGAGTACGGTGATATTGAGATGGGTCATGCCCGAGCCTTGCTTGCCTTGCAAGGTGAGGAGCAAACTTCTGTTGCTCGATTGGTGGTAGCGAAGGAATTGACCGTTCGTGAAACAGAACGATTGGTTAATAAAGTCTTAAATCCTGCCAAAGAGGCCGAAAAGCCTGTAAAAGATACCGATGTTGCTCGTCTGGAGAGTCAGTTAATTGAAAGGTTAGGTGCAAAAGTTTCCATTTCCCACGGTAGTAAGGGAAAGGGAAAAATTGTAATTAACTATCAAAATCTGGCTGAATTAGACGGCATTCTTGCCAAAATCCATTAAAAAAACGTCGTTAACGCTATTTAGTGTAAATTTGTGACGTTTGTTAATATTGCATTTATGCGAATTTGGGGCTGTATCACGTTAAAAGGTGAGGTTTTTACTTATCTCAAAGTTGCAAACAAGACTTGAAAAGGTATACTTTCGCAAGCTTTTTGTACCTCGACTCTATACGGATATTTGTAGTCCGGTCATCGAAACAAAAAGTAGGAATGCGGAGAAGAATAATTGAGTAAGGTTTTAGCGCGTCGTGGCCGTTGGTCAGCCTATAAATTGGTGATGATGCAGGCGGCGATAGCTGGGGGTGCTTCAATTATCTTCTTTGCCGTGTGGGGAGCCCAGTTTGGCTATTCTGCTCTGGCAGGAACTGCCATAGCTGTGCTCCCTAATTTTGTATTCGCTACCCTGGCTTTTTCCCATATGGGAGCAAGCTCTGCCGGTAAGGTTCTCAAAGGCTTTTACTGGGGGGAAGCGGTAAAGTTGCTGTTGACAATAGCGTTGTTTTCGCTGGTATTTATCAATTTAAAGGTCGCATTCATGCCCCTTTTTATTTGCTATGTACTGGCGTTGATTGTGCATTGGGCAGCTCCTTTGTACTTCAAGCAAAGTTAAGTGGGATGAATCATGGCTGCACCTGGTGAAACATTAACACCGCAGGGCTATATCCAGCATCACCTTACCAACCTTACCGTTGGTGAAGGTTTCTGGACATGGCACATTGATTCATTGCTCTTTTCGGTTGGTCTTGGCGTGCTGTTTCTGTGGTTGTTCCGCAGCGTTGGTAAAAAAGCAACCTCTGGCGTTCCCGGTAAGCTTCAATGCTTTATCGAAATGATCGTCGAGTTTGTCGACAACAGCGTTAAAGATACATTCCACGGTCGCAATGCTTTGATTGCACCTCTTGCTCTGACTATTTTTATGTGGGTATTCATGATGAACCTCATGGATATGGTGCCAGTTGACTGGATACCACATACTGCCGCTTTGGCTGGTGTGCCTTATCTGAAGATAGTACCGACTACTGACCTTAACATCACTTTCAGCCTCGCGTTGGGCGTGTTTGTGCTGATTATTTACTACAGCATCAAGGTCAAAGGTGTGTCAGGATTTGCGAAAGAACTGACGCTACAGCCCTTCAACCATTGGGCAATGATACCCGTCAACTTCCTGCTCGAAACTGTTACCTTGATAGCTAAACCTATTTCATTGGGGCTACGTCTTTTTGGTAACTTGTATGCAGGTGAGTTGATCTTCATCCTTATTGCGCTGATGTATGGTACCAACTTGGCGATTGCTGCTCTGGGTGTGACTCTGCAACTGGGCTGGCTGATCTTCCATATTCTGGTTATCACGCTGCAAGCGTTTATTTTCATGATGCTGACTATCGTTTACCTAAGCATGGCTCATGAAGATCATTAAGGACTGCTGAAGAAATTTTTTAAACTAAATCATCAACCAACACAGATTTAGATACTGGAGATACAGATGGAAACGATTCTGGGCTTTACTGCAATTGCTGTTGCTCTGCTCATTGGTTTGGGTGCACTGGGTACCGCTATCGGTTTCGGCCTTTTGGGTGGTAAGTTCCTGGAAGGCGCTGCGCGTCAGCCAGAAATGGCCCCTATGCTGCAAGTTAAGATGTTCATTGTAGCGGGTCTGCTCGATGCCGTGACCATGATCGGTGTAGGTATTGCACTTTACATGCTGTTTACTAACCCACTGGGTGCAATGCTGTAATAAACGCTTCTGTCTTAACTCTAAATAGGAGGCTGTTGTGAATATCAACGCTACCCTAATCGGTCAGACGGTCGCCTTTATTATCTTCGTGTGGTTCTGCATGAAGTTTGTATGGCCCCCTTTGATGAATGCCATCGAAGCGCGCCAGAAAAGGATTGCTGATGGTCTTGCTGACGCTGACCGTGCAGCAAAAGACCTGGAGTTGGCTCAAGCGAAAGCGACTGACCAACTGAAAGACGCCAAGGCTACAGCCAACGAAATCATTGAGTCTGCCAACAAGCGCAAGGCTCAGATTATTGATGAAGCCAAAGCTGAAGCAGACGCTGAGCGTGCGAAAATCATTGCTCAGGGTAAAGCAGAAATTGAAGCTGAACGTAATCGCGTGAAAGAGGAACTGCGTAAGCAGGTTGCGACTCTTGCCATCACTGGTGCAGAGAAGATCCTCGAGCGTTCGATTGATGAAGCCGCCCAAAGCGACATAGTTAATAAACTAGTTGCTGAAATTTGATAAGGGAGTTGAGTTATGGCTGAGTTAACCACCATTGCTCGCCCTTACGCTAAGGCAGCTTTTGACTTTGCTGTTGAACATCAAGCAGTAGAAAACTGGGCAGAAATGCTCGATTTCGCGGCAATGGTGAGTGAAAACGAATCCATGAAGCCACTGCTGGCTGGATCTATGTCCAGCAATAAGCTAGCTGCACTCTTTATCAATATCTGTGGCGAGCAAATTGATGAGCACGGTCAAAATCTGATCAAGGTAATGGCTGAAAACGGTCGCTTGGAGGTACTGTCTGCTGTATCTCAGCTCTATGCTGAGTTTCGCCACGAATGGGCTAAGGAAATCGAAGCCAACGTGGTCTCTGCTACTGAGCTTAGCTCTGAGCAGCAACAGCAGATCAGTGTTTCTTTAGAGAAACGTCTCGCACGCAAAGTTAAGCTGAATTGCAGCGTCGATGCCGAGCTTATCGCCGGTATTATTATCAAGGCAGGGGATCTGGTGATAGATGGATCCGTCCGCGGTAAATTAAACCGCCTGTCTGATAAGCTGCAGTCGTAATTGGGAGTTTGAGCATGCAACTGAATTCCACTGAAATCAGCGATCTGATTAAGCAGCGGATCGAGCAGTTCGAAGTCGTCAGTGAAGCCCGCAACGAAGGTACTATCGTTTCGGTCAGTGACGGCATCATCCGCATTCACGGCCTGGCCGATGTAATGCAGGGTGAGATGATCGAACTGCCTGGCAACCGTTATGCAATCGCGTTGAACCTTGAACGTGATTCTGTAGGTGCCGTAGTTATGGGTCCTTATGCCGGTTTGGCTGAGGGCGTAAAAGTTAAAACCACTGGCCGTATTCTGGAAGTTCCAGTGGGTCGTGGTCTGCTGGGACGTGTTGTTAACACTCTGGGTGAGCCAATCGACGGTAAAGGACCAATCGACAACGATGGTTTTGCGCCTGTTGAAATGATTGCTCCTGGTGTTATTGAGCGTCAATCCGTATCTCAACCGGTACAAACCGGTTATAAGGCGGTTGATGCCATGATCCCTATCGGTCGCGGTCAGCGTGAGCTGATCATCGGTGACCGTCAAACTGGTAAAACTGCGATGGCTATCGACGCCATCATCAACCAGAAAGATTCCGGCATCAAGTGTGTGTACGTTGCAGTAGGCCAGAAGGCTTCTACTATTGCCAACGTAGTACGCAAGCTGGAAGAGCACGGTGCTCTGGCCAACACTATTGTTGTGGTTGCTACTGCTTCTGAAGCGGCTGCCCTGCAATACCTGGCACCATACTCTGGTTGTACCATGGGTGAATATTTCCGTGACCGCGGTGAAGATGCACTGATAGTTTATGATGACCTGTCCAAGCAGGCCGTTGCTTACCGTCAGATCTCACTGCTGCTGAAGCGTCCACCAGGCCGTGAAGCTTACCCAGGTGACGTATTCTATCTACACTCTCGTCTGCTGGAACGTGCTTCCCGCGTGAACGAAGAGTACGTTGAGAAGTTCACCAATGGCGAAGTAAAAGGCAAGACCGGTTCTTTGACCGCTCTGCCAATTATTGAAACCCAGGCAGGTGACGTATCTGCGTTCGTACCGACCAACGTAATTTCTATTACCGATGGTCAGATCTTCCTTGAAACTGACCTGTTCAACTCTGGCCTGCGTCCAGCGGTTAACCCAGGTATCTCTGTTTCTCGTGTAGGTGGTGCGGCTCAGACCAAGATCATCAAGAAACTGTCCGGCGGTATCCGTACTGCTCTGGCACAGTATCGAGAGCTTGCTGCGTTCTCACAGTTTGCGTCTGACCTTGACGATGCAACTCGTGCCCAGCTGGAGCACGGTGAGCGTGTAACCGAACTGATGAAGCAAAAGCAATACGCTCCTATGAGCGTAGCTGACCAAGCTGTATCTATTTTTGCAGCTGAAAAAGGCTACCTGAAAGGTATTGAGCTGAAGAAGATCGGTGACTTCGAAGCCGCTCTGCTCTCTTTCATGAACGGCGAGCATGCTGAGCTGATGAAGCTGATCAACGATAGCGGTGATTACAATGCCGAAATCGAAGCTGAGCTGAAGGCTGGTCTCGACAAGTTCGTGGCAACCCAAACCTGGTAAATACATGCGAGGTGTCATAAGGCACCTCAGGTCCAGATTGGAGAGTAGAGATGGCCGGCGCTAAAGAGATTAAAACCAAGATCGCGAGTGTGAAAAACACTCAGAAGATCACGTCCGCCATGGAAATGGTGGCAGCCAGCAAAATGCGCAAGGCGCAGGACCGCATGGCTGCAAGCCGTCCATATGCGGAGAGCATGCGTAAGGTGATCGGTCACGTCGCTCAGGGTTCTCTGGAGTACAAACACCCCTACCTGGAGGTGAGAGAACCCAAGCGGGTTGGTTACATAGTAGTGGCAACCGACCGTGGCCTTTGTGGTGGTCTGAACGTCAACCTGTTCAAGAAGGTTGTCGCAGACGTGAAAAGCTGGAAAGAGCAAGGTGCGGAAGTTGAATTCTGCCCTATCGGTGCTCGCAGTGTTCAGTTTTTCAAAAGCTTTGGTGGCAAGGTGCAGGCCCATGCTTCAGGTTTAGGTGATGCTCCCAAGCTCGCTGACCTGATTGGTACTGTGCGAGTAATGCTCCAGGCTTACAACGAAGGCAAGCTGGATCGTCTGTATGTGGTATTCAACAAGTTTGTTAATACCATGACGCAGACTCCTGTGATCGAGCAGCTGCTACCTTTGCCTAAATCAGACGAAGATGACGTAGCGCATCGCTGGGACTACATCTATGAGCCAGATCCAAAGGTCTTGTTGGACAAGCTTTTGGTTCGTTATGTGGAGTCTCAGGTGTATCAGGGTGTTGTTGAAAACATTGCTTCCGAGCAGGCTGCCCGTATGGTGGCTATGAAGGCAGCAACAGACAACGCCGGCACGCTGATCGATGATCTGCAACTGGTATACAACAAGGCCCGTCAGGCGGCGATTACGCAAGAACTGTCGGAAATTGTGTCAGGTGCAGCCGCGGTTTAGGCTGGGTAACGAATACAAGTTTTAGAGGATTAATCATGAGCACAGGTACTGTTGTCCAAGTGATTGGCGCGGTTGTGGACGTTGAGTTTCCACAAGATACCGTACCTCAGGTATATGACGCTCTGAAGATCACAGGCGAAGGCGCCTGTAAAGGCTTGGTGCTGGAAGTTCAGCAACAGCTGGGTGGTGGTGTAGTTCGTACCATCGCCATGGGTTCTTCCGATGGTCTGCGTCGTGGTATCGAGGTAGAAAACTCTGGTTCACCAATTTCCGTTCCGGTTGGGGCTGCGACCCTTGGCCGTATCATGAACGTTCTGGGTGAGCCTGTGGATGAAGCGGGCGCTATCGGTGAAGATGAGCGTTATATCATCCACCGTGATGCTCCTTCTTATGAAGAGCAATCTAACACCACTGAATTGCTGGAGACCGGCATCAAGGTTATTGACCTGGTATGTCCGTTCGCCAAGGGTGGTAAAGTAGGTCTGTTCGGTGGTGCGGGTGTTGGTAAGACAGTTAACATGATGGAACTGATCAACAACATCGCTAAAGCCCACTCAGGTCTGTCCGTATTCGCCGGTGTAGGTGAGCGTACCCGTGAAGGTAACGACTTCTACTACGAGATGAAAGACTCAGGCGTACTGGACAAGGTAGCCATGGTGTACGGTCAGATGAACGAGCCACCAGGTAACCGTCTGCGTGTTGCTCTGACCGGTCTGACTATGGCCGAGAAGTTCCGTGACGAAGGTCGTGACGTACTGTTGTTCGTTGACAACATCTACCGTTACACCCTGGCTGGTACCGAAGTATCGGCACTGCTGGGTCGTATGCCTTCTGCTGTGGGTTATCAGCCAACACTGGCTGAAGAGATGGGTGTTCTGCAAGAACGTATTACTTCTACCAAAGTGGGTTCTATCACTTCGGTACAAGCGGTATACGTACCTGCGGATGACTTGACTGACCCAAGCCCGGCAACCACCTTCGCCCACTTGGATGCGACTGTGGTACTGTCTCGTCAAATCGCTTCTCTGGGTATCTACCCAGCGGTTGACCCACTGGATTCCACCTCTCGTCAGCTGGATCCACAGGTTGTTGGCCAAGAGCACTATGACGTGGCAAACGGTGTACAGACAGTTCTGCAGCGTTACAAAGAGCTGAAAGACATCATCGCTATTCTGGGTATGGACGAGTTGTCAGATGACGACAAGATGACAGTATCTCGCGCCCGTAAGATCGAGCGTTTCCTGTCTCAGCCATTCCACGTAGCTGAAGTCTTTACCGGTTCTCCAGGTAAGTACGTGCCCCTGAAAGACACCATCCGTGGCTTCAAGGGAATTCTGGACGGTGAGTTCGATCACCTGCCAGAGCAAGCGTTCTACATGGTTGGTTCTATCGACGAAGCCGTTGAGAAAGCCAACAAGAAATAACTAGGCAATATTGCATAGTTTGGTAAGGAGAACGGGATGGCAGCCATGACAGTACAGCTTGATATCGTCAGTGCAGAGAGCAAAATCTTTTCAGGCCTTGTTGCCCATTTACAGGTAACAGGTTCTGAGGGTGAACTGGGTATTATGCCCGGCCACACTCCGCTGCTGACCAATATCAAACCTGGCATGGCGCGCATCGTCAAACAAAATGGTCAGGAAGAGGTGTTTTACCTTTCAGGTGGTTTACTGGAAGTTCAACCCAACTCCGTGTCCGTATTGGCTGATGTTGTAATGCGTGCCGATGAGATTGACGAGCAGGCCGCAGTAGAAGCCAAGCGTCGTGCAGAAGCCCATATGGCCGATGCCGGTGCTGACTTCGATTATGCTGCGGCAGCAATTGAACTGGCTAAGGCCGTGGCTCAGTTGCGGGTCGTTGAGACCATCAAGAAGAACATTGCCAGATAACAGCACTGCTGAAAAAAGGCGCCTCAGGGCGCCTTTTTTGTGTCTGTTATTCCTATTGCCCAAGCAGATTTGCAAGCTTCCAAGCTGCGTGAGCGCTGCATTTTTACCGTGATTCCGGTACACTTGCGCCAGCCCAAAGAAAAGGAATCTCTCATGTCATTGAATGTTGTAATTCTCGCTGCCGGGAAAGGGACCCGGATGCGTTCAGATCTGCCTAAAGTTCTGCATAAGGTTGCCCACAAGCCCATGGTGCAGCATGTGATTGATACGGCTCATTCACTTAATGCCGACAAGATCAATCTGGTTTACGGTTATGGCGGCGACAAGCTGATGACGGAGCTGGGCGAGCAACCGCTTAACTTTGTACTGCAGGCTGAACAACTGGGCACAGGCCACGCGGTAGCCCAGGCGATTCCCCATATAGATGACAATGACACTGTATTGGTGCTCTATGGCGACGTTCCCCTCACCCGTAAGGAAACACTGGAAGCCCTGCTTGCTGCCAGGCAAAACGATGGCGTAGCCGTACTGACGGTACATCTGGATGATCCAAGTGGCTATGGCCGTATGGTGCGCGAGCATGGCAAGGTGGTTGGCATAGTCGAGCAGAAAGATGCTACTCCCGAGCAACTCAAGATTAATGAGATCAACAGCGGCATCATGGCATTGCCGGGCAAACAATTGAAAAACTGGCTCGGGCGCTTGGAAAACAATAATGCTCAGGGCGAGTACTATCTTACCGATGTGATCGCCATGGCTCATACCGATGGGGTGGCCATAGATACGGCTCATCCAGTTAATTCCATAGAGACCGAAGGCGCCAACAACAGGGTGCAGCTAGCGGCGTTGGAACGTGCTTATCAGCAACGCTGTGCTGAAGCCTTGATGTTGGATGGTGCCAATCTCAGAGATCCGGCACGTATCGATGTTCGCGGTGAAGTGACTGTCGGCATGGATGTGATGATCGATATCAATGTGATCTTCGAAGGTAAAGTGGTGCTGGGTAATAACGTGACTGTAGGCGCCGGGGCTATCCTTATCGATTGTGAGATTGCCGACAACGCCGAGATTAAGCCTTACAGCATAGTCGAGGGCGCCAAGTTGGGTGATGGCGCCAGTGCCGGCCCGTTTGCTCGTCTACGTCCGGGTGCTGAACTTAAGCAGGATGCCCACATAGGCAATTTTGTTGAGATGAAGAAAGCCGTACTTGGCGTTGGCTCCAAGGCCGGACACCTGGCTTACCTCGGGGATGCACAAATTGGTCAAGGGGTAAACATAGGTGCCGGTACCATTACCTGTAACTATGATGGCGCCAACAAACATCTGACCGTTATTGAAGATGAGGTGTTTGTCGGTAGTGACACCCAGTTGGTTGCTCCTGTCACCATAGGTAAGGGAGCCACTCTGGGAGCTGGTTCCACTGTAACCCGTGATGTCGGCGTCGATGAACTGGTTATCACCAGGGTCAAGCAGAAACATATCAAGGGCTGGAAGCGTCCACAAAAGCACAAGAAATAATTCCTCTAAATGAAAGCACCCACTCGGGTGCTTTCTATCTCACAAACCCGTTTAAGGGTTTGAAGTCAATCATATTTAATTGTAAATATCTGTAAAGAAACTTAAATACTAATCCTTCTCATTTATATTTGCTGGCAAAATAAAACTGATTGCCGGTCCGGCATAGAGAATGAGGTGATTATGAGGTTTAAGTTTTCCTGTGTAGGTATGGCTGTGGTGGCTGCTATCTCTTCAATGCCACTGGCGGCAGAGCAAGTACCAGAAGATATTGAACGTATCAGTGTTACCGGCCGTAGCTTCAATGATTATAAGACCGGCGTCGCCTCAGGCGCGATGCGTGGTGATATCAATCTGATGGATACACCTCAATCCGTTACCGTTATCCCCGACTTTGTTACCGATGAACAGCTGGCAACCAACCTGGCTGAAGTATTGGTGAATGACTCAAGCGTGACCAGTGGCAGTGAAAAATGGAATCGCCAGGTATTTAATATTCGTGGTTTTGAGTTGGACTCAGGTTCTGGGTACCTGATCAATGGTCAGCAGCAGTGGTCGCACTATGTGCAACCTATTGAAACCCTGCAGCAGGTAGAAGTGCTTAAGGGCCCCTCCAGTATGCTCTACGGCCAGTCAGGCCCTGGAGGCTTGATCAATATGGTAACCAAGAAGCCGACCTACGACACACTGTTTAACCTGGGGTTTGATACCGATGACAACGGCTCTACCCGTTTTCAGCTGGACGCCGGTGGTAGTCTCAATGAAGCCCAAACTATCCGTTATCGCACTGTGTTGGTTAAGCAGGATACCCAGTATTGGCGCGAATATCAGAATGGTGAAAATCAGGAAAGAGATCGTTGGCTGGGCTACCTGAATCTGGAGTTTGATATTACCGATGATCTTTTGCTGTCACTGAAATATGACCGCACCCAAGATAAAACCGGAATAGATCGTGGTGGTTGGTTGAACAGCAAGGGAGAGCTCATTGGTGGCCGGGATATTATCTGGGATATGCCATGGGCGTTTACTGACAATACCATCGAAAATTTAGGGGCCGAACTCACTTACTTTATCAGCGATAACTGGAAAGTGAAGGCTGGCTACAATGATCAGCAGTTCAACCGCCAACGGTTGGACTCTCTTCCAAGCTTGATCAAAGGTTCTGAGGACCCGTTTACAGATGGCTACACTGTGAGTCCATTCGATCGTTATGATGATTGGCAACATAAAACAGGGTTCATTGATATTACCGGTAACTTCAGTACCGGCTTTCTGGAACATCAGTTCCTGATCGGTGCCAATATGTTGGACTATTACTATGGACAGTTGCGCGAAAAAGGCACGAGTGTTTCTGTCATGCCTGGCCAGCCCATCGCAAATCCAGGCTTGGACTATCATAACGATACTTCACTCAGTGAAAGCGACTATAAGCATTATGGTTTTTATATTCAGGACCTGGTTACTATCAATGAACAGTGGAAACTGTTGGCCGGTGTTCGTTATGACGAACAAAAGAAGGATGGTGCCGGGAACAACAGCTATGCCGTTTCACCTAAATTTGGGGTGATCTATTCGCCTATGGATAACGGCAGTATCTATGTGAATTACTCAAAGAGCTTCAGTCCCCAAGGGAGCGTTAATGATCCTAATGATGTCAATGACAAGATGAATCTGGATCCTGAATATGGGGAACAGTACGAAATTGGCACCAAGTGGGAACTGTTCGATGGTGGATTATTACTGACAGGTGCCGTGTTTGATATAACCGTATCCAATGTTACCGTGACTCAAGACTTGGGAGCTGGTGAGTCAATAACCACTCAGAGTGGTGAACAGCATCATAAAGGGTTTGAGATGGGTGCTCAGGGACGACTCAGTGATAAGTGGTTTATGACAGGTTCCATGATGTACCTGGATGCAGAGTATGATCGCCCTGCAGAAGATAGCCTCAATGGTAAAACGCCGATAGATGCGCCTGAATGGTCGGCCAATATTTGGACCCGTTATGAGATGACAGAAGCATTGGCTCTGAATTTTGGTGCCGTCTATGTCGGTGAACGATTTGCTGATAAAGAGAATATGATCACCAAAGATGGTTATGTACGTTTTGACCTGGGCGCCGCCTATACCATGGATGTGATGGGAACAGATGTCAGCGTAAGGGTTAACATGAAGAATCTGTTTGATAAAGAATATCTTGCCGGCGGTTCCAATACTGACGTGACTGTGGGTGAAGGTCGTCATGTGAGCCTGGCGCTGGAAGCCAAGTTTTAATCGCCAATAGATGTCATGCTAACAGCAATGCCGGCCACTCCGTGACCGGCATTTTTTTATGGATGAAATCTAATGCTTCTTGCGATGCGCCCAGGCTCGGGCTGGCTTTAAGGCATGCCTGTATATCGGCTGAATTACTAACGGCTTTTTTCACTCAGTAATTGCGTTTAGGTTTCGAAGTTATATAATTCGCCTTTCGAATCGAAACTTATTCAGTCTGGAATGACCAAACGCAACACTCAACAAAGGCGTCACGCCATAGTTACCCTGCTGCAGCAGCAGGGTGAAGTCAGTGTCGATGCCTTGGCGCTGAAGTTTGAAACTTCGGAAGTGACCATACGTAAAGACTTGGCAGCCCTGGAGAAAACCGGTTTGCTGCTGCGTCGTTATGGTGGCGCCGTCGTCGTTCCTCAAGAGATAACCCAGACCTTGTCTGAACCACCTTCCCGCAACAAGTTGGCCATAGCTCAGGCCGCTGCCGGACTTATCAAAGATCATAACCGCATCATCATAGATTGTGGCAGCACCACTTTGGGGCTTATTCCTGAGCTCAATGATAAGCGCGGGCTGGTGGTCATGACCAATTCCCTGCAGTTGGCCAATGCGATACATGAATTGGAAAACGAGCCCACACTCTTGATGACGGGGGGCACCTGGGACCCCCACTCCGAATCTTTTCAAGGACAGGTGGCTGAGCAAGTATTGCGATCCTACAACTTTGACCAGCTTTTTATCGGCGCCGATGGCATTGACTTGCAGCGAGGCACCACCACTTTCAATGAATTGATTGGACTCAGCCGGGTGATGGCGGATGTTTCTCGGGATGTAGTGGTGTTGCTCGAATCGGAAAAGGTGGGTCGCAGAATTCCTAATCTTGAGTTGCCCTGGGAGTTAGTCACTACCCTGGTGACAGATAATAGGCTGCCAGATGCAGCCGCTGAAAGTATTTCAAATCAAGGGGTAAAGCTGATTTTGGCCCCTTTTACAGCGTAAACTTTAAATTAAGCGGATATTGATATGTGTGGAATTGTTGGCGCAGTAGCGCAAAGGGATGTTGCTGAAATCTTGATCGAGGGACTGAAACGCCTGGAATATCGTGGCTATGATTCGGCCGGTGTGGCTGTCATTCACCAAGGTGAACTGACCCGTACCCGCAGAGTTGGCAAGGTGCAGGAGTTGGCCGATGCTTTGCAAACTGCTCCTTTGGCCGGTGGTACCGGCATAGCCCATACCCGCTGGGCGACCCATGGTGAGCCCAGTGAGCGCAACGCGCATCCACATCAATCCGGCAGTGACATAGCCGTGGTGCACAACGGGATTATTGAAAATCACGCTAAATTGCGGGAGATGCTCAAGGGCTTGGGTTATCAGTTCAACTCAGATACAGATACAGAAGTCATTTGTCATCTGGTTGACCATGAGCTCAAGTCTGCCCCCGGCTTGCTGGCGGCGGTACAAGCCACAGTCAAACAACTGGAAGGTGCCTATGGCACTGTGGTCATCGACCGCCGTGACCCTGAGCGGCTGGTGGTCGCCCGCAGTGGCAGCCCATTGGTAATAGGCTTTGGCCTGGGAGAAAACTTCGTTGCTTCGGATCAACTGGCACTGCTGCCGGTGACCCGTACTTTTGCCTTCCTGGAAGAGGGTGATGTTGCCGAAGTGACTCGCCGTGAGGTCCATATCTATGATCTGGACGGTAACCCGGTTGTACGTGAAAAGAAAGAGTCTGAAATCACCCATGATGCCGGTGACAAGGGCGAGTATCGTCACTATATGCTTAAAGAGATCTATGAGCAGCCAATGGCGCTGGCCCGTACTCTCGAAGGCCGAATTGCCCAGCAGCAGGTGCTGGATAGTGCCTTTGGTGATAATGCAGCCGAGCTTCTCAAAGATATCAAACACGTACAGATCATTGCCTGTGGTACCAGTTACCATGCCGGTATGGCAGCACGTTATTGGCTGGAAGATTGGGCCGGCGTTTCCTGTAATGTGGAAATCGCCTCTGAATTCCGCTACCGCAAGTCGCATCTGTTCCCCAACAGCCTGTTGGTCACTATTTCTCAATCCGGTGAAACGGCCGATACCCTGGCGGCTATGCGTTTGGCCAAAGAGATGGGGTACAAGGCAACCCTGACCATATGTAACGCCCCCGGATCCTCGCTGGTTCGCGAGTCCGACATGGCATATATGATGAAAGCCGGTGCCGAGATAGGTGTGGCTTCCACCAAGGCCTTTACCGTACAGTTGGCCGGTTTGTTGATGCTGACGGCGGCACTGGGACGTTATAACAGCATGAGTGTGGAAATGCAGGCGGCAATCGCCCAGAGTCTGCAGTCTATGCCGGCTAAAGTGGAGCAGGCTCTGGGGTTGGATGATGCCATTGCCGAGCTGGCAGAAGACTTTGCCGATAAGAGTCATGCCCTGTTCCTGGGACGTGGCGATCAGTACCCCATAGCGATGGAAGGTGCGCTGAAGCTGAAGGAGATTTCCTATATTCATGCCGAAGCTTATGCATCCGGAGAGCTGAAACATGGACCATTGGCGCTGATCGATGCCGACATGCCTGTGATAGTGGTGGCACCTAATAATGAACTGCTTGAAAAGCTTAAGTCCAATGTGGAAGAAGTGCGTGCCCGTGGTGGCTTGATGTATGTGTTTGCCGATGTTGATGCTGAATTTGCATCCGATGACACCATGAAGGTAATTCCTGTGCCACATTGTGATGAGTTTATGGCACCGCTTATTTACACCATTCCGCTGCAGTTGCTGTCATACCATGTTGCCCTGATCAAAGGGACTGATGTGGATCAGCCAAGAAACTTGGCCAAGTCGGTTACTGTTGAGTAATTGGGCTCAAGCCTGAAAGTGTTGCCACTAATCGCCTGAGTGTATGCTCAGGCGGTTAATTGTGTCAGCCGCTGCTGCTTTTTTGCTTCGTACCTCTTCCAGACCTTTTCGTGGAAGTAGAAAACAACTGTGTTGATACTGGGTTCTATCAGGGCCACGGCACCACCTATAAGCGCACTTCCGGTAAGCAGATAAGTGATGGTAAAGGCTACGCTGAAGTGCAGTATGGCAAAGGTCATTGTCTTAATCATGGCGGTTCTCCTCTCTTGATAATTTAATGATAATAATTCTCATTAATAATTGAAAGAGAGTTTAACAGATTAATTTGACCGTTTTTATCTATTAAAAAGGCCGCTTATGCGGCCTTTAGTCGTCTAAGACTATCAGTAGTGCCAAGGGAAGCTGGAAAAGTCCTGATCGCGTTTTTCAAGAAACGCGTCTCGGCCTTCCTGGGCCTCGGCTGTGCCATAGGCCAAACGGGTCGCTTCACCGGCAAATAGTTGCTGGCCAACCAAACCATCATCAGGCAGGTTAAAGCCATATTTGAGCATGCGCATTGCGGTTGGGGACTTGGAGTTGATCTCCTTGGCCCAGCGCAGAGCTTCGGTTTCAAGTTCTGCATGAGGAACCGAACGGTTAACCATGCCCATGGCAAAAGCTTCATCGGCACTGTAGTTAAAGCCACAGAAAAATATTTCTCTTGCCCGCTTCTGGCCTATCATCTTCGCCAGATAAGCACTGCCATAGCCGGAATCAAAGCTGGCTACATCCGGGTCTGTCTGTTTGAAAACGGCATGTTCTTTCGATGCCAGTGTCAGATCGCACACCACATGCAAGCTGTGACCGCCACCGACCGCCCAACCGGGAACAACGGCTATGACGACCTTGGGCATAAAGCGGATCAAGCGCTGCACTTCGAGAATATGCAGGCGGCCCATGCGAGCCAAATCGGCCTTACCGGCTTCCTCACCTTCATATTTGTAGCCGTCCTTGCCGCGAATACGCTGATCGCCACCGGAGGAGAAGGAATATTGCCCCTTGGCCGATGGACCATTACCCGTTAACAGCACACAACCTACATCAGACCATTGCCGGGCGTGATCCAGGGCTATGTAAAGTTCATCAACCGTTTTGGGACGAAAAGCGTTCAGGCAGTCGGGACGGTTAATGGCAATTCGCACCGTACCTTGAGATTTGGCTCTGTGGTAAGTGATGTCTTCAAAAGTGAACCCAGCAACCTCTTCCCACAATTCAGGTTCAAAAGTATCGGAAACAAAAGATGTCATAACAAACAGCCCCTATATTGATAATGGCTCAAAGGCTAGGTGGATTGGCATGGGAGGTCAATGATTTCAGGTGCGGGTTTTGCGACTGTCGACAAAACCCGCGGCTTTATTCAGAGGTTATCGCAGATGAATAACAGATTATCTTTGCTGAAAACCGGATGAGATATGACATTGCCGCGACAATACTCGTCTTTGAAGTCCATCAGGGTATCTGGCGTGGTCAGTATGCCGTCCAGCTCCTGTAGCTCATAAGCCGACAAGCGCTCGGCAATATCTGCCTTGAGGCGGGCCTTTCTCTGATCGAGACGAATGATCTGCGTGCCCGTCATGGCATCCAGCTTGCGTTCAATTTTCTTTACTAATGCTTCGGTTTGGGCAATGGGCTCATCGAGCTTATCCGTCTGAGTGACCAGGTAATAAAGCACTCCGGCCAATATTGCCAAAATAATCCAGCCTTTCATCATTTAGTCCAACTAAGGTTAATAACCCTTGTGTTACAAGGTATAATACGCCAGTTTTTATACAATAAGCAGTAAAAGGCTGTAAAGATGAGTGAAGAGTCGAGCAATAAGGATTATTCGAAAGCCAATCGAATCAAGATTCACCAGCCTGATGCGAGTAAAGCAGACCGCTTTAATCCTCGCAACCGAATTTACGTTCGTGCGGTTGATGGTCTCTGGAGTACGTTAAGGCGGCGGATGGGATGGATAGCTATGCTGTTTTTCCTCATCTTGCCCTGGCTTCCCTGGGGGGATAGGCAGGCAGTCTGGTTTAACCTGGCGGAGCAGAAGTTTCATGTATTCGGCTTGACTATCTGGCCTCAGGATCTGACGTTGCTGGCGGCCTTGTTTATGATTGCCGCCTTTGCACTGTTTTTTGTCACTACCTACCTGGGAAGGGTCTGGTGCGGCTACACCTGCCCGCAGACGGTGTGGACCTTCATTTTTATCTGGTTTGAAGAAAAGCTCGAAGGGGCACGCAACAAAAGGATGAAGTTGGATCAGATGCCCTGGAGTTTTGACAAGCTCTGGCGCAAAACGGCCAAGCATACTGCCTGGTTGCTGATCTCCTTGCTGACG
>NZ_CP149966.1:970000-4612500 GCF_037953065.1 Shewanella chilikensis | reverse complement strand
ATCGCAAGATGACGTATACGGTGTGACGCCTGCCCGGTGCCGGAAGGTTAATTGATTGGGTTATCTTCGGAGAAGCTCATGATCGAAGCCCCGGTAAACGGCGGCCGTAACTATAACGGTCCTAAGGTAGCGAAATTCCTTGTCGGGTAAGTTCCGACCTGCACGAATGGCGTAATGATGGCCACGCTGTCTCCAGCCGAGACTCAGTGAAGTTGAAATTGCGGTGAAGATGCCGTATACCCGCGGCTAGACGGAAAGACCCCGTGAACCTTTACTATAGCTTGGCACTGAACATTGACCCTACATGTGTAGGATAGGTGGGAGACTATGAAGATGAGACGCCAGTCTTGTTGGAGTCAACCTTGAAATACCACCCTTGTAGTGTTGATGTTCTAACCTTGGTCCCTTATCGGGATTAGGGACAGTGCCTGGTGGGTAGTTTGACTGGGGCGGTCTCCTCCCAAAGAGTAACGGAGGAGCACGAAGGTTGGCTAAGTACGGTCGGACATCGTACGGTTAGTGCAATGGCATAAGCCAGCTTAACTGCGAGACAGACACGTCGAGCAGATGCGAAAGCAGGTCATAGTGATCCGGTGGTTCTGAATGGAAGGGCCATCGCTCAACGGATAAAAGGTACTCCGGGGATAACAGGCTGATACCGCCCAAGAGTTCATATCGACGGCGGTGTTTGGCACCTCGATGTCGGCTCATCACATCCTGGGGCTGAAGTCGGTCCCAAGGGTATGGCTGTTCGCCATTTAAAGTGGTACGCGAGCTGGGTTCAGAACGTCGTGAGACAGTTCGGTCCCTATCTGCCGTGGGCGTTGGATGATTGAGGGGAGCTGCTCCTAGTACGAGAGGACCGGAGTGGACGAACCGCTGGTGTTCGGGTTGTCATGCCAATGGCATTGCCCGGTAGCTACGTTCGGAATCGATAACCGCTGAAAGCATCTAAGCGGGAAGCGAGCCCCAAGATGAGTCATCCCTAGGTCCTAGAGACCTCTGAAGAGCCGTTCGAGACCAGGACGTTGATAGGCAGGGTGTGTAAGCGTTGCGAGGCGTTGAGCTAACCTGTACTAATGACTCGAGAGGCTTAACCATACAACCCAGATGGGTTTTACGGACTTGAAGAAGTTAGATACTTGATTGAAGTTTGAACTCAGGCTCTGAAAAGAGCACAGCTTTCTGAATTGAAGAACAAAGGTTAATGACGCAGGTAATTGTTTGGCTGACAAAGCCATGACGAGCGAGCCGCGCAGTGTACTGAAGTACATGAGCAGCGTAGCGAGGAAACAATACCGTCAGACGGACAATTAACCAGTAAGAATATGTCTGGTGACAATAGCATTGTGGTCCCACCTGATCCCATCCCGAACTCAGAAGTGAAACGCAATCGCGCCGATGGTAGTGTGGGGTCTCCCCATGTGAGAGTAGGTCATCGCCAGACGCCTAACAAACAAAAAAGCCCTAGCTGAATGCTAGGGCTTTTTTGTTTGTCTCGCTTCCAGCGAGCACGACTTCCTCAGCTCGCAGCCAAGCTGCTTCGCGCTCCAGCCATCTATCAAGTTGTGCTTGATGAGCAGATGTCTTTCGCCCCCATGTGAGATGGTGCTGGGGAGATATTGAGAATGGCTCGACTGGTTTATCTGGTCAGATTTATCCAATTTCTGGAGCACAGAGATTTCACCCGACCAGTATCCTCAATGAAGGTATTCCAGGCTTGGGATACTTGCTCAACAATTTCCTCATATCCTTTGAAACAGCGATTAGCGAGATGACGTTGGCGTAGCCAACTCCACACCTGTTCGATGGGGTTTAGCTCCGGGGAATAGGGCGGCAATTTGAGTATCGACAAGTTGGGGATATCAACTGCAATGTCATTGGTATGCCACCCTGCACCATCCATTACCACCACAGCATGTCGTCCTGGTTTAGTTCGGTTGGCGCTCAGTTCCAGGTGCTGGCGCATGATGTCCTTATTAACAAACGGCGTGATGATGGCTTCAGTTTCTCCTGTTGCGGGACTGACTGCGCCGAAGAGGTGCGCGTATTCAAACTGCTGCTGTTTTAGCGCTCTGGGTCTACTGCCTTTCGGTGCCCAGAGTCGTGTTGTTGTATTTTGCTGACCAAATCTGGCTTCGTCCTGAAACCAAATATCAATCTGGTGTGGTCGTATATGGATAGGTGTGTGAAGGAGCGTTTCCAGAGTAAACTTTTTTAAAAGCGTTCTGCACGCCTTGAGTCTGTTTGGGATGCCTGGAGCGGCTGGTTATCCAGCTGAACCCCATGCCCTTGAGTAGCTTGTAGATATGATTGAGGTGGTACTCGACACCAAACTCACTCGATATGTATTGCTGGATATCTGCCCCGGTTAGCCTGCCTCCCTCATTCGATTGTGCTTTGAACTCAATATATCTGGCGAGCCTCCACTTTTGGTCATTGGACAATGATGGTCTTTTGCCGGGTCGCTGCTTATCTTCAAGCCCTACGAGCCCTTGTTCAAGATAGTTTGAGACCCATGAGTTGACGCTGGATCTTGCCACCTTTAACTGGTTCGCTATTTGAGTACGATTACGGGATTGCAAAAATATGGACACGGCGAGTAACCGCATACGCTTTGGGGATTTTTTCTTTTTTAGAGAGGCAAAGCAAGCTTTCGGCAGTTTCAGATTTCATGGGCCAACCATAAGTGTTGAGTTGCCTACCATTAGATCAGACTTCAATGCGGATTGGTATAAAAAGCCAGCTTAGGTGGCTGGCTTATGGGTTAGCGGGGGAACTCTACAAGGATTTTATCTAGGATTGGTTGGCGTCCGGGAGTTTGTTCAGAGTTATCCTTTCTCTTGCTGCTATACCAGTTATCCAGAGTAGAACCAGATTATAAGTAAAAGCCAGTTCCTGAACTGGCTTTTTATGAGAACTACCGGCAGTTTCCCTGATGAAAGTGTCCTCAAAACGGCAAGCTGAAGCCTATGCTGACAGTACGACCCATGCCTTTGAAGTAACGGTTGTCGTTAGCCATAGTCTGTGAGTAGTAACTGTAGTAGTCCTTATTCAGCAGATTCTGTAGCCCCAATGTCAAAGTGCCTTGGTACAAAGGCATAGAGAAGGAGGCATCAACCGTGACATAGCCGTCAAACTCGGCGTACTCTTCACCATTGGCCTTTTTAAAGCTACGGTCCATATAGTAGTTGGCCTGAATCCGCCCACTCATCTCGGCATTGAACCTGTGTTCCCAGAACAGGTTAAGACGATTGGGTGCTATGTTGGCGCCGTCGAGATCTGTGTCTGTGCTGCCATCTTTATTGGAATCATACTCCCCTTGCTGCAGCGCCAGGTTCAGCCCCAGATCGTCGTCATTACCCAGGTAAGCCGTGACATTGGCTTCCAGTCCTTGGATCACGCTCTTTTCCCGTTTCACATTGTAGAAGCCGTCTTCATTCAGGGCCAAGCGGGCACCCAGTTTGGCCTCGGAGCGATACAGTGCCAGCTTGGCTGCCAACAACTCGCCTTGATAGTCCAAGCCCAGTTCATAGTTATCTGTGACCACGGGCTCCAGCGTCAAAGAGCCTTCCACGCTGGGGTTTTGGTCCGGGAAGCTGTTGCCGTCACGCAGAATTCGCCCTATGTCTGCCATACCAAAACCTTGGCTGTAACTGGTATAGAGGCGCAGCGCTGAGGTGAAGTTATAGCTGGCACCTATATTGAACAGGGTTTCATTGAAATCCGGTTCGCCACCGGCAACCTGTTTGTGGCCAGAGGCCCACAGGGTTTGGAAATCATCGACCTTGAGTTTGGCATATTCATAACGAATGCCGCCGGAAAGGGTCAGGGCATCTGCAGGTGAGAAGCTCAATTGGGCATAGGGGGCGATATTGTCGTAACGGGTCTCGGGTACCCAGGCGCGTCCGGTCTGCACCAGATCCTGCTCTGTGGTATCGCTGAAAAGGTCTACACCATAGGCCAGATCCACGCCGCTGTCGGCCAGATTATTGGCGATCATTGACGCCTTGAGGCCCCACTTGTTGGACTTGTTGCGTGACTGGTCATAGAAGTACTGCTCGCCATTGGCGCCGGTATCACAGGTTGTCAGATTCGCTGCACCTTCGAAGGCCGGATCATAGAAGCTGCCGAAACAGCCACCGCCATAGACACCCTTGAAGTTCTGGTTGAACAGTTGCAGCTCCAACTGCTGCCCGGCGATGTTGCGATGCTTGTAGGTGAGGCTGCTGGTGGTGACCTTGTTGTTGGCTGCCTGCCAGGGTTGTTGCTGTTTTACCGCCGATGTAGGAGTATCTGTGGCGACATTGCCTTTGACCGGCATCCAATCACCATTGTTGTCCATATCGTAGTGGTTGACCATCAGCTCCAGTCGCGACTCGCTGAACTCATAGCCCAACTTGAGAAAGAAGTCCTTGCTCTGGCTGTCCATCGACTCGCCCTGGGTGGTGTCGACACCTATGACATCATCGTTGGCATCATAGTAAACACCATTGCTGTGGTATCCCACTGAACCCAGCATATCCAGGTTGCCGCTTTGGCCGGAGAAGGCATAGTTGGCACCAAAACTCAGGCTGTCGGATTCGAAGCTGGTGGGGGAGGACAGATCAAAACTTACCCGGCTTTCGTTGTCGCCGCTGGGTTTCTTGGTGATGTAGTTGATTATGCCGCCCTGAGCGCCAAGGCCGTGCATGGCATTGGCGCCATGGATGATTTCAATTCGTTCTATCATCATGGGATCTATGGTTTGACCCGAGCGACCACCACTGCGTAGAGGGTTTGACTGAGGCACGCCATCTATCATGATGAGGGGAGCTCGGCCGCGCAGGGTTTCACCGGTATTGGTCATTTTCTGGCGGCTGGGGGAGAAGCTGGGGGCCAGGTTGCCCAAAATGGTCGATAAGTCCCGGGTGGTGGCCAGCTGTTGCTTGAGCTGTTCCTGGTCTATGACTGTCACAGTATTGGGGATGGCACTGAGTGGTT
This sequence comes from Shewanella chilikensis, assembly GCF_037953065.1. NCBI lineage: Bacteria > Pseudomonadati > Pseudomonadota > Gammaproteobacteria > Alteromonadales > Shewanellaceae > Shewanella > Shewanella chilikensis. Next base: position 4,607,517 of record NZ_CP149966.1, on the reverse strand, counting down.
TTTCCATCCGACTGGAAGTGATGACCATGGTTTCCATTTGGGACTCTTTGGCATAAGCCACCTGGGCTGCCAGTCCGGAAAGTACTGACAGAGCGACAAGGGAGCGAGTGAATTTCATCGTTATTCCTAATGTTTGCCATCTTGGAAGACGGCTTATTGGTTTGCGGTTTCCGGCGCTCCCTGCCGATTAGATAAATACAAATCATTGTTATTTGCATAACGGCCAAGAAGTATAAAATAGGCTGGTTTTCTCTGTCCATAGTTGTGATGAATTTTTGTAAAGAGTGTCAAGGTGCTAAACCTGGGATGTGATTAGCTGGCTAAAGGCTGGAATCTCGCTCTCCGGCTATGAAACTTTCAGGCTGGCTGTGGTATGGTTGGCGCATCTGAATTTTGTTAATCCAACAGATCCTTACTATGCATAATATTGCTCAGATTATTGCCCAGGAGCTGAACGTTCGTGAGCAGCAGGTTGCTGCTACCATCAGCTTGCTGGATGAAGGCGCTACAGTGCCTTTTGTGGCCCGTTACCGTAAAGAGGTGACGGGGGGGCTGGATGATACCCAGCTGCGTAACCTGCACACTCGTCTCGGTTATCTGCGGGAGCTCAATGATAGGCGTCAGGTGATCCTCTCCTCGATTGAAGCCCAAGGAAAACTGACCGCCGAACTGAAGCACGCCATCAATGAAGCCGACAGCAAGACCCGGCTTGAAGATCTGTACCTGCCCTATAAACCCAAGCGCCGTACCAAGGGCCAAATTGCCATTGAAGCCGGTATCGAGCCCTTGGCTGATGCCCTCTATGCCGCCGCCGGCAGCGCCTCCATGGATCCTGAACAGGCCGCCGAGGCCTATCTCAATCCGGAAGCCGGTTTTGCCGATGCCAAGGCGGTGTTGGATGGTGCCCGTTATATCCTGATGGAGCGGATCGCCGAAGATGCCGAGTTGCTGGCCAAGGTGCGTAACCATCTGCAACAGTCGGCTGTCATTGAAAGCCGACTGGTCTCCGGCAAGGAGAAGGAAGGCGCCAAGTTTCGCGACTATTTTGAGCACACTGAAAAACTCAGCTCAGTGCCTTCTCACCGGGCGCTGGCTATGCTGCGCGGCCGTAATGAAGGCGTGTTGAGTCTATCGATGAATGCCGATCCTGAGGCAGAAGCCAAAGCCGGTAGCTATTGTGAGGTGCTCATTGCCGAACACTTGCGTCTTAAGCTGAGTGACAATGCTCTGGATAACTGGCTGAAGACGGTTGTCACAGCCACTTGGCGGATCAAAATCGCTCTGCAGATGGAAACCGAGTTTATCACCAGAATGCGTGAAGCGGCGGAAACCGAGGCGATTAAAGTCTTTGCCCGTAACCTGGGCGACTTGCTGATGGCACCTCCTGCCGGAGCCAAGGCCACCATGGGACTGGATCCCGGGTTGCGTACCGGGGTTAAGGTGGCTGTGGTCAACGACACAGGCAAGTTGGTGGGCCATACCACTATCTTCCCTCATGCGCCGCAAAATCAGTGGGATAAGTCGATACGCACTCTGGCTAATCTGGTCAATATGCACAAGGTGGAGCTGATCGCCATAGGTAACGGTACCGCTTCCCGTGAAACCGACAAGCTGGCAGGTGAAGTGATTGCCATGGTCAAAGACAGCAATCCCGGCATCACTAAGGTGATGGTCAGTGAAGCCGGAGCCTCTGTTTATTCTGCCTCTGAGCTGGCGGCCAATGAGTTTCCGGATCTCGATGTTTCACTGCGTGGCGCCGTATCCATCGCCAGAAGGCTGCAGGATCCGCTGGCGGAGTTGGTTAAGATTGAACCCAAGTCCATTGGTGTGGGCCAGTATCAACACGATGTCAGCCAGAGCCAGCTGTCGGCTTCATTGGAAGCTGTGGTTGAAGATTGTGTAAACGGTGTCGGCGTTGATGTAAACATGGCGTCCATGCCGCTGCTGAGTCAGGTGGCCGGTCTTAACCGCACCTTGGCCAAAAATCTGGTGGAATATCGCGACGAACACGGTCGCTTCAACGACCGTAAAGAACTGCTCAAGGTGCCACGCCTGGGGCCCAAGGCCTTCGAACAGGCCGCCGGCTTCCTGCGGATCCGTGAAGGCAGCAATCCGCTGGATGCATCGGCCGTTCACCCTGAGGCTTATTCGCTGGTAGAAAATATTGCCAAGCTCAAGGGTAAACCTGTTGCCGAACTGATAGGCAACAGTGAACTGCTGAGCAATATCAATCCGGCCGAATTCATCACTGATGCATTCGGTTTGCCGACAGTAACGGATATCCTCAAGGAGTTGGATAAGCCAGGTCGGGATCCCCGGGGCGAGTTCAAGACCGCCAAATTCAAAGATGGGGTTGAGGCACTAAAGGATCTTAAACCAGAGATGATCCTCGAAGGCGTGGTGACCAATGTCACTAACTTTGGTGCCTTTGTCGATATCGGCGTGCATCAGGATGGACTGGTGCACATATCTTCTCTGACCGACAAGTTTGTCAGCGATCCTCATACCGTGGTCAAGGCCGGTGATGTGGTCAAGGTAAAGGTCATGGAGGTAGATATTGAGCGTAAGCGTATAGGTCTGTCGATGCGCCTGGACGAAAAGATTGAGCCAGGCAAGCCACAACAAAGAGCCGGCAAGCCGCAAGCCAAGGGCAATAAACCAGGTCAGGGCAAACAACGTCCTGCCACCAAGCCACAGCCAGTGAATGCCGCTATGGGCAATGCCTTTGCCGATGCCTTTGCCAAGCTGAAGAAAAGCTGATCGACAAGTTGTTGAATATCTATTAACGGTCCGACAATAGATGAATCCCTCGATAATTATCGGGGGATTTTTTTACCCGCGATTTTTTGTTGCTAATACTCGAGCCAATAGTGCTGTTTCTCGCTAACCATGAATTCTGCCACTTTTACTATCTTTTGCGAACGGCTTCACCCTCTGGCGCGATAGACAATAACAAACAAATGTTAATGAAACTTTATCTTAGTCTTTCTGTCATAATTGCGCGGCAAATCGGCTCTTTCTGGGGGTTGGCGTGCGGTAAATTGTCAATTTTTTAACAAACGCCAAGGCAAAAAAGTGGTGAGGAACCCTGGAAATGATGTTTTCTCGTTTTAAGTTTACCGGACCGTTTCGCGGTGTACTGATTTTCAGTTTATTGGCTTTGTTGTGCCTGATGTTGAGCCGAATTGGGCTGGGGCTTTGGCAATACGAACGGGTAGTAGCCGTTGGTGGTTGGAGTCATCTGTTGTTGCAGGGGGTCAGGGTAGATGTGGCCATGCTTTGTTGGCTTTGGGGTGTTGTGGCGCTGGGTACCGCCTTGTTTGGCGGCGATCATTGGCTCGGGCGTTGCTGGTCTTGGATACAACGTCTGTGGCTGACTCTCGGGCTTTGGTATTTGTTGTTCTTGGAGTTGTCTACTCCCTCCTTTATTGAAGAGTACGGTGTCAGGCCAAATCGCCTCTATGTTGAGTATCTTATTTATCCCAAAGAAGTACTTTCCATGCTCTGGAGCGGCCGCAAGCTGGAGCTGATTATTTCAGTGGTTTTGTCTGGAGTCATCCTTTGGAGCGGCTGGAAACTCTCAGGTTATCTCTGTCGCAATTGTCGTTTCCCCAAGTGGTATTGGCGCCCTGTGCTCGGTGTGCTGATCATTGTCTTGTCTTTGGCTGGGGCCAGATCCACTCTTGGTCATAGACCGTTGAATCCGGCCATGGTGGCCTTCGCCGATGATCCACTCGTCAACTCGTTGGTGGTCAATTCAGGTTACTCGCTGGCTTTTGCTATCAGCCAAATGAATAACGAGGCCGACACATCGTGGATCTATGGCGATATGGACAGAAAGGAGATCTATCAGATAATCCGCCAGGAGACTGGCCGTGCGCCAGCTGACTTTATATCAGACCAGTATCCCAGTTTGAGTCAGAACCAGGCCAGCTATCGTGGTAAACCCAAGAATATAGTCATCATATTGCAGGAGAGCCTGGGTGCTCGTTTCGTTGGCAGTTTGGGGGGCTTACCGCTGACCCCAAATCTGGACGCTTTGGCCAATGAAGGCTGGTATTTCGAGAGCCTGTATGCCACGGGTACACGTTCAGTTCGAGGCATAGAGGCGGTGACCACTGGTTTCACCCCAACGCCGGCGCGTTCTGTGGTCAAACTCGGCAAGAGTCAAAGTGGTTTCTTCAGTCTTGCTGCATTGCTGCAGGCTCAAGGGTATTCCACTTCCTTTATCTACGGTGGTGAAAGCCATTTTGACAATATGCGCAGCTTCTTCCTCGGTAATGGCTTTAGCACCATAGTCGACCAGAAAGACTATCCTAAACCTGCCTTTGTCGGCTCCTGGGGGGCTTCAGATGAAGATCTAATGCGCAAGGCCGACTCAGAGTTCAAGCGCCTTCATGCCGAGGGAAAACCTTTCTTTAGCCTGGTGTTCAGTTCGAGCAATCATGATCCCTTTGAATTTCCTGATGGCCGTATCGAACTGTATGAACAGCCAAAACAGACCCGTAACAATGCTGCCAAGTATGCCGATTACGCCATAGGTGAGTTTTTTCGACTGGCGAAAGAGGCTGACTATTGGCGTGACACCCTGTTTCTGGTGGTGGCCGATCATGACAGCCGGGTTTCCGGGGCTTCCTTGGTGCCAGTGCCCAGATTCAGGATCCCCGGTTTATTATTGGGTGAAGGGATAACGGCTAAACGGGACCCGCGGGTAGTGAGTCAGATAGATCTGCCGCCAACTCTGTTGTCTTTGGCCGGCATAGATGCCACTTACCCTATGTTAGGGAGGGATTTGACAAAGATGCCCGACAACTGGACTGGCAGGGCCTTGATGCAATACAACAAAAATTTTGCCTATATGGAGGATAACAAGGTCACCATATTACAGCCGGAGAAAGCGCCTATGACCTTTGATTATGATCCTGTAAAGGAGCAACTGCACGCCGCGCCACTCTCTGATTCAATGGCTCGCACGGCGCTTGGGTTGGCACTCTGGGGTAGCATGGCATATCAGGATGGCTTATATAAGCTGCCGCCAAAGTTGGATCAAGCCAGTGCAGAGATACCGGCTGCGGGCATAGGCTCGGTGCATTGATGGTAAAAGGTATCGATTCTCTGCCCCAGCTCACGATAAAACTGCGGTGTTTCATTCGGCATGGGATGAGGTCCGCTATTTAATGCTACTGCGGGTTTGGGATACGCCGAGGCTTCAAGCTGGCGGTTACGGATATCGCGGCGATCCAGAGCCGGCTTGCTGAACAGGTTCAGCCGCAGAGGCTTACTGCCTTGGCGTTGCTGTTGCTCTTGTTGCTGCTGTTGTTGACCAGACTGTTGTTGGCGCTCCTGGACTCTATCGGCTAGTTTGGCCTGTTGCTGCGCCGAGTCTGCTGTGCGTTCATGCTGCGGGTTGAATGCCCTTTCTTCATGGCCTTTACTGGGTTGCTGGGGCGGAATGACCGGCGGTCTTTGTTGACTCTCTACCCGAGCGGCATCGGTCGCAGGATTACTGGTCGCGATCGGTACCTGTGGGTAGTGGGAGACAAGCTGCATAGGGCATTCCTTATATTGCTGTCCAAATAATAGTCAATCAGGGCAAGGAATTAAAGTCTTTCTCTGTTAGCCAGCTATTTAGCCCCTGAATAAACTCCTGAGGATGGGAAATAAAGGGGGCGTGTGATGCCTTGGCCAGCAGTAAATCTGTGGTTGATGCGTTACCCGGCAAGAGGTTAGCGATTCTTCTGGGCACCAGCCCATCCAGCCTGCCCCAAACCCTGAGCCAGGGAAGGGCGAGTCGTTCCAGTCCGGGGCGTAGATCCACCTTGGCCAGCATCTCTAAGCCTTGCGCCAGAGCCTGTTCATTGGGTAGCGGACGTGCCAGAACCAGCTCGCGAATGGTGCGAATATCGTCACGGGCGCTATCGCTGCCCATAGCTTGGATCGCTAGAAATCTTTCTATGGTTCGCTGCAGATCCTGTTGCAGTTGCTCGGCAAACTGAGTCAGCACATTCGGTGCTATTCCTGGCCATTGGTTGTCGCTCCTGGCCATAAAGCAGGGAGATGAGGCGACAGTGATAAGTCCGGCAACTCGTTCTGGAAAGCGCTGAGCTACCCGGGTGGCGACCAGGCCTCCGAGCGACCAGCCCAACCATACTGCCTGCTCGGGCAGAGCGGCCACCAGGGCGTCCACCCAGTCGTCTATTTCCCCGTCAATGGTCTGGCTAAAACCAAATCCCGGCAGGTCGACACAGTGGACTCTATACTGAGATAAGCCAGGCAGCAGAGGATGAAAAACGGCACTGTTGACGCCCCAACCGTGGAGTAAGATCAGATCCCGTCCCTGTCCCTGGCTTTCGATATACAGACTCACTGAAACACCTCATGGAAGATTTGTTATGTGGAGCCCTCTATTGGCAGGATGCCGGGCCCTATTGGCCGCCAGTTTACCCAACCGTTGCCTACTGTGTCACCAGCAGATCCCGTCAGCTAGTCAGGGTTTGTGTCCCTGCTGTCTTGCTGCCAGCTGCTACCGACAACCTATCTGCCTCGGCTGTGGTCGGGAGTTGGCTGTCATTGCCCGCTATTGTGGTTCCTGCATGAAACACAGTCCTATCCCTGTAGTGGCACCGGCCAGCTATCACTCCGCATTGGGGCCACTAGTCGGCCGAGTCAAATACCAGCAGGATTTTGCTCCACTGCCGACATTGGTCCGGGCTTTATCTTCCAGAGTAAAGACGTTGGCGACTGCTGGACTTATCTGTTGGCCACAGGCCTTGGTGCCTATTCCTTTGCATCCGGCGAGGCTGCAACAGCGGGGCTTCAATCAGGCCTGGGTGATTGCATCCATGTTGAGTCAAGAGTTGGCGCTGCCGCTGGAGGATTCTTTGCTGCTGCGGGTCGCGGATACCGCACCCCAGGCCGGTCTCAGCGGCAAGGCTCGTAGGCGGAATCTGGCCAAGGCGTTTGCAGTGAGGGGGGAATTACAGTGGCAACGGTTGGTATTGGTGGATGATGTGGTGACGACAGGCACCACTATCCGGGAAGCGGCCAGGGCTTTAGCTCCCTGGTCACCGGATGTTCAGGTGTGGTGTCTGGCCAGAGCCGAAGCGCCCGGATTGAGCCATAGCTCCTGAGCGGTTAAAGGCGGTAAGTATGGTGACAACTAAAGATCAAGATTCGACTTGAAATTGTGGAAGATAAAATCGAGATCCCGACAACAAAAAACTCAGCTCTATCGCTTTCGGGACTACAAAGCGCATGGCAGTCGGAGTATGATAGCTCTAATTCTTACTAATTTACTCAGGTTTACCCTGACGGAGCAGGTTGTCATGATTACCATTTCCGAAGCAGCTCAGGCGCACTTTGTTAAACTCCTGGATGGTCAGCCGGAAGGCACTCATATTCGGGTCTTTGTTATCAGCCCTGGGACTCCTCAGGCCGAATGTGGCGTTTCATATTGCCCACCGGATGCAGTTGAAGCCGACGATATCGAATTGGAATTCAATGGCTTTAAGGCCATGGTCGATGAAAAAAGCGCCCCTTTCCTGGAAGAAGCCAGCATTGACCTGGTGGCCGATCAGTTGGGTTCACAACTGACTTTGAAAGCGCCCAACGCCAAGATGCGTAAAGTGTCTGACGATGCTCCACTGACCGAGCGCTTGGAGTATATGATCCAAGCCGAGATTAACCCCCAGCTGGCCAGTCACGGCGGTCATATCATGCTGGTGGAGATCACTGATGACGGCGTGGCGGTACTGCAGTTCGGCGGTGGTTGTAACGGCTGCTCCATGGTCGATGTGACCCTGAAAGACGGCATTGAGACTCAGTTGCTGGAGCGTTTTCCCGGCGAATTGACCGGTGTTCGTGACGTAACAGATCACCAGCATGGCGACCATTCTTACCAGTAATACTGGTACTTGGCGCCAAAGAAAAGGACAGTATTGAACTGTCCTTTTTTATTGCCATCAGGCTGGGATAAAGTGGTGTTGGCGCCAGAGAAAGTGCAGCCCGAGACTCAGGCTACGCGCCAGCATAAAGGCACTCATCGCAACCCAGAGAGCATGGTTACCCAGAGGTTGCAGTATGAACCAGACCGGAAAAAATACTGCCAAGCTGGCGAAAATCATGCTGTTGCGCATCACTTTACCTTTGGTGGCACCAATATAGACACCGTCAAATAAATAGGAAGCAAATGCCAGCAGTGGCAGGGCGATAAGCCATGGCAGGTAGAGCAGGGCGGTGTGGCGAACCTCGGGAATATTAGTCAGTATGCCGATGAGTTGCTCACCGAAAATCCAGAAACAGCCACTGAACCCCAAGGCTATGATGGCCGACCAGCTAAACGCCAGGGCGACCGCTTGCCTGAGTGCATCCAAGTGTTTTTGTCCCATAGCTCGGCCTACTTCGGCCTCGGCATAGTAGGCTATACCGTCCAAAGCGTAAGAGATTAGCAGCAACATATTCAATAACACGGCATTGGCCGCGACAGTTTCATCACCGAGCCCGGCGCCCTTGAAGGTCATAAAGGCGAAGGTTGCCTGCAAACACAAGCTGCGGATAAAGATATCCAGGTTCAGGCTCAAGAGGCGACTAAAGTCGCGGGGATGTAACTGCCCGAGCAACTCGGCAAGAGGCGGCAGATTGAACTGTTTTAACTGGCGCAACACCATAGTACAGGCTACGGCACAGGCGGTCATATCGGCGATGACGGATGCCAGGGCTGCGCCTTCTACGCCCCAACCCAAACCTATAACAAACAGCAGATCTAGGGCAATATTGGCACTGTTGGCGATGATCAACTGCCACATGGCGGCCTTGGGTTGCTGACGGCCCAGCAACCAGCCAAGTAGAGCCAGGTTCAGCAATGCAAATGGGGCTGACCAGATACGAATGGAAAAGTAGCTGGCGGCGTAGTGGCTGACCTGCTCACTGGCATCGGATAAACTGGCGGCCAGGCTGAGTATCGGCCCTTGCAACAGCAGAGCCAATAAGCCGAGAAAAAGTGCCAGCGAGCCGGCCTGCATCAACAGCTGCAGTTGCCGTGGTTTGTCATCGGCGCCATAGGCTTGGGCAACCATGCCTGTGGTGGCCATACGCAGAAACCCCAGTAACCAGAACAGCAGTGTTATAATGGTCGAACCAACGGCGACGCCCCCGAGATAATAGGCGTCACTCAAGTGCCCTATGACAGCCGTATCCACCAGACCCAGTAGCGGCACTGTGATGTTGGACAGTATCATTGGAAGCGCCAGCGCAAACAGCTGGCGGTTTTTTTGCCTGTCGAACAGGCCAATGCTGGTGGTCATAATTTCTCAGAGGTTAATGATGTTGAAAAAGCTGTGCTTTTTGCTCTGCAGTTGTCTTGGGCTAATAAGTTCACCCGCTCTGGCGGCAGTTATTCTACAGTATCACCATGTTTCTGACAGCTCGCCGGCCAGTACCAGTGTGACTCCGGCCCAGTTTCGGGAGCAGATGCAGTATCTGGCGGACCATGATTTCAATGTGGTGCCGCTGACCCAAGTGATAGAGACGATTCGTCAGTCCAAAACATTGGCACCGAGAACGGTTGCCATCACCTTCGACGACGGTTACCTCAACATTGCCGAGGCGGCGCATCCAATACTGAAAGAGTTTGGCTTTCCCTACACACTGTTTGTGGCGATAGAACCGATAGAAAAGGGTTACCGTGAGATGATGAGCTGGGAGCAGCTCAGAACACTGGCGGCAGAAGGCGCCGAGATTGCCAACCACAGTTGGGGGCATGAGCATCTGATCCGCCGCAATACCACCGAAACCGAGGAGCAGTGGCTGGCGCGAATCGAGGACAATCTGCTTGAGACCGAGGCCCGAATTGCCAAAGAAACCGGCGACAATCTGAAGATACTCGCCTATCCCTACGGTGAATATAACAGCCAGTTGGAGGCCTTGTTGCAGCGTCTGGGGTTTGTTGGCTTGGGGCAGCAGTCCGGTGCGGCAGGCCCTCACTCTGCTTTAACCTCTTTGCCGCGTTTCCCCGTGGCCGGTGCCTATGCTGATATGAATGCTCTCAAGGTGAAACTGCATAGCCTGAATATGCCGGTGCAGGCCATCTCTCCCAGTAACCCTGAGTTACCTATGGGCCAGTGGCGGCCCGAACTTGAGGTGACTCTGGACATGAGCGATATCAATCAGTCGCAGCTCATGTGTTATGTGCAGGGGCAGGGGGCCAAGAAGCCGCAATGGTTGTCGGCGAATCGTTTCCGTATTCAGGCTGAACTGGACTTGCCGCCGGGGCGATCCAGATACAACTGTACCGCCCCCAGCAAACGTCACGGCAGTTATTATTGGTTTTCCCAGGCATGGGTTAGGCCAAAGGATGACGGCAGCTGGGTCAAGGAGTAGTCAGTAATTGCAACAACCTGGCCGGGATATTCACCAGTGGCAACTGCTCGTTGCAGGCATTGAGTGCCACGGCCGAGCCAGGCATACCCCAAACCACGGAGCTGGCCTCATCCTGGGCTATGGTGTGGGCTCCCGCTTGATGCATTTTCAGCAGGCCTGCCGCACCGTCTTTACCCATGCCCGTGAGAATCACCCCTATCGCCGACTTAGCGGCAATCTCGGCAATGCTGTTGAATAGCACATCCACCGAGGGCTTATGGCGGTTGACGTTTGCTGTGTCCAGCAGTCTGGTATAGATATGGGCCCCACGGCGTTCGAGTACCAAGTGGGCATGGCCCGGTGCCAGATAGGCAACGCCCTGAGTCAATCTTTCCCCGCCCTGTGCCTCTATCACTTCCATGCTGGCGTATTGGTTGAGACGACGGGCAAATGAAGCGCTGAAGGCTGCGGGAATATGCTGGGCTATGACTATGGGGGGGGTATTGGCCGGCAGCGGCGCCACTACTCGTTGAATGGCTTCAGTACCGCCGGTGGAAGCACCTATGGCTATGATACGGTGCTTGAGTTTGGTGTCACAGCAGAGCGGCACCGAGCTGCCATATTGCGGGGTGACATGGCTGGCGGCGGCCAAATGCACTTTATCGATCAGCTCTTGCTGATAGTCCAGAAGCCTATTGGTCAAGTCCTGTTTAGGTTTGGCGATAAAGTCGACCGCTCCGAGGGACAAGGCCTCTAAGGTCACTTCGGCGCCGCGCTCGGTTAAGGACGACACCATCACCACTGGCATGGGTCTTAGGCGCATCAAGTTACGTAGAAAGGCCAGGCCATCCATCTTGGGCATTTCCACATCCAGGGTCAATACATCCGGCTGCAGTACTTTAATCATCTCTCTGGCTTTATAGGGGTCTTCGGCACAGCCGACGACAATGATGTCTTCGGCCTGGCTGAGCATATGACTCAGCAACTGGCGCACTAGCGCTGAGTCGTCGATAACCAGTACTCTTACCATGATTAATATGACTCCTTCCTTCCTGATGCGTCGAACTGTCGCGGCAGAATTGAGTTCTGATGCCGCAGGCGATAGGTGGTTTGAGCGACGGTTTCAAACTCACGGGAGATATTGGTCAAGCTTTCCGAGTGACCGATAAACAACACGCCATCATCGGCCAGGAGTTTTCTGAAGCCGGCCACTATCTTCTGCTTGGTGTTCTGGTCGAAATAGATCAGCACATTACGGCAGAAGATGGCATCGAATGGGCCCTGCATCGGCCAGGGCTCCAGTAAGTTGAGCTGCTTGAAGAAGAGTAATTTTTTGATCTGGCAGCTAATGCTGAACTCTTCCGCTGCGCCTTGCAGATAGTGATGCAACCGCTTGGGGATGGCCTCCAGTCCAGCCTGGGGATAAACTCCTGCTTCGGCTCTGGCCAACACATTGGTATCGAGATCGGTTGCCAATATTTTCAGATCCCAGCCAGAGGCTGCGGGAAAGTGCTCTGCCAAGGTCATGGCTATGCTGTAGGGTTCTTCGCCGCTGGAGCAGGCTGCCGACCAAACTCTCAGCCTGCGCTGCTTGCGCTGCTGCCAATAGGGCGCCAGTTCGGTTTCCAGAAAGTTGAAGTGGTGCCGCTCACGGAAAAAGGAGGTCAGATTGGTGGTCAACGCGTTGATAAATGGCGCCAGTTCCAGAGGGTCGTTTTGCAGCTTGAGGCAGTATTCCTCGAAGTTGGCCAGCCGCAACAATCGCAGTCGGCGGCTGAGCCTGGAATACACCATATGGCGCTTGCGCTCGGGTAACACTATCCCTGTGTGTTGATAGGCCAGCTCGCGGATAATGCCAAAGTCCGCGGCTGTCATCGGGAATGCCTTCTCTTCATCGAAGCTCAATCAGTATCTCCTAGAACTCGCTCCACTCTTCTGAACTGACACGGATCTTGGGGGACTTATCCCCGGCGATCAGGGTCAGGGGCTTGCCGGCGCCCTTTTCCAGATTGGCGGTATTGAAGAAGCCCAATTGACGCTTCATGCTTCTGGCCTGTTCGGCCATGGCATCTCCTGCTGCCGAGACCTGTTCCACCAAGGCGGCGTTTTGCTGAGTCATTTCATCCATCTGCGATACCGCCTTATTGACCTCCTGGATCCCAACCGACTGCTGCTCTGCGGCTATGCTGATCTGGTTGATCATGCCGGCAACTTTAGAAACGGCTTGCACTATCTCCTGCAGGGTTTCACCGGATTGATTGACCAACTGGGTTCCATCCGTGACCTTGTTGACGCTGTCGCGGATCAGCTCCTTAATCTCTTTGGCGGCACCGGCGCTGCGCTGTGCCAGGTTACGTACCTCTCCGGCCACTACGGCAAAACCACGGCCTTGTTCTCCGGCTCTGGCAGCCTCGACCGCAGCATTCAGCGCCAGCAGGTTGGTCTGAAAGGCGATTTCATCTATCACGCTGATGATGTCGGCAATGCGTTTGCTCGAGGTGTTGATCTCCTCCATGGCGCTGACGGCCTGTTTGACTATCTTGCCGCCTTCGCCTGCCTTTTCGCTGGCCTGCTGGGCAAGACTATTGGCCAGAGTGGCATTTTCGGCGCTTTGTTTCACAGTGGCCGTCATCTGCTCCATGCTGGAGGCGGTTTGCTCCAGGGAGGCGGCCTGCTCTTCGGTACGCTGGCTAAGGTCGGCGTTGCCTTGAGCTATCTCTTCGGCTCCCGAAGTGACAGTATTGGCTGAGTCATTGATGCCCCCAATCACTTCGGTCAACTTACTGATGGTGGCATTGGCATCTTGCTGCAGCTTGGCAAACTGACCCTGATATTCGCCGTCAAGTTTTCGATCCAGTTGCCCCTTGGCCAGGCCATCGAAGATATCGGCGATTTTGGAGATGACATTATCGGCTATGCCGACCAAGCGGTTGAGGCCGCTGGAGAGATTAAGGAAGAAGCCTTCCTTGTTGTGAATATCCAGGCGGCGGCTCAGATCGCCGTCGTTGGCCGCCGTGATAATGGCGTCAATCTCCTGCTCTATGGCCACTTCATCGGTACGGTCGGCCCATTCAACCACAGTGCCAATTCGCCCCTGTTCCGGGTCCAGTATCGGGTTGGCAATGATTCTGAAGGTACGGCCGCCAACTTGCAGCAGGCTGTCGTAGGTCTCGGTCAATCCGGCGAGAATATTGCGCTGGTGGCTGGGGACCTTGTGGAATCCATCGATATTTTGTCCCAGCAGTTTGCCGGCATTGAACGTGGGTAGGTCGCGGAGAATATCTTTCTCGGCTGCCTGAAACATCTGCTGCACAGCCTGGTTGAGGTAGATGATATTGCCGTCGTTATCCGCCACCATGGTATTTGAACTGACATTATCCAATGCCTGACGAATGCGGGCATTTTCGGCCGCCAGCTGTTTTTCCTGCTGCTCTTTGGCCAGGCTGGCGGTGATATCCTGCCACTCCACCACGGTTCCGGTACGCTTGCCCTGTTCAAATACCGGGGTGGCAATCAGATTAAATGTTAGCCCGGCCACCTTGATGCGGGTGTTATAGCTGTCGGTGAGCTGGTCCAGCAATTGTCGCTGATGCTCAGGATGGCGATGGAAGATATCGATATTGCTGCCAATCAGCTCGCTCATGTTGAAGGCCTGCAACTCCTGTTGCAGCTTTTGCTCATTGCCGGCCAGCATTTCATTCAGTGAGTCGTTCAGGTAGATGATCTTGTAGTCGGTATCGGCGACCATCACATTGGCCTGGCAGACATTGAGTGCCTGTTTGATGCGAGTATTTTCTGTAGCGCTTTGCTGCTCCAATTGTTGTTTGCTAAGGGCTTCGGTGAGATCCTGCCATTCGACCACAGTGGCAATACGCTGCTTGTTTTCGTCGAATACCGGCGAAGCTATCAGGCTGAAGGTACGACGACCTACCTTGATCTGAGTCGAGTAAACTTGCTCCAAGCCGGCGATCAATTTCTTTTGATGCTCAGGGTTGCGGTGGAAAACATCCATATTGGCGCCCTGCAGCTTGTCGGCCTGGAATTGGGGCAATACCTCTTGAATGTCGGCCTCGGCGTCCTGCATGGTTTGTTGCAGCGAGTGGTTGAAGTAGAGAATATCACCGGCCGGATTGGCCACCATCACATTGGCCTGGCAGATATCCAGAGCCTTGAGAATGGCTTGCTGCTGTTGCTGGCCCTGACGCCAACGACTGAGCTCGTCCAGCAGTGGCTGCCAGCCCGGAAGATTAAGCTCGGCAAACTGCTGCGTGCCGTCTTTCAGCAACCGCTGCAGTTGGTTGATGGCGCTATCCAGGGTGCCTTTGTGCTTGAGTGAGTGCAATAGCCCAAGCAGTATGCAAACCAGGGTGACGCCCTGCAGAATAATAATGATATTGGGATCCTGGCCTAGCAGCATGAGCGCCATCACGGCGATGCCCGTGATTAAGCCAAGCAGATTCCAGGGATTGCTGTTGATTATGTTGGCATTGGCGGCATCCATTCTTCTTTCCTCGATGTCTTAAAGGTTGGCAGCCTGAGGCTGTTCCAAGTCCAGTTGCTGCAGCAAACTGGAAAGTTGTGATGCATCCGGCAGCACTTCATTACCGAGTAACATATTGATATTCAATAGTATGACCATCTTATCGGCCACACAGGTGAGCCCATGGATGAAACGCATGTCCGTGTCCTGGCCAAAATCGGGCGCACTGCGGATCTCGCTTTGGGTGATACTGAAAACATCGGAAACGGCATCCACCACTATGCCCATCACCTTGTACTGTTTATCCAGGTGCACCTTCAGCACTATTACTACTGTGGTTGGGCCATATGCCAGGGTCTTGATACCGAACCTTTGGCGCAGATCTATGATGGGAACTATGGTGCCGCGCAGATTGATCACCCCTTTGACATGGGGCGGTGCATTGGGAATCACCGTGGTTGCTTCCCAGCCACGGATCTCCTGCACCGAGAGAATATCGACGCCATATTCCTCATCGGCCATCATAAAGGTGAGGTATTGCTGTGATTGATCTTTTGCAGCTGCTGATGTTGCAGGGTTGGATTCTGTCATTGCGCTTCCCTTCTAGGCTGCATGTTCCTGAGTTTGATTGAGGCCAGACATGGTCACGAGTCCGGGAATATCCACTATCAGCGCTACCCGGCCGTCACCGAGAATGGTGGCACCGGACACCCCGGGCACTTTGGCGTAGTTGTCTTCCAGGCTCTTGATCACCACTTGTTGCTGCGCCAGCAACTCATCGACCAGCAGGCCGACTTTTTGGTTGTTGTTGTCCACCACCATCACCAGCCCCTCTTTGACCTCTTTGGCCTGAGCCAGGTGATTGAACTCCTGATAAACGCGGATGACCGGCAGGTACTCGTCTCGCAGGCGGATCACTTCGTGCTCTTCAGACAGCTTGTTGACCTTGCTGCTTTCCACTTGCAACGACTCATAGATGGAGACCAGCGGCACCACATAAGTATGCTCGCCGACCCTCACCAACTGGCCGTCGAGAATAGCCAGGGTCAAAGGCAAGCGAATGGTAAAACGGCTACCCTTGCCGGGCGTCGAGGCCAGCTCCACACTGCCGCTGAGTGCTTGAATGTTGCGTCTGACCACATCCATACCCACGCCCCGGCCAGAGAGGTCGGAGACGCTGTCGGCGGTAGAAAAGCCGGGTTTAAAGATGAGCTGCTGAATCGCCTCTGTGCTGAGTTCCTCTTCAGCACCGACCAAGCCTTTATCTCTGGCCTTGGCGAGAATTCTGCCGGTATCCAATCCGGCGCCGTCGTCGGTTATTTCTATGACGATATTGCCGCCTTGATGGAAGGCGTTGAGGGTGATCCTGCCGGTTTCCGGTTTACCCTTGGCACTGCGCACGGCAGGGGATTCAATGCCGTGATCCAAGGAGTTACGTACCAGATGCACCATGGGGTCGACAATTTTCTCCATCACTGTCTTGTCGAGCTCTGTCTCCTCACCTTTGAGGATCAGCTCGACCTTCTTGCCCAGCTGCTGACCTATATCGCGTACCAAGCGGGGGAAACGGTTGAAGGCGAAGCTGATAGGCAGCATGCGGATCTGCATCACGCTTTCCTGCAGATCCCGGGTGTGATTGGCCAATTGCTCCAGCCCCTGCTGCAGTGACAGCAGGGCGTTATCGTCAATGTGTTCCTGTTGGCCTATCTGCCCCAGCATAGCCTGGGTGATCACCAGCTCACCCACCATATTGATCAGCATGTCTATCTTGTCGGTGCTGACCCGGATAGAACTGGTTTCCGCCGTTTTGGCAACAGCCTTGCCGGACTCCACTTTGGCTGTGGTGGCTGCGACCTGTGGCTCTTGGGAGACTGGGGCAGAAGTCGAGATAGGGGCTTGTTCCTGCGGTGAGACACCTTCGACAAGCTGTGCCTTGGCGGGTAACTGCTGATAATGGATTTCACAGTCGTCCTCGACCCACTCAAACACCTCTTTTATCCGCTCAAGTGGCGCCTCTGTGTCGAGTTGCAGCTGCCAATACAGACGGCAGGATTCGGGATCCAGGTCTTCAAACTGAGGCAGTTCCTGCGCAGGCAGGCTGACCTTTAGCTCACCCAGCTCGGCAAGCTCGTTGAACATCAAAATGGGGTCGTTGCCGCATCTGAGAATGTCTGCGCCGGCATGGAAATCTATCTGCCAGCTGAGCCCAATTTCTTTGGTTTCAGAATCTTTGGTTTCTGATACTTTGGCTGCTGACTTTTCATTGCTTTGGCTGGCGTTATCCGGTGCTTCTTCGACCCCGGCAACTTCGGACAGTTCCTGATTGAAGCGGTTTTCCAGCTCTTGTTGCTGGGGTGATTCAAAGCTTTGACCTGCCATCAAGGCCTGCAGCATGTTGCGCAGCAGATCCACCGACAAGAGCAACATATCCTGATGATTGGCGGTCATTTCCCGGCGGCCATCACGGATTTCATCCAACAGGGTTTCCAGTAAGTGGGTGAATCCGGCGACCTGGTTGAAACCAAAAGTGGCGCTGCCTCCCTTAATCGAATGGGCGGCACGAAAAATGGTATTTATGGTTTCCGGATCCGGTTGCGGCACGGTCAGTTTCAGCAGCTCAGATTCCATGACCTCCAGGCCTTCGAGGCTTTCTTCAAAGAACACCTGGGTGAATTGGCTCAGATCTATGTCCATATATCCGCTCCTTGCCGGAGGCTAACCCAATACTTTGCGAACCGTGGCCAACAGCTGATCCGGGTTGAAGGGTTTGACTATCCAACCTGTGGCTCCGGCGGCTCGTCCCTGTTGCTTCTTGTCTGAGGTCGACTCTGTGGTCAGCATCAACATGGGCACAAACTTGTAGTTGGGTAGCTCGCGCAAGTTACGTATCAGCTCGATACCATCCATAATTGGCATGTTGACGTCCGATATCACCAGGTCAAACTCTCTGCCTTGGGCTACTTTCAACGCTTCCTCGCCATTGTTGGCTTCGGTCACGTCGAAACCTGCTGTCTTGAGGGTAAAGCTCACCATTTGCCGCATGGAGGCTGAATCATCAACTGCGAGGATAGTCTTCATTGAGCGTTTCCTTTTCAAAATCTGAATCGAGTGTCGGGATCCTGATACCCAGGCGCGTCAGTTGAGCGATAAAGGCGGGTTGAGCCTGTTGCCATGACAGTTTCAACCCTCGCTTGTCGCAACTCAGCGCAAACAGGTACAGCAACTGGGCGCCGGCAGTATCCACCTTGTGCAACTCACCAGCATCCAGGATCAATTCATCGACCCGATGCAGGAGTTCCAATAATTGTTGGTAGAGTGGCTGAATATTACGAATGTTTATTTCTGTTCCCAGTGCCAGTGTGTCGATGGACATAGTGCTTCCCTGTTTTCCCACCACACAAAAGATAGTCGGCAAATTTCACTTCTGCCTATTTTCAAAAGAAAAATGGTATATGAATCTACTAGGCTCTTTAGGGAGTTAGTGAGGCCCTTGATACTGAGTAACCAGAGTGCGAAAGTCGGCCAGCAGTTCATCGTTGCGGATTTGCGGCAGTTGTCCGGGTGTCTGTGAACTGGGCTTGATGGTGGCGTAGCGGCGGCCGTCTGGCGAGATCAGAATCAAAGAGGCGCTGTGATCCACTTGGTAGTCAGGGCCATCGCTGACCAGCGAATACACCAGGCCCAGATCGCGGCTGAAGGGCAGTAATGCCGGGTGCTCGGCCCGCAAACCTATGAATTCGGGATTAAAGAAGGCCAGGTAGTCTTTGAGTTTACTTTGGCTGTCACGCTCAGGGTCGACACTAAGCAGTATCACCTGTATCGGTGCCACTTGTGCCAGTTTCGGGTAGACGGCACTGAGTTTGCCAAGGGTGGTGGGACATACGTCCGGGCAGGAGGTGTAACCGGCGAAAATCAGACTCCATTTCTGTTTTAGCTTGTCATTATCGAATTGATGACCGTTTTGGTCCTGCAACTCAAAGGGCTGCAGTGGCCTTGGAGTTTCATATTGAAAGCTGGTTTTCAGTGCCTGCGGCGGCTGAGACGAAGGTCGGTGAAACAGCTGCACACTGGCCAAACCGCCAAGACCTATGAGTAAAATACCCGCCACCAAGATGCGTTTCTTCATGATTCAACTCCAGAGGTAATGATCCACAAGCAGGGCAATAAACAGCAGCATCAGCTGATAGATGGAGAAACGGAACACGGCCATCGCCAGCCCGGGGCGGTCGGCAAACTTGAGTTGCCAGGCCTTGTAGATAAACAGGCAACTGAGAATGGTGGAAGCCAGCAGATAGACGGGGCCACTCAAGCCAACCAAAACCGGCAATAAGCAGGCGATGGCCAGCAGAAGGGTGTAGAGCAGAATACAGGTCTTGGTAAATTCTACCCCGTGAGTCACAGGCAACATGGGGATATCCACCTTGGCGTACTCTTTTTGACGGTGAATGGCCAAGGCCCAGAAATGAGGTGGAGTCCAGGTGAAAATAATGATCACCAACAGCCAGGCGTGGCCGTGAAAGTCATTGGTTACCGCCGTCCAACCCAGCAGTGGCGGCATGGCACCGGCAAGGCCACCTATCACGATATTTTGGGGGGTTGCCCGCTTTAAATAGGCGGTATAGATAAGGGCGTAGCCAATCAGGCTGGCACAGGTCAACCAGGCGGTGAGTGGATTCACCAGCCAATAGAGTAGGGTAAAGCCCGCCAATCCAAGCAAGACGGCAAAGCTCAAGGCTCGGCTCACGCTCACTCGTCCCTTGGGTAAGGGGCGGTTATAAGTGCGGGCCATCAGGCCATCAATGCGTCGATCGATAAGGTGATTCAAGGCGGCCGCCGAGCCAGCCATCATGGCGATTCCCATTAGCCCGGCAAGCAAGGGCTGTAGGGGGACGGCACCGGGCAACGCCAGGCACATGCCCACCAGGACGGTGAGCAGCATCAGCGCCACCACCTTGGGCTTGGTCATTTCCAGGTAATCGCGCCAGGAGATCTCTGTGCGGGTCGCATCCTGGGCTATGGAGAGTAGTTTGGCCATAAACAGTCCCTCTTCAGGCTTTACGCCAAAGCGCATAGTTGATGAATACCAAAGTCAGCAGCAGCAGGGCTGCGCCGCCGTTATGGGCAACCGCCACCGGCAGCGGCAGATGCAGCAAGACGTTGGCCAGGCCCAATGACAGCTGTAATCCCAGCACTAAGGTGAGTACCAGAGCCGAGCGCTTCAACATGCTCGAGTCGGCTCTGCGCCAGAGCATGAATGCCAGGGTGAGTACTAGTATCGCGGTCAGCAGGGCACCTATTCGGTGGGCAATATGTATGGTCATCCGGGTGTGATAATCCAATACGCCGAACTCAAAGCTGGGATGCTGCCCCTGAAAAGGAGAGAAGGCATCTGCCAGACGTAGGTTGCTGCTCCAGTCACCTTCGCAGATAGGCAACTCTGTGCAGGCCAGGGCGGCGTAGTTGGAGGAGGTCCAGCCGCCAAGCATAATTTGCAGTACCACAACAGCCAGCGCCACCATGGCCAAAGGCGCCAAGGTGCGGGCTTTGGGATCGCCATCCGGGATTTGCAGCGGTCGGAGCCTGAGATACAGCAGCAACAGCAGCGAAAACAGGGTGAATCCCCCGAGCAGGTGAGACATGACCACGACGGGCATCAGTTTCATGGTCACAGTCCACATTCCCAGCAGCGCTTGAAATACGATCAGGGCGGCGATCAGTCCCGGCAGCTTCTTCGGGGTTGCGCTGCCACGCCAACTCTGGATCAAAATAAGTAATACCAGAATCCCCAGCGAGCCGGCCACATATCTGTGGATCATCTCCAGCCAGGCTTTCTTGGGTTCTATTTCTTGTCCCGGAAAGTGGCGTTCGACATGAGCCAATTCATGGGCCTGAGAAGGCACCTTGAGATGGCCATAGCAACCGGGCCAGTCGGGGCAGCCAAGGCCGGCATCCGACAGCCGGGTGTAGGCGCCCAACAGGATGACCGTCAGAGTGCAGATGAGGGTCATCTTCAGTAGCAAGTTCAGTTTCATCAGCCCACCCTCGAGAGTTTCAACAGCTTACGCAGGTCGCTGACCAAGGCCTTGCCCTGCAGGAGTTGGCTCTGGTGATCCACTACCCCGGGATAGGCCAACACCCAAGCGCCCAGAGGGTCGACTATCACCAACATCTGCTGCTGTAATGGATTCTCGGCGGTCAGAGGTTTATCCAGAGTGACTCGATGAAAGTCGTTGTTTAGCGGAGCTTCCGTGTCGCTTTCCCGGTTGATGAAAATCAGGGTGTCGACCCTGTCCATCTCGGCACCCAGCGCCGTATGGCTCTGCTGCAATATGAAGAGTCGTTCCTGGCATAGTTCATCGCAGTTGGCCGGTATCAGGTATAGGACTTGCCAGCGGCCGGGAAGCGGGTTGTCGAGCCCAAGTTGCTGATAACCCCGATTAGCCGGCAGCAACTGGCCCTTATTGGTGGCCCCGCCTTGATATAGCTCGAAGCTCAGTACCAGTTTTGCCAGTATCACCGGCAGGGCAAAGGCCAGCAGTAGTATTAAGAGTGGTCTTTGGGTTCGGGAGTTCATCCTGGCTCCTCTTGCTGTAATTGGGCGTTCTGAATTCAGCTCGCCCTATGGTTAGTGTGGTTAGTGTCGATTCAGTTTCCAGCGCCACCAGACAAGCAGTAACAACAGGGCGGCAGCCATGGAAAACCACTGCAGGGCATAACCCAGGTGCTTTTCAGCCGACATGGGCAATGGCTGCCAGGGTCTTGGCAAGTCCACACCTTCCAGTTGCTCCGGCTGCAGCACGGCCGGGATCAGTTTGTGCCCAAGCAAGTGCTCGAGCTGCGGCCAGTTGAGATTTTGTATTCGCTTGGGCCAACCGGCTTCGGCCAAGAGCTCCTGGCTCAGTGGGTTACTGCCCTTTTGCCACAATCGGCCTTCGAGGGTGAGGCGTGGCGGTAATGGCAATATCTCTGGCAGTTCACTGCGTTTTTCTGCGGCTGGGATAAACCCCAGCTCCAGCAATAGCCAGGGTTGCTCCGGCTCAACTTGCAGAGGTTGCAGCAACAGGTAGCCCACGCGTCCCTGATACACCTGGTTGTCCAGCAGCAATTGCTTGCCGCTCAATACATTGGCACTCAGCTGCAGTTTCTGCCCTGTGAGCCGGCTGCCAGGGTCTTGCCTCAGCAGAGCTGAAAAACTGTTTGGCCCCGCATCCGCTTTGGCGGCAATCTCCTGAGCCAATAGTTGCTTTTCTTCAGCGCGCTGCAGTTGCCAGAATCCCAGCTTGACCATGAGTAGAAACAGCCCCAAAGTAAATAACAGTGCAAGGTAACGCCCCCAAGGGATGGGAGAGTGAATGTCAGTCAGTTTTTTCTTTAAAGTCATATTGGTACTGCTACTGCTGTTCATCATTTTCAACCTTGGTCGCGCCCTGTGGATCATGGTGCGCGGCGATTCATCTGTTCCCATGAGCCGTTTTCTTGGCCGCCGGGTGTTGTTTTCGGCGCTGGTGGTTCTTTTGTTGCTGCTGGCATTGGCGCTGGGGATTATTTCCCCCAATCCCCGGCCTTACTAAAGCACATACACAAAAACAAACAGGCATAGCCAAACCACATCGACAAAGTGCCAATACCAGCTGCCGGCCTGAAAGGCAAAGTGACGCTCAGCGCTGAAGTGCCCCTTTAAAACCCTGAAAAACAGCACCAACAGGAATAGCGTGCCCAGAGTCACATGCATACCGTGGAAACCTGTCAGCAGGAAGAAGGTGTTGCCATAGACACCGGACTGCAGCGTCAGCCCCAGCTCAGTGTAGGCATGGACATATTCCTCTCCCTGCAAGATTAGAAAGGCCAGTCCCAGCAAGATGGTGAGTCCAAGCCAGAGGGTTAAGGCGGTGCGTTTGCCTTTCTCTAACCCTAGGTGGGCAAAGTGCAGGGTAATAGAGGAGGTGAGCAGAATAATGGTGTTGAAAAGGGGTAAACCATTCCAACCCATGGCTTGGGTTTCAGTACCGTCCGGGGTTTTCAGTAAGGGCCAGCCTGCGCTGAATCCGGGCCAGAGCACTTCGTTGGTCATGGCATTGTTGGATGCGCCACCCAACCAAGGCACGGCCACCATACGGGCATAGAAGAGGGCGCCGAAAAAGGCCGCAAAGAACATCACCTCAGAGAAGATGAACCAACTCATTCCCTGACGAAATGACCTGTCCATCTGTGGCGAATAGAGACCACTCATGGATTCATGGATCACGTTTCTGAACCAGCCAATCAGCATGAACAGAATGACGGCAATTCCCGCCAGCAGTACGTAACTGCCGTGGCCCCCGTCAGACTTGAGCTGGGATACATAAGTACCGGCACCATAGGCGATAAGGAAAAGCCCCAATGCGCCGACAATCGGCCAGGCGCTTTGAGCCGGAACATAATAGTGTTCATGTTTACTGGTCATTTCGCTGCTCCTTGCTCCAGGGCATCGGATATCTGTCTATCCGTGATGTCATAGAGGGTGTAAGAGAGGGTCAGAGTGCTGATGGAGTCCGGCAGGTCCGGATCCACGTAAAACACCAGCGGCAGCTCGGCACTGGCATCGGCAGCCAGCGGCTGCTGATTGAAACAGAAGCACTCGGTTTTATTGAAGTAGGCGGCGCCTTGTCCCGGTGAAACGGAAGGGATCGCCTGACCTATCTTGTATTGGTGTGACAGGTTGCGGGCCAGAAAGCGGGTATGGGTCAACTGGCCGGGATGCACCTTGATACGGGTCACTTCCGGCTTGAACTCCCACGGCATTCCCTTGGCCACCTGAGAGATAAACTCCACAGTGACCAAGCGGCTGTTATCCACTTGGGCACTATAAGTGGCGGCGCTGGTGTTGGTCTTGCCATTGATCCCCAACTGCTGACAAAGCACGTCATAGAGCGGCACCAGGGCAAAGCCGAAGCCGAACATGGCTACGGCGCCAAGCAGCAGCAGGCGTACCAGTTTACGGTTGTCAGGGCGGGAGTCTGCCATATCACTTAATCTCCGGCGGAGTGCTGAAGGTGTGATAAGGCGCCGGACTTGGGAGTGTCCACTCAAGCCCCTGGGCACCTTCCCAAGGTTTGGCCGGAGCCTGGGCGCCGCCGCGAATACACTTGATCACCAGCACCAGAAATATCAGCTGTGACAGGCCAAAGGCAAAACCGCCTATGGAGACAATCTGATTGACATCGGCAAACTGCACCGAGTAGTCGGGGATGCGTCTGGGCATACCGGCCAACCCGAGGAAATGCATCGGGAAGAACAACACATTGACCGAAATGACCGAACACCAAAAATGCCACTTGGCCAAGGTCTCGCTGTACATATGCCCGGTCCACTTGGGTAGCCAGTAATAGGCGGCGGCCATGATGGAGAAGATGGCACCGGTGACCAGCACATAATGAAAATGGGCAACCACAAAGTAAGTATCATGGTATTGGAAGTCGGCTGGGGTGATTGCCAACATCAGGCCGGAGAAGCCGCCTATGGTGAAGAGAATAATAAAGGCACAAGCGAACATCATAGGGGCTTCAAAGCTGATGGATCCCCGCCACATGGTGGCAACCCAGTTGAATACCTTGACCCCGGTTGGCACGGCAATCAGCATGGTGCAGTACATAAAAAAGAGTTCGGCAAAGACAGGCATACCTGTGGTGAACATGTGGTGTGCCCACACCAGGAAGGAGAGGATCGC
This sequence comes from Shewanella chilikensis, assembly GCF_037953065.1. Classification (NCBI taxonomy): domain Bacteria; kingdom Pseudomonadati; phylum Pseudomonadota; class Gammaproteobacteria; order Alteromonadales; family Shewanellaceae; genus Shewanella; species Shewanella chilikensis. The sequence goes on along the minus strand of NZ_CP149966.1, from coordinate 4,582,975 downwards.
GATGCTGGCGGTGGCGTAGACCATTGAGGCGTAGCCAAACAAAGGCTTGCGGCTGAATGCCGGAATGATGGCCGAGATGATGCCGAATGACGGCAATATCATTATGTACACCTCGGGGTGGCCGAAGAACCAGAAAATATGCTGGAACATCACAGGATCTCCGCCGCCGGCGGCATCGAAGAAGCTGGTGCCGAAGAATTTGTCTGTCAGTACCATGGTCACAGCCCCGGCCAATACCGGCATGACGGCTATCAGAAGGAAAGCGGTGATAAGCCAGGTCCAGACGAACAGGGGCAGCTTCATCCAGTTCATGCCAGGTGCGCGCAGATTCACTATGGTGACTATCACGTTGATCGCCCCCATGATTGAGCTTATCCCCATGATATGTATTGAGAAAACAAACAAGGCAGTGCTGTCGGCGCTATAAGTGGTCGACAATGGGGCATAGAAGGTCCAGCCAAAATTGGGGCCGCCGCCTTCCATAAACAATGAGCTAAGCAGGATTAAGAAGGCGAAAGGCAAAATCCAGAAGCTCCAGTTGTTCATCCGCGGCAGCGCCATATCCGGCGCACCTATCATCATGGGGATCAACCAGTTGGCCAGACCGGTAAAGGCCGGCATCACGGCGCCAAAAACCATGATAAGGCCATGAACTGTGGTCATTTGGTTAAAGAAGTTGGGCTCGACCAGTTGCAATCCGGGCTGGAATAACTCAGCACGGATCACCATGGCCATGGCGCCCCCTATCAGGAACATGATGAAGCTGAACCAGAGATAGAGTGTGCCTATATCTTTATGGTTGGTGGTCAGCAACCAGCGCATGATCCCCTTGGGGGCGTGATGATGCTGGTGTTCCTGCTCAGTGATTTCCTGAACGCCGGCTTTCGCATCTTGACTGAATGAGTTCATCTTCTCCCCCTACTGCCCGTGGTTATTGACGTCGGCGGCTTGCACTGTGTCGCCTGTGTTATTGCCCCAGGCATTACGCTCATAGGTCACCACAGCGGCCAGTTCCTTGGCGGTAATCTGTTTGCCGAAGGCCTGCATGGCGGTGCCTGTCTTGCCATGGATCACTATGTCCAGATGGGCAGCTATTGGGCCTATGGCAATAGCACTGCCCTTGAGCCCAGGGAATACCCCTTGAAGTCCGGCGCCGTTGGGCTGATGACAGGCGGCGCAGCGCGCCATATAGATCTGTTCGCCAAGCGCCATGGCCTCATCATGGCTCATGGTCTCACTGAGGGCTGCCTGAGCTTCTTCGGCGGCCGTAGCCGCGGCTTGTTTCTGCTCTGCTATCCAGGCGTCGAACTCCTCTTCTGCCAGTACCTGCACCACAATCGGCATAAAGCCGTGGTCTTTACCGCAAAGCTCGGCACATTGGCCGCGGTAGATCCCCGGCTTGTCTATCCGGGTCCAGGCCTCGTTGATAAAGCCGGGGTTGGCATCTTTTTTGACAGCAAAGGCGGGCACCCACCAGGAGTGGATCACATCATCTGAGGTCATCAAGAATCGGACTTTGCGATTGATGGGCAATACCAACGGCTTGTCGACTTCAAGCAGGTAGTGCTCGCCCTTGGCTTCCTGGCCTTCTATCTGGGATCTCGGCGTTGCCAATATGCTGAAGAAGTCGATGTCTTCGCCGAAATAGCTGTAGTGCCATTTCCATTGCGAGCCGGTGATCTTGACCGTCAGGTCGGCATCACTGGGATCCTCCATGGCAATCAGCGTCTTGGTTGCGGGGATCGCCATTAGGATTAGGATTAAGAAGGGGATAAGCGTCCAGGCAATTTCTACCTTGGTACTTTCATGGAATTGGGACGCGACTGCCCCTTTAGATTTTCTATGGTTGATCATGGCGTAGATCATCACGCCGAATACGACCAAACCTATGGCGCAGCAAATATATAGAATGATCATGTGCAGGTGATACACCTTGCCACTGATCTCAGTTACCCCTTGAGTCATATTCAAGGGCATATCTGCCTGAGCACCTGGAGACAACAAGCTGACGCACAACAAGGTCAGCAAAACACACAGCCATTGCTTCACAAGACATCTCCTCTGTCAATTGCATTCGCAACTACAAAGAAGAGTCACACAGTAAGTCTTTGCTCTATGCAAACTCTTCAGTTCCCAAAAAAGCAACGATGACTTCAAAGTGCGGCGGCGGTTTCACTTAGCTCTAGGTATACAGGTGGTAACCACTGTTGCACTTACCGCTGAATATACTCAGCATTTCCGGCGACGGCACCACTCGCTATGAATCGAAATGGGACGGTCAACCTACGACGAATTGCATGGAGATAACACAATCGTTGTTCCTACATTACTTGTAGATTAAATATTGATCAAGATCACGATGTTTTCTAACTATATGAAAAAAAAGCGCCTGTTAATCCAGAGGTGAATTCTGCGTGAGAGGCTGACCAGCGCGGGTTTGCGTCGATTTACTAAGGAAAGGTATTGCACCAAAAAGGCGCAGAATAAAGGCCATTCTAGAATGGCCTTTTAAACACACCATCAATGGATGGAGCGGGTAAGTTCGTTGAGGCGGTTATCTATCTCTTTCGCCTGCCGTCCTGTTTCCAGCACTACGCCCATGGCTCTGGCGTTACGGGCGACCAGCTGCAATCGGCGGTTATCACGGGCATCCAGGCTGTCTATCCAACTGATCACTGCACTGGAGGTGCCGTTGGTCAGGGCTCTTTCTGTTGCCCACAAGGCTTCAACTTCATCCTTGGTGCGCACCAAGAGCACTCTATCCATTCTGACACCGGCCCTTGCTAAGGTTTCCTTGTAACCTATGCTGGCCGGGGCGTTAATCAAGACAATCCAGCGCCCCTGTTGGCTCAGTTGCGCCAATTGAGGGCAGAGGCGCAATAACTCCTGACGTCCCTGGCTATGGCTGGCCAAGCTGGAGATACCTGTATGTTGCCAAGGCTGATTGCCGGCAATACTGGTGTCTGTCCACAGGCCTGGGTGTCTTGGGGCGTTGCCTGTCATTATACTCATAGCCAGTCTCCATTGCGTATTATCCCTACCGCCAGTCCTTCAATGGTCAACGGCTGAAAAGTCAGGTCGACTTTGATTGGGGAGTAAGCCTCGTTCTCGGCATGTAGATAAACCACATTACCTTTCTTTTCAAAACGTTTTACCGTTACATCATCTTCAACCCTGGCCACCACGACTTGACCGTTACGGGCTTCCTGTACCTTGTGAACCGCCAGGAGATCACCTTCGAGAATGCCTATATTCTTCATGCTGTCGCCGCGCACCCGCAGCAGGAAGTCGGCACTGGGATGGAACATACTAGGGTCGACCTGGTAATACTGTTCCACATGCTCCTGTGCCAGTATAGGTTCACCGGCGGCGACCTGACCTATTAGCGGGAGGCCGGTTTCTGACTCGGCTTGTTCATCATGAGGTAGACGAATGCCGCGAGAGGTGCCTGGTATGATCTCAATACAGCCTTTCTTGGCCAGCGCCTTGAGGTGTTCCTCGGCGGCATTGGCACTCTTAAAGCCTAACCGGGTAGCAATTTCGGCCCGGGTTGGTGGCATGCCGGTGTCGGCTATATTGCGTTTAATCAGTTCCAGAATCTGTGCCTGGCGCGGTGTCAGTGGTCTCATGATGATTCCTGTTTTTTCATACAGTACCTGTCAGTATATACAGTATTTTGATCAGTGCAAGTATTAACCAAAATTGAAACGTTTAGGGGAAGGGTAAATGTTTCAACCTGTGGCAGATTTGGACGGCCTGGCTTACGCATCAATGGGGAGTTCAAGGCATTTGCCAGAGGAGTCGTCGGGGCCGGTTCGCACCTTCCCTAGCTAAGGTTCAGGAAGTTCTGGTATTCTATTGGGCTATTGATTGTGGCTCAGACACTGAAAAACATGTCCAAACAAGATTCATTCTGGTTTAAATCCCTTCGCTGGCTCCAAAGCAAGCTGGTGCATACCACTGTGGTGCCTCAGGATCCTTTCGCAGATTTGAACCTGGATCTCGCCAAGCCGATGGCCTACGTGATGAAGACGGAGTCTGTCAGTGATATCGCGGCGTTGGCGGAAGTTACCCGTAAGTTTGGTTTGCCTTGCCCTTATGAGACGCTCAAGGTTGATGATATTACCGTCCCCAGAGTCGTCTGCCTGGAAGGTGCCAAGCCCCTGTTCGGTAAGCGTAAGAGCAATAAACCTTTTCTCAGCTGTTTCACTTCGCTGTTGAACCTGCATCAGGTCAATCCTGAATTGGATATTCAATTGGTGCCCGTGAGCCTCTATTGGGGCCGCACTCCGGGCAAGGAAGATGACAGCATGCGCGCCGCCGTATTTGAGCGGGAAAATCCCACTTGGCTGCGCAAGTTTCTGATGATCCTGTTCCTGGGACGTGACAACTTTGTGCAGTTTTCCAATGCGGTATCGCTGCGGCTGATGGCCGATGAACATGGAACCGACAAGGCTATTGCCCATAAGTTGTCTCGGGTGGCCAGGGTGCATTTTCGTCGGCAACGCAAGGTGATGACAGGGCCATTACTGCCTAATCGTCAGGCGTTGTTCAATGAATTGTTACGTTCGGAAACGCTTAAGAAGGCAATTAAGGAGGAGGCTGCAGCCAAGAAGATCCCTGAGGCCAGGGCCAGGGAGATGGCGGAGGAATATCTCGATGAGATTGCAGCCCACTATTCAGACAGCCTGGTGCGTATTGCCCAGCGGATCCTCACTTGGTTATGGAACAAGCTCTACAAGGGGATCAACATTAAGGGTGCCGAGCAGATACGCCAGTTGCACCATGATGGTCATGAGATAGTTTATGTACCTTGCCACCGCAGTCATATGGATTACCTGCTGCTCTCCTATATTCTCTATTTTCAGGGTATGGTTCCGCCCCACATAGCCGCCGGTATCAACCTGAACTTCTGGCCTGCCGGACCTATATTCCGTCGTGGTGGTGCTTTCTTTATCCGCCGAAGTTTCAACGGGAATAAACTCTATACCGCAGTGTTCCGTGAGTATCTGGATCAGTTGTTTGCCAAAGGCTATTCGGTCGAGTACTTCACCGAAGGTGGTCGCTCCCGTACCGGGCGGCTGCTGTCGCCAAAGACAGGGATGCTGGCGATGACAGTCAACTCTGTGTTGCGGGGTATTGAGCGGCCGGTGACTTTGGTGCCTGTGTACCTGGGTTATGACCATGTTATGGAAGTGGCCACTTATCACAAAGAACTCAGCGGCAAGAAGAAGCAAAAAGAATCTGTCTGGCAGGTGGTTGGCGCCTTGCGTAAGCTGGGTAATTTTGGTCAGGGTTATGTTAACTTTGGTGAACCTGTGACCCTGCAGAACTTCCTCAGTGAAGCGGCACCCAACTGGCGCGAAGAAGTGGCGGCTGATCCCGAGCAGAAACCCAGCTGGTTGACTCCGGCTGTCAATACTCTGGCCAATCGAGTGATGACCCATATCAACGATGCCGCAGCAGCCAGCGCCGTGACTCTTACCAGCCTGGTACTCTTGTCATCAGAGCAGAATGCGCTGGAGCGAAGCCAGTTGGAACGTCAGTTGGACCTGTATCTGGATCTGCTCAAGGAAGTTCCTTACACCCAGTACATCTCGGTGGCCGAAGGTGACGGTAAGCAATTGCTGCAACAAGGTCTGGAGCTGAATAAGTTTACGGTTCAGGAAGATGCACTGGGTGATATTATCTCAATCGACGAGTCGATTGCGGTAACCATGACTTACTATCGCAACAACATTATTCACTTGTTTATGGTGCCTGCTTTGCTGGCCAGCTGCCTGGTGCGTCAAGAGCAGTGCAGCCGAGCTCAGATGCAGGCGGTGCTTGAGGATTTCTACCCTCTGCTGCAGGCCGAACTGTTTATGGGTAAGGCCGATGTCAGTGCCTATGCCGATCAACTGCTGGATCGTTTCATTGTCAAAGGTTTGGTGGCCGAAGAAGCCGATGGTTTCCGAGTGTTGGAAGCCGGGATCAATCCGCTGGCGCTGCTGGCCGAAACCATGAGCGAAACTCTTCAGCGTTATGCCATCATCTTTAACTTGCTGGCCGCTCACCCGGGTATTGAGCGTGGCGACTTGGAGCGCGAAAGCCACAAGTTGGCCAGTCGTCTGGGCGCGCTGCATGGGATTACTGCCCCCGAGTTTTACGACAAAAAACTCTATGGCATTGTGAGCATCAAGCTCAAAGAGCTTGGGTATCTCACCAAGGAAGATACCCGCCATGATATAGAGCGAACCCGAGATTATGCTAACCAGCTACTGCGTCCTCAGGTCAAGCAAACCATAGTTGACAGCGTCGCCGCCGAACAGGAGGCCTGATGGCCAATCATATGAATGCGGCGCCTGCCAAGGCGTCTTTGCTGGGCGGCGCCATGATCATCGCCGGGACCACAGTCGGTGCAGGTATGTTTTCGCTGCCGGTAGAAGGCGCCGGCATGTGGTTTGGCTACTCTGTGCTTATGTTGTTGGGGGTGTGGTTTTGCATGTTCATGTCCGGGCTGCTGCTGCTGGAAACCAACCTGCATTTTGAGCCGGGCGCCAGCTTTGACACCCTCACCAAGGAAACTTTGGGGCAGTTCTGGCGGGTGCTTAACGGCGCCTCGATAACCTTCGTGCTCTATATCCTCACTTACGCCTATATCAGTGGCGGCGGTTCTATAGTTAATCACAGCCTGGAAGGTATGGATATCAGCCTGCCGCAGAGCTTTGCCGCCTTGGTGTTTGCCCTGGTGTTGGCACTGGTGGTGCTTATCAGCACCAAGGCAGTGGATCGCATCACCACTATAATGCTGGGCGGGATGATCATCAGCTTCTTTCTGGCGATAGGCAATCTGCTGATCGGCATAGACACCAGCAAGTTGTTACTACCTGATGGTGAGAACTCTTATGGCTCATATCTGTGGGCGGCCATTCCTTTTGGCCTGGCGAGTTTTGGCTATCATGGCAATGTGCCGTCGCTGGTGAAATACTACGGCAAGCAACCGGGCACCATTATCAAGGCGATTTTTGTTGGTACCTTTATTGCCTTGGCTATCTACCTGTGTTGGTTGGTGGCTACCATGGGGAATATTTCCCGCGGCGAATTCGGCGCTATTATTGCTCAGGGTGGCAATATGGGGGTATTGGTCGGCGCCTTGTCCAAGGTGATGGATAACTCGCTGCTCAACACCATGCTCACTCTGTTTGCCAATCTGGCGGTGGCGTCTTCATTCCTGGGAGTAACCCTGGGCTTGTTTGATTATCTGGCAGATCTGTTTGGTTTTGACGACAGTCGCAGCGGCAGGGCCAAGACCGCCTTGGTGACTTTCCTGCCTCCGACTTTGTTGGGTATGTTGTTTCCCGATGGCTTCCTGGTTGCTATCGGCTTTGCTGCCTTGGCGGCTACGGTATGGGCCGTTATAGTGCCGGCCTTGATGGCTTGGCGCTCAAGACAACAATTCGCCGATAGCCAGGGCTTTCGTGTGCCGGGGGGGACACCTTTGATAGCCATAGTGGTGCTGTTTGGATTACTCACGGCAGCCTGCCATCTGTTGGCCATGGCTGGTATCCTGCCTAAGTATTCATGAAGCGAGAAGCTGCTCTCTTTTTCAAAGAAATGAAAGAGCGGCTTCTTGACAAGACTATAAAAGTCAGTAATTTATATCGTCCACGCCGAGTGTTTTGTGCGGGTGTAGTTCAATGGTAGAACGGCAGCTTCCCAAGCTGCATACGTGGGTTCGATTCCCATCACCCGCTCCAAGTTTCGTCATAGTTAATATTTGCTCCCAGTAGCTTATGAATCAATATTCGTTTTTGCTCTGAGCGTTATCTGTAGCCTATGACCATTTAGGTTGCACAGGTGTAGGTCTCGTTTTTCTATCTGTACAAGCCAATAAACTGAAAGGCCGTACCTTTCTCAAAGGGGGCTGGTCATTTTGAACCTTCTGAGTCTAAATAGCGCCGCTTTAGGAATGGTGACAAACTCTCTTGGGATTTGTCTGACAGTTATCCTACCCGGGATAAGACAGTATTACCTCTTCATAAAGGGATTGTGTCCATTGCCCTACATCCTTTTTATGTTTGAGATTTTGCATCTCATTGTTCCGTCGTAGTTTGTTGGTTGGCAGATTGTGTTGCATAGGGAAGAGTGACAGGGAAAGTTTATGCTAACCAACAGACTACGGCTTTTTTCCTCTATACATCGTCAAATCCATATATTCTCAATTCGGCATTGCCGTCGTATATTTTCTATACAGCCTGGTATAATTTCTATTAGTGTTTAACGTAAATGGAACCGGCTTCATCAGCCTCCACTGCGCAACACAGAAATGGGAACCGGATAATGAAGATTACAGCATACAGACATGGCGAGCCCTGTTGGGTAGAGCTGGGGACGCAGGACTGGAACAGTGCCAAGCACTTTTATTGTCGACTCTTTGGTTGGCAAGCTGAAGATATTCCCATGCCGGAAGGCGCCTATACTATGTTGAAGCAGGCGCATGAAGATATAGGCGCCATTTACCAATTGCCTACTGAATTACAGCAGCAGGGGGTTCCCAGTCACTGGGCGGTTTACTTTGCGGTGGAGGATATTAATCACTGTATCGAGGCCATCAGCTCCGCTGGAGGCCAGCTTCTGATGGGCCCCCACGAGGTTGGCTGCGCCGGTAAGATGGCGCTATTTACCGATCCCGAAGGGGCCCATTTTTCGGTTTGGCAGGGCGTCGAACATCCCGGTGCCGGGCGTAAGTGGGAAGCCAACACTCTTTGCTGGGTTGAGCTCGCCTGTCGACAACCCGAAGAGGCTAAGATCTTTTATCCCAAGGTGTTCAACTGGCAGATGCGTCGCAGTGAGAATGCTGTTGATTTTGAATATACAGAATGGTTTCTCAATAGCGACAGCTGTGATGAAGGCATTGGTGGAATGCTGCAAATGACAGAGCAGTGGGGTGACGTGCCGCCCCACTGGATGATCTATTTCAGTGTTGATGACTGTGATCTGATGGCTTGTCGGGCGGCTGAATTGGGCGGCAAGGTTTGTGTGCCACCCACAGATATTCCCAATGTGGGGCGCTTTGCGGTGCTCAACGACCCCCAGGGGGCAGTGTTCAGTATTATTCGCCTGACTATGGCGCTCTAATTTCTCTCAGTTGGCCGCATCGATGCGGATCTGGCTACCACAGTTGCCGGAAGCAATTCTGGGTGCCTGTAGCAACAGAGTCTTCAGGTCGCTGTCATTTATCTTTTCGGGAAGGCTGAGTTGAATTTCGGTTAACATTCCCCGGTGACATTTAAGACTCAGCTTGTGCTCGCTCGAAGGGCCAAAGCTCTGTTGAAACGCTTGTCTTAAAGAATCGGTCGCTATCTTGGCGCCGATGTTTTGTTGCAGTAGGTTGAGCAGAGGCGTTGCCTGGTTCACCTCTGTGGTCAGTCTGAGTGCCAATGAAAAGTAGGCTTCGGCATTTTCATCCCGGCAACTGCCGTGTTTCCACCATTCGTGCCGCTCCAGGCAACTGCCGTAGGCGTGACTGGGCATCATCTGAGCCAGGCGCCGGGATACAGCTTTGCTTAACTCAATGGTGGGATAGTTGCAGAAGTCATCGGGCTTGTGTTTGACCTTGCCGCAATAGCCATAGCTGATGCCGCAAGAGCGCTTATTGGGCCATAAGCCGTGCAAGCTGAAATGACTGGCATCAAAGCGGTCGGCGCTTTGGCTGCGACATTCGGGTTTGCTGGAACCTTTTGACTCACAAAAGGCGTTTTGCCACGACAGAGCCAGTAGATGACTATCGTATTTATCGGCCAGGTTACAGGCGTTATCGGTTTGAGATTCCGTGGGCAACACACCTGTTTGCAGTTGGCCACAGTCGGCGGCAATCCAACGCAGAGGTGATTGTGTGGCTGAGGTCTTGACCCTGAACCAGGTGGGCGTGTTGTGACCAAGGCGTTCAACTATCTCCAGCCTCTGCCCTGGGCTGCTGTAAAGCTGCCCGGGATTAGTGCCCTTGTTCTTCGATTGAAACAGCGGACAGGTCTTGTCTATCAGCAACTCACCGGAAAAGGGGGCTGCCATGATCCCGATAGGTAACAGCCACAGCAATAATATCAGTAAGCGGGTCATAAGGTTCCTCTTTGACGAAATTGTCATCATGCAGATTTTAGTTTTGCCATGTGACACTTTGTATCTATATCGGTTTGAAGTGCAACTTATGTTAAATAAATGATCTTTGGTTTTGGTTTCAAGGCTCAGAGCTGATGCGCCATAGCCGGAATATTAGACGCTTTGGCCGCAGTTCAATGGCGCCAATTTGTATCTTTGCCTTTGTTGGTGAAATGCAGCGCAATTGTTGCTTGTCGATTAATTGTGTAGCTTGGGAATGACAGCAGAATTTTACAGGAAAAAGTAAATGAAAGGATGTGTTTCCGCGGCGGTTATGGTGTTGTGTTTGGGAGCCTGTAGTAGTACTGATGAAACGCAGCAGGCTCAAGCAGAAGTCGATCGCAGTGATGGTTATCGCTGTGAAAAAGTCACAGTGACAGGTTCGAGGATGCCGATAAGAAGGTGTACCACTCAGGCACAAAGGGAGCAGGAGCGTCTGGAAGCGGAAGAGATGTTACGTAAGGGAAGAGTACTTTCTAAGGAGTGAGTAAGGATGCCAGTGGCTCCAGCCACTGGCATCCAGGGATCAGGCTGCTTTGATCTGGCGGCCTTCGGCATCACGGAAACTACCGATGGCAATACGAACAAAGTCGATCAGAGTCCAAATACCCAGGCCACCCAGGGTCAGTAACATCAGCAGACCCGTACCGATTTTACCTGTGTAAAAACGGTGCACGCCGAAGCTGCCCAGGAAGAAGCACAGCAGTAGAGTAGGTACGAAACCCTTGTCGCTCAGTTGCTCATTTTCGATTGTCATTGTTTGTCCTTAAGTTAACTTTTGTCCCGGGTAAGTGATCAGCCTACCCTGCCCATCTTTATAGCTTCCCACGAGTAACATGAAAGTGATTATCACTGTGTGGATAATATCGACCGCCAGTACAGCTATTCCGGTGAATACCAAGGTAGGATCATCTGTCGAAATCAGCGTAATACCTACTATTGCTAGACCGAGATCAAACAGGCCATGCAGAATACGTCCACAGTAAAAATGGTGTATGCCCAAGATGCCGAAAATGCCTGAAAGGCACACGGCTACGCCATAACTCTTATCGGATTTTTTGAGAGTCTGCACTTCCTTGTTCCTATGTTGAAAGCTGAGTCGTCCGGCCCGGCAGGCATCTCCCTGCACTTCTTCGAGCCAAACGGGGGAAGTCTACCTTTTTCCTGGGATTTTTTTCAATAACAAATTGTTAAATTGAGATTATTCTGACACATCTGTTTCAAACGCCTGGTATTGGATCACATTGATGTACCACTCTTTGATCCCGGATGGGGTTTGCACTTGGACCTCATCATCAACCTGTTTACCTATGAGTGCTCGCGCCATGGGGGAATCTATGGTGATATAGCCTTTCTTGGTGTCTATTTCATCCTTGCCGACAATCCGGTAGCGCACCACAGTGCCCTGGTCGTTTTCCAGCTCGACCCAAGCGCCGAAAAACACCTTTCCTTCCTGCTGCGGTGAGTAGTCGACTATTTTAAGCTCTTCCAGACGTTTAACCAGATAGCGGATCCGGCGATCTATCTGTCGCAGCAAGCGTTTGTTGTAGGTGTAATCTGCGTTTTCGGAGCGGTCACCCTGGGCCGCGGCCTCCTGTACCTTGAGGGTGATCTCGGGACGGTATTCCTTCCACAGATATTTGAGTTCTTTGTCCAGGGCTTCCCAGCCCTTACGGGTAATCAAATGGGCTTTCATCGATTTATTCGGTCAACTGCTGATGGCGCCAGGCGCCGATGCCAATAATGCAGAAGGTTTACAGAACTCAGGCGTGCTTGCAAGTGCGCCTTCTTGCCAATGGGATAAACAGGATGCCTTTGTTTGTCATTTTACACAGGCGATGAGTGTCTGCCCCGGCTCGAAGCAGGCCTGCAGATGATCGCCCAGAGCCAATGGCAAGCCCTCAAGGCTGTCGTTGCATACCGAAGCGTAGAGGCGGTCGTTGCCGCCGATATCCAGGGTAATTTCGCTGCGCTGGGTATCGCGTTTTATTTGCAATAACTGGCCTTTGAGGCGGTTGCCACTGCTGAGGGGCTGCTGCAGCGAGTGGATGCTGACGGCGGGAGCCTTGAACAGCAGCAATACCTTCTTGCCGATATGCAGTCCCAGTTTGTCAGTGCTGGCATGGGTGATGGCGGCGTCTATCTCCTGCCCGCCGGCCAATTTGACCCTGACATTGTCATTGAGAGAATCATCCTTGAGCGCAATGACTTCACCGGCCAGTTGATTGCGGGCGCTGGTCTTGAGCGAGAAGTGCGCCATCAGATCCAACAGATTATCCATGGGGACGGCCGCATCCAACAGCGCCTTGAGCACCATGTCCTGCATCTGATCCATCAGTTCGTAGAGTTTCAGCAGACGCTCGCCAAACTCGGTCAACTTGGCGCCGCCACCGCCTTTACCACCCTTTTCACTGCTGATCACAGGCTGAGGGGCCTGCAGATTCATGTCGTTGACTGCATCCCAGGCCGCCTTGTAACTGATGCCCGCCTGTTTGGCGCCCTGGCTGATGGAGCCGGTAATGCGTATCTGCTTCAATAGCGCAATGCGTTTGGGATTGGCAAACAGTTTATCGGCATTGTTGAGAGTCAACAGGGCTTTGAGATCCATGGTGTATTCCTTATCAGTGTCAGGGTTATTCTCCCTCATTGCGCTGATAAAGACCACAGGGATCACTCACTGACGCTCACAGGCTTGCTTATCGTTATATAACTATGTATATAACGTTGGCAGTGTCCAAAATAGTGTAATCATTTCACCAAGGAGTCGTTATGAAGTCCCTGTTTCGTCCAGCCCTGAGCCTGGCTCTGGGGTTGTTGTTGGCCTTTAACGTCAGTGCCAAGGAAAAAGTCACCGTCTTTGCCGCCGCCTCACTCACCAATGCCATGAATGAACTGGGCGCCGAATATGACCGCAAGCATAACACTGAAACCGTGTTCTCTTTTGCGTCCTCTTCGACGCTGGCACGCCAGATTGCCCAAGGTGCGCCCGCCGAGCTGTTTCTGTCGGCCAACCAGAAATGGATGGACTATCTCGATGAAAACAAGGCCATTGACAGTGATAGTCGGGTCACTCTGCTGCGTAACACTCTGGTGCTGATCGCGCCGAAAAGCAGTGCGCTGAACCAGGTTGAAATCTCGGCTTCCTGGGATCTCAAACAGGCTTTGGGTAACAGTCGGATGGCGGTTGGCGATCCAGATCATGTGCCGGCCGGTCGCTATGCCAAGCAGGCGCTGGAAAACTTGGGTTTGTGGCAACAGGCCGAACCTATGCTGGCCAGAGCCAATAGTGTTCGCGGCGCCTTGGCGTTGGTTGAACGCGGCGAGTCATCTCTGGGGATTGTCTATTCCACAGATGCCAAGGTTGCCAAAGGGGTAAAACAGCTGGCGGTATTCCCCCAAGAGACTCATAAGCCAATCAGCTATCCCATGGCGCTGGTGGGTAAAGAGCACAACAAAGGCGCTGAAGGTTTCTATCAATTCCTGCAGTCCGACGCTGCCAAGGCGGTATTTGCCAAATACGGCTTCGGCGTAAACTGAGATCCTGACTTTGAGCTTGTTGACCGACTATGAAGTGGCCGCCTTGCTGCTCAGTCTCAAGGTGTCCACTGTGGCTGTGCTCTGCAGTCTGCCGCTTGGTATTTTGTGTGCCTGGGTGCTGGCGCGGCTGGAGTTCCCCGGCAAGTCTGTGCTCGATAGCCTGATCCACCTGCCACTGGTGCTGCCACCTGTGGTCATAGGGTATTTGTTGCTGGTCTCCATGGGCCGCAGCGGTTTTCTCGGTGGCTGGCTCTATGACACTTTTGGCTTCAGTTTCAGTTTCAGTTGGCGCGGCGCCGCGCTGGCGGCCGCGGTGGTGTCATTCCCGTTAATGGTTCGTGCCATTCGTCAGGCGCTCGAAGGGGTGGATGTGCGCCTGGAACAGGCGGCGCGCACCTTGGGCGCCGGCCGACTCAAGGTCTTCTTCACCATCAGCTTGCCGTTGACCGCGCCCGGCATAGTCTCGGGCATGGTGCTGGCCTTTGCCCGCAGTCTCGGGGAGTTCGGTTCCACCATTACTTTTGTTTCCAATATACCAGGTGAAACCCGCACCATTCCCTTGGCCATGTACTCCTTTATCGAGACCCCTGGCGCCGAGGCCGAGGCCGCCAGGTTGTGCGTGATTGCGATATTAATTTCACTGGCCTCGCTGATAGCTTCCCAATGGCTCAGCAAACGGGCGCAACAGAGGACGCTGGGACAATGCTGAAAATCGCTATCAGGCAACAGCTGGGGCAAACCCTACTGGATGTGGACACAGAATTACCTCTCTCCGGGGTCAGCGCCGTCTTTGGCCGTTCGGGCGCCGGTAAGACCTCACTGATTAATATTCTCGGCGGTTTGGCAACGCCGGATGCCGGTGAGATCCGTTTGGGAGAGCGCTGGTTGTTTCATAAAGAAAAGAAGATCAACCTGCCACCTGAGCGGCGTAACGCCGGCTTTGTGTTTCAGGATGCCAGGCTGTTTCCCCACTATCGGGTGCGCGGCAATCTCAACTATGGCCGCAAGGATAAAGACAGTCGCGAGTTTGATACCGTGGTGCAACTCTTGGGGCTGGAGAAGCTGCTCGATCGGTTTCCCTTTACCCTCTCCGGCGGGGAAAAGCAGCGGGTCGCCATAGGCCGGGCCTTGCTGACCCGCCCAGAGATCCTCTTGATGGATGAACCGCTGGCATCGCTCGACTTGCCGCGCAAGCGCGAGCTGTTGCCCTACCTACAGAGGCTCACCGCCGAACTTAAGCTGCCGATTATCTATGTCAGCCACAGTCTGGATGAGATCCTGCAACTGGCGGATCAGATGCTGGTGCTGGACAAGGGCCGCTGCGTCCTCAGCGGCCCGCTGGAACAGGTGTGGGACAGTGACGAGCTGAGACCCTGGCTCAGTGCTCAGGAGCAAAGCTCGCTGCTGCATGCCACTGTGGCCGAGAGTCATCCCGAGTATGCCATGACCCGTTTGCAGCTTGCCGACGGCAACAGCTTGTGGGTCAATGAACTGTTACCCAAACAGGATAAGCCGATACGGGTGCGGGTTCACAGCAACCAGGTCTCTGTGTGCCTGCAGGTGCCGAGCGGCAGCAGTATTCGCAATATCCTGCCGGTAACCCTGGAAGAGGTGAGCCGGGTCGACAGCCGCGACTATGTGCAGCTAAGACTGAGGTTGGCGGGTATGCCGCTGTGGGCCAATATTACCCGCTGGGCCCTTGAGGAGCTGGCGTTGCAGCCCGGGATGTCACTCTTCGCCCAGATTAAAGGGGTCAGCCTCACGGCCGCCGATTTGGCCCGTTCTCACTGAGGTGCAACAGAAGATCAACTACTGTTACAAAGTCTCGGGTGATTTTTGGTATCAAAATGGCTAAATTTAAGATATTTAGCCACTTTTTCAGATACTATTGTGCCAGTTTCAGGCTTGGCACTCGAGGAATAGCCCATGGGACAAGAAACCTCCAAGATTCTGGTTGTCGATGATGATATGAGGCTGCGGGCCTTGTTGGAGCGCTATCTGATGGAACAAGGCTATCAGGTGCGCAGCGCCGCCAATGCCGAGCAAATGGATCGCTTGCTGGAGCGGGAGAACTTTCACCTGCTGGTGCTCGACCTTATGTTGCCGGGAGAAGATGGCCTGTCCATCTGTCGCCGCCTGCGACAACAGGGCAACCCACTGCCAATAGTGATGCTGACCGCCAAGGGCGATGAAGTCGACCGCATCATAGGCCTGGAACTCGGCGCTGATGACTATCTGCCAAAACCCTTCAACCCCAGAGAATTGCTGGCACGGATCAAGGCGGTAATGCGCCGTCAGGTGCAGGAGATCCCCGGCGCGCCTTCGCAGCAGGAAGAGATGGTCAGCTTCGGCGAGTTCAGCCTCAACCTGGCCACCCGTGAGATGTACCACAACGAAGAGTCCATCGCCCTCACCAGTGGTGAATTTGCCGTGCTCAAGGTATTGGTGACCCACCCTAGGGAGCCCTTGTCCCGCGACAAGCTGATGAATCTGGCCCGTGGCCGCGACTATTCGGCGTTGGAGCGCTCTATCGATGTCCAGGTTTCCCGGCTTAGGCGGCTGATTGAAAAGGATCCCGCCAACCCGCGCTATATCCAAACGGTTTGGGGCCTGGGGTACGTGTTTGTGCCAGATGGTGCCGCCCGTAAATGAAGCTGCGCTGGTGGCAACGCCTGTTGCCCAGGAGTGCCTTCAGCCAAACGGTCATGCTGATAGGCTGCCTGTTGCTGATCAATCAGCTGGTCTCCTATTTGACTGTGACGGTTTATTTCATTAAGCCCAGCTACCAGCAGATCAACCAGCTTATCGCCCGCCAGATCAATCTGTTGTTTGTCGATGGGGTCGAGGTGGGCCGTGAACACCTCACCATAGTGGACGCCCTCAATGCCAAGGTGCGCGACGATGGCATGCATGTCTATAACCAGAAACAGGCCAGGGAAGCCGGTATCGAGCGGGCGACCTACTATGGTTTCCTCTCAACCCAGATGTCGGAATATCTCGGTGGCCCGGCCGAAGTGCGTATTGCCCAGAGCAATCTGCTGCAGATCTGGATCCGCCCGCCTCAGGCTCCCTCCATCTGGATCAAGGTTCCCCTCAATGGCTGGAACGAAAATGCCCTGTCGCCCCTTAACCTCTATCTGCTGGTGATAGGCGCCTTGAGTGTCGCCGGTGGCTGGTGGTTTGCCCGGCAACAGAACCGGCCGCTGCGGCGGCTGCAAAAGGCGGCTATCTCAGTTTCCAGAGGCAATTTCCCTGACCCGCTGCCGCTGACCGGCTCCAGTGAGCTCGTCGAAGTGACCAATGCCTTTAACCGTATGTCCCAGAGTATGAAACAGCTGGAGCAGGACAGGGCGCTGCTGATGGCGGGGATTTCCCACGACCTTAGAACACCCCTGACCCGAATTCGGCTGGCTTCCGAGATGATGGTGGACGACGATGCCTACCTGCAGGAGGGCATAGTCAAAGACATTGAAGACATGGATGCCATCATCAATCAGTTTATCGCCTATATCCGCCAGGATCAGGAGAGCATTCGTGAGCCGGAACAGATCAACCGTTTAATCCGCGAAGTGGCCCAGGCCGAGAGCAACAGAGTCGGTGAAATAGAGCTGGTACTGGCCGAGTGCCCCGAAGTGCCGATGCAGAGCCTGGCCATCAAGCGGGTGATCGGCAATCTGGTGGAAAACGCCTTCCGCTATGGCCGCGGCTGGATCCGTATCGCTTCCCAGGTGGAAAAACACCGCATAGGTTTCAGTGTGGAAGACAATGGCCCGGGTATTGCCGAGAGCCAGATCCCCAAGCTGTTCCAGCCCTTTACCCAAGGCGACAGCGCCCGCGGCAGCGTCGGCTCAGGGTTGGGACTGGCGATCATCAAACGCATCATAGACAGGCATCAGGGCAAGGTCATTCTCAGCAATCGCCCCCAGGGTGGGCTGCACGCTCAGGTGTGGTTGCCAAGAGATTAACACGCCATACGCTTTATGGCCGATTGTCATTCAACTGTCATGCTCCAGTCATAAACTGCGCTCAGTTCAATCAATTGGGCGCAGTTTGCCATGAAGATTTCCACCCTTTCTCTCGGCGCTTCGGCGTTGTTGCTCTTGTTGGCGGCCTTGCTCGCCTCACTGGTGCTCTGGAGCAGTGAACAGAGACAAGAGGCAGAACTGCAGAGCCAGACGCTGCAAGGCTTGCAGCAAGAATTTTTGGTGGATATCCGTGCCAATCTGGATAAGTATCTCGCCAGTGGCGATGCCGGGCGATTGGAGCAGGCCAGAGCCCAGCTCAATGATATTCATGACCGTTTACCGGCAGATTCACAGTTGGCACAGGAGCTGGCGCAATTGGTGACGGCTCTGGATGGTAAATATCGCGCCGCCGGCAAGTTGGCCGGAAATCCCAGGCAGCTGTTGGCCCATGCCGAAACCGAAATGTTGGACAACAACAAGCGCCTGGCGGATTACGGTGATCAAGGGCTGGCAACGGCGCCACAAGTGGCGCATGAATATCTGCAGCTCAGTCGGGAGCTTCCGCCGCTGGTTTACCAGTTGTCACAGCTGACCCAGGATTACCTGCTCGGACGGGAGCAAAGACTCAAGCCTTACCTCGACAGCACCATAACCCAGTTGGCCGACTGGCATGACAGACTCAGCGCCTTGCCACTGCTTGGTCTCTATCGCACAGTAGAGGCCGATGAATTTGCCCTGGGTGACGATGAACCCGAGCGCGAGGAGATAGGGGAGAGCTACCGCGCTGAACTTCTGAGTCTCAGCAGTCGCTACGCCAAGGAAGTGACCAATACCGAGCAGCAACTGTTGGATAACCGTCAAATGCAGGATGCGCTGCGCGCCGATATGCACAAGTTGCAGCAGAACTTGCTGACCATGGCCGCTGAGCAGCAACGGCGTACCGACAAGCTCAAACACGAGCTACAGCTTTGGCTCTATCTGGCTTTGGCTGTGCTGGCCTTATTTGCCGTGGCTTATTTGATTTTGCAGCAGCTCAGGGTGGTGAAGCCGTTGCAACTGCTCAACACCGCCTTCAGTCAACTGAGTGAGTCCAATACCCGCGAGCGCCTCAATATCAGTCGTCGCTGTGAAACCGGCCAGATAGCCGCCCACTTCAATGCTCTGCTGAATCGTTTCGAGTCCGAGGATGAACAGCAGCGGCAGCAATTGGCGCGTATTTCTCAAAGTCTGTCGGCCCTGGTGCAAAAAATCAGTGAAATGGCCGGCAGTACCCGTGAGACCCAACAAGTGGTGGATCAGGCTCGGCAGCAAACGCTGGAGCTCAGTGAATTGGCCGGACTGGTGAGTGACAGCTCAGCTTCGCTGGCCACCCGTGCCGGCAATACCGCCGAACAGATGCACCAGAGTGAACTCGAAGCGCAGCAGATGCTGGAAGCCACAGATTCAACCCGCACCGCAGTTGCCGAGTGTCATCAAGCGCTTGCCAGTCTGGATGATTCAGTGGCGGCTGTGGCGGGAATTATCGACGTGATAGGCAATATCGCCGGGCAGACAAATCTGTTGGCGCTCAATGCCGCCATAGAAGCCGCCCGTGCCGGTGAGCAGGGCCGAGGCTTTGCCGTGGTGGCCGATGAGGTGCGCAGCCTTTCCAGTCGCACCCAGAGCTCGCTCGATGAGATAGGTGCCATTCTCAATCGGCTTACCAATGCCAACAAGAGTCTGGGGCAGAGTATGGATGGCATAGCCGAGGCGAGCGACAGGCAGAGACAGAGAGCCGAGAGCCTGAAACAGCTGGCGCAGGAGGTGAGACAGCAAGCTTTTGCCATGGCGAGCGGGACTCAGCAGGGTACTGAGTATGCCCAGTCACAGCTGGCGCATCTGCAATCTTTCTCCAGCGCCATGGAACAGCTGCGCAGCCAGGCGATCACCGCCTCAGAGCAAGGGCAGGCAATCGCCTCTCAGGTGGCTGCCGGTGTCGCCGAGATAGAACAGAATCTCGGCATTAAAGCTGCCTGAGTCGCTATTAGAGACTCGCCAGTATGGTTTCAGCCTTGCTGACTTCGAAAGTCTTGGGCGCTTCCACATTCAACAAAGAAACCACGCCATCGTCTATCACCATGGCATAGCGCTGCGAGCGTAAGCCACCGAAGGCGCCAGTGTCCATTTCCAGCCCCAGCGCCTTGGTGAAGGCACCATCACCATCGGCCAACATCATGATCTCTCCGGCGTTTTGGGCTTCACCCCAGGCTTTCATCACAAAGGCATCATTGACCGATACACAGGCAATGATATCGACGCCCTTGGCCTTGAGTTCATCGGCCAGCACCACATAACCCGGCAGGTGAGCTTCGGAGCAGGTGGGGGTAAAGGCACCGGGAACAGCAAATAGCACGGCCTTCTTGCCGGCAAACAGTTCCTTAACCTTGTGGTTGATCATGCCCTCTTTACCGAGTTGGCTCAGAGTGGCATCCGGCAGAGCTTGACCTTGTGCAATCATGATATTTGTCCTTTCAGTGGGAATTACAAACCATCATAGCCGTTAATGGAGTGGACAAACACAGACATTCTACAGGGGCAATCAGGCGGCAGACGGCCGGCGCCGAAACAGCGCCCGCAACGCCAGCCAGCATAAGCTGAGCAGCAGCTCGGCCGAGGCTGCGAGCAGCAAGCCACTGAGTAGGCCAATGGCTATGGCATCGCCTTTGAGCAGAATATTGTGGCTGTAGTTGTCCCACACTTCGCGGCGGATATCCGCCTGTGGCGCAAACGCCAGTTGCAGGTAGGGGCTGTAGAGACTCTCGCGGAAATCGGCCAAGGCCTGCTGCAACTTGGAGCGGCGTTCTACCATGGCGTTGAGCTTATCACCGCCGGAGGTAAATACCGGATCTTTGTTGGTCACATAGTGGGCGATAAGCTTATCCAGATCGCCACCGAAGAAACGGTCGGCATCGTGCTGAAACCCGGCCAATTGGGTTTGGATCTCGCTCAGGTGGGCCTGGAGGCTCTTGCCATATTGATCGACAAAGCCGGGGAGCTGAATCCCCGCCAGCACCCCTACAAAGAACAGCAGCAGTCTGAGATAGTCGCGTATGGTTCTAAGCATCATGCCTCCCTGAGTTCCGGCCAAACCAGATTGCCGCAGCCGCCCTGTATCTTAACTGACCGCTTCTGGCTTTGTTGCCGCTCTATCTGTGTCGCCCATAGCACTCGGGGCTGAAACCAAATGTCGCTGAAACTATACATTGACAAAAACAACCATAGTTTGACAAAAATATTTTTCGAATAAGTTGAAGTTAAGTCTCTCGTCGAAATTTACGTAAGCCATCACCAAATAAGAAAGTGTTCAAGTTTGCCAGCCTAAAGGGGAGGATTTTCCTAATTGATCTTGAGCGAGGGATGTACCATGGGAAGAACGCTGGAAGAGCTTCTCCAACAGGAGAAGCCCGAAGTTGTTAATGCTGCCAAAGTTAAAGCTAAAAAAATTCTCAAGGAAATTGAAATATCAAAACAGAGTATTTCATCTGGCGAGCTAGGTACATCATCTGAAAACCAGCCCACAGCGACTGATTAGTGTACAAACTTTATTGTTCCTCAACATAACCGATATCAATCCAATAAAAACGGCTGCATTGGCAGCCGTTTTTGCTTTTGCAATCATCTACTGGCTTATTCAGCCTTAGGTTTGCTTAAATGACGACGGTAGATCAGCAGATAGAGCGCCGGAAGAACAAAGAGCGACAGCACAGGGGCGGTAACCATGCCACCGACCATGGGCGCGGCAATCTTCTGCATCACATCGTTGCCTGAACCTGCGCCCCACATAATAGGGAGCAGACCGAAGAAGATGGTCGCCACTGTCATCGCCTTGGGGCGGATCCGCATTACCGCACCTTCAATCAGGGCGTCCTTGAGGTCCTCCACTCTGTGGTATTCGCCTCTGTCCTGCTTGTGCTTGATGGCATTGTTGAGATACACCAGCATGACCACACCAAACTCGGCGGCGACCCCGGCGAGGGCTATCATGCCCACCGCGACAGCGACCGACATGTTGTAGTCCAGCAGATACAGCAACCAGGTACTGCCCACCAAGGCGAACGGCAGTGACAGCATAATGATGCTGGCCTGCATGGATGAGCCAAAGGTCATCATCAGCAGAATGAAGATCACCGCCAGTGCCATGGGGATCACTTGCTGCAGTTTGGCATCGACCCGCTGCATATATTCATACTGGCCGGCAAAGCTGTAGCTGTACCTGGCCGGCAGATCCAGTTCCTGCTCCAATACCGGCTTGACCGCTTCGATATACTCACCGATGGACGTGCCGCCGATATCGACAAATACCCAGGAGATCAAACGACCATTCTCACTCTTGAGCATAGGCGCGCCATCAGTGATTTCGATGTCGGCCAGATTGCGCAGCGGCAGATAGTGGCCACTCTTGGTGATCACCGGCAGCTCTCTGAGCTTTTCGATATTGTCACGCAACTCTCTTGGATAGCGCAGGTTGATGGGATAGCGCTCGGCACCTTGAACCGACTCACCGATATTCATGCCGCCTATTGCGTAACGTACTACGTCCTGAATATCGCTCAGGGTCATGCCATATCTGGAGGTCACCTCGAGTTTCGGCGTGATGTCTATGTAGCGGCCGCCACCCACCCGCTCGGCATAGGCCGACTTGGTATGAGGCTGCGCCGATAGAATCGCTTCTATCTGGGCCCCTATCTCCTGCAGTTGATTGACATCGGCGCCGGTGATCTTAATCCCCACAGGTGTCTTGATACCGGTAGACAGCATGTCGATACGGGTCTTGATCGGCTGCACCCAGGCGTTGGTAAGACCGGGCACTTTTACCGTACTTTGCAGCTGGGCAATAATGCCGTCGAGATCCATGCCTTCGCGCCACTGCTCTTTGGGTTTGAGCATTATGGTGGTTTCCAGCATGGTCAATGGCGCAGGATCCGTGGCGGTTTCGGCGCGGCCAACCTTGCCAAACACCCGCGCCACTTCCGGAACGGTTTTGATCAGCCGGTCGGTTTGCTGCAGCACTTCGGCGGCCTTGCTGGCACTGATGCCCGGCAAGGCTGTTGGCATGTACAGGAGATCGCCTTCCTCTAGCTCGGGCATAAATTCACTACCCATATGACTCACCGGATACCAGGCACTGGCCAGCGCCACCAGAGCCGCCAGCAGGGTCAGCTTGGGGAAGCGCAGCACAGCATTGAGCATAGGTTTGTAGATGGCTATCAACACCCGGCTCAGTGGGTTGCTGCTTTCCGAGGGTATCTTGCCGCGGATAAAGAAGCCCATCAGGATAGGCACCAGGGTGATCGACAACACCGCCGCGGCCGCCATGGCAAAGGTTTTGGTATAGGCCAGCGGGCTGAACAGCCTGCCTTCCTGGGCTTCGAGGGCAAATACCGGCACAAAACTCAGGGTTATGATCAGCAAGGAGAAGAAGAGTGCCGGGCCCACCTCAATGGAGGCCTCGGCGACAATTTTCCAGTGCTCTTTGGCGTCGGGTTGGCGCTGATGATCCTGTTTGAAATGCTCGAGGTGCTTGTGCATATTCTCGATCATCACAATGGCGCCATCTACCACGGCCCCGATGGCGATGGCGATACCGCCAAGACTCATGATATTGGCGTTAACCCCCATCTTGTTCATCACAATGAAGGCGATCAGTATCGATAGTGGCAAGGTAATGACGGCCACCAGGGTCGAGCGAGCATGCAGCAGAAACAGCAAGCAAACAATGCTCACCACCACCATCTCTTCCAGCACCTTGTGCAGCAGGTTGTCGACCGAATTTTCAATCAGTTGCGATCTGTCGTAGGTGGGAACTATCTCCACGCCTTCGGGGAGCCCCGCCTTGAGTTCTTCCAGCTTGGTTTTCACCGCCTCGATAGTCGCCAGGGCGTTTTCCCCATAGCGCATGACTATGATGCCACCGACGACTTCGCCCTCACCATCGAGCTCGGCTATGCCACGGCGGGATGCCGGGCCCTTGCGTACGGTGGCAACGTCTTTCAGTAGCAGTGGTGTGCCTGAGGGGCTGGTGATCCCCAGCGGGATTTCACGAAAGTCCGCCAGTGTTTGACGATAGCCCTTGGCGCGTACCATATACTCGGCTTCGGCCATCTCCACCACAGAGCCACCGGCCTCGTTGTTGGCCTTGGTAATAGCCTGCTTGACCGAGGCGATGTCCAGCTTGTAAATCGCCAGCTTGTCCGGCTCCAGCACTATCTGATAGGTCTGTTCCATGCCACCGACTGTGGCGACTTCCGATACCCCGGCAACACTCTGCAGTTCCAGCTTCAAATACCAGTCCTGCAAACTCTTGAGTTGCGAAAGGTCCAGATTACCGCTGCGGTCTACCAGGGCATATTCATAGATCCAACCGACCCCGGAGGCATCGGGCCCCAGTGAGGGTTGCACCCCTTCGGGTAAACGACTGCTTATCTGGCTCAGGTATTCCAATACCCGGGAGCGGGCCCAATAGATGTCGGTGCCATCTTCAAAGATCACATAGACATAGGAGTCACCGAACATGGAATAGCCGCGCACCGTCTTGGCCCCGGGCACGGCCAGCATGGCGGTGGACAGGGGATAGGTCACCTGTTCCTCTACCAGCTTGGGTGCCTGTCCCGGATAGGCGGTTTTGATGATGACCTGCACATCGGACAGATCCGGCAGGGCGTCGAGCGGCGTGGTACGCAGCGCCTGAATCCCCCAAACCGTCACCATCAGGGTGACAATCAGCACCATCACCCTTTGTTTGATGGAGGCTTCAATGATTTTTTTCAGCATGTTGCCTCCTAGTGCTGGTGGCCTGAGCTCAGGCGCATCAGGCTACCCTTGAGACTGGCCTCTGAATCCAGCAGGAATTGCCCGGAAATCACCACGTTTTCGCCTTCATGCAGGCCTTCGAGGATCTCTGCTTTACCCTGACTCAACATGCCGACAGTGACCTTTCTGGCGCTGAAACTGGCATCATCCTGTTTGACTATGACCCGGTTCTCTTTGCCTGTTTGGATCAAGGCTTCCTGAGGGATCACCAAAGTATCGCGTTTCGGGCCACCATAGAGGGAAACCTTGGCCAAGGTCTTGGGCCTCAGCTCCATCGCTTGATCATTGTTGAGTACCACTCTGACTCTCAGGCTTCGGGTGATGGGATCCAGCTCGGGATAGATATAATCAATCTTGCCTTCTATGCCCTTGAGTCCCATGGCGGGGATATTGACCTCGGCGGTCTGTCCCACTTCCAGCCAGCTTTGCTCGTTTTCAAACACATCGGCGATGACCCAGACCTTGGAGAGGTCGACCAGTGACATGACCTCGGTCTGAGGTTGTATATACATGCCGTCACGTACCTCAAGTTGTTTGACTATGCCGCTTTCGCGGGCGTAGAAAGGAACCCGGTATTGGGTCTTGCCTGTCCTGGCAAGCTGTTTGATTTGCTCTTGGTTCATGCCCAGCAGTTCGAGGCGTAGCCCGGCCTTACGCAATAGCTCTTGGTAGTTGGCACTGTTGCCTGAGCGTTTCAGCGTCTCCTGGGCCAACAGATAGTCGTCCTGGGCATTGACCAGGTCTGGTGAGTAGATCTCGTACAGCAACTGGCCTTTCTCGACCCTGTCACCGACAGACTCTACTTTAAGCTTTTCAATCCAGCCGTTGACCCTGGCATGGATATGACTGATCTGGCTCTCGTCATAGTCTATTTGGCCTACAGTTTTGACGAACTTCCACAGCGTGTCTCTTTCCACCTTGGCTACTTTGAGAGCCAAGGCTTGCTGCATCTGCCCTGAGACATCAATCTCAACGGTTTCCGAGTGGCCGCCCATCTCGACTTTTTCCAGGTTCATGCCGCAGATGGGGCAGGTGCCGGGCACGTCGCTGATGATATGAGAATGCATGGGGCAGACATATTTGATGTTGCTGCCCTGATCCAGAGGTGCAGGTTTAATCTCCAATGCGGGCTTGCTCTGCTGCATGGCGTGCTGGCTATGGTCATTAGCCTTGCTTTCCGTGGCTTTGGCTTCTGTAGCCTGGGTTTCTGTAGCTTCGGCATGACCGGCATGGGAACCTGGCTCCTCTTCTTCCTCTTCGACCAGGAACATATTGCATTTGGGGCAGCGTCCCGGCTCGTGACTGGTCACTTCCGGATGCATGGGGCAGATATAGGTTTTTTGCTGAGCCTGTGTTGGTTCAGCCAAAGCTTCGGTGGCCTCATCTTTGACCAAAAACATGTTGCACTTGGGGCAACGTCCCGGCTCATGGCTGGTGACTTCCGGATGCATGGGGCAGTAATACTCCTGGCTTGCCGTCCCATGTTGATGATCTTTGTGTTGTTCCTGCCCTTGGGGCTGATTGCCCTGGGCCATTGCCTGCATACTCCATTGCGGGCCGACAGCCAACACCAGACTAAGCGCACAGGCCAGTCGTTGGCGTTTACGGTTTGAATCGCTCATATGCCTCATCTCCAGCTACAGCTTGATTAGTGGTGGTGGTGTTTCTGGCCTGCTACAGGCTCAAGATTCATACCACACTTGGGGCAGGAGTCACCTTTCTTTCCTGTCACTTCAGGGTGCATGGGACAGTGATAGCCGGCTTGTTGCGGTTTTTCCAGAAACATGCCGCATTTGGGACAGGAATCCCCTTTGTTACCTGTCACTTCAGGGTGCATGGGGCAGCTATATTCGGCAGTTACCGCGGCTTGTTGCTGGCCGTGGTGATGTTCACGGTCGTTTGCGAAGCTGGCACGGGCCAGGGTGACAGACAATAGGGCAATAATCAGGACGCTGATAAAGGTTTTCATTGATTCACTCCGTTTGGGATACGCTTTGGCCAGGTGCAACTGTGCACTCTTGGCGCTTATCCCATTAAAAATTCGTATTTATTGGCAGATTTTGGGCACAAGTGTGCCTTGGATATCAAACTATGGGTGGCTTGATTGTCTGGCCGATAGAAACAGAGTGGAAATGAGGCATAGGCGTGGCCACGGCGGCTTCGGGCAGAGACATCACCGGCCAGGAACCGACGGCGATGAGGGTACCCGCTACAGATATCACCAGGCAATGGTTACAGTCGCTCTTGCAGAATCCTTTGCCTTCACAACAATGACTCACAGTGTCGGGAAGCACTGTATCAATTTGCGAGTCATCGCAGCAGTGACTGGCGTTTGTCTGTTGAGTGTGACAATCCATGGTGGCAGCCATTGAGTGTGCCGTGGAATCCATTTTTCCGGAATGCGCTTCAGCTGTTGGCACCATCCAGTGTCCATTGGTTAGCATACCCTGCCCGAGCAATGCGAACATGGTAAACAGAACCAGGATGTGGCGGCGAACCGATAGCATCTTGAGCTTGAACTCCAGAGAGAATGGACCCCAACAGTCTACCATGCTTTCAAAAGCTTGCCTTGATATGACTCACATCTGAAGAAGTGTGATGACATTGCTACACTTTCTCCGGCAATCATTGTTAGCAGCATGGTAGAGCCTCTGTCTCATTCCACTCTGAAAACTCAGCGGCGCAGCTGTGCCAACCAGTCGGCCATTAGATCTCCATGGGTCATTATCTCGGCCGGAACTGCCTGGCCCGCTTCATCTACAACTTTCAACTCTGGACTGCGAATAAAGGCGTTAGCTTCCGCTTCGGTATCCAGAGTCGGTAACTGCAGTTGCAGACTTTGTTGTTCGGCGACAGTCAGTGTCAGATAAAGGGGGCCGGATTTAACCCAAGAGCCCGAGTCATCGGCATTGACGGCAAAAATGTCCCGGTATTTGAGTTCGACAATATGTTTTCCGGCGGATAACTGGTGGCGGTCAAAGTTGGATACAGCTTGGCCATCAATAGCCTTGATCACCAGATTATCCGGCAGGTTTAACTCGGCTGCGAAACTGCCTGAAGCCATAAACAGGCTGGCAAACATTAACAGGGCGGCGCTAAAACGAGATGCAGAAATTTTGTATGCAGACATAGTGGGAACTCCCAAAAATATTCAGATGTAAAAACATTAACTAAAGCTTTGCGGCCGTAAGGCCAGAGTTACATCTGTGTTGAATTGGGAGGGGGTGTTTGCTGCGAGAGTATAGCGGTTTGCAAGCTCCAGCTCGGCAGGGCTATCTGCTGGCTTCCTGTCACCAACAAAGGATGGCCGGCGGTAAGCAGGCTTATTCCAGGTGTGCAGTGGCTGGCACAGTTGCCCATGGTGCCGCAATCCATACCCAGATCGCAATCTGGGCAATGTTGCTGACCTTGGCAGCAATCCATATCCATGCTGGTGGATGCAGATGAGTCCATGGCTGCCATTGGCTGATGTTCAGACACAGAAACAGACGCGGCTGCAGGCATCATGGCCTGTCCCAGCATCATTATCAGTGTCAGTATCAGCAGCAAGCTTCTCATCGTTATCCTTGGGTTCTGGTGAAGCACACAGTCTGTGCTTACCTCAATAGACAGACATCTTGATTAAATAGTTTCGTCTTGTCCAAAATAAAATTGTTCATTACATCTTTAGCGTCGCTTGGATCACATTTATTGTTTCGAGAATTAGTTGTATGTTAATTATTCGATTGACTATGCTTGATTAAGCGGGTGCCATGCTTTAAGTTTAGGAAAAGTGCATATATGGCATTAACTTAAAATTCAGTCGTCAATAGGCCTTGAGAGTTAGAGCTAAGTCTCATTTTGCACTTTTCGGGTCAGATTAATGAAAGAAAACTGGTTTATAATCAAATTTCAGAACAACGAATAGCTCAATATAGATATAAGAATTTTATTTTGGAGAAGAGTGATGAACTGGCGTGCAATTTTTAAACCCAGCGCAAAGTATTCCATCCTGTCGCTACTGGTCGTCGGCATAGTGATAGGTGTTGTTGGCTACTTCGCTACCCAGCAGACGCTGCATGCAACCAGTACAGATGCGTTCTGTATGACCTGCCACAGCAACCACTCACTGAAAGATGAAGTACTGGCTTCTGCCCACGGTGGTGGTAGTGCTGGCGTTACTGTTCAGTGTCAAGACTGTCACTTGCCTCACGGCCCGGTTGACTATCTGGTGAAGAAGATCATTGTTTCCAAGGATCTCTACGGCTTCCTGACTATCGATGGCTTCAACACTCAGGAGTGGTTGGACGCTAACCGTAAAGAACAGGCTGATAAAGCACTGAACTACTTCCGTGCCAATGACTCTGCCAACTGTCAGCATTGTCACACCCGCATCTATGAGAACCAGCCTGAAACCATGAAGAAGATGGCTGTTAGAATGCACAGCATGAACTTTAAGAAAGATCCTGAAAGCAGAAAGACCTGCGTGGATTGCCACAAGGGTGTAGCGCATCCTTATCCAAAGGGCTAATCATTTTGAGCTGGAAAAACCGCTGCTTGCAGCGGTTTTTTTATATCTGAAGTGAAGCTGGACTAGCGATCGACAGGCTTGATGGAGGGGCGCGATTAAGCAAAACACTCGGTGTTTTTATCTGCAGTAAAGAGAGGCATTGGTCTGGAACAAGGGGGTTATCTTTGCCAGCGCATCAGCAGTCTGTGTTCACCAACACCAAAATAGTCGGCTTCCAGCCCCAGGTTTTCAAACCCCATACGGCTATAGAGATGGCGGGCCGAATTATCCGGCGCTACCGTTAATAACAGTTCATCGACACAGTGGCGGCAATCATCCAGACAAGCACTGAGCAAGTGCTTGCCTATCCCTTGGCCTTGTTTCGTCGGAGATACAGCCAGCGACAACAGCCAGTGCTGTCCAGGCTTTTCGCTGCTCACCCGCAGCAGGTAACCTACCAGCTGACCGTCGACAAAGCTCCCCAGAAAACCACTGGACCAAGCATCCAATGCCTGACGGAAAAAGAAGTCCGGGTAGCAATGCTCACCGAAGGTTGCCAGCTCTAAGGCCAATACGGCATCCAGATCGGCTCTGGATATTGGTCTTATCTGCATTAGATTAATCTCCGGTCAGTATCTTGTCCCATTCGAGGTTCGGGGAACCGACCACGATAAAGTTAGGGTTTTCCAAGGATTCACGCTCGTTGTAGGTCAAGGGTTGCAGCTCAGTATCCATCAACTGGCCACCGGCTTCTTCTATGATGATCTGCGCCGCGCCCGTATCCCACTCGCCAGTGGGGCCTACACGTACATAACAATCCGCTCTGCCTTCGGCTACCAGGCAGCTCTTGAGCGCAGCGCCACCGAGTGCAACAAGCTCACAATGTTTGGGTTGGTTGAATAGCTTGAGCACGGACTGCGGATCCTGACGCCGACTGACTGCCAGGCGCAGGGCGTTATTTTGCTCTTTCGGTAACAGCTTGCTGTGAATTCGCAGCTCCGCCAGGGAAGTGCGCTTATAAGCGCCGAGTCCCGCGATGGCGTAGTAGCACACCTCGGTCATGGGCGCATAAACTACCCCCATAATAGGACGGTTGTGCTCAACCAAGGCGATAATCACCGAGAAATCGCCGCTGCCGGCAATAAATTCTCCGGTGCCATCCAAGGGATCCACCAACCAGTAGCGGCGCCACTGGCTGCGTTCAGAAAGGGGAATATCTGCGGCTTCCTCAGACAATACCGGGATATCCGGTGTCAATGCCTGCAGGCTGCTGCAGATGATATTGTGGGCCGCGATATCGGCCGAAGTGACAGGGGTGTTATCTTCCTTGGTTTCCTTGCTGAAACTGCCTTGTTGGTAGATCTGGCGAATTTTCTGCCCCGCTTCCATTGCAATGGCGATAACATGATCTATCAACTCTTCTGGCTTCATAACTACTCCAAACGCTTTCCATCGGATAAGCAAAAGTCAGTGGCCGCTACGGCCATTTTTAGGGGGATTCTGTCAGTCTCAGCTGTTTCATCGCCAAAAACAAGGCGCTGACGCTGCGTCCTTCTGAAAAATCATTCATGTCCAGCAGTTCTTGCCAGCGCGCCAGCGGCCAGGGAACCAGCTCTATCGGTTCAGGTTCATCGCCTTCCAGGCGACTCTCATAGAGATCTTCGGCCAGGAAAATTTGCATCTTACTGGCGAAATACCCGGGAGCCAGACTCAACTCCTTTAGCTTGGTCAGTTTACGGGCACCATAGCCTATCTCTTCCTGCAGTTCACGGTTGGCGGCTTCGGCGGCGGTTTCACCCGGGTCGATTAGTCCCTTGGGAAAGCCCAGCTCATAGTTATGGGTACCCGCGGCATACTCGCTGCCCAGCAGTAACCATTCACCATTGAGAACCGGCACCACCATCACGGCGCCGCGGCTGGCGCCTTTCATCCGCTCGTAGTGACGTTCCTCTTGATTGGAGAAACGCAGATGTACCTGTTCTATTTGAAACAGACGACTGCGGGCAACAACTTCGGTGTGTAATATTTCCGGCTTCTTCTGCCGCTCTGTCATAGAGGCCTCTGACGCTGACAAACTGAAAATGTGACTCAGGCTACAATGTTATACCAATTCACACGAAATAACAGAGCTGCAGAGTTTGTCTGGGCGGTGGGAATTTTCAGATTAGTCGACTTGGATACAAGCGCTGGCGGGTTTCCGCAGGGTTTTAAACGGGAAAGCTCAAATTGAACAAATGGCAGCCGAGAGAAACCCGGCTGCCTGCTTATTTAAAGACCCGGGATTTTGCCGTTGTAATTGATGGGGAAATATCCTTGGGGATCACGCTTGCCCAGAAATGGCAGCGCTTTTTTCAGATCTTCAGACTGAGCCTGAGTCTCACGAATGCGGGCCTTGACCTCAAGTTGTTCATTGGCCTTGAGCAGCAAGGTGCCGGCCACGCCTATGGCGTTTTTCTCTTCATCGGTCGCCAGTTGCACCTGACCGGCAACACACTGCAGGCCGAGTTCTATGTCTCCCAAGGGATATTGGCCAAACTGGTTCTTGATGCCGACCCGATTGAGAAATACTTTGCCGCTGAGCGCCTCACACCAAGGCTGGCCTTGCGCCAGAGTGTCCAGTAACACTGAGACTTCACCGCTTACCTGGGTGCGAAATGGCAGACGACTGCCAGCCAAGAGAAATTCTGCCGGTGCTTCAAAACGCAGCTTCTCGGCGCTGATACCGCCGGCAGCTAAGGTGAGTTGCCCCTTGGCACTGACAGCACTGGCGCGACTGCCCAGCTGGAAGTCCAGTTTGGCTTTGCCGGTCAGCAGCGCCCAGGGACTGAGATCCCAGCTCAGCTGTTCCAGCTGACGTTGTTGCAGCTTAATGACATCAATACTGCCGCTCCAGATAGTACCGCTGACGCCACCGAGTTGCAGATTATTTGGCAGAGGTGCCAGCGAAACCGCTAACCTTGCAGGAAAGAGTGCCAGCATAAATGCCAGGTAGATCAGCACACAGAGTATTATTTTACTAATCAGTTTCAAGACTACACCTTACGACTGAGATAACTGGATTCGTCTGACTTTCACCATGCCAGGGCTATCACCTTCGGCCAGATCCAGGCTGTCCAGCGACAAGCCCTGTTTCTGTACCAGATCCCCAAGATAGGAGATCAGGCTATCGAAGGGCACTTCATCCATCCAGATCTGGATCTGTTTCCCCTGTGGTGCCATGCGGGTGATCTCTAAGTCATAGCTGGCGGCACTCTGGGTCACCACAGTGCTGAGACTCCCCTTGAGAGCCGGTCTGTCGCCGCTTTGTTTGATACCGGCAATTTTATTGGCTGTCTGTTTCACAAAGCTGAGCATCTGGGTCTGAGCATTGAGGTTACTCTGTGCCTTCTGCTCGGCATTGCTTATCGGTGTCCAGATCCCCCAATAAAGGATCCCGACAGCGACTATCACTGCCATGGCCGCGACCAATTGCTGCTCCCGCTGCGCCAGTGATTCCCACCAGTTACGCAAATTTTCCATTTATTTGCTCCTCAGGGTCAGAGTACTGGTGACCGCATTTTCAGTACTGTTCATTGCCCCACCCTCGAGATGGAATTGACGCCCGGCCAGCTCTTTGAACTGTTCTATCTGGGCGTAGCTCTTGGCCGTCACCTGCATACGGATTTCATTGCGCCCGGCATCAAATCTCAGGCTATTGGGCTTGAGATCCGGCACTTGTTTGAAAGCGCCTTCCAGTCCATCCAGCATGGCAAAAAATTCACCACCCGAACCACTGCCCTGCAGGGTTCTGAGCTGAGATTCCAGCTGCGAGCGCAGATTGACTATCCGCGAACTGCCGGGAACCACCTGACGATAAATGTTTTCGCTCTGCGCCTTCAAGTCATCGGCCTCACTCTGCATCTGATGTATGTTAAGCCCCTTGTTAATCAGGCCAAGCAGCAGAGCTATGGCGGCGACAACAGCCACCCGTTTCCAAAGCAGCAGATGCTTACTGTATTCACGCTTGGGGACATAGGGGCCGGACAGCAGATTGATAGGTGACTTGAGTAGCCCCTTGGCCAACACCAGCATGGGCATCTCCAGCGGCATCTGCCGACACTCCAGCTCTGGCCATTGAAATTCGGTATAGCAGGCCAGGCTCGGTGCCGTTTGCTGCTCTTCGAGCAACCCAGGCAGTAAGGGTTGCAGCCACTCCTTGGGCATGCTCATACCCATGCCTTCGCCGGTACGCAGCAACAGCTGATCTTCATAGGCCATCAGGGCCCAATCACAGTCTTCCCGCTCCAGAGCCAGACAATCCGGTACCATTTTACGTACCTTGAGCCCGGCCTCGTTCAGCCAGGAGATCCAGTTTTGCATCTGTTCATGGGCAACCACAGCCACACTTAGGCTCTCGCCACTGCGGGGGCCAACGACGAAGTGCAGCTCATCAACATTCTGGGCCAGGGTATCTTCAAGCAGAAAAGGCAACGCCTTGAGAGCCTGGCGTTGGCCCTTCTCCGGTAGTTCGACCGAAGTAAGCTGAATGGCACTGGCCGGCACTAACACATCGACCGGGCGATTCCCGGCTCGTTGCGTCAGGGTTGCCAGCGACCGCGCATCAACCAGCTCTCCCGAGGCAATAATCTCCTGTTCCTGCTCAGACCATACGACCCAGGCGCAGGGCGAGCCCAGGTTCTTGCCTAAACGGATAAATAAGCGTTCACTCACTATTATTCTCCACAATCCCTGGCCTTGGAGGCTTAGGGGCTTGTCCTGTTATTCTTGTCCGCCATATTGCCGGGTCAACACTTCGAGCCGATTCCCACCCACTATATGCAGCATACTTTCCAATCGGAACAGGGCATCATCCACCCTGGCCTTGGCCTCCAGCTTAAAAAACTTACTGTTGACCACAAAACTGGACTTGAGCTGATCATTCTTACTGGCAATCGAGGTTAAAGAACCCAGCGCCCAGAAATCTTCTATTTTGTCGAAGCCCCCCGCTGGGCGCTGGTTAATAATGCTTTCTGCCTCGCCTACCGAGATCTGGTTTTCCAGCATGCCGGCCAGCAGTGCAGCCTGCTCAACCTTGATGGTATTGACGTTCAACAACTGTCGGTCATTTCCCGGTATGGCGCAAACATAGGGCTTTAAAATGCGATAAGTCTCTTGGTTAAAGCCAAACACGGCCCTGAGTTCACTGCTGTGACTCATTAGCGTGTTGGCCGCCCGGTAAGGGACAACTCGCGCTTCATACTCAGCATCTTCGGCGCCAAAGGGTGAGGCTATCGAATCCTCATCCAGATAATCTTTCAGCGTATGGGTCAGACGTTCGGCACCGAATTCATCCATCCCCAAGGACTCCAGTAATCCTTTGAACTGTCTGGCGGCCAGCGACATCTTTTGCGGTTGGCCATCAGCCGCCTCTTTGCTGCTGACACTCAAGGCGTTGAGGTTAAAACAGCTGCGAAGATCGGAAATGGTGCCGCCGATTTCGCCATTTTCTGCCGGGAGAATGACATCTGCCAGTGCCCAGTATTGTTGCAAATGTACCCGACCTTCCGAGTCATCCAGATCTTGTTTTAATACCTTGCGCGCCAACTCTTCGGCCGAAATGGCATACCAGTAAGCTTGGTCATACTGCGCCAGATTCAAGGTTCTGCGCACCGACAACTGGTTGCGCCCGGTAATACTGGTCGCCAGCACGGCCACAATCGCCACTATCAGCAGCACCACTATCAGAGCAACCCCTCTTTGTTTGCCTTTCATCAGAGTTCCTCTTTACCTTGGCCTGAGTCATTACCCTCTTGGCCGTCCGACTCCTGCTGATTGCCATCGGTATTAGTGCTGCTGTTGTTATCCCCTTTGTTAGTGTCGCCACTATTATCATTCTGTTTGTCGGCTGCCGGGGCTCCAATCGGCAACAGGAATTTGCGGCTGATAACGCCTCTGTCCTCTGTCTCTATCTCTATGGCGATCGCCTTGGGTAACTTGCTGGCCTCAACCTTGCGTTGCCACTTGTCCTCGACAAAAAACGCGTATTTGACCGATAACACCTTATCCATCAATACGGTTTTAATCGGCTCGGCGCCGAATTCCGGCTCGGGGTAAGGATAGTACCAACGCTCGAGCCGGCCTTCCTGCACCACATAGGCCACAGACTGCAGGCTGCCTCGTGGCAGCAAGCCTCCCGGGTTGAGCCAACCGAGACGGAAAAACACCAGCGCCTCGGATTCAGAGTCCAGAATATCGGTCCCGGTTTGAAATACTGTGCTGCCACGGCCGCCTTCCAGTAGCCTGGGAGTACGGGCCACCATCTGCCCCAGATCCCGCTCCAACACCCCAAAGCCCTGCTGCAAGTATTTGAGTTGCTGTGAAAAATCGCGGGTCACCTCGTCGTTCTTCAGCACAGTTTGTAATACGGCATTAGCTGCCAGGCCCAACATGGCGAAGATCGCTATGGCGATCAGCATCTCCAGCAGGGTAAAGCCGCTATTCCTGCTTGAGTACATAAGAGTTCACCTGAGCGATGATCCGCTCGAATTTGTCATCATCGCTGACGCTGATCCGGATCATTCGAAAATTATCATCTGTGGTCTTGACCACCTCTTTGCGCCAATACCAGGTTTGGCCGGCCAGTTCGCTGCGACCATCTTTACGTCCAAGAGCAGGA
The DNA here is from genome assembly GCF_037953065.1 of Shewanella chilikensis. Classification (NCBI taxonomy): domain Bacteria; kingdom Pseudomonadati; phylum Pseudomonadota; class Gammaproteobacteria; order Alteromonadales; family Shewanellaceae; genus Shewanella; species Shewanella chilikensis. The sequence goes on along the minus strand of NZ_CP149966.1, from coordinate 4,547,340 downwards.
AAGCCCTTTTCCAACCTGGCATCCACCATCTGGTTATCTGCCACCCACTGTGCCAGGGTGCGCTGTTCCAGAATCGGCATATTGGCAATCTGATCGCCTATGCTCTTGGTAATGGCCACCGCAGCAATGGCAAATACCGCCAGGGCGACTATCACCTCCAGCAGCGTCATCCCCCTTTGCCGGGCAAGTTTATTCGAAATCATCGAACCTCCCCAGCTTGAGGCGCCCCAGGCTATCACCACTGACCAGTACCTCGACGGTTTCACCCAGGCTGTCGCTGGCGATAAAGCTCAGCTCGAAAGCGGTCATTTCGCCACTTGGCAGCAGCATGATCTGCGGCTCGGGAAACTTCTTTTTGTCCGCGTCCGATTCCTCGATAAAGGGCTCGTCGAACCAGGAATCCTGCTCTTCATCTTCCTGCACCAAAGGTAAGCCTTCGAGCTCGACCGACAGCGTAATGCCTTCCGGCAACTGCTTTTCGGCCAGCAGTCTGTCCTGCTCCAGCGGTTGCCATTTGTTTTCTTTAAACAGCACGAAGTGGTACTTATCCTTGTCCACCACCACTCCGATAAACTGGCCACTGAGTACAGTTTCATCCAGCACTGTCTCTGTGGCCGCCATAAATCTCTGCGCCTCACGGGTTAACTGTTGCTTGGGGCCGCTGTCCCCCATTGTCATGGTCACAGCCGTAGCTGCCAGCCCCATCAGCAGCACAACCAGCATCACTTCCAGCAGGGTAAAACCCAGTGAGCGCCTGATTTGCATCTTATTGGAAGTCTTGCAGATTCCAGTTGCCTATATCGTCTTCTGTGCCGGGCTGTCCGTCAGGACCTGAGCTGAAGACGTCTATCTTGCCGTGTTCGCCTGGGCTCATCAGCAGATACGGATTCCCCCAGGGGTCCATAGGCAGACGCTTAACATAACCGCCGTCGCGGTAGTTACGAGGCTCAGGTGAAATGGTCGGTTTCTGGACCAGAGCTTCCAGCCCCTGTTCGGTTGTGGGGTACACGCTGTTGTCCAACTTGTACATGTCCAGCTGGTTTTCCAGTGCGACTATGTCAGATACCGCCTTTTGTTGGTCGGCCTTGTCCTTGTTACCCATCAGGTTGGGCACCACCATGGAGGCCAGGATCCCCAGGATCACTATCACCACCATCACTTCCAGCAGGGTAAAACCTTTCTGTCTGTTGTTGCTTTGCATTAACTTACTTCCTCCTAAAAAATCTCAAATGGCTGCGGTGAAATGAGACTCAGCCACTAATCATATTGTTGAGCGCCAATATCGGTTGCAAAATCGCCAGAACAATAAACAACACTATCCCGGCCATACTCACCACCAACAGGGGTTCAAACACCCCCAAGGCGATATTGACGTTGGACTCAAACTCCCTGTCCTGGTTATCTGCGGCGCGCTCGAGCATCTGCTCCAGCTCACCACTCTTCTCACCCGAGGCTATCATATACAACATCATGGGCGGGAACAGCTTGGTATTTGTCAGTGCTGCCCCCAGACTGGTTCCCTCACGCACTCTGGCCGTGGCCTCTTCCACCGCCTGACGCACCCGTACATTCAGCAAGACCTCACTGGCGATTCGCATGCCATCGAGCAGGGGCACTGAACTGGCACTGAGGATGCTCAAGGTTCGGGCAAAGCGTGACGTATTCAACCCCTTGCTGACCTTGCCCACCACAGGCAAACGCAGCAACAGCTTGTGATACTTGAGTTTGAAGGCGGGCTTGGTGAGCATCTTCTGAAACAGCAGTGCCAGCAATACTATGGCGCCCAGGACGAACAAGCCGTAATGCTGAACAAAGTCAGAGGCGGCAATCAAAAACTGGGTGGTACCGGGTAACTCCTGGCCCATATGTTCAAATTGACCAACCACTTTGGGCACTACAGCCGCCAGCAGCACGGCGATAACGCCGATAGCCACTGTGGTCAGCACTATGGGGTAGATCATCGCCTGGGTCAGCTTGGTCTTGAGTTGTTGGCGCCGCTCTGTGTAGTCTGCCAGACGATTGAGTACGATTTCCAGATGACCGGATTTTTCGCCCGAGGCCACCATGGCGCGGTAGAGATCATCAAACACGTGGGGAAACTCGGCCATGGAGTCGGCCAGCGAGTAGCCTTCCACCACCCGCGAGCGTACAGCCATCACCATGGAGGCGAGACGGTCTTTCTCACATTGTTGGCCCACGGCCTTGAGGGCCTCTTCCACCGGCAAACCGGCAGCAACCAGGGTCGCTATCTGGCGGGTGATCAGCGCCAGTTCGGCCACGGAGATCTTCTTGCGCCGCGCGAACCAACTGCCACTGCTGGCCTTGGCTTCTTTTTCGGTGACCGGGGCGATATCCAGCGGCATCAGCTTCTGTTCACGCAGCTGACTGCGGGCCAGTCTGGCGGTATCGGCTTCGATAACCCCTTTGACCTGCTTTCCGGCTTGATTGAGCGCCTTATACTCGAATGCCGCCATGAATTACTCCTCGCGGGTCACGCGCAGCACTTCTTCCAGGGTAGTGATCCCCGCCAGCACCTTGACCATGCCATCATGGCGAATGCTGGGGCTGTGCTGACGAATGTATTTTTCAATCGCCAGTTCGCCACGGCCGCCGTGAATGAGTTCGCGGACATTGTCGTCCACCAGCAGCAGTTCATGGATCCCGGTACGGCCACGATAGCCGTTATGGCCACAGCTTTTGCAGCCCTTGGCGCGATAGATCAACGCTTCTTCATCACCTATTCCCAAGAGCTCACGTTCGCGGGCATCCGGGGCATGGGCTTCCTTACATTCGTTACATAGAGTCCGCACCAGGCGTTGGGCCAGCACTCCAAGCAGACTGGAGGACACCAGGAAAGGTTCTACGCCCATGTCTTGCAAACGGGTAATGGCACCGGAAGCCGTGTTGGTGTGCAAGGTAGAGATCACCAGGTGGCCGGTGAGTGAGGCCTGCACCGCAATCTGAGCAGTTTCAAGGTCACGGATTTCCCCTATCATCACCACATCAGGATCCTGACGCAGAATGGCCCGCAATCCACGGGCGAAGGTCATGTCCACCTTGGTGTTGACCTGGGTCTGGCCTATGCCTTCCAGCTCGTATTCAATCGGATCTTCAACTGTGAGTATGTTGATGTCGTTGTGATTGATTTCGGTCAGACCGGCATAGAGGGTAGTACTCTTACCCGATCCCGTGGGGCCGGTCACCAAAATAATGCCGTGAGGTTTACGGATCAGCTCATCGAACTGGTGGCGAATGCTGTCTTTCATTCCCAGCTGTGCCAAGTCCAGATTGCCGGCGTTCTTATCCAGTAAACGTAGTACGACCCGCTCGCCGTGGCTCGATGGCATGGTCGATACCCGCACATCCACAGCGCGGCCACCGATACGCAGTGAGATCCGGCCATCCTGCGGCACCCGCTTTTCAGCGATATCCAAACGGGCCATGACCTTGATCCGCGATACCAGGAGTGATGAAAGCTTACGGTTCGGCTTGAGCACTTCCTTGAGCACGCCATCAACCCGGAAACGCACCACCAGCTGCTTTTCATAGGTTTCAATATGAATATCCGAAGCTTCCTCTTTGATGGCTTCAGACAATAGCGCGTTGATCAGTTTGATGATGGGCGCATCATCTTCCCCTTCCAGCAGATCTTCGGTCTGCGGCATCTCTTCTGCCAGGGTAAAGAGATCCATCTCATTGCCTATGTCTTCCATTAACTGCTGCGCCTCGGAAGAGTTACTCTGATAGGCCTGAGTCAGGTAGCGCTCAAACTCATTGGCTTCCAGTTTGTGCAGCGGCAGTTCCTGGCCGGCATAGCGACGCACCTCAAACAGCACAGACAAGGGCGTTGCCTGGGTGTAATAGAGGGTTAATTGTTCCTCTTGGTTCTTGCTGAGCACCAGGTTGTATCTGTGAGCAAAGGCAAATGGCAGTCGCTCACGACTGCTTGAATGAAACAGTTCGTCACTCTCGGACTCGGCGACCAACGCCAGTTCACTGGAAACCTGGGCCAGATCGTCTGTTGGCGGCTGGACTTCACTCATCTTCTTCGCCCTGCTTGTTTTCATCCAGCGTCTTCAAGGTGGAGTCTGTTTTACGCATCTTGGTATCCAGCCCCTTACCCTGCTTGTAACGATCGAGGATCTCATTGACTTCAGGCGGCAGATACTCTTCCTGGCTCCATTCTTCCAACATGGGCACATCAGTCCTAGGCATCAGGTTGATACCACGTTCTTGCTGTTCCAGCTGCAGGGCACGGAAGTAGTTGTATTTACGGCCGGCAATGCCTTCCATGGTGACACCGTCACGGATGATGGTCGGCTTGATAAATACCATCAGGTTCTTTTTCTTCTTGCCGCTGCTGGATGACTTGAACAGATGCCCTAAAATCGGGATATCGCCAAGGAAAGGCACCTTCTGGACGCTTTCCTGTACCTCTTCATTAATTAGCCCCCCCAGCACCACGATTTGGCCCGAGTCGGCCATTACGGTAGTCGTCAGCCGGCGGGTGGCAAAGGTCACGTCCACATTGGTCTTGCCGTTGATGCCGGAGACTTCCTGCTCAATGGTGAGCTTGACGGCATTGCCTTCGTTGATCTGCGGCACCACCTTGAGCTTGACCCCGACTTCTTTGCGTTCAACGGTTTGGAATGGGTTGCTGTTGCCATTGCTGGAGTTCTGCGCGCCAGTAAGGATAGGCACTTCGTCACCGACGATGAATGAGGCTTCCTGGTTGTCCAGGGTGGTAATAGAAGGGGTCGCCAATACGTTTGAGTTGGTATCGCTGGACACCGCCTGTATCAGAGCGCCAAAGTCGCCCATGGTCACACCCCAGGCCATGCCGTTCACCTTGCCGAGCGCCTGGGCCAACAGGGTGATATCGCCCTTGGTGTCAGGGTTTTGGGTACAGGTCATGGTGTCACCCGAACCGGTACAGGTCTGGGAGGCTTTGGTGTCCTGCGCATTCCAGATACCCGCACCAATTTCACCTATGGTGGGGCCCAGGTTGTTGAACTGAGTACCACCACCGGCCTCTGTGGCCCACTGAATGCCGAAGCCCACATCATCCCCTTCGGCGACCTCGACTATGATGGCCTCCACCAGCACCTGGGCGCGGCGGATATCCAATTGGTTGATCACGCTCTCCAGGGTACGCATCTGATCCGGCTCGGCGCTGATCACCAGAGCATTGGTGTCTTCATGGGCCATGATATTGATTTCATTGCGGCGTTTACCGCCGGCGCTGCCTGGCGCCGGTGCTGCACCATCTTTAGCTTCCAGCTTTTGGGCAAAGCCGGTCAGCACTTCTACCAGGTCTTCGGCCTTGGCATAACGTAAATAGCGCACCTTGGTATTGCCTGTGCTGGCCTGCTCGGCATCGAGGCGATGAATAAGCTCCACTACCCGTTGACGGCTGCGTTCATCGCCACTGACCACCACGGCGTTGATCCGTTCATCGGCCACCACCTTGGGTGCTTGGCCCGGTAGCTGTGCCTGGTTGGCACTGGCGCGGTAGAGGGTATCTATGATCCGCACCATCTCACCGGCAGAGGCGTATTCCAAGGGTACTACCTGAACTTCGGTGTCACCCTGCTTGTCTACCCGGCGCACAATCTCCACCAGCTTATTGACCACATTGGCGCGGCCGGTGATCATCAACACATTGGAAGGATCATAGTTGACTACGTTGCCGCCACCGGCGTTGTCATTGAGCTGACGCAGCAAAGGCGCCAGCTGTTTGGCTTCTGTGTTGTACAGCGCCACTATGCGGGTCACCATCTCATCGCCAAGTCCCGGGGTATTGTCATCGGCAACCCGAATGGAAGAGGTTTTGGCGTCTTTGTCTTTAATTACCTTGATAACATTGTTTTCCAGCTCGACCACGGCATAACCGTAGACCTGCAGCACGTTGAGGAAAAATTGGTAATACTGCTCATCATTGAGCATGTCATAGCTGCGGACGTTTATTTTGCCGCGAATAGTGGGATCGACAATGATGGTCTTGTTGAGGTTTTTACCAACTATGTTGATAAACTCCTGAATATCGGTGCCTTTAAAGTTTGCCGCATATTGCTCAGACCAAGCGCTTGGCTGGGTCAGCAAGGCCGCGGTAGCTACCAGACCAGCGATAAGCTTGGTTCGAATCCGTTTATTGTTCATTATTGTGCTTTCCTCTAAACCTGCTTTATTGCGGCAAACTAAACATGATTTCAACCAACTGACCCTCGCGCTCTACCATCACAGAGACTTCGGTCAGCTCCGGCAACTGGCCCATCACCTCCAGCGCCTGACTCATATCAGTTAAATCATAACCATTGATGGATTTTGCCAGGTCATTGGGCTGGAACCCGGCATCCTTGAATAACCCGGCATCTTTGCCCGGATTGAGTCTGTACCCTTGCACTTCACCATCTTTTTGAACCGGTGAAATTGCCAGGTAATCGGTAATTTTGCTGGGATCGGCCAGCAACTCATCGCGGGAAGCCACCAACTCGCGGCCAATGTCGGCATCACGACGGTCAACCTTGGTCACGTCACCACCGCTGCGGGCTTGCTGCAACTGAGCATTGGCTTGAGATTGAGTAGTATATTGCAGGCCGTCGAGCATCAGAGTCTCGTAACGACCGGCATTGGTAATAATGATACGGTCGGCATACACCTCTTTCAGCGATGCCGAGGTGCCCTTGATCTTATCGCCCAGGCTGTAGGTTTCCTGACTGCCTTGAGATTCGATAATCGCCAGGCCTTTCTGCTCGGCGCTGGACGCCACCACCCCGGTTAACAGAATCGACAGTGACGTTTTGGGGGCATCTGTGATCATTTCAGTTGCAACTTCTTTAGGCTTGGTGCTGCTGGCGTTTTTCTTGCCGAACAGCGCCAAACCATTGATACCGCTGATGTCGACATTCTGTGATTGGGGACCTGACACCGGGGTTGGTGTCCAGTTGGCAGTCGGTTTTCCTGTCGGGATTAGTTTCCAACTAATCTGTGCCGTCAAATACAGAACCAATAGCAACAATAGCCAAAACACGGCAGTGCTGGCGGGTTTTTGCGGTATGCTGCCCGTCTTGGCGATAATCTTATCCAATAAATCCATATTTTCCGGACCCTCTAATCAGGTCTCTGTTCTGATTATAATAGTGAATGAAACCTTCGCCATGCTAACCCACACTCTTGTTTGCAACAAGACCATAACAGGGGGTTGGTTGGCGAAAATTGTACGATTATGCTACCTTTGCGCGCCTGGAAAGGGTGTGAAGCGCTCCACTGTTTAACCCTGTATTGGCGGCTTGGACAAGGGGTTTATCCCCGAGTTGTGAGCTCATCCCCTTTTTCAATTATGACAGGAGTATCCATGGCCAATAGTAATGACAGCGCCGAGGCGGTCCGGCTCGATAAATGGCTCTGGGCGGCGCGCTTTTACAAGACCCGCGCCCTGGCCAAAGAGATGATCAACGGCGGTAAAGTACATTACAACGGTCAAAGAGCCAAATCCAGCAAGCTGGCAGAAGTCGGTGCGCGCATTAGGTTACGCCAGGGATATGACGAAAAAGAGATCGTCATAAAAAAAGTTTCCGGTGTCCGTCAGGGAGCGGCTATCGCCCAGAGCCTGTACGAAGAAACGCCGCAGAGTATACAAAAACGGGAAAGCAATGCTGAAGCCAGAAGGCTCAACATACTGCATAATCCGGCGCCCGATACCAAGCCGGATAAGAAACAGCGGCGGCAAATCATTCGCTTCCGCGAGACCTGAATTAACTGTGAGAAACCCAATGAACCAAGATACTCTCCATCGCTATCTGTTTGATAACGCTGATGTAAGGGGTGAACTGGCCCAGCTTGGTGACAGCTATCGCCAGATAATTAGCACCCACGATTACCCGGAGCGCCTTAAGGTCCTGCTGGGTGAATTGCTGGCGGCGACTTCGCTGCTGACGGCAACACTGAAATTTGAAGGTGATATCAGTGTACAGCTTCAGGGGCAGGGTGGTCCGGTGTCACTGGCGGTGATCAACGGTAATAACCGTCAGGAATTAAGGGGTGTTGCTCGCTGGCAGGGTGAGATTGCCACAGATGCAACACTGGATCAGCTCTTTGGCCAAGGTTATATGGTCATCACCCTGACCCCGACTGAAGGCGAGCGTTACCAGGGCGTCGTGGCGCTGGATAAGCCCAGCATCGCCGAATGTCTGGAGAGCTACTTTGCCCAATCCGAGCAATTGCCTACAGGTATCTGGTTATTTGCCAATGGTGAACATGCCGCTGGTATGTTGCTGCAAGTATTGCCGAGTGAGCTGAGTGAAAATACCGAGTTTGAACACCTGACTCAGCTGACCGCGACGATTAAGGCCGAAGAGTTATTCAACCTACCAGCCACCGAAGTCCTGCACCGCCTCTACCATCAAGAGCAGGTGCGACTGTTCGATCCTGTGAGTGTCAGCTTCAAGTGTACCTGTTCCCGTGAGCGCAGCGCTGCAGCCATCCGCACCCTGGCGAAGGAAGAGATAGACGCTATCATTCAGGAGAAGGGGCTGGTGGAGATGGGCTGTGAATATTGCAACAGTCACTACCGCTTCGATGCCATCGATATTGAAGCCATTTTTGCCAACAGTCAGACACCGAATACTCCCCAATAATGGGGTGATATTCAGTTGTTTTTAAGAGAGCGAGTGATCGCTCTCTTTTTTTTGTCATTTTTCAGAACATGCTCACACTTTAGCCGCGGCTTAAGTTACAATCGCGCCAACCCGACAGCAGACCGGGACTTTACCAGACCTCATAATAGATGGAGACCTTACTTATGGCGGCAGAAGCAAACCGCATTCAACTCAACCTCAACAGTGCCCAACTGGTCGAGCAGGCTATTCTGCGCGGCGAGGGCACTCTGACAGCCAACGGCGCCCTGGTGGCCCAGACCGGCGAGCGCACAGGCCGTTCACCCGCGGATCGTTTTATTGTCAAGGAGCCGGGTACCGAGGCAGATATCGAGTGGGGCGCGGTCAACCAGGCGTTTGAACCTCAGAAGTTTGCCGCACTGTGGGAGCAAGTCGAAGCCTATCTGGCCGACAAGCAAGTATTTGTCTCTGAACTGGAAGTCGGCGCCGATGCTGATCACTATTTGCCTATCAGAGTTACAACTGAATACGCCTGGCACCAATTGTTTGCCCGTAATCTGTTTATCGTACCTGAGCACTATAACCAGAGCCACAAACCCGAGTGGCAGATCATCAACGCGCCAGGCTTTGTTTGCTCACCCGAGCGCGATGGCACTAACTCGGACGGTACAGTGATCATCAACTTCGCCGAACGTAAGGTATTGCTGGCCGGTATGCGCTATGCCGGTGAAATGAAAAAATCCATGTTTTCGGTACAAAACTTCCTGCTGCCGGCTAAAGATGTACTGCCGATGCACTGCTCGGCCAACGTCGGCAAAGACGGTGACACAACTCTCTTCTTTGGTCTTTCAGGTACAGGCAAGACCACACTGTCTGCCGATCCCAAGCGTTTCCTTATCGGTGATGACGAGCACGGCTGGGCCGAAGGTGGCGTCTTCAATATTGAAGGTGGCTGCTATGCCAAGTGTATCGACCTCAGCCAGAAAAATGAGCCGGTGATCTGGGATGCGATTCGCTTCGGCACTGTGCTGGAAAACGTGGTACTGGACGCGCAGCGCGTGCCCGACTATAAGGATGCCAGCCTGACCGAGAACACCCGCGCCGCTTACCCGCTGGAGCACATAGCCCAGCGCAAGGAAGACAACCGTGGCAACGAGCCACACGCCGTTGTGTTCCTCACCTGTGACGTTTCCGGCGTCCTGCCCCCGGTAGCCAAACTCAGTAAGGAACAGGCGGCTTATCACTTCCTCTCAGGTTATACCGCCAAGGTGGGTTCCACCGAAGTGGGTTCAACCGCCGCGATTCAGTCAACCTTCTCCACCTGTTTCGGTGCTCCCTTCTTCCCTCGTCCTGCCGGGGTTTACGCCGAGCTGCTGATGAAGCGTATTCAAGCCTTCGGCAGCCAGGTTTACCTGGTGAATACAGGTTGGACTGGTGGCCCTTACGGCGTGGGCAAACGTTTCGATATTCCCGTCACCCGCGCCATAGTGGATGCCATCGTCAGTGGTGAACTCAAAGAAGTGCCGACCGAACATATCGAGCAATTGAACCTGGATGTCCCGGTTGCTATTCCCGGCGTCGACAGCGCGCTGCTCAATCCGGTCAACACTTGGGCTGACAAGGAAGAATACGCCAAGTATGCCAAACAGCTGGCCGAATCCTTCCAGAGCAACTTCGCCAAGTATCAGGTGTCTGATGCCATCAAGGCCGCAGGCCCCAAAGCCTGATAACAACAGATGTCACTTAAGCGGCTCCTCAATGGAGCCGTTTTTATTGGCCAATTCCTGCTCTTGTCATAAAAGGGATTTAGTCTATTCAATGGACTCGCAAAGACTTAGTGCTTTCGGGGGGTTGTGATCACCCCAAAGGCTAAGGAAAATGCATCTTCAAATTTAATTAATCACGGACGATCAAATGGTTAAACCAAAGTATCTCGCAGTACTCCTTAGCGCCACGCTGCTCTCCGCCTGCGGTAATTCCGACTCAGATGACAACCAACCACCTGTGACCAAGGATATCAGTGTTCTGGGGCAGGTCAGTTATTTGGGGGCTGTACCTGGTGCCGATGTCTGCGCCGATCTCAATCGTAACTTGTCTTGTGATGCCGATGAGCCCACAACAACAACCGACAGCGACGGCAAGTATCAGCTTGATTGGCGCAGCGATGATCCTACGGCCAACTATTATCTGCTGGCCAGCTGGATAGCGCAGGTTAGTGACAATTCCTCAGTCAAACGGCAGCACAATAAGCAGAGTGTCGCTGCCCGGACCGCAGATGATGGCAGTCTGGTGCTTTTTGCCCAGAACCAGCATACAGGCGCCATCAACCTGGTGACCCATTTGGAATTCAGTCGTTTCCAGCAGATGCTGCAGGTGGGCATTAGTGATGCCCGGCGCGATTCCCTGCTTCAGGAACTCAGGCAGTTATATTCTCTGTTGTTTGCCTCTGAAGGCGAGAACCCCTACCAGCTCCCAGCCGAGGTCACAGCTACGCCGACCTTTGCCGAGGCATTTTGGCTACTGCAACATATTCACGCTTTGACTGCAGCTCAGATAGAAAAGCTTCTCGGTGAAGGCAATCAAGAGGCAATTCTGGCGGCCGAACAGACTCTGGCTATGACCCTGAATGAGTTGCGACACTTGATTGCCGCCAGTGGTCAGACAGCGGCGACATTCCTGGCCACAGATCCTCAAGAGGTGCGTAACAAGGTAAACAACGCCATGGTGGCCCTGGGTTATCTGGAACCTCTTGATGATAAAACCATGAACGACAATGACTGGGTGATAGTGCTTAATGGCTTGATGGAAGATGATGAGCAAGTTCATCTGTTGGATCTGGGGCTGACTGGCGCGCCGGAGTTTTTCTCCCTGCAATATGGTGACCTTTCAAAATTTTTGATCGGTAGTGTCAACCAAGGCAAGGTCTTGGCTCAGGATATCACTCCGGGAGATGAGGTCGCCAACGAGTGCTGGAATACCCAAATGGAGCGCTGGATAAATGCCGAACGCAAGGATCAAGGCTATCGCCCAAGTGCGCCGGTTATCGAAGGCAATCAACTGCATACTTTTTATGATGGTACTCAGGTGCCAATCACTATGCAGGTGGACAAGTACCAGACCAGCGATGAAGACTGGCAAAGCTTGCTGGCAGCTACCCCGGCTGCCCTGCAGTTGGCCAAGCTCGAATGGCCTGGACAGGTTTACCGCATCTGGACAGCGCAGCAAGCCGATGTGATGTGTCGCAATGAGGAGTTTGTTGCTTGGGAGATGCCGGTTGCCAACGCCGAAGCTCTCGACTCCAGGGCGCTGATAGCCCTCTTCTGGCCTATAGCAACAGAGGATGAGATTACCCTGGATGGTGAGCAGCGTTTTACGCTGAACTTTGGCTATGGTCCTGAAAGCTATGAGTGGCAGCTGCTCCAAAGCCCAAGCGGCGCACCTTTGTTGCAGCTCACTGAGCTACTGGACAATCCAGAGCTGGCCGACAAGGTTTTGCCCAGTGCATATTTGATCCAAGGTGGCCAACTCATTGAAGTGGATATCTACCGCGCCTTTGATTTCGATGCCGGCAGGCAGCAGTTACGACTCACCTACGAGCAAAGCTTCAGCGAGCCCTTGTATCAACATTTGAAGCAATTGGCGCAGGCCAATTGAATACGGTGTGATGGAAGTGAATGTTTGTTGCTATCGCCTTCAATGAAGGAATCGCGATAAAAAAACGGCCCTTACGGGCCGTTTTGAGTTCTGGGGAGATAGATGAGTTGTTTGGCGGCTTAGTTGGCGGCAGCCTGCTGACCGGCGATACGGCCAAAGACAATGATGTCTGTATAGGCGTTGCCACCCAGGCGGTTGGTACCGTGAGTCAAACCTGTTACTTCACCGGCGGCAAACAGACCTGGGATTACCTTGCCTTGTTCATTCAGCACGTGGGTCTTGGTATCTGTTACCAGACCACCCATGGTGTGGTGTACTGATGGCGTGGCTTTCAGGATCCAGTATGGGCCCTTGCTCAAGTCCACCAACCCGGCTCTGTGGTTGAAGGCTTCATCCTTACCGGTTTTCGCATAGTGGTTCACATCCTTGATGGTCTTCTTGAGGTTTTCCAGCGGAATGTTGAATACCTTGGCGGCTTCCTCGATGCTGTCCACTTCATACATCAGACCACGGCTGGTGAAGTCTTTGTATTCACCCTGGTGCATACCAATGGTACCGGCCACATCGTCGATGTCTTTGTTCCACAACACATAGGTGTAACGACCGGGTTGTTCCAGAATCGCATGGGAGATCACGTCGCGACGTTCCAGCTCTTCCACAAAGCGCTCACCGTTTTGGTTGACCAGAATCGCGCCAAAGAAACGGGAGTCGGCGATCAGGGCAATGGCGCCAGTCTCTGGGTTACAGATAGGGTAGGTTTGGATATAGCCCAGGTTGCGGGTATCGGCATGGATCTTTTCACCCATGACAATACCGTCACCTGTACCACCTGAAATACCTGTTGTACCGTAACGCTCATCCAGCTCTGGGTTGTATTGCTTGCGCATGGCTACGTTGGCAGAGAAACCACCGGTAGCGACGACAACACCGCGCTTGGCATGATAAGTGATCTTCTTGCCGTTTTTGGTCGCCTCAACACCGACCACACGGCCGTTGTTGTCCATCAGCAGACGGTCGGCGGTAGTGTTGGTGTGAATAGGCAGACCGACTTCTTCGGCTTTCTTGGCAAATTTGCCGATCACTTCGGCGCCTGTGTGGCCTTTGGGGATCAGGGCACGCTTGACGCTGTGACCACCAAACTGGAACAACTGGTTGGGATAGAACTCAACCTTAACATAGTCACGCAGCCACTCGGCGGCATCGACAGCATTGTCCACCATCACCTTGACCATCTCGGGGTCACCCTTGAAGTCGCCCCCTTTGAGTGTGTCCTGGATAAATAGCTCTTTGGAGTCGGTAATCTCCATGTTTTTCTGTACCCAGCTACCGGCTACGTTCATTTCGGCGCCGGAGATCAGCGAGTTACCACCTATGATGGGCATTTTTTCAATGATAACGGCAGAAGCACCGGCTTCCATGGCCTCCAGACCAGCACTGAAACCGGCACCGCCTGAACCTATCACGACCACGTCATAGGTGTATTCGGCTGGTGTCAAAGCTTCATTATGCTTGGCAGTGGCACTTGCAGCTACCAGGGTCACCCCGGCAGCTTCAATACTGGCGGCTACGGCTTTCTTGAGAGCATCCGAGGTCACGGTTGCACCGGTAACCCCGTCAACATCTACAGAGTTGTTATCTATGATGGCTTGCTTCACATCCTTGAACGCGGCTGCGGCCAACACAGGGTTTTCTTTTTGCTTCAGCACGTCGATAGCCACAATACGGCCATCCTGAATGCTGGTTTCAACCTGGATCTCACCATGCTTGCCCTGGGCAGTCCCCTGACTCTTGATGATCTCATGGGTCACCTGACAGCCGGTAATCACCACGGCAGTGGATACGGCCACGCCCAAAACGGATTTGTTCAACTGCATATTCAGTTCCTGTCGATTAAAAAAGGGAGCCTGGCTCCATTGTTAAAACTGGTATCCGAAAGCCAACCCATACTCGATACCGTCGTTGTACTGTGCGCCCCAGCTATCGTACTGAGTCAGGTGCAATTTGCCGTAGAAGGCATCGGTAAAGTGGGTCTGCCATCCCAGAATGATCTGGTGCCCATAGCTGTCGTAACTAAACAGCTTTTGGTGCTCTTCGTCCCTGTCTATCTGCGCTTCGTAGTTGACGGATAAGTTATGCTTCAATCCGGCAAAACTCAGCGGGTATTTGGCGTTGAGCACCAGGGCGTAACCTGAAATGTCATTGAAGTTCTCATCTGTTGGTGAGAAATGACCAAAGGTATAGTTGAAGCCAACCCCATAGTTCAGTGCCAAATTGCCAAACTTACTGTTGTGCGTAACCCCCAGATAAAGGTTGTCTTCGACCAGAGTCTCACTGGCAGAGATAAAGTTCTGGGCCCAAAAGTTAAAGCTGCTTTCACCCAGTTTGTGCTCTATGATTGCCAATGCCTTTAGAGTGGTTTTACCATCTTCATTCTTCTGGTTTTCTGCGACTTCCCCCGGATTCTCCAGCTTGATATTAGCGAAATAACTACCCCAATCGGCCAAACCCAAATGATTCAGCTTGAGAAAGGGCTGGTTAAAGACGCCAGGGTTATCATCTTCGGTATCACTGGTATAAAATTTATAACCAAGATCCAGGCTGGTTTTGGTCACATCGGCCTGCACATTGGCAGAAAATGCCATAGCCAGTGCCACTCCACTCAACAACCATTTTGAGTTCATAATATTTCCTCAGACAAATACAATGCCAAGCAATTGAAAAATTTAAACACATGAATTAGACGAGAAAATAATAATTAATTGTTACCAATAACTGCTGTGATCTTGGTCGATTACAATCCTTAAAAAAATAAACTATGTGGTTTAAGGAAGTAGGTGATAAGAGAACATAAATTAAGTGAAAATTCCGTCAAATAAATTAAAAAGAGACAGCCAAAGCCATCTCTTTTTAAAATAATAATAGCCAATCTATAAATGTAGGGCTTAGTTCACACTTTCCTTTAGTCTGTAATTTCTATCTCGGCAATAAACATTTGTGGAGATCTATATTCCTTGAATTGCCAGCCCAGCTGTTTAGCCAGCCGTTTGACCAACATAAGTCCCAGACCAAAGCCCCTAAGACCATCTTGTAAGGTCGAGTTACTGACCCTGATACGTTTACCTCTCTGCTCCACCTTTACCTCACCTGTGCCATGTTCGAGTGCGTTACGCAGCAGATTATTGAGCATGATGGACAGAGGCTCTTTTAACGCCTGAAGTTGGGTATCGTCGCAGTCCAACTGAATCACGCCCTGCTTGCCCTGAGCATGTTCCTGCTCGGTGGCCAACTGTTGCAGCAATTCAGCCGGCATCAAAGATTGTTTCTCCAGCTGAGTGCTGCTCTTGTTGGTGAGCCAAAGCAGAGTTTCTATGATGGATTTCATCTGCGCAGTCGCCTGGCTGGCGGCCAATACAGGCCCGGTCAGCTTGCCCCACTGCAGGGTGAGCAGCTCAAAGGATGACTGGCAGATAGCCACAGGAGTACGCAGTTCGTGGCTGGCAAAGCGCAGGAAGTTGAGCTCCCTCTGTTGCGCTTTTTGTAATTGCTGCAACGAAGTATTGAGAGCATCCACTATCGATTGCAGCTCGGCATAGCCTTGTTTGGGAAAACTGAAGCCATTCATGCTTTGCCAGTCGTGTTGCTTGATCGCCTGACTGATTTTGTGCACCGGGGTGATCACTTGCTTTTGCATATGAAACGCCAAGCTGGCCACCACCCCGAAGGTCATCACTATCAGCAATAAAATGGCGGTCATGTTCTTGGGCGCAAAAACAAGATCATGGGTGGCATCATAATGCAGCCATAGATACAGCGGCTGGCCTGAAGCCGTGTAGTGGACACTCAAGGCATCGATATAGGGGCCATCAAGATGCTGGTAGCGGATACCCGTTTCTGCAGTGGGAGGCTGAAAGTCATTGATGGCTTTTATCTTATCCGGTACCCGCTGCCAGTCGGCAAACACACTGATGTTGTCGGTATCCAGCTCGGTACTGCCTTGGGTAAATACCGCCTCGGCTGCCTGGCCTGCGTTATGCAAGGTGATTTCATGCATGGAAAACATGCCGGTGCACATCATGCAAAGGGGAATGATGCTATTGATGGCCAGAGTGACCGCCAGAAAAATAAGCCCATAAATTTGATAGCTGCGCTTGAGGCTGAACTTGGGCATCATCTTCAGTCACTCCTCAGGCAGAGTCCTACCCCGCGAATAGTGTGGATTAACTGGCTGTCGAACGGTTTATCCACCACCCGCCGCAGCAGATGCAAATGGCTGCGCAAGCTGTCGCTGTCAGGAGGGCAATCGGGCCAGAGCATACGCTCTATCTCTTCCCGCTCCACGGTTTCCGGGCTGCGGCGAGCCAGTAAGGCCAGTATCTGCCAGCCGGTGCGGCTCAGGGACAACAACTGCCCTTGGCGATAGGCCTCGTGTTTGCCAAAGTCCATCTCTAGCTCACCCAGTTGTAATCTTGGAGGTGCCGGACGGCGCTGAGCCACGACTCTTAGGCGGGCCACCAGCTCCTCCATGGCGAAGGGTTTGATCAGATAATCATCGGCGCCGGCATCAAAGCCGCTCAACCTGTCATCCAGACCACTGCGGGCGGTGAGCATGATCACCGGAGTAGTCATACACTGGGCCTTCCAGCCCTGACATGCTCGCACACCGTCCCCGTCGGGCAAGTTGAGATCCAGCACCACCACATCGAAATGCTGCTGTCTCAGCAGTTCATTGGCTTGAGCCAGGGTTTCGGCATAGTCACATTCAATGCCCTTTATCGCCAGGTACTGAATGATATTGTTTGCCAACAGACGATTATCTTCGACCAGCAGTATTAACATGTCAGATCAACTCAAATTGATGGGCCAGATGGATCAGATTTGCCCTGTTGCTGGCACCCAGTTTTTTACGCATTGACTCCATATGGTATTCAACCCCACGGACACTAATGTGCAGTCGATCAGAGATCTCATGATTTTGCAGTCCGGTTGCCGCCATTCGCAGCACTTTTCTGGCATTGGCCTTGAAGATCCTGCTTTGCAGAAACGGGTTGAATCTCTGTCTGTCATGTTCAAACAGCAGGCTTTGGGCCAAGATCAAGGTTTGCTGTAAGCGTTCAGTGGCCGGTTTGGGATGGCCCGACGCCAGTAGTGTGAAACGACCAAACCAAGTCGGGTTGGCATAGCTGGGCACGGGGAAGCTCAGAACAGTGTCATAACCATGTTTGGCGAACAGGATTTTTACCGGGTCATCCTCTTGCCAGCGGTAACACCAGGCTTTATCGGCGCTTAAAGACTCGGCGAAATTATTGTCGCTGCGGGCATAGTGTTCCAGATAGTACTGTTGCAGGGTTGCTATCCGACAGGAGGACGCCAATGACGCGATTGGCCGGCGTAGCCACACGGGGGCGAATAGGCCTTGATTTCCCGGGTGTTCCAAATACTCCCTGGCGTTGCTTGGTAGCCCTTGAAACCAAAATCCCTGGAATCCCTGCGCGGCAATCAAAGGACCGACGGTTTGCAGCACTTGCTTTAAACTGCTCTCTGCTTCTGTGAGTGCAGTCTTGTTCAATACTGTACTCATGCGATTACTCCTCAAGAACAAGAATCAAAGCTAAAATAACCTAGGCTATGAAGTGAACAAAGATAGTTGAAACAGATATATAGGCTAGGCTACAAAAATGTAACTCTATGTAAATTCGTCGGTTATTTTGACGTTATTTTGACATCGATTGTTCTATGGTGCCAAAACAAGCAGCAAGTTGGATATAGCGTACGCTTGACTCTAAGGCGACTGCTATGGCCTCAAGAACGCTAAACATCTTCTCGTATTGGTTAAACTGCCTAGCAGCAGTCCGCATCAGGTCCCCATGAGTATTCCACCACCAAGGTGGCTCATTATGTCTGAATCCAAGACATCTGAAATTCAGTGCTCAAAAACCCATTGAGCAAAGGCTATTTCCGGTTCTCTCAATATACGAGCCCCGGAGGTCAATCCTACCGGGGCTTGGTTTTCTTAGAACTTCATCAGGAATTGCGTCGAGGCCTCGACATCTGGGGTAAACAACCTGTCCTTGTCGTAGTAAGCCACCTGTTTGCGCAGCGCCTTTAACAGTTGCTCATTCTGGGGTGACAACTGCCTGTGGTTAACTTTCTTCTGCAGGTCCATCGCCTGGGCCACCTGCATCAGCTCAAAGCCATAGATGCGTGCCACACCATCCACCACCTTGCTGAGATTCTTGCCGGCCTGGAAGTAGTTGCTGAAGTTATCCTCAATGCCGCCTTGGTTGGCTATACCATAGAAGGACACGGGGTTGGCCGCATGGGCTATTTCGACAAACAGGGCGGTGAAACCATTTTGTAAAGTATAGAAAGCTTGCCCATTGGCATCATCAGGGTCGACTAGGGCTCTTGGTAAACCTGTGAAGTAAGGGTCAATCAACTTGATCTGGCGGTTGCTGGAGTATTTGCCCAACTGCGCCATGGCATTGATAAAGGCCTCGGTCTGGGACGCCAATTGGATAGTATCGAAGTTGGCAGAGGAGTTAACTGCTCCTGATACCGGCCCTTGGGTAAAATACTGTGCCACTTGTGGGGTATCGGCGTAACGTCCGGGTTTGGCATTGATGTAAACCGTAGGATTATCATCAGAGCTGTTGATCTGAATATTCACCAAGGTTTCCAACTGTTGCAGCTGCGACATGGCATGGGCCACAGGCCAGTGAGCACCGCGATAGGATAGCGCATCCTGCAACGGCCGCTTTTCGTCGCGCTGGAATAGATATCCACCCTCCAGATTGGCCAAAATCTCTTGACCTACTTTCTCGACATTAGGCATAGGTCTGGCCGCCAGGGTATGAGGCAACAGAGGGCTGATATTGCCGTTGATCCCTTCAAGGGCTGCAGCAATGAGTCTCGGAGAGAATTGGATGATCTGGCGGGCATCACCAATAGCATTGACTACCTGTGCCGTTGCCAGAGCATTATTGGACAGAATCGAGAGTGAATCCTTACCGAAAGGTACCAACGGCTTGATGCCGGCTTGTTTCATCGCTTTGGCGGCAGACATCCGCTGACCTTTGTAGAACACATCCCACTCGCCCATCATGGCGGCACCTATGTGTGAGGCCAGCAGAATATCACTCAGTCCCACAGAGCCATCTTCCGGCACAACGGGAATAATGTCTTCGTTGATAAACTCCTGGTAGATGCCGGCCACGTCCGGCTGTACACCAACATGTCCCGTGGCTATCTGATTCAAACGAATCATCATCGCCATTTTCACGGTTTCCGGCGCTATGGGTTGGCCGCTGGCCGCCGAGTGGGTAAACAGCATGTTACGGTTAAAATCTTCCGATAGTTTGCGGGCTTCGGCACTCAAAGAACCGTCTTTGCCGAATACCGGGGTGTCCTTGTTCTTGCCTACCCCAACGGTGAGTCCGTAGACCGGCGTGCCTTGACGGGCAGAATCTATCAGGAGTTCATGACTGGCATGAATTGTCTTTTGCGCTTCTTTGCTCAGAGCCACCTGTACTTGTTTATCTTTCAGCTGCAGTAGCTGCTCTATTTTGAGTGACTGACCATCCAGGGTAATCACCTCTGCCGCAGAAGCGCACCCCAGGGGTAAAGCCACTGCCGAAACTATCAATATATTGGATAAGCCTCTCATCAATACTGTTCTCCAAGAATTAAATGACTTTATCAGAACTTATTAATGTGAACGCCAAAAACGCTATTGATAATTTAAATGGCTGCCACATTAAATCACTACTTTACTTATATAAGTTATTTATCCAGCCGCTAATAAATGCTGGTATAAATATAAGATTCTTTTTTAATTTTCTCAGTTAAGAAATTACAACACAGGAAATAACTAAAGAAGCGAGATTGGATATTTATTCAGACTGGACTGCAAATATGTAAATTACTGCTATTGCATGCCATTTTTTGACATTACTTTGACGAAACAAAATTTAGGGAGGTGCAGTTTGCTTTCATTGTTATAACCACAACAGAAAGGGAGAGTCACTCCGGGTGACTTGCAGGGCTGAGTAAATTGGTGAAAGATAGAGCGCTTCAACAATAACAATTATCCTGTACCCGGAGCCTTTCATGCGCATGCTGTCCCTGCTCTGGCTCGCTGTCGCGACGTTACCCGGCGCCGCACTTGCCGAACCAGCCACCCAAGCCAACACCTACATCAATGATGCCATTTTGCCGCCGCTCAAACCCTGGAGTGGTGCCAGCGAGGCCTTAATGCGCCCAGCCGACGACAGCTGGGCCACGCCGTTTGAGCAATCCGGCGGTATTGAAAGCCCAAGTTATCAGCAAACCTTTGCCTGGCTGGATAGGCTGATGACCCAGAGCAACAAGCTTAACAAGGTGAGCCTGGGCAAGAGCCCCCAAGGCCGGGATATCTGGATGATAGTGGCCAGCGCCGAAGGTGCCGCCACCCCGGCACAGCTGAGACGCAACCACAAGCCCAATGTTCTGGTGCAAGCCGGGATCCACTCGGGTGAAATTGATGGCAAAGATGCCGGCATGATGTTATTGCGGGATATCATAGTCGGCGACAAGGCCGAGCTGTTGGAACAGGTCAACCTGCTGTTTGTGCCGATTTTCAGTGTCGATGCGCACGAGCGCTCCAGCCAAAGCAACCGGGTTAACCAACGCGGCCCGCTGAACATGGGCTGGCGAACCACCAGCCAAAACATCAACCTCAATCGTGACTACGCCAAGGCCGATAGCATAGAGATGCAACACATGCTGACCGCCATCAACGACTGGCAGCCGCAGCTGTATATCGATGTGCATGTCACCGACGGTATCGACTACCAATATGATGTGACCTTTGGTTACAACCTGTCTCAGGGGCTGAGTCCCGCCGGCTACAACTGGCTACAACAGGAATATCGCCCGGCGATAGAACAGGCTCTGACCCAGGCAGGTCATATCCCGGGGCCCTTGGTCTTCGCCTTGGACAATACCGATTTGAGCAAGGGCATGTCACTGTGGAATGCTTCGGCCCGCTACTCCAACGGCTATGGCGATGCCAGACACCTGCCGACAATATTGATTGAAAATCACAGCCTCAAACCGTTCCGGCAACGGGTACTGGGCACTTATGTGATGCTGGAGCAAACCCTCAAGACGGTGGGCGCCAAAGCGACCAAGTTGCGCGCGGCGATAGAGAAAGATAAGTACCGCTATCCACGACTGGTGACCCTGACCTGGAAGTCACAAAAGCAGCCGCAGGGCTGGGATTTCAAAGGCATAGACTATCAACTGGAACAGAGCTCTGTTTCGGGCAAACAAGTGGTGCGCTGGACTGGTGAGCCTAAGCTTTATCCCAACCTGCCGGTAATAGGCAACACAGAGGCAGATATTAGGGTCAGTCGCCCGGCCGCTTACTATATTCCGCCTCAGTGGCAAGAGGCGATTGCCAAGCTATCGCTGCACGGCATTCGTATGAGCCGCCTGGAACAACCTCAAACACTGAAGCTGCAACAGTATCGCCTCAGCGAACCCCAGTTCGCCGCCAGTGACTATGAAGGCCGCCAAAGAGTCAGTGCCAAAGCCAAACTGGAAAAGGTTGAACTCACCTTACCCGTCGGTACCGTCAAAATAAGCACTGAGCAGCCGCTTGGCGATCTGGCGATGATACTGCTGGAGCCGCAATCGCCCGACTCACTGCTGCAGTGGGGTCTGTTCAACACCATATTCACCCGCACCGAATATATTGAGGACTACGCGGTTGAACCTTTGGCACAACAGATGCTGGCCAACTCCAAAGCGCTCCAGGCTGAATTTGACCAGGCGCTCAAAGACCCGGCTTTTGCCGCCGATGCCAAGGCCAGACTGCGTTGGTTCTACGAGCGCAGCCCTTACTATGACAAGGCTTACCAGGCTTATCCCGTCTATCGCGCCAGATAGGCCCTGACAATAAGCTATCCAGGAGTCGAGCGATGAAGCAGCAGAATGAGTTACAGGGAGGCTGCCTGTGCGGCGCCATACGTTATCGGCTCGAGGGTGAACCGTTCGATGCCGACCACTGTTACTGCAGTCAATGCCGTAAGAGCACAGGGGCTGTGGTGGGCAGTTGGATGGACTTCAGGCTGGAGCAACTCACTTGGCAGGGGGAAGCCGTGCGGGAATATGCCTCTTCGGCCAAGATCTGCCGCGGCTTTTGTCCGAATTGTGGCACCAGCCTGAGTTATCGCAGTCTCGACCATCCCGAATTTATCAGCTTGAGTATTGCTTCTTTGGATGACCCAGACAGGGTGGCACCCAGATATCATATCTACTGCGCCGACAAACCCGCCTGGCTGCAGATTACTGACGACTGCCCCCGTTATCCCGGCAATCGCAGTCAAGGCGGCTAGCCGTCGGCAGAAGCGTAATGGCGCAATAAAAAATCCGCTCTGTGGTAATGCCGTTCACTTAGTGTGAACGGCATTTTTCTTAGGCTTAATGGGATACTTGTTTTTACTCATTTTTAACGCACGTGGATAGGCTCTATCCCGTTTCCCATCAAGCTTGAACTGCCTCGCATTACGCACTATGTCCAAGACATCTCTCGGGACATTCCCAGGCGTTTGAGATGACAGCTGAGTCAGTTTAAAAATGATATAACTCGATGCATCTCTAAAGCTTAATTGGTTCGGATGTAACGACGGTAAGCTTTTAGCCATCAACACCATCTTGTATCTGATGAGGTTATAGGCCAACAGTACTCCCCACAATTCTTGGATAACCAGCTCTGGCAATTGACTGCGTAACGTAAAGCGACTCTCCAGAAGATGCTGCTTCATCTCCCGATAGCCCACTTCTATCTCCCATCGATGGGCATATAAATCCGCTATCTCTGCCCCCGGATAACGCAATGGGTCCGTTAATGACGTCAAAATGGAAACCGACTTACCTTTTATCGTCTTCGTCAGTAAGCGAGCTTCAATATTGTCAGGCAGCATAGGCCACTTCTTTCTGGCTTGAGGCGTGGTGGTTAACCGCACCAGTTGGTCGTGTTTTCCTAAAGAGCGTACCACTTCATATTGTGTCCCTTTCTTCAACGGCAGCAGCCAGTGACTGTTAGGTTGAGCCTGTTGCCAGGCGTGCAAAAGTCCCAACGAATAAAAGCCTCTGTCAAACAGCGTCAGGCTGTTATTGGGGATGCTTGATATCAATTCGGCGGCTAAATTCATTTCACTGACAGCAACAGAATCAAAGGCACTGTTCAATACCAAGTGGCTGCTTAGCTCCATCATGCAAACCATGCGAATTTGCGGATAGGCTGCATCACCAGAAGCGTTGGCAGTTTTGGCAAAGGCCTGATTGTTTTGCTCGCTATCAGGTGTTCGCCACACGACACCATCGACCCCATAGAGGTTAAGCCCACACCAATGAGGATGCTCTGCTCTTTCATGCCAGGTCTTGGCACTTCGCTTAAACACATCCCGAACAACATCAGAGCCCAGCCGTTTGCGCGCTTGCGTGACAGCACTGCGAGCAACGTAATCCACCTCTTGAGGTAAGACGATATCAAGCTTATTGATGAGTGAACGGACGGACTCGCCTCTGAACAGAGCCATACCAATCACCGCCCAAATCATGGCATCCATAGGTAACTTACGTCGCCTTAAACTGGCAACACCATGTGAATCAAGGCACGACTGAATTAACTCAGGCTCAAGCACATCGGCCAGACAGGTGAATTCGGTAAGACGATTGATATGAGTACGCGCCAAAGCTTCTGAAAGTTGCATAAAAAAATCCGATGACATGGGGTCATCGGATTTTGATCCTTTCAGTGAGATCGTCAAGCGATCTGTCTTAACTGATCGGCATTACGCTCTGTGGCGGATTTTTTATCATTGATTGAGTCAAAGCTTACATATCACAAGGCTTCAGCGGTTTACGCAGCTGCGCCCGGACATTATCCATACCGGAGTAAAACTCTTTCATCATCAGCAGACCCATCATCTTGCCGTTATCGGTAATGATCAGCTCATCCGGATTTTTAGGGTCATTCTTGATGGCGCCAATCAGCTTCATTGAGCTCATCTCTTTGAACAGCGCCGTGTCCAGATTAACGCCAAAGGTATCGCGGAAATACTTGCGTGATAGACGGCCAGAGAACATCCCCAGCAGGAAACGATACTGCATCACATCTTTCTTGCTGTACTGCTTTTGCTGCTCAACACCCATTTTGCCGCTGGCGATCCGCTCCTGATACTTGCGCAGCGAGAAAGTATTCACATGCAGGGTATCGTTGAGGAAACTGAATGAGCCTGAACCCACACCCAGATATTCGTCGTAGTCGATAACGTACTCGTCAAAGCCCTCATCGTTGGCCTTACCAAAGGCCCAGGCCGACAACTGGTTGTACTGGCCATTGAGGGTATTGAGGATCATCCGGTACTGGTTGGCCATATCGGCCTGCGGCGCAGCCAGTTTCCCTTTGACGCTCTTGCGGGTCTGGTGGGTGATCATCAGGGGATAAGTGGTGATCTGGCGTGGATCCAGTCTGGAAGCCATATCCAAGTCATGCTGGATCACTTCGTCTGTCTGACCGCGGAAACCGAAGATCAGATCGACATTGATAATAGGAAACAGCTCTTTGGCGGCCATGATCTTGTCGAATGTCTGCTGGCCGGTACCGAACTTTTCCAACCTGTCTGTCATCTTGAGGATGTCATCATTAAAGCTCTGCACCCCGATGGACATGCGGTCAACCAAGCCCTTGAGTTGTTTAAAACCAGGGCTGTCCAGGTGCTGAGGGTCCGATTCACAGGAGACTTCCTTGATGGAAGGGAACAGGGTCTTGGCATACTCGATAGTGCGCGCCAGTTCATCTTCCAGCACAGTCGTAGTGCCGCCGCCTATGTACATGGACTCGAAGTCATAGCCCAACTGCTTGACCATATCCATCTCTTTACGTAGCGCCACAAAATAAGCGCGGGCCTTGTCTTCCTTGAACAGGAAACGATGGAAGGTACAGTAAGAGCAAAGCGTGTGACAGAAAGGGATATGGGCATAGAGCATGTATTTCTTGCCCTCTACCGGTGCCGGCATCACATCCGCAGAAATAGTGTCCAGCCTCAGGTTCTTATCAACATAGTACTGCATCACCCGCTCCATAGCCCCCAGCATCCAGTTGGGTACTGTGATATTGGCTTGGTATGGGGTGACCAGTTTGCGATCGAGAGTTTGGATAATTGACGACATAAGGCTTCCTGTTAGTTTTGCTAATCCTTAGATACCACAATCAGTTAGATTATTTCCAAGGTACTGCCAGCTGTTTGTAGACTACCTCCTGTGGAGTAGTCAAAACGTGAACTGGCTAGAAGATAACAATACCTATCAGTATCGGAAGTGATGTTTTGTTAAGCAGATCATGTTTTAGCATTAACGTATGAAAAATCAACCTTTCGAGGGGTGTCTTTACATCAGGCAACAAAAAGGGGTCCTTAGACCCCTTATATTCAGTTGAGCTTAAACTGTCTGACCACGCTGGTGAGCTGATCTTTGGCGGCTGCCAGCGCCGCTGTGCTGCCGAGTGTCGCTTTACCGCTCTGATTCAGCTCCTCAACCATTTCGCGAATAACGCTGAGGTTGCGGGTAATCTCTTCAGAAACAGAACTCTGCTCTTCGGCGGCCGTAGCTATCTGAGTGCTGAGGCCATTGATATCAAACACATGCTCGGTCAGCCCCTGCAGACTTTCGGCCACCAGTGTCGTGGTATCGGCCGTTGCCTGACAGCTTTGGCGGGTACGATTCATGGCATTGACTGCAGAATCGGCGCCTTGACGCAGCTGCTCCAACATATTGTTGATCTCTGAAGTACTGGCCTGGGTGCGTG
This sequence comes from Shewanella chilikensis, assembly GCF_037953065.1. Lineage (NCBI taxonomy): Bacteria > Pseudomonadati > Pseudomonadota > Gammaproteobacteria > Alteromonadales > Shewanellaceae > Shewanella > Shewanella chilikensis. The sequence goes on along the minus strand of NZ_CP149966.1, from coordinate 4,521,219 downwards.
CTGCCAATGCCCTGACTTCATCGGCCACTACGGCAAAGCCGCGCCCTTGTTCACCAGCACGGGCCGCTTCAATGGCCGCATTCAGTGCCAACAGGTTGGTTTGCTCGGCAATCTCACCTATTACGTCCAGTACGCCGGCTATTCTGCGGGTGCTCTCATCCATCTCGGCTATGGTCTGGGAGGCACAGTCGACCTCGCTGACCAGCGCCATCACATTGTTGGAAGCCTGTTCGACCGCCTGACGAGATTCATCTCCTTGAGCTCTGGCCTTATCGGTCAACTGCGCTGCTGAAGCAGCATCGTTGGCAACCCCTTGGGCGGTAGCGCTCATTTCTTCAACTGCAGTGACGACCTGGTCAGTTTCCAAGGCGTGGGCCTGCAACGCGGCCGAGTTGGACTCAGACTGCACATTGAGCTCACCGACCTGTTGCGCCATATGTTCAGAAGCTTGGGCAATTTCGCGGATCATGGCTTGTAATCTGTCACTGAGCTGATCCAGATCGGCCGCCAGAGTGCAGAGTTCATTCTTGCCCTGGATCCCTATCTTATGGGTCAGATCCCCTACCGCCAGTCTGGCGACAGATTGCTGGATCCGGCTGACAATAGCCACCAGATGGCGGCTCATTAAGAGTGCCATCAGCAGGGAGGTCACTATGGCAAACAGGATAAGTCCGAGCAAAATGGCTTCGGCATTATCTACCTCGGAAACCGTCATTTCACCTAATTCCTGGTTACGCTTGGTTATCTGCGCCACCAGTTGATTGATCTCGGCACTTACTTCAGGGCCCAGATCTCGCCTTATCGGCGTCAGGACCGGCTCTGTGTCGGTTCGCTCGGCCAATGCCAACTCATCGAAGTAGAGGCGGGTGTATCTGTCGATCCCTGGTTTGAGGATGGCAATTCGCGCGCCGGCATCGTTCATAAAGGCAGTGTCAAATTGGCTCAGTCGGGCTATCAGGTCATGCACCTTATCCTGATGCATGCGTACCCCTTGAGTGTTGTGCACCAGGGAAGCCAGTCGCAGTTGATAGAACTCTTCGCGGATCCCGGCGAAAGTTTCGGTCAGATTGTTGTTGTTCACCAGACGTTCACTGACGTCATTGAGTTGAAAAAATGCACGATAAGCAAAGATGCCGATCACTATCAGTAGCACACTGGACAGCAAAGACGGCAGCATGGATAGCATGCTGGTTCGAGTATTATTGATCATGATGGTATCTGATTGAGTGAAGGGAGTTTGTGTAAGTTTGTTACGTTTGTAGAAGTATTTTACATGTGGGTGATTAAATAATCAATTTTCCACAAACAGCGAAATTGCTTTCAAGCAATTATCTTTAAAGCTTTTTGTTTTGTTTTGGGTGTATTTTTTGCGTCTGAAGGGGATATCGGTTAATCACTTTTTTGTATTGTTGTGTAATTATGTTACTTTTCGCTGTTTGCCGCTGGGAAAATAAGCGCTGGATTAAAATAAATTAATCTTAAAAAACAGTTAATTAAAGATTTAAGCCAACAAAGTAACTTTATATTTCTCTTTAGCTGGCATAAGTACAGAATATAAAAAAATCACCTTGATATTTTTCATTTTTGATAAAAAAGCCGTGTCTGTTGACACGGCTTTTCAGTAGAGTGAGTGCTGACCTTAGTCTCTGTATTTCAGAGTACCGTTGGCCTTGATCTCGTCATACCACAGGTTGTGGTGTTGAGTTGCCCAGTTTTCATCACAGTAACCGGAAATCATACACTCCATACCACCCTCAGACATAACAGTCGCCATGAAGATATGCACTATGGAGAAGGCACAGATGATGATGGCACTGATTGAGTGCAATATCAGAGCTATCAGGCTCAGGGTACGGCTGGGTTCAAACAGGTTGGGGAACAACAGCAGCATGCCTGAAGCAGAGATGATCAGCCCAAAGAAAGCAAAGGCCCAGAACCACATCTTCTCACCGGCGTTGGCAAAGCCGGCATCAGGGTGTTTGCCCTTGAAAGGCCCGAAGTTGATGTAACCACCCACTACCATGAACCACTTGACGTCATACATCTTGGGCAACTGGTTCTTGGCCCACAACAGCGTCATCAGCGCCCAACCGAACATGAAGGGAATCGCCATCACGTCGTGCACTTGCTTGGCGCCATTCACCAGAGAAGCCCAGAAGCCTTCACCCAGATACGGCTGGAAGAAGAAACGCCCTGCCAGCAGCACCAAGCCGGTGAGGATCAGCAGTAAGCAGGGAATCGCCCCCAGCCAGTGAATGCTCACATCAAACTTGGACCAGCGATGTACCATCTTGCCGGAGAAACCATGGTGCAGTTTGGAAATACCGTTAACCATGATAAACAGGGCAAAGATGATGATCATACCGAACAGGGCCAGCATCAACCCGGGAGCCAGCCAGTCGCTGCGCAGTTCCAGTACCCGCAGATCATAGGTGTTGATCGGCTGGTTGTGGAACTGACTGTCGGATGTCGTATAACCCGTTGCCCCATCCTTGAGCTGAGCCCAGATCTGGGCATCGCTCGCTTGTGGTTCCACTGGTGCATCAGCACCATTGGCGAAGCATATGGCGCTGAACATGAGCGCAATAGCCAAGCCTATGTGTTTGAACCATTTGTTCATATTAACCTCTCTCACCGGCCCAGCTAAGCCGGGCCGGATATTCGTGCCGTCTGTTACTTCCAGGCGCCGTTTTCGGCACCGCGATAAGCCACACGCTCACGGTAGATGCCGGAAACCACTTCCGCATCACCGGCCAGCAGGGCCTTGGTTGCACAGAGCTCGGCGCACATAGGCAACTTGCCTTCCGCAATACGGTTGGCACCGTATTTCTGACGCTCGGCGTCCGAATGGTTTTCTTCTGGACCACCGGCACAGAAGGTACATTTGTCCATCTTGCCGCGGGAGCCGAAGGCACCTGATTTCGGGAACTGAGGTGCGCCGAATGGACAAGCATAGAGACAGTAACCACAACCGATACAAGTATCTTTGTTGTGCAGCACTATGCCGTCTTCGGTGCGGTAGAAGCAGTTGGCAGGACATACGGCCATACAAGGCGCGTCGCTGCAATGCATACAAGCCACAGAGATAGAGGCCTCGCCGGGCTGACCATCCTTGATGGTCACCACGCGGCGACGTTGGATACCCCACTCGAGAGCGGAGTCGTTTTCGTTTTTACAAGCGGTGACACAGCCATTACATTCAATGCAGCGCTTGGTATCACACAGAAATTTCATTGTAGCCATAGTGGCAATTCTCCTCGCTTAAGCTGCACTTATGCTTTGACGATCTGACAAAGCGACGCCTTGGTTTCCTGCATCTGAGTCACTGGGTCATAACCATAGGTCAGCGCAGTGTTACAGGATTCGCCCAATACGTAAGGCACTGTGCCTTCCGGATAGTTGGGCTCCAGGCTCTCGCCGTGCATGATCCCGGCAAAGTGGTAAGGCATCCAGGTCACACCAGGTTTAACCCTTGGGGTCACCATGGCTTGAACCAGAATGCGGCCGCCTTCGGCGCCTTCCAGCCATACCTTCTCACCGTCACGGATACCGCGGTCGGCAGCGTCACCAGGGTTGATCTCAACGAACATCTCCTGCTGCAGCTCTGCCAGCCATGGGTTGGCACGTGATTCTTCACCACCACCCTCGTATTCCACCAGACGACCGGAAGTCAGTACCAGTGGGTACTTGCCACTGACATCTTTCTCCTGGATAGACTTGTACAGAGTCGGTAGACGATGTACTTGCATATCATCGTAGGTTGGATACTTGGCTACCAGATCGCGACGGGCTGTGTACAGCGGCTCGCGGTGTACTGGCACCTGATCAGGGAAGGTCCACACGATACAACGGGCCTTGGCGTTACCGAATGGGATACAACCGTGCTTGACGGCAACCCGGACAATACCGCCGGAAAGGTCGGTCTTCCAGTTCTTGCCTTCGGCTTCGGCTTTCTCTTCAGCAGTCAGCTCGTCCCACCAGCCCAATTGCTTGAGCAGCTTGTCGGAGAACTCAGGATAACCGTCCTGGATTTCAGCACCTTTGGAGAAGGAGCCTTCGGCCAGCAGGTTCTTGCCTTGATATTCCACACCGTAACGGGCACGGAAGTTACCGCCACCGTCTTTGACGTGCTTGCTTGTGTTATAGAGGATCTGGGTACCTGGGTGCTTCATCTCAGGTGTACCCCAACATGGCCAAGGCAGACCATAGGTTTCGCCCTTGCATGGGCCACCTTCGGCTTCCAAAGTTTTGTTGGAGAAAGTGCCCCAGTTCATGGTGTGAGCCTTAATACGCTCAGGGCTCTGGCCGGACATACCGATAGTCCACATACCGCGGTTGATTTCGCGGGTGATGTCTTCAATCAGAGGCAGACCATTTTCTTTCTTGATACGCTTGGTGTACTGCTCGGCGAAGCCCAGTTTCTGTGCCAGACGATACATGATTTCAATATCTGTCTTGGACTCAAACAACGGCTCAATAACCTGCTCACGCCATTGGATAGAACGGCCTGAGTTGGAGATGGAACCACGGGTTTCAAACTGAGTCGCGGCAGGCAGCAGGTAGACGCCATCTTTACGACGGTGCATAACACCGGCCATAGTTGGGAATGGGTCAACAACAACGACTGTATCCATCTTGTCCAGTGCATCACGCACGTCGCGCTGACGGGTTTCAGTGTTGACAGACTGACCCCAGAAGAAGGCCAAACGCACGTTGTCTTTCTGTGCCAGCTTCTGCTTGTCTTCCAACACACCGTCGTGCCAACGGGAACAAGGAATACCCGGAGTCGTCATAGGTTCGCGGCCCAGGTAAGTACCCTGGTCGAAGCGGCTCTTCATCCACTCCATATCCAGATCCCATACGTGGGTCCAGTGTTGCCATGCCGCAGTGGTCAGGCCGTAGTAACCTGGCAGGTTATCGAACAGCAGACCCAGGTCGGTAGCGCCCTGTACGTTATCGTGACCACGGAAAATGTTGGTACCACCACCGGAAACACCCATGTTACCCAGAGCCAGCTGCAGGATACAGTAAGCACGGGTGTTGGCATTACCTACGTGGTGCTGGGTACCACCCATACACCAAACTACAGTGCCTGGACGGTTATCGGCCATCATCTTGGCGGCCTGGTACAGGTATTCTTCGCTACAGCCAGTGATGTTGGCCACTTCTTTAGGTGGGAACTTCTTGGCTTCTGCACGGATGGTTTCCATCTCGAACACACGTTCTTTGATGAAGGTCTTGTCTTCCCAGCCGTTTTCGAAGATATGCCACAACATACCGTAGATAAATGGAATGTCGGTACCCGGACGGATAGAGCAATGCAGATCGGCATGAGCCGCGGTGCGGGAGAAGCGTGGATCAACCACGATCAGCTTGGCATTGTTCTTCTCTTTGGCGATCAGAATGTGCTGCATGGAAACAGGGTGTGCTTCTGCAGGGTTGGCACCAATGAAGAAGATGGCGCGGGCATTCTGAATGTCGTTGAAAGAGTTGGTTTGCGCACCATAGCCCCAGGTGTTGGCCACACCGGCTACAGTGGTAGAGTGACAAATACGGGCAGAGTGGTCGACGTTGTTGGTACCCCACATGGCGGCCAGCTTACGATACATGTAGCAGCCTTCGTTGGAGAACTTTGCACTACCCATAAAGTAAACAGAATCCGGACCCGATTCCTGGCGGATCTTCAGCATCTTGTCACCAACTTCGTTGATGGCCTGATCCCAGCTGATACGCTTCCACTTACCGCCTTCAAGCTTCATTGGATACTTGAGACGCTTCTCACCATGGCCGTGCTCGCGCAGTGCAGCACCTTTGGCACAGTGACCACCGGCGTTGAACGGGTGATCGAAGGCAGGCTCCTGACCAGTCCAAACACCGTTTTGTACTTCGGCATACAAACCACAACCTACGGCACAGGCACTACAAATAGTGCGTTTGACTTCGATAGGCGCATCATGAGGTACATCTTTGGCTTCGGCACGACGTATCATGCCGGTACCCAGCATAGAGGCGGCAGCAATACCGCCGGCAGTAATACCGGCATTTTTCATAAACTGACGACGGCTGATCCCCAGTTTGGGTTTGTCGGCCTTAGGGGCGACATTGGATGTGCGAGTTAACTTCATCGCTTGAGATCTCCTGGATTAGCTACGCAGGCTGTTGTAATAGCTGCGGATATGCGCTGTTTCGTGATAGCCCTTTGTCGCGGACTTCGCTTCAACAGGCTCATTGGCCTGAGCGGCGCTCACCCCTGTTGCAGCAATCGCGGCACCCGCGGCACTGCCTATGGTGATAGCCTTCAGCAGGGATCTGCGGTTCAGATCTGGCTTCTGGTCTTTCATCTTCGCTCCTGATAATTTTCCCCCGCACTGCGGGTGACTCGACTCTTTTTTGTGCACTCCAGCCTATTAACAACTCAAGCTGCGCTTATGTACAAAAAAGGTAAAAAATCCGTTATATATGAATGGAGTCCTTCTTTAAGCATGGGCAATATAAGGCTTTGCAAGAGTATGGGTTTTGATCTGGGACAGTTTGAATGTAAGCCCCATGGGAGCGGCTGTTCAAAGCGTTAACTGCTTCAAACTTTCAATAAAAGGAAAATAGCGAAAGTATCAGGAGAGTGTGGATTCTGAAGTAAATAATGTTAAAAAACAGATCATAAAAAAACACCCCGGCAGGCCGGGGTGTTTGCAGTCTTAAATCAGCTCAGGGGCTCAATTCTCTCGATATTTGAGCGTACCGTTGGCCTTGATTTCGTCGTACCAGACATTGTGGTGCTGCATCGCCCAGTTTTCATCACAGTAACCGGACTTCATACACTCCATACCGCCCTCGGACAGTACGGTCGCCATCCAGATATGCACTATGGTGAAGGCGATGATCAGAATTGCACTGATACCATGCACCAACAGCGCCGCCATCGAGGCTTCGCGGGGCAAATCCAGGTTGGGCAACACCATCATGATGCCGGAAATGCTGATAAAAAGACCGAAAATGGCCAGGGTCCAGAACCACATCTTCTCACCGGCGTTGGCAAAACCCGAATCCGGGTGCTTACCCTTGAAGGGGCCGAAGTTGATGTAGCCTCCCACCAGCATGAACCACTTGAGGTCATAGCTCTTGAACAGCTGATCCGGCATCCATTTCACCACCAGTACCGCCCAGGAGACGATAAACAGTGGCCCGACCCAGTCGTGGATCGTCTTGGAGCCATAGATCAGTGCTGCCCAAATATCGCCACTGACATAGGGTTGCAGCACATGCTTGCCCAACATGATGTTGAGCCCGGTGAAGATCAGGATAAGACAGCTGATCGCCACTACCCAGTGGATAATCAGGTCTGCCTTACTCCAGCGGAACACCAACTTACCGGAAAAGCCGTGATGCAGCTTGGATGGGCCATTCACCAGGTAAAAGAGCACGAACGCCCCAAACACGCCGACTACGGCTATTGCCATAACGGGTGTCAGGTACTGATTGCGCAGCTCCTTGCCCTGATTGCCGGCCACGTTGATCAGCACGCCGGTTTCAACGCCTTTAGCTGTGGTATAGCCGGATTCACCGGATTTTACCGCGCGCCAAAGATCGGCCTCACTGGTTTGCGCCTGTTGCTGGCTCGACTGTTCATCGGCGGCCATGGCTGTGGAAGCAAACCCCAGCCCGGCAACCAATACCAGCAGAGCGAACAGACTGCGCAGTGATTTGATTAACATAGTCACTCCTCGTCAGGGTGGGCCTTAGCCCACCCTCGCTCTGTCTCAGTTGATCTCACCGGTCTTGGGATTGTAGCCCCAAATTACATCAGGGTTACCCCGGGCGGCCATCCGCTCACGATAGATGTTGGATACCACTTCCGCGTCACCGGCCAGCAGCGCCTTGGTGGAGCAAAGCTCGGCACACATAGGCAGCTTACCTTCGGCGATACGGTTGGCACCGTACTTCTTGCGCTCGGCTTCAGAGAAGTTTTCCTCTGGACCACCGGCACAGAATGTACATTTATCCATCTTGCCGCGACTGCCGAAGGCGGTCTTTTTCGGGAACTGAGGCGCCCCGAAAGGACAGGCATAGAAGCAGTAACCACAACCGATACAGGTATCTTTGTTGTGCAGCACTATGCCATCGTCAGTGCGGTAGAAGCAGTCTGCAGGACACACGGCCATACAAGGCGCGTCGGTACAATGCATACAGGCAACTGAAATGGACGCTTCACCGGGCTGGCCATCATTGATGGTTACCACGCGGCGACGCTGGATACCCCACTCGAGCGCGGAGTCGTTTTCGTTTTTACAGGCTGTGACGCAACCGTTACACTCGATGCAGCGCTTGGTGTCACATAAGAATTTCATGACTGCCATAATGGCTTATCTCCTCATCAAGTACGGTTAGGCTTTGGTGATCTGGCACAGGCTGGATTTGGTTTCCTGCATCTGTGTCACCACATCATAGCCATAAGTCAGAACCGTGTTGGCCGATTCACCCTGAACGTAAGGAACTGTACCTTCCGGATAATTCTTCACCAGGCTCTCGCCTTCGAAGATACCGGCGAAGTGGTACGGCATGAAACATTCACCGTTGATCACCCGTGGCGTTACCATGGCCTTGACCTTGATCTTGGCGCCTTCTGGGCTGTGTACCCAAACATCGTCGCCATCGCGTAGACCGCGGTCGGCAGCATCTCCTGGGCTGATCTCGATAAACATCTCCTGCTGCAACTCGGCCAACCAAGGGTTGGAACGGGTTTCTTCACCACCGCCTTCATATTCCACCAGACGACCAGAGGTCAGTGCCAGCGGGAAGTCTTTGGAGAAGTCCTTGTCCTGAATTGACTTGTACAGGGTCGGCAGACGCGCCACCATACGGTCTTCGTAGGTGGGGTACTTGGCGACCAGGTCACGACGAGGCGTGTATAGAGGTTCACGGTGCAACGGAATGTCGTCCGGGAAGTTCCATACGATACAACGAGCCTTGGCGTTACCATAAGGGATACAGCCGTGAGCTATGGCCACACGCTGAATACCACCGGAAATATCGGTTTTCCAGTTTTTGCCTTCGGCGTGTTTCTTCTCTTCTTCGGTCAGGTCATCCCACCAACCCAGCTGCTTGAGCATCTTGTCGGTGAACTCAGGGTAACCGTCCTGAATCTCACTGCCTTTGGAGAAGGAACCTTCGGCAAGTATGTTGTTGCCATTGTGCTCAACACCGTAACGGGCACGGAAGTTACCACCGCCGTTGCGGACTTCACGGTCGGTACGATAGAGGATTTGAGTACCTGGATGCTTCATCTCAGGTGTGCCCCAACATGGCCATGGCAGACCATAAGTTTCGCCCTTGGCCGGGCCGCCGGGTGCTTCGAGGGTATCGAAGTCGAAGGTACCCCAGTTTTCTTGGTGCATCTTCAGACGCTCAGGGCTCTGACCTGTGTAACCTATGGTCCACATACCGCGGTTGAACTCGCGGGTGACATCTTCAACCAACGGCTCTTCACCGTTGACCTTGATGTGCTTACAGAACTCTTTCTCAACGCCCCACTTTTTGGCCAACTTGTACATGATCACATGGTCAGGCAGCGACTCGAACAGAGGGTCGATGACCTGAGAACGCCACTGCAGTGAACGGTTGGAAGCTGACACAGAACCATAGGTTTCGAACTGAGTCGCTGCCGGCAGCAGGTAGACGCCATCTTTACGCTGGTGCATAACACCGGCCATGGTTGGGAATGGGTCAACGACTACCACAGTGTCCATCTTGTTCAGTGCTTCACGCACCTCACGGCCACGGGTTTCGGTGTTGACTGACTGACCCCAGAAGAAGGCCAGACGGATATTGTCTTTCTGGGCAATCTTGTTCTTGTCTTCCAGCACACCGTCGTGCCAGCGGGAACAAGGGATACCGGCTGAAGTCTGTGGCTTCTGGCCCAGATACTCGCCCTGATCGAAACGGCTGTTGACCCAGGCAGGATCCAGATCCCACACATTGCACCAATGCGCCCAGGCGCCGGAAGTCAGACCATAGTAGCCAGGTAGGTTATCGAACAGCAGACCAAAGTCAGTGGCGCCCTGTACGTTGTCGTGACCACGGAAGATGTTGGTACCACCACCGGAAACACCCATGTTACCCAGGGCCAACTGCAGGATACAGTAAGCACGGGTATTGGCGTTACCCACGTGGTGCTGAGTACCACCCATACACCAAACGATAGTGCCGGGCTTGTGCTCGGCCATCATCTTGGCGACGCGACGCATTTGAGCTTCACCGACACCGGCAACATGCTCAACCTCGGCAGGGTTGTACTTCTTCACCTCTTCGCGGATACGTTCCATGCCGTACACACGCTGATCGATAAAGCTCTGATCTTCCCAGCCGTTTTCGAAGATATGCCACAGCAGACCGTAGATGAAAGGAATGTCGGTACCGGGACGGATATGCACGTACTCGTCAGACTTAGCTGCAGTACGGGTGAAACGTGGATCAACCACTATGACTTTGGCACCGCGCTCTTTACCTACCAGAATGTGTTGCATTGCCACAGGGTGAGCTTCACTGGGGTTGGAGCCGATAAACAGCATGCACTTGGCATTGTGCATATCGTTGAAGGAGTTGGTTTGCGCACCATAGCCCCAGGTGTTGGCCACACCGGCTACAGTGGTAGAGTGACAAATACGCGCCGAGTGGTCGACGTTGTTGGTGCCCCACATGGCTGCGAGTTTGCGGTACAGGTAAGACTGTTCGTTGGAGAACTTGGCACTACCCATGAAGTACACAGAGTCAGGGCCGGATTCTTCGCGGATCTTCAGCATCTTGTCGCCGACTTCATTGATAGCCTGCTCCCAGCTGAGACGTTTCCACTTACCGCCTTCGAGTTTCATTGGATACTTGAGACGTTTCTCACCATGGCCGTGCTCACGCAGTGACGCGCCCTTGGCACAGTGACCACCGCGGTTGAATGGATGGTCCACGGCAGGTTCCTGCCCGGTCCAAACACCGTTTTGCACTTCGGCGTAAATACCACAACCTACTGAACAGTGAGAGCAGATAGTACGCTTCACTTCGGTTGGGGCATCGTGAGGAATATCTTTGGCTTCGGCTTTACGCATCATTCCTGCGCCCAGCATAGATGCTGCGGCAATCCCACCGGTAGCCAAACCGGCAGACTTAAGGAACTGACGACGATTCAGACCCAGAGCGGGCTTTGCAGCCACCGCGGCCTGGTCTGTTTTGCGGGTTAATCGCATCACATACTCTCCTTATCGTTATTTGTTACGCAGTGAGGCGTAATAATTGCGCACATGGTCAGTCTCACGGTAGCCCTCACCCTTTGGCACTTCTGGTGCTTCAGGCTTGGCCGCCAAGGCTTGACCACTGACAGTCGCAACCGCGCCTGCCGCACTGCCGATCGCCAATGCCTTGAGCAGTTGACGACGACCCATGTCGGAAGCTTGCTTCTTCATAGTGTCTCCTCGTGTTGAAGGTAGACGGGGGAAACTCCCCCGCATGCTTTAGCCCGTGTTGCCACGGACAAATTCTCAGGCCAGCTCGCTGGCTTTGGGCTGGATCTGTACCGCCGGGGTTTCCACCACAGGCGTGCTCAGCACCAGCTGTTCAAACTCATTGATTTCGGTTTCAAAGAAGGCCCGGCCGAGTTGTGCCACCACGGCGTAAAACGCAGCGGAGGGACAACGGGACAGGGTATCGAAGAAACGTATGATCCAGCTGCCGATATGGCGGCGGTAGAAGGCCAGTTGCTGGTGAGCCGGCGCCTCCAGCAGCAATACGCCCATTACCTCGCACAGAGCGGCGACATGATCTTCCGGTTCCTTGACATTTTCTTCGCGCTCGAAGCCCAGTTGCATCAGGTCCTGACGCAGCAGAGCCAAGGGCTTGTCCATCAGCGAACCTGTCATAAACCAGCTGCCATAGGGCAGGATTTCCCCTGAGCCCACACCGAGGAAGATGTTGAAATACTCATCTTCCAACTGATTACTGTCGAACTGGACGGCCGCCAACTTAAGCGCCAACCAGGCCTTGGTCATCTCACTGTCGTCATTGGCGTCGACTTCGAGGTCGCCAAGAAAACTCAGCAATTCCGGGCTGGGGTGGCGCCTTAGCAGTGCCGCCAGCAGCTGATAGATATCTGCTCTAAGCTGATCGTTTTCTGATACTTCTCTTACTGTTTCGGTCATAGCGGATCTCTTATCTCAGTTGCTTTTCCGGATCCTGGAGTATGTCTTCAAACATATCCTTCACCCGGCAATCACCACACATCTTCAAGCGCTCTATGTTGGCGCTGAAGGCGCTGTGGCTTCCGACCATATCCAGCATCCGGTGCACCATAGACTGGGTCGCGAACGGCGCTCCACAACGAATACATTCGAACGGAGCTTCTTCTTTCAGGATCCGGCGCTGCTGCCGTGCAGCCTTATCCAGATTGACCTGAGGAGTCAGGCTGATCACTTTCTCCGGGCAGGCAGCTTCACACAGGCCACACTGCACACAATCCTGCTCGACAAAATAAAGTGCCGGGGTGTCGCCACCGTCGGTCAATGCCTGGGTAGGGCAGGTCGCGACACAGGACATACACAAGGTGCACTTGTCGGCATTGATATTCACCAGGCCATAGGGGATATTACCCATGGCCAGTTGAGTATCGACATTGGCTGCTTGCTCATTGAGATGATCGATAGCGGCATACAGCTGGGTGCGCTTGTTACCCTCAGAGAGCACAGCAGGTACTATCACGGGCCAGTCCAGACTTACATCCAGTATAGGCCAGAGATTGGCAAGCTCGGCTTCGTCGATAACCCGAATCCTTTGAGGCTGTCCCATCTCATCCAAAATGGCGTTGGCCAATCCCAGTTCGCCCTTGAGCATTTGGGTCAGGGTAGGGGCCGTAGCGCTGGTGTTGAGGATCAACACCTGGCGTGCGCCCCAAGCCAGAGAAGCCATCCAGTGATCCATGCTGGCCACAGTGACTTCTTCCAGTGCCACAGGAAGAACCTCGCCCGGCAACTCGTCATTGATCAAGGCGCCGCCCTGTCCCATGTCGTGGAACAGAACTACAGGCGCGGTTTGTGCCTGTTCGCGGAAGCGGGAAATCAACTTATTCAGGTATGAATGCAGCGCCTGAGGGGTTGGCTGGTCGTAGGCAATGGCCCCGGTTGGACAGGCATTGGTGCAACTGCCGGCGCCGTGGCACAGATAAGGGTCTATCTCAATCTGCTTGGCCACGCTCTTGATAGCATCGGCCGGACAGAAGTTGAGACAGCGGTTACAACCATTATTGCCGTTGCGATTGTGGGCACAGAGATCGGCGTTGACCTTGACATAGCGCGGCTTGTCAAACTGGCCGATCATCTGGGGCAACTCTTGCAAGGCTTCGGCCAGTTTCTGCGGGTCCTGACCCACATAGAAATAGCCGGGTGGCAGCATTTCCAACTGAATTTGCGGCTCCCGGCTCAGGTCGAGGATCAGGTCAAAATGCGGCTTGCGCAGAGCAACCACACTGAGCTCGGCGGCGCCGTTGTCATGTTCGACACTCACCTGGAATTGACCGAGGAAGCCTTTGATGCCAATCAGCTTGTTGTAGTAGCTCTCAACCTCTTCGGCGGCAGCCATTACGGCTTCGAGGTGGGCCTCTTCCTGGCTGGTGATCGGCTCATTGGCCAAGATCACTCTGCCGGCCATGGCAGACAGTTTGTCTGCCGCCAGCCGGGCCAGATCTTCAGGGCCTATCACCAGGACATTCCCCTCTGTGGTGTAACTTACGGTCGGTGGGATCAGGTTTTGCAGAATCTGAGTCTGCTGGCTGACCTCACGACGCACCTGCCGCAGCGCTTGCTGGGCGGGATTATTGCTCACACTATTGTTCACTTTGCGTTCCTGAACAGTTTATGGCGGTGGCCGTATTCTTTATCTTGCTGCTTTTATTATTGATTTACAGCTTGCTATAGCCTGAATACAGCAATTCACATACCAAATTTATGGGCATTAAAGGCTGTTAAACTGACGTCAAACAACCGGCTTATGAGTTTCTGCCACTGTATCTGAGGCATTTTGGGCTTCTGCCGTCATTTCCCCGTCCAAATTGTCCGCCGGCGACTGTGGCGCAGATTGCTCGGCTAACTGTGGCGTGTCGACCTCGGCATCTTCTAGGGAAGCATCGGCTTCGGCTAAGGCTTCTTCTGCTTCTTCCGGCTCCTCTTTTTCCAGTACGTGACGGAAAACTTTCTTGGCCAATTCTGCAGAGGCTTCAGCGGTTAGCTTGGGCTGGTTGCTGTAATCGAGTGCGTACTCGAGTAAGCCGTCGATTTCATTGAAGTGAGGTTGCTTCCACAGGGTGCGCAGTGCAGCGGTCTTGACAGCCGGGTCGACATTTTTGGCCATAAAGCTGGCGAAACTGCCGCCAACCTCGATACCGTTGGGGTCGGGCAAGTCTTCGGCGGTCAGCAGTTTTTCTTCCTGCGACTCAGGCTCTGACAGAGTTTCGAGCGCAGCCTGAGTTTCCGGCTCTGCCTCTGCCACAATTTCCGCTTGGGGAGGTGTTTCTTGCAGCGGTTCATCGACAGGAGTTTCACCGTCCAGTACCTGTTGTTTGCGCAGTGCCCAACGGCTCAGGAATCCACTCTTTTCGGCCATTAGTGCCTCCGAATGTTGTCTTCGGCCAATTCCTTGCGGCGGTTAACATGTTTGCGTCTGTGGGCGGTGATTTCCACTTCACCGTGACGGGTTATAAAGGCTTCAATCCAGCAGGCAATCGCCTCCGGCATCGGCATGTTCAGCACTGGGGTATCCCCTTCGAGACAGCCGGCTGCGACATTTTGGTCGGCGGAGATGGCGGCCGGGATCCAGTTGCCCTCGACATCTTCGTCACAGACGATGTAAAGCATGGGATTGTCCATATCCAGATTAAGGCGGTAACTGGCACGCTCATCACGAAATAACTCCAGTAGAACCAGCTTGGATCCGGGCGGCGCCTCATGAGTGGCGGGCACGATTTGGTCCAGCTCCCAGCTGATGGATGTCCAACGACCGACCTGTTTCTCCACTTTTTTCAGTGAAACGTACATGGGCCATACGCTTTCGGAATGTTGCATACTGACTCTCCCTCCCGATGGGATTATTTTCGGGCATAAGTAAGACCTCTATGACATTGCAATTTTAGTGCCAGTTGCCATATGAGAAATAAGTTTGAACTTGATCATCTATTTAAGGCTAAAAGTAGGACATTTTGTCCAATATGTAATCTGGTTTGGGACATTCATGACCTGGGTATTGTCGACGCTTGCTGCGGATCACGCATTTTGCAGCCTGAACCCTGTGACGGTATAAATATTGCTATGCTGTGGCCCATGCTCTCTATGAAGGTTTAATAATGACCCGTGCCAAACCCCAATTGATCAAGACCAATACCCAGGTACCTTTGACCATTGCCGTAACTGCGGTCGATGAAAATGGCCAACTGCAGGAGAAGTATGTCGCCTGTGAAAGGCCGCTGACGGTTTACCTCAACTGGCGACCAATAGTCACCCTGATGACCTTGGGCGCAAGAGCCGAGGCTCTGGCACTGGGTTACCTTAAGAATCAAGGTTTTATTAATGATGTTTCGCAACTGGAATCTGTGATTGTTGACTGGGATGTGGCTTCCGCGGCCGTGATCACCCGGGAGCAGACTGAGGATCTGGATGCCAAACTGGCCGACAAGACGGTCACCACAGGCTGCGGCCAGGGCACGGTATTCGGCGGCTTTATGGAAGGGTTGGGCGACATAGTCCTGCCGCAGCCGAAACTGAAGCAGAGCATGCTCTACTCCCTGTTGAAAAACATCAGTGAATACAATCAGACTTACAAGAATGCCGGTGCTGTTCACGGCTGTGGTCTGTGTGAAGCGGATAAGATAAAGTCCTTTGTCGAAGATGTTGGCCGCCACAATGCGGTGGATACTCTGGCCGGGGAGATGTGGCTGGAGCAGGACAGAGGCGACAACAAGATTTTCTACACCACGGGACGGCTTACTTCCGAGATGGTTATCAAGGTTGCCAAGATGGGGATCCCTGTGCTTTTGTCCCGCAGCGGTGTTACCCAGATGGGCCTGGAATTGGCGCAGAAGCTGGGGATCACCATGGTCGCCCGTGCCAAGGGACGCCATTTCCTGGTGTACAATGGCGCCGATAATATTGAGTTTGATGCCAGCAATCCACGCTGATACCCAAGATACCAAGGAGAAGTGATGACGGAGCCCAGTGAACTTGTCTATATGAGCGCCAAGCAGGTGGCCGAGTATCTGGACCTCAATGAAAAAAAGGTCTATGCCATGGCCAATGAGCGTATGCTACCGGCGACCAAAATCACAGGTAAGTGGCTGTTTCCAAAGATACTAATCGACCGTTGGATCATGGACTCCTGCCACAGTGGCATGTTGACCGATCGCTTGCTGATCACCGGCAGTGATGACCCCTTGTTATCGATGCAGGTGGCCAGGCTGATGGCCCAGGTTGGCAGTCGAGAACTTATTAGCTACAGCGCTACAGGTTCCCGCCTGGGGCTGGAGCTCTTGTCCAAGGGCTATGCCGATGTCTGTACCTTACATTGGGGCAGTTTGGAAGAGCGTAATATTCGTCATACGGCGTTGCTGAAGGGGTATCCCAACCACCAGCAATGGATCATGGTTCACGGCTATAACCGCCAGCAGGGGTTGATAGTGCGGCCGGATATGCACCACAGGTGTCAGGAAGAGAGCAAGGTGTTGCAACTCTCCTGGCGCTGGGTCACCCGCCAGGGCGGTGCCGGCAGCCAGCAACATCTGGAACATTGGCTGTTGAAGCAGGGTGCCAAGCTTGAGCAGCTCAACTCAGTACTCACCGCCTTCAGTGAAAGGGAGTTGGCCGGGTATATTGCCCGGGGTGATGCCGATATCGGCTTTGGTTGTCAGGCGGTCGCCATGGAAAGTGGCTTGAGCTTTGTGCCCTTGGTGACAGAGTCCTTCGACTTTGTCATGCCGCAGGGGATCTATTTCCGCCGTCAATTACAGCAGCTGTTCAAGATGCTCGGCGGTAGCCACACCCGGCAGATGGCCGCTCTGCTCGGTGGTTACGATCTCACCGATTGCGGCCGGTTGCTGTGGAGTCCGGAGTAGATCGGATTTTCAATCCAATTTGAGGTCTGCCTTTGGCGGGCCTCAAGCCTTGAACTTCCACCACTGAAGTCTGGCGGCTGCATCGAAGAAACTCCAGGCTAACACCCGGGTTTGCTTATTGCCCTGTTGCATCTCCAATATCTTGACCTCTTTGGCGCCAAGCCGCGTTAACGCCTGTTGACAGGGTTTGAGGTTGTCACTCTTGGACACCAAGGAAGAAAACCACAGCACTTGTCCACCATATTCGCGACTTTCGTGAATCATCCTCAGTAAGAAGCCCAACTCGCCGCCATCGCACCAAAGCTCGGCCTGACAGCCGCCAAAGTTCAGTTTATGCTCCTGACGCTGATGTTGCTCGCCGCGACTTGCCGCCAGATTGCGCTGCTTGCGTTCGCTGCCACTGCGGGCATCGGCGGCCGAGGCATGAAACGGCGGATTACAGAGGCTGAAGTCAAAACACTCCCCCGCCTGCAAAAGACCATGAAATATCTGTTCCGGTTCGGGTTGCAGTCGCAGTTCAATGGCACCAGTCAGCTTGGGATTGTGCTGCAAAACGCCGGCGACATTGTCCAGCGCCACAGGGTTGATATCGGCGCCGACAAACTGCCAGCCGTAGACACTTGAGCCAAGCAAGGGGTAGATGCCATTGGCTCCCGTGCCTATATCCAGGCCGCGAATACGCCGGCCTTGGGGGATTTTACCGCCTTCGGCCAGCAGATCGGCGATATGGTGCAAATAGTCTACTCGTCCGGGAATTGGCGGGCACAGATAGCCCTCAGGCAACTGCCAGTCCTGGATATGGTAATGGTGCTGCAATAGGGCGGCATTGAGGGCCAAGACAGCTTGCGGTTCGGCAAAGGGAATCGAAACCTGGCCATAGTCTGTGGTGATAAGGTGAGGCGCGAGCGCAGGGTAACTGGCGGCCAGAGCAGCAAAGTCATAGCCCTGGCGGTGCAGGTTGCGCGGGTGCAAGCCCTTGTTCTTGGCTTTTCCGCCCGTTTTAACCAAGGTTTTGCCGGCTTTTTGAGTCGTCTTTTGCGGCTTTTTCTTTACCTCGGCCCAGGCCTTGCCTTTCGGAGCGTTGAGCCGACGCTTTGTTACCTCAGTCATACAGGTACTTGGTAAACAGCAGATTCACCACCAGTGCCCGACCGGTTTCCTGCTCCAGCAAACGATTGACTGTGTCGTAACATTCACGGCGGATCTCTTCTCTGCCGGTAAGCGACTTGACCCTGTCCTCGGGTTGATTACCGAGAATCTCCACTATCGCGGCTCGCAGCAGGGGATCATGGTGTTGCAAGGCTACCAAGTCCTGGGGATCTTTCACCATCAGCTCAACACTGATGCGTACAAACCCCAACTTCTTGCGGTTGGAGATATAGTTGGTCACTATTTCAGGTTCAAAGCCATAATAGGCATAGGTATCTTCGGCAGGCTTTTCATCGGCCGCCATCACAGGCTGCAACATGCCGGCCAGCATAAAAAACAACAGTGTCAAAATGCGTTTCATATTGAGTTTCCAGCTCCCGTGACTTGTGCAGACGCCCCTTGCGATCTATCTGCTTGTGGGCAAGCGTGATAGACTCCCGAGTTGTAATATTGTACCGGGTATCCGATGAGTGTGACCAGTTTAAGCTTTCCTTATGGTGAATCAATTCAGTGGTTTTCGCCAGAGCAATTACAACAACTCCCCGCAGCGCCATTGCATGATTGGCTACTGGCGACCGGCAGTCTCACCAAGAGACTCAAAAGTTGCTGCAATCACTTTGAGGTCAAACTGCTCGGCGAAGCCATGCTGCCCACCGCAGCTCAGGAATGGCAGGGTAAGGAGCACAAAGCCATCTGGATCAGAGAAGTGCTGCTCTGCCTGGACGGGACTCCCTGGGTCTTTGGCCGCACCCTGATCCCGGCAAAGCTGCTGGAGCAACAGCAGAGACTGGGTAAGTTGGGTACTCGCCCCTTGGGAGAATTGTTATTTGGTGATATCGGCTTTGAACCCGGCGCTATAGAGGTTGCCTGCTTCGATAACCATTCACGGGTCGCTTCCCTCGCAGATTCACTGTCGCAACCTACCACAGAGGCTATCTGGGGCAGAAGACGTTATTTTCACTTTCAGGAGCAGCAACTGATTGTCGGTGAAATCTTCCTGCCGGCGGCGGTTGCCGCCATCCATCAAGGCCAACTTACGCCTTGAACAAGGGCTTGTAATCCCTCTCTTGAATTCCCCAAAACATACAAGGGACGCCAAAGCGTCCCTTATTCTGTCAACGCCTGCGCCGCCAGGCGATCAGCGCCAGCCCCAATAGGCTCAGGCTGCCGAGACTACCGCCACCGCCGCCGGAACTGCTTTCAGTCGTATTGGGTACAACCAGGTTGGAGACCACCAAGGTGCGACTATTACTGCTCTGATTATTCTGTGAGTCAGTCACTGTCAGGCGCACACTGTAGCTGCCCGCCGCACTGTAGGTATGCGAGGGAGAAGCAACTGTGCTGCTCTGGCCATCACCAAAGTCCCACTGATAACTGAGTTCTCCGCTGCCACCGCGGCTGAGATTATTGAACTGCACGGTTAAACCTGTACCACTGATATCGAACAGCGCCGACAGAGGAATGCTGACAGTCAGTTGCAAGCTGGTCACGGTCTGCCGGTTATTGGCGTCTGTCACCGTCAGTGTGACTGTGTAGGTGCCGGACTCACTGTAGCTGTACTGAGGCGTCGCTTGAGTGCTGCCAACGCCGCCGACACCAAAGTCCCACTGGTAAGTGTAAGGTGCAGTACCGCCACTGAGATTGGCGCTGAAACTGACATTGCCACCTTCCTGCTGGGCCGAAATGCTGGCGCTGAGTTCTGTGCCGTTGCTGTCGCTGCGTTTACTCACCAGCAGCTGCGCCTGGCTGCTGTCTTGCTCCTGGGTCAAAAGCTGCACCATAAGACCCAGTTGGGGCAGCACCAGACCGGCCTGAGGCTTGAGCGGCGCACTGTAGTCGTCGCTGTCATCAAACAGGCTATTGTTGCCAAGATGGGGGTCACCGAAAAACGCCGACTGCGGATAGAGGCTGAAGCTGGCATCACGAACCTGCACATCGGTATCACGGTTGCCGATCAGGTTTTGATCCGCATCCACCACCCCAATGAGCCCGTATCCCGGATGCTCGGCCACCTTGTTGTCGCTGTAGGCTAAGTTTTCAAACCACACCAAGAGTCCCGGCTCATAACTGTCTTGTTGCAGTCCGCTATCCACGCCCTGATAGTTGCGCAGTTGCAGCAGATAACGCCGCGGCGCGCCTGGGCGAGTATCATCGGTGCGAACAAAACCCGAAAGATTTACCGCCTCGAGAGCCGTCTCGGCATTATCGCTGTAGACTAGGTTGCCGTCACTCTCTATACGTATGTCATCCACCACAAAGCCATAGCCACCGACAGCTTCATCGGTACGATACACCAGGCTTATCTGCTTGTTCATACCGGCGTAGGCGCTAAGGTCGAAGCTCAATTCTTGCCAGCCTTGCTCTCCCTCACCGCCGGATAAGGCCGCCGAGTCACCACTGATAATATTGGCGGCATTGTTGATACTGTTGCTGCTTTTGGTATGGCTTCCCGCCAATGGCACCCCATCCACCAGCAGCTGCATATAGTCGTAGTCCTGTTCTATCTGCCAATGGGCCTTCATTTTCAGCGTCAGACTGGTACTCATGGGTAGCTGCAGTTCGAACGACATGGCGTTGTTGAGCTGATCGCCCTGATTCGAATAGTACTGGTATTGCCCCTGGTAAGCCTGAGTAAAGGCGATGGAGTCGGACGGCAGCTTGATGGCCAACTGGTTTACGCTACTGCTATTGGCATGCGTAAGCGACACCTGAGTGCCGTTGCTATCCAGCGCCTGATAATCCAGGGATTGTTCGTTGACCCAGCGGCCCTTGTATCTGTCCTGCAGAAACGAGCGGGCATAGGGGCTGAAACCACTGGGCTGTGAGCCTCTCGGAGAACCTGCCCAGCTGCCGCCGGACATCAGAGACCAGAGACCTACAGGCGAGCCATCGCTGGCTTCGGCACTGGTGTCATACTCATCCGGTAAACCGAGATCGTGACCAAACTCATGGGTACAGACACCGGTTCCGGCATCCAGCGGCTGAATGGTATAACCGAACAGACGCATATTACTGCCAGGGATAGCCTGGCCGTATTGACCTGGCGCCGAGGGAACAAAGAATCTGTGTGACCAGATGGCATCATCACCGAGCACGCCGCCACCGGCCTCTTCGCCTATGCTGGAATGGAAGATCATCACATGATCCAAAATCCCATCGGCTTCATCCAGGTTGCCGTCAGCGTCGATATCATAAGGATCTTCAATATCATACAGTGCCAGCTCAGCGGTACTCATGCTGGCTACTGCAGCTGCTACCGCTTCTTCTACCAATTCGGTGGCGGCTGTGTCGTCATTGTTGTTATTCGGGTCGTTGGCACCATAGTAGGCAGCATTTTGGCTGGCTCTGAACCAGCCTTTCACATCACCATTGAAGAAAAAGCTCTGACCGGAAACTGCTTGATAGTACTGATAGGCTGAGGGCAGTACTTGCCCCTGGGGCCCAGGGAAACCTGCATCGGAAAACAGCAGATCACGGTAATGGGCTACCGAGTAGTTGGCGTAATACATTTCGGTATCGCCGGGACTCAGGCGATTGTTGTTATAGGGCAAGTCGGGAAAATCCACCAGCACGGCCAACACCTTGACCCGCTTGGTCACATCGGTATCGGCTACCCGCGACTGTGCCCGCATTAACTTGCTTTGACGCAGGCTATTACTTCGTGCCTGTTGCAGCAGTTGCTGTTCTCTGGCCTTGAGCACTTGTGCGGCCTTGCTGTCTGCACCAGTAGCTTTGGCCGTATAAGCCGCCAGCGCTTGCTGCCGCTCCTCTTCTGAGGCGTCGGCATCAAGTTCACCGCGTTTCTCCAGCCAGTAGAGGATCTGCTCTTTGTTGATCACCCCGGGATCCGCCGGAGCCGTGGCGGCCAGAGCATTGGATATGCCAAAGAGACAAGCCGCCCCCAGGGCAAATACCGGCTTTAAACTCATGACTTGGGCTCCTTGATACACTTTTCAAACTTCTGATTGCGTTGCTGAATATACTCAGAGACCTTGGCTTCGGCCTCTTGTTCGCTCATTTGCGGAGTGATGATGTTGCGCTCGATAAGACTGGTTTTAATTTTAGCTCGATTTACCACAGGTGCCCCATTACCACAGGGCAATAAGGGTTTAACCGCGCGGTTTTTATCCGTAATGGTATCGACTCCGCCATCGCTCCCTGCCTGACAGGCACCAAGAAGCAAGCAGATAGCAAGAGTTGAGGGCAGTCGCACCGGCAGCGCCTTGTTTTTAACAGAGATGGTACAGAAGATTAACAGCAGCACATGAGATTGCACAGCAGAAAATCGCGGCCAATTCGCCTCATTCAGCGATTATTCAGCCTCAGACAACAAACCTTCACTATAAAGTAACAATAAGACCGAGGCCGACCAGCTGAAGTTGGTGCCATGCTGTCCTTCACCGCTGAGTGGATGGTAGTTTTCCCGTATCGGCAGATCCCGGCTATCGGCGGCGATGGCCGTCAGCAAGCGCCGCGACATTGCACTTGCCTGTTGCCGGTAACCGTAATGCTGCAATCCCTTAATGGCGAAGAAAGCCTGATCCAACCATACCGGCCCGCGCCAGTATCTGTCGGGGGCAAACGCTGGGCTGTCGCCGCTCACGCTCGGAAATGGCACCTGGGTACCGAAGCTTTCTGGTTTAAGTTGTTGTGTTACCAACGCTTCGGCCTGTTCAGGCGAAGCGACACTGGCCCACAGCGGGATCCAACCTTCAGTGCCCTTATTGTCGCTGAGCAATCGCCGCTTGCCCTCGGCATCGAAACGTACATCGTAGAAGAAATCGCTGGCAGGGTCGTAAAAGGCCTGCCGAATCGCTTGTCCCAACCGCTGGGCCTGTTGCCGCAGTTGCATTGCCTCGGCTTCCCGTCCCAGCAGACTGGCCATTTGCGCCAGATACTGTTTATCGGCATAGAGAAATGCATTGAGATCGACACTCTCCTGATTGAGTGAGTAGCCGAGCAAACGCCCCTTGGCGTCACTATTTTCCAGTACCTGCAGGCTGTTATCGGCATCGAATCTGGGTGCATTGTCCATGCCGGACTCCCAGGCCGCCGCCTGAATGATGGCATCACGATTAAGTGCCCCAGGCTCACCGTGCAGCGGATGCAGATTGGCGCCATATTCTGCCAAACCATTGCCGTCATGATCCCGGTTGCGATACCACCAGGCATGCAGGGCCATCAATCGTGGATAGAGCTCGGCGACAAATGCCTTGTCAGCGTCTTGAAGGTAGATCTCCCATACGGCCCAGGCCGCCAGCGGCGGTTTGCCATTCCGCTCATTCCAGTTGCCGCCGTCACCGCCGCGGGCCGCATCTTGGTTGTAAAACACCGCATCCGGCATGCTGCCGGCATCCTGGGGTCTGACGGGATCCTGCGCATCAAATTGATAGTCAAACATCGCCCGTACATTGGACTTGGCAAGCCAAGGCTCGACACGCGCCAGGGCCACCGCCTGTTTCCAGCTATCCCAGGCCCAGATGCCATTGAACCATTGATAGGTGACCGAAGGTGTTACCCCGTGGTGACGCAATGCCCCGGCCGGGCTGCGCCAGTTGTGTGTCAGGGTGCTGATGGCCCGGGCAGCCATACGCTTTTGCCCCAAGTCGCCATCGGCCAACTTGGCCAGACGCCAACCCCAGCGACTATGGTTGCGCTCGGCGCTCTGCAACAACTTAGGCCACTGCAGCGGCTTTACCTCTGCTGCGGTGTGAAAATATTGCTGAGCACTGAGAAAACTGCGCCGCTCAGAGGGAGCCAGGTTCAGCACTTCAGAACTGGCTCGGTAGCCCCGAGCGCCCCGTTCTTCCAGGAAGGTGGGTTCACGGAAGCTTATGCGGAATTTGGCATCATCGAGCATTAGCGACCAAGTTTTTCTCAGTGGCCGAAACTGCCACTCCAGTTGATTGGTCGCAAACTGTCTGCCGGCAATCCAGGGTTTGCCTACCGCCTTATCGAAGGGTTCTCCTTGCCATTGCAACTGCCACTGGCCGGCTTGGGAGCCGGTATTTTCCAGCACAGTCTCAATCAGTGAGCTGCGCTCATCGGCAAAATAGAGTTTGGTGCTGAGGCTGAGATCTTGCCAGCGATATTCCTGATACAGGCCATCCGGGCGACTGAACAGACGTCTTTCCGCCTCGGCAAAATTCTTAGCCTGCCCTGTGCTCAAATCCAATACGCTGAGGTGCTGCAAGCTGGGCGCCAGATGCAGGCTGTATTCCTGGGCGATGATCATAGGACCGGTGAAGCTGCCATAAAATGCAGGATCATCCGGCAGGTGATATCCATGCCAGGCGCCCATATCCATGTACACCGCGGGGATCTTCTGATTCCCGGCGGCGTCCCGCTCCTGCGCTTGCTGCGGCGTGCCTTGATAGGGCAAGAGATTGTCATAATCTCCGGCGGTCAGACTCAAAGCACAGATCAGGGCACAACTAAGCACTTTTACCTCGACTCAACATAACGATTAACAACTCAGGGATTCAAATATCGAGAGACACCATCGAGGAACATCTGCACCGAGATCATCACCAGCACCATACCCATCAAGCGCTCGACCGCAGTGAGCCCCTTGTCGCCCAAAACCTTGGTAAATAACTTATAAAACATCAAGATAACCACGCTGGCGCCCCAGGCCGCTACCAGAGCTATGGTCCAGTCGGCCATACGGCTGCTATCCGTATGGGCCAGCAGTATCAGTGCCGCCAAAATTGAAGGACCGGCCATCAAGGGAATCGCCATCGGCACAATGAAGGGCTCTTCACCGGCGGCCAGGCCCACCACCCCACCGGGTTGGGGGAAGATCATCCTGATGGCGATCAGGAACAGAATAATGCCGCCGGCAATGCTGACCGATTCTGACTTGAGGTTGAGGAAACTCAGGATGGCTTCACCGGCGTATAGAAATAACAGCATGATCAACAAGGCAAAAATAAGCTCTCGGATCAGCACTCGACGGCGTTTCTTGGGCTCGATATGACGCAATATAGAGGCAAAGATAGGCAAGTTGCCCAAGGGATCCATAATAAGAAACAGCATTACGGCAGCCGACAGAGTATCCATAAATATCCATTCACCAATACAACAACATAGAGTCGACTATTGTATAACTTTTTAGTCACCGGCTGTGGACTTTTATCTGTGGTCTCGGAGGGGAAAATCCTTCAAGGTAAATTCCAGGTAACGGCACTGCTCATTTGCCCGGCTACTGGTATACTATGGCGTTCTCTAAACTTCAGCCGTGAAATACATGCTCTATCTCGTCGCCAGTTTTATCGCCCTGCTCCTGGGCCCGCTGTTTTACCGCTATTTCTCATCAGGTAGCGGTTTGCAGAAGGGCTTGGACGGCTTTATTTTTGTTTCTCTCGGCGGCCTGGTACTGATCCATATCCTGCCTGAACTGCTGGAGCACGGCGGCATACTGGCGATCATCTTCGTGATCCTCGGCCTTTGGGGCCCCAGTGCCAGCGAGAAGCTGTTTCATCGCTACTCAGAGATCACCCATAATTTGACCCTCACGCTGGGGATCGGCGGCTTGTTGTTGCACACCATCACAGATGGCGGCGCCATGGTGCTGGCACAACAGGAAGGCAACTCCAGCCTGCTGGCGCTTGGGGTGATCATGCACAGGCTACCCGTGGGCCTGGCGATTTGGTGGTTGCTCAAACCCCAGGTCGGCACCCGTTGGGCCAGTCTGGTGTTGCTGGCCATGATGGCGCTGACATCTGTGGGCTACTTCGCCGGAGAGCAGCTGCTCAGCCATCTGAGCCTGGATAATACCGTGTACCTGCAAGCCTTTGTCACAGGCTCTATTTTGCATGTGGTGCTGCATCAGCCCCATGGCCATGGGCAGCAGACCCCAAGCAGCAAATATGAATACCAGGCCGGCATAGGCAGCCTGCTGGGGATAGGCCTGCTGGCATTGCTGCTGATGATGGATTCCGGCGGCCACCAGCACGCTCACCATGACCACAGCACAGATCAACTGCTGCACTGGTTGTTGTTACTGGCCCCGGTATTGCTGGCGGCCTACGCCTTGGCCAGCATACGTTTTGCCGCAGGTTTGTCTCCCACTCAAGCCTCGCTGCCGGGACGTTGGTTACAACGTCTCGCCGGCCCTGAAGCCTTATTACTGACCTTGGTGCTGCTGGGCTGGCAGTTTGCTCTGCTGCAGACCCTCGCACTCGCCGCACTGGGATTGTTTTTGAGTTATGCCCGCATCGAATTGACCGATCCCCACGCCAAGGTGCCGCAGTCCGCCTGGCATTTCGGTTTCACTCATCTGGTGGATAGAAGCGCGCCCTGGATCTTGCTCAGTTTGATCCTCGCTAATCTGATAGGCCATCCGTCAGTGCCGCTGTCGCACCCGGTGGCACAAGTGCTGGTGCTGGCCTTACTGTTTCTGCCGTTGCGTTTCTGTAATCTGGGCGCCGCCGTGTTGGCGATGTCGCTGGCCTACAGCGGCTGGAGCCCCTTGGCAGTAGCCTTGACCCTGATTGCCGCACCTGTGCTTAATCTGTCACAACTCAAGTTGATGAGCTGGAGTCAAAGGCTCGGCATGTTGCTGCTGCTATCCATTCTGCTTAGCGGCATTGCCTGGTGGCAACCACAGTGGCGTGAGCTGGGAGAGCTACCGAAAGAGATAAGCTACCCGGCGCTGACGCTGCTGTGTCTGCTCTACTCCAGCAGCTTGCTGCGTCAGGGGCCACGCAAGTTTTTACGGGGGATGTGGCTGGCCAAAGGCCATAGCCATGACCACGGCTCGGGGCAGCACAATGACTCAGGCCACAACCATGGTTCACATAGTCACGGTTCACATAACCATGGTTCACATAGTCACGGTTCGAGCAGCCATGACTCACACGGCCATGCTCACCATAATGGCCATGAGCATCAAGACAAAGGCTCTCACTGATTTAACCCTGTCAATGGGTGCCTTTGTTGGCTAACTTGTGGGATAAGCCTAAATTTAGACCCGGCATAAGGACAGCCCATGTGCATTCTGTTTCTGGCGCTGGATCAGCATCCGGATTATCCGTTGATCCTTTGCGCCAACCGCGATGAGTTTCATCACAGGCCCACGGCTCCGGCACACTTTTGGCCACCACAGCAGCAACTGCTGGCGGGTAAGGATCTGCAGGCAGGTGGTACCTGGCTTGGCTGTAATCGCCTGGGAATGGTGGCCGGTCTCACCAATATCCGCCAGCTAATCACGCAGCCGGAAGGTATGCGCAGCCGCGGAGAGTTGGTGCTCAAGGCGCTCGATAGCCAAACGCCAATAGAGCCACAATGGCTCAGCGAGCACAGCGACAACTATAATCCTTTCAATCTGGTTTTCGGCCAGGGCAAGCACTTTTGGTGTTATCACAGTCCGGATAAGTCATTGCGGTGCTTGAACAAAGGCTTTCACGCCATCAGCAATGGTGCCTTGGATGATATCTGGCCCAAGATGGCCCGCGGCGAGCAGGCGTTGGAGCGATTGATTAGTCAATCGGCCAAGCCGGATATAGATAAGCTGCTGGCAATAATGCGTGATGAGACTCCTGCGCCGGACACCAGCTTGCCAACCACAGGAGTCAGTCTGGAATGGGAGCGGCGCCTGTCATCCATTTATATTCGCCACCCGGAATACGGCACCCGGGCCACCAGCCTGATATTCATCTCCCGCGAAGGTCAGCTGAACTTTTACGAAGCCAGGTATGATGGCAAGGGGCGGCAACTGGGATTGGAGCAGTTCAGTTTTGCGCTGACAAACGCGGAGCCACTATGCTGATAGCGCCGCGGATCTGCCCCGGCTGATAACCTTTGGCGCTGTCATCCGGGTAGTGCTCATCCAATGCGGTTTTGACCTCGGGCGCCAATTGGCTACCGTGACAGGTGAGGCAAAGCGGCGCTACACCCTGGGCCTTCATAAAGCGCAGCTGTGACTCAGTCTCATCAATATGACTCAAACTCTGCGGGTCTTCACCGGCTGCGGCCCGCTCATCGAATGACAACAAAACCTGTCGCTGCCAAACTTCTGGCTCGGCCTCCGGATTACGGGGTTTCAAGCTGACACGTTTTACCTGCCAATCACTCTCGGCGGAGAGTTGGTGGGCGATTTCCGGCGCCTTCTGGGAACAAACCTCGATAGCTGCCACAGGGCCACCTTCGGCCAGGGCTTGCTGCAGTTGCGGCTTGAGTGTTTGGGCAAAGCGCTTGGCCAGCGTGGCCGCTTCGGTTTTGAATTCTGCGGCAGCTGGCTCGGCTATGGCTTGATTAACCAAGGCAAATGCCAGCAAGGCGGTCAGTGTGGGTTTTAACATAGGGTGCTCCATTAGATTTTTTTAATGGATTGATATTAGATAAATCTAATTCCCTATGCAAGTCAGGATGAGTGATCGTGAGTGATTACCCAGTGGTCGTCTTTCTTCTCCAGCAATAGGGTAAAGACCCCGGATGGACTATCCTTTTGCCTGAGCAAGACCCAGCGACCGGCCACCAAGGCAGAATAGTTACTCAACATCTGCACATCCTTGAGCTCCAGCTTGAGCTGGCCCATTGCCGCGCGATCCGGATAGCTGCGTTTATAGGCGGCCAGCATCTTGTCCCAGCCATATTTGAACTCGCCTTTGGAGACAAATCTCAGCTTGGGATCGTGCCAGTAACCCAACATATAGGCATCGATATTTCCCTGATTCCAGGCTTGTTGCTGACGATTGATCAGCTCGGTGATTTCATCTGTCGGTACCGCTTTAGCCGGAGCGATTGCAAGTAGCAGTACAGACAGGAGTCCAAAGATTAACTTTTTCATATTCCCTCCTTGCACTCTCCCGGAACCAGGCCAGGAAACCGTGCCGACACAGGCGTTGAGCTTCTATACTGATACTAACCTATTTGGCTCTAGATAAGGAAAGATCTGGGTAAACACATTGTCTTAGTAGATTGTAAGCAAATCCACCGCGCGTTTTGAACAAACTTACGCTACAGGGATTCATAGCTAATGACGACTCCTTGGCAAGATGTAGAACCCAGGCTTGCACAAACGAGATATTACTGAAATTATATTTTCCTTAAGGCCTCTGCTTGGGGAAGTGCTGCCTATGTTCAGACTCCTAAGCTAATCAAGGTTGGACTGTTGGCCCACCCCAAACACTTTTGAACTATACCTTTAATCAACTCAAGGTTTGGCAACTCTCTATGTTTAAAAAAATCTGCCAATGGCTGCTGGCTCTGTTTGGTTGGCAAATTCGCGGACAACTGCCCGATTCCCCGCAATACCTGGTGATAGTGGCGCCCCATACCAGTAACTGGGACTTTATTATCGGCGTGCTCGCCCGTGGGGCTCTGGCGGTCAAGATCCACTTTCTCGGTAAGCATCAACTCTTTATTCCACCCTGGGGCTGGTTTTTCAGGGCCATAGGCGGCAGGCCGGTAGACAGACGCAAGAACAATAATCTGGTCGATGCGGTAAGCGAGTTGTATCGTCAGGATCCCAACTTCAAGTTGGCACTGGCGCCTGAGGGCACCCGCAGCCCGGTAAAACGCTGGAAGACAGGCTTCTACCATATCGCCTCCAAGGCAGGGGTACCGATTGTGGCAGTGGGGTTGGACTTCAGCCAGAAGGCGGTGGTGATCAATCAACCCTTGATGCCGAGTGCGGACATGCAACAAGACATGGATCAGCTTATCGCCTTCTATCGTGGCATTCGTGGTCGCTTCCCCAAGGCTATTCCGGACTATTCAGCGGACAAGTGAGTCTTGTCCGGCAGGTGTCACAGGACTATAGTGACGCTTACCCGGAAACTTTGTATACAAAATTATGGATCACCAGACCTTCCTGCTGTACCTGTTTGCGATCTTACTGATAGCCATCTCCCCCGGCCCGATCGCCATGTTGTCTATCTCTCACGGGATCCATTTTGGTAAACGCCGCAGTCTGGCCACGGCCTTGGGGAGTGTCAGTGCGGCTCTGCTGTTGATGTTGGCTTCCATCGCCGGGCTGAGCGCCCTGCTGCATGCCAGCGAATACGGCTTTACCTTGCTCAAATGGTGCGGTGCCGCCTACCTTATGTATCTGGGGATTAAATTGCTGCTTACCAAGCCCCATGCGCCTGAGCAGAGTGTCGGCCCCAAGGGACACGGCCATCCTCTCAGTCTGTTTAGGCAGGCGTTTCTGGTGGGGATCAGCAATCCCAAGGATCTGCTGTTTTTCGCCGCTCTATTTCCGCAGTTTATCGATGTGACTGCGCCGCAGGGGCCACAACTGGCGGTATTGGCTTCCACCTGGGCCTTGGTAGACTTCAGCTTTGTGATGATTTACGCCTCTATGGCCAGTGTGCTGGCCTCATGGCTTAAGCGCAGCCAACGGCTACATTGGTTGGACCGTGTCAGTGGCGGGGTGTTTGTCACCCTCGCCACTGTATTGGCCGTTAAAGATTAAGGAAGGGCTTTAAGGACGGTGCAAATAAGCCTACGTGGGTTTATTTGCACCGGCTCCATTATCTTTTAAGCTGCGAATATCATTGCCGGTTGGGCCCTGGAAGGCACGCAGATCGAATTGTGGCAAGATGGCAAAGATATGATCGAAGATATCTGACTGAATATCTTCATAATATGCCCAGCGGGTATCATTGGTGAAGATATACAGTTCTATCGGCAGCCCTTCGGTAGTGGGCGCCAACTGCCGCACCATCAGGGTCATCTCCTTATGCACCTTGTCGTGGTGCTTGAGATACTCCAGCAGATAGGCTCTGAAAGTCCCCACATTGGTCAGCCTGCGGCCATTGACCGGCATTTCGATATCCGACACCTTGGCATTGGACTCGGTAATCTCATGGATCTTCTTCGGCAGGTACTCTTTCAACAGGTTAATCTTTTCCAGTTTCTTCCTGTCCTCTTCGGTCAGGAAACGTATGCTGTTGATATCTATGTTGACCGAGCGCTTGATTCGGCGTCCGCCGGACTCAGACATACCACGCCAGTTGCGGAAGGCATCTGATACCAGCGCATAGGCCGGGATCATGGTGATGGTTTTGTCCCAGTTGCGAACCTTGACCGTTGTCAGAGATACCTCTTCCACCGCGCCATCGGCACCGTATTTATCCATCTGGATCCAGTCACCTGTGCTGACCATGCGGTTAGCCGCTAGCTGAATACCGGCGACAAACCCCAGTATGGTGTCCTTGAACACCAACATCACCAAACCTGTGGCGACACCCAGGCCGCTGAGGAAGTAGACAGGAGACTGGTTGGCGAGCACAGAAATAGAAATAATGATGGCAACAAAGAACAGGAACAGCTTGATCAGCTGCACAAAGCTCTTCACCGGTAGACGACGGCTAATCAGCTTAACGTCAGCTACCTCGTTGACCGCATCCAATGCCGAATAGGCGGCGCGGATCAGTAAGACGACCAGCCAGATACTGAGCAGCCTATCGACCAGTCCGGCCAATAGTTTATGTTCTGTCAGTGCTATGGGGATAAGCAGGTTGAGCACCAGAGCCGGCACCAGCATGGCCAGCTTTTCCAGCACTTTGTGGCGCATAAAGATATCGTCCCAGGTGACTTTGGAACGTTGAATCACCAGGTTCATCGCCCGCACCACACCGCGACGAACAATGAAATATGCCAGCCCTGCCAGCAGCAGGCAGGCGAGCACCATGAGCGAAGTGGACAAACCATCGGCTGGTTGGCTGTTGATCCCCAGCTGTGACAACCAGTGTGACAGTTCGAATCTCAAGTCTTTGTCCAAGTTATCCAAAATTAACCTCTCAGAGAAAATCACTCATCCCGACCTACAACCTAGGCCAGGTTGCAGAGTAACATACAGGTGTTAACTTTGGCTGAACAGTCGATCTCATCCTTGTTGGAAAGTGTGCGTTCAATCACCTTTCAAGGTGAGGACTATTTCGGTTCCCAGCGGCTGTTGGAAGTGTTCAAGGTGATCTATGGGAAGCCCGGAAATGGATAATTGTCTGTGATTGTACCAGTCGAGTTTCAACTCATCGTGGCGACCGGATACCACCAGCAGACCGGGGAATTGACGTCCCGATTCCAGATCGGTCAAGCTTAAGTGGCTCTGCCAGTGCCTACGTCCATGCAGACTGCAGTTGGAAAAGCTGACGTCGGCCTGCCAATCTTTATTCGGCGACCAGCTGCTGAGCACTATCGATTCCTGACAGTGCTCACTATGATCAGGTAGTGTGCCCACCCAACCTGCCACATGGAATAGACTCCATGAGGCCAGCAACAGGTAAAAGCATCCTCCGCCAAATTGCAGAGCCTTCGACAACCAGGCCTTGGTATTCGACGGCATACCCTCTCCAAACTATCAGATAGACTAAGAGCGGGATCATATAGTGGGGTATGTTGTAAGTAAACGCTGACCAATGAGTTACAAACTCGGCGATTGTTTCATTGAATGGTTTAATTCGACGAAAAGCTGGGTGGCGGTGTCATAGAATGCTCTACCGTAGTTAAAGTATAAGAGAGCATTACTTTTGTGCTGCAACTGAACGCGGACCGGTTCTGACCCTCTTTGTCGCCAAGGCTTACACTATGCCGGGCAACATCCTCATCTGAGGTAAAGGCATCTGAATATACCGGCTTGCTGCATGCCGGGCTAAGTTTGTGTTTTTCGTCATTGCCAGCCCAGGTTAGCCCGGTTATTGTTGACGCAGGATTCAGCCAAGCGAATTTTTTCATGTCGAAACAAAATCTTTTCAAACCCAGCTTTGCCGTCAGCGCCCTGGCACTGATACTGAGCTCAAGCTTTGCCATCGCCGAGCCGGCCCATGTGGCTGAAGTCACTCTGGAAAATGGCGCCAGAGTCATACTCAAAGATGATTTTACCTGGGAATATGTGCTCACAGAGGCGGTGATCAGCGCCGCCGAACCCGAAACTGTGACTGAAGACGTGGTGGCCGAGATATCGAATACCGCAGCCAATACCGGCACCCATACTGTCGCAGTGGCGCCCAAGTCCGAGGTAAACCCAGCCGCCACGGCTGAGCAGTTGACCCAGAGCGCCATGACCACTCCCGGACTGCTTGGCAAGACTGCCAGGGAAGGGGTCAGCGTTTCTCTGCTGCAGACGCAGTGGCAAGGTGACAAACTGGGCCTGACCTTCGAACTCGGCAGTAACAGCAGTGAAGATATGGTTGGCGTACTGATCAGTGTCAGCTTTTATAACGATCAGGGGCGCAAGATGAAAGAAGAGGAGCTACAGGTTTGGCGTGCCATCAAGCGTATGCCGGAAACCTATCTGCGCAAGGGCCAGCAGCGGCAATCCTCGGTGATCTGGATTGAAGGGGTAGATAAAAACCAGTGGCAGAAGCAGCTGTTGAATCTAAAGATCACAGAACTGGATGCCTGGTAACATCTGTCTCTCGGCATTGATTTAGTAAAATAAATAAAGAGCGCCAGTTGGCGCTCTTTGTATTTCATATACGGACTTTTGTCCCTAAGGTGCCCAAGGGCCCTCAGACCCTTCCAGCGATTCCCGGCTCAGAGGCTGCTTGGCAGCAACTCCTTTGGCAGATAGGCGTTATAGCGCCCACTCGCCAGCAGCTCAGTGGCCTTGGTGATATCCGGACCGAAGTATCTGTCCTTGTCATAGAAGGTAACCCGCTCGCGCAGTTCAGCCTTGGCCTTGGCTACTGCCTGGCTTGGCTGCAGCGGCGCCCGGAAATCCAACCCTTGGGCCGCAGCCAGCAGTTCCACTGCCAGCACGCCGCGGGTGTTTTCCGCCATATCCTTGAGCCTGCGGGCGGCAAAGGTCGCCATGGAAACATGATCTTCCTGGTTGGCCGAGGTCGGCAAGCTGTCGACAGAGGCCGGATGAGCAAAGGTCTTGTTTTCACTGGCCAGTGCCGCGGCTGTCACCTGGGCAATCATAAAGCCCGAGTTAACCCCACCGTTTTCCACCAAGAATGGCGGCAGCTTGGAAAGATTGGAGTCGATCAGCAGCGCAATGCGGCGCTCACTGATGGCCCCCAGCTCGGCAATCGCCAGTGCCAGATTATCCGCCGCCATGGCCACAGGTTCGGCATGGAAGTTACCGCCTGAGATGATCTCGCCGGTATCTTCAAACACCAGTGGGTTATCTGTTACGCCGTTGGCTTCAATTTCCAGCACTTCGGCCGCCTGACGGATCTGCGTCAGGCAAGCGCCCATCACCTGTGGCTGACAGCGCAGAGAGTAGGGATCCTGCACCTTTTCACAATTGGCGTGTGACTCGGCAATCTCGGAGCCGCTCCCCAGCAGATGACGGAATACTGCCGCCGAGTCTATTTGGCCCTTTTGACCGCGCACCGCATGAATTCTCGGGTCGAACGGGCTGCGACTGCCCATGGCCGCCTCGACACTCATGGCGCCGACCACAGAGCCGGCAGCAAACAGGTCCTCGGCATGGAACAAGCCCTCCAGTGCCAGCGCCGTCGATGCCTGGGTGCCGTTGAGCAGGGCCAGGCCCTCTTTGGCAGCCAATTCAATCGGTTTCAGCCCGGCGATACTCAAGCCCTCAATGGCGGGCATGATACGCCCCTGATAACGCACTTCGCCCTCGCCGATGATCGGCAGACACATGTGCGACAGCGGCGCCAAGTCGCCCGAGGCCCCCACTGAGCCCTTCTCGGGTACGCAAGGGTAGACACCGGCATTGACCAGGGCGATCAGGAAGTTGATCACCTCGAGACGGATCCCGGAAAACCCGCGGGACAGTGAGTTGATCTTCAACACCATCATCAGCCGCACGGTTTCATCGCGCATCAATTGGCCGGTACCGGCGGCGTGGGACAACACGATAGAGCGCTGCAACAGTTCCAGATCCGCCGGGGCAATCTTGGTGTTGGCCAACAGGCCAAAGCCGGTGTTGATGCCGTAAACCGTGCGGCCCTCATCCAATACTTTTTGCACCACGGCGGCGCTGCTGTTGATGGCCGCCAGCGATTCCGGGTGCAATTGCAGCTGGGTTGGCGCGCGGCTGATGCTGCGCAGTTCAGACAGGGTCAGGCTTCCCGGTGTCAGAGTGATTTGAGTGGTCATCATCAGTCCTCCAACATAGGCAGATCCAGGCCCTGCTCTTTGGCGCAGCGCTTGGCAATCTCATAGCCGGCATCGGCGTGACGCATCACGCCCGTGGCCGGATCGTTCCACAATACCCGGGAGACCCGCTTGGCGGCGGCGTCGCTGCCGTCACAGAGGATCACAACCCCAGAGTGCTGACTGAAGCCCATGCCGACACCCCCACCATGGTGCAGCGACACCCAGGTGGCGCCACCGGCAGTATTGAGCAGTGCATTGAGCAGCGGCCAGTCGGAGACGGCATCCGAGCCATCGAGCATGGATTCGGTTTCCCGGTTGGGACTGGCCACAGAGCCGGAATCCAGGTGATCCCTGCCTATGACCACAGGCGCCGACAGCTCGCCGTTTTTCACCATTTCGTTGAAGGCCAGCGCCAGACGGGCGCGGTCTTTGAGGCCAACCCAGCAGATACGGGCCGGCAGCCCCTGGAAGGCGATACGTTCACGGGCCATATCCAGCCAGTTGTGCAGGTGTGGGTCGTCCGGAATAAGCTCTTTCACCTTCTGATCTGTCTTGTAAATATCCTCAGGGTCACCACTGAGCGCCGCCCAGCGGAACGGGCCAATGCCTTCACAGAACAGCGGCCTGATATAGGCGGGAACAAAACCGGGGAAATCGAAGGCGTTGGCCACGCCTTCGTCAAACGCCATCTGGCGGATGTTATTGCCATAGTCCAGGGTCGCGGCGCCGCGGCTTTGCAGCGCCAGCATGGCCTGAACCTGCACCGCCATGGAAGCCTTGGCGGCCTTGACCACAGCGGCCTCGTCTTTGAGGCGCATCTCCTTGGCCTGCTCCAGCGTCCACCCCTGAGGCAGATAGCCATTCAGCGGATCGTGCGCCGAAGTTTGGTCTGTCACCACATCCGGAGTAATGCCGCGCTCAACCAGCTCACTGAAGATATCGGCGGCATTGCCCAGCAAACCCACGGAAACCGGCTTGCCCTCGGCCTTGGCTGCTTGCAGCATCGCCAGTGCCTCGTCCAGGCTGTGGGCCTTCTTGTCCAGATAACGGGTACGCAGACGAAAATCGATACGGGTCTCGTCCACTTCACAGGCCAGCACAGAGAAGCCGGCCATGGTACCAGCCAGAGGCTGGGCACCGCCCATACCGCCCAGGCCACCGGTCAGGATCCAGCGGCCCTTGGCTTCACCGTCGAAATGCTGCTTGGCCACGGCCACAAAGGTTTCATAAGTGCCCTGGACTATGCCTTGGGTGCCTATGTAGATCCAGGAGCCGGCGGTCATCTGGCCATACATAGCCAACCCTTGCTTATCCAGCTCGTTGAAGTGTTCCCAGTTGGCCCAGTGGGGTACCAGGTTGGAGTTGGCGATCAGTACCCTGGGGGCATCGCTGTGGGTTTTGAATACTCCCACCGGCTTGCCGGATTGCACCAGCAAGGTTTCATCCTCTTCCAGACGCTTGAGCACCTCGACGATTTTGTCGAAACACTGCCAATCGCGGGCGGCGCGGCCTATGCCGCCGTAAACCACCAGCTCCTCGGGGCGCTCGGCCACATCCGGATGCAGGTTGTTCATCAGCATTCTGAGCGGCGCTTCGGTCTGCCAGCTCTTGCAGTTCAGAGTAGTGCCGGTCGGCGCAATGATTTTGCGCGCCGGATCATGTCTCTTATCCATAAACTTCCATTCCTCTGTTGCTTGTCTTGTGGTTTATTTTGTTGTTTTTATTTAGCTTTATGTTCGCCTCTGAAGGTCAAATGCCCTCCGAGACGGAAGCGGCTGCCGGGATGGATCAGCCGGGCAAAACTCACCACCCCCTGGCGTGACCAAGTGCGGCGCAGTATCTGTAAACAGGGCTCGCTGGCGGGGATCGCCAAGCGAGCGCGTATCTGTTCATTGGCGACTATCGCCTCTATGGTATGGCGTGCCTCGGTCAAAGGCGCCACCTGCGACAGATATTCATGAGGGGTCTGCAAATTGAAATCCTGCTGCAGATAGTCGGGGATTAACTGGGGGTTTACGAAGCGCTCCTCGAGCTGTAGCGGCAGCCTCTCTTCACAGTGCACCAGCACCGAGTAAAACACCCGGCTGCCGGTCTCCAGCCCCAGGGCGATGGCGATAGGCGCCAGGGCCTCTATGGCGGTCAGCTCCAGCACCTGCACGCTGTAACCATGGCCGCGGGCCTTGATCTCATCGGCGATATTACGGATAGACAACATGGATGACTGCGACTTGAACTCGGCCACAAAGGTACCCAGCCCCTGACTGCGCTCCAGCACGCCGTTGTCCACCAGCTCGGTCAATGCCCGTCTGGCCGTCATCCTGCTGCACTCAAACAGCTCCGCCAGTTGGTTTTCGGAAGGCACCCTGGAGTGCTCGACCCATTCACCCGACTCAATGCGGTCTGAGATGTACTGTTTAATGCGGGCGAACTTGGCTGTGCTCATCGAATCGACTCTGTGTTGGTTTCAATCTGCTGAAAAACTCGGCTATAATCCTAGCTTGTATATACAAGTAAATACAAGTTAGCTCACAAAATCACGGCGGTTGCCGCCACCGCGACCGGCTTTAAGGCAAACAACAAGGAGCAAGCATGTCCTGGGATCAGGTTTGGATAGATATCAATATTGCCACTATGGACCCTTCTTTATCAGAGACTTATGGCGCCATCACCGACGCAGCCCTGGCA
The DNA here is from genome assembly GCF_037953065.1 of Shewanella chilikensis. Lineage (NCBI taxonomy): Bacteria > Pseudomonadati > Pseudomonadota > Gammaproteobacteria > Alteromonadales > Shewanellaceae > Shewanella > Shewanella chilikensis. The sequence continues at coordinate 4,483,232 of NZ_CP149966.1, read as the reverse complement.
GTCAAAGACGGCAAAATAGCCTGGATTGGCAAGCGCAGCGAACTGCCTGCCTTCGACGTGCTGGCAACTCCGGTTTACAAGGGCAAAGGCGGCTGGCTGACGCCCGGGTTGATAGATGCCCATACCCATCTGGTGTTTGCCGGTAACCGCGCCAACGAGTTCGAGCTGCGTCTCAAGGGCGCCAGCTATGAAGAAATCTCCCGTGCCGGTGGCGGCATTATCAGCACGGTTAAGGCCTGCCGTGAGGCCAGCGAGGCCGAACTGTTCGACGAGGCTCGCCGCCGCCTCAACGCCCTGGCCAAGGAAGGGGTTACTACGGTGGAGATAAAGTCGGGCTACGGGCTGGAAACCGCGACCGAACTCAAGTTGCTCAGGGTCGCCCGCGAGCTGGGCAAACACCACCATGTGGATGTGGTCACAACCTTCCTGGGCGCCCACGCCTTCCCGGCCGAATATCAAGGCCGGGAGCAGGAATATGTGCAAATGGTGATTGAGGAGATGCTGCCTCAAGTATTGGCGGAAGATCTCGCCGATGCCGTGGATGTGTTTTGTGAAAATATCGCTTTCGACCTGCAGCAGACAGAAGCCATTCTCAGCGCCGCCAAGGCCAAAGGGCTGGATATCAAGCTGCATGCCGAGCAGCTCTCCAACATGGGCGGCTCAATGCTGGCCGCCCGTCTGGGGGCCAAGTCTGTGGATCATATCGAGTATCTGGATGAAGCCGGGGTCAAGGCCCTGGCCGAGAGTGGCACCTGCGCCACCTTGTTGCCCGGCGCCTTTTACTTCCTGCGGGAAACCCAGCTGCCACCGATAGCCTTGCTGCGCCAATATCAGGTGCCCATGGTGCTGGCCAGCGACTTCAACCCGGGGACTTCCCCCATCTGCTCAACCCTGTTGATGCTCAACCTGGGCTGCACCCTGTTCCGCCTGACGCCGGAAGAGGCCTTGGCCGGTGTCACCCGCAACGCCGCCCGCGCCCTGGGTCGTGAACAGCGCATAGGCATGCTGCGCCAAGGAATGGATGCCGACTTCTGCCTGTGGCGGATCTCAACCCCAGCGGAACTCGCCTACAGCTACGGCGTAAATCCGTTGGTGGATGTCATCAAGGGGGGCAAACTTATTCATCAATAAGTTTGGCAAGTGATACGAAATCGAGCTATGGCGTGAACACTACAACCATGTTCGCCCTCATAGTTCACTGAACTATATGCCGCCTGTTGCGTATGCCAAGCAAGCAGCATAAGCTGGAAAATCTCATCAAGAGATTGGTACTAATCTCGGGGAAAGGTCACAAGGAGTTGTAAATGAAAAAAGAATTAGCCGTAGATTTTGAAACCTTTTCACAAAAAAGTGATACGCCTGTATTTCATAAAATAAAATTTGATGAAACCAGTATTTATCTAACCAAATCATTTTTCTATGAAAGTGGTATACCTAATACGGGCAAGAATCATTTTGGGAACTATAGACTTTTTTCTTGGTCAGATGCTAGAGCAAAAGCGTTTCTTGGTTTTGAACTAGGACAAGAAAGCCCAGCGTTGGGTATTGCAAGTGTAATAGGTAGTTTCACTCCCTTGAAAGACGATTTAAGAGATGTTAAGTATGTCTCTGGTGAGGGTAAAGCATACTTTAAAAGTGCGCTCGCAGAGCTAGAGGGCAAGAATATTGAAGAAGAAAGCTCCGAAAAGGTTGACGCTGAAAACTTCATGAAAATGAAGGAAATAATACCAACAGGAGCGCAAGGTAAAGCTATTTATGGCGATGGCGACTACATTATAGATGGGCCTGCGGGTACTGGTAAATCAACTACTGTACTACAAAAAATCAAGTTACTAGAGGTTCAAGAAAAGATAAATCCTACAAGAATACAAGTGATTGTGAAAAACTCTAAAGTGGTGCCTCGATTCAAAGAGTTATTAGCTGCAATTGATATTTTCGATATTTCTATATTGCCAGTTGGTGATTTTATCGCAAGAAACTATTCAAATACACCAAGCGTGGGCGTTGATGAATTATCTTTTCTTAATAAATTAGCTGTTAACGCTTCCGACATTCTCAATTTCGTTTTTGATACGAAAACTCTTTTTGCTTTAGGTTATCAACTTAACCAAAACTATTGGGATCAAATGTGTGAGGTTACGAAAAATGACACATCCTTTATTTCTGCTGCTAAGAGTTTTCTAGAAAAAGCCGAAGAAGTAAGAGAAAGTAAAAAAGTTAATTCAAAAAGTATTGCTGACAAGCAGGCTGAGCTTAGAAAAAATACAGCTATTGAAAAAGAAAAACTTACCAGAGCCATAATTAAGAAAAACGAAAAGTCCTTGTTAAGAAGGTTGGGCAAAAGAATTGGTTTTAATGCAACAAGTAATGAATCCGCTTTGTCATTAGGTGATGAGGCTAATATTCGAGAGCAACTTAGTAAATATAAAAACAGGCATCATGAAGTTATAGAAAAATTTAAGTTACGTTTCGATGAGCAGATTCATTTGGCAGAACAGTCTTTAGTCAAGGAACTTGAGAGTATCAAAGAGGTATTCGTTAAAGCTGTTGTAAAAACCACAAGAGATCGAAATGAAGCGGAAATATTAAGACTTTACTTCAATAAAAATCTTTTCGGAAATTATCCATTCCACACAATTATTGTTGATGAAGCTCAGGATGTTTCATCAGTTGATATTGAGTTAATAAGGCTTTGCACGCAAAACAGTATTTTGGCTGGAGATGAGTCTCAAACTGAAAACCCTGATGGTATTGGTTTGTGGGACAACCTTGCAATTGAAAATACTTTTACTAAAAACGATAACCTGAATATTTATCAACTTAGGCATAACTTCAGACAAACCTATGAACTAGGGAGCGTCAGTTATAATTATCGTCAGCTTATACTTGGGCGAGGCATTGAAGATATAAAGTCAGATTATTTCGAGGATCAAATTGGCTTTAATAAGCCAAGCTTAAGACTTATATCAGCGGAAGAAGACTTTGTTCACTTGGTAAAGGCCCGAATTGATTACATTAAGGAGACGTTTTCCAGTTCATTTCCTTTAGTTATTTTTTATGAGAATTCGTCGAGCCTTCAGCGATTCAAAACGCTACTACAAGGGGAAAATTTCACCATATGCAATGATGAGAACTTGGAGTATGCAAGCGATATTTTATTTGTAAATATCTGGGAAATCGCTGGGCGAGAGTTCCCAGTGGTTCTTGCCCCTCTGACTGAATCCACTAGCGCTAACACAATTTATATTATGTTGAGTCGAGCCAAATTTGATTTGACGTTTTTCACAGGTGCGGGAAAAACTATAGACCCATACATATTGCTGCTGTGCCAACATGGTTTAATTAACAAATGAATTTAAAACAAATAAAACAAGGTATAGCCAAAATATTGCATTTTTGATTAACAGAGATAATTTAGACAAACATACAGGACATCCTGACCAAACATACAGGACATCCTAAACACTTTACGAGCCAAACATACAGGACATCCTAAACACTTTCTGGGCTGCAAGGAAGCTCGTTGCAGGGGCCAGTCTCTGATAAATAACGACGGATTTTTGGAAGTAGGCTCTCTGAGATGAGTAATCTGCGAGATTCATGCAAAAACAGCGGTTGCCAAGCATGCCAACGGCAGGCTTAAGCCTGTTTATGCAAAATCACCAAGGGTTTAAGGTTAATAGGGGTGTATTGCTTGGCTTTGTTGCTTACCCCGGCACCATTTACCACCATATTTGGCCTTCATGGCACACATTGCATCCCATCGACCACTCATGCCACTGTACTGACGGCGAAACTCCTTGGCAGAAGTTATCCAGGCATCGTCGCTGATACCAAGCTCAAGCAGTAGTTTGGGCCTGGAACAGGCAATATAGCCACGCTTGTCTTCCCGCACCGCCCGGCCAGTCCAATCAATCAGTTCCAGATAGTCGGCAAAGTGAAACGGAATGCTGCTTTGTTCGGCGGTAGTGGCTGCACCATCAAATTGCAGCAGCGGCTTAAGTGAAGTGTTGGCAGTTGCTGGCTCTGCAACTTCTTCTATGCGCTCCTGAATGGATGTGTAATCAGAAGTTTGCAGCGAATCTGCAATACCTGCGCGAATGGGATTTAAATCCACATACATCATGCAGGCCAGCAGCGCCTGTTCATCGAGCAGTGCCTGCGACTTAAAACGTCCTTCCCAGAATACGCCCTTGCAACCATCTTCTCGATTGGCCTTGCGGGCGATATCTTCGTTTAAACAGCGCATAAACCAACTGATACTGCCAAGGCGTTCCTGCCAAGTACCAATCAGCGTATCCAACAGTATTCGCTCACCGTCTGAGAGACTATCGCCCTTGAGGAACTTTGCCGCCACAGGATTGCCACTAAAGAGCCCTGTCCAACGTTCAATGACTTCAAATGGCGACAACGATTGTTGTGCAGCCAGGTCGATTTTGAGCACCAAATGGTAGTGATTATTCATGACCGCATAAGCGCAAACGTCGATGCAGAATATTGACGACAACTGCCTGATTTTATCCACTATCCAGCCACGTCTATGCTGGTAACTGCGCCCCGACAGTGCATCTTCACCACACAAAAATGCCCTTCGGACGCAGCGGTTAATCACGTGGTAAAAGGGCGTACTTTCAGCATCTATCAACTGACGACGAGCTGTGGTCATAACCAACCTCGACTGAGCTTTGATGGGTATTTCAAAGCCTAGTCAAGCCTGGGCGAAACATCAAAAAGATATGGCTGTCCTGTCTTTTTTATGTCTTTTTTAAGTTAGTGCTGGCCTAGCTTCCGGCCACGGTGTAGCCCATCACCTGCGGTGCGCTTTTCGCACAGGCGATCCTGGGACTCGCTGCGAGTACGTCCTTGTAAGCTCTGCCTCGCCATCCCTGGCTCGGAAGGTCACAGTTCCGCCTGTGCCTAGAAAATGGGTGTATGTCTGCAAACACTTCAGATGTTTCAAGCTACTCAGTGCTAACAGAATTGCACCAACTCCCGCTCGAAGCGGCCGCAGGGTGTTGATGACAGTTGCGTAGCGAGGCATGGATGCCGAAGCAGTGCCAGTCGAATCAGGGATGAGCGTCTGGCGCGACAGCGAATTGGCATCATAAGCACAAGGGGTTTTCCGCTGCGCCGCGGGTCGCAGGGGGTTTGGAAAGGGGGCGAGTCGATACAGCCCCCTTTCCTCGGGTGTGGGGCGAAGCTCCACGACTTTAGGCCGCTGGCACAGCGGCTAGCATAGCTTCCAGCTAAAAGTCGCTAATTAGTATTGGCTGGGCCTCCGTCGACGGATGTTTCTCTTTGCCTGCCGCAGGCTTATGCACAGGCGATCCTGTGACATGGCGAGAGTTGCGCAGCAACATGCTTTCGAGCGCAAGTCATGGATGACGAGCTGGCAGTTAAACAGGGACGTTGTTCAAGTACGTCCGTGTAAGCTCTGCCTCGCCATCCCTGGCTCGGAAGGCCACAGTCCCGCCTGTGCCTGGAAATAGGCGTATGTCTGTGGGTCTATAAGCAATTTCAAGCAACGCTATGATTGCAGAATCACACCGACTTCCAATTAATAAGCCAGCGGGGATTTCGGCTACGTTGGGGTGTCCTTGAGGATACAAGGGACTTTGAATAAGCAAAGTCCCTTTTGAGTTACTCCGCCGTCGTTGGGTCGATTGAACGTTTCACCTCATTGACGGCATTGATAGGAAAACCGCCCCTTTCTGCATGTTCACGCACCAGTGTCTCATTGGGGGCTATGTAAACGCAGTAGATCTTATCTGGGGTCACAAAGCTCTCTACCCACTGGACCTTCGGCCCCATATCTTCCAACACGGCACAGGACTTTTGTGAGATTTCACGAAACTCTGCCGTGGATAAACCTCCGGCTCCGGGTAAGTCTCTTTCAATGATGAATTTAGGCATAACAACCTCCTTACGGGATCTTGCTGAGTATAGTTCCTGAAGGGAAGCTCTTCCGCTTGGCTAGAGCTCTGGTCGCTGTGATTCTTTGGCATGCCGGTTTAAATGAAAACATCTTAGCTCAGTTGATATATCTGCTTTATTGGCCGAGGAAAACTCAATGTTAACCACAGATTTTGCAAATAGCGGCGGCTTATTGCACATTAGGGGTTCTTCAATGGCATCTGAGTTGGAAAGTGCATGCAGCTGTGGCAGATATTGGCGACATTCCTGTTGTTGGGCGCCCTGAGTGGCTGTTCCGGTCGTCCCGATCCTGTTTCCGCTCCGGCTACAGTGGCTAAGCCCCAAGTGGGCACAGAGTCCGAAGCCAAGCGCTTTGAGCAAGCGCCCCTATCACAGCAGCGGCTGCTGACGATGCAGCGAGAATGGCATGGGGTTCCCTATCGTTTGGGAGGCATGAGCAAGCGAGGTGTCGACTGTTCGGGCTTTGTCAGCCTGACTTACCGGCGATTGAGCGACATCATGCTGCCGCGCACAGTGGAGGAACAGCGCAAGCTGGGGTTCGCGGTCAAGAAAAGCCAGCTCAAGGTGGGCGATCTCCTGTTCTTCAAGACTGGCTGGAGTAGCCGCCATGTGGGGATCTATATAGGCAACAATGAGTTTATGCACGCCTCTACCAGTCAGGGGGTGATGATTTCATCGCTGGATAACAGCTACTGGAAGCAAAAGTATTGGCAGGCCAGGCGCCTGCTCTAGTGTCGGGAGAAGGGAGATGGATAGCCTGTTACTCGCCAAAATAGCTACCGCCATCATAGCCGTGGTGGGCCTGTCGCTGGTGGCTGAGCGGGTCAGCCCCAGAGTGGCGGGTATTTTGTCCGGCTATCCGCTTGGTACGGCTATCGCACTGTTTTTTATCGGCATTGAATTGGGTGAGCCCTTTGCTGCCGCCAGTGCCACCGCGGCCTTGTCCGGTTTTATCGCTTCGTTGCTGCTGATTTGTGGTTATGCCCTGGGTATTCGTCTCGGCGGCGAGCGGCCACTGCCGTTAGTGGCACTGCTGGGATCAGGGCTGGGATTGCTGGCCTTTGGCCTCAGTGGCTATCTTCTGAGTCTGTTGAATCTTAATCTCCTCGGCGGAAGCCTGGCGCTGCTGCTGGCGATTGTGCTTGTGGGTTTGGTGCTTGCCAAAATACCGGATGCCACAGTAGCCAAGCCCGTTCGCCTCAGCCCGCTGGTATTGCTGCTTAGGGCCGCGGCGGCCGCCATGATAGTGCTGTTGGTCACGGCAGCGGCCAAACTGCTGACGCCGGCTCAGGCCGGTATTCTGGCTGCCTTCCCCATTACGCTTTATCCGTTTTTGTTAATCATTCATCTGGCCTATGGTGCGCCGCAGGCGCAAACCATTATCAAGCATTATCCCAGAGGCCTGGGGTCGCTCATGTGTTATGTGATTGCGGTGAGCTGGCTCTATCCGCTGCTCGGCATTGCCTGGGGAACTGTGCTGGCGTTTGTGGTGGCAACCCTGTATCTGCTGGTATTGAGCGCCTGGCACCGCTTGAGAACCAAGCCTCTTGAGACTCCCGCCCCCGAGACGACAAAATGCTCCCGCTGATGGGGGCAGGAAAGCCTAATTGTGGTATGTTAGGCGCCACTGCAACACAAGCATTTTTGCCAAGGGGAACAGCATGGCCAAAGCCAAAATCGGGATAGTAACCGTTAGTGACCGTGCCAGCGCCGGAGTCTATGAAGACATTTCCGGTAAGGCGATCATAGAGACTCTCAATGCTTATCTCACCAGTGAGTGGGAAAGTGTTTATGAAGTGATCCCGGACGAGAGGGCGGTGATTGAAGCCACCCTCAAGCGGATGGCCGATGAAGACGGCTGTTGTCTGGTGGTGACCACTGGGGGAACAGGGCCGGCCAAGCGCGATGTTACGCCCGAGGCGACCGAAGCCGTGTGCGACCGTATGATGCCTGGCTTTGGCGAGCTGATGCGCGCCGAGTCACTCAAGTTTGTTCCAACGGCGATTCTGTCACGGCAAACCGCCGGGCTGAGAGACGACACCCTGATAGTCAACTTACCGGGTAAGCCCAAGTCGATTCGTGAGTGCCTGGATGCGGTATTCCCGGCGATTCCTTACTGCATAGATTTGATGGAAGGCCCCTTCCTCGAATGCGACGAGACAGTGATCAAGCCGTTTCGTCCCAAGGCGAAATAAGCGCCACCCCGGTTTTTATCCTGCCGATACCCTTGGGTTTCGGGGGACGGGTTTCGGGGTTTCGGCAATCGAAAAGGCAAGCCAATATTGAATCTCGGCTTGCCTTTTCTTTTGCGGCTTGGGAGGGAATCAGAGGCCGAACACCACCTTTTCGCTCTTGAGTGAGCGTTCCAGTCCCAGCACCAGGGCGGCGGCGATGGCCAACGTCAGCAAGCTGGATACCAACAGCTGCAGCAGCGGCAACTCCTTACCCTTGATAAAGGCCATCAATGCCTGTTGCTGCCCCGAAACCGGCAACCACTGCAAGGTGTCCGGCGCTATGTCGTAACTGGCGGTCATTGCCAGGGCCAAGGGCACGAACAGCACTATGGTCAGATAGGACTGGGCTTCCTTGAAGGTCTTGGCCAGGAAGGACACAAACAGTTGCATGCTGGCGGCCAGCAGGGCGACCGGCAAGCCTATCAACAGCATCAGGGCAATAAACTCGGCGCTGATACTGATGCTGAAGCCGAGCTCCTGCCAGGGCACCATGGGATAGGCAAACTTGGAGATCAGCAAAATCAGCATCAAGCCCAGCATGGCAAACACAGTTACCGCCAGCAGTTTGGAGATAACCAATTGCCTCGGGGTGACAGGGTGACTCAGTAGCAGCGCCAATGAGTTGCGTTCACGTTCGCCGGCACTGGTATCTATCGCCAGATTCATCCCGGAAATAAATACCGAGTAGATCATGGTGAAGATGGCGATTCCGAGGATCATTCCGCCCTTGGAGTCTGGCGTGGCCTGATCCTGCAATTGCACCTTAATCGGCTGCATTATCCTGGGGTCTATGCCGCGGGCCAGTAGGCGCAGGCTGCCCATTTCGGAGGAATAACCTTGCAGTGCCCGCTCCAGACGGCGAATCGATTTCTGCAGCTTTTCATCCGAGTTGTCGGCTATCAGGATCACCTCGGCCCTTTCGCCTTTGGCCATCTGCGCCCGATATTGCTCGCTTATCTGCAGTATCAGAGCGCCTGCCTGCTCGCCGCTGTCCTGATTGATCCCCTTCTGGCCGAGATAGCGCACCAGATCCGGCGCCTGTTCGGCGTTGTCTATGCGAATTTGCAGATCATCCGGGCTGGAGAGCTGACCAATCAGCACCACAAACAGACCGCACATGATCAGCGGCGTGCCTATGGCATAGTAGAGACCGGCCATTACAGAGCGCTTGTCGCGGGCGGCATCCAGCAGTTCCTTGCGAACCAGTGTCAAGAGTCGACTCATCATGCGGCTATCCCCTCATCCGTGCCTATCAGTTGTATAAAGGCATCTTCCAATGACTCCTTACCGGTTTGACGGCATAGATCGGCCGGGCTGCCAACGGCTACCACGCGTCCCTGGGTCATGACAATCACCTTGTCACAGAGGGCTGCGACCTCCTGCATCACATGGCTGGAGAACAGCACACAGTGGCCCTGGCGTTTGAGATCCAACAGCAGCTCCCGCAGTACCCGGGTACTCATTACATCCAGCCCGCGGGTGGGTTCGTCGAGAATAATATTGGTCGGTTGATGCACTATGGCCTGAGCCAGTGCCGTCTTCATCCGCTGCCCCTGGGAAAAGCCCTTGCAGTGGCGGTCGGCAATATCGTCCATCTTGAGTTTGCCGAGCACGTCGGCGGTTGCCTGCTTGGCGGCCTTGCTCGGCATGCCGCTGAGTTCGGCGAAGAAACGAATATATTCCCTCGGACTCAGGCGTTCATAGAGGCCGAAGGGATCCGGAAACAACCCCAGTTGCTGCTTGGCCGCCAGAGGATTGCGGCCGACATCTATGCCGTCGACTTCGGCTATGCCTTCGTCCGGTTTCAGCAGGCCAAACACAGTGCGCAGGCAGGTAGTCTTGCCAGCGCCATTGGGGCCGAGCAGGCCGGTAATCATGCCATCTTCGGCGCTGAAACTCAGGCCATCCAGGGCTTGAACCTTGCCGATGCGCTTACTCAGATTGGTTACCTTGATCATTTTGTTCCTCCTGGAATGGCTTCCACTGTGCTGGCGTTAAGATAGAAACTGCGACGCACATCTTTGTTGAGACACTCGCCATCCAACTTGTCCGGCGCCGTGCCCTTGACCAGCTCGGCGATCAACTCATTGGCGCAGGACTGGGCGGCAACACCATGGGTGGCATAGGGGGAGATCAAGTGTCTGGCGTTGCTCAACTGGGCCATGGCCAGCTCGCCCCAGGATGGCGGCGTGGCGGGGTCCTTGGCTCCGGAAAGCAGCAGGGTGGGGATATCGCTGGTTATCGGCTCGGCAAAGGTGGCCGCCGCGGCAGGGACATTCCAGATAGGGCAGCTTCTGTCCAGGCTGCTGAGCATCTCTTTGCCTATGACGCTGGCCTCGGCCTGTTGACGCTCGGCGGCGGTCAATCTGGGCCAATCTTCACCGCAAACCACGGCGGCGTGCATGCCCATGGCGATACCTGTGCTATCGACACTGAGAGCCATCAGCCCCAGCAGGGGTTGGTATTCCTCCATTGCCGCTCGGTGGATGGCGTAGGGCAGCAAGGCTCTGACCGATGGGCTGTAGAGCGCCATTCTCAGGCTGCCGAGCAGCTTGCTACGGGTCAGGGTCAGCATGGCGATATCGCCGGTTACCGGATGAGGCACCTTCTTCATCACCGCATGTTGCCCCAGGCGCTCGGCCAGTTGGTTCAGTTCCTGACGCAACTGTGGGTAGGTTTGAGCGCACAAAGCGTCCTGCTCACAATCGCTCAGCAGCAGATCCTGGGCTCGGCCAATGGCGGCGCCTATGGCCAGCACACTCTGCTGCATAGGCACGACGCCATCCAGGGTCACTGTCTCAAGGACCTCTGGATAGTGGCGCATATAGAGCTGGGCCATGCGGCTGCCGTAGGAGATGCCATAAAGGTGCAGTTTCTGATAACCCAGATGCCGGCGAACCGCTTCGAAGTCGTGCAATGCTTGCTCGCTGCCGTATTGGCTGATATCGGCATCCAACTTGCTCAGGCAGTTACGGGTTTCCTGTTCGACATCCAGTGCTTCGTCGTTATAGGCCAGGGTTTGTTCCAAATCCAACGCTGCACATTCAAGGGCGTTGGACTGGCCGGTGCCGCGCTGATCTATCAGCAATATGTCCCGGTTTTGACGCACTTTGCTTAAGATCAGGTTGAAGGTGGCGGCATTTTCGATGGCCGACTGTCCCGGCCCACCTGAAATGGCCAATACGGCTTCATCGGGGGCGGTATTCTTGATGGCCGGCAAGACGGCATAGTGGATTGCCAACTGGCGGCCATCGGGTTTTTGCGGATCCTCCGCGACTCGAATTGTGCCGCAACGCAGACGCTCAGATAGACCGTCGATATAACAGCCCGTGCTTTCGGAAGCTGTCTGTGCCTGACTCAGCGGCGTCCAACAGAGCCCCAGTGCCAACAACAGCATGCTGGTTACGGCAGGCCAGTATTGTTGGCCAAAGTTCCTTTGCTTCATGCTTGTGTCCCTTTTTGGCATTCCTGCCGGATTGTGTTAGTTTAATTACTGTATCAATGTATTAATACAGTGTTTCAAGGCTAATGTTAGAACTATTGAATGTCAACCCCAGCAGCGGCGACCCCATCTACCGCCAATTGAGCGAGCAGATTATTCATCTGATCGTCGGCGGTCAGCTGCCCGAGGAAACCGTATTGCCCTCGGTGCGGCAGATGGCTGAGCATCTGGCTGTAAACCCCATGACAGTTTCCAGGGCGGTGCAGCAGTTGGTGGAGCAGGGATGGCTGGAGCGGCGACGCGGCCAGGCAACCCGGGTAGCCCTGCGTCAGGCTCATCAGAGTCTATCGGCCGAGGCCATAATAACGCCGCAGCTTGAAGATTTGTTGGTGACGGCGCAACAGTTGGGGTTGTCGCAGCAGGGGCTGCAGCAGCTGGTAGTCAAATATTGGCCCCAAACCAAGGAATAACAGGGAAAAAGTATGGAACAGCCAGCCGGGTCATTATTGTGTTTCACTAAGGTCGACAAGAGCTTCGACGGCAAATCTGTGTTAACCGCGGTAGATCTGCAGTTGGAGCCAGGGATGGTGGTAGGGCTGCTTGGTGCCAATGGCGCCGGTAAATCGACCCTGATGCGTATTGCGCTTGGGATCATTCCCTGTGACAGTGGCCTGGTGACGACTCTGGGACAGGCGCCGCAGCAGCTGGATTCAGGCCATAAGCAGCGTTTGGGCTATGTGCCGCAGCAGCCCTTCGGCTATGAGGGGTTCAGTGTCGAGCGGGCGCTGGCCATGCACAGCAGTTTCTATCCTCAGTGGGACATGGAGTTGCAGCAACAATGGTTGCAGCGTTTCGGTCTGGATCTCAAAGCTCAGGTGCAACGGCTTTCAGGGGGACAACGTCAGTCTCTGGCGCTCATTATGGCAATGGCCTATCGACCCCAGTTGCTGGTGTTGGATGAGCCTGTGGCCAGTCTGGATCCCGTTGCCAGACGTCGTTTTATGGCTGATCTGTTCGAGCTGGCGTTGGAATCAGGTTCCGCCGTACTGTTTTCATCACATATCACTTCAGATCTGGAACGGGTCGCCAGTCATCTGGCGTTGCTGAAAGCAGGGGAATTACTGCTGTTTAAGGAGATAGATGCGCTCAGGGAGGAGGTGCGTTTGCTGAAGTTCGCTGCAGACAGTGACATCCAGTTGCCTGAATCCATGCGGCTGTTGGCGACAACCCGTGCCGGCTGTGTGGTGGATGGTTATCGGGGGCAGGCCTTGCCCGGCATGATAGATGCCCGCCGCCTGAATCTGGAGCAGCTGTTTATGGAGCTGCATCCATGAGGCTGGCTTTTTTCCCTGCCTTATGGCTTAAAGATATCGGCAGTGTCAGCTTCCTGATAACGGCCGGACTGGGCTTGTTTTTGGCCCTGGTGATACAGTTGAGTGGGGATAGCGACAAGACCGGGATGTTCCAGGCAATGGCAATTCTTTCTGGATGTGCCGCCTTTGCCTGGCAATCCAATCGTCTGGCCGCCTGTGAATGGCTGGTATTGGTGCCGGGTTTTAAAAAGGCGCTACTGCTGCAGGCCACAGTGCTGGCGATACTGGTTCAGCTTATTTGTTTGGTGATTTCACCTGCGAATTTGGCTATTCAAGGTGTTGCCTGGAGTCTGGGGCTGGCGTTTGTACTGGCATGTTTGCGCTATCCCAAGTGCTTTTACTGGTCGGTACTGCTGTTCTTGGTCTTGCCAATCAGCGAGTCCATTGCCCGTCTGTTACCCGCCTGGAGCTGGTGGTTGGCAACGACAGTGTTATTGGTCATGCTCGCCAGACAGTTACGCTTGTTTTGCTGGCACCCACAGGCGCGTAGCATCTATCTCAATGGGCTGGAGGCGGGTTGGGTTTTAGGCCCAAGGCTGGGGATATGGCAGCCGCTGCTGAGGTTGGAAGCCTGGCTGCATCCGGTCAATTTTTTCATCGGCCCCACCTTGAGCTGGTTGCTGATCCTGCTGCCGGGCAGCAGTCTGCTGTTGATACTTGTTAATTTAGGTTGGCATAAACAATTGCCGGTGATTTATATCGCCGGCCAGTTAGCCATGCTCATCTGCTCCCTGGTGCACTGGAGTCGGCTGCAACGCTGGCGAGGGGCTGAGTTATTGCTGTTGCTGCCCGGGCATACTGGACTTGCTGGGTTGACGGCCGCATTTGCCCGCGGCCAAACCCGATTGCTGGCGTTGTTGGGGCTGATGTTAACCTTGATCCTGATGTTGGATTGGTTCGTCGGCGAAACCCAAGGCTTAGCTGGAGTGCACCAATTGCTGGCGGCTCTCTGGGGCTCGGCGCTGCTCCTGGCGCTGGGAAGTATCAGCCACCAGAAAGGCTATCTGGCTGGCGTCATGCTGCTGTTTATTGTCAATTCTACTTGGAGTTCCGGCCTGGCACGGGGGTTACAACAAGGTTCGGGCAGCGTTGTTTGGCTGAGCCTTGACCTGATTATGCTGGTATTGGCGCTAGTAGTGTTTCATCGTTGTAGCCGTAGATTATGGCGTACAGGAGTCGTTGAACCTTGATACCACAACTGGTCTGATCTCTATGGGGGAAGCGTGATACTGTACGAAACTAGAGCAAAAGCTCTTATGTTTACTTGAGCCTTGGGGTAGAATCGCAAAAAGCGGAACAGCTGTAAGCTAAAAAGGTAAACCGAGTTATGTCTCTAGAGCAGTACAGAATCACCCATCTCTTGCGTCAGCAGCTTGAAGCGCGTGCAGAGGATATCGCCCTGGAAGGCTTCGAAATAGCTGCGCCTTGGGATAAGGTCAGCTGGAACGAATTTGACCGCATCAGTGCGGCTATTGCCGGAATCCTGATTGCCAATGGCTTTGAGGTTCAGGATCGCGCCGTGATCCTGTCCCATAACTGCCCGCAGTGGACTTGCGCCGATGTCGGCGTCGTTCGTGCCCGTGGCGTTGTGGTGCCGGTTTACCCTACCTCCACCCTGAAGCAAGCTGCCTATATCATCAATGATGCCGGCGCAAAAGTTTTATTTGTGGCCAATAAGGCGCAGTATCGACTGGCTTGTCAGTTAGAAGCAATGTGTCCGACATTGGAACTTGTGGTGGTGTTTGACAAACATGTTACTTTGGAAAAACTGCATCATCATCATCTGGATGTATTACTGAACCAAGTTGTATCCGAAGAAGCACGCACTGAGTTGGCTGTCCGTGAACAGAATGCCACTCTGGATGACCTGCTGACTCTGATCTACACCTCAGGCACCACCGGCGATCCCAAGGGGGTGATGCTGGATCAACGTAACTTTGCTTCGGCTATGCGCCAACATTTCCAATTGATCCCCTTTGAAGCGGATCAGGTTTCCTTGGTATTCCTGCCTCTGAGCCATGTTTATGAGCGCGGTTGGACCTTCTATGTACTCAGTCGTGGTGGCAGAAATGTCTACCTGGCTGACACTCATAGGGTAAAGGAAGCCATTGCCGCTGTGCGTCCTCACACCTTGTGTGTGGTGCCCAGATTCCTGGAGAAGGTTTACAGCGCAGTACAGGATAAAGTGACCCGGGCCGGGAATGGCAATCGCAAGTTATTTGCTTGGGCACTGGCTGTGGGCGAACGCCAGTTTGAAGTGATGCAGGGCCGGGCTCAACCCAGTAAAAAATTGTCATTGCAGTGGTATTTGGCTGACAAGTTGGTTTATCGCCGGCTCAGAGCGGCTCTTGGCGGTCGTCTGCGGTTGATGCCCTGTGGTGGTGCCGCCTTGGATGCTAAAGTGAGTGCATTCTTTGCTGCCATTAACCTGCCGGTGCTTTGTGGTTACGGTATGACAGAAACCACGGCAACCGTCACCTGTAATACATTGGACAATAGGGTGACAGGTTCCAATGGTCGCTGTATGCCCGAAGTGGAAATTCGTCTCGGGGCCGAGAATGAGATTTTGGTTCGCGGCGATACCGTGATGCGCGGTTATTTTAACCGTCCCGAAGACACCGCTGAAGCCTTCGAGGATGGTTGGCTCAAGACCGGGGATGCCGGTTACCTGGATGAACAGGGTAATCTGTTTATCACCGACAGGATCAAAGAGCTGATGAAGACCTCCAATGGCAAGTATATTGCGCCACAGCGGGTCGAAGGCAAAGTAGGTTGCTGCCCCTTCATCGAACAGGTGGCGGTAGTCGCCGATGCCCGTAACTATGTGACGGCACTAATCGTTCCTGCCTTTGAAGCTCTGGAGGTTTGGGCTAGACAGAAGGGGATCCGTTATGAGTCACCGCTGGAGTTGATACGTCACAGCCATGTGGTGGAGCATTTTGAAGAACGGCTCAAACACCTGCAACAGGAACTGGCGGGTTTTGAGCAGATTAAAAAGTTTACCCTGTTGCCTGAGGCCTTCTCTATGGAGGCGGGTTTAATCACCCCGACCCTCAAGCTCAGACGCAAGATGATCTATCACAAGTATTCCCGTGAAATTAACGCCATGTATGGCGGTTAAGTCCGAAGAAGGCTGCTTGGGCAGCCTTTTTAATATCCTGATTCCTTTAGGTTCAATCTTGGCTGTTGTAGTATTGGCGCCCAAGATTGACCTTGTTGCCGAGGCCATTTCTCAAGGACGCAGTATATGGAAGGACTATTCCAACAGGGCTGGCTCACAGGCTTGTTTCTCCTGATGTTCTCATCATTTTCACTCGCCTCTGAACTGGCTTACGCCCCCCGTGGACACCTCAAGTGGATGACGGCGACCGGCAAGATGGTTGAGCCAGGTGCCATGAATGGTAAGCTGAAGGTCGGCAAAGACAAGTGCGAGTTTTAATCAACAATAATAACAATAGGATACCCTATGGAAGCGTTAAGCCTGGATATTCAACCCAGATTCAATGAAACCGATGGCCTGGGCCATATCAATAACACTGTGCTGCCCGTGTGGTTTGAAGCCGCCAGAGAGCCTGTGTTCGAAATCTTCAACCCAGGTCTGGATCTGGCTAACTGGAACCTGATTGTGGCCGGATTCACCATCGCCTTTAAGGCGCCCACCTATTACGGTAAGACAGTCAGAGTATTGACCTCGGTCAGCCGCATAGGCAACAGCTCGTTCGAAGTATTGCAACAGAGTTGGCAGGGAGAGCTGCTGACCGCCGAAGCCAAGACCACCCTGGTGCACTACGACTACAGCTGTGAGCAGAGTCGACCTATTCCTGATGAGATCCGTCAGCGTCTGCTGCCTTTGCTGCATGAGTGAACCAGCACTTTTCGAGCTCAGCCACTATTGCCATTAGGCCAGCGTCTTCTGCGTTGGCCTATTCTGGCTGCGGTATTGGTGAGGTGTTTGGTTAAAGAGTCCTTTGAGGGAACAAGTAAGGAAGAGTCGAACTGATACCCCGGAAGAGATCCGTCAGCGTCTGCAGCCTTTGCTGCGGGAGTGAGCCCGGCGCCGCTATCACCGGGAGTTAGTTTTAAGCTCAGCGTCCCTCAAGAGGAACGCTCAAGCGCTTTGCTAAGAATGATTGCCGAAGCGTTGGAAATACTGCTGTTGGTCGAGCAGTTGCAGTTTATCGACCACTTGCTCACGTATATCCTCCAGCTCTGGTTTGCCAAGCCAAGTAAACCAGATATCCAACCAGCGTAAGTACTGCTGTTGTCTTTGCTGTGGGGTCGCTGATGGCAAAATATCGGCAAAGTCGGCGGCGTCTTCGTCATCACTGTCGAGTAGCTCGTTGGCCATTTCATAAGTCAGTAACCAAAAGTCATGGATTATCTGTTGGTTGGATTCAACCCAAACGCAGTAATCCACTATATGCTGATGTAACAGAGGGGCATGGGCCTGACTGGCGGCGAGTATCTCCAGCGGCCGTTGTGCCTCCAGAGCCTGAGGGTGACTACCATCTTGCAGATATTGCCACAAGGCTTCTCCCTGGGGTTGCGCCAATACCAGAGGCTTGAATTGGCGTAGCATCTGTCCGGGGCGATAATCCTCATTGTCGTCGGCATCTTGCTGCCACCCCTCGGCCGGGCAAGCCAGAGGGCCATCTGCCTGGCGTTCAAGTGATGCGCGTAGCGTATCTATTTCATCTTTGAGCCGAGCCTGAATAAAGTGGCTCTGTAATAGCGTCTCCAGACCTTCACTCTCCTGGACGTCAAACCAGTCGATAGCGGCAGGGAACATGCTGATAAAAAAGAGTTGCACCGGATCGTCAGTCTCCGTTGTGCGCCACTCGGTTACCAGCAGTTTGGGACAACTCAGTAAACGTTCACTCAGCAGTTGTTTGAATTGGAGATATCGCTGCGGATTTTGCTTGAGGAAGTCGGCCAGAGCCTGATGGCTTTGTATGCCGGTTTCATCCGAGTAGAAAAAGCCCTGGCGCAAACGGTCACTGTCACACCAGACAAAGGCTCGTAACATCTCCTCACTCCAGCCATTGAGGTTGAGTAGCCTCGCCATGAATTGCTCATAACCATTGCTGTCTTCATTATCCCAGTTGGCAACCAGAAAGTGCGCCAACCGCCAGGCCTGTTCAGGGGCTCGCCGAGCCAGCAGGAATAGGGCCTCAACGCCAAAGATCCGAGTTTCATCCAACCACATGTTGTGCACATCGTTGTGACAACGGGCGAAGGCTATCATGGCATCGGCGGTGGCCAGCAGTTCGGGGGTCAGGTGAGGGTGTTGCATGGCAATGGCGAACAGCAAAGGTTCAGAGAGGTAGAGGTCACACTCGTCACTGATGAGTGGCGGCAGCGTGAATACTTCGCCATCCGGGCCCAGACTCAGGGCTTCCTGCAGCAGGCTGCGCAGTCCTGAATCTTGCAGATCATCGATCTGCAGGCGGCGGTTGCCGCTGTCTGTCGCGGCGACAAATTCGATATCGAACATCCCTTTACGCAGAATAGTGCTTTGCTGCAATTGATGTCGGTATTGAGTCAGGGCTTGCGCTATGGAGAGGGGATCTTGGGGATCCAGCGGGATAATTGTGTGCTTTTTAAATGACTGCATCTTCCTGACTCAGTTACTGTGCGGGCTAGACCCTTGAAATAGTGGCGGCGATGATAACAAGCCTGTTTACCGGATACATGCTCTCATATTCAGAAGTTTGAAGGGGAGCGGCAGAGACCATTCGATGCAGAGTCTCTGCGCGCCCTTCACTGTTTAGACAGTTAGACTAGTCCTGCCATGGCATCTCTGACCCGGCGGGAGCCATCGTTGGCTAGCGCCGAGAGCAACTCGGCCGCGTCGGGATAGTCGCCTTCCAGGCAATCGATCAGCTCGATTTTCTCATTGACAGTCAACTGAGTAATAAGGGGCGTCAGCGTGCCGTTTCTCAGTTGAGCGACTAGCCAGTCACAGGGAGCCTCATATTCCCCCTTGCCGAGGCAAAAACGCAGCAGTTTCATCGGCTCAAGCCGCAGCGGCTCCAAGGTTTGCAGCAGCCAGCTCAGCGCGGCTTCCTGCAGCTCATCGCTGTCCTGGTATCTCCTGTCTATGTATCGCGCCGCTGGCCAGTCGCCGCGGCGCACCTTGTCGGCCATAAAGGCCCGCAATAGCTGCTTATCGAACAGTTCAAACCCTAATTGGTAGCCAAGCAGGAGCTGCAGCAGTCGCTGCCGGGTTGGGGTGGGAAGCAGCCACAGGCACTGCTTGAGGTCATAACGCTCGCAGGATGAGTAGATACTCAGCTCATCAAGGGCGAACAGGCGTTGCAGGCAGGCTTGAATGGCTGCCAGCGGCAGTTCACCACTCAGGTATGCTTGCAGTCGAGCATTGACCAAGGCGATCCTGACATCGACCGAGTACAGGGCCTTGAATGCCGCCAAGATCTCCTCGGCGCTGACACTCTCGTCAAACAGCAGCACCTCGCCCGCAACACCTTGGGGCAAGCCCTCCGGCGGTATCGCTTGGGTCAGCAATAATGCCTGCAACTCTTCACCCTGACGCCGAAGCAGGCTGACGTTGAGCCAGTCATATCTGTCATCTTGGGCCTGCTCGCAAACCACAAGTTGCGGCGCGGCAACCACAGGCTGCTTTATGCCCCGCTCCAGCAACTGACAGCGACCATCAAAGTCTTGAGCCAGTACCCGCTGCCAACTCTTGAGGTTGTCGCGAATAAAATACTCGAGGCAGAGTGACCACTCCCGCTGCAGCTCGGGGTGTTGGATAAAGCCTTGTCCGGGGTATTGCAGCTCCAGCAGTTCGAAGGCATTGAGCTTCTCTCTATCCGGCAGTCGTCTCAGTGCCTGCAGCAGTGGATCTGCCTGGCTCGATGAGGCCTGGGCCAACTGGCTCAGCTGCGCTAGCGCGCGCAGGGTGTTGGCGCCATCGCTGCTGCTCAGCGACAGTTGGAAGTCAAACACTGTCAGTAGGGCTTCACTGACGCCGAGTGTTCGCATGCTACCGACAAAGCCCTGGCGCTCGGTATCAGAGTCAAACTCAGGGTCGAAATTATCGTCACTGTAAGGCATGGCGGCATAATGCAAGAGCTTGAGTGGCGCTAGTTCCAGCAGCCATTGCCATAGGCGCCGGGCCAGTATGAGAGCCGGCGCTTGCGGCTCATTTGGCTGAGCCGAGGAGTGAGTGAAAGCCTGCTGCGAGGCCAGCAGGAAATAGCACAGCATGGCACCGCGGCGAAAACCGTCTTGTTTGTCGAACAATAGGTATTTGGGCTGGAAGTCACTGATGGGTTCCAGGGTCAATTGGCGGCCAACATCATCACGCCCTCTTCGATAGAGCTGGTCTTGTGCCAGTTGCAGCGCCTCAAGCTCACAAAGAGAGGGCTCGGGCCGACAGATAAACGCCTTGAGCGGCTTGGCATCGTCTGCGGCCTGCTTGAGCACTTGCCCGGCAAGCAGTTCCCAAGGGCTATTAGCGTTTAATCTCTCGCTCAGCGCCCGGCTGGTGGCGTCATGGCACCCGGCCAGACAGTCCTGTTGCCAAAGGAAGGCCAGCAACACATAGTGGCCGAGCTCCATTTGGCTCAGCGGCCAGTTATCCGGGTTGGCAAGCTGGCGGTGTTGCCGGAATAAGGCCAGGGTCTTGTTCAACAAGGGGCGGTTGTAGACCTGGCGCTTGTCGTTCCATTGCTGCAGCAGTTTAGCCAGTTGCGCCTCGAGCAGCGCCTGCTCACTGGTATCGCTGAGGTTGCCGTAGCGCTGCAGATATGGGACATCATCGAGCAGCCCTTCATCGTCGACCAGGTTTTCGCGGATCTCTTCCAGCTCGGGTTTGCCAAGCCAAGCGAACCAGATATCCAGCAGGCGTAAATACTGCTGTTGCCTTTGCGGTAGACTCTTTGATGGCAAAATATCGGCAAAGGCTTCGACATCTTCTTCATCACCATAGAGCAGTTCATAGCGGCTATCGCTGAGAATACTGCTCAGCTCTTCGGCAATATGTCGATTGGATTCTGCCGTAACGCAGTAGTCGACTATATAGTGATAGAGCCCCAGGGCTTTGGCCTTACAGGCGGGAATTAATGCTATTGGTTGCTGAGCCGCCAGCGCCTGGGGTTGGCTGCCATCATGCAGATATTGCCACAATGCCGCGCCTTGGGGTTGCGCCAGTACCAATGGCTTTAACAGACGCAGCAGCCTGCCCGGCCGCTCATCGTCCTCATCCTGATAGCTGCCTTCTTGTTCATCTGCGTCGGTTTCGGCGCTCCCGGTTATGCCGCATCTGTAACAGGCCAGCGCGCCACTGGCCTGGCTCTCTATGGCGGCGCGCAGGTCGCTTATCTCCTCTTCGAGGCTGGCGCGGATAAACTGGCTTTCAAGCAGGGTATCCAGCCCCTCGCTCTGTTCAACTTCAAACCAGGCAAACTCAATCGGATACATGCTGACAAAGAAATGCAGCACGGCATCGACTCTGCCGAGTGGGCGGTCTTCGGCGGCGAGCAGTTTCGGGCTATTGAGTAAACGCTCGCTCAACAGCTGTTTGAACAGAGGATATTGCTGTGAATTTTGCTTGAGGAAGTCGGCCAGAGGCTGATGACTCTGAATGCCGGTTTCGCCACTGTAGAAGAAGCCCTGGCGCAGATGGTCACTGTCGCACCAGACAAAGGCCCGCAGCATATCCGGGCTCCAGCCATTGAGCTCGAGCAGCCGTGCCATATATTGCTCATAGCCATTGCTGTAGACATTGTCCCAGGCGGGGATCAGAAAGCGTGCCAATAGCCAGGCCAGTTCGGGTGTGCGCCGGGCCAGCAGAAACAGGGCCTCGACCCCGAAAATGCGGCTGTCGTCCAGCCACATGCGCTGCAGATCATTGTGCCTGCGGGCGAAGGCTATCATGGCCTCGGCGGTGGCCAGCAGTTCGGCTGTCAGGCGAGAGTGTTGCATGGCAATGGCGAACAGCAAAGGTTCAGAGAGGTAGAGGTCACACTCGTCACTGATGAGTGGCGGCAGCATGAACCCTTCGCCATCCGGTCCCAGGCTCAGGGCTTCCTGCAGTAGGGCGCGCAGTCCTGAGTCTTGCAGATCATCGATCTGCAGGCGGCGGTTGCCGCTGTCTGTCTCGGCGACAAATTCGATATCGAACATCCCTTTACGCAGAATAGTGCTTTGCTGCAATTGATGTTGGTATTGAGTCAGGGCTTGAGCTATAGAGAGGGGATCTTGGGGATCCAGCGGGATAAGAGTGTGCTTTTTAAATGACTGCATCTTCCTGACTCAGTTACTGCTAAGGCAAAAGGCCTTTAAAAGGTGGCGGGATGATAACAAATACTGACATGGGGGCGACCGCGCAAAAGTAAAAATCTGCGCGGGGTCACCGGCGGTTTTGAATATTAACGGGCAGAGAGCAATGATTGACGCTCTGTTTGCTTTTGTTGTTTATAGTCCAGAGCTTCTTGGGGAACCTGACTGATTTTGCCGGTTTCCAGCCACTTCTTTAAGCGGTTGGCATCGGCCAGATGGCTTAGCTTGCCGAAGGCGTCCAGCACCACAAAGGCGACTTCCCGCTTGGCCATTTGGGTCAGCATCACCAGACAGCGGCCGGCGTCATCGGTATAACCCGTCTTGGAAAGCGAAATTTGCCAGTTTGGTTTATTCACCAGCCGATTAGTGTTGTAAAACGCCAGGTTATATCTGGGTTTACGAAAGGTGACGCTGCGATTGGGGGCCGAGCTCAGCTCGCCTATCAAGGGATACTTTTTAGTCTCTTGCAGCAGTTTGACCAAGTCCCTGGCACTGGAGACATTTTGTTCCGACAGCCCCGTTGGTTCAACAAAGTGACTGTCTGTCATCCCCAACTCTTCCGCCTTGGCATTCATCGCCTGGATAAAGGCCGGATAGCCGCCGGGATAGTGATGCGCCAGGGTCGCGGCGGCGCGATTTTCCGAAGACATCAATGCCAGCGCCAGTGCTTCTTTGCGTTTTAGCTCGCTGCCGATACGGATACGAGATACCACATTTTGCATGACTTGGGTTTGGCTGACATCCACTGCAATCCGCTCGTTGAGCGGCAACTTGGCATCCAGCGTCACCAGCGCCGTCATCAATTTGGTGATGGAGGCGATGGGTTGTACCTGCTGCGGGTTGTCCTCATAGAGGATTTCACCGGTTTTCATGTCCACCAAGATAGCGCTGGCCGAGGCCAGTTGCTGTTCAGGAGAAGAAGTGGCTCCGGGTGCAGATTTGACCTGGAAGCACATAAAGCAAGTCATGAAGAGCAGCAGAAAGAGTCTCATTGAGGGGCTTTTCTCTTATTATTGTGTTTATTAATAGGAAAAAAGTGTAATAGAGACTCGCTCGAACACCAACTTTATTCTTGGTATTCCTTGAGAACTGCCAGCAATTCCTGCGGTAATTTGGCCTTGGTGCCTTTCTTGAAATCGTACATGACGGCGACAGAGCTACCTGTAGTGGTAATGGCTCGCTGTGCCTTACTGTACGCCTCGTAATGCATGGTAAACCTGTCTTCACCTATATCGCTGATTTTGACCCCTATCAACAGGGTATCCGGGTAGGTAACCGGGCGCTTGTACCTGGCCTGGTTTTCGCTTATTACCGGCCCCATTCCCTGTTTGTACATCTCTCCCAAGGGAAAGTGGCGGTTGAAGAAGTCGATTCTGGCGCTCTCAAAGTAGCGGAAATAGACTACATTGTTGACGTGTTGCAGGGCATCCATTTCGCCCCAGGCCACCGGGATTTGCGAGTGCTGTGGGTAACGCTGAGTAAAATCTTCCATATTTAAACGACCGTTTTATTTTGGTTGGCTCAGGATAACAACAGCGCCTCTCTGTCTCAAGAGGGGAACAACATTCCGTACAGGTGTTGATTTTCCGGGATAAGGAATAGGTGTTGTAAACAATAAGGGGAGCCATTGGCTCCCCTTGATTCATCAGTTAACTTAGGCGGTTATCAGTCAATCTTCAGCTCGGCGAAGCTCTTTACCTGCCGGAAATCACCTGTGCGTTGCCCGGCTTCACGTACCATCTGACAGGTGATCAGCCCGGCAGCGGCAGCGGCCTTGAGTTCGTCCAACATGTCCGAGACAAACAGTATCTGCTTCGGGCTCAGACTTATAGTGTTAATAATGTTGCAGTAGGCTTGCTTGTCCAGTTTGCCGCCGGTGCGGGTATCAAAATGACCGTTGAACAGTTCGGTCAGATCGCCGCCATCACTGTGGCTGAATAGTAGCTTCTGGGCTTCCACTGAGCCGGAAGAGAAGCTGTATACTCTGAGTCCCTGAGCCTTGTATTCCTTGATGGCTTCAATGAAGTCAGGATAGATGTGACCGGTGAACTCGTTCTTGGCATAGCCCTGTTTCCAGATCAGGCCCTGCAGCGTCTTCAACGGAGTGGCTTTGCGATCTTCTGCAACCCACTGCTGGAGTATTTCTATTACCCGCGGCAGATCGGCATCAGGTTCCAATGCCATCTCCTTGGTGTCGCTGATACAGTTTTCTACCAGAATATTATCTTGATAACGTTCTAAAAACTCCGGCAATGCCTTGGCCGAATAGGGGAAAAGCACATCCTGAATAAAGTTAAGATCTGTCGTAGTGCCGGCGGTGTCGACGACTATGGCTCTGATACCCATAAGGTGAATTACTCCAAAAAGTGCTGTTTTCTGTGCAGATCCTAAGCTTTATTGGCGCGCTTGACCAGCTTCTTTAACCCTTTGTTGCCCACCAATTTTACATTTTGGGCGGAATGACAAGTCCTAAAGCCGGATGCGAACCTAACAGGTGTTAAGTCTTTGAAGCTCCATATAGAAGTGGTTTGCAACAGGCAACAAAAAGCCCGGCATATCGGCCCAACGTAGTTCACTTAAGTGGAGCTGCCTTGTGATTAACAGGATATCGGGTCTTTGATATTTTTACCGCCCTAGGCCGATTTGGCTTAGGGCGTTTGTCTATAAAAAGGATGGACAAGTCTCCTCGCAGACTGTTTAGACGCTTCGGCGTATTACCTGGTGACACCGCTTTGCTCATGACTTTGAGCTGACTTGCGATGAACTGACAAGCGTACTTAAAGCTGATTTCATTGGGCATTCGACCATGCTCTACTGCCGCTTGGCTCGCTTCTCGTCTCACCAAGTTATAACCAAGCAGCAGCCCCCATAACTCTTGATAGACAAGTTCGACTGTCTTACTCCTCAGCACTAACGCATTGTGTTGCATCGAACTTTTTATGTCTCGATACCCTAATTCAATTTCCCATCGCTCGTGGTAAAGCGCCGCGACTGCTCCCGCATCGTACTGCTCTCTGGGAAGAGACGTAAATACGGTTTTTGGCTTACCTTGTACCTGATAAGTCACGGCTCTCACTTGCCATGTTTCAGGTAGGTTAGGATTTTTCTTGCGTGCTTGTGGAGAGACTTTCATTTCGACTCGCATGTCGTCACTCTCTTCATCGTCCAGCAGGGTGTATTTCACCCCTTTCTTCGCCGGTAACAACCAATGTCTGTTAGCACCACTATTTTGGAGAGAAAGAAGTAAGCCTGCTCCATAAAAACCCTTATCCAATAAGGTCACGGAATTATCCGGTAAGGAGTCAATAAAGGGCATAGCAAGAGGAATTTCGCCTCGACGATAAGGGCTTATAGCGGCATCGACAATGACATGAGAGCGAACATTCATCATGGTCACCACCCTTAATACTGGATGAGGCGTCTGTCTGTCGCTGGATGTATTACCTGACCCAAAATGGTCTCTTAGTTCCGGTGTGTCAGCGGTTCGAAAAAGCGCGCCATCCACAGCAAAGACTTGCAAACCTTGCCATGTATCCTCAGGGTAACGCTCTAACCCCCACCTATGGCTGCATTGCCTAAACAACCATTCTGGGGCTGCTTTGCCAAGGCGTTGCCTTGCTTGCGTTAAAGCACTTTTTGCTAACAGCTCCTCATTAGCCAACCCCTCGGCACAGACATTCATTCGCCGTGCAACTTCGGCAATCGGTTCGTTGCGGAAAAACGCCATTCCAACAATAAGCCAAAGAACCATATCACTCGGTAAGCGACGTCGACGAATCGTCGCTTTATCGGAAAGTGTTACCGCTTTAGCAATCCACTCGTCAGGAATATGCTCGGAGAAGGTGGTTAGCTGAGCGACATCAACAGGACTCTCTTCAAGAAAGTCGGCAAAGCAGTTTTGAATAGACATAAAAAATCGGAAACCTACAAACAGGTTTCCGATTGTCTCTCATCAGAAGGATCGGTCAACCGATCCTTATCTGATCTACATTGCGGCATATCGGCCGGGCTTTGAGGTGACAGGCGAATTATTTGGCCTGTTTTCGCAGTTTACGCTCTTCACGCTCACGCTTACTGAACATGCGCTCTACCACCACGAAAAAGAGTGGGATAAAGAAGATACCCAGGAAGGTTGAGCTGATCATACCACCCAGTACCCCGGTACCAATGGCGTTCTGACTGCCTGAACCCACACCTGTACTGACGGCCAGAGGCACAACCCCGAGACCGAATGCCAGCGAGGTCATCAGAATCGGCCGCAAACGTACCCGCACCGCGTGCAGGGTGGCGTCGACAAGTTTGGAGCCCTGCTCATAGTATTCCTTGGCGAACTCCACAATCAGAATGGCGTTCTTGGTTGCCAGACCCACAGTGGTCAACAGACCCACCTGGAAGAACACGTCGTTTGGCAGGCCACGACCATTCATGGCGATTAGAGCACCGATAATACCCAGAGGCACTACCAGAATAACCGCGAAAGGCACAGACCAGCTTTCATACAGGGCCGCCAATACCAGGAATACCACCAGAATCGATAGCGCGTAGAGCGCAGGCGCCTGGTTGCCTGACAGACGTTCCTCGTAGGAGAGGCCGTTCCATTCGATACCAAAGCCTGGCGGTAGCTGGTTAACCATGTCTTCCATGATGTTCATCGCTTCACCGGTACTGAAACCGGGGACAGTCGCACCCTGGATGTTCATCGCCGGCAGACCGTTGAAGCGTTCCAGACGTGGTGAACCATACTCCCAGCTGCCGGTGGCAAAGGCTGAGAAGGGCACCATGTCTCCCTGGGTGTTACGCACATACCAGGAGTCCAGATCTTCAGGTTGCATCCGGTATTTGGCATCGGCCTGAACATAAACCTTCTTCACCCGACCACGGTCAATGAAGTCGTTGACATAGGAGCCACCCCAAGCGGCAGAAAGCACGTTGTTGACATCACCTATGTTGACGCTCAGCGCCCGTAGCTTGGCATGATCTATATGCAGCTGATACATGGGCGCATCTTCCTGACCATTGGGGCGTACACCCACCAGGTTGGGATTCTGAGCCGCCATGCCCAGCAGTTGGTTACGGGCCTGAACCAGCTTTTCGTGTCCTTGGCCATTTTTGTCCTGCAGGAAGAGGTCAAAACCGTTGGCCGTACCCAGCTCAATTACCGCAGGCGGTACGAAGGCAAACACGAAGGCTTCTTTCATCTGGCTGAACACCGCCATGGCACGGCCGGCAACCGCTTGAACATCACTGCCTGGAGCCGTACGTTCAGACCAGTCTTTCAGTCCGACGAAGGCGATACCCATGTTCTGCCCCTGACCGGCAAAACTGAAGCCCGCCACACTCAGAACCGATTTGACGTTTTCGTCTGCCAGGAATTGATCCGAGACTTTTTCCAGTACTTTCATGGTACTTTCCTGAGTCGCGTTGGTTGGCAGTATAGTCTGGGTAAACAGCATGCCCTGATCTTCGTCCGGCAAGAAGGCGGTTGGCATACGGATAAAGATCCAGCCTACGGCCACAACCAGCGCCAGATAGACGGCACTCATACGTACTGAACGTTTGATGATGCTGGCAACAGTACTTTCGTACTTGCCAGTCATGCGATCGAAGTTACGGTTAAACCAGCCGAAGAAGCCGGTTTCGGCATGGGTATGCCCCTTCTTCAGTGGCTTAAGCATAGTGGCACAAAGTGCCGGAGTCAGAATGATGGCCACCAATACCGACAGCGCCATCGCCGATACGATAGTGATGGAGAACTGACGGTAAATCACCCCGGTAGAGCCTGACATGAAGGCCATGGGAACAAATACGGCCGACAGCGTCAGACCAATACCTACCAGGGCTCCGGTGATCTGCCCCATGGACTTCTTGGTCGCTTCTTTGGGGCTGAGTCCCTCTTCGGACATTACCCGCTCAACGTTTTCCACCACCACGATGGCATCATCCACCAAGAGACCGATGGCCAGTACCATGGCGAACATGGTTAGGGTGTTAATCGAAAACCCGGTGAAAGACAGGATAGCGAAGGTACCCAGCAATACTACCGGCACCGCAATCGTTGGGATCAAGGTTGCGCGGAAGTTTTGCAGGAACAGATACATGATGACGAACACCAGTACCACGGCTTCCAGCAGAGTATGAACTACACCTTCGATGGAGTTCTTTACGAAGGGGGTAGTGTCATAGGGATACACCACCTGCATGCTGGCCGGGAAGAAGGGACGCATCTCTTCTACCTTGGCGCGCACGGCTTCGGCGGTATCCAGTGCGTTGGCACCAGTGGCCAGCTTGATCGCCAGACCTGTAGCAGGGCGTCCATTGTAGAGTGATTCGATGGAATAACTCTCAGAGCCCAGTTCAACCTTGGCGACATCACTCAGATAGACATTGGCACCCGAGGGATTCGATTTGAGGATGATGTTGCTGAATTCCTCAGGCGTTTGCAGACGGCTCTGAGCCGAGATAGTCGCATTCAACTCCTGACCTTGAACCGCAGGGGCACCACCCAACTGACCGGCAGAAACCTGAGCGTTCTGTTCTTTAATCGCAGCGATTACATCCAGAGTGGTCAGGTTGTAGTTGGTCAGCTTCAGTGGGTCGACCCAGATACGCATTGAGTACTGGGCACCGAATAGGGTGGTTTCACCCACACCTGGTACCCGACTCATGGGATCCTGAACGTTGGAACCCACGTAGTCGGCGAGGTCGGCGTTGGTCATGGAGCCATCATCTGAAATAAAGGCGACCACCATCAAGAAGCCTGAGCTGGACTTGTTAACCCTGACACCTTGAGCCGTTACTTCCTGAGGCAGCAAAGCCATGGCGGCCTGCAGCTTGTTCTGTACCTGAACCTGGGCGATGTCGGGATCCGCCTCGGCGTTAAAGGTCAGAGTGATTTCGGCGTTACCGAAGCTGTCACTGGTGGACTTGATATAGCGCAGGTGGTCGAGACCTGTCATGCGCTGCTCAATCACCTGGGTCACAGAATCTTCAACAGTTTTGGCCGACGCACCTGGATAGTTGGCCGCAACCACAATGGTTGGTGGCGCAATATCCGGGTACTGGGAAACCGGCAGGGCCTTAATGGCCAAGACACCTGCCAGCATGATAATAATCGCGATCACCCATGCGAAGATGGGGCGATCGATAAAGAAACGTGCCATAACTTCCGCCCTGTTATTGCTGGTTTGCTGTCATGGGTTTGGCCGTCACAGCCATGCCGGGACGGATTTTTTGCAGCCCTTCGACAATCAGTTTGTCACCTGGCTTGAGTCCTTCTGTTACCCGCCACTGGTGATTGATGACATCGGCAGTCTTGATCACCCTTGCTTCAACCTTGTTTTCGGCATTCACCAACATGGCCACAGCTTCACCCTTGGGACTACGGGTGATGGCTTTTTGTGGTACCAGAATCGCTTGAGGATCGACACCTGTGTTGAGAATGGCGCGCACATACATACCAGGCAGCAGCGTATGGTCCGGGTTAGGGAACTCGGCTCTCAGCGTCACAGAACCTGTGCTCTGATCGACACTGACTTCGGCAAACTGTAAGCGACCCTTATGATCATAAGTCGAGCCATCTTCCAGCAGCAGAGTCACTTCGGCGTCATCGGAAGCCTGTAGTTTACCGGCTTTCAACATGCTCTTGAGACGTAGCATCTGGGTACTGGACTGCACTATATCCACATTGATGGGATCCAGTTGTTGGATGGTCGCCAGTGGCTGAGCCTGGTTAGCAGTCACCAGAGCACCGGCAGTAACGCTGGACTTACCGATACGACCGGAGATAGGTGCCTGTACTTCGGTATAGTTGACGTTAATGGTTGCAGTATTGATGGCCGCCTTGGCCACTTCCACTGCTGCCAGCGCTTCTTTATAGGAAGCATCTGCCTTGTCGTACTCTTCTTTACTTATGTACTTGGTTTTGACCAGTTCCTGATACCGGGCCTGAGTTGCCTTGGCAGAAGCCAGAGCCGCTTCGGCGCGGGCCAGATCCGCCTTGGCGCTCTGTAGAGAGGCCTTATAGGTGGAAGGGTCAATTTGATACAGTGACTCACCCTGTTTCACATCACCGCCCTCGGTGAAGCTACGTTTCAGAATGATGCCATTAACCTGAGGCCGAACTTCGGCTTCAAGGAAAGCTATGCTGCGCCCAGGCAGTTGCACTTGCAGTGCCTGCGGAGCCGACTTGACTTCCAGGACACTGACTTCCATAGCGGGGGCCGCCTGATTGCTTTTGGCTTGTTCAGCTTCCGACCCACAGGCCGTCATCCATAACGCCATACTTACAACTGAGGCAACTTTTAGTACATGCCGCATGATAACTCCTAATCAGTATCTGCTTGCCGGGAAGGGAAAGTGTCTTGTACGACAGGCTTCCTGGCGCAGTTCGCCAGCAAAATTTTCGAACCCATATTTATCGCACAAGCATTCTGTATCAACAAGCTACAGGATAAGCGAAAAGTGTAAATGAATGAAAATTTTTTAATCAATAAACGACACTATTGCCATTTATTTACATTTAGTTGTGAGATTTATGAATTCAACAACTTATGTATCCAAATCCCGTTTCTGCCCGTTTGGAAAAGATTCTGTTTTTGCCCTGGAGACAAAGACACCTTTCCCAACTGCAGCAAGCGTTTTAAGGTTGAGTGACCCATGGCTAAACCGCAGAAATTTCTCTGCACCATGCTGGATCCTCCACCGCGAGGCGAGTATTCTACTACTGTCACTATAATTTGATTAGTCATATAGAAATAAACCCACTGTCCCACAGGTGCAACAATAAATGGATCTAAACAGGGTACAAATATTTGCTCAAGTTGTTGAACAAGGTAGCTTTACCGGCGCCGCCAAGGCGTTGGGGCTAACCAAGACTACAGTTAGTCGCAAAGTCGCCGAGTTGGAGAAGGCGACCGGTGTTCAACTACTGTTCAGAACCACTAGGGCATTGAGGCTAACCGAGGCCGGTGCCGAATATTACAACAAGATCACCAAGATTCTGGTGGATCTGGAAAATGCCGAAGCCCAGCTCAGTGCCAACCAGCAGCGGGTTAAGGGCAATCTGAGGGTAGTCTGCCCTATCGAGATGGGACAGCTATTTCTCGGCCCGGTATTTGCCCGTTTTCTTGAGGCTTACCCGGATATTACCATAGAAGCTGAATTGACTAATCGCAAGGTGGATATGGTTGAAGAAGGGATAGATATACTGTTCCATCTGTGCGGCATCGAAGATTCACGCCTGCAGCATTATCAACTGGTGAAGACCAGCACCACCCTGATGGCCAGCCCTGAGTATCTTAAACGCCACGGCACTCCGCAGACCCCGGATGATCTTTGGCATCACAAGGGCATAGAGCAGGGGGGGATCCAGCTTATCAATGACGGTTGCTGGAAGATTTTTGATGGCAATGAATGGCAGGTGATCACTCCTGAGGTTCAACTCAAGGTCAATAATATTACCTTGGCCCGGGAAGCGGCCATTGCCGGTTTGGGGATCACTTGTCTGCCGCCGATGATCGCCGATGAAGCCTTACAAAAAGGGGAGTTGGTGGCCGTGCTGGAAGACTTTCCTATGGAACATAACACCCTGTTGCTGTCTTATCCAAAACGGGCCTATTTGCCTCGTAAATACATAATCTTTATTGATTTTATCTATCAGGCCTTGTTCGGTTACTGGGGTAACATGCTGCTGGAGATCCCCGAGTATGTGAAGCATCCCGAGGGTTTCGAATAAGCCGCTATGACTGCGGCGCTGCCGCAGTCATTCATAATTGTTCACATTCATTCCTTCACGGTTCATTCACCTAGATAACCCTGTTCATAACTTCTTCTTACTATCCGGGCTAACAATTCTCAAGCTCTGGTGGATAAAGATGAACCCAACTCATAAGCTGTTTTTATCAGGTTTGCTGCTGTGCAGCAGTTCCACGACTCTGGCTGACGAAGCTCCCCGTTTCGCCGGTGGTAGTTTTGCCGGCAATCTAACCTTTGCCTCTGACTATGTGTTCCGCGGCGAATCGGAAACCCTGGATGGTGATGTGCCCGTAGTCCAGGGAACATTCAGCTGGAACCATGACGCCGGTTGGTATGCCGGGGTATTTGCCTCCAACATCAAGTTTGCCGACCCCAATCTTGAGATAGTCACAGCGCCTTTCATCGGCAAGAGCGGTGAGTTGGGTGATTCAGGTTTCACCTATGATGTCATGCTGTTCTCATATCTCTATCCCGGCGCGTCTTACTCTAACTACACAGAGCTGTGGCTTAAACTCGGCAAGTCTTTCGGTCGGGCCAATCTGCAACTGGAAGTGACGCCAACTGTGGATGACTGGTTCGGTGTCGATGGTTGGCACGGGGTCAACTATGCCTTGCACCCCAGCTATGTTTTCGAGAATGGTATCAAGGTTTCTGGCTCTGTCGGTTATCAGGACTTGAACGGTAATGGTGCCGAAGGATGGGGACACTGGAACCTGGGGGTAAGCAAAGAATTTTATGGTTTCAACCTGGATCTGCGCTACCACGGCAGTACGGTTGAAGCAGATCACAAGGTCTATGGTACCCAGACAGAGATCTTCGATGATAGGTTGGTGATAGGAATCAGCAAAGCGTTTTAAGAACTGCTTCCCTGCAGTCTTTGTGAGTACGCCATTTGGCGTACTCTTTTTTTAGGTAAGGTGCGAACAAGCCCTATCTGTGCTCTGCGTCGGCTAACAGGCCTGGATGTAAGGCGTGGTTCGCAGCAAATCCCCCTAGTCCTTTGCAAGACTTCCTTAGTACATGCTCTTTTCAAGATAGAGGCGGTTGTCGGCAATATGCCCAGGCTCGGCGCGGAAATCCACCACCTGATACTTATGGCTGATCAGCATATTCAACATAGAGCGGAACTGGTTGCGGGTCTTAACTTGGATCTGTTTGTAACCGGCTTGAGTGGCCCAACGCTCCTGTGCTTCCAGCATACTGCGCGCCAGCCCCAGACTGCGATAATCGGGTAATACACCGCCTAACCAACTGTAAAAACAATGCTCGTCCAGAGCATAACCCAGCTTGAATCCCGCCAATTCACCTTCCACAAAGGCCAACAACAATAAACAGGCATTGCCTGTCAGTCGACGTTCGAACTCTTGCTGTTGGTAGCCGGAATCAAACTCGGGGATCTGAGCACTCAAGGCCATGATCTCGTCGATCTGTTGCTGATCTATTTCAGTAATAGCTTTGATTTCAATGGAGTACATCATTATTCTCTCAACGGGCCGCAAAATGTCACAGATTGCGGGATAAAAACTGGCCAAAATTATAACAGGTCTGGCCAGTTGAATGCATCAGGAGAATTGCTGCTGGTTTTCTGTCTGCAAGATCTTGTCCTGTAGTACCCGCAGCAGCACACCATAAGCCGGCAGGAACAGCCCCAGACTAACCAACAGCTTGAAGCTGTAATCCACTGCGGCAATTTCCGGCCAGTTGGCGGCCATAAAGGGGTCACTGGAGGCGAAGAAGGCGATACTGAAGAACACCAGAGTATCCACCAGGTTGCCCACCAGGGTAGAGGCCGCCGGAGCGACCCACCAGGCACACTGGCGGCGAATTCTGGCAAACACTGCGATATCCATCAACTGGCCCACCAGATAGGCGGCAAAACTGGCAAAAGCGATACGGAATACAAAGGTATTGAAGTCCGACAGGGCACTCAGCCCCTGAAAGTTGCCCTGATGAAACAGTACGCCCATGGCATAGGAGATTAGCAAGGCCGGTAGCATGGCCTTGAAGATGATCTGCCGGGCGGTAGCTTGGCCGAATATCCGTACCGTCAGATCGGTTGCCAGATAGACAAAAGGAAAGCTGAAGGCGCCCCAGGTTGTGTGGAAGCCGAATAGCTGAAATGGGAGCTGCACCAGATAGTTACTGGCACTGATAATAAGGATGTGAAAACTGACCAAGAGGATCAGTGCGCGTTTGAGCTGCGCGCCGGTTAACATTAACATATTGTGACCTTTTTAGTTGGCTGGGCGGGGTGAGGGAACCCGCATCTTCGGTTTGACCGAAAGGGCGCACATTATAGAGCCCAAAATTCAGCTGACAAGAGGGAAGCGTAAAAAATGTCCAACCCATCTAAGGAAGTTCCTATATTTGGACCTTTAAGTCTATGCAGGGCAGGCATGGGACTTGTTCGCACCTCCCTTAAAGCTACTCTACACTGAAAGGGAAGACAGGAGAGTTAAATGAATCGAA
Organism: Shewanella chilikensis; assembly: GCF_037953065.1. NCBI lineage: Bacteria > Pseudomonadati > Pseudomonadota > Gammaproteobacteria > Alteromonadales > Shewanellaceae > Shewanella > Shewanella chilikensis. The sequence goes on along the minus strand of NZ_CP149966.1, from coordinate 4,448,721 downwards.
TCTGCTGCCTGCTGCTGGCCTTATTGACGTTTGTCTGACCGGCCATTGCCGAACCGACCAAGATCCAGATAGCTACCGCCAGTTGGGGCGGTTATACCGAAACCAATGGTGAAGGTTATTATTTTGAGTTGTTGCGAAGGGTATTCCCCGAGCCGGAATGGCAACTGGAAATTCAGTTTGTTCCTTTCCCTCGCTCTCTGTATATGTTGGAGCGCGAACAGGTTGATATGGTGTTAGGGCTTTATCTGGGGGATATCTCCAAGGGAATTTACAGTGCTCACAAAGTAGAAACCGAGGTGATAGATGCTGCAGTAACTCCTGAACTGGCCAGTGTTTGGCAAGGTATGGTGTCTTTGACCCATAGAAAGGTTCAGGCTTTGATCGCTTATCGTTTTTTTACCTTGACCCAGGTACCCATGCTCTATCAGGAAAACAGCAGCCTGCTGGAGATGCTGCGTAAGGTGAATGAAGGCAAAATCGATGCCGTACTCGATTATAAACCCGACATGCAGCCACTGTTGTCGCAGTTGGAACAGCCAAGAAAATTGGTACTTATCGAAGATGTGCTGCGGGCAGATGTTTATTTTGCCTTCGCCAATAATCCCAAAGGGCTCGAGCTGAAGGCCTTGTTTGACCAAGGCTTTGAGCAGTTGGAGCGTTCCGGGGAATTGGCAGAGATTAAACTGCAGAGCCTGGAGTCGCTGCAACTGAGGGTACAGGAGCAGCCATCACCTTAAAAATCTAGCAAAATCGACATTATGGTGGCGAGTTTGTTTTCCAGCTCCTGCCACTCGGCTTGTGGATCTGAACCTGCGACTATGCCGGCACCGGCAAACAGGTTGATACAGCCGGGTTCCAGCAGGGCGCAGCGGATGGCTACCGCAAATTCACTCTCATATTTATTCAGATAACCACAGGCTCCGGCATACCAACCACGCATATAGCCTTCCCGCTGGCGCAGAAAACTGATGGCAGATTCCCGCGGTAAACCACCGACGGCCGGGGTTGGGTGCAAGGCCTGCAGCAGTTGAAAATCTTTCACCCCGTGACGCAGTTCGGCACGAATCGATCTGTGCAGGTGTTGAATATGGTTGAGTTTGAAGATGGTGGGTGTCTCATCGGCACCGACATAGCGGCTCAGCGGGGTCAACGCCTTGACAATATGCTCTCTGACAAGCTGATTTTCATTACTATTCTTGTTGTCATCCAATAGCTGCTGCGCCAGGCGTTCATCTTCTTCTGGGCTCAGGCCGCGAATGGTAGTACCCGCCAGTGCTTCGGTATACAGTTCCTGCTGCTGACGGCGATAAAGGCGTTCGGGTGAGCAGGAGATAAAGCTGCGTTCGGGGCTGAATTCGAAACCGAATTGAAAACTGTTGGGGTTACGTCCTTGCCAACTGGCCAATACTTGCCAGGGATCCGGAGTGTCTTTCACCTGTAGCTGAGTCAGGCGTGACAATACTACTTTGGGAGTGTCCTGATTGAATCTAGGGGCGGTAACTTGTTCCACCAGTGTCTTCCAACGCGGATAATCGGGCCTGTCATTGCGTGACAGTTGTTCAGTCTTGGTCGGTGGCGTCATGGGGCGGGCCGGCACCAGTGCATCCAGTGCGGCTTGTGCTTGGGCTATCTCTTGCTGCTGGTCTCCCTGCCCCAGATTCAGATTAACCAAGAGCCGGAAATAATCTGAACTGCGCCTCAGCTCAATTCGGGGTAACAGGAATCTGGCGCGGCCGAACTCGGGCCAGGAGGCGATTTCGCGATCGAAGGCGACGCCGCCGTAGTAGCGGATCTCCTGGTTACTGGAGTAGGCCCGTTGTGTCTCATAGACTTCGGCCAGAGCCTCGTCTGTGACTTCATCTTCGAAACGGAAATCCAGGCAACTGCCGATGGCGGCCACCTCCTCGAGTCTGTCCCTTCCTTGCCAATAAATTCTTGGGTAGCTGGGCTGGGAAGCCAGCCAGGAGATCAATGGGATCGCCTGTACCTCCGCGGCCAGTTGGACAATAGGTTCTGCTGGTGTCAGCTTGGCCAATTGACACAGCTTGTCTTTGAGTGACGAAATGGCCTGAGACAGGGTAAGTGCAGACAAGGGGAGCTCCGAACATCCGAACAAAGGGATCCGGAAGCAGAAAGCGTCCGGCTAACAGTATCTTTAACACAAACTAAAGTTCCACACCTCGAGTGTCAAGCCGTCGAAGGGGCCGGTGTGACGTATAGCATGATCCCATTAATCAGCTTAGGTTAATGTGATGTAAGTGGACATTTTTGCTAGGCAAATTGTCTTGCTGGGACAATCTGTCCGTAGTCGACTCTGTTATCTACTCCCTTTGTATTAATTTGTCGATCTGTATTGGTTTTTACCGTCTCTGAGCTTGTAGCTTTTTTGGGCGGCGCCAGAATAGCCCGGATAATCCCAATCAGAAACGACAGAAGAGCCTTATGTCCCATATTCCGGTAAAACTCTCTGCCCTCGCACTGGCGCTGGGCTGTGCCATGCAGGCCAATGCGGCCTCTATTGAACGTGACCCTTTGGTCAATAACGCCATGGACGTGATAGTAGTGCACGGTGAGCGTGCCAACGCCACCGAAGTTGCCACCACCAACTGGAGCATTTCTGAAGAAGAAATCAAAGCTCTGGGGGCCCAGAGCCTGGATGAGGTGTTGAAGAATGTTCCCGGCGTTTACGTGCGTTACGGCGGTGAGGGCACTCCAAGGGTGGATATCCGTGGTTTCAAGACCCGCCATGTCACTCTGTTGATCAATGGTGTACCGGCCAATAGTGCCGATGATGGTCAGTTTGATCCCAGCGTGATCCCAACCAGCCAGATTGCCAGAGTTGAAGTCTCCGTTGGCCCAACCTCGGTTCTCTATGGTCCAGGCGGCGCCGGCGGTGTTATCAACATCATTACCAAGCGTGGCGACAGCGCTCCGGCGGTATCCGGCAACCTGGAATTGGCCAAGGATGACACCTTCAAGGGCGATATCAGTGCCGCCGGTTCGGGCGATAACTGGCAGGGACTCATCAGTGCAAGTTATCAGCACACAGATGGTTTCCCTATGTCTTCTGACTATCAAACCACTGAGTATCAGGATAAATATCAGCGCAACAACGCAGATAAAGAACTGTCCAATCTGTATGCCCAAGGCAGCTATTGGCTCAGCGATAATACTCAACTTATTGCCAATATGGCACTGCGTTCGGGTGAGTGGGGCAAGCCCCCAAGAGATGGCAGCGGCAGTGGCCGGGTGAAGTTTGAGCGGGTCGATGACTATGATTCACAGACTTTCCAGTTGGGCCTGGCACATAAGTTCAATGATACTTTCACTTTCCGTGGCTTTGGTTATCACAACCAGAGTGATACCTATGAAACCGTGTACGGCGACAATAGCTACGCCGAGCTGACTCAAGCTCAGGATGGCACCTCCAAAGTGCAGGGCGCAAATCTGCAGTTGATCACCGACTTCGACACTGCAGGTATCCTGACTACCTCAGTGATTGCTGAAAAACAGAGCTGGGAAGCGGTAGCTGAAAGCTTTGGCTCCTCGAAGAAGTCCGGCAGCAGCAAGATTGCAGCAGCCAAGGGCTCTGGCGGCGGTAATGGCTCAGGTGGTGGCAGCGGTTCCGGCGGCGGTAGTGGAACTGGTGGTGGCAGCGGTTCAGGCGGCGGTACTGGAACTGGTGGTGGTAGTGGTTCCGGCGGCGGCACTGGAACTGGTGGTGGCAGCGGTGAGTCTTTCGATGATTCGGCCTGGGTTTATACCGCCGCGGCCGAGTATCAGTTCCAGTCCGACGGTGATTGGGGCTTTACTCTGGGCGGCGCATACCACGACATGGACAAGACCGAAGGCAATGAGAATGATTACTCGGCGCTGGCCTCAGGTTTCTGGCAAGTGGCTGACGATACCCGTCTGAGCCTGAGTGCGGCTCGTAAGGTACGTTTCCCCTCCATGCGTAACCTTTATTCCCTGTCTTCCGGCAATCAGCAGCTGGAAACTGAAATCTCCAAGCATGTTGAGTTAGGGTTGGAGCAGGGGCTGGGTATGAATACCGAGCTGCAACTCTATCTCTATCACACAGATGCTGATGATTACATTGCCAAAGATGCCAGTGGTATGTATCAGAACATAGGCAACTATCGCTTCCAGGGTTTGGATACTGTGCTGTCCAACAAGAGTATAGATAATCTGGATTTGAGCTTGAGCTACAGTTATCTGCACGCTGAAGACAGAGACAGCAGCACAGGTTTTGATGGTCTGGACTATCGTCCCAAGCATCAACTGCGTTTCCAGTTGGGCTACAAGTTGCCGACCGAGACTCGTATCCACCTGAATGTGGAACGTATCATGGATCAGAACTACTACGATCAGGAGAAGATCGGCGGTCAGAAGGTATGGCAGGAGAAATCCTTGGATGATTACACCCTGGTGGACATCAATCTGGTACAACCTTTGCTTAAAGATAATCTAGAGCTCTATTTACGAGCCACCAACCTGTTGGACGAGAACTACTATCAGAGTGATTCTTTACCTCAGGCTGGTAGACAAGTCTTTGTTGGGATTAACTGGCAGATCTGATAATGCGCTTACTCGAACTCGAAGGGATCAATTTCAATCATGGTTGTTTGCAGCCTTTGATATTGAGGGATCTGGATCTGAAAATAGAATCCGGATCCTGCCACTGCATCAGTGGCCCCACGGGTTCGGGTAAGTCCAGTTTGCTGGCTTTGCTTGCCGGGCTGCAGCGGCGTCCCTGTGAAGGTGGTATTTTCCGTCGTCAAGGGTTGTTGGTGGGTCTGGTGATGCAAGATCCCCAGGTGCAAATATTGCGTCAAACAGTTGGTGCCGAGGTGGCCTTTGCCTTGGAAAACCTCGGTGTGCCCAGCGGCCAGATGATCTCCAGAGTTCAGCATGCATTGCGCCGGGTGGGGCTGTTTGTCTCGCTGGAAACTCAAGTCAGCAAGTTGTCTCTCGGACAGAAATATCGCTTGATGATTGCAGCCCAGTTGGTGAGTGAACCTGCGGTTTTGCTGTTGGATGAACCTTGGGCGCAACTGGATGATACCGGTGTCGATGAATTGCTGGCAGTGATCCGTAATCTTCGGGCTGAAGGTATGGCTGTGGTACTGGTGGAGCATAATCCCCAGGCTTTTGCCTCGGTTGTTGAACACTTTTGGTACCTGGACCAAGGGCGCCTGTTTCCCGGCAGTTACCGGGTCGAATCCGCCAACCATTTGAAACGCCTGGAGCCGGACCGAAGTCGGGAACTGGTCAGTGCCACTTCATTTGAATTTCGTTATCAGGGGCATTCGCCCCTGTTTGTGTGTCAGCAGGGCCTGTCTTTGGGCGCTGGAGAATTGGTCACTCTGACCGGTAACAATGGTTCGGGCAAGAGTAGCCTGCTGAAGGCGATAGCCGGTATTCAACCCGCGGTGGCGTCCATGCCGCTAAGGGTCTTTGGCCGTAAACCCAAGCCTGGTGCCTATGGCTCCATGTTGGGTTTGTTGATGCAGCGTCCCAACCGTCAGTTGTTTGAGGCCACAGTGATTGAGGAGATGCAGTTCAGCCTGCGCCGCTTCGACTTGCCGCTGTCTCGGGCAGAGAGCCTGCTTGAGCAGCTTGATTTGCTGCATCTGGCTCAAAGTTCCCCCCATACGCTTTCCTATGGACAGCAGCACTTGATTGCCCTGGCTTCTATCGCGTGCTTGACTCCCAGTTTGATGCTGTTGGATGACCCCTTGGCTGGGCTGGACGGCAAACATCTGGGGCAGCTTTGGCAGATACTCAACTATTTGCGTGAACAGGGAGGCAGCATAGTGATTGCCAGCCACAGACCCTTGCCAGATTTACCTTGTAGTCAGTTGTGGCAGTTGCAACAAGGCCAACTGGAAATCGAGTTTTCCCCAGAGGAGGTTACCTGTGTGGGTTAAAGGACAGCGCCATGGCCGCGCTTCTCCCAAGAGGCTGGATCTAGGTGTGTGGGGCAGTGCCACAGCTTTGATCTTGGTAGTGACTCTGTCATCGGCAGCCTTTCTCCTGCCTCAAACTCAGCTTCCCTGGCTGGCGGCTATCAACCTGATCTTGGTGGCTCATGGCATGCTGCAGCGTGGCGCCATAGGTGGGGTAATCCGCTTTGTTCTGCTGCAACTCGGTTTTACTTTGGGGCTGTATGCACTGATGCATGGCGGCGAGCAATTGGGACAAGGCACCTTGGCGGTGGCCCGCATTACTCTGGCTTTGCTGCCGGGATGGTGGCTGTCGGTTACCGTGCGTCCGGAGCGGATCGGTGAAGTGTTATGCCTGGTCATGCCGGCTAAATGGGCCTTTGTGGTGGCCGCTTCTATAGGTCTGCTGCCCTTTATGACTCAGGAGATCGCCGAGATCTATCAACTGCAGCGACTGCGGGGGGCGCGAATTGCTCCCAAACAACTGCTCAATCCCCGCAATTGGCCTGAACTGGCCTACTGTGTGTTATTTCCCCTCTTGATCCAACTGCTTAAGTTGGCCAAACAGATGGCGCTTGCCGCCAAGAGCCGCCACTTTGGTCACACTTCCAAGCCGACCCATTGGCAGGATACCCGGAGCGAACATGGCAACAAATAACATCAAAGGATTTCAATTGCAGGATGCGCTCTTCATCGGCTTTTGTGCCACTTTATTGGTGGCGGTCAAGAGCATGCTCAGATTGAAGCTCGGCTTGTCGGGACATTCTATGCTGCTGATGAGCTTCTTCTATCTCACCTGTTACGGCATCGTCGGACGCATGGGGGCCATGACAGCTTGCGGCGCCTTGGCCGGAGTGGTTGCCATGACCTTGGGGGTGGGCAAAGGCGGCCCGCTTATTTTGCTCAAATTTGTGGTTCCGGCTGTGTCCATGGACCTGGCGCTTCTGCTGCTGGCTAATGCGTTTAACTTGCGTTGGCGTTTCATCGCCCTGGCTTTGGTGGGCTGTGTCGCCTGGGCCGCTAAAGGGTTGGTTGAGGATTTGCTGGTGGGTATGAGTGAGCAGGTGGCCTTGGTGCGTTTTGGTCTCAAGTGTTTACAAGGTGGCGTCTTTGCCATAGTCGGGGCGCTGCTGGTGCCCCCCGTTTTGAGACGCCTCAAGGCTCACGATCTTCTCCACAAAGATATTCAGACAGATTGATTAAGGTTTATTGATGAAAGATTGGCTGATTTGTATAGACGATACCGATGATATCGGCACCAAAGGCACCGGTGAGATAGCTTCTGAGATAGCTGAGTTGCTGACCCAACAAGGTGGGCAAACCTCTTTGGTGACCCGGCATCAGCTCTATGTGCATCCGGATATTCCCTACACTTCCCACAATAGTGCCATGTGCTTTGGTTATCGCGGTGAGCTTACCTTAGAGACGATACGTGAGTTGGCCATAGCTCATCTGCTCAGGGAATCTGCCAGCGCCGCCGACCCTGGGTTGGCGCTCTTGTCTCTGGCCGGTTTCAGCGGTCAGGAAGCGCTGATGGCTTTTGGTCGTGAGGCCAAGCAAGAGGTCAAGACCAAGGAGCAAGCTTACGGTTTGGCCAAACGCTTGGGTATCAGTCTCAGCGAGCATGGCGGCACAGGGCAGGGTGTTATCGGCGCCCTGGCGGGCCTTGGGCTAAGGCTCACAGGTAATGATGGCCGAGTGAAAGGCCAGCTGCAATTTGGCCAGACAGATGAAGCGGCGCCTTTTGGCGTTGCCGACATACTAAAGCGCTCTGAGCTCGATGGCGTATTGACCACAGATGGTGAGTGGTTGCAGGAAACCGACACAGTGTGGCTCAGCGGCAAGGTCAAAGCCGTTTGGGCCGAGCATAAGTTTGCCCTCCTGGTCAGCAAACGTGGCGCCGAGTGGCACAATGCCGGTAAACAGCAGCTGAAGGAGTTCTGAATGCAGCAATGGTTTGAACTCAAGCAGGGCAAACGCCTGTTTCTAGGTGGCAGCAGCAATCTACAGGCCGCCCGCGAGGTAGCCGGTCAGTGTGTTTGTTTTGCCGAAGATGATGAAGATGAACAGATAGATGATGTGACCCGCTCCTGTTACAACTGCCAGTATCGCCGCTGGTTGAGTGAAGGGTTTCAGTGTCTTGGCCCAATATCTGAGTGAGATTGGCATCATAAAGGCAAACTTTACCCCCTTGGGTGCATAGGCATTTCCGGATTTGGCTTCTAGAATACGGCAAAGCCGAGTGACATTTGTTGGAGAGTCGTTATTAAGCCCTGACAAACGTTTTTCGGATAAGGACAGAAGCATTTGCCGGAGTGAAAGAATGACTGATGTGGTTCCGACAGCAGCCCTGTTGAAGTTGCCCGTCACCCGATTGGGGATAGGCATGTATGTCTCAGCCATTGAGAACAATGGCCGGTTAGCTGTCGCCAATGCCGGCCAGATCAGAAGCCGCCAGGCGATCACTAAACTCAGCAACAGTGGCATTCGCTTTGTCTGGGTCGATGTTGAGCGTTCCAGCGATGGCTGCGGCCTGAAAAAGCAGCCTCCCGTTTGCAATAGCCATCCTCGTAAAACCTCGGTTAACCCTGAATTGGCAAGAGGTCAGGCCAAACAGCTACTGACAGAGGCCAAGGGCTTGGTGCGCAAAGTCCTCAGTGAAACCTTCGAAGGCAAGGCGATAGAGGTCGAGCCGTTCGCGGCATTGGCAGACAATATGATCGAGTCGGTGATGCTCGACTCGGATGCGATGAAATGCATATCGGCGTTGAGATCCAAAGATGCCTACTTACTGGAACATTCGGTCAATGTCGCCTTCCTGCTGATCACCTTCGGTAAATACCTCAAACTGGATCGTGAGATGCTCAGACAGCTGGCCATCGGCGGTATTCTCCATGATATCGGCAAGATTAAGGTGGACAACAAGATACTGCACAAGCCGGGCAAGCTGACGCCGGAAGAGTTTGAGCACATGAAGTTGCACCAGACCTATGCCATCGAGATCATGGAACAGGCCAAGGGCTTGCCTCAAGTGAGCAAGGATGTGTGTCTGATGCACCATGAAAAACTCGATGGCCGTGGTTACCCAAGGGGCCTGAAAGGGGATGAGTTGACGCTGCATGGGCGTATGAGCTGTATCGTAGATATTTATGATGCCCTTACTGCCACCCGCTGCTATAAAGAGGCGATGAGCCCGGCAGCCGCCTTTAAAATTCTGCTCAGTCTGACGCCCTTTCATCTGGATGAGAGCCTGGTGTACGAATTCATTCGCTGTATCGGTGTCTATCCGGTCGGTTCTTTGGTGCAACTGTCCGATGGCCGAGTGGGCATAGTCTGGGAATCCAAAGACAGAGATGTGTTGCACCCCATAGTCAAATGCTTCTATTCCTTGAAGTTTAAGCGATATACCGATGTAACCATGGTGGACTTGCTAAAGTCGGATCTCAATATAGACAGAGGTGTGTCGCCCAGCTCATTGGATGTCGACCCCAAGCCCTTCTATTGATCTGGAGGTAAACTGGGTAAACTGATGGGCCCGCCGAGTGGTGGGCCTTTTTGTTGAGTTTGTGGAGTGACCCCGATGCGTCGAATTTTACCTATCATGACCCTGTTATTGTCGCTGGCCTTGCTGATCCCCGGGGTGACTCAACCTATTTTGAGTGTCAGTGGCACAGTGGAAAAGGCCGAACTGACCGAAGCCGGGTTGGACATGATTGCCGAAGCCGTCAGTGATGACTCGGGGCGCGACAGTGCTAGGGGAATGCTGGCGATGATCAGCGGTATGCTGGGGCTGAACAACCTTCAAGGTGAAATGGAGGTGTTCAACAAGACCCGTAGTATCTGGGGCACAGTGACCGAGCTGCATCAACACGGCAATACCCTGGTGGCGGCGCTGGTGATGCTGTTTTCCGTGATAGTGCCGGCCTGCAAGCTGGGGCTGATGCTGCTGGCTCAGGCACCGCTGTCCAGTAAGGTGCGGCAGATCATCGACAGTATTACCGCGGCCATTGCCAAATGGTCCATGGCCGATGTATTTGTGGTGGCGCTTATCATCACCTATATGGCCGGCAACGCCTCGGCCGGCATGGGGGATTTGGTTCACACCCACGCCAGCCTGGAGTCGGGCTTCTGGTTTTTCCTCGGCTATTGCCTGTTGGCCATCGCCGGCCAGTATTGGCTTAAACCCCGTCAGTCCTGACCCAGCACGCCGTCTGTCGCTATCGGTACTATCCAATAGCGGCAGGGGTTGTGGCGGCAGACCTCCGCCAGGGTTTGCAGTAGCGCCTGCTGTGACTCTTGCGGATGCATCACCTCGAACTTGTAGAATTCCCGATACCCTTCCACCTGTTCCTTGAGATTGAAGTGGCTGTGCTCGCGGCTGAAGCCACAGATATTGATCAGGCTGAAGCCGGAGAGGTAGTCCAGCGACATCAGGGTGTCGACCACATCGTCTTTTAGGTTGTGCTGCACTATCAGCACCAAGAGTTGTTTCATTGGCGTTTCTCCAGGGTTTGATACAGCAGTGGCAACAGATAAAGGGTGGTGATAGTGGAGGTGATCAGCCCGCCTATGACCACGATTGCCAGCGGCCTTTGAATTTCGGCGCCGGGCCCGGTGGCAAAGGCCAGCGGGATCAGGCCGAACATGGCGGTGGTGGCCGTCATCAAAATCGGCCGCAGTCGGCGGGCGGCACCTTGTTCGACCCGCTCACTGAGGCTGGCAAACAGATGCCGCGACTGTTCATAGTAACTGACCATCACCACGCCGTTGAGCACGGCTACCCCCAGCAGGGCGATAAAGCCCACTGAGGCCGGCACCGACAGGTATTCGCCCGAGATAAACAGGCTGAAGATACCGCCCATCATGGCAAAGGGGACGTTGGCCAGGATCAGCAAGGCTTTGGAGATATTGCCGAAGGTGGTGAACAGGATCAGGTTGATCAGCATCAGCGCCACGGGCACCACCAACAGCAGGTTACGGGTCGCCCGTTGCTGGTTCTCGAATTCGCCGCCGAAATTCAGGCTGTAACCGCTGGGCAGAGACAGCTCAGCGGCCAGCTTGCCCTGTAGTTCTTCGACAAAGCCGACGATATCGCGGCCGCTGACATTGGTGGTGACCACGGCAAAACGGTTGCCTTGCTCGCGTTCAATCAGTATCGGCCCTTCGCGATAGCTTATTTGCGCCAGTTCACCAAGGGGCCTGAGGCTGGCATCCGGCATTACCAATAGCCTTTGCTCCAGTTGCGGCAGGCTGTTGATACCATCTGCTGCCTGGGCGATCAGCACGGGAGTTCGCTTCTTGCCCTGGATTATCTCGGTTATGGCCAGGCCTTCCAGTTGGCTCTTGAGATATCGGCCAAACTCATCGGCACTCATGTTGTAACTGCGGGCCAAACCCTCCTTGAGGCGGAGGTTGATAAAGGGGCTGCCTTCGGTCATGGCGGTTTTGACATCCTGGCTGCCGCGAGTGGCGCTGGTCAGGTGTGCCGTCTCGCTGGCCAATCTTGAAAGCGTCTCAAGATCTTCACCGAAAATTTTAATCGCCACATCGCCTATGCTGCCGGTAAGCATCTCGGAGACCCGCATCTGGATAGGTTGGGTGAAGTTGAAATTGATCCCCGGAAACTTGAGCACTTCGGTGCGTATGGCATCGATAAGCTCCTCTTTGCTGGCAAAGCGCCACTCCTCCACGGGTTTAAGTTCCATGAAGACATCGGTTTCATTCAGCCCCATGGGATCCAGCCCCAGTTCATCGGCGCCGGTGCGGGCCACCAACTGGCGTATCTCGGGGACAGTGGCCAGCAGGTGCTGCTCTATCTGAGTATCCAGTGCCAGCGAGGCCTGCAGCGAAATCGATGGGGACTTTTCCAACTGCAGAATAATGTCACCCTCATCCAGGGTCGGCATAAAGGTTTTTCCCACCTGAGTAAACAGCCCCAGGCTCAGTACCAGTGCCACCAGTGCCGTGGCGCAAAAAGCCTTACCGTGCTGTAACACCCACTGCAGACTGAGCAGGTAGCGCACCTTGAGCCAGCCAATGGCCTTGGGTTCGTTGGCCGCTTTTTCATTGACCAGATAGGAGGCCAGCACGGGGATCACTGTCAGCGACAGTGCCAGTGCCGACAGCATGGCAAACACTATGGTGATAGCCACTGGGGTGAACAGTTTGCCTTCGAGGCCGCTGAGAGTCAGTAGCGGTGAGAAGACTATGATCACTATCAGGGTGCCGGATACTACAGGCACGGCCACATCTTTGGTGGCGCGGTAGATGAGGTGCAGCCTGGGCAGGCGTTTGCCGCCGGCAATCTGGTTGACCATGTTCTCCACCACCACCACGGAGGAGTCCACCAACATGCCGATGGCGATCACCAAGCCGCCGAGGCTCATCAGGTTGGCCGACAGATTGAAGTAGCGCATCAGCATAAAGGTGGCCAGCGCCGCCAGCGGCAGCGACAGTGATACTACCAATGCCGCCCGCAAGTTGCCGAGAAACAGCGCCAGCAACAGAATAACCAACACCACGGCCTCAAACAGGGCATCTGAAATGGTGCCTATGGCAGTGTCTATCAGGTTGGCCCTGTCGTAGAACACATTCAGCTGGCTGCCGGGAGGCAGGGTCTTTTCTATTTGGGCCAGCTTTTCCCGTACCAGTTTAATGACCTGATCGGTATTGGCATCCTTGAGGCCGACGATCAAGGCCTCTGTGGTTTCTTCACCATTACGGGTCACGGCGCCGTAGCGGCTGAGATGACCTATTTCGACTTTTGCAAGGTCTTGCAGGCGATAGCTGCCGCCCTGATTTGTGGCAATCACCAGTTGTTGCAGGGCCTCCAGCGAGTCGATGCGCCCTTCGGTGCGAACCGTCAGGTTATCTGTCCCTAGCGTGATGCGTCCGGCACCCGTGTTGCTGTTGTTGCTCTCGATACGGGCTATCAGTTCTTCCTGGCTGATACCGGCCTGAGCCAGAGCGACGGGATCCGGGGTGATCTGCAGTGTCTTGGCAAAACCGCCGAGAATGTTGACATCGGCGACTCCGGGCACGGTACGCAGCAGCGGCCTGACTTCCCATTCCAGCAACTGACGGCGCTCCAGCAGCGACAGCGAGGGATTCTCCAGCGAAAACATAAAGATTTCACTGAGCGGGGTGCTCATGGGGGCAACGCCGCCTTCCAGATCGGCGGGCAGCTTGTCCCATACCGCCGCCAAGCGTTCACTCACCTGTTGTCTGGCCCAGTAAATATCTGTGCCTTCGTTGAAGTCCAGGGTGATGTCGGTAATTGCATACTTGCTGGTGGAACGCAGTATCGCCTGCTTGGGGATCCCCAGTAGCTCAGTCTCAACCGGTACTGTCACCTGGGCCTCTATCTCTTCGGCTGTCATGCCGGGAGCCTTGAGGATGATTTTTACCTGGGTCGGCGAGATATCCGGGAAGGCGTCCAGCGGTAGCCCCAGCCAGGAATAGGCGCCGGCACCACAGAGCAGCAGCGCTGTTATCAGGGTAAACAGTCTTTGAGTCAGGGAGAAACGGATAATGGCACTGAGCATGCTATTCGCCCCCCAAACCCAGGAGTATGCCTTTGACGGCCGCCACTGAGTCGCTCAACACCTCGGCACCGACCAGAGTCTCATTGGGTGCCAGGAAGTAGCTGTCGGCGCTGGCGCCTAGCACTTGTACGTCGATTGGCCGCAGCTTGTTTTGGCTGTGACTCAGCACCTGGCTGCCAGTGCCCCAGGAATAGAGACTCTGCTTGGGCACCACCAAGGCATTGATGGCCTGCAGCGGAATAACCTGCAACTGCTGCCCGGGTTGCAGGCCGCAGCTTGGGGGAACGGCCTGGCTCCAGGCATCGACAAAGCCCTGTTTGGCCAGCTGGTCCTTGCGGCTAATCTGCAGTTGGCACTCTCCGGCCATCACGGCATTGACACTGTCTTTCTGGGCCAGGGGTAAACGCAGCTTAAGCCTGAGTTCGTCGGCGGGCAGTATCCCCAGCAGTGGGGCGCCGCTCATCAGCGGTTCACTGCTATCGCCGTATTGCAGCAGTCCGGCCATGGGCGCGTGCAATATCAGAGTCTCAGGTTTATCCCCCGGTTTAAGCAATTCACTGAAATGCTGCAGGTGTTCATATTGCAACAAGGTGTCGAAATACTGCCGGCTTATCTGCGACCAGGTTTCGGCACCTATGGCACCGTTGGCTCGCAGCTTTTGGTTGCGATCATAGCGTTGCTTGGCGAGCTTGAATGCCGCTTCGGCGGCGGCAAATTGCAGCTGAAAGTGGGCAATTTCGGCGCCCTTAAGTTGTACCAGTGCTTGGCCTTCATCGACCCATTCTCCTTCGGCCACCAACCAGCGTCGCTGTTGGATGGTTTCCGGGGCCGTGAGATAGAAGCTGCTGCCGGGCTGAGCCGCCAATATTGCCGGTACAGGGGCGGCCTCTATCTGTTGCACTTGGTTCACTGAGGTGAAGCTGAGTGTCAGCTTACCTAGGTCAGCAACCGAAATTTCCTGCGCCCACAGCGGGGAGAAGAACAGTGTCGACACCAGTGTGCCAACCAGGGTTTTAGGGGTCATAGGGTAACTCCGAGCGCTTGCAGTTGTTGGGAATGCAGCTGGGCTTGTGCCAGATGGTTGAGCGACAGCCTGGCTTGGGTATCCAGGGCCTCAAGGTGGCGCCGCAGCCAGGACTCATACTGGGCTGGGCCTTGTTCGGCCGTGGTCAGCAGGGTTTCGCTGAGCTGTTTGCTCAGCTGCACGGCTTGTTCCAGCCCTTGCTGTTCTTGTTGTAGCTGGGCTTGACGACGTTTGAGTTGTTGTAACTGTAGTTGGCTCTGCAGTAGCTGCTGTTGTTGCTGTTGCTCCAGTTGCAGCCTTTGTTGCTGCAGTTCGCCGAGCTGTTGTTGGCTCAGGCCGTTGCCAACAGGTAAGGGGATTTCCAGTGCCAGACCCAGAGACTGTTCATCCTGTCCCAGAGTTGCAGTGTTTTTGGCCGTGACAGACATCAGCCAAGGAGTGTCATCTCCTTCGAGTTGGGCGTTTGTGGTGAGCTGCTGACGTTGCTGCTGCAGCGCCAGCAATTGCCACATGGGATGCCCGGCACCGGCATCATCCGGCAGTGGGGTGTCACTTTCATCCAGTGATGGCAGCTGTTGCAGCCCGGTCAGGCGCTTGAGTGCCTCATTGGCTTCTTGTTGTTGTTGCTCCAGTGGGAGTTTAGTGAGCGACAACTCCAGCAATTCACGTTTTAACAGCAGTACCGAAGTTGCCGGCATTTCACCACTTTGGCTCAGGGCCTGTTGCCGTTGCAGCAGTTGCTGCAGTACCTGTTGCTTGTGGCGTAGTTGCGCCAGCTCCTGCTCGGCTTGTGCCTGTTGCCACCAATACTGACGCAACAGACCTGAGAGATAGAGGCGCTGCAGCTGGCTTTGCAAGGCCAGCATGCGTTCGTTAATGGGCTTGAGCTTGGCATTCTGGCGCTGCATGGCCGGCGACTGAAAAGGCAGGTTGAGCGAGAGCTCCTGCTCATAGCTGTTGTGGCTTTCCAGGCTGCCCAGGTGGCTCAAACTGATGCTTGGCAAGCCTGTCAGCCAGTCCGAGCTGTGATATATTGGAGCCAGTTGTGCCGAAGAGGTGTGCAGCCTGTTTTGACTCAGGGACAAAAGGGCATCTCTGTCTGTTTCCGGGGCCGCTCTCAGCTGAAACACCATTAACAGTAGGCTACAACCCAGGTATAGGGGGCGGATTTTCATGGGAGTGTCTCTTGGGGAAATACCAGCCGCCAGCCTGGCATTGATTTGGTTGGTTGTCTTCGGCAACCTGTATCATATTTGGGCTTATGGGACATATGTACCATAAGTTAACTACATGTTTTTGAAGATTATTAATCGGGAGTTGCGTCAATGAAGGATCTGGTGATGATAGGGCTGCTCAGCGTGATCATGACGCTGAACTTGCTGGATGTGTTGTCAGATATGCAACTTGGCGTGCCGACTTATCACATAGTGCAGGAGAGTATTTTGGTGGCGCTTTCCGCCTGTGGCGCCCTGTATATCAGTTTTGATCTGCTCCGCCGCAGCCGCGAGATGCAGCTACTCAAGTCAAAGTTAGCCAATGCCGATGCCAGGATCTGCAATATCTCCAGCCGAATGCAAGCTGCTCGCCAGGAATACACCCAGGCGGTACAGCAACAATTTGAACTCTGGTCGCTGACCCGCAGTGAGCAGGAAGTGGCTTTATTACTGTTGAAAGGCTTGAGTTTCAAAGAGATTGCCAGTGTTCGCAGCACCAAGGAGAAGACGGTGCGACAGCAGGCATCGGCAATTTACGCCAAGGCGGATGTTGATGGCCGCCATACCTTCTGTGCCTGGTTTATGGAAGACTTTATTCAACCCGTTGCTAGCGCCGATACTTCACAGGCGGCCTAAGACGCGGGTGGCATCTGTCGTTTTGAAAGCGACTTGACACGCGTTTCTTGAAGCCAATCCTGCGGCGGCTGAGTGGGTAGGATTAGGCATTTGCTCCGGCAATTTTCCTCCTTGCTACTAGGCTGTCGCCTTCATAGAGAGTGGTTTTCCTGCCAGTTAATGCATATAAAAAGGAATAAAAAATTTTTTCTTAGTGCTTTGGGTTCTTTATTATTGAGAATCGATATTGGCACTCAGGCTCCACAGACACCAATAATAGCGGCATTATTTAACTGTGGAGGTGGCGGTGAAGCCTGGCTATATTCTGCTGTTTCTCTTACTGGTGGTACTGGCATCGACCCAGACTCAAGGCTTGTTGCGGGCTTTGATTGAACTCAGCGCCTTCGTAGGCTTTTGTTACCTGTTTTCAACTCTGCCAGAGAATATAGCCAAGAGACGAGCTGCCGATAAACAGCCAGAGGATCACCCCGAGAAGTAAGGGCTTACTACCACTCTGTTTTAATTTCCTGAGGGTGATACCGCAGCCAATCAGGAACAAACACACCACCAGGGTACGCTTCGCCAGTTCAAATAGCTCCTGATAGATAAATTGGCCCTGAGGCAACACACTGGTGATGGCGATAGCCAGGCAGTAAAACAGAATAAACCCGGGAATATTGAGTTTCCCCTTGCCACCAAACAACAAGGCGCTGATTGCCGCCAGAGGCACTATCCACAAGGCGCGTGCCAGTTTGATGGTGGTAGCTGTCTTAAGAGCTTCTTCACCGTAGGCAGACGCGGCGCCCACCACGGACGAGGTGTCATGAATGGCGATGGCGCTCCAAACCCCGAAGTCATGTTGGCTCAACTGCAGCAGATGACCTATCACGGGAAAAACAAACAGGGCAACCGAGTTGAGTACAAAGACGCAGGCCAGTGCAATGGCGGTTTGTTCGTTGCGGGCATTGATAGCCGGTGCCACCGCGGCGATGGCGCTGCCACCACAGATGGCCGTGCCACTGGCAATCAAGTGACCGACTCGTCTATCCAATCCCAAAACCCGAGTCAACGCCGTGCCCGCCAGCAGAGTCAGCAATATTGATCCCAGGATTAACGGTAAGTTGCCCACAGAGGCGTCGATCGCCTGTTGCAGCGGAATGCCAAAACCCAGACCGACAATGGAGATGGCCAGCAGTTTTTTGGTTAGTTTCCCAAGATCCCAGTCCGATGGCAGCCAGCCGAGATTAGCCAGCACAAATCCCACCAAAAGTGCCAGAGGTGAGGAGATGGCGGGGTGTAGGCAGGCGATGGCAAGCAGGCAAAACAGCCACTTTTTCTGCAGTTGGCTCATGGGCAAGAGATAGCAAGATTCCGGGGACGTTAGTATAAGTGAGGCAAAATGCTAGGAAAACTAAAATTAACTTAATGTTCAGCGTAAGTTTTGCTGAATCTCTGGCTAAGGCAACAGGATCAGGGAAGCCAGTTCCCCGATCCTGAGTCGATGTCACTTCTGGCAGAAGTTTGCTGTGTCTAATAAGGCCAAGTGTCTATGACGCTTTTGCGATTAGACTCGTGAAGACAACTGATATTCATGGCCATCTTTGGTGGTAAAGCGTTTGCAACTCTTGTTGCTGCGTGGCTGACCGCCATCATTGTGCAACAGGCTAATCCACTCACGCTTGAGTCTGTTGTCCTGGCAGCGACCATCGATGAGACAGCGTTCCAGCTGAATGTCTTCAATGGCGGCGCAGTCACGACTGCCGATACAGCCTTGGCGGTCGAAACTCAGCTCCAGGTGACAGTCGCGATCATCCTTGAGCAATATGGCTTCGGGCTCGCTGCGGTGGCCGCTCAGGGCGACAAACTGTTGTGGCTGTTTGAGGCCACATTGGCTGCCATCGGCAAAGCAGGCCAAGAGATGCTGATAGTAAACCACATAACAAACCACCTCGGCATGTGAGCCGTTTGCCAGTGGGAACAGCCGGTCAAGCAGTTGCTTGGCATTGGCCATCTTGTCGGCGATATGGCGTTCACCGAGTGCTTCCACGGCAAAGACGGCTTCGGCGATGAAAGGGTTGTGCTCTTGATTGATTTTTTGCTGCATAGTGGAGATGTTCATCGTCTCGCCCTCGTGTTTGCTTTCCTTGACCTGATGGCACTGTCGCCTCATGGCCGGACAATTCCTGTGAATTGCTTAATTTGTAGGCTAGCGTTTTTTTGATTACAATTTCACAATAAAAATTTTACAGTGTGAATTTTACAAAATGCGCCAAGACCAAAGCCTGATCCGTAAGTCACATTTTCTGGGAACTAAAATAAGAAACCTCAGAAAACGCAATCACTTAACTATGGAAGATTTGTCGGCACGCTGTGTCAGGGTCGATCCTGAGTCGGCACCGTCCGTGTCATACCTGTCGATGATCGAAAGGGGCAAGCGTGTTCCCAGTGCAGGTATGCTGGCGGTCATAGCTGCAGTTTTTCAAAAAGAGGTGAGTTGGTTTCTGGACGATGCGCCGGAGGAGCAGGCTATCACCCCGGACAAAGGACGACGCGGCGGGGTGAGTGGTATGCCGCTGGAGCCAGGTTTCCTGTTCTCCAATGATATTTTGCAGATAGCTATTCCCGAGATGCTGTCACAAACGGGGATCAGCGGCCGCCAGTTTGCCCACCTGTTGATCCGCGCCCATCAGGAACACCATCAAAACCATTTCCCCGATCTGGAACGGGCCGCCGAAGAGGTGGGTAAGAAGCGTCTGCCCTTGTCGGTAGAAGAGATGCTGGATCTCGCCGCGGCGCAGGGACTGAAGATCCAATGGTTCGCCCGGCCGGCAAAACAGCTGACGGATGCCCAGGGGTTATGTACCGGAGAGTTGGTGACCTCCTACATGGAGCCGCCGGGAACGCTATTTCTCAACGAGATCCTCAAGTCTCAACCAACTAGGCTCAAGTACGACCTGGCAGTGCATATAGGTCACTGTGTGCTGCATAACCGTGATGGGCTGAGCAATGTGTTGACCGTGGGCCGCAGTGGCTTCAGTGAAACCGATCCCCAGATCCAGAGTTCTTCTCTTAATGCCCAGGATATACTCCAGGCCTGGCGTGGCTTTGAGGCCAGTTTCTTTGCCGGAGCCTTGCTCTGCCCCAAGGTGGCATTCAGGCAGTTGCTGGACAGATACGGCTACGAGATAGATGCTCACCGATTGGCGGGGGTTTCTCCTTCGGTAGCGATGCGGCGTATGACCGGGGTTTCACCTTACCCTCACTGGCACTACTTCGACGCCTATGCTCCGGGCAAGCTAAAAGCTGTGTATCGCGGTAACGGTATACCTCTGCCTTGGGGCAATATGCGGGCGGTGGCCGATCCTTGTCAGCACTGGGCGGTATTTCGGATGATCACCGAACCCAAGGAAGGCAGTTCGGCGCAGATTTCCATCCTGGATGTGGAGCAACAACCCAGGATCTATTGCTGTGAATCGGTTAAGGTCAAAGACTTGGCCGGCAACCACCATGTGCTCTGTGCTGGAATAGATCTCAATCCTGCCATTGAGGCTCAAGGGGAAGATGCCTTGTCATTGGCGCAGGATCTTAAGCAGGCTTGTGTCGAGCAGGGCGGAGAAGGTGCCATTCCCAGAAAGATAAAACAGCAACTGCTGACAGTGGCACGGATACTCAATATCAATTGGGTCGAGCGCGGTATTGCCGGTGATGCCAGATTGATCTGCTCCAGAGGTGCGGTTTGCCCGAGACGGCCAACCTGTTATGGCGAGCAGCCTGAGGTGAGCTTTCCCTGGCCCAAACAATAACCTTGGAACGCTAGCACAACCTTGGGTTGGTAAATACAGACAATAGATAACTTATATTCACCTATTGTCTGTTTTGAGTGGCGCAGTTATTACTGGGTTTTAGTTCACTCCAATATGGCCATTACAAAGCCAATAGTGAGTAAAATAGCCATAATAAGCCTAAGAATGCTTTGTTGTTTTTGATAACGAATAATCACAGGATCCTGGCTGTTGGCCAGAGTGCCAGATTCCAGCGATTGTTTGACTCTTATCGCTATGTTTGATGATTTTTTTTCATCTGTTTGAGCCAGTTCAGGATACTGAATCCGTATATGTTTCAGTAGCTGCTGCCAACGCCAAAGCTGCAAAACAAAGAAGAGTCCTGCCAGAATAAACATCAGCCAGGCGATATGTGACAGCGCCCATTCTATCTGTGGTTCCATGAATACTCTTTTATTAGCCGAAAGATAGTTGCGGCTATGTTATACCAATCAGAAGTAAGATTCAGAAGTTGTATGTGTACTCAAGGCTTTGCGGGAATGAGGTTCAGTATTCCCAACGGCAGTGACAAGGCTGCCGTTGGGGAACCTGAGGTTAAACCTTGAAGCGGGCGACTAAGGTATCCAACCTGTGGGCCAGATTATTGAGTGCGTCACTGGCCGCCGCAGCCGCTTCGGCGGTCTCGGCAGTGCGCTGGGCTATCTCATTGATCTCACTGACGTTACGATTAATATCTTCCACGACTGTGGATTGCTCCTCAGTGGCTGCTGCCACTTGAATATTCATATCGCTTATCTGGGCAATTTGTCCCGAGATACCGCTGAGTGCCTGGCTGGCCTCATCGACGGCCTGAACGCCTTCATGGGAGCGATTGCGACTCAGCTCCATGGCACTGACGGCTCGGGCGGCTTCGGCCTGCAGCTTATCTATCATCACCTGCACTTCATCGGTTGAGGTGGCGGTGCGGGAAGCCAAGTTGCGAACTTCATCGGCCACAACCGCAAAGCCACGGCCGGCCTCACCGGCTCGAGCCGCCTCAATGGCGGCATTTAATGCCAGCAGGTTAGTTTGTTCCGAGATGGCACGGATCACATCCAGAATGCCGCCGATGGACTTGGTGTGGGTCGCCAGCGACTCGATCACCTCGCCGACCTGAGCCACATCCTGTGACAATTGGTTAATGGTATTGCGGGCACGGGTCACCACCTGTTGGCCAGTGGCCGATTCGCTGTCGGCATCTTTGGCTGTTACCGCCGCCTGGGCCGCATTGGCGGCAATTTCATTAACGGTTGCCCCCATTTCGTTGATGGCGGTTACCACCATCATGGTGCGGTCTTTCTGATCCTGGCTGTCGCTCATGGTCTGCTGGGCCTGCGCCGAGACTTCCTTGGCGGATAGCCCCAACTGTTCGCTGGTGGCGGCCACTTCGACCACAGAGTCTTGGATCTTGGAGATAAAGCTGTTGAAGCCCTTGGCCAGTTGGGCGATTTCATCTTCACCCTCGACCGGCAGACGTTGGCGCAAGTCGCCTTCGCCTTCGCCTATGTCGCGGAACATTTCCGCCACCTTGCTGATGGGACGGCTAACAGAGCCGGCCACTATCACAGCCAGGAAGATAAAAGCGGCGGCAATCAATACTGTCCATAATAGAATTTGATAGGCCGCCTCTTGCAACAGGGCAAAGATCTCCCCTTGAGGAACCTGGGCTACCAGATACCAATCCATTGACGGAATATAGCTGCTGGCAACCAGCATATCGATACCATCGACTTTGGTTTCAAGCAACTGGAAGTCGCTTTTATCAAGCAGCTTGCTAAGATTGCCTGGGTAGAGATCCTGCAGGCTGCGCTTGCCTGTCAGGTTCTTGTCCGGATGCAGTTGGATCTTGCCCTGATTGTCGGTGAGGAACACATAGCCGCTTTGCTCTATCTTGAAGGAGTTGAGCAGGCGCACCATATCGTCGAGTGACTTGGCCAGCCCCACCAGGCCGCGACCGTTGGGCTGTTGATAGTTAATGAAGAGTTTGACCTCGCCGTTGGCTTCGGTAAACACATTCAACATGCGTTCCTGGCGACTGTCTCTGTAGTTGAAAAACCAGCCATCCTGCTGTTGGTTGAGGATCCGCAGAAAGCCGTCCTGGGTGTAATAGGCCGCTGTTTCCCGATCGGCATAGGAGGCTTGTGCCAAGTGATACTGACGAGTCATATCCTTGAGCTGAGAAATGACCAAAGGGACTTCGGCTTCCGGGCGTCCCTGTTCCAACCAGTGTCTGAGCATTTGACTGTGGGCCAGTTGTTCGGCGCCATTCATCAGCGTGCTGATTTCCAGATCCAACTTATTGCGGATCTGCAGCATTAAGCTTGGCAGTTCGGAACCGAGCATACGTTGTTCAACGACCTCACGGGCACTGCGCTGACTGAGAACACCGACTAAAATCGTCGACATCAGTACCGCCAGCGTCACTGTCAGTAGAATCTTTTGTTTAATGGTGAGTTTGAGTTTCATAGCGACCGCCTATCCATATCCTTATAGTGTGGACAACAGCATTAACTGATTTAACGTTAATTACACTTGAGCATAGTAATTAACGCATTGGCAGGGACTTCCCCGTAAGTCTTTGTAGAGTATAGGCAGGCCAGCTGTTTTATGGGGCTGGATCTTATTGTAGAACCGCGATTATGACTAAAAAACTCTCGTGCATCAATAGGTGCTAATATTGCTTTTGCGTAAATAAAAAACGCGTCTTAAAAGACGCGTTTTTGTGGTTTACAGTCATCAATTACATATTGGGATAGTTAGGGCCACCACCACCTTCGGGTGTCACCCAGGTGATGTTCTGGCTGGGGTCCTTGATGTCACAGGTCTTGCAGTGAATGCAGTTCTGGCTGTTGATCACAAACTTGGGTTGTCCCTCGTCTTCAACAACCTCATAGACCCCCGCAGGGCAATAGCGTTGCGCCGGTTCATCGTATTTCACCAGGTTGACCGCAATAGGAATAGTGGCGTCTTTCAAACGCAGATGGCAGGGCTGGTCTTCTTCGTGGAAGGTATTGGATAGATACACGGAAGAGAGCTTATCAAAGCTAAGCTTGCCATCCGGCTTGGGGTAATCAATCTTGCTGTAGGCGCTGGCCTCACTCATCTGGGCATAGTCGGGATGCTCATCCCTCAGGGTCACAGGGAACTTGCCGCCAAACCAGTTTTGATCGATATAGTTAAAGGCCCCCCCCAGGAAGGTGCCGAATTTGTGCATGGCCGGGCCGAAGTTACGCGAGCGGTAAAGTTCATCAAAGAGCCAGCTCTGTTCCAGCCGCTCCTGGAAGCAGTCGAGATCTTTTCCGCCTTCAACCCCGGCGATAAGGCCTTCGGCCAGAGTCTCGGCCGCCAGCATACCGCTCTTGATGGCGGTGTGGGTGCCCTTGATCTTGGCAAAGTTGAGTGTCCCGGCATCACAACCTATTACCAGACCGCCGGGGAAGCTCATCTTGGGCAGAGAGTTTAGACCCCCCTTGGTAATGGCCCGGGCACCATAGCTCAAACGCTCGCCGCCGCTTAAGGTCTTGGCGATGACAGGGTGGGTTTTGTAACGCTGAAATTCATCGAAAGGGCTCAGATGCGGGTTCTTGTAGTTGAGGTCGATGATCAGTCCCACGGCAACCTGGTTGTCTTCCATATGGTAAAGGAAACCGCCACCGCTGGCGCCTTCCAACAGCGGCCAGCCGCCACTGTGAACCACTTTACCCTGTTGGTGTTGTTCGGCCGGGATCTTCCAAATCTCTTTGAAGCCTATGCCATAGTGTTGTGGTGTTTTACCGTTATCCAGGTGGAATTTTTCTATCAGCTGCTTGCCCAGATGGCCACGGCAGCCTTCGGCAAACACTGTATATTTGGCGTGTAGTTCCATGCCCGGCATATAGCTGTCTTTGGGCTGGCCATCGGCGCCTATGCCCATGTCGCCGATCAGTATTCCTTTGACGCTGTCATCTTCATTGAACAGCAATTCGCTGGCGGCGAAACCGGGGAATATCTCCACTCCCAAGCCTTCGGCTTGCTCGGCCATCCAGCGGCAGAGGTTCCCGACACTGATAATATAGTTGCCATGGTTATGCATGGTCTTGGGTACCAGGCTGTTGGGCAGATGTTTACCATCTTCGGCCGACTTGAGCAGATAGATTTCATCTTCTGTAACCTGGGTATGCAGGGGGGCTCCCAGTTCTTTCCAGTCACCGAAGAGTTCTTCCAATACGCTGGGTTCAAAGACGGCGCCGGAGAGAATATGTGCGCCAACTTCAGAGCCTTTTTCGACCACACAGACACTGATCTCTTTGCCGCTGTCTTTGGAGATCTGCATCAAACGGCAGGCCGCAGCCAGTCCGGCGGGGCCTGCACCAACGATAACAACATCGAATTCCATTGATTCGCGTTCCATCATGTCACCTCTATCCTTCAAAGTCCCCCGATGTAAACGGGTGTTTTATTTTTATCCAGCTCCAACCTTACCTGAAAATCTATTCAGCGCACAGTATTTGATCGGAAAGCAGGGTTAGTTTTGATGAAATTTATGAGTGAAGCTTGTCACAAAAAGTCCACGCAGATTTGAACCAGATCGGGAAATACATTTTTAGGGGTATGGTTCACCCCCCTTTTCGTCCTATAATTGGCCCAGACGGTTCTCCGAGCTTTTGGTCCTACGTCAGTGAAGATATGGCCCTTTAGCCGTGGCAATTTTGCCACCGGGGTGAGCAAAGAAATGCCCTCACCTCCCTAACTTGGAAAGGTGATCATGTCCCAATTACAAGACAATTTTGGTCGAAGATTTCACTATTTGCGGATGTCAGTTACTGACGTCTGTAACTTCAAATGCAGTTACTGCCTGCCGGATGGTTATCGCCCGGAGGGCAAGCCCTCTTTTCTGACGCTCAGCGAGATTGAGAATCTGGTTGCCGCCTTCGCCAAAGTAGGTACCCGCAAGGTACGGATCACAGGTGGCGAGCCTACGCTGCGCAAAGATTTTACCGATATCATCCGCGCAGTTGCCGACAACAGCGAAATTCACACTATCGCCACTACCACCAATGGTTATAGGCTCGAGAAGCACGCCAAAGAGTGGTATGACGCCGGGCTGAGGCGGATCAACGTGTCTGTGGACAGCCTGGACCCCAGGATGTTTTATCAGATCACCGGCGAGAACAAGTTCGATGAGGTCATGCGCGGTATAGATGCGGCGCTGGAAGCCGGCTTTGAGCGGGTCAAGATCAACGCTGTGCTGCTCAAGGATCTCAACGATAAGGACCTGCCGCGTTTCCTGCATTGGATCAAACATACCCCCATAGATCTGCGTTTCATCGAGCTGATGGAAACCGGTTTGGGTCACGACTACTTCAAGGCGCATCACCTGGCCGGAGCCGATATCAAGGCCAGACTCGAGGCCGAAGGTTGGCAGTATGATCAGCCCGCGGCCGAAGATGGTCCGGCGCAAAACTTCAGCCATCCTGATTATCGTGGCCGTATCGGGCTCATCATGCCTTATGCCAAAAACTTCTGCGCCAGCTGTAATAGGTTGCGGGTTTCTGCCAAGGGTAAGTTGCACCTGTGTCTGTTCACCGAACATGGTGTCGATCTTCGGGATCTGCTTCAGAGTCCTGAACAGCAGGATGAGTTGATTGCCCGTTTGCATCAGCAGTTGCAGCAGAAGAAAGAGACTCACTATCTGCATCAAGGCATTACCGGTGTGACCCAACACCTGGCCTCTATCGGCGGTTGAGGGTGGCGCTCGTCTGGGCGCCAGATACTTATCATCGCCATCTCGGTAGCATTCAGCAGCAGGAACTGACATGGGACATTGCATTCATACCCATTTTGAGCCCTTGAATATCGCCATTCTTACCCTTTCAGACAGTCGGGATCTGCAGACAGATACCTCAGGGCGTTTTTTGGTACAGGCACTGCAGGAGGCTGGGCATAACCTGGTCGAGCGTAAGCTCTGCCCGGATGATAAATACCAGATGCGCGCCATCGTCAGTCAATGGATAGCCGCGGCCAATGTTCAGGTGATTATCACCACAGGCGGCACCGGCTTTAGCGGCAGAGACAACACCCCTGAGGCGCTGCGGCCGCTGTTTGACGCTGAAATAGAAGGCTTTGGTGAACTCTTTCGCCACATCACTTACACTGAGCTGGGCACTTCTACCGTGCAGTCGCGGGCACTGGCCGGTATCGCCAATCAAACGGCGCTGTTTTGTCTGCCCGGTTCCACCGGCGCATGTCGTACGGCCTGGAACAAGATCCTCAAAGAGCAGCTGGATGCCCGGCACCGGCCCTGTAACTTCGTATCCCATTTGAAAAAGGTTGCTATAGATGACTAATGCCTTTACCCATATCAATGCCGACGGCAACGCCCATATGGTGGATGTGACCGAAAAGTCGATCACCGAGCGCGAAGCCCGTGCCGAGGCCTATATTGAGATGTCTGCCGAGACGCTGCAGATGATCATGAGTGGCAGCCACCACAAGGGCGATGTGTTCGCCACCGCCAGAATCGCCGGCATTATGGCCGCGAAGAAAACCTCAGAGCTGATCCCTCTTTGTCACCCCTTGATGCTGACCAAGGTCGAGGTGGATCTGCAGGCTGAGCCGGAGCAAAACCGGGTCAGGATCACCAGCCTGTGTAAGCTGGCTGGTAAAACCGGGGTTGAAATGGAAGCCCTGACGGCGGCCTCGGTTGCGGCGCTGACTATTTACGATATGTGTAAAGCGGTGCAGAAGGATATGGTGATTACCCAGGTAAGACTGCTGGAGAAACGCGGCGGTAAATCCGGTCATTTTAAGGTGTAACGATATGATTAAAGTGCTGTTTTTTGCTCAAGTACGCGAATTATTGGGAACGGCTGCCATTGAAGTCGAGAGCCAGCCGGGTTTGACGGCCGAGGCGCTGCGTGCCCAATTGGCGGCCACAGACGACAAGTGGGCCAGAGTGATGGCGTCCGACAAGCTGTTGGTGGCCATCAACCAAACCCTCAGCCCTTGGCATACAGAGATCAAAGCGGGTGACGAGGTGGCCTTCTTCCCACCGGTAACCGGAGGTTGAGATGCAAAGCGATCGTATTTTGGTACAAACCGCCGACTTCGATGTCCCGGCTGAATATACCCGCATCGCCGCCGACAACAGCGACGGCGCCGTGGTGACCTTTGTCGGCAAGGTGCGTGACTTCAACGATGGCAGCGCGGTTACCGACCTGACGCTGGAACACTATCCCGGGATGACAGAAGCCGTTTTAGGGCAAATTGCCACTCAAGCCCGTGAGCGTTGGCCGCTGAATCAGCTGACCATAATTCACCGGGTTGGTACTATGCATTTGGGCGAACAGATAGTGTTTATCGGTGTCAGCAGTGCCCACCGCAAGGCGGCGTTTGCGGCTTGTGAGTTTCTCATCGATTTCCTCAAGACCAAGGCGCCATTCTGGAAACTGGAAGCCGGTGAAAGTGGTCAACACTGGGTTGAGGCTCGCGATGCCGACGAGCAGGCCGCCAAGGCCTGGGAAAAGTAACCGGAGCGTGTGATGGTGCTATTGGAGCGATTGCTGAATTCGACGACCAGGGCCGTGCTGACCGCGCTGGCGCTGCTCGGTCTGTGTCTGCCGGCTTCGGCGGCGCAAAGCGTTCATGTGGCTGCGGCGGCCAATATCAAGTTTGCCCTGGATGATATTGCCGAGCGTTATCAGCAAGAGACAGGACGCCAACTCAAGATCTCCTACGGTTCTTCCGGTAACTTTGTGGCGCAGATAAAACATGGTGCGCCGTTTGAGCTGTTTCTCTCGGCCGATGAGCGTTATGTCGAGGCGCTGGCTGACGCAGGCATCACTCGCGACAAGGGGTTGGTCTACGCCTATGGACGCTTGGCTCTGGTGGCTCCAAAAAATTCGCCGCTGAAACTGGATCAAGAGCTACAGGGGCTGCAACAAGCACTGGCCGCCGGGCAGATCAAGCGCTTTGCTATCGCCAACCCGGATCATGCTCCCTATGGCGAGCGCGCCCGCGCACTGCTCAAGCAAAAAGGTTTGTGGCAGGAGTTGCAGGCCAACCTCATCTATGGTGAAAACGTTTCCCAGGCGGCGCAGTTTGCCTTGAGTGGTTCGACTCAGGGCGGCATAGTTGCCCTGTCGCTGGCGGTGGCGCCACAGTTTCAGGCGAGAGGTCGTTATCTGGCGTTGCCGGTAGACTCCCATGCCCCGCTGACCCAGCGCATGGTACTGCTTGATAAAGCCGGTGACGATGCCAAAGCTTTTTATGATTATCTGCAAGGGCAGGAAGCGCGACAGGTGTTCAGCGCCTATGGCTTTGCCTTGCCCGAGGGAAGTTGAATGGATTGGCAGTCGCTGTGGCTCTCGGTCAAACTGGCTGCCATCAGTGTATTGGTACTCTTGCCGCTTGCCATCTTGCTGAGCCGCTTGCTGGCCTATCGAGAGTTTCGCGGTAAGTCATGGATAGAGGCGCTGATCATGGTGCCTCTGGTGTTGCCGCCCACGGTGATAGGTTATTACCTTTTGGTAGGGCTTGGCAGTGAAAGCTGGCTGGGCCAATGGCTGCAGCAAACCTTGGGCGTGCAGCTGGTATTTCATTTCTCCGGCCTGGTGGTCGCCTCGGTACTGGTCAATATTCCCTTTGCGGTGCAGCCTATTCAAAGAGCCTTTGAAGCTATTCCTCAGGATGTGCGCGATGCCTGCGCCTGTTGTGGCATGAGTCGCACCAAACAGCTGTTCAAGGTGGAGTTGCCCTTGGTGTGGCCGGGGATTTTGACGGCCCTGGTGTTGTGTTTCTCCCATGTGCTCGGCGAGTTTGGTGTCGTCCTGATGATGGGGGGCTCCATCGCGGGAGAGACCAAGACGATTTCCATCGCCATCTACGACAGTGTCCAGGCGTTTGACTTCGCCTCGGCCGGTACTATGTCGCTGGTACTCTTGTTGTTTGCCATCACCACATTGGCATTGACCACAGGGTTGTCGCGGCGGCTCGGGAGATTGAGATGACTCCGACAGATCTGCATGTCAGCGTTCATCAAACCAAGGGGATCCCACTGCAGGCCGACTTTGTTTGCCGTGCCGGTGAAGTCCTGGCCGTGGTGGGGCCCTCCGGTGGTGGCAAGACTACGCTGCTGAGGATGATTGCCGGTCTCAATAAGCCGCAATCCGGCAGCATCCGCTATGGTGATAAACCCTGGTTTTCCGAGACAGTGAACCTGAGCCCGCAGCAACGCCATCTGGGGTTTGTGCCGCAACATTTTGGCCTGTTTCCCAATCTGAGTGCGGTCGACAATGTTATCGCCGGGCTGGATCATCTGCCTAAGGGCGAACGCCGTGCCAGAGCGCTGGATTGGCTGGAGCGGGTCAATCTGCACGGTTTGCCGGATCGTTTGCCTGAGCAGTTGTCCGGCGGCCAGAGACAGCGAGTGGCGCTGGCCAGAGCGTTGGCGCGTGAGCCTTCGGTATTGCTGCTGGATGAACCTTTTTCTGCCGTCGATCGCGAGACCCGTGAGCGCCTGTATCTGGAGCTGGCACGGCTCAAGTCACAGCTGCATATTCCGGTGATCATGGTGACCCATGATCTCAACGAAGCCTTATTGCTGGCCGACCGCATGGTGCTTATCAGCCAAGGGCAGTTACTGCAACAGGGTGTGCCCCATGACGTATTGGCCAAACCCCGTAATGAGGCGGTTGCCCGGCAGATGGGCCTGAGAAACCTGTTTGACTCTGAAGTGGTGGCCCTGGAGCAGGAGCGACAACTCACCTGGCTTAAGTTTGGCGAGCAACTGATTGCCTGTGACTATGATGCGCGCCTGAATCCGGGAGATAAGGTGCGCTGGGTGGTGCCCAATCAAGGCGTCAGATTCAACTCCATCAGCCGTGGCCGCCTGTGCCGCAGCTTCAATAAACTCAATGTCAGGCTCGAATCCCTACTGGTGATGGGCGAGTCTGTGCGCCTGCTGGCGGCAATCGAAGGCGTGGATCAGACCCTTAGCGCCGAAGTGCCGTTACATCTGGCTCGCAAGCTGGAGTTGGTTGCCGGTATGCAGACAGAAGTTGCTCTCAAATCTGAACAAATTCATATTCTCGAACACTGATAAGACAGTCTTTATGCCGGTTGTCGATTAGATGATCAAAACTTAATTTAGCTTCCATCCTGAGTTCAAGCGCTGAAATCTATACTGCAGCCATTGAAACAACCTCAGGAGAGAAACAAGATGCAAAAGTTGGCATATTTACTGGTATTATCCTCATTCTGCAGTGCCGCTGCTCTTGCAGCCTATACCGGGCCAGGAGTCGAAAATCGGGTCATTACAGCGTCTCAGGTCGAGCAGGCCAGTGACGATACTCAAGTTGAGCTGACAGGTTACCTGGTGAAGAGCCTGGGCGACGAAACTTACCTGTTCCGTGATGATTCCGGCGAGGTTAAAGTCGAAATCGATCATAAGCTGTGGCGCAATATCAATGCCGATGTGAAAGAAAGCACTCTGGTGAAACTGACCGGCGAGGTTGACAAAGAGTGGAACGGCAATGAAGTTGAAATTGAAAGTATCACCTTGATTGGTGACACTAAATGAATCTTGGCTTGTATGAGTAGTTGGCCTTTGATGCCAGCGCTCGGATGGAGGCAAAATGAGACGTTTATTGGCGGGGCTGGTGCTGTTTTCTTCGGTAGCAGTCGCGGCTCCCTCGCTGCTGGAATTGTTGAATGATAGTGACCGTATTCAACCGATAGAGCTGATGCAGCGTATTGAGTCCCAGTTTCCCGGGGTGATCGTCGAGTTTGAAACCGATGTGGATAATGGGGTCTTGGTCTATGAAATTGACTTAATAAACCCGGATGATCACACTACCACTGAGCTGGATATACTTGCCGGCAGCGGTGAGATCCTCAAACGCAAAGTCGATCGTTTGGAGGCTGACGATATGGCTGAGTTGGCTGCGGTCAAACTCTTGGTGCAGAAAAAGCTCAGTTTTTCCCAACTGGTAGAAATGGCGATGCAAAACAGTAAGGCTCATCTGCTGGAAGCTCAGTTGGACAAAGATCTGGGGATTGCCTACCTGGAGCTGAAAGTAATGGATGAACGAGGCAAGCATAAGCTGGCGTTTGATATCGAAAAACAGCGGCCATTGCCTCTACTGAAATGGGACTGACAATGAAGATATTACTGGTCGAAGATGACGTAACCACTCAGGATTATATCGTCAAGGGCTTCCTGGAGCAGGGACATAACATTGAAACTGCGGCCGATGGTCATCAGGGTTTGCTGTTGGCGACCAGTAGTCAATACGACTTGGTAATACTGGATCGCATGTTACCCGGGCTCGATGGCCTCAAGGTTTTGGCGGCGCTTCGGGCCACCGGCAATCAAACCCCGGTGTTGATCCTCTCGGCACTCAGTCACGTCGACGAGAGGGTCAAGGGGCTGCGCGCCGGTGGTGATGACTATATGACCAAGCCGTTTGCCTTCTCCGAACTGCTGGTGCGGGCTGAGAAACTGATGTTGCGTGGCCAGTCACTGCCGGCCAAGACAGATCTCAAGGTGGGTTTATTGGAGATGGAGTTACTGACCCGTAAAGTGACTCTGGACGGTACTGAACTGATGTTGCAACCCAAGGAATTCCAACTGCTCAAGTACCTGATGGAACACGCCAATCAGGTGATCAGTCGCACCCTGCTGTTTGAAGCCGTATGGGACTACCACTTTGACCCCAGAACCAATGTTATCGATGTGCATATCGCCAAGCTGAGACGTAAGTTCGAAGAGTTGGGGCATGGCGAGCTGATTGAAACCATAAGAGGGGCTGGTTATCGTCTCCGCCAAAGCCATTAAGCCGTATCAGAGCAGCGTATGGCGTATTACCATCTTCTTCTCTGTGCTGGTGACTCTGATCATCGGCGCGTTACTGTTTGCACTCTATCAACAGCTGGTGACAGAGCAGCAGTCTCAGGTTGAGAAACACTTAGCCTCGGAGGCGCAGCGTTACCAGCAACTGGCCTTGAGCGTAGATAAGCGCAGCTTTGCGGCGCAAATCCATGCTGCTGATCCGCAAACTGCACTGATTGCCTGGCAGGGTAGCCCGGATATGGTCGGGGCGTTGACCTTTATGCCCGACAATATGCCACTGCTGCCGAAAACCCGTGATTTCCCCATCCTTACCGGCGGCCCGGATAAACTGCATATTCTCACCGGCGGCGTGGTAATGACCCGCTATGGCCCTGTGCTGATCGCCACCCGTACCGACCACTTGGCGACCTTGATCGAAAAGTTTCTCAGCGCGGCGGCCACCGCTGTGATGCTGACAGTGGTATTGACGCTGGCCATGGGGTATCTGTTTTCCAAGGCGCTGCTCCGGCGTTTGGTGCAATATAACCGCCTGAGTGAACGCATAGAGCGAGGTTACTACAACACCCGCTTGCCTGTGAGTCGCAACAGTGATGAATTCGATATGTTGGCGCGCCAGTTCAATCGGGTGCTGGATACCCTGGAACGCAACCTTGCCGCCGTGCGCGGGGTGACTGACAATATCGCCCATGACCTGCGCACGCCTTTGTCGCACCTGAGGATCGGATTGGAGCAGCTGCCGCAGTATCCAGCGGAAGAGCTACCCGAGCGCAGCGCGATTCTTATTGAAAAGCTGGATCACTGCCTGGCGACCTTCAACGCCATGTTGTCGCTGACCCGCATTGAAGAGGGGCAACAACAACTGGAGCTGGAGAGCTTCAGCTTACAGCAGATGTGTCATGATCTGCTGGATATGGCCGATGTATTGGCCGAGGCACAAGAGCAACAACTCAAGCTGGAAACCAGTGAGGATTGCCATATCACAGGCGATAAACATCTCTTGTTCCAGGCGCTGTTCAATCTGGTCGACAACGCCATTCGCTATGCAGGCGAGGGAGCTTGTATCACCATTTCGCAGCAAGCCAACCAGGTCATCATCAGCGACAATGGCCCCGGGATCCCGGAAGCGGAGCGTGAGCGGGTCTTCGAACGCCTGGTGCGGCTGGATCCCAGCCGTCATAAGCAAGGCACCGGCTTGGGGCTTTCTATGGTCAAGGCGATTCTTTCGCGGCACAACGCCAGTATTTCACTGCAGGATAACCACCCCGGCCTTAGGGTCATAGTCACATTTCAGGTTTAACCCATGTATTCAGTGATAGCTACAGAACCCGACTTTATCCTGCTGGACAAGCGGCCCGGAGTTCACTTCCACAGTCAACACGGTGAGGCCGGGCTGGTGGCCAGTGCCGAGCGAGAATTGGGTTATAAGCTCTATCCCGTACATAGGCTGGATACCTTGACCTCCGGCCTGTTGCTTCTGGCCCGTTCATCCGAGGCGGCGGCCGAATTTACCCGTATGTTCAGTGAACACAAGGTGCAGAAATATTATTTGGCGTTGGCCAAGGGTAAACCGGGTAAGAAACAGGGTTGGATCATAGGTGATATGGCCAAGTCCCGCCGTAGCCAGTATAAGCTGCTGCGTTCCACCGATAACCCGGCGGTTACCCAGTTCTTTTCCTGGTCGGTCGCCGAAGGGTTGCGCCTGTATCTGCTCAAGCCTCACAGCGGCAAGACCCATCAGCTGAGGGTGGCGCTTTCCAGCCTGGGAGTGCCGATTCTGGGGGACACTCTCTATGGCGGCAGTGCTGTTGATGCTGACCGTGGCTACCTGCACGCCTATGCGCTGGAGTTTGAATGGCGCGGGCAAGCGCTTAGATACCTGAGCTTGCCATCGCAAGGCGAAGTTTTTATGCAGTCGGGAGTTCTCGGTCAGTTGCAAACGCTTAAGCAACCCTGGGAGTTGGACTGGCCCAAGCGCAAATAAATACTGGTAGCTGACATTTCGATTTACTCAGGGAAAGGGAAAAGGTTGCAAGCCGGGCATCATGCTGCCAAGTTAAATGGGTTGTCCCTTTAATTCCTTGCCAGGAGTCATACCATGGATACCAATAAACTCTTGCTCGTCATCATCGCCATTTTGTTGCCACCGGTGGCGGTATTTCTCAAAGCCGGTGCCGGTAAAGACCTGCTGATCAATATCATTCTCTGTCTGTTCTTTTGGTTTCCGGGGTTGCTGCATGCGCTCTGGGTGGTGACCAAGAACTGAGCACAAGCGCTGAGACAGTGGCATTGGCCGGTCTTTGTTAGCGGCCAATCTGGGCTTTGGTTTCTCAAACGCAGTGGTTTGATTGCTAAATTTTTTGGGCCAGTTCCCTCAGTGAGGCGCTGGCCGCTTCGATGGAAACCCGATGGCGCTCGTCGGCAAACTCCTGAAATTCACTGCGCACCTCATAAAACTGTTCTACCCCAAGATAGTGGCTCAGGGTCTTGATATGGGGACCCAGGTGATTCATTCCGGCGCGAATGCCCTCGTCGCCAAAGCCAAACTCGCCGCAGGAGTAAACCAACACCAGTTTCTTGCCGCTGAATATCGGTCGCAGCGGAAAATCGCCGCGCTTTAAGTCGAAGCTGAATGTGCGATTGATGCGTATGACCTGATCAAACCAGGCCTTGAGTGCCGCCGGCATGCCATAGTTGTACATGGGCGTTGAGATCAGAATGATATCGGCCCGCTGCAACTCGTCGATAAGACAGTCCGACAGTGCCAGCAGCCGTTGCTGCTCTGTACTTTGGAGTTCCTCCGGGGTGAATACAGCGGCAATCCAATCTTGGGTGATGGCCGGTGGTGCTTGGTCACCCAGATCGCGATAGATGAATTTTGATAGGTTATTTTGGGCTTGCCAGTGATCGCAGAATAGCTGCGCCAACGACTTGGAAATCGAATTGTAGCTGGACTTGTCATTGTCGGTTCTTCTCGCACTGGCATCTATTCTTAAAAGGGTTTTCATCACTTTCTCCGTTTGTTTGCTCAGGGCATAACTATCTGGAATACCGCTCGAGTTGACAAAGGGTCATTTCTCACTTATAGATGAGCAAAATTCACTTATTTGATCGCAATGTTTGCCCATTTACCCACACTGAATAACTTGAGAGTGTTCGAAGCCGCCGCCAGGCATCTGAGCTTCAAGCTGGCTGCGGAGGAGTTGAGCCTGACTCCGACCGCGGTTTCCCATCAGATAAGAAATCTTGAGACTCAGCTGGACACCCGCCTGTTTATCCGCCAGACCCGGGCGGTATCACTGACACCGGCTGGAGCCGAGTTGGCAGAATCCTGTCGCCAGGCCTTGCTCGGCATAGCCCAGGGGATTGAACGTTTGGGAGTGACACCAAACCAGCTGAGAGTTTCCACCACCCATGGTTTTGCCGCCCTATGGCTGGCGCAGCGATTGCCGGACTTTCAGCAGCGTTTCCCCGATATTCGGGTGTCGGTCAGCAGCGATGAGGGGCTGCAGCCTAGCGACCCTCTGGGTGAGACAGATCTCTGCATACGCTACGGCAAAGCGGCAGAAGGCGAAGAGGTGCTGTTCAGTGAGACGTTCGGCATTTACGCCAGTCCCGGTTATCTCAAGAGCAAACAACCTCAGGTGACGCTGTTGCAGACCCGCTGGCAGAACCCGGCTCTCGACGGACTCGATTGGCAGCAATGGCAACAGACCTATCACGAGTTCAAAGGTGCCAGATTGCTGGAGTTTACCCAGGAGGATCACCTGGTGCAGGCCGCTCTGGCCGGTGAAGGCCTGGCACTTGCCAGTTCTGTGCTGGTGGCCTCTTTGGTGGAGCGGGGTTGGTTGAAACCTTGCTTGCCGGGCAAGGTGTTGCCTGGACTCAGTTATCGGCTGCTGCCGGCTCCCGGCCGCGAGCAGAGCCACAGAGTCAGGGTGTTTCTCGAATGGCTCAGGCAGCAGGCACTCAGCGGGGCGCCAGATAGGTCACAGGATTGAGATAAAACGCCTTCTTGTATCCCTGGGGCGCATCATCCATCAACCAAGGCATGGGCATGAGGCTGACTATGCTGTAGTGCAGATGGGGCGGCTTGCCTTTGGCATTGCCCGAGTCGCCGACCGTGCCCAGTTTGCTGCCCTGAGGTAGATAAAAACCGTTCGGCTCCAGGCTGTCCAGATGGGCGAAATAATGCAACTTCCAGCCTGGCCCCAAGGCCAGCACCACCTTGCCGCCGAGACGCCACTCCCCTTGATAGAGGCGCAGCATGGGCGTCGGGGCCTGCACTTGAGTGCCGCGGGCGGCGAAGATGTCTATGCCCTTGTGTACCCCGGAGGTGCCCCAGGGGTAATACCAGAAACTGTCTTTATGCCAGTCTTTGGCGCTGGCCTGGTGAACCGGCACCTGTGGGTTTTCCGGGATCAGGGCACCGGCAAAGATCAGCAGTAGCAGCAGGATAAAGCCATAACGTTTCTTCATGGTCATAGGTCACGCTGTCGTTGAGCCAACTCTATGATGGCACTGATAGCCGCGCGGGCCTGGGGACTATTGTGCCAGCAGCTCGAGCCCATCAACTGGGCTATGGCGCGGGTGATATCGCTAGCGGATTCATCGGCCAGCTGCGACAGCTGACTGAATCCCAGCTGCTCAAGGCGACCAACGACTGTGGCTCCTACCCCCTTGAGATCGCACATCTGCTGTTTTTCCCGGTCACTGAAGGCCATGGCAACTCTCCTTGTAAATGGTTGTCCCTGGAATAATTCCACTGGATGTTCTTTCTTGGGTTAGATCTCTGCCAGTGGACAAGCCAACAGCAGCAGATCCAGACAGAGAATACCGTTTTCCACTATCGGCTCAGGGTAAGCGGCAAAGAAGTCCGGAACAATACCTTTGATACGAAAACCGCACTTCTGATAGAGGCCCAGCTGAGCCAGGCTGGAGTTGCCCGTGGCTATCCAAAGGCTATCCAGTCCCTTTTCCCGGCTCAGCGTCTGACACTGTTGCAATAGCCATTTACCTATTCCCTGGCCTTGGTGATCCGGATGAACGGCGAGGTTTTTTACCTCGGCCTGAATCTTTGTGGACACCGGCGTTAGTTGCAGCAGTGCCAGCCCAAGCAGACGCTCTTCTGTATCCAGGGCTCTGAGCAGCAGACAGTCTCTCAGGTAAGCCTGCACGGCTTCGCGGCTGGGGTCGGCCAGCAAGAGTAAGGCCCACTCAGGTTCAGTGAGTGTAATGTCTGCAGTATTTGCCAGCTCCAGCTTCATTATATTTGCTCCGCAGCCAGTTCCGGCTCGCCGTTGTGCCAATGACTGTATTCCTCCCAGCGCCGCGCCAGCTCGCCATCACCCAGTTTGGGAATGCCGCTGCGCCTAAGCCACTGCCAATATGGTCCCCAGAGGTAGTCTTGCCAAAAGGCCAGAGAGCCCTGGAGGCCACCCAGGGTATCGGGATCCAGTTCGGGAAAGCTCTCCCAAGGCATGGGCGGAGTCGGCGCCAGCTGCTGGACTTGTGCCAGAAGCTCACTGTGATCAGATTGCAGACACAGAAGGTAACCACCAAAGTCGGCGGTCAGTTGCAGATAGAGCTTTATCGGTGCCAGAAACTCGGTCTCGAAGTTATCGCCCTGACACTGCAACTGCTGCGCCAGAACTAGATAGTCAGGCAGGCCTTCTCCCAGCTGTTCTATCTCCATGCCATGTTGTTGTAAATAGCGGCGTAGCAGGTCAAGCAGAGCCGGCACCTGATGCCGGCTTATCAGGCAGGAAAGCGCACCGCCCACGAAAGGACGGCTGATGGATTTTACCTGGGGGTAGCCGTCAGCCAGCGCTTGCCACTGAGTCACATCCGAGCCGCTTGTCATGCAGCTTCTTCACTGTCTCGACGCAGAATGGCCGCCAGTTGGGCCAGACACTCGCGCGCGGCCGAGCTGATATCGGCCAATTGGAAGAAACCATGGATCACGCCCTGAAAGCGGCAGGCTCGGGCATCGACACCGGCGGATACCAGCTTGCGATACAGAGCTTCTCCCTCATCCCGCAGCGGATCAAATTCGGCGGTAATAATGTGAGTCTGACACAAGCCCTGAAAATCCTCCCGATACAGGGGGCTGATTTCAGGATGGTTGGCGTCGACACCTGAACCTTGCTGATAGGCTTCAAAACCGCTGAGCAAGGCATCGCAGGTGATAATAAAGTCGTCGCCGTTGCTGCGGTAGCTCTCCATGGCAGCGGTGGCATCCAACATGGGGTAGATAAGCAACTGCCGTTTCGGCTGCCAGCCCAGTTGTTTCAGGCGCAGGCAGGTGACCAGCGCCAGATGGCCGCCGGCACTGTCGCCGCCCAGAGTGACGCTATCCGGATCCAGCTGTAGCTGCGCCGCCTGGGCCAGTATAGCCTGGGTGGCCTTGAGCGCATCGTCGTGTGCTGCCGGATAGCAGTGTTCCGGTGCCAGGCGGTAGTCGACGGCAATAACCTGGGCTTTGCCATGACAGGCCAGATAGCTGAGCTGCTGCTCGTGAGTCACAAAGCTTCCGGCCACAAAGCAGCCGCCATGGAAGTAGATAAGCGTGGGCCAAGGCCCTGGGGTGTCAGGCAGGTAACGTCGCAGGCGAATGCCTTCCAGCTCCAGCTCCTGGGTGCAAACCTCGGCGGCGGGTCCCGCCAGCACCGCACTGGCTTCATAGCCCTGACGTCGTTCATTCAGTGGCTGCAGACGCGCGTTGGGACGACCGGCTGCAATAAACTCATCCACCAGTCGTTGTATTCCTGTTTCCAATCCCGTCATGGCGGGAACCTCCCGTGAAAACTTGTCCTGAGCTCAGAGGCGATCCTGTTGCTCGGATACGATATTCTGCACCTGACCATTACTCAGAGTGACTGTTAGCAAATACTCGCCCCCTATGCTGCCTTGCAATCGGTAACTCCATACTTCTACTGTCTTGCCGGCGGTGGCTCTGCCGCTGTCGACACCAAGTGTCTGGGTGTATTTATCCATGGGGGAACCTGCTAGTTCCAGCAGTTTTATGCGGCTCATGCCGCAATGCAGCAGTTTTCCGTCCTTGAGGCGAAAACTATCGCAGGCGATCGCTGGCAGAGCCAACAAACACAGGGAGAGGCATAAAAGTAATTTCTTCATTTCAAATACCTACTGGGGTTGATGGCATACGGCTTCGACATTGTTGCCATCGGGATCCAACACAAAGGCACCGAAGTAGTGTGCGTGGTAATGAGGCCTCAGCCCAGGTTGGCCGTTGCACTGACCGCCATGCTCAAGTGCCAGCTGATAAAACCGGTTGACGGCATCGCGGTCGGCGGCAGTGAAGGCAATATGCCGCGGCGTATGGGGCGTCTTGGTTTCAATGATCCAAAACACGGGTTTGTTGTCCGGTCCGAAGGCGCACATACGCTGGCTGGGAAACTCGCTGTTCCACTCGGCCACCAGTTCCATCACCAAGGGGTAACCCAAGGCGCTTAGTGTTTCGAGATAGAAGTCGCGTGTCCTGGGGTAATCTGTGGCATAGCTGCTGAGGTGATCTATCATTGGCATCCTTCCTTTGATTGTCATGGTTCAGTGCACCGGCACGAAGAGTTCGTCTGTGATGGTCAGTTTATCTTGCTGCAAGCGGTAGACTGAGTCGAGCATGAAAGCCGCACTGCCTTGCCAGCAGAATCCGCCACTTCCCGCAATGCGTAATTGCTTATTGTGGCCCAGAGTCAGAGTAGAGAAGCCGCAAAAATCGCCACTGCCAAGCTTGCCGTCGGCAAAGGCCAGTTTGTGGTGTTCAGTGGCGGTTATCAGTTCGATATGGGGCGGGATCTGATCGCCTGCGTCAAACTCGGTTTCTGCTTGCCCCGGAAACAGTCGCAAGCAGGCCTGGCCCATCTGCCAGCTTGAGGGAATAGCCAGCGCATCCGCAGCACCTGCGATTGGACAAGTTGGTTGACTGAAACTGCCGAGCTTTTGCTCTCTGTTGCTCTTGCAGTTGGCGGCGTTGTATTGCAGGGCCGCCAGCACGGATTCACCCCCGAGGCGATAAAAGTGGCTACCCCAATTGAGCTCTTCATACTCGGCCAGGGCTATGCATTCGTTGAGCTGTCCACTGCGGGACAGGCCCAACAAGAGATCGCTTATCAGCCAGTAATAGCGGCGAACATCTTTGATGGCTGGCTCGGTCGCACCTTTGATTTTGGGGAACAACTCATAGCCACATTCTTGATGAAAGGCGGCGAGCGCCGCCGTTGCCTGTTGATACTCGCCTTTGGCATAACCTTGTTGGAAATCACTCCTGGCCTTGGCCAGAGCCTGAGTGCTGCACTCGGCAGCGCTCAGAGAGGAAAAAGCCATGGGGAGCAGCAACAGCAAGAGTAAACGCAAGGCGTTAATTCCTTCTTCCCAGAATGCTCAAAATGCGTAGGAATAGGTTGATGATATCCATATAAAGCGCGGCGGCGCTGTCGATGGCGTTGTCGACTGTCTTTTCCTTGGCATTGGCTCGGCCCCAGTCATAGCCAATGTAGCCACAGAAGATCAATACCACTATCCAGTCGGTAATGCCGTGATGGGTCTTGAAGATAAATAGCTCTACCAGTTCGACAATGATCACCAACAGTAGGGCTATTGTCAGGGCGCCGGCTATGCGGGCAAAGAAGGCGGGAAATAGGGTGCCCAATATCATCATTGCCAGAGTCACGATAGTCGTTATCCGCAGTGCCTCCAACACCAGAGTCGGGTCATAGCTGCTGACCACCAGGTTAATTATCAGACCGAAGGGAACAACGACCAGGTTGTAGCCGAGAAAGCTTATCGCGGGCTGGGCTGAGCTTTCAAATAGATAGATGCCCGCCATACAGCAGACGAAGTAGCCGATAAAGAACAGCCAGATTGGAATGGTGATGATGATTTCAGGATCGATATTCAACACCATCAGATAGTTGACCACAAACCCCCAGATCAGGGTCAGACCAACGACCAGGTTATATTTGCCGGCACTGATCTGGCCCTTATTTGTGCCATAGTTGCGTCGCAGGCTATTGTCCATAGTGGGAAATTTCCTTGTTTGTGGAAGTCAGGCGAGATGAAAGCGCCACACAATATAGAAAAATATCAGGCTCAACAAGGCGCTATCACCCAAAATCCTGTAGGACATCTTCCAACCCTCAAGCGCTTGCAGCAATAGTGACTTTTGTTGCTAGTATGTATATTTTGATGCTTTGTTGTAACTTAATGATTTTGAAATAAAAGTATTTATTTTGCTTCATCTGTCCTTGTTTAAATTCAGACTTTCTTACTAGCCTGAACTGGAGAGATTTAATGCGACACTCAATTGGAGCACTGGTTCTGGGCGCCGTGCTTGGCCTGACCGGGTGTAACTCAGATAGCGACAGTGGCACTCAAGCCGCAGCCGAGAGTTACACTCTGGTGGTCATGCCCGAT
The DNA here is from genome assembly GCF_037953065.1 of Shewanella chilikensis. Classification (NCBI taxonomy): domain Bacteria; kingdom Pseudomonadati; phylum Pseudomonadota; class Gammaproteobacteria; order Alteromonadales; family Shewanellaceae; genus Shewanella; species Shewanella chilikensis. Next base: position 4,407,296 of record NZ_CP149966.1, on the reverse strand, counting down.
ACCCAGAAGTACTCCCGTTATAATCCCGAGCGCTACAATGCTCAAACTCAATGGATTGCCGATAACTACCAGCAACAAAATATCGTTTTTACGGCGCATCTGGGGGATGTGGTTGACCTGCCTGACTCAGAGCAGGAATGGCTCAATGCCCGTGCGGCCATGAGCATTCTGGAGGCCAATCCAGCCACCCCATACAGCATATTGGCGGGTAACCATGATGTGCTGGCTTACCGTCAGTCCGGGGTTGATATCAACAGCAACCTCGACAGCGACAGAACCCTGGCGGCAGAGCCTTTCCTCAAGCATTTCCCGGCGTCTTTGCAGCAAAATAACTTTGCCAGTTTCCAGGGGGCAGATGCCACCGGCTTCAACAGTTATCACCTCTTCAAGGGCGGTGAGCGCGAGTATCTGTTGCTGGCGCTCGACTGGCGTACCTCGGCGGCCAGCATAGCCTGGGCACAGTCAGTATTGGATGCTCACCCGGAAACACCAACCATACTTACTACCCATCAGTTATTAAATGTGGCCGATGATGGCAACAGCGCCATATTTACCGACAATGGCGCCATGCTGTGGGACAAGTTGATCAAAGACAATGACCAGATTTTTCTCACCTTCAACGGCCATCACCATGGTGAGGCCAAGATGGTGGCCAAGAACCGCTATGGTCGCGATGTGGTCATGATCTTGGTGGACTACCAATCGGGATTCTGGGGTGGCAACGCTATGTTGCAACTGGTGAGTTTCGATGAAGCCAACAAGCGGTTGCAGTTCCGTTCATTTTCACCTTGGGTAGCGGCCATCCCTGAGGCAGAGAGGCAGCCTCAGGATGTGCTGCAACGCTGGGAGTTTGAACAGCCACTGGACTTTGAAAAACGTTTTGCCAAGCTGAATCAGGAAGTGGAAACCGAAGGCCCGGGTAAGCTTGAAGGAACACTTGCCTACTGGATATTCGATGCCGAGCATAAGTTAACCAGCACAGATCCAACCAAGGTGCAGTTTATGGATCTATCTGGGCGCGGCAATACCTTGAGCCTCAAGGCCAAGGCGGGCAGCAGTGGCACTCAGGAGCAATTGTTTGAACAGCTCGGTGAAGCTCCTGGCTTCGGCCACGCCACTGGGGCGGCTCGTTTCAAGGGCGGCAACACCCAGGGCGGCTATTACCTCTCCAGCCAGGCACCGACGCTGGTTTCTGCCGATGGCCAGGCGGGTGTTCTGCCGCAGTACACCATAGAGATGATAGTGCGTCTGGCACCAGAGTGGCAGGCATCGGAAAATGCCTGGGGCGCCGTCTTTGCCCATAAACCCAGCCAGAGCCAGGTGTGTGAACACCATAAGCTGGATTGTGGCGGCGGCGATCCTTCGCTGGCGTTGACCGCCTCCAGTCTCAAGGAGTTCCAGTGGATTTCCACCTCCAGCAACGGCGTGGGGCCCAGCAACTGGTCATGGGAAGTGGACAGGGATTATTGGTATCACGTGGCCATAGTCAATGACGGCCAATATGCCACCATGTATGTGGACAACTCCAGGGTAATGCGTACCGCCGAAGCCGAGCAGCATGGGCTGGTGAGTATTCCCGGTGGCGAATGGATGGTGGGAGCCTCCAGTTGGGACGGCGAGGTGGCCGATCTGTTCCGCGGTGATATTGCCGAGATCCGGATTGTCGACAGGGTATTGCCTGAGTCTGACTGGCTGAACGCCAAGTAAAAAAATGCTGAAAATCAAAGAGGCTGCCCAGGCAGCCTCTTGTTATTGCAGACTCAACCGCAGACGGGGCAGTTGGGGATCTGCGGCAGCTTCATCTCGCGAAACTCCATGGTCATGGCATCGAACATCAGCAAACGACCGTAGAGCGGCTTACCGATACCACTTATCACCTTGATGGCTTCCACCGCTTGCAGGCAGCCCATCATACCGACGACCGGCGCCAGAATACCCGACTCGACACAGCTGAGTTGCTGCTCGCCGAACAGACTACTGAAACAGTGATAACAAGGCATTTGTTGCTGATAACCGAAGACGGAGATCACCCCTTCCATACGGATGGCAGCGGCAGACACCAAGGGCACCCTATGCCGAAAACAGCTGCGATTGAGCTGTTCGCGCACCGCAACATTGTCGGTGCAGTCCAGCACCAGATGGTGCTCGGCAACCAGTTGATCCAATTCGGGATCATCCAACACCCCATTGATGGTTTCTATCTGCACATGGGGATTGAGTGCACTCAGGCTCTCTTTAGCCGATTCCACCTTGGGCTGGCCTATGTTGCTATCCTGGTGCAGTACCTGGCGCTGCAGGTTGGACAGTTCGACAGTGTCGAAGTCCACCAGGGTCAACTTGCCGACCCCGGCAACCGTCAGATACTGACCGGCAGCGCAGCCTAGGCCACCGGCACCTATCATCAGCACCTTGGCCTGTTTGAGCTTCTCCTGGCCTTCAATGTCCATCGCCTTGATGGAGATCTGCCGGCTGTAGCGCAACATCTCGGCATCTGTGAGTATCTCGTCGCTCATATCGGCCTCAGCACAGCACGCTGTTAAAGGGTTCTACCGTGACTCTGGTGCCCGCTGGGGTGTCGCCCTGCATCTGTTCCAGAATAATAAAACAGTTGGCCAGGCTCATGGAGGTCAGCATCCCAGAGCCCTGTGAGCCGGTTACTGCCACTTCCAGTTCCCCGTCCTGGTTGCGGCTCAGGATTCCGCGCTGATATTCCACCCGTCCTGGCTGTTTACGTATGGGGGCGGTCAATTTGGCATCCAGCAGTAGCGGAGTTGGTTGTGGCAGCCCCTGCAGTTTATGCAGTAAAGGCCACACCAGCTTGTAGAAGGTCACCATGGATGAAACCGGGTTGCCCGGCAGACCACAGAACACCGCTTTGCCTATATGGCCGAGGGCAAAGGGTTTGCCCGGCTTGATCGCCAGTTTCCAGAAGCTTATTTTGCCTTCCTCATCGAGGATCTGCTTGGTGAAGTCGGCCTCACCGACCGAGACTCCCCCTGAGGTGATCACCATATCGGCGCTTGCTGAGGCGTTGCGAAACGCTTGGCGGATAGCCTCAGGATCATCCGCAATAACGCCGAGATCCTGCCACTCGACACCGGCGCGGCTGAGCAGGCCCTGAATCGAGTAGCGATTGGAGTCATAGATCTGACCGGGCGCCAACTCTGAACCCACGGGGCGCAATTCATCACCTGTGGAGAAGAAAGCGATTTTAACTTTACGGATCACTCTAAGGCTGCTGATGCCTATGGTGGCCATCACCCCCATTTCGGCGGCACCTATCAGAGTGCCGGCCCTGAGGACCTTGGTGCCGGCCAGCAGCTCTTCGCCGCGGCCACGCACATTGTCTCCGGCCTGCTTGCAAGGTTCTATGGTGATCTGCTCGCCATTGGCTTCGGTTTTCTCCTGCATCTGCACTGTATCGAAACCCGCAGGCACAGGAGCGCCAGTCATGATGCGAACACAGCCGCCTGGCTGATATTGGCCTTCAAAAGGGTGGCCGGCAAAGGAGCTACCCAGTAATTTCAGGCTGGCCTTCTCGGGCAGGTCGGCATAACGATAGGCGTAGCCGTCCATCGCCGAGTTATCGAACGGCGGCAAGTCTATGCTGCTGGCCAAGTCTTCTGCCAATACTCGTCCCAGAGAATCCGACAGTTGCACGGTTTCGGTATCTTCCAACGGGGTGACCTGCTCGAGTAGCAGGGGCAGAGCGAGATCCGGATGCATCAGCCCTGGATGGGCACAGACGTCTTGCGGCTTGGACATAGAGCAACCTTATTTGAGCTATTACTGAACCTGGTTGGCTATTATGCCACGCTGAAAGTGGATGACTATGATCTGCATGCCAGTTTTCGTGCACTGGGTGCAGGCTTTTCCTTTTACAGTCAGCGGATTGCGCCAAATAGCAAATGAGAATTCAAGTTAAATGAAAAGTGTTTTCATTATAAATCATTGCGTTAGGTAAAGATTCTTGCATTTGTTGTGTCCCTTGATAACAATAGCGCCCATGAAACAGATACCCGAAATGAGAGGCAAGGATATGTTGGCACAAGCCATGATTGATAAGTTGAACGAGCAGATCAATATGGAGTTTTTCTCCTCTAACCTGTATCTGCAGATGAGCGCCTGGTGTGAAGACAAAGGCTTTGAAGGCGCGGCCAAGTTCCTGCGGGATCACGCCGATGAAGAGATGCAGCATATGCGCCGTCTGTTCACCTATGTGAGTGAAACCGGTGGCATGCCTCTGCTGGGCGCCATTGAAGCTCCAAAGGCCAATTTTGAATCCCTGCTGTCCCTGTTCGAGTACACTTACGAGCACGAGCAGCTGATCACCAGCAAGATCAATGCTTTGGCTCATACCGCCTTCACGACTCAAGATTATTCTACCTTCAACTTCCTGCAGTGGTATGTGGCCGAGCAGCATGAAGAAGAGAAGCTATTCAAGTCGATTGTCGACAAGATCCGCCTGGTGGGCGAGGATGGCAAGGCGCTGTTCCTGGTGGACAAGGACCTGATGCAACTGGCGAGCGAAGGTGGCGAGACAGTGATGAATGCACAGATGGCTTAAGGCTATCCGCTGATGACAAGAGCAGCCTTAAGGCTGCTTTTTTATGCCAGAAGCTGACGAATGAAAGTTTCACCCTGAGCGAGGATCGGAGTCAGGCTCTTGGCCGGCAGCGGTCTTGAAAGCAGATAGCCCTGGCCAAAATCACAGCCCATGGACTTGAGCAAGATCCATTGCGCGCGGGTCTCTATGCCTTCTGCCACCAGTTGTAAGTCCAGGCTCTTGCCCATCATGACTATTGCCCGCACCAGGCTGGCATCGGCCTCATTCACCAAGGCATTATCGACAAAACTTTTGTCGATTTTGATCACTGAGATAGGGAACTTACGCAGATAGCTCAAGGAGGAGAAGCCGGTTCCAAAATCATCCATATGAATCGTCACCCCGAGTTGGCGAATGCTGTTGAGCACCTCCAAACAATGGGGACTGTCGTCCAGCAACATGGATTCGGTGATTTCTATGTGCAGTCTCTCGGCGGCTATGCCGTGACGTTTGATGGCGTCGGCCAGCAAGGTGTCGAAGCGTACCCCACTGACATTGATACACTGGCGGCTGGAGACGTTGATCGCCATATCCAGCTTTATTCCCTTGGCATGCCAATGGCTTAGGTCTTTCAGTGCTTGTTCCAGTACCCATTCGCCTATCGGCTCTATTAGGCCGTTGTTCTCTGCGATAGGAATGAATTTCTCCGGCGAAACCCAGCCATATTCGGGGTCATTCCAGCGTATCAACGCCTCGACAGAGGTGATTTGGCCGGTTTCCATAGAAACTATGGGTTGATAATGCAAGCAAAACTCTTGATGCAACACGGCGCTTCTTAGATGTTGCTCCAACTGCAAGCGCTCCAGCATGCTGGCGTTCATGCTGGGAGTGAAATACTGGTAGTTGTCGCGGCCGTTGTCTTTGGCGCTGTACATGGCGGTTTCTGTGTTGCGGGTCAGGGCATCTATGTCATCGCCGTCCTCGGGATAGACACCTATACCAAAGCTGACCGAGATCAGGGTGTCCTGACCATCGATATCGAAGCTATTGCCGAACAGGGCTTTTACTCTGTCGGCTACTGCTGTCAGGGCGGCATCATTCTTATAGTGTGGCAAGATCACGGCAAATTCATCGCCCCCTATGCGGGCGACAAATTTCTGTTCATCCGGGAGTGACTCCAATCTTCTCGCCACCTGTTGTAACAGTAGATCACCGCGTTTGTGGCCCAGTACATCATTGATATATTTGAACCTGTCGAGATCGATCAACAGAATTGCCAGTTTGTGACCATGGATACGGGCCTGTAACAGCTCGTGGTGCAGCCGCTCGTTGAACATCTTGCGGTTAGGCAGCTTGGTCAGAATATCGAAATGAGCCTGATACCAGATGTCCTGCTCGTATTTTTTCCGATGACTGATATCGACAAACAAACCTATGTGTTTGAGTATATTGTTGTTATCGTCTCTAACCAGGGTGATGGCCAAGTACTCAGGATAAATTTCACCGTCTTTGCGCTTATTCCAGATCTCGCCTTCCCATTTGTTATTGGTCAGCAGGCTATCCCACATATTACTGAAGAAGGCATCATCGTGGCGATAGGAGTTGAGTATTGAAGGATTCTTGCCCTTGACCTCTTCCAGCTTGTAACCGGTAATGCGGCTGAATGCCGGGTTGACCAGTTCAATACGGTTATTGGCATCTGTGATGACAATCCCCTCGCCTGAGTAGTCGAATACCGCAGCGGCCTGTTTCAACTGTTGATAGGATTTTTGCCTTTCATTAAGCATTTGTCCCAGAGCCTTGGCCATGTCGGCCAATTCATCCTTACCCTCGACCTTGATATCCAGATCCAGATTAGGATCCTTGGTCATCAAGCGCATGTTGTTGGCTATAGCGTAGATACGCCTGAGCAGATTGTGACTCAGGGCCCGGCCAAGAAACAACAGCAGGCCGATAGTGACGGCGGCTGAAAGGAGATAGAGGGCAATAAGGCGCAGCGATTGGGCGCGCTGAGCGTTGGAAAGATTGAGAATATCATCGGAAATACTGTCGGCTATGGCATCCATTTGGCGGATCCTTTCACTGGCCAACTGCCACCAGACTTCGGGAGTCACAGGTGGCTTGGGTTGGGTCAGGGCCTTCAGAGCATCGAGCATCTGCTCGTCGGAAATCTGCACCAGGGAGTCTATCTCTTTCACCTTGGCCCCCCGGCTTTGCATGGATGCTATCAGTTGCATCTTGTGGCGATATTCGTTGAGTTTGTCCTCGATTTGGGCGATCGCCTGTTGTTGTGTATTAGAGAGCACCCGGTTTGAGCTTAGTTTGTTGAGGATCTGCTCCAGTGATTCCAGTTTGCTATAGAAGCCTTGTTGGTACTTGCTTTCTCCCCGAAGAAGAAAGTTTTTAAACTCATGCAATAGGCCGCCATAACCCAGCTGGGAGCTGAACTTGTGTGCCTGGCGCGTGATGGCATCTTGTTGGCGCAGTTGTTCCCTGACGTTATTCAATGCCCGACTCTTATTATCCTGCAGCATGGTTTGCAAGCGTTGTTTGTGTTCTGCTATAGCACTGGCCCGGAACAGATCTATGCTCTGATCTTGCTCTGTTATTAATGCCAACAGCTGTTCATAACTGTCGGTATCAAACTGACGTTTCAGCAGCATGCCGTTGATCAGGCCGCGCTCGCGCACCGCCAATTCCTGAATCCGCAATAGTGCAGCCAGGTCGGCATAGGCTCTGGCCTGTTGTACATTGCTTGACAGGGATTGCAGATTAGCTATACCCAGCAGGAGTTCGTAGTTAAAGTCGGAATAGAAATTCAGTGCGTCGCTTTCGTCGCGGCTCAATAGTTCGCGCCGGTTGTTTTCCAGAGCCTGCTTGCCGAGCCGCAGAGCTTCCAGTTTGGTTTGTAGCAGATGCTGGGCCGTAGGAGACAGTTGTTCAGGGAGTTGCAATAAGTGGGGAGAGTTTTGCAGGGCGGTTATCTGTGCCGATACCCGCTGCTGCTGCACCTGCAGACTATCGGCAAAGCACTTACCATCGCAGGCGATATAGGCGGCGCTGAGACCACGTTCCTGCTGCAATTCGTAGATGAGATCGGCCAGGCGACGCCCTACCTCGACGGCATGATAACTTTGGTTGGCCAAACGATAGTTATGCAGCAGTTCAAATAAACGCACACAACCCAGTAGGCTGAGAACCAAAACAGGCACTAAGGCAAACAAGAGTAATTTGCGCTTTAGGCTCAGTTGGCTTAACACCTATGGCTCTCCTCGAAATCCTAACTGATAAAGACCTGCCTGTAAGCTATTGGGATACAGGCAATAACTCTCGATAAGTAACATATTGCCTATCAGGGAGCGACCCGTTATTCAAGGATTTCTAATCTAGGTCACGAAAATAAACCTTAAAAAGAAAAGGGTTAATGTAAGCCTTGTTGTAACCTAGTTTGCTGGTTTGTTTAAAACAAAAGCGGCTATGTAGCCGCTTTTGATTAAATAGTTAGAGAGTGCTGGTTTATTAGCCTGCGTTGGCCAGCAGAGATTCGCGATAGCTGACAATATCCTCGATGGAAAGAACCGGCAGGTCGTGTTTGTCACCAAAGGCAATGATTTGTGGCAGTCTGGCCATGGTGCCATCCGGATTGGTCACCTCGCACAGCACTCCGGCGGGTTTTAGGCCTGCCAGTTGCATCAAGTCCACAGTGCCCTCTGTGTGACCGCGGCGGGTCATCACACCACCGGGCTGAGCCCGCAGCGGATAGACGTGTCCTGGGCGGGCCAGGTCTTCCGGTTTGGCGTTGTCGGCAATGGCGGTCTTGATAGTCGTCACCCGGTCGGCAGCGGAAACCCCTGTCGTGACTCCGACTTTGGCCTCAATGCTTACGGTAAAGGCGGTGCCGAACTGGCTGGAGTTGTTTTCCACCATGGGCGGCAACTGCAGGGCCTTGATTTTCTCGTCGGTAAGGCAAAGACAGACAATGCCGCTGCATTCGCGGATCAGCATCGCCATCTGGGCGTTGGTCAGACTCTCGGCGGCGAAGATAAGATCGCCTTCGTTTTCTCTGTCTTCATCGTCGACCACCAAAACACCGCGGCCTTGACGCAGTGCTTCCAGGGCGGTTTCGACTCTTTCAATCGGGGTGCCAAAAGGCGCTAATAATGACTGATTCATGGTAAAAATCCTTAAATTACGGCTTGGGTTTTCCAGAATCAGGGCAAAGAAAGGAATAGTGGCCTCTCTGCCGCTGGCAGAGACGTATCACTAAGCGGATCGCCTGGCGGCAATCTGATTCTCTTTCATCCGGACTGAGCCATCTAAATGGCAACACCGTCGGCTCTGGAATAGTCACGCTAGGTCGTGATGACACCAGATCTGCTGACCCCGCCAGAATCTGGCGGGCGCTCGCGGGCTTTCATGTCGCTGACATGATTTACCGCCGGTGGGGAATTTCACCCCGCCCTGAGAATTGACCCGTCACTTATATGTGGCAGGCGGCAACAGCATGCGCCTGTTACATACAAATGACAAGCGGACAGGGTCACATTTTCTGCGGGTGAAGGGGAGCCTTTGAGAGTAGGGCTTAGATGGCAGGGCTTGCCGTTGGCGCCGGTCGGCGTCACTATATGCAGGCGGCCTGTAGTCGAGGGAGTAGGCCGCTGATATTAATGCTTCTCAGGCTAAGGAAGGTGCGAACAAGTCCCATGTGTGCTCTGCGTCGGCTTACGGGCCTGGATGCAAGGCGTGGTTCGCAGCAAATGGCCCTAGTCCTTTGCAAGAATTCCCTAAGGAAGAGTGATGAGTCGAGCAGGATCCCTGATGTTGGTTTTAGGCACAGCCTTGTGGCTGTGCGGATGCAGTGGAATGAATTCAGAAAATAAGCTGGTGGCACCGGTTGCCGAAAAACGTCCCCACACCATGAGTCTTCACGGTGTGACCAGGACAGACGACTATTATTGGCTGCGTGACGATGAACGTAAGGCCCCGGACGTTATCGACTATCTGGAGCGGGAAAACGCCTATACCGCCGCGCGTCTTAAACCTTGGGAACCGCTGAAACAGAAACTGTTTAAAGAGCTGACCTCCAGGCTGGAGCAGGATGAGAGCAGCGTGCCATATCGCTGGCATAACCATTGGTATTATCGCCGTTTCGAGGCTGGGCTGGAGTATCCGGTGATCGCCAGAAGCCGTGAATTCAATGGTGAAGAGCAGTTGTTGCTAGATGTTAACCGGCGCGCCGAGGGGCAGGAGTTTTACGCTCTGGGCGGAGTGTCTGTCAGCCCGGATGAGCAGATACTGGCCTTTGCCGAGGATACCCTCAGCCGCCGTATTTACAGCGTCTATTTTAAAGATCTTGCCACAGGTGAACAGCTTGCCGACAAGCTGACGGGCGTCGATGGCCGGGTGGTCTGGAGCAATGACAACCGTTATGTGTTCTATATCGCCAAAGACCCACAGACCCTGCTGGGATACCAGGTTTTCCGGCACAAGCTGGGAAGCCCTCAGAGCGAGGATCTGCTGGTTTATGAAGAGCAGGACGATACCTTCTATATCTCCCTCGGCAAGAGTCTGGATGAATCCCTGATTGTATTGCACCACGAGAGCACCACGACCAGTGAAGTTTCCCTGCTCGATGCCAACGCCCCGCTCGGCGAATTCCGGGCGTTTCTGCCGCGGGAAGAGGGCCACGAATACAGCATCGCCAAACGAGGAGATGAATTTTTCATCCTTAGCAACTGGCAGGCGACCAATTTCAGGCTGATGAAAACCACGGCTGCCGATGCCGGCGACAAGCGCAAGTGGCAACAGGTGCTGGCCCATGATCCCGAGGTGCGCCTCGAAGACCTGTTATTGTTGGACGATTATCTGATAGTACAGAGCCGCAGCCAGGGGCTGAGCCATATCAAGGTCTATCCCCATACCGATCTCAGCCGGGGCTATGAATTGACCTTTGATGACCCGGCCTATGTGGTTGGTCTGGATATCAATCCCAGCCAGCACAGTCGCGAACTGAGGTTATATTACTCGAGCCCGACTACCCCCGAGAGTATTTACAGCTATCAACTGGATAAGCCGGGCGAGCGCAAACTGCTCAAGCAGGAAAAAGTCTTGGGGGACTTCGAGCCCGGCAACTATCAGGCCGAGCGCTTGCTGATCCCGGCCCGTGATGGTGCCCAGGTGCCCGTGACTCTGGTGTATCGCAAGGACAAGTTCCGTAAAGACGGCAGCAACCCACTGTATCAGTACGGTTATGGTGCCTACGGCCATATCATAGAGCCGGATTTCGATGCCTCTATTCTCAGCCTACTGGATCGTGGCGTGGTCTATGCCATTGCCCATGTCCGGGGCGGAGAGATGCTCGGCAGGCCTTGGTATGATGATGGCAGGCTGTTTAATAAACGAAACAGTTTCAATGACTTTGAAGACACTACCCGGGCACTTTTGGAGCTGGGTTATGCCGCACCCGGGAAAGTGGTTGCCGCCGGTGGCAGTGCCGGTGGTTTATTGATGGGCGCCGTGGTCAATCAGGCTCCGGATCTTTACCTGGCGGTGGCCGCCCATGTGCCCTTTGTGGATATAGTAACCACCATGCTTGATGAGTCGATTCCGCTGACGACCAATGAATATGATGAGTGGGGCAACCCCAATGACAAGTCCTACTTTGACTATATGCTGAGTTACTCGCCCTATGACAACATTCGCCATCAGGCCTACCCGCATCTGTTGGTGACCACAGGGCTGCACGACTCCCAGGTACAGTATTTTGAGCCAGCCAAGTGGGTGGCCAAACTCAGGGACTACAAGACGGACGACAATCTGCTGTTGTTACAGACGGATATGGAGGCCGGCCATGGCGGCAAGAGCGGACGTTTCCGGCAATTTGAAGATACCGCGCTGGAATATGCCTTCTTCCTCGGCCTGTTGGGACTGGAATGAGTGGTGATAACTGGCAGTTGTATATCCTGCGCTGCGCCGGGGGCGAACTGTACACAGGGATCACCAAGGATGTGCCCCGGCGCCTGCAGGAGCATCAGAGTGGCGGCCCCAAAGCCGCCAAATATCTGCGTGGTCGCGGGCCTTTGCAACTCGTTTATCGTGAAGAGATTGGCAGCCACGGTGATGCCTTACGGCGGGAAATGGCGGTAAAAAAGCTGAGTAAGCGCGCCAAACTGAGTTTGATTGCCAAGTCCGCAGTTATGCCGGGGTGAGCGACCTTAAAAAAGGAGCAGGAGCGCCAATGGCCGGGCCATTACAGCGGGCGCTTCCTGCGGTCGGGAAGAGGGTCCCCAAGGAGGGGGTGATGGCTCATCAGCGATGGCCCATCAGCAAGATAGTGACAAAGAGCCGCGGCCGGCGAGTTCCACAACGCCAGTCGATGGCTGTTTCTCTTATCACCTAAAGCAGAAAACATGCCAAAGCAATAACACATTGTTTATATTTGTTATTCTTGCGGCCATCTTGAAGTAAGTGTCCGCACTAGTGTCCTCTTTCCTTAAAAAGTGACTGATTTGGCTATTCGGGTGTCCGCCGGACACTCAAACCGGATCGTAAAGTGGTCCATTTAAAGGTTGGCTAGTGAGGCGAGCAGGAAACCAGTTGCATGCTTGATGTTACACTCTCGAACAGATAGAAAACTCGGTAGCTTATTGTTTCCGAGCGGACGAATTGATTTTCGAGCCTTTTTGGGAAAAGTATTGGTCCTGGATTTGGTTCTTGGCATCAAGGCGCTTAACTGTGTTTTTTGTTAACTGACACAAAGAGTCCGGCTTTCTCTTGGTTTCGCCCCGTGTATCCTTGATAACAAAGTTGATTAAGAATACAATCTATGGCCGATTTTTGTGCCCTGAGCCGGAGAATTCTCGTCAGGGGCGAGTTCGAAAGCGGGCTGGCGCTGAATTAAGCCTTAAACTTACTCAGCTGTCCCTAGGCTCAGGTCGTAATGAGTAACGGAATTAACCGATGACAACAAATACTGAAAACCAGGGCAACTCTCTGGATATCGTAAAGTGGGTAGTAGCTATACTACTGGTGGCTGCAGCGATTGTTGGCAACCAGATGTACAACGACAGTGAAATCTTCACTCTGCCAATCCGCGCAGCGGGTGTGGTTGTCGTATTTGCTATTGCAGGTTTTATAGCCCTGCAAACGATTAAGGGTAAGCAAGCATTGGCCTTTGCCCGTGAGTCACAAATCGAAGTGCGCAAAGTTGTATGGCCTACTCGCCAAGAGGCGTTGAATACCACCTTTATCGTACTGGCTGCGACAGGTATCCTGGCCTTGATTCTCTGGGGACTGGATGCGGTATTGCTGCGCATTGTCAACTTTATTACTGGCGTATAGGCACTAGAATGACTGAAGCTAAAGAAGCTAAGAAAAGATGGTATGTGGTTCAGGCTTTTTCCGGTTATGAAGGCCGTGTATGTAAGTCTCTGCTTGAACACATCAAAATGCACGGTATGGAAGAGTTCTTCGGCGAAGTCCTGGTTCCGACCGAAGAAGTTGTGGAAATGCGTGCCGGCCAACGCCGCAAGAGCGAGCGCAAGTTCTTCCCCGGCTATGTGCTGGTACAGATGGAAATGAACGATCAAAGCTGGCACTTGGTGAAAAGCATCCCACGTGTGATGGGCTTTATCGGTGGCACTTCAGATCGTCCTGCTCCTATTTCCGATAAAGAAGCCGAGGCTATCCTGCGTCGTCTGCAGGAGACTACAGATTCTCCTACTCATCGCGTTATGTTCGAGCCCGGCGAAGTGGTTCGAGTTACCGATGGTCCGTTTGCCGACTTCAATGGTACTGTTGAAGAAGTGGATTATGACAAGAACCGCGTTAAGGTGTCTGTGATGATCTTCGGTCGTTCGACTCCGGTTGAGTTGGACTTTAATCAGGTCGAGAAATCCTGATTAAATAAAATACAAAATCCGTTTGGCAACGGGTGCGGATTTCTATATAATCCGCACCCGTTGTTTTCGGGGAGCTCAAGGCATGTCGCCTGAGCGTTTGAACCCAAACTGAGGAAATGTCAGATGGCAAAGAAAATTGAAGCTTACATCAAGCTGCAAGTAGCAGCCGGTGCTGCAAACCCGTCTCCACCAGTTGGTCCAGCTCTGGGTCAAAAAGGTGTGAACATCATGGAATTCTGTAAAGCATTCAACGCTCGTACTGAAAAGTTCGAAAAAGGTATGCCAATTCCAGTAGTGATCACTGTTTACAACGATCGCTCATTCACTTTCGAAACCAAGACTCCACCTGCAGCCTTCTTGCTGAAGAAAGCCGCTGGTCTGAAGTCAGGTTCTGCTCGTCCTAACACTCAGAAAGTGGGTACTATCAAGCGTAGCCAGGTTCAGGAAATTGCTGAAACCAAGGCAACCGATATGACTGGTGCTGACATTGAAGCGATGACTCGCTCAATCGAAGGTACTGCGCGTTCCATGGGTTTGGTAGTAGAGGACTAATATAATGGCAAAGCTGACTAAGCGCATGCGCACCATCCGCGAAAAAGTGGACGTAACCAAAGCATACGACATCAACGAAGCTGTAGCTCTGCTGAAAGAACTGGCTACTGCCAAGTTCGTTGAGAGCGTAGACGTTGCCGTTAACCTGGGTGTTGATCCTCGTAAATCTGACCAAAACGTTCGTGGTGCCACTGTGCTGCCACACGGTACTGGTCGTGAAGTACGTGTTGCTGTATTCACTCAAGGTGCCAATGCCGAAGCTGCGAAAGAAGCTGGTGCTGAACTGGTAGGTATGGAAGATCTGGCTGAGCAGGTGAAAGCCGGCGAAATGAACTTCGACGTAGTTATCGCATCTCCTGATGCAATGCGCGTTGTTGGTATGCTGGGTCAAATCCTGGGCCCACGCGGCCTGATGCCTAACCCTAAAACCGGTACTGTAACTCCTAACGTTGCCGAAGCTGTTAAGAACGCCAAGGCTGGTCAGGTTCGTTACCGTAACGACAAGAACGGTATCATCCACACTACTATCGGTAAAGTGGACTTCGAAACCGCTCAACTGAAAGAAAACCTGGAAGCACTGCTGACTGCACTGAAGAAGGCCAAGCCTGCTGCAGCCAAAGGCCAGTACGTGAAGAAGGTAAGCATCTCCACCACTATGGGTGCAGGTGTAGCTGTTGACCAGAACACTCTGGACACTGCTAACTAATTTTACAAAATGCGCGCGTTAGCCTATAATGCGCGCACTTTTGTGGGTTGGAACCTATGACGAGTGTTTACACTCAGATGGGTTTCCGTCCAAGACCGCAGGTGTTGACCGTCTGGGATACTTAATTTCCTGCGTAGACGGTGTCAGGCCCCAGATAGATTTATTTCTGCTGGATTATCTGCACCGTAAGTAACTGAGTACGTTTGTATTCAGTATGGTAAACACTGGGGGGATTCCCCAGGTAGAATCCAGGAGTAAAGCCAATGGCATTAAGACTCGAAGACAAAAAAGCGATTGTTGCTGAAGTCAACGAAGCTGCCAAAGGTGCGCTTTCTGCAGTTGTCGCCGATTCACGCGGTGTAACTGTAGGTGCTATGACAGTTCTGCGTAAGACTGCTCGCGCAAACGGTGTGTATGTACGTGTTGTACGTAACACTCTGGCTCGCCGCGCAGTTGAAGGCACTGCTTTTGAGTGTCTGACAGAGGTGTTCTCTGGCCCAACTTTGATCGCTTTCTCTAACGAGCACCCAGGTGCTGCAGCTCGTCTGTTAAAAGACTTTGCTAAAGAGCAAGCCGCTTTCGAAGTTAAAGGTGCAGCTTATGAAGGGGAATTCATCCCTGCAGCTGACATTGATCGTTTGGCAAAACTGCCAACTTACGAAGAAGCACTGGCACAGCTGATGATGACTATGAAAGAAGCATCTGCTGGCAAGTTCGTTCGTACTCTGGCCGCTCTGCGCGATCAAAAACAAGAAGCCGCTTAATCTCAAGCTGGCTGCTTAACAGAATTGAATTCAGAACAATAGGAAACATTTGTTATGTCTATCACTAAAGACCAAATCCTTGAAGCCTTTGCAGCTATGTCTGTAATGGAAGTTGTTGAACTGATCGAAGCTATGGAAGAGAAGTTCGGCGTATCTGCTGCTGCCGCAGTAGTTGCTGGCGGCGCTGGTGAAGCTGCTGCTGCTGAAGAGAAAACCGAGTTCGACGTAGTTATGACTTCTCACGGTGACAACAAAGTTGCTGTGATCAAGGCTGTACGTGGTGCTACAGGTCTGGGTCTGAAAGAAGCCAAAGCTATGGCTGAATCTGCTCCAGTAGCTGTTAAAGAAGGCGTCTCTAAAGAAGAAGCTGAAGCTCTGAAGAAAGATCTTGAAGAAGCTGGTGCTCAAGTAGAGATCAAGTAAGTCATACTGACTTACAATCACCCAAGCCAATTGGGTGGAGGCTGGCGGTTTTTTGACCGTCGGCCTTTTTTGCGCTGTAAGCGTTGGCGATTTTTTTCACCGTTTGTCGCCAGATTTTGCAGTCCCTAGCAGTGATTATTGGTTAGGTTCTTGCCATCAACGGTGATGGGCAAACGTGCTGGATTAACTGTGTTGATTCAGTCTTGGTCACATCTCGCAAGCAGAGGAAACCCATGGTTTACTCCTATTCTGAAAAGAAGCGTATTCGCAAAGACTTCGGTAAGCGTCCACAGGTATTGGACATCCCTTACCTGTTGTCTATTCAGTTAGACTCTTTTAAGAAGTTCACCGATCAAGATCCTACCGGTGAGCGTGGCCTAGAGGCCGCCTTCCGTAGCGTTTTTCCCATCAAGAGCTTTTCTGGTAATTCAGAACTGCAGTACGTCAGCTATAAGCTGGGCGAGCCTGTTTTTGATGTGAAAGAGTGTCAAATCCGCGGTGTGACATACTCCGCTCCACTGCGCGTTAAGCTGCGCATGGTGCTGTATGATCGTGAAGCTGCCGCCGGCACTGTAAAAGATATTAAAGAACAAGAAGTCTATATGGGGGATATCCCTCTGATGACTGAAAACGGTACCTTTGTTATCAATGGTACTGAGCGTGTTATCGTATCTCAGTTGCACCGTAGCCCAGGTGTGTTCTTCGACCACGACCGTGGTAAGACACACTCCTCAGGTAAAGTGCTGTATAACGCGCGTATTATTCCTTACCGCGGTTCATGGCTCGACTTCGAGTTCGACCCTAAAGATGCGTTGTTTGTACGTATCGACCGTCGCCGTAAGTTGCCTGCCAGCATCATTCTGCGTGCCCTGGAATATTCTACTCAGGATATCCTCGACATCTTCTTCGAGCGTGTCGACTTCAAGATCAAGAAAGATTCTCTGGTCATGACACTGGTTCCTGAGCGTCTGCGTGGCGAAACTGCCAGCTATGACATCAAGGACTCAGAAGGCACTGTGCTGGTAGAGAAGGGCCGTCGTATCACTGCCCGTCATATTCGCCAACTGGAAAAAACCAACACCACTGAACTGGAAGTCCCGGTTGAGTATATTGTTGGTAAAGTCGCGGCTCAGGACTATATCGATCCTGACACAGGTGAAGTACTGGTTACTGCCAACAACGAGATCAGCCTGGAAGACCTGGCCAATCTGTCACTGGCCGGTATCAAAGAGATCAGCACTCTGTACATCAATGAGCTGGATCACGGTGCTTATATCTCTGACACCCTGCGTATTGACTCAACCACCAACCGTTTGGAAGCGCTGGTTGAAATCTATCGCATGATGCGTCCTGGCGAGCCACCAACCAAGGATGCCGCCGAAGCTCTGTTCCAGAACCTGTTCTTCAGCGAAGAGCGCTATGACCTGTCTAAAGTGGGCCGGATGAAGTTCAACCGTCGTCTCGAAATCGACGAGAACGAAGGTACCGGTGTACTGACCAAAGAAGACATAGTTGCCGTAATGAAGAAGATCATCGAAATCCGTAACGGTTTTGATGAAGTCGATGATATCGACCACCTGGGTAACCGTCGTATCCGTAGCGTTGGCGAAATGGCCGAGAACCAGTTCCGTGTCGGTCTGGTACGTGTTGAGCGCGCAGTACGTGAACGTCTGTCTCTGGGCGATCTGAACGAGCTGATGCCTCAGGATCTGATCAACGCCAAGCCAATTTCTGCCGCAGTGAAGGAGTTCTTCGGTTCTTCTCAGCTGTCGAAGTTTATGGATCAGAACAACCCACTGTCAGAAGTGACTGACAAGCGCCGTATTTCGGCTCTTGGTCCTGGCGGTCTGACCCGTGAGCGTGCCGGCTTCGAAGTTCGAGACGTGCACCCAACTCACTATGGTCGTCTGTGTCCAATTGAGACTCCTGAAGGTCCAAACATTGGTTTGATCAACTCACTGTCTACCTTTGCCCGTACCAACTCATACGGCTTCCTGGAAACACCTTATCGTAAGGTGATCGACAGTGTGGTTACCGATGAAGTGGAATATCTGTCAGCCATCGAAGAAGGCCGCTATGTGATTGCACAGGCCAACATCGAGCTCGACAACGAAGGTCGCATTGTGGAAGAGCAGGTTGCCTGTCGCCACAAGGGTGAATCTACCTTTATGCGCGCTTCCGATATCCAGTATATGGACGTATCTCCACAGCAGATCATTTCTGTGGCGGCATCTTTGATCCCATTCCTTGAGCACGACGACGCTAACCGTGCATTGATGGGTGCAAACATGCAACGTCAGGCAGTACCAACACTCAAGTCAGAGAAGCCTCTGGTGGGTACAGGTATTGAACGTACACTGGCTGTTGACTCAGGCGTGGTTGTGGCTGCCAAACGTGGCGGCGTGATCGACTATGTTGATGCCAGCCGCATCGTGGTTAAGGTTAACGAAGATGAGCTGCGCCCAGGCGAAGCCGGTATCGATATCTACAACCTGACCAAGTACACTCGCTCCAACCAGAACACCTGCATCAACCAGCGTCCATGCTGTAGCGTAGGTGAGCCTGTGGTGCGTGGTGACGTGCTGGCCGATGGTCCGTCAACCGACTTGGGCGACCTGGCTCTGGGTCAGAACATGCGCGTGGCCTTCATGCCATGGAACGGTTACAACTTTGAGGATTCCATCCTCATCTCCGAGCGCGTAGCGCAGGAAGACCGTTTCACCACTATCCACATTCAGGAACTGTCCTGTATTGCCCGTGACACCAAGCTGGGTAGCGAAGAGATCACTGCCGACATCCCTAACGTAGGTGAGTCTGCACTGAGCAAGCTGGATGAATCCGGTATCGTTTACATCGGCGCCGAAGTTAAAGGCGGTGACATTCTGGTTGGTAAGGTAACGCCTAAGGGTGAAACTCAGCTGACTCCGGAAGAGAAACTGCTGCGGGCTATTTTCGGTGAGAAAGCGTCTGACGTTAAAGACAGCTCTCTGCGTGTACCTAACTCAGTGAAGGGTACAGTTATCGACGTGCAAGTCTTCACCCGTGACGGTGTTGAAAAAGACAAGCGCGCCATCGAAATCGAAGAGATGCACATTGCTCAAGCCCGTAAGGACTTGACTGAAGAGTTCAAGGTCCTTGAAGAAGGTGTACTGAGCCGTGCCCGTAACCTGCTGCTGAGCGCCGGTTTCAGTGAAGCCAAATTGGCCGAACTGCCACGCAAAGACGTATTGGTTCAGGTTATCGACGATGAAGCCAAGCAAACCGAACTGGAACAGCTGGCTGAACAGCACGAAGAGCTGAAAGCCGACTTTGACAAGAAATTTGAAATCAAGCGTCGCAAGATCACCCAAGGTGATGATCTGGCTCCAGGCGTACTGAAGATCGTTAAGGTTTACCTGGCGGTTAAGCGTACCATCCAGCCTGGTGATAAGATGGCCGGTCGTCACGGTAACAAGGGTGTGATCTCCAAGATCTGTCCTATCGAAGATATGCCATACGACGAGCAGGGTAACCCTGTCGACATCGTACTGAACCCTCTGGGTGTACCTTCGCGGATGAACATAGGTCAGGTACTGGAAGTTCACTTGGGTGCTGCGGCTAAAGGTATTGGTAATCGCATCAATGCCATGCTGGAAGAACAGCGTGAGCTGGCCGAACTGCGTGGCTACATCAAACAGGTCTATGAACTGGGCGATGAAGTGAAGCAGCGCGTGGATATCGATTCATTTACCGATGATGAAGTTCTGCGTCTGGCCAAACACCTGAAGGATGGTCTGCCAACGGCAACCCCAGCCTTCGACGGTGCCAAAGAAAAAGAGATCAAGCAGATGCTTGAGCTCGCAG
The DNA here is from genome assembly GCF_037953065.1 of Shewanella chilikensis. Taxonomy (NCBI): domain Bacteria; kingdom Pseudomonadati; phylum Pseudomonadota; class Gammaproteobacteria; order Alteromonadales; family Shewanellaceae; genus Shewanella; species Shewanella chilikensis. Next base: position 4,387,562 of record NZ_CP149966.1, on the reverse strand, counting down.
GTCTGCCGACTTCCGGTCAGCTGAATCTGTTTGATGGTCGTACCGGTAACCAGTTCGAGCGTCCTGTGACCGTAGGTTACATGTACATGCTCAAACTGAACCACTTGGTTGATGACAAGATGCACGCCCGTTCTACCGGTTCGTACAGCTTGGTTACTCAGCAGCCTCTGGGCGGTAAAGCTCAGTTCGGTGGTCAGCGTTTCGGTGAGATGGAAGTGTGGGCCCTGGAGGCATACGGTGCTGCGTATACTCTGCAGGAAATGCTCACAGTGAAATCGGATGACGTTAACGGTCGTACTCAGATGTACAAGAACATCGTTGACGGTAACCATCAGATGCAGCCAGGAATGCCAGAGTCCTTCAACGTATTGCTGAAGGAGATCCGTTCTCTCGGTATCAACATCGAGTTGGATCAAGAGTAAGACGCGGTTTAAAGCCTGCGTTTGGCAACGAATTGGTGCTCCGCGAGAGCGGGGCACCGGGTTTAACTCCTTCAGGAGAGAAACGTGAAAGACTTATTAAAGTTTCTGAAACAGCAAAGCAAGACTGAAGAATTTGAAGGCATCAAGATCGGCCTGGCGTCGCCTGATCTGATCCGTTCTTGGTCATTTGGTGAAGTTAAGAAGCCTGAAACCATCAACTACCGTACATTCAAGCCTGAGCGTGAAGGCCTGTTCTGTGCCCGTATCTTTGGCCCGGTCAAAGATTACGAGTGTCTGTGCGGTAAGTACAAGCGTCTCAAGCACCGCGGTGTGATCTGTGAGAAGTGTGGCGTTGAAGTGACCCAGACCAAAGTACGTCGTGAGCGTATGGGCCACATCGAACTGGCCAGCCCAGTTGCCCACATCTGGTTCCTCAAGTCACTGCCATCCCGTATCGGTCTGATGCTGGACATGACTCTGCGTGATATTGAGCGAGTACTCTACTTCGAATCTTACGTGGTTATCGAGCCAGGCATGACCAGCCTGGAGCGCGGTCAAATGCTGACCGAAGAAACCTACCTGGATGCGCTGGAAGAGTATGGTGACGAGTTTGAAGCCAAGATGGGTGCCGAAGCGGTTCTGGAACTGCTGCGCGCTATCGATCTGGAGAAAGAAGTTGAGCAGATGCGCGAAGAGCTGCCATCTATTAACTCTGAGACCCGTCGCAAGAAAGTCACCAAGCGTTTGAAGCTGGTTGAGGCCTTCTACCATTCAGGCAACAAGCCAGAGTGGATGATCCTCAAGGTGCTGCCGGTTCTGCCACCTGATCTGCGTCCTCTGGTTCCATTGGACGGCGGTCGTTTCGCGACTTCAGATCTGAACGATCTGTATCGCCGCGTGATCAACCGTAACAACCGTTTGAAGCGTCTGCTGGATCTGGCCGCTCCGGATATCATAGTTCGCAACGAAAAGCGTATGTTGCAGGAATCTGTTGATGCCCTGCTGGATAACGGTCGTCGCGGTCGTGCCATTACCGGTTCCAACAAGCGTCCTCTGAAGTCCTTGGCCGACATGATCAAGGGTAAGCAAGGTCGTTTCCGTCAGAACCTGCTGGGTAAGCGTGTTGACTACTCAGGCCGTTCGGTAATTACCGTGGGCCCAACTCTGCGTCTGCACCAGTGTGGTCTGCCGAAGAAAATGGCGCTGGAACTGTTCAAACCATTCATCTACGGCAAGCTGGAAGGTCGTGGCCTGGCCACTACCATCAAAGCTGCCAAGAAGATGGTTGAGCGTGAAGTTGCCGAGGTTTGGGACGTACTGGATGAAGTGATCCGCGAACACCCCGTGATGCTGAACCGTGCACCAACACTGCACCGTTTGGGTATCCAGGCGTTCGAACCTGTACTGATCGAAGGTAAAGCGATTCAACTGCACCCATTGGTGTGTGCGGCTTATAACGCCGACTTCGATGGTGACCAAATGGCGGTACACGTGCCTCTGACGCTGGAAGCCCAGCTGGAAGCCCGTGCGTTGATGATGTCAACCAACAACATTCTGTCGCCTGCCAACGGTGAGCCGGTTATCACTCCTTCTCAGGACGTGGTACTGGGTCTGTACTACATGAGCCGTGAGCGCGTAAATGGCCGCGGTGAAGGTATGGCCTTTGAGTCTGTTGCCGAAGCCGAGAAAGCCTATCGCACAGGTGCCGCCGAGCTGCACGCCCGGGTTAAAGTTCGTATCACCGAAACTCATATCGATGAGAATGGTGAGCGCACCCAGCAGCGCCGCATTGTCGACACCACAGTAGGTCGTGCTCTGTTGTCACTGATCCTGCCAGCCGGTATGTCTTTTGATCTGGTTAACCAGAACATGGGCAAGAAGCAGATCTCCCGTTTGCTGAACACCTGCTACCGTCAGCTGGGTCTGAAAGATACTGTTATCTTTGCTGACCAACTGATGTACACAGGTTTCCAATACGCCACTATCTCTGGTGCCTCTGTCGGTATCAACGATATGGAAATTCCGGAAGCCAAGTACAAGCTGGTTGCCGACGCAGAAGCCGAAGTTCTGGAAATCCAGGAACAGTTCCAGTCTGGTCTGGTAACTGCCGGTGAGCGTTACAACAAGGTTATCGATATCTGGGCCAGCGCCAACGAGAAAGTCTCCAAGGCGATGATGGAAAACCTGTCTTCCGAAGTGGTTATCAACCGCGACGGTGAAGAAGAGAAACAGGCTTCCTTCAACAGCATCTACATGATGGCCGACTCAGGCGCTCGTGGTAGTGCCGCTCAGATCCGTCAGTTGGCGGGTATGCGTGGTCTGATGGCCAAGCCAGACGGCTCTATCATTGAAACGCCCATCGTGGCGAACTTCCGTGAAGGTCTGAACGTACTGCAGTACTTTATTTCAACCCACGGTGCTCGTAAGGGTCTGGCGGATACCGCACTTAAGACAGCGAACTCAGGTTACCTGACTCGTCGTCTGGTGGATGTTGCCCAGGATCTGGTCGTTATCGAAGATGACTGTGGTACTCACGAAGGTCTGATCATGAAGCCGCTGATTGAAGGTGGTGACGTGGTTGAGCCGCTGCGTGAGCGGGTACTGGGTCGTGTTGTTGCCGAGGATGTTTACTATCCTGGTTCCGACGAAGTCCTGGCGCCACGTAACACTCTGCTGGATGAAGCATGGTGTGACAAGCTGGAAGAGTACAGTGTTGACGAAGTTAAAGTTCGCTCTGTGATCTCCTGTGATACCGACTTCGGTGTTTGCGCCAAGTGTTACGGTCGTGACCTGGCCCGTGGTCACCTGATCAACCAAGGTGAAGCAATCGGTGTTGTTGCTGCTCAGTCAATCGGTGAGCCTGGTACACAGCTGACGATGCGTACCTTCCACATCGGTGGTGCGGCATCCAGGGCTTCTGCAGAAAACAACGTTCAGGTGAAGAACGCCGGTAACCTGAAGCTGCATAACGCCAAGTTCGTTAAGAACAGCGATGGCAAGCTGGTTATCGTATCGCGCTCGTCCGAGCTGGCGATTATTGATGAACTGGGCCGTGAGAAAGAGCGCTATAAAGTGCCTTACGGTACTGTGCTCGAAACGCTGGAAGGTGCCGAAGTTAACGCTGGCCAGACTATCGCTAACTGGGATCCGCATACTCACCCAATCATCACTGAAGTGGCGGGTTATGTGAAGTTTGAGCAGATGATTGACGGTGTCACCATCTCGCGTCAAACCGACGAGCTGACCGGTCTGTCTTCCATCGTGGTATTGGATGTGGCCCAGCGCCCAAGCGCCGGCAAAGAAATGCGTCCAATGATCCGTTTGGTTGACGAAAACGGTAATGACCTGACCATTCCCGGTACCGACGTACCTGCGCAGTACTTCCTGCCCAGCAATGCGATCGTAAACCTGGAAGATAATGCTCAGATCAGCGTTGGTGATGCACTGGCTCGTATTCCTCAGGAATCGTCCAAGACTCGCGATATTACCGGTGGTCTGCCAAGGGTTGCTGACCTGTTCGAAGCCCGTAAGCCAAAAGAGCCGGCGATTCTGGCTGAGATCAGCGGTACCATCTCCTTCGGTAAAGAGACCAAAGGTAAGCGTCGTCTGGTCATTACCCCTGCTGAAGGCGGTAACCCATACGAAGAGATGATCCCTAAGTGGCGTAACCTGAACGTGTTCGAAGGTGAAAAAGTCGAACGCGGTGAAGTGATCGCCGATGGTCCAGAGTCTGCTCACGATATTCTGCGTCTGCGCGGTATTCACAACGTAGCCAACTACATTGTGAATGAAGTACAGGACGTATATCGTCTGCAGGGTGTGAAGATTAACGACAAGCACATTGAGGTGATCATTCGCCAGATGCTGCGTAAGTGTCTGATCACTGAAGCCGGTGATTCTGAGTTCCTCGAAGGGGAGCAGGTTGAGGTGTCCCGCGTCAAGATCGCTAACCGCGAACTGGAAGAGCAGGGCAAGATTCCGGCCAAGTTCGAACGCGAACTGCTGGGTATCACCAAAGCCTCTCTGGCGACCGAGTCCTTCATCTCCGCGGCCTCGTTCCAGGAAACCACTCGCGTACTGACCGAAGCGGCAGTAGGTGGTAAGAGTGACAACCTGCGCGGTCTGAAAGAGAACGTGATCGTAGGTCGTCTGATCCCGGCCGGTACCGGTTATGCTTACCACAACAACCGTAACCAGGCTCGCGGTGAAGTAGCGACTGAAGCACCTAGCATCAGCGCCAGCGAAGCCGAACAGAACCTGGCCGATCTGTTGAACCTGGCTGGCAGTCAGGAATAAGTAGCACAGATGTTACAAAAGGCGCCGAAAGGCGCCTTTTTCATTGGAATACGCTGCAAAAGTTGGCTATTTCTTGACAGCCAAGCCTTACCTTTCTAAAATTCCGCGTCCCACTATTGTGGGATTAGATTTTTCACACCTTATTGTTGAGTTGAAATCAACTGATTCGGAGCTATACATGGCAACTGTAAACCAGTTGGTACGTAAGCCTCGCGCACCTAAAGTCGAAAAGACTAACGTGCCTGCGTTGAACGCGTGCCCACAAAAGCGTGGTGTTTGTACTCGTGTGTACACCACTACTCCAAAAAAACCTAACTCTGCACTACGTAAAGTAGCTCGTGTGCGTCTGACCAACGGTTTCGAAGTAACTTCGTACATCGGCGGTGAAGGCCACAACCTGCAGGAACACAGTGTAATCCTGATCCGTGGTGGTCGTGTTAAAGACTTACCTGGTGTGCGTTATCACACTGTTCGTGGCGCCCTGGACTGTGCTGGTGTGACTTCACGTCGCCAAGCTCGTTCTAAGTACGGTGCTAAGCGTCCTAAGTCTTAATGGTTTTCCGTTAAGTAAGGCCAAGCTAAATATAAATTCCAGTTTTGGAAATACCTGAAGCATACGGAGAATAGTTATGCCAAGACGTCGCGTAGTAGGACAACGTAAAATCCTACCTGATCCAAAGTTTCAAAGTGAGTTGCTGGCTAAGTTCATCAACGTCATTATGCAGGACGGCAAAAAGTCGACTGCTGAAAAAATTATCTACAAAGCACTGGATGTTGTAGCCGATAAGAAAGGCGAAGAGCATCTGGTTATCCTTGAAGCAGCCCTGGAAAACGTTCGCCCAGCGGTAGAGGTTAAGTCTCGCCGTGTTGGTGGTTCTACTTACCAGGTTCCATGTGAAGTTCGTCCAGTTCGTCGTAACGCACTGGCGATGCGCTGGTTGGTTGAAGCTGCTCGTAAGCGTGGTGAAAAATCTATGGCTCTGCGCCTGGCAGGTGAACTGCTGGACGCTTCCGAAAACAAAGGTACTGCCGTTAAGAAGCGCGAAGACGTGCATCGTATGGCAGAAGCCAACAAAGCGTTTGCTCATTACCGTTGGTAATATCGGGCGCGGGCTTGCCCGCGCTTTCTCTGACATTGCTAAGATTTTTATCTTAGTCAAGAGGGTATAATCGTGGCTCGTACAACTCCAATTGAGCGTTATCGCAACATAGGTATTTGTGCTCACGTTGACGCAGGTAAAACTACTACCACAGAGCGAGTCCTGTTCTATACAGGGGTAAACCACAAGATGGGTGAAACCCATGACGGTGCGTCTACCACTGACTGGATGGTTCAGGAGCAGGAGCGGGGTATTACTATTACCTCTGCGGCTGTTACTACGTTCTGGCGCGGTATGGATGCCCAGTTTACTGAGCATCGTATCAATATCATCGATACCCCAGGTCACGTCGATTTTACTATTGAGGTAGAGCGTTCTCTGCGCGTACTTGACGGTGCTGTAGTGGTCTTTTGTGGTTCTTCTGGTGTGGAACCTCAGTCTGAGACCGTATGGCGTCAGGCCGACAAGTATCATGTCCCCCGTCTGGTGTTCGTCAATAAGATGGACCGTGCCGGTGCCGACTTTGATCGCGTAGTAGGACAGATCCGTAACCGTCTCGGTGCAACTTGTGTGCCTATTCAATTGAATATTGGTACAGAAGAAAACTTTAGCGGGGTTATCGATCTCATCAAGATGAAAGCCATCAACTGGAATGAAGAAGACCAGGGCCTGACTTTCACTCACGAAGAGATCCCAGAGCATTTGCTTGCCAAGGCAACCGAAATGCGCGAATACCTGGTAGAGAGTGCCGCAGAGGCTTCTGATGAGCTGATGGACAAATACCTTGAAGAAGGTGAGCTCACAGAAGAAGAGATCAAAAAAGCGCTTCGTCAACGTACTATCAACAACGAAATTGTGCTGGCTACCTGTGGTAGTGCCTTTAAAAATAAAGGCGTACAGGCAGTTCTCGATGCCGTTGTTGAATACCTTCCTGCTCCGGTTGATGTTCCTGCGATTAAGGGCATCGATGATAGAGAACAGGAAGTTGAGCGTGTTTCTGATGACAATGCACCTTTCTCTGCGTTGGCATTCAAAATCGCAACAGACCCATTTGTGGGTACTTTGACCTTTATCCGGGTTTACTCAGGTGTCCTGGAGTCAGGTTCAGCCGTTTACAACTCTGTAAAAGAGAAGCGTGAGCGTATCGGCCGTATCGTGCAGATGCACGCCAACGACCGTAAAGAACTGAAAGAAGTGCGCGCAGGTGATATAGCTGCTGCTATCGGCCTGAAAGATGTGACAACCGGTGACACCTTGTGTGACCCAGACCATAAGGTAATTCTGGAGCGGATGGAATTCCCCGAGCCGGTAATTACCATTGCTGTGGAACCTCGTTCCAAAGCCGACCAGGAAAAGATGGGCATTGCGCTGCAGAAGCTGGCAATGGAAGATCCTTCTTTCCGGGTTGAGACTGATGAGGAGTCGGGTCAGACTCTGATTTCAGGTATGGGTGAGCTACACTTGGACATTATCATCGACCGTATGCGCCGTGAGTTCAGCGTTGAATGTAACGTTGGTAAACCTCAGGTGGCTTATCGTGAAACTATCCGCAGTGCTGTGGAAGTGGAAGGTAAGTTTGTGCGTCAGTCTGGTGGTCGTGGTCAATTCGGTCATGTCTGGCTGAAACTGGAGCCTCGTGAAGAGGGTGCCGGTTATGAGTTTGTCAACGAAATCGTTGGTGGTGTTGTTCCTAGGGAATACATCCCTGCGGTTGACAAAGGGATCCAAGAACAGATGAAGAACGGTGTAGTCGCCGGCTTCCCTGTATTGGACGTGAAGGTCACTCTGTTCGATGGTTCATATCATGATGTGGACTCGAACGAAATGGCGTTCAAAGTTGCAGGTTCTATGGGCTTCAAGAAGGGGGCGCTGCAAGCTAACCCTGTGTTGCTCGAGCCTTGCATGAAGGTTGAAGTGACAACCCCAGAAGACTACATGGGTGACGTAGTAGGTGATCTGAACCGTCGTCGTGGTCTTATCGAAGGTATGGATGACGGCGTCGCCGGTATCAAGATTATTCGAGCTGTGGTACCTTTGGCTGAAATGTTTGGTTATGCAACAGATTTGCGCTCAGCGACTCAGGGTCGGGCTTCATACTCCATGGAGTTTTTGAAGTACTCTGAAGCGCCGCAAAACGTTGCTAAAGCAGTTATCGAAGCTCGTACCTGATTTAGGTAACGGCATTAACTGTTATTTTGATTGATGGTGTCCGGCAGCGCCGGACTCTTCTGAAAAGAAAGGAATATATCGTGTCTAAAGCTAAATTTGAACGTTCCAAGCCCCACGTTAACGTGGGCACCATTGGTCACGTTGACCATGGTAAAACCACTCTGACTGCTGCTATCTCAACTGTACTGTCTAAGACTTACGGTGGTGAGGCTCGTGACTTCGCAGCGATCGATAACGCTCCAGAAGAGCGTGAGCGCGGTATTACCATCAATACCTCTCACATCGAGTATGACACTCCAACTCGTCACTACGCCCACGTAGACTGCCCAGGTCACGCTGACTATGTTAAAAACATGATCACCGGTGCTGCCCAGATGGATGGCGCAATCCTGGTAGTAGCTTCTACTGACGGCCCAATGCCACAGACTCGTGAGCACATCCTGCTGTCTCGTCAGGTAGGTGTACCTTTCATCATCGTATTCATGAACAAGTGTGACATGGTAGACGATGAAGAGCTGCTGGAACTGGTAGAGATGGAAGTTCGTGAACTGCTGTCTGAGTACGATTTCCCAGGTGATGACCTGCCAGTAATTCAGGGTTCTGCTCTGAAAGCTCTGGAAGGCGACGCTCAGTGGGAAGCCAAGATCATTGAACTGGCAGAAGCACTGGATACATACATCCCTGAGCCAGAGCGTGATATCGATAAGCCATTCCTGCTGCCTATCGAAGACGTATTCTCAATCTCTGGTCGCGGTACTGTAGTAACAGGTCGTGTAGAGCGCGGTATCATCAAAGTTGGTGACGAAGTAGAAATCGTGGGTATCCACGACACTACCAAGACCACCTGTACTGGTGTAGAAATGTTCCGTAAGCTGCTGGACGAAGGTCGTGCCGGTGAGAACTGCGGTATCCTGCTGCGTGGTACCAAGCGTGATGAAGTAGAGCGTGGTCAAGTACTGGCTAAGCCTGGTTCAATCACTCCACACACCAAGTTCGAATCAGAAGTTTACGTCCTGTCTAAAGAAGAAGGTGGTCGTCACACTCCATTCTTCAAAGGCTACCGTCCACAGTTCTACTTCCGTACAACTGACGTGACCGGTACTATCGAACTGCCAGAAGGCGTAGAGATGGTAATGCCAGGCGACAACATCAAGATGGTTGTAACTCTGATCTGCCCAATCGCGATGGACGAAGGTCTGCGCTTCGCAATCCGTGAAGGTGGCCGTACAGTTGGTGCTGGTGTTGTAGCTAAGATCATCGCTTAATTGCGAGACAGGTTACTTTGAAAAGGAAGCTTCGGCTTCCTTTTTTGTTTTATAACGTTATTTACACGCTTTGCTTCCTTCCTTTTATGCGCCAACGCTTAATTAATCCCGGATAGAGGATTTCTGTCTCAAGCTGTACTTTTATTTAAAGAGCTCACAGGGTTACTTGCCTGAATTGCACATAAATTCAACCTGCGCTTGTCGTGCACTACAAATAGCTTGTTATCCATAAAGCTTATTTGAGCCTTGGTTGGTTTGATGTCACCGAGACTTTGAACCTGGGTTAGTGCCAGTTCAAAGGCGCTTTGATCCTCGGCCAGTGGATGACACTCGAAGCGATTGTTGCCCTTGGTTCTTAACCACAGCTGTGGCCCACAATTGCTGAAACGGGCGCTGCCGGGTGCCAGAAGGCTAGACGATTGCAAGAGCAGATCTTTTTCCTGACCACTGCCGAGCATTTTGGAAAGTTTGCCCAAGAGGCTATCCGGCAGGCCATATTTGTATTCTGCCAATATAGCCTCTTGAGTGTCTGGTGCAGATTGCCCCTGACAGAGGCAGAAAATCTGCCTGTCACAGACCTGGATCTCTTCCAGCCAGTGTGGGCTGCCTGGCTTTAAGGCGGTGAGCTCAGGTTCGTCCGGCTCCTTGTATCTGTTGACCAAGTGACACTGATCATCTTTGATAAATAACCAGGAAATGGCTCGGCCCTTACGGGTATTGGGGGAGCTCATTCGCAGCAGCAGTTGATTGTCATCCAGCGGACAAAGCTGCAATGGCAGAAAATGGAAGTGTTGCTGCTCCACAGTCATGGAAAGCACATCCGGATTGGCAAAGGGGTAGTGTTGCGCCTGATCTTCTGCCAGCGAATCCCAGATCCAGAGCCCGGTTTCATCCAGCAGGGTGAGCTGTTGATGCCAGAGGCAGACCTGGGGATGCCCCTTAAATTGGGTGAGATCCAGCAGCAAGCTGGGGGAGTCGGCCTCGGTAGGCCAAATGGCCAGCAGCGGCTTACCCTCAGACTCGTCCCACAGAGTTAACGCCAGTAGCTCTGGGGCCAGGAAGCGGGCAGCCTCCAGCAACCAGCCTTTGTGGTTGAAATCCCACTCTCTGATGATACGGCTCTTGAGTCTGTGCATAAGATCTCCGGCAATAACAGCATTGGCATTGATTGTCGCAGAAACTGTGCAATAGATCTGCTACGAAAACAGAAATTTATCGGCTTGTTTATCGGGAAACTTTGATCTGTTCCAGGTGCGGTTCGACTGTGGGATTTGGCTGAACTCAAAGCTCCTGGGTACTAACGCCCCGGGCACTAACTCATAGTCACGACACCGGGTAGCCGTTTACCGGCCGCGCCAGGTAAGAGGCAAAAGGCGTTTTATGTCCTAAACTTCTGTATGCCTGCCACTCAGCCACAGAGATCCCCATGACCATGACAGATAACAAGCAGCTCGAAACGCCCACGACTCTGGATTCACTCGATTCGGCCCAATGGCTGCATATCTCGGAAACGGTAAAACTCCTGTTGTTGTCGATAGCCCAGATAGAGTTGACCCTGACCGATGGTGAACACAATGTCACCGGTTTAGGGAGCCTGTTTACCGACATGGCGGAGCAATTGCGAGAGGTGAATGCTTGGTTGGAAACTCAGGAGAATACTCCGGCCGAGATCCGCGATCATGGCCGCCATCTGGCCGGTAAGGTCAATGAAGGCATCATAGCTTTTCAGTTCTATGATCGTCTGTCACAAAGGCTCAACCATGTGGTGACCGGGCTGGCGTTGACTGAAGAAGTTTTGCGGGATGAGCATGGCCGCACCTCGGAACATGCCTGGAAAATGTTACAGCGTACGATTAAGTCGACATACTCGCTGGACTGTGAACGCAAAATGTTTGATCTTGTGCTGCAGGGAATGCCACTACACGAGGCTTTGAGCCAGTATCAAGATGAACATCTCAAGCAAAACAACAACGATATCGAACTCTTCTGACTTTCTACGCCTGTTTATTATTTCCCTGGCCCTGGCCTGGCAACCCGCCTGGGCCAGCAAGGCTTCTTTTAGTCAATTCTGTGAAGCGCTCAATGGCCATTGGCAGGGGGATGGCGCCCAAAGCGGGCAAACACCGAAGGAGCTCAGCCTGGATGCCATCTGCAGTAAAGACAAGCGTCAGTTGTTACTCAGCGTCAGTGAAGGGGCACGCCATCCCCTGAGTGAAACCTGGTGGTTTCGAGACCAAGACCCCAGTGTGGGGCTCTGGTACTTTGACGGTGTGACCGAAGAACGCTTTCAATCCTTCACCCTTTACCATCAGGGCAGCGGATTTTCCCTGCTGGGTGAAGGGCAGTCCGGTGGACGACCGGCGCTGATCCAACTGCTATTCGAAGCCGATAATGACGGCTGGCTCTGGCGCCAGAATCTGCATTATCTGGATGAGGACTCGGATAGCTATCAAACCTACAGAGCCATCTCACTGCAACCTCGCTGATTTATATCGCGCCGCTGAAACCCTGTTGACGCCATGCTTCATAGCTGATGATAGCCACTGCATTGGAAAGGTTCAGGCTGCGGCTGGAGGGCACCATGGGGATCCTCAGTCTGTGCTCTGCAGCAATGCTCTGCAATATTTCCTGAGGCAGGCCGCGAGTCTCGGGGCCAAACAAGAGCACATCGCCTTGCCGATACTCGAGCTCGGAATGTGGCCGGCTGCCCTTGGTGGTGCAAGCCAAAATGCGTTTGCCCGCCATGGCTGCGAGAAAGTGCGGGAAATCAGGGTAACGGTTTACTCGGGTCAGGTCGCCATAATCCAGCCCGGCCCGGCGCAGTTTTTTCTCTTCCAGATCAAAGCCCAAAGGCTCTATCAGGTGTAGCTCGCAGCCGTTGTTGGCACAGAGACGGATAATGTTGCCGGTATTGGGGGCAATTTCGGGTTCATAGAGGGCGATGTGGAACACGGGTTGACCTTATTGCATGCAGATTGGGGCATTATACCATTCAGCAACGGAGTGTCCCCCTCTCAGTGAGAATGCAAAGTCGCTAGAAAGTAAAAAAGCCCCTGACAAGTAATTCCGTTCACACAAAGTGAACGGAATTGCGACAGAAGCCGGGCTTGTTTTGACTGTGTTTGATTTAGAAGAAACCCAAGGGACTGGTGGAGTAGCTCACCAGCAGATTCTTGGTATTTTGGTAGTGAGACAACATCATTTTGTGGGTCTCCCGGCCGATACCTGACTTTTTGTATCCTCCGAAAGCGGCATGTGCCGGGTAGGCATGATAGCAGTTGATCCAGACCCGTCCTGCCTGGATCCCCCGCCCCATCCGCTGTGCCCGATTCATATCCCGGGTCCAGACGCCGGCCCCCAAACCATACTGGGTGTCGTTGGCAATGCTGAGTGCTTCTGCTTCATCTTTGAAGGTGGTTACAGCAACGACTGGGCCAAAGATCTCCTCCTGAAATACCCGCATCCGGTTATGGCCACTGAGTATTGTCGGGGTAACATAATAGCCCTGACTCTGGGAGCCCGGCAGGCTGTTGGCCTGACCGCCAAGCAGTACCTTGGCGCCTTCATTGCGGCCAATTTCCAGATAGCTAAGTATTTTATCAAACTGCTCCTGTGACGCTTGAGCGCCGACCTGAGTGTCGGTATCCAGCGGATCTCCCTGTTTGATACTCTGGGCTCTGGCGATGACCCGCTCGATAAATTTGTCGTAGATGGACTCCTGGATCAGTACCCGGCTGGGACAGGTGCAGACTTCACCCTGGTTGAAAAAGGCCAGCAACATGCCTTCGACCGCCTTATCCAGATAGTCGTCTTCCTGTTCCAGGACATCGGCAAAATAGATGTTGGGGGATTTTCCACCCAGCTCAACGGTCGAGGGGATCAGTGACTCAGCGGCGCACTTGAGTATGTGGTAACCCACTTCGGTTGAACCCGTGAAAGCCAACTTGGCGATGCGTTTGCTTGTGGCCAGCGCTTGACCCGCCTCGGCGCCAAAGCCGTTGACGACATTAAGCACCCCGGCAGGCAGCAAATCTTGAATCTGCTCCAGCAGTACCATGATGGAAACCGGTGTCTGCTCAGCTGGCTTGAGTACGATACAGTTGCCGGCCGCCAGTGCCGGGGCTATCTTCCAGGCCGCCATCAAGAGTGGAAAGTTCCAGGGAATGATCTGCCCAACCACGCCCAAAGGTTCGGGAAAGTGATAGCTGACCGTGGTGGCATCAATATCGGCAGCACTGCCTTCCTGCGCGCGAATACAGCCGGCAAAGTAACGGAAGTGGTCCACCAACAGGGGTAAATCGGCATTGAGGGTTTCCCTGACCGCCTTACCGTTTTCCCAGGTTTCGGCCACTGCCAGCATCTCCAACCTCTGCTCTACTCGATCGGCAATGCGCAGTAACAGATTGGCCCGTTCGGTGACTGAAGTCTTACCCCAACTCTCTTTGGCGGCATGGGCCGCATCCAACGCCAACTCGATATCCCGGGCATCAGAGCGGGCGGCCTGACAGAAGACTTCGCCGGTGACCGGGGTACGGTTATCAAAGTATTGTCCGCCAACCGGCGCGAGCCACTTTCCACCAATAAAATTGTCGTACTTATCCTTGAACTGCAGCAGGGCACCCTGAGTGCCGGGTTGGGCATAAATCATGGTGAGTTTCCTCGTCTTGTTGAAAGGTTTTTCTTGTATTTATCTGTTCGGCCACTGCGGCCTTGGCTCAGGTAAACGCAAAGGCCGGGCCAGTGTGAGCCTGCTTGTTCATTTATTGTGCTAACAGTATGATGAAAAACTAAATTTGCGATTGCTGTATCTTGGCGTGGTGCCGGGTACTCGAGTTGTCTATCGCGCAAACTGTGGCAAAAAGGTACACACAGGTGTACCAGAATGGAGCAGGGCTATGACACTCAAGACCCATTCCCAATCCTGGTTATCAGCTTCCTGGCAACGTTGCCAGGGGGCCGGGCTCAATCCCGCCGCCATACCCGATGAACTCAGGCTCAATACTGCAGCCCTTGATGAGCGGCGCCAGCGCCATGGCCGGCTGCTGCAAGCCGTGGAGCACAGTGCACTGCCACTGTTCAATCAACTTATGGGGCGAACCCAGAGCCGGCTCATCCTCTCGGATCCTCAAGGTTTTGTGCTGCATCACTGGGGCGTGAGCCGCTACTCACAAAAGCTTGCCAATATTGCCCTGGATACCGGGGTCAACTGGATGGAGCAATACAAGGGGACCAATGCCATAGCCGCGGCACTCAGCGAACGCCAGTGTGTTTCGGTTATCGGTGAGCAGCACTTTATCAAGAGCCACAGATTTATGAGTTGCACCGCCAGCCCGCTGTTTTCCCCGGACGGTGAGTTGCTGGGAGCCTTGGATATCACCAGTGAGCAGCAAATCCATACCCCAAAGACAGCCATCTTGGTGTCCAGTTTGGCGCAGCAGTTGGAGCTGGCCTTATTGTGCCGACTCCCCAGCGCTGCTGTTCGATTGGATCTGGCGCCGCAGCAGGCCCTGTTGCATTCAGGCTGGCAAGGCGTATTAGTGCTCGACCTTGATGGACGGGTGCTGGGTGCCAACCCTATGGCAAGGCAGTTGCTCAAAGGCATCAATCTGGGCCAAATTCATCAGGCCTTGTCCCCTCAGGTATTGAGTCGGGGCAGCGGCCGCTTGCAGCAGGGATTGGTGTTCAGAACCCAGGCGTTGGAGCAGCCTCAACATACCAAGCCTGTGGTTCGAACGAGTCAGAGCCGAGAAAGCCAGAGCAGAGAAAGCAGCGCAGCTTTTAAAGAACCCAGGTTGGAGCAAGCCTGGCAGCAGGCGCGTAAGGTGTTGGCACGAAATATCCCTTTGCTGATCCTGGGGGAAACCGGAGTGGGCAAGGAGCAGTTTGTCAAACAGCTGCATGTGCAAAGTGCCAGGCATCAGCAGCCTTTTGTGGCGGTCAACTGCGCCGCGATCCCGGCGGAGCTGGTGGAATCAGAGCTGTTTGGTTATCAGGCGGGTGCCTTTACCGGAGCTTCCAGGCAGGGATATGTCGGCAAAATACGTCAGGCGCACCAGGGCTCCCTGTTTCTGGATGAAATAGGCGAGATGCCCCTGGCGGCCCAGAGCCGTTTGCTTAGGGTGTTGCAGGAGCGCGAGGTGGTGCCCATTGGCAGTAATCAGGCACACAGCGTCGACATTCAGGTGATTGCCGCCACTCATATGGACTTACCAGCATTGGTGCAGCGGGGGGCCTTTCGCGCCGATCTCTATTACCGGCTCAATGGCTTGCAGGTCACACTGCCTGCATTGCGCCAGCGAAGCGACCTGCGGCGTCTGATCCACAAATTGCACCAGCGCTATCGAGTTCGGCCCCAGAGCCTGTGTCCTGTGCTGGAGCAGCGATTGCTGCAATATCATTGGCCGGGAAACCTACGGGAGC
Organism: Shewanella chilikensis; assembly: GCF_037953065.1. Classification (NCBI taxonomy): domain Bacteria; kingdom Pseudomonadati; phylum Pseudomonadota; class Gammaproteobacteria; order Alteromonadales; family Shewanellaceae; genus Shewanella; species Shewanella chilikensis. Next base: position 4,371,890 of record NZ_CP149966.1, on the reverse strand, counting down.
TGGATAACCTGATGCAGGTAGCCTGTTTGATGGCCGAAGAGTTCCCTGAACTTAACTGGCAAACGCTGCCTGAGAGCCTGCAGCAGACCTTGGGTACTGCAGAAGAGGCGATGGCTGGCTTGGCACCCGCGCCGGGCAACAATCTGCACAGCCAAATGCAGATGCAAATTCGCGACACCTGGCTGGCCTGCAATGGTAACGTCAGTGAAGCGGCACGCCGTTTGGGGATTAGTCGCAACACCCTATACCGTAAGCTTAAGGCGTTGGCGCTGAAGTAGTTTTATATGTTGGTATTTCGTTAATAATTCCGCAGTGGTAGAGCCAAGTAATGAGGCCAGGGCAACAGATTGGGATTATCGAATGTGAACCAAGCTGCGAAATAACCCATGAGTTGCACGCCTCGACACTCTGCTAATGCTCTTGTGTCCCGTCGCGTTTTTTTCCATTAGTCTTGAATTTGTATTTTTAACAGCAGGAGCGGTAATCATGTTTAAGGCACTGGTATTGACCCAAAACGATAAACAGACCCTGGCCCAAGTCACTCAGTTGCAAGACAGCGATCTGCCTGAGGGGGATGTTCTGGTCGATGTTGCCTACAGCTCACTGAACTACAAAGACGGCCTGGCGGTGACCGGGCTTGGCAAGATTATTCGTCAATTCCCCATGGTGCCGGGTATCGACTTTGCCGGTGTGGTACGAGAGTCGGCCCATCCGGATTATCAGCCAGGCGATGAGGTTATCCTCACCGGCTGGGGCGTTGGCGAAAACCATTGGGGCGGTATGGCCGAGCGTGCCAGAGTCAAGGGTGACTGGCTGGTGCCTATGCCACTGGGTTGCACAGCCGCCAAGTCGATGATGATAGGCACCGCCGGTCTCACGGCCATGCTGTGTGTACAAGCGTTGCAGCAAGCTGGGATCAAACCGAAAGATGGTGAGGTGCTGGTAACAGGTGCCAGTGGTGGGGTCGGCTCGGTGGCCGTGACGCTGCTGGCTAAACTCGGCTTTAAGGTTGTCGCCGGTACAGGTCGCCTGGAGCAGAATGCGGCCTGGCTCAAGCAGCTTGGTGCCAGCGATTTAATTGAGCGCAGCGAGCTTGAGCAGGATGCCAGACCACTGGATAAGCAGCGCTGGGCCGCCGTAGTGGATACCGTAGGGAACAAGGTGCTGGCCAGCGCCTTGTCACAGCTGAATTATGCTGGGGTCGCCGCGATTTGTGGCCTGGCGGGGGGCTTTGCCCTGCCAACCACGGTAATGCCCTTTATTCTTCGTGGCGTCAGCCTGCTGGGAATAGACTCGGTGCAGTGCCCGGCCGCCAAGCGCCGTGCTGCCTGGGAGCAGATAGTGGCTCTGTTGCCTGAGAGTTACTATCAAGAGGCTTGTCATGAAATCACTCTGGAGCAGGTACCCGAGGCCGCAGCGCAAATCGTTAAAGGTGAAATCAGCGGCCGCACTCTGATTAAAGTCGGCTGATCCTCGTCTAAAAAAGGGGCCTCTGGGCCCCCAACAGTTTGTTGTGACCTGTCCTGAATACAGTTAGGCCCCAGCAATACGGCTCCAACCCAGCTTTTCTGTTGATATTCCTTCTATTGAGTCAGTGCTTGGCTAACTTTGACTTAGATTAGCTTTTGAGCTTGAGAAAGAGCCAAAGTCATAGCTGTTTATCAATTGTTCTCTTTTCCCCTGATTTCTTGCCTGTCTTGTGGGCTGTGGCGAAGTTTGGAAACCGTTCCAAAAAATGTCACTTGTCCAGCTTTGCAGTTAAAACCCAAGCCAGATGTCATTTTTAAATGTTGCCCTTTTGTTTAAAAAGCAACTGACGCTTAACTCCCGTTTTGGAATTGATTCCATCCCTAAGATACCAGTGTCAATTAAAACGAAAAAGGTGATGACAGATGAGCAAAGTAGATCTGCTGGGACGCCGTAATTTTATTAAGGGCGTTGGCGCCGCTGCCGGAGTTGCCGTGGCTGCTCCCGTGTTGGCTGTATCGGAAAAAGCCACGGATGTGAGTTGGGATAAAGAAGTTGAAGTGCTGATTATCGGTTCAGGGTTTGCCGGTTTGGCAGCGGCCATTGAGGCGACCCGCAAAGGCGCCAAAGATGTGCATGTCTTTGAAAAGATGCCTTATTTCGGTGGTAACTCTGCCATTAACGGTGGCTTGTTCGCCGCACCGGGTACACCTATGCAGCAACAGGAAGGTGTTAAGGACTCAGTAGAACAGATGGTTGCCGATCAGTTGAAATCGGGCCGGGGTATCGCCGATGAGGAACTGCTGCGTCATGTGGCTTCACACGCGGTGGAAGCCTTGCAGATGACCCTGGATGCCGGTGCCGAATACCATCCTTACCTGCAACAATTGGGTGGTCACTCGGTTGCCCGTACTTATCAAACCGCGGTCAGTTGCGGCGCAGGTATTACCCAGCCTTTGTATAAAGAGTGCCAGCGTATCGGAGTCAAGACCCATAACCGCTCCAAGTTTGAGGGCTTTGTCCTCGGCAAGGATGGTCGCGTCGAAGGGGTGAAGATGCGTCAGGGTTATTACTTCGGCGAAGAGGACTCTGGCAAGTTGGTGTATATCAAGTCCAAGCGCGGTGTCTTGATGGCAACCGGTGGCTTTGCCCAGAATATCGGCCTGCGAATGGCGCAGGATCCGACTCTGACCCATGAAGTGGGTTGTACCAATACTCCCGGCGCCACAGGTGAAGGTATGTTGGAGATGTTCCGTCTCGGCGCTGTGCCTGTGCATCTGGCACATATTCAGTCCGGGCCCTGGGCCTCTCCCGATGAGGGCGGTTTTGGTTATGTTTCCAACTATTCCATCTTCAACTTCCCTCATTCAATTGCGATTAACCGCATGACAGGTAAGCGCTTTATGAATGAAATTGCCGACCGCAAGACCCGCGCCGATGCCGAGTTGGCCTGTCGCGACGCTAAGGGAGAACCGCTGCCACCTATCTTGATCACCAGCTACAAGGACTCCAAACAGCACCCCAATACCGCCAAGGTGCTCAAATACAATGTGGGTTGGAAGTTTGACTCACTGGAGGCACTGGCCAAGCACTTTGAGGTGCCTTTGAAACCACTCAAGGCACAAATCGAAGAGTACAACCGCTATGTCAATAGCGGTGAAGACAAGCAGTTTGGCAAGAACATGACCAAGGCAAAAGATAAGTATATTGAAGCGCCTTTCACTGTGGTGCGTCTATGGCCCAAGGTGCACTACTGCCAGGGCGGAGTCCAGGTGAACACCAAGGCTGAAGTCAAAGACAGCCTCACAGGTAAGCCGGTTGCCGGACTCTATGCCGCAGGGGAAGTCTGTGGCGGCATCCATGGCGTTAGCCGCCTGGGAAGCTGCTCTATCCCCGAATGTATGGTGATGGGTATGACTGCGGCCCGCAGCATGATGCAAGCCTGAATTGAACGGTGAGAGAGGACTCAATAATGAAGAAAGCAAACTTAGTATGGGCACTGCTGTTGGCAGGGCTAACTTCGGTATCGGTTCATGCCGTTCAGCAGCGCGATTATCATAAGGCAGTGATAGGCAAGGATTGTAAGGTATGCCACGACCAAGGGCTTAAGCAGTACCCTTCAGATGGTGCCTGCCTGAAGTGCCACGATGTCGATGAGCTGGCAAAAAAGACAGCCCGCAGTGGTGAGGACAGATGGCAAAATCCCCATGACAACTTGCATTATGGTAAAGACCTGCCTTGTGTTGAGTGTCATGGTGAACACCAGCCTAAAAAACCTCTGTGCAGTAATTGCCATACCTTTAAATACGATAAACATAAGGAATAATGAAAGGGTTTATATGCTGCCTCAAGTTTCCTCCACCGGCAGCATGACCCGTAAATATCTTTGATTAAAATAGTCCCTGCAACTGCTGTTTTAATTCAATGATAGGCTCACTTGATCACAAGTGGGCCTTTTTTGTTTTCAGCCCCTAAACCACCTACTTCAGTAGGTGGTTATCATCAATTTAGGCTTGGCCTGTAAAGGCTACCCATGCTAATTGCTCTTTTGATTTTTAGCGAAGTCAAAGGACAAAAAGCATGAGTAGATACGAGCAAGCATCGCATGTGTATTGGCGATGTCAATATCATATAGTTTGGACTCCAAAGTACCGTTTTAGGATTCTCAAAAACAAAGTAGGTAAGGATGTTTACCGCTGTATTCACGTTTACAGTGAGCAACTTGGGTGCAAAGTAGTAGAGTTAAATGTTCAGGTAGACCATGTTCATTTAGTTATAAAAGTTCCGCCAAAGTTATCGATATCAAGACTGATGGGAGCGCTCAAAGGCAAAATAGCACTAAAACTATTTAGTAAATATCCGCACTTGAGGAAGAACAAAATGTGGGGTAACCATTTTTGGCAGCGAGGATACTTTGTTGATACGGTTGGAATAAATGAAGAGATAATAAGGCGTTATGTCCGGCATCAAGAGAAAGAAGAAAAGCAGGAGCAAGCTCAGTTAACGCTGGAGTAAACAACGCCCCCTTTGAGGGGGCATATACAAAGCCACCTTCTTCAGAAGGTGGATTCTTTACTTGCTGGCTCACAACTCTTTTTCATTCTGTTATCTTTTTTGTTGCCTGTGTTCAGACAACATTTTTGGAATGGGTTCCAAGTATATGCTTCGCCTGATATTGACTCTAACTATAATTGAGGTTCCAGGTGATAAATAAGAAACTAATATTAATTTCACTGCTGATTTCCAATACAGCGATGGCAGAAAAGTTACCGGATTTTTTAGCCCCGGCTGATATTGAAAATGCAAGCTTTGTTTGTTTGGGTGAAACGCCAGATTATTCCAAACAAGATCAAAAGTATGTCGATATTCTCTGGGATGAAACATTGCGTTATTTAAATGGCTTTGCCAAGGCGCTCACCAATGGCGAGCAAGCTCATTGCCTGAACTCGGATGAAGCTATTTACGACACCAGCGCCGGTGGACAAAAGTTCTGCGTAATGGAGCGCCGCGATATGCAGCTGATGGTGAAAAATATTTATCAGGTATTGCACAATCCCCAAAGTGCCAAAATTTGTTTCGGGGCTCGCCGTGATGTCAATTGGATCTACAGCCCAGGAGGGGAACTGGAGCAAAAATCCCCGGTGGCTCAGTGGGCGAAACGCATGAGCTTTAATGAATTCTTCAAGCAGAAAGTCACCAATAAACAGGTGCAAAAGCAGGGAAAAATCTTTACTGATAACTTCTACAAAATGGTCACAGGTGATGAGGTGAAGATGCCATCGGCTTTCCCCTATGACATCAGTGCCAACGCCTTGCCCAACCTGTGGGCCGCTGCCGGTTGGTTCCCCATGTATGCCGAAGAAAGCAAGCGCAATGACAAGAACTTCAATAATGTTCGTGGCGGTTATGCTTATGCAGAGATCTTCGGTCACTGGGGACTACTGAGAATTGACAGCATCAATGGTGAGAAAGTCGGCGCCGAAGTAGGTATGACAGTACAGTCGGTCGATACTCTTTACCCGTTTCACAACCATGCCATTTCTGAAATGTACTACAACATGAGGCTGCCGGCTTGCACCAATCAGTTCAAGAGCCTGGCAATCAAAGCCGATTCACCTTTGTTGGAAACTGTAAAAGAGAATGACAAGATGCGCCGGGTTCGCTTCGATGCCGGGCAACCCAATGTCGATGCCATGTGGCTTTCCGGCAGTAGCGAACGCGATCCCCTGTTGTATTTTCACCAGAACACCATCCATGCCTTCGATGTTGATGGCAGCTGTGAAGCCAAGCCGGAAGAGAGAGCGATAGTCTCGGTTTGGGCCAGAAGCAATGCCCACGACACACGCAATGACTATGGTACAACACTCTTGTGTGAATCAGCCAAGCAGCCTGGCACACCGGCCAAAAAGGGCGAAACCATTCAGTGCGATCTGAGTAAACTCAAGTGGTAGTAAATCAAGATGAAAGCCGGCATTAGCCGGCTTTCATCTTATTCTACGGTGGTGTTTCTGTTTTTGAGATTGGCCTTCAACAGGGCGATGAGTTGATTGCAGGCTTCAGTCTGACTCTCCGGATTGAGATAGAGAGATTCATTGAACACGGGCAAGGGAGGGAGATCATGCTCTATGGGATCGAGGATCTGCATCTTGTCGTTGATCCTGAATTCGGCAATCGGAGCTATGCTCAAATCATTTTCAACCGCCATGCACAAGGCTTGGGGGGAGGGGGTGGAAAGCAGCACATTGATGGGCCGCATCGACAGTTGGTGGTTGGCAAACACCTGAGCTCTGATGGGGCAGTTTTCCGGGTAAAGTGCCATGGGAATCGTTTCCCGTTTATGGGCACTGCCGTTCTTGGCGGCCACCCAATGAAAACGTCGTTCGAACAGGAGCTCTCCCTGCACCGGAGGCTGCCAATGGGTCGCCACTATCAGGTCGAATTCCCCTTGATGCAACCGCTTATACAGATTGCCGCTGACATCTGTGTCTATGACCAACTCAATACAGGTGAACTCACGGACAAATTCCAGCAGGCAGTTGTCCAGATAATAGGTAATATAATCTGTGGGAACGCCAAGGCGAATTACTTCGCGATTCTGACAGTCTTTCAGCTCATCCAGGGCCTGGGTGTTGAGTTGCATCATCTTATAGGCGTAGTTGAGCAGGGTATTGCCGGATTCGGTCAGCACCACGCCTCGATTGTCTCTGAGCAACAGCGGTTGACCGACACTTTCTTCCAGCTTTTTGATCTGTAAGCTCAATGCCGACGGGGTGCGACAGACTTTTTCTGCAGCCTTGGATAAATTACCGCATTCGGCCACAGCAATAAAACTCTCGAGCAATTCTATTTTTAACATTGGCTATTGGCGTGACTCATAATGGTATCAGTATTACTCAATATCGCAGTCGCATAAAGCTTGTTATTATTTTATTGTGAAGTTGGGAGAGTTTGTATTTAAGCTTTGCTCAGGAGTGGCCAATGGGAAAATGGGAGCGACGAGGAAACTTTTTGGTTGAAGTGGCGCAACGTTGTTTAAGAGGACAGAAGACTTTCGGTTTATGTCGTTCTCATCTTGTTGAAGCCAGCCAAATATCCAAAGGCACAGTATATAATCATTTCACTACAGAGGCCGATCTCATGGTGGCAGTAGCTTGCAGTGAATATGAGTATTGGCTACAACAGGCTAAACAGGATGAAATACAATATAAAGACCCTCTGGAAAGGTTTATATTTCATCATTGTCAGCGGCTCTATGAAGTATTGTCGACAAATAAATTTGTCATTGAGCGGATAATGCCAAATCAAGCCCTGTTGCTATTGGCGACCGAGTTTTATCGGCATGGCTGTGAAAGACGTTTCGATGAATATATGCAGTGGAATGCCAAGACCATTTCCGCCGTGGGAGAGGTGCCAGGATTCGATCGGGTCGAGCTGGTGATGAGTTATCTGCGTGGCGCCATGATCAATACCGACGATGCCTGCAAGACCCACGACGACCCACAGCTCTATTACCAGTTCAGTTATGCGCTGATCCATCTGATGGGGCACTCAGATAAGCGCAGCCCCTCCAAGCAACAGTTTGCCGCCTGGCTGAGTCGCCAACCCAGTCTGGAGTATGAACCTGAGGGTCTCAGGCGTGTGGTAAATGGATGACGACCTCAAGCCCACCTTGGGCGCGATTGCTTGCCTGGATATTGCCACCGTGGGCTTGAAAATAGCCTCCAACTCAGATTCCTCAATACCCGGGCCGTCGTCAGTAATGCTTATCTCTACCCATTGACCCTTGTCCTGGGCGCAGATATTTACCTGGGTACGGCAGTAGCGAATGGCGTTGTGCAGCAGATTTTCAATTGCCCGCGACAGCGGCCTTGGGTAGATGGGCAGCTCCAGCTCTTCCGATATCTGGAAGTTAACCTCTTTTTGCTGTTTGGCTTTATTCTCCGGCCATCCCCTTTTTGGCGTGCCAGGGCTAGCGCCAGTTCGTCTTATGGGGCTTGGATTGCCCCTGTCCCCTGGTTTTTCATTGGCAATGACGCGTTTTATTTCATAACTCCCTTGCTAAAAAGTGAGTTTATCGATTCACTATGGCACACAATGTGTTCTTGTTGTGGAAGAGAATTTGTGGAACAACTAACCAAAACTAAAGCCGATATTTTCAAGGCCTTGGGACATCCAACGCGTCTATGGATAGTTGAACAACTTGCTGATGGCGAAAAATGTGTATGTGAATTTGTAGAGGCACTTGATGTTGATTTTTCAACGGTTTCCAAGCATCTATCCATACTTCGTAATAAGGGCATTGTCGGTATGGAAAAGCGCGGAAAGCAGATCTTCTATCATCTAGCTATGCCGTGTTTGCTTCATTCACTCAATTGTATTGATTGTTTACAGGATCACCAAATTCAGAAGTAGATCGCATTCCCGAAGTGGTTTCTTACCTATCATTTGGCTAAATAACCAAATGATAGGTGGCATTATGTTTAAAATCAAAGTGTTAGGATCTGGCTGTTCTAAATGCCAAAAGCTGGCTGAAACTTGTTCTGCTGTGGCAGATTCTTTAGAGCTTGATTATCAGTTAGTTAAAGTTACTGATGTCGAAGAAATTATGGAGTACGGCGTGATGTCGACTCCGGCTTTGGTTATAGATGAACAAGTTAAGTTGACAGGTCGTCTTGCCAGTCCTGCAGAGATCAAGGCGTTAATGCTGGCACACATTGAATCTTCAGTGTAGAGCATAGCCAAGCCGGAATAAGCGGCTTCCTCTGCGGCTTTCCATCTAAGGAAGGTGCGAATAAGTCCTCGTGGCACCTTCCCTAATAATGTAGCCACAGCTCAAAGGTGGTAAATCATGATGCACCTCTTTTCTGACCTGGCGACTTGGATAACTTTTGGATTGTTAGGCATCCCTCCCGAGACCAAGCTGGCAGATGCAATACACTTTTTTATTGAAGATACCACTAAGATTTTCGCACTGCTGATCTTGATGATTTATGTCATCGCTTTGGTGAGAGCGTCACTTAATGTTGAACGTGTTCGGGATTATTTAGCGGGTAAAAATCGCTTTGTCGGTTATTTTCTGGGAGCAAGTTTTGGTGCGGTGACCCCCTTTTGCTCTTGTTCAAGCATTCCGGTATTTCTAGGCTTTACCTCCGCAGGCATTCCCGTCGGGATCACTATGGCATTTCTTATTACTTCCCCCTTAATCAATGAGGTTGCCATTCTACTATTGGTAAGCTTATTGGGGTGGAAGTTTACGATGATTTATGTGGGTGTAGGTATGTCTGTGGGTATACTTGCAGGGGCTTTCCTGGATGCTGTTCGTGCTGAGCGTTGGCTGCAGTCCTTTGCAGCTAAGGCGTTTGAAAGAGGGAAAATACAGGCGGCTGTATCTAATAATCAACAAGAAGCATCGGCCCCCCTGATGACATTATCGGAACGACATCAATTTGCCAAAAGCGAAACCAAAGCGATTTTTTCTCGGGTATGGAAATGGGTCATTATCGGCGTTGGGCTTGGCGCGGCACTTCATGGGTTTGTTCCGGATGGTTGGATTGAAACTCACTTGGGTGATGGTCAATGGTGGTCTGTGCCTGTTGCAGTGTTAATAGGTATTCCGCTTTATTCCAATGCGACAGGGGTCATTCCTATCATGGAAAGCCTCATCATTAATGGTCTTCCTATAGGGACAACATTAGCTTTTTGTATGGCCACGGTTGCTGCCAGCTTCCCCGAATTTATTTTGCTTAAGCAGGTGATGCAATGGCGCTTGTTAGCGATTGTTTTTACGATTTTACTGATGTCATTCACCCTTATAGGGTGGGTTTTCAACGCAATTGGTCCTATGTTGGTCTAGCTCCAATATTAAAATATTGACTAAAGTAAAGCTGTGCTTTGTGCCATCTCTTTCATAAGAGATGCTTTAGCGGGGACGCAGTGCTTCACCTTGCGAGGAAGTGTTGCGACTGGCTTTTCAGGGGTGATTATGGGCTAACACTTCATATTTGAGGCCCCCAAATACGAAGTATCTGCAGAGATGGATGTTTATTGGTTATGCAGTCACATATCAACATGATTGAGCAAAATGTATGCCGCTAATCCTCTTTGGAAGATGAGCCTGAAGGTCTCAGGCGCGTGGCAAATGGATGACGACCTCGAGCCCACCTTGGGCGCGATTGCTTGCCAGAATATGGCCGCCGTGGGCTTGCACTGCGGCATCGGCAATGGCCAGCCCCAGACCCCAACCGCCACTCTCTCTTTCTCTGGCTGAATGTGGTCGATAGAAGGGCTTGAAAATAGCCTCCAACTCAGATTCCTCAATACCCGGGCCGTCGTCAGTAATGCTTATCTCTACCCATGGCCCCTTGGTCTCGGCGCAGATATTTACCTGGGTATGGCAGTAGCGGATAGCGTTGCGTAGCAGGTTTTCAATCGCCCGCGACAGCGGCCTTGGGTAGATGGGCAACTCCAGTTCTTCCGGTATCAGGATGCAGAGCTCTTTTTGTTGCTGTTCGGCTTCAAATTCGGCATCGTCCAGTACCTGGCTCAATGATTCGGCCAAGCCTACTTTCAGTTTGTTGTCCTGTGCCTTGAGTTTCACCCGGGAAAGTTCCAGCAGCTCGGCAATCATTTTTTCCAGTTGGTCGGCCTCGTAGGCGATACGTTCGGCTTCATCTCCGGCCATACCCTTCTTGCGCGCCAGAGCCAGTGCCAATTGCAGTCTGGTCAACGGAGTTCGCAGCTCATGGGAGATGTCGCTTATCAGTCGCTGCTGATTATTGACCATGGTTTCGATGGCGGCCGCCATGCTGTTAAAGGCCTGGGCCAGTTCGCCGATTTCGTCGTGGCGTCCGGCTGTGGCATCGTCGACCCGGCTGTTCAATTGTCCCAGCGCCAGGGCGTTGGCGCTTTGTTTCAACGAACGCAGCGGCTTGCCCAGGTGCCAGGCCAACAAACCACAGAGCAACCCTGAAAGCAGAATCGCCAGCGACAATGTCAGTAACTTGTGTTCAATAAAGAAAAAGAACCAGGGCATGGGGTGGTGATCCGGCAACCGGCCATAAAGGGCATAGGGAGTGCCGTTAACCTTAAAATCGAATGGGCCGAATATCAGTTCATCGCGAAACTGGTGTGAAATTGGCGCGTTGGCTTCCTCTGCCATCAACATAAAGCGGCGCATGCCTTTGGATACTCTATGAGTGTTGATTATCTGTCCCTGCTCATTGACCAGATAGATGCGAATTGGCTTGCCTTCCATGCTGCGTCTGCGCTCCCAATGGTGCAGAAAGCGGCCATTCAACTTGGCCGGTTCCTGTTGCAGCTCATCGGCGACCTGAGACAAGACCTCCCGCAGTTTAGGCGGCATTGGGGCTCTGTCATGGTTTTGCTGCAGCAGTGGCAGCATGCCAACAGCAAGAATGATCAGGCTGCTGCAGAGCCAAAAGCCCAGCAGCAGTTTGATAAAGAGGCGATTGGGCAGGGAAAATGACTTCATCAGGGGATCCAGATATAGCCTTTGCCACGTATGGTCTTGACCCTGGGACGACCATCGCTGCGTTCCGGCAGTTTCTTGCGCAGGTTGGAAAGATGCATGTCCAGGCTGCGATCAAAGGGCATCAACTTTTTGCCCAGCACGGTTTCGCTCAGCTCATCTTTACTTATTAGTTCGCCGGCCTGATTGGCCAGGGTGTAGAGCAGGCTGAACTCAGTACCGGTCAGCAACAGTAACTGTTCATTGCAATAGGCTTCCTGACGGGCAGAGTCCAGGCTGAGATCGCCTATGGTTTGAATACCGCTTTGGGGAATGTCCTGCGGGGTGATATTGGCACGGCGTATGATGGCGCGGATCCTGGCTACCAGTTCCCTGTCATTGAAAGGCTTGGGCAGATAGTCGTCTGCGCCTATCTCCAGGCCAACCACTCTGTCTATTTCATCGCCGCGGGCAGTGAGCATAAGCACGGGGGTTTGTTTCTTGCCACGCAGTTCCCTGAGCACTTCGAAGCCGTTGAGCTTGGGCAGCATCACATCCAATAGGATCAGGTCGTAATCATTGGCAATCGCCAGTTCCAGGCCGCTCTGACCATCATGGGCCAGTGTCAGCTCAAAGCCTTCCAGCTCCAGCAATTGCCCCAAGAGTTCTGCCAGGCCCAGGTCATCGTCTATCAATAAAATCCGGCTCATTTATACGCCTCACACAATTTCTCTCTGCCGAGTATACCCGCTTTTGAGTCAACTGCAGTTTAGCTGTGTAAGTCTGGGTAAAGATACGCTTCTTCAACCCGGATGACCAAGCTTTACAGTGCTTTACTCAGTTTGAACCCACACTTACACATAGAGGACTAGACTGGAAGACGTCAAATACTTCCCGACCGAGAACGAGGATATCCATATGAAGACTTCAATCAAAGCAAGTTTGCTGGCCCTGATTGCCGGCACCACTCTGATGGCTGGCGCGGCACAAGCCGGTAACGGCTACGGCGATTGCCCACACCGTGACGGCGACCGTGGTTATCATCACATGAAGGGCGAGCGCGGCTATCACCACCACATGAAAGGCGGTAAGGGCCATTTTGGCATGTATGGCCTGCGAGGTCTGGATCTGACCGACGCCCAGAAAACAGAGATCCAGGCGTTGATGGAACAACATAGAAGCAGCATGTCACGTCCTGACAAGGAAACCCGTGCAGCGCACAGAGCCGAAATGCAGGCACTGATGACCTCAGGCAACTTCGATGAAGCCAAGGCCAAGAAATTGATTGAACAGCGCCAACAAGTACGTGAGCAGCATATGTTGGATCGCATGAAGTTACACAATCAAATTTATAATTTGCTGACACCTGAACAGCAAGCGAAATTCAAAGAAGGTCCTTACCGTTGTGGTGATTGTTTCGGGCCAGCGGCAAATTAAATCTGCTACTATGGGCTCAGTGACTCCCGACCGCTGAGCCCTTGAATGACACCGACTTCCCGCTACGAGTTTTGGGTTAAATTGGCGAGCCGCGCCGCTGTGGCGACCGCGATTACCTTGATCCTGATAAAACTGGCTGCCTGGCTTTGGTCCGGGTCTGCCAGTATGTTGGCTTCCCTGACCGACTCCTTTGCCGATGCCCTGGCTTCCATAGTTAACTTTATTGCCATTCGTTATGCCTTGGTGCCTGCCGATCAGGAGCACAGGTATGGTCACGGTAAGGCTGAGCCGCTGGCGTCTTTGGCCCAATCGGCTTTTATTATGGGGACAGCATTCCTGCTGCTGTTTCACGGCGGCGAGCGCTTGGTCAACCCCATGCCTTTGACCCATGCCACTCTAGGTATTGTGGTATCCATCATCGCTATGGTGCTGACCTTGGCCTTGGTATTACTGCAAAAACGGGCCTTGGCGGCCACCAAGAGCACAGTGGTCGAAGCCGATGCCCTGCACTATAAGTCAGATCTGTTTCTCAACGGCGCCGTGTTGTTGGCGCTGGTCTTGGCGCAATATGGCTGGTGGTGGGCCGATGGTCTGTTCGCGGTATTGATCGCCCTCTACATAGGGCAACAGGCCTGGTCGCTGGGGTATCGCTCGATTCAGGCCTTGCTCGACCGTGAGCTGGATGATGAAACCCGGCTGCGCATTCAGCAATTGGCCGAGCAGGATACTCAAGTGCGTGGCATTCATGATCTGCGTACCCGTCAGGCGGGCAAGACCACCTTTATTCAACTGCATCTGGAGCTGGACAAAGACCTGAGCCTGCAACAGGCCCACGATATTGCCGTGGCCACAGGTGAGCGGATCCGCGCCGACTTTGACCATGCCGAGGTGATTATTCACCAGGATCCCGTGTAGCGGGCACTGTCATGGCATGGATGCAACAACAGAAGTTGAATCTCGAAGGGGGTGAACTGCACTGTCGGTATTATCCATTAAGCAGTCGCCTGGAACTGGAATGGCTGGGGCTGCAGTGTTTTTGTCAGCGCCTCTATGGTTTGCCAAGACGGCAAACCATAGTCTTGAATGGTCAAGACTACCGACTGGAGATCATTCCTTTACCGCTTTGGCGCGCCGAGTTGATTGCAGCCAATGGTTCCAGTTGGCCACTCTTGCCTGAGCGCAGACGCAGGGGACTGATCCGTTGGGGCTATTCCCTGAGTTTGGCGGCACTGCGCCTGGGCGCCAAAATCCTCTCTTAATAGCCTGCACCCTTGGGCTTATTTGGGTCGTGTCTCCATCTTTATGAGGTTTCAGTCCATTGCCAGCTCTTTAAGCTTGCGGGTCAGGGTGTTGCGGCCCCATCCCAGGCGTTTGGCGGCTTCCTGTTTGTGGCCTTGGGTATGCTCCAGCGCGGTTTCCAGCAAGATGCGCTCAAACGCGGGTTGGATTTCGGTCAGCAGATCGCTCTCGCCCTGTGACAGGCGCATATCCAGCCACAATTTCAGGGCGTTTTGCCAATCCTGGGACGGGCCGGCACTGCCTTGAGGTGCCTTGGGCTCCTTGAACAGCTCAGGCGGCAGATCCTGAGGGATAATTTCCTGGCCTGAAGCCATCACGGTCAACCAGCGGCAGGTATTTTCCAACTGACGCACGTTGCCGGGCCAGGGCAGTTGCTGCAGCTTGGCGGCGGTTTCCGGGGTGAGTATTTTGGCCTCTACCCCAATCTCTTTGGCGGCACTGGCTAGGAAATGGCGCGCCAGCTGCGGAATATCTTCCCGCCGCTGCGACAGCGGGGGCAGATGAACTCGAATCACATTCAGGCGGTGGAACAAGTCTTCCCTAAAGCCCCCCTTGAGTACCAGTTGTTCCAGGTCCTGGTGGGTTGCGGCAATGATCCTGACATCGACCTGCACCGGAGAGTGGCCGCCGACCCGATAGAATTGGCCATCGGCCAGCACCCGCAGCAGCCGGGTCTGTACGTCCAGCGGCATATCGCCTATCTCATCGAGAAACAGGGTGCCGCCATTGGCCTGTTCAAACCGGCCCTGACGCACATTGGCGGCGCCGGTGAAGGCGCCTTTCTCGTGGCCGAATAGCTCGGATTCGATCAGCTCCTTGGGGATGGCCGCCATATTGAGGGCGATAAAGGGTTTGTCTTTGCGTGGACTGTGTTTGTGCAGCGCCCCGGCAACCAACTCTTTACCCGTACCGGACTGGCCGTTGATTAGCACACTGATCGATGAGCGCGACAAACGGCCTATGGCGCGAAACACCTCCTGCATTGCGGGGGCTTCGCCGATGATCTCCGGTGCCTTGACCTGAGGCTCGGCCGCTGCAGGAGCCTGCTCTGTGGCATGGTTGAGCGCCCGCTCCACCAGGGCAATCGCCTCATCTATGTCGAAGGGCTTGGGCAGATACTCGAACGCCCCGGCCTGATAGGCGCTGACGGCACTGTCGAGATCGGAATGGGCCGTCATTATGATCACCGGGATATGGGGATAATGCAGGCCGATACGTTCCAGCAGGGTCAGGCCATCGGTCCCCGGCATCCGGATATCCGAGACTATGACCTTGGGCTGGGAGATTTCCAGCGCCTGCCACAGTGACTCGGCGGCGGCAAAGCTGGCGCAGCTGAGTTTGGCACCTTGCAGTGCCCGTTCCAGCACCCAACGAATTGAACTGTCATCATCGAGGATCCAAACCTGTTCACTCATATTGTTTCCTCTCTTGTTAGCCGTTGTGGTTGTTGATCGGCAATGTCAGGCTGAACTCTGTGTGTCCCGGGGCCGAATCGCAGTCGATGCGGCCGCCGTGGAGCCTGGCAATATTGTGGGCGATGGATAGCCCCAGGCCGTTGCCGTCCTTACGGCCTGTGACCATGGGGTAAAACAGGGTATCCACCAGTTCCGGGGCGATACCCGGGCCGTTGTCTATGATTGACAGCACCAACACCAACTTGTGTCTCTGGTTACCTATGGTGACCTGATGGGCGGTGCGGGTGCGGATCATGATATCGCCGCCCTGATGCTCCAAGGCTTGTACTGCATTTTGCACTATGTTGAGGATTGCCTGTTGCAGTTGATCTTCATCCATAGGCAAGTCTGGAATGGATGGGTCGTAATCCTGACGCAGATGTATCTGTTGCGGCAGGGTCACACTCACCAGATTGATCACCTTTTGCAGCACCAGATGGATATTCTGCAGCTTGTGCTGCGATGGTTTCTGTGGCCCCAGCAATCGGTCTACCAGGGCGCGCAACCTGTCGGCCTGCTCAATGATGAGTGTGGTGAACTCCTTGAGCTGCGGCTCATTAAGTTCACGTGACAACAGCTGCGCCGCGCCGCGCAGGCCCCCCAGCGGATTTTTGATCTCATGAGCCAGGTTGCGCACCAGATATTGAGCCGCCTGCTGCTGGGCATCCAGGGTCAACTGCTGGTGAATGCGCCGCTGCTGATCCACCTGTCTGAGTTCCAACAGGCTCAAGGGTTTGAGCTGTTCTCCCTGCTCCAGAGGGATCAGTGTCATATCCACAGTGTGATGCTGCCCATCCAGGCTGATGAGCTGGGCGGTATTGACCGTCAACCCCTGACGTTCCAGCACCGCGCTTTGTAGTACTCTGGGTTCAACTCCTATGGCATGCAGATGCTCTGTCAGTACCTGCTCCTGTAATCTGTGACTGGAGACGCCCAGCAACTGCTCGGCAGCGGCGTTGGCATAGCTGGGAAGCAGGTCACTGTCGATGACCAGAACGGCAGTTGCCAGATGATTGAGCAGGATATTTGTGTCCATTGAGTTTCCCATAGCAGGATTGCACCATAATGGTGCACCAATTCGGTGCAGGCCGCAAGCCAACAACTCTGTGGACTAACTCGAAAAGCAAAGTAGCTAATTTATTGAAATAACTTTAGTTACTTGGCTTTGGGCCTTTCCCGGGTGCCGGGAAGGCGGGTTGCATCAGTCCGGCTTGGTGCAGAAAAATGGTTATGGGACTACTGGATGCAAGGACTTTGCCGTTTTGTTGCACCGCCTTGAGTTGCAGCGTGTGTTCGCCGCGGTCGATGTCCTTGAGCTGGAAGAGATTGCTGCGCTGAGCGTCGCTGGAGGAGATGCCATCTATGTAGAGTTGCAGAAAATGACCCGAAGCCAGCTCCGGCTCTACTTCTACCCGAACCTGAAAATCACCGGCGTTATTGCGAATGGTTTCCTCATGCTGTGGTGAAAGTATCTTTAACGCATAGCCGACTTGTTCCACTGTTATGGGATCGGGCAGAGGTTTAGGTGTTTCCAGGCTTATCTGATTCTGGGTCTTGTCGGTGAATTCCACTGCCTGGGCTTGGGGGGTGGGTTCATCGCTGTAATGCACCTTGCCATCTTTATCGACCCACTTATAGACAGTCGCCTGGGCAACCAGCGACAGCAGTGCCAGGCTGATTATCATCAGAGTGCGCATAAAGACTTCCCTTGTTATGCAGTTGTGAACTTGTTTCAGATTAGCCTGTTTATTGACAAAAATCACTGCCTTTAAAGGCTGGCCTGAAAAACCTGCCGGCTCAGCTCGAGGTCGACCCGGCCGTCTTCTCCCAGTTGGGTCAGGCCCTGGCGTTCAAGGTTTTCCAGCAGCGGCGCTATGGCCTCATGGCCTATGCCATAGTCACTGAGGTGAGTCTTGATTCCCATGGATTCAAAGAACAGCCGGGTTTGCTCTATGGCTGCATCTATGCGTTGCTCCTCGCTGCCGTCGCTGAGTTGCCAAACCCGCTCGGCATATTGCAGCAGCTTGGCGTGTTTGGCGGTCTTTCTCAGGCGCAGCATGGCCGGCAGCAGTATGGCGAGGGTCACGGCATGATCCAGGCCGTGGCGCACCGTCAGTTCGTGACCCAGTTTATGGGTCGACCAGTCTTGCGGAACACCTGTGCCGATCAGGCCGTTGAGCGCCATGGTGGCGCTGAACATGATATTGGCGCGCACCCGATAGTTTTCGGGCTCTGCCAGCGCCTTGGGGCCTTCCTCTATCAGAGTGAGCAGCAGGCCTTCGGCAAACCTGTCCTGCACCTTGGCATCGACCGGGTAAGTCAGGTACTGCTCGGTCACGTGCACAAAGGCATCTACCACACCGTTGGCAATCTGTGGTTGCGGCAGGCTGAAACTAAGTTGTGGCGCCAGTACAGAGAAGCGGGGAAACACCGAGGGATGACGAAAGGAGCGCTTGAGACCAAGAGCGCTATTGCTGATCACCGCGCAGTTATTCATCTCTGAGCCGGTGGCCGGCAGGGTCAGCACAGTACCGAGCGGCAGGGCTTGGTCAATGTGGCGACCGTCGGTTTCCAGTATCTCCCAGGGCTCTCCCTGATAGGGCGCTGCGGCGGCAATAAACTTGCCCGCATCTATGATGGAACCGCCGCCGATGGCGAGAATAAAGTCCAGCTTTTGTTGCCTTATCTGCTCTACTGCCTGCAATAGCTGGTGGTAGTCGGGGTTGGGGCTAATGCCGCCGAACTCGGCGCAGATGCGTTGACCCAATACCTGGCTGACCTGGGTCAGGGTGCCATTGCGTTTGGCGCTTTGACCGCCGTAGAGCAAGAGTACTCTGGCATCCTTGGGCACCAGAGTGTCCAGCTGCTCCAGGCTGCTACGGCCAAAGAGCAGGCGGGTTGGATTGTAAAATTCAAAATCGTACATCTTGGACTCCTGTCAGCCGTGAGTATTGCCACCCAGGGCGTAGGGGCGTTGCCAGTCGAGCCAGGCATAGAGATGGGCAATATCCTGCATTACCCAGGCGGGAATAGCTTCAGCTTGTTTGGCTGACAGCTGCGTAGGCGCATCTGTTGAATCGGGCGCTGGCCCGGACTCGGCTTGATGCATCTCTGTTGCCAAAAAGCGCTGGCGAAACAGCTGGGGCCAAGCTGCCAACTGTGCCTCTGCCTGGTGCAGTGGCGGCTTTTGCTGCTGGCGCGCCACCAACACCAGGGTGCAGTGCAGCGTCAGCCCAAGCCAGAGAAAACTCTGCCAGTCCTGCAGCTCCCGCTGGCCTGTGTTGGGCTCGAGCTTCAAAAAGCCGACTTCTTGCCCCAGTTGCCTCAGCGCCGCATGGGACTGCCAGCGCAGGGCGTTGTCGGCTTTACCTGCATTTATACTGGCAAGCCAAGCCCGCTCCAGCTCGATAAAGTGGCACACATAGCTGTCGAGCCAGCGCCGGGTCCAGCTGGGAATAAACAGATGCATCGCCAGAAATGCCATCAGGGCGCCGGTAAAGGTGTCTAGCGCTCGGTAGAAGGCGATATAGGGATCGCTTGGCAACAACAGGGTGATGGCAAAAACCATCAGCATGGTGAGCCAGAACACATGAATCTCATATCTGGCCTTGTAGAAGGTGGCAAAGGCCAGAAAGGCACTCAGGCAGGTGGCCGGTAATAACCAGCTACCGGCGCCCAGATACCAGATAAGCCCCAGTGCCAACACAGAGCCGAGCACAGTGCCATAGAAGCGGCTCCAGATCCTGGCCTGCAACTGCCCGAGCGGTGCCACCATCAGCACTATGTAGGCGGTGAGCGTCACCCAATAACCCTGCGGCAGTTGCAGCAGTTCTACCACGGCCTGACAACACAGCAGAGTGAACAGAATTCTCAGGCCGTGGTGCCATTCCCGCGAGTGTTTCACCAAGGCCTTGCGCCATTGACTGCGAACGCTTTGGCCATCGGAAGGCCAGATAAGCCCCAGGCGCTCGCGCCAGTCGGCTGCCAGCGGCCTTTGAGGATCCAGCGCCAAGGCCAGGCGGTTGGCGGCATCCAACAGCAGAGGTTGCGGCTTGTCCCCCAAGGGCAGTGGTGTCGGCTCTGTGCCTTGCTCTCTATGGGTCTTGAGTTCGCTAGCAAAATTGGCCAAATACTGCTGCAACACCGGGTTGGCGGCATCATTTTGTTGTAGCCTGCCTATGCTCTCCAGAGTTTCTATCAGGATAAGATTCGACTCCAGTTGCCGGGCGATGCGTTGCACTTCGGCTTTATCCGGCATTTCCAGCAACCAATGGGCCAGCACGGCGATGGCATCATCGAGCTGTTCCCGCAAGGCCAGACGCTGGCCGACATTGGCGGCGTCCGAGTGGCTGAGTATATTGCACCAGAAGCCGAATTTGCGCTGCACACTGGCCAGCAGCTGTTCGCCCTGACGTATCGCCATCCAGGGCCCGGCGATGACGGCGCTGATGACAGCCAACCAGCTGCCGAACAGGCTGGAGAGCAACAACATCTTCCAGTCGGTACCCGACTCCAGCAGATGCAGGCCGCAGATCAGGCAAAAGCCGGCGTTGTAGGTCAGCAGCTGAATGTACTTTCTTTGGTTGGAACTGAGGCCATATAACAGGCCTATAGCGCCGAGTACGCTAATCCCCAGCCAAGGGTGGATCAGGCTCAGCAAGGCCAGGGCGCTGCTGATACAGCACAGAAGTGCCGACTTGCTCAACAGCCCGGCACGTTTGGGATAAGCCAGGTTGCGGCCTTGGACGCCGACCAGCCAGGCACAGATCAGGGCGTTGACGCCGCTGGCACTGTCACCGAGAAACGAAAATAGCAACAGGCCCGCCATCATGGGCAGCCCTATGCGTAAGCCTTCGGGAAGATCGGCACGATCAGGCAGCCATTGCAGCAGGCGCTGGAATAGATTGGATAGATTCACTTTATGTTGCTTAGACAGCAGAATGGCACAAGAGGGACGCCATTCTACCTCATTTGAGTCTGCTTGAGTGCCGGGCGGTTAACAATTTTCCACCCGGCAAATCGATTCAGTGGGCCAACAGGGCGAAGTGCTGACTGTGGCGCTTGGGATCAAAGCGCCAGGCAATGGCCAGCATGCCCAGAGACACAGCTGCGAGCAGCAACCAGGAAAGCGTGAAGCTGCTGGAGCTGTCCTTGAGATAACCCGCCAGCAGAGGCGACAGGGATGCCAGCAGGTAACCTATCCCCTGAACAAAGGCGGTCAGTTGTCCCGCCTGGCTGTAGTCGTCCAGGTGGTCCAAAGTGACAATCAGACTCAAGGGGAAGAGGCCACCAATGCCTATTCCCAGCAGCGCAGCCCATAACCAGGGCTGGGCCAGAGGCATCAAAGCCAGCCCGATAAAACCGCCAATCGTAGACAGGAGCAGCAGCAATAGCAGTGGCCTTCTGTCATGGCTGCGGGCCGCAAGCGTCGGCAGCAACAGGCCTGCGACCACTTCCATCAGCGTCAGAAACGCCAGCAATAGCCCTGCCTGAGTGGCTTGCCAGCCCAAGTCAATGAAGAAGGGCGCCAACCAAGCGAGCACACAGGTATAGGATGCTGTGCTCAGGCCAAAGAAAAGCCCCAGCAGCCAGGCCCTGGGAATGCGGCTAAAGCTGCCTATGCCCACATTTGGGCTAACTCCCGGTTTTCCTGAAGTCTTCTTTGCTGCTGCCTTGTTGAAGCCCAGGGGTTGCAGGCCGTGTTTGCCCCAGAACCAAAATAGCATCGCCGGCAGACTCAACAGAGCCCAGAAGGCCAGCGCCGACTGCCAATGACCAAACCTGTGTTCAAGCCAAGGGCTAATGGCTGCAGCCAGGGCCGCTCCACCCATGATGGCGGTTACGTAAATCCCCATATAACGCTCAATATGCTGGCTATAGCTGCGCTTGATCATTCCGGGCAGCAGTGCCTGAATAAGGGCGATACCTAAGCCGGCAATGATTGCGGTCAGTAGTAGCTGCAGGCCGCTGCCGGCCCAGAGCCGAGCCAGGTTGGCCAAACCAATAAGTAGCAGCGACAGTAGCAGGGTTTGGCGCTCTCCCAGTCTGGCGGCCAGCTTGGCACCGATAAACATAGCGACTCCCATGGTCATTACGGGCAGCATGGTCAGCAGTGCCAAGGAACTGTAACTGAGGGGCAAGGAAGTCCGGATAGCCTCCAGCAGTGGGCCTATGGCCGCCATACTGGGGCGCAGGTTGAGGCCGAGAATAATTAAGGTCAGGATCAGCCACACAGGCTGCCATTTTGATGAGCTCATAGTCCATTTCCTTATTTTGCCAAATTCAGTTAAGCCGAACCCTTGGCCCCTTTTTCAGGGGCCAAACAAGGTTCTTATGTCAGGTGAGTGTCAGCGCCGGCTGGGGCGCAAGCGATACCAGATAGCCGGGACAGGAAGTTTCATCAGCAACAGCGATGACATGATCAGGCCGATCCCCAGCCATTGATAGCTGTCCAGCTGTTCGCCGACCAAAAACACCCCGAGCGAGACGGCCACCACAGGGTTGATCAAGGCCATCATGCCCATGATTTGCGGTCCCAGATGTTTGATGGACCAGATCCAGGCCCAGTAGCTCAGCGCCGTGCTGAAGATGGCCAGCCAAGCGATGGCGGGCCAGGTCTTGGGCTCGGGCAGTGTGGGAGCCCCGGCCACTGTCCAGGCCAGCGGGATTAGCATCAAGCCACCGAGCAACAGCTGCCAGGCGGTCAATACCAGAAGATCGCCGGTTTGCCAGCGTTGCATCCAGCGGGATGATTGGGCTACCAACAGAGTGGCACTCAGGGCGCAGAGCACACCAATCAGATCCAGATTGGCCGAAGGATTGAGCAATAACATCACTCCACTCAGTCCCAGCAGTGCCAGCAAGGTCCACTTCAGTGCCGGCCTTTGGCCATCGAGCAGCCAGGCCAGCAGTAGAAACATCAGTGGCAGTGTGGCCCCTAGTGTGCCGGCCACGGCGCCGGGAAGGCGGTAGGCGCCCATAAACAGCAGGGCGAAGAAAGCGCCGATATTACAAAATGCCAGCAAGAGTATTTTGCTCCAAGCGAGCGAAGGCAGTTTGGGGCGCAGCAGCAATAACAGGATCCCGGCCGGTAGTGCGCGCCAGACGGCGACCCAGAAAGGGGACATATCCTGTAGGTACAGGCTGACCAGGGCATAGGTGGTTCCCCAGAAGACGGGAGCGAGGAGTGCAATTAGGTAGGGCATCTTCTTTTCTTAAAGTATCTTGATGTGAAGATATTTTAAAGTTCAGTGCCTGGATAAGCAAGCCGCATTTGAAAAAGAGCTTTATTATCTTTGGATGATAAATCCAACTGATTGAATATTATGTCAATCTTGGTAGGTCAGTTTACCCTGTTCATCATAGACACGGGTATGCAGTACCTTGCCGTTCGCGCCTATCTCTTCCTGCAGATAGTTGCGCCCCTGCTTATCAAAGTAGTTCAGGGTCTGTGGTATGAGCTTGTCCTGGTCGAAACGTTTGCTCACCTGCAACTGGCCATTGCAGTGAAAGAGTTGCTCCTCACCCTGCTTGGCGCCTCGGCGGAACGGAGTACGTTTGCTCAAGGCGCCATTGGTCTCACAATAACTGAGCCAGATGCCGTCGGCGGCTATTGAGGGAAAGAAACCATAGTGTTGCTCGGACTGGCGCTGGCCATTGCGCCAGAAGGTGTGCTGCACTGCGGTGCGTTGCCGGCGATCGAACAGATAGTCCAACTTGAGTCGGCCGTTGGCGTAGTAGCCTTGTTCCTTGAGTTTTCTGAGATTTTCTTCATCCAGATGTTCACTGAAGCTCTTTAATGAACCATCGGGAAAATAGCTTTTCCAGACGGTGAGTTTCTCGCCGTCCCGCTTGAACTGTTTCATCCGCTCCCGCCCCTGCTCGTAGGAGATGAATTCAATCACTTTACCCTGGTCGAAACGCTTGAAGCTGTCGAGTCGGCCTTGGTTGTCGTAGAGCCAGAGTTCCTGGCGTTCACCGTCTTGAAACAACTCCCTGCTGCGTAATTGGGTTTGCTGGTATTGAAAGTTCAGCTGCCAGCCGTGCAACTTGCCATTTTTATACCAGGCGCTTTGGCTTAACAGACGTGCAGGCGGCGCAGATGTGCTGAAGCTGTAGCCGTCCCGCAGGCCATTCTTGAACTGGGCCGCGCTATAGTTGGGGCGATCCGGCGCTCCCCAAATGGCAATGCCGCTGAAAGGTTCTCCTCGGTATCCGTCAATGCAGCTTTCGAGGTAATAACCCAGGGCGCCATTGTCATCCTTTACTTCCCGGCAGTGGATTTGCTCCAGTTCGTCAGCCTGAATCGGCAGTTGCACCTCAGAGTGACAACCAGCCAGCAGCAAGAGAGTGAGTAAAAAGAGGCTGTGATTCATAGCAGATCCTTGCTTGACGAAGTGGCTCATTGTCGCTGCCGTTGTTGCTTGGCTCAAGCCTCTTACCGATGAACTGCTGGTTTTTTGACTTTTTAACACCGAAACCCGCTTTGGATCACACCTGCACAACAAGAGAGGGAGTAAGCTGGCTTTGCTTGCAAGTCATTGATTATAAAGGGTAAGTTTTGCTTAATTTGCAATTCTACAAAATATAAGTGCAAAAAGAGGTGATGAGTATGAACGTGAATCGACGTCAGGCAATGGGCCAGATAGTAGGTTTGGTTGGAGTAGCCGCCGGGAGCTCGCTGATTGCGACCACAGCCCTGGCAGCAGAGTCTTGTCCCGGAGATACCAGCATAGGGATCGGCAGTGAAGGGGGCAGCGATCTGGGTACCAAGCTGTTGACCTATGTGAAATTGGATCCTATGGAAGTCGCCAAGCTGGCCTATGAAGGTTATGGCCGCGGTGGTTGTATGTACGGCGTGTTTGATGCCCTGGTCAAGGCTTTGGCGGCCAAGGGGCATGAGGATGCCTGTAAATTCGCTGCTATCCCAACTAACCTGGCGGCCTATGGTGGCGGCGGTATCGCAGGTTGGGGAACCCTGTGTGGCTGCTTGAATGCGGCGGCCATGGCGGTCAACGTCCTGGGCGGGGTCGACCGCACTGCGGTGATCCGCTCCGTGTACCGTTACTATGAACACACAGCCATGCCGAGAAATGATGAAGCTTTCCTCAAGGCGATTGGCGCACCGACCCGTACAGACAACGCAGGTGAATTACTGACCGCAGATAAGATAGGCCAGTCGGTTGCCAATTCCATTCTCTGTCACACCTCTGTGACCCACTGGTCGAAAGCGAGCAAGTATGGCTCCAGTCACCAGGCGAAGCTGGAGCGCTGCGCTCAGCTGACGGCCGAGATTGCCTATGTCACCACTGACTTCCTCAATAAGTCGCTGGACAATGCCTTGGACGCTGAAATGGTGGCAGAGGGCAATGCCGAGTGTAGCGGTTGCCACAGCAGCACCAAGCGGGAGCCGGATACTTACATAGGGGCTGATGTTAATTCACAGATGGAATGTCAGAGCTGCCACAGCGCCCATGATATTGGCGCCGGTTTGACCGGGGTTCATGAAGGTGCGTCCTGCAGCGATTGTCACTAGGAGGCTGTTATGAAACATAAGAGTTTGATAGTGGCGTCTTTGCTGTTGTGCCTGGGTGGTTGTGATTGGTTGGACGATGATGATGACCCTGTGGTTCCGCCTAAGCCAGAACCTGAGCAGTCTGTGTCCATCAATGAAGCCGAAAGCCTCAAGGTGGCACTGAGCGCCGTGGATCCTCAAAGCCAGGCGTTGACCTTCAGTCTGACTACGGCAGAAGGTAAACCTGTCAAGGATGCCGGCAGCAACTATGTGGTGATGTATCTCAAGATGCCGGCTGAGCAGGTCTCGGCCTTCTCCATGCCTTGGCACAAGGGCGCACGTTTTGAATGCAGTGAAACCGTCGACACCTGTGCTGGCACCATGGAAGCGCTGGAGACTGAAGGCCAATATCGCTTTACTCCAGAAGGGCTTGAAGAGCTGAACCAGACAGAGGGTGAACTCAAGTTGGCGGTGATCCTCACCGGGGCCAAGGCTCAGAGTGCTCCTGAGCTTGTCAGCGCTCCCTGAATGATTTGAGTTTCAGAGCCCTAAAATAGTAGCGCCCCAGGATTACTCCCGGGGCGCTTTTTTTATTATCCGATGGCTTGACTCATCGGTTGATTGCAGGGCAATTAGAGGCTGTAGTACAGCTCAAATTCGACAGGGTGAGTGGTACGGCTGACACGCTCGGCCTCGGCTTGTTTCAGCTTGAGGTAAGAGTCGATAAAGTCATCGCTGAACACACCGCCGCGGGTCAGGAACTCACGGTCTGCATCCAGAGCCGCCAGGGCGACTTCAAGAGATTCGGCCACAGTCGGGATTTCCGCTGCTTCTTCGGCCGGCAGATCGTACAGATCCTTATCCATGGCATCACCAGGGTGGATCTTGTTCTGGATACCGTCCAGACCGGCCATCAGCAGTGCTGCAAAGGCCAGGTATGGGTTGGCCATAGGATCCGGGAAGCGGGTCTCGATACGGCGAGCCTTAGGACTTGGCACCACAGGGATACGGATAGAAGCCGAGCGGTTACGGGCAGAATAAGCCAGCATCACGGGGGCTTCAAAATGTGGCACCAAACGCTTGTAGGAGTTGGTGCTTGGGTTGGTGAAGGCGTTCAGGGCACGGGCGTGCTTGATGATACCACCGATATAGTACAGGGCAGTTTCAGACAGGCCGCCGTACTTGTCACCGGCAAACAGGTTAGTACCGTCTTTAGAGAGTGACTGGTGAACGTGCATGCCGCTGCCGTTGTCGCCGACAATCGGCTTGGGCATAAAGGTTGCAGTCTTGCCGTAGGCGTGAGCCATATTGTGGATCACATACTTAAGCTCTTGAATTTCGTCGGCTTTCTTTGTCAGTGTGTTGAAGCGCGTGGCGATCTCATTCTGACCCGCAGTAGCCACCTCATGGTGGTGAGCTTCCACAATTTGACCCATCTCTTCCAGCACCAGACACATGGCGCTACGCAGATCCTGTGAAGAGTCTACCGGTGCTACCGGGAAGTAACCGCCCTTAACGAATGGACGGTGACCTGTGTTGCCGTCTTCATAGCTGGTGCCTGAGTTCCATGCCGCTTCTTTGGCATCTATCTTGACGAAGGTGCCGCTCATGTCGGTACCGAAACGCACGTCATCGAACAGGAAGAATTCTGGCTCAGGGCCTATCAGCACAGTGTCGGCAATGCCGGTAGAACGCAAGTATTCTTCGGCTTTCTTGGCGATGGAGCGAGGGTCACGCTCATACCCCTGCATAGTGCCGGGTTCGAGAATATCGCAGCGGATCAGTGCTGTGGTTTCTTCGGTAAATGGGTCCAGTACAAAGCTGTCTGGATCTGGCATCAGTACCATGTCAGATTCGTTGATCCCTTTCCAACCACCGATGGATGAACCATCAAACATCTTGCCGTCTTCAAAGAAATCAGCATCTACCTGATGAGTCGGGATAGATACATGCTGTTCCTTACCTTTGGTATCGGTAAAGCGTAAATCAACAAACTTAACTTCCAACTCTTGCAGCTGTTGTAAAACTGATTCGACTGACATTATCAAGCCTCCGGTAGGGTAAAGGGGGTGCCCTTTGTCAACTCTTAGTATTTAGCGTCTGGCGCCTTGTTGGTTTCTATTAAGCCAAACTCATGCCAAGATGCTAAGGTATTGAAAATAAAGGGAGTGGTAAAATCAAGGGCTGGCGAGATAAGCGGGTTTGCACTATAATGGTGCGTGCTGTGTTCCAAAAAGGTGCACTCACCATAATGGTGCGTGCGCTTATTCAGTAGGATAATCATAGGTGTTTAAAAAATAATCCTGTGCGATAGCCCCTCGCTAGAGTAGAATGGCACGCTTTTTAAAGCAACCATCCGGGGAAATAGTGTTCCCCAGCATGATGCTAGTCCAGGTTTTATAAGGCCTGGAAGGCAATCGCCAAGCAGTCATAGAGCGGTTGTACCATTCAATTTATATTGCTGCATCCCACAGAACAGAGATCGTAAGAGGCAAAACTGTGTTAGAGAATTTACGTAACATCGCCATCATAGCGCACGTTGACCATGGTAAGACTACCCTGGTAGACAAGCTGTTGGCACAGTCAGGAACCCTGGCAACCCGCGGAGAAGCCACCGAGCGGGTGATGGACTCCAACGATCTGGAGAAAGAACGTGGGATCACTATTCTGGCGAAGAATACTGCCATTAAGTGGAACGACTATCGCATTAACATAGTAGACACCCCAGGACACGCCGACTTCGGTGGTGAAGTAGAACGGGTTCTGTCTATGGTTGACTCTGTACTGCTGCTGGTTGATGCGCAGGACGGTCCAATGCCACAGACACGTTTCGTGACCAAGAAAGCATTTGCCCAAGGCCTTAAGCCTATTGTGGTTATCAACAAGATTGACCGTCCTGGCGCTCGTCCGGATTGGGTTATCGATCAGGTATTTGACCTGTTCGACAACCTGGGTGCTACCGACGAACAGTTGGACTTCCCTATTGTGTATGCCTCGGCTCTGAACGGTTTTGCCAGCTTGGATCCCGATGAAGCCAGTGAAGATATGACTCCGCTGTTCCAGACTATTGTTGAAAAAGTATCTCCACCTGATGCTGATGCCGATGGTCCATTCCAGATGCAGATCTCTCAGCTGGACTACAACAGCTATGTAGGGGTTATCGGTGTGGGTCGTATCAAGCGCGGTAGCGTCAAGACCAACCAACAGGTCACTATTGTCGGTGCCGACGGTAAGACCCGTAACGGCAAAGTCGGCCAGGTTCTGGGCTATATGGGCCTGGATCGCCACGAAGTGGACAGCGCCAATGCCGGTGATATCGTTGCCATCACAGGTCTGGGCGAGCTGAAGATTTCTGATACCATCTGCGCCGTCGGTCATGCCGAGGCTCTGCCACCTCTGTCTGTTGATGAACCAACCATGACTATGACCTTCCAGGTCAACACCTCTCCTTTTGCAGGTAAAGAAGGTAAGTACGTGACTTCACGTAACATCCTTGAGCGTCTGCAACAGGAGCTGGTACACAACGTGGCCCTGCGTGTGGAAGAAACCGAGAGTCCGGATCGTTTCCGCGTATCCGGCCGTGGTGAACTGCACCTGTCTATCCTGATCGAAAACATGCGTCGTGAAGGTTATGAGCTGGCGGTTTCCCGTCCTGAAGTGATCATCAAAGAGATCGACGGCGAGAAGTGTGAGCCATACGAGCAACTGACCGTGGATGTGGAAGAAGAGCATCAGGGCGGCGTTATCGAGAAGCTGGGTACCCGTAAGGCCGATATGCGCGACATGCAGCCTGACGGCAAGGGTCGCGTACGTATCGATTTCATGATCCCAAGCCGTGGCTTGATCGGTTTCCAGACCGAGTTTATGACAGCCACCTCGGGTACGGGTCTGCTGTATCACACTTTCGACCATTACGGTCCATATAAGGGTGGTGATATCGGCCAGCGTACCAACGGTGTATTGATCTCCAATGCGACCGGTAAGGCACTGACCTTTGCTCTGTTTGGTCTGCAGGATCGCGGTCGTCTGATGATTGGTCACGCCGCCGAGGTTTATGAAGGCCAGGTAGTGGGTATTCACAGCCGCTCCAACGACCTGACAGTAAACTGCCTCAAGGGCAAGCAGTTGACCAACATGCGCGCCTCAGGTACTGACGAAGCTCAGGTACTGACTCCGCATATCCAGATGTCTCTGGAGCAAGCGCTGGAATTCATCGATGATGATGAACTGGTGGAAGTAACGCCTAAGAGTATTCGGATCCGTAAGCGTCACCTGACTGAAAATGACCGCAAGCGCGCCAGCCGCGGTTGATAGTGGTTGCGCTTGAGGTGACAGCCTCACAGTGAATAAAAAGCCCCGCTAAGCTAACTTAGCGGGGCTTTTGTTTTCAGCCCCTAAACCACCTACTTCAGTAGGTGGTTATCATCAATTTAGGCTTGGCCTGTAAAGGCTACCCATGCTAATTGCTCTTTTGATTTTTAGCGAAGTCAAAGGACAAAAAGCATGAGTAGATACGAGCAAGCATCGCATGTGTATTGGCGATGTCAATATCATATAGTTTGGACTCCAAAGTACCGTTTTAGGATTCTCAAAAACAAAGTAGGTAAGGATGTTTACCGCTGTATTCACGTTTACAGTGAGCAACTTGGGTGCAAAGTAGTAGAGTTAAATGTTCAGGTAGACCATGTTCATTTAGTTATAAAAGTTCCGCCAAAGTTATCGATATCAAGACTGATGGGAGCGCTCAAAGGCAAAATAGCACTAAAACTATTTAGTAAATATCCGCACTTGAGGAAGAACAAAATGTGGGGTAACCATTTTTGGCAGCGAGGATACTTTGTTGATACGGTTGGAATAAATGAAGAGATAATAAGGCGTTATGTCCGGCATCAAGAGAAAGAAGAAAAGCAGGAGCAAGCTCAGTTAACGCTGGAGTAAACAACGCCCCCTTTGAGGGGGCATATACAAAGCCACCTTCTTCAGAAGGTGGATTCTTTACTTATCAAGATTAATCCTCTATTTGTCCCTGGCGATATTGCTGCTGCCATTGCTTGGGGGACAATCCCGTCCAAGTTTTAAAATGACGACTAAAAACAGCGACCTCGGCATAACCTAATTGTAGTGCCAGTTCGGTAATGGTTTGGGTGCCATAACTGAGTTGTTGTTTAGCGATATTTTGTCTGACTTCTTGCAACAATTTACGATAGTTATGCCCAGTCTCCTTGAGTCTTGCTTGTAACGTGCGCTCGTGTACCCCCAGCGCAGTTGATACCCTCTCAATACAACACTCTCCGGTTGGAAGTAGTCGGTGAATTAAGTCTCTTGCCTGATCGGCCAGATTGTCGGGATAGCGGCTCTGTAAATATTGCAGATGTGACTGAAAATGGCGGTTGAGTGCTCCCTCATCGTGATAGTTCCGCCCGGTTAATTGTGCAGTTTTAAGTACTACGCCATCAAAGGATTCACGAAAGCGCACTAAGTGGGCAAAGTGCTGGGGGTCAAGTTCGCTGGGTTTACTTTGACACAAATGTAAGGGGATAGTGTTGATGTTGATATTCAACAGGCTTGAAACAAACATTGCCAGTTGTGCCACGCTCAGTTGCATCAATTGTTCAATGCCACGGCAGTGAACATTAATTGATAAGACAAGGCGTACCATATCTCCCTGTGGTTGCAGTTGCAGCGAGATACCTGAGGCGTGCAGGTACAGATAGTCATTCACTTTTTCAAGTGCATCGGCCACGGTCGCTGTGCGGGAAATCAACATAGGTAAGTCACCGAGCACATGTAAGGTTTGCCGTTGGGCAAGCATAAGTCCGAACAGCGGCTGTTTACAGCCTTGGGCAGCGATTTCCAATAACTCGGCTAGTCGTGGATAGGCGATATAGATATTGGGATCGCGAAACTGTGCCTGACGTAATCCGGCCTGATGGATCATTTCGATGGGGTTTTCACCCAACTCCAGGACCAGCTGCTCAAATTGAGCAGCTGCACCGCTACGGACTAGGTACATGGGGCATTTAGTTCTCTTTGTTATAAGAATCGCAATATATCAAATTTCATTCGTAATAAGTCAAGAAGATGTGTAATTAATCATCTAAATTAATATTGCCTTAATAATGAAACTAATAAATATAAAAAGAGGACATCTATGCGTTTACTGAATAAAACCGCAGTGGTGACGGGGGCTGCAGGAGGCATAGGGCAAGCCATCGTCCGTAAAATACTCGCCGAGGGAGGGAGAGTCGTTGCCGCAGACCTGTCAGCTGATTCGCTCAAGGTCTTTAACGATTTCCCCACAGATAAGTTGGTGACCTTTAGTGTCGATGTGACCGACTACAAACAAGTTGAAGCTATGGTGTTACATGCGGTTACCCAGTTTGGTCAACTTGATATTGTGATAAACAATGCCGGCATTGGCTCAGCCAAACCCTTGTTAGAACATGATCCTTTGGGTGATTTTGACCCAGTTACCAATGTGAATCAAAAAGGCGTATATCACGGCATTGTGGCCGGTGGACGCCAATTCCGGGCTCAAGGTACTAAAGGTGTGATCCTTAATACTTCGTCTGTCTACGCGACAATTGCCTCGGAAATGACCTTTACCTACAACGTCAGTAAAGCGGCCGTCGATATGATGACCAAATGCGCTGCGCTTGAGCTTGCCCCATTGGGCGTTCGAGTTTGCGCCATTGCTCCCGGGCGTGTCGATACTCCTATGCTGCGTCAATACGAGGCACTGGGACTCTGGGAACACATTCGTAAGGAACAAATGCGTCAGAAGTTTACTCTTCCGAGCGAGATAGCTGATGTGGCGGTGTTTCTAGTGAGTGACGAGGCCAATTGCATCAACGGCTGCACAGTGCATGCTTCCGACGGTTTTGAGAATTTTAAATATCCATTGCAGAAGGAGTGATAGCTCGACCCATCAACCCAATAAAAACATGAGGAAGGCAAATATGGCTTTACCGGAAGTGATTAATCATCAAGATTTTTTATTAACCCTCAATACTAACGAAGAGCAGATCATCAAAGATGCGCTGCCGGGCGTTGATGTGTATCCGTTATTTTTGGACCCTGAAAATGGTGTTTGGGTGATCCGCGCTAAGTTTAAGCCGGGTATCACCTTACCCAAGCATTTTCATACAGGTGTAGTGCATTTTTATACCTTGGCGGGGCGGTGGCATTACCTCGAATACCCGGAACAACCCCAAACAGCCGGCAGCTATCTGTATGAGCCGGGTGGGTCTATCCACACTTTCCATTGTCCCGCCGATTCTGAAGGCGCTGATGGTGTGATGGTGATTACCGGTGTCAATGTTAACTTCGATGCCGATGGTAACTTCATGTTTATCATGGATGCCGGTTGGATTGAGCAGGCTCTTCTGGCTGCTGCCAAGGCACAAGGCATCAAGCCCCGTTATATTAAACCCGGTGCGCCGGCATCTATGAGCGATACTCAATAGGAAACCATTATGAGTTTGATGAATGCAATCGTGTTGCAGGATGGCGAAGTCACTCTGCAACAGGTCGAATTACCTAAGCCACAGGCAGGCCAAGTGTTGGTACGCAGTCTTGCCTGTGGTATCTGTGGCTCAGATGTTCATATTGCGCGCCACTATAACGAGGTATTCGATTTTTACCGCAAACTAGGCATGATGCCTGAGGGGGCTGATAATCATGTTCCTGTGATGCTGGGACATGAGTTTTGTGCTGAAGTGGTTGAATTTGGTCCCGAAACCCAGCAAACCCTAGCTTTAGGCACCCGAGTCACCTCTGTGCCTATCCTGATGAGCCAAAATGGTGCTGGAGTAGGGGTGACTCCCGGCGTTAATGGGGCGTATTCAGAATACTTTATTCTCGATGAAGCACTGCTATTGCCAGTTCCGGATCATCTCCCACCAGAAGCTGTGGCGCTGACAGAGCCACTGGCTGTAGGCTTGCATGCCGTCAATCGTGGTGAAGTCGGCACCGAAGATACTGCCTTGGTCGTTGGTTGTGGGCCTATCGGTTTAGCGGCCATTTCTGCGCTGCATCTACAAGGTGTACGTAATATCATTGCGGCTGATCTTCAGGGCGAAAAACTGGCATTAGCCCGTGAATTCGGCGCGACTCATTGGGTTAATCCGGGTGAGCAAGATGAAGTGGCATATGCTGCTGAAATTGCCGCGGGTAATCGTGTGGTGATTTTCGAGTGTGTGGGTATTCATAAACTGATCGAAGGTTTTGTGAAGCGTTCGCCGGCCAATGCGACCATAGTGGTAACGGGGATCCACACTGCTGAAGCGAACATCAACTATGCCTACGCCACAGTGAAAGAGCTGGATATGCGCTTCTCTTACTACTATCAACCACATGAGTTTGCTCAGTGTTTGCAGGAATTGGCCGAGAGCAGGGTGCCTTGGAATAAGTTGCTCACAGGTAAAGTTGGGATGGACGGCGTATCGGGTGCATTCAAACAGCTTATGCAGCCGAATCCACATATTAAAGTTGTGATTGAACCTTGGCGTGATGGTGAGTTGCAAACGCTCAATTAATCATTCGACACCTTAACTCGAATTAAGCCGCTAACTTATAAAGCGGCTTTTTATTTATTTTACGCTTCATCATGGTGGGGCTTGTAATCTCAAGCCGGCTCGGCAAATCATGATTTTTGGCCAATTTCGACTTGCCGGGGCATTCCCCGGCACTCTATGGACGAGTTAAAGCTGCAGATACTGCTTCAGTGGCAGATCCCGGTAGCGCTTGCCGCCGGCGGCCACTATGGCGTTGGTCAGTGCCGGTGCTACCGGGGGCACTCCAGGTTCGCCCACACCGCCGGGTACTTCGGTCGAGCCGATGATTTGTGTCTCTATCTCAGGGCATTGCGGCAACCGCAGCAGTTGATAGTCGTGGAAGTTCGACTGTTGCACCTTGCCATTCTTGAAGCTGATTTCGCCCAGCATCGCCAGGCTGAGGCCGAAGATGACCGCGCCTTCCAACTGCGAATGCACCCTGTCAGGGTTAACCACAGTGCCGGCATCCAGCACTGAGATGGCCTGCAACACCTGCAAACGCTCACCATCCAGTTTGACCTTGATGGCGACCGCCACATAGCTGACAAAGCTGCGGTGCACCGCAAACCCCCAGCCTTCGCCCGCCTTGGCCGGTGATTGCGCCATACGTTTTTCGGCGGCGTCGATGACCGCCAGATAACGAGCGACATCCACAGGATGACGACTGAGTTCTTCGCCATAGTTACCGTATTTGAAGCCCTGATCGGCAAAGTTCTCCACTCTGGGTTGCCCCAGAAGCTGCCGCCACATGGCCGGGCAACTCTGGCCGGTGCGTAGCGCCAGTTCGTCGACAAAGCTGCCAATGCCGAAGGCATGCTGAATGTTGCACACTGAGCGCAGCCAGCCTATGCGGGTGTGAGCCTCGGCCTTGGCGGTTTCGCAGCGCAGCGACGGCAACTGAAACGGCAAGTCGATAAAGCCCAAATCCAGTTCGCCGTCCGAGGGTTCATCCACGCCTTCGGCAAAGGTGGAACTGATGGAAGGGAAGGCGGTGCGCGACAACAGAGCCTCCACCTTGCCATTATCACTGAGCAGTGCCTGATAATGCTGGGCGCTGATGGCGTGCAGATAGCCGTTTTGCAGCTCATCTTCCCGGCTCCAGAACACCTTCACCGGCTTGCCGCTGCGTTTGGAAAGCAGCGCCGCTTCGACGCTGAAGTCCGGCTTGGACTTGCGGCCAAAGCCGCCGCCCAGCAGGGTGACATGCACCTTGACCTGCTCCTCCTTCAGCCCCAAAGCGGCCGCCACATTCTGCTGGGTACTCTGGGGCGTTTGGCTGCAGGCCCAAATTTCACAGCCATCCTTGCTGACTCTGGCGGTGGCCGCCGGCGGCTCCATCATGGCGTGAGCCAGATAGGGCACAGTGTAATCGGCGCTGAGCGTGCGCTCTTCGGGCCAGCTTGCGGGAGGCTGGCCCAGCTCACGCCTGACTTTGCCACTCTGCCGTACTCGCTGTTTCAGGGTGGCGATAAACGCCTGGGAGTCGTGCTTGTCGTTGGGGCTTTGCTGCCACTGAATCGTCAGTACCTTGCGGCCTTCAAGGGCGCTCCAGCTA
Source organism: Shewanella chilikensis (assembly GCF_037953065.1). Taxonomy (NCBI): domain Bacteria; kingdom Pseudomonadati; phylum Pseudomonadota; class Gammaproteobacteria; order Alteromonadales; family Shewanellaceae; genus Shewanella; species Shewanella chilikensis. The sequence goes on along the minus strand of NZ_CP149966.1, from coordinate 4,336,642 downwards.
TTGTTGGCCAGCACAGCCACACCGCCAAGCGGCTGGAAGGCCGGTGCCCCTTTAGGAGCGGGCAGGCTGATAATATCCACAACACCGGGGAAGGCGCGGGCCTTTTTATCATCGACACTCGCCGCTTGGCTGCCGAGCACAGGCGGCCGGGCAATCGCGGCATAGAGCATGCCTTCCAGACGTATATCCTGACCATAGATAGCGCTGCCATCCAACATGGCATCCATATCCACTATGGTGCGTGACTGACCTATCTGGGTGAATTCTTCTCTGGGTTTGAGCCTGAGTTGGCTCTCATCCGGAAGCGGCAGCTTGGACGCCGCCAGTGCCAGTTCGCCATAGCTCAGGGAGCGGTCGGACGCCTTGTGAGTCACTCTGTGAGCCTTGGCGCTGACTTCTGCGACCGGCACTTGCCAATGTTCGGCGGCAGCCTGTTCCAACATGGTGCGCGCCATGGCACCCATCTGCCGCATTCTGTCGTAGTGTTTACGTATGCTGCGACTGCCATCTGTATTCTGGCTGCCGTAACGCTTGTCGGCCAGGCCCTGCACCACCACGACTTTGTCCCAGTCGGCTTCCAGTTCATCGGCCAGCACCTGAGGTATGCCTGTTCGTATGCCCTGGCCCATTTCCGAGCGATGGCAGGTGAGGTAGACCTTGTCGTCTTCACCGACGGCGATAAACAGATTCAAAGGTTGCAGCTTGTCCTGCGCCAGGCTCATGGGGCTCCAGCCCAGGGCGCTGCTGCCCAGCATCAAGGCGCCGCCACTGGCGCCAAAGAGTTTCAGCACATCGCGACGGCTGAAGTTTTCCACTGCGGTAAACCGGCTCATGAGCTCTGCCCCCCTTTGACGGCGACATCCTTGATGGCGCTGCGGATCCGGGTATAGGTGCCGCAGCGGCAGATATTGCCGGACATGGCTTCGTCTATCTGTTGGTCACTGGGGGTGGGCGTTTCACTCAAGAGCGCCGCGGCAGACATGAGTTGCCCTGTCTGACAGTAACCGCACTGGGGAACCTTGTGTTTGCTCCAGGCGGCTTTCAGCGCCGGATTATCCAGGCCTTCTATGGTGGTGATGTTCTTGCCCTCGGCACTTTTGAGACTGGTGAGGCAGGCTCTGGCGGGCTTACCGTCCAGATGTATGGTGCAGGCACCGCAGAGTCCGGCGCCACAGCCGAATTTGGTGCCTGTCAGTCCCAGGAGATCCCTGAGGGCCCAGAGCAAGGGCATGTTGGGATCGGCCTCGACCGAAAACTGTCTGCCATTGATTTTGAGTTGCGACATTGTTCACTCCTTGTGCTGGTTGAGGCGTCTGAGATCTGCGCCCGTGTCTATGTCTATGGCGGCGCGGTGCAGCACTATCCGGCCCAGTCGTTGTTGTTGTAATTTCTCGGTCAGCAGGGCCTTGGCCCCTCGGTCACCCTGCAGTTGGCTAAGGGCGTTGAAGTCTGTGGCATTAAAGATAGCAGGCGCGCCGGGGGCGTCCCGGTAAAAGGCGCTGCTGCTGAGTTGGCTGCCCAGCCAACAGTCGAGTAATTCAAGGTAATCGGCGCTAGTGAGCGCAACCTGATCGGCCAGCGCCAGTAGCAGGGCATCGGCGGAGCAGGCCTTGGCTTGCTCCGCGGCCAGGGCGATGGAGTGCCCCAACCCCTGTTGCCAGAGGGGGTTGAAACAGCAGCTGGCATGGGGCGGCAACAACGCTTGCAGTTGCTCCTTGTGGCCGCCGAGTATGGTCAGCAGCGGCAGCAGCTCAAGCTTGGGGTACTTCAGGCTTGTCTGAGCGCGCATCTGCTCCAGCGCTTGCCAACTGAGGCGCAGCAGCGGCGTGCCATGGCTATCCTGTGCCGCCAGTTTGGCATGGCCGGGCACTGAGTCATCGGCGGCGAAGCGGCTCGATGCTCCGGCGGCCAGTAACACAGGCAATAGCCTCATGGCATCAGGCCCTCAAGCCCAGTCATGGGCGCATCAAACAAAACCCCGTGGCACTGGGCCAAAATGCTGAGGGCGATGGCCCCCGGGAGTTCGCCGCCGAGTGCCAGTCCGGCGGGCGCCGCCAGTGGCATGGCAAAGTCTGCCAGCTCAAGGCCGGCATGTTTGAGTACCTTATCGCGCCTGTGAGTTGGCCCCAATAGCGCCAGATAGCGTGGGCAGCTTACTTGCAGCCGTTTGAGAATGGCGCTGTCGAGCTCGACATTGTGGTGCATCACTATGGCACCATCCTGACGCTTGAGCCAATCGGCATCCAGCTGGTCGGCGCCGAGCTTGATTATGTCGCAACCGGCAAAGTCATGGCTGCGGGCGTAGGCGGCTCTGGGGTCGACGACGCTCACCTGCCAGTCCAGTTGCAAAGCCATCTGCGCCAGCGGCTTGGCATCCAGGCCACCGCCGAAAATCGCAAGCGCAGGTTTGGGGCCCACGGGTACGGTTAACCAGCTCTGTTGCCCGTTCTGCCCAGTCTCTGGACTCCAAATCCCGGTGCGGCGAAAGTCATTGGCGGGGAAAGGCAGAGGTTCGGCACCGGTTGAGGGTGAACCTTGGGATAAAAAGCGCGCCTCAAGGGCTGCGGGCGCTTCACCGGTTTTTGGCATCAACAGCTGCCAGAAGCCGGATTGACCGGCATTCAGAGCCTGGCGCAACTCATCGAGTGCCAGAAAATGATTCTCCCGCCCCAGAGGCAGCAGGCAGATGTTCACCAAGCCGCCACAACCCAGTTGGTAACTGGCATCCTGATCATCGCGGGCGTCATAACAGACCTCCACCACCCTTTGTTCCGTCAGGGCCTTGTGTGCCTGATGGCGCAGATCGGCCTCCAAACAGCCGCCGCTGAGGATCCCCAGGCTCTGGCCCAGGGGATGAAACAGCATCATGGCTCCGGGTTTGCGATAAGAAGAGCCTTGTACCGAGGTGAGCAGCGCCAGCACCCAGGGCTCGTCTGCGCTGAGAGCCCATTGTTGCAGCAAGGTTTGCAGATGGTGCGCCATAAACTTCCCGTGTTTTTGGTGGAGAAGTTAGCATTGCATAAAATAGCACCGGGAAACAATCTTGTCGGGTGTGGCAAGTCAGGGAGGGGTAGTGGGACTCGGCGACAAGCGCAGTAAAAAGGCCCGCCTGTCGGCGCAACGTAGTTCACTTAAGTGGAGCTGCCTTGTGATTAACAGGATATCGGGTCTTTGATATTTTTACCGCCCTAGGCCGATTTGGCTTAGGGCGTTTGTCTATAAAAAGGATGGACAAGTCTCCTCGCAGACTGTTTAGACGCTTCGGCGTATTACCTGGTGACACCGCTTTGCTCATGACTTTGAGCTGACTTGCGATGAACTGACAAGCGTACTTAAAGCTGATTTCATTGGGCATTCGACCATGCTCTACTGCCGCTTGGCTCGCTTCTCGTCTCACCAAGTTATAACCAAGCAGCAGCCCCCATAACTCTTGATAGACAAGTTCGACTGTCTTACTCCTCAGCACTAACGCATTGTGTTGCATCGAACTTTTTATGTCTCGATACCCTAATTCAATTTCCCATCGCTCGTGGTAAAGCGCCGCGACTGCTCCCGCATCGTACTGCTCTCTGGGAAGAGACGTAAATACGGTTTTTGGCTTACCTTGTACCTGATAAGTCACGGCTCTCACTTGCCATGTTTCAGGTAGGTTAGGATTTTTCTTGCGTGCTTGTGGAGAGACTTTCATTTCGACTCGCATGTCGTCACTCTCTTCATCGTCCAGCAGGGTGTATTTCACCCCTTTCTTCGCCGGTAACAACCAATGTCTGTTAGCACCACTATTTTGGAGAGAAAGAAGTAAGCCTGCTCCATAAAAACCCTTATCCAATAAGGTCACGGAATTATCCGGTAAGGAGTCAATAAAGGGCATAGCAAGAGGAATTTCGCCTCGACGATAAGGGCTTATAGCGGCATCGACAATGACATGAGAGCGAACATTCATCATGGTCACCACCCTTAATACTGGATGAGGCGTCTGTCTGTCGCTGGATGTATTACCTGACCCAAAATGGTCTCTTAGTTCCGGTGTGTCAGCGGTTCGAAAAAGCGCGCCATCCACAGCAAAGACTTGCAAACCTTGCCATGTATCCTCAGGGTAACGCTCTAACCCCCACCTATGGCTGCATTGCCTAAACAACCATTCTGGGGCTGCTTTGCCAAGGCGTTGCCTTGCTTGCGTTAAAGCACTTTTTGCTAACAGCTCCTCATTAGCCAACCCCTCGGCACAGACATTCATTCGCCGTGCAACTTCGGCAATCGGTTCGTTGCGGAAAAACGCCATTCCAACAATAAGCCAAAGAACCATATCACTCGGTAAGCGACGTCGACGAATCGTCGCTTTATCGGAAAGTGTTACCGCTTTAGCAATCCACTCGTCAGGAATATGCTCGGAGAAGGTGGTTAGCTGAGCGACATCAACAGGACTCTCTTCAAGAAAGTCGGCAAAGCAGTTTTGAATAGACATAAAAAATCGGAAACCTACAAACAGGTTTCCGATTGTCTCTCATCAGAAGGATCGGTCAACCGATCCTTATCTGATCTACATTGCGCCTGTCGGCGAGCCTGAGTGGTTAAGTTTAGTGACCTACATAGTCGATCATCTGCAGCAGTTGCATCCGAACCGCATCCGGCGTTTGGCTTTCCCAGAAGCCCGAGGTGTAGGCTATCAAGGGCAGCAGGAACAGCAGTCCGAGTACCAGCAGCATTACCGACTTGGCCGACCAGAAATGATTGCGGCTAAGGCCGAACCCCAGCGCCGCTTTCTTGGGACAGGCGGCCACGCAGCGCATGCAGGCCTGGCATTCATCGCTGTGCACTGTATTTTTGGTATGCACTATGATGCCGGCCGGACAGGCGCGGGTGCACTTGTCGCATTTCATCCCCTTGGACTCTATCAGGCAATGCTCAGGGGCGCGGCGGATTTTCAGCGGGCTGAGAAAACTCAGCAGTCCCAGCAGGGCGCCATAGGGGCAGAGGTAACGGCAAAATCCCTGACGGCGCCAGGCGACAATGGCAAGGATCAGGCCAAAGCAGGCCAGGGTGATGAGTCCCGGAGTGATGAAAAACAGCGCCATCTTGAGATCGGCTATCTTGTGATAATTACTCTCCAGGTAGCCGGGGATCCCCATAGACGGCATGCCCAACACTATGTAGAGCAGCGCCGCCAACAGCAGATACTTGAGCATACGCAGTGGCCAGTCGAGCCAGGCAGGCGGCATAAATTCGCGCTTGATAAAGCGTTTACGCAGGCGATAGAGGTACTCTCCGGCCAATCCCAGCGGGCAGGCCCAGCCACAGAAGGCCCGCTTGCACAGCAGTCCGGTCAACAACACCACTGCCAGCATCACGGCCGCCGCCGGGTGGGTTTGATCCCAGAGTCCCAGAGTGGCTATCGCCTTGAGCTCTATACCGCCGGCAATAGGCAGAAACGCATCCACCACATCCGGGCGTCCAATCCAGGGCGTGACTCCGGCCTTGAGCATCAGGCTGTTGATGGTGTACTGAATCGCGACCAGAAACAGGGACAGCGCCAACAGGTGCTGGCAGCCGCTGCGCAGGTTATTGATCCTGGGCTCGGATTGCAGCAAGCCGGGGCGCAGTTGCTGCAGCAATGCCAGGCTACCAACGGCTGTCAGTGTGGCCAGCAGCAACATGGGGCTGCTGCTAATCAGCAGCGCGGTTAAAATCAGCAGCAAAGTGAGGCCGGCGCCGAAACGGCGGCCGCTCCACCAGAGTTGGCTGACACCATAGAGGAGTGCCAGCATGAGGGTGAGCGATTCGGTCAGTGTCATGAGAATATAGGCCAGCATCAAAGGACTGCCTATTGTGAACTCAAATCAGGGCACAAGTTCTTGAGTCAAAAAAGGAAGTGTGCAGCAGATCCAAGTTTACATTCGCAGATGGAGAAATTCGTGCACTGGCTCACAGCTGAAAAAAAGCCCCGCGGTGCGGGGCTATCTCTATGGTTTGGCGGTCAGTTACCCGACTCCATTGCTGCGATAAAGCGGTTGGACTCATCGATGGATTTATTCATCTCTTTGATAAGGCCGGAGATATCGCTCTGCAGACTGGCAAACTCACCCTTGATTGCCCCTATGGTCTGGGCGTTGAGGTTGTGCTTGAGGTAGAGCATGTTGTCTTTCATTGAGGTCAGGATAGGAGGCATCTTGCTTTCGGCACGGCGCATGCTGCGGATCAGTTGCTCGTAGGAGCGGCGGGTTTCTTTCAGCTTGGCCTGGCTCTTACTGCGCAGGCTGGCCTTGCTGATCTCACCGATTTCCCCTTGCCACTCGTCGAACAGGGCTTCGGCCACATCTTCCACCTTGTTGATGCGGTTGCTGACATCGTCGGCGGCTTCCTGGGCCGACTCATATTCGTCTTTGGCCTTGTTGTAAGCCTTTTCCAGATCGCCGCCATCATGGTTCAGCAGCGCCTGCATCTCTTCCAGTGCCGAACTGAACTGCTCCTGCGCTTCCTGTTGCGATTCTTTGGCGTCTTTGACCCGGTCAACCATGATGTCACGTTTGTGATAGCCAACCTTTTCCATGGCACCGTAATAGGCACTCTGGCAACCACCCAGCAGCAATCCCAGGCTGACCAGGGCGGTGGTGAGGATCTTGTTCATAAGCTTTCTCTTTTGTCTATTTATGCTTTGTATTTGGCGGCATCTATGATGCACCAGAGATGGGCGATGGCACCTATGATAGCAGGAACTACCAACCACCAGAGGGCGTAACCTGTGACTGTTACCAAAAAGAAGATCAGTGCGGCCAGGATCCGCCCCTGAACCAACTGCCCCAAACCCGGGAAAAATACGCTTGCCAGCGCGGCAATCACATTGCCCGCCGATCCTTGTTGTGACATTAACTCTCTCCTTTAAATTGTGGAAGAAGCGCTGAACGACGGGCCTCGGCGCATGCCTATGCATAGCGCTGGCGTCATTCCCGGCTTCCTTTGCCCTGCTGCAGTGGCAGCATCACACTTTGTAATCCGGGCATTATTGTACGAAGATAGCGACACTAGACCCAGAGGATCAAGAGAAAACCGTGAGCAACAAGATAGATACCCGCAATTTCAGTTTGTTTATGAAAGGCTGCTGGCACTTCCTGCTGCACCTGAAACAGAGATTGCAGGACGATCAAATCAATATTCGAGCCGGTCATCTGGCCTATGTGACCCTATTGTCGCTGGTGCCCATGGTGGCCGTTACCATGTCTATGCTGTCGGCTTTCCCTGTCTTCAAGGGGGTGCGGCAACTGATAGAAAACTTTATTTATCAAAACTTTCTGCCGGCCGCAGGCGATACGGTTCAGGTCTATATCAACGAGTTTGTCGGCAACGCCTCCAAGGGCACGGCCGTCGGTATCGGCGCCCTGGTGGTGGTGGCCATTTTGCTGATCTCCGCCATCGACAAGGCGCTTAACTATATCTGGCGCACCAAAGAAAAACGCCAGACTGTTGTGTCTTTTTCCATGTACTGGATGATCCTGACGCTGGGACCCGTACTGATGGGGGCCAGCCTGGCGGCCACTTCCTACTTGGTATCGCTGAAAATATTCAACGAAGCCGATACTTATGGTGTAGGTACCTTCTTTGTCGCGCGTCTGCCGTTTCTGTTTTCTGTTGCGGCCTTCCTGCTGCTTTACACTGTGGTGCCCAATCAAAAGGTGAAGCTGCTGCATGCCCTGCTCGGGGCCATAGTGGCTGCCTTGCTGTTTGAGGCGGGCAAGAAAGGTTTTGCCCTGTATGTGACTCACTTCCCCAGCTACGAGGCGATTTACGGCGCCTTAGCGACGATTCCGATACTGTTTGTCTGGGTCTATCTGTCCTGGATGATTGTCCTGATGGGAGCCGAGATCACCGCTTCTTTGCCGGAATTCCTCGATGGTGACGCCCCATTGGAGCCGCTGGATGATGACCCCGGATCGGCATAATCCGTTTGCCCGCGACTGGCTGGAGGTGGGTGGCGGCCACCGCCTGTATCTGGCGCAATTCGGCAACCCGGAAGGCATCCCGCTGCTGTATCTGCACGGCGGGCCCGGCGCCGGTTGCAACCTTGAAGAGTTGGCGCTGTTTGATCTGCGCCGCTTTCGTTTATTGTTTCTGGATCAGAGGGGCGCCGGCTTATCGCGCTCCGAGAAAGGCCTGGCGCAGAATCATTTCCAGGGCCTGCTCGATGATCTCGAGTCGGTCAGGAAGGCGCTGCGGTTGCCGCGCTGGTGTCTGGCAGGGGGCTCATTCGGGGCAACCTTGGGGTTGGTGTACGGCGGTTTATTCCCTGAGCGAGTCATAGCCCAGACATATTGGGGCAGCTTTATCCCCTCTGCCGAGGGCCGCGATTGGCTCTATGGTGCTGCTGGCGCCGCCAGCCGTTTCCCGGTGGACTATCATGGTTTTTCCCGCTGGCTATCCAGGAGTGAGCGCAGCACTGCGGCGCTGCTGGAAAGCTATGCCAAGGGATTTACTTGCCTCAATGCCCAGGATTATGTCCGCAGTTGGCTGCGCTGGGAGCAACATCTGTCTTTACCCGGGGTGCTGTTGCCACCGCCAAGGGCGCCTAGGGACAGCAATATGGCCAGAATCGAACTTCACTATGCCCGCCATCACTATTTCGAAGCCATGAGTTTGCTTGATGCAGGGCTCAATAACTGGCCGAAACATACCCGCTTGCTGCAGGGGGAAAACGACTGGGTCTGTCCAACTCACTTGCTGCAGGCTCAGCTTGCCCGCCAGACCCGCCCGGCCGAGTTGCAGCTGGTGGCCGGAGGTCATCACTCGCTGGTGGATGATAAAATGCGTCACGCCGTGGTTGCAGCCCTGTGTGCTATGGGCGACACTGCGGCCTCTTGTGAAACAGAATTAAGGAGTCAGGATTGATCGCCCTGATACAGAGAGTCAGCCGTGCCAAGGTAACGGTTGCCGATGAAGTGACCGGCGCTATAGATAAAGGTTTGTTGGTGTTGTTGGGCGTTGAACGCCAGGATGATATGGCGGCGATGGAAAAGCTGGCCACCAAGGTGATGAATTACCGGGTGTTCAGCGATGACAACGGCAAGATGAACCTCAATCTGACTCAGGTCGGCGGGCAGTTGTTGGTGGTGTCGCAATTTACCCTGGCGGCCGATACCAGCCGCGGTCTGCGTCCCAGTTTCTCGGGTGGTGCCAGTCCGGCTCAGGCCGAAGAGCTCTATGAAGCCTTTGTGGCATTTTGTCGCAGCAAGGGGGTGACCACAGAAACCGGCCGCTTCGCTGCCGATATGCAGGTGGAACTGCTGAACGACGGGCCAGTGACCTTTAATCTGAGTGTTTGATATGTCTGAGCCATCACTGCTTAAGCAATTGGAAAACACCTGGCATGGCACCATCCCCGTCAGTGCCTTTATGGGGATCCGGCCACTGGCTTTTGATGGCACAGAATTTCGTGTCGGTGCACCGCTACCGCCCAACATCAATCTGCATCAGACCATGTTTGCCGGCAGTATCTATACCCTGTGCACTCTGTGTGGCTGGGGCATGCTCTGGCTGCAACAGCAGCGGGCCGGAGTGAGTGGTGATATAGTGCTGGCCCAGGCCGAGATCCGTTATCGGGCGCCGGTGACTGCCAATCCCGGTGAGTTGATCGAGGCCAGAGTCAGCTGGCCGGGCGTGTCACTGACGCCTTTGAGTGAAGGGCGCAGGGTCAAAGTCAGGCAGGAGGTGGAACTCTGGAGTCACGGCCTTTGCTGTGCTTCTTTCTTGGGGGTTTACGTCAGCCAGCCCAAGCAAGAGGCGACCCTGTCCTAGCTGGGATTACCTAGGCTTACAGGTTCGGTTTTAACCTTGTAAGCCCTGGATAACAACCTTTCCTTTCTAAAAAATCGAATTTAATATCAAATTTTCTCCGCTTTTTTTCTATTTTATCCATCAGTAAACTGCTCAGCATAGATTGGAGCAAAAGCTCTGACTCAAACAAATTCCTGAATCGAAGCGGAGCAATATCATGAGCAAAGTATTAGTTTTGAAATCCAGCATCCTGGGTGGTTACTCTCAGTCCGGTCTCTTGGTCGACCACCTGGTCAAGCATTGGCAGGAGCAGGGTTCCAGCATCACAGTCAGGGATCTGGCGGCCGAGCCGCTGCCGGTACTGGACGGTGAAATTGCCACCGGCCTGCGCGGCGGCGAACAGCTGAGCGAGCGCCAGCAACAGGCGTTGGCCTTGTCTGATGAGCTGATCCAGGAACTGAAAGATCACGACACACTAGTAATAGCTGCGCCCATGTATAACTTTGGTATTCCGACCCAGTTGAAAAACTGGATTGACCTGATTGCCCGCGCCGGTGTGAGTTTCAGTTACACAGAAAATGGCCCTGTGGGTCTTATCACTGGTAAGCGCGCGGTAGTGATCACTACCCGAGGTGGGGTCCATAAAGACTCGACCACAGACCATGTGGTGCCTTATCTGAAAACCGTGCTGGGCTTTATTGGAATTACCGAAGTGGAAACCGTCTACGGTGAAGCGCTGAACATGGGCCCGGACGCCAACGCCAAAGGTATTTCAGCAGCCAAATCTTCGCTGGCGGCCATCTCTGCCTGAGGCAAACATCTCTTCCACCATCAATCTGAACGCCAGTTGCTTGACTGATTTGGTTCTACTGCCCCGGAGGTGGCTCCCCGGGGCTTTTTTGTGACGGCTTGTCCGGCTCGAGCGCTTTGCTGCAAAGGGGACAAGCGGCATTAACCCCTTCGGCGGGCCACTGTTCGCGATAACGCACCCGCGCAGAGGCTTGACCGCGATGTTGGCTTATCTGAAATCGCCCGGGCTTGCTTGTCATTTTGGTTACTCAGGCTGGCCGCAGACCAGCTCCTTGAAGGCGCCGCCGTTGAGTACGCAATCAAAGCCGTTAGCCCGCAGAATGTCGCAGCCCTTCTGGGCGCGCATGCCGGCGCCGCAATAGAGCACAAAGGGTTCCTGCTTATTCGGTTGTTGCTTGAGCCAGGTATCCAGGGTATCCAGCGGCACATTCACCGCCTGTGGCAGGTGCCCTTCGGCGTATTCGACGGCCGAGCGGACATCCAGTACCCGAACTCCCTTGGCGATCATCTCATGGCATTGCTCTGGGTTCAGGCGGCCATCTTGTGGCGTGACATTGGTTTGCATTTTCAGACTCTCTATCAATTAGAAATTTTTTAATAAGATTAATCTTATGAAGTTAAAAATGCAATGGCCTGAATGCTGGTCGTTTTCTCGTCAGGGCTGTTTTTTGTTCTATCCTTTGGAAAAGGAAATGATTTGAAAATAGTGTATGGACAAGAATATGCCATCATCCCTCTGGTTGCAGGGCCGCAACGCTTCTGAGCGCCTGGAGCGCATTCACGAACATCTACAGCTCAGCTACCCTTGGGTGGATCGTATCGCCTGCGCCCTGTATCACGAGTCGACCGGGCTGCTAAAAACCTTTATCAACAGCATTCACCGGGGCCAGGCCATAGTGGGCTATGAATATCCCATGTCCGACAGCCCGGTGCTCAGCCAATTGGCCGCCGGCAAACTGGACGACCACTGCGTCGAAGCCTTGGCGGCTTCGACTACACAGATCCTGGATATCACGGGGCGCTGCCGCGACGACAAGGCGGCCTGAAAAGAGGCCAGCAGTGCCGATTTATCCCGCTAAAGCTTTCTTGGGCTTCCTCTGGTTTTCTAGGGTTTCCTCTGGTTTCTAGTGCTTCCAGGGGCTAAGCTCAGTCCTGCCAGCGGCGGAAGATCAACGAAGTATTGATGCCGCCAAAGGCAAAGTTATTGCTCATCACCAGGTCGGTATCCAGTGCCCGGCCTTCGGCGCGAATATAATCCAGCTCGGCGCAATCCTCGGCGACATTCTCCAGGTTGATTGTGGGTGCAAACCAGCCATCACGCATCATCATAATGCTCCACCAGGCCTCCAGCGCGCCGCAAGCGCCCAGGGTATGGCCGGTATAGCTCTTCAGCGATGAAATCGGCATCTGCTCGCCAAATACTGCGGCGGTAGCCCGGCTCTCGGCGGCATCACCGCGGTCGGTGGCCGTACCGTGGGCGTTGACATAGCCTATCTGCTGCGGCGCTATATTGGCGTCTTTGAGTGCCAGCCGAATCGCCTTTTCCATGGTGTCGGCGTTCGGTTGCGTCACATGCAGGCCGTCTGAGTTGGTACCAAAACCCAGCACTTCGGCGTAGATGCGCGCGCCTCTGGCCTTGGCATGCTCCAGCTCTTCGAGCACCAGGGTGCAGGCGCCTTCGCCTATCACCAGACCGTCCCGGTCGCGATCGAACGGCCTGGGGGTCAATTCAGGAGTGTCGTTGCGGGTACTGGTGGCAAACAGGGTGTCGAACACGACCGCTTCTGTGGGGCAGAGTTCTTCGCCGCCACCCGCCAGCATCAAATCCTGCTGGCCATACTTGATGGCTTCATAGGCATAACCAATGCCCTGGCTGCCGGACGTGCAGGCGCTGCTGGTGGTTAATACCCGCCCCTTGAGGCCGAAAAATACCCCGACATTGACCGCCGTGGTATGGGCCATCATGCGGATATAGCTGGTGGCGGTGACGCCGCTCATATCGCCGTGTTTGAGCATGTCGCCAAAGGCGGTGATGGGATCTGTACTGCCGGTGGAAGAGCCGTAGGCTATGCCCATGGCGCCTGAGGCTATCAGAGGATCATGCAACAGGCCGGCATCCTCCAGCGCCATTTCACTGGCGCGGGTGGCCATCAGAGACACCCGGCCCATGGAGCGGATCTTCTTGCGCGAATAGTGCGCCGGAGTGCTGAAGTCGTTGACCGGCGCCGCCAGACGGGTATGCAGGCCGTCGAACCTGTCCCATTCATCCATGCGAACCACGGCATTTTGGCCTGCTTGCAGCCTGGCCTTGACGCTGTCCCAATCCTGGCCCAGGGCGGAAATGCCGCCCATGCCGGTAATAACCACCCTGCGGCTCATAGCATGCCTCCGTTGACCGAGATCACCTGGCGGGTGATATAACCGGCTTCGTCAGACAGCAGGAAGTTGGCCAGGGCCGCTATCTCTTCAGGCTGACCCATGCGCCGCAACGGCACCAGTTGCTGTACCAGTTCGGGGCTGAAGGCATCGACCATTTCGGTTTCGATAATCCCGGGAGCGATGCAGTTGACCGTGATCTTACGTTTGGCCAGCTCCAGTGCCAGCGCCTTGGTGGCGCCTATGATGCCGGCCTTGGAGGCGCTGTAGTTCACCTGGCCACGGTTGCCGGCCAAACCGGAAACCGAAGACAGAGTAATGATGCGGCCGCCCTTGCGCCGTTGGATCATCGGCATCAGCGCCGGATGGATCACATTGTAGAAACCATCGAGATTGGTGTGGATGACACAGTCCCACTCGGCCTCTGTCATCGCCGGGAAAGCCGTATCGCGGGCGATTCCGGCATTGAGAACCAGGCCGTGATAGGCACCGTTGGCTTCTATGTCGGCCTCAATGACTTGGCGGCAGGTCTGGCGCTCGGCGACATCGAACTGCAGCAGGCTGACCTTGACGCCCAAGGCTTGGATTTCGGCGGCGCTGGCCTCGGCGGCGGCTTGATTGGCATGAAAGTGCAGGGCGATATCAAAGCCGGATTGCGCCAGGCGCAGGGCGATAGCCTTGCCTATGCCGCGGCTGGAACCTGTGACCAAAACTCTCTGTGTCATGCGGAATCTCCCTGCATCGCCTCCAGACTACCGGCAATATAGGCCTGGGTGTCCTGGGGCTGAAAAACGTTTACATTGGCGCTGGCGATCTCTGTGTCGCCATCAAAGATGCGGCAGTCGAACACTGCCAGTCCCGTGTCTTCCTGATAGAGGCGCTGCACCTGGGTCAGGTATTCGCGTCCGGGCAGGAATCCCGGGGTGTGCATGCTGAGCTTACGGCTGCCCAGCAAAAAACCGACCCGGATAATATCACCGCGGGCCTCGGCTTCCACTCCGGCCAGTGCCGCTATGCTCTGGGCCATATATTCTATGCCGACATAATTGGGCACCAGAGCCCGGGCGTCATCGAAATAGGGGCTCTGCTCACTAATCTTCACCTTGGTCAGCAGCCTGTCTTGGCTGTGCTCGACCACGGCGTCTATCAATATCATGGGCGCCCTGTGGGGCAGAAAATCGGCGATATCACGCTCGGCTAAAGTCTGGGTCATTCAGGGGCTCCACGGCTGAAGATCAGGCTGGCATTGCTGCCGCCAAAGGCGAAGGAGTTACTCATCAGGTGATTCAGAGAGTGGCGGCTGCCCTGTTTGACCAGCGGCAGTGCGGGATCCTTGCCATCCTGCTCACCGTCCCACAGATGCGGCGGCAGTAGCCCATCAGGGTTGAGGGGCGACAACAGCAGCCAGCAGAATACCGCTTCCAATGCCCCGGCGGCGCCCAGTGCGTGGCCGGTCAAGGGCTTGGTGGAACTGCAAGGCGGCAACGCTTCGGCAAATACCGAGTGCATGGCGCGGCTTTCCATGGCGTCATTCTTGGGGGTGGCAGTGCCGTGCAGATTGACATAGTCGATGTCATCAGGCGTCAGCTCCGCTTGCTTGAGGGCCATCTCCATGGCGGCAATTGCGCCGCTGCCTTCGGGATGGGGCGCCGAGATATGGTGGGCATCGGCCGACTCGCCGACACCGGACAGCAGCACCTGGCCGCTTCCTCTCTCCAGGGTAAACAGCGCCGCGCCTTCACCTATATTGATGCCGTCGCGGTTGGCGCTGAATGGATTGCAGTGCCCCTTGGAGACAGACTCAAGCGCATCGAAGCCGTTTAGGGTCAATTGGCACAGGCTGTCGACCCCGCCGACTATCACCATGTCGCACAGTCCGGCATGCAACAGCCGTTTACCGGCGGCAAACACCTTGGCGCTGGAGGAGCAGGCCGTCGACAGTGTGTAACAGGGGCCGCTCAGCTTGAACCAGGCTTGCAGGAAGCGACTGGTGCCCCCCAGCTCCTGCTGAAAATAGTGGTAATCAGAGGGGAAGTGGCCGTGGCGATTGCGGTACTCCAGTGCCTCTTCGCCCTTGGAGATCCCTGAGGTGCTGGTGCCTATGACAACTGCGATGCGCTCCTTGCCATATTTGGCCTTGGCGGCTTCCACCGCCGGGGTAATTTGCAGCGCGGCGCACAGCAACAGGGCGTTGTTACGACAGTCATAGTCGGCAAACTCGGCGGGAATGGCAGGTAACTCGGTGTTCACTACCCCGACTATGGCCGGCCGTTCAAACAACAGGTTGTCGCGGCTGACCATGCCGCGGCTGTCACCGGCGAGCAAGGCGTTAAGCACCTCGTCGGCCCGGTTGCCGAGAGGGGTACAAAAACCTGCATGATTTATGGCTGTAGGTGTCATATCTCTGTTTTGGGATCCGGCCCTGTATTCATTACAGGGGCTTAATGTTCAGTTTTAAATCGGCCTGCGGCATGTTCATGGCCACTTCCGCATGCCAGATGTCGGGGCTGGAGTAACTTATCCGCATCAGCTCGCGATTGTCATTGCTCAGCAATACCCGGCACAGGACGGCGGCGCAATCTTCCAGTTTCACCCTGGCGCCATCCAGATAAGCGTTCAGCTTTTCCTCCGGCCAATAGATGAGCTGCAACAAGGCCAGCAGATATTCTGCTTTAAACTCATTGCCGAGCAGCACACTCTGCTCGCTGGTCAGTGTATGTCCATCGTAGATCAAGGTAAACAGTGCTTGGCCCAGAGGTGCCAGCCCCACCACTGTCATCTGCTGCGGCTGCAGTTCCAGTTGGCTGATAAGCTCATGGCTCTGCTCCCCTCGTTGCAGCCGCACCTGCTGGCTGAGACTGAGCGTTTGCTCCAAAGGTTGAGCTTGAACCGAGCCATTGCCCTGGGGCTCATCTGGCTGCTTTGAGCCATTGGCAGCCTGGGTATCAGAGGTTTGTCCCTTGGGCGCGGCCTGGTTCAGCGGCAGCGGCGCCAGACAATAACTGACATCCTTTGCCAGGGCAACGCAGGTTTGGCGATACAATATTTGGCTGCAGCCGCCCAGGCCAACCAGCACAGTGGCAAGCAGCAGCAAGCGGGTGACAGCGGCTGTCATAAGGCTTCCTCGACAGCGTCGCGGCAGAGGTTCACCACCAGATCCAATCTGCGCCGGGATTCACTGACAAAGGGGTTGTTGCTGTCCCAGGCGTAGCCCGCCAGGATAGAGCAGATCATCTGTTTTATTTTGGGGTTGGCGTCTTCAAAGAAGATCACCTCCTGGAATCTGCCGTCATACCAGGCTTCCACATAGGTGCGGAAGGTGTTGACCCCCAGCATCAAGGGCTCGGCATAATCCTGCTGCCAGTCTACCGCTTCCCCCTTGAGCTGGCGTACCAGACAGTCGCAGGCCAGACTGGCCGAGTGCATGGCTATGGTCACCCCGGAGGAGAATACCGGGTCGAGAAACTCACCGGCATTGCCCAGCAGGGCAAACTTGTCGCTGGCCAGGGTGCTGACATTGGCCGAATAGCCCTTCAAGGTGGCGCAGTCGCGGATCACTCTGGCGTCTTTAAGCAGCGCTTCCAGCCCTGGCTCTTCATTGACTATGGTGCGCAGTTGCTGCTCCAGGCTGCCTTCGAGTCTTGCCAGCAGGTGCGGTTCGGCCACCACCCCCAGCGAACAGGTGCCGTTACTGAAGGGGATCAACCAATACCAGATATCCTTGTTGCGCGGATGCACGCTGATAAGGATCTTGTTGCGGTCAAACTCCGGGTCGCTGATATTGTCCTCAATATGGGTAAAGATGGCCGAGCGGGCCGGCAGGCTGGAGGGGCATTCCAGCTGCAGCAATCTTGGCAGTACCCGGCCAAAGCCGCTCGCATCCAGCAGATATTTGGCCTGCACTGAATAGACTTGTCCATTTTCGTCAGCCACTGTCAGCCGTGGTTCTGCGCTGAGATCTACCGCGGTGACCGTCTGGCCATAACGTATCTCTACCCCTTGGGTACTGGCGGTGTCGGCCAGCAGTTTGTCGAACTGGCCTCGGGGAACCTGAAAGGTGGTGCCGGGGCCCGGGGTAAACTTGTCACTGAAATCAAAGGTGGTGTAGCGGCCGTTGCGCCGAAAGGCGGCGCCGTTTTTAAACTGAAACCCGGCCTCGGCTACGGCTTCTGTCATCCCAGCCTGCTCCAGCACTGTCATGCAGCAGGGCAGCAGGCTCTCTCCGATGGAAAAGCGTGGAAATTGGGCCCGCTCCAGCACCAGGGCATCTACTCCTTGTTGTTTCAGCAGGCTGGCCGCGACCGAGCCGGATGGCCCGGCACCGATAATTACTACATCGACTTGTTCCACGGCATTGGCAGTATTCACTTTGCATTCCTTGTAAGAGTTGAGGTTAGGGGAGCGAGTAACAGGGTAAAACCTATGCCTAGCGCCAGGGTTATGCCAAAGGCGGCAATGGCATAGGTGTCACTCAAAGCCAGCAGGCCAAAGGCCAGCAGGGTGGAGGCGGCAGACATCAGCACCGCCAACATCACGCCACTGGGATGCTGTTTGGCTTCGGCAAAAAACAGGCTGTAGTCCACGCCTATGCCGAACACCAACACCAATGCCAGGGCATGAAACAGGGTCAAGCCGCTGCCGAGCCAGCCAAGGGCGCCCAGAGTCAGAATCGCCGCCAGCGTTGGCACCAGCGCCACCCACAGGCCGCGGCGCAAACCAAAGCGCCAGCTGAAAATCACCGCCGCCAACATCAGTGCCAGCGCCAGCATCATCAGGGTCAATTGACGGTATTTGGCCATCAGTGCCGAGATATCGGCGACCTTGTCGACCAACTGCACGCCCGGGTTGCTGCTTGCCAGCTGCTTGAGGGCGTCGAGATCGTAGATCCCGCCGAGCAGCACTATGGCGGCGTGAGCCGTTATTCCGTCAGTGGGGGCGAGGTAGAGGTCACTCAGCCCTGAGGATTTAGCCCCTTCACTGGCGAGCCAGTCTGTGGCCGAGAGTGGTTGGAATTCGGCCCATTGCCTCGAGAGCGGCCCGGCCAACTCGGCATTCAGCCCTAGGGTGTCCAAAACTGTATTTGTTTGGCGATAGATAAGCCCCTGCAACTGATGATCTTGCTGCTGGCGTTTGATGCTCGGCAAATAGCGGGCGATATTCACGCTGTTGCCGAGTTTGCCTTCAGCAATCAAACGCTCGAGCCCGGGCGCCAGCTGTTCGAGATGCTGCAGCATCTCCTCGGCGCTGTCACCCCGGACCAGCAGGAACTGATTGTCAGTGCCGCCACTCAGCAGTTGCCTGAGAGCATTTTCCGGCTCGCTGACCGCTGGTGGGCTGCTCTGCAGCGCGCGGATATCATCGTTGGCCTTGAGGTTAATGCCGCCAAACAGCAGCAGTAACCCCAGTGGCACTAGGATTAACAGACTGCTGCGCCGACAGAGAGCTTGCCAGAGACTCAGCAAGCGGCCAGCCAGCGCCAGGCGGCTATCTCCTGCAAGCAAGGGGCTGGCGGCTATGGCCGGATACGCCAGCAGCAGTGTCAGCCAGGTGAAAATCAGCCCGCTGGCACAGAATACGGCCACCTGTTGCATGCCGGGAAAAGGTGCCAGGCCTATGCCAAGATAGGCGCCGACACTGGTGATCAAGGCCAGGGTCACGGCCGGAAATATCAGGCCAATCACCTGCCTGGGAGAAGCCTTGGGATGTTGCAAGCGCTCGCAGTAGAAGTGAAAGCTGTAGTCGATGGCGATACCGATAAGGCTGGTGCCGAACACCAGAGTCAGCAGATGCAGTTCGCCAAACAGTGTCAGGGTAATGACCGTCGCCGCCAGGAATCCGCTGCCCAGGGTGAGCAGTGCCACCGTCAGCGGCATCAAGGAGCGAAACGCCAGCAGCACCAGCAGGATCACTCCAAGCAGGGACACTAATCCGATACGGTTGATCTCGCTCTTGGCCGATTCTGTGGCGGCCGCGGCATGAAACAGGGCGCCGGCCTTGAGCACTCGAGTATCTTGCGGCAGAGGCGCCAAGGCCTGCTCCAGCGCCTTGAGCTGGATTGCCTGTTGCTGCGGGTTAAAGGCGCTGCCTATGCCCTCGGCCATCACTATGGCTGCATACTGGCCTTGCGGCGTTGGCGCCAACAGTATGCCATCTGCCTGGATGAGACTGCGGCCCTCGGCCAGCGACTTGAGCCAGTCGGGGAACAGCAACAGCGGATCTTCGGCAATCAGGTCGCTGCCTGCGGCGCCAAAGGCGCTGTAGAGCTGTTGCTGCGCGTTTTGAATCAAAGGGGTTAATTCACCGCTAGCGAGTTGCTGCCTCTGGCTGTCACTGAGCAGCCCCATGCGGTAGGGGAAATAGAAACGCCCCAGGGCGCTGAAGCTGTTGGCCTCGGCGCTGCGCACTCTCTTAAAGGCGTTTTGCTCCTTTTTCAGCGCACTCAGTAGCTGTTTGCCGGCGTTGATCGCCTGAGGCTTATCCTTGGCAATCAGGCCGATATACACTTGATTGCCGAGCTTCTGCTCCATGCGTTTCAGCGCCGCTTCGGCGAGCGGATCTTCCTGCTCCTTGGGCAGCATGGCGAGAATGTCGCTCTGAATACGGCCGCCCTGTTGCCACTGCCAGACGCCAAGCAGAATGAGCAGCGTCAGCAGCCCCAGCCACAACAGCAGGCCAACCGGCGCCGAGAGCCTGGGACGAGCGGGTTCAGGGCTAGGCGACATCAGGGGGCCACCTCGGGAAAGAAGCGAGCGCGCTCGCTGTCATTGAGTGGGGATTTATCCAGTTCAGAGAAGAATATCTGGCTGATATCGCCGTTCTTGGCCAGCAGGGTCAGAGATTCGAGATCCTGATTGCCTTCGAGCACCATTTGCGGCAGCAGAGCCGCCATTGTCTGCTCCTTGGCTTTGAGTCCCAGTTGCCAATGACCCGCTTGGTCATTGAGCAGATAGAGTTCAAACCCCTGGCTCAATGCCTGAATATCACCGGAGAGCAGGGATTGCATCATGCGCGGCAGCATTTCAGCCACGGCCGCCGGGCCGGCATCGGCCTTGGTGACACTGAGTTTGCCCTGGCTGTCCTGCTGGATAAGCTCGCCCTGTTTCAGCAGCAAGAGGTTGCCAAAGGGAGTCTGCTGTTGCCAGAGCATGCCCAGTTCTCGCTGAAACAGAAATTCGCCGCTGCTGCGAAGTGGTTGTTTCAGCACCCTGAGCCAGCGCACCTGCTTAAACTTGCCTCGGCTGCTGTCGCTGAGGGCCATCTTAGTGCTTAACTGTTGCAGAGCCTGCTCTGTGGCCGCCTTGGCAAAGAGTTTATCGAATGCCTGCGCCTCCGGCCTGATTTTCCCCTTGGCTTCGGCGGCCAACACTGCCACCGGCTCTGTCTGAGTGTTATCCGGCGCCATTTCTCCCAATACCATAGTGGCTGGCGCCACTTCTCCTAATGCCATAGTGGCTGGCGCCACTTCCCCTAAAGCCATGTTGCTGCAAGCGGCGCCAAACCAAAACAGTCCCAACAGCCCAAGCAGTAGGGCGAGCTGCCGAGTGAGCCGAAAGCCGAAAGCTGAGGGGTTCATGGTTTGGCCTCGGCGGCCGCGATGAAGGGCGCCAGGCGCTCACGGAACACCGGCGGGGTCACCAAGCACAGTTCCTGAGTCTGCATATCCACTGCGGCCTGTATGGTGTAGCCCTTGGTGAGGCGCTCACCGCTGGCGGCGTCGCAAATCTGGTAGTTAATCTTCAGTCGATTTTCCCACTCAACCAAGGCGGCACTCACCCGGATCTTCTGCTCGAAACGGCTGGGTTTGACGTATTTCAGCTGCAGATCCACTATCGGCCAGGCGTAACCTGACTCCTGCATTCGGCTGTAGCCGTAGTCGAACCTGTCCAGCAGCTTGCAGCGGGCTATCTCAAAATAACGCAGATAGTTGCCGTGCCAGGTAATGCCCATGGAGTCGACATCGTGGAAGGGGATCTCCAGCTCTATTTCAGTGCTGAGGATGGCTTTCATCGGCACACCTCCCACTCCCCGGCTTGGATCTTGGCCAGGGTTTGCCGCAACAAGGCTTCCAGCGGCCTGTCTTCAATCAAGAGTTCAAAGTCGGCTTCCAGCTGCGCCAGGGTGGTAGCTACTGACTCGGTCAGCGACTCACGTTCCAGTTCACCGGCGAGCAGGCGCAGGCGGATCCCCTGACTCATGGCCAGCAGTGCGGCAGCGGCCACCTGCTCGGTCAGTTCCAGCACCCGCAGGGCGTCACGGGCGGCAATGGTGCCCATGCTGACCTTGTCCTGGTTGTGACACTCGGTAGAGCGCGAGAACACGCTGGCGGGCATAGTGTGTTTCAGTGCCTCGGCGGTCCAGGCCGAGCAACCTATCTGCACTGCCTTGAAACCGTGGTTGATGGGGCTGCGCTCGCCCTGGCTGGCCGACAGGTTGGCCGGTAGGCCGTTGTTGAATTTGGGATCCATCACCAGAGCCATCTGCCTGTCCAGCAGATCCGCCAGATTGGCCACCGCATTCTTGAGGCTGTCCATGGCAAAGGCGATATGGCCGCCATAGAAGTGGCCACCGTGGAGAATATGTTCCCCCTCGCCGTCGACTATCGGGTTGTCGTTGGCGCTGTTGAGTTCGGTCTCGATAAACTGGCGCATAAAGGGCAGGGCATCGGCCAAGACCCCGATAATGTGCGGCGCGCAGCGAATCGAATATCTGTCCTGCAGTCGGTCAGAATTGCGTGGGTGCTCGTGGTGGTTGAGGTCTTCACGGATCCAGGCCGCGACCTGGTTCTGCCCCGGGTGCGGTTTGGCGGCAAACAGTATCTCGTCGAAATGGTTGGAGTTGCCCTTGAGTGTCAGTGAGGCCATGGCGGTAATGCGGGCGCACAGGCGGCTCAGGTACTCGGCCCTGTCATAGGCCAGACAAGCCAGCGCCGTCATCACGGCGGTGCCGTTCATCAGTGCCAGGCCCTCTTTGGGCCTGAGCTTGAGGGCGCTGACCCCAAGTTCGGCGTAGACCTCGCTGGTGGCGCGGCGCTGTCCTTGATAGAAGACCTCCCGCTCGCCAACCAGTACGGCGGCCAGATAAGACAGTGGCGTGAGATCGCCGCTGGCACCCACAGAGCCTTCCTCCGGGATCACTGGCACTATGTTGAGGTTCAGCAGCAGGGCTATACGCTCCAGCAGCTCATAGCTGACACCGGACTTACCCACGGCCAGTGAGTTGAGGCGACAGGCCATCACGGCTCTGGCCTGGGGGATCTCCAGCACCTTGCCCATGCCGCAACCATGAAAGCGCGACAGATGCAGCGGCAACTCGTGTACCAGCTCCGGGCCGACATTGACGGTACAGGAATCGCCATAGCCTGTGGTGACCCCATAGACCACGCCTTCTTCATGGAGCAGGCTGTCGATAAAGCGGGCGCCGCGCTGGATATAGTCACGGTACTCGGCACTGGCGTTGAGGGTCACCGGCGCTCCTTTGGCGATGGCGACCACCTGTTCCAGTGTCAGTGATGTTTGGCCGAAGCCGACCGTCTTGGTGGCCTTAACTGTTGCGCTCATGAATTGTCCTTGGGGCGGTCAGCAACTTGGTCCTGCCGCCAAAAATCGAAAAAGTTAAACCACTGCAGTGGTGCCTTGCGGGCAAAATGTTCCAGTCGCTGGGCATAGAGGCCTGCTGCCTGTTGCAGTCGCTGCTGCCGCTCGGCTCTCGGGCCTTTGAGGCTCTGCTCGAAGGGCTCGAGCCAGACTTTATAGCCCTGCTGCTCCCGCAGGCAGAACATGGTGTAGATGGGGCAGTCCAGCAGACCGGCCAGAATAAAGGGGCCCTGGGGGAAGGGCGCCATCTCGCCGAGGAATGGCACTTTTACCGTACGACCCGGGCTGTGGCTGGAGGTGCGATCGGCGGCAATCACCACCAATTCACCGGCCTCGACCTTGCTTTGCAACAACATGGAGGTGGCCGGGTTGAGTTCGGTGACCTGAAGTAAGTTGAGTTCACTGTCCGGGTTCAGCTGCTTGAGCACCCGGTTGAAGTTTTCGGCATTGCGGGTCATCACCATCACATTGACCTTCACCTTGCGCTGGTGAATGGAGATGGCGCGGCATAGCTCGATATTGCCAAGGTGGGACACCAGCAACACGGCTCCCTGGCCGCTTTGTAACTGCTCGGCCAACTGTTGACGGTCGCTGAACTCCACCTGCTGCAAGCGAATGCGATCGCACCAGGCATCGATGCGATCCAGCGCGGCATTGCCGAAGGCGAAGAAGTGGCGCAGGCTGTCGCGCCAAGTCACCGGCTGACCGAGGCTCGGGTGCTGTGGCTCCAGTGCCTGTACCCGTTTTAGAAACGCTTGTGACGCCTCGCGGGCCTGTCGCCCTGTGATAAAGAAATAGCAGATCACCGGGTACATGATCGCCCGTGCCAGCCAGTGGCCGCCGAAACGATAGCTTTCGGCCAGCAGCTTGATACCCCAGTAGCTGCCCCGCTCCTTGACGTTGGACCAATGAGCGTCTTGGGGGTTGTCTTGTGCCGCTTGGGTTGGCCCCAGTTTCTGCCCCTTGAGCTTGCGCCACAGCATGGAGAAAAACAGCCTGCTGTGCAGCTTGCTGATCCGCACATTGTCGGCCAGCCCCTGAAAATGGCTGCTGCCGTCTTCCGGGTAGATCACCTTGGTGGGAATATGTTCTATGGCAACACCGCGCCAGTAGAGACGCACCATGACTTCGATATCAAAGTCCATCCGCTCGCCGAGGGCTTCGCTGCGAAGCAGGGCTTCGGTGGCCGCCAGTGGATAGACTCGAAAGCCGCACATGGAATCGCGGATATCCAGGCTCAGGGTCTCGACCCAGACCCAAAAATGGGTCAGGTAACGGCCGTAGAGCCGACCCTTGGGCACGGAATCATCATATTGCGGCAGGCCGGAGATCAGCGCCTTGGGGTTGAGCTGCGCCCTGGCGATTAGCGCCGGAATATCTTCCAGATTATGTTGGCCGTCGGCGTCCACCTGTAGGCCGTGGGAAAAACCCGCAGCCCAAGCGGCGCGCAGGCCTGTCATCACGGCGGCGCCCTTGCCGCGGTTATAAGGGTGATGCAGCAGGCTGACCCAGTCGCTGTGTTGTTCGGCCAACTGTTGCAACAGATAGCGGGTCTCATCGTCGCTGCCGTCGTTGATCAAAAAGCAGGGCAGCCCCAGCGGTTTGAGGGCTTCCAGCGTCGCAGCGATATGGCCCCTGTGGTTGTAATTGGGGATGATCAGCGCCAGCTTCATTGCTTGGCCTCTGTCTTGAAGGCAATACGACCCGAGCCGAACTTCTGTTCGCCGTTGCTGTAGCTGAAGCTCAGTTTACCCTTGGCGGGGTTATTGCTGATGCTGAGGGTGACTTGCATATTCGGCAACAGCAGTTGCTGAAACTTGAGCACCTCGAGTACCGCGACTTCGGCATCATAGCCGAATGCCTGGCTGCCGAGACGCACGGCCCAGTCCAGTTGAGTCACGCCGGGCAATACCGGCTGGCCGGGAAAGTGGCCGGCAAACATAGGCAGCTCGGCCGGAATGCTCAGGCGCCAACTGGCTTCATTGTCCTGATGCCGGTGTTGAACAATGGGCGGAAGAACAGACTTAATCATGATCAAACAGCTCAAGAATATCGTTTTTGAGCAACTTGCCCTGGGCGTTGAGTGGCAGCTGCTGTGGATAGCGCCAGCGCCTTGGCAGAGTCACACGTTCAAATTGGCTCAGCAGATGGGCCTTGAGGGCGTTGTTGATGCTGAGTTTACCCTCGGCTTCCAGCTGTGCCTTACCGGCGGCGGAAAGCTCTACCGCCGCGCCCAGTTGTACTCTGGGGTTTTCCAGCAGCACCAGATGCGATTGGGTCACCCAGGGATGGGCGTTGAGCAAGGTTTCCATCTGCACCAGAGACAGGCGCTTTTCCTCTATCTTGACGATGCGGTCCAAGCGGCCTTCGAGGCAGAATTGGCCTTCGCCCAGCAGCCGAACCTTGTCTTCACAGCGGTACTGGCCGTCGTCTTCGAGATAGGGCGAGCGCAGCAGCAAAGCGCCGTCGCTGTCATTGCTCAGTTCCATGGGGGCAAAGGCCTGCCAGGGCGTGTCGCTGCTCTGTTGGCGCCGATAACCTATGCCGCCGGTTTCCGTGCTGCCGTAGACCTCGATTGGCAGGCTACCGTAGCAGCGCTTGACCCCTTGGGCGGCTTCCAGGCTCAGGGGCCCGCCGGAGCTGAAGATCAGGCTGGGAGTGTGCAACTGGCGCTCATGCTCCAGCGCATCCGGCAGCCTCGACAGCTGCGCCGGGCTGCTGATTAGGCACAGGTTGGGAAATAGGGCGGTGTAATAACTCAGGGTTTCCGGGTATTCCACCAGATCGCTGAGGAAGGGGCGACTGGCCGCCAGTGGCCAGAGAATCTTAAACAGCAAGCCATAGATATGCTGGTGGCTGACGGTGGCAATCACGCTGCAGTGTGGCAGGTGAGCGGCGAAGGTCTGCTCCAACACACTGACTTCGGCATCCAGTTGCTGCAGACGCTTGCGAACCGCCTTGGGTTGGCCGCTGGAGCCTGAGGTGAACAGCAGCAGTTCGCCGAACTCATCCCCCTCGGCCATCTGCGGCCAGGGCGAGTGGGGCAGTGACAGCTCTTTTTTCAGCTCGAGCCAGATCTTGCCCTCACACAGGGGGCGGTCTGACACTATGGCATCAAACTCCTGGGTCAGTTCGCTGAGAGTACCCGGCTGAGTGTTGGCCGGCAGTATGATCTGCTTGCCCGACAACAGGGCGGCGCAGAGGCCAACGGCGAACAGATCGCTGCTGTCGCAGGCCAGTAACCAACGCTTTTCCGGCCGGGCTCGCAGGCGCTGATGCAGATGATAGACCTGGGTGGCGAACAGTGAACCCGTGACTATGTCATGGTGGTTAAAACTGATCAGTTGTTGCCCTGCTGGGCCTTGGGTAAGCCAGGTTTTCAATAACTCTGTCATAACTGTCCCTTTATGATCGCTTCAGACAAAAGTGGCGATAGAGCCATTCTCCGCCACCGAGCAGCCCCATCAGCAGATAGGCTATCAGGCCGTTGTACAGGGTCCAGGTCTCCAGGCTGGTAAACAGCGCCGTATAAGCCGCCATGCCGCCGTTGAAGACAAACAGACCGCACCAGAGTTGTGTGACCCTTACCAGGTAGGGCCTGGCTTCCTCGGGCAGATCCGGCTCGGCCAACCTGGCCAGACGTTCCACTATGCTGGGACCTTTAAGCAGCGAAGAGGCAAACAGCACCAGCATGCAGGCATTGACCAGCACAGGGTAGTACAGCAGCCAGTCCTGACGCTTGGCAAGCAAGCTGCCGAGCGCCAGCAGTAACCCCAGAACGACCGGAGCGGCCAGCGCCTTGAGCTTTTGCTTCCCCAGCAGCAACCTGGCACCGAGCAAGGCCGCCAGCAAGAGTGCCAGGCCATTGCCCGGCAGATAGTTCAGCCCCAGATATACCGCCAGGGGATATCCCAGCAGCAACAGGGCCGTGACTGTCTGAGCCAGGGCACGCATCAGTCTTTAACCAGTCCCTCGATGGCGTTAACCACGTCGTTGACCGTCCGTACCGACTTGAATTCATCGGGCTGGATCTTTTTGCCGGTCAGCTGTTGCAGTTTGATCACCAGATCCACCGCATCTATGCTGTCCAGATCCAGCTCTTCATAGAGGGAAGCCTCAGGGGTTATCGCCTCGGCATCCACTTCAAACTCATCGACCAGGATCTTGCTCAGCATTTCCAATATCTGTTCACGGCTTTGCATGAGCACCTCCTACGCGCGCTGGGATTCGATAAACGCGGCAAGGCTGGCAACACTGTAAAAGTGGGCCTTGGTTGCCTCTGAGTTGGCTTCGATCTTGACGTCGAACTGCTTCTTGATCGCCAAGCCCAGCTCAAGTGCATCGATGGAATCCAGTCCCAACCCCTCACCGAACAGCGGTGCCTCGGTATCTATATCGTCGATACTGATATCCTCAAGATCGAGGCAATCTATGATTAGCTGTTTAATTTCGTTATGTAAGCTCATAATTTATATCTAATTGTTGTTTGTAATAGGTTTCCAGATCTCTGGTGAGTTGGCGTGCCATCCGGGCATCGCCACCGCTTTCGGCATCATACCTCAGATGCGCTATGCTTGCCCCGGTTTCCACTTGCATCTGTATGGTGCGTCTCGGGATTTCGTACCAGGGATCCTGTTTGGTGAGTCCGGGATGAACCACCCTGAGTACCACTGGCAGAATATCGGCCCCGGTGCGCAGGGCGATATTGGCCGAACCGCGGGCAAAGGGGTTGATCACTGTGCCTTTTACCGTGCGGGTGCCCTCGGGAAAGATGATCAGATTGGTGCCTCTGGCCAACACTTCACGGCAGTCCTGTAGCAGCAGCTCGGCGCCGCGATTGGGAATATAACCGGCGGCGGAGACGACTCCGCGCAGAAAGGGGTTACGCCACAGTCCCTGTTTTACAATGCAGCCGGCATTGGGCATCAGGCTGATTAACACCACCACATCTATGAGGGTGGGGTGATTGGCAATCACCACCATGCCCTTGGCCTGCTGTAATCGCTGCAGATTGACTGTGCTGACCCTGACCACACCGGCCCAGGTCAGCATATGCACAAAGCCGCGGAACATGTAGTGCACCGCTTTTTGTACTCTTTGAATGCGCACATCGCGCTCGCCGGGCCAGAATCTCAGCACAGGTAAAATGGTCAAGGAGCTCAGCAAGCCGCCGAGGCCGAAGGCGATATAACAGCTGATGCCGGCGAGCCAACGGGGAAAATAGCCGATACCGGTTGCCGGGGCTGTCATAACGGCTCCCGTGAAGGTTCCAGCTGCCAATGCCAATGGGCCAGTTGCCCCTGGATTGCCGTGCCGTTTGCCAGTGCCTGCAGCAGGGCGCCAAAGCTTAGCGGCTGCCCGGCGCCGGTCTGCTGACTCAAGGTGACTCTGGCAATCCCGGAAACATCGGCCGGAGCCAATAATAGCGATAAGGCCAGTGGCAGCTCCATCTCTTGGGTAAATTCATCATAGACGGGCGGCACAGGGTCATCGCCGAACACCAATAGCAGGGGGCTGGGGTCTTCGGCTAATTGGGCCCAGGCTTCCAACATGGCCTGGGACAGGGTATCTGTGCCCGCAGCCACAGAAGTGGAAGCGCCAGTATTACCCGTGACTATGCCAAACAGGCCGCTGGCGGTGTTGTGAACTGATTGACTGAAACCCATGGGGGAGAGAGGCTGCCTGACGATAATATCCTGCAGCAGTTCTATGGTGCGATTGAGTTCGCCATGGCGCGAGGCAAATACGCTGCGGCATTGGCCGGGAGGCTCGGCCTGGAAGGCGGCTTCCAGCATCATCTTGCTCAGGCGGCTGAAACGGCGCCGCTGCATGGCGGCAACTTGGGGTAACTTGGGGGCAAGGCGATCGCTGTCATCAAGGGCGCAGTTGCTGCTCTGCCACTGCTGCCAATCTTGCTGCTGTTGATACTCCGGAGACCAGGCTCCCCAGGAGAGAATACTGAACGCTAGTTGCACTGCTTTGCCTCTGACACAGATCTTTATTGCCATCCCTTACGGGGCGTGAGGGAGTGAATCTGTCGGGTCGGAATGCGACCGCCGTACCGATTGTCCTTTCCCTCTGAAACACCGGTACAAAGGGCCATATTCTACACTGAAAGTACGGGTTTTAAGAAGGGGTTTAGGTTACAGCTAAAGATCAGTTACAACTTTTCACTAACAAGGGAATCACCCGGCGACTGCCGGGTGATTCAGATGCTGCTTAGTTGCTCAATTGGCTCTGTAGTCGTCGCAGTGCCGTTTTGATCTTACGGGTGTTGTCGGGCCCCATACGTACCAGCATTTTCTGCGCGTTGGGCAGGGCTTCCAGTTTGGGATCGACAAACTTGTAGTTCACACTGATAGCATACAGCTCGATAGGATCTTCTATCACAGGGGTGGCCAACAGCACCTTGATGGCTTGTTGCATCCGCTCATCGAATTTGAGGTTGGGGTAACCCAGCTCATCGAAGGCCTGCTCCAGCAGTGGCGACAATTGACGGTAGGTGCTGAGCAACTGCTCGTCATTGAGGCCGGTGAGGAAGTCGGCGTAAAGGTCGTATCTGTGATAGCTATCCGGATCCAGATAGGTCTTGTTGGCAATTTCAGATACAGTGAAGGTGTCGCTCGGGCCTTTCATCGGACTGGTTTTACGGGCTAATTCACCTTGGGCCAGGTTATCGACAAACACCACGAACTGGCGTACCAGATCTTGTTCAACCAGCAGCGGCTCTATCTTCATACCATCGGCCATGGCCACGGCTTTTTCATGAACATATTCATCACTTTCGGACAGTGAAGGCAGAGGTTGTTCCGGCTCAACTTCGGGCTGAACCACTTCAGGTTCTGGCTCGGGCATGGTTTCAGGTTCTGGCACCTGAACTTGGGTTGGCAGCGGTTCGCTGGGCGCGGGTTCGGGAAGTTCAACCTGGGTGGGCTCTGCTGCTTGCTGCGGCTCTTGCTCACCGCTGAAATAGTAGTAGGCTCCTCCTGC
Organism: Shewanella chilikensis; assembly: GCF_037953065.1. Taxonomy (NCBI): domain Bacteria; kingdom Pseudomonadati; phylum Pseudomonadota; class Gammaproteobacteria; order Alteromonadales; family Shewanellaceae; genus Shewanella; species Shewanella chilikensis. Next base: position 4,307,111 of record NZ_CP149966.1, on the reverse strand, counting down.
AATCAGCAATACCAACACCAGTAGGATGATAGCAATGCCACTGTTGCCAGAGGATTTTTCCTGCGGCGCGATTCTATCTTCTTGATTAACTTGCATTGGATTTCCTTTCATTGATACCTGTGAGGCAGCGCTTCTCCCATTCTGCAAATATTGGCCATCTTGTCCAGCGTTCGACCATTCAGCAGTAAGATTTATTTGTGAAATAGTGCCAGTAGAGCAGATCCTGTGGTGGCCGACTTGAACTCCGGCTGAACTCTCGGCACTTTTGTGACGTTTTTTGCGCACTAGGCCTGAACATACTGCTGCCGGTCGCCCAGCCAGCGCTGAATGATGGCATCGACATTCTCCGGTGCCTGGCTCATTACATGACGGGCCAGTTTCTGGATGTGGGGAATAAGCGCCTGATCCCGTACCAGATCGGCCACCTTCATATCGGCTATACCTGTTTGGCGGGTGCCCAACACTTCACCGGGGCCGCGGATTTCCAGATCTTTTTGGGCAATGACAAAGCCGTCGTTGCTCTGGCGCAATACTCCAAGCCGTTTGGTGGCCGTGTGTGACAACGGCGCCTTGTACAGCAGGACGCAGTGGCTGGCCACGGCGCCACGACCGACCCGGCCGCGCAACTGGTGCAACTGCGCCAGCCCCAGCCGCTCCGGGTTCTCGATGATCATCAGACTGGCGTTGGGCACATCGACCCCCACTTCAATGACAGTGGTGGCCACCAACAACTTGAGTTCGCCGCGTTTGAAGCTATCCATGACTTGTTGTTTTTCGGCGCTCTTCATACGGCCATGTACCAGGCCTATGCTCAGCTCCGGCAGGGCGGCACGCAGTTCTTCGCAGGTGTCTTCGGCCGCCTGGCATTCGAGCACTTCGGATTCTTCGATAAGGGTGCAGACCCAGTAGGCCTGGCGACCGTCATTGAGCGCCGCCTGACGCACCCTGTCGATCACCTCCTGACGCCGACTGTCACTGATGGCCACTGTGGTGACCGGGGTACGCCCAGGCGGCAACTCGTCAATGATGGAGGTATCCAGGTCCGCATAGGCGGTCATCGCCAGGGTGCGGGGGATAGGGGTCGCCGTCATGATCAACTGGTGGGGGTGAAAGCCCTGGCTGATGCCTTTCTCTCTCAGCCCCAGGCGTTGATGTACGCCGAATCTGTGTTGCTCATCTATGATGATCAATGCCAGTTTGTGAAACTGTACCTGCTCTTGAAAGATGGCGTGGGTGCCTATCACCATGTGGGCACTGCCGGAGGCGATATCCTCCAGCGACTGGGCCCTGGCCTTGCCCTTGAGCTTGCCCGCCAGCCAGCCGACTTTGAGCCCCAATGGCTCCAGCCATTGACTGAAATTAATAGCATGTTGCTCGGCCAACAGCTCAGTGGGCGCCATCATGGCCACCTGATAACCGTTTTCTATCGCCTGCAGCGCGGCCATGGCGGCGACTAGGGTCTTGCCCGAGCCGACATCGCCTTGAACCAGGCGCATCATGGGTTGCGGCTTTTCAATATCGCGGCCGATATCTGCCACCACTCGCTGCTGCGCCCCCGTAGGTTTAAAGGGCAAGGCGGCGAGGAAGGGATTGAGCAAGGCGCCGGTGGCGGGCAAAGGCACGGCTTTGTCATGATTGCTGCGCTCTCTGAGCTTGAGCATAGACAGGTTATGCGCCAGCAGTTCTTCCTGCACCAGGCGTTGCTGCGCCGGGTGTTGCCCCTGTTCCAGACGGTAGATATCGACATCCGCCGGGGGCCTATGCAGGGTGCGCACCGCCTGAGCCAGGCTTTGCTGATTGGGGCGCAGCGCCTCGGGCAGCAACTCTTGCAGTCCGTCCTCCTGCAGCAGGCTTAGAGCCTGCTCGGTCAATTTCATCCAGCTGGCCTGTTTGAGTCCTTCAGTGGTGGGGTAGATGGGCGTCAGGGTTTCGCTGAGGTTAGGCGGTTCGTCGCCCTTGAGTATCTTGTAATCCGGATGAATGATCTCGGCCTGATGATTACCTCGGCGCACTTCGCCGTAGGCTCTAATGGTCAGCCCTTGTTGCATGGCATTGCGCTGGGCGGCAGAGAAATTGAAGAACCTCAGGGTCATGGTACCGCTGTCATCACGGACATTGCAGATCAACATGCGCTTGCGGCCATTGATGATCTGGCTGGACTGAATTTCGGCTTCTATGGTGCCGTAGCTGCCGGGAGTGAGGCTGGCTATGGGGTAGATGCGGGTTCTGTCTTCGTAGCGCAGCGGCAGGTGGAACAGCAGATCCTGTACCGTGTTGATTCCGAGCTTGTGCAGTTTCTCAGCCATTTTAGCGGCTACGCCTTTCAGCTCGGTGATAGCAATAAGATCCAGTCTCTGCAAACCTTTAGCACCGGATTACTGTGAATTTATACATATACTATCAGAGAAATAGCCCTTGGCAATGCGTTGCTTTTATCGGCTGGGTAAAGTGTGGCGCAATGGCGGCAGGGCTTCTGCTGGGATGTGATGAAGGTACGGCAAAAGCCCTAGGGGCGGATTATTCTACCGGCGCCGCCAGTTGAGCAGGGTGAACAGGGGCTTTATCAGTAGCTGAACACTGCCGATGACAAACAGCCAGGCGCCGATAAGGGTGTGAACATCGGTGAGAAAAAAGAAGCTGCCCAGTAGAAAACAGAGCGCGACTATCAGGTCGCTTAGGGTATTGAACAAGGCGTGTTTGGGAAGAGGGGTGGCGGGGGCTTTGATATCTTGCTCGGCAAAATATCGCTGCTTACTGTCGATCATGGTTCCTTCTTGGTAGTTATGATTTGCCGCGATACCTTAACGCTGCCATCCTCCGAGTGCAAATCTAATTCCCTAATTATTTGTTTTAATGAGAATAAATATATCTACATAACCATAAGATTAAGTTAACAACTTGCATCTTGGATTCGGCAGGCTTGGCAAAAGAGTAGCGTAACTTAACGGCCCAGGCCTGAACCCTGGCTAACGGTTATTTCACCGTTAAAGCCTATCAGTTCGGCGAGTGTTTGTGCGTAGGCTCTGGCCTTGTCTGTGGCCTGCTTTTGGGGTTTGAACAGGCCAAAACCGAGTCGCTCACGCTCAGCAAAACAGAGTACCACGCTGACACTTATGAGCTCTTCGTCAGTCAGGTGTTCAAGCATGTGACTTCTGGATCTTTCGTTATGGGTATTGCGTTGCACCTCTATGCGGCAGAGTTGACTGAGCGGCTTGCTTTTTCTGCCTCGGAAGAAGCAGCCCTGTTGCAGATCCAGGGTAACGGGTTTGAGCAGGCGGTAGAGGTTCAGGCCCATGATGATGCCGCTGAGCCCCAGCACTATGGCTATGATGGCAGCCGTAAACCAAGTGTCCTGTCTGGCGGGGTCCAACACCAGTACTCCCAGCATTCCGGCAAGCATCGCCAGTAGTCCCCAAAGCGCGTATTTCAGTTGCGTTTGCCTGCTGCGCCAGATGAGTTTCAATTTGCCCGGCTCGGCTTTGAGCTCTGTCATCAGCATATGCTGCTGATATTGGCAGAGCCTGGCCTGCTGTGGGTTTTTGGTCATAAAATGGTCACCATGAAATCAGTAATTTGTCGTAAAACCCAGTGCTTAAGCCAGCAGGTTCGAGTGAGCCGCTATCAGTTGCCAGCCGCTTGTCCTGTGCAGCCAAACCCGGGTAAAGCGAAAACGGCCGTTGGTCGGCGTTTTGGCATAGCTGCCCTGAATATTCACCTCTGCCGATACTATCGCAGTCTCCTGATGCAGCCGTATCTCTTCGGCCAGGGTGTCTATCCGAGTGATATTGAGCAGGCCTAAGCTGTGGGCATGCAGATCCTCTGCTTTGCCGAGCACTTGCCCCAGGTGATTGGTGAATATCAGTTGAGGCGACAACAGTCTATCCAGCAAATTGATATCCGAATTCAACATGGCGCTACGCAGTTGGCTTTCCAGTTGCTGAATGTCTGAGATGTGATTCATGGTTATTCCCAAGGCCTGATGAGTGACGGCAAAGAGGCAAGAAGGTTTAAAAAATACTGACTTTGGCACACTTGCCACAGTACCAGGAGTTCTGCCATTGATTCAGCGCCGCCTGGTATTGCTGCATCGACTTTCGCCCTCCCAAGTAGTTCTTCCACAGCCAATCGGCGCTCAGGATCAGAGTAAAGCAGGAGACAAAAAAGCACAGCACTCCCAGCCAAAAACTGCTCCAGTTGCTGCCTGCCTGAAACCCTAGGTAGCCGCCCAAGAGTAGTCCGGGGAAAGCCGCCAGAAATAGCACCAAGGGCTGAGGGGCAGATGGCGGCGAGCAGCGCTTGGCCAGTTCGGTTTGCAGTTGGGCGCTACCCTTGAGTTTTTGTTTTCCATGCACTGAGAAGGGTTGGTTGTTCCACACGGGTTTGGCCGAAGCGCGGACTGAAACTTCTGTTGTTCCTTCGGCATGAATGGCTTTGAAATGTCTGATACTGTCTGAGCCGCAATGTCTGCAACGCATTGATTATTCTCCTTAACTTAGACTAACCGGATCCCTGATTCTTCTCGTCCAAACAACAGCCTTCGGATAACAAGCCTTTGCTGGTCGCCGAGTCATGGTAAAGCTTTTAGCCTCAGCGGTGAACCCCGAGATGCCACGCTTTCGGACCGAGCGACTTTGGCTTAATAAATTCAAGTGAACCGGCATTAATGGAAATATAACAGTGAAATTTATCGGGCGTGTTGACGCTAAAAAGCTAACCCATTTTAGGATGGGACAGCGCTTCACTCCCGATATTCGCAGAAGGGAACCGGTTTTTGCCTGTTTTGGCAACAGCGATTGATAGTCGGCCTTGGTTTCCTAAACCCCTGCGACTGAGGCCCGGGAGCTCAGGATACAGGTCACTGCACAAGGTAAGGGAGTTGTGTTTGTTTGAACGCCTTTACAACCAGTGCCTTACTGATTTTTCCCCAGTGAAAAACATCTAACAGCCGGGTAACTTACTCTCCAAAAAACTAACCTCAAGTTGTGAGCCCCTGCATAGTTAAATTGATTAACCTGAGTAGAATCCGCGCGCCAATAACATATGCGTAAACTCTATTTGGGGAGATATTGATGAAGTTGAGTAAAGTCGGTCTGGGAGTCACTCTGTTGCTCTGCTCGCAACTGGCGGGTTGTATGGGGCAGATGGGGCTTTCAGGCATGTTGACCAAAGGCAATTTGAGTGCGGTGGATAACCGTTACGGCCGCGCCGGTTTGTACGTGCTGCTGGCGCCTGTCTATGGTATTACTGCCGCCGCCGATCTGTTTATTTTCAACAGTATTGAGTTTTGGACAGGCAAGAACCCTATTACCGGCAAGTCTCCGGCTTTGGTGGATATGCCGGCCGATGCCGTTTTCAAGATCAATCATAAACTGGATAAGGATCTGACCACTGCCCCGGTCAAACTGAGCCGTGCCAGCATCTCAGCCATAGATGACAATACCCTGGCGATGACATTGAGCTATGAAGATGGCTCCGAGCAGGTAATGCTGGGGCGCAAGCAGGGGGAGATGGTGGACTTTTATCTGGATCAGCAATTCATTGCCAGTGTCAGCATAGCTGAAATGGAAAGTTATGTAGCGGCTCGCTCCTGAGCGCTCTTGGGCTGCTTTGCCCCTTAACTTGATGATATCCCGGGTTTTGATTATTCATTTTTGGTGTCAAAACCCGGGATTTTTTATGCTACTGCGGCTTGGCAACAAAGCTTTTCAGAAGCATTCAATTGTCAGTGGCGTACTCAGATTCAGGCGCTGGCGTGGGTAACCAGATAGCCCATATAGCCGCAGTAACCTAGCAATAATATGGCGCCTTCGCGACGACCGATACGAAATCCGCTCCAGGCAAAGGGCAACACCAACAATGCCAGGGTTAGCATCACGCTGAAGTCCAGGCTGCTGAAGCCGGCAGAGCTGATGGGGTGCACCAGGGCCGTGACCCCGAGGATCCCCAGCAGGTTGAACAGGTTGGAGCCAACCACATTCCCTATGGCGATATCGCTCTGGCCCTTGAGTGCGGCCAGAATCGAGGTCACCAATTCCGGCATGCTGGTGCCTATGGCAATAATGGTCAGGCCGATCACTACTTCGCTGATGCCGAAGGTACGGGCCAACTCGACCGCACCATCGACAAACAGTATGCCGCCGCCCACCAACATGCCGATACCGGCGATGATAAACAGCAGCGACAGCAGAGGGTTTTTGGGGCCTTCAATAGGTTCATCTGTATCTTCGCCCTTGCTGCTGAAATAGCTGAGCAGCAGATAGCCTACCAGTAAGCTGGTCAGCACGGCGCCATCAATCAGGCTCAGTTCACCGTCGAGTACCAGCAGCCACATCAGAATAGAGGCGCCTATCATCAGCGGAATGTCGCGTCTTACCATCTGTGTCTGAACGCCTATCGGGCGGATCAGTGCGGTCAGCGCCAGGATCAGACCGATATTGGCGATATTGGAGCCCACTACGTTACCCAGGGCAATGCCCGGGCTACCGGCCAGTGCTGACTTAACGCTCACTGCCAGCTCGGGCGCGCTGGTGCCGAAGGCGACGATAGTCAGGCCGATCACCAGCGGGGCGATTCCCAGGCGCAGGGCGATGACGCTGGCGCCGCGAACCAAGGCTTCGGCTCCCAGAGTCAAAATTAAGAAGCCGCCGAGAATAGAGAGTGCAATCAACATTGAAAACCGCTTTTCCTGTCAGTAAGGTGCCATGCAGAACGGCACCGATGAATGTGTTTGGGCTGCCAGCATAAGGTTTTTCCTCCCGAAGGCAACCCCTTTTTGACAGAATATGTCATAAAAATCCCGGCCGGAGCCGGGATGATCAGATAAACCAGGATGAGGGCTTTAGATTTCGTCTTCCCAGACGACCTTGGCGCCACGGATGTCTTCCATCCGGCTGGCGTATCTGTTCTCCAACACATGGCGCTTGATTTTCAGCGTCGGAGTCAGCACATCGTTTTCTATGGTCCAGGGCTCCTTGACCACCAAAACAGCTTCCACGGTTTCATGGGATTCCAGGTTGGGGTTAACCGCATCCACAGTGGCCTTGAGCGAGGCGCGCACCTCTTCTCTGGCTTGCAGCGCCGCCCCTTCAGAGAGTTGCACCAAAGCCACAGGGTGAGGCAGTCCCAGGCCGATGACACAGATAAGCTCCACATGGGGATCCTGCGCCAGCTTACGTTCAATTGGCACTGGCGCCACATACTTGCCCTTGGCGGTCTTGAAGTTATCCTTGACCCGGCCTGTGATGCTGACGCAACCATCGGCATCTATGGCGCAGAGATCGCCGGTGAGGAAGAAGCCCTCTTCATCGAAGGCGGCGGCTGTGGCTTCCGGCGCCTTGTAATATTCACGCATCAATCCCGGGCTCTTCACCAGCAGTTCGCCATTGGCCGCCTGCTTGACTTCGCAGCCGATCACCGGCTTGCCGACTGTGCCTATCTTACTGGCATCGAAGGGGAAGTTGATGATTGAGTAGGCGCAGTTTTCCGTCATGCCCCAGGCTTCGCAGATATCCAAACCTATGCTGTGATACCACTCCACCAGTGACGGAGGAATGGGCGCCGAACCTGAACCGAGCAAACGACACTTGTCCAGCCCCAGTCCTTTATGGATCTTGCGTTTGACCAGATGGCTGATGAGGGGGATCTTCAGCAGCAGATTGAGCCTGGCGTAGCCGACCTTATCGATAATGTTCTTCTGGAACAGGGTCCACAGCCGAGGTACCGAGAAGAACACGGTTGGCCGCATTCGCTGCACATCGGCAACAAAGCTGTCGAGGCTTTCGACAAAGGCAACGCAGGAGCCGGAATAGAAGGAGGAACCCTCTATCGCCACCCGTTCTGTGATATGGGCCAGCGGCAGGTAGGACAACAGTCTGTCTTTTCCATCTGTCTTGAGATCGCGCACCACGGCATTACAGGTCCAGCCGTAGCTGCCGAAGGTTTGGATGGCGCCCTTGGGCTTGCCGGTGGAACCTGAGGTGTAGATCAGCGTCATCACCTGCTCGGCCTCGGGATAAGGGGCATCCACCAGAGGTGTACCGAGATTCAACAGCTGCTGCCATTGATATTGAGCCGGCATGGTGTCATAAGGCATCGCCAGGCGCAGAATATCACCGCCGACACCGGCTTCCTGATCGGCCCAGTGATCCAGCTTCCCCAGCATGATGGCCTTACAGCCACTGTGTTCCAGCACGTAGCGTATGGTATCGGCATTGGCCGTGGGGTAGATGGGCACACTGATATAGCCGCCGTACATCAGCGCCAGGTCGGTAATGAACCACTCGGCGCAGTTTTTCGACAGCACGGCTATTTTGTCGCCGGGTTGCAGCCCCAAGTGACGCAGGCCGCCGCAGAGTTGTTGCACCTTGGCCTGTACCTGACGCCAGGTCAGATCCTGATATTGGCCGTTGATCGGCTGCCTGAGATAGATCTCATCGCCTTGAGTCTCTACCCAGTGGTCGAGCATTTCCACTGGGCTCTTGAATGATGCTTCCATGGGGTGTCCCCTTTACTGTTCTTGTTATCTGCGTAGCTGCAGCTTCCCCCACGGCGGCTGCAACGATCTGATTATCTGTTAGTTTCGCTATGCAGTGGCCAAACCAGTATGGCGACAATTGTGATCTGGTGCAATATTTAATCGGTTGTTTGAAATGCTTCACAGTTCCTGGACGGGTTCTCGCATCCGTTGCCACCAGTCGGCAGCGGCGACTATCTGGCCCTGCGCGTCTATGGCCGGGTAGGGAATGCCTTTGCGCCGACAGGCTTTGGCATAAATGGGGTGGCCTTGCTCAAACAACATGGTCTGGCAATAGGCATTGTCCAGCTTGCGGGCGCCATAGAGCCCGGCCTCCTGCCGCTGACGCTGCGCCTCATACAATAGCAGCGCCGACGCCACCGAGACATTGAGGGATTGCACCATGCCGACCATGGGGATCACCACCTGCTCGTCGGCGGCGGCCAGGGCTTCGGCGCTGATACCATCACGTTCATTGCCGACAATAAAGGCGGTGGGGCGGCGGTAATCCAGCTCCCTAAAGTCACGGGACTGAGGGCCGAAATGGGTGGCGACCAGCTGCATCCCGCGCGCCTTGCAGGCCTTGGCTGCCGAGGCAAAGTCATAGTGTTTAATGGTTTTGACCCACTGCTGACTGCCGGAGGCAGTATTACCGGACAGGCGCATATCGGCATCGGGCCAGACTGCATGAATTTCGTGGATACCCACAGCATCGGCACTGCGCAGCGCGGCGGAAATATTGTTGCTCTTGTGGACTCTGTCCAGGATCAGGCTCAGATCCGGCTGGCGCATATCCAGCATTTGGTTGATGCGAGCGAAGCGTTCGGGGCTCATTGGCGGGGGATCCTATATGAAAAAGGGCGCCGTAGCGCCCTGTATTGGAGAGGGAACTCAGAGTTCCATCACACCGTCCATCTCGACCAAAGAACCCTTTGGCAGCTCTTTCACGCCGATGGCGGCGCGGGCCGGGTAAGGCTGGTTAAAGTAACGGCTCATGATTTCGTTGACCGTAGCAAAGTTGCCCAGATCCAGCATATAGATATTCAGTTTGACGATATCGGCCATGGAACCGCCGGCGGCTTCACAGACGGCCTTGAGGTTGTCGAATACCCGTACAACCTGGGTTTCAAAGTCGTCACCGGCCAGTGCCATGGTGGCTGGGTCCAGCGGGATCTGCCCGGATAGGTAGACTGTGCTGCCCACTTTGACTGCCTGGGAGTAGGTGCCGATAGCGGCGGGAGCCTTGTCTGTTGCTATGATGGTCTTCTCTGCCATAACACTCTCTCTTTTTTTCTGTTATCAACGGTTACGGGATGTACGCAGAACCTCGGGCAGTACCCTGATTCGGCGCATAACATTTGCCATGTGGATCCGGTCGCGAACCGAGATGCGCAGGTTGATCAGATAGACGCGGCCATCGCGCTCTTCGGTGCTGAGATTGTGAATATTGGAGCCTTCGGCGGCAATGATATTGGTGATCTTCGCCAACGCGCCCTGATGGTTGACGATTTCGACCCTCAGGTTGGCCTGGAATTCGACCCCATCGACGGCATCCCATTGCACCGGAATATACTTGTCCGGCTCGCCCTGATAGCCGCGGATATTGGCGCAGTTTTCCATGTGCACCACCAGGCCCTTGCCCGGGCTCACGTGAGCAATCACGGCATCCCCAGGAATGGGGCGGCAGCAGTTGGCGAAGGTAACCAACATGCCTTCGGCGCCGCGGATCGGCATCAGCTTGTGCTCATCATGCTGCTTCTGCGGCTCTATCTTGTCGCCCTTGAGGCGTTGGGCTATGACTATGCTCATGGCATTGCCAAGACCTATGTCGGCCAGCAGTGATTGCAGATCGGCGTGTTTGGTGTCTTTGACTACCTTGTCTATCTGAGCCGGATCTATCTGTTCCAGCTTGGTTTCGCCCAGAGCATGGTTCAGCAGACGCCTACCCAGGGTGCTGGCTTCGTCCTGCTTGAGGCTCTTGAGCACCTGACGGATTTTGGCGCGGGCCTTGCCGGTAACCACGAAGTTGAGCCAGGCGGCGTTGGGGCGGGCGCCCTTGGCGGTGATGATCTCGACCGTTTGCCCGGAAATCAGTGGCTGACTCAGGGGGTAGGCCTGGCGGTTGACCCGGGCGCCGACACAGGTGTTGCCCACATCTGTGTGCACCTCATAGGCGAAGTCCACCGCGGTGGCGCCTACCGGCAGTTCCAGAATGCGGCCCTCGGGAGTGAATACATAGATCTCTTCCGGGAACAGCTCTGTCTTGACGTTTTCAACAAATTCAAACGAGGTGGAAGCACTCTGCTGCAGTTCCAGCAGGCTTTGCATCCATTTGCGGGCGCGCAGCTGGGTAGTGGTACCCGAGGCGCCGGTCTGGCCACTCTTGTACATCCAGTGTGCCGCAACCCCTTTATCGGCCATCTGGTCCATGTCTTCGGTACGGATCTGAATTTCCACCGGTACCGCATGGGGACCAAACAGCGAGGTATGCAACGACTGATAGCCGTTGGCCTTGGGAATGGCGATATAGTCTTTAAATCTGCCCGGGCGCGGCTTGTAGAGGCCGTGCATCACTCCGAGCACCCGATAACAGGTGTCTATGGAGTCCACTATCAGGCGGAAGGCATAGATATCCATCACTTCCTGGAATTGCAGCTCTTTGCTGCGCATCTTGTTGTAGATGGAATAGAGGTTCTTTTCCCTGCCCTTGACCTTACCCTTGATACCCACATCTTCCAGGCGGGTACGAATGGCGGTTTCTATGCTCTGGATCAGTTCCTTGCGGTTACCGCGGGCGGCACGAACCACCTCTTTGAGTACCCGATAGCGCATGGGGTAATAGGCCTGAAAGCCGAGATCTTCCAACTCTGTCTTGATATTGTGAATACCCAGACGGTTGGCGATGGGGGCGTAAATTTCCAGGGTTTCGCGGGCAATGCGGCGACGTTTGTCCGGCCGCAGGGCGCCCAGGGTGCGCATATTGTGGGTGCGGTCGGCCAGTTTGATGAGGATCACCCGGATATCCTGGGTCATGGCCATCATCATCTTGCGGAAGTTTTCCGCCTGGGCCTCTTTCTTGTCGCGGAATTTGATCTTGTCGAGCTTGGAGACACCTTCCACCAGTTCCGCCACCGAGGTGCCGAACAGTTCGGCCAGATCCTGATGGGTAACTTGGGTGTCTTCTATGGTGTCGTGCAGCAGGGCGGCCATCAGCGTCTCATGGTCGAGACGCATTTCGGCCAGGATGCGGGCAACCGCAACCGGATGGGTAATATAGGGTTCGCCACTGGTGCGCATCTGCCCTTCATGGGCATCACGCGCCACCTGATAGGCCTGCTTGAGTAATTCTACCTGCTCCGGCTCCAGATAACTGGCGGCAGACTCCTTGAGACCTTCAAACAGATACAAGTGGCTGTTCTCCTAAGAATATGCCTTAGAGTGAAGAGTTACCTTCTGCAATCGCTGCCACGGCAGCAATTTCAGCTGCTTCGCGCTCACGTACGCTCTGACGCTCATCGGCATCCAGAGTCGCTGAGTTAACCAGTCCCTGTTCGATTTCGCGCAGTGCGATAACAGTGGGTTTGTCGTTTTGCTCTTCAACCAAAGGATCTTTACCCTGGACGGCGATCTGACGGGCACGACGCGCCGCAACCATGATCATATCAAAACGGTTGCCGATTTGTTTAACGGCGTCTTCTACAGTAACGCGAGCCATGTGTTGAAACTCCAGTGATTTGAATGGAAAAAATGACGCAAAATTGTACACGAAGGCAATTAATCTGCCAACAGACCCTTAAGCATATCATTGTGAGTATTAATTTGACTAGCACGAGTCAGGCGTTGTGAGCGAATGATTGCGCTCAGATCCCCCAGTGCAGTCTCAAAATCGTCGTTGACTATGATGAAATCATACTCTTTATAGTGCGACATTTCTGATACTGCCTGTGCCATGCGGGAGGCGATGACTTCGCTGCTGTCCTGACCGCGACCGGTCAGACGGCGCTCCAGCTCTTCGCGGGACGGTGGCAGAATAAAGATGCCGATGGCCTCGGGCATCAGTTTCTTCACTTGCTGGGCACCCTGCCAGTCGATATCCAGGAATACATCTATGCCCCGTTCAAGCGTTTCTTCAATGACCTTGCGGGAAGTGCCATAAAAGTTACCGAAGACTTCGGCCCACTCGAAGAAGGCTTCTTCGGCAATCAGCGCCTTGAACTCCTCCACCGACACATAATGATAGTGCTGGCCGTTAACCTCTCCCGGGCGGGGCTGGCGGGTGGTGTGCGATACGGAAACTTGTTTGTCGGCCGGTTTATTGGCCAGCAGGGCTGCAATCAGTGACGATTTGCCCGCTCCACTGGGGGCCGAGACAATAAAGAGGTTTCCGCGTGCGCTCATAATATTTGGGTTCCAAGTCTTTGGTTGCAAAAAATCGGTGATTAATGAGGGAAGCTACGAACTCTGGTCTGCCGTTATTCTGGATTGAACAGGAGTTCAAGGCAGCTTCCTTAAGGGCAGCTATTATATAGGCAGGCAACGCTGCCATGCCAGTGGCGCTGACAATTGCCATCAAATTCGTTAGTCTGCCATCAATAAGTCGGCCGATTTTTTAAGGGGTTCTGTGCTGTATAAATCGCTCATCTGTATTCAGGGTTACGACAATGGTCTGCGACATGCGGCCATCAGTGGCGCCGTTTATTTTTTACTACTCGTGTTGGGGCTACTTTCCGGTGGCGGTAGTTTCATCTGGTTACCCGGGATTTTGCTGGCACCGGTATTACTGCTCAGTTGTCGTCGTCGCCTGGGTGACGGTGGCCTTAATCCCTGGTTGTCACTGATAGCTCTGCTGCCTTGGCTTATTCTGTTGTTGACCTTGGGTAGCGGCCAGGAAGGCAGTTACCTGATAGGAGCCCTGGTGCTGGCTTTGGCGCTGCATACAGGTTTGGCACTGTTGCCTGGAGGGAATCGCGGCCGCGGCGCCCGCAGCAAGCGAGACTATGTGCAGGGATACTGTGGCCCTGTGCCTTTGAGCGCTGAGCGCAAAAACAAGATAAGACGGGTCGAGCCAACCCTGGGCGGCGCTTCAGTTCTTGAACCTGAACTTGCGCCTGGGTATGCTGCCGAGCGCGGCGCTGCTGAGTATAACGCCGTCCATGACCTCAGTCATGACGCCATCTCCTATGGACCTGGCCGCAGCCGTTATTTTGACTCGGCGCCGAGTGATGGCGATGCCTCCGAGATAAATACAGAGCCTGGTTGGCATACAGATAAGCAAGCCCGGCATAAGGGCAATAGCGCTGAGTCTGGGTTTGATGATGAGATCGACCGCACTGGCTCCTTGTCGGTATTGCTGCTCTCCTGGCGCGATGCCGTAATGCAACTTTGGCAGCGGCTTGGCGGCTTTTCGGCCGCCCAGCGTAAGGGTTTTGCCATAGCCGCTCTGGTCACAGCGCTGCTTGGCTTGGGATTGATCATATGGCTGCTGTGGCCTCAGGCTGAGCCTAATGAGGCATCAGGCCGTGAGACTACTGAAATTGCGGCCGAAACTTCCGACAGGGTGACAGTGCGCCTGCCGGACAGCTTCAGCCTGTCGCTTGATGGCGACTTGCTGCGTATGAGCTGGCTTGGCGATACTGACGCCCCAGGCCCCTTGTGGGATCTGGCTACCGCCAAGGGCGATCGCCGCTGCGCCGAGCTGGTGTTTAACAATGGCACTGGCTACCGTCCCATGTCGGTCGTTATCGGCGATAACGGCAAGGTAGAAGCGGCCTTCAGCCCTCTGGACAGTCAGGTGATTGTTCAGGATATGGCGCGGCGGGGCTCGGTTAAGCTCTGCGGTTATGACTTCAGCCTCAAGGGCAGTCAGGCGGCATTGGGTTCTGTTCCGGCCTTTCGGCAGTTTATTGAATAGGGTGTATATTGGCGTACGGTTAACCACAGCTTTGATTCATCAGAGCTGTGATTCTGTTATACTGCCTCGCTTCTTTCGGCTCGGCTTTCTTCGCGGCATATTCGACAGTTTATGGATACAAAATTAACTCTGGTGATTATGGCCGCCGGGCTGGGAAGCCGTTTTGGCGGTGATAAACAGTTGGCGGCATTGGGGCCCAATGGGGAAACCATGCTGCAATTGGCGTTACGCTCGGCCATCAAGGCCGGGTTTGCCCGTGCGGTGCTGGTTATCCGTTCTGAGCTTGAAAGCGAGATCTGTCGCCAGTTAAGCGACTTCCTGCCTTCCGGGTTTGAGTGGCATCTTTGTTATCAGACGCTGGACGATCTGCCACAGCCGGTATCGGCAAGGCAGACAGGGGATATCACAAAGCGCCACAGTAACAGGCAAAAACCCTGGGGCACGGCGCATGCCCTCTGGAGTGCCAGGCATCTGGTCGATGGCCCCATGGCAGTGATCACCGCAGATGATTATTATGGCGATCATGCCTTTGTGCAGTTGGCCGAAGGGCTTAGGCAATATCCCAATGAATGGATGATGGTGGCCTGGCCGCTGGGACTGACCTTGTCCGAGCATGGCGGGGTGAATCGTGGCCTGTGTGAGGTCAATGGGAAGGGTTACCTGACTTCGGTGCAGGAGTGGCTCGATATTCGTCCAGGCACCCATGGCCTTGAGGGAGAGCTTCAGGGCGAACGCCGGCCGATAGCCGCCGACGCCCTGGTATCCATGACCTGCTGGGGCTTTTCGGCGAATATATTTACCGCACTGGAACAAGGGCTCAGACGCTTTTTGGCAACCCATGGTGATGATCTTAAAGCCGAGTGTTATCTGCCTGCGATAGTGCAAAATGCAATCGAGCAGCCAGATCCAGAGCCGTGCCAACAACAGCAAATCCTTACCACCCGCAGTGTCAGGGTGGAAACCGCCCGCGAGGCCTGGTTGGGAGTGACATATCCCCAGGATGCCGCCCGGGTGAAACAGCAATTACAGGAGTTAATGGGTGCTTGAACTTATTCGGCAGCAGGTGCTGCCTCATTTCGGGATCCCTGACAATGCCAAAATCAGCCCGCTGGGTAATGGTCATATCAACGACACCTTTCTGATCCGCAGCACCGATGATGAACTTGTGCTGCAAAAGATCAACACCCAGGTATTCCGTGCGCCCAAGGCCTTGGTCAATAATGCAGCCAAGGTCAGCGAGCATTTGAGTCAGTGTGCTGCGCAAGGCGGCTATCAACTGCAGCTGATAAGGCCTGTGATGACCCGCGAGCAGCAGTTGGCGGTGGATCTCGGTGAACAGGGGTTCTGGCGCGCCATCAGTTATCTGCCTTTCAGTCAGAGCATCGAAGTGGTGCACTCTGAGGCCGAGGCCGAACAGGCGGCGCGTGCCTTTGGCCATTTCGCCCGCGCCCTGAGCCAAGTAGACCCCCATGAACTGGAAGATGTGATCCCCAAGTTTCATCATCTGCCAGGCAGAATCGAAGCACTTTCCAAGGCGGTTGCCGAGGACCCGCTTGAGCGCCTGCAGCACTGTCGGCAGTGGGCCGAGTTGGCCTTGTCCCAGCAATCGCTGCTTGTGGAGCTTGAAGATACCTGTGCCGGTTTGCCGCTGCGGATTTGCCACAACGACACCAAGATCAATAACATGCTGTTCGACAAGCGTGATATGTCCAGCATGGCCATCATAGATCTCGACACCTGCATGAAGGGTTTCCTGATGTATGACTTCGGCGACATGGTGCGCACCTTCTGCTCGCCCGAGGCCGAAGACTCCACCGCACTCGATAAGGTCAGAGTCAGGCCCGAAGTGTTTGCCGCCATCTGTCGGGGTTACCTGGCAGAGCTGGGCGAGGTGTTGACGCCACTGGAGCGCCAGAGTCTATGGCTGGGTGCCCGGGTGATCTGTCTTATGATAGGTGTACGTTTCCTCACCGACTATCTGTTGGGGGATAAGTATTTTCATATCCATCGCGAAGGTCACAACCTGGACAGAGCCGCCAACCAGTTCACCCTCTATCTCAGCTTATTGCAGCAGAGCGAGGCCCTAAAGGCGTGCTTGGTTTGAGCATCTCGCCGTCTCTGAAAAGGGGCGGTGAGAGGTCTCCTTTACGATATTGCCTGGAAAATCTGCTGGCGATGCAGGGCTAGATATTCTTCTGCCGGGGCAAACTTGTTTGGTAGACGAATCGGCTGATTTTCAAAGCGCTCAAAACTGTCACTCAAATATCGATTTTTTTTCGTCAGGAGTTTAGGGGATAGCAGCAACTCCAGATGGGAATTCAAGGTGATCAAGCCTTTGTCAAAAGCGGCGTCATGCAAGCTGGAAAGACACAGGCCGTTACTGGGGTTGAGACGTTGGTTAGGCTCTTGGCTCCAAGGCACTATATGGCTGGCAATCAGTAACTCTGGAATGTCTAATCCTGTTATGCAACAGCGAAAATCATAGGCACTCAAAACCGAGCTTCTAAATACTTGTTGGCTGACTCTGGTCTTAGTCAGCGTCTCTCTTTCCCTACCGTGGAAATCGTCAGTCCCTGCGGACTTTACATTTTGTGGCTCAGAGGATTGTGTTAACTGCAGGTGGGCAGCATAAGCTTTGAGATAGAAGGTTTCCCAGTCCTGGGTCATCTCTTGCCACATGGCTTTGTCGGCTCTAGAAGCACCAGGGAGTCCGCTACGACCTGTAGAGGTGATGCTGGGGTCACAGCTGGCAATATTAGCCATTTTCATCGATAGCGATGAGGCTGACCTTTGCATGAGTTCGGCTATCTGGATTATTTCTGGATTACGCTGGCTTATTCTGCCAAAGGGCGTGTGGCTATAAAGATAAAAAGCCACCAGTAGTTCATCTCGAACCCACCTACGTTGATTTGCCATAAGCCCTCCTAGAGTGCTGCCAGTATGGATATTATTCCTTTTAAATCAAATGGAAAATTATCGGTTATTTATTCGTGTTCCCACCTAGGCATTCGCTTTTGCTGCAAAAAATCTATCATGACGCTGACCTTGGCCGGTGTGATACTGCAGCGCCTGGCGACCAAGGTGCAAAACCGCCTGGCGGCAGCGGGTTGGACGCCGCCGACACCAGAGCGTAAAATTCGCAGCTTGTGTCCTGCATAACACTATGTTTTCGGGTTATGGTTTTGGGTTTAAAGAAGAATGGAGAAACAGGAGAGAAGCATGCCGTACTCTAACAGTCAGGTTTATCAGTGGGTATTGTTCGATGCCGATGAAACCCTGTTTCAGTTCGATGCGCCGCGGGGACTCAAGCTGATGTTCTCCCGTCATGGGGTGGATTTCAGCGATGCCGACTATGCCGAGTATCAGCAAACCAATATGCCGCTGTGGGTGGCCTATCAGGACGGCAAGATCAGCGCCAGCGAGTTGCAACTGACCCGTTTCAGCCATTGGGCCAAACGTCTCGGGCGCACGCCTTTTGAACTCAACAGTGCCTTTATGACGGCAATGGCCGATATCTGTGAGCCGCTTCCCGGTGCTGCCGAGCTGCTTGATAGCCTCAAGGGCCGTGCCCGCTTGGGAATTATCACCAATGGTTTTACCGAGTTGCAGCAGGTGCGGTTGCAAAAGACCGGCTTTGCCGAACACTTTGAGCTGTTGGTGATTTCAGAAGAGGTAGGCTTGGCCAAGCCGGATCCGGGTATTTTCGAGCATGCGCTGACCAAGATGCAGCAACCCGAGCGTAAGCGGGTATTGATGGTGGGTGATAACCCTCACTCGGATATTCTTGGTGGCCTTCAAGCCGGTCTGGATACCTGTTGGCTCAATGTGAAAGGCGAGGCGGCCCCCGAAGGGATTAAGCCTCATATCGAGGTACGTTCATTGAGTGAACTGCAAAAGCAGTTATGTAATTGATCGCAGCTTCTACTACAAGATTGTCAAATCGAAGGCCCGCCACTATGCGCAACGTAGTTCACTTAAGCGGAGCTGCCTTGTGATTAACAGGGTATCGGGTCTTTGATATTTTTACCGCCCTAGGCCGATTTGGCTTAGGGCGTTTGTCTATAAAGAGGATGGACAAGTCTCCTCGCAGACTGTTTAGACGCTTCGGCGTATTACCTGGTGACACCGCTTTGCTCATGACTTTGAGCTGACTTGCGATGAACTGACAAGCGTACTTAAAGCTGATTTCATTGGGCATTCGACCATGCTCTACTGCCGCTTGGCTCGCTTCTCGTCTCACCAAGTTATAACCAAGCAGCAGCCCCCATAACTCTTGATAGACAAGTTCGACTGTCTTACTCCTCAGCACTAACGCATTGTGTTGCATCGAACTTTTTATGTCTCGATACCCTAATTCAATTTCCCATCGCTCGTGGTAAAGCGCCGCGACTGCTCCCGCATCGTACTGCTCTCTGGGAAGAGACGTAAATACGGTTTTTGGCTTACCTTGTACCTGATAAGTCACGGCTCTCACTTGCCATGTTTCAGGTAGGTTAGGATTTTTCTTGCGTGCTTGTGGAGAGACTTTCATTTCGACTCGCATGTCGTCACTCTCTTCATCGTCCAGCAGGGTGTATTTCACCCCTTTCTTCGCCGGTAACAACCAATGTCTGTTAGCACCACTATTTTGGAGAGAAAGAAGTAAGCCTGCTCCATAAAAACCCTTATCCAATAAGGTCACGGAATTATCCGGTAAGGAGTCAATAAAGGGCATAGCAAGAGGAATTTCGCCTCGACGATAAGGGCTTATAGCGGCATCGACAATGACATGAGAGCGAACATTCATCATGGTCACCACCCTTAATACTGGATGAGGCGTCTGTCTGTCGCTGGATGTATTACCTGACCCAAAATGGTCTCTTAGTTCCGGTGTGTCAGCGGTTCGAAAAAGCGCGCCATCCACAGCAAAGACTTGCAAACCTTGCCATGTATCCTCAGGGTAACGCTCTAACCCCCACCTATGGCTGCATTGCCTAAACAACCATTCTGGGGCTGCTTTGCCAAGGCGTTGCCTTGCTTGCGTTAAAGCACTTTTTGCTAACAGCTCCTCATTAGCCAACCCCTCGGCACAGACATTCATTCGCCGTGCAACTTCGGCAATCGGTTCGTTGCGGAAAAACGCCATTCCAACAATAAGCCAAAGAACCATATCACTCGGTAAGCGACGTCGACGAATCGTCGCTTTATCGGAAAGTGTTACCGCTTTAGCAATCCACTCGTCAGGAATATGCTCGGAGAAGGTGGTTAGCTGAGCGACATCAACAGGACTCTCTTCAAGAAAGTCGGCAAAGCAGTTTTGAATAGACATAAAAAATCGGAAACCTACAAACAGGTTTCCGATTGTCTCTCATCAGAAGGATCGGTCAACCGATCCTTATCTGATCTACATTGCGCCACTATGCGGGCCTTGCGCATTTCTGCGTAGCTGATAAAACCGCCGCCCGCCAGTTACTACTTTTAAGGGGTGTAGATACACCTTTAAAACGACTGTTAAAAAACATGATCTTCATCAAGTGATAATCATTATCATTCGTATAATATTACGCAACTTTGTTGATTTGGGGAGATATCTGAGTGAAACCGACTTATCTGGCAGTTGTATTGGCGGCCCTGTTGAGCCCGCAGTTGATGGCGGCAGAAGCAGAAAAAACGCAGGAGCCGGCAGCGGAAAACATAGAACGCTTGAGTGTGGTAGGGGTTAGGCAGCGGCTGGAGCAAGCCGGCACCTTGGCCAACACTATAATGAAGACGGAAGTCGTTGACGCCAGCATCATAGAAAACAAGAATGCCGTTAATTTGTCGGAAGCCATAGATAACTCTCCCGGGGTAAAAGTCTCCAACGAATGCTCCATGTGCGGTGTAAAACGCATCATGCTCAACGGCATGAAAGGGGAGCAGACCACGATTCTGGTGGATGGTTTGCCGGTGCATACCATGATTTCCGGTTATTACGCCGTCGATGCCATTCCCACAACCGGGATTGAACGCATTGAAGTGGCCCGCGGCGCCGGTGCTTCACTTATCGCCCCGGAGGCGATCGGCGGTACTATCAATATTATCAGTTATGAGCCCACCGAAAACGGCGCCGAGTTGGATGTCGCCGCAGGTGAAAACGGTTATCGCAAAGTGGGCTTTCTCGGCAAGGGCGTCAGTGAAGACGGCCGCACCCGGGCAACGCTGGTGGCTCAGTATGACGACAGAGATCAGTTCGATGCCGATGACAACAAGGTCAACGAGGCGCCACTGCAGGAAAACCGCAGCGTAACCGCCAGAATTTCCCAGGATATCGGCGACTTTGACAACCTGGTGCTGCGCATGGCTAATATCCAGTCGGAGATCTTCGGTGGCCCCATGCTGGGCAGTAGCTTTGCCGATGGCACAGCTTCCAGCATAGGCAATGTACTCTCAGGTTTTGATGATAAGCCCAGTGAGCCGCAACAGCTGTTTGAAGATGGTGATATCCGTAATCCTTATACCGGCAAGGCTTGGGAAACTACCGAATGGATCAAGACAGAGCGTAACGAGGCATCGCTGGCCTGGCTGAAGGAATTCAACGACGACTGGAACATGCACCTGGCGGTAAGCTATGCCGAGCACAAACAGGACTCCTTCTACGAAGGGTTTGACTATACCGCCGATGACAAGATGTGGTTCTTCGACGCCAGATTCAACTATCTGCTTAATGACAGCCATCTGTTGACCTTTGGTGCTGATCTGCGTACCGAAGAGATGCGCTCTCACTCCCGCGCCGGCAGCGCCAACCCTGACTATGTGTCCGACTCTTTTGACTATGACGTCAAGGGCCTGTACCTACAGGATACCTGGCAGGTGACAGATGACCTCGAAGTGGCCATGGCGCTGCGTTACGACAGCATCACTGCCGACTTTACCGACCCCAGTAAGCCGGGCACAGAGTTGGACGAGTCGATACTCTCGCCCAGAGTCGATATTCGCCTGCGTCACAATGAACTGTGGACCTCGCGTCTGTCTGCCGGCCGTGGCTATCGGGCGCCGCTGTCTTTCTTCGAGACTGATCACGGCATTCTGGATGGTTCATTGGGGTTCGATATCGATATCGACGAGCTGGAGCGTTCCAACTCGGTGAACTATGCCCTGAGCTACGAAGGTGACAGACTCACCTCTACCGCCTCCGTGGCCTGGACCGAAGTCGAGCATCTGGCGGCGCTGACCACCAACGACCAAGGGATCCCGCTGCTGACCCAGTTGGATGAGAAGGCCAGTGTGGTGACCACAGACATCGCTCTGGGTTATCGTCTGACTGATGACCTGACGGTAAACCTTACCGGCGAGCACTTCGACTATGACTCGGTATTCAAGTCTTCCTATGCCGTGGCACCTATCGAAGAGCGAGTGACCCTGAGCGTGGATTGGGACGTCAACGACTGGGAGTTTTTCGCCAACCTGGTGTGGATTGGCAGCCGCGATCTGTCGCAGTATGGCTATGAAGGTTACAACCGCCTGGATGCCAACGGTAAGGTGGATCCCGACTCGAAGAAACGTACTGATGCGCCGTCCTACTTTACTCTGGACTTGCGTGCCAGCTATCAGTTCAACGACAACCTGTCCTTCTATACCGGGGTCAGCAACCTGTTTGACTACACCCAGGCCGGTGACGAGGAAAGCCCCTTGTTCTATGACGCCGAAGGCGCCTTTGATGTGGGTTACATCTATGGTCCACTGCGTGGCAGAGAGATCTATGCCGGCATGAAACTGGTGTTCTGATTATGAAGCGCCTGGCTCTGGGATTATTGCTGCTGAGTGCCATGCCGTTACAGGCCTCACAGCTGACTCGCGACTATCAGTTCCAGCCCCTTCGCGGGCAAGAGCAACAGACGCTGGCGCATCTCGAGGGCCAGAGTGCTGTACTGATGTTCTTTGAGCCCGAATGCCCCTGGTGTATCAAGCAGGCGGCGGTACTGAAAAAGTTACATCAGCAGTGCCATGGTCATCTGCAGCCGGTGGCGCTCGGCGTCAATGGCAATCAACTGGCCCTGAAACGGGCGCTGTTCCGCCTCAACTTTCCGTTTGAGGCTTATAGAGCGCCAATGGAGCTGGTCAGGGACATGGGCGGCATTCCTGCAACCCCTATCTTGTTGCTGCTGGACAGCAAGGGCCAGCTGATTAAGGGCTATCGTGGTTTGACCGGGGAAGCCGAACTGCAAGCGCAGCTCTGCCCGGCGGCTTGAGTGAGCACAATTCAAACCTGACCCCATCGAGATAAAAATGCCCGGCATCGAGCCGGGCATTTTGTTGTCAATCTTAAAACCTCAACTATGGCGTTGGTGATTTTTGGTGGCTGTTTGAGTGCCCTATTTCAGGGCTGTCAAACTCAGGCGCTTGGGTTGTTAATCCTTGACCGCCAGCAGTTCTCTTATTTGGGCGCCGACATCGCGCTGGAATTCATCGGCCTGATCGAATACTCCCAACATCTTGATAAAGCCGTGAATCGTGCCCGGGTAGCGCTGATAGTGCACGGCTACGCCGGAAGTCGCCAACTTGTCGGCGTACAGACGGCTGTCGTCGCACAGGGGATCGCATTCGGCGCAGTAGAGCAAGGTAGTGGGCAGCTTACTGTGGTCGGTTGCCAGCAAAGGGGAGCAATAGGGGTGAATGGCATCGGCCGGGCTGCGTAGATAGTGGTTCCAGTAGTACTTCATACTGTCCTTGTGCAGCAAAAAACCTCTGGCGTATTTCTCGGCCGAGGCCGTGTGCCAGCCGTACTGCACCGGCGGGTAAACCAGCACCTGGCAGGCGAGATCCGCCGAGTCTTCATCGCGGCACCTCAATGCCACCGCAGCGGCGAGATTGGCACCGGCGCTGTCGCCGAAGATACCGATTCGCTTGGGATCCAGTCCCAGTCTCTCGGCGTGTTTGAACACCCACAGGGTTGCCGCGTAACAGTCATCCATGGGGATGGGGAACTTGTGCTCCGGCGCCTTTTGATAGTTGACGGCAATCACCACCACGCCGCAACTCTTGGCCAGTGCCCGGCTGAAAGGGTCGTTAATCTCTATGTTGGACACCATCCAGCCGCTGCCGTGAAAGTAGATCAGCACCGGTTGGGGTTGCTCGCTGTGTTTCGGGCGGTAAATCCTAACCGGCAGGTCGGCGGTAGGGCCGGGAATAAACCTGTGTTCAACGGCGGCCATCTCTTCCGGTGGCCTGGCCGGGGGAATATCGCTGTGTTCCTGATGACGACCGGCCTCGGGCGCCAGATCTTCATAGGGCGTAAAGCCTGCGGCATAGGTTTGCTGCAGGAAGGTTTCAACCTGGGGATTGAGTGGCATACGGGTACTCCATTCAGCAAGGGATCAGGCCTTGTAAGTCACCTCTGTGACCCCTTTGAGCCTGGGACGGTTGGCTTCGGTTTGTGTCAGCGGCCTCACTTCCCGAAGGGAGTTGTGGCAGCGCGGCACCAGCGCCTGATATTCCCGGGTATTGAGGCGTTTCCAGTGCAGATCCTGCTCTGTGACATCGCGGATATATCGGGCGGGAGAGCCTGCCAGTAACTGCCGCGGTTGCCCCTGAAAACCGACTTTGATAAAGCTCATGGCGCCGACTATGCTGTCTGGCCCTATCTCGGCGCCATCCATGATCACGCTGTTCATGCCTATTAGGGCATTGCGGCCTATGATGCAGCCGTGCAGCACGGCGCCATGGCCGATATGGCCATCTTCGGCGACTATGGTGTCTTGATCGCAATAGCCGTGCATGATGCAGCCATCCTGCAGATTGCTGCCGGCCTTGAGGATCAGCCGACCATAATCACCGCGAAGGGAAGCGTGAGGGCCGATGTAGACATTGGCGCCGACTATCACATCGCCTATCAGTACGGCACTGGGGTGAACAAAGGCGCTGGGGTCGACAACAGGGATCAGACCTTCAAATGCATAACAGGTCATGGTATTTATCCTGTGGGTTGCAGGGGTGGGACATCCTTGTCCCGGTTGGCGTGCTTTCCTTAAATTATTTGCCTTTCCAGACGGGATCGCGTTTTTCGGCAAAGGCCTGTGGCCCTTCCAGCGCGTCTTCAGAATGCAATACGGAAGGATAATGTTTCAGTTGGCCGCTGCGGATAAAGCGATAGGCTTCTTCCACCGGCATTTCGCTGGTGGTGCGATAAACCTCTTTCAGGGCGGCGAGGGCCAGAGGGGCACTCTGGGTGATCTCCTGTGCCAACTCACGGGCGGTTTCCATCAGTTGGCTGTTGTCCACTACCCGGTTGACTATGCCCCAGCGCAGCGCTTCCTGGGCATCCATGCGGCGGCCTGTCATCATCATCTCATTGACAATCGCTGGTGGGATCAGCTTGGGCAGGCGTAGCATGCCGCCGCTGTCCGGTACTATGCCCAGTTTGGCTTCCGGTAGGGCGAAGCTGGCGTTGTCGCTGCAGACTATCAAGTCGGCGGCCAGGGCCAGCTCGAAACCACCACCGAAGGCATAACCGTTGACGGCGGCGATAACAGGCTTGTCCAGATCGAACAGCTCGGTCAGACCGGCAAAACCGCCTGGACCAAAGTCGGCATCCGGGGCTTCGCCCTCGGCGGCGGCTTTCAGATCCCAGCCGGCAGAGAAGAAGCGCTCACCGGCCCCTGTGATAATTGCCACCCGCAGTTCCGGATCATCACGGAAAGCGATAAAGGCTTCACCCATGGCAAAACTGGTCTTGGCATCTATGGCGTTGGCCTTGGGGCGATCCAGGGTGATTTCCAGAATATGGCCATTGCGGCGTATGTGTAACGATTCGTTCATGCTAATACTCCATCTGGATTAAAATATCACTGAGTATGTGCGAAATACAGTTAACGCTTATCGCCAGCCTAAGGCCACAATTATTTATGGCTTAAGCAGATATTACCCAGCTATTACATTTATTGGTAATAAGCAACTTACCAAATACTTTTTGGTTTTTACGGTTCGCTTTTTAAGCCTTCGATATATTGAAGGCTTAAATTTTTAATTCGGTTTATTTGTTTGGCTGATTGTCAGCAAAGACTCTTCTTTTTTATTTTTCCCGAACAGGTTCTCGGTAAGTTTTTTCTGATCTCAAGGAAAGAAGGCACCTTGAATTTAGCCATATGTTCTTCACAATATTCGAAGAACTCCTCTTCAGTAATCGCCTGGTTTTTATGCAAGACAATAAAAGCCTTGATGGCTTGATCTCGAATAGAGTCTTTCACCCCAATAATGGCGACATCGGCAATTTTGGGGTGCTCGGAAATAATGTTTTCCAGTTCGACACAGGAGATATTTTCGCCGCAGCGTTTGATCATGTTGCAGCTGCGATCGATAAAATAGAAGAAACCTTCCTCATCGACGTAGCCTGAGTCGCCTGTGTGCAGCCAACCGTCGGCCGAGAGTGTCTTGGCGGTCTCTTCCGGCAATTTGTAGTATTCACGAAACAGTGTCTTACCCGGTTCGCCCTTGATACAGATCTCCCCGGTCTCGCCGGGAGGTAGGGGGCGCCCCTGTTGATCTCGGATCTCCACTTGATAGCCCATGCCGACCCGGCCGATGGAGGGCCAGCGCCGCTTGTCACCTGGGCGGTCGCCTATGACGCCGACTATGGTTTCTGTCATGCCATATGAGGTAAACAGGCGCACGTTAAAGCGGTCGATAAAGGCGTCTTTTTCCTGATCTGACAGGTTGAGATAGAACAACACTTCACGCAGGCAATGCTGTTTCTCCCAGGGCATTTGCGGCTGCATCATCAGGGTGCGGATCATCAGCGGGATACATTCTGTGACTGTGGCACGATACTTACAAATCTGACCCCAGAAGGCGCGGGCGCTGAATTTTTCCAGCATCACAAAGGTGGCTCCCGCCGAAAAGGCCGCCATGGCTGCGGTGCACTGGCAGTCGATATGATAGGCGGGCATGGGGGTCAGGTAGATATCATCATCTCTGAGGGCACATTGCCAGGCGGTGTAGTAACCGGCGAATCTGAGGTTGTAGTGGGTAATTACCACGCCCTTGGGACGGGAAGTGGTGCCCGAGGTAAACAGGATTTCGGCAACATCGCTGCTGCTCAATGGCGCTCTGTGTTGCAGCTCGTCGGGTTGTGCCAGCCTTAGGTGGTGAAAATTGAGAATATTGGCCGGCGCGGTGGCAGATTCATCGGCAATCAGCAGTATCTGCTGTAGTGGAGAGCCGGGATCTTGCTGCAAACAGCTATAGAGTGATTGAAAATCGCTGCTGGTAACCACCAGCGAGATAGCGCACTTGTCCAGAATGTAGGCGGTTTCTTCCTGCAGCAGATGAGTATTTATCGGCACCATGATGGCGCCTATCTTGGCCAGACCGAACCAACAGAAGATGAACTCGGCACAGTTGTTGATATGCAGTGCCACCTTGTCGCCCTTGGCGACGCCCAGCGAATGAAACAGGTTGGCGGTGCGGTTGATCTCTTTATTGAGCCCGGCATAACTGTATTCCTGGGCCAGCCCTTGAAGGTTTTCGACGATAAGCGCCGTTTTCTCTCCATAGTTGAGGGCCAGATCATCCCAAGTCTGACGTAAATCTTGTCCAGCTATTATATCCATTTGACACCTTGCTCAATAAAACGTTTTCAGCGGGGTATACTGCGAAGGCTTGAACACAAGCCTTCGCGCGACTTCAGGAGTTATTTTTCTCCTTTGATTTTGGCCAGCCCTTTATTCACCAGCTCCTGGATAGTGGCTTCGTCGTAGCCGATATCTTTGAGAATGGCATCGGTATCCATGCCGTGGCTTGGCATGCCGCGCCAGATCTGGCCTGGGTTGTTCTTGAATTTGGGCATCACATTGGGGCCCTTGCAGGTACGGCCGTCCATAGTTTGCCACTCGGTGATCGACTCACGGGCGATGTACTGAGGGTTGGACTCCAGGTCTTCGGCGCTGAGTACCTTGGCACAGGCAATTTTCAGTTCGGCGAAGCGTTCGCGTACCTGTTCAATGGTGCGTTGGCCTATGTAGCGTTCCAGCGCATCTTCAATTTCCTGTCCATGTGGGCATTCGATGCGGTGGATAAGCTGAGTGCCTTCAGGTATGGCTTCTGTGTGCAGCAGGTGGCCAAGACCTATGTCTTTGAACAGCTCTTCAATCTGGGTGACGCCGACCATTTCCATCACTATGTAGCCGTCTTCACACTTGTACAGGCCACAACCGGCATAGTAAGGGTCACGGCCCTTGTACTGGCGTGGTGCCATCTGACCGCCGTTGAAGTAGTCCATCATGAAGTACTGGCCCATGCGTAACATAACTTCATACATGGCCACGTCGATACTTTCGCCAACACCTGTTTGCTGCGCCTTATACAGGGCTGCCAGTGCAGATGTGGTTACAGTCATACCTGAAAAATAATCAGCTGTATAAGGGAAGGATGCCATGGGTTGGTCGACATCGCCGTTTTGCATCAGATAGCCGCTGAAGGCCTGGGCAATGGTGTTATAAGCGGCCAGGTGAGTGTATTCTTCGGTGCCGTATTGACCAAACCCAGATAAGTGAGCGATAACTAACTTTTTATTGCGTTCCCATAAGACTTCATCAGTGATACCGCGACGGGCAAAGGCCGGGCCCTTACTGGCTTCGATAAAGATGTCTGTGGTTTCCATCAGCTTGAGGAAGGCTTCGCGTCCTTCATCCTTGAAGATATTCAGCGACAAGGCATGCAGGTTGCGGCGAGATAGTTCTGGATAGTTGGGTTGTACCCGGATAGTGTCTGTGTAAGCCACGTTTTCAATCCAGATAACTTCGGCGCCCCATTCAGCAAATAGCTGCCCGGCAAATGGACCGGCAATCTCGATACCGGAAAACACCACTCTGAGACCGGAGAGCGGACCGAATGTAGGCATAGACAAGTGTTGTGACATGATCTGTTCCTTCTAGCAATTCTTGGCATAGATGGCGCTGTGTGCAGCGTCATATCGACCGGCCGGTTTCACCGGGAGCAGGGAGATAAGCAAACCCGGCCGGTCCTCAAGGCAACTATTTGTTGCGGTACTCTTTCAGCACTGCGCGACCCAGTGTCAGGATCTGCATTTCGTCTGAACCACCTGAGACTCTGTCTACCCGCAGATCGCGCCAGAAGCGGCTGATGCGGTGTTCACCGGCGATGGCGTAGCCACCGAAGACCTGCATGGCATGGTCGACTACCCGGAAGGCGGCGTTGGCGCAGTAGTACTTACACATGGCCGCGTCACCAGAGGTCATCATGCCGTTGTCGGCTTTCCAGGCAGTGTGGTAGATCATGTTGCGCATGTTGTTCAGCTCGATGGCCATATGGGCAAACTTCTCCTGGATCAGCTGAGTGCGGCCAATGGTTTCACCGAACTGTACCCTCTGGTTGGCATACTTGGCAGCGTCTTCAAAGGCGCAGTAAGCCGTACCATAGTTGGTGCAGGCCACCAGGAAACGCTCGTCATCGAACTCTTCTTTTACCCGCAGGAAGCCGTTACCCTCAGTGCCGAAGAAGTCTTTCTCTTCCAGCTCAACATCGATGAACTGCACTTCACAGCAGCTGTCCATCTTCAGACCGAGTTTGGGAAGCTTGCTGACCTTGATACCTGGCTTGGTCATGTCGACGAAGAACTCGGAGAACACAGGTTTCTCAGAGGCTGAGTCTTTGGCCATCACTACCAGGAAGGGGCAACCGGCGGCACTGGTGATAAAGCACTTGGTGCCATTGAGGTAAATCTTGCCATCGCGGCGAGTATAGGTAGTCAGCAGGCTACCAACATCGGAACCGGCAGACGGCTCGGTGATGGCGGAATTCCACATCTGTTTGCCGGTACCCAGGAAGGCCATGATCTTGTCGATCTGTTCTTGGGTACCGTGTTTCAGTACCGTAGTAAAGCCGGCCAACTGAAATAGGACATAGGTGGGGGCACCGAGGCGGCCCAACTCTTCCCAGATAACCGCCAAGGTCATCAGCCCGGCTTCCATGCCGCCGAACTCTTCCGGCAGTAACAGGCTATCTATGCCCATATCTGCCAGTTCTTTTACAAATCTTTCTGGATATTGACTATTTTCATCGCACTCAGAGAAATATTGTTCCCAATTTTCTCTTTCCATTAAGTCACGAACACCTTTAACGAATAGTTCCTGCTCATCTGTTAAGCGATAATCCATGAAAACTCCCCTATATAAATATATTTAATCAAGTTAAGGTGTGAGGTGAATCTATAATTAGATTAACTCTTCCAATTATTTTTTCGTGAATCTTTCAAGAATGAGATAATGATCATTATGTTCACGAAAATGAGAGGCGCACCGCCGGCAATAATGGCTGTTTGCAGAGGTTTTAATCCGCCAAGTGCCAACAAAACAATACCGATAACACCGACCAATACAGACCAACCTACACGAACCCAAACTGGTGGTTCATTATCCGCATCGACGCCTTTACAGGTTGACATGGCCAAGGTGTAAGAACAGGCGTTAATTAATGTCACTGTTGCCAAGAAACACAGAATAAAGAACATCCACATGGTGATGGTGCTCATTGGCAAAGCGGCCCAAGTTTCAATAATGGCCCTGGCGGCACCATATTGTTCAATCAGGGCAGGCATATTGACGATATTTTCATTCATCAGATTAAGTGTGTTACTGCCCAGAATGGTCCACAGCAACCAGGTAGAAGCTGTCAAGCCGCCTACCATGGCCAGACACAGCTGACGCACGGTTCTGCCGCGAGAGATCTTGGCCAGGAAGATACACATTTGGATGCCGTAAACTACCCACCAGGCCCAGTAGAACACTGTCCAATCCTGAGGGAAGCTGCTTTCACTGACTGAGGCAGTGTAGAACAGCATACGGCCCATGTTCATCAGCAATACCCCGATGGAATCGGTGAAGTAGTTTACTGTGAAAGTGGTGGCGCCAATGATGAGTACCCAGGCAAGGATGATGATACTCAGGTAGCTGCGCAGGTCACTGGCAATCTTGATCCCTTTTTGCAGACCAAAGGCCACACAAATGGCGTTGAAAATGATCCAGGCTGAGATGATGGTGGCATCTACTTCAATGGTGCGCGGAATACCGAACAGATATTGAATACACTCGGTAACCAGAGGCGTCGCCAGACCCAGACTGGTACCCATGGCCAGGATCAGCGCCACGACATAGATGTTATCTATGATGGTGCCTATGATGCCTTCACACTTCTTGCCCATGATGGGATAAAGCGTACCGCTGGGGCGTACCACGTCCATTTTCTTTACGAACAGGAAGTAACCCAGAGCGACAGAGAAGAAGGCATAACCGGCCCATGGTAGGGGACCCCAGTGGAACAGACTATAGGCCAGACCAAACTCTTTGGCTTGGACTGTCAGAGGTTCCATTTCAAATGGGGGATAACTGACATAGTAGTAGATCTCCAATGAACCCCAGAACAATACGGCGGCTGAGGTACAGGAGGCAAACATCAGGAAGATCCAGCTTCCGGTACTGAATTCCGGTTCTTCATTACCGAGACGGTTATTGGCATAAGGACCGAATAGTAACCAGAGCCAGCCGGCCAGCATGACTATCATGTACCATTCAAATGCCCAGCCCCAGCTATGGGTTAAATAGTGGAAGACTGCGCTGATAACTTCATTGGCTGCATCAAGGTCTCTCACGGTAAAGTAGGAGAGAAGGATCACCACCAATAATGAAGGGAAAAATATTTTCGCTTCAATACCGGCCTTTTTGATCTTTTTATTTTCACTCATCAAAATTCTCCATGCCCAAAAAGTCTTTAATTGATTTTCAGGAAAGGTGAGCCCGTAAGGTTTAATAAAAAACCTCAGATTAATATAAAATGATTTGGGTTTGAGCTACTGGTTAAATAGCTCAGTTATTAAAACCAATATTGCAGGTGAATGTTGAATCGACCATTCCACTCCTTATCGCTGTCCTCAAGACCCAGACTATTGTCACCTAGCCAGAGAACATTTTTGGCATGATAATAGTCGACATATACAAAGAATTGTTTGTATGAAAGAGATACCCCAGTACTGTTAAGTACAGAGTCATCAAATTTTGACTCATCTGGAGTCAAAATGCTGAAGTCGTTATAGAAGGTGAATTGGCCACCCCATTGGGTATTAAAAACTTTTGACAGGTTGAAGGTCATGATGTCGCCCTTGGCGGCCACTTCATAAAAGCCATTCACTGCGCCAACTCCAATTTTTGAAGTATCTATTTGACCATCATCATATTGGTCAAAGTCATATTTCAAATACTGGAGTTGTACACCCCAGCCACGATATTTTGCATCCAGGTGTACGGCATAGTTCAGGTTATCTCCTGATTCATCGGCCACCGGATTATAAAGTTGGCCGTATTCAACAGAGGCTCCCAAGAGCACTTGCCAGTTATCGTTTTCCCATCTGTAGGTCTCGCGCAGACTGGCGGTATTGTATTCCTTGTTGTTATAGGTAGTACCATTGACAGTGCCTGAACCTATGGTACCAGCAAAGTTACGATAGTCGCTGCCCTTGTAGAGAGAGCTCTGGATGAAGGAAAAGTCTGTTTCGAAGTTATTGAATTTATGGTTGATATTGAATCCAACACCATAGTCATCTTCGAAACCAAGGTAGTAGTTGAGGCTGTACCACCAGTTGTGGGAAGCAAAGTTCTTATTACCAAATGCCTTGTTGACTACCCCGAGCTGCAAGGTTAAATCTTCATTGGCATTCCAATAGGCATAACCATTTTTTAGGTAGTCATAGCCATCGGCAAAGCGGTATTCAGCGACAAATCCATAGTCTTCAAAATCCTGGGATAGTTTTATTCCCAGGGTATTGAAATCAAAGTCTCCTCCTGTGGCTTTTGAAGCATCACTAAAATCTTTAATGCTGTAGTTAGCTCTTATTGAACCACTGATCTCTACTGCCAAACTTGGCATGCTAAGCGTTAGTCCTAATAACATTAAGCTTATGTTTTTTAGCTTAAACTTATTCATTCATCACCCTCCGTTTTTAAT
This sequence comes from Shewanella chilikensis, assembly GCF_037953065.1. Taxonomy (NCBI): domain Bacteria; kingdom Pseudomonadati; phylum Pseudomonadota; class Gammaproteobacteria; order Alteromonadales; family Shewanellaceae; genus Shewanella; species Shewanella chilikensis. Next base: position 4,274,721 of record NZ_CP149966.1, on the reverse strand, counting down.
TTGAACCGATTATGGTTTCGGCAATAAATAAAAAAACATTCCCGCATCACACTTTTGGTCAATGGATTGTTGCTTTGCTCGAAAATATGTGACGAGAGTCACCAAAAACGGCAAAAATGAACCATTTGCGCTCGTTATATAATCAGGATTTTTGTAATCTGGCTTAGAAATAAGATATTGCTCACAAAAAAAGGCTCAACAAACGAATTTGTTTGGTCTTAATTGAAAATAGCTTGTATTAATAAAATGAAGCTGATGGATTGTGAGAGGTTTATTTAATTAATCTGATAATCAATTAAGCAACTCTAAATTTGGTTAAGGTGAACTAATCTATTATCCATGTTGATATTTAAATGGGTGTGGAATTTTATTCCTTTTCGTTACCCAGGAGGGTGCGACTTTGTGTGATGTAAGCCTGAAACTTTATTGATTATGGGTTTCAGATCACCAATGTTGAGGAGTGTAAACCAGTAGAGACGAATGTTTATAGTGATACTTAGACTGGAGATAAGATGAAGATCATTGCATGTTATAAGCTTGTCCCGGAAGAGCAGGATATCAAAGTCATTCCCAACCTTCCTGTAGACACAAGTAATGTAAACAAAAAGATAGGTCAATTCGATCTGTGTGCCGTTGAAGCTGCGGTACAAATCAAGGCAACCCAGAGCGATTGCAATATTACGGCGCTGAGCATAGGCGCAGATGCACTGGCCGCCCCCAAAGCCTGTAAAGATATTCTTTCAAGAGGCCCAGATGCACTGACTCTGGTCTGCGACCCTAAGTTGGAACAGGTATTACCGCATGAAACTGCCAGAGTGCTGGCGGCGGCGGCCAAGCAGGAAGGTTATGACCTGATCCTCTGCGGTGACGGTTCCGGTGACCTCTATGCTCAGCAGGTAGGTTTGCTGCTTGGTGAATTGCTGCAAGTGCCTTGCATCAATGGTGTCAGCAAGATTCTGGAAGTCGCCGATGGCGTGGTCCGGGTCGAGCGTGAGCTGGACGATGAAGTTGAAGAGCTGGAGTTGTCGCTCCCTGCCGTATTAGCGGTTTCTGCCGATATCAACGAACCTCAAATCCCTTCAATGAAAGCCATTCTGGCCGCAGGTAAAAAGCCGGTCAACAAGTTGGCTTATGCCGATCTGGCGCTGGAAGAGATCCCACAACTGGTTGAGCTGGTGTCTATTACTGCGCCTGAGCAGAAGGCTCGCAAGCAGATCATCATTGAGGGTGATGACGATGGCCAGGTTGCCGAGTTTGTCGGTCATATTGGCAACGTATTGAATTGAGGGGGATGAAATGAGCAAGCTAGCAAATGTTTGGGTTTTCAGCAGTGAGGCCGCTCGTCTGCCCGAAGTGATGGCCGCCGGTCTGCAACTGGGTAACAGTGTTTCTGTATTTGTCTTGGGTGGTGCCGATGAAGTCGCCAGGGCTGCGGCACTGGGCGCAAACAAGGTGTATCACCTGGGTGAGAAGGATTCTAGCCGCATAGTTGAAGATTATGCTCTGACCATGGCCAAGGCGATTGAAGCCGAAGCGCAGCAATCTTTGGTCTTGCTGCCTGCCAGCCGTCGTGGCAAGGCGTTGGCTGCTAAGCTGGGTGTGCGCCTGAGTGCCGGGGTTTTCAATGATGCCGCCGAACTCACAGTCGATGGTGAAGGTCATGTGGGTGCCAAGCACCTGGTCTACGGTGGCCTGGCCATAGGTGAAGAGAAGATCACCTCTCAAATTGCCGTAGTGACTCTGGCTGCCGGCGCCTTCAAGGAGTTGCCAGCCGAAGAAGCGGGTCGCAGCGCCGACACTATCACTCTGGAATTTGTTGCCCCTGCCAATGGTATTCGTTGCCTGGCTCGTCGGCCAAAAGAAAAGTCCAATGTGGATTTGGGTAAGGCTAAGCGCGTTATCGGTGTGGGCAATGGCATAGGTTCGCAGGATAACCTGAAGTTGCTTGAACAGCTGGCCGACAATGTGGGAGCCGAACTGGGTTGTAGTCGCCCGATCGCCGAAACCGAAAAATGGATGGAGCGTGAGCGCTACATTGGGGTTTCAGGTGTGATGATCAAACCTGATGTCTATGTGGCTGTCGGTATTTCCGGTCAGATCCAGCACATGGTCGGTGTCAATGATTCCCAAACCATTATCGCTGTCAACAAAGATAAGAATGCCCCCATCTTCCAATATGCGGACTACGGCATTGTCGGTGATATCAACAAGATAGTTCCAGCCTTACTGAACAGTTTCAAAGGTTAACTGTTTGGCCCGACTACCGGCTCAAGGGGCCGGTAGTCTCGAATTCAAGAGAGGATCAGCATGTCAGAAGATGCATTTGACGCAATCATAGTGGGAGGCGGACTCGCCGGCTGCGTTGCTGCCTATGTCCTGGCCAGTCAGGGCGCCGATGTTCTGGTGATTGAACGCGGCAACTATGCCGGGGCCAAGAATATGACTGGCGGTAGACTCTATGCTCACAGCCTGGAAAAGATTATGCCCGATTTTGCCAAGCGGGCACCGCTGGAGCGTAAGGTCACCAAGGAAAAAGTATCGTTTCTCACTGATGATACGGCAGTAACTCTGGACTATCACAACGGCCGTGGTCAGGAGCCGGTAGAGGAGTCTTATACTCTCCTCAGGGGCACTTTCGACCAGTGGTTGGCCGAACAGGCCGAGGAAGCCGGAGCTCAGTTTATTACCGGTATTCGGGTCGAAAAAATTCTCAAGGAAGACGGTAAGGTTGTTGGTGTAGAAGCCGATGGCGACTCGCTGCTGGCCAAGACAGTGATTCTGGCTGAAGGAGTCAATCCGCTTCTGGGTGAGCAGATCGGCATGGTTAAGCCCAAGGTGCAAGCCAGTGCCATGGCGGTCGGTGCCAAGGAGCTGATTGCCCTGTCCGAGCAGCAGATTAAGGATCGCTTTAATGTCAGTGGTGACGAAGGGGTTGCCTGGTTGTTTGCCGGTTCACCCTCCAATGGTCTCTTGGGTGGGGGCTTCCTCTATACCAATAAAGACACTGTTTCTTTGGGTATTGTGTGTGGTTTGCACCATATCGAAACTTCCTCCAAGACAGTGCCGCAGATGCTGGAAGACTTCAAGAATCATCCGGCGATCAAGCCTTTGATTGAAGGCGGCAAGCTGCTCGAGTACTCAGGCCACGTGGTTCCCGAGGCCGGACTGAACATGGTGCCAAAGCTGGTGGATGACGGTGTCTTGATTGCCGGTGATGCGGCAGGTTTCTGTATCAACGTGGGCTATACGGTTCGCGGTATGGATTTAGCCATTGCATCCGGTGAGGCCGCCGCCAGAGCCGTGCTCGCAGCCAAGGCCAAGAATGATTTCAGTGCCGCTGGACTCAGTGCCTATCAAACACTGTTGGACAACAGCTTTATCATGAAAGATCTCAAGCTGTACCAGAAATTACCCGCCTTTATGGAGAACCCAAGGATCTTCAATCAGTATCCCAAGCTGGTCGCCGATCTCATGCAGGAAATGTTCACCATAGATGGCAGCGCCTCGCAGCCTCTGCGCAAGACCCTGATGAAGCATGCCAAAGAAGTGGGTTATATGAATCTGATTAAAGATGGTATTAAGGGGATGACAGCGATATGAGCGAGCCAGTCAATGTTGATGTGAAACTGGGGGTAAACAAATTCTATGTTGATGAAGGGCATCCACATATTGAGCTTGTTGAAAACCCGGATATCAATGAATTCCGTAAGTTGGTCAACGCCTGCCCAGCAGGACTCTATAAAATTCAGGACGACGGCAGCCTAAAATTTGACTCTGCCGGTTGCTTGGAATGTGGCACCTGTAAAATGCTTTGCGGTGAAACCATTATCAAGAAATGGGAATACCCCAGAGGTACATTCGGTATTGAATATCGTTATGGTTAGTGCCGCTCGAAAACCTTAAATCTGAATTTAAGTTAGTTTTCTAACGAGCTCGATTGTGCAAAGTGAGAGCATACACTTTCAAGGTTATCCACTCTTTTTAGTCAACAGGGTGAAATAACTGTTTATTTTAAGCGCTATGCTCTTATCCATTATTCAGCCTATTTAAGTTTTACATGCTATTTATGTAGTTTGCTAATTGTAACCGTTTTCTCACTTTTGAGCTTCAGATTTGTTTTAATTCCATTTTTTATTCAGTATTTCTCGGCTGAGAAATCAGGCTGAAGATTAATGGCACATTTTTGTGAACGAATAAATCAAATGAATTTATTGGTTTAAAATAAGAGATTAGCATATGAAAGCTAAAAAGTTCGATGAAATGGAGTTTACGCCATTACATAAGAAAATCATGTTTTGGGGCAGTGGTGGTCCCTTCCTCGACGGTTATATTCTGGTCATTATTGGTTTGGCGCTGGAGCAACTTATCCCCGAGATGCAGCTGGATGCCAACTGGATTGGTTTGGTTGGGGCGTCTACCCTGGTGGGCCTGTTTGTCGGTACTGCACTCTTTGGCTATGTGGCTGATTTGTTTGGTCGCAAGTTAATGTTCCTGATAGATATCATAGCAATAGCCGTGTTATCTGTCGCCACCATGTTCGTCTCATCCCCAATAGAATTAGTGGTGATGCGCTTCCTTATCGGGGTGGTGATTGGAGCCGATTACCCCATTGCCACCTCCATGGTGGCCGAGTTCTCCCCAACCAAGAAGCGCGCCTTTACCATGGGCTTTATCGCGCTGATGTGGTACGTGGGCGCTACTGCGGCCAATGCGGTTGGTTATCTGCTTTACGATCTCGAGGGTGGCTGGCGTTGGATGTTGGGCAGCGGCTTGATACCTTGTCTTGTTATCCTGCTTGGGCGTTTCCATCTACCCGAGTCGCCACGTTGGCTGCTGCGTAAGGGCCGTATCGCTGAGTATAAGCAGGTTATGCAACAGTACTTTGGCGGCAATATTCATATTGAAGCGGAAGAGAAGATCGATACCCAGTATTGTAAGCTGTTCGAAAAACGCAACTTCACCATGATTATCTTTATCGGCACTATCTGGACCTGCCAGATCATTCCCATGTTTGCCATCTACACCTTTGGGCCGCAGATAGTTGGGGCCTTGGGTTTCTACGATGGCAAAGACTCGGCACTTGGCAACATCATCATTAGCGCCTTCTTTATCATAGGCTGTATCCCGGCCATGTATTGGCTGGATTCCATGGGCCGCCGGCCACTGCTTATCATCAGCTTTGCCATGATGACCTTGTCACTGGCGATGCTGGGGCTGGTGTCCTCGCCCGGTATCTGGGTGGTGATTGCGGCCTTTGGTATGTACGCCTTCTGCTCAGGTGGTCCGGGGATCTTGCAGTGGCTCTACCCCAATGAATTGTTCCCTACCGATATCCGTGCTTCGGCCGTGGGGGCCGTGATGTCTTTTAGCCGAATAGGCACCATACTATCGACCTATGCTTTGCCTGTATTTATGAACGCTTATGGGGTTTCCTGGACCATGATGGCTGGCGCCGGTATTTCACTGCTGGGCCTGGTGGTTTCCATCTTGCTGGCACCGGAAACCCGTGGCATGACCTTGGCGGATACCAGTGTTGCCGGATTTGTAAAACACTGATTATCAGATACTAACTATCAAACGCTGCTTATTAAAAATATCGAAAATCGCCGCCTCCAAGGAGGCGGCAACAGCTTCAATGGTCGGCGACATAAGGGTTGTGGCGCCGCTCTTCAGCAAAAGTTGACATGGGGCCATGACCGGGAATAAAGCAGGTATCTCCCCCCAGCGGCCAGAGTTTGTTCTTGATGGAATCCAGCAGCGCCGCGTGATTCCCGCCGGGAAAATCGCAGCGGCCTATGGAGTGTCTGAACAGCACATCGCCAACCCAGGCCAACTTGGCCGCCGGGGCAAAGAATACCAGGTGGCCTGGTGTATGGCCCGGACAATGAATCACCTGAAGTTGTAACTCGCCGACCCAAATAGTGTCATCCTGCTCAAGAAAGCGGTCTGGATAAAAGACATCACAGTGGGGAAATTGATATAGACGACATTCCTCCGGCAGCATATCAAACAGAAAAGTATCATCCTTATGAGGGCCGAGTATTTCGGTCGATGAACTTTCGGCCAATAATCTGGCTGCGCCGATATGATCTATATGACCATGGGTCAGGAGTATCTTATCCAGCTCCAGTTTATTGTCTTCAATAAAACTTGTTATCTTCTCTACTTCACCACCTGGATCTATTACAGCGGCCTTGTTGCAACCATCTTGCCAAACAACACAGGCATTTTGTTTATAATGAGTTACGGGAATAATTTTGAAGTTTACATTTTGAGTCATTTATATCTCCACGATTATATAAATATAAATTGAGTTTACTGGTGGATGGATTCTATTTGTTGATATTGCTCAATAAATCATAATTTATTTTCTGTGATTTTATTTTTTAATTCATTAAATGGATTGCTTCAGGCTTTAAATTTATATCTTGTTGTTGAATAATCTATTTCACTTGGATTATTGTGAAATAGCTCAAAGGGATGGCGGGCTAATTTCTATAATATTGACCATGTTCCAGCATTTCTAACTGGATTGACTCGAATATGCCTGGGGTTATACTGCCGTAGGTACCTGTCGCAGAGTTTCGATAGGTATCCTGCTTACTGATGAAAACTTGCTGAGGTATCGATGAACTATCGACTGACAAACGAACAAGAAGCATTTATTGCAGGAGTAAGAGACCTGATGTCACAGGAGGACTGGGAATGCTATTTCTCCGCCTGCGACGACAACAATGAATATCCTGAGCGTTTTGTCAGAGAGCTGGCCAAGCTGGGGCTGGATAGTTTGCTGCTTCCGGAAGAATACGGCGGCAGCGATGCAGGTCTGGTGACTCTGGCCTTGATCTGGGAAGAGTTGGGCCGTCTCGGTGCGCCAACCTATGTGCTTTATCAGATGGCGGGTTTTCCTACCATATTACAGGAAGGCACCCAGGAGCAGATCGATAAGATCATGGCTTATATTGGTACTGGCAAACAGGTGTGGAACTCGGCGGTCACCGAGCCGGATGCCGGCTCGGATGTGCGCAGTCTGCAGACCACTTACACCCGGAAGAAGGGCAAGGTCTACCTCAATGGCACCAAATGTTATATCACCAGTGCCGCCGAGACGCCTTATCTGGTGGTGATGGCCAAAGATTCCGCCAGCTTCGAACCGATTTTCTCCGAGTTTTTTGTCGACATGAGTAAACCGGGGATCTCTGTCAGCCACTTGCCTAAGCTGGGACTGAAGATGGACAGCTGCTGTGTGGTGGAGTTCGACAACGTAGAGCTGGAGGAAAAGGACTTCTTCGGCACCGAAGGCAACGGTTTTGCCAGGGTGAAGAAGGAGTTTGATCTGGAGCGTTTCCTCATTGCCTGCAGCAACTATGGTTGCGCCTATTGCGCCTTCGAAGATGCCGCCCGTTACGCCAACAAGCGGGTACAGTTTGACTTGCCGATCGCCAAGACGCAGCTGATCCAGGAAAAGTTTGCCTATATGTCGGTGCAGCTCACCAACATGAAGAACATGATTTATCACACCGCCTGGAAGGCTGACAACGGCCAAATGACCCCGGGCGATGCCGCCAAATGTAAGCTTTACTGCTCCAAGGCGGCCTTTGATGTGGTCGACAATGCCATGCAGGTGTTTGGCGGTCAGGGGATCACCGGCGAGCATCGCATCAGCCGTTTCTGGCGCGATCTGAGGGTCGACAGAGTTTCCGGCGGCTCGGAAGAGATGCAGGTGCTGACGCTGGGCCGGGAAGTGCTTCGGGAGTATGTCTAGTCTTTAGGTAAAGACAGATACCGCCCACAATGTGGCCGAGTTGGCCTTCCTGTTGGCCAAGCTGTAACCGTTATCTAGTTGAAGCCTTACTGCAGTTGGTACTGGATAACTCCGTCCTGGGTCAGGCGAAAGATCCACAGGGAGTCGCCTTCGCGGTAATACCAGCTGTTGGCCAGACCTTCTTCGGCTTTTAACTGAGAAGTGAACTCGCTCATTGCCGCGGCGGGCAGGCGGAAACTGCCGCTGGAGCTGTTGTTGTCCAGATCATTGTTGACCTTTATCTCCGTGGCCGAGGGCGGCAATATCGGTGGCAGCCAGCCTCGCTCGAATACTCCTTCAGCCCGGGCTTCGGCTTCGGTGGGGTATTGTTCGCTGATGACATCGCTGCAACCCCAGAGTAAGGCGGTTAACGTCAGCATGGAGCTGATGGAAAGGGAACGCATCAATGGTTTCATCTTGGGCTCCTTGTCAGTGAAATGGCGTTCTACTTTAACAAAGGCGGCCTGTACCTAGTCTGAAGCCAAGGTGCTTTCAGCGGTTTTGCTTTGCTTTTTCTGGACGCTTGGTTTATGACCATTGGCCCCTTTGTTGATTCGCCTAACATGCAGGCATCAATTCACATGGGTCATTAAAGCTGTTGCAGGCTGGCCAGCAAACGGTCCATCGCCCGATAACCCAGGGCCTGAGCCAGATGGCGCCGCTCGACCATGGGGCTGAGCTGCAGATCGGCTATGGTGCGCGCCACTCGTTGCAGCCGATGAAAGCTGCGCACTGATAATCCCAGCTGATTGACACTCTGTTCGAGAAACGCCAGATCGCCGGGTTTGAAACCTGCCTGCTTCAATGCCTTACTGCCCAACTGACTATTGAGTACGCCGGCGCGGCTGAGTTGCAGCTCCCTGGCCGCAGCGACTCTGGCGGCAATCTGCTCACTGGTTTCACCCTGCGCCGCCTCTGAGGTCAAGGCGCCTGGCGGGAGTTTGGGCACCTCTATGGTGAGGTCGAATCTGTCAATGAAAGGGCCAGACAGCCGGGCCAGGTAACGGCGGATCTGCTCTGGGCTGGCGCGGCTTCCTGGGCCTGCATCACCACAGGGGCTGGGGTTCATGGCGGCGATAAGTTGAAAACGGGCATCGAAGCGCAGTTTGGCTGCGGCGCGGGAGATGATGACATGGCCGGTTTCCATGGGTTCACGCAGGCAGTCGAGTACCTTGCGGGGAAACTCGGCAATTTCATCGAGAAACAGCACCCCAAGGTGAGCCAGCGAAATCTCGCCGGGTTTGGGAATCGAGCCGCCACCCACTAAAGAGATGGCCGAGCTGGTATGGTGCGGAGCGCGAAACGGGCGGCGATAAAATTCCCCCGGCTCAGTGGCCATGCCGGCCACTGAATGAATTGCCGCCACTTCCAGCGCCTCTTCATAACTCATGGGAGGCAGGAGTGAGATTATCCGGCTGGCCAGCATGGTTTTGCCTGTACCAGGTGGCCCCAGCATCAGCAGGTTATGCCCGCCGGCTGCCGCGATTTCCAGTGCTTGTTTGGCTTGATATTGGCCTATGACTTCCGACAGGCAGTCACTTGAGTGTGGCTTGGATTGTTCCAGCCATTCGGTTCCCGGCACTATCCCCGGCAGGGTTTGCTGCCCGTGCAGATAGGCGGCAATATGTTGCAGGTGCTGGGCCAGGCAACACTGTTGATAGCCCACCAAATCCGCCTCACTACGGTTATCCTGTGGCAATACCAGTTTGATACCTCTTTGACGGGCGGCAATGATCACCGGCAGGATCCCAGTGCAGTGCCTGACCTCACCGGACAGCCCAAGCTCACCGACAAATTCATGCTCGTCCAGGGATTTCAGTGGCAGCTGTCCGGATGCTGCCAGGATGCCAATGGCAATAGGAAGGTCGTAACGTCCACCCTGCTTGGGCAGATCGGCCGGTGCCAGATTGATGGTTATCCTGCGCATAGGGAACTCAAAACCCGCATTGATTATGGCGCTGCGAACCCTTTCTCTGGCTTCCTTGACCGAAGCTTCCGGCAACCCCACCAGATTGAAGGCCGGCAGGCCGTTGGAGAGGTGAGCTTCGACCAGTACTTGAGGCGCCTCCACACCTTTGGCGGCTCGGGTGGCAACTCTGGCTATGGGCATAACAGTTCCTTTGTTGTGCGCTTCCCTATTTTGTAGAGTGTAGCAGTTGCCTGGATTTACATTGGCTTGTGGGAATAGCGGTCCCGGCGTTATCGACCGAGATTTCCAGAACCCGGAAATGGTCAGCATCAATAAAAATTGTGAGACTAGATGACTTTCTGCATACATCTGAGGCTGTCATCTGCTTCGTTGGAGAAACAAAAAACGCTGTCGACCAAGGTGTAGTGCCATACCACCTTATAATTAGTCGCCAGCAATAGCTTCAACAGTGACAGTGCAGGATTGTCAAACAAGGCCTCCAGGGAGTCGGTCGAGACTGGGTAGACTTTAACCTGTTCGACTTGCACTGAATTATCATGTAACGCCAACCTGGAGATTTTGCCGGAAAAGAGTATCTTACCCTCAAATTTATCTTTGTTATCATCAAGTTGTAACCAACCCCAGAAGCTTTCGGACTCCATGTCAATATAAAGGGAAAAGCTGATCCGCTTAATCTGGTTATCTGGTCCTTCAACATTTTTTATTACTCGGTACAGACCGTCAATATCTTGAACATCGTGATAGTCATAAATTAAGTTGACTATGATAGAAGCCAGCAGAAATGCGAGGGGAATAATAAATGGCACTATTCTTTCTAGCTTTGACATGCAGTTCCATCCTTGATTTTATTGTATATGGATATTTCATTGTGGCTGACATAAGTACTGATTTTATTGTGTGACTTGTTAATGCAGTCAATTGAAAAAACACCTGTGCCATAACTGAGAATTATTGTATCTTTATCATCGTTTATTTCTGACTTGAGATCGTGAAAATTGACAGTTCCAAGTAACTTATAATTCAGCTTGTGAATGAGTGATTTTATTTCTTTTTGTTCATCCATATTTTCCATTTCTGTAAGGGCGCGAATTCAACTCCGAAGTGCACCACTCGCTAAATTAGGCTGCCTTGCGTAATTCATTGAATACCGCAACAGGTTGCCTGAAGCCGAGGCACTTTCTCGGTCTGGCATTTAATGCCCGTTCAATCTCACTAATTTGCTTATCTGTTACCGTCCGCAAATCGGTGCCTTTCCGTATGTATTGCCGCAGCAAACCGTTGAAGTTTTCATTCAGTCCGCGTTCCCAGGACGAATAAGGGTTAGCGAAGTAGACATCCGTTTTAAGCTTTTCTGCGACCTGTTCGTGGTCACAGAACTCGCTGCCGTTGTCCGCAGTGATAGTTCGAACATAACCTCGATATTTCCACAGCATACCAACCATGGCCCGGGCTACATCGGCTGCGCTTTTCGCTGGCACTTTGCGTATCAGGTACAGCTTACTTTTTCGCTCAACCAGGCTGACAATCGCGCCCGTACCTTGCTTGCCCAGAACCGTGTCAGCTTCCCAGTCTCCGAACCGCTTTTTCTTGTTCACGATAGCGGGACGATGCTCTATGCCTACGCGATTCGGGATAATCACACGCTTCGCACGGTTACCTTTACGGTATCTTCGGTGACTCTGGCGGAGCTGTTTGTACAACTTGCCGCCGCATAATTTATCACGCTGGACATAGCCATAAATCCACTCGTGACTGACGTTATATCCGATGATTTTACCGACACCGGCTATTTGTTCCGGACTCCATTTCTCATTGAGACCGAACTCAACAAAGGTGATGGTCAGTCCAGATATTCTAGACTTCGCGGACTGACAACGGCGTTTTAGTGCCTTCGCCTGAGCGACTTCCGGCAAGTAATGGTTATCCCGAATTCGATTGCGATTTACTTCCCGGCTGATTGTGCTGTGGCTGACTTTCAGACGTTTTCCTATCTCCCGATAACTGAAACCCTCGCGTAAATAGGCCTCAATCTGGTATCGTTGTCCCTCGATCAACTGCTTGTAATTCATGGTAACTACTCATGTTTGTTTGGCGACTACAGAGTATCACCAACAGGCAGTTGATCTCTCCTCACCGTTTAACCATGAGTGGTGCACTTATTATCTGAATTCGGGGGTTATTATTTTTGCTTTTCCATCAGTGTAAATGTCTACTTCAGGAAGGTTTTCTGTCATTGATATTTTTATAGTAAATGGTATAAAAAACAATGAGATTGATGCCATTATTATTGAAATTATCTTGATTGAAGAAGGTTGACTTTGTTTTGACTGACTCGCTGACTCTGTATTTTGACCTTGTTCAGTGGGTGGCTTTTCTTGATTGTCTAACATGAATTCAATTTTGATATGATCTTGCATTGTGTCTAAGCCATATCCAAACCCTTTGACTGTAAATATTAATTCATTGCCTGATATTTCCCTGAATACACGTCTTAGATTAGCGATGGCCACAGGAATAGAGTTTGGAGAGACTACTCTGCCGTTCCAGCCTGTCGATAACAATTTGTCTCTGCTTACTGCTTGCCCTTTATTGTTATACATCTCTTTTAATATATAAAGCTCTGGGGTTGAACACTTATATCTTCTGGTGTTTGTGCTTATGGTTGGGTTGCCGTTGTTTAGGCGAACAGTGATGTTTTCCCTTCCTTTGGTGGTGTCCATCTTGGATCCTATTGATTTTTGGCTTCAACCTAATCTTCTACATGTTTTCATTCTAATAATAAGTGATAAAAAATCCAGCAGTTCAGGTTATAAATTGTTAATCAAAGAAATGTTAAGATTGCAACTTGTTGTTTTGGCGTGAAAATTGTTGGATTTTGAGTTGTTATTTGTCTTCTTTTATTTATTAGGTTTTATAACTATAAGAACAATGATTTTGGTGAGAACCTCCAGGTTACCAGGCTAATGTTATTGATTTAACAGGGTGTCATCTTGTTTGTGGTAGTTGATTCCTGTGGTTTAAGGAGGGAGTATGTTAACGCAGCAGAGAAGCAGCAATATCCATACATGTAAGGAGGGAATCCCTACAGGAGTATCTCACTTTCAAGCGGATTATAAACCTTTGACGCGGGCCCACTTACAAGAAATAGTTACCAGAGAGGTTAATGGCTGTATAAAGAGTATTGCATATGAGGTTTTGTTTAGGCCGGGAATGCAACACAAGAATGTAGAGTTTTTTTATCAGAATCTAGAATATAAAGAACTATTGAATCTATCATTGGAACAGTTACACCAGTTAGCTGTGATTGATTATAGAAACCTTGATGTACTGGCTTTGACCGGACGTAAAATAAAACGTTTGTTTATTAATGTGGAAGCTAGGGTGATAATGGCATTGGAAGCTGAGTTGATTTGGCTCAATGACACATTAAAAAAGCAAGATATTGAGTTGGTTATTGAGATAACTGAGCGTTTAAACCCTGATTGTGCTCACCCGGCTTTTATTAGTGTGGCAAAACTACATGATCTGGGGTTAAAAATAGCTTTAGATGATTTTGAGCCTGAAGGAGATCTAAGGCAATGTTGGATAAGGACAGGATGTGTTGACTATATTAAGCTGATTTTGCCTAATGGTTTTGAATACTCTGAGAAGATAAGAGCAGATTTTATTGAGCATGTCTATCAGTTGAAGGATAAAGCCTTGCTTAAAGTGATTGTTGAAAAGGTCGAGAATTTGGATCAGTTTTTAGCGATGGAATTTGTGCCCTATGATGGTTTACAAGGATATCTCTTTTCAGTACCGGCAGAACTTCTTCCTGTACGGCTAAATAACCATGCCTTACTACGATGACTTATCTGGCGATCGGATAAAAAAGGTCACTGTCACGGCAAAAATTTCTCGTTATCTGAATGTAAAATCTACTGGTAGATTGTGTGAGACTTCTCTGTGCCGTTCCATGGAATGGCACTTTACTCACTCAAGGAAACAAGATGAAAAGCTTAACTCTACTGTTGGCCGGTATGTTACTCAGTGGTGCTGTTTTGGCGGTCGATGAAGAACAAGCATTGCCTCAAGCCAGTGAAACCGACGTTCAACAACTGCAGCAAGCTTGTTTGCAGATGGCTGACGAAGACGCGGTGCCAGCCGAAGAGCGTCAGGAGTATCTGCTGACTTGCGTTAATGATCAACTCAATGAAATGGGTTATCAGTCTTTGGAAAGTTTGCCAGAGGTTAATTAATCTCCACAAAAGCAGCTCATTTGTGTTTTAATTCTCCGGTATACGAGATGTGTTGTTTACCCGGGGGAAGGATACCTTGCTGTTGAGTCTACTTAATACGTCGTGGGGAAATTGCTTCATACCACGACGTAAACTTCTTTTGTTCATCCTACCTTGGCTAAGTGTTTTTCTGGTTTATCCTGCCAAGTCTTCGGCTCAAACTCAACCGTTACGGGTGAGCTTTATTAATCCCGGCTCTGCTCAGGAAAGTTTCTGGGGCGATATAGATAGCCTTATGCTGGTAGCAGCATCAGAGCTGAATATTGAGTTGGAAATATTGCACGCCGACAGGGATCATTTTCGGATGATAGCCTTGGCACAAGAGTTGGCTGCCCGTGAACAGTTACCTCAATATATTATTTTGGTTAATGAAAAAAATGCTGCCGTAAAAATGTTGGCCGCCTTTGAAGGTTTACCTATTAAGACTCTTTTATTGCTCAATGATGTGGCTCCTGAAGTGCGCCATTTGTTGCAACAACAGCCATACTGGCGACAGCATCTGTTACCGCCTTTGGTCCCTGATAATGAACGGATAGGCTTTCTTACTGCGCAGGCCTTGGTGCAGCAGTTGGGGGCCGGGTCGCAACAAGTACTGCTGATTTCCGGCGATAAGGGAACGCCTGCATCAATAGCGCGGACTCAAGGGGCAATAAATGGCTTCAGAGAAAGAGGGGTAGAGCCATTACAAGTCGTCTACGGTCATTGGCAAGAACTAAGAGCCAAGACGCAAACAGAAATTCTGCTGAAACGTTACCCGGGGCTGAAAGGGATCTGGACCGCCAATGATCATATGGCCTTTGGTGCTATTGCGTCGCTGGAGGAAAAGGGGCTCAGGCCAGGAGAGGATATCTTCATTTCCAGTATCAATACTTCCAACAAGGTGCTTGATTGGCGTAGCCAGGGGCGTGTCAGTGTCTTGGGTGGTGGGCATTTGCTGGCGGGGGCAGAGGCGCTCAGGCGCATCCGAGACGACAGTGAGGCCAGGCCCTGGAATAATAAGATACCTTCTATGTTCAGGCTGTTGGTTCCGGGGACAGAGCCTTTCAACTTACTTGAGCAACGAAATTGGCGGGCACTGCTCGTTTGGTACCAACAGACATCGGAAGTAATGCATTGAAACAAAGTTCCGTCATCAGTCATAAGATGACCTTGGTGATCATAGGCGTCAGTTCATTCTTTGCCTTGATGACCATGGCGGCCCAGCTGTTCTGGAATTACCAGGATGGTGTTGAGGGGAGTAATCGCAGGCTTCATGAATATGTTGAGGCAAATCTGCCCGGCATGGCTCAGGCCATTTGGGATGTAGACCATAAGTTGCTGCGGGACATACTGATAGGTATAGGTATGCAGCCTTATGTTTCCGGTGCTTCTTTGTCCAGTGCCGATGGTATCGCCCTGCAGGTAGGAAAGAATCAGGCACTGGACAATGAAATCTTTCTGTTTCCAATAATCTACCGTCAGCAACAGATAGGTGAGCTTAAGGTTCAACGCAGCCGCAACCAACTTTATTATGAGCTATGGCGGCAGATGATCCTGATAGTCGTGGGTAATGGCTTGAAAACCCTGCTGATGATCTATGTGATCCTGACGCTGGTACGTAGCCTGGTTACCGGAAGATTGGCGGCGCTGGCCGCATACGTTAATCGTATCGATTTGGGACAACCGCGAAAAGTGCCCTTGCCTAATGAGGTCGGAGCGGCAAATCAAGATGAAATTGGCAGCGTGGCCCGCGCCATAGAGCAGATGTACCGACGTATTAGAACCGACTTTGCCCGCAAACGCTGGCAGCAGAGGCATTTGACTCGAGGGCAAAGGCAATTGTCCGAGCAGGTGGAATTTAGCCATAAAGAACTGGCTTGGCAGGCCAGAGCCAATGAGTTATTGGCGGATCTATCATTGCAGTTTCTGAAGGTACAGCCAGGGGACGTAGATCAGGCTTTGGCCGATGTGGGTCGTCAGATTGCCGAGTTGTTTGCAGTCGAGCGGGTCACCTTGCTGGAGATCAAAGAGCAACAACTCTGTTATCGTAGCGTGTGGAGTCGCCGCGACGACTTGCTGTCTTCAAGTTACATAGATATCAGTGAGTTGAATCGTTTTTCAGAGCAACTCAACACCAGACATATGATAGTCGTTGAGGATGTGGAAACCCTGCAGTCGGATGATAGCGCCGAATATAGGTTACTCAAACAGTTGCAGTTACGTTCCCTGGCGCTGTTTGCCATCACAGATGGGCAAGACCTGCTGGGGATTTTGTCGCTAAGCAATAGTCAATCTCCAAAACTTTGGCCTCAATCCCGCCGTGCCATGCTGACCCAGTTTGCCGCTGCGCTCAACGAGCTCCTGGTCAGGGAGCGCAGAGATTTGCAGATGTTGGGGCTGCAGCGGGAGCTGTTGGGGCTGAATCACAAACTTAAACAGCTGTCGGAAACCGATGAACTAACTGGATTGGCGAACCGCCGTCCCTTTACTGAATCCCTGGCGCGGTTGCTGGCTTCGAAAGAGGAGGGCGCCTTGATAATGCTGGATGTCGATCATTTTAAAGCTTTTAACGATTGTTTCGGCCATCCAGCCGGTGATCGGGTATTGCAGCGTTTGGCCCAGGCCATGCGTAAAGCGCTTCCTGAACGCGCCTTGCTGGCCAGAGTCGGCGGCGAAGAATTTGCTTTGGTGTTGCCGGGAGTCGACCGCAGGCAAGCTGAGGGTGTTGCCGAAACCTTGTTGACTCAGGTTCGGGAATTGCAAATTACTCATGGCTCAGCCCCCGCAGGTATAGTCACTATCAGTCTTGGGCTGGCACTCCTGACCCAGAATACACGGGATTTGAGTGAGGTTATTCGGGTGGCAGACAAGGCGCTCTATCAGGCTAAACATCAAGGGCGTAATACTTGGTGTATTGCGTAATAGCCTGGAACTCAGTGGTCTGTGAAGGCTTGCAGTAACAGTTGCAACTTGCCGCTTTTTTCCAGTAGGGTGACGCCGCTATTGAATTCTTCCAGCAGTACCATCTTGTGTGGGCTTTGTCTGGATACCAGCATATAGAAGGGTTCTGGCCGAGTGTTGGGAACCACTTGCGTTGCTAACCCAAAGTCCTGGGGGGTGCGATTCATCTGCTTTAAGGTGCCGCTGAAAACCTCCAGCCGTGCCAGAAAGAAGTCACATCGACCCCGTTGCAGTAACTCGGGGATCAACGGCAGATCTTTGCTTAGGGATAGTGGCTGAGAGTTGTCCCAACCGAAGTTACGATAATTGAAACCGCGAATGCCGCAAACTGTGCCTATCTGCGTTAGCTCCGTTAGCGAGTTGAATCTTAGACCCTTTGGGAAGCTCTGTTTGAGAAATACCACCCCAGGGGTGAGGTGGTAATACGAGCGCGATAGCAAGAACTTACGCCGTCGCTCGGGGTTGGCTGAGGCGCTCATGGCGGCATCTATCTTGCCCAATTCCACTTCCAACATGCACCTTGGCCAGGGAAGGGCGATGATGTGTAACTGCCAACGCGGTGGTGTAAACAGTCGATAAAGCAACTGAATATCATAGCCGTCACTGTTATGGGACTTACGGCCATCTATTCTGGAAAAGTAATTGAAAGGAGGAAATTCAGACTCTTCGACACATATTTTTAATGGTATGCCGCTAAGCTCATCTTTTGCGTTGGAGACCGGTGAGATAAGCATCACTGTCAAAAATGCTGCAAACGGATATAATGTGAACTTCATTCCGGTAGAAGAAGCCTGCAATGGGTTTCTTGGAGTATAGCAAAGCCACTCAATTCGCCAGTTTAGTACCCGTACCGGTAACCAGTTAGCCTTTAGACCTCCCAGTCACTCCACATTCAGGCCTGGACAAGGGCACGGCATAGAAGCGCTTTGTAACTAACCTAAGGTGTTGTATGAGTTTATTCGATAATTTGGTGATTATCTTTTGCCTGATCGGAACCAGCTGCTTTTTTTCCATGTCTGAAATTGCCCTGGCCGCTTCCCGTAAAATCCGTTTGCGACAGATGGCCGATGAGGGAGATTTGCGCGCCGAAAAAGTGTTGGCGCTGCAAACCACTCCGGGTAGTTTTTTCACCGTAGTGCAGATTGGTCTCAATGCCGTTGCCATCATGGGTGGTATAGTCGGTGAGTCTGCTTTTACCCCTTATTTTGCGGCAGCTTTGGCCCATGTGGTTCCGCCGCCCTGGGTCGGACAACTCAGTTTTGTGTTGTCTTTCGTATTGGTGACCAGTCTGTTTATTCTGATCGCCGACCTGATGCCTAAACGGGTTGCCATGGCCTTACCGGAGAAAGTGGCCGTTAACTTGGTAAACCCTATGCTTATCTGTATTGCCTTGCTGCGCCCCTTTGTATGGGTATTCAACGGCATGGCCAACGGTATCTTCAAACTGCTGCAGATACCTACTGCTCGCAATGATGAAATCACCCCTGACGATATCTACGCCATTATGGATGCCGGTGCCGAGGCCGGTGTACTGGATAAGGGTGAACAGCAGATGATTGAGAATGTGTTCGAGATGCAATCTGTCAGCGTCACCTCGGCAATGACCGCCCGTGAGAGCCTGGTGTATTTCCTGTTGCAGGATGATGAAGACGCTATCAAGAAAAAAATCGCCGAGGATCCGCACAACAAGTTTTTGGTGTGTGATGGTCAGCTGGACAATATCAAAGGGGTGGTGGACGCCAAGGAACTGCTGCTGCGGGTGATCAACGGCCGTAAGATAGATTTGAAAGATACCTCGTTAGTGCGCAACTGCCTGATCATTCCCGACACCCTGAGCCTGTCGGAAGCCATGGAATATTTCCGTCATCACAGGGCCGACTTTGCCGTGGTGATGAATGAATACGCCCTGGTGGTAGGGATAGTGACTACTGACGATCTGCAAAGTGCGGTAATGGGCGCCTGGTCGCTGCATGAAAGTGAAGAGCAGATAGTGCCCCGTGATGCCAACTCCTGGCTGGTGGACGGGGTGACGCCGATAACCGATGTGATGCGTGCCTTTGGTATTGAGGAGTTTCCGCAAAACCAAAACTATGAAACCATCGCCGGTTTTATGATGTATACGTTACGCAAGATCCCCAAGCGCACCGACTCGGTTAACTACGCAGGTTATAAGTTTGAGGTGGTGGACATAGATGCCTACAAGGTTGACCAGTTGCTGGTTACCCGCCTCTTGCCTCAGGAAGATCAACTGCCCAAGGATGAAGAGTCACTCGATATTTAAGGTAAGCTCGAAGGGCGTGGCATACAGACCATAGACTGAGTTATGCATCTTGCAGAGGACTCGGTCATAGTCGGTAAAGCCCGCCCGACTTTCCAAGCCCCGAAGGACGTGGCTTACAAGCCTGCCTGCTGTGTTGTGCTTCTTGCAAAGGACTAGGGCCATTTGCTGCGAACCACGCCTTGTATCCAGGCCTGTAAGCCGACGCAGAGCACGCATGGGACTTGTTCGCACCTTCCTTTAGCTAAATCACTTCCAGAAATGCACTCACCAAGGGATCCTGGCGCCGCTTGGCCTTGCAGCAGCACCCCAGTTCAAAGGGGGCTATCTCGGCCGGTGAGGCCAGGGTTTTTATCCTCTCGCCCAGTGGACTATTGGCTACCACGACATCCGGAGTGATGCTGACACCGCAGCCCAGAGCCACCATGGGCACTATCGCCTCGTGGCCCGATACCTGGGCATAGATATTGGCCTTGATCCCCATCGCCTTGAACCAGCGTTCGGCCCGTAAACGCCCGGGGCCGTGGTCGGGCACGATAAAGGGCAGTTGCTCCCAGGGAATAGGGTTTTGCGCCAGCAGCGACTGCAATTGACAGTTGATGGTGGGCGCGATAATCGATAGTGGCACCTCTCCTATGGGGGCAAAGTGCAGGCTCGGCGGAAAGTCCTGCGGCAGAGCGGCGATGGCGATATCCGCCCTCTGCTGCTGAATTTCCTGCACCGCATCTGCGGCATCACCTGTGGTGAGTTTGATATCGACCAGGGGCTGCTGGCGGCGAAACTTATCCAATAGGGCCGGCAGGTGGCTGTAGGCGGCTGTGACTGAGCAATAGAGTTGCAATGTGCCCCTCAGCAGCTTTTGCTGCGGATCCAGCTCGCGGCGCAGCTCCTGCCACTGAGTCAATGTCTGGCTGGCGAAGCGGCGAAAGGCTTCGCCTGCGTGGGTCAGGGTAACGCTGCGGTTGTCCCGTTCCAGCAGCTTGCTGCCCACTTCATCTTCCAGCCTTTGCAGGGTGCGGCTTAAGGTTGAAGGGCTGACATGCATCCGGGTGGCGGTGCGGGAAAAATGCAGGGTGTCGCAGAGATCCAGATAGAGTTTTATCGCCCGAATATCCATGCCGTTTTGCCTCTCTTGTTGTTGCGTTTTGTGCAACATGACATGCCGAATATATCATTTCAAGCAATTTAAACCATGGGCTATAGTGATTTGCATCACTGAGCCGTTTCGGCTTGGTCCCAGGAATTCGGTTAAACAGGTGGCTAAGATGGCAAATTACTTCAATACCTTGAATCTGCGGCAACAGTTGGCACAGCTGAGCCAGTGCCGTTTTATGGAACGCAGCGAGTTTGAAAACGGCTGTAACTATATCAAGGACTGGAATATTGTCATCCTTGGTTGTGGTGCCCAGGGGCTCAATCAGGGGTTGAACATGCGTGACTCAGGGCTGAACATCGCCTATGCCCTGCGCAGCGAAGCCATCGCCGAGAAACGCGCCTCCTGGCAGCGAGCCACCGAAAACGGTTTCAAGGTGGGCACCTTCGAAGAGCTGATCCCCGGGGCCGATCTGGTACTGAACCTGACACCGGACAAGCAGCACACTCCTGTGGTCAATGCGGTAATGCCCTTGATGAAGCAAGGTGCGACCCTGTCCTATTCCCACGGTTTCAACATAGTGGAAGAGGGGATGCAGGTGCGTCCGGACATTACTGTCATCATGGTGGCGCCCAAGTGCCCCGGTACCGAAGTGCGTGAGGAATACAAGCGTGGCTTCGGGGTTCCGACACTGATCGCCGTGCATCCTGAGAACGATCCCAATGGCGACGGCCTGGAGATCGCCAAGGCCTATGCCAGTGCTACCGGCGGCGATCGCGCTGGCGTGCTGCACTCCTCGTTTATCGCCGAGGTGAAGTCTGATCTGATGGGCGAGCAGACCATTCTCTGCGGCATGCTGCAGACAGGGGCGATTCTGGGTTACGACAAGATGGTGGCTGATGGCGTTGAGCCGGGATATGCCGCCAAGCTTATCCAGCAGGGCTGGGAAACCATCACAGAGGCGCTCAAGCATGGTGGTATCACCAATATGATGGATCGCTTGTCCAACCCGGCCAAGATCAAGGCGTTTGAGATTGCCGAAGAGCTTAAGGTGTTGCTGACCCCGTTGTTTGAAAAACATATGGACGACATCATCAGCGGCGAGTTTTCCGCCACCATGATGGCCGACTGGGCCAATGACGACGCCAATTTGCTGCGCTGGCGTGAAGAGACCAATAACACCGGCTTTGAAAAAGCGCCGACCTGCGCCGAGCAGATAGATGAGCAGACCTATTTCGACAAGGGGATCTTGCTGGTGGCCATGATCAAGGCCGGGGTGGAACTGGCGTTCGATACCATGGTGGATGCCGGGATCATCGAAGAGTCGGCCTATTACGAGTCGCTGCATGAGACGCCGCTGATTGCCAACACCATAGCCCGTAAACGCCTTTATGAGATGAACGTAGTGATCTCGGATACCGCCGAATATGGCTGTTACCTGTTCAACCATGCCGCCGTGCCGCTGCTGCGTGACTATGTCAACGCCCTCTCTCCCGAGGTCCTGGGCGCCGGTCTCAAGGATTCGGGCAATGGGGTCGATAATCTGCGTCTGATCGAGGTCAACGAAGCGATTCGCCATACGGCCGTCGAATATGTCGGTGCCGAACTTCGCGGTTACATGACTGAAATGAAAAGGATAAACCTGCAAGATTGACGTAAACGTCAGCTTGATTGCCGCCGGCGGCAATCAAGCTGTTTAGGCGAGCCATTGGCGAGGGTGTACTAGCCAAGCCAAGTTGGAAGATTTTCAGGTTGTGAATTTTTTTGTTGTGTTCTGAAAACACTTTATGGTAATGGTTAATAAGTGCGCTGCCAAAGGGCTCGCCAAGCAGATAAATTGAATACAGGAAACTGTCTGAGAAATGTTTAACTTAAGCGCCAAGCTCCTCCTCGTGATTATTACCGTCGTGATTATTCCATCACAGCGGGGGCGGCTCGTGGCGCGACGACAGACCAGATAGGGTCAGAAATTGCAAACAAACCCCCCGCTCCGAAAGGACCGGGGGGTTTGTCGTTTCAGGGCCATTGAAAACTTAAACAGCAGCAAAAATAGGCGAGATAACAAGATGGAACAAGGGCAGAAGATCAGCGGCAGTGAAGCAGTTATCAAGGTATTGGCCGCCCATGGGGTGAACACGGTTTTTGGTTATCCCGGCGGCGCCATCATGCCTATCTACGATGCTCTCTACGACAGCCAGGTCGAACATCTGCTCTCCCGTCATGAACAGGGCGCCGCCTTCGCCGCCGTCGGTTATGCCCGCTCAAGCGGCAAGACGGGCGTCTGCCTGGCTACCTCGGGCCCGGGGGCGACCAATCTGATCACCGCCTTGGCAGATGCGCTGTTGGACTCAGTGCCGCTGGTGGCCATCACGGGCCAGGTTTCCACCTCCGTGATAGGCACAGATGCCTTTCAGGAGATGGACGTGCTGGGCATGAGCCTGTCATGTACCAAACACAGTTTTATGGTGACCCGCGCCGAGGAACTGGTTGCTACCCTGTACCGCGCCTTCGAAATCGCCGCCTCCGGCCGTCCCGGTCCTGTGTTGGTGGATATCCCCAAAGACATCCAACTTGCCCAAGTGGAATACAAGGCGCCGTTGCAGGCGGTGCCCGATGAGCCGGAGCTGGACCAGGCGGCTTTGGCGGAAGCCAACGCTTTGCTGGCGGCCGCGCGCCAACCCATGTTGTACGTCGGTGGCGGCGTCGGTATGGCGGGCGCAGTGGAGCCGCTGCGGGCCTTTATTCAGCGTAGCGGTATTCCTTCGGTGGCAACGCTCAAGGGGCTGGGCGCCATAGCCCACGGCACTCAAGGTTACCTGGGCATGCTGGGGATGCACGGCAACAAGGCCGCCAATCTGGCGGTGCAGCAGTGTGATCTGCTGCTGGTGGTCGGTGCCCGTTTCGATGACAGGGTCACGGGTAGGCTTGAGAGCTTTGCCAGCAAGGCCAAGGTGATCCACCTGGATATCGATGCTGCCGAACTTGGCAAACTGCGCCAGCCGGATGTGGCAATGGATGGGGACTTAAGAAGCATATTGACGCAACTGGCGCCGCAAGCGCTGCAGATAGCGCCCTGGCAAGCGGAAGTCGAGCATCTGCGGGCGCTGCACCAGTGGGATTACGCCCATCCAGGCTCACTCATCTATGCGCCGGCCATGTTGCGTCGTCTGGCCAACAAGCTGCCGAGCGACTCTGTGGTGAGCTGTGATGTCGGCCAGCACCAGATGTGGGTTGCCCAGCATATGCATTTTCGCCGCCCGGAAGATCATCTTTCCAGTGCCGGGCTTGGCACCATGGGCTTTGGCTTGCCGGCGGCCATAGGCGCGCAGATGGCAAGGCCGGATGCCACTGTGGTCACGGTTTCCGGCGATGGTTCTTTCATGATGAATGTGCAGGAGCTGACCACCATCAAGCGTCGTAAACTGCCGGTGAAGATACTTTTGATAGATAACCAGAAGTTGGGCATGGTGAAACAGTGGCAACAGCTGTTTTTTGAAGAGAGATACAGCGAAACCGACCTGTCCGATAACCCCGACTTTGTTACCCTGGCGTCCTCCTTCGATATCCCCGGACGCACCATCTACTCGGCCGATGAGGTTGAGCAGGCACTGGATGAGATGCTCAGTGCCAAAGGCCCCTTCCTGCTGCACGTCGCCATAGACGATGCCTTTAATGTCTGGCCGCTGGTTCCCCCCGGCGCCTCCAACTGTGAAATGATGGAACAAACGGAGAAGCGATCATGATCCATAATCTGGAATTGACCCTGGAACAACGCCCCGAAGTACTGGAACGTGTATTGCGGGTAACCCGCCACCGCGGCTTTACCGTCCGCGATATGCACATGACACTGGCCGAGGATCAGCGCCTGCAGCTGGCAATGGCAGTCGACAGTGACAGAGCCATAGAGCTACTGAGCCGTCAGTTGACTAAGCTGGTAGACGTGGCCCGCTGCACTGTGCGGCCCGCAAGCTGCCTCTCCCGTACCGTCAACGGCTAACCAAGAATCATCAGAATAAGCGTAAGGAATTGAGCAATGCCCAAACTCAGATCAGCAACCAGTACCGAAGGCCGCAACATGGCCGGAGCCCGAGCCCTTTGGCGTGCCACAGGGGTCAAGGAAGGCGACTTCGGTAAGCCCATTATCGCCATTGCCAATTCCTTCACTCAGTTTGTTCCCGGTCATGTGCATCTGAAAGACATGGGCTCTCTGGTGGCATCGGCCATCGAAGAGGCCGGCGGCATCGCCAAAGAGTTCAACACCATAGCGGTCGATGACGGCATCGCCATGGGCCATGGCGGCATGCTTTATTCCCTGCCTTCCCGTGAACTGATTGCCGACAGCGTCGAGTATATGGTCAATGCCCACTGCGCCGATGCTCTGGTGTGTATCTCCAACTGCGACAAGATCACCCCCGGCATGTTGATGGCGGCGCTGCGGCTCAATATCCCCGTGGTATTTGTCTCCGGCGGGCCTATGGAAGCGGGCAAGACCAAACTGTCCGATAAACTTATCAAGCTGGATCTGGTGGATGCCATGGTGGCGGCGGCCGATGACAGGGTATCCGATGCCGACAGCGAGAAAATCGAACGCAGCGCCTGCCCAACCTGTGGCAGCTGCTCCGGCATGTTTACCGCCAACTCGATGAACTGCCTGACCGAGGCGTTGGGGCTGTCGCTGCCGGGCAACGGCTCCATGTTGGCGACCCACAGTGATCGACGCGAACTGTTTCTGGAGGCGGGCAGAAGAGTGATGGCGCTGGCCAAGCGTTACTACTCGGATGATGATGTCTCGGTATTGCCGCGCAATATCGCCAACTTCAAGGCGTTCGAGAATGCCATGACCTTGGATATCGCCATGGGTGGTTCTTCCAACACCGTGCTGCACCTGTTGGCGGCGGCTCAGGAAGCCGAAGTGGATTTCACCATGACGGATATCGACCGTCTCAGCCGCAAGGTGCCGCACCTTTGCAAGGTGGCACCTTCGACCCCTAAATACCATATGGAAGATGTCCACAGAGCCGGTGGCGTAATGGGGATCTTGGGTGAGCTGGAACGCGCCGGTTTATTGCATACTGATGTTAACCATGTGGCTTCCGATGATGGCTCGCTTGAGTCTGTGCTGGCCAATTATGATGTGATGCGCACCGAGTCTGCGAAGGTAAAAGACTTCTTCCGTGCCGGTCCCGCGGGGATCCCTACTACCCAGGCCTTCAGGCAGGATTGCCGCTGGCCATCACTGGATACAGATCGCCGCGAAGGTTGTATCCGCAGCCGCGAGTTTGCCTTCAGTCAGGAAGGGGGCTTGGCGGTACTGTCCGGTAATCTGGCCGAGCATGGCTGCATAGTGAAAACCGCCGGGGTGGATGAATCCAACCTCAGGTTCAAAGGCGTGGCCAGGGTATATGAGAGCCAGGACGAGGCCGTTGCCGGGATCCTCGGCGGTGAAGTGGTCGCCGGGGATGTGGTGGTTATTCGCTACGAAGGCCCTAAAGGTGGCCCTGGCATGCAGGAGATGCTTTATCCCACCAGTTACCTCAAGTCCCGCGGTTTGGGCAAGGCCTGCGCCTTAATCACAGATGGCCGCTTCTCCGGCGGTACGTCCGGGCTGTCCATAGGCCATGTGTCACCGGAAGCCGCCTCAGGGGGCACTATCGCCTTGATTGAAAATGGCGATGCCATTGAAATCGATATCCCGGCCCGCAGCATCACACTTAAGCTGAGCGATGCTGAGCTCGCCCAGCGCCGTGAGGCGATGCAGGCCAAGGGGCCTTTGGCTTGGAAGCCGTTGGCACGGGTGCGCCCTGTGTCGTTGGCGCTCAAGGCTTATGCCATGTTGGCCACCAGTGCCGACAAGGGCGCCGTGCGCGATCGCACTAAGTTGGAGGGCTAGTATGTTGGCGCTGGCATCCAAGAGTCAGCTGTCGCTGGCCAACTATTATCTACAGAAGATCCTCTTGTCCCATGTCTATGATGTGGCGCAGGTTACCCCGCTGTCGAGTCTGAACAAGCTGTCGGCCCGTTTGGGCTGCCAGGTGTTTCTCAAGCGCGAGGATATGCAACCGGTACACTCGTTCAAGCTGCGCGGCGCCTATAATCGTATCGCCGCCTTGAGCCCCGCTGAGTGCGAAAACGGAGTGGTATGTGCCTCGGCCGGTAATCATGCCCAGGGCGTTGCCATGTCGGCTTCGAGTCGCGGGGTCGACGCCGTGATAGTGATGCCTACTACCACCCCGGACATCAAGATAGATGCGGTGCGCCGCCTCGGCGGCAATGTGGTGCTTCATGGGCAGTCGTTCGATCAGGCCAATCAGTATGCCATGGCGTTGGCCCAGGATGAGGGGCGGGTGTTTATTCCCCCCTTCGATGATGAGGCGGTGATCGCCGGGCAGGGCACGGTTGCCCAGGAGATGCTGCAGCAGCAAAGAGATCTTGAAGTGGTGTTTGTGCCAGTGGGTGGCGGTGGCTTAATCGCCGGCATTGCTGCTTACTACAAAGCCGTAATGCCCGAGGTGAAGATCATCGGCGTCGAGCCGGAAGATGCCGCTTGTCTCAAGGCAGCGCTGGAAGCGGATGAACCTGTGACGCTGGAGCAGGTGGGGTTGTTTGCCGATGGGGTGGCGGTTAAGCGTATAGGTCAGGAGCCTTTTCGATTGGCGCGGGAATATGTCGATGAAGTGGTGACCGTCAGCTCGGATGAAATTTGCGCCGCGGTCAAGGATATCTTCGAAGATACCCGCGCCATTGCCGAACCGGCCGGTGCTTTGTCGTTGGCCGGGCTGAAAAAGTATGTCGGTGATAAGGGCAAGGGCGAGAAACTGGCGGCGATTCTCAGCGGGGCCAATGTCAATTTTCACAGCCTGAGATATGTGTCTGAGCGCTGCGAGCTGGGCGAGCACAAAGAGGCGGTGCTGGCAGTGACCATTCCGGAAAGGCCGGGCTCTTTCCTGCATTTTTGTGAGCTGCTGGAGCGGCGGGTGATGACTGAGTTCAACTACCGTTTCAGCGGGCGCGATCGCGCCGTGGTCTTTGCCGGGATCCGTCTTAGCGAAGGTATCAGCGAGCTGCAGGCGATTGTCTCCCGCCTGGAGAGTGCCGGTTTTGCGGTGCAGGATCTTTCTGCCGATGAGGCGGCCAAACTGCATGTGCGTTATATGGTGGGCGGCTTGCCACCCGAGCCTTTGGAAGAAAAACTGTTCAGCTTTGAATTCCCGGAGCATCCCGGAGCCTTGCTGCAGTTTCTCACGACGTTGAAGAGCAAGTGGAACATCAGTTTGTTTCATTATCGCAACCATGGCGCCGCCTTTGGGCGGGTGCTGGCCGGCTTTGAAGTGCCCAAGGCCGATGAAGCCGCCTTTGGCCAGTTTCTGGATGAGTTGGGGTTTGTCTGTCAGGACGAGACGGATAACCCCGCCTAC
This sequence comes from Shewanella chilikensis, assembly GCF_037953065.1. NCBI lineage: Bacteria > Pseudomonadati > Pseudomonadota > Gammaproteobacteria > Alteromonadales > Shewanellaceae > Shewanella > Shewanella chilikensis. The sequence continues at coordinate 4,246,984 of NZ_CP149966.1, read as the reverse complement.
CGGCTGTTTCTGGCGCGTCCAGGCCAGTGAGATCCTGAAAGGGAACAGGTCGACTGTCTTCGCCAAAAGCAGGGGCAGTCCGGCGGCCAGTTTTATGCTATGGTCTTGAGTTATTATTCTAATCCGTACCCTGAAACCTCTTGTAAGGAGAGCCAAGATGTTTGCTGCACCCTCGGTTAGCGCTTTTAACCCTCCCCGCCGGATCCTGATGGGCCCCGGCCCTTCGGATGTCTATCCTCAGGTATTGGCGGCGCAGTCGCGGCCGACGGTCGGGCATCTGGATCCTCTGTTTGTGGCCATGATGGATGAGCTCAAGAGTCTCATTCAATATGCGTTTCAAACCCGCAACGAGATGACTATAGCGGTTTCTGCCCCGGGCAGCGCCGGTATGGAGACCTGCTTCGTCAACCTGGTGGAGCCGGGCGAAAAGGTGATTGTCTGCCGTAACGGGGTGTTTGGCGACAGAATGCGCCAGAACGTCGAGCGGATTGGCGCCGAGGCGGTGATGCTGGATTTCGAATGGGGCACAGCGGTTGACCCAGAAGTGGTGGAAGCTGCGCTGAAGGCGCATCCCGATGCCGCCTTCCTGGCCTTTGTGCACGCCGAAACCTCCACCGGCGCACTTTCCGACGCCAAAACACTGTGCGCCCTGGCGCGTGAGCACGGCTGTCTGTCGATTGTCGATGCCGTAACTTCCCTCGGAGGCGTCGAGCTCAGAGTCGATGATTGGGGCATAGATGCCATCTATTCCGGCAGTCAGAAGTGCCTCTCCTGTGTGCCTGGTTTGTCCCCCGTGTCCTTCTCACCGGCCGCAGTGGCTAAACTCAAGGCGCGCAAGAGCCCGGTACAGAGCTGGTTCCTGGACCAGTCTCTGGTGATGGGGTATTGGAGCGGTGATGGTAAGCGCAGTTATCATCACACGGCGCCTGTTAATGCCCTGTACTCACTGCATGAAGCGCTGCGGTTACTGGCCGAAGAGGGGCTGGAAAATGCCTGGCAACGCCACCGGGATATGCACCTTTTGCTGCGTCAGGGGCTTGAGTCCATGGGGCTCGAATTTGTGGTGGCCGAGCAGAGCCGCTTGCCGCAACTCAACGCAGTTTATATCCCGCAAGGTGTCGATGATGGCGCCGTGAGAAAGCAGCTGTTGGATAACTATAATCTGGAGATAGGTGCCGGCCTCGGCGCCTTGGCCGGAAAGGCCTGGCGTATCGGCCTGATGGGTTACGGTGCCAGACGGGAAAATGTTGCCCTGTGCCTGCGGGCCTTGGCCGAAGTGCTTAACTGATCGCTCGCCTTTAGATAAGCGCCCCGTTCAATGACGGGGCGTTTTCGTTTTAGCTTTCGCTCATAGCCTTGGTGAACACAGGCTTTAGGCGGTGATAGCTGTGACTGCCGATATAGATAGCCAAGGCCGACAGCAGCCCCCCCAGCAGGGTCGAGGTCAATACATCGACACTCCAATGCATCCCCAGCAACATACGGCTCAGCCCCATCAGCAGTGCCCAGCAGATAAGCAGCGCCGGAAGCCAGAGATTGTTGTGTCTCAGCAGAAAGAAACTGCTGCACATAGTCAGGGTCACGGCAAAAATGGTATGGCCGGAGGGAAAGGAAAACCCAGTTTCTATCTGCCAGTGATGCTGGATCTGTGCCGAGATAGGCATATCCAGCGGTGATACCCCGGGAAGAACCTGCGCCAGCAGTTCCCTGCGGGCGTACTTGTCTATGCTGTAGAACTCCTTGATATCCAGATGCTGCTGGTGGGACAGCCATTCGATATAGGGCCGGGATTCGGCAAATACCAGCTTGAGCTGTTCATTGAGCAGCAAACACAGCACCAAGCCCAGCGAAGTGCAGAACATCATCTTCAGCCAGCTGCCCTTTGGCAGGATAAAAAAGCTGATGGCAAACACCAACAACACAGTGCTTACGCCCCAGGGCGCCGAACCGGACACGGTTAACCAGTACCAAAACTGAGCGGCGGCGCTATCGAGGTTAAGCCAAGGGAAGAGTGGCTCTGACAGGGAAAACAGCGCCAGCGGCAAGCTGAGCAGAAACAGCCAACAAATGGCCAGTGAGGTCAAAGGGACGGCTGCATACTTCATTAATACACCCTTATCGGAACGGACAAACCGCCATTGTGCCAGAGAAAGGAAGTGCAGCAAGTACTATTCAGTGTTTGGTTAAGCTGAGTGTCATGTTGCGCTAAACAGGGGCCGAAGTTGTTTTCTGCTACCTAGGCGTGGTGGCAATGAGGGCAACGATTGATGATACTGATTAAAAACGGCTACAGAGTACCCAGAGTTTCTGATATGGCATTGTCTTGATATAGCCAATGTGACTGAAAGTTGAGTATAAAAAAGCCCCTGCGAGAGGGGCTTTCCAAGAATTCAAATACCAAGTGGATTACTTGATTTTGGCTTCTTTGTAGATAACGTGCTGACGAACTACGGGATCAAACTTTTTGATCTCCATCTTTTCAGGCATGTTACGCTTGTTCTTGTCGGTAGTGTAGAAGTGACCAGTCTTGGCGCTTGAAACCAGCTTGATCTTCTCACGATTTCCTTTAGCTTTAGCCATTTTCTATTACACCTTCTCGCCACGGGCACGAAGTTCAGCAACAACGACTTCGATACCTTTCTTGTCGATAATGCGCATACCCTTGGTAGAAACGCGCAATTGTACGAAACGCTTTTCGTCTTCTAACCAGAAACGGTGGTTCTGCAGGTTAGGTAAAAAACGACGACGAGTTGCGTTTTTTGCGTGCGAACGGTTGTTACCAACCATTGGTCGCTTGCCAGTAACTTGGCATACTCTTGACATGTCAATCTTCTCCAAAAAACAATTTTAACGCTCGAGCATTAATGTGCCTCGTATGGCCGTCGCCCGAGGCACAAAGAGGGCGCATGTTATACAGGATAACTGAGGAAAGATCAAGCGATGGATCAAACTATCCATCCGCGTTCTGCGAAGGAAACTATCTCGCAATCCCCTACAACCATATGATCCAGAAGCGAAACATCTATGGTTGCGAGCGCACATTTCAACCGCTCAGTAATTCGCCTGTCAGCCTGGCTGGGCTCAGCCACGCCGGACGGGTGATTATGGCAAACTATGACCGCCGCGGCCTGTTTTTCCAGCACCAGTCTAACCACCTCTCGCGGATAGACGGATGCAGAGTCCAGGGTGCCATGGAATAATTCCACGAATTGGATTACTCGGTGCTGGCTGTCCAGCAACAGAATCGCAAACACCTCGGTGGCACGGTCTGCTAATTGTCTCATTAAATAGTCGCGAGTCAAATCCGGATTTGTCAAAACCGGCCCTCTTTGCAGCTTTTCCCGAGAAATTCGTCTCGAAAGTTCGGCGGCGGCCTGCAATTGGGTATATTTCACCGGCCCCATTCCCGGAATTCGGGCAACTTGATTCAGTGGTGCCACCAAGAGTTGCCGCAGTGAACCGAATGCCGCGAGCAAATCTCTGGCTAATTCAACCGCACTTTGCCCCGCCAGGCCGTTACGCAGCAAGACCGCCAGTAACTCGGCATCACTCAGGCTCTTGGCTCCCTGCTGCAGCAACTTTTCCCTTGGGCCCTCTCCTGTAGGCCAGTCTCTGATACCCATCCTTGGCTCCCGTCCCTGTGCCCTATACTTTGTTTCAATTATGGTCGAGATTTTTGAAGCTGCATCCTGCCAAGTCGGGGGAGCTTTGTGATATCTTAGCCGCCAATTACCATCAGTTGATTGTTTCTATGAGCCTGAAGCATAAAAAAATCCTCTTGGGGATTGGCGGTGGCATTGCCGCCTACAAGAGTGCTGATCTGGTGCGGCGCCTGCAGGACAGAGGTGCCGAAGTCAGAGTCGTCATGAGCCAGAGCGCCATGGAATTCATTACCCCGCTGACCTTGCAGGCGTTATCCGGCCATCCGGTAGCCTCAGATCTGCTGGATCCTGCGGCCGAGGCTGCCATGGGGCATATCGAATTGGCCCGTTGGGCCGATCTGGTTATCATTGCCCCCGCTACCGCCAACCTGTTGGCCCGCATTCGTGCCGGTATGGCCGATGAACTGATCACCACCACCTGCCTGGCAACGGCGGCTAAGGTGATGCTCTGCCCGGCGATGAACCAACAGATGTACCAAAACGTAGCGACTCAGGAGAACCTCAAGGTGCTGGCCGAGCGCGGTTATGGTATCTGGGGCCCGGATAGCGGCAGCCAAGCCTGTGGTGAAATCGGCCCGGGGCGTATGCTGGAACCCAATGATATCGCTCAGCGAGCCGCCGCTTGTTTTGAGCCACAGCTGTTGGCCGGCCAAAAGCTGCTGCTCACCGCCGGACCGACCCGTGAAGCGATAGATCCTGTGCGTTATATCTCCAACCACAGCTCTGGCAAGATGGGGTTTGCACTGGCCACTGCGGCGGCGCAGATGGGCGCCGAAGTGACTCTGGTCAGCGGCCCGGTTAATTTAGCTACCCCGGCAGGGGTGACCCGAGTCGATGTGCAATCGGCCAAAGAGATGCTCGATGCCGTGATGCAAAGGGTGGAACAGCAGGATATTTTTATTGGCTGCGCCGCAGTGGCAGACTATCGTGTCGCCGATGTCGCCGAAGCCAAAATAAAAAAATCTTCCGAAACCATGGCATTGGCACTGGTGCGTAACCCGGATATTCTGGCCACGGTCGCCAGCCATTCTATCCGGCCCTTTACCGTGGGTTTTGCGGCAGAAACCCATGAAGTGGAGACCTACGCGCGTGACAAGCTCAAGCGCAAGAAACTCGATATGATTGCCGCCAACGATGTGTCTGTTCCGGGTCAGGGTTTCAACGCCGACCGGAATGCCCTGAAAGTATTTTCTGCAACAGGTTGTGATGAACTGCCGGCCACCGACAAGTTGAGCCTGGCCAAACAGTTGCTGATCCTGATAGCGAAGCATAAAAACCACTCATGAAAACACCCATAGAACTGAAAATTCTCGACTCGCGTATTGGCAGTGAATTTCCGCTGCCAAGCTATGCGACCCCAGGCAGTGCCGGCATGGATCTACGCGCCATGCTGGACACCAGCATCACCATAGCCCCGGGTGAAACTGTATTGATCCCGACCGGAATTGCGGTTCATGTGGCCGACCCTTCTCTGGCGGCGGTGATTTTGCCCCGCTCGGGTCTGGGCCACAAAAACGGCATAGTACTCGGCAACCTGGTCGGCCTTATCGACTCTGACTATCAGGGCCCGCTGATGGTTTCCTGCTGGAACCGCAGCCAGACACCTTTCACCCTGGAGATAGGTGACCGCTTGGCCCAATTGGTGTTTGTGCCCGTCGTTCAAGCCCAGTTCAAACTGGTGGATGAATTTGACACCTCGGACAGAGGCGAAGGTGGCTTCGGTCACTCAGGCACTCAATAATTCCTGCCACTGACAGAGCGAAACATGGCTGTAAAAGAAAAAATCAATCGTCGTGAACACATACTCCAATCCCTTGCCAGAATGCTGGAAACCAATCCGGGGCAAAGGATTACCACCGCCAAGCTGGCCTCGGAAGTTGGCGTGTCGGAAGCGGCGCTTTATCGCCACTTTCCCAGTAAGGCGCGGATGTTTGAAGGCCTGATTGAGTTTATTGAAGACTCTCTGCTGTCACGCATCAACCTCATCATGGATGAGGAGAAAGATACCATGAAACGCTGCCAACAGGCACTGCAGCTGTTATTGGTGTTTGCCGAGCGCAACCCAGGGATCTCCCGGGTACTGAGCGGTGATGCCCTGCTGGGCGAAAATGAGCGTCTCAGAGAGAGGATCAACCTGTTGTTTGCCAAGTTGGAAACCCATCTGAAGCAGATCCTGCGGGAAAAATCCCTGCGAGAAGGGCAAAAATTCGCCCTGGATGAAGCCATTCTGGCAAACCTGCTGTTGGCCGTGGCCGAAGGCCGTATTGCCCAGTTTGTTCGCAGTGAATTCAAGCTCAAGCCAACGGCTCACTTCGAGGAGCAGTGGCAGTTTATTCAAAGCCAGTTATTGCAGAGCTGAACGCCCTGTTTTTCGGGATCAAGGACGGTAAAAACCGTCCTTTTTTTATGGATTTAGCCTTGTCCAAACCCAAGCATTTAATTAACATTGAAAAAACATAGGTTACTTATAATAAACACAAGGATGTAAAATGAAATTCCAACCTTTGTTGACCGGTATATTATTGCTGGCCCCCGCACTCGCACTGGCCCTGAGTAATCAAACGCCCACGCCGGCAGAAATTTTCAGCCAGGGGGCGCAATACACCAATGTGAAAATTTCCCCCTCCGGTGACTATCTCAGCGTGATCATGAATCACGAAGGAAAAGATAAGCTACTGATCCTGAATACTGAAGACCTCAGTGCCAAGCATATTGTTTACTTCCCGGGCAATGCCCAAGTGGGCAGTTACACCTGGGTCAACGATGAACGTGTCGTGGTCGCCAAGGAATACCTCAAGGGCTGGGATGATCGCCCGCTCTACTATGGTGAATTGATGGCGGTGAATGCCGACGGCTCCAAGGTTGCTTATCTGTTCGGTTACAATTCGGGCCAGCAACAAACCGGTTCCCACTTGAAGAAAAACACCGCCATCCAGGCCACTGCCTATGTGCTCGATCCCTTGCCGGATGATGACCGTTACATGTTGGTTAATGCCATCCCCTGGAACGGCGGTCGCAGCCTGGATTATGAACAGTTACAGGATGTCTATCGGGTTGATGTCTACCGCGGCACTCGCAAGAAAATTACCCGCTCTCCCATAGGAATGGCCAGCTTCATGACAGATGATGACGGTGAGGTGCGCTTTGTGGCCGGTCAGGACAGAAGCAACAACACCCGTATTTTCTACCGTAATGACGGTGAATGGATTGACACCGACAAGCTGAATATCGGCCTGAAGGACTTTACCCCAATCTCCTTCACCGAAGACCCTAACAGCGTCTATGCCGCCGCCTCCCAGGCCGATGAGCCCAAGGCCGTGTATCGGGTCAACCTGAAAACCGGTGAAAAGAAGATGATGGTCAATGACGCCAGAGTCGAGCCGGACAACTTCTGGATCAACGGCCAAAACAAACAGCTCTACGCGGTGGAGTTTGCCAACGGTTACCCAACCTACGCCTTTGTTGATCCGGAAGATCAGCATGCAGTGTATCTGAAGCAGCTGCTGGCCAGTCTGCCGGGGCATCAGGTTCGCATCATCAGCGAGACCCGTAACGCCGACAAGATGATCATTCTGGCCTTCAACGACCGCAACCCGGGTGATTACTATCTGTTTGATACTAAAACGGTCAAACTCAGACATCTGCTGCGTACCATGGAAAGCATAGATCCGGCCAAAATGGCTGAAGTGAAACCCATGGATATCAAGGTGCGTGACGGCATGACGATTCAGGCTTATCTGACCTTGCCTCCCGGCAAAGATCCCAAGCAGTTGCCTTTGGTGGTCAACCCGCACGGCGGCCCACACTATGTCAGGGACAGCTGGGGCTTTGATCCTCAAAACCAGATGCTGGCCAATCAGGGCATAGCCGTACTGCAGGTTAACTTCCGCGGTTCGGGTGGTTATGGCGAAGCCTTCCAGCAAGCGGGCTACCGCAAGTGGGGCAGTGAAATTCAGTACGACATCATAGACGCCACCCGCCATTTGATAGATCAAGGCATAGTGGACAAGCAGCGCATCTGTATCGTCGGCGGCAGTTTTGGCGGCTACAGCGCGCTGCAAAGCTCGGTCATGGAGCCGGATCTGTTCAAGTGCGCCATCGGCTTTGCCGGGGTGTACGATCTGGAAATGATGTTTAAAGAAGGTGATGTGCAGGCACGTGACTCGGGCACCAGCTACCTGCGAACTGTGCTTGGTCAGGATCAAGCCGTGCTGCGCGCTATGTCGCCCACTCGCAACGTCGACAAGCTCAAGGCCAACCTGCTGCTTGTGCACGGTGGCAATGATGAGCGCGCCCCCATAGAGCAGTTTGAAGCCCTGGAAGATGCGCTCAAGAAGCATAACTACCCCTACCAGAAAATCATCATGGATGATGAGGGCCACGGTTTCTACGATGAAAGCCACAGAGCCATCTACTATCAGAAAATGCTTAACTTCCTGAAGCAGAATCTGGGCGTTTAAGTTTAACTGCCGTAAACCAAGCCGCTCTCCAGAGAGCGGCTTTTTTCGTGCTATGGGGCTTTTCTGGTATGAATTTACAGCAAATAGCGGTATCCTCCGCTTCCCGCAGATAAATGTGAAAAGCGTCACACAGCTTGCGCGGACAGTAACAAACGGAAGGCGCTTGCTTGGCGTCTATCCGCCGGAGGAAAACAATGGCATTGAGTGAAGCAGCTTTGATGGTTCAGACCGCGCTCCTGGAGCGAGGACTCGAGACCCCCATGGTACCCTGTGGCTTATCGGCCGAGGAGCGCAAGGAAAAAATAGAGGCCCATATGAAGGCCATTTTGACCTTGATGTCGCTGGATCTGAGCGACGATAGCCTGATGGATACGCCGAAACGTATCGCCAAGATGTATGTCGACGAAATTTTCTCCGGCCTCGACTATGCCAACTTCCCCAAGATCACTGTTATCGACAACAAGATGGGCTTCGATGAAATGGTGCGGGTGCAGGATATCAGCCTCACCAGCACCTGTGAGCACCATCTGGTGACCATAGACGGCACGGCCACTGTGGCCTATCTGCCGCGAAAGAAGATCATCGGCCTGTCGAAGATCAATCGCATAGTGCGTTTCTTTGCCCAGCGGCCACAGGTGCAGGAGCGCCTGACCCAGCAAGTACTGGTCGCGTTGCAGACCCTGCTGGAAACCAAAGATGTGGCGGTAAAAATGGATGCGGTGCATTACTGCGTTAAATCCCGCGGTGTGATGGACTCCACCAGCTCCACCACCACTACGGCTCTTGGCGGCGTGTTCAAGTCCAACCCGGCCACCCGCGCCGAGTTTCTGCATCAGGCCAAATAGCCTCTCCGTAATAAAAAAACGCTGCCAAGGCAGCGTTTTTTGTTGGACTGTACAGAAAGTTACTCAAGCTTCTTTAAGAGCTGAGATTCTATCCTGGACGGCATTAAATACCGTACTGTTCACGATAGGCGCTAACGGCGGCCAACTCCTGCTCCATCCCCGGTTTCTCGGCCAAGTAGGCAATCAAATCGGCCAGCTTGATGATGGCCACTATCTGGCAACCAAAGTCGCGCTCCACTTCCTGAATGGCAGACAGTTCGCCCTTGCCCTTCTCCTGACGGTCGAGGGCAATCAATACCCCGGCCAGAGTCGCGCCATTGGCCTGAATGATCTCCATGGACTCGCGAATAGCGGTACCTGCGGTGATCACATCATCCACCAACATCACCTTACCCTTGAGCTCGCTGCCAACCAGATTGCCGCCTTCGCCGTGGTCTTTCTTCTCTTTACGGTTAAAACAGTAAGGAATATCCAGATCATGGTGTTCGGCCAAGGCTACAGCTGTGGTTGTGGCGATGGGGATCCCCTTGTAGGCCGGGCCAAACAGGAGATCGTAGTCGATACCGGCATCCACCAGCGCAGCAGCATAAAAACGGCCCAGGCGGGCCAGATCCCGCCCTGTGTTAAACAGACCGGCATTGAAGAAGTATGGGCTCTTGCGGCCGGACTTCAGGGTAAACTCACCGAATCTCAACACCTGACGCTCAAGGGCAAATTCAATAAACTCGCGCTGATAGGCTTTCACGATCTCTCCTCTTGTGATTATGGGTAAGCCCTTAAGGCTCACGGGTACGAAAAAGTACTCTCTGGAGTACGAAAAAAAGGACCCTCATGGGGTCCTTAAAAAAACTTAACTCAATGCAGCCTTCTGCACATCGATAATCTCACGAATGCCATGCTTGGCCAGCTCCAGCAGACTCAGCAACTCTTCATGGCTGAACGGCTCGCCTTCGGCGGTGCCCTGGATCTCGATGATCTTGCCGGTTTCTGTCATCACCACGTTCATATCGGTTTCGGCGGCGCTGTCTTCGATATATTCCAGGTCACAGATAGGCTCACCTTCAAAAATCCCCACGCTCACGGCGGCGATCAGGAATTTGAGCGGATTAGCCTTGAGAATCCCCTTGGCACGAGCCCAATTAAGCGCATCCACCAGAGCCACACAGGCACCAGTGATGGCTGCGGTGCGGGTACCGCCGTCGGCTTGAATCACATCACAGTCGATCACTATGGTGTTTTCACCCAGCAGCTTCATATCCACAGCGGCGCGTAAAGCACGGCCGATGAGGCGCTGAATTTCCTGGGTACGACCAGACTGCTTGCCCCGGGCCGCTTCACGATCCATACGGCTATGGGTAGAACGGGGCAACATGCCATATTCTGCCGTCACCCAACCTTGGCCCTGGCCTTTGAGAAATCTCGGCACCCCTTCGGTAAAACTGGCGGTACAGAGTACTTTGGTATCGCCGAACTCGACCAGCACAGAACCTTCCGCATGGGCGGTAAACTGGCGAGTGATTGAAATGGGGCGGGTTTGAGCCGGAGTTCTGTTGCTGGGACGCATAGTGAATTCCTGTATTTTGTCGTCTGGACTGAATTGGCTGCATATTATAGGGCCTTGCGGCGCTTGACGCCATGACGGATCTGTATCGAACCGACAAAGTGTATACACTTCACTTTAACCCCGGGGGCAAGCTGTCTATAATCCTCTGCTACACCCGTCTTCAAGCAACTGGAATATCTGATGATCCACAGCATGACCGCCTACGCCCGTATCGAGCATAAAGCCGACTGGGGCACAGCCTCCTGGGAAATCCGCTCAGTCAACCAGAGATATCTGGAAACCTATCTGCGCCTGCCGGAACAGTTCCGCAGCCTGGAGCCTGTGCTGCGAGACAGACTGCGCAAGCGTCTCAATCGCGGTAAGGTAGAAGTCAACCTGCGCTACGAGCTGAGCGATCAACAAGGTACCCAGCTGAATATGAATCAGGATTTGGCCCTGCAACTGTTGCAGGCCGCCAACTGGGTAAAACAGCAAGCCGGCCAAGGTGAGCTCAACCCGGTGGATATTCTGCGCTGGCCAGGGGTCATGTCCTCATCCGAGCAAGACATGGATGCCATTGCCGCCGAACTGCTCAAAGCCTTCGACGGCGCCGTCGATCAGTTTATCGAAGCCCGCGGCCGTGAAGGCAGCGCCATCAAAGAGATGCTGCTGACCCGCCTGGATGCCGTTGAAGCCCAGATCGCCATCGTCCGCGAGCACATGCCCAAGGTCATGGAATGGCAAAGGGAAAAACTCAGTAACCGCCTGGCCGAAATCCAGGGCGAACTGGACCCGGCCAGATTGGAACAGGAAATGGTATTGCTGGCCCAAAAACAGGACGTGGCCGAAGAGATGGACCGCCTTGAAGCCCACGTGGCCGAAGCCCGCCGGATCCTCAACAAGGGTGGCAGCGAAGGCCGCAGACTGGACTTCATGATGCAAGAGTTCAACCGCGAATCCAACACCCTGGCCTCCAAGTCAATCAGCAGCGAAATCACCGCCGCCGCAGTCGAGCTTAAAGTGCTGATTGAACAGATGAGAGAGCAGATCCAGAACGTGGAATAGAATCCACCAGCGCCAAATATTGAAATTAACCAATTGTTTTTAATGAACTATAAATTAAACTCCGTCTATTAGCGTCCAATAGTACCCACCAACTTCCACAGCCAAGCGGTGGGTAAATTGGTGGGCAAATAGAACTTAACAGGATAGTGAGATGGTGGGTAAAATGATGAACAGTCAACTTCACCCACCACGGCTGATACAGTGCAAAGGGAGGTCGCCACAATGGGCTCACTGACGGTAAAGGAAATTGAAACAAAACTGAGGCAATCAGCTATTGGCCGGCATGCTGATGGCGATGGGCTCTATCTGGTGATCCCCAAGTCGGGTGACCCATACTGGATGCTGAGATACAGTTATGCAGGCAAACGCAAGGAAATGACGCTCGCCAAGTATAGCGATCTCAAACTTGCTGATGCTCGCCTGAAAGCTGCAGAGCAGATGAAGCAAGTACGATTAGGTAGTGACCCGATACAGGTAAAGCGCCAAGCTGCCCAGACCAGAGTCGACACTGTGCAGGACCTGTTTGATGATTGGTACTCAGGGTTAGAAAAGCGCCTTAAACACCCCGAGATCCCACTCAGGATATTCTCAAAGGACATCGCGCCTAAAATCGGAAAAATCCCACTCAATGATGTAACACCCATTGATATCAGAGATATTCTGAGAAAGATTACCGAAAGTGGTCGTCCAACCATTGCCAACGATGCGCTGATGTACTGCAAACAGCTTTTTAATCACGGCATCAAACTTGGCTTAATTGCCTTCAATCCGGCCAGCGCCTTTTCGGTAACCGATGCTGGTGGTATTGAAAAAAGTAAGGATCGAACCTTAACCATTGGAGAATTAAAGCAATTCTTTAAAGTTGCTCGTGAAAATAACAACAGCTTCAGCCGTGATAACTATCTCGCCTGTGCATTATTAGTCACACTCGGTGTTAGAAAGTCTGAATTAGTTGAAGCTAAGTGGGAAGAATTTGACCTACAAAGAAAAATTTGGAGTTTGCCCAAAGAGCGTAGTAAATCAGGCATGGGGATCGATATTCCCTTACCCCAAATAGTTCTAACCTGGATACAAGAATTGGAAGTCCGGGCTTGCGGTTCTGAGTATGTTTTTCCCTGCAGGCGTTCAAGTAAAAATCCATACATGGGTAAAGACACCTTAAACAGAGCGATTACCAAGCTCTTCGGGCATGAAGCTGGCAAAAAGACACAACCACCAAACCTAATGGGAGAAATCCCGCACTTCACCGTACATGATCTCAGACGCACCTGCCGTAGCTTGCTAGCGAGACAAGGCACTTCCGGGGATGTGGCCGAACGTTGTCTAAATCACAAACTCAAAGGTGTTGAGGGTATCTACAACCGTCACGATTATCTGGAAGAGAGGCGAGAGGCAATAGAGAAACTCTCAGAAACCATTGCTAGATTAGTAAATTTATCGCCAACATTCGGCAAACGTTAAGAGAGGCACGTACAAGCGACAAAGTGAAGCGCCACCAGCTCAGCTATAATAGCTCCCTCCTGAATTAATGAGCATGCCTGAATTTCCCCGATGTTGTCCTTGTTTTTAGTGATATTCACAAACGCTACTCGTTTTTTAGTAGTCTTATGTCGTTATAATTGCCTCACTATCTTACTGAGTGAAAATGCATGTCTATTCCCGAACAAGGTCAACTAGCTAAGCTAAGACACAGAATCTGGGCAGTTGAAGCTGTGTATCAGACAATATCGCAAACAGGTACGCCAATTCACAGAGTCTCACTTGAATGTTTGAGTGACGATTCGCTTGGAGAGAATATCCAAGTAATATGGGAACGAGAAATCACCCCAACCATCATTCAGACAACGTCACTTCCATCTTTAGTGGACCACGATCAGCCGGAGACTTTTGATGCTTTCATAAGAGCTCTTAGATGGGGTTCAAGCTCGCTGGCTGTTGGCGATATACTTCAGGCGCCGTTTCGTGGCGGCGTGCAGATGGAGGAGTACCAGATTGCTCCTGTTATCCGCGCAACCAAGATGCCCAGGGTTCGACTTTTGCTGGCAGATGATGTGGGTCTGGGTAAAACCATTGAAGCAGGCTTAGTCACTCAAGAACTGATCCATAGCCATCGAGCAAGTCGCGTACTCATCGTTTGTCCAGCGCACTTAAGAATTAAGTGGGTTGATGAGATGGCTGAAAAATTCGGTCTCGAGTTCAAGATCATCGATCGAGATTCCGTTCTAAAAATGCGGAAGGAGTACGGGCCTAGCATTAATCCTTGGGCCAGCTTTCCTCGCCTTGTAACATCAATTGATTATCTCAAAACAGAGCACCCTCGCCGTTTGTTTGATGAATTTACTCGGCGAAGATTGGACGAAAGCCCTAACAACAGGCCTTGGGATTTGCTAATCCTCGACGAGGCTCATAACGCTGCACCATCAGGCAAAAAGCAATATGTTCGAGACTCTGAGCGCACCTCGTTGTTGCGTTCAATATCAGAACAATTCGAACACAAGATGTTTCTCACCGCTACGCCCCATAATGGCTATCGTGAAAGTTTTACAGGCCTGCTGGAAATTCTGGACAATCTCCGTTTTTCTCGTGGCACTGACCTTGATAAGACACAGCTCTCAGCTGTTACTATTCGGCGACTGAAAGAAGACATCACTAACCCGGATGGCTCACAGCGTTTTCCAAAGCGTGTAGTCATGCCTAGAGATGAAATTACAGACCCACAGCTGTATGTCACGCTAGGCTATGAAGAGCAACGTCTCTTTAATCTTCTAAATACTTACACTGAAAGCCGATTGACCTCTGTAGAAAAGCGTTCTGAACGTCCTCTCCAGTTCATCTTAACACTGCTGAAAAAACGTGCCTTATCCTCACCATTGGCGCTACGCGAGAGCCTTATCGTACACACAGAAAATGCTGGCATTAAAGGTGAGCTTGGCATTGGAGAATCATTGTTTAACAGCTTCGAGCAAAAAGAGTCGGAAGATTGGAGTGATGATGAAGATAAAGAGGACAACCTAGAGGCAGCCACAAGTGTAGCCTCCAAGCTGATTTCTGAGCTGTCTGCAGATGAGAAGGAAATGCTGCAACGTATGTTTGAAATTGTAGATATGCAGGTTTCGCATATCTCGATTAAAGAAGACAGTAAAGCGGCGGCGCTAATCGGGTGGATCAATAGAAATCTTCGCGATGGAGATCAATGGAATGGTGAGCGTGTCATCATCTTCACAGAATACAAACATACGCTAAATTATCTGGAACGGATTCTGGAAAAACATGGATTCCTGGATGCTACCAGAACCATCGTTGGCGGCATGAAAGACTCTGAACGACAATTTATCAACGATGAATTCCAGTCGCCAAACAACGAAACCAACGTCCGCATCTTGCTCGCTACGGATGCGGCCTCCGAAGGTGCGGACTTCCAAAAGCACTGCCGAAATTTAATTCATTATGAAATCCCCTGGAACCCGATCCGCCTAGAACAGCGTAACGGCCGTGTAGACCGTCACGGACAAAAAGCAGACGAAGTGCGTATTCATCACTTTGTGTTTAAAAACCAGGAGGACTCCCAGTTTCTTAAACACATTGTCGATAAAGTTGAAAATATAAGAAATGATCTAGGTAGCGTTGGCGCTTTAATAGCCGATAATGTAAGAAAGAAGGCACTGGGACAAGCTGTTAACCTTGCTGCAATTAATGACGACGCTCGCAGACGACTTGCACAAGAAGAAATGGCGCTAGAAGCCCGGGAGAATGAAAACGTCACGCAAATGGTAGAGGCTTTGAACCGAGCTCGCTGTGCACTAGATATTTCAACAAGCAATCAACTCAACCTGCTATACCAAGCTTTGAGCCTGGAAGGCTGTAATGAAGCAATCACAGACTTGGGTGATGATGAGTTTTCACTAACGCACGTGCCAACAGCTTGGACCGAATGTAAAGCCTACATCAGTACAGACTTTCCGCAAAAGCGTCTTTCATTTAATCGAGACAAAGCACGTGAAGATGATGCAGTGGCCATTGTTCACCTCGATCACCCACTCATGCGACGGGCGATTTCCACCTTTCGCGTACAGATGTGGGGAGCGCAATCATCAAAAAACCAGCTAAATCGCATAAGCATCACAGAATCATCTGAGATTACTGCACCAGCCGTCATCGCATGGGGGCGTTTGGTATTGCTGGGTCCAGAACATAATCGACTTCACGAAGGATTGGTTCGCTGTTCGCTCTTCATTCAGGGAGGCGCTCTGGTCCCGCAAGCAGTTGTTCGACCGGATGACGGGATTCATTTCAAAGGTCATCTAGAGAGCGTAAAGGAACTTATTGAACCGTTCATTGAAGCCATAGCTCAACAGCTGTCGAACACGGCAAAAGAAGAAGCTAAAGCATTAATCGCCAATCTAAATGAGCGTGGCGAGGTGGCCCGTAAACATGCACAAAGCCTGTCGACAGAACGAATTATGGCCATTCGCAAGGCTATCAAAGATTGGCACAAACGCTCTTTGGACATGCAGTTACAATTTGTGTTTGACGACGAAGAGCAAGACCAGAGAGAGCAGGATTTAATTGCTCTTCAATACAGACTTGAACAGCTTGAACAAGAACGAGAGGCAGAGCCCAAACGCCTACGAAATTTATATAAAGTCACAGATCAAAGAATGTATCCGGTTGCACTGGAAGTAATTTTGCCGAAGGGGAGTTACTGATGGCAATCAATAAACGTATAGCAAATCGGCAGCACCGCTGGCTTTCCAGTGTTGAAATTACCGGCGTCGTATTAAGCGAACCCGTTCTCGCTGATGCGGGCAACTTCCGCTCGCTCGACAAGGCAGAAATTGCCGCATTCAGAAAGCAGCGGGAAATCTGGAGTCTGCCCAAGGGCATGGTGGAAGGAAATGGCCAGCTCGCCTGGATTAACTTTATCCTCGAAGACTTTCTCGGCCTAAAAGACAAAGACTATTGGCAATTGGGTGCAGCCATTCCAGCCGACAGTGTGGTCAACCTGCGCGCGCAGCAAGAAGTTTTGCGCCCCACACGCATATTAATCGATGAAGGCAATGCCGTAATGCTCGTGCTTGAAGTACCGCGTGAGCAGTCATTGGATAAGCCTTGGCTACAAGATAGAGGGCGCTGGAAAGCATCACCCACCACTAAGTTTGAACGTTTGCTACGCGAAACAGGAATTGAACTCGGCTTACTCACTAACGGCGAAACCTGGCGCCTGGTCGTGGCGTCTCCCTCAGAAACCACCTCATGGATGACCTGGACCGTTCAAACTTGGAACGACGATCCGATTACACTGGCGGCGTTTAAGGATCTATTAGGTGAATCCCGTTTCTTTGCCGGGCCCCGCAATCAAGTCATTCTTGAGCTGATTAAACAAAGCCGCCAGCGCCAGTTGGATGTGGCCGATCAGCTAGGTAATCAAGTACGCGAAGCCCTGCAAATTTTGGTGCATGAGCTGGATAGAGCTAATGTGGAGGTCGACAGCCAATATCTGAAGGGTTACAGCGACGCTGAAGTATTTGAGTCCAGCGTCGCCTTTATCATGCGCTTGTTATTTACCCTATATGCCGAAGAAAACGGTTTGCTGCCGCACGGTAATGTCATCTACGACCGCTCTTATGGCGTACTGCACCTGCTCACCGAGCTTGAGGAAACCCGCCGCCTGGCGCCGGAAAAACTGAAATATTCCTATGCCGCCTATGCACGCCTGTTAGCAAGTGCGCGGCTGTTACACGATGGCAGCGTGGACCCGGATATTCGCATTGCCGCTCATGGTGGCCAACTGTTTGATCCTGACCGCTACCCGTTGCTGGACGGCCGAGCCAAGAATGGCGAATGGCCAACAGAAGTGCCCGAGCCGCCCAAGGTCAGAGACGCTGTCATTCGCGATATTCTCCGCAGCCTGAAATATGCCAAAGCCGATGGTGCGCGTCAGTTGGTGAGCTATCGCACACTGGCGGTTGAACAAATTGGCCATATGTATGAAGGCTTGCTGGATCGCCGCGTGGCCAGAGCGCCAACCAACCAAACGCTCCTCATGTTACAAGGGGGCAGCAAAATCAAAGAGCCTGAGCCAATTTCGGCTCATGAGTTTTCGGGGCTCGACCAGAAGGCGTTAATCAAGGCCATTAGCAAGCACACCAGCAAAACAGCAGGCACCATCAAAAAGGTATTGGAGCGAAACGAAGAGCGACAAACTCTGGTGAACCTCGGCACCGATGATGCCGAGCTACTGGAGCAGGCAAAGCCCGTCGAACGCTTTCTGCAACCCTTGGGCATAGTGCGTCCCGGTGGCCTATATGTCACCCACGGGCAAGACCGTCGTTCAAGCGGCGCTCACTACACACCGTCAACCCTAACCGAGCCGGTGGTACGCCGCACGCTAGAACATCAGGTTTATGTGAATGTAGAAGGCAAACCGGGTTTATTGGTTGAACCAAGGTTAATCAAAACCCCGAAGGAGATTCTGGCCCTTAAGGTATGCGACCCGGCCATGGGCTCCGGTGCATTTTTGGTACAGGCCACCCGTTATCTGGCTGAGCGGCTTGTGGATGCCTGGGAGCGCATAGCGGCAGAACAGCCTGACAGCATTTTAACCATGCCCTTTGGTACACGGTCTCAAGGTAAAACCAGCGAAAACCTGATGCCAGAATCCCGCGAGGAGCGGATAGTATTTGCCCGCCGTTATGTGGCTGAGTATTGTATCTACGGTGTTGACACCAACAAGCTTGCGGTTGAAATGGCCAAGCTATCGCTTTGGTTAACAACGTTATCCAATGATCGCCCTTTTACCTTTTTAGATCACTCACTTAAACATGGAAACTCATTGGTTGGCCTTACTCCGGCGCAGATTAACGAGTTTACTTGGAAGCCTGTCAGCAACGACTTCGACCCACTGTTTACAAACCAGACAGATCGGGAAGTGGAAGAAGCAGAGAAACACCGCGAAGCAATTCACAACATTATCGATCACGACTTTGTCAGCAAAGAAAAAGAAAACCGCATCGCCGAAGAAGCCCTAGCCAGTATTCGCATGAAGGCGACCTTAGCGATTGCTGCTTTTTTTGACGGCGCCAACACTAAACAGCGTGAAGCCAAATTAATTGAGTATAGCTACTGGTTGGAGCGCTTGGGGAAGGATGAAAAGGCGCCAGTCGAAATAGATAAGATTGTTCGCGGGCTGACTTCTGAAGTTAGATCCATTATCCCTTTCTGCTGGGAGATAGAGTTTCCTGAAATTTTTCGCCAGGACAAAGCCGGTTTCGATGCCATTATTGCCAATCCTCCATGGGGTGATTTAGGCACTAAGTATCTTAAGGAACTATGGAGTTTAGATTGCTCTCATTTCTTGGGGAGAATCACTGACTTATTTCATTTATTCATAATCAAATCAGCATTCCGGATTCTAAAAAAAACAGGGGCTGCAGGATTCATTTTGCCGGATGTAGCGCTGTACCAAACCTATGGCGCAGACCTAAGAAAGGGCTTGTTAGAAAAATTCTCTTCGATTGAAGTGTGCGACGTTGAAGACGGGATTTTCAGAGGTGTAACACGACCTTGTTGTATTGCTGTGTTTAAACATAGAGATCCGAGCAGAAAACTTGTACGAGTATTTTCAGGTCTAACTCGCGAAAACATAGGTATACCGGACAGCTCAATTCAGGCAACTTTTTCTGCTGAGGACTTGCTAAACCTACCAAACAATCTAATACCAACAAAGAACGTTGAAGACATAGCATTCACAACACGACTGCTAAGCAAAGTGAATCCGTTGGAGAATCTATTCGATGACGATGGAATCCAGCGTGGCGCAAGTGCCGACAAGAAGGAAGCTTTTCTTCCAACCGAAGAAGATACATCGACATATTCAATAGAGATAGAATATCTTAAGCCCGTGCTTGACAGCGGATCACTAATTTCTCCTTTCCAGATAGGGAGTTCAGATAAGCAGTTGATTTATACCGAGCGAGGCTTTGATGCAGAAAAAGCTCCCGGAATTGCAAACTTTATAAAATCTCATGCTGAAAAGATTACTTGCAAAGAAGTTGCTCAAGGAAAACATTCAATATTTGAGCTCCACAGAAGCAGAAACAAAAGAATATTTGAAAAAGAGAGCAAGATTGTTGGCGTCATAACCTCGGATCGACCTCGGTTAGCCGTGGACGAATTTCGAAGATATGCGCTAGATGGTGTGTATTTGTTTTCTACAATCGAAGGGGTTAGCCCGTATTTTGTAGCAGGTGTTTTGAATTCTGATTATTTCTTAAAGATCTATAGAGCGCTAGCTCAAGAAGAAGGACGTGTTATGGCTCAGGTAAAACCAACCGTACTTGCAAAAATGCCGGTACCAAATCCTTTAGTTTTGACGGGAGAAGGTCAAGAAATTGCATCCAACATTGAAGCCAATACACGAATGCTTCATCAGAGTCCAGGTGATGCCACTGCTCTAATGTCTCGGAATGAAGACCTGGTTGAAGCCCTGTACTCTTATCTACTTAATAGCTAGTAAGGACTTCAAGCTTTCTAAGCAAATCAAAATGCTCAGCAATTCGCTCACTGGGTTGCCCCTGTGCCCGAACGCCCATTTCCATATTGCGATCCAGCGCATACATGGTGAGGTTGGCAGAGGTCACCAAAGCATCGTGCCGGTCGGCGACCAGCACCTTGGCGTGTAGCTTGAGGTGCTTATCGTCAGCAGGGATTTTCCACGTGAGCAGTTTGGGCAGGGCAACCCCTTTGGGCCACAAGGCGATCAGGGTATCTCGGTTGTTTTTGCCGTAGCCCTTTTCGCCCTCATCCAGCGCCATGGTGACCTTTACGCCACGGGCGACAGCATGGGCCATCAACTCGATGATGTCGTTAATAATGCCCTCGTAATCTTCCTTGCCCGCTAGCCAATAGCCCACCACCAACAGTTCTGACTGAGCAGCAGAGATAATATCCTGCACCACTTGGCGCGTAGCACGCAGGTATGAGCCTTCCACTTTTGGCCCGGTCCAGACCACTTCGGTTTGCGTGGCTTCGCCTTCGGTTAACAGCACTGCCCCTTTCAGCGCGGCCAGCTGCAGGGCAAAGGCGGAGTTCGTGAGTACTGAAAACTCACTGCTCCAAATGGTAATCACATTTGCAAGTGCGCTTTGTACCGCACCACGCCCGGCGGCGAGTTTGGCAATGGTGGCGGAGCCCGACTGTGAGCTTAGCGCACCGCTCTCCACCCCTAAAAGCACTTCAGCAAAAGCACCAGCATTCATCAACTGGCGCACCGCCTGTGCCAAAGCACAGGCAGATTTATCCCTGTTAGCAGACATGGCAACTCCCTGTTATTTGAAGTAAGCCATATCGCTGTATGCCATGGTAGGCACCAGGAAATTGCGATCCAAAAAGCGGTTAAACGCTTCGCAGGAAGTCTCCGGTGCCAGAACGCAGGCGTGGCAAGCAGCACCGTTAATGGTGGCATGCACATCGGGTTGGTGGTCCGCACACAGTGGGTCGGATGAACAGCGTTTAGCGTTTTCCAATGCGTTGTGTATCAGATTCGGGAAACGCTCTTTAGTGCCAAGATCTACCAGGCCACCCAAGCTGCCTTCGGAATCCGCGCTGGCGGTGTACAACAAAATACCCGCCATTTTGCGCTCAGGATCGGTACTGCTGTAAATACGCTCACGCACAGACGATTCAGAATAACCGCAATCCAACGCCAATTGGCGCATCAGCACATGGGCCAGACTGTGCAACAACACATAACGCGCACCGGGAAAGTCATCGGCATCCACACCGCGCTCAGCGGCCCATTCTTTGTATTTCTGTTCGATGGCGGCGGCGCGCCTTTGTACGGCAGGCTCCGCCTCCCAAGCGTTTAAAGCCTCTTCTTTAAGCTCTAAGAAGATACCTTCACCGCGTACCTCGACGGCTGGCAACCAGTCCTGACGCTCTTTATAGATGGGCGCACGCGAAGCCCCCATGCCGTCGTCATCCATTCCGGACGCATAATCGATGCGGGTAAAGCTGGTAAGTGCGCGTACTTCCAAAAGCTTGCGGGCCAGAACAATACGTTCAACTTTATCAGCGAGGAAGTCGGGCACTTCACCAGCCTCAAGAAAAAAGTCGGACTGATCGCCTTGGTTGCTGCCTTCAATATCGCGGAAGGCGTTCCACTCCGGCAGGCGCAAATCAATCTCATCGGTTTCTATTTCACCGCGCTCTTTCAACAAGGTTTGCCAAATATCTTCGGCTTTGAACTCTGCCAGCGCAGGGAACATTTCCAACTCCAGCAGTGTTTGCAGTTTTTCCGGCGAGTCGATCTTTTCTACCTGGTGCTGGGGGCACTTCTTCAGTGCCTGGCCGATCGGGCTGGCCGCCTCTTTAATCGATAAGGCACTGCGCACCAAGGGGAACCAGCCGTTTGTGGCACCGCGTTGAATGGCCCTAAGATCATCAGAGTGCTTACATTCTTTGTCAAAATTTGACTTTCCCAACCAAGGCCTTTTACGAGAACATTCGCCGAGTGCAGCCAAACGCTTTTGCTTCTCTCCAAAGGCATCACTAACACTTCTCTTCTTTCCACAAGTGCAATAAATCCAAATATCGGACACCGACCCCGTCGTACCCGAGTAAACCAAACGCATTCGTTTTTTGCAGTTGGTGTCGGCATCACGGTGTACATAGGCGCGCCAAGGGAAGTCATCAATATGTCCGCCCGGGCAAGCCACTACAAAAGGTGCTGGAATGGTGGGTGCACGGAACTTGCCCCGGCCTTTG
Source organism: Shewanella chilikensis (assembly GCF_037953065.1). Taxonomy (NCBI): domain Bacteria; kingdom Pseudomonadati; phylum Pseudomonadota; class Gammaproteobacteria; order Alteromonadales; family Shewanellaceae; genus Shewanella; species Shewanella chilikensis. Next base: position 4,224,645 of record NZ_CP149966.1, on the reverse strand, counting down.
CAGTTGGGTGCCTTGCACTCCATTTCCTGAGTTTTTTCGTTGTATTCAACCAGCCCTTCGCCTGGCTCAGAGAGCGTTGCACATTCGGGGTGCGTACAGACCTGATAGCGCGGAAACAGAAAGGTCGGGACGGTGCCACGCTTGGTGAAGTAGTTACCACTTGCCGGCTCTGCCGAAAAGAAACGCTTTACCTTTAACGCACGCTGCAGCCGAGGCTCATGAATAGCTAAGTCTTCATCCAGATGCCAACCGTCAATACCGGCTACGATGACTGAGAGTGTTTGTAGATCGACAATCGCACCGGGGCCAAACGTGGTGATTACCTGACTGGGACGAACGTCGCCAATTGCTCTTTTACTCGACATTCGTGTTACTCCTCATCACTCAGATAAAATGCAGCTGTTGGCTCAACTTCCCGTAGTGATCCGGGGGTAGACCATTGGCCTTCGTTATCAGTACCCGACGTTTTCAACAAAACCCGGGCATTGTTTGGTGGGCGCTCACCGCTTTTTAGCCAAGAGTAGCGCAGCAGATCATCTGCATAGTGTGCCCAATCATCACGGCTGGACATCAGGCGATTGTTAACCAGTTTGGCGTTTTTCTTACCAACCAAGTCTGCCGCGCGCAGCGTGATATCGGTGATCATTAGATCTGTACCGGGTAATGCTGGGTCAAAGTTTTGCGCATGTACTTCTCTCGCCATGTTCTGGCCGCCCAGACGCTGCATGGCGGCAAAGGCGCCGCGCAAACCGCGATCCAAGGCGCGAGATGAAAAAGGCGTAACACTGATGGCTTCCACATATCGGTAAAGCGCTGCATGGTAGCCTCGGAAGTGTTCGTAATGTGAAAGATCACGCGCACCCAGCCAGTTGTACATGGTGATAACCAAGCCTGGGTGTTTACGACCTACTCGGCTGGTTGCCTGAATGTATTCAGCGGTGCTCTTAGGCTGGCCAGTTACGACCATGAGACCTAAGCGGTCAATGTCTACACCCACCGATATCATATTGGTGGCCAGCAGCACATCGACTGGATATTGCTTGCCTTGCTCGCGCGGGAACTTGTTATCCAGGCGCTTTAACAAGCCAGGGATACGCCAGGAATCCAGTCGGCTGGTCAGCTCATCGGGATCATTGATGTAGCGTTGTGGGAACCCGCGCTGCTGGGACAGATAGCGCAGGCGCTTCTTGATGTCGTCTTCCACCAGACGACGAGCGCCACCCAGTGCACGCAGACTGTTGAAGTAGCCAACAACTGTTGCGTAAGGGTCTGCGGCTTCATGGTCACGCGTAATTTCGGCTTCACCCGCTGCCAAAAGCGCTGCATAAACACGTACCAACAAGGTTTTGGTACTTGAGCCAGGGGCGTTCAATCCGACATAGAGGCGACCGGCTGTTTTGTCGTCATCCTCTTTAATTTCCTGCTCTTTAGCAAAAAAGGAATCTTTGGATGACAAACCGCTGGGAGGAAAGATCGCTAGATCGCGGTTGTAGAGCTGACGAATTTGCTCGCGAGCACGGCGAATGGTTGCTGTGGACGCAATAATCTTGGCTGGTATCGAAACACCGGTTTCAACTTCAACCCGAGTTAGAAAATCTACCGCCGTCTCGTATAGGCCAACCATGGTACCCAGTGGGCCAGAGATCAGGTGCAATTCGTCTTGAATAATCAATTCTGGCGGCACTAACCGACGTGCAGGCTGATCGTCTTTAACGACACGCTGGTTTGGCTTTTCACCATGCCCAGGAGTTAGATGTCCATAGGTTGGACTGTATCTATCTCGCAAACCGAAGAGTGCCTGAGTCTCGCCTTTAAAGGGCATACGAGCAAATTTGTCCACGGTGGCAATGACCAATGACGGACACTCGCGATAGATTTCGTCATCGACAACAACAACTGGCAAACCTTGGTCATTTGACTTACGTGCACAGAATTCGCACTTTGGATTCGGGCAGCGAACAAGTGTTCTTAGCCGCGCATTATCAAAGTCGTAAGTTTGATTTTCCGGTTTTCCTTGCGGAGTAACCAGCGAGGTGCCGCAGCGAGGGCAAGACACTAGCTGAACCGGGCTGCCATCGCGTGGTTTTTTACCTTCGTCTAAATCTTCCAGCGCCTTTCCAGATGCTTTGGCATCGTTTGGCGTTGTAGCTTTACCCACCCAAAGGCCAATTTTAAAGGGCTCCTGCCCCCACTTTTCAGGGTTGCTCTTGCGCACCAATTCACAGACGCAGATCAGTGCCGTAGCTCGTTGAAACTGCTGAACCGTGAGTAGGCGCAAGGTATAGCGCATGATGATGGCAACGCCAGCGCTGGAATCCAAGCCGTTGACATCGCCGCGCAAGCGCCGATAAGCCAGCGTAAATGCCGCGAGCCCAAGATAGGCTTCGGTCTTACCACCCCCCGTTGGGAACCAGAGCAGGTCAACAAGTTTTCGATCTGCTGCAACTTTCTCACCAGCTTTGGGTTTATTCACCATGCTGGCAATATTAAGCAAGATAAATCCCATCTGGAATGGACGCCAGGTGCGGTTGTTAGGCTTGTCGAAGTCAGCCGGCGTGCCTACGATTTCCCCCTTATCACGGTTTCTACCTGCCCAAATCGCATGAATACGCTGATCCCACATTACGTAGTTGGCAAACAAAAATGACTCAAAGGCATTTTTCTCATCTCGAATGAGTTCCAAGCCTTCGCGCATTCTTCGAGCGGCGTCCTCGCAGGACTCAATAAGCACCTTAGATGTGTCAATATTTTCTGGTGTTGAGTTAAAGGGGGCATTCTTCGCTTCTGCTTTTCTATCGGCTACCCATTGCTCGTAGGCCACCAGCAGCGGCTCGATAGCCTGGAATAAATCGTTGGGCGTTGCACACTTGCTTAGCTCCAGCATATCCAAGTTAAGACCGGAAATAGCGCCACTTTGGGCTATCAGGCTGGGTACTTCGAAGTTTGGAATGAAATCGGTAAATAATAGGCTGGCACGGTCACGGGTGACGTTAAGACCATCCCATCCTGCGGCGACCCCATGACCGGTAGCGAATTCTTTGGCATCCCGATAGAGCAGATTGGCAGTCGCAACTTCAGGATCTTTGGATATGTCTTTATCAAAATCTTTAGCGATAAAGATCGGCCCTTTATCAGCCCCAAACACCTGAAGTTTTGGTTGCATTAACCATTGTTGATCTTTTGCTTTGTCGGCATCGTCACCTTTAGGTCGGCGGTTTACCAGAAACAGACTGACCGCCTTGGCACCATCAATATGGTGAACAACACCTTCCAGAAATACCTGGCAATCTCCGTCGCCACCTTCTCCTGGTCGCCTAAAGCCATCCGGAGTAATTGTAACTGACGCGGGTGCATTGGATTTTGATAAGGGAATCGGACTCAGCTTGCCAATTTGATCAACAGGTATGCCCTCTACTAAAACGGCCCGCTGATAGCGTTGCCAATAGGTACCGCCTTCAGATTCATCTTTTTCGCGGCGATAGTCGCCCCAGGCAGCATTGGCATTGATGGTTTTGGTTTCCTGCGAAACCAGAAAAGACAGCCCCATAGAGGAAGGGCTAAAGCCTACAATGAGCGGCGGTTGTGGTTCGTGTTCTCCCCCCTCATCATCGTCATTTCCCGCAGCCAGTTCATCTTTTTCGTAATCGGGAATTTCAGACTTGAGGGGAGCCAAACGACCTACGATATATCGAGTAGTCGGAAATTCATTAATCGATTCGTCAACTGTCGTTGGCCCCATTAACTCCCGCTCGATAGCTTCTAGAATTCGTGAGCGCGACTCTCGCTTGCTGCTGTCAGGCATTGGCTTGTTCCTTTTGTTCGCGTTTTTGGGCTCCTGGGCCTTTCCCTGTTCCCGGGTGGGCATCGTGAGCTCCACTTAATGGCAAGTACTTTTTAGGGACTGCTTTTGGGGTTTCCGGTGGTGGGCAATCGTTTCGCTTTTCAGGAATTAGTTTCAATTTTTTGCGAATGCGCTCACCAAAAAACTGCCGGCGAATTTCCAAACCCAAAAACTCTCCAATTGCAGGGGGGACCGCATTACCAATCTGCATGTGTGCAGCACGTCGGTCACCAGCAAACTGGTAGTTATCCGGGAAGGTTTGCAGGCGGGCGAGTTCTCGAACTGAAAGCAGTCGTCCTTTCCAGTGGAAGGGGCCTGTTGCTGGACCAGGCTGAGCCTGAATAGTCCAGCTTGGTTTGTCTTTCGCAAGTTTAAGAAGAAAGGACCAGAAACGGGTTCTCCAGCCAAACAAGGGAAGCCCACCCATTTTCTCGGTATGCCAGAGATAGTTTTGGCCTTCAGGAATCGTTGGTAAAAGATCAGCCCATTTACCCGAGGGTTTAACCTCATCCAACCAAATATCGACATCCAAATCGCCAATCGCATCCCATGCGGTTAAATGCGGTTGTCCTCTACCCTGCAGCTTCTCAGGTGAAAAATGCGTTGGTGCTGGCAACTTAAACGGCTTTCCATCTCGATTGGCGACTATAAACACACGTTCTCTCGACTGAGGAACGCCATAGTCTGCTGCATTTAGAGCAATTACGTTTGGTTGGTAATTAGTCTTCTTGGCTCTATTAATATTGTTCAGCTCATTTACTAAAAGCTGTAATCCTTCGTCTTTATCGGAATAAGCAATGCCTTTAACATTCTCCAGCAGTATCACCTCTGGCTGAGCCTCTCGGACAATATCCAGATAGGCCTTCAAGGTTTTGGCCCTTGGATCTGTTAAACGATCAGTATCACCTGTCACCCAATACCCAGACTTTGAAAAGGGCTGGCAAGGAGGCCCACCCGCAAGCAAGGATAACTCTCGAGGCTTCAAACCCGCTTGCAGCAACAATTCTTGGGGAGATAATGCATGAATGTCGCCGGGTGTTGCATGTTTCCACTGTGGATTGTTTAAAGTAAGTGTTTGCTGTGCTCGCTCGTCAATTTCTACACACAAACGGACATCAAAACCAGCTGTAGCTAGTCCCACATCAAATCCACCAGCGCCACTAAACAATGAAATTAGTGTTATTTTTCTATTAGTTATCGGCACTTTTCTTAGAATCCCTGTACTCAAACAACTCACCTACAGTTACAGATAAGTACTCACATAATGCATTAACTGTTTCAAGCTCAATCCGTAAAGAAGTTTCATAATACATGCGAGATAAAGTCCCACGATTGATACCGGTATCCCTAGCAACATCTGCAATTTTAAGCTTTTTCTCACCAAGAACTCTTGATAGATGACACTTTACCATTGAAAACCCAAGTCGCTCTTCAGGAGAGCATAATAACACCTAAAGAGCCAAAATATGCTTTAGCGAGGCATTATTTGGCAGTTTTTCGAAAACTCTGCCAATAAACTGCGGCTTAGATCGAGTCAGCTTCATGGAAAATTCACGCGACTTTACAAGAAACTGCGATTCCAGCCCAGACGGACGGACTGCAGATACAAACATTGCTAACTTCTAAGCCCGCAATGAAGTGCTATAGAATCCAACTAAAGAAACGTTCCCCTCATAAATAGCCTGAATTTCTTCCTTTGTGTTAGCTCATCCAATCACCAATTTTCCATATGCAACATATTTGGTAATAGACTGTTTTCCATATTAAAATATCTGCAACACATTAATTCTAGCAAACATGGCACATCTACAGAGGTTGTGCAGCCTTATTCAGGGAAAGAACGGTGGCATCGAATTACCAGGTAATTTGCGAAGAAAACAGAGAGAACTACGGAAAAAAAGGCGCCCAGAAGTCCGGTAAGCTTGCGGCTGAGCTATACGACGACCGTACGCACTTCATCTTCGAGCTTTTGCAAAACGCCGAGGACGCACTCGGACGACGTGGCGAATGGCACGGTTCGCGCAAGGTTTCGTTCACTCTCACCTCTAACCGCTTGACCCTCTCGCATTTCGGCAAGCCGTTTGACGAAGCCGATGTACGAAGTGTCTGTGAGATATCTGAAAGTACCAAAAACGAGTCCTCCATCGGTCGATTTGGGCTCGGCTTTAAATCTGTCTACACAGTTACTGATCTTCCGGAAATACACTCTGGCGATGAGGACTTCGCCATTGAGAACTACGTCTATCCAAAGAGTTTGGAGCGTTTGCCACGCGCAGCGGACGAGACGCTAATCATCTTGCCTCTGAGACCAGAAGACGCAAACGCTGCCCATGACATCACTACAGGTTTTCGCCAATTGGGCCCCAGATCGCTGCTATTCCTGCGTCACATAGAGGAAATCAGCTGGTGCGTCGAAGCCGACTCGTCCGGATTTTATCGACGTCACATCCCCGAACAGCTCGGTCCCAATGTCCAACGCATTAAGGTAGTCGGCAAAGAGGGCAATGAACAAGCAGTTGATCAAAACTGGCTGGTATTTCATCGAGAGGTATTTTCCGAAAAGGGCCACAGAGTAGGACGGGTGGAAATAGCATTCTTGCTGCTGGCAGTGAACGACTCCCCCGGCCACTGGAGTGTGCAGCCCCTGGCCAAATCACCACTGGTAGTGTTCTTTCCTACTGTGGTAGAGAGCCATCTTGGTTTTCTGGTGCAGGGACCATACAAAACCACGCCAAGCCGCGACAACATTCCTCCCGGTGAGCCATGGAACCAATATCTGGTTAAGGAAACCTCCTGTCTTCTGATAGAAGCTATGTGTTGGATGCGCGACAACGCAATGCTGAATATTGCGGCAATGCGCTGCTTACCACTTGACCGCGAGAAATTTCCCAAAGATTCGCGATTTGCACCAATGTTTGACGCCGTCCGACAAGCGTTTCTGAACCAAGAACTCCTTCCAACGTTTACCGGAAAGCATGTCACCGCACTTCAAGCCAAGTTAGCGCGAACACAGGAGTTACGTGAGCTTTTTAGCCCTGAACAAATTGCAGCGCTGTTTAATATGGAAGTAAGTGCTTGGCTGTCTGGTGAAATTACAAAGGATAGAGCACCTGAAATTCACGATTATTTAACGAGCGAGCTCGACATTGAGGAAATCACACCGATAAAGCTGGTGCGGAAACTAACTAAGTCGTTTCTTGAAGCGCAGACAGATGCATGGGTGTTGGCCTTATATGAATACCTTAGCGGCCAGGAAAGAACTCTTCGCAGCTATCTTGCTACAATTCCAATCATACGTCTTGATGACGGAACTCACGTCTTCGCACATGAGAACGGAAAAGCAAAGGCATTCCTTCCCAGCACCATTGCCACCAGTTTCCCAACAATGCGCCGTGCAGTCTGTAATACACCAGAAGTGCGTGCTTTTCTTGTTTCACTGGGCATTACTGAACCAGACCCCGTGGATGATGTTATCTGGAACATTTTGCCAAAGTACCAAGAACAAGAGTTGGATGTGAACGTGGATGTCTACGCTGCTGATATCGAACGCATATTGGCAGCATTTAACACCGACTCATCAGAACGAAAGGAGAAGCTTCGGTCTACTCTGCGCGATACCAACTTCGTTATGGTAGTAGATACTGGCACTGGGCAAAGCTACCGAGCCAAGCCTGGAGAGACTTACATATCCACCGACCGCCTGCAGCAACTGTTTGCAGGTGTACCCGACGTCTGGATCGTAGACAACAACTATGACTGTCTGCGAGGTGAAGGCATACGTGAGCTCTTGATCTCATGTGGTGCCAGCCGCTACTTAACTCCTCAGGCAATACCTTCACGTCTGGATGCCTCCAAGAAAGAACAGATTCGCAGAGAAGCTGGCCTTGAGCGTGCCAGCTGGCAAAGTCTACCGCAGGACTTTACCCTCCGTGGGCTGACCCAATTACTGGCATTCTTACCCACATTGAAACCAGAAGAGGCTTCGGCACGAGTAAAGGTACTGTGGGAGGCATTGGCTGATTTAGAAGTTCGTGGGGCCGGTGCCTTCTATGGCACCTACAAATGGGGCTATTTTCATGAGACAAAAATCGCTCGATTCGATGCTGCCTTCGTCCAGATGCTCAATCAAGAGAGCTGGGTACCGAATGCTAACGGCAAACTCGTACCTCCCGGGCTCGTCGTATTCGACACCCTTGGCTGGAAGCCAAGCTCGCTCCTGCAGACCAAGATCATCTTCAAACCGCCGCTCATCGACCAGCTGGCCAAGGAGGCCGGAATCGACCCGGCCATTCTTGATCTGCTGAGAAGAGACCCCACTATCGTTGCTGAACTGGCTTCGCGACTGCACACAAATCCAAACCCAAGTCCAGCGCCAGAAGCGGAGGCAGTTCAGCCATCCGATGAAGACATTTACGACGATCAGAGCGAGCATCCCCGCAATGACGCCACAGGAACAGGAGTGAGAACTGGTGGCCACGGGCACACAGGTACTTCACAGAGTGGCGTAAGGGGAAATGTAGGCGGCCACGGCGGCTCCAACAGGCACAGCTTCAACGGTAACAAAGAAGGTGAGCACGGTGGTTCGGGAAAGAGAACTCCCGGTCACACAGGCGGACGACCATTCATATCCTACGTCGGTGCACACCCTGATGATAATCACGATAATGATGGCGTCGACCAAGAAACAAGGATGAAAATTGAAGCGAAGGCAATTGACCTAATTATCAGGCAGGAGCCAACACTGAATCGCACCCCTGAAGGCAACCCGGGTTTTGATCTTTTCGAAATTGATAGTAACGGAGAGTTGTTGCGATGGGTCGAAGTGAAAGCAATGACGGGTACGTTAGAAGACCGCCCTGTTGGCCTTTCACACACTCAATTCAACTATGCCCGCGAAAAGGGTGAAGCATACTGGTTATATGTTGTTGAACGAGCAACCGATCCGATGCATGCCCGAGTGCTCAGAATTCAGGATCCAGCAGCCAAAGCTCAAACATTTACTTTCGATCATGGGTGGCGCGAAATCGCTAGTGATTAAATGTTCAATTGAATCTTGGGAGATTTCGTTAGCAACCAGTAGTGTAACATTACCCAACACCTTGATCTAACAAAAAATCATGGATACTGACCAATAGTTTTTTTGGGCTCCCAGTTCTATTTCTAAGCCGGGGCCCTTATACGCATATTACACTTCTTCAACCCATGACATCAAACGGGGGGCCAAGTTTCACGGTTCTAGAAATGTGAGCTTCATTGTGGAATGTCAACGAAAACCGGATTCCGTATTTGAAGGGAAGTTTAGTTTGGAGTTGAATTTTCGAGTACCAATCACTGCGAAACGCAATTCAGAGAAGAAAACCACATAGCTAAGCCGAGCTTGATACTGAATCAAGTTGGTACAAAAGCTCTGAGAAGGAAATGAACTTAGCTCACTTCAGTTGAGGGGGTATACTTTAAAAAAACGCTCTAAGAAAGAAGCACTTGATGCCCCACAAGCGATGCAAACAGCCTCCAACTCCAAAATCCTCAGTTGTCGCTCACCACTTTCATATTTAGAAACAAAGCTCTGAGGCTTGTTGAGTCTTTCCGCAAGTTGAGTTTGGCTAAGCCCGATTTACTCAGGAGTTGCTGTAATGGATAGATACGTTCGATATTTGATAATTAGCTTTGTCTTGATGTTTGTCATGGTGCTGGTAACAGTATTCAACAGCCATGTCTCTGTTGGTTTTTTGGGATGGTTGGCTTTTTTAGTTTCTGGCACTTTGCTTACCGGCACAGGAGCTTTTATAGGGCGCTTGTTTCTGGACTTTGTCAGACCCGATATTTACCTAACCACCGGCGCAGTAGACGCTTTTTACAAGCGCGTATTTTGGAGTATCGGCCCTCAGTTTATCGGTGGCCTTATTGGTTTTATGGCAACACAGGGGTTTATGTCCAATGTACTAGGATACGCCCGGTTCAGTGGATAAAGCCGAGATTCGGTCAAATATGGGAAGAAGGGAATTGTCAGGTGCTACTGACAATTCCCTTCTTCCACTTGTTTAAACGTTACCTACGCCAAGCCTTCATCCCGGTCTTCAATTCGTTCAAGAATCCACTCTTCTACTTCAGCGCCAACCCAAGCCACAATTCTCGGTCCAAGCTTCACAGGTTTTGGGAAGCGTCCCTCGCTAATGTAGTTATAGATAGACGAGCGACCTAACCCTGTACAATCCATCACCTGCTTCAATCGTAATAGTTTCATGATGAGCTCCTGTAATTGACTCATCACATAAGCGCTGTCAGTAATTTTTAACTTTTCCGCATCCACTCTGCAGCCCACTTTTCGAAACATTTTCAGATATATATCACCCCTGTGCATAAACCAGAGTCATCATCAAGGAGGCGATATGCACAGAACCATTTCTGCACCCAGCAACAATTGGTCTCACACATCCAGTCAAATCCTCGAAACCGCTGCCGGCATCATCGCCGAGCGCTATGTTCGAGGTGACGTATTCACCAACCCAAGCGCAACCATGGACTTTCTGCGCTTCAAATTGCATCAACATGAGCGCGAGGTATTCGCGGTCATGATGCTGGACAGCCAACACAGATTAATTGAGTTCACCGAGCTGTTTTACGGCACGATTGATGCTGCCAGTGTTTACCCCAGGGAAGTTGTTAAAGCGGTACTGAGCTGTAATGCAGCGGCAGTTATCCTCACTCACAACCACCCTTCCGGCGTTGCCGAACCTTCTCAGGCCGACAGGCGTATCACCGAGCGGTTAATCAACGCTCTCAGTACCATAGATGTGCCGGTGCTGGATCACATTGTGGTGGGCGACCAGTGTGTATCGTTTGCCGAGCGAGGTTGGCTGGAGGGAAGACGCCATGATTGAGTTTACCGACAGCTTTTCGCAGGCTGCGGTGGCTGAAGCCTGTCAGGCATTCCCTGAATTGCGAGCGTATCTACTCAGAGAATTTACCCTGCCCACGTTCGAGCGACCGCTGAATGACACTGGCGAGGAGATTGGCGCTCCCCAGGTGATGCCATTAACGTCACTGCGTAAAACCGTGTTGTATGTGTCTCACAAAGATATGGATGGTCACATTCCCAGGGAAATCGGCTTTTGTCGCTACCTGCAGCGCTGCGACACTTACGGCGTGCCGTTTGGTCCTTGGCTTAAGGTGATCAACGGCTGCTATTTCAATCACGGCTCCAATACCCAACCCAATTGGAGCGCCCACAGCTGAACCGCAAGCCTTTTATTTATCCCCCTGCCCGCTTGGCATTCCACCAAGCGGGCTTTTTGTTTTTGGAGAATCGATATGAACATTATCCAGTACCAGGCACTGACTTTACCCGCCGACTTTTATGAACTGCTAAAGATGCATGCCAAGGACTATCAAACCCAGGAAGCCCGCTTTATCACCCTCAATTTTGCCGATCCGGATTACAACGCCGAGCGGGGTGGCTTCCATCCGGTGGAGATAGGTTTGAGTCGTCAGGGCGATGCCTGGGCACTCAGCTACTTTACCGACTTCGCTTTCTATGGTCGGGTCATGCCGGAATTGGAGCGGGAGATTGACGTGCATTTTCAGGCTCAGGAGGCTTACAGCACCTTCTACGGAACTCGGCCTCTGCGGGAAGTCGCGGGGTTGGTGCAACTGCTGCTCAAGAACTTCCTCAGCTATGTCGCCATCGACGCTTATGTCGTCAAAGTGCAGGCCCACTGAAGTGGTTCTCAAAAAGGTATTGTGGGAACTAGCAAACCCAGGCCCGATAGGGGTTGGCAAGAGGCTGGTTCCCATATTCATCAAATAGCCAAATGAGGGAACTTCACCATGAAAGAAGTCGAGGCGGTGAAAAGCCGCGATACCATAAAGCTTATCAGTTATCTGCTTGAGCGTCACTTTGGTCAGCAGATGGCTGATATCTGGAATATCGGTCTTAATCTGGCACTGCGGATCTCTGATCTACTGGCGATCAGATTCAGTGACATCCAAGGTGACAGGCTCAGCATTATTGAGCAAAAAACCGGTAAAAGAGCCGATATCAAACTCAACGCCAAAACCAAGGCTTTGATCGACGCTATCCGCCAGCGTCACCCTGACCACATCTATCTGTTTCAATCCTACCGTAGCCAGCAGATGCAAAATGCAGCGCCTAAGCCGCTCAGTCGTCGAGCCGTGACCAAAGCCTTTGCCTTCGTTGGTGAAGACATCAGGCTTACGTTAGGGACCCACTCAATGCGTAAAACTCGCGGTTATCACTTGTACCAATCCTGCAAGGATATTGGCCGAGTGATGCGTATGCTCAGGCACCAATCGGAAGCGGTCACGCTGCGTTACATCGGCATTACCCAACAACAGATAGACCGCGACTTTATTGAACTGGAAATCTGACCCCAAACCTTTCCCACTTGAGAGCAGTTGCCTAAAAGGGCACTGCTCTCTTTTTATTTGGAGTACAACATGAAGAAATTCAAAGCCGGTGATCATCTGGTTACCAATATTGATCCACTTGGATTGACTGAACACCATGGTCTGTGTGTTGGCCATGATCAAGTTATCCATCAACGTAAAGATGGTTTTGTTGAGCAACTCAGTCTGAGTGAATTCTCGGGTGGGGCCAAGGTTCGTCGCAAAGTGATTGCATATGATAGAGACGGTGCTGTGGAGCGAGCAAAGAGCTTACTCGGTTATCGGCCCTATCACCTGCTCAGCAATAACTGTGAACACTTCGTCAACTGGTGTATCGATGAAACAGAAACGTCCAATCAGGTCAGTAACAACCTCCATTTCACCGCACAAGTAACCGCACGAGCCGGATTGCTTGGCAGTGCCGCTCAACGTGTCGCACAAGGGAGCCTGGCCAATATTGCCCTTGCATCAACAGCAGCCAAAGCCGTCGGTGAATACATTGGGTTACCGGATGCAGTGAACAGGGCCATTGGGACTCCAGGCGATTTGGTAGCCAAACCACTTGAGACTTTTATCAATGGCACCTGTGAAACACTGAGTACGTCCTCCGGGCATTTAAGAGCAGGAAACTATAGTGAAGCTGCAACATCACTCGTCAAAGGTTCATTGGAAACGGCTGTAGATTGCACCATAGTCAAACCCCTTGAAGTTACCGGAGACGGTATTGTGGCAATAGTGGATGTTGGTAGGGATATCTGGAGCTGGCTACGCTACTGATATTTAAGCAGTCAGGCGCGAATGCCCCTGACTGCTTAGCCATTACCCCATGAAAATCTTCTGACTGCTACCAAAGTGGCGATTACCATCACCTATGTATTTTGTTTCTTTCTTCGCCAAATAACTAAGACGATTCATCCCTGCATCATAATGCATCACAAAGTCTGCTGCATTTTGATCTAGCCAGTACACACCATTTTGACAGATATGCACTAAGCCAATGGCATATTGTACATTCAGCCCAAGTGCACTAGCCCATGCCCCAAAAATACGGTTATATGTATTGTCCTCTCCGAGCACCTGAGTGCCAAAGGTGAATACCGCATCTTTGTTAAAAACAAAGGCCACGTGGTAGTGCCAATTCCCTGTACCGTCAACCTGCTCTCGACACCATATGTAACCGAAACCAATCGGATGGACTGAAGCACGTCTATCCTTCCAAGCCCTTAAACGACTTTTAAATGCCTCGATAAAACGAGAGATTACCGCGGTGTCATCTGATTGAAGGTAGGCTGGGAAGCGTAAATCAAATCTAAGAATCGTAACCCGCGTAAATCTCGCTAAATGTCGGTTCACCACTGCATGGATTGAATTGAGATAGTCGTTAGATAGATCGTACTTGCCTGCAATAGAAAAGCAGGTGTTAGTGTCAAAGCCTTTCATGGATATGTCCTTGTGTTTAGTTAGTTCAAACAACGCGTATAAACACAAGATGAACAGGTACTGTAATTTTAAACTTACAATCATCCTCCCCCTGACCAAGGAGAAATAACCTACAGCTAATATATTACTATACCGAAATGACCGTTATCAGTTGAGCCTGGGAAATTTGAACTTATTAATGCTATTACATAGCCCTTTTATCGCACCAGTACTCTGGAGTTAAGGAAGGTGCGAATAAGTCCTCGTGACACTCTGGCTTACACAGCAATTGGCGTTCAAGGCATCTGACTGAAGGCATGCCGGGGCCTGTCGAAGTCGGATAACGCAGAGAGCCGGTTGCTGTGAAAGCCTCGAAGGGCGTGGCTTACAGGCCTGCCTGCGGTGTTGTGCTTCTTGCAAAGGACTAGGGCCATTTGCTGCGAACCACGCCTTGCATCCAAGCCAGTAAGCCGACGCAGACCACACATGGGACTTGTTCGCACCTTCCTTAATGACTGAAGAATGCCAGAGATACAGGAAACGTTTGCATTCGACCGTTGAAGAAATTTACCTATGCAATATGAAAAACTACCGTCAAAAACCAACAAAAACGTCTAAAACAAGGTATTTCCCCGCAGTAACGCTTACGTTTTTATGACATAAATAATGGCAATTACCAGTCAAAATATATCAAAAAGTTGGGTTCTAAATGACGTAAGTTTGCGTTATATTATTTATAAATAAATGCTTTCTAACTGAACAAACGAATATGAATAGAAGACAGCGAAATTTCATTATCAGATGGTTGGAATTCAAAGGAGTCTCATACCTCCCATTCGGACAAGATGAGCTAAAATTAACTGAAGGAATTTACCTGGAAACATCGATAGGCCAAGCTAAACAACTCAAAGTAGATATAAAGAAACTTTGGGAGCATCAAGCAATTGCTCTAGATAACATCTCATGGCTCTCACCAAAATTAGAAAGACAATGCAATTGGATTTGGGGTCAGCTCGTCATTGAGTTTAAGCAGAAAACTAAAGAAATTTACTTACCTCCAACATTTTCATTTGATACATATGCATTCACAACAAAAGATCGTTATCAGTCTATTATTGATTTTTTTGATTATCTGAATGTACCTATGGCTGAAAAGCTCAGAAAAGTAGAACAGCTCAAAAAAAACTGGGTTGAAAATGCCCCCCAAAGGGCAAAAATAGACTGGCTTGATATAGACAACAAAGAGCAATGCGATTGGATTTGGGAACACTCTAGCAAGCTATTTGACAACATTTTTCTGTTAGCACCACGGGATAATAAAGAAAAATATCATGACGCCATTCTACTTTATGACACCTTTTTAGGAGTATTCGATAAAGATAAATTAAAAAAGCTCAAGAATGGCTGGGCCCAACAGAAATCTAGGACAAACCAGAAACAAAAAGGTGTGATAAGCGAGAAAAGCCTAAATAAAGTTCGCAAACAGGCTAGCAAGTTGAGCATTACACCTGATGAGTTAATAGAAAAGTTGCTGTTAGACTAACTAAAGCTCAATGACCAAATGGTGGGCAATACGGTGGGCACTGTTCATTCACGCTTAAAAAATATACAACAACTATATGTTTTTAAAAGAATTCATAAAATAGACCACAAGAAGATCCAAAACGTGGAGTGATGTTTTAACATTCATAAGTACAGCATAAAGCCTCATTTTTTGAGGCTTTTTTGTTTTCAGAAGATTTCAGGTCTTTGCCTCTGTTTTCAACCAACTGGTGAGTTTAGTGGTGAGTAGGATTGATCTAGTATGCCCTTAAATGGTGAGTAACTTTCCATACCTAAGGAGAACTATATGGGCAAGCTCAATGCACGCAAAGTCGCCGCTTTGGCCAAAGATGAACCACGCAAAACCGCAGATGGTAATGGCCTCTACTTCGTTGTACCCGCCTCTGGAGAACCTTTTTGGATCTTGCGATTTTCAATCAACGGTTGTCGTCCAGAAATGACAATTGGATCTTATCCAGAACTATCCCTTGCAGATGCACGAGATGCGGCCTTCACGATCTTTTTATATGTTAATTGTAAATTGAAACGTTTGTTTGAATAAGGGCTGAATTTGAGCTCTTCTGACGACCGGCTCAGCGTTTAAATAACGCCTTGGATCTATGGTGATAAATCCCCAAAACTGTAAAAATCGCTTAATAAACCTGGATTCAATGAGCATGCTTAAGGTTCTTTCTGGCGCGAAGTAATCATCTGTAGAGAATGCCTGTAGTAAATCGGGGAAAGCAGTCATCACCTCTTTAACAAGCTGCTCCACATTGTTGTGACACTGAATGCGCCACAGCATAAATAACCAAAATGGTCGCAAGTCGACATCGTATTCAAAGCCGTCCATATACCCCCAGTTATATTTGCTGATTGCGGCTTCTAACATAGGTTTGAAGAATGCTTGTATACTTAAAGCCTGATACTGTTGTTGTGCTAACTTTTTGACATGGTAGCGACCGCTGCGGCGATAAATAATGCTGCTAATTTCGGCTAGCACTCGGGTGTAGTGCAGGGCATTAAATTTATCTTCGTTACTGCCCGCAAACTCGCTGATGCTAATATTTTGTGGGAACTGAGCAACGGCAAACTCAGGCAATAACTCACTGGCCTGTTTGACCAACTTAGCCGGTAAGTTGCCTTTACTCGTGGCTTTGAATGACCCATCTTGCGCCATAGCCTCATCAAGAATAAGAGCTAAATAGCGCATCACAGGACTGGCTAAAAGCGCATCTGGTGTGCTGATTGTCACCCACTGTAATTCATCAAAAGGCGCATAAAGCCAATTGGCCATTTGCGTTGGTGTTACACCACAAAAATCGGGATGAGGTTGATTATTACGATCCTGCACTTTGTGCTGTAAAACAGTGTTGAGTTCATCAAGGCTCAAATTGGGGTTCATTGCCAGCATGGTGTCAATATCATCAAATATTTGGGCATGTTGCTTGGAGACACTGCTCATACAACAACGTTTAAACTTTTTACCACTGCCACAATGGCAAGGATCGTTTCGGCCAAGCTTCATGTTGTCCCTTCTTATTATTATAGAAAAAGCGCTTCATTTTCTTGTTTACGCTGGTTCAATGTATGAGTAATAGCAGACACTGTGATTTTACTTACCCCTTGCTGCTTTGCTAGATGAGCAAACTGACTGATGGCTTCTGCGACTTCTTCAATAACTTGCCTCACCTCATTCCAATTGGCAAAGCCTGCGCTGGCAGCCAGCTTTTGCATTAGCTTAAGCGGTGGCGCTTTGCCATAACCTCCAAAGGCAGTGGCATGTTCGTTAAATGGATGTGGGCTGTAGGTAACATCGTAAAAAGGTGCAGGATTCCATTGGCCATCGTCCGTTTGCAAAAAAGCCCAGTTTTTACTGTGATCGTCTTGGTTAGACGACAGCAGGTTAAAAATGGCACGGCGAAATTGCAGTTGCCCAGCGGCTGGAGATTTACACAGCTGTCGGCTGGCTTTGATTAAATCAATATAATCTAAACTTGGCGTTCGGAAGTCTGCATCAAGCAATCCGCAGGCGCTGTGCATATGCAATCGGCCTGAACTCAGTTGACTGCCTGAGTCGGCCTGTTCAGTGATATAATCAAAACGCTTGAGTGCTAACCACGCAGGCGCACCGCTTGTATGCGGCGCTTCAATAAGTTGCCAAATTGGCGGTTGGCACTTTGCTTGCTCGGCCATTTGCAAATAAACCGCCTCGCACAAACCTTCTTCATGTCCGAGCGCTAGATTCTTCGAGGTAAACTTAATCAACCAAGCTTCATCACCGGGCTGTGCAAAGGTTCGACAATGCCGAGTTTCCCCAGCAGGCGTATAAATCTGCGCCTTTGGTCTTGCACCACCCGAACTACCTCCGGCGACTAATGCGGCCAACACGTGTTGAGTATGCCCATCTAACTCATCTTGGTTGTCGTCCATATAATCTGACATTGAAGAATCGAACAGTGTTTGTGCTTCTAAACCCAAGGTTGCTAAATCAATGTCAGCGTGCGTCGTGGCTGAAAACTCAGATACCGGAGAAAAAGAGAGCGCTCCCATACCTTTATCACCGACAAAAGCCAGTCTATCCATTGCTGTTAATTGATTAGGCAGAATGCCTTTTTGCCGGAAAATACGATCTTGTAACAGCATGCCCCAACCATCGGGCAAACAATCCCCGAATACACCATGCACACCTTGGTGTGGCTGTTTAGGTGCGGCTTGTACTTGTGTGCTTGCCTGAATAGTAAAAGGCGATAAATTGCCAAACTGCTGCAAATAGCTGTCTGCATACTGAAAAAAAACGCCTTGTCGATTCTGAGCCAAAACCCCTACAGTGACCTGCTCACCTGAGCTTAACGTACGGGATATGGTGAGTTTTTGAATGGGTTTAAAACTCATCTTTTAGCACCTCATCAATGCTAGATGGTGTAGAAACGCGTTCTTTACTTGGTAGCGTGAGCTGATAGAGCCTATCCAATGAGTCGAGGGTCTGCCAAAGCAACAGCAATTGACGAAATGAAATTTGCCCAGTCAGCTCAAACTTCTTAATAGTGGCCGCTGGGACGCAGCTTCGCTCTGCCAGTGCTGTTCGTGACAGCTTCGCTCGTTGACGTAACTCTCGTAAATAAGCCGCATAGGCTTGGCTTACATCGATATCATCAAGTAAAGTAAAATTCATTCGCAATGACTTATTGGATACAGTTATGTCCATTGTATAGGAAAATAACCAGAAATGGCTATTATTGTATCCAATAAGTGCGGTGGTGTTGAAAGTTCACTCGATCAAGCCTTCCGAAACTGTTATTTTTGAACCCAACTGTAGAGTGAAAACGGCATTGTTTTTCCGTACTCATAACCAAGAAGTGCTACCAAGATTTAGTAAAAGCCATAGGTTAGTGGTAGGTTGTTTGGTGGTGGAGGCAGCCATTTTTGAACGGTTTATTTTTATAATTTATTGATTTTTAAAGGGTCTAGTCTGCTGCTCAATAAGCAGTTCCTGAACCTAGAATAATGTTCCGCGCTGTAAAAAATGTTCAAAAATCCAGCAAACCCCCTTCAGTAAGGGGCTTTGTCATTTCTAACTCTTACCTAATAGCTGGTCGCCGCAAATGAACACTAAGACCGGAGGCAGGGCCTAATAGCGCAAACCCTGCATTGAACAGTGGCCAACTGCAGCAAACTCATCAGCGAACCCGGCTTACCAACAGCGCCATGCTGCCGCAGGCTAACAGTACCCATCCCAAGTGCTGCACCGCGCCTGCCAGAGCAAGGCCGCTGCCGATGAGTAAGTAGTACATCAAGCCGAACAGGGCACCGGCGCTGCCAGCCTGCTGTCGGTACTGAGCCAAGGCCATGCTGAGCACATTGGGGATAGCTATTCCGAATGCCATAACCACGAGTAGCATAGGCGCCAGAAACCCGATGGAGTTCAGCGAGAGTTGTACTCCTATGGCTCCCAGAAGCAGCAGTAAAGCGGCGCCTTGCAAGAGCTTGCCTTGAGAGACTCCCTTGGAGATCAGGCATTTATTGCTGTAGCTGCCAACCAGTGAGCCCAGGCCAAGGATCAGGCCGCTGTAACCAAACTGTTCCGGCGTGAACCCAAGCCTGGCAAAGTTGAATCCACCGAGTTGGTAGTAAGAAAACAGGGCGACATTATAGGCAGTGACCAAGAGTGCAGATTGCCAGATTTGCCTGTCACCGAGCATACGTTTACTCAAGGCGACCAGTTGCAAACTCTGCCTGCTGGTTTGGGTTTCCGGCAGCCTGATAAAACAATAGGCGAATAATCCCAAGGCCATAATAAACAAAGCCAAAAACACCGCATGATGACCACCCACCTTGACCAATTGGCCACCGGAAAACATGCCGATAACCGGGCTGATGGCAATCCCAAGTCCCATCACACTAAACACTTTCGCCAACTCTTCGCCGCTGAAGGCGTCACGCAGCATGGTTTGGGTGACGATAGAGCCGACGGCAATACCAAAAGCGCTGCAGGCTCTGGCGGCCATCAGCACGGCGAAGCTGGTTGTTGACATGGCCACCCAGGCTGCGACGCCATAGATAAAGAGTCCCAGCAACATGGCCGGGCGACGGCCGCAACTGTCGGCCATTATGCCCCACACGGCCACGCCCAAAGCGAAAGCCAGGAAATAAACCGATAGGGTTTGCGCCGCCTGAGGGTAGGACACGGCAAATGTCTGCGAAATCGCCCCCAGGGCCGGGCTGTAAATGGTTTCCACTATTTGCGGAAACATCAGTAGCGCCAGCATCAAGCATAGCGAAGGTTTAGTTTTCATCTCTTATCCTTATCACAATCAAGCAAGCTGCGAACCACGCCTTGCATCCAGGCTTGATTCGCGCTTTTCCGAGGCGGCGCGCAGTGTATACTCGTGATGAAACGGCACGTTAACGACATAAAGACAAGAAACATCAAAATAGGGACATCATGGCGATTATTGAGCAGGAAACTGAGTTCGATGCGGATACCTTTCCAGCCAGCGTTATCGGCATTGCGGCCGATGTTGGCCAGCACGATTCGGGCATGCACCAACACCATAAAGGGCAACTGCTTTATGCCCCCCACGGCTGCATGAGCTTTGCATTGGAGAACGCCATCTGCATCTTGCCACCCACCAAAGCCGTGTGGATCCCGCCCGGTATTTCGCACCGCGCGGTAATGACCAATGTGGTGGCCTATCGTTCTTTGTATTTTGATTGCGCCAGGTTCAACACTCCGGCTGAGCTTCGCATGATAGAGGTCAACGCCCTCTTGAAAGCCTTGATAGACAAAATGGCGCTGTGGCCGTGGAACACGTCGGAGTCGGATATGGTCAATAGCAGTGCGTTATTTTGGGAAGAGTTTTATGCCGCCAAGAAACATTCATTTCAGTTGCCACTGCCACAGGATCGCAGGTTTCGCCGATTCCGCCAGCAGCTTATCAAGGAAGCGTTTCTCGCGCCTGATATAGGCCGGCTTGCCGGCAGTGTCGGCGCCAGCACCAAGACAGTCACCCGGTTATTCAAGGCTGAAACCGGTATGACTTATCAGCAATGGCGCCAACAGTGGCGCCTTTTGAAGGCCATCGAACTCCTATCCGGCGCCAGAACAGTCAGCGAGGTGGCCCACAATCTGGCGTTTTCTTCCGACAGCGCCTTCATTGCCTTTTTTAAAAAGCAGACGGGCCAAACGCCTTTGAGCTTTATTCAGAATTCAATCAATTAAGGACGGTGTGAACAAGCCTCATGCGTATTCTGCGCCGGCTCATAAAATTGAATGCAAGGCTTGCTGCAGAAGCACAAATCCTTTGTAAACAGTGGGAATGGATGAATAACTTCCATAGGCGTTCCTTGCCAGAGACCACTGGGTATCGTTATAAATAACTCATTGACGCCAGGTCCCGCTCACGAGGCTACTGCAGGCAAGTTGTTGAAGCGTTGGCTGGCGTCAAGGTGTTAAACAAAGTCATAAGATTCGGCATGCCTGTTCGCCAGACCATCTTATGTTCCGGTGGTCAACTAAATACACTTTTGAATCCATGCACTATAGTGACCAGGATGTCATCAGAAGCGGTAGTCTACGCTCAGGTACAGTTGCTGGGTGTTGTCCAGCGCATATTTACCTGTGTCTATCTTGTTGTCATAGTCTTGCTTCAGGTAGCGATAACCTATCTCGGTATTGAGGTTGTCGTTCAACTTATACACAAGACCTGTCTGACCACCCCAGACAAAATTATTATCTGATCCCAGAGCGCCGCTGTCCGGTGAGGTGTGGTTAATCCCCGCGCTGGCACCGACAAACCAGTTCAGCTTGTGGGCCTGATCCAAACCTACCAGATAGTCATAGGAAACCAGTCCCATCTGCTGCTTGGCGAAGTCATCGCTGTTGTAGCTATAGGTGGCGTACAGGCGTTGTTTGGGGGTCAGGAAGGCACCACCGCGCACCATGTAGACAGCGTTGCGATCATCATCGCTGAACTTGCCGCCATCAATGGGCTTGTGAGAGTAGTCGTTTTGCTGCGCGCCGACACCACCGCCGACAAACCAGTCAGCAGCAAAGGAAGGGGCTGAGAAAGCGAGAGCCGCAGCGGAAGCCAGTATTAGAGATTGAATTTTCATAATTTACTCCTTGATCCGGGAAAGACCGGATGGCTGTTTTAAGCCGGGTCAACTTGTGTTCATCGGCAGGTTAGGGCCGTTTTGCTGAACTTTGACTGAATGAGAGCCGGAAGAGACTTTTTATCGTATAAGTTAGGTTTTTGTGTTAAAAAACTTGATGTTAGAAATGGCAATTGTTGATAGCCCGTGATGGGGTTGTGGTTGGAAATGGGACTATTAACCTGAGGGAAAAGGGATGAGACTGGTATTTGTACACGGCTGGAGTGTGACCTCCACAGAGACCTATGGTTATTTGCCCCAGGCATTGGCCAAGCTGGCAGACACTGAGCTTGAGGTGAGTCATCTGCACCTGGGGCGTTATATCAGTTTTCAGGACCAAGTGAAGCTGGAGGACGTTGCGCTGGCTTTCGAGGCTGCCAGACGTGAAGTGCTGGGGGATGAGCCTTTCGCGGTGATCACCCACAGCACTGGCGCGGCCGTGATACGTTGTTGGTTGGAGACTTTCTTTGGAGCCCAAAAGCTGGCGGCTTGTCCCGTGACTCATATGATCATGCTGGCACCGGCCAATCACGGCTCAGCCTTGGCACAGCTTGGCAAGTCGCGCCTTGCCAGGATTAAGGCCTGGTTTGATGGATTGGAGCCAGGGAAGAAGATCCTTGACTGGTTGGAGCTGGGCAGCCTGGGGCAGGCTGCTTTAAGTCAAGCCTGGCTTAACTATGATTTTGAAGTTGCTAGGCTTTGGCCCTTGGTGCTGACTGGCGAAAGCATAGATGCATCCCTCTATGATTATCTCAACTCCTATACCGCTGAGCCTGGCTCGGATGGTGTGGTGCGGGTCGCGGCGGCGAATATGAATTATGCTCGGCTGCAATTGGTGGAGCAGGCTCAGGAATGTGACAGTTTTGATGGTGCCTGCGTGGCCAAGCTGGTGCCGGCAAGTTTCATTCAGGCTCCTGCCAGTGGCTTTGGCATTATTCCCCGGGCCAGTCACAGCAAAGAAAAAATGGGGATCATGCGTTCTGTCAGTCGCAGAAATGCCACTAACAAGCCGGTGGTGCAGGCGATTCTTAATTGGTTAAAAGTCGACTCGGTAGAGGCTTATCGTCATGCCTGTCAGGAGTTTGCGCGGCAAACCCAAAGCCGGGCTACCAAGAAGCGTTACACTATGTTGGTGATTCGGGTGTGGGATGATACCGGCGCCGCCATAGAGGATTTCGATTTCTATCTGCTCAGTGGCGAGCAGTATCTGCCGGGTATTTTGCCTAAGGGCTTTATGCAGGATAAACAGCGCAATCAGCAGAGCCGCAACTGCCTGACTCTGTATCTGGATGCCGCCAAGATGCAGACCCTGCCTCAGGGTAAAATCGGTTTTAAGCTGGTACCGCGCCCCGATGATGGCGGCTGTTATTATCGCGCGGCTGAGTTCCAGTCTGATGCCGGCGCGGTATCCAGGCTGCTGAAGCAAGACGCCACTTTGGAAGTGGATCTCTTGCTTAAGCGGCATCGTGATGGCGGGCTGTTTACCCTTGTCAGCCCTGAAGAGGGCGGCGATTTTTCCCGCTTACCTCCCCAGGGGGAACTTGCCGAGATTTGATGGCTAATTTTTTACAGTACTCCTGCTGGCCACAGACCTTGGTCCTCTTGACATTGTTCCGGGCGCTCCCTAGTCTGCTTGAACAATAGTCAAGGTGGTAAGCAATGGAAATCAAGTATCAGTTAAAGCCCGCCGCAGAGCGTCGCTCAGAGCAGTTTTGTCCTGAAGGTAATGTTGGCTTTGGTCGTCTGCGCACCGACCATATGTTCATGATGGATTATTATGATGGCGAATGGCGGGATCCCCGCATCGTCCCCTACGGTCCGTTTGAGATGGCTCCCGGCGCGATGGCGCTGCATTATGGTCAGAGTATTTTTGAGGGCGCCAAGGCCTTTATGCATGAAGACGGTGAGATTTATACTTTCCGGCTCAACAAGAATGCCGAACGCATGAACCGCTCTGCCGATATCGTCTGTATTCCCAATATTGATGAAGCGATGCAGCTTAAGGCGATCAACGCCCTTATCGATGTCGACCGTCTCTGGTTCCCCATGCAGGAAGGGGCTTGCCTCTATATCCGGCCCTTTATTTTTGCCACCGAAGACAGACTGTCAGTCAGCCCGGCTAACCGCTACACCTTCTGTGTGGTGATGAGTCCCAGCGGCGCCTACTATGGTGAGAGTCTCAACGCCATTCGCCTGCTGATCAGCAAAGAATTCCATCGTGCGGTATCCGGCGGTACCGGAGCCTCCAAGGCTGCCGGCAACTATGCTGCTTCCCTGCGTGCCGGTAAGGCCGCCGCGGCTCACGGTGCTTCCCAGGTGTTGTATCTGGACTCGACCAATGAATATATCGAAGAAGCCGGAGCGATGAACCACTTCCATATTCTCAAGGATGGTACAGTGATCATCCCTGAGTTTACCGATACCATACTCAAGTCGATCACCTCTCAGTCAATTATTGAGCTGGCGCCACTGCTTGGCTGTGATGTCCGCCAGGAGCAGGTCAAGCTTGATGATTTTATCGCAGGTGTCGAATCAGGCGAGATCATCGAAGCCGGCGGTTTCGGCACAGCGGCCGTGGTTTCTCCGGTCGGCTCCTACATTTTTGAAGATGGCCGGGTGGTTACTGTCGGGGACGGCAAGGTGGGTGAACATGTCAGCCGCATCTATAAAGTTTTCACCGAAATCCAGAAAGGGCACAGACAAGGCCCACAAGGCTGGGTCTGCAAAGTGCCCAGGCAGGAAAAGGCATAAGCCAATAACCCACCATTGATAAAAACGCGGTCATTTGAGCCGCGTTTTTTACGAGCTGATTTTATTTTCGGCTGAGTAAGGCTTGTGCTTGCACTTCTGTCATCGGGCGTCCCAACAGGAAGCCCTGGGCCTGATCGCAGCCCTGGGCGGCAAGGAAATTCAGTTGAGCCTGGGTTTCAACCCCTTCGGCCACCACCTGTAACTCCAGGCTGTGAGCCAGGACTATGATGGCGCTGGTAATGGCGGCATCGTCAGGATCTTTGGTGATATCGCGGACAAACTCACGGTCAATTTTTAAGGTATCCAGCGGGAAACGCTTGAGATAGGCCAGACTGGAGTAGCCGGTACCGAAATCATCGACCGCCAGGCTTAATCCCAGCCCTTTCAGTTGATTGAGTATTTCCACCGATTCCAATGGTTGTTGCATCACCGCTGACTCTGTCAGTTCAATCTCAAGTAGATCAGCGGCCAGACCATGCATGGCAAGAGCCACTTCTATGCTGGAAATAATGTCTGACTGCAGCTGTTTGGCAGAGAGATTGATCGCTATCGGAACTGCTTCCAGCCCTTGATTCTGCCAGCGCTCCAGTTGACTGCAGACACTCAGTAGTACCCACTGACCTATGGCGTTGATCTGGCCGGTTTCCTCGGCCAGCGGAATAAACTCCGCCGGAGAAATAGGCCCAAGCTCCTGGCTTTCCCAACGCAGCAGGGCTTCCATGCCGGTGAGTTTGCCGCTATGGACGCAGAATTTGGGTTGATACAGCAGGTAGAATTCATCGCGATCCAGCGCCTGTTTCAGCCCGGCTTCCAGCTGCACATGGCGCACCGCATAGGCGTTGAGTTTAGCTGTATAGAACTGGAAGTTATTGCGTCCCAGTGACTTGGCATGGTACATGGCGGTGTCGGCAAACTTCAGCAGCTCCAGCGCCTCTTCGGCATCATCCGGATAGAGGCTGATGCCTATGGATGGTGAAACATTGAGGCTGAAATTCTCCAGTGAGAAGGGGCGATCAAACGCCGCCAACAGTTTTTCGGCGATGACTGTCGCCGCCTCGGTTTTTTGCAGCCCTTCGAGAATGATGATGAACTCATCACCACCCAGACGGGCAACAGTATCCCCATCTCTTATCGCTTGGGTCAGTCTGGAGGAAACCGCTTTCAGCAGTTGATCGCCCACATGATGGCCCAAAGAATCGTTAATGTGTTTGAATCTGTCCAGATCCAGGAACAGCAGGGCGACCAAGTTACGGTTTCGGTGCGCCTGGCGCAGGGCATGATCCAACCTGTCCTGGAACAGAGTGCGGTTGGGCAGGCCTGTGAGCTGATCATAGTTGGCCAACAGGCGCAGATCTTCCTCGGCCTGTTTGCGGTCTGTGATATCGGTAAATACCACCACGAAATGGCTGGCTTCGCCCTGGCTGTTGAGCACCTGATTGACTTCCATCCACACCAGCAGCGGCTGCTTGCAGTGGGTGCGGATCTGCACTTCACCGGACCAGTGTTTTTGGTTCAGCAATTGATGCTCTATCTGTTGATAGAAGCTTCTGTCATAGAGGCCACGGGTCAGGAACAGGAAAGGTTTACAGGCGATCTGCTGTTCGCTGAAGCCTGTTGTGCTGCAAAATGCCGGATTGACCGAGATGATGCGGTAGTTGAGATCGCAAACCACCACAGACTCATTCATGCTTTCCAGCACCTGGGATGATAGCCGCAGCGCTTCTTCCTGACCGCGGCGCATACTGATATCTGTGAAAGTGCCCGCCAGGCGCAATGGCTTGCCGTTACGGTCGCGCTCGACGATCTTGCCGCGATCCAACACCCAGCTCCAGTTGGCGTCGGTGAGTTTGATACGATACTCGGCCTCGAAGAATTCGGTATCTCCCTGCAGGTAGCTCTCCAGTGCCGCTTGAACCTGGGGCCTGTCATCGGGATGCACCAGTGCCATCTGCCTACTGGCGTTGGTTTCCGCCGGTGCTTCCGAGCCTTGTTTGGGGCCGGTAATGAAGAAGCGATCATCTTCCAACTGCCAGTCCCACATGCGGTCACCCGAGCCCCATAGCGCCAGTTTCAGCCTTTCTTCGGAAAGTTGAATGTTGGACTGGGTTTGCTGTTCGAGGCGGCGTTGAGCAAGGAAATGTCTTAGCCAGAGGCTAAACAGTATCAGTGTCAGTGTCAGGTAAAACAGATACGCCTGAGTGGTGCGGTAAAAGGGGGCTGGTACCGTGAGTTTTAGCAGTAGCTGTTCCTGTCCTTCAGGGTTGTGTTGTAACTGATGGCGGACAAACAGCCGATAGTTGCCAGGCGCCAAGTTGGTATAGCTGATTTCGTGCAGCGACTGGGCCGGGTGCCAGCTTTTGTCCCAGCCTTCAAGAAAAAAGCTGAATCTGTGGCGTTGGGGATAGGCAAAATCCAGTGCTGAGATCTCAAAGCTTACCAACTGCTCGCTGTAAGGAATCGTCAATTCGGGAACGTGACCAAGATCCAGCCGTGGGAAATAGCTGTTGCCCATGCGGTAACCTGCCAGGGCCAGTTTAGGTTGTTTGCGAACTTTGGGGACTTGTTGAGGAGAGAAATGGTTTAATCCATTGATGCCACCAAACCAGATACTGCCATCCTTATCCTGCCAACTGACATTGCCGTTGAACTCCAACGCCTGCAATCCTTCATGTTCATTGAAAGTCAGCACCTTTTCCTTGTCGACGGCAAAGCGACTGATCCCTGAATTACTGCTGAACCAGAGGTCGCCACTCTCGTCTTGCTCAATGGCATAGACGGTATTGCCCGGTAATCCCTGATTACGGTCGAAGTGTTGCAGCTCACCTTGACGCAAGCGGCTGAGCCCGCCGTGAGTAGCAAACCAGATATTGCCGTCTTTGTCTTTGAGTATGTCCCGCACCATGGGATTGACCAGACGATCACCGCGGATGATCTGCTGTTGACCTGTGTCAGGTTGCAGCCAATAAGCTCCGTTGGTCGTACCGACCCAGATGCCGTTATTGGCTGTGGTCAGACTGAGGATCATTTGCTCTTGTGGGCCATCTTCAAGATACTCGTTGACAAAGTGAGCTT
Organism: Shewanella chilikensis; assembly: GCF_037953065.1. Taxonomy (NCBI): domain Bacteria; kingdom Pseudomonadati; phylum Pseudomonadota; class Gammaproteobacteria; order Alteromonadales; family Shewanellaceae; genus Shewanella; species Shewanella chilikensis. The sequence continues at coordinate 4,196,960 of NZ_CP149966.1, read as the reverse complement.
GGAATCCCCTGGTTTCCGGGTTGAAATGGTATAGGGTGTTGCCGACACCGAGCCAGATATGCTCATCTGGACTGATGAGCAAATCACGAATAGCGGGTTTGTTACCCGGAGGACGATAGAGCTGCATTTCGCCGCTGTTGTTCAGGCTTATCAAGCCGCCACTGCTGGCCAGCCACAATCTTTGGTGACTGTCTTGGGCAATCGCACTCACGGTGAGATCCAAAAAGGATTCATCCTGGCCGAACAGCTTGGCAAGCTGACTGTGGTGGGAAACAAAGCGGCCATCGGCTGTTATATGAAATAAGCCGGCCCTATCAGTGCCCAAATATAGCAGGCCGTCTTTAGCGCGCAATATAGCGCGGATATTATTGTTCCGCTGACGCTCCAAGGGTTGTTGATTGTTGTAGATATGCTTGAAGTATTGCCGGGCCAGGTTCACCTTGTCTATGCCGGAAAATAGGCTGCCAATCCACAAAATCCCGTTATTGTCCTGCAGCAGGCTGTAGACATCATTATCACTGAGGCTGTTGGGATCCGATGGGTCATAGCGATAGTGTCTGGCTTGCCACTGACCTTCTTTAAGCTGTAGTTGGATAAGTCCTGTCTGTTGCCCACCAAGCCAGATGTCACCTCTGTTGTCGAAGATAAATTCGAGAATGCCCCGATTGGGTTTGGGTAAACGATAGATAAGCTCTGGGTTGTTCAAACCCGGCGGATAACGCCAGAGTGCGTCATCAATTGCCAGCCACAGGGCGCCATCTTCGCTTTGGCGCGCCTGTACCGGATGTCCATGTTCGGCATCGGGTAAGGGCAGGGGCTTGAGTCCTTCATTACGCAAAAGCAGCAAACCATCACTCTGGCTGCCAATCAGCAAGGCATCTTTGCCTATGGGGGTCAGCACTTGGATATCTGTGCTGATATTTTGCCTCAGTGACAGCTCATGCAATTCGTCGCTGTCAGTATCCAGGGCGTAGAGTCCATTGCCGCTACCGATCCAGAGTGTTTTGCCTACCAGAGCCAGGCGGTTAATTTTTTTGCTGTTGAGCCCCTGGTCGCGGCCAATGGGAGTGAATACACCTGTTTGTAGATCCAGGCGGTTCAAGCCACCATTGAAGGTGCCTATCCAAAGTTGCCCCTGGTCATCCTGCAGTATGTCGGTGACATGATTATCCGACAATGTCTGGCTGTGGTAGGGGTCATGCTGAAACAGGGTAAAGTCGATGCCGTTGTAACTATGTAACCCATCCTGGGTGCCAATCCACAAGATACCGGCCTTGTCCTGATAGAGGCTGGTGATGCTGTTTTGGTTAAGGCCATTCATGCTGCTGACATGCTGAAACTTGAGCTGGGGTACAGGTTCAGCCCTGAGATCAAACAGGCAGACAGATAACAGCAGAGCGGCGAGTAGGCAACAGATCCGCGACAAGAAATCCTCTTCTTTGGTGGCTTTGGTTAGTGATAATGTAACCATTCTTTATGGGGGAGGGCTGACAGGCGTTCCAAGGCATTATTGAAACTGTGCAGGCCAATGTTGACCTATCTTCTGCTTCCTTCCAATGTTTGCCTTGTATAAACATCCATCAGTCTCGCAGAGTCAGTAAATTCCTAATACAGAATGGTATTACTTATAACAGATTTCTTTTCTCTGTTTGGCAAACTTTATATTGCATGGTTGCAAATTGGAATGAAAAAAGGCCCCGCCGGAAGGGAGGAAGCGGAGCCTTTACAAAAGGGAAGCGGCAATCAATTACTTAACAGGGGGATTGCCTTGAGCTAAAGCTCAACTGAATTTTAGCAGCCGCGGTCCGGAATCCGGACCTGACCTTCCATCAGAATGCGCGCCGAGCGACTCATGATGGCTTTGGTCACCTGCCATTGGCCGTCCTTGAATTCGGCCTCGGCGCCGACTTTCAAGGTGCCTGATGGGTGGCCGAAGCGTACCGAACTGCGCTCACCGCCGCCGGCCGCCAGGTTAACCAGGGTGCCCGGGATAGCTGCGGCCGTGCCTATGGCCACTGCCGCCGTGCCCATCATGGCGTGGTGCAATTTACCCATCGACAAAGCGCGAACCAAGAGGTCGACATCGGTTTCGGCCAGCTGTTTGCCACTGGAAACCTGATGCGCCTGCGGTTTGGCCACAAATGCTACCTTGGGAGTGTGTTGGCGGGTTTCGGCTTCGGATAGCTCCTTAATCAACCCCATCGCCAGCGCGCCGTGTGCCCTAAGCAGCTCAAAGCGAGCGAGCGCCTCGGGATCGCCGTTGATCTCCGGCTGTAGTTCGGTGCCTTGATAGCCGAGATCGGCGGCATTGACGAAAATGGTCGGGATCCCGGCATTGATCAGCGTTGCCTGAATTTTGCCACTGGGGTGTACTTGGGTGGGAACCGTCAGCTCATCCACCAGCTTGCCGGTAGGGAACATGGCGCCGCCGTCTTCACCGTCATCGGCGGGGTCGATAAATTCCAGCACGATTTCGGCGGCGGGGAAGGTGACACCGTCGAGCTCAAAGTCACCGGTTTCCTGCACTTCACCGGCGCTGACCGGCACCTTGGCGATAATGGTCTTGCCAATATTGGCTTGCCAAATCCGCACTTCGCAGATGCCGTTTTCCGGTACCCGTTCCGGGGCCACCAGACCGGCATGCAGGGCAAAGGCGCCGGCCGCGGTGGAAAGGTTGCCGCAGTTGCCGCTCCAGTCGACGAAGGGCTTATCTATGGAGACCTGACCATAGAGGTAGTCCACGTCGTGACCGGGAACCTGGCTGGCATTCATGATCACGCATTTGCTGGTACTCGAGGTAGCGCCGCCCATACCGTCTGTATGTTTGCCGTAGGGGTCCGGGCTACCGATGACTCGCATCAACAAGGCATCGCGGGCCGGGCCGGGCACTCTGGCCGTCTCGGGCAGATCGTCCAGGCGGAAGAACACCCCCTTACTGGTGCCGCCGCGCATATAGGTGGCGGGAATTTTTATCTGTGGTTTAAATGCCATGGCATTGGATCCTTTGAGATAAATATTTTTATCAGTCGGCCATAACCTTGGCTATGGCCGACTTGGTCACGCATCAAGGGCCGGCTTAAACATTGCCCTGCAAGAAGTCCTGTGCGAAACGCTGCAGCACTCCACCGGCTTCATAGATGGTCACTTCTTCGGCGGTATCCAGGCGGCAGCGCACTGGTACTTCCACCGTTTCGCCATTGCTGCGATGCAGCAACAGGGTCAGAGTGGCACCGGGAGTGCGCTCGCCGAGAACGTCGAAGGTTTCTGTGCCGTCTATGCCCAGGGTCAGCCTGTCGGTCCCAGGGAAAAACTCCAGCGGCAACACGCCCATACCTATCAGGTTGGTTCGGTGAATGCGCTCGAAGCCTTCGGCCACAATTGCCTCGACTCCGGCCAGACGCACGCCCTTGGCGGCCCAGTCTCGGCTGGAGCCCTGGCCATAGTCTTTACCGGCTATGATGCACAGTGGTTGCTTGCGCTCCATGTAGGTTTCTATCGCTTCCCACATGCGTACCTGTTGCCCTTCGGGCTCGATACGGGCCAGCGAGCCCTGGATCACCTTGCCGCTATCGTCCTTGACCATTTCGTTGAACAGTTTGGGGTTGGCAAAGGTGGCCCGTTGGGCCGTCAGATGGTCACCCCTGTGGGTGGCGTAGGAGTTGAAGTCTTCCTCCGGCAGGCCCATCTTGGCCAGGTATTCGCCGGCGGCGCTGGATGGCAAAATGGCGTTCGATGGCGACAGGTGATCTGTGGTGATGTTGTCACCCAATACCGCCAGTGGCCGCATCCCCTTGAGTGCACGTTCACCGGCCAGGGCGCCTTCCCAGTAGGGGGGACGACGGATATAGGTGCTCATTGGGCGCCAGTCATACAGAGGGTCGACCCCATCACCGTATTCCACGGCGATATTGAACATGGGCTCATACACCTTGCGGAACTGCTCCGGCTTGACCGACGACTTGACGATGGCATCTATCTCTTCGTCGCTGGGCCAGATGTCCTTGAGGGTTACGGCGTTGCCGTTCTGATCTGTGCCGAGTGGGTCTTTCTCTATGTCGAAACGCACAGTCCCTGCAATGGCGTAGGCCACAACCAAAGGTGGCGAGGCCAGGAATGCCTGCTTGGCATAAGGGTGGATTCGGCCATCGAAGTTACGGTTACCGGACAATACCGCGGTGGCGTACAGATCTCTGTCGATCACTTCCTGCTGGATTTTGGGATCGAGCGCGCCGCTCATGCCGTTACATGTGGTACAGGCGAAGGCGACTATGCCAAAGCCCAGCTGTTCCAGGTAAGGCAATAGCCCTGCCTCGCGCAGATAGAGGTCCACCGCCTTGGAGCCGGGGGCCAGAGAGGTCTTGACCCAAGGCTTGCGTACCAGGCCTTTTTCCACTGCGTTGCGGGCGATAAGACCGGCAGCAATCACGTTGCGTGGGTTACTGGTGTTGGTACAGCTGGTGATGGCGGCAATGATCACGGCGCCGTCCGGCATCAGGCCTTCTTGCTGCTCTACCTTGCCGGCAATGCCTTTGGCGGCCAAGTCGCTGGTGGCCAAACGGGCATGCGGGTTGGAAGGACCGGCCATGTTACGCACCACGGAGGAGAGATCGAACTCCAGTACCCGCTCATATTCGGCGCCTTCGAGGCTGTCGGCCCACAGACCCGTGGTCTTGGCATAGTTTTCCACCAGCGCTACCTGGTCGTCATCACGGCCGGTGAGGCGCAGATAATCTATGGTTTGCTGATCGATATAGAACATGGCGGCAGTGGCGCCATATTCGGGAGTCATGTTGGAGATGGTTGCCCTGTCACCCAGGGTCAGGCTGGCGGCGCCTTCACCGAAGAATTCCAGATAGGCACCCACCACCCGCTCTTTACGCAGGAATTCGGTCAGCGCCAGCACTATATCCGTGGCGGTAATGCCGGGAGCGGCCTTGCCGGTCAGCTTGACGCCGACTATGTCCGGCAGGCGCATCCAGGAAGCGCGGCCGAGCATCACGCTTTCGGCTTCCAGACCACCCACGCCTATGGCGATCACCCCAAGGGCATCCACGTGTGGCGTGTGGCTGTCGGTGCCGACACAGGTGTCCGGGAAGGCTACGCCGTCGCGACTCTGGACCACGGGGGACATCTTCTCCAGGTTGATCTGGTGCATGATGCCGTTGCCGGGCGGGATCACATCGACGTTTTTAAAGGCCGTCTTGGTCCAGTTGATAAAGTGGAATCTGTCTTCGTTGCGTCTGTCTTCAACGGCGCGGTTTTTCTCGAAGGCATCCGCTTCAAAGCCGGGGTGTTCCACCGCCAGAGAGTGATCCACAATCAGTTGGGTCGGCACCACAGGGTTAACCTTGGCCGGATCGCCCCCCTTGTCGGCGATGGCATCACGCAGACCGGCCAAATCAACCAGTGCTGTTTGCCCGAGAATGTCGTGACACACCACCCGCGCCGGAAACCAGGGGAAGTCCAGATCCCGTTTGCGTTCGATAATCTGTTCGAGGAAGTCGTTGAGCCTGCCGGGCTCGGCGCGGCGTACCAGGTTTTCGGCCAACACCCGCGAGGTGTAGGGCAATTTGGCATAGGCTCCGGGGCTGATGGCCTCGACTGCGGCGCGGGTATCGAAATACTCGAGGCTGGTGCCGGGCAGGGGAATTCGGTAATTGGTATTCATGAGTTCTGTCCACTGAGAAGCAACTGCAAAAAGAGCCGGGCCCCTGCTCACTTGGGTGCCCGCTCTTGCTCATTCATCGGGCGGCCGTTTGGCCGCCGGGATCAACGCTCGCTGAGAGGCGTCACCTTGCGTGGCTCAACCCCAACATAGTCGGCACTCGGGCGGATAATGCGGTTGTTGGCGCGCTGCTCCATCACGTGTGCGGCCCAGCCGGTGAGGCGGGAGCAAACGAAGATGGGAGTAAACAGCTTGGTGGGGATCCCCATGAAGTGATAGGCACTGGCGTGGAAGAAGTCGGCGTTACAGAAGAGTTTCTTCTCTTCCCACATCAGGGCTTCACAGGCGACAGAAACGCGATAGAGGCGATCATCACCATATTCCTGCGCCAGCTTTTCCGACCACTCTTTGATGATCACGTTGCGGGGGTCAGACTCACGGTAGATGGCGTGACCAAAGCCCATGATCTTCTCTTTGCGCTCCAGCTTGCCCTTGAGCACTTCGCGGGCATGGTCTTCATCGCGCATATCCTGAATCAGCTCCATCGCCGCCTCGTTGGCGCCGCCGTGCAGAGGGCCGCGCAGTGAGCCAATGGCGCCTGTGATGCAGGAATGCATGTCAGACAGGGTAGAGGCACAAACCCGGGCGGTGAAGGTAGAGGCGTTGAATTCGTGCTCGGCGTAGAGGATCAGTGACACATCCATAACTCGGGCATGCAGGGTAGATGGAGCTTCGCCGTGCAGCAGGTGCAGGAAGTGGGCGCCTATCTGGTCGTCATGGGTTTCTGTGTCTATACGCACGCCGTCATGGCTGTAGCGATACCAGTAACAGATGATGGAAGGAAATGCCGCCAGCAGACGGTCGGCCACTTCACTCTGCTCGGAGAAATCTTTTTCGGTTTCCAGGTTACCCAGCATGGAGCAACCGGTACGCATAACGTCCATGGGGTGGGCATCGGCCGGGATCCGCTCCAGCACTTCTTTCAATGCCTGTGGTAGGCCGCGCATGCCTTTGAGTTTCTGACGATAGGCCGCCAGTTGAGTTTCGGTGGGCAGTTCGCCGTAGAGGATCAGATAGGCCACTTCCTCGAAGCTGACGTTTTCGGCCAGATCTTTAACGTCATAGCCGCGGTAGGTCAGGCCTGAGCCGGACTTACCGACTGTGCTCAGTGAAGTTTCGCCTGCGCTTTGGCCGCGTAATCCGGCGCCGCTCAGTTTCTTGTCAGTCATAATGCATTCCCTCTTCCGTTACACTCTTGTCAATTTGTTGGCCAGCCATGGCTGGTCTGGTATGCGGTTGCCTTTTTCAGCGCTCTGGGGCGCAGTGTAGGGCGGCAACCCCGGGTGTTTCATGGGGCAAACCCTGCAACCGGCGCGTCTGCGCCGGTCAATCATCCCTGGATCCAGCCATTACTTTTGGCTGAACAGCTCATCGAGCTTGGTTTCGTAGTGGTGGTAGCCGAGGAACTTATACAGCTCTTCACGGGTTTGCATGGCATCGACCACATTGCGTTGATGACCGTCGGCCATCAGTGCCTGCATCACTTTCAGGGCGGCCAGGTTGGCGGCGCGGAAGGTGCTCAGTGGGTAGAGCACCATGTCGGCTCCGGCTTCGGCCAGTTGTTCCTTGTTGAACAGCTCTGTCTTGCCGAATTCGGTCATGTTGGCCAGGATCGGGGCGTTGACGGCCGCCTTGAATCGACGGTACTGATCCAGCTCGGTCAGCGCCTCGGCAAAGATCATGTCGGCACCCGCCTCGATATAGGCCTGGGCGCGTTCGATACCTGCATCCAGTCCTTCCACGGCAACCGCGTCTGTGCGGGCCATGATGACGAAGTTCTCATCTGTGCGGGCATCCACAGCGGCCTTGATACGGTCAACCATCTCTTCGGTGCTGACCACGGCCTTGTTGGGTCTGTGACCGCAGCGCTTCTGTGACACCTGATCTTCCATATGCACGGCGGCAACACCGGCCTTTTCAAACTCCTTGATGGTGCGGGCAATGTTGAAGGCGCCGCCCCAGCCTGTGTCTATGTCGACCAGCAACGGCAGTTCGGTGGCCGATGTGATACGGCTGGCATCGATCAGCACATCGTTCATTGAGGTCATGCCGAGATCCGGCAGGCCGTAAGAGGCGTTGGCGACACCGGCACCGGAAAGGTACAGGGCCTGAACACCGGATTGCTCGGCCATCAGGGCGAAATAGGCATTGGTGGTTCCCACGATTTGAAGCGGCTTGGCCTTGGCCAGAGCCTGGCGGAATCTGAGTCCTGCGCTGCGAGTCATCTGCTTGCTTCCTTATATTGAGTCCAGGGCGGCATGCTCCGCCTGAAGCTGTTTGAGTCTGAGTTCGGTATTGCGCCGTCCCTGTTCGATATGACGGCGCATCAGCAAGCCGGCCAGTTCGGCATCGCGCTGGGCTATGGCTTCGACTATGCGTCTGTGCTCGGCGATGGCTTTGACCGGGCGGTTCTTATTGGTGCATTGATAGCGATACATTCTCAGCAGGTGATATAAGCCGCCGATCAGGGTTTCCTGCAGGTGCTTGTTACCGCTGGCGCGGATGATCTGGTAGTGAAAGTCCACATCACCCTCTTCCTGAAAATAGGTATCGCCTTCTGCCAGCGCCGCTTCCTGACGGGCCAGCAGTTGCCACAACTGGTTGAGCTGCTCATCGGTTATCCGTTTGGCGGCCAGTTCACAGGCCATGGCTTCCAGCGTGCTGCGCAGTTCGTAGAGGTCGTTGAGTTCGGCCACAGTCATGGCGGCGACTCTGGCACCTACATGGGGGATGCGTACCACTAGGCGCTGTCGCTCGAGGAGCTGCAATGCCTCACGGGTTGGACCGCGGCTGATACCGTACTTGAGTGCCAGCGCCTGCTCGTTGATCTTGCTGCCGGGGGCCAGCTCACCCTTGATGATGCTGGTCTGAATTTGCACCAGGATCTGATCCACCAGGGTACTGCTCTTCTCCGAAGTGGTTTTATCGACGCTGTTTTTGTCCAACACAGGTGCCTGAGTCACTGGTTAAGTTTCGCTCGATTGTTGACTATGGTTCGACATTAGATGTGATCTAGGTCATTGTCAACAATCCGCTTACCTAGACGTAAGTCTAATATTTTGTGGTGTTTGCTCTTTAAATTTTTACTAAACAAGGTCTTAGCTATTGTTTTAAAACTTGCTGTTAGCATGGGTTTACACTTGCTATTGCAACTATTGTCGACAATCTTGTTTTAAACAGTTTTCTTAATGGGCGACTGATAGAATGCTTCCTTGTCAGCGGCAGACAAGGAAAAGAAGGAAGCTCGTTATCCGTCGCAGTGTCCCAGACCCTGGGCCGTTAAACCGAGAACATGAGTCACTGCCAATTAGGCGAGGGTGGTTCCCCGTAGCGAGTCGTCCGCGTGATGAGAGCGGCGAGAACGGCAAGAATGACAAGAGTGGGCAAAGCATGAGTGCAGAAATCATCAACACAACAAAACCGAATCGGATATTGATAAGTGCCTGTTTGTTGGGGCAAGAGGTACGCTATGACGGTGGCCATAACCTGCTTAATGATGCCAGAGTGCTGCTATGGCAGGCCCAAGGGCGGCTGGTGCCTTTCTGCCCCGAATGCGCCGGTGGCTTGCCGACACCCAGAGCACCGGCTGAACAGATACAGGGACGAGTGCTGACCTGTGACGGTGAGGATGTGACCGTGGCCTTTGAGCGAGGCGCCGAGCTGGCGCTGGCCAAGGCGCAGCAACAGCAAGTGGTTGCGGCCATTCTCAAGGCCCGCAGTCCTTCCTGTGGTAAAGGCAAGATTTACGATGGCAGTTTCTCCCGCCAACTCATAGAGGGCGACGGCGTGACCGCCGCCTTGCTGATGCGCCATGGGATTCAAGTGTTCAGCGAGTTTGAGTTGGACGCTGCCGAAAAGTATCTGACTGAATGCGATAAAAGTGCTTGAGTCGAAATGCTCAGTTTTAAAACAACAATGCCGGGCTTAGGCCCGGCATTGTTTTGTCTTGGACAATCATTGTCAGTGGCTTTTTTGTGCCAGCTTGCGGTAGTCGTCGGCGGGATGGTATTCGGCCAGTAGTTGATCGATTTGGGCATCCTTTTGTTGCCAGATGTCGTTGAGCCAGCGTTGAAATTCTACCCTGTACTCTGGCTCGCTGAAGTAGCGGACAGAATCCACCTGAGGCACGGGCAGAGCCTCGATTCGCACCACGATTTTGTGTACTTTACCCTGCATCACGGCGCCGAGAATATCTTTGGGGGCATCGGGATAAACCACAGTCATATTCAGCAAGGCATCAAACTGCTCGCCCATGGCTGACAAGGTGAAGGCGATGCCGCCGGCTTTTGGCCGCAGCAGGTGCTTGTAGGGGGATTTTTGCCGTTGCCGTTTGTCTTCGGTAAAGCGACTGCCTTCCACATAGTTGATGATGGAGGTGGGCAAGTCTTTGAATTTTTCGCAGGAGCGCCGGGTCGTTTGCAGATCCTTGCCCCTGAGCTTGGGGTTCTTCTTCAGCTTTTCCGGGCTGGTGCGATTCATAAAGGGCATGTCCAGCGCCCAGCAACCCAGGCCCATGATAGGAACATACAGCAGCTCTTTCTTGAGAAAGAATTTCAGCATGGGGATGTTGTTGCGCAGGATATAGGTCTGCGCAGCAATATCAAAGCCACTGAGGTGGTTGCTGATCAGCAGATACCAACCATCTGGCTTGAGGCTTTCAAGCCCTTGTACATCCCACTCTACCTTGGCTATCAGGTGCAGTATGCCGCCATTACAGCTGGCCCAGGCCCACATGAAACGGTTCATTAATCGGGTCATGGCGATACGGCCACTCTTCCAGGGCAGCAACAATTTGAACAGGCCGCCGATACACACCAGCGAGCCCCAAACGGCGGTGTTGATGATCAGCAGGCTCAGGCTGAGAATAAATAGCACAGGCCCGGGCAGGAAGTGTAACATCAGGAGTCCCCTTGAGAATGGTTTGCCTTGGCGGCCAGTCGCTCCAATACCTCATCCTTGTGCTGCCAGAGGGCGTTCAGCCGCTCTTGGAAGGCTTGTTTGAACTGGCGATCATTGGCGTAGTCACCTCGCATCCCCGAGTCTATCTCTTTGACCTCCAAATGGAGGTAAACCTCAGGTAGACGGCCGCTGATATAGTCCCAAAAACTGGGGATCTTGCCGGGGTAATAGATGGTGACATCCACCAGTTTATGGATCTGATCGCCCATGGCCGACAATGCAAAGGCCATGCCGCCGGCCTTGGGTCTGAGCAGGTGTTTGAACGGTGAGTTTTGCTTTTGGTGCTTGCTGGGCTGAAAGCGAGTACCTTCGACAAAGTTCATCACGCTCACCGGCTTGTGTTTGAACTTGGCACAGGCCTTACGGGTAATTTCAATGTCTTTACCCCTGAGTTTGGGGTTCTTTTTTAATTCGGCCGTGCTGTAGCGGCGCATAAAGGGAAAGTCCAGCGCCCACCAGGCCAGCCCAAGTACAGGGACATAAATCAGCTCTTTTTTCAGGAAGAACTTGAGAAAAGGGATCCGCCGATTCAGCAGTCGCTGCAGGATCAAAATATCAACCCAGCTCTGGTGGTTGGCTACCACCATATACCACTCCTGTTCAGACAGCTCCGGGAGCTCATCTATATGCATCTTCAGCGGATGAAATAGCTTTTCTATGCCGCCGTTAACACTGATCCAGGCGCTGGCACAGATGTCCAGAAAGTGGCTGCAAGAGCGTTGCAACGGCTTGATAGGAAGCAGTTTTATCAGGCTGCCCAGCAGAATTGGCAGGCTCCAAAACAGGGTGTTGATAACATAGCCGCTAAAGGCAAGACAACCTCGGATCAAGGACAACTTGGGCTCCCTCAGGATCATAAAAAGAAAAATCGACCGACTATGTTAACCGCAGTCGCCACCTGGCTTCAATCTTAAGCTGGCGTTGACAGGGAGTTAGGACCTGCTCACATAAACATTGGTACAAGAGGTTTAGCCTGCTTCAGCCGTATAAGTTGCGCCATCTATTATTCTCTGCGCTGTGCAGAAGATGGCTTGCAATGCAGTTTCTTTCAGTATCGTCCTGGGCCTTTACCCGTATGTTGCTTTGTGGCGAAACTGCGCCTGGCTCTTTAAATCCCCGGCGCATTTTTGGTGGAAGCCGGTTGACTGTCAAGCGCAACACTGATGGCGGTAAATGGGACAATCAGCGCCGTTATAGGCTAGGGCGGCACAGTGATTATGGCTGGTTAATTGATAGTGGCTTATAGGCCTGGGCAAATACTTTGGCCTAGCCGCTTGACTCTGGAGCTTACTCCAAGCTTTACACTCCTTGGTAATAACAAACAGCCCGGATAGTTACATTTGAGTTCCGAGGCATCATTTGAGCCATAGCATGAGGCACGGTTATGAGTCATTCCTGTTGTGATCCCAAACCCACTCCCGAGACTGTGAAGGCGAGGGCTAAGGACCCGGCAAATTGCACAGATAGCCAAATAGCCGGTAACGCCGTCAGTCATTCCGACGAGCATTCTGGCTGTCATTCAGCTTGTTGCCATGATCATCATGAGTCCCATCAGGCCGACTCGGCTACCGAAATAAACACTGTCCGGCTTGCTCAAGGCGAGCAGCATCAGTGGCAAATACTGGGTATGGACTGTGCCAGCTGCGCCCGTAAAGTCGAAACTGCAGTTTCCAGGGTGAGCGGCGTTTGCAGCGCCAGGGTGGTATTTGCCACCGAAAAGCTGCTGGTGGAACTGACGCCCGGCGTTTCGCCCCAAGGCATAGTCGATGCTGTGCATGGGGCCGGCTTTAAGCTTAAGCAGCAGGCCCAGGCAGGTAAGGAAGGCCCAAAACCCGGCCCGGGGAGCCGGCTTGGCAAATACTGGCAACCCAAATACTGGCAACCACTGTCACTGGCGCTGCTAATGCTGCTGGCGGCTCTGGCGCCTGCGAATATCAGCCCCGGCCTGTTCACTCTGGCTACAGTTTGGGGGCTGTTGCCTATTGCCCGCAAGGCTTGGGCTCTTATTCGCAGCGGCACCCCTTTTGCCATTGAAACCCTGATGACAGTTGCCGCCATAGGTGCCTTGTTGTTGGGCGAAACGGCCGAGGCGGCCATGGTGTTGCTTCTGTTTATGCTCGGTGAGCAGCTTGAATCGTTTGCAGCCGGGCGCGCCCGCGCCGGAGTCAGCGCCTTGATGGCATTGGTGCCGGATAAGGCATTGAGGCTGAATGATGGCCAGAGGCAAGAGGTGGCCGCCTCTGAGCTGCGCCCTGGCGACATCATAGAAGTTGCGCCTGGGGCACGCTTGCCTGCCGATGCCGAACTGCTCGATGCCTTGGCGGCATTTGATGAAAGCGCCCTTACGGGAGAATCTATCCCGGTAGAAAGGGTTAAGGGCGAACGAGTCGCCGCCGGCTGTCTGGCAGCCGACAGGCTGGTGAAGATGAAGGTTGTCTCCGAGCCCGGCAGCAACGCCATAGACCGCATCCTGCATTTGATTGAAGAGGCCGAAGGGCAGAGAGCACCGATAGAGAGATTCATTGACAAGTTCAGTCGCTGGTACACACCAGCCATCATGTTGCTGGCCTTGTTGACTGTGCTGTTGCCACCTCTGCTGTACGCCGAGCCTTGGGAGCAATGGATCTACCGTGGTTTGACACTGTTGTTGATAGGTTGCCCCTGCGCCTTGGTAATTTCGACGCCGGCGGCGGTAACCTCTGCGCTGGCGGCCGCAACCCGTCAGGGAGCCTTGATTAAGGGCGGCGCGGCATTGGAAGCACTGGCACATGTTGATACCGTCGCCTTCGATAAGACAGGCACCCTCACAGAAGGTAAACCTGAAGTTACCCTGGTGGAGAGCCTCACAGCGCAGGATGCGACCAAGTGGCTCAGGGTGGCCGCCGCCATTGAATTGGGCTCACACCACCCCCTGGCACAGGCGATAGTCAATCATGCCAAAGTGCAGCGGCTGGAACTGCCAGGCGCAGATGCTATTCGGGCCTTACCCGGTATGGGCGTTGAAGGGCGGGTCGATTCGCAAAACTGGCGACTGTTGGCCCCTTCAAGGTTGCCAAACTTAGCTCCTGAGTTGCTGCAACGCGTCACAGAACTGGAGCAGCAGGGGCAAACCCTGGTCGTACTGTGTGATGCCGAGCAGGAGCCACTTTTTCCTGTGGCCATCATTGCCCTCAGGGATCAGCTGCGCGTCGAGGCCGCCGACGCCATAGCCAAACTACGCCATCTCGGTATCGACAGCATAATGCTGACCGGTGACAACCCAAGAACCGCCAAGGCGATTGCCGAGGAGCTGGCCATCGACTGGCGCGCCGGGCTGCTGCCGGAAGATAAAGTTTCTGAGGTGGCGGCATTGGCCGAGCACCGCAATGTTGCCATGACGGGAGATGGTATCAATGATGCCCCGGCAATGAAGCGAGCCCGTATCGGTATTGCCATGGGCGGCGGAACCGATGCCGCGCTGGAAACCGCCGATGCGGCCCTGACCCATAATCAGTTGGGAGGGGTGGCGGCAATGATCCACTTGGCCAGGGCAACCCTGAGCAATATCCGCCAGAACATAGCCTTGGCGCTGGGGCTGAAGGCGATTTTTCTGGTGACCAGCTTACTGGGGATCACCGGCCTCTGGCTGGCGGTGATGGCCGATACAGGCGCAACTGTGTTGGTAACTGCCAACGCCTTGAGACTGCTTAGAAAGCGCTACTGAAATGTATTGGTGTTGATAACAATAAAAAAGAGGAAGGTACCTTAAACCTTAACACCTTCCTCTTTCAAACGGACTCAGGTTATGCCTTGTAGCATGCCATTAGTGTGTAGAGCTTGCCCTCAAAGGTATTGCTGCTGGGCCACACTGCAGTGTCTATTTGCTGAATCTTGTTGAAGCCGCACTCGTTTAACAGCTGCAGATATTCCCCATCTTGCCAAGCCTGCATCCGGCTGCCGAATCGCGTCACCTTGCCGTTTTCTTCAATCACCCAAAACAGTGTGGAACTGATTTGGAATGCCTCGTCCCAAGCATGCTCCGTCAGTAGCAGGTGGGGAGCATCGAGAAATAGGCCCTGTGACTGCCTTTGCCAGCTTGGCTCTGCCTGTCCCTGCCGTTTGACTTCATCAAAGCTGTGTACTTCCACAAGAAGTTTGCCATTCGGCATCAGCCAGTTTGCACAATGCTTGAGTAAACTCTTGGCATCCGCTGCGCTGAAAACATTCAGCTCACCGAAGGTCATCATGATGAAGTCAAACTTCTTGGTCGGCCGGTAGCTTCTGACATCCAGCAGTTGATAGTCGATATTCAGTCCAGCCGTCTGCGCTTGTTGTTGGGCGTAGGTTATAGAGGCTGGTGAGAAGTCGACGCCGGTGCAGCAAAAACCGCGTTTTGCCAGCAATTGAGTGTAAAAGCCGGGGCCACAGCCCAGATCCAGCACTTGTGCGCCAGGAACCAGCTGGCTGCAGAGCCAATCTACCTGGCGCTCAATCACCGCCAGTTTTCTACTGGCCCAATCGTGCTCCTGGGAGAGGTGGTTTTCCAGCATTCGCTGGCTGAAATCGGCATCATTCCAGGGAATTTTGCTTTCGTTCGGCAACAGCCTTATTGGCAAATGCTGGCTGATTAGCTTATTGATATTCATACATTTCCTTGCTTTTCTAAAGCTTACTTGTGTATGCGGCCTGTCATTTTGGTAAAGTTGAACCATTGGCCGTTTTCGGCGGCCATCATCTCGCGATCCCGTACGGCATAAGGGTTGTCGCATGCCAACCACTCCTGCCATGCCTGGGTGCACTGCCCGCTCTCTTCGCACAGCTCCAACTGTAAAAATGCGCTCTGTTGCCAGAGTTGCATCCACCAATCGACGGTGAAAAAGTTCATCCCGGGCTGCCACCAGGGGGCCAGCTCAGGGGCAACGTTTTGCTGCTGCGGAAATGGCTTTTTCAGCCCGGGCACCACTATGGCGACCTGGCCGCCCGGCTTGATGAAAGGGGCGAGGTGGGTGTCAAAAAACGCTGAACTGGCACCAAAGTAGTGGTAGGCATCGATGGACAAGACGGCATCAAAACTGTTTTCTGCAAATGGGGCATGTCCCGGCCGCATCTGGGTTACGTCAAAGTTTACCGCCGTGATCCTGTCTTCCAGGCCTGCGGCCTTGAATCTTGCCTGGTTGTCTTCGGCCGCTATCCAAAGATCCATGGCGGTGACTTCGAGGTTGAAGGCCTTCGCCAGATAGATGGAAGTCATGCCTGTGCCACAGGCCAAGTCCAGCACCCGCATCCCTGGTTGCAGTTGCAGTGACCGGCAGACTTCTTCGGCCAGCAGCAGGGCGTTGGGGCCTATCATGTTGCTGTTGATATAGTCACGGGAAAATAGTGTATTCATCTTTCTTTCCTCAACGCTTGTCCAGTTGGGCGCGCACATTGTGCAAGCCGGCCGTGGTTATGCGATAGGGCTGACCTTTGACAGATTTGATCAGTTTTTTGGCTTTGAGTTTTTTGAAAATGGCGAGGGTACAGTCGCAAAGAACAAGCCCTTCGCGGCTATAACATTCAACGGCTGTGACGCGACCTGAAGTGTCGCGGAAATAACAAATGCGTCCGCCTTTGGCGAGGACGTGCAGGGTACGTTGTTCCTGACGGGATATATTCATACTGGAAAAACTCGATAATCATCATGAGCAAAACATGCGGGCACTTGTCAGTGTCCACCTTTGATTTACGCGCATTGATAATCAGACCGGCCTTGGAAGGTCAGTTAACTGATTATCTGATGATTACAATCTCCAGCATCAATGCCTCAATGAGAGTTGAAAGTAGGTTTACCGCTCAATTTTTACCACTAAGGATGTTAGATGTAAATCAGCCGGTTGGGGAACTGTGATTTTAGGCTGTTGTTTGTACAGGGTTGTAACGGCAATACTAGGTCACTGATGAACCTCATGCTTTGAGTTGAAAGGCGCTCAGGTAAACGTGGATTTATTCGTTTATCTGAGCGCCTTTGCATATTTGCTGCTGGGCTCAACTCTTACGTTAGGTCGCGCGGGAACTACTCCTCGATTTGTTGGTGGCGGGTGAGGTACATGAGTATCATCATTATCAGTACCAGTAATCCGGTTCCCATCAAGAGGGCATAATCTTCCAGCTGGAGTATGGAGTAGAGTACACCGTAGAGACTTGCCAGCATGGCCGCAACTATAGCTCCCTGGCGCCGACTGCCACTGGCGCTGGCGACATAAAGCGGAATGCTGAGCAGGGGAACCGCAGCGGCTACCAGATAAGCGGTTAAAAACAGCAGGTGTTCCGACAGCGACAGCATCAATAGATAGAAGAGGCACATGGCGCCACCCACCATCAGATACTGTACTGCGCTGAGGCGTGACTTGTTACCCAGCTCGAAGATCAGCAGCAGTATGTAGGTCAGCAAAATAAAGAGTATGCCGTACTTGAGCGAACGTTCTATCTTGCCGTAGTGAGTCACGGGTTCGAATAGGGTAACACTGGCACTGATCTCTGTGAGATCCCGGCCATCACTGGCTCGGAACACCTGAGGAAAGTTACGACTCAGATGGCTTATTTGCCAGTTGGCATCAAAACCTTCAGTGCTGAGATTACGGCTGGCGGGTAGGTAACCCTGGAAGCTGGGATGTGGCCAATCGGCATGGATATCTATCTGGCTCAGTTCTGCCAGTGGCAGTACCTCCAAGCCTTCAGAACCCCTGAGGCTGAGCTGGAATGTCAGTTGGTATTCACCTTGTCTCGGATCCAGCGCTATGGTGCGATGAAAGCCGCGGCTAAGGCCGCCTGTGTTATCCAACCCTGTACCTGACATCAAGCTGGGGATGCCCTGCTCACCAGCCAGATTAAAATGACTGACAGTCTCAATAGCCTGGTTGGCTGAAACGCCAAACACCAGCCGGGCCTGGTTATAGTCAAAGCCGAGTAGGCCGGGGATATTGACCTTGGGCAATTCGAAGTTGGCCCGACCTTTGACTTGTCCCAGATACACGAGTGACTGATAGATGCCGCGATGGCGGAATTCGTGCTGCAGACCGGCATCCAGCGTTATGCCTTTGGGCAGGATCAAGAGTTCATCGCTGTAGACCTGACGACTACGGTGTTGTTTGCCGTCGATATTGTTGTCGGAGATCACTTCGTAGCGAAATGGCAGTACCAAAACCGGACCGGCCAAGGTTTGGGCATCTCCCCAGGTATGGCCGATCTCGCGCACTACTTGGCGATAGAGGCTTTCTCTGTCCTGGCTGAGATCCTGGATCATTCCTAGCGGGATCAATGACAACAGACCCACTATGGCTACTGCAAATAGCTTAAGAGTTAATTTGGATTTGAACTGAGGCAGCGCTGTTTGACTACTTTGTTTCTTCATTAGGCTTTTCAGCAGTAGATAAGCCCCGAAACCTATGGCTCCAAGCAAGGCCAGCGCTATTAGTATGAGGATAATTTGAAATATCATGAGGTATGTTCCTTTAACCTACTCGTGGCAGCATTAAAGCAGATTTGGCTGGAGATATCATGACAAGTCACTGATCAATAGTGGCAAAATTATGCCATACCAAATTGGAGCAATATTGAATGAGGTTTACTTGAATAACGCCGACAAGTGAATGGTTTCACTGTCACATTTATTGTGACAATGTGGTCATGATTGAATCATCTATAATGAGTGTGAATCGATGCTGCAGTCATTTAAAATAACCGCCTATGTGAATTGGTATGATGATTCTTATGAAATATTTCTCCAAAGCTTGTTGGTTGCCGATTTTTTTCAGTCTGCCCCTGCATGCTGAACTGGCCGATTTTGACGACTATGGGCCGCTCAAGGTCTATGCCCAGTCTCCTCTGCAGTCCAGTAGCCTGACCCCTATGTTGCGCTCTGGCTTCTCTATGGCCGAGGGACAAAAAGAGTGGTATCTGACCGGTAATATGGCCAGTGTCTGGGCCGAGACAGAAGATTATCTGGCTGACTATTATCACAACTCTCTAACAGGTGGTCTCAAGTGGCAAATCGATGACCGTTGGATGTTGGACGCCAACTATACTTGGCGTTTCAGTGGTAACAACCATTTGGATTCACTGACAATGTGGTTTCATGATGCTTTCGGTTTTGACCAGAATGGTCGCGACCATCAGCCGCGAAATCAGAACCAGATCTACTCCAAGCAACATAATGTGAATATCAGCGATTTTGGTGGTGAGACCCTAAACAATGCCTTCAATATTTATCTCGGGTATCAGTTGCTGCAGAATGAGCACCATGGCCTGTCCGTTGGGGGAAGCCTGTAT
The DNA here is from genome assembly GCF_037953065.1 of Shewanella chilikensis. Taxonomy (NCBI): domain Bacteria; kingdom Pseudomonadati; phylum Pseudomonadota; class Gammaproteobacteria; order Alteromonadales; family Shewanellaceae; genus Shewanella; species Shewanella chilikensis. The sequence goes on along the minus strand of NZ_CP149966.1, from coordinate 4,177,990 downwards.
TACAACTATGTAGGGTCCGGTTCTTTCGCCAATGAAAACTTTGAGCAGGCGTTGCAGCTGAATTACAGCTATCGCAACGGACGGCATAATTTCCATTCAACACTTGGCTTGAGTTTCCGTGAGGACGAAGAGGTGTTGTCTGACATGCCTTATAAGTCCAATGCTTTGATGTTAGGGCTGGGTTATGAATACCGTGTCGGTCGCCATGGCTGGATGCTGGAGTATCACAGGTACGAAGGAATGACAGAAGCGGATGATGACTTCTCTGAAGCTTCAAATGAAGCTGTGCTGGGCTACCGCTATTATTTGGACCGCAGTGCTATAGAGTTCACTGTGATTGAAAACTTCCTCAACATGGATAACAGCACGGATATCGCCTTTACTCTGGGCTATCGGCATATGCTCTAATTTAGCCGTGTTAAAACATAAGGCCGCTTTCGAACGGCCTTATCTATTCTTGGGGGGAGATATATTACTCGGCCTGCTCAGCCTTGGCTTCCAGCGCTTCGACTCTGGCCTGCAGGGCTTCCAATTTTTCTCTGGTTTTCAGTAACACGTGCTGCTGGACTTCAAACTCTTCCCGGGAGACCAGATCCAGTTTCAGCAACTGGTGTTGCAGTACTTGCTTGCTGCGTTCTTCAAACTCACCGGCAAATTGCTTCAGCCCTGAAGGCAGGTTTTCGCTCAGCTGTTTGGCCATTTCTTCGATTTTCTTGGGGTTGATCATCTCTTTAATCCACTGGCAGGTTTTAACTGATTGTAACTTATAGGCTGCATTGAACCCAAGGCTAACCTAAGGGAGATGCGAACCCGTCCCATGTGTGCTCTGTGTCGGCTTACAAACCTGGATGCAAGGAGTGGTTTGTAGCAAGTGGCCCAAGTCCTTTGCAAGAAGTATCCCTAATGGGATTTTGGGGCTGTCTCTGGCACTGATTCTGGTATGATCCCTGCCTCTAGAGTGTCCTTGTGTGAGATATAGATAACCCATGAAGCTCAATCCTGCCCAGAATGAAGCCGTCCATTATGTTTCCGGTCCCTGCCTGGTATTGGCTGGCGCCGGTAGTGGCAAGACCCGGGTTATTATCAACAAGATAGCCCACCTGGTGCAGAAGTGTGGTTATCAGGCTAAGCATATTGCCGCAGTAACCTTTACCAATAAGGCGGCGCGGGAGATGAAAGAGCGGGTGGCTCAATCCATGGGGCGCAAGGAAGCCAGAGGGCTGTGGATTTCTACCTTTCATACTCTGGGGTTGGAAATTATCAAGCGTGAACACAAGACATTGGGTCTAAAGGCCGGCTTCTCTCTGTTTGACGATCAGGACACCTTGGCGCTACTCAAAGAGCTGACCCAGGATGAGCTGCAGGAGGATAAAGATCTGCTGCGGGCGCTGGCGACCATGATCTCCAATTGGAAGGGGGGCTTAGTGATCCCGGATCACGCCCGCAAGATAGCCAAGGGTGAACAGGAGCAACTGTTTGCACTCTTGTATCAGCGTTATGCCCAGCATATGAAGGCTTACAATGCGCTGGACTTTGACGACCTTATTCTGTTGCCAACCCTATTGCTGCGGCATAACACCGATGTCAGGGCCCGTTGGCAGGCGCGGATCCGTTACCTGCTGGTGGATGAATATCAGGATACCAACACCAGCCAGTATGAACTGGTTAAATTGCTGGTGGGTGAGCGGGCGCGTTTTACTGTCGTGGGCGATGACGACCAGTCTATCTACTCCTGGCGCGGTGCCAAGCCGCAAAACCTGGTGCTGCTGGGTAAAGATTTTCCCGAGCTCAAGCTTATCAAGCTGGAACAAAACTATCGCTCCAGTCAGCGAATATTGCGGGCGGCCAATATTCTGATCGCCAACAACCCCCATGTGTATGATAAATCGCTGTTCAGTGAGCTGGCCTATGGTGAGCCGCTGCGGGTACTGTTTGCCGCCAACGAAGAGCAGGAAGCGGAGCGGGTAGTGGCCGAAATCATTCGTCACAAGTTTATGGGCAAGACCAGCTATGGGGAATACGCCATTCTCTATCGCGGGAATCACCAGTCCCGCTTGCTGGAACGGGCGCTGATGACCAACCGTATCCCCTATAAGCTCAGCGGTGGCACCTCATTCTTTGCCAGAGCCGAAATCAAGGACATCATGGCCTATCTGCGCTTGGTGGTGAATCCGGATGACGATAACGCTTTCCTGCGTATCGTTAACCTGCCCAAGCGCGGGATTGGCCCGGCAACCCTGGAAAAACTCGGGAATTTTGCCAATCAGAAACATATCTCCATGTTCGAGGCGATTTTTGCTCCTGAATTGAATCATCATCTGCCTCCGGCGGCCATGGGATCACTGTATGAGTTTGGTCGCTTCATCGTCGATACCGGTGAAATAGCTCAGCGCGGTGAGGGCGTTGATGCCATCAAGCAGTTGATCCGCAAGATCAACTACGAAGATTATCTCTATGAGACCAGCACCAGCGCCAAGGCCGCCGAGATGCGGATGAAGAACATCTCCGAACTGTATCGCTGGGTGACCGAGATGCTGGCCGGTGACGATCTGGATGAGCCCATGAGCCTGCCTGAAGTGGTCAATAGGCTTACGCTCAGAGACATGATGGAAAGAAACAATGAGGATGAGAGCGGCGATCAGGTGCAATTGATGACGCTGCACGCCTCCAAGGGGCTGGAGTTCCCCTATGTGTTTATGGTGGGAGTGGAAGAGCGGATTTTGCCGCATCAAACCAGTATAGATGAAGACAATGTCGATGAAGAGCGGCGTCTGGCTTATGTTGGCATCACTCGGGCTCAAAAGGAACTGTGGTTTATGCTCTGTCGTGAGCGACGTCAATTCGGTGAAACCATGCGTTGCGAACCCAGCCGCTTCTTGATGGAACTGCCTCAGGACGACCTTATCTGGGAAAACCGCAAGCCGCAGCAGAGTGAGCAGCAAAGGATGGAAACCGGCAAGGCCAATATTGCCAACCTACGGGATATGTTCAAGAAGTAAGGGTTAGAGCCGGTTTCAAAACACGGCTTAGGCGCAAACTTGGGTTGCCGTATCTATGGGCTTGGTGCTGTTCCCCTTGCTGCTGACGGGGTTCAAGCGATTCCCAAGAGCTTGTCCCTGGCCTGAGTTAAAGCCCATTTGTGCCAGTTGCTGCTTTTGCTCTTGGGTATTGATACCATCCAATACCAGCTCAAGTTCCAATGCGCCTGCACTTAGGTTTATTGCTTTGAGTAAACGTCTATGATGTGGGCTTTGCAGATGCGAGACTAAGCTGGCATCCAGTCTCAGCACATTCACCGGCAGAAAAGATAGGCTGACCAAAGGGCTGTAACCACTGCCATAGCCTGTGATCCCCAGAGTGACCTGCAAGCGTTTAAGTACCTCAAAGCCGTTAATATGGCTTTCCAGATCCCGGGCCAAAGCTTGTTCGTTGAAGAACAAACATAGGTCGGTAAGCGGGAACTGGCAGTTTCTCAGGCAGTTTTTCAGGCTGCGAAGTGCATGTTTATGCTTGAGGTGCTGGCTACATATGGCCAGATGTAACTTGGTGCCTGAATTGAGTTGCAGCTTGGGAAGTTCACTGTTCAGCGCTTCTATTGCGTATCTGTCCAGCTCCAGCTGTAAGTTGGCTTGCTCTGCCAAGTTGGCAAGCTGTTGTTGTTTGATTTTACCGTGTTGTGGATGGGGCCAATACAGACGCACATCCAGGGCTTGAAGCTGCCCTGTCTTGAGGTCTTGCACCGGAAAGTAACTGAGCTGGATTTGCTGGGTATCCAGGGCGGTTCTCAACTCATTTTCCAGGCTTACGTCCTGCATCAATTGCTGATGGGATTTTTCATCAAATACCACATAGCAACCCTTGCCGCGGGTTTTGGCCATGTACATGGCGGTGTCGGCATCTCGCAGAATGGACTCACTGGTGTCATCCCTGTGATGGCCGCTGACGGCTATGCCGATACTGGCGCCTGAGTTGAACTGTTTATCGGCCAGCTCATAAGGGCGTGACAGTTCTTTGAGGATCCGCTCGGCGACTTCTTTGGCATCGTCGGTTGTGCGTAACCCGTCCAGCAAAATCACAAATTCATCCCCGCCCAGACGGGCGAGAGTGTCATTGTCGCGAATACAAAACTTCAGGCGAATGGCGGTCTCCACCAGAAACTTGTCGCCTTCCAGATGCCCCAGGGTATCGTTAATCAATTTGAAACGGTCGAGATCGACGAACAAGAGTGCGAATTTATCTTGTAGATGACGGCGATTATGTTTAACTGCCTGGTTCAATCGTTCCATAAACATCAGCCTATTGGGTAGACCCGTCAGGCCATCATGTTTGGCGTCGTGTAGCAGTTGCTGCTCGGCCTTACGGCGCTGGCAGATCTCTTTCTGTAACTCTTGGTTGGTGGTGGCCAGTTCACGGGTGCGTTCCAGAATCTTTTCTTCCAGTGCTTCTTTGCTACGTTTCAGCGCCTCTGTCGCCAGCTTACGTTCGATGGCCGTGGCGATATGCTGCGACACAAAAGTCAGCAGCTCAAGATCCTTGAACTGGTAGTTCTGATGCATGCTGAAACTATAGATAGTCAGGGCACCGGCAATTTTGTCCTGAATAAATAACGGCACGCCGATCCACTGGTGCATGTTCTGTGTTTGATTCAGTTCAGGTGCCTTGCTGTAAATCTCTTTGGTGCACACCAGAGATTGGATATCGCTTTGATCCAGCAACACAGGACGTTTTAACCTGAGTAGGTATTCCACCAGTCCATCCATCAAGGGACGACACTTGGGGGCGGGATCATTGAGTTGAGAAACATAGAAGGGAAAGTGCAGCTTAGTTGCGGTTTCATCCAGCAGCGCTATGTAACAGTTGTTGGCTGGTAGCAAATGACAGAGAACCCGGTGCAGCTCGGTATAAAACTCGCGATCATCCAAGTTGGAGGAAGATAGTTCGGTTATCTCAAACAGGGACTTTTGTAGTCTCTCGGCTCGGCGTCTCTCATAGACTTCCTGTTTTAGTTTGCCATAGGCTTGGCTCAGCTCCTGGGTTCTTTGGGTGATGGCTTGTTCAAGTTGCTCATGATGCCGTAACCGTTCCATGACTCCTGCGATGTGATGACTAATAAAAGCCATCAATTCAAGCTCCATCTCGCCGTAGGAACTGGCGGGATTGTAGCTCTGTACCGCCAAGACACCAATAGCTCTGTCATTTTGCATTATGGGCACCCCAAGCCATTGGTGACAGGATGAACCTAGAGCCATGATTTCGCCGGCATCGGCCAATTCTTTTGCCTTATGTTCGTCACAAAGCAGGGGGGTGGCGGTTCGCAACACATAGCCGGTGAGACCTTGAGTCAAAATTTCAGACAGCTCTTGTTCCGGATAGAGTTCAGAAGGGTGTGAGTCTTTTTCATCGGAGAAAAATGGTAGCTCAAGATGTTGTTTCTGGGCATCGAGCAGGGAGATATAAAAGTTGTCGGCCGGGATCAATTGTTTGAGGCACTGGTGCATCCCCTGATAGAAGTTCTCCATAGAGGTAGCCTTGTTGGCAATATTGGAGATTTCCAGCAGTGCATTTTGGGTGGCTTCGGCTCGTTTATATTTGGCCGCCAGACGTCTAAGTCTGGCAACTCGTTTATTTAATCTTGAGATTTCCAGAGCCGAATGCTGATGGAAAGCGTCATCCCTAAACATGTTATCCGCCGAGGAACAAAATGATGATATCTTTGTATGGTTTTTAATCAAAGGATACAAATAACACGAAAGACAGTATTATCCAAGTCAATTTTTTGGCTGGTGTCGGATATTTGTTGTACTGTTTCAGTCAAAACTTGAGCAAACAACCGAAAAAAAGCAAATCAGGTGTAGACGCGGAGGGGAAATCCTCCTACTATATGCGGCGCTGACACGGCGGGCGCCCATAGCTCAGCTGGATAGAGCGCACCCCTCCGGAGGGTGAGGCCGAGGGTTCGAATCCTTCTGGGCGCACCAGTTTGATTCAAACGCGCCAGTCAGTGAAAGAAATATCAGTGGTGATTGTAGCTCAGTTGGTAGAGCCCCGGATTGTGATTCCGGTTGTCGTGGGTTCAAGTCCCATCAGTCACCCCACTTCTTTCGTGAAGCGAGTCAGCTTCAAATCTTACGGTGATAAGCGCAATTGGTAGCGCATCCCGGTTTGGAAACTAGAGCGGAGCAGAGGGTGACCCTCTACTTGCAAAGGTAACCAGCAACACAGTATTTCGGTGATTAGCGTAGCCTGGTTGCGCATCCCGGTTTGGAAACTAGAGCGGAGCAGAGGGTGACCCTCTACTTGCAAAGGTAACCAGCAACACAGTATTTCGGTGATTAGCGTAGCCTGGTTGCGCATCCCGGTTTGGAAACTAGAGCGGAGCAGAGGGTGACCCTCTACTTGCAAAGGTAACCAGCAACACAGTATTTCGGTGATTAGCGCAGCCTGGTAGCGCATCTGCTTTGGGAGCAGAGGGTCAGAGGTTCGAATCCTCTATCACCGACCAAATTTGATTTATCTGACTGCAAGTCAGGTAAAAGCTGGGAAGTATTCAGCAACACAGTATTTCGGTGATTAGCGCAGCCTGGTAGCGCATCTGCTTTGGGAGCAGAGGGTCAGAGGTTCGAATCCTCTATCACCGACCAAAACATTTAAGCCCCTGAGAAATCAGGGGCTTTTTGTTTTTAGCATTCAAAGCCTTCCTGTTTTCATCCTCAGGGGGCACGAGTGTCTTGGGGCTTCCTTGTCTCGACGGCTTCGCCTAAAACAAAGGCTCCCCGGAGGGAGCCCTATGTCAGTTACTCAACATTCACCGGCGGTGAAATAAAGCCTTGGTATGCTTGAGTCTTGAGTGGCGTAAAGCGCTCCAACTGACCTTTCTCTTGAATACCTGTCACTATCACATCGATTTCCAGCCCTCGGGCCACGTTCACCAGTGCGCGGCACAGTTCGCTGTTGTGCTGGTTTTCATCATATTGTGCAAAGGATTGGTCCAGCTTGACGTAAGCCGGCCGCAGGCTTTGCAGATAAGACATGGAGCCGAACTGACGGCCGAAGTGGTCTATTCCTATACTGGCACCATTGTCGCGAATTATGGTGCACAGCGCCTGACAGGCGTCAATATCGGTATAGATGGCGGCTTCCGGTAATTCAAAGGCCAAACGGTTTGCATGGCGACAGTTACGCAGGAAGTGATTGAGCCATTCATGGAACTTGGGGTCACTGATGCTGTGATGGGTGAGGTTAACCGCAATGGCTTCGGCATTCTTCTCCAGCAACTCATCTTCACTGATCTTTTCAATCAGGCAGTGGTCGAGTAAGCTACCCAGAGACAGTAGCTCAACATAAGGCATGAACTGGCCTGCATGCACCAGTTTGTCACCTATTTGTAACTGACAGAAAAGTTCCCGCTGCAGTATATTGTTAGATCCTTGATAGTGCACAGCTTGCCAACGGAAACGGAATTGTTTGCGGTTAATTGCGTCGGTAAGCTTATCGCGCCACTGCTCACGACTGAACAACTGCTGTTCGTTGGTCTCCAACCAGTGATAAACCTTGCCTTCCTTGAGGGCGATTTGCAGGGCGTTATCCGAGCGCGCCAGCAGCTCGGAACTGGTCATCTGCCCGATACGTTCGGCAATACCTATGGCGTAATCTTCATTGGGCTTACAACCCGCCTTGACCATTTCCTGGTTGGTTGTACGGATCAGGGTTTGTAGATACTTACTCAGTTGTTCACGTTCAACATTGGTGATCAAGAAAGCAAATTCATAGGCGGCGATACGGGCAATGACAGATTCACAGATTTCGCCCAACTCATGCTGCAGTTTTTCTGAAAGCAGCTTGATGGTTTCGTCCCGTACCTGATAGCCATACTTGCTGTGGACTTCTTCGAGCCAGTCGAACTTGACCATCATCAGAGCGCCGCTGCCGGGTTCACCTAGCCAACCGCCAACGCGGCCCATCATATATTGACGATTAGGCAGGTTGGATACCTGATCCACCAGATTCTTTTTCCTGAGTGCAGTGACTTCTTCATCCAGAGAACTGAAAATTTTCTTCAGCTGGGCTGACATGCTGTTAAAAGCGTTGACTACATCCCTGAGTTCCAGGGTTTTAGGCAGCGGCATATCCGGGCCGAATTCCCGTTTGGCAATGCTTTTGGCGTGTTCGGCAATGGAGTGCAGTGGACTGAGGATCCATGTCAGGCCCAGGCGCGCAAACAATATGGCGACCAAAAATAGAATTGAAAAGGCTATTAAGGTATGGCTCATAATGCGCCACAGTTCGTGATAACCAAACCCAGGGTGAGCGGTAATTTCCAGTTTGGCCAGTTGCAGCCAACCTGAAGTAATGGTGCTTTCTTTACGCAAAGGGGTAAAGATCCCCAGATTGATAAACCATTGGGGAACATCTTCGATGCGAATATTGTTATTCCAGACCTGCTGTTTGCCATCAACCAGCCAAGTTAGCTTCACCTGTTGGTAATAGCCTCCCTCGAAGATGACATTAACCATGGTTTCTGCGGTGGCGAGATCACCGGCTTCCAGTGACGGAACCAACATCAATCCCAATGAATGGCTGACATTATTGAGGTCCGACTCCATCTGCTCGGTTAGAAAGTTCTGGGTCTCATTGAATTGCACATAGCCCACACTGGCGACAACCAAGAGAAACAGCCCAAACAGTAACGAGTATATCTGTCGAAACAGTGTCATTGCTGTAGCTACTCCAGTTTTAATTTTGGCTGACGCAAGCGATCAGCCCCTAATCTGTGTCTCAGGTCATTCCACTTTTCCAAGCGAGCGGATGATCCTGCTAATACACCGCGTCCTTTCTCTTTGTTTAGCCACAATTGTTTACCGTTAAAGCTGTATACGGGGATCAGATCTCCACGTTGTGTTGCCGGTTTGAGCTCGCGATCCAGGTTGTCCAGAATAAGAGGGACAGAGGAGGGCGTCTCATAATAGGCCAGCACCATATGGTACTGATTAACACTGGTTGCTTTAACCATAGTGATGCGCATCTTGTCTTCAGGGATGCCCAACTGCAGCAGCGTGAAGTATTTGGCGATGGAGAAGTCTTCACAGTCACCGCCATTTACTCCGATAAACTCCAAAGGGGTGGCCCAGTAATTAGCCATCCCCCAGAGTTTGCTATCATCTACAAAGCGAAACAGGTTAAAGAAGTTGTTTACCTTGGTGATTTTTCCCATATCGTCCAACCCTTGTGCCTCGTCCAGTATCTTGAACCAGGCTCTGGCCCTGAGGCCAGCCCGCTCGCCATAACGTGATTCCAGCGTTTTGGTAATGCTGTTGGCGTCTAGCTGTTGGGTGGATGCGGCGTACAGGCATGACACGGCCAGAGTCGATGCCAGTACTGTGTAATGGCAGACCCTTCTGAGCAGTGAATACTGGTTGAGCCTGCCTGTCATATGGGGATATCAAGGTCCTATTTCACTTCTTGATCCACAGTGTAGATGTTCCACTTCATATCGGCCATAGTATCCTCGCCTGTTACCTCGGCGATAACCCGGCGGTTACGTTTGTGGGCCAACTGAGTGTCTGTTGGATCTACAGGTTTATCGTAGCTGTAACCTACTGCGGTTAGTCTATCGGCGGTAATGCCGAATTGATCTTCCAGCACTTTGGTTACGGCATTTGCCCGATTTTGCGATAGCTTCAGGTTGTGATCATAGCTACCGGTACGGCTACAGTGCCCTTCGATGGTCACTTTGGTGCTGGGATATTGCTTCATAAAGTCAGCAATGACACCAATTTGATCATAATACTGAGGATCTATGTAGAAGGAATCGTTGGCAAAGAGTATCTTCAACTCGGAACGCTCATTGATAGGCTTGATCTTACCACAACCATAGTTATCAATGTTGGCACCTTCGACAGTACCTGAGCAGCGTTCACGGGCCTCGATAACACCGTCTCTGTCATGATCATTGAGGTCGTTGACCTGAGCTGTTGGCTGATCCATGGATACAGTGTCGCGCATTGAGCAACCCGCCAGTATGGCGACGCTAAGCAGTGTGATAAAGAGTTTCATTATTTAACTCCTCCTTCATATTCACGCTCCCCTTTCCATACATCGGGGCGAGTGACTCTCAGCGAGTCGAGTAGTTGTCCTGTGGCATTGAGTACGCGGTATTTGGCAATCACTTCGTCATACTCGGCGGTCAGATAGTCTTTCCTGGCTTCAAACAGCTCATTCTCGGTATCCAGCAAGTCGAGCAGGGTACGCTGACCCAGGTTGAATTGCTGTGAGTAGGCGACTTGAGTGTCTTTAGCGGCAATGACATGATCGCGAATATACTGCTTCTGTGGTCCCAGGAACTCGTATGCGTTCCAGGCAAGGTTGGCGCCTTCAACCACTTCACGATAGGCGCGCTCACGGATCTCCTTCGCTTCACCTATCTTGTAGCTGGCTTCTTTTTCACGGGCTAAATCACGGCCACCGGCGAACAGGTTGTAACGAACCCTGACCATGGCAAGAATGTCATTGTTGTGACCACCGACATTTTGGCTGGCGATCCGGCTAAAGCCATCTTCACCGTCCAGGTTGTTGTTCATGTTACCTTCTACTTCCAGCGTGATCTTGGGGTAGTAGTTGGATTGAGCCGAAGATTTCTCATACTCGGCGGCGCGGATATCACTGGCGGCCGACTTGAGAATGGGATGGTGCTCCTGGGCCATCTTGATACTGGAGTCTACGTCCACCGGCAACATATCGGCATCCGGAACCGGTACTATCAAGTCTTCCGGTTGCTGATGAGTAATGCGGAAAAACTGACTCTTGGCATCTAGGAAGTTATTGCGTGCCGATACCACATTGGCATTGGCGCGAGCCAGACGACCTGTGATTTGCGATAGATCCGCGGTAGAGCCTAAACCTGAGTCAGTACGTTGCTTGATCTGTTCGTAGATGTCCTGGTGGCTCTTGAGGTTTTTCTCTGCCAGCGTCAACACCTGCTCGCTACGTATATAGTTGATATAGACCTTGGCGACATCCAGCGCCATATCTTCGGCAGCGGCAAACAGCGCCCATTGATCGGCACTGGCTTCGAAGCTGTATCTGTCGACTTCACTGCTGGTAAAGAAGCCGTCGAACAGCATCTGCTTGATGCTGACACCGAATTCGCCCCGTTTGAGTTCAATTTCATCATCCGTGGTGCCGGCCAAACGGCGTCGGGTAGCTGGACTGTCTGTGTATTCATAGCCATAACCACCGGTAATATCTACCGTTGGCATGTAGCCGGCTATGGCCTGGTTTACCTGCTCTTCACGAGCTTTGAAACGGTTAAAGGCGAGTCGTAGTTCCGGGTTGGTATCCAATGTTTGCGCTACGGCTTGTTCCAGGGTTTGACTAAACCCTGCCGTGGGCAACATCAGCCCGGTAATCGCCAGTGCCAAGGCACTGGGTTTCACCAGCCGAGTAACTTTCTTGTTCATGCTAAACCCTCCAGGTTTATTGTGACTATGAGCCTAGCGTTCTCTTAACGCTGTTTCTTTGGCCCTTAGAATGGGATTAAGTATGTACTCAAGGACAGTTCTTTTCCCGGTAATTACGTCAACAGAGGTCAACATCCCGGGAATAATGGGCATCTCAGTGCCATCGTCTTTAATTAAACTGGACTCTTCGGTCCGCACTTTTACCAAATAAAAGCTGTTGCCTTCTTCATCCTGAGTGGTGTCTGCACTTATCTGTTCCACAGTGCCTTTCAACCCGCCGTAACGGGTAAAATCATAGGCGGTAACCTTAACTATGGCGGGCAGCCCCGGATGCAGGAAGGCGATATCCTTTGGCAAAATTCGGGTTTCGATCAGCAATTGGTCTTCGGAAGGGACGATCTCCATAATATCGATACCTGGCTGAACAACGCCGCCCAATGTATTGATATTTATTGTTTTAATGGTTCCGTTGACCGGTGAAGTGATAACGGCTTTGCTGACTTTATCCTTGGTTCCCACTTGGGCCTCATTCATTCTTGCCAGCTTGGCCTGCATTTCATTGAGTTGTGCGCGGGAATCGGCGGCGTAAACCAATACCGCTTCCCGGCGCTTGAGTATCGCCTCATCCATGTTGGCTTTGAGCTTAGGGCGCATCACCCTGAGCGTCGCCAGTTCGCCTTGAATGTCGTTAACTGTACGTTCCAGCTTCAACAGTTCCACCTCGGGCACTATGCCTTTTTGTGCCAAAGGTTTGGTCAGTTCCAGTTCGCGGCTGACCAAGCGGTAGCTGGTGCTCAAGGTGCCGATTTTCGAGGTTAACTCTTCGGTTTCCTGTTGCCGCTGTTGAATTTGTCTTGCCTGGATCTCCACCTGGTTGCTGAGGTTATCCAGGCGTCCGGCGTATTCTTCCTGTTGGCGCCTGACCAGTTCAGGCTCTTTTTCTGTCAGTTCGGCAGGAAATACCAGTGGGATCTTGGTTATTTTGAGCTGTTCGCGCCAGTCGTTGGTCATATCCGAGATAAAGATACTGTTCAGCTCAGCCTGAAGGCGAATAACATTGGCCTGCAGGCTGTAGACCTCTTGTTCTTGCTGGGCGGCATCGGAACGAAAACGGGTATCGTCTATGCGTACCAAGGGCTCACCTTGCTTGACCAGCATGCCTTCCTGAACGTACATCTCTTTCAAAATGCCGCCATCCAGACTTTGGATGACCTGTACCTGGGAAGAGGGGATCACTTTACCCGTGCCCTTGGTAACTCGGTCGAGGGATGCAAAATAAGCCCAGGTGAGGAAGCAGAGCATCATCGCCGCCAGTGACCAGATAATCAATCTGTGGCTGGTGGGGGCATCTGTCATCATGGCGCCGTAGACATCATCTACCATTTCCAAGTCATCAGAAGTCAGGTGCTTATTCATATTACTTGCCTCCTGCCATCAGCCCTTGGTTGAGCTTTTCGAGCACCTTGTCTTTGGGACCATCGGCAATGATGTGGCCTCTGTCCATCACTATGATGCGATCAACCAGATTCAGCAGATGCATCTTATGGGTGATGATCAACAAGGTTCTGTCGCGGCTGACATTATGCATAGAGCGCATGAATTGCTTCTCGGCTCTGGCATCCAGGCTGGCTGTGGGTTCATCCATCAAAAGCACTGGCGGGTCATTGAGTATGGCTCTGGCCAAGGCCACGGTTTGTCGCTGGCCTCTGGACAGCGAATGGCCGCCTTCACCTACCTGTTGATCCAGGCCTTCTGATTCCAAGTCGGTAAATAGGTTGACTCCTGAGAGCTGTACGGCTCGGATCAGCTGATGTTCTGTGACCTGACGGGTGCCGAAGAGAATATTGTCCCGAACCGAACCGTGGAACAGGGTGACATCCTGTGGCAGATAGCCGAAGTTACGGCGTAGATCGCTCGGGTGGATCTGGGCGCTGTCTATGCCATCGTACCTTAGGCTACCGTTGCTGGGTTTAAATAGTCCAACCAGCAGCTTGGCCAGGGTACTCTTGCCGCTGCCGTTACGGCCGATAATGGCTATCCGCTCGCCGGGACGGATCCTTAAGGCGAAGGGGTGCAATACAGGTTTTTCCGAGCCTGGGTAACTGAAGCTGAGGTCGTCGGCTTCTATCTTGCCCATCAATCGTTGTTTGCTGACCAGGTGGCCTTTGTTTTCAAATTCATCTTCCTGGGTCATTATCTGATCCAGCTGTCTCAGCGCGCTGGCAGTTTGGTTGGCTCGGGTCATTAAATTAGCCAGCTGTGCCATAGGCGCAACGGCCCTGCTGGCAAGCATCACAGCAGCAATGATCCCACCCATGGATATATCATTATCGGCAACCCGGTAAACCCCTAGAATAACGACACTGACGACGGTCAGCTGCACCACAAAGTTGGCGACATTGGCCACTGAGTTGGAAAGCTTTTTCGATCTCAACTGCCAATTGGCCGTGTGACCTATCATCTGCTGCCAGGCTTTCTGTACCAGGCCTTCTGCCCCATAGGATTTAATGGATTCCAGAGAGGCGAGACTTTCGATCAAGTGGCCATGCTTGAGGCTGGCAAATTTATTGCTTTCCTCAATAGCTGTCTTGAGCCTGGGTTGGACAATCAAGGTATAGCCGATGATGATGAGGCTAGCGACAAGGGGGATTAGCGCCAGATCGCCTGCGACCAGATAGATAATCAATACAAACAATAATGCAAAGGGTAGATCAACCAGCGTGGTTATTGTTGCCGAGGTGAGGATCTCCCTGATGCTGTCAAACTCACCCAGCTGACGCGCCATGCCACCGACACTGGCCGAGCGGTTTTCGAGGGGAATGCCGATTGCCTTATAGAACAGTCGCGATGAGACTATGATGTCGACTTTCTTACCGGCAACATCGATAAGGTAACTTCTCAGCTGCCTCATGACCAAATCAAACAGATAAGCAATACCGGCTCCGATAGCCAGAACCCACAGTGATTCGAACGCCAGGTTGGGCACCACTTTATCGTAGACGTTCATGATAAACAGCGGTGAAACCAGGGCAAACAAGTTCACCAGGATTGAGGCAATCAGTGCATCACGATAGATGGGGGCCGAGTCTTTAATGGTTTGCAGCAGCCAGTGTTTACTGTGGTCATGATGATAGACATCAAACCCCATATCGCCACGGTACTGTTGTTTCACCAGAAACAGATAGCCTACATAGAGGGTTTCCAACTCTTCTATAGATAGGCGTTGTTCGCCGCCGGTTTCCGGCAGTTGGATCACCGCATATTGTTGTTCCAGATCCAGTTCGCGAAGAATGCAGGCTTTCTTGTCTTTCAAAAGCAAAATACAAGGCAGCTGAATGGCAGTAACCTGATTCAAGCCTTTACGGGAAAGCTTGGCCGTCAGACCGGCCCTGGCAGCAGCCTGTGGCACCAGTTCCGGTGATAAAACGGCTGAAGACAAGGGGAGGCCTGCTGCCAGAGACTCGCTGGAACAGGGGCTGCCGAAGTATTCTGTCAATAGAACCAGGCTATCGAGCAGAGGGTCTACAGTGACTCGCTGGGAAGCCGAGATAGTCCATTGTTCAGGTTTAGGTGAAGCGGATGCGGTCACAGAACGACTTATCCTTTCGTTTTATATGATTAATTCTAGTATCAGCCATGCCGGCCTATATTGCGAATTGCAATATAGGCCGGCCTTCAAATCAAAGAGCTTTTAAAACACTTCGTCTGGTTTTGGCTGATCCAGCCCAGAAGAGCTACTCTGGCTGACATAGGAAGCACCTGGATTGGCCGATTGAGTATCGACAAGCAGAGGACCATCGCCGTTACTTCCCAGCAGGCCATTGATAATGTCGCTTTCATCACTGCCGTATTCCGCAAACAGGTCGACACCGTCGAGTACTATATGCTGATCGAATTCACCGTCCAGATCCGCATCGATAGAGATGGTGGTATTGCCATCAGCAACACTGAATTCGAAATATTGCTCCAGTGAGTTGTGCTCTTCACCCAACAGTAGCTCACTGAGATCCAGCTTATCTTTGTTGAGTTCAAAGTCAGTGATGTGGTCGGTGCCGGTTTCTCCTGCTTTCCAAACGAAGGTATCAGCACCGCCGTCTCCGCGCAGCACGTCTTCTCCAAGGCCACCAATGATGGTGTCATTACCTTCGCCGCCTATGAGTAAGTCGTTGCCGGCACCGCCATGCATCATTTGGGAACCTTCACCGCCATAAACGGTGTCGTCACCAAGGCCAAGGTTGACGGTATCTGTCTTGGGCTGCACTTCTTCCAACACATTTTGTTTCAGCTGGCCATCGCTATCCAAGATGTTGCGTGCTGACATAAACTTGCTGGAAAGCACGTCGTTTTGAGACATTTGATTGTTCACATTGGGCAATGCGCTGCCAGTCTTTACGGTGTTATCAGCCTGTGAGATGCCCAGTTCTACATAGTCGTTACTGTCACCAGCGTTTATGTGCAAGGCCGTATCCAGATTGATCACATCATTAGATGTTATTGGAGCTACGGCATCATAACCCCCCAGAGAAGCTGCAAACTGGCCTTGTCCTGGGGTCCAGTTGTTGAGCAGGAAAGAATCCACGCCCTGTGCACCCTCGTAAACGATTGGCAGCTCTTCTACGGCATTGAGGTTAATATTCAGTTCCGCAGTGCTAAGGTCGCCATCGCTGTCTTCAATGGTATAGTTGAATGTGTCGACCGCATTGTTCGGTATCAGACTGCCTACGGTTGTGACCTGATAGCTGTAACTGCCATTGCCGTACAGGGTCAGGGTTCCGTAAGTGCCTTGAATCACAAAGGTCCCATTGGATTCAGTGGCGTTGTTACCACTGTGCGAAACGCCGTAGATCTCCATATCGCCATCGGCGCCCTGGATATCGTTGTGGAGGACGTTGCCACCGATGAGCGGCAGTTCAAATCCATCTCCCGGAATCAACTGAACAACCAATGGGAAGCTGGTGGAGGCGCCTTCAGCTGTCTTGATACTGGTCACAACATCGCCATTGCTATCGAGGAAGCCCATTACTTTCAGTGTGTAGCGAGCGCCATCGTACACAAACTCAGAGGATGTGTTGGCGACAGTCACAATATCCGGTGGGTTGTTATAACCACCGGTTTCATTGTGATTAAACTCGAGAGTGACCTTGGCTGGAACACCATTGATCATCAGGGTGACTTCGAGGGTGGCTTCAGTGATTGATGAGTAGCCATTGATAGGTTGGTTTACGTGCGTAAAGGTGCCCAGAACAATATTCTGGTTCAAGCCCACATCACCCACCTGAATATTGGTGTTTTCATCAAAGTTGTAGCCAGAACGTGGCTGTCCGTGGCCAACGTAGCCCCAACGAATTCTATCGTCGCCAGAATCATCATCAGGACTATCATAGGTGGTAACATTGGAGCTATTTGATTCAGGAGTCCAGTCAGTCCACCTGGCTGTGATATTGCGAACTTCAAAGGCGTCTATCAGTACATCAACATGGTTGTCGTCATCGACAGCGATATGCTGACTATCCGCAACTGTTACTGTGACGTCTGCCTTGGCAGTGTTGCCGCTGGCATCGGTTGCAACAACCTTAATGCCAGTAACCGTTAAAGAATCATAGTCTACGTTATGAGGCAGCTTACCAAGCAGCTCTGCCTCAACCACAACAGAACCTTGCTCGCCGGCTTCGATTGCGTTCCAGTCCAAGGTCAGTTTCAGCAGGTCGCCTCGGCCAGGCATAGAGCCAATCAGCACACCACTTTCGATTTCGATTCTCCACTTCATTGGTTGGCGAATGCCTTCAACCTGAATATCGCTCACATCTGCGTTGAAGCTAATGTGATTAACCTCATTGCTACCGGCCTTGAATACCAAAGTATCAGTATCGGCATCCATGGTATCGGATACCAGTTTGGCTTCTGCCAGGCTGGTAAACGCAGCGGGTGTGACAGCACTAAGCGTGTCAGGCACATTCAGCGTTACAGTAAACGGATTGCTGGAATCTGTGTCACCGTCACTGTCAGTGATGGCAACATTGAAGTCCAGAACAGTTCCCAGTGGGTCAACACTGAGGCTGTTCGCGGTAAAGTTCTTCAGGTTAAAGTCTTGACCACCCGGCGCTGTAGAGAGCTCAATGTGGCTGAACTCAGCGAATCCTTGCGAAACTATGTCACTGGCCAATGATTCAGGATCGGAAATGAAGGTTTGGGTCAGGTCATTGCCAAAAGTATCCTTACCTACAATAGTAATAGTGAAGTCGCCAGTGTAGGCACTACCGTTGTTGTGGGAAAGGTTAATACCCGTGAAGTTAGTGACCGGAAAGCCAAAGTCGAGTATCAGCTTTTCGTTTGCTCCAATGTCTTTACCCGCACCTACACCGATACCGTTAGGGCTGGTGTTTACAGTGCTCACACCACCTGCGTCAGTTGCCGTGATGATGCAGAGCACAACGTCACCTGATTCAGGTTCACCTTTAACTGCGCCGTTGAGCATTACGAATAAATCTTCGTCGTTACCGCCTGGAATATTACCTGTCAGGTCGGCGTTAGTGGTGGTGATCTTGGTGATTGGAGTTTCAAGATCTAGCACATATTCACCACTGTTG
Source organism: Shewanella chilikensis (assembly GCF_037953065.1). NCBI lineage: Bacteria > Pseudomonadati > Pseudomonadota > Gammaproteobacteria > Alteromonadales > Shewanellaceae > Shewanella > Shewanella chilikensis. The sequence continues at coordinate 4,159,947 of NZ_CP149966.1, read as the reverse complement.
GGATCCAGTGTCAGTGTGAAAATCTTGGTCTGAATCGCATCGGCATCACCCCATTCGGCAGCTGAAGAGCTTGTATAAGCGATCAGCACCGATGTGTCGTCCGGATCGACATAGTAATAAATCGCGTTGCCAGAGGTCATCAGACCGGAATCGGCAAAGGTAGATGATTCGCTCCAACCGACAATATTCACAGACAGATCTGCACTGTATTGATCGGTAGACTCGTTATCGTTTCCGTCTGCGCCAGCTACAGCAACAGTGCCGCTGATCTGGGTATCCGCAGCATTCAAGCCGCTGCTGTTAGTGGTAGAAGCATCAATGCCATCGTCATTAATGGTGACATCCAAGGTTGCAGAAATAACACTGTTATTGGCTCCAACAGCTTCGATAATGATACCTTCAATCAGCGAATCTAGATTGATGTCATTTGCGCCGTTGACCTGTTTAATGTTATCCAGCAATTCCACATTAACACTGATGCTGCCAGTTGTGTGGGCAGAGATTGGATCTGTATCGGTCAATGTCAACTTGATGACAGGGACACCGCCGACACTACCGACCAAGCTACCATCTAATGCCAGAGCCCAGGCAATACTCACGCCTGTAGCAAGGTTGGTTGCAGCTTGAATGCTGTTTACATCACCAAAACGGAATTGTGTCAGTGTTTCGTTGCCAGCGGTAAAGGAGATCTGCTGTGAAACTACATCGGGCACATTGTCACGCAGATCGCTTTCATTAACGGTCATTTCATTATTGCCAGGAGCAAATACTAGGGCAGTATCAGAATCCTCTGCAGACTCATTACCAGCAAGATCGGTTTGAGTGACTGTTACCGTAATGCTTTGTCCGGCATCGGGTGCATTTTCACTCCAAGTAATAACGCCGTTGTTGTAGCCGAAATTAGGTGCAGGATCGCCATTGGTAAATTGCAGTACGCCACTTACCAATTCCAGCTCATATTCTTGAGGCTGGGCATTGCCGATAGTTACTGTCAGGTTGACATAGCCACCATGATCTAGCTCTGCATGGCTTACATTTGCCTGTAGCTGAACCCCTGGACCGTTACTGTTGATCTCGCCATGAGTAAGCAAGCCATCGCCAGGCGTGCCGTCATCAACAATCCATACAGTAGGTGCGCCGATGCTGGTGTCAATGGTGACACTGTCGCTGTCGGAATCACTGTTGCCGGCCGGGTCGGTCACGGTGGCGGTCAGGGTGAGGGGGTCACCGTCAGCCGGTGCATCCACGGCCAGAGCCAGTCCGTTGTCGAGCATGGCCTGGGTCACCAGACCGTTGAACAGCACGTTGTCATCCTGATCGGTGATGACCAGGGTATCGTCCACGGCGGTACCGGCACCGAGCTGTACCAGGTAGTTCACCTGACCGTCGAGCTCGGCAATGCTGAGCAGACCGTCGTTGTTGGTGTCTTCGGTGATGGTGATGGTGACGGCCGGGGCGGTGGTGTCAATGGTGACACTGTCGCTGTCGGAATCACTGTTGCCGGCCGGGTCGGTCACGGTGGCGGTCAGGGTGAGGGGGTCACCGTCAGCCGGTGCATCCACGGCCAGAGCCAGTCCGTTGTCGAGCATGGCCTGGGTCACCAGACCGTTGAACAGCACGTTGTCATCCTGATCGGTGATGACCAGGGTATCGTCCACGGCGGTACCGGCACCGAGCTGTACCAGGTAGTTCACCTGACCGTCGAGCTCGGCAATGCTGAGCAGACCGTCGTTGTTGGTGTCTTCGGTGATGGTGATGGTGACGGCCGGGGCGGTGGTGTCAATGGTGACACTGTCGCTGTCGGAATCACTGTTGCCGGCCGGGTCGGTCACGGTGGCGGTCAGGGTGAGGGGGTCACCGTCAGCCGGTGCATCCACGGCCAGAGCCAGTCCGTTGTCGAGCATGGCCTGGGTCACCAGACCGTTGAACAGCACGTTGTCATCCTGATCGGTGATGACCAGGGTATCGTCCACGGCGGTACCGGCACCGAGCTGTACCAGGTAGTTCACCTGACCGTCGAGCTCGGCAATGCTGAGCAGACCGTCGTTGTTGGTGTCTTCGGTGATGGTGATGGTGACGGCCGGGGCGGTGGTGTCAATGGTGACACTGTCGCTGTCGGAATCACTGTTGCCGGCCGGGTCGGTCACGGTGGCGGTCAGGGTGAGGGGGTCACCGTCAGCCGGTGCATCCACGGCCAGAGCCAGTCCGTTGTCGAGCATGGCCTGGGTCACCAGACCGTTGAACAGCACGTTGTCATCCTGATCGGTGATGACCAGGGTATCGTCCACGGCGGTACCGGCACCGAGCTGTACCAGGTAGTTCACCTGACCGTCGAGCTCGGCAATGCTGAGCAGACCGTCGTTGTTGGTGTCTTCGGTGATGGTGATGGTGACGGCCGGGGCGGTGGTGTCAATGGTGACACTGTCGCTGTCGGAATCACTGTTGCCGGCCGGGTCGGTCACGGTGGCGGTCAGGGTGAGGGGGTCACCGTCAGCCGGTGCATCCACGGCCAGAGCCAGTCCGTTGTCGAGCATGGCCTGGGTCACCAGACCGTTGAACAGCACGTTGTCATCCTGATCGGTGATGACCAGGGTATCGTCCACGGCGGTACCGGCACCGAGCTGTACCAGGTAGTTCACCTGACCGTCGAGCTCGGCAATGCTGAGCAGACCGTCGTTGTTGGTGTCTTCGGTGATGGTGATGGTGACGGCCGGGGCGGTGGTGTCAATGGTGACACTGTCGCTGTCGGAATCACTGTTGCCGGCCGGGTCGGTCACGGTGGCGGTCAGGGTGAGGGGGTCACCGTCAGCCGGTGCATCCACGGCCAGAGCCAGTCCGTTGTCGAGCATGGCCTGGGTCACCAGACCGTTGAACAGCACGTTGTCATCCTGATCGGTGATGACCAGGGTATCGTCCACGGCGGTACCGGCACCGAGCTGTACCAGGTAGTTCACCTGACCGTCGAGCTCGGCAATGCTGAGCAGACCGTCGTTGTTGGTGTCTTCGGTGATGGTGATGGTGACGGCCGGGGCGGTGGTGTCAATGGTGACACTGTCGCTGTCGGAATCACTGTTGCCGGCCGGGTCGGTCACGGTGGCGGTCAGGGTGAGGGGGTCACCGTCAGCCGGTGCATCCACGGCCAGAGCCAGTCCGTTGTCGAGCATGGCCTGGGTCACCAGACCGTTGAACAGCACGTTGTCATCCTGATCGGTGATGACCAGGGTATCGTCCACGGCGGTACCGGCACCGAGCTGTACCAGGTAGTTCACCTGACCGTCGAGCTCGGCAATGCTGAGCAGACCGTCGTTGTTGGTGTCTTCGGTGATGGTGATGGTGACGGCCGGGGCGGTGGTGTCAATGGTGACACTGTCGCTGTCGGAATCACTGTTGCCGGCCGGGTCGGTCACGGTGGCGGTCAGGGTGAGGGGGTCACCGTCAGCCGGTGCATCCACGGCCAGAGCCAGTCCGTTGTCGAGCATGGCCTGGGTCACCAGACCGTTGAACAGCACGTTGTCATCCTGATCGGTGATGACCAGGGTATCGTCCACGGCGGTACCGGCACCGAGCTGTACCAGGTAGTTCACCTGACCGTCGAGCTCGGCAATGCTGAGCAGACCGTCGTTGTTGGTGTCTTCGGTGATGGTGATGGTGACGGCCGGGGCGGTGGTGTCAATGGTGACACTGTCGCTGTCGGAATCACTGTTGCCGGCCGGGTCGGTCACGGTGGCGGTCAGGGTGAGGGGGTCACCGTCAGCCGGTGCATCCACGGCCAGAGCCAGTCCGTTGTCGAGCATGGCCTGGGTCACCAGACCGTTGAACAGCACGTTGTCATCCTGATCGGTGATGACCAGGGTATCGTCCACGGCGGTACCGGCACCGAGCTGTACCAGGTAGTTCACCTGACCGTCGAGCTCGGCAATGCTGAGCAGACCGTCGTTGTTGGTGTCTTCGGTGATGGTGATGGTGACGGCCGGGGCGGTGGTGTCAATGGTGACACTGTCGCTGTCGGAATCACTGTTGCCGGCCGGGTCGGTCACGGTGGCGGTCAGGGTGAGGGGGTCACCGTCAGCCGGTGCATCCACGGCCAGAGCCAGTCCGTTGTCGAGCATGGCCTGGGTCACCAGACCGTTGAACAGCACGTTGTCATCCTGATCGGTGATGACCAGGGTATCGTCCACGGCGGTACCGGCACCGAGCTGTACCAGGTAGTTCACCTGACCGTCGAGCTCGGCAATGCTGAGCAGACCGTCGTTGTTGGTGTCTTCGGTGATGGTGATGGTGACGGCCGGGGCGGTGGTGTCAATGGTGACACTGTCGCTGTCGGAATCACTGTTGCCGGCCGGGTCGGTCACGGTGGCGGTCAGGGTGAGGGGGTCACCGTCAGCCGGTGCATCCACGGCCAGAGCCAGTCCGTTGTCGAGCATGGCCTGGGTCACCAGACCGTTGAACAGCACGTTGTCATCCTGATCGGTGATGACCAGGGTATCGTCCACGGCGGTACCGGCACCGAGCTGTACCAGGTAGTTCACCTGACCGTCGAGCTCGGCAATGCTGAGCAGACCGTCGTTGTTGGTGTCTTCGGTGATGGTGATGGTGACGGCCGGGGCGGTGGTGTCAATGGTGACACTGTCGCTGTCGGAATCACTGTTGCCGGCCGGGTCGGTCACGGTGGCGGTCAGGGTGAGGGGGTCACCGTCAGCCGGTGCATCCACGGCCAGAGCCAGTCCGTTGTCGAGCATGGCCTGGGTCACCAGACCGTTGAACAGCACGTTGTCATCCTGATCGGTGATGACCAGGGTATCGTCCACGGCGGTACCGGCACCGAGCTGTACCAGGTAGTTCACCTGACCGTCGAGCTCGGCAATGCTGAGCAGACCGTCGTTGTTGGTGTCTTCGGTGATGGTGATGGTGACGGCCGGGGCGGTGGTGTCAATGGTGACACTGTCGCTGTCGGAATCACTGTTGCCGGCCGGGTCGGTCACGGTGGCGGTCAGGGTGAGGGGGTCACCGTCAGCCGGTGCATCCACGGCCAGAGCCAGTCCGTTGTCGAGCATGGCCTGGGTCACCAGACCGTTGAACAGCACGTTGTCATCCTGATCGGTGATGACCAGGGTATCGTCCACGGCGGTACCGGCACCGAGCTGTACCAGGTAGTTCACCTGACCGTCGAGCTCGGCAATGCTGAGCAGACCGTCGTTGTTGGTGTCTTCGGTGATGGTGATGGTGACGGCCGGGGCGGTGGTGTCAATGGTGACACTGTCGCTGTCGGAATCACTGTTGCCGGCCGGGTCGGTCACGGTGGCGGTCAGGGTGAGGGGGTCACCGTCAGCCGGTGCATCCACGGCCAGAGCCAGTCCGTTGTCGAGCATGGCCTGGGTCACCAGACCGTTGAACAGCACGTTGTCATCCTGATCGGTGATGACCAGGGTATCGTCCACGGCGGTACCGGCACCGAGCTGTACCAGGTAGTTCACCTGACCGTCGAGCTCGGCAATGCTGAGCAGACCGTCGTTGTTGGTGTCTTCGGTGATGGTGATGGTGACGGCCGGGGCGGTGGTGTCAATGGTGACACTGTCGCTGTCGGAATCACTGTTGCCGGCCGGGTCGGTCACGGTGGCGGTCAGGGTGAGGGGGTCACCGTCAGCCGGTGCATCCACGGCCAGAGCCAGTCCGTTGTCGAGCATGGCCTGGGTCACCAGACCGTTGAACAGCACGTTGTCATCCTGATCGGTGATGACCAGGGTATCGTCCACGGCGGTACCGGCACCGAGCTGTACCAGGTAGTTCACCTGACCGTCGAGCTCGGCAATGCTGAGCAGACCGTCGTTGTTGGTGTCTTCGGTGATGGTGATGGTGACGGCCGGGGCGGTGGTGTCAATGGTGACACTGTCGCTGTCGGAATCACTGTTGCCGGCCGGGTCGGTCACGGTGGCGGTCAGGGTGAGGGGGTCACCGTCAGCCGGTGCATCCACGGCCAGAGCCAGTCCGTTGTCGAGCATGGCCTGGGTCACCAGACCGTTGAACAGCACGTTGTCATCCTGATCGGTGATGACCAGGGTATCGTCCACGGCGGTACCGGCACCGAGCTGTACCAGGTAGTTCACCTGACCGTCGAGCTCGGCAATGCTGAGCAGACCGTCGTTGTTGGTGTCTTCGGTGATGGTGATGGTGACGGCCGGGGCGGTGGTGTCAATGGTGACACTGTCGCTGTCGGAATCACTGTTGCCGGCCGGGTCGGTCACGGTGGCGGTCAGGGTGAGGGGGTCACCGTCAGCCGGTGCATCCACGGCCAGAGCCAGTCCGTTGTCGAGCATGGCCTGGGTCACCAGACCGTTGAACAGCACGTTGTCATCCTGATCGGTGATGACCAGGGTATCGTCCACGGCGGTACCGGCACCGAGCTGTACCAGGTAGTTCACCTGACCGTCGAGCTCGGCAATGCTGAGCAGACCGTCGTTGTTGGTGTCTTCGGTGATGGTGATGGTGACGGCCGGGGCGGTGGTGTCAATGGTGACACTGTCGCTGTCGGAATCACTGTTGCCGGCCGGGTCGGTCACGGTGGCGGTCAGGGTGAGGGGGTCACCGTCAGCCGGTGCATCCACGGCCAGAGCCAGTCCGTTGTCGAGCATGGCCTGGGTCACCAGACCGTTGAACAGCACGTTGTCATCCTGATCGGTGATGACCAGGGTATCGTCCACGGCGGTACCGGCACCGAGCTGTACCAGGTAGTTCACCTGACCGTCGAGCTCGGCAATGCTGAGCAGACCGTCGTTGTTGGTGTCTTCGGTGATGGTGATGGTGACGGCCGGGGCGGTGGTGTCAATGGTGACACTGTCGCTGTCGGAATCACTGTTGCCGGCCGGGTCGGTCACGGTGGCGGTCAGGGTGAGGGGGTCACCGTCAGCCGGTGCATCCACGGCCAGAGCCAGTCCGTTGTCGAGCATGGCCTGGGTCACCAGACCGTTGAACAGCACGTTGTCATCCTGATCGGTGATGACCAGGGTATCGTCCACGGCGGTACCGGCACCGAGCTGTACCAGGTAGTTCACCTGACCGTCGAGCTCGGCAATGCTGAGCAGACCGTCGTTGTTGGTGTCTTCGGTGATGGTGATGGTGACGGCCGGGGCGGTGGTGTCAATGGTGACACTGTCGCTGTCGGAATCACTGTTGCCGGCCGGGTCGGTCACGGTGGCGGTCAGGGTGAGGGGGTCACCGTCAGCCGGTGCATCCACGGCCAGAGCCAGTCCGTTGTCGAGCATGGCCTGGGTCACCAGACCGTTGAACAGCACGTTGTCATCCTGATCGGTGATGACCAGGGTATCGTCCACGGCGGTACCGGCACCGAGCTGTACCAGGTAGTTCACCTGACCGTCGAGCTCGGCAATGCTGAGCAGACCGTCGTTGTTGGTGTCTTCGGTGATGGTGATGGTGACGGCCGGGGCGGTGGTGTCAATGGTGACACTGTCGCTGTCGGAATCACTGTTGCCGGCCGGGTCGGTCACGGTGGCGGTCAGGGTGAGGGGGTCACCGTCAGCCGGTGCATCCACGGCCAGAGCCAGTCCGTTGTCGAGCATGGCCTGGGTCACCAGACCGTTGAACAGCACGTTGTCATCCTGATCGGTGATGACCAGGGTATCGTCCACGGCGGTACCGGCACCGAGCTGTACCAGGTAGTTCACCTGACCGTCGAGCTCGGCAATGCTGAGCAGACCGTCGTTGTTGGTGTCTTCGGTGATGGTGATGGTGACGGCCGGGGCGGTGGTGTCAATGGTGACACTGTCGCTGTCGGAATCACTGTTGCCGGCCGGGTCGGTCACGGTGGCGGTCAGGGTGAGGGGGTCACCGTCAGCCGGTGCATCCACGGCCAGAGCCAGTCCGTTGTCGAGCATGGCCTGGGTCACCAGACCGTTGAACAGCACGTTGTCATCCTGATCGGTGATGACCAGGGTATCGTCCACGGCGGTACCGGCACCGAGCTGTACCAGGTAGTTCACCTGACCGTCGAGCTCGGCAATGCTGAGCAGACCGTCGTTGTTGGTGTCTTCGGTGATGGTGATGGTGACGGCCGGGGCGGTGGTGTCAATGGTGACACTGTCGCTGTCGGAATCACTGTTGCCGGCCGGGTCGGTCACGGTGGCGGTCAGGGTGAGGGGGTCACCGTCAGCCGGTGCATCCACGGCCAGAGCCAGTCCGTTGTCGAGCATGGCCTGGGTCACCAGACCGTTGAACAGCACGTTGTCATCCTGATCGGTGATGACCAGGGTATCGTCCACGGCGGTACCGGCACCGAGCTGTACCAGGTAGTTCACCTGACCGTCGAGCTCGGCAATGCTGAGCAGACCGTCGTTGTTGGTGTCTTCGGTGATGGTGATGGTGACGGCCGGGGCGGTGGTGTCAATGGTGACACTGTCGCTGTCGGAATCACTGTTGCCGGCCGGGTCGGTCACGGTGGCGGTCAGGGTGAGGGGGTCACCGTCAGCCGGTGCATCCACGGCCAGAGCCAGTCCGTTGTCGAGCATGGCCTGGGTCACCAGACCGTTGAACAGCACGTTGTCATCCTGATCGGTGATGACCAGGGTATCGTCCACGGCGGTACCGGCACCGAGCTGTACCAGGTAGTTCACCTGACCGTCGAGCTCGGCAATGCTGAGCAGACCGTCGTTGTTGGTGTCTTCGGTGATGGTGATGGTGACGGCCGGGGCGGTGGTGTCAATGGTGACACTGTCGCTGTCGGAATCACTGTTGCCGGCCGGGTCGGTCACGGTGGCGGTCAGGGTGAGGGGGTCACCGTCAGCCGGTGCATCCACGGCCAGAGCCAGTCCGTTGTCGAGCATGGCCTGGGTCACCAGACCGTTGAACAGCACGTTGTCATCCTGATCGGTGATGACCAGGGTATCGTCCACGGCGGTACCGGCACCGAGCTGTACCAGGTAGTTCACCTGACCGTCGAGCTCGGCAATGCTGAGCAGACCGTCGTTGTTGGTGTCTTCGGTGATGGTGATGGTGACGGCCGGGGCGGTGGTGTCAATGGTGACACTGTCGCTGTCGGAATCACTGTTGCCGGCCGGGTCGGTCACGGTGGCGGTCAGGGTGAGGGGGTCACCGTCAGCCGGTGCATCCACGGCCAGAGCCAGTCCGTTGTCGAGCATGGCCTGGGTCACCAGACCGTTGAACAGCACGTTGTCATCCTGATCGGTGATGACCAGGGTATCGTCCACGGCGGTACCGGCACCGAGCTGTACCAGGTAGTTCACCTGACCGTCGAGCTCGGCAATGCTGAGCAGACCGTCGTTGTTGGTGTCTTCGGTGATGGTGATGGTGACGGCCGGGGCGGTGGTGTCAATGGTGACACTGTCGCTGTCGGAATCACTGTTGCCGGCCGGGTCGGTCACGGTGGCGGTCAGGGTGAGGGGGTCACCGTCAGCCGGTGCATCCACGGCCAGAGCCAGTCCGTTGTCGAGCATGGCCTGGGTCACCAGACCGTTGAACAGTACGTTGTCATCCTGATCGGTGATGACCAGGGTATCGTCCACGGCGGTACCGGCACCGAGCTGTACCAGGTAGTTCACCTGACCGTCGAGCTCGGCAATGCTGAGCAGACCGTCGTTGTTGGTGTCTTCGGTGATGGTGATGGTGACGGCCGGGGCGGTGGTGTCAACACCATAGCCTTCGGTGTCGTCGGCTGAGGCGGTGTTGCCGGCGGTGTCGGTGGTGGTGACGGAGGCATCAATCAGATGGTTGGTATCGGCGACCAGATCGGCGCCGGGCACGTTGATGCTGAAGCGCAGGGTGCCGTTGTCGTCATACACCGCGCCAGTGAATTCCTTGCCATTGACGGTGAGGGTGACGATGTCACCGGCCTTGACGTCGCCGCCGACGGTACCGGTCACAGGGATATCCTGCCCGGCTTCCTGGGCATTGATGATGTCATCGGCAGTGATGTTGGCATTGAGGGTGATGCTGGCTGACAGGTCGTTATCTATTATACTTGTTGTAACTTTTGCGTCAGTTAAATTTAAGTCTTCAAAAATAGGGTAGCCTTCAGTAGTTAAGATATTACTGACACTAATAATGAAAGACTCTGTTGGTTCAAAAAAGCTATCGTCTAAGGTACTAATTGTAAAAGCTGCGGTAAGACCATCCTCACCAATTAGCGCTTGAACAGTTTCAATAATATCGTCACCACTTGCAGTGGTATAGCTATAACTCAGAGCCACTATACTGCCAATAGGGGCGGGGTTACTTAATGTAACCGTATAAATATCAGTAGCTTCACCTTCCACTACACTTGCTGGGCCAGTCAGGGTGACGGTGGTGGTATCTATGGTGTCATTGACCTGGGTGTCGACGCTGTTGCCGAGATCCAGCTCTTCATAGTTGCCGCCTTCAGCTCCGGTGACATTGACCGTGAGGGTTTCACCGTCCTGATAGACATCATCAGTCGGCGCTGCAACGGTGACAGTGCCTTCGGTTTGACCGGCTGCAATGGTGATGCTGGCGCCGTTGGACAGGGTCAGGATCAGGTCGGTTTCAGGGGCATTGTTGACCGTGGCGGTATAGGTAATGCTGCCGCCTTCACTCACTTCAGCCGGAGCCGTCAGGGTGATGGTGGTGGTATCTATGGTGTCATTGACCTGGGTGTCGACGCTGTTGCCGAGATCCAGCTCTTCATAGTTGCCGCCTGTTGATTCGGTGACATTGACCGAGAGGGTTTCACCGTCCTGATAGACATCATCGGTCGGCGCTGCAACGGTGACCGTGCCTTCGGTTTGACCGGCTGCAATGGTGATGCTGGCGCCATTGGACAGGGTCAGCACCAGGTCGGTTTCAGGGGCATTGTTGACCGTGGCGGTATAGGTAATGCTGCCGCCTTCACTCACTTCAGCCGGAGCCGTCAGGGTGATGGTAGTGGTATCTATGGTGTCATTGACCTGGGTGTCGACACTGTTGCCGAGATCCAGCTCTTCATAGTTGCCGCCTGTTGATTCGGTGACATTGACCGTGAGGGTTTCACCGTCCTGATAGACATCATCAGTCGGCGCCGCGACGGTGACAGTGCCTTCGGTTTGACCGGCTGCAATGGTGATGCTGGCGCCGTTGGACAGGGTCAGGATCAGGTCGGTTTCAGGGGCATTGTTGACCGTGGCGGTATAGGTAATGCTGCCGCCTTCACTCACTTCAGCCGGGGCCGTCAGGGTGATGGTGGTGGTATCTATGGTGTCATTGACCTGGGTGTCGACGCTGTTGCCAAGATCCAGTTCTTCATAGTTGCCGCCTGTTGATTCGGTGACATTGACCGAGAGGGTTTCACCGTCCTGATAGACATCATCGGTCGGCGCTGCAACTGTGACCGTGCCTTCGGTTTGACCGGCTGCAATGGTGATGCTGGCGCCATTGGACAGGGTCAGCACCAGGTCGGTTTCAGGGGCATTGTTGACCGTGGCGGTATAGGTAATGCTGCCGCCTTCACTCACTTCAGCCGGAGCCGTCAGGGTGATGGTAGTGGTATCTATGGTGTCATTGACCTGGGTGTCGACACTGTTGCCGAGATCCAGCTCTTCATAGTTGCCGCCTGTTGATTCGGTGACATTGACCGAGAGGGTTTCACCGTCCTGATAGACATCATCAGTCGGTGCCGCGACGGTGACAGTGCCTTCGGTTTGACCGGCCGCAATGGTGATGCTGGCGCCATTGGACAGGGTCAGTACCAGGTCGGTTTCAGGGGCATTGTTGACCGTGGCGGTATAGGTAATGCTGCCGCCTTCACTCACTTCAGCCGGGGCCGTCAGGGTGATGGTGGTGGTATCTATGGTGTCATTGACCTGGGTGTCGACACTGTTGCCGAGATCCAGCTCTTCATAGTTGCCGCCTTCAGCTCCGGTGACATTAACCGAGAGGGTTTCACCGTCCTGATAGACATCATCAGTCGGCGCCGCAACGGTGACAGTGCCTTCGGTTTGACCGGCCGCAATGGTGATGCTGGCGCCATTGGACAGGGTCAGTACCAGGTCGGTTTCAGGGACATTGTTGACCGTGGCGGTATAGGTAATGCTGCCGCCTTCACTGACTTCAGCCGGGGCCGTCAGGGTGATGGTGGTGGTATCTATGGTGTCATTGACCATCGTGTCGACGCTGTTGCCGAGATCCAGCTCTTCATAGTTGCCGCCCTGGGACTCAGTGACACCGACATTCAGTACTTCACTGTCCAAGTAAACATCATCGCTGGGAGCATCGACGGTAACGCTGCCGGAAGTTTGGCCAGTGGGGATTATTATCGTCGCGCCGTTGGACAGGGTCAGCACCAAATCACTTTCAAGAGGGGCGTTATCTACAACAGCTGTGTAGGTGATACTGCCCCCCTCATTGACTTGGGTTGGCGCCAACAAGGTTACGGTACTGGGAGCAACTTGGGTCAGGTTGAAGGCGTTTTGTGATAAGCCTTCTTGCAGTGTAATAGCATCGGTTTCGAAGCCTGCTGAATCGTAGCCACTGGCAGCCAGAGTTTCTGCGCCACTTCTTGCCAATGAGACAAAACCGGACGTTCCCTCATTTCCTTGAGTTCCTCCGGCAGCAGTATCAGGCAATGAAGCGGTTGGATCTTCTCCCGATGCGATAAGGGCTTGTAGCTGGGCAATTTCAGAATCTGTTACAGCATCGGTATTTTGCAACGCTTCCTCAGGGGCTTCATCTTCATTTCCAAGACTACTTCCGTCACTGAGTAAGAGCTCGAACTGTGCATCATTATCGACAAAAACTTCGCTTCCCTGCGCGACCAAGTCGCCTTGTTGTAATGGCACTTGCTGGCCATTTGACATGACATAAGCCTTGCCATTCAAACTCTTAACTTGACCATCTTGTGTTATGATAAGTGCTTTCATGTCCCGCTCCCGGCGCTTGCAATATCCGTATCAATAAAGTTGCATCCCATTGGAGTTGGGTTGCAAATTGGCGAAAGATGTGAATCTTATGCGGCGATTTTAGATGAATAAGACCGCTAAGTCAATTTTTTGACACCATTCGTACGGTTTGTAATGTTATGATTTTTATTGATTTATTTTTTATTTTGATTAATAAAAAAACAGAAGCTTGATGCTTCTGTTTAAATACTTGGTGATTAGTAGTGGTTTGGTTAAGGGACTAATTGTTCCTCGGATAGATAGGTATAATTTGGCTCAGGTAGAGAAGCCTGAACAACAGGTTGAGTGACCAATAATGCACCATCCGAGATAAGGGATTGAATAATCAAACCTTCATCGGTAGTTCCATACTCTGTGGACAGATCCACACCATTCAGTACTATGGTGACACTGTCCCCGCCGGCACCTGTCGTGTCGACAGTTATGATGGTGTTGCCATTTACAAAGCTAAAGTCCAGGTAATCATCCAAAACTCCATTTTCTTCATTAACCAATATATCCGATAAATCCAGTGCATCTGTGTTGGGGGCGAAGTTATAGACTTCATCGGTGCTGCCATCTGCAGACCCGGCATCCCAGATCAGAATATCTCTGTCATTATCTGAGCCGGCATCCAAGCGATCACTGCCGGGGCCACCAACCAGATAGTCGGCACCCGTCCCGGCAAAGATGTGGTCATTGCCGGCACCACCCAATAATTGGTCATCGCCTTCCAGACCTTTGATGGTGTCATTCCCTTCGCGACCGACAATTTCATCACTTTGGTTAGCCCCGGTGAGTGAGTCACCCTGAGTGCTACCAAAGATGAGGTTATCTATGTCGTCGCTTCCTGTTATTGTAATGGCATCATCAGGCAGTAGCTCGTGAGTAAATACAGCTTGTACATATCTGGCTTGATAGCTGCCTCCATCATTGTCGAAGTAAGTAATAGTCCACTGATCTGCAGCTTGGGCTGGATTCAAGGTCAGATAGTCAGCAAGTGTTATCGAGTTATCCGATTCTTGCACTATCTGATTGTAGCCAATGCTGGCTTTCATCAAGCCAGTATCTGCATCATAGAACCAAGTTTGTTCTATGTTATCCACAGGATCAGCCAGCAGTACTATGAAGGTAATACCGTTGATGGTTAGCCTGACCGATACCTCTGTTTCCCGCTTGCTGCCTGCGGTAGTGTCAATGTCTCTTTCATTGCCGGGGATTGGGATGGCAAAGGGCGATTTTTGGAAGTCGGTAAATAAATCCAGGCTACCGGCGGAAGGCGCTAAATTAATCGCATCGGCGAATCCACCGCTGATACTGAGAATGGCGTCTTGGTCATTACCTGAAGTCAAAGGCGATGAACCATCACCTATGGTGACACTTTCCCCTCCTAAGCTGTTCCCCGGCACCGCATGGATGATGAAGTCACCATCCACCTGATCTGTACCTGAGTTGACTGTGAAGGTCAGAGAAATATCCAGCTGTTCCTCAATATCACCGTTATTACCCGGCATATAGACCAGACTGCCTAACTCTGCTGCAGACAAGGCTTCAGGATTGTCAAAGTCATACTGCACCAGCATCTGCTCGCCATCATCCCAGTACCAAATAGAGCCTAGCTCGGCAGTTTCTGCAGGGTCGATAAACTCAAGACTCAGGTTTGTGATGCTAATTTCATCCGTGGCATCTACATCGGTTGGAACATCAATATTCAGCGGATAACCGGCAAGATAAGGATCCGAGAGTTGCAACAGGGAGGCCGGAACCCAGATTTCTTTGGCAAACTCGCCTTCAACCGGGTCGTTGGTTCCATTGATGGTGATTGTGACTGTCTCGGTATCTGTGCCGCCATTGCCGTCATCGACAGTGACATCAAAGCTCAAGGTGATGGTCTCACCGGCGGCGAGGAACTGCACCAGGCTGTTGGCGATTTCATAGTTCCAGCCGGAGTTGTCGACACTGAAACCGGCTTCCAGGGCGCTAATGAGGGCGGGATCCAGAGGAATATTATTGCTCCATGTAGCGTCATCATTGTAACTGCTGCTGACACCGTGGCCGTCGTTGATATCGACATCGGTGAAGCTCAAGTCGCCGCTGTCGCTGAGCATGCCATTAATGACATCGACATCCTCGGTGACCGCGCCGCTCATGTCGATGCTCAGCACAGGCGCATCATTGGTGCCGGTGATGGTGACAGTGACAGTCTCGGTATCTGTGCCGCCGTTGCCGTCATCGACAGTGACATCAAAGCTTAAGGTGATGGTCTCGCCGACGGCGAGGAACTGCACCAGGCTGTTGGCAATCTCATAATTCCAGCCGGAGTTGTCGACACTGAAGCCGGCGGCCAGCGCATCCTGGGTGGCTTGATCCAGTGGGGGATTATTGGTCCAGCTGACATCATTGTTGTAACTGCTGCTGACGCTGTGGCCGTCGTTGATATCGACATCGGTGAAGCTCAAGTCGCCGCTGTCGCTGAGCATGCCATTGATGACATCGACATCCTCGGTGACCGCGCCGCTCATGTCGATGCTCAGCACAGGCGCATCATTGGTGCCGGTGATGGTGACAGTGACCGTCTCGGTATCTGTGCCGCCGTTGCCGTCATCGACAGTGACATCAAAGCTTAAGGTGATGGTCTCGCCGACAGCGAGGAACTGCACCAGGCTGTTGGCAATCTCATAATTCCAGCCGGAGTTGTCGACACTGAAGCCGGCGGCCAATGCATCCTGGGTGGCTTGATCCAGTGGGGGATTATTGGTCCAGCTGACATCATTGTTGTAACTGCTGCTGACGCTGTGGCCGTCGTTGATATCGACATCGGTGAAGCTCAAGTCGCCGCTGTCGCTGAGCATGCCATTGATGACATCGACATCCTCGGTGACCGCGCCGCT
Source organism: Shewanella chilikensis (assembly GCF_037953065.1). Classification (NCBI taxonomy): domain Bacteria; kingdom Pseudomonadati; phylum Pseudomonadota; class Gammaproteobacteria; order Alteromonadales; family Shewanellaceae; genus Shewanella; species Shewanella chilikensis. The sequence continues at coordinate 4,144,160 of NZ_CP149966.1, read as the reverse complement.
CATGTCGATGCTCAGCACAGGCGCATCATTGGTGCCGGTGATGGTGACAGTGACAGTCTCGGTATCTGTGCCGCCGTTGCCGTCATCAACAGTGACATCAAAGCTCAAGGTGATGGTCTCGCCGACAGCGAGGAACTGCACCAGGCTGTTGGCGATTTCATAGTTCCAGCCGGAGTTGTCGACACTGAAGCCGGCGGCCAATGCATCCTGGGTGGCTTGATCCAGTGGGGGATTATTGGTCCAGCTGACATCATTGTTGTAACTGCTGCTGACACTGTGGCTGTCGTTGATATCGACATCGGTGAAGCTCAGGTCGCCGCTGTCGCTGAGCATGCCATTAATGACATCGACATCCTCGGTGACCGCGCCGCTCATGTCGATGCTCAGCACAGGCGCATCATTGGTGCCGGTGATGGTGACAGTGACTGTCTCGGTATCTGTGCCGCCGTTGCCGTCATCGACAGTGACATCAAAGCTCAAGGTGATGGTTTCGCCGACGGCGAGGAACTGCACCAGGCTGTTGGTAATCTCATAATTCCAGCCGGAGTTGTCGACACTGAAGCCGGCGGCCAGCGCATCCTGGGTGGCTTGATCCAGTGGGGGATTATTGGTCCAGCTGACATCATTGTTGTAACTGCTGCTGACGCTGTGGCCGTCGTTGATATCGACATCGGTGAAGCTCAAGTCGCCGCTGTCGCTGAGCATGCCATTGATGACATCGACATCCTCGGTGACCGCGCCGCTCATGTCGATGCTCAGCACAGGCGCATCATTGGTGCCGGTGATGGTGACAGTGACCGTCTCGGTATCTGTGCCGCCGTTGCCGTCATCGACAGTGACATCAAAGCTTAAGGTGATGGTCTCGCCGACAGCGAGGAACTGCACCAGGCTGTTGGCAATCTCATAATTCCAGCCGGAGTTGTCGACACTGAAGCCGGCGGCCAATGCATCCTGGGTGGCTTGATCCAGTGGGGGATTATTGGTCCAGCTGACATCATTGTTGTAACTGCTGCTGACGCTGTGGCCGTCGTTGATATCGACATCGGTGAAGCTCAAGTCGCCGCTGTCGCTGAGCATGCCATTAATGACATCGACATCCTCGGTGACCGCGCCGCTCATGTCGATGCTCAGCACAGGCGCATCATTGGTGCCGGTGATGGTGACAGTGACTGTCTCGGTATCTGTGCCGCCGTTGCCGTCATCGACAGTGACATCAAAGCTCAAGGTGATGGTTTCGCCGACGGCGAGGAACTGCACCAGGCTGTTGGTAATCTCATAATTCCAGCCGGAGTTGTCGACACTGAAGCCGGCGGCCAGCGCATCCTGGGTGGCTTGATCCAGTGGGGGATTATTGGTCCAGCTGACATCATTGTTGTAACTGCTGCTGACGCTGTGGCCGTCGTTGATATCGACATCGGTGAAGCTCAAGTCGCCGCTGTCGCTGAGCATGCCATTGATGACATCGACATCCTCGGTGACCGCGCCGCTCATGTCGATGCTCAGCACAGGCGCATCATTGGTGCCGGTGATGGTGACAGTGACCGTCTCGGTATCTGTGCCGCCGTTGCCGTCATCGACAGTGACATCAAAGCTTAAGGTGATGGTCTCGCCGACAGCGAGGAACTGCACCAGGCTGTTGGCAATCTCATAATTCCAGCCGGAGTTGTCGACACTGAAGCCGGCGGCCAATGCATCCTGGGTGGCTTGATCCAGTGGGGGATTATTGGTCCAGCTGACATCATTGTTGTAACTGCTGCTGACGCTGTGGCCGTCGTTGATATCGACATCGGTGAAGCTCAAGTCGCCGCTGTCGCTGAGCATGCCATTGATGACATCGACATCCTCGGTGACCGCGCCGCTCATGTCGATGCTCAGCACAGGCGCATCATTGGTGCCGGTAATGGTCAGAGTGACTTGTTGTGAATCACTGGCGCCAAAGTCGTCGGTGACCGTCAGCGTGAAGCTTAAGGTGATGGTCTCACCGATGGCGAGGAACTGCACCAGGCTGTTGGCGATCTCATAACTCCAGCCGGAATTGTCCGCACTAAAGCCCTGGGCGAGAGCATCCTGGACGGCTTGATCCAGAGCGCCGCCGCTCCAACTTGCATCGCCATTGTAGCTACTGCTGACAACATGGCTGTCACCAATGTCCACATCGGTGAAGCTCAAGGCGCCGCTGTCACTGAGTATACCATTGATGATATCAACATCTTCGGTGAGACTGCCGCTGCTATCGGCGCTGAGAATAGGGGCGTCATTGGTCCCTATGATGGTAATAGTGACCAGTTGCTCGGCGCTGGCGCCAAACTCATCCGTCACAGTAACAGAGAAGGTTTCAGTGCGAATTTCACCTTCCAGCAGCCCATCGGCTGCGGCGTTATCGAGCTGATAATTCCAAGCGCCCGTGGTGGCATCTATGCTGAAGCTGCCAAGAGGGCTGTCGGCACTGCCGGACCAAATAAGCACGGCACCATTATCCACATCGCTGGCGCTCAGTTGGCCACTGACACTAGGGGTGCCTGGGTCTATGCTGCCGTCATCGAACTGGCCGGCTTCTCGCACAGCGCCGTCGGCCTCACCCGGCTGGGGAGTGCTGATCACAGGTACATCATTGGTGCCAGTGATAGTGATAGTCAAGGTCTGGATGCTGGTATCACCATCGGCATCAGTCAGCAGATAGGAGAAGGTTTCTGTCAGCGATTCTCCCTGAGCGAGCGCCTGAACGGCTTGCGCTGTAGAATTGATTTGATAGCTGTAACTGCCATCGGCATTGAGGGTCAGCAGGCCGTAGCTGCCTGAAACCTGGCTTTGATTGGATATGGCATTATCAAGGTTGCCGCCACTGCCGGCTGCTGTTACCTGTGCGGTATCTGCGCCCTGAACATCGTTGTCGAGCAGATTGCCGCTAATGGCCAGTAGTGAGTCTTCATCTACGCTGTTGATGTCATCCTGGCCGCTTGGAGCGTCATCCAGTACCGAGATGGTAAGGGTATTACCGACACTGTTTCCTTCTAGGTCGGTCAATATCAGGTTGAAAGCCTGGGAGAAGTCATCACTTGAGCTGTGGTCAACCGCGGAATTGAGGGTAAAGCTATAGCTGATATTGCCGTTTATCAGGTCAACGGCGCTGATGGTGAGTACACCGTATTCGGTATTGATACTGACAGGGCCATCAAATACGCCGTCAGAGACAATGGCTATCCCATCCAGGGGCAAGCTTGCCACACCGGCTGCGGCGCTAAAGCTCAAGTTACCGGTTTGGGTCAAGGCTGTGGACGATGGCGTCGTCCCTGTGGGCAAGTTGGCATCAGAGAGTGTGGCTGTACCGCTATCAAGGGTAGGGCCCACCAAAGGAAGGTCCTCAAGCAGTATTTCTTCTTGGGTGGTGATGGCAGTTTGCTCAAAGCCACTGGTATCGTAACCTGCGCTCGCCAATACTTCAGAACCATCCCTGGCTACGGAGATATAGTCGAATCCTCCCTGATTACCAGCTGTCCCGGCACCGGCAGCTGTAGCGGGCAGGTTAGCGGTAGGGTCATCACCTGCAAGTATTTGTGCCTGCAATGCGGCTATTTCGGCATCGACCCCTTCATTGGCAAATTGGGCTACATCTGCGGCCGAGGCATCTGGCTGAGGTTGAGCGCTGGGTTGTGCATTTTGCTCTGTCAGCCTTGTACCATCAGCATATTCTATGGTGAAAGTATCATTTGCAGTGAAGATGATCTCTTCACCATTGCGAATGACATCCCCGATATTCAGATCGCGGATATTGCCATTTTCGTCCTTGGCCTTGAGTTGTCCAACCAGATTGGTGACAACCGCGTCTTGCTTACTGATTGCGACGCCCATAACTCATACTCCTTTGCACACATATACTGACGGCAAGGTCACTTTGTGCCTATGAGCGTCAGTTAAAGGTATTAATTATTAAGTCTGGGGTTGAAACAAAGACTGTCAAATATGTGACGTTAATGGCTGCGAAATGGTATGGGTGGGACAAAATGTCCATATCTTAGAATCTGTCTCGCATTCATGCGGTTACAGTATGTGTGCGGATAATCTAGTGATGATTAATAAAAAAGCCACTAAATAAGTGGCTTTTTTATTACGAAAAGATCTATCGATTAGTCGCACTTGGCGGCTTGCTTATAGCTCTTGAAAGCCCCTTGATTATCGGCTAATTGTTCCTGAAGTTTGGCTAAGGCCAGCCAGTATTCTTTGCGGGGCAGTAAATGACACAAGCGTTCCCATGCCGCGCGGGCCAGACTGAATTCACGACAGAGCTCATGAATTTGAGCCATACAGTGTTGGTAGTCGGCATGATTTTCGAGCTTGGGCTCCAAATTTTTCAGCAGTTTCAGGGTTTCGCTGTCCTGCGGCTCAAAAATTTTCGGCAATACTTCCAAAACCGCAGCACAAGGCTCTTTTTTCAGCGCCTTATTCAGCAGTTTTAGGGCATCGTCACGGCGGTTGAAGCCAGCCAGACCCAAAGCATATTGCGCCATATTGGGCTGCTGGCTGCGTTCCTGGCGGCTTAGCCAGTGCCAACATTTTTCCAGTTCCTGCTCGTTGCGAAGGGCCGCTTGCGCCAGCAGAGCATTGTTTACTCTTTGGTTCAGGAGTTCATACTCTTCATTATCCAGGAGCTGTTTTTTACGCAGTGTGGGCAGCAATAGTTTCAGCGCCTGCCAGTCCAGCTGGCTCTGATAAAGTTCCAAGGCCAGTTGTAGTACCGGCGCCTTACTCTTACTGCTGGGCTGCAGTTTATCCAGTTGCTCGCGGGCCTTTTCAAGTTCGCCTTGCTGCATGTAGTAGCGCACTCTGGTGGTGGTGACCGCTTGGGTCGCCAGAGGCAATTGGGCCGCTTTATTCAGGTACTCATCCCGTTCTTCATTTTTGAACTGTCTTTGGGCTGCTCTGGCGGCTGCCAGATAATTAAGAGCGGGCAGTTCACCGGCTTCGGCGCCTTTTTGCATCGCCTTTTCGGCCGCAGGCCAATCTTCTTCTGCCAGCGCCAGGGCGCCGGTGAGCGTGTGCTTGCGGGCGGCATTGCGGCGCCAGCGCCGCGGCAGGTAGCGACTGCTTAATACCAGATTCAGCATAGTGACAAGCAGCCATTCCAGTAGCTGCAGCAGGGCAAAGAAGATGATGAGTGCCATAACGGCAAACAGCAGGTTGGTTTCCAGTTGCCAATCCAGGAAGGCGATATAAACATAACCCGTCTTACCGGCTAAGAGCGGACTCAGACAGGCGCCTGCCAGAATAATCACCAGATAGATGAGTACTCTTATCATAGTTCGGCCCCCGGCATGAGTTCGCCATAGGTGACCAACTGCTTGAGCTGGGCGCTGGATTCAAATTTAGTCAGATTGATAGGATCCAGCTGCAGACTGGACAAAGCATTAATTGCAGTCAGCACTTCTTCGGTGCGCGGATCGTCAAGGTTGAAATATTGTTGGATCCATTTGCGGGCCATGGCCAATGATTGGCGGTAGTTGAGCTCATCATATTGGTAGAGGGCCAGCTGTGACTGCAGTAGTTTATTACGGATATTTTCGAGCAGGTACCATTCCTGCTGGGGAGACAGCAGTGGTGTGATATCTGAGCTTATCTTGCGAATAGTGAAGAAGTCTTCCTTCAGCGCACTCCAGGTCTTGGCCAGGTTGCTCTGCCAGTCACCAATAGAGTCAGACATCTTACTTTCTGTTTCCGGCTCCTTTTGTTGACTGCCGACACGGTTGAGCGGCAGCTTGTTCAGCTTAGTGATAATGCCATCCAGGGTGAACACAGTACCTGCGATGTCGGTATTCTTGATGGCGCTTACCGCCGCCATATCGTTGGCGAGGGCGCGACGCAGTGGCATTAGTGATGGCTCCTGCATGGCGGCAATACGCTCATCGGCGGCCTGTAGCAGGCCGGTTGCAGTTTGCGGATCTTTCTCCAACCAAAGTTTACGTCCCGCCATCCGCACCAAGTATTCGGCTTCTGCCGCCATCCAATGGTTGGGGCTGCGCTGTGCCAGAGTGGCGATACGGGTTTGCATCTGTTGTTGAGCTTCGCTCAGTTGTTCTATGGCGCCTTGCTGTTGTTGATTTTGTTGCAGGTCGCTTCTCAGTTGCTGCTCAAGCGCCTGCAATCTGGCCTCAGGAGCTTGTTTGACTTGTTCGAGGGAAGTTGCCAGCTGCGCATTGGTGGCTTGCTGTTGCTGCAGTTGCCAAAAGAGATAAGCACCTGTGGCGCAGGCCAGCAGTGCCAGCAACAGGCTCAATAGGAGGGTTAGTTTCAGGAGCCATGAGCTGTGCTTGGCTGTCGCCACAGGGGTATCTTGCTCTGTGAGATCCTGGGGCTGGGTAGGCAGTGCGGGGGTATCGCTCCCGACTTCTGGCTTGCTGTTATCCATTAATGCAGTCCTTTAACGCGACAATAGGGCTGGAAATCGGGAGGGGGGAAACTAAAGCCTCAATGCCTTGAGTACGGCCTTACTATTGGCCGCCGTAGCATCAGTCACCTGAGTTAATCCGGCGACGACGGCCTTATCTACCACCCGAATGCTGGGAACTATAATATGACATGCTTGCAGCCAAGCAAAATACTCTTTTGGCAGCAGCCGGATAAGGTTCGTCAGGCTTTCTGCACTGCTGATCACTATGGTGTCTATCCCGAAGGCTTGCCATTCCTTGACCAGTTGTACTGCATCATAGGAAGGGCAGGTGCGGCGATAGACCTCCCAGAACTTGACTACAGCGCCATATTGCTGAAGTGTTTTTCCCAGTACTTCCCGGCCACCGTTGCCCCGAATTATGACCACTTTCTTGTGTTTTACTACTTCGGGTTGCAGTCCTGGCAGGGTTAACAGGCCTTCGGTCTGTTGATTGTCATCCGGAGCCTTATGCCCCTGAATGCCATAATGTGCAAAGGCCTCAAAAGTGGCTTCGCCGACGGCAAAATATTGAATGTGTGACGGCCAGGAGGCATTCAGCGCTTGAGTGCCGAAATGCACCGCATTGGTGCTGACAAATACAATGATGTCGGCATTCTGCACCTCGGTAGGGGAGATACTTTTGTCTTCCATGGCCTCGACGGCCAAGAGAGGGGTCACCATAAAAGGTATGCCCCTTTCTGTCAGCGCCTGTTCCATGGCGTGATTGCGCCCCTCAGGGCGCGTCAACAACACTTTCATAGTGCCGCCTTGTTATTTGCCGTAAACGGCATCCAATATGGTTTTGGCGCCTTTGCTCAGCAGTTCTTCTGCCAGGGCGTTACCCAGGGCCACCGCTTCGTCTTGATGACCACTTACCACTCCTGAAATGACTTCAGAACCGTCAGGATTACCTACCAAACCTCTCAAGGTCAGTTGTTCTCCCTGGATCTCGGCATAAGCTCCGATAGGTACCTGGCAACCTCCTTCCAGACGCGTATTCATTGCTCTTTCGGCCAATACCCTGTAGCGGGTTTCTTTATGTTCAAGCGGTGCCAGCAAGGCTTTTACCCGCTCATCATTGGTGCGACATTCGATGCCGACAGCACCCTGGCCGTTGGCCGGCAGTGATTCTTCGGCGCTGATAAAGCTGGCAATACGCTCTGACAGTTTCAAGCGGATAAGTCCGGCGGCAGCCAGAATGATGGCATCATATTCACCGGCATCCAGCTTACCCAGACGGGTTCCCACGTTGCCACGCAGATCTTTGATGATAAGGTCCGGGCGACGGGCTCTGAGCTGACATTGACGGCGCAGGCTTGAAGTACCGACAACCGCGCCTTGAGGCAGTTCATCTATACTCTTGTAGCTGTTGGAAACGAAGGCATCACGGGGATCTTCACGTTCACAGATCACTTCCAATCCCAGACCTTCCGGGAATTCAACCGGCACATCTTTCATGGAGTGCACCGCGATATCAGCTTGGTCTTCCAGCATGGCGACTTCCAGCTCTTTAACGAACAATCCCTTGCCGCCTACTTTGGCCAGAGGAGTATCCAGGATGACATCACCCTTGGTGCTCATTGGCAGCAGCTCTACTGTCAGCCCGGGATGAGTGCGTTCCAGCTCGGCTTTAACAAATTCTGCCTGCCACATGGCGAGAGGGCTTTTACGTGTTGCTATGCGAATGCGATTTTCTGACATGCCAATCTTTTCCGTGAGAGTACATTAAATGCGCCAATGCTAACATTGCCTATTGGAGAATGGCACCGAACGCTGCTCAATCTTTGAAGTGGGCACGTTAAATTTTCGCCAAATAGTGTGATCTTGATCTCATTACTTGCCTGCTACCTTAAAAGTGTTAGCATGATCATCTAACTGGTTCAGGGATAGTGAAATTCGGATGATCGAACGTCAGCGACAATACGCCGAATACGCCGAGCGCCTCAATCGAGTGCGTTTGGCCCGTGCTCAGGCGCTGTTTTCCCCACTGCAAAGGCATCTGTTTAACCTGATCCCTCTGTTGTTGCATCAGCATCACAACCGCTTGCCCGGATACAACGGCCCCATGACACCCTGCGGTATCAAGGGATTCCACCACTCTGTCGAGCTCAAAGAATCGCTCGCTACTCTCAAGTTGCCACTGCTCGAAGACTCACAGCATGCCAGTCCTGTACTGGAAGGGGTTTACGTAATGGGCAGCACCGCCAGTTTTGGCCAGAACCCCAAGAGTGATGTGGATGTCTGGTTGGTCTATGACGCCGGGCTAACCCAGGAGGAAATGGAACTGCTGCGGGAGAAGAGCCTAAAACTCACCCGCTGGTTTGCCGGCTTTCAATTCGAGGTGAACTTTTATCTGGTACACCCGCGGCAGTTTTGCCGTGATGACACTTGCTATCAGGACGCCGAATGGGAGCTATTGGGGCATGAACACAGCGGCAGCGCCCAACATTGGTTGCTGCTGGAAGAGTTCTACCGCAGCCATATCCGCCTGGCCGGCAAGACGGTCGCCTGGTGGCCCAATGCTCAGCCTTGCAGCGATTTTCTGTTTCTTGGTGATGTGCACCAACTACCCGCCAATGAGTATTTTGGTGCCTCTTTATGGCAGCTCTACAAAGGCTTGGACAAGCCGCACAAGGCCCTGCTCAAGGTGCTGCTGCTGGAAGCCTATGCCAGCAACTATCCACAAACCAATCTGGTCAGTGAATGGGTATGGTTGAGAACTCTGGCCGGTGACTTTTCCAACGCCAACGACGCCTATCTGCTCCTGTATCAATATATCGAGTCTTATCTGCTTAAAGTGGGAGATGATCGTCGGCTGGAGATAGTGCGCCGCTGCTTTTACCTCAAGTGTGGTATCAGGCTCAGTGATCTCGAGCAGTGTCACGATTGGCGCTACCACAAACTCAAGCAATTGGTGGAGCAGTGGGAATGGCCCCAGAGCCTGCTGATTACTCTGGATGATTGCGAACATTGGCACAGTGGCCAGCTTCAGTGGTTCAACGCTCAACTTAACGAGTTGATGCTGGCCAGCTATCAAACTCTTTTGCATTTCGCTTCGACTCACAGGCTGAGTGAGTACTTTAAAGTAGAAGACTTGGGGCTGTTGACTCGTAAGCTGCACACCTATTTCAGCGAAGACAAGCAGCAGATCCTGCGGCTCAATAGGCTTTGGAGTCAGTCGCTGGCTGAGCCGAATTTGACCATAGTTCGCAGCGAACAGGATGGCCGTTGTCATCTCTATCGTCTATTTCCGGAGCCGCGGCAGTTTATGGGCGAAGTAGCCATCTATCAGGCCGATGATGCCGCTTCTTTGATGATTTGGGCCTGCCTTAATGGGGTGGCAACCAACCATAGTCGTTGGTTTGAATACGGCACGGGGCGTCTACGGTGTCGGCGTCTTAACCAGGTGGCCGAACGTCTGCTGCCTTATACCGAAGACAAGAAATGGCGGGTGTCGAAACTGGATCTGTGCCAGCCTTGGCATTATCGCAAGTTGGTGTGGATCCTTAATTTGGAGCAGGACCCCAGCGAACATTGGCAGGGTCAAACCTTGATGCTTGAACTCATGGGCAGCAACCTGCTGGCGACAGGAAAACCGGCAGCCAGTTTGCTGGGTTCGGTACAACTGATGAGCCTTAACTCCTGGGGGGAATGGCATTGCCACAGCTTTAGCGGTGAGAAGGCCCTGCTGGAGGCCATCGCCTTCGCCACTCCAGGTATGAGAAGAGCGCCACAACAGGTGGCCTTCGATGTTGTCAGTGCCTCGCAAAAGCTACAGTCCCAGCTGGAACAAACTGTAGTGGATACTCTCAAGCAGGTGCACCGACTGATAAAAGACGCCTGTCCGTCCAAGACTTTAGTGCAGCCACTGCAACTGGGTGAAAAGAAATATGGCTTGTTTTTCGATGCCAAGGGCATGAGTTACCGGGATCTCAGCGATGTGAAGTCCCTCTATCGTCAGTTGGCCAGGGGCGAGCTACAAAGTCTGCCAAGGCCCGAGCTTGCTAACGATCCTTGGGTCAAGGTGCCCGAGGTTATCCAGAACTATGCGGTGAAAGGGGTGATCCAGTATTTCCTGCGTAGCCGGGAAGATGAGTTGGACGTGTTTGTATTGGATGAAGGAAATGGCTTGAGCCACTATGTGCACAGCAATCCGGATGTCAGTGAATTGGTGAATACTGTCACCCAGCATTACGCCTTCGGTGAAGTACTGAACCTTAAAAATCAGTTCAACTTTCCGCAGTTTTTCCGCCTGGTGCGCCAGAGCGGTAATCTGGATGTGGTGCCTTTCGGGGTTACGGCAAGGGCGGCGCAGACAGAGTTCTGACCGCCCCTAAATCATTAGAACGACAGTTCTATACCGCCTTGGCGGCTGATGGACTCTCTGACGAAGGGCATAAATTCGCCGCCGTTGCGCTCGTCTATCCATTTACCATCGACATAACCAAAGTGATAACCACCGAAACGGGTTGCTACCCAGATCTGGTGCAGTGGTTCCTGCTTGTTAATCACTATTTTGGAGCTGTCGGCGAATTCGAGCTGCAGCACATTGCCTGAAGCGTCGATATCAACATCGGCATCTTGTTCATCGATTGCATTCTCAATTGCGGTTTCTATCCGGTCGAACATTTCATCGGCGAGCTGATGATATTCGGTATCTGTCATGGCCATGGAATATCTGTCCTTTGCTTTCATCAAGATGAATGCGATTATAAGGCTAATGTAATCCTGCTGCCCAGATGTTGAGTAAAATGAGACTGTTTTTATCCCTGATGCTTGCTAGCCTGATGCTGCTTGGTTGTGGTCAAAAAGGCGTTCTTTACAAGAGCCCGGATCTGCCGGAGAACCAACCCCAGGCGGAACAAACCGAACAACCCCAGCAATCGACAGAGGAAAACTAATTGGATCATTTTCAGTATCAAGCTCAGGCTCTGTATGCCGAAGACTGCGCCGTAGCCGATTTGGCGGCTCAATATGGTACGCCTTTGTATATTTATTCGCGGGCGACACTGGAGCGCCATTGGCATGCCTTTGATAGGGCCGTGGCCAGTCATCCGCACCTTATCTGCTATGCGGTTAAGGCCAACTCCAATCTGGCGGTGCTCAATGTGTTGGCACGCCTTGGTAGTGGCTTTGATATTGTCTCAGGCGGAGAACTGACCCGGGTAATCACCGCAGGTGGCGATCCGGCCAAGGTGGTGTTTTCCGGTGTCGGCAAGACAGCGGCGGAAATGAAGCTGGCACTGGAGCTGGGTATATATTGCTTCAATGTTGAATCCCGCGCCGAGCTTGAACTGCTCAACGAAGTGGCAGGCTCTTTGGGTAAACAGGCGCCGGTTTCCTTGCGGATCAACCCGGATGTGGATGCCGGTACTCACCCCTATATCTCCACCGGCCTGAAAGAAAACAAGTTCGGTATCGCCATGGATGAAGCCGAGGAAGCCTTCCTGCAGGTGCAATCCTTGCCGCACTTGGCTATCAAGGGCGCTGACTGCCATATCGGCTCACAGCTTACTGAGCTCAGGCCGTTTCTCGATGCCATGGACAGAATGCTGGCATTGATCGATAGGCTGGCAGAAAAAGGCATAGTGATTGAGCATCTGGACGTGGGCGGTGGCCTGGGGGTCACCTATGATGAAGAAACACCGCCACAACCGGACAAGTATGCCGCCGCGTTGCTCGAGCGTCTGGGTGAACGACCACTGAAGCTAATTTTCGAACCGGGCAGGGCGATTGCCGCCAATGCCGGGATCTTTGTCACCCAGGTGCTGTTCCAGAAAGAGAATGCCGGCAAGCATTTTGCGATAGTGGACGGTGCCATGAATGACCTTATCCGGCCGTCACTCTACAGCGCCTGGCAGCAGATTATCCCGGTGCAGCCAAGAGAGGGTGAAAGCCGGGAATACGACATAGTCGGCCCAGTGTGTGAAACCGGGGATTTTCTGGGTAAATCACGCGCCTTGGTGCTGCAAGCCAAAGACCTGCTGGCGGTGCGTTCCAGCGGTGCTTATGGCTTTGTGATGTCCTCCAACTACAACACCCGTCCGCGAGCGGCTGAAGTCATGGTCGATGGCAGTGAACATTATCTGGTGCGTGAACGGGAAAAGCTGGAACAACTGTGGCAAGGTGAGCACTTGCTGCCGTAAACTAGTGTAAGTACTTTCCCGCTGTAGGCGTTGGAACCTAGGAGTAATCTTGATCCACTTCACTAAGATGCATGGTCTGGGCAACGACTTTATGGTCGTCGATGGCGTGACTCAGAATGTGTACTTTTCGCCGGAGCAGATCCGGCGCCTGGCCGACCGCAACTTCGGTATCGGCTTCGATCAACTGCTGCTGGTCGAGCCGCCCTATGATCCGGATCTGGACTTTCATTATCGTATCTTCAATGCCGATGGCAGCGAGGTCGAACAGTGCGGCAACGGCGCCCGCTGCTTTGCCCGCTTTGTTCGCAACAAGGGCCTGACTCAGAAATACAAGATCAAGGTCAGCACCTCATCCGGCAAGATGACCCTGCGCCTGGAGCGCGATGGCAATGTCACCGTCAATATGGGCGTACCTATCTTGGATCCGGCGCGGATCCCCTTCAAGGCCAAAAAGGCCGAAAAGACCTACCTTTTGCCAACTGAAGGGCAAACCTTCCTCTGCGGTGCTGTCTCCATGGGTAACCCCCACTGCGTGCTGGAAGTCGAGGATGTGGCTGCCACAGATGTCGATGTTATTGGCGCGCAGCTGACCAATCATGAACGCTTCCCCAAAGGGGTCAATGTCGGCTTTATGCAGGTGATCAACAAGGGCCATATCAAGCTCAGGGTTTATGAGCGCGGCGCCGCCGAAACTCTGGCCTGTGGCAGTGGTGCCTGTGCGGCTGCTGTGGTGGGCCAACTGCAGGGCAAGCTGGGCAATACAGTGCGGGTCGACTTGCCCGGCGGCACTCTGACAATTAAATGGGACGGTGAGGGCAAGCCGCTGTGGATGACAGGCCCGGCCGAACAGGTATACGACGGACAGATACAGATATGACAGACGCCAAAGCTAAGCTCACTCCACCTTTTGATGAGCAGATCATCCGTGAATATCTGTTGGATAATCCGGAGTTTTTCTGCCGTCATCCCGAGCTGCTGTTGGCTATGCGTCTGCCTCACGGCGAGCGTGGCACAGTTTCTCTGGTAGAGCGGCGGCAGGAGCTGCTGCGCAGCCGGGCACAACAGCTGGAAGAGGAGATCACCGCGCTGCTTGGCATGGCCAGCCGCAACGAGAAAATCTTTCGCTTCAATACCCAGCTTTCATTGAAGCTGCTCGATTGCGAAGATATGGGCGAGCTCAGACAGGTGCTGTGCGCCGAGCTTAAAGAAGCCTTTAACTTCAGCCATGTACGCCTGATTACCGTGCATGATATTGACTCAGAGCTCTCGGCCATCTGGCGTAAACGTTTGCAGCACGGTTATTATTTTGGACGCCTGACCAAGGAGGAGTCCAAACGTTTGTTCGGCTCTGAAGTCGGCTCAGTGTCACTGGCACGGCTGTCGGAACAAAATGGCCAGGTGATCTTTGCTATCGCCAGTGCCGATGTGACTCACTTCCATCCGGAGATGGACAATATGCTGCTGGATCAGTTGCGGCAGCTGTTGGACCATCTGCTGCCCAAGCTCTGATGGCCGTTAAACAGGATTCTCCCTGGCTTAGCCGCTTCGAGCGCCATCTCAGTGCCGAGCGGCAGCTGTCTCCTTACACAGCCCGCAACTATCTGCGCGAACTGCAACGGGTTGCCGGGCTGCTGCCGCAGGATATTGATTGGGACCAGGTAACCGATCCCCAGTTGAGTGCTGTGTTGGCCAAGTTACATCGCCAGGGGCTCAGCCCCCGCTCTTTGTCTCTGTGCCTGTCGGCGGTCAAGCAGTTCTACGAATTTCTGCTGCTCGAAGAGCTGGTCAAGAGCAATCCCGCCCGGCAACTGAGCGCCCCAAAACAGAATAAGCCGCTGCCCAAGAATCTCGACGCCGACAGCATCAGCCATCTGTTGGATATTGAGGTGACAGATCCCCTCAGCGCCCGTGACAAGGCGATGATGGAGCTGTGTTACTCCTCAGGGCTGCGTTTGGCTGAGTTGGCCTCGCTGGATGTGCCGCAACTGGATTTCGCCCAGCAGCAAATCAAGGTGATGGGAAAAGGTGGCAAGGAACGGCTGCTGCCGGTGGGCTCGGTCGCCATTGCCGCATTGCAACAATGGCTGGATTACCGCCGGGATATTCCCTGTGAAGATCAAGCGCTGTTCGTGACCGCCAAGGGCAAGCGCTTGGCGCATCGCAGTATTCAGGCGCGCATGGCGCGCTGGGGGCGGGAGCAGGTGCTATCCGCCAGGGTTCATCCCCACAAGCTGAGGCATTCCTTTGCGACTCATATGCTGGAATCCAGCGGCGACTTGCGGGCGGTACAGGAGCTGCTGGGACACGCCAATCTGGCGACCACCCAAATATATACCAGTCTGGACTTTCAGCATCTGGCCAAGGTGTATGACGGCGCTCACCCCAGAGCTAAAAAGGACAAGTGATGCAGGTGTTTCTTCGCCCCGGCGCTATTAAAGCCATCAGTTTTGATCTCGACGATACCCTCTATGATAACCGGCCAATCATCGCTGCCGCCGAAGGCGCATTGCTTGACTGGCTGGCCAAAGAATACCCACTGAGCGGCAACTGGCAGGCCGCAGACTGGCGGGCGTTGAAGCGCCAGCTCTTGTTGCAGCAAGCCGAGCTGACTCATGACACCAGTGCCGCGCGATTGGCGCTATTGCAAACCGGGCTGGAGATGCTGGGATATGATAAACATGAGGCCAATCAAGGCGCTGAAGCGGGTCTGGCCTTGTTCCTTGAGCGGCGCAGCGACTTTAGGGTGTCACAGGAAGTGCTCGCCTTACTTTCGCAATTGGCTGAGCGATTTCGCCTGGTTGGGATCACCAATGGCAATGTGGATGCCGGCAGAATTGGCCTGGGAGAGATGTTTGAGTTTGTGCTGCATCCGGGCAATGGTGTCAGACGTAAACCCTGGCGGGATATGTTCCAGTTGGCCGCCGAGCGCCTGGTCTTACCCTCTGAGGCGCTGCTGCATGTCGGCGACCACCCGCTGACAGATGTCGAAGGTGCCCGTAAGGCCGGCTGTCAGGCTGCTTGGCTCAATCCGGCATTTGCCGGTGACAACTGCAGGGTGGCTAATAGCTTACTGCCTCACATACAGATTAGGTCCTTGAGTGAATTGACTCTTTTGCTGTAGCTCATCTGTGGCTTTGATGATATATCATTGATAATCAATAGGTTGCTTTAGGTTTCTAGACCTGTATATCCACTGAATGCAATTAATTGAAACAATTGTTTTTCATTAAGGTTTGCGTTAATTCACCTCTTTTCTTTGTTATCATTTCCACAACATAAACTTGATGCTAATGTATAATCATTTACAGTTATCGCCTGAGATTTAACCTATGCTATCCCGAATAATCATGCTGTTTTCGTTGCTGTTGAGCCTGCCGGTCTCAGCACACGAGCTGCATGCGGATGGTAGTTTCTGGGATGGATTCAGTCATCCCCTGCTGGGATTTGATCATCTGCTGGCTATGCTCAGTGTTGGTATTTTCAGCACTCAGCTAGGGCGCAGCGCCATTTGGTCAGTACCGTTGGCATTTCTGTTTTTTATGACTTTGAGTGCTATCACGGGCATGATCGCTACCCCGATACCATTTGTTGAGCCTGGCATAGCGCTGTCGGTATTGTTGCTGGGGTTGGTCATAGCCCTCAATCGAGAAATGCCAATCTCTTTCGGCATGGCTTTTGTCGGCGTTTTTGCTCTGTTTCACGGTTATGTTCACGGCACCGAAATGCCTGAATTGGCAAGGCCTGGTATTTATGCCATGGGCTTTATACTGGGGACGGCGGCGATTCATGTTGCCGGAGTGACCATTGGCAGTTTGATAAACCCGGATGGCAAGCGTAAACGGGCGGTGCAACTCATGGGCTCGGCTATTGCCTTGGTGGGAAGTTATTTAACTTTGGAATTATGGCTGGCTTGAGCATTGTGTCTTTTTTTGCGTCTTAACATACGTTTCACCTGCGCCGGACTGGCGCGCATATCGGCATCTCCAACCCTGATATAGGTGCCGCCAATCGCTTCCGTCCCCAGATAGATGGGTTGCTGGCTGTAGTCTGCCTGAGGCACATGAAAGCGGATCAACTGTTTACCGGCCAGTTCTATCAGCTGGATATCGGCCGGACCAAGAATATTGGCACTGATTTTTTGCGAATTGTTGAGTATCTTCCAGGCTTCATCGATAAGGGGCCTGGGTTCGGCAATTCCTTCGATATAAAACTCGCCTTTTTCCTCTCTGACACCAAGAATGATTTCGCCGCCATTGGTATTGGCAAAGGCGCTGTAGCTTTCCCACAGCGCCTGTGGCAGCGCACCCTTGCCATGGCGGCCGGCGGCGAGTTTGAACTCCACTGCGGCAGACTCACGCAGATTTTCAATATCGTCCAGAATGAAACCTGTAACCGGCATGACTAACTCCTTGTTTACTGCTGTTAATGCAGTTGTAGCAAGTCAGCCGGGATTTGAACAGCCCTCAGTCCACCAGTGCCAGAGCTTTGGGAAACAAGAGGTTATTTTCCAGGTGGATGTGGCGGTGCAAATCGGCTTCAAATTCGGCCAGGGTGGCATAGCATACCCGCCAGGTAGTGCAGGCATGCTCAGGGGCCTGGTAGTGATTGGTCAACTGCTGCAGCTTGGCCAGAATTTGCCCCGCCTCATCATGCTCATATTCCATTGCCCGGATAGGATTGCCTATATGGCCGAAACAGGTGTTGAACTCTTGCCCTTGACTCAGGGCACGAATGGCCGGAAACAGTATCTGTTCCTCTTTTTGCAGGTGGGGCAAGAGGTCGTCCATCAGGGCGCGGATCCAACCGGCCAAGGGTTTGATCTCTTCATAATGCTCACCGTGGGCCCGCACCATCTTCTGGGCATATTCCAGCAGCAGCGGTGCGGTATCGCGTATGTACTTGTGGTGGGTCGCTTCGATATGGTAGATAAGCTCACCAAGTGGCAATTTGGCCAAGGCATCGTCCGGCGTGCCCTCTGCGGCCAGTTGGCTCAAGGCGTGCAGTACCTCGGTGGGCTCGGCGTCGGCTCGCTCGCAGGCCGATGCCAATGAGCGGCCACCGCCACAGCAAAAGTCGATACCAAAACGGCTGAAAACATGGGCGTTACGGAAGTCTTCGGCGACCAGTTCGCCGACTCTGCGTTCGAGGGAGATTTGCGCTGACATAGGATGCTCTCTGTATTATCAATTTACATGCATAATAAAAGCATCTTTAGCTTTAGCCAAGCTTAGGCCAATAAAACTTGACCGTTTTGCTTGGTTAATCACATTTTGCAATTGGAGTGGATAGCGGCTCAGGGCCGTAACTGCTTGGTGAGTTGCTGCGAATCACACCATGCATCCAAGCCTATAGGCCAACGCAGAGTATGCAAGGGATTTGTTCTCACCTTTCTAAGGTATTCAGCTTACAGTCTTTTATACGGTATGATGAGTGTCGAATATTTCGCCATCAGACCTACTCGTTGACATGGGGCTATGGCAGACTGAATTTATGTTCAGGTGACGACAGTTAAATGTCCATGGAGGGTAAGGTGAGCAATTGTAAGTTGCCGATAGAGCGATTTGCTTTTCTTGAGATGTTGGCCTTTTGGAAAGGGAGAGTCCGCAATAAAGATATCGAACACCAATTTGCCATTACCCGTCAGCAAGCCCACAAAGATTTGGCCAAATACCGGGAATTGCACCCAGGCGCCCTGATAAAGCTCGATAAGGCCTGTTTTGGGTTTGCAGAGCATGCCAGTCTCAGCTACTCATCTGCTTCCCTGGATGATTTTTTCCTCTGGTACGAGACAGGTTACTTTGCTCAGCCCCGCCCCTTGAATGGCTCCTGTGCCACCCGAATGGCGTTGCCGGAACGCAACACTTGCCGCCATGTCCTCGCCGGTTTGATTAATGCCATCGAGCAAAACCTCAGGCTTGAGGTGGAATATGTCTCTCTGTCAAATCCCGAAGATGAAGGCCGAATTTTTACTCCCCACACCTTAGTCAAAGCTGGCAGCCGCTACCATGTTCGGGGTTACTGTGAAAAGTCAGCGGCTTTTCGCGATCTTGTCCTGAGCCGTTTTCGGGGAATTCCTGTTGTGGAGGGCATCGCCCATCAAACTGTAAAAGATGACTCGGCCTGGCAGACCATGCTGGCGGTAATTCTGGCTCCGGATCCCCGCCTGACAGCCCAGCAACAACAGGTGCTGGCCAAGGATTATCAGATGGAAGGGGGACAACTCATTATTCAGTGCCGGGCAGCCTTGGTGGATTACCTGCTCAGGGAAATGCAGGTCAATACCAAGTATCTGGATGGCACACCCGAGGCTCAGCAGTTGGTGCTGGTAAACCGAAATGACATCAAGCAGTGGTTATTCAATAGCTAGAACAGGCATGGTTTGAGCCAAGGTAAACTCAGTTAACCTGAGTGTCTGTACAGTATTGGTGGCAATAGGAAAGTTGGGTAAAAGTAACTGATATCTAACGCCGAGGTATTTAAATGGACGATTTCTCACCCTCTGATCTTAAAGTGATTCTGCACTCAAAACGCGCCAACATGTATTACCTCGAATATTGCCGCGTAATGCAAAAAGATGGCCGAGTACTCTATTTAACCGAAGCTGATAAAGAAAACCTCTACTTCAATATCCCTATCGCCAACACCACAGTCTTGCTGCTTGGCAACGGTACATCAATTACTCAGGCCGCAATGCGTATGCTCTCGCAGGCCGGAGTACTGGTAGGGTTTTGTGGCGGTGGCGGCACACCGTTGCATATGGCGACCGAAGTGGAATGGTTTACACCGCAAAGTGAATATCGCCCTACCGAATACCTGCAAGGCTGGCTCTCATTTTGGTTTGATGATGAAAAGCGCTTAGCCGCCGCGAAACAATTTCAAAATGCCCGAATCGACTACTTACAAAAGGTGTGGCGCACTGACCGTGAACTCGCTCTGGAAAAGTTCAATGTTCAGGATCAGGTTATCCAACAATCACTTGAAACCTTCCACAATCGCACAGTGGCAGCCAGTCAATCCTCAGAGCTGCTGCTTACCGAAGCGCAATTAACCAAAGTTCTATACAGATACGCGGCCAATAATACCGGCAAAGAGGGTTTTTCTCGCCAACAACAATCCGACAAAAAATGTACCGACAAAGCCAACGACTTTTTAAACCATGGCAACTACTTAGCTTATGGTTTGGCAGCAAGCTGTTTGTGGGTATTGGGTATACCCCATGGCTTTGCCGTGATGCATGGTAAAACCCGCCGCGGTGCTTTGGTGTTTGATGTGGCCGATTTAATCAAAGACGCCATTGTGCTGCCCTGGGCCTTTGTTTGTGCCAAAGAAAACGCAACCGAACAAGAGTTTCGCCAGCAAATATTGCAAGCCTTTATTGAGCACAAAGCCCTCGACTTTATGTTTGACACAGTAAAACGCGTTGCCCTGGGAGGTCAGGGTGAACAAGAGCGCGAGGTAATCCCATTATGATGGTCACCTTTGTTTCTCAGTGTGAAAAAAACGCGCTTAAGAAAACCCGTCGCGTACTGGATGCTTTTGCCAACCGGATTGGCGATAACACCTGGCAAACCCTGATCACCGAAGAGGGATTGTTAACGGTGAAAAAAATGCTACGTCAAACCGCCAGCCGCAGCACTGCCGTCAGTTGCCATTGGATCCGCTCTCGCTCCCGCAGCCAGTTTTTATGGGTGGTGGGGAATAAAAAGAAATTTAATTTGGAAGGTGTGGTGCCAGTTAACAGTACTGAGAAAGATTTACTCAACAGCGACTATGAAAGTGATTGGAAATATTTGCCACTGATTAAAGCGCTCGCAGCTATGGCCGCTTTGCTGCACGATTGGGGGAAGGCTTCTTTACTGTTTCAGGAAAAATTAAACCCAGAGATTAAAACCCAGCATAAAGGCGATCCACTGCGCCATGAGTGGATCTCTTGCCTGTTATTTCATCAGTTCGTTACAAGCCAGATGAGTGATAGTCACGATGAAGCATGGTTGAACTTTCTGATCAACCAAGGCATTGATGAGTCGCGATTGACTTACCAGAGGTTACAAACGGCAAAGCCACTAAGCGAACTGCCCAACGCAGCAGCATTGATTAGTTGGTTAATTGTTTCTCATCACAGATTACCGCTGCCCAAAAAAGAAGATATGTGTCGGGAGCAGCGAGAGAATCGTAATAGTTCGATTGGTGATTTGTTGGCCAGAATCACTTCGGCATGGGGATATGAAAACCAATTTGAGGATTACAACAGGCTGTTACCCAAATGCTTTGAATTTCCTTTAGGGCTACTTTCTCAATCACAAACTTGGCTAACGGCATTGCAACGCCGAGCTAAGGATTTATTGCATCAGTTGCCTTTGTTAGATCAAGCGATGAATGACGGCAGTTGGCGCGTGGTTTTACACCATGCACGGTTGTGCTTGATGCTGGGCGACCATTATTACTCCTCGCAAGCCAATGATCCTAGTTGGAAGGTTTCAACCGAGCTGTACGCTAATACAGATCCCGAGACCAAAGAGCGTAAACAAAAGCTGGATGAACATTTGGTTAATGTCGCCAGGGTGGCGGTGAATACGGTGAAGTTGCTGCCCTTTTTTGAATCTGAGCCGCTAAAAGCGACTGAACTTACCGAGCTGGCACCCAAGAGCAGCACCCCAAAAGCGTTCCGTTGGCAAGACAAAGCGGTACGTAAAATTATCGAGTGGCGTGAGCATACTGAAGATAAAAGCCAAGGTTATTTTGTGGTCAACATGGCGAGTACTGGCTGTGGGAAAACCATGGCTAACGCCAAAATCATGCAGGCGCTCTCGGAGGATGGTGAAAGTCTGCGTTTTATTCTCGCGCTTGGTTTGCGCACCCTTACTTTGCAAACTGGTGATGAATACAAACAGCGGCTCAAACTGCAAGATAAAGATCTCGCTGTGCTCATTGGCTCTAAGGCGATTTACGAGTTACATCACCAGACTGGTGCGCAAGTCGATAAGGAGGAAATGGAACTTAATCAAGCTGAGCTTGGCTCTGAATCGATGGAAAGCTTGCAAGAAGAAACTGATGAACTGCATTGGCAGGGCGTATTGCCCGAAGAAGAACTCACTACCGTTTTAATCAAGGAAAAAGATCGCAAGTTGCTGTATGCCCCGGTACTGGCTTGCACCATAGATCATATTATGGCAGCTACCGAAACCAAACGGGGTGGGCGTTATATATTGCCTTGCTTACGGTTAATGTCATCCGACTTGGTGATAGATGAAATCGATGATTTTACTGGCGACGATCTGATTGCGATTGGCAGACTCGTTCATTTGGCCGGTATGCTGGGGCGAAAAGTCATGATTTCCTCTGCCACCATCCCGCCGGATTTAGCGCTCGGTTTGTATAATGCCTATCGCCAGGGGTGGGCAGTATTTGCCGCCAGTCGTGACCGAAACGCCAGCATTAATTGTATTTATATTGATGAATTTACGGCACATACCCAGTTGGTGGGGAGCAATGATTATGACTTGGAGGCTTACCGGGCCTTGCAACAAGGCTTTATCAATAAACGGGTCGAGAAGCTCAAACAGCAAACCGCCAAACGTAAAGCCGAAATTATCCCCTGCCTCAAACAACCAGATTTACCGCTTGATACTCAGTATTTTGCAACAGTAAAGCAAGCGGTTCTGGCCAAACACCGGCACCACTCTACCTTAGAGCCCCAAAGCCAAATTCAAGTTTCCTTTGGTGTGGTGCGCCTTGCCAATATTCAACCCTGTGTCGAGCTAACCAAGTACTTGCTCAGTTCTGATTGGCCAGCAGATACCGAAGTACGTTGTATGGCTTACCACAGTCAGCAAGTGCTGTTGCTGCGCCACGAGCAAGAAAAGCATCTGGATGAGGTGCTTAAGCGTAAAGAAGCAGCGAACGAATTACCGCTTGCCTTTACCCATCCCATTATTCGCGGTCATTTGGATGCCTGTTCTGCAAAAAATATGATCTTTATTTTGGTGACGACGCCTGTGGAAGAAGTGGGGCGCGACCATGACTTTGATTGGGCGGTGATAGAGCCCTCTTCTTTTCGTTCGATTATTCAAATGGCAGGCCGTGTACGCAGGCACCGTGATGGAGAAATTCCTGTGCCCAATATTGGCTTGTTGCAGTACAACCTCAAAGGGTTCAAGGGGGGAGAAGAGCGAGTATTTAACCGTCCTGGCTATGAAACCGACCGAACTACTCAGCTCGTCACTCATGATTTAACCCAGTTGGTGGACGAAAAGCCATTGCTGCAATCGGTTAATGCAGTTGCTCGAATTCAGAAGCGAGCGACGTTGGAGCCACAAAAAAACTTGGCGGATTTAGAGCACTTTGCCACCGCCAAAACATGCGGCACGGATCAAATCGGCAAGCCAGAAGTAAGCGAAGTTAACCGCCGGGATAGATTCAGCCGCAACCGTCGGGAAAGCCAGCGCCAGTCTTGTTGGTGTGAGCATTTACACGGTCATATTCATGGCTACTGGTGGCTTACGGCATTGCCGCAATACTTCAAACGCTTTCGCAAAAGTGAACCCTCAGTACAGGTCTACTTAGTCAAAAAATCGCGCAGTATCGAGTTTTGTATCCCTAATGAGCGGCAATGGCCTGCGATTGAGCAAGTGTTAAATATTCAGCATCAACCGCTTGCGCCAGAACAACAGCAGAAACTCTGGCTGCAACGTGATTACGGTGAGTTAGTTAATCAATACAGCACAAGTGCTGAGCAGGAGTTTGCTACGTCAGTGCGATACGGAGAAATCAGTTTTATCTACCGGGAAGGAAGTCAGCAATACAGTTACAACGACCAATTAGGCTTGGTTAAGGTTAAATAGTGGAGGGATTTACTGTGTTAGATCCAGCAATAGTCACCTTCTTTGCCGAGCGCAAAGAAGCCTGGCTTAAGAAAAATGTCAGTACCTCGATGCAAGAATCAGAAGTATTGGAAAAACAGCGGGAGTGTGAGCAAAACTTTTTGTTGGCAAATTGGTTACCCGATGCCGCTAAAAGGGCTGGGCAAATCTCAATAGCCTCACATCCCTGCACCTTTAGTCATCCGAGTGCGCGAAAGAACAAAAATGGCTATGTTTCATCGATAATTGCCAAGAATAAACCGAGTGTCGATGGCTTTCTGCGATCAGGCAATGTGGCGGTAGAGCCTGATGCACTCGGTAATGCAGCGGCATTGGACGTGTATAAGTTCCTGAGCTTGCCGATGAGCGATCAACGCTCTCTGCTCGTGCATATTGAACAAGAAAGTGAGTTGGCTCGCCAGTTGCTTGAGGTGCCAACCTGTGATTATCAGACGCTACGAGACGGTTTTTTAAAAATGATCGATAGCGATCAAGCTTCGGTATCCAGCTCGAAGATTAAGCAGGTCTATTTCCCGGTAGCCGAAGGTGAATATCATTTATTGTCGCTATTGACCCATTCAGGCCATCTTTTTGAATTACGCAAACGACTTGATGCAATGCGATTTGGGGAGCTTGTCAAAGAGGCCAGAGAGAACAAAAAAGCCAATCGATTTCACCCAGAGGGCTATCAAGAAATATTTGGTCTAACGACCATTGGCTTTGGCGGTACAAAACCTCAAAACATCAGCGTGCTCAATAACCAAAATGCGGGAAAAGCCCATCTTCTTCCATCCATTCCGCCTAACTTAACACCCAGAGAAATCCGCTTGCCTAAGACAGACTTTTTCAAAGAGTGTTTTACCGCTTGGCAAGCCAAGGAGGTGTTGGAAGCGTTGCATCGACTGTTTAAAGCCGACTATAACAACATCAATATCCGTGATGGACGCGATTACCGTATTCAGCAATACGTTGATTTGGTTATTGAAAAAATGTGGCAAGTGCGCCTTTTTCTTACTGGCCATCAAGGCGATCTACCAAGCGAATTGCCATTGGAGCAAAAAGTTTGGTTGTACCCTGAATTTGAGTCGCAGCGAGAACAAGAGAATGAGTGGCTCGATAAAATCACTCGTCAAATTGCCCGTGGTTTAATCAACCACTACAGCCGCAGCAAAGTCATCAGCAACCCCTTATTACTGGCCGATCAAGAACTCTTGGCCATTGAGACAGTGGTTGCCAGCAATAGGGAGAACTTTCGATGAGAGTGCTGATTTT
Organism: Shewanella chilikensis; assembly: GCF_037953065.1. NCBI lineage: Bacteria > Pseudomonadati > Pseudomonadota > Gammaproteobacteria > Alteromonadales > Shewanellaceae > Shewanella > Shewanella chilikensis. The sequence goes on along the minus strand of NZ_CP149966.1, from coordinate 4,119,462 downwards.
GCCCCATATTAAAATTCACAACGCCAATGCACTCTCAAGCCCTTTTACCATAGGTTTTCCGGCCATGACAGCATGGTTAGGGTTTGTCCACGCTTTGGAGCGCAAATTGAACCAAGCCGGTCTGTCTGAGTTAATGCTGCACAGTGTCGCCGTTGTCAGTCATTGCTGTGATGTACAAACTCACAAAGGTGAGGGCGATTTTGTCCATTCAATCATTGGTACAGGTAACCCACTCGATAAGGATGGTTCACGCTCGGCATTTATCGAGGAAGCACGCTGTCATTTAGACGTCTCTTTAGTGATTGAGTGGAGTGGCGATGAGGAACAGGTGCAACATCCTGATTTTGCAGGGCAATTGCAAGCGGTCATCGCCACCATGAAAGTAGCGGGTGGTGATGTCATCTGTATAGGAAAGCCCGCAATCGGCTCAGTGGTGACAGAAGAGGATACGACGCGAGTTCTACGTCAACTGATGCCGGGCTATGTATTGCTAGAACGGCGTGATCTAATGATAGAGGCCATGCAGCAAGGCGATGATGCATTAGATGCACTGCTTGGCTACCTCAGCGTTAACCACAATTGTGAACAGCTTGAAGATGGCAGTGTTGTTTGGCATAGCCAACGCAAGACGAGTGGCTGGATTGTGCCGATTGCCACTGGGTTTCAGGGGATTTCGCCATTAGGTGAGGCGAAAAATCAACGCGATCCATCAGTGCCGCACCGCTTTGCTGAAAGCGTGGTCACGCTAGGTGAGTTTGTTATGGCGCACAAAATTAAAAACCTCGATGACACCCTTTGGCAATACCACTCCGATTTAGAAAACGATCTTTACCTTTGTCAGCAAGTTAACGCTATCAACGAACATCAATAAGGAACAATCTCATGGCTAAAATTAACGACACCGCTTCAGTCTTGGCATTTGAGAAGAAACTAGTCCCATCAGATGGCTATCTATTTGGCACTAGCTGGGACGCTAAAGAACAGGGCACTCCTTTATCGTTACAAGAAAAATCGGTACGTGGAACCATTTCTAACCGTTTAAAAGCGGCAGTAAAAAATGATCCGCTTAAGTTAAATGCCGAAGTGGAGAAAGCAAACTTACAACGTGTCGATGCCTGTGCTCTGGGGCAAGATCAAGACACTCTTAAACTCCATTTCACCCTAAAAGTGTTGGGTGGTTTAGCTCAACCTTCGGCTTGTAATAATGCGCAATTCAAACAGAGCTATAGTGCCGCAGTTGAGCAGTACATTGCCAAACATGGTTGTTTTGAATTGGCAAAACGCTACGCCACTAACCTGGCAAACGCGCGTTTCTTATGGCGTAACCGAGTGGGTGCTGAAGAAATTGAAGTGCAAGTTAAGGCGCTTAATAAAGGGGCGGAGCAAACTTGGACGTTTGACGCCAAAAAGTTCAGCACCCGCCATTTCGATCATAACGACGAACAAGTGAGTAGTTTGGCTGAACGCATTGCCAAGGCCTTGGCCAGTAAGTCCGAACACCTGATGCTGCAAATTGACTGCTACGCAAAAGTGGGTAAAGCGCAAGAAGTTTATCCAAGTGAAGAGCTAGTGTTGGATAAAGGCAATAGCAAAACCAAGAAAAGTAAAATTCTTTATGCCGTTAATGAACATGCAGCGATGCACTCACAAAAAATAGGTAATGCATTGCGTTCTATTGATACTTGGTATCCAGAATACGCTTTGGCAGAACAAAGTGCAGGGGCGATTGCCATAGAACCTTATGGCGCAGTGACCAATTTGGGTAAAGCATTCCGCACTCCGAAAGATAAGCAGGATTTTTACAGCTTCTTTGACAAGTGGGCTCGTGGAGAACCACTACCGCGTGAAGAAGATGAACATTATGTGGTGGCCGTGTTGGTGCGCGGTGGGGTATTCGGCGAAAGTGATAAATAGGTGGCGGTAATGAACTACTACCAAGAAATTACCCTACTACCGGATGTCGATATCTCGCTTGGTTTCCTCTGGCAAAATGTATTTCAACAAGTGCATATTGCACTTGTTGAACACAAAGTGGATGCAAATCAGTCTAGTGTTGCGGTTGGCTTTCCTGATTATCTCCGGGCTAAGTTTCCCCTGGGCAGTAAATTGCGCCTCTTTGCCAAAGAACAAGCGTCATTGGAAAAGCTAGCCATTCACCAATGGCTGAATCGATTCGAAGACTATGCGCATATTAAAGGGATCAAACCCGTACCGAGTGATGTTTCCTACGTGAGCTTTGTACGCAAACAGGTGAAATCGCCTGAGCGGATTGAGCGGGCTATGCAGCAAAAGGCGGCATTATGGGCGGCAAAGTCGGGCAAGCCGCTGGCCGAGTGCTTAACCGAGCTTGAAAAAAGCAAACCGACTGGGCAGTGTGATTTGCCATTTGTCTTCTTGCACAGCCAGCAAACGAAACAACGTTCGCCGGACAAAAACAGCAAGTTCCCGCTGTTTATCGAAAGATATCCGCAAAGTACACCTGTGGATGGGCAGTTCGATTGCTACGGGCTGAGTCGTAAAGTTAATGGTATTGCATCGCTTGGAACAGTACCGCACTTTTAAGCATCAAAGGGTGAGTTTTACCCTTTATTTTTGCTCTTTAAAAATAAGCTTTATATACAATCAGTTACAACAGGTGGTGCTCAACAGGGTAAAAATAGGTTTTTTATCCTAACCATCTGTTGTGACTTTCTTTTATTGCTTTATTCTATTGTTCACTGCCGCTCAGGCAGCTTAGAAAAATGCAAAATGTTCTGAATCGCTCAGGGTGATGTTCACTGCCGCTCAGGCAGCTTAGAAAGATATGCGCTCCTACGCTCGCGCTTTTGTTTCGTTCACTGCCGCTCAGGCAGCTTAGAAATATCGGTCACACTGCAGAAGCTTGAGCTCGGAGTTCACTGCCGCTCAGGCAGCTTAGAAATTCAAAGAAAAAACCTACCGAGCTACCATAAAGTTCACTGCCGCTCAGGCAGCTTAGAAAATCGAGTGGATGCGAGCCGGTCTCTACGCTGCGTTCACTGCCGCTCAGGCAGCTTAGAAAAGGCGGGAGAACTGTGCTCATGCCTTGGTCGTGTTCACTGCCGCTCAGGCAGCTTAGAAACCAATTGGTACCCGTGCATCCAAGCTGGTTGTGTTCACTGCCGCTCAGGCAGCTTAGAAATAAGAGTGCCGTCCTTATAAGTTTTTATCAATGTTCACTGCCGCTCAGGCAGCTTAGAAAAACCACTGTGCTTGGAGCCAGTACCTCTTCATGTTCACTGCCGCTCAGGCAGCTTAGAAATTATGCCGTTTCCGTTTCAGCGTCATGGCGTTGTTCACTGCCGCTCAGGCAGCTTAGAAAGCTAACGGCCTTGGAGCGGTTTATCTCAGCTTGTTCACTGCCGCTCAGGCAGCTTAGAAATTTGACCTTGTAGGAAACTTTTTGTCAGTGACGTTCACTGCCGCTCAGGCAGCTTAGAAAATTATCTGGCCTCCCTCGTTTCAAAAATAGCGGTTCACTGCCGCTCAGGCAGCTTAGAAACGTTTGGGACATTTGCGGCACTGTGCAATCAAGTTCACTGCCGCTCAGGCAGCTTAGAAATGAATAAGCAAAGCGGCCATAACCTGTAATTGGTTCACTGCCGCTCAGGCAGCTTAGAAATGTCTCGAACAACTCTGATAATGATTATGTGCGTTCACTGCCGCTCAGGCAGCTTAGAAATCGCTCGGCACTAATTATTTCTGCAACTTTGCGTTCACTGCCGCTCAGGCAGCTTAGAAAAATACCCGCAAGGCGGTAAATGGCTGCGACGTGTTCACTGCCGCTCAGGCAGCTTAGAAAGACTGGCTGCCGCAGCAGAAAGCTGATTTTCTGTTCACTGCCGCTCAGGCAGCTTAGAAAATTCTCAGCAGCACGAGCCGCACGTTGATGATGTTCACTGCCGCTCAGGCAGCTTAGAAAAGTTGCGGTTAGTGTCACAGATTGGAACTCATGTTCACTGCCGCTCAGGCAGCTTAGAAATCACGCTGAGCCCTGGTTAGCCCCCTGAATGAGTTCACTGCCGCTCAGGCAGCTTAGAAAATTAACAGTTGCTGGCAATGTCTTTTGCACCTGTTCACTGCCGCTCAGGCAGCTTAGAAAATATTGCCGTGTCTCTATAATATCCATATTCAGTTCACTGCCGCTCAGGCAGCTTAGAAATTGCTTCGACCGCGAATGACATAACATCTTTTGTTCACTGCCGCTCAGGCAGCTTAGAAAATCACAATCGATGGGACGCCGTATGTAGTCGAGTTCACTGCCGCTCAGGCAGCTTAGAAAACTGCGCAAGATTGCCAGATGCATCAAGACTAGTTCACTGCCGCTCAGGCAGCTTAGAAAACAGCAATCATCACGGCAAAAATAACGATTAAGTTCACTGCCGCTCAGGCAGCTTAGAAAATCACAATCGATGGGACGCCGTATGTAGTCGACTTCACTGCCGCTCAGGCAGCTTAGAAAGCCAGACATAACCATCGCAGTAACCGAAACATGTTCACTGCCGCTCAGGCAGCTTAGAAATGTTGCGAAATCAAAACCAGCGACGCCAAAACGTTCACTGCCGCTCAGGCAGCTTAGAAAACTGTAGCTGCGCAGTGGCCTCGGATGTGTTAGTTCACTGCCGCTCAGGCAGCTTAGAAATACGAGCTAGTAGACGATCTGCAATTCCTTATGTTCACTGCCGCTCAGGCAGCTTAGAAACAGTAAACGAAAACGGCGCGCCTGAGATGTTCGTTCACTGCCGCTCAGGCAGCTTAGAAATGATACCCATGTCACTGGCAGCAATCTGCGCAGTTCACTGCCGCTCAGGCAGCTTAGAAAGTTTCATTCTGCTACTACATGAGCGGCCTCAAGTTCACTGCCGCTCAGGCAGCTTAGAAAACCAACGCGCCCAGCGTGCTGGTACAGGTACAGTTCACTGTCGCTCAGGCAGCTTAGAAATCTAATGACTCTTCCGAACCAACCGACTCAGAGTTCACTGCCGCTCAGGCAGCTTAGAAATGAAAATCTTGGCTATCGTATGCGCTGGATTTGTTCACTGCCGCTCAGGCAGCTTAGAAAGACAACAACCCGGCGCGGATGCCGCTCAGGCAGCTTAGAAACTACGAGAAAGAATCTTATGATTTGTTCAGAAGTTCACTGCCGCTCAGGCAGCTTAGAAATCGCGTGACTCAACCGCCTAGACCGTCTGATTGTTCACTGCCGCTCAGGCAGCTTAGAAAATCAGAACAGGGCCTGTTCAACTTATTGAAAAGTTCACTGCCGCTCAGGCAGCTTAGAAATCTCTAATTTCAAGGTGAATCAGTACCAGAGCGTTCACTGCCGCTCAGGCAGCTTAGAAAGATAGCGGTGGTTACGCCTGCCACGTCTACAGGTTTACTGCCGCTCAGGCAGCTTAGAAATTATGGGGCTTTTTTGTTTTCAGTGAAAACAAGTTCACTGCCGCTCAGGCAGCTTAGAAAGACAGAAAAAGAGCGCCAAAAAGAGGCCTCATGTTCACTGCCGCCCAGGCAGCTTAGAAATTAAAAACTAAAGCAAAGGAGAGTTTTCGCAAGTTCACTGCCGCCCAGGCAGCTTAGAAATGATAGACGTTCCTGAGATACAGCTAGGTTAAGTTCACTGCCGCCCAGGCAGCTTAGAAACTTCAGCAGTCATTGTTAGCTGTGCACGCTCAGTTCACTGCCGCCCAGGCAGCTTAGAAATCATATTCAGCAACAAGTGCAAGTTGCCTATCGTTCACTGCCGCCCAGGCAGCTTAGAAAGACTGGCACTCTCATTACTGCAGCTGAAATTGGTTCACTGCCGCCCAGGCAGCTTAGAAACTGAATACCTACAGTGCCGCAGTTGTCGGGACGTTCACTGCCGCCCAGGCAGCTTAGAAATTTACCCAATACGCGCTGAGCGCCTTTGTTTAGTTCACTGCCGCCCAGGCAGCTTAGAAAACTACCAGAAGCTGAGCGCCTTATTGCTACGAGTTCACTGCCGCCCAGGCAGCTTAGAAATTATTAACGCCCACCCGTTAATGCCAAACCACGTTCACTGCCGCCCAGGCAGCTTAGAAATTTAACATCCCTGCAAGTTGTGCGGTGTTGATGTTCACTGCCGCCCAGGCAGCTTAGAAATCCCATAAATAGTATGCGGTGGTAGCATTTGAGTTCACTGCCGCCCAGGCAGCTTAGAAAGCTTGGTTGTCTTGATGACGTTCGTGCTCTTAGTTCACTGCCGCCCAGGCAGCTTAGAAACTTGATATCACAGTCGAAACTGGCTCAGATATGGTTCACTGCCGCCCAGGCAGCTTAGAAATATGAAAAGTTCAACGCGCTTTTGGTTCCTCGGTTCATTGCCGCCCAGGCAGCTTAGAAATCGGCAACTTCGCGGTTCATCATCACAATATCGTTCACTGCCGCCCAGGCAGCTTAGAAAACACAAGTGGGCTTTATTTTGCGCAAAGATTAGTTCACTGCCGCCCAGGCAGCTTAGAAAAAGCAAAGAAGGGGACGCTTTTTCGTCCCCTTGTTCACTGCCGCCCAGGCAGCTTAGAAATTGATTTGCAATTCGAGCCTCATCCAGAAGATGTTCACTGCCGCCCAGGCAGCTTAGAAAGTAATAGAGTCAGCGAGGCAATAATGTTCAACGTTCACTGCCGCCCAGGCAGCTTAGAAAGTCACAAAGAGAACTAAACAATGTCTAGAGTAGTTCACTGCCGCTCAGGCAGCGTAGAAAGGTTTTCTGGTGAATTGCACTTGAGCCTTGCCGTGCTCCCTCCACAACGGGGATTTATCACTCGGCCCCAGCAAAATCCGAAAGTCCTGCATTTGTGGGGCTGAAGAGGTCGAAACTGAGGTGATCTAAATAGCGGCCCGGCTCAAGGCAGCATATCTACTCGAAGTAGTCTGCTGGCGCTGCGGCCTTTGTCGTCGCTGACCGACAGTTGGAAGCGTCCTGCTCTGGGCGGGCGCCATTCCAGGGTTTGGCCCGGCAGGCTCTGGCCGAGCAGGCTGTTACCGGCAAACCAGTAGAGTATTTGGCTGTCGGAGGCGGCGTCGGCCTTGAGGGCTATGTGTTCATTGGCCACGCTTTGGCGCAGGCTGTAGGTGACGCCCTTCAAGGGGGAGCGGATAAGCGGGGCCGAGTAGCTGACCGCGACTCTTTGGCTGCAGGCGGCCGGAAGCTCCGGCGGCCTCCTGCGGGGTAAACCTGCCTGCTCGAACAGGGCCGCCAAGTCTGACGGCCAGAAGGCAAACACCTCCTGGTGGTGAATTGCCGAGTCGTAGGGCGGGCAGACGGCGGCGCCGGTTTTGTTATCCAGCCACACGGGGCGATGCAAGTTGGAGACCTTGATGGGGGAAACTCCCGGGATATACCAGCCATCGACCAATTTGGGGCACCAAGGGTTGGGCAGTTCGCCGGAGGCGGCGCAGAAGGCCACCTTTTTCACTGTATCCGGCGGCGTGTTGGCCATGTCGGCCGTGCCCGGCAGCGCGCCCTGCAAGGCATCGCTGAGGGCGAAGAACAGGGGCCCGGCGGTACGGACGCCGACAAAGGCCGGGTTGGGGGTGGCGTCGAAGTTACCCACCCAGACCACCAACACATAGGGGCCTGTGATACCGGCGCTCCAGGCATCGCGATATCCCCAGGAGGTACCTGTTTTCCAGGCCACTGTCCAGTTGCTGCCGGGCAGGCCGTCGGCGCGGGGGTTGTCCTTGAGTATGTCCCGCACCATAAAGGCGGCGGCAGGGCTCAGCAAGCTCTTTCCTTGCGGACTGATGGGCTGGCTTTGTTGATCCCGCAGCGGATAGTCGTGGCCCTGGCTCGCCAGCATCAGGTACAGCCGCGCCAGCTCCGCCATGGTCAGCTCACCGCCGCCCAGCGCCAGGGATAAACCATAATGACTTTCACCCCTGAGCCCCTGAATACCGGCCTGGCGCAGGAAGCCGTAGAGATTGGGTTGGTTCACTTGTCCTGCCAGCCACACGGCCGGCAGATTGCGGCTCTTGACCAGGGCATCGTGGGCGCTGATGGGGCCGGTAAATCTGTGGTCAAAGTTCTCCGGTTGGAAACTGCCAAAGGCGGTGGGTGCATCCTTGAGTATGCTCAGCGGGTGTATGAGCCCCTGATCTATGCTCAGGCCAAACAGAAATGGCTTCAGGGTTGAACCCGGCGAGCGGCGGGCGGTGACGCCGTCCACCTGGCCTTGGATATCGGTATCGAAGAAGTCTGCCGAGCCTATCCAGGCTTTGATGCTCTGATCGCGGCTGTCCACCAGGATTGCGGCGGCATTCTTGACCCCCAGATGGCGCTGGCTTTCGATATACAGCCCAAGGCGCCGCTCCAGCAAGGTCTGCAGGCTGAAGTCCAGAGTGCTGTGAATTTGGGTGTCACTATTATCCCGCAGCAGGCGGCGGCTGAAATGCGGCGCCAGAAATGGCAGCTCAGTGCGATCATGGCCGATGGCGGTGAGGGTCAACAGGCCGTTGTTGCGGGGATCGTCGCGATAGCTTTGTTGCCAGAGCAACGCCAGACGGTCGCGGGCATCCTGAAAGTCGGCGCCGAAGCGGGCGCGCCGTGCCGGGCTTTGCGGCATGACCGCCAGGCTGAGGGCTTCACTGAGTGAAAGTTCACCGGCGTCTTTATGAAAGTAGATGCGGCTGGCAGCGCCAACACCTTCAATATTGCCGCCCATGGGCGCCAGATTGAGATAGGCCTCGAGAATATCATGCTTGGAGTAACGCAGCTCCAGCCAGAGTGCCGCCAGCATCTGCTGCAATTTCCCGGCAACCTGGCGGCTGTTGATGTTGTAGACCCGCCGGGCCAGCTGCATGGTCAGGGTCGAAGCGCCCTGGCGATCATCCTTAAGATAGGTGGCGACTATCGCCCTGGCGGTGGCCGCCGGGTTGATGCCGGGGTGGAAGTAAAAATAGCGGTCTTCCTTGAGCAAGATGGCTTGCACCATGTTGTTTGAAACCCCTTCCAGGGGTTGCCAGAGCCGATACTGGCCATCACTGGCCAGCGTCAGCCGCAGCAGACTGCCATCGGCGGCCAACACCATGCGGGAGCTGGGCGCCAGCTTTGAAAAAGGCTGTGCCGGCCAGAGTCTCAGCCCCAGCAGCAAGGCTGCCAGGGCCAGCAGGCACAAATAGCGGCGTTTCATGGCGCTTCGATCACCAACTCACCACTTGGGCCCTGAGCCTGAACCAGGGGATCATACAGCCCCTCGGCGTAGGCGGGCGGCACCTGGAACTGGCCGACATTGGTGGCCCGTACCTTGTAGACAAAGGTTTTGGCATCGCGCCAGGCGGTACCGTAGAGTACCAGGCGGTCTTCGCGTACATTGAGCCACTGTGGCGACCAGTCGCTGTGCTGAGCCATGCCCACAGGCGGCTGCCAGCCATCGAAGCTGTCATCCTTGTCACGATAAACCGGCTCCACGCCGCCGGGCAGCAGATCTATTACGACCACCTGCTGCAACTTGTCCATATCTGTGGAGCGCAGCCGCAGCCTGACCAGGAATTCATCCCCGACCTTGACCTTGGCAAGAGGTTGCTGCTCCAGGGTCAGATAGTCGCGGCTCACCTCCAGCCCCTGGCTGAAAGGCTTGGCCGGGCTTTGGTCAAATCCCTGCTGGCTAAGAAGATAGAAGGCATCATTAGTGCCGGTTTTCTGGTATTTCACCTCTTCACTGCCGAGGGGCAGCTTAGCCTTGGGTAGACTCAGTGCCTGCCAGGCCTTATCGACCAAGGCTTGCATGGCCAGCCCCTGATCGCCGCGGGAGTTATCCAGAGCGGTCAGCGCCCGCACCAGAGTACCGGCAGACAGCGAGCTGTAACGCTGCTCGCTGAGCCACTGGCCCATGCGCGGCAACAGCTGTTCCGGCAGATCATCCAGACGCTGTGGCGCCTGACGGGCGATGAGTGTCAGCAGCTGGGCATCGTGCACCATGGGATCCAGGTAGAGGCCGAGGCGCTGGGGCTTGTCCTCAAGCAACTGCCACTTCTGCGCCTGCCACAGCGGCTCGGCCAACTGTTGCTGCTGCATCAGGGTAAAGCTGGCGGCCAGCCAGGCACTGGCGATGTCCGCTTGCCAATCCTTGGGATAGTAGCGCTGCAAACGCTCGCGGATGTCGGCTAGGGCGCCGCTCACCTGCACCCCCTGGCGGGCCAGCAGATACGCGCCATAGGCACGCTCGCGCAGCTCATCCAAGCCGCTGCTGGGGCCGGAGCTCACGCTCGACAGATAGCTGTTGGCCTTGTCCAGTAGATCCTGGGGTACGGGGTAACCCTGGGCCTTGGCGTCCAGCAGCATGTCTACCACATACAAGGCCACCATGGGCTCGACTATCGGGTTGGCGGCCCAGAGACCGAAGCCACCGCTGCTGTTCTGGCGGCTTCGCAATTGGCCAATGAGTTGGTTAAAGTCATTGAGATTATCCTGGGGCTTGCCCAGCAGCAGTGCCGGTACGGCTTTGGATACCAACTGCTCGGTACAGGCGTGAGGATAGTTGTCCAGATAGTGGCTCAGCCCCTGAGCCCAAACCAGCGGACTGTTGCCAAGGGCCGCTTCCACCTTGCTGAACGGCGTAAACAGTTGACGGTCAAGTTTGAGCTTGGCTTCGGAGCGGTCGAGCACCGCCGTGGCCAGGGTTAAACGGTGGTGCGTTAATGGCCGCACCGAGATGCTCTCACTGATCTTGAGCTCGCCTTCGCTGGTGGTGAGTTTCCAGTGGAGTTCTCCTTGACCCAGATTTTCGCCTGCCTTGACGGCAAAGTGCGCCGTGGCCTCACGGCCCGGTTCGATATGGAACTGCTGCGGTTGCAAGTCGCTGCGAAGGGCGCCGCTCAGGCTGAGGGTCAGGGTAACATCCTGCGCTTCGGCTTCTGTGTTATAGAGCCCCACAGTCACATCGGCGCTGTCGCCGGGTGCCAGGAATGCCGGCACATTGGGGCTCATCACCACAGGCGCCTTGACCGCGACACTGGCCTCGCTGGTGCCTATGCCGCCTTCGGTGGCACTGACGGCAAAGAAGCGGATACTGCCGTTGAAGCTGTCGGGCACTGTATATTGAAGCCGCTGCTCTCCGGCGGCCAACTCACGAATACCCGACCAGTAGACCACGGGCTTGGCGCGTTTGCGCTTGAAGGGGTTGAGGTTGGCTGCCAGCAGCGCGGCGGCGTCACCTCCGGGTGCGGCCTGGCGCATCAGCACCTTGAGATCCGGCAGCAGCAGGTCGAGAATTTGGCTCGAATCTACGCTGAGAGCCTTCTTGTCGAAGAAGTGCGCCAGTGGATCCGGCGCTTCATAGCGGGCCACCTGCAAAATACCGGCATCAACCCCGAATACCACGACTCTGGCTTTGCTTGGCAGCTTTAGGTCGATATCCAGTTGCGTCCCGGGTTTAACCTTTTCCGGCAGGCTCAGGGCGATGGCCTGACGCCGCTCACCGAGATCCACCTTAAAGGGTTTCACGGCATAGGACAGCGGGCTCATGAAGACTTCTTCCGAGTCCGGTGCCCGCAGGAACTGCACATTGATATAAGCATTGCCCTCAATGCCTTGCGGCAGGGTAATGCTTTGCAACGAACGGGTGCTGTCGGCCTTGAACCATTTGAAGGCGTAAACCTTGTCTCTCTCTATGGTGATGAGTCCGGCACCGCTGTAAGGGGCCTGGATCGCTACCTGAATGCTTTCACCCGGCAGATATTCCGCCTTGTTTAGCGTCAGTTCCAGCTCGGTGTTGCGCTCCAGCGTGCGACTGGCGTTGCCGCTGCCGGCAACGCTGTAATCTATTTGGTTCAACTGGCGGCCGTTTTCATCCAGCAGTCGCAGGCGGTAGTCACCCGGCTCCCTGGTGTCGAGTTCCAATTGGCCACCGCTTGCGGCCAGACTCAGGGCAGTGCTGCCCAGCAGTTTGTCTTTGCGGCGCGATTCATAGCGGTAGGTGCCGTCATTCTGTTTCACCAACACAGACACCCAGCGCCGGGCGATACGCTCGACTTTGAGCTCAGTAGCCACACCTTGAAGGTCCTGGCCAACGGCTTGCAGGTTGAGCACACGCTTGCCGTCTTTGCTGATGAAGTCCAGATCGCCATCGCTCTTGTAGCCCAGTAACCAGTCGGCATCGGATACCAGTAGCTGGTCTTGGGCGCTGACACCGTGGCCTGAACCGGCTTCAAATACCCGAGCCAGCAAGTGCAGCTTGTAAGTGCTGCCGGCAAAGCGGTCCAGCGCCAAGTCCAGGCTGGCCTTGCCTTCGCCGTCTGTGGTGGTTTCGCTCAAGTCTTCGCGGAACGATTCCTTGAGCTTGCCCAATACCCCAAAACGATAGCCGGGCCAGGCTTTGAAGCTGATATCTGTTGGTGACAGCACCATCTCACCGCTGACTCGGCGATCGCTCGCCGGGCCACCGAAGAGTTGCTCGGCCAAGACCTCGGCCTTGAGTTGCTGCGGCGTGCGCCAGCCTTCAAATTGCTTGTCGGTGCCCAGAGAGACTCGCACCTTAATGCGATCCGGCTCGAAGTCGCGCACCTTGAAGGTGACATCCCCAAGACGCGTGAGGCGGTATCTGTCTTTGATGAGGGACAAAGTGGCGAGATAGTCACCGGCAACCGCGGTTTCGCCGGCGCTGAAGTCCAGGCTGTCAAAGCCGCTGCCATCGAGTTTGAAGGTGCGATCCAGCACGGTTACACCGCGGGGGTCGGTGATCTGCATCTTCACCGGCAGGCCACCCAGGGCGGTACTCCAGTCCTGACCCCGCACCAAACTGGCGATATGGGCCGTCTCACCGGGGCGATACAGCCCGCGGTCGGTGAAGAGGTAGGCTCTCAGGGCGCCGGGATCGTCGCTCTCATAGCTGCCGCCGGTATCGAAACGGGACAGATTGAGCTGGCGACGCCAATCAGCCAGCGGTAGGAAGGAGAGATCGCTATCCTTTTCGACCCGATAGTAGAGCGGGGTCTTTTCCCGGCGCAGATCGCCAAGCTTGGCAAAGCTTGCATGACCGCGTTCATCGGTTAAAGCCTCGGCTACCGGCAAACCGTTGCGGCCGATGACGGCCACCCGGGCTCCTGCCACCGGAGTCCCCTTGCCGAGGGATTGCACGAATAGATCCTGGCTGCCATCACGGCTGCGTTTGGCGAGTATGCCCAGATCTGTCACGACCACAAAGCGCAGATCGTGGGCCTCGGTTTGGTAATAGTCGAAGGTTTGGCTGTCTCTTTCATCGGCCGGAGTAAGCTTGACCACAAAGATGCCGCGCTTGTCCTTGAAGAAGGGCTTGAGGTCGACGCTGCCGTAGAGCGTCTTGCTGGGATCGCGCCCGGCAAGCTGTTGCTTGAACACCTGACGGGTGACCAAACGGTCGAAATCTGTGTTGTTGAGGTAGGGCTCGGCAAAGCTGCCCGAGCTTTGATCTATCAGGGCATTGAGCTGATCAGGCAGTAACTGGGCGACCTCAATCTGCACCTTTTGTACCCCTCGGGCCAGATAGCCGAGGCGTTGATCGTCGTCCAGAGTCAGCAAGGAACCTTCGCCGAGGAAATTGAGCGCCTTGGGGTATTGCGGCATTCGCAGCACAGTCAGCACGGCATCGCGGGACAGATAACCCCCTTGGCCTTCGACTTCCTTATCCACCATTACCGCCACGTAGCGATCGACCGGAGCTTTCAGCTTGAAGCTGTGCAACTGGTTGAGGCCTTCGGCACCGGGGATCTGGGTCAAGGTCAGTTTGTCGGCCTTGGCCAGCACCTGTTCGGTGACATTTTCCTGATACCAGTGACGGCTTCCCTTGGGATTTTTCAGCGGCAGCAACCAGGCATGTACCTTGCCTTGAAGCGCTTCGTCGTTGACCGGACGTGAGCTTTCCATTGTCAGTACCGGCTCGGGTTCATCCTTGTCGTTGTAGGCGAAGTTGACCTGAGCCTGTTTAAAGCTCAGCTGATAACGGCCGGGAACCTCTACTTGCCATTGGCTCTTGCCTGCCTTGTTGCCGCCGCTGGCCGCCTGGATCCCTTTGCTGACTTCCAGGGTTACAGTGCTCTGCTCAAGTGGTGTGGCGAGCGCAGGAGAATGTATGTAAGCGAACAGATGCTTGTCGTCGAAGGTGACTTCGGTATCGCCATTGCCGCTGTAGGTCAAGCCGGGGCTCAGCAATATCGCCAGTTGGGGTTTGACCGAGGTCGTATCCACCGGGTGGCTGAAGGCCAGGGTGGCGACCAGCTTTTGAATACTCGGCTGGGCCGGATCCTGGTACAGACGCCCATCAGAGATGGTGGCGGTGAAGGCGGCTGTGCTGAATTCGCTCTGGTATTTATCCAGTAAGATATGGTCTGCCAGCAGCTGCTTCTTATCCAGGCTGACCGCGAACTTTTCCGCAATCGGCCAGTCGTTATCCGGAATAAATTGCAGATGCTTGTCACTGGCCCAGCGCCACTGCCCGGCGAGTTGGGGGCTGAGGCTGACGCCTTTGGAGACTGGTTTGCCTATGACGTCCAAAGGTGCGACCGAACCACTGAAGGTCAGGGTCAAGGGAGCGACCTGAGGTTTGGCCTGGTGGTAATCGGTTAGCTGCGGCGCCTTGAGCGTATAGTGTAGGGTATAGGGCTTGGGTAAATGCTGATACCAATACCAGCCGCCCCAGCAAAGCACAGTCAGCACAGATAGCAGCAGTAGGCTTCCCAAGGTTTTAAAGGGATGCTTTATGCACCAATGCATCCAGGGCGGCGCTTGCCAGTGACCAAAAACCGCAGCGAGAACTCGCCAAACTACCGAGAAGAAATTTCCTATAAGCTGTCCCATCGTTCCGTGTCCTTGCTGTGTCTCGTAGCGCTATCGCCAACTTGGCTGACGTTTTAAAGATGTCGGTCGCCGATGTCAATCAGACCGGGCCGATGCTGTGATGCCCTATTCGATATCGCCTCTGCAACTGAGGCTATATGGTACAGCAATCAGCCTGATTTTGATCCGCGTTTGAATTCAAAATTGATAATCGGGCGGCAGTTGTTTAGATATTTGCAGAAACTCTCCTTCCAGGTACGAGCCCGCAGGCAGCACGTCGGCACTTGGGGTTTGACTTTGGATTCTATATTCGCCGCATCTATAACTCTTACCTGTAATGTTTCTTGTTTGGGAAGGCTGAGTTGCGGGCCCTGTCTATCTGCCCATCGACGATAGCAAACCTTATGGCGCAGGTTCCGGGTCGCTGGAGGGTTCATACATTCTCAACAGATCCCTGCTATACCTTTCTTTGCGATAACTGGAACCCTGGCTGTGAATGTTGACTCGATAGTTGTCTTTGGAAAAGTATTTGGAGATTGCTTGTCCTGCATGTGAATGGTTAGGAGTTGAAATGGCCGTATTTGCAAATAAATGCTTTTTAAGTGAATTTAAATGCATTATTATTATGTTGTTCGTGCCACAGGTGTGGCATTCATTTCTGCCGGCTTTAACGAGTGTGAGGTAAATCCCAAGGTGCGTACCACAGAATTGGTTGATGGTTTTCGTCATTCTGCTCCCTATGTCAATGCCCACAGGGGCAAGACATTTGTTGTAATGTTAGGAGGGGAGGCACTGGCTCAGCCTAAGTTTCGTTCCATCATCAATGATGTTGCTTTGCTGCATAGCTTGGGGATCAAGGTGGTATTGGTTTATGGCGCCCGGCCGCAGATAGACGAATCCTTGGCTCATCATCAGATTGAGCCCGCCTACCATCAAGGTGTACGGATCACCGACGAAGCGACTCTTAAGCTGATTAAGCAGGTGGCTGGTTCTTTGCAGTTTGATATTACTGCCAGGTTGTCCATGAGCTTGTCGAACACACCTATGCAGGGAGCTCAGATCAATGTGGTTAGCGGTAATTTTGTGATTGCCCAGCCTTTGGGGGTCGACAATGGCATTGACTATTGCCTCTCCGGCAAGGTGCGCCGTATTGATGTTCAAGGGCTTAAGCGGCAATTGGAAAATAACTGCATCATCCTGATGGGGCCGATAGCAGCTTCGGTCACCGGCGAGAGTTTTAATCTCACCGCTGAAGAGGTAGCGACTCAAGTAGCAATCAAGCTTAAAGCCGACAAGATGATAGGCTTCAGCTCCCAGAACGGTATTTTGGACCGTAATGGTGATGTGATTGCCGAACTGATGCCCAACGATGCCCAGAAAATTCTCGATAAACTGGCCGGCCAGGGTGAAGGTTGCGTCGGCACCATGGCGTTTCTCAAGGCCAGTATTGATGCCTGTCGCAGTGGCGTACCCCGTTGCCATTTGGTCAGCTATCTGGAAGATGGTGCCCTGTTGCAGGAATTGTTTTCTCGTGAAGGTATAGGTACCCAGATAGTCACTGAGAGTGCCGAGCGCTTACGGCGCGCATCCATTGCCGACATTGGCGGCATACTCAACCTGATCCGCCCGCTGGAAGAGCAGGGTATCCTGGTGCGTCGCTCCCGCGAACAACTGGAGATAGAAATAGAGCAGTTTATGCTGATTGAGCGTGATGGCTTGGTGATAGGCTGCGCGGCGCTTTATCCCTTTGAAGAGGACAATGCCGGCGAATTTGCCTGTTTGGTGGTACACCCTGACTATCGCGATGCCGATCGTGGTAGTTTGCTGCTGCAAAACATTATAGGCCAGGCCAAGGTACGTGGTTATTCCAGGTTATTCGCGTTGACGACCCGCAGCATTCATTGGTTCCTGGAACATGGTTTTGAATTGGTGGAGGTGGATGCTTTGCCTAGCAAGAAGAAGCAGCTTTACAACTACCATCGCCGCTCGAAAATCTTGGCGCTCGACCTGTAAGAATCAACTTGTTTGACATAACACCATTCAGTTAAACAAACTTTGACTGAATGGTGTTAATGGGTGTCAGAGCAGGAACGGTCCGATTGGGACCGTTGCCTTTTACATCAAGACTTGGTGCGTTTCATCGCAGTGAAGAACTCTTCATTGGTCTTGGTCATTGCCAGCTTGTCGATCAGGAATTCCATCGCGCTGACTTCATCCATAGGGTTGAGGATCTTACGCAGGATCCACATCTTCTGTAGCTCATCCGGCGTGGTTAGTTTCTCTTCACGACGGGTACCGCTGCGGTTGAAGTCAATGGCAGGGAATACCCGTTTTTCAGCGGCCTTGCGTGACAGATGCAGTTCCTGGTTACCTGTACCCTTGAACTCTTCGTAAATCACTTCGTCCATCTTGGAGCCGGTATCGATAAGCGCAGTGGCGATAATAGTCAGGCTGCCACCGTTTTCGATATTACGGGCTGCACCGAAGAAACGCTTGGGTCTGTGCAGCGCGTTGGCATCCACACCACCTGTCAGCACCTTGCCGGATGAAGGCACAACCGTGTTGTAAGCACGAGCCAGACGGGTGATGGAGTCCAGCAGAATCACTACGTCTTTCTTGTGTTCAACCAGGCGCTTGGCCTTTTCGATAACCATCTCTGCAACTTGTACGTGACGGCTTGCAGGCTCATCGAAGGTGGAAGCGATCACTTCACCCTGAACCAGACGCTGCATTTCGGTGACTTCTTCAGGACGTTCGTCGATCAGCAGCACCATCAACACTACTTCAGGGTTGTTGTAGGTGATTGATTGGGCAATGTTCTGCAGCAGCAGAGTCTTACCGGCTTTGGGTGGCGCAACAATCAGCCCACGCTGGCCCTTACCCACAGGTGAGCAGAGATCCAGAATTCGGGCTGTGATATCTTCGGTGGAACCGTTACCACGTTCCATACGCAGACGTTCTTCTGCATGCAGTGGGGTAAGGTTTTCAAACAGGATCTTGTTGCGAGAGTTTTCAGGCTTGTCGAAGTTAACTTCGTTAACTTTCAGCAGAGCAAAATAGCGTTCGCCTTCTTTAGGGGGACGTATTTTGCCGAAAATGGTGTCACCCGTTCGCATGTTGAAACGACGGATCTGGCTTGGAGAAACATAAATATCATCGGGACCGGCCAGATACGAACCATCGGCACTGCGCAGGAAACCAAATCCATCCTGAAGTATTTCCAGAACGCCGCCGCCGAAGATGTCTTCACCGCTCTTGGCATGGGCTTTCAATATAGAGAAGATGATATCCTGCTTGCGGGCACGCGCCATATTCTCCAGCTTCATTTCTTCGGCCAGTGCGACTAAGTCTGCAATAGACTTGTTTTTTAATTCAGTTAAATTCATTTTTGGTGGGTCTTGTTTCACGCGACAAAGCTTACGCGCTCAATCTCTCAAATTGGACTTGATGGATGTTGATTGAACAGCGAGAAGTGGGTTAGTAGAAAGAATCTGGTTATTAAAGTAGCACTATCAGGACAGGGCGTCCAGAAGTTTAACTGAACCCGGCACATTTTTATTTCTAGGGCGTGCCGGGTGTCACTTATTTGATTTGAGTGATCAAATCTGGGCGTCGATGAACTCTTTCAACTGAGTCTTGGACAGGGCGCCAACCTGATTGGCAACCAGTTCACCGTTTTTGAACAGCAACAGAGTAGGGATGCTGCGAACACCGTATTTAACAGGTGAAGCGTTATTTTGATCTATGTTCAATTTGGCGATGGTCAGTTTGCCGGCGTATTCTTCGGCAACATCGTCCAGGATGGGAGCGATCATTTTACATGGGCCACACCACTCGGCCCAGAAGTCTACCAATACAGGCAGTTCTGATTTCAGGACGTCGTTTTCAAAGCTGTCGTCGCTCAGGTACACAATTTTATCGCTCATGATGTTCTCCAGTTGGGTTGCCATTACTGGTCTGTTAATGGCTTAACCTGTATATTGGGTTGGATTAACGGCAATTCAAGTCACCGTTTTTTTCTTGTCGCTATTTCAAACGATCGAGTATCTTATTGCAACCCTAACTGGTATGCTTGCGCTATGAGCGAAACACATTTATCTCAACAAAAATTTGCCGAACTGCCACTACATCCTGAAGTAATTCAGGCGCTTGCAGAAAACGGTTTCGAATATTGTACGCCTATTCAGGCACTTTCCCTGCCGGTACTTTTGCAGGGCAAGGATATCGCCGGTCAGGCGCAGACAGGTACGGGCAAGACCCTGGCCTTTCTGGTAGCAACTTTTAACCACTTACTTTCCACCGACATTCCCGCCGAACGCCAACTTAATCAGCCCAGAGCCATCATCATGGCACCAACCCGGGAACTGGCGATTCAGATAGCCAAAGATGCCACCTTGCTGTCCAAACACACCAAACTCAAGGTGGGGATTGTCTATGGCGGCGAAGGCTATGATGCCCAGCGCAAGGTGCTGGACAAGGGCGTGGATATCCTGATTGGTACTACGGGGCGCATTATAGATTACGTGCGTCAAGGGGTTATCAACCTCAGCGCTATTCAGGCCGTAGTGTTGGATGAAGCGGATCGTATGTTTGATCTGGGCTTTATCAAAGACATTCGCTTCCTGTTCCGCCGCATGCCGGATGCCAAAGACAGGCTCAACATGCTGTTCTCGGCTACCCTGTCGATGAAGGTGCAGGAGCTGGCTTATGACCATATGAATGACCCGGTCAAAGTCGAAATTGCACCGGAAGAGAAAACTTCGAAAAACATCAAGGAAGAGCTGTTCTATCCTTCGATGAAAGACAAGATCCCACTGCTGCTTACCCTGATAGAGGAAGATTGGCCGGATAAGGCGATAGTCTTTGCCAATACCAAACATCAGTGTGAAAACCTCTGGGGTTGGCTCGAAGGAGATGGTCACAGAGTCGGTCTACTGACCGGTGACGTGCCACAAAAGAAACGCCTTAAGATCCTGGAACTGTTCACCAAGGGTGATCTGGATATTTTGGTGGCCACAGACGTAGCGGCCCGTGGCCTGCATATTTCTGATGTGTCCCATGTCTATAACTTCGACCTGCCTGATGACTGTGAAGACTATGTTCACCGTATCGGTCGTACTGGCCGTGCCGGTGCCAAAGGGGTTTCGGTCAGCTTTGCCTGTGAAGAATACGCCCTCAACCTGCCGGCTATCGAAGACTATATCAAGCACTCGATTCCGGTAACCTCTTATGATGCCGAAGCCTTGCTCGATGATATTCCAGCACCGGTTCGTATCCATCGTAAGCATGCCGGACCGCGCAATACCCGTGATCGCGGTCAGGGACGTCCTCAGGGAGCTCATCGTAGCGGTGGTCGTCCACCTCGTCACGACAGGACTCGCAGACATTCCTGAATGCCGAAACCCGCCTACGCTGCCATAACTCTTGGCTCCAATAGCTTCAATATGCTGGTTGCCCGTACCGTCGGCGGCCAGCCCAAGGTTCTCGCCAAGTACAAACGTAAGGTGAGGTTGGCCGAGGGAATTGAGGCTGATGGCAGTCTCAACCTGGCGGCATTCGAACGTGGCCTCGATTGCCTGGCCATGTTCTCCAATATGCTTGTCGAACATCAAGTCGATGATGTCAATGTGGCCGTCATTGCCACAGCAACCCTTCGTTGTATCAGCAACGCCGATGAATTCAATCGTCGTGCCCTGCAAATATTGGGGCACCCGATAGAGATCATCTGCGGTATGCGTGAAGCCGAACTTATCTATCAAGGCATGGTGGCGACCACTCATGGCGAAGGGCGACGCCTGGTGATAGATATAGGTGGTGCCAGTACCGAGTTTATTGTGGGTGACGGTGAAAAGGTGCTGTTTAAAACCAGTCTGCCTATAGGCTGTGTCACCTACAACCAATGCTTTTTCACCTCTGCTCCCTTGCAACCGCTGGACTTTGACGATGTGCGAGCCAGGGTGGAACTGGCCTTGGCTGAACACAAATCGACTTTGAAAGCGCTGGGTTGGCATTCGGTGGTCGGCGCTTCCGGAGCAGTGCAGTCAGTGGTTGAAGTGTTGCAACATAGGCAGAGGTCGGAAACTTTGACTCTGGCGGTGTTGGAATCACTGAAACAGGAGTTATTGGCTCAGGAGAGCTTAACTCTGGATGGCATAGATGGCCTTGCTCCAGAGCGGGCACCGACCTTTACATCCGGTGTTGCCATCTTGCTGGCGCTGTTTGAGCTGCTGGGTATTGAACAACTGCATTTATCCGGCGGCGCTTTGCGTGAAGGGGTGTTGCAGATGTTGGCCAAACGGCAGTCTGCAGAATAAGCACAATTAAAAAAGGACCTTAACCAGGTCCTTTTTACTATCTCATTTTTTTGTTGCTACAGCCCTAGTGCACCTTAGGTTACGCGGCATAGTGGCTTGAAAGATTACTTGAGGATCTTGGCCAGATCCTGCTCCAGAGAGACTTCCGGGCGTTCAACGATACGGCCAATCTCTTTGTCATCCTGAAGTACAATAAAGGTTGGGATCCGCTGGAAGTCATATTGGGCGGCCAAGCCTTCCGGATCCTGTTTCTGGCGATCTACCCCGATATAACGCACCTGGATATTAGGGTTGGCCACTTGCTCCATGATACGGATAAAGCGCGGTGTTTCTCTGTGGCAGTCCGGGCACCAGGTGCCTATGATGACGACAATTTCTGTGGCCTTATCGACCGCTTTTATTGGAGCCAAGGCATCTGTCTCTACCTGATAACTCTGATAGCCACTGCTGAATTCGGGTAATTCTGTCACCAGTTTCTGTGCTTCGACTGCGCCCGTTAAGATCACTTCCTGTTTCTCCTCGCTGCAGGTGGCGATAAAGCCTTCCTGTTTGTCTTCGAAACCACAACCGCCATTGGCCATAACCTGGCAACTGAAGAATAACGCGGTGGTGGCGAGTAACGCTTTTACATTCTGGTGCATCATACTACCTCGGGTGGGGTGACTCCATACCCTGATTCAAACATTGGTGAGGGATATATCAAAGAGACAAACACTATGTATGTTAGCAAGATCACTAAATAATTTTGATCTGAACAAAGAGGTTTTTCAACCAGGGAGTGGATTCTTGCCGGGAATGGTATAAATACAAAAAAGCCGCCTTGAAGGCGGCTTTGGAGTTCAATTTACTTGGCGTCTTTCAGCCATTGGGCGGCCTGCTTGGCAAAGTAAGTGAGAATGCCATCGGCGCCGGCACGTTTGAAGCACAGCAAAGATTCCATCACTATGGCTTTTTCTGCCAGCCAGCCGTTTTGAATTGCTGCCATATGCATGGCGTATTCACCGCTGACCTGATAGGCAAAAGTCGGCACACCCAGTTCGGTTTTGACTCTGCGCACTATATCCAGATAAGGCATGCCTGGCTTCACCATCACCATATCGGCGCCTTCCTGAATGTCCAGGGCGACTTCATGCAATGCTTCGTCCGAGTTGGCCGGATCCATTTGATAGCTGTGCTTGTTGCCGCCTTTGAGGTTGCCGGCAGAGCCGACCGCATCGCGGAAGGGGCCATAGTAGTTGGAAGAATACTTGGCGCTATAAGCCATAATCTGGGTGTTGACGTGGCCTGCAGCTTCGAGCGCCTGACGTATGGCACCTATGCGACCATCCATCATGTCTGAAGGGGCTACCATATCGGCACCTGCTGCGGCGTGGGACAGTGCCTGTTTCACCAAAATTTCTATGGTGATGTCATTAATGATGTAACCCGTCTCATCTATGATGCCGTCTTGGCCATGAGTGGTGTAGGGATCCAGTGCGACATCTGTCATCACGCCCAATTGAGGGAACTCTGCCTTGAGCTCACGAACGGCTCTTTGCACCAAACCGTCAGGATTGTAGGCTTCTTCGGCCATCAGAGACTTTTTCTCCGCCGGTGTTACCGGGAAGAGGGCAATCAAAGGGATCCCCAGCTCTACCAGCTCTTCGGCTTCTTTGAGCAGTAGATCTATGCTGTAACGCTCAACGCCCGGCATGGAGGCTACAGATTCGGTACGCTTGTTACCTTCGAGCACAAACATGGGGTAGATGAGGTCATTGACCGTCAACTGGTTCTCAGCCATCAGGCGGCGACTGAACTCATGCTTGCGCATACGGCGCATACGACGCTGTGGGTAGGCACTGGTAATTATGTTCACTTTGGGCTCCTGGCTGGATCTGAAAGGGTATCTTGCTCGGGATCAAAGGCGTAGACCCGATCCCTGCCTGAATTTTTGGCGTGATACAGCGCCTTGTCGGCTTGCTCCAACAATTGGGTGATGTGCATATCCGACTCTATGATGGCGACGCTGACGCCGATACTGGCGGTCAGAGGGATTGTTTGTTTGTCCCAACTGACATCCAAGGCCGAGATGGCGTGACGTATCTGTTCTGCCACACTCAGGGCCCCGTTAGTATCAGTATTAGGCAATATAATAGCAAACTCCTCACCGCCAAAACGTGATACCAGATCACTTGGGCGCCTGAGGATATTCTTGAGGGTATTGGCAATACTCTTAAGGGTTTGATCGCCGGCCAAATGGCCATGGGTATCGTTAATGGTCTTGAATCTGTCTATGTCCAGCATCAGCAGCGCCAGCGACGTCTGTTGCCGTCGACTGATGCGCCCTTCGGCCTGCAGACGCTTGTCGAAGGTAGAGCGATTTTTGACCCCGGTAAGGCTATCTATGGTGGCTTGCTCAGTGAGTTTCTGGTTGGCTTCGTTCAGTTCTCTGAGCGCAATTTCCAGCTCCAGCGTACGTTCCTGCACCATACGTTCCAGCTTCTCGTTGCTCTCGGCTTCCATTCTCAGGGTTTCTTCCCTGGCTTCGCGGATTCGCTCCGCCTGTTTCAGGGCTTCTTGCTGAATTCTTTGCTTGGCCTTGCGTTCATCGTTGTAGCGTATTGCCAGTACTGCCGCCATAAACACCACCTCGAAGGTGAGTCCCAATAGCACCGGTGTTTGGGGCATCAAGGGCAGTTTGATAAGACCCAGATACATGAGGCAGGAGACAAAGATCCCCAGCGTCATGCCACTCCAGGAGACAGTGTAGAGTTTGGCGAGTTTATTGCCGCGTATCGCCTGCAGTATGCTGAAAAACAGTAGCATCAGGCTCACAGACATGACTGAGATGATCTCGATATAGATGGCGAGCGCATAATCGAGCACTACAGTGGCAAACATCAGCAGTATGGCGCTGGCCGCGGTATAGCGACAGGCTCTCAACATACGGATACTGTGGTACTTGAGCTGCAATACCTTCTCGGTAAAGAGTATTCCAAAGGCGATAACCAGAGGGACCAACGAAGGGATAACATATTGTTGCAGCTGCGGCACATTGGGCCAAAGATAGCGAAAGGCCGTGCCATTGATGCAAGCAACCAATAAGGTCATGGTCAATACATAGCCGGCGTAATAGCTGTAACTAAAGGAGCGGGTTGTTAGGGCGATAAACAATGCAAACAAGCCTATAGCGGCCAGGGCGCCTAACTGTATGCCATTGAGCATATTGCGGGTTTCCTGGCTTTGTAGCAGCTCGTATGGCTCCCAAAGGTGGATAGGCAGATAGCTGCTGCCGGCAGTGGTCAATTTCAGCCAGAATTGGTGCTGCTCCTGCTGCCTGATATGAAAGGCATAGAGGAAGTTGGTACTTAATATGCTTCTGTGGCCAAAGGCCTGGGTATCTCCCAGAGTTAGCTGACGTTGGAGACGACCATCGACATAGTGGTAGATCTCCAGCTTGTCCATACTGGGGTTATTGAAGGCTAGTATTCTGTTGAAATGGCCCGGCTCTTTGGCATAAAGGCTGAAGTTGAACCAGAGGCCATCGGCGCCCATTTCGATAAAGTTGTAGTCATTGGCTGGGTGCCAGGCGGTATCCGGTAAATTCTGTATCTGGCTGAGGCGACTATCAGTGCCTTGTTCTGTGACTCGGGTGCTGGGGCGTAGATCTAAATCCAGCCCTTCGGTTGCCGACAACGCGACTCTGGGTTCGGCAGCAAGACTGAGAGATAGTAAACTCAAGAAGAGCAATAGAATGGAGTAGGCATTAGCCATGAATGCTCTCCAGTTTAAAGAAACGCAAGCTGTTGCTAAAGCATTGGCGCGCAAGACTCTCCAGCGACTGACCTCGGATGTCGGCGACAGCTTGGGCTATGTAAGGCAGATACTTGGGCTCATTGCGGCCGGATTTGGGCTTGGGCCGCATGCTGCGTGGTAGTAGATAGGGACTGTCGGTTTCCAGTAATAATCTGTTGTCCGGGATTAAGGGGAGAGCGCTGACCAGATCCTGTCCCCGACGTTCGTCACAAACCCAACCTGTTACGCCCAAATACAGATCCCTGGCAATATAGTCTTCGGCCTGTTTGGGGCCGTCGGTAAAACAGTGCAGCAGCGCCGCCGGCAGGGCTTCCAGATAGTCATCCAGAATGGCCAGAAAATCATCATGGGCATCTCGCTGATGCATCAGTACCGGGTATTGCAGTTCTACCGCCAGAGCCAACTGGGCCTCAAAGGCCTGGCGTTGCTGCTGGCGCGGCGAAAAGTCTCTGTTGTAATCCAGGCCGCATTCCCCTATGGCAACCACGCCCGGTTGTCCGGCCAGTAGCTTCAGTTCTGCGGCGCTCTCCGTTTGCCATTCGCTGGCATGATGAGGGTGGACACCTGCTGTAGTGTAGACTTTTTGGGGATATTGCCGGCAAACCTGGATGCAGTTTCGGCTTTCATCCAGATGGCTGCCAATAATGATAAGCGGCGAGACGCCTTCGCCTGCCGCTTCATTGATAACTCGATTGAGATCTTGTTCCAGGTGGCTGCCAATCAAATTGACAGCGATATCCAGGTATTGATTCACTGCAGACGTTTGACCCTGATAGTGCTGTTGCGCCCTTCAGCTCCCAACAGGAATGAGCCTAAGGCGGCTTTTTCGATATAAACCTTCTGCCCGGATTTCAGGCGGAAATTGCGGCTGTCGGTCTGTTTCCAAACCTGACCGTTATTGAAGCTGATTTTGAGGGCGCCATAGGGGTCTTTCTCTACCTCGCTGATGGTCAGGAAAATCTTCGCAACTTCATTTTTCTTGCTGGCCTGGATAGTGGATTCCAGGTTATCGGCACCGAAGTCGGCCGCAGGATCGACCTGGACACTCTTGGCTACAGGCGCAGCGGCAACCACAGTGGTTACTTCGGCAGGACTAACTTGGGGGGCTTTTACATGAGAGACTTTGGCAGCCAGCTCATCGTAGCAGATGAGCCGGTCGAGTTTATCTGTTAGGGAGGCACATTGAGCCAACTCCTGCTCGATTCCGGCCTGAGCCTGAAAACAAAGCAGTGCAGCAGTAGAGGCAGCAATCCAGGTTAAACGCATGAATATCATCCTTCTTTTATTCTTGTTATTACCCTTGCTGCCTGCTGATTATGCCTGCTTTTCCTCGGTTTCGTCCTCGTCTGATTCATCCGAAGCCTTGCTGTAAAAACGGGCAGCCAAGAGTCCACCTTCAAACAATAACAGCATTGGCACGGCCAGCATAGTCTGAGAGATGACATCTGGCGGTGTCAGCATCATGCCCACCACAAAGGCACCGACAACGATATAGGGGCGTTTGGCTCTTAGGTCTTCCGGAGTAGTGACTCCGGCCCAGCACAGCAAAATCACGGCGACCGGGATCTCGAATGCCAAACCAAAGGCAAAGAACAGTTTCAGAATAAAGCTCAGATAACTGCTGATATCGGTCGCGACCTGAACCCCTTCCGGAGCCACACTGGTAAAGAAGCCGAATACGACCGGGAACACTACATAGTAGGCAAAGGCAATTCCCAAATAAAACAGCAGAGTACTGCTGAATAAGAGCGGAACTACCAGACGTTTTTCATGTTTATATAGTCCGGGCGCGACAAAGGACCAGATCTGAAATAGCACATAGGGCACCGCAATGAAAAAAGACAGTACCAGTGTTAGTTTAAAGGGAGCAAAAAACGGCGCGGCCACATCCGTTGCAATCATACTGCCGGTATCCGGCAATGACTGCATCAATGGGATCGCCATATAGTGATAGATATCATTGGCCCAGTAAACCAGGGCAATAAACACGATAAGCACACTTGCAATGGCTTTGAGCAGTTTAGTGCGCAGTTCAAGCAAGTGGCTGATTAATGGCTGCTGTTGCGACATGCGTTACCCATTATTTAGTGTCAGTACCTGTCGGCTTGGGAGCCGTCTCGGTGGCAGGTGTTTTCTCCTCGACAGCGGCTTCTGCCTTGGGGGATTCCTGGGCTGGAGATTTGCTGTCTTCAACCTGATAGGGGCGGTTAACCGATTGGGCCGCTTCTCTCAGTTGATCGATAGATTCCTGCAGTTCCGGAGACAGATTGCTGAGGCCCTTACTCTCGGCCTTCTTCAGGTCTGCATGTAACTGCTCGATCTTGAGCTCCTGCTCAAGTTCATCTTTGACCGAATTAGCCATGCGTTTCATGGCACGGATCCAGCCGGTAATTGAACGTACCGCTACCGGGAGACGTTCGGGGCCGAGAACGACCAGCCCCAATACCCCGATGAGCAGCAGCTCCATAAAGCCGATACCATCGAACATAGGGAATTACGCCTGTTCTTTGTCCTTGGACTCAGGCTTCTTATCAGTCGCCTGTGCTTTTGGGTCTGCCTGAGTGTTCTGTGCAGAAGTGTCCTCTATGGCCTTCTTGTCGTCGTCACTGGACATGGCATTTTTAAATCCCTTAACTGCTCCGCCGAGGTCGCCGCCCAGTGAACGCAGCTTCTTGGTGCCGAACAGCAGCACTACAATTAACGCGATGATGAGAAGTTGCCAAATACTGATACCACCCATGAAGGTTTCCTCTTAGATAATCTTGGTTCAATTATGAACCTTTAATTAAAATGTACTAATTAAAATTTCTTAATTTTAGGCCTGGATCGCCATCCAACAAACCATAGGATTGCTCCGGCCCCAATACTGACATAGGACGGCCACAGTGTAGCGTCCTGACTGAGTGAAATCGTGCCACAGATCAACAAAATTGCGGATGTGATTAACAAATAATTACTTTTGTGTGCTTTTTGCTGGTGCTTAAGATACTTATCCAGCATCTGCTGCTGAGCCCCAAGGAGATTACGCCCCAGCTTCAGATTGTCATATATCAGCTCCGGAAACTCTGGAAGTTTATCAGACCAGAAGGGCAATTGTGTTTGCACTTTTTTGAACATTGCCTTGGGGCCGACCTGTTCTGCCATCCACTGCTCAAGGAAAGGTTTGGCCGTTTGCCACAGATCCAGCTGAGGGTAAAGCTGACGTCCCAAGCCCTCGATATAGAGCAAGGTCTTTTCCAGCAAGACCAACTGCGGCTGCACCACTATATGAAAGCGGCGCGCGGTGCGAAAAAGTTCCAACAATACATGGCCGAAGGAGATCTCATTCAGCGGCTTGTTGAACATAGGTTCACACACCACTTTGACTGCTTGCTCGAAGGCCTGAATATCGGTATCGGCCGAAACCCAACCGGATTCCACATACAGCTGAGCGATACGGCGGTAATCACGATTGAAGAAGGCAAGGAAGTTTTCTGCCAGATAGCGTTTATCCGTGTCGTTAAGTGTTCCCATAATGCCGCAGTCCAGACCGATATAGAAAGGATCTTCCGGGTGCTCGCGGGAAATAAAGATGTTGCCCGGGTGCATGTCGGCGTGGAAAAAATTATCGCGAAAGACCTGGGTAAAGAAGAGTTCCACCCCACGCTCGGCCAACAGCTTGAGGTTGGTGCCCTGTGCCTTGAGCGCTGCTATATCAGATACAGGGATCCCCTCGATGCGCTCCATCACCATCATCCTTGGATAGCAAAGCTCTTCATAGACATAGGGAATATAGAGGGCGTTGGAGTCGATAAAATTGTTGCGCAGCTTGACCGTATTGAGCGCTTCCAGTTTAAGGTTGAGCTCCCCCAAAATGGTAGTGCGGTAGTCTTCCACCACTTCGGCCGGGCGCAGGCGGTTATCCGGGCCGAGAATGGTTTCCAGCAGCTTGGCACTCTGGCTCATCAACTGCAAGTCGGCGAGAATGTTTTGCTCTACATTGGGGCGTAATACCTTGAGGACTACAGGCTTACCGTTGGACTTGAGCGTTGCCGTGTGCACTTGGGAAATAGACGCCGA
This sequence comes from Shewanella chilikensis, assembly GCF_037953065.1. Lineage (NCBI taxonomy): Bacteria > Pseudomonadati > Pseudomonadota > Gammaproteobacteria > Alteromonadales > Shewanellaceae > Shewanella > Shewanella chilikensis. The sequence continues at coordinate 4,090,506 of NZ_CP149966.1, read as the reverse complement.
GGCCAGCGGGGTATCGTCAAAATCGTCAAACAGGGTTTCTATGGGGGCCTTAAGCTCGGCCTCAATGGCTTGCCGCGCCAACTTGGAGTCAAATGGCGGGACTCTGTCCTGCAACATGGCCAATTCATGGGCCCATTCATCACTGAGCAGATCGCGGCGGGTGGAGAGCATTTGGCCGAACTTGATATAAACCGGCCCCAACTCTTGCATCGCCAGTTTCAGCCGTTCACCGCCTGCCTTGGATTTATGTTTGTTGCGTAGCCAAAATAGACTGCGACGCCAGAGTTTGAAGTACCAAGGGGTCAACTTTTTCGGCAACAGCTCATCCAAACCATAATGCAGGGCAATGCTGATAACCTGATATCCTCTCTTGATACTGGCGAAACTCATGGGCTTTTCTTGTCCTTCAAATTGGCGAGTCGTTGTTCTAAGGCGTCCGTGGCGGTCGCAAGCTCGTCAATTTTGTCGCAATGGTGAATAAATTCAAGCCGATGAGGGGCTAATTTATACTCTTCGGTGGTTAATTGCGCCAGATGGGACTGGGTCTTGTTAAACACCCGGCTTAAATCTGCCCTGGCTCGCTCCAGACCGCTCAATAGTATATGCGTCGGGGCATCACCCAGATAACGGGACAAAGGCTCGGCAAAGTCGAATCTGACCTGTTGCAGGAAATGGCTGAATGTTTGCAACAGAGAGAGTTCACCTTCGATGACCAGCTTATCTTGCTTGATAAGCTCGGTGAGACTCTCGCCTTCGCCCAGGCGATAGAGAGTGGTGGCATCGGCCTTGACGGTTACCGCCACCTCGCCTTCATAGTTGGAAAGCACCTGAATTTTCTTGGCAAACACTAAATAAAGCGGCCAATTCAGTTGACTGAGCTGCAGACACAGGACTTTACCGTGCAGCGATTTCAACCGGGCATATTCGCCCTCGGCTTGGTCGGTGACTTTCTCTAGCGCCATCTCCAGAGCGGCGCAGCACAGCAGCCGCCACTGTGATGTCAGGCTCAGTTCATTCATCTCAGAACTTATAGCCTCGATGCAGAGCGACTACGCCGTCGGTCATATTGATGTAATCCACCTGCTCCAGGCCGGCGTCCAGCATCATCTGCTTCAGGGTTTCCTGATCCGGGTGCATACGGATGGACTCGGCCAGATATTCGTAGCTGTCGGCGTCTTTGGCAACCAACTGACCCATCTTGGGCAGGATCTTGAACGAATACAGATCATAGGCCTTGCGCATGATCTCATGCTGTGGCTTGGAGAACTCCAATACCAACAATTTACCGCCAGGCTTGAGCACTCGTTGCATTGAGCGCAGCGCCGCATCTTTGTCGGTCACATTACGCAGGCCAAAGGCGATGGTGATGATATCGAAGTGATTGTCCGGGAAGGGCAGCGCTTCGGCGTTGGCCTGTACATAACTGACGTTGCCCACTATGCCCTTGTCGCGCAGCTTGCTGCGGCCAACTTTGAGCATGGAATCATTGATATCCGCCAGAATAACTTGGCCTTTTTCGCCCACCAGGTGCGAGAATTTTGCGGTCAAATCACCGGTGCCTCCGGCCAGATCCAATACCTTCATTCCCGGACGGGCACCGGCGCACTCTATGGTGAAGCGTTTCCAGAATCTATGGATACCAAAGGAAGCGACATCGTTCATGATGTCGTATTTAGCGGCAACGGAATGGAAGACTCCGGCTACCAGGTCGGCCTTTTTTTCAGCTTCGACAGTTTTATACCCGAAATGTGTACTCTTTGGTGAGCCTTCAGACATCAGTGTATTCCTATGACTAACTTGTATTGCCGCGAGTGTAAGCTATTGGTGCGGCTTGCTGAATCTTTGCGCGGCCAAGCTGTGATCGCCGCAGTAAAAAACGCTGTTGGCCCCGTGGCCAGACTGCGCATTAGACCACAATATCTGCCGGGGGTGAATAGCCTCAGCCGCCATAGCATTCCCTATCGCGGCTGAACTTCGCTGAGCCGTCCTGCCTATTTGAGCACGGGCAAGCTTGGCGGTGCTAAAGCGAAAAGAGTGTGGCAGTGTTCAGACCTGTTTGGCCTGTAGGTAGGCGTAAATCAGTTCGGCAAGGCACTGACCCACGGCTTTGTAGCCTGCGGCCAGGCCTGCATCGTGGCATGCCGGGGCGCCTTCGGCCAGATGCAGATAGACACTAGAGGTGTGGCGCGCCATATGGCTGACATAATGCGCCGCATCCAACAATGGAATACCGGCAACCGTAGAGGCACTGGAGGGCATCTGGGATATGGCATCCAGATCCAGCTCTATGGCGACCGGCAGCCCCGTATGGCGCAGCTGGCGGGCAATGTCATTCAGAGCCTGTTCTAAGCTCAGCTCGCGACGTACCCAAATTTGCTGCAGGCTGTGCCAGCTGCCACCAAATGCCGAAAGTTGCTCCAGGTTGGCTTCACTGTTTTTCAGTTCATGCAGCCCGAGCACGTGATAATGCCCCAGAGAGCCGTTGGCCGCGGCATAACTGAAACCGTTGCCACTGTGGCGGCCTTCACGCAACCTGAAGTCTGAATGAGGATCCAGATTGACCGCCGCCAGCGGCTTGGATAATGCCGCCCGGGCGGCGCTGAGTAAGCCAAAGGCGTTGTTGTGGCCACCGCCGATGACGATGGGCTCAAGCCCGGCGGCAAAAACCGGAGTCAGGGCTTCGATGACCTGCTGATCCAGAGACTCCACCTCTTGTCTGAGTTGCTGACAATCATTGGCAGCATTGGCAACCGGGGTGATTTCCCCCAGCAGCAGGCATTCTTCACCACTGAGAAAGCGGTTGGACTGCAGATTAAGCAGTGCCGGCAACATGGCGTCAAAGGCCTGGTTGGCACCGCCTTGTCCCAGATTAGCTCTGGGCCCAAGGTCCTCCTTGATTCCGATAATGGCAAAACGGGCGCCTGCGGCTTTGGCCTGGGTCAACGCATCCATATAGCTTGCCGCGCCTGGCAGCAGGCGCACTTTCTGACCCAGACGGGTTTCACCTTCTCTTGGGCTGAAAGATTGGGCCAGCTTGGCTTGCGTGATGGGGGAGAGCGGCAGTTCCATAGAGTATCCCTTTCTCTGACGGGGCAAGAATAGCCTCTATTCTGGCTGAGGCTGAGCAAAAGGCAACAAAAAAGCCGGCAGAAGCCGGCTTTAGTTCAACAGTGAATATCAGTCGATATCCAAGGGTTCTGGAGATAGAATTACCCCTGTGTTATCGGCGTAGATATGATCGCCTGGAAGGAAGGTAACACCACCGAAGTTCACTGGGATGTCCACTTCACCAATGGCATTGCCATCGGCACCAACAGGAATGGAGGCTAGAGCCTGGATACCTATATCCAGCTCTTCGAGGGCATCGACATCGCGCACGCTACCGTAAACGATAATGCCTTCCCAGTTGTTGTTGACTGCAACCTCGGCAATCGAGGCATCGATCAGCGCTCGGCGCAGAGAACCACCGCCGTCTACCAGCAGAACCTTTCCTTCGCCATCGTCCTGCAATACATCGAGAATGAGGCCGTTGTCTTCGAAACACTTGATGGTGCTAATGGAGCCGCCAAATGAACTACAACCGCCGTAGTTGCTGAACATAGGCTCGACGACATCGACAACATCCAAGTACATGTCACAAAGTTCTGAGGTGTTGTATTCCATATTTACACTCCTGTTGAACCGCAGGGTCTGACAAGACCGCGGGATAACGCACTAAGTGCCAGTATATAAGGGATTCTTGAAAAGAAAAGTGTTATCAATCACGGTATTGCTGGATTTTCTTTTTGTTAACATTTGTGTGGTAATATTTCGTAGCTAGTGTATAAATGTGCACCATTTTTTGATGTGAGTCATTAAATAACGTATTTTTATTACAAATGTGCTGTGGCTTTTGTTAATATAAGTACCATCCAAACTTACTTAACTTTAACCTGCTTTAGGGGCACGGATCCCCCGTCAGGCTTATGGACGGCAGAGGGCCTGAACGAGGTGCCTTATGGAAGCTCTTAACACAATTGAAATCATTGGCTATTTTGCCTCCATCATGGTGGCCATTTCTCTGATGATGAAGGATATTATCTGGCTGCGTTGGATCAACTTTACCGGTTGTACCCTGTTCGTGATTTACGGTGCGGCCATTTCTGCCTGGCCGGTAGCGGGAATGAACGCCTTTGTGGCTTGTATCAACGTTTATCATTTGATCAAAATCTATCGTGGCCGGGCGGCAATCACTGCCTGATGTCATAAAAGCTTAGGGCAGGTGTCACCTGCCCGTCACACCCCTTGACTAGGCTCTTTACTGCTACACAGATTGGAGCCCTTGCCCCGGCTCCTTACTGTCCACAGAAGGAGCCTCAGCCATGTTTACATACCTCGCTGAACTCGATCTTCGAACCTTTCGCGCGCTGACACAATTTGGCCGCAAACATGATCTGGAAGCCTGTGCCCTCAAGTTTTCTGCATCGGGTAATGGCCCGCTTTACCTGTGTCTGGCGCTGCTCATGTTATTGGAGCAGGATGGGCCGCGTTTTTTCGCCTTGTTGCTGTTGGCGTACGCTGTGGAATTGCCTTTGTATCTGCTGCTGAAAAATGCCATTCGCCGTAAACGCCCATGTCATCAGGTTCTGGTGGGCTTCAGGGCCAGCTTTGAGCCCTCTGACAAATTCAGTCTGCCGTCCGGCCATACGGCGGGTGCCTTCGTGTTCGCCAGTGCGGTATGGCAAATTTACCCACAGCTGGCAGTGCCGGTATTTATCTGGGCTGCTCTGGTTGGGGTTTCCAGGGTGTTTCTCGGCGTTCACTACCCTCTCGACATCCTGGCGGGTGCCCTTTTGGGCAGCAGTGCCACTCTCATAGCAGTAGTTTGGATATAAGGACTATCAATGCGGATACTTTACGGTGTTCAGGGCACAGGGAATGGCCATTTGAGTCGCGCCAGGGTAGTAGCCAAAGCCTTGGCAAAGCACGATATTCAGGTTGACTATTTATTCAGTGGTCGCCAGCCGCAGCAGTTTTTTGATATGCAGGCCTTCGGTGATTACCGGGTCTGTGCCGGGCTGACTTTTATTACTCAAAAGGGACAGGTCAGCATCCCCAAGACGCTGATGAATAACTCTGCTCTAGCACTTTGGCGGGACATTCGCGAGTTGGACCTCAGTGGTTATGATCTCTTGCTCAATGATTTTGAGCCGGTTTCGGCCTGGGCTGCCAGGCGCCAGGGGGTGCCCAGCATAAGCATTAGCCATCAAGCTTCTCTCAGATACCCTGTGCCCAAGGTGGGAAACTCCTGGTTCAATAACTGGTTGCTGGAGAACTTTGCCCCTGTGGATCAGGCATTGGGGTGTCACTGGCATCATTTTGGTTACCCAATTTTGCCGCCCTTTGTCGATGTCAGTCGCTGCGCCGTGGAACATTCACACGATATTCTGGTATATCTGCCGTTTGAGAGCCCACAAGCTATTGCCGAATTGTTACTTCCTTTTAATGACTATCGTTTTATGGTGTATCACAGCCAAGCGGCGCCAGTTGCTTTACCTGAGCATATTCTGTGGCATGGTTTTGATCGTGAAGGCTTTAAGGCCGACCTCGCCAGCTGCGGTGGTGTGATAGCCAATGCCGGATTTGAACTGGCCAGTGAAGCCCTGACCCTGGGTAAAAAGCTCTTGGTTAAACCCTTGCTTGGGCAGTTTGAACAGCTGTCGAATGTGGCCGCCCTGGAGTTGCTGGCCGCGGCCGACAGCATGATGACGCTGGAGCCGCAAACGGTGAAACGTTGGCTCAAACGGGGTAGCCCTGAGCCGATTAACTACCCGGATGTGGGCGATCTGCTGGTGCCTTGGCTGTTGGCCGGCAATTGGCAGGACAGTCAATCGCTGTGCCGGGAGCTGTGGCAGCAGGTGACATTACCCGACACCTGGTTTTCCAAGCAGGATGCCAGGGCACTCAGCGGGCTGCCTTTGGGCTCGCTGATCCGCTAGCAAAGGTACGAATAGGTCATCGCATAACTTGGTCGTACTTTACTCAGTTATATTTGATATTCATGCTGATAAGGGCTTCACGGCTGCCCTTTTCGGCACGCAGCCGCGCCAGATACTGTTCCCAGAGTTCAGTTTGTTGGGTGCAGAGCTGGTGCAGTATCTGCCAGGAATAGAGGCCGGTATCATGGCCGTCATCGAACACCAGCTTAACCGCATAATTGCCGACCGGCTCAATGGCGCTGATGTTGACCTCTTTTTTGTGAGTCACCAGCTTGGGGTTGCCATGGCCGTGTACTTCGGCCGACGGAGAGTGAACCCGCAGAAATTCGCAGCTCAGCTGATACTGACTGCCATCATCGAAGCCTATCTCGAGCAGTTTGGATTTACGCTTCAGTTTCAGTGATGTGACTTGAGGATGACTCATGGGAACTCCATTGTGTCCGGGGTTTCTGTGTATCTGTTTATTCTATGTCAGAGCGCTTGGACTGTGCACCCCGGTGGATGAGAGCTGACACACATTAATAGTGGCAAAAATAGCGGCCGCATGCTGCGACCACTATTGAATAAAGATGAAGACAGTTATTTGATAAAGGCGAAGGCATCGCCGTAGAGGTGGGCTTCATCCAGTCCCATCTCGCGGAACAGCTCTCGCGCAGCGCCGACCATGTCGAAACGACCGGCGATATAGATGTCATAGCCCACCAGGCTGACAAAGTCCGAGCGTATCTGCGACAGTAGATTGGCCTGTTTCCCCTGCCAGTCGGCATCGGCCTGTTCTACTACTGGCACGAAATGCAACCAAGGGTGTGCTTGATGCCACTCTCTGGCGATGGTTTCGTAGTACATGGCTTCAGGATTGCGGCAGCCCCAATAGAGCAGGGTTTCAACCTTTTGCCCCAGGGCGATTTGCTGCTCTACCAGGCTCTTGATATAGGAGAAGCCTGTACCACCGGCAACCAGCAGTCTGGGCCTGACACTCTGGTGTCTGAGGAAGGCTTCGCCGCCCGGAGCTTCGATATCGATATGGCTGTTGTTTCTCAGCCGCTCGACCACTTGCATGGGATAGCTCTCGCTGACGGCTGCGCCTATGTGAAGTTCTATGAGTTCGCTGCCGGGAGCCGAAGCTATGGAGAAGGGACGCTTGTCTTTCTCACCCATTACCACGCACAGGTACTGACCAGCCTTGAATTCCAGCGGTTTTTCGGGGCGCAGCAATACCTGGTACACAGCGTCATTGAATGGGGCAACTTTCTCTATCTTACAGCGGATGCTATTCATTGAACTTCCTTTTTACCTCTCTGTTGAAGGCTTATTTTCATAATGGCTAACGCAGTTATTGCGAATTATAGGGTCGCTTGGTCTTCTATGCCCAACTGTTCCCAAATCTCGTCCACCCGCTGTTTAACCTCTTGGTCCATCACTATTGGGGTACCCCATTCGCGGTTGGTCTCACCTTCCCACTTATTGGTGGCATCCAGGCCCATTTTGGATCCCAGTCCCGCCACGGGCGAAGCGAAATCCAGATAGTCAATGGGGGTGTTGTCTATCATCACAGTGTCGCGGCTGGGATCCATCCGGGTGGTTATGGCCCAGATAACGTCCTGCCAGTCGCGGCAATTCACGTCTTCGTCGACTATGACAATAAACTTGGTATACATAAACTGACGCAGGAAAGACCAGGCTCCCATCATCACCCGCTTGGCATGGCCGGGATATTGTTTGCGGATGGAGATCACCGCCATCCGGTAGGAACAACCCTCCGGCGGCAGGTAAAAGTCGACTATTTCCGGATACTGCTTGCGCAGGATAGGAACGAAGACCTCATTGAGCGCTACCCCGAGCATAGCCGGTTCATCCGGTGGCCTTCCCGTGTAGGTGCTGTGGTAGATGGCGTCTTTTCTGTGACTGATATGGGTCACGGTAAACACAGGAAAACTGTCGGTTTCATTGTAATAACCTGTGTGGTCACCGTAGGGGCCTTCCACCGCCATCTCTTCGGGATCGATATAACCTTCGAGAATGATCTCACTGGTGGCCGGCACTTCCAGATCGCAACTCAAGGCCTTGACCACTTCGGTGCGCTCACCACGCAGCAGTCCGGCAAAAGCATATTCGCTCATGGCATCGGGCACTGGCGTGACGGCGCCGAGAATGGTGACTGGGTCGCTGCCCAGAGCAACTACCACAGGATATTTTTCACCTGGGTGCTGCTGCTTGAAGTCGGCAAAGTCCAACGCCCCGCCTCTGTGTGACAACCAACGCATGATCAGCTTGTTCTTGCCGAGCAGTTGCTGGCGGTAGATCCCCAGATTCTGGCGTTTCTGTCTCGGCCCTTTGGTGATGGTCAAACCCCAGGTTACCAGTGGTGCAACATCGCCGGGCCAGCAGTGCTGAATGGGCAGGGCGGTCAGGTCGACCTGATCGCCTTGCAACACCACCTCTTGGCATGGGGCGTTACGCACTGTCTTGGGTGGCATGTTCAGCGCTTGTTTGAACATGGGGATCTTGGCAATGGCATCCTTGAAGCCCCTGGGTGGCTCTGGCTCCTTGAGAAACGCCAGCAGTTCGCCCACGTCCCGCAGCGCCATGGGATCATCCTTGCCCAGGGCCATGGCGACCCGCTTCGGCGTACCGAAGAGGTTAACCAGCACAGGCATCTGTTTGCCCTTGGGGTTTTCAAACAACAGTGCCGGGCCACCGGCGCGCAGCACCCGATCGGCTATTTCGGTCATTTCAAGATAAGGATCAACCGGATAGCTGATACGCTTGAGCTCACCCTGACTCTCGAGGTGATCGATAAAACTGCGTAAATCCTTAAAACTCATGTGGAAATAGCCTCGCTTCCGAATGCATTAATGGCGCGCACTATAGCATTAATCCCGGCAACGGTTAACTGCTAAGGAAGGTGCGAATAACTCCTCAAGGCACTTTGGCTTGCACAGCAATCGGCGGTCAAGGTATCTGACTGCAGGCATGTCTGGGGCTTGTCGAAGTCGGATCTTCCCTGAGATAGTTGCCGTGGCTAGAGACAAACAGCTAACCCTTGGCTGAATGCACGCTGAGTCATCTTCGTTTATCCTGTGATTCTCTGGTGAATCCGGGAGTCAGCCGTAGTAGCATGAAAGCTGCGGGCCTTGAAGCCTGGAGGCTATATGAAGCGAGCAATTTTCCTGAGTCTGATACTGATGAGTTTGCCACAGGTGGCTGCTGCTTGGGATAACTCCCATGCCGAGCGCCACTATCAGGGCGATATTCATAGAGAAGATTATAATCGCCACCATAACCATGGCTCACGAAGTCATTGGGGGCTGTATTGGGGCGTTAACAATCCCTGGCTATCGCCCTGGCGCTACGACCCATGGAATCGTTGGCAGTGGGATGATCCTTGGTACAGAGATCGCTGGCAGCGCCCCTATGTATATCGCAGGCAACCCAAGCCGGAACCTGTGGTGGTTGCGCCACCGCAGCGAGTCACGACTCACTTCGAAACCTTGGCCGACACAGGGAGTCGCGCCAGTCTGCCGGCTAACGCCAGGGTGATACAAGAAGGTAATCGTACCTTGTATCAATGGCAGGGCAAGACCTATCAATTTGACTGGCAAAGCCAAACCTATCGGCCTCTGCCGCAATCCCCATCTGAAGTCGGAGAGCAAAGCAAATGAAATTGATCACAGGGGCCAGCAGTGGCTTGGGGGCAGCGCTAGCGAGGCGCTATCATACTGAAGGTGAGTCCTTGTTGTTAACCGGCCGCAACGAACAGAGGTTGCAACAACTGGCGGCAGAGTTGCCAGGAGTCAGTTGTCAAACAACAGATTTAACCAATCCGAGCGCGATTGAGGCTCTGCTAGATACTTTGGGCGAGGCCCCTGAAATGTTGTTGCACTGTGCCGGCAGTGGTCGCTTCGGTAACCTGGAAACTCAGTCACCGGCCGAGATAAAGAGCCTTATCGACAATAATCTCCTGTCCACCCTGTTGCTGCTTAGAGCCATGCTGGCTCGTTGGCGGCAAGAGAGCATGACACTGGTGATTGTCATGTCTACCGCGGCGCTGCAACCCAAGGCCGGAGAGAGCAGTTACTGTGCGGTAAAGTGGGCCGTCAGAGGCATGCTGGAGTCTCTGCGCTTGGAGCTCAAGGGCAGCAAGATAAAGCTGATAGCCGTCTACCCCGGTGGAATGGCAACCGGTTTTTGGCCCAGCAGCGGTAAGTTGGTGGATACATCGAGTTTTATGACGGCCGATGAAGCGGCAGCCATGCTAAGTAACGCCTTACAAAACTGCGCTCACGGCTATGTTTCGGATATCACCCTGACCCGGGGCTAGGATACATAGTTAACAGTGAAAAAGGATTTTGCGCTGTTAGTCAGGGCGGCCAAGAAAAAACACTGCCAAGGGAGGCGCTATGATATCTCTAAGGAACCTTAATCGCATAGGCGCAGGCTTGATAAACGGCTTGTTGTTGCTGGGCACTCTGCTGTCTTTGGGATTGGCGCAGGCCAGCACAGCCGACAACTTGTGCATTCCCTATACAGCCAGCGAAAAGGTCACACTCGCCTATATCAATGATGGCGATACCCTCACACTCAAAGATGGCCGCCTGATACGCTTGATAGGTGTCAATGCCCCCGAGATAGATCATCAGTATCCCAGTCTCTCCCAGCGCTACAGTCTGGAGGCCAGGGCCTTTGTAGCCTCTAAGCTCAAAGTGGGGGATGAGCTGGCGCTGATGTTTGGTCCTACCAAGCTGGATCCCTATGGTCGCACCTTGGCCTATGTTTTTACTGCGGATGGTTTATTGTTGCAGCAGGCGTTGCTGCAACAGGGTTTTGCGATGGCCAGGGTCTATCAGGAACATCCATTTTGGGAATGCTTTGCCGAGATGGAGCAGCAAGCGCGCACTCAGAATGCAGGCTTGTGGCAGTTTGACGACTATGCGCCCAAGGCGACTTCGGTTATCGGCCAACAGGATTTAAATCACTACCGGCTGGTCAGAGGTGTAGTGACGGATTTTGAAAGAAAGGGACAGTATTTGTGGCTTATTCTGGACGATAACTTCTATGTTGGCATACCTCAGGCCGGATCTGGTAATTTTAGCAAGGTTTTAGCGTTGAACTCGCTCAAAAGAGCCGTTGTAGTGCGGGGTAAGTTGTATTTTTCCTACAAAAAGTGGCAGATTATCGTCAGCCATCCTTCACAGATAAGTTTGGAAAATCCCCCTTAGAAGCAAAATACCTGACTTAAGTGGAAAATTTGCCATCCACTGTTTTAAACTCGTGCCTTTTCGCGTATCTTTAGCGCCTTGTGATTTGAGTCACTGTGAAAGGAATTTTGCAGTGATCCAGACCTGTGTTTGTACGGTTTTTACTTAATATCATTCCGCATTTCAGGATTTTAAAATGACAGATTTCCGTCAAAAAGCGCTCGATTACCATGAGTTCCCCGTTCCAGGCAAAACCGCAGTGATGCTGACCAAGCCTGCCGAGACCAGTATGGATTTGGCTCTGGCCTACAGCCCTGGAGTGGCAGAGCCGGTACGTGAAATCGCTTCCAATCCTGCCAATGCGTACAGATACACCAACAAGGGCAACACGGTTGCTGTGATCTCCAACGGTACTGCCATTCTGGGACTGGGTAACCTCGGCCCCTTGCCATCCAAGCCGGTAATGGAAGGAAAGGCTTTGCTGTTCAAGCACTTTGCCAATATCGACGCCACAGATATCGAAGTAAAACACCGCACAGCTGAAGAGTTTATTCATACTGTTGAAGCGATTGCCGACTCCTTTGGCGGTATCAACCTGGAAGATATCAAGGCGCCCGAGTGCTTCGAAATTGAACGTGAGCTGATCGAGCGCTGCCAGGTTCCTGTGTTTCACGACGACCAGCACGGCACGGCAATTGTGACAGCCGCCGGGATGATCAATGCCCTCGAGATCCAGGGCAAGAAGCTGGAAGAGGCTGTGTTTGTCTGTATGGGTGCAGGCGCAGCGGCCATCGCCTGTATGAGCATGTTGGTCAAGTGTGGTGCCCAGCGTGAAAATGTCTACATGTTGGATAGAAAAGGTGTGATTCATACCCGCCGTGAAGATCTCAACGAGTACAAGGCACTGTTTGCCAACAATACAGACAAGCGCACGCTGCAGGATGTGATCAAGGGCGCCGATGTGTTCCTGGGCCTTTCCGGCCCTGACGTTCTCGGCGCCGAGGAAGTGGCCATGATGGCCGAGAAGCCGGTGATCTTCGCCTGCTCCAACCCGGATCCTGAGATCAAGCCTGAGCTGGCCCATGAGATACGTAAGGATCTGATCATGGGAACCGGTCGCAGCGACTATCCCAACCAGGTCAACAATGTGCTCTGTTTCCCATTCATCTTCCGTGGCGCCCTGGATGTGCGTGCCAGCCGCATCAATGATGAGATGAAAATAGCCGCGGTTTATGCCATTGCCGAACTGGCCAAGGAGCCTGTGCCTGAATCTGTGTTGGCGGCTTACCCCAATGTCAGCGAGTTGAGCTTTGGCCCTCAGTATGTGTTGCCCAAGCCGATGGACCCAAGATTGCTGCCTAAAGTCGCCAAGGCTGTGGCCCAAGCCGCAATCGACTCTGGGGTGGCTCAGATAGACACTTTGCCGCAATACCCGGAAGTCTGATAGCAGTTTTATTCCAAAGGGGCCTTGTTGGCCCCTTTGTTGTTTTTGCAAGACTGTTGGGACATTTTCTGGTCTATGCTGCTTGTTGGTTGCCTTTTGCGTATGGCTGCTGAATAATCAGCAGACTGAGTTCCCGCAGTGAGGCGGCTCACCCCAAGAAGAATAAGAAGACTGGCAGGATCGCCCTCAATGAAACTCACCCGTATTCTCACAAAAAAGCTCACCAGTTTTTGGCTCTTATCGCTGACGATAGTGGCATTTGTGTTTCTGCTCTGCGCCATGATGAGTTTTCTGCAACTGACCTACAAGTTCCAGCAACAGAAAGTCACGGAGCTGGAAACCATGCTGGCCAATCAATACCATTCCGGCAGTAACTGGGAGCTGGAGTCCTGGCTGCCACCCATGTTGATTGCCTACAATGCCGCCAGTTTTAAGCTCTGGCATCATGATAAATTACTATTTGAATATAAAGGCAATATCGCTACAGAAAACCTGGTGCGCTATCAATCTTCGTTGAAGAGCAACCCTGAGTTTCGCATGGAGCTGGAACTGCCGCAGCCGTTTTCCCAGCACAGGCCAGGTTGGTACGAAGTCTTGATCATTCTACTTGGCGTCGGGGCCGTACTGGCGTTTGTTCGCTTTGGCTATCTCTGGTATTCGCGGCAATTGGAGGGGATTGAAGAGCTGGCGCAGCGCAGCCGTTTGATTCTCCTGGGTGAGCACGAAAAAGCACTGGCGATGCCGGGCAAGGGTAAACCCAGGTTGATTAACCGTGCCCTCAGCCGTTTGCTGGAAGAACTGGCCGATGCCCAGAAAGAACGTGCCAGGTTCGACAAGTTTATTCGCAGTAATACCTTCCTGGATCCCGACACCCGTATAGGTAACCGTCTGTTTCTCAAGAATCGCCTCGATGCCCTGAGCAATGAGCAGGGCATGATAGCCCATGGGGTGCTCTATCTGTTGGAGCTGGAGGATCTGGATCTGCTGCAACAAAAGCTGGGGGACAGTCTGACGCTGGAACTGCTCAGACAAAACGTCAACGGTATCAGCCAGATCCTGCAGTCTCAGCCCAACAGTTTCTTTGCCCGCCGCTCCCATAACCAGTTTGCAATAGTGGTGACCCAAATCTCCCTGGCGGAGGCCGATCAACTGGCGATCCGCTTGTTAAAAGTCTGCCAAAGCCAGGTATTGCCCAAGCTGGACAATGCCGACAACTTCTATCATCTCGGCGGCGCTTATTTCAAGGTGGGTGATGGCCATCAGCAACTGCTGGAAGAGGCGGAAATGGCCCTTAGAGCAGCGCAGCTGCAGGGGATCAATACCTGGTTTATGTATGATAAGGGCGCGGTGGATCAGGAGTTCGCCAAGGGCTCGGTACGCTGGCGCAGCTTTCTGGAAATGGCCTTGGTCAATAAGCGATTTCTGGCTTATACCCAGCCCGTGATGGATTGTGACGGCAAGCTGCACCATAGAGAGGTGTTTACCCGAGCCAGGGATCCCGAAGGTAATCTGGTGCGAGCGACCCTATTTTTGCCTATGGCGGTTAAATGTGGCCTGATGCCGCAAATTGAGCGCCAGACTCTGGAAAGAGTCTTATTTGAGTTGCTGCCGAGTGAGCCGGACAAGAAGGTTTGTTTCAGCATCAACCTGAGCCTGGATTCGCTGATGAGCCGCGCCTTTATTCGCTGGTTGCGTACCACCTTGCTGGAATACCGGGACCTGACCGGTAGGTTGATCTTCGAGGTCAGTGAGGATATCGCGGCGCCCAATCAGGAGAAAATCGCCTCCAGGTTACAGATGATCCGCAAGATGGGGGCGCGCCTGTGCGTCGATCATGTGGGCCAGCAGGTGATCAGCACCCAATATATTCAGGACACAGGTTTCCAACTGATTAAGCTGCACAGATCCATAGTGCGGCAGATCCATTTACGACCCGAAAACCAACTGTTTGTTCGTAGCTTGATAGGTGGACTCTACCGTACCGAAGTGCAGGTTTGCGCCGAGGGGGTGGAGTTGTTTGAAGAGTGGCAGACACTGAGAATACTCGGCGTCAGCGCCGCTCAGGGTAGCTGGTTCAGCGAGCCTATGCCGGCAACAGCCTGATCAAGAAAGAGTTCCGGGTTACTACAGGCTGGACTTGTTTGCCGACTTTGCTGAGCCTATCTTTAGGGCAGCTCTCAGTTTAATAATATTTGCCTATAAAATGAATTGATTAGTGTTTAGAATGAACATGCCAAAATATTGACTTAACTTTAAATTGGCAGCAAGTTCATAACCTTATGGGTACGATAAACGCTGCCGTTTTCACAGGGACTCAGGGTTTCTTATGACGAACAAGTCATTCATCAGTCGTCTTTTCAACTTTGGCGCGCCTCAATCCGGTAGCAATACCGGGGTGTTCCTCGCGGCCAATCACGCCTGGGTCTTTCGCCCGGAAAATGACGATCAAAGAGCCCTTTGTCACTGCTATCCACTGCACAAAGATGATTGGAACTCACTGTTTTCCTCGGTTTATGCCGATTTTGGCCCTTCAAAATTACAATTGACTTTAGGTTTTGGTCGCTATCAGCTTTTGAGTGCCGACCGGCCCAAGGTTGAAGCCGATGAGATGGCTCAGGCATTGGTGTGGGCGGTCAAGGATATGGTCAGCACGCCGCCAACCGATATCCATTTGGATTACTTTGAATCGCCGATTAAAAGCAGTGACAAACTCAATGTTGTCGTCTGTTCCCACAGTCGCTTGTCTACCTTGGCCCAGGAAATCGATAAGGCCGGTATGCAGTTGGTGGGGATAAGCATCGAAGAGTTACTGCCCACTAACCTCTTTAACCAAGACCCTTTAGCCAGGCTGGTGATAAGCCAAGTGCCTGGACAGGAGTTATTACTCACTGTGGTACGCGAGGGTGAGCTCTATATGCAGCGGCGTATCCGCGGATTTGCCGAATTGCATCAGACCGATGCCGAATCCTTGGGGTTCGGCGTTGCCGATACCCTTAGCCTGGAGATCCAGCGCTCGATGGACTTTTTTGAAAGTCAGCTTCGGCAAGCGCCGGTGGCCTCGATTGACATTATGGTTCAGGGGCAAACCTATGCCTTGGCGCAACTTGTGTCCCGTAATTTCAACCAGCAGGTGCGTCCGGTAGATGGCATGGATGTCGGCATGAAAATGGCTGAACTCAGCTATCAGGAACTTGAGCGGGGGAGTAAATGAGCAAGACCCGGGTCAATCTCTATTCGCCTTCTCTCTTGCCCCCCAGGTTAAGGCTCAGTTTCGCCCGTTTGTTGGCTATTGCAGGTGTGCTCTTGTTACTGGGGCTTTCGCTTATCGGCTTGGGATGGTGGCAGCAAACGCAAGTGTCCAGGCAGTTGCTTGAGGTCGAGTCGCAGCGCCAGGCCTTGGAGAGCGAAAAACAACAACTGGAAGCCGAATTGGCCAAGCGTCGCCCTAGTGCCGAGCTGGTCGTTGAGCTGGAGCGCCGTACTCAGGAGCGGGAGCTCAAGGGGTTACTGCTGACCGAACTTGGGCAGCGGGAGCGCATGACCTCCAAGGGCTTTGCGCCTGTGCTGCAGGAGTTGGCTCAAGTGTCCGATGGCAGTGTGTGGCTGAGTCGCATCAAGCTGGAAGAAGGCAAATTGGCGTTTGAAGGTTTCGGCCAATATCCGCAGAGTCTGCCGCGTTGGATAGACAAGCTCAAACAAACAGAGAGTCTGAGAGGGCGCTCGTTTGCTTCCATGACCATGGCTCGGGAGCCAGGCCAGCCATTGGCCTTCGTTCTGACCAGTGAAGCCCTGGAGGTGAAGAAATGAATTTCCTTCGGCGTCTGGGCCAAGCCTTTGATGGTTTGAGTCAAAGAGAAAGAGGCATGGTGGCGGGAGTCAGCCTGTTGTTGCTGCTATTGCTGCTGTATCTGCCGCTGGAGTCTTTCTGGCTGGAGCGCCAGAGCAATCTGCAACGGCTGCATGCTGGCCAGAGTAGCATCAAGCTCAGCCAGCAACAGCTGGCGCTCTATCGTCAACGCCTGGCGGAAGATCCGGATACGGCGCTCAAGGCAAATTTGGCGCAAGTGAATCGTGATATCGCTACGCTGGATCAACAGCTGGACAGCCAGATGGTTGACATGGTGCCCGCCAGTTATATGCCGTCATTGCTTACCGCCTTGCTGGAACGGGTGCAGGGAATACAGTTGACCGGCTTCAAGTCTGTCGCCCCAACACCTTTGCTGGTGGTAGGCAAAGCCGATGAGCAGCAGATGAATCTTTATAGCCACGGCATAGTGCTGGAGCTGGAAGGTGACTATTTCGCCGTGCTCAAGTTTGTACAGGCGGTGGAAAAGATGCCGGACAAGCTTTATTGGAAGCGCCTGGATTACCGGGTGTCTGAGTATCCCAAGGCCAGTGTGCAACTTGAGTTATACACGCTCAGCATCAATGAGGACTTTATCAGTGTGGCATCATCCAGCTAAGAGCTTAATCTTATTGGCGCTACTCTGTAGCCAGGATCTCGTTGCCGCCAGTTTGCGGGACCCCACCATGCCGGCGCAGGGGCTGATCGCTCCGGCCAAGGGGCCGGGCGGGCAGGGCTTGGTACTGAGCAGTCTGCTCAATGGACCTCAGGGCAGGCGGGCCGTGATCAATAACCAAATTTACCGCCAGGGAGACAGGATTCAAGGTGTGGTGCTAAGCCGTATCGATCAGGGCAGTGTTTTGCTGGCCGATGGCCGCCGACTCTATCTGTTTCAAGCGATTACCGAGCGCAAGGAAAAACATTAATGAAAACCAGACTCGCCTCTATGCTGCCGTTGTTGGTTCTGGGCCTGGCGGCCTGCCAAACCACGGATAGGCCCAACCCAGCAGCTTCCAAAGAGGCGCTGCGCGATTCCATGGCGCAGCAAAGTGCCAGGGCAGTAGTGCCCCCTCCGGCCAGCTTGCCTCCCGGTGTGCAGCAGGAGTTGAATGCCGATGGTCTTTTGGCCGGGCTGGCGGCACCTATGCAGACAGAGCGGCGTTTTGATGTCTCGGCCAATGATGTCGATGCCAGAGTGTTTTTTCCGAGTTTGGTGGAAGGCACTCCCTTCAGTGTGGCTGTGCATCCACAAGTGAGCGGCAATATCTCTTTATCGCTCAAGGGCGTAACTCTGAGTGAAGCCTTGCAGGTAGTGCAGGATATTTACGGTTATGAGATCAGCCGGGAAGGACGAGTCTTGAGGGTCTATCCCGCTGGCCTTAGAACCGAGACTTTCCCGGTCAATTACCTCTATATGGAGCGTATCGGTCTGTCGCTGACCTCGGTCAGCTCGGGAAGGATCTCTGACAACAATAACAACAACGGCAATAGCAATCAGAACAATAATGGCCTGAACAACAATAACAACAGTGGTTTTGGCAATAACAACAATAACAATAGCAACAACCAGAACAGCAATAACACCAACGGCACCTTTATCAGTTCCCGCACCAAGACAGATTTCTGGGGCGAGTTGCAAAAGACCCTGGAATCAATTCTGGGCAACAGTGGCGATGGCCGCTCCGTGGTGGTCACTCCCCAGGCCGGCTTGGTAACCGTCAGAGCCAATCCGGATGAGTTACGGCAAATTCGCAGTTTCCTTTCCACCGCCGAGAGCCATCTGCAGCGGCAGGTTATTCTGGAAGCCAAGATCCTCGAAGTGACCCTCTCCGATGGTTATCAGCAGGGGATCCAATGGGATAGGTTAGCCTCTGATGGAGGGAGTGCAGATAACAATTGGGATGGAATCACCGGCAGTTATGATCGCAGAGGTCATAAAGCTGAGGTGGGTTTCGGTACTTCTGGAGGAACGTTTGCTGATTCAATCTCAAATGTGATCGGCGGTGTAACTTCGTTGAAAATTACGGGTACGGATTTTTCGGCTTTGATCACTCTGCTCGATACCCAAGGCGATGTCGATGTGCTCTCAAGCCCCAGGGTGACAGCGTCCAATAACCAGAAGGCGGTGATCAAAGTTGGCCGTGACGAATACTTTGTCACGGATGTTTCCTCTACCACAGTGGCCAGCACTACGCCTGTGACCTCTCCTGAGGTGGAGTTGACGCCCTTCTTCTCGGGAATCGCTCTGGATGTGACGCCCCAAATAGACAAAGACGGCAGTGTCTTGCTGCATGTACATCCTTCAGTCACAGATGTGAAAGAGCAGAACAAGAGTATCAAGATAAGTGACTCTTCGTTGGATCTGCCCTTGGCCCAGAGTGAAATCCGTGAGTCCGACACTGTCATCAAGGCGCTTTCCGGTGATGTGGTAGTGATTGGCGGCCTGATGAAGAGCGAGAATACCGAAGTGGTATCCAAGGTGCCGCTGCTGGGTGATATTCCCTTTATCGGTGAAGCCTTTACCAACCGCAGTAAGTTAAAGCGCAAGACAGAGCTGGTGATTTTGCTCAAGCCGACCGTGGTAGTTGATGGCACCTGGCAAAAAGAACTGCAACGTTCCCAGAGCTTGCTCGACCGCTGGTATCCACAGGAATAACCGCTTCTATGTATCTGCAGCACTTTGGCATGCAGAGCATGCCTTTTGCCCTGACCCCCAATACAGGTTTTTTCCTGGGGTTGGCTCCCCATGTGGAGGCCTTGCAAGTATTGCAGGTGGCGCTGCAAACCGGTGAAGGTTTTATCAAGGTCACCGGCGAGGTGGGAACCGGCAAGACCTTGCTGTGCCGCAAACTGCTCAACGAGCTGCCGCAGCAGTTTCGCTGCGCCTGGTTGCCTAATCCTTATCTGACCCCGGCAGAACTCAGGCTGGCGATTGCCGAGGAGCTGGGGATTGCCGTGAGTGATATTAAAGATCAGCAGCAACTCAGTGGTCTTATTCAGCAGCAACTGCTGGCGCTCAGTGCCCAAGGGCTTAATATTGTTTTGCTGCTTGATGAAGCCCAAGCTCTGCCGGATGAGAGTCTTGAAGCTTTGCGGCTGTTGACCAATCTGGAAACCGAGAGCCGCAAGTTGCTGCAGGTGGTGATCTTCGGCCAGCCCGAGCTTGATGCGCGCTTGGCGCAGCAAGAGTTTCGCCAGTTACGCCAGAGGATTACCTTCAGCTATCGCTTGCGGTCGCTGACCCGGGACGAAGTCTATGCCTATCTGCGCCACAGATTGGCAGTGGCCGGTTATCAGGGGCCGGCGTTGTTCAGCGCCGCAGACAGTAAGCGTATTGCCATCGCCGCCAGAGGGATCCCCAGATTGGTGAATATTTTGGCGCACAAGGCGCTGCTGCTCTGTTTCGGTGAAGGTAAACAGCAAGTAACATCTACGCATATCAAAGGCGCCATCAAGGATACCGAAGATGCTTCCCGTACTTCCAACTGGCGCTGGCTTTGGTCGACTCTAGCGCTGCTCCTTGCTTCAGTCGGCGCCTCGGTTGGGGTTTATGCCATGAAGGGAGCCTGGCTATGAGTGTGGTCAATCAGATGCTCAAGGACCTGGATAAACGCCAGCAGCCCCACAACTTAGCTCATGTTCCGGCGGGGCAGGCCAGTCAAGCGGCGGCCAACCCCTGGTGGTTGCTGCTGGGTGGCACGCTGCTTGGCATCTCTTTGTTGGCGCTGGGGTTATGGTTGGGCGGTTATCTGGGAAGTGGCAGTCAAAGCGCTTCTCAAAACCAAAACCAAAGCGGTGACCGAGCAGAGCCATCGCAGACTGTGCCTTATGAGCCTGGGCCCACGGGCCGAAATCGGCCACAGCCGAGGGCAGTCTCAAGTGCTGCCGATGGCAGTGATAGATTAAATTTGAATCCTGAGGCGCAGATCTCGGTGCTGCAACTTCCCAGCAAGAGCCTGGCTCCAAGTGAACAATCCAAAGCTCCTGATACGGGCTTGAATGCTCAAGGCTCAGCTTTTGAAACAAAAAGCCCGGAAATCTATGGCTCAGAAACGGGCAGCTTCAATTCGAGCCGTGCCGCCTCTGGGAAATTTGATACCAAGGCCGTTAGTGATATTCCGGCCGCCAAGGCTGAGCCGCTCGGACAGGAGGCTGGACAAGAGCCATCTCAGTCAGCACAAATAAAAACACCGGGTCGCAATGAAAAGTCAGGCTTGGAGCAGAAGCCCAGCTCCAATGAGAGTGGCCGGATAACCCAATCCAGATCAGCGGCTGCTAAACCAAGCCAGACGAAAATGAGCGTGACTCAGGTCTCTCTGACCCCGGCAGAGCTGTCGCAAAAGAAATTACAACAGGGACAACAGGCCAAGGAACTGGGACAGACAGACAAGGCAATGTCGGCCTATGCCGAAGCCTTGCGTTTGAATGATGCCAATCACAACGCCCGCCAGGAGCTGGCTGCGCTGTTTTATGGCCGTGGCGAGTTGGACAAGGCGGCAGTACTGCTGCGTCAAGGTGCCGAAAGTTATCCGCAGCAACCAGTGTTTTGGTTGTTGCTGGCCCGGGTGCAGAAGGCTCGCAGCGAGTTACCTCTGGCTCTTGCCAGTTTGCAACAGATAGCCGATGGCAGCGAGCTTGGGCGCGAGAAATGGCTGCTGCAGGCGGAACTTGGCCAAAGTCTCAAGGATTGGCCCTTGGTACAACAAAGTTATCTTAGCTTGATCCAGCAGGATGCCTCTCAGGGGCGCTGGTGGTTGGGGCTAGCCTATGCCCAGGATGCGAGTGGCGATTATGATGCCGCCAAGGCCAGTTACCAGGAAGCACTCAAGCGCCAGGGCTTGTCCTCGGATGCCCGTGACTACATAGAAAACCGACTCGTCCAGTTAGGAGGCCGCCAGTGAAACCCAAGTTGAAAATGCGCCTCGGTGATCTCCTGGTACAGGAGCAGATTATCAGCGAGGTGCAGCTGCAAAACGCGCTGTCACAACAAAAACAAACCGGCCGCAAGCTGGGACGCACCCTGATAGACATGGACTTTATCAGCGAGGAGCAGCTGCTGCAGTTTCTCTCGCATCAGTTGAATATTCCCTTTATCGATATCAGCAAGCGCCCCATTCCTGCCGAGGTGGTCAACCTCTTGTCTGAAGTGCAGGCGCGGCGTTTTCGAGCTTTGGTGATTGAGGCCGATAGCGATTCCGTGCTGGTGGCCATGAGCGATCCTGCCGATCTGCAGGCGCTGGATGAATTGGATGTGCTGTTGGCGCCAAGACGCCTGAAACTGGCGGTGGTGAAGGAACAGCAGCTGTTCGATGCTTTTGACAACCTCTATCGCCGCACCGGCCACATTGCCCAGATGGCCGGTAAGTTGGAGGAGGAATACGCCGCCGATGATCAGTTCGATCTCGCCAGTTTGACTGAAGGCGACAGCGACAACGAGACCACAGTGGTTAAGCTGTTGCAGTCGATTTTCGAGGATGCGGTGCAGATCCGCGCCTCGGACATTCACATTGAACCCGGTGACAAGTCGCTCAGGATCCGCCAGCGGGTGGATGGTCTGTTGCAGGAAAACGTGCTCAAAGAGGTCAATATCGCTGCGGCGCTGGTGCTCAGGCTTAAGCTGATGGCCGGCTTGGATATCTCGGAAAAACGTTTGCCCCAGGATGGCCGTTTTCATATTGAAATCAAAGGCCATCAGATAGATGTGCGTATGTCTACCATGCCCATCTATCACGGTGAGTCTGTGGTGATGCGGCTGTTGGATCAATCGGCAGGGCTCTTGACCCTGAATGAAACCGGGATGCCACCTCATATTCTTGAGCGGGTACGGCGGCAGATAAAACGCCCCCACGGCATGTTGTTGGTCACAGGCCCTACAGGTTCGGGTAAGACCACTACACTTTACGGCATTCTCAGTGAACTGAACAAGGCTGAGAGCAAGATCATTACTGTGGAAGATCCGGTGGAATACCAACTGCCGCGGATCAACCAGGTGCAGGTCAATCATAAGATAGGCCTGGATTTTTCCAATGTACTGCGCACCACCTTGCGCCAGGATCCCGACATCATAATGGTGGGGGAGATGCGGGATCAGGAAACCGTCGAAATCGGCTTGCGCGGCGCCCTGACAGGTCACTTCGTGCTCTCGACCCTGCACACCAATGACGCCATTACCAGCGCCCTGCGTTTGCTTGATATGGGGGCGGCCAGTTATTTGGTGGCCAGTGCCCTCAGGGTCATTATCGCCCAGCGCCTGGTGCGGCGGGTGTGTAAGAACTGCGCCACAGATTATCAACTCACGCCGCAGGACAGGGTCTGGCTCCAGAGCATCAGCAAGCGCGACTTTTCCGATGCCAGGCTCAGAGTGGGCACTGGGTGTCAGCGCTGCTCCGGCACCGGCTATCGCGGCCGGATAGGGGTATTTGAGATCCTCGAACTGGATGAAACCATGATAGAGGCGATGCGCAGCGGTAATCCCCATGAGTTTGCCCGCGCTGCTTACGCCAGCGAGCAGTTTACCCCGCTGGCTGAATCGGCATTGGCGTATTTGCATTCTGGCCTGACAACCATAGAAGAGGTCGCCAAGTTGGTGGAAGATGTCTCTGAAGCTCAGGTGCCGTTGGCGGCCGAGATGATGGCTAGGGATGAGGTCTGATTATGCCGCTTTATGCCTATCGGGGCCGGGATGCCGGTGGTGAACAGGTAAAAGGGCAGTTGGATGCCGCCTCTGAAAGTGCGGCAGCCGATCAACTGCTGGCCAGAGCCGTGATCCCGCTGGAACTCAATGAGGTCAAAGCGGGCCGGGATCTTAGCCTCAAGGGCCTACTGAAACGTAGAGTCAGCCTGGATGAACTGCAGATCTTTACCCGGCAGATGTATTCCCTGACCCGCTCCGGCATTCCTATTCTGCGAGCCATTGCCGGGCTGGCGGAAACCACCCATTCAAAGCGGATGAAAGAGGCGTTGCAGGATGTCTCAGAGCAGTTGACCGCCGGGCGGCCGCTGTCGTCGGCGATGAACCACCATCCGGACGTGTTCGACGCCTTGTTCGTCTCCATGGTGCATGTGGGAGAAAACACCGGCAAACTGGAAGATGCCTTTTTGCAGTTGTCCGGTTATATCGAGCGGGAGCAGGAAACCCGCAGACGGATCAAATCTGCCATGCGTTACCCTATGTTTGTTCTGTTGGCGGTAGTGCTGGCATTGGTGATCCTCAATATCATGGTGATCCCCAAGTTCGCCGAAATGTTTTCCCGCTTCGATGCCGAATTACCCTGGGCGACCCGGTTGCTTATCGGTACCTCCAACCTGTTTGTCAATTATTGGCCCTTGATGCTGGTGGCGCTGGTGGTAACTGTACTCGGGGTGAGTTATTGGCACAAAACCGAGCAGGGGGAAAAGCAGTGGGATCGTTGGAAACTGCATATTCCGGCGGTGGGTTCCATCATAGAGCGCTCGACCCTGGCTCGTTATTGCCGTAGTTTCGCCATGATGTTGAGCGCCGGGGTGCCCATGACTCAGGCGCTCAGCTTGGTGGCCGACGCCGTGGATAACAGTTATATGCACGACAGAATCGTCAACATGCGCCGCGGGGTCGAAGCGGGGGAATCCATGCTGAGGGTTTCCAATCAGAGTCAGTTGTTTACGCCTCTGGTGTTGCAGATGGTGGCGGTTGGGGAGGAAACCGGCCGCATAGATCAGCTACTCAATGATGCCGCCGATTTTTATGAGGGTGAGGTAGATTATGACCTCAAGAACCTCACCGCCAGGCTGGAACCTATTTTGATCGGCATAGTGGCAGTTGTTGTGTTAATCCTGGCCCTGGGTATTTATCTGCCTATGTGGGACATGCTCAATGTGGTCAAGGGAGGCGGCTGATGCCAAGCCAGCATCAGGCTGAGGAAGATCTGCTGCGAACCTTTGCCAGTATGGCGGCGCTGTTGATTCTGTTGATTATTTTGGCGGTGTTGGGAATGCGTTATTTTTCTGCTGTGGACAAGGTATCGGCCAGAGGGCTGCAGCTTGAACACCATAGGATGTTGAATGTGATAGCTATGGTGAGATCCCAGTGGTTGCGTTTGGGGCGCCCTGAACAGATGCAACTGGATTGGCAAACATTGGATCACGAGGTGCAGCCTAGTCCATTGGCAATGAATCCGGCCGGTTGGCCACAGGCACCCAGCCGGGATGACAAAGGCTGCGAGGTGCTTTGGCAGCAGCTTCTGGGAGGTATACCGGATAAGGCGGTGATTCAAGCTCAGTTTATCAACCGGGATCAAAGTTGCCGTTATCTGAGCCCTGCCGGTGACAGTTTGAGCTATCAGTTGGACACTGGAAGGGTCATTTTTTTGACGTCAAATACAGATTATTGACTAAATGGTTTTTTATCTTAACGGAGCTGCTAATATCCATGGCGAACAGGTGGAGGAAACCTAGATGAAACGACAGATGCAAGGCTTCTCGTTAATCGAGTTGGTGATAGTAATAGTTATCCTGGGCCTGCTGGCCGCAACTGCTATTCCGCGTTTTTTGAATGTGACAGATGATGCCGAGGATGCCAGCCTCGAAGGCGTGACGGGTGGCCTGGCTACGGCGGTGAGTTTTGTACGCTCCCAATGGGAGGTTGATGGTCGCCGTAATACGTCAGTGCTCCTCGATGGTATTTCCGTGTCTTTGGACACCCGTTTCGGTTATCCAACCGGCACTGGCAATACTTCGGCCACTTCCATGGATGATGCCAGTTGCCAGCAAGTATTCAACACAGTACTGCAGAGTGCGCCTAAGAATGTGCTCTATACCGCTGACGCCAGAGAACAACGTTATACCGTCAGAGCCCTGGATGGTGCAGGTGTAAGTGCTACAGCCATTGACGGTACTTTAATAACCGGGCTGGATCTCTGTGTTTACCATCAGGTGGCATCATTGGCACTGAACCAAAGTTCAGGCGTGGCAACACCGGCGCCGGATCTCAACACCACAGGCGCCAAGGGTATTACCTATAACCCGGGAACCGGCCAGGTCTTGAGTTTCAGCAACTGATTGAATTGTATTTTTTGAACCAAAGGAAAGCGCTATGCGAAAACAACAAGGTTTCACCTTGATAGAATTGGTGGTGGTGATCATCATTCTCGGTATTTTAGCTGTGGTAGCAGCGCCCAAGTTTATCAATCTGCAATCCGATGCCAGAGCATCCACTCTCCAGGGAATGAAGGCGGCACTTCAGGGGGCCAATGCCATGGTGTATTCCAAGGCTGTTATTGCCGGTCAAGGTAAAACTGCGGGTGAGAGTGTTGTCATTGGCAAGAGTGGTAACAGTGATATTAGTGTTACTGTGGATTTTGGATATTTGGATAGTGCGACCAATTCCACCACAGTGAAAACCAATCTGGAAAAAGCCATGGACAATACTTTCGAGGCTATTACCGGAACAGATACCGTTGCAACTGAAGACTTTGGGGTGATCTATGTCAGTGAAACTTCTTTCATTATTGTCCCCAAGGGTAAGAAAGGCAGTGAGGCCTGTCGTATTAACTACACCCCAGCCACAGTAACTTCGTTGCCAAAGTATGTGGTAACAGGTACAGATTGCTAATTTGAAAGGGATAGAAAATGAATAAACAACAGGGTTTTACGCTGATTGAATTAGTGGTGGTGATTATCATTTTGGGGATACTGGCCGTCACTGCAGCGCCTAAGTTTTTGAATCTGCAATCAGATGCAACCAAGTCAACTCTTTCTGGTATGAAAGCAGCGTTACAGGGCGGTAATTCCTTGCTCTATTCGAAAGCTGCTATTCAAGGTAAAGAAAAAGACGACGGTAGCAATGGTGACAATGTTGATCTTACAGGGGATGATAGTGCGGATATCACTGCTGTATATGGATATGTGAAGGCTGATGCAACCAATATTCTCAAAATTCTGGAAGCAGATACCACCTCCAGCGGGGAATGGGTTATCGCAGCTCCCAGCGCAGCCAATGTCAGTGCTGCTGATGTGATCATTTATCGTAAGGGAACAACGCCTTCAGACACTTATAAATGCTTTGTTGAGTATTCGGAAGCTACCAGGAACTCATTGCCCGTATATAAGATCGTGGATACCAACTGCTAATAGCCTGTAGCTGAAAAGGCCTGCCAAGCAGGCCTTTTTTACGTCAGGATTCAAACTATTGAGCTTATTTGCCATACTTGACTGAGTATGGAATTGGCGGGAAATCATATGGCTGTGACCAAGGGGACAGGCACCCGGGGATTTACTCTGGTGGAGTTGGTAGTGACTATCATGTTGCTGGCCATACTTTCCGTCGTGGTGCTGCCCAAATTGGTATCCTCCAGTAGTTACAGTGCCTGGACGCTGCGACAGGAGTTGATTGCCGAGCTGCAAAAGACCCAGATGTTGGCACTCAATAATCCCGACCGCTGTTATCGACTCACTATCAGCAGTGGCGCTTATCAACTCAGCCACTTGACCCAGGATTGCGCGACCCTTATCCGCAGTAATAGCGCCGAAAGCTTGCCGCGTAATACCCGGATACTGCTTCAAAGTAACGGCGCTGACAGTGTTCAGATCCAGTTTGATGCTTTGGGCCGCACCAACCTTGCCTGCAATGGCGCCTGCCTCTCAGTGGTCGCCGATGAAACCCTGACTATCGCCATAGAGTCCGAGGGCTATATCCATGAGGGCTAAAGCGCGGGGATTCACCCTGATAGAGCTGGTGATCGGCATGTTGGTGCTCGGTATCGCCCTGGTGCTGCTGACCAGCGTGCTGTTTCCCCAAAGCGATCATGCGGCGCAGACCCTGCATAGAGTGCGCAGCGCCGAGTTGGCTCAGGCTGTGATCAATGAAATCTGGGGCAAGCGTTATGATGAACATAGCGGCGTTAATGGTGGCCTGCCCGCCTGTAACGGTTTGGGCGGTGTCACTTGTACCCGGGTTAGCGATTATGGCCCGGATGGTGAGAGTCGGGATCAATTTGACGATATCGACGATTACCACGGTCTTAACGAGCAGAGCCTGATGCTTAATGCCAGCCGGAATTATCTTGAACACTATCCAGGCTATCGCCTCAGCGTCCAGGTATCTCAGTATCAAGCCAACAGCAAGCTGGTGACTGTCACGGTAACCACCCCGGCAGGCGAGGCTATCCGTTACGACGTGCTGAGGAGTAATTTCTGATGCGCTGCAGGCAGGGTAAGAGATTCATAAAGATCAAAGGACAAGGTTTCGCCAAGGGCTTTACCTTGGTGGAGTTGGTCACTGTGATCCTTATCCTGGGGATTCTGGTGGTGGGGGTCAGCAGCTTTATTATCTTTGGTACCCGCATATTTGTGGATTCTACTGCCGTCGACAGAGTGCTGGGCAGCAGTCGTTTCGTGATGGAACGCCTGAGCCGGGAGCTGCATAATGCCGTGCCTTCCAGTCTCAGGTTGCAGTCCAGCTCTCAGCAGCAGTGTTTGGAGTTTCTGCCCATCAGTGCCAGCGGCAGCTATCTGTCATTGCCTTTGGCACCGGATGTCCAGGCGGACACTGCCACAGTGTTTGCGCCGGCAACGGCGGTTTCGGCCGGTGAACAATTGCTGGTGTACCCGCTGACCCATGCGGAGATTTATGGCAGTGGCAGCAACAAGCGTCACGCTATAGAGAAGGTCACTGCCAACGGCTCACTGCTGACCTTGCAGTTTGCCGCCGCGGTTAATTTTGCCGAAGCTTCACCGGCGAAGCGCTTTTATGTGGCCGGGCAACCTGTCAGCTACTGTTTTTCGCAGGCAGATGGCAGCATTCGCCGTTATAGCCACTATGGTTATCATGCCGGTCAGCCTCTGCCCGATACCATGGGCACGGGAGCCTTGATGGCTGAAGGCTTGAGTAATGATATGGCCACCAACCCGGCGGTGCGTTTGCTGCCTGCGACTCTGGTTAACAACGCCATAGTACAGTTGCAGCCGCAGTTTGCTGTTGTCGGTGAAAAGTTTCAGTATCAACATCAAGTGCAGGTGATCAATGTTCCCTAGCCGAAATTATCACTGTTATGCGCAAAAGCATCAGGGCGGCAGCGCCTTGGTGATAGCCATCTTTGTAATATTGGTGATGTCGCTGTTGGCGGTGACTCTGTTGCGGGTTGGCGGCGACGCCGACGAGGGCGTTAATCTGGAAGTCTGGGGCTTAAGGGCGCTCAATGCTGCCAACAGCGGCGCCGATGCGGCCCTGGCCAGGCTATTCCCCTTAAGCGGCGGCACTGCCGGTTGCGCCGCCGTGGGCTCAAGTTGGACAGCGCCGGATGTGACCGGGTTTCATGGCTGTAATGTCCAGCTCAGTTGCGAGACCTTAAGCCAGGATGCCAGCCCGGGCAGTGCCAGATTGTATCGTATCCGCAGCACTGCGGTATGCGAGAGCGGCAGTTGTGGTGTGGGCGCGGCTGATGACAGTCAATGTCTGAGAGTGAGCCGGGTTGTGGAGGTGGAAGCCCGTGAATAGATACTTGTTGTGGGTTATCACCTTATGTTGCTCTTTTCAGGCAATGTCATTCGAGGTTATTGATAATAGTGAAATTTTTCCAGCAGTGGTGCAAGGGCATCATGGTAATAACAATCGGAATTGTAATGCGCAGGGTACTTCATCTCTAACCTTATATAACAATGCTAAAATCAATGGAACCCAAGGGATGGCATTGAAGTATTGCTCAATAAATAACGGGTCACCTACGGATGCGTGTGATGATGGTAACGGTGGGCGAATGCAATGCCAGATTGCCAGTTCTAGTGTTGGTGGCTTCAACCTTAATGCCAACGAAAATCGATTTAAGACGAGTACCAGTAATAGCCCGATTTCTGATTGTGCAACCCTGACTCAGCAAAGTGCCATGCAAAATATGTGGGGAAGACTGTCAATTTATAGTGGATGTTCGGGCAGTTTTTCCAATGTATATACGGAATACCGCCTAAGAAAAATGGAGCTTGGCAGCAATGCACGGTTAACGCTAACGTCGGGGGATTATTGGCTGGAAACCTTGCAGCTTAATAAGGGCGCCCAGTTGGATGTGCAAGGTAACAGCCGCATTTTTATCTCGAATAATGCAGAATTAAATGGTGCGACTATTAACGTGGCTTCGGGTGGGCAATTGACCATAGTGGCCTACAATGACCTGACATTGAATAGCGATAGTACAGTTAACGGTTATGTATACGCCGATGGTACGGTGACCTTAAATAATAAAGCTGTGGTGAATGGCAGGGTAACCAGTCGCCATTTGGTAATGAATAGTGATACTCAAGTTAACGAAGTCATAGTGGATCCTCCACCGCAGGAACTGCATTGTTTCAAAGATTATTTTAATTCGACTTCCCTATCGGCAGATGCTTGGGCCATCAAGGTGCTGGGCAATTCAATGCCGCCCAGCATAGTGGGCGGGCGTCTGAGTTTGACTCCTGCCCAAGGCAATCAGGCAACCTCCAGTACCTATCAGCGCTTGTTTCCGGCCGAAGGCAACCTGGTAACAGTTGAATTTGATTATTACGCCTGGTCGCCCCAGAGTGGTACCGGCGGTGATGGTGTGGCGGTGATCCTTTCTGATGCGGCTGTGACGCCGCAACCGGGCAGTTTTGGTGGCGCCTTGGGTTATGCCCAGCGTAATGATGGTACCCCGGGTTTTGCCGGAGGCTGGTTGGGGGTGGCACTGGATGAGTACGGAAATTTTTCCAACCCCACAGAAGGGCGTGTCGGAGGCCTGGGGGAGATTCGACAATCTGTTTCTATTCGTGGTTCAGAGGCAGGTTCTTATCGTTACCTGAAGGGGACGAAAGATTCTATCAGTCCTGGTATTGATGTTCGAGGCTCTAAGTCTCCTGCGCCGGGGCACAAGTATAAGATTACTGTAGATTCCCGTCAGGCCAATATGGCCATGGTGTCTGTTGAGCGAGATACAGGTGCCGGTTACCAAACTCTGGTGAGCCCTTTCAATGCCCGTAACTTTCCTGGACAAAGCCGTGTGCCGACAGATTTTTACCTGTCGCTTACCGGCTCTACCGGTGATGCTAACAACAACCATGAGATAGACAATTTCCAGGTTTGTGCCCTGGAGTCAAAACCCGTGGGCGAGCAGGTGCATCATTTTGAGTTTGATTACAGCAGCGCGCCTTTTACCTGTCGCGCCGAACCCATCACCTTGAGGGCCTGTAAAAATGCCAGCTGCTCAGAGCTCTTCACTGGTACTGTCACCGCCAATTTGAGCCCGAATCCTGTCAGTAACGGTCGTTGGTTGCCGGCAAGTTCGGTGACTTTCAATGGCGGCAGTACCCAAATTCAACTGCAAAAGTTTGATCAAACGCCGCTGACACTGGGGGTTTCCTCCTCGACTCCGGCCACCCGCCCCGGCAGTGATACCCTGTGCCGAAGTGGCAGCGGTCCCTTGAGTTCGGTCGCCTGTCGCCTGAGTTTTGCCGAGAGTGGTTTCATCTTTGATGTGGCAGATAAGCTGGCCAACAAGCCAGAGACGGGAGTGCTTGTTAAGGCGATGAAGTCAGATGGCACAGCCCAGTGTGTACCGGCCTTTGCCAGTACCAACAAGACGCTTTCGTTCTGGAGTGAGGCGCTGTCGGCAGTTGTCGGTTCACCCAAGGTGCAACTGAAACCGACAGGCGCCCTGAGCTGGCAGGATATAGGCAGCAGTCAAGCTGCCGCCACGCCGCTGACCCTGGCCTTCGACAGTCAAGGCCAAAGCCGAATCGATATCAATTATGCCGATGCCGGTCGGGTCGAGTTAAACACCCTCTATACTGGAACGACCAGCGAAGGGGATGCCGGGCTGGTGATGCACGGCGCCGATGATTTTGTCAGCTTCCCGTTGGGATTCTGTGTCGAGGTCGAGCAATACTGCCAGGCCGCGGATGCCTCCTGTGCGCCTTTTCGGCGGGCGCAGGAAAATTTCCCACTCAGCATCAGCGCCAAAGCCTGGGCGGATAATGGTAATGCCGATCTCTGTAAAAACCTCACTACACCTTCCTATCAACAGGCGGGTCTCTCTTTATGGCATAAGTTGATTGCACCGGCTTCAGGTCAACCCGGTGAACTGCAACTGCAGCAGTATGATCATCTGCGCCAGCAAACGCCTGAGAATAACCGGCTCGCTCAGGCGGTCAGTGAGGTTGGGGTGTTTGAATTCGGCGTCACGGCGCCTTTGCCCTACGAGGGCAGTGTGACCTTCCCGAGTTTGGTGGCCAGTGCTTATTGGCAGGGGCCGAGCGGCAAAACCAAAATGCCAGTCGGGCGTTTTGTGCCGGCTTTTTTCCGAGTCGATGAAGCCAGTTTGCTGCCCGCCTGTAATGGTTTCAGTTATATGGATCAGCCATTTGAAGTCAGTTATAAAGTCAGCGCCTTGGCACTGGATAGGCAAGTGACCCAAAATTATGTCGGTGATTTTGCCAAGGCTTACAGTCATTATCAGGCAGTCAATCAATTCGACGGAGTGGCCTTGGACAGCCGGGTTTCGGGGGGCGAGATCACTTCAGATACCTGGGTGGATGGCCTGGCTGAGTTCCAAGGGCAACTCAAGTTTGCCCGTAAGGACCCGGTTGCAACAGACGGGCCTTTCCCGCTTTTGGATATAGGCCTGGAAATTCAGGATCCGGACAAGATTGCCGAGCTGCAGGGGAGCAATATGCAAAGCGATTTCAGCGGTGACTGCTCTGTGGCAGGCAACTGCAGCGCCGTGCGTCTTGGTAGCCAAAAGATGCGTCATGGGCGTTTGCTGTTGGACAATACCTTTGGCCCGGAAACCCAAATCTTGAGCATGGCGGCGAGGACAGAGTATTGGGATGGTAGTGGCTGGCGTTTGAACGAGCTGGATAACTGCAGTGTGTTCAACACGCCGCTTGAATATCAACAGGATCAACTCACCCTGGGTTACCGCTATGAACCTGCGCTCAGTGCCGGGCAGAGTATTAGCCGCTTCGCCAGCGGCGGCAACACAGTCACCGCCTTTGGCGGTGAATTTGAACTCTTGTGGCGTGCGCTCGGAAGCTCCGGCTATCGCGGTAAGGTGACGGCGCCGCTCAAAACGCCTGAATGGTTGCAGTGGTACTGGAATTGGAATGGTCTCAATGACGGCACACTTAGCGACCCCAGAGCCAGTGCCTTCTTTGGCCGCTATCGCGGCAACGACAGGATCATCAGTTGGCGGGAAGTTAACTGAAGCCGAATAACAACAGTGTGAAGCAAATCACTAAAGCGCCAAGATGTAGATAATTTAACTTTGTCTTCAACTCACATTGAGCATAATCGACAGCCTCTGCTGTATTTGGCTGATTAAATTATGTTGGAAGCGCTTGCGGGTTTGGGGTGGATCTGGTCTTTGGGGCTGATCCTGGCTGTACTTTTTGTGTTGGCATACGAGTTCATCAATGGCTTCCACGACACCGCCAATGCGGTAGCCACTGTGATTTATACCAATGCCATGCCGGCCAGAGGCGCAGTGCTGGCCTCGGCGCTGTTCAACTTTGCCGGGGTGTTGCTGGGGGGGCTCGGTGTGGCTTACGCCATAGTGCATCTGCTGCCGGTCGGGCTCTTGTTGGACATGGATTCCTCCCAAGGCCTGTTGCTGGTGTTCTCCCTGCTGTTCTCGGCCATCGTCTGGAACCTGGGTACCTGGTTCTTCGGTATTCCCGCCTCCAGCTCCCACACTCTGATCGGCTCCATCATGGGTGTCGGTGGTGCCTATGCCTGGCTCAACGGCCAATCGCCGCTGGATGGCGTCAATACCGGCAAGGCGATAGATATCATGCTCTCCTTGCTCTTGTCTCCAACCCTGGGCTTTATTCTGGCGGCGATTTTGCTGTTGGTGATGAAACGTATCTGGCGTAAGCCCAAACTGCATCGCACTCCGGCAGAGCAGATGGCGGTCAATGGCAAGAAGCACCCGCCATTCTGGGCCCGGATTACCTTGATAGCCTCGGCCATGGGGGTGAGTTTCGCCCATGGTTCCAACGATGGTCAGAAGGGGATAGGTCTGGTGATGTTGGTGCTTATCTGCATGGCGCCGGGTTATTTTGCCCTGGACTTGAACAGTCAAAGCTTCGATATGGATAAGGCTCAGGATGCCAACCGGCGCATCATGGCCCTGTATGAGCGCAACCCGCAGCTGGTGGCTAACTTGGGTGAGCACGCCGCCGACAGTCGCTGTCAGGACTCGGCCATCGCTTCGATGCAAAGCCTGGATAGGCTCCTTGAGCAAGGGAATACGGTTAAACAGCTTACTCAGGAACAGCGCCGGCAAGCCAGGCAGCTGATCCTTTGTATCGATGACAGTACCCGCAAATTGGCCAAGCAGCCATTGCCCGCTGCAGAAGTCAGTCAGTTAAAACATTGGCGTGGTCAGCTTAACGCCATTACCGAATATGCGCCGCTATGGGTCATAGTGGCCGTTGCCCTGGCGCTGGGTTGCGGCACCATGGTGGGCTGGCGCCGGATTGTGCACACGGTTGGCGAGAAAATTGGTAACGGTGGCATGACCTACAGTCAGGGTATCGCCGCGCAGTTGACCGCCGCCGGTTCTATCGGTATCGCCAGTATGACAGGCATGCCGGTATCTACCACCCATATCCTGTCTTCGGCCGTGGCCGGCACCATGGTGGCCAATGGCTCCGGAGTACAGAAAAACACTATTAAACAAATTCTGTTGACCTGGGTACTGACACTGCCTATGACCATAGTTTTGTCGGCCGGGCTCTTTATGTTGGTGCAAACCTTTTTTGCTTAATAAGCACACAAATCATGTCAAGGGATTGGCATGATCCAAGCTTTTGGCAACTTTATCTCAGCGCATTGCGACAGCTTTTACAGATATATGCCAAAAACCCTCACGGATTAGCGAATGTTAACCCCGCGAGTCTTGTGGAATGCCGGAGGCATTGATAAAGTTAGCTGATTTTCATTTCTTCTGACTCCACAGAATACAGGCTAGTTACATGTTCAAGAAGCTGCGTGGCATTTTTTCTAACGATCTGTCGATCGATTTGGGTACAGCTAACACTCTCATTTATGTTCGTGAAGAAGGCATTGTATTGAATGAGCCTTCCGTGGTCGCCATCCGTGGCGAACGAAGCAGCTCTGGGCAGAAATCCGTGGCCGCAGTCGGTACTGAGGCGAAGCAGATGCTGGGACGTACCCCCGGCAATATTCAGGCCATCCGCCCAATGAAAGATGGGGTTATCGCCGACTTCTATGTAACCGAAAAGATGCTGCAGCACTTTATCAAGCAAGTGCACAACAACAGCTTTTTCCGCCCAAGCCCTCGGGTACTCGTGTGTGTGCCTGTAGGTGCCACTCAGGTTGAACGCCGCGCGATCAAGGAGTCAGCTATGGGTGCCGGCGCCCGTGAGGTTTACCTGATTGAAGAGCCAATGGCGGCCGCCATAGGGGCCGGCCTGCCGGTTTCCGAAGCCACAGGCTCCATGGTGGTGGATATAGGTGGTGGTACCACTGAAGTGGCCATCATCTCGCTCAACGGCGTGGTTTACTCCTCTTCCGTGCGTATCGGAGGTGACAAGTTTGACGATGCCATCATCAACTATGTGCGCCGCAACTACGGCAGCCTGATTGGTGAAGCCACGGCCGAACGCATCAAGCACACAATCGGCACGGCTTATCCAGGCGATGAAGTACTGGAGATTGAAGTGCGCGGCCGTAATCTGGCCGAAGGGGTACCGAGAAGCTTTACCCTGAACAGCAATGAGATCCTCGAAGCGCTGCAAGAGCCGCTGTCGGGCATTGTCAGTGCCGTGATGGTCGCACTGGAGCAGTCGCCTCCGGAGTTGGCATCCGACATCTCTGAGCGCGGTATGGTGCTCACAGGTGGTGGTGCCTTGCTGCGGGATCTGGACCGTCTGCTGATGCAGGAAACCGGGATCCCTGTAATGGTCGCCGAAGATCCGCTTACCTGTGTGGCCCGCGGCGGCGGTAAAGCACTGGAGATGATCGATATGCACGGCGGTGACCTGTTCTCAGAAGAAAACTAATACTTTCCAGCACAGGCGGTATCTTACCGCCTTAGCTTTTCTATGAAGCCTATTTTTGTTCGCGGTATTTCAAATCAGTTCAGGTTGACATTGGCAGTGGTCATGTCGGTGATCCTGCTGGTTGCCAATGATCGTCTCGAACCTGCGAGACAGTCGCTGGCATCCTTACTGAGCCCTCTACAGTACCTGGCCAATGTGCCAGGTGAGCTGCTGGATTGGTCTGCCCAGAGTCTGGCGACCCGTGACATGCTGGAGCAGCAAAATAAAGAACTCTTGCGCCAGCAACTGCTGATGAGTGAAAGACTGCAGCGTTTTGAACACCTGCGCCAGGAAAACCAACGCCTACGTGAACTGCTGGGCTCGCCGGTGCATATGGACTCGCGCAAGATGGTGGCCGAGGTGATGGAAGTGGCCAGTGACCCCTTCCATCATTATGTGGTGATCAACCACGGCAGTCGCAACGGCGTGTTTGTCGGTCAGCCGGTGGTGGATGCCCAGGGGGTTGTCGGCCAAGTGGTACAGGTCAGCGAACTCACCGCCAGGGTGTTGCTGCTCTCCGACCCCAAACACGGCTTGCCGGTGCGTATTACCCGCAACGATGTGCGCCTGATAGCCAACGGTATAGGCGAGCTCGATGAGATAGAACTCAGACACGTGGCCAAGAGTACCGACATCAAGGTCGGCGATCTGCTGGTGACTTCTGGGCTTGGCAACCGCTTCCCGGAAGGTTATCCGGTGGCGCGGGTGATTTCGGTTTCCCGGGACGATGGCCAGAGCTACCTCAAGGTCACGGCGCAGCCGCTGGCGGCGCTGGACCGAATCCGTTATCTGCTGCTTATCTGGCCTGAAGACCATCCCGGCGCCAAGCCTGAGTCACAAGAGCCGGCTGCAACCGACGCCAACAGTGGAGCCGAATCATGAGTCTGGAAAATGCCAATGGCCGTTTGGCGGTATGGCTGACCCTGCTGCTGGGTATGCTGCTGCAGATCATGCCGGTACCGGAAATGTTCAGCGCCTGGCGCCCCGATTGGTTGGTGCTGGTGATGATCTATTGGGCCGTGGCGCTGCCCCACAGATACAATATTCTCACCGCCTGGGTGTTGGGGGTGCTACTGGATATTCTACTGGGGGCTACCCTGGGGATCCGCGCACTGGCCATTTCCCTGGTGATCTATGTGGTGGTACTGCACTTTCAGAAGTTGCGTAACTTCCCCATGTGGCAGCAGTCTTTGGTGATCGCCAGCTTGATCTGCTTCTATCATCTGATTATTTTCTGGGCCCAGTTTGTGGTATCAGGGGCGCATTTCACCATGGAGCTATTCCTGCCTTCCCTGTCCAGCCTGGTTATTTGGCCCTGGGTCTTCTGGATACTGCGCCGCATCAGGCGCCACTACAAGGTACGTTAATATGCCGCTGATTTTGGCCTCAGCCTCTCCCAGACGCCGCGAGCTTTTGGCACAGCTGGCGCTGGGAAATCCGAACTTTGGTTTTGAGATCCTGCCCGCCGATATCGACGAGAGTCATCAAGCCGGGGAAACCCCGGAGCAGTTTGTCAGCCGTTTGGCCGAAGAGAAGGCTGCAGCAGGTTTAGCCCTGTGGTGCGGGAACCCTGAACATCAGGAAGGGTCTGATACTCTAGTGCTGGGCTCAGATACTATAGTGGTATTGGGCGACAGAATTTTGGGTAAACCCATGGACAAGGCCGATGCCTGCGCCATGCTCAAGAGCCTGAGTGGCCGCAGTCATCAGGTGATGACTGCCGTGGCCTTGACCGATGGCAAGCGCACAGAGGCGGCTCTGGTGGTCACCCAGGTGTACTTCTGCGACTTGAGCGATGCCGATATTCAGGCCTATGTTGCCTCGGGCGAGCCCATGGACAAGGCGGGAGCCTATGGCATTCAGGGGCTGGGTGGCAGCTTTGTCGCCAAGATTGAAGGCAGTTATTCGGCGGTAGTGGGCCTGCCCATGGCTGAAACCCGGTCGCTGTTGCACAAGGCCGGATGTTTGTAAGCTCGCTTACACAAACTGACGAATTTTTAGCAGCTTTAACGCCCGCCAGTCGATAAAATCAATGAATTAACATCCAACAAGGGTAAATCGTGAATACCAGTCGCACAGTCAATAGCAAGGCTCCGCGGAAGATGGGGTCAGAACTGCTGATCAATGTGACGCCCACGGAAGCGCGAGTCGCATTGGTAGAACACGGTGTCCTGCAGGAAGTGCATATCGAGCGGCGTATGAAGCGCGGCCTGGTGGGCAATATCTACAAGGGCAAGATCAGTCGGGTTTTGCCCGGGATGCAGGCGGCATTCGTCGATATCGGCCTGGAAAAGGCGGCCTTTCTGCATGCCTCGGACATAGTGCCGCACACAGAGTGTGTTGCCGATGTGGAAAAGGGCAACTTCGTGGTGCGTGATATTGCCGAGCTGGTACGTCAGGGCCAGGACATCATGGTGCAGGTGGTCAAAGACCCCCTGGGCACCAAAGGCGCGCGGCTGACCACAGACATTACCCTGCCTTCCCGTTACCTGGTGTTTATGCCGGGCTCAAGCCATGTGGGGGTTTCCCAGCGAAT
This sequence comes from Shewanella chilikensis, assembly GCF_037953065.1. Classification (NCBI taxonomy): domain Bacteria; kingdom Pseudomonadati; phylum Pseudomonadota; class Gammaproteobacteria; order Alteromonadales; family Shewanellaceae; genus Shewanella; species Shewanella chilikensis. The sequence goes on along the minus strand of NZ_CP149966.1, from coordinate 4,052,462 downwards.
AGACTCCGAAGAGGAGCGGGCGCGGCTGAAGAAGATTACCCTGCCTTTTGTCGACGATGACGGCGGCTTTATTATTCGCACCGCGGCCGAAGGCATAGGTGAGGATGAACTGGCGCAGGATGCTGCTTTCCTGCGGCGGGTGTGGGCCAAGGTCAGCGAGCGGCGCAAAAGGCCCAAGGCCACGCTGCTGTATCAGGACTTGGCCTTGCCGGTGCGAATTGTCAGGGACTTTGTCGGTGCCGAGCTCGATCGCATTCAGGTGGACTCGGGCCACACCTTCGAGGAACTGCTGCATTTCGCCCAGGAGTTCATGCCGGAAATTGCCGATAAGATAGAACACTACAGTGGCCCGGCGCCGATTTTCGATCTCTACGATGTGGAGAATGAGATTCAGCGGGCGCTGGAGCGTAAGGTGGAACTCAAGTCCGGTGGCTATTTGATCATCGACCAGACAGAAGCCATGACTACTGTGGACATTAACACTGGGGCTTTTGTCGGCCACCGTAACCTCGAAGAAACCATATTCAACACCAACTTGGAAGCGACCCAGGCGATTGCCCGTCAGCTGCGGCTGCGTAATCTCGGCGGCATCATCATTATCGACTTTATTGATATGCTGCAGGATGAGCACAAACAAAGGGTGCTCAACAGCCTGGCCACGGCACTGGCCAATGACAGGGTCAAGACCAATATCTCAGGTTTCTCCGGCCTGGGTTTGGTGGAGATGACCCGCAAGCGCACTCGCGAGAGCCTGGAGCATGTGCTTTGTGGCGAGTGTCCTGCCTGCCGTGGTACCGGCTCGATGAAAACAGTGGATACCGTCTCCTTTGAGATCTTCCGCGAGATCATCCGTCTCAACCGCACCTATGATGCCGATGAATTCCTGATTTACTGTGCCCCTGCGGTACACGCCTGCCTGTCCGATGACGAGAACCACCTGGTGGCTGAACTCGAAGTCTATATCGGCAAGCGTATTCGCATTCACTGCGAGCCCATGTATGTGCAGAGTAAATATGATGTGGTGATGGTCTAGTGCGGCTGTCTTTTTGCCCTCGAACCCTTGGCCGCTATTGCTGGCGCACTTTGGCCGTGACCTTGGTGCTGTTTGCCTTGATGGTGAGTCTCATCCGCGGGCTGTTGCCGCAACTGGATGAAGCCAAGCAGCAATTGGCCGACTATGTCGAGCGCGAATATGGCGTCGAGGTCCAGATAGGCAATCTGTCGGCCCGTTGGCAGGCTTTCGGCCCGGCGCTGACGGTTGAGGACTTGGTGTTGCCGCCGCAGGAGCGTTTGCCGGTGACACTCATGATCGACAAGGTCGATGTCAAACTGGATTTTTGGCAGAGTCTGATGACCGCCGGCCCGCAAGTGGAAGACGTGATCTTCGACGGGGTGCAACTGGCGCTGGATCTGGATCATCTGGGGCAAAAATCGACCGCGACTCTTGATACTGAAAGTAAACCTGCCCCAGCCACCAATATCGATTGGCTCTACGCTTTGCTGCTGGAGCAGCTGGACCGTTTTTCTATTCGCGATGCCAGTGTGCAACTGCTGTCCAGCAGCCATGATTATCGTCCCATTCATCTGCGGGACCTCAGTTGGCGCAATAGCGGCAAGTTGCATCAGGGCAGCGGCGCTCTCTATTTGGACGAGCTGGCAACGGCGACCGAACAACTCACTCTCAGGCTGGATCTCAAGGGCGATGGCTACAAGCCTGATAGTATCAAGGGCCAGGCCTATCTGCAGGCGCAGTCGCTGGATCTAGGTAAGTGGGCCTCGCGCCAGCCCAATCCCTACGATCCGCAAACCAAGCTGCCACTGGAGGGCGTGATTAACCTGGAAGCCTGGATTGAGTTTGCCAACCGTGGCCTGGAATCCGGGGTGATCAAGCTGTTGCCCAGCTGGCTGCGCTGGTCGCTCAGAGATGAGCCACAAAAATTTGCCATAGACGGTGGAGTGATCGCCTGGCAGCCCATAGCCGACGGCTGGCGCCTGGACAGCAGCGAGCTCAAGCTGGCAACCAATGACAAGCCTTGGCCCAAGCTGGAGTTTCACGCCATGGAAACCGCCGGGGTGCTTTATGGCAAACTCAATGAACTGCAACTCGATGGCTTGTTGCCGCTGTTACCGCTAGTTCCCGGCATGCCCTTGGAAGGCTTGCGTACCTGGCAGCAACTCAAGCCTCAGGGCAAGCTCGGGCCTTTGGCTATCTATCGCCCCAAGGAAGGAGCCCTGCAGGCTAAAGTGGCGCTGGAGCGGGTTAGCTGGCAGCCTTCCGAGTCCATCCCTGGCAGCACACCAATCGATCTTTCTCTGGGTTGGCGGAACAATTTCCTCAGCGCGGCATTGCCTAGCCAGGACTATAAACTGGACTTTGGCGATGGTTTCAAGGCGCCGCTCAGTTTTCGCGCCGATGCCTTTGAGCTGGGCTTCTCGCTTGAGCGCCAGGCGCTGGTGCTGCCGGCACTGCATCTGGGCAATGACGACATCAGCCTGGACGCCTCGATGCGTTTGCTGCTGGCCGACAAGCCACACCTAGCGCTGTCTTCCCGGGTCAAACTACTCAACGCCGCCAATGCCGGGCGTTATTTCCCGCGCCATGCCATGGGTGAGTCGCTGGCCGATTATCTGGAAGGCGCCCTTAAGGCCGGTCGTAGCGATGATGCCGCCGTGGTCTGGCACGGTGAGCTGGCCGGATTTCCCTATCAAGATCATTCCGGGGTGTTTCAGGCAGGGTTCAATCTGACCCACGCCGAATATGCCTTCCAGCCGGATTGGCCGGCGGTGACCGACTTGAGTCTCAAGGCGCTATTTGAAAATGCCCGGATGGATCTCTGGGTCAACAAGGGCAAGCTGTTGAATGTGGCGGCCGATGGCGCCCATGTCTATATCCCCAAGATGGATCACCGGAGTCTGCTGCGGGTCGAGGCGCAACTGGCGACTCAAGGGCAGGATGCCACCGAGGTGTTGCAGCGCTCGCCGCTTAGAGACAGTGTCGGTATCACCCTGGATGTGGTGCAGGTTCAGGGGCCTGTCAGCGGCAAGCTGGATTTGAGTATTCCGCTCTATGACGGTGAAGAGGCGCAGATCTTCGGTGATGTCCAGTTTGCCGGGGTGCCGATTTATATCCGTGAGCCAGGGGTGTTGCTGGATAAGGTCAGCGGCAAGGTGAGTTTTCATAACGAGGTGGTCAAGGGTGAAGGCTTGAGTGCCAGCCTGTTTGGCCAGCCGTTGCAGTTTGGGTTCGATACCGGCAAGGTCAATCAGAATATGGGGCTCAATGCCAGGCTCAAGGGCCAGTGGAACCTCGCCAACTTGCCGTCCGAGCTGGATAATCCTTTAAGCGATTTTTATCAGGGCGCGTTGGATTGGCAGGGGAATCTGAAGCTGATCTTTGATGAGATAGGCTATCGAATTCAAGCCAATGTTAATGCCAATCTCAAGCAGACAGAGTTGCTGTTGCCGCCGCCTTATCAAAAGGCATCTGGGCAGGCGCTGACGCTCAAGGCCGAGCTGCTCGGTGACAACAAGACCAGCTCCCTGGGCGTGCGTCTGGGGGATAAGGCCGAATTCTGGGGTGGCTTTGATGCCGACTCAGGTAAGGGCCTGAAACACTATGACCTGCTGCTGGGGCGCCTCTATCGCAGCGGCGATCAGTTGCAGAAGCAGGATGGTCACTTACGGCTGGCCCTGGATGAGGTGGATTTTGCCCAGTGGCAGCCGCTGATCAACGCCTTTGTCGGCGGTGGTAACCATGACGAAAAGGCTGCTGGCGAGAGCCAAACAGCAGTTCAAGCCGTGACTCAAGCTAAGACCCAGGCCAAGACCCAGGATGAGACTCAAACCGAGAGCACGGCCGGCACTACAAGCATTGCAGCCGACAAGGCCTTCTTCCCTCCGCTCAAGGGGATAGAGGCCAGAGTGAAACAGCTCGAGCTACTGGGGCAGCGTTTTACCGAGTTGCAACTCAGTGCCCGCCCCGGAGAGCATGCCTGGCAGATAGAGGGACTGTCACCGGAGTTTTCCGGTCGGGTAGAGATCTATCCGGATTGGTACAGCCAAGGATTGAAGTTGGTGGCCTCGCGCCTGTATCTGAATCCGATAGCGGCAGCAGCGGCTGAGCCCGATTCCAAAGCGCAATCCGAGCCCGAGCCTGAAACCAATCTGCTTCAGGGCAGTGACCTGCCGCCGCTGGCGGTGGAGGTGGATGATTTCCGCTATCAGGATATGGCGCTGGGGCGTTTGTTGTTGCAGGCTAACCCGTCGGCGACGGGCTATCAGATCCAGACCTTGGCGCTCAGCAGCAACGATGCCAGTTTGCAGGGCAAGGGTGAATGGCTGAGCCGTGATGGTAACAACCGGACCCAGGTCGAGCTCAATCTCAAGGGAGATAAATTTGATCTGTTGGCTACTCGCTTGGGACTGGATCCCGGCGTGAAAGACTCGCCGCTGGAGGTCAAGGCCGAGCTCAACTGGCTGGGGGCGCCGCTGGCGTTTAATCTGGAGAGTCTCAGCGGTAAAGTACGTTTCGATCTCGGCAAGGGGCATATCGAACAGCTCAGTGACAAGGGGGCGCGGATCTTCTCTCTCTTTAGTCTGGACTCGCTTTTACGCAAGTTGTCACTGGACTTTACCGATGTGTTTGGCAAGGGCCTGTATTACAACTCCTTTGGCGGCGATCTGACCCTGGAGAACGGGGTGCTCAAGACCACCAATACCGAGATGGACGCCATTGCCGGTAACATGAAGGTGCGCGGCTATACCGATCTGGTTACCGAGAGCCTCAACTATGATATTCGCTTTGTGCCGCAACTGGCCTCCAGCGTGCCGACTGTTGTGCTGCTCAGTACCAGTGCCTGGACCATGGGCCTGGGGGCTTTTGCCCTGACCAAGGTGCTGGAACCCGTGATTGAGATTATTTCAGAGATACGTTTCCGCTTGACCGGCACCATGTCAGAGCCCAAGCTGGAAGAGTTGGAGCGAAAGAGCAAAGAGATAGAGATCCCTGAGTCTGTACTGCCACGGCAACCCAAGTCGGCGCCTGGGAAAGGACAGACTCAAGTGCAGGACGATGAGCCTGCGGCCACGGATGCAGGCCAAGGTGATCAAGCCAAGGACAACAAAGCCAAGGACAACAAAGCCAAAGCGCTTAACAGCGACCCAGTGAGGGCTGTTGAAGAGGGTGTCGGCGGCGCTGAGGCTGAAAAATCTTTGCCTCAAGCCGATAAAGTCACGCCGCTGCCGCTCAAATCGCCGAGTGAACCCAAGACAGAAGTGCCAGTGAAACAGGAAGTCGAACATGCAAGTCAGTCTGCTACAGTGTCAGAGTTGCCGGGAGCCGGAACAGAATCTGCAATTTATCGTCTCGCAGCTTGAGACTCTTCCCCGCCAAGATAATGAACCCCAACTCGTGGTGCTGCCCGAGTGCAGCCTGCTGTTTGGCGGCCATGAGAGCATGCAGTTGGCCTGGGCCGGTGAGCCTGGGCAAAGCCCGCTCAAACGGCAACTGGCCGAACTTGCCACCCAGTTTCAGGTATTCCTGCTGGCCGGCTCTATTCCGGTAGCCAGTGGCGATGGCCGGGTTTACAGCCGCTGTTATCTGTTTAATGATCAGGGGCAGGTACTCGGCGACTACGACAAGCTGCATCTGTTTGACGCGGAAGTGACCGACGGTACAGGCCAATACCGCGAGAGCGATACCTTTTGCCCGGGTGAGCGGATAAGCGTGGTGGATACCCCTTTTGGCCGCATCGGCCTGGCTATCTGTTATGATCTGCGTTTCCCGGATCTGTTTCGGGCGCTGCGTTTGCAAGGCGCCGAGATCATCGCCTTGCCCTCGGCCTTTACCAAGGTGACAGGCGAGGCGCACTGGGAAGTGTTGCTCAGAGCCAGGGCGATAGAAACCCAGTGTTTTATACTGGCGGCGGCGCAATGGGGCCAGCATAATCAAGGAAGCCGCGAGACCTGGGGCCAGAGCATGATAGTCGACCCCTGGGGACGCATTCTGGCGCAGAAGGCCGAAGGCACAGGCTGGGTGCAGGCATGTTTGGACAAGGCCGAGTTAGCGCGGGTGCGCAGCGCCATGCCCGTAGAGACACACAATAGATTTTTGCCGCCGCAACTGGGCGACGGTAAGCGGAAATAACCAACAAGGCCACAGGGCCGGATTGAGAGAGACCCAATGCCATTTTTAACCCAAGTGGGACAGAGTTTACTGCAAGAGGGACTGCACCTCGACGATCTGCAAACTTACCTGGAGCGAATCCACCAACACCAGGTGGATTTTTCCGATCTCTATTTTCAGGGCAGCCGTCATGAAACCTGGGTGCTGGAAGATGGCATAGTCAAGGAAGGCAGTTTTCATATTGAGCGCGGTGTCGGTGTCCGAGCCATCAGTGGTGAAAAGACAGGTTTCGCCTACGCCGATGAGATAACCCCCAAGGCCCTGGCTGCCGCCGCCGATGCCGCCAGAGGCATAGCCCAGACTGGGGGCAGCTATCAAACTCAGGCCTGGAAGCGCCGCGGCGCCAAGGCGCTGTATCTGAGTGAAGATCCAATAGCGGCACTGGAAGAGGGCCGTAAAATTGCCCTGCTCAAGGAAGCGGATGCCTATATCCGCAGCCTGGATAGCCGCATCATTCAAGTGGTGGTCAGCCTGGCCGGAGTGCATGAAGAGATACTGGTAGCTGCCAGCGATGGTACTCTGGCGGCGGATATCCGGCCGCTGGTTCGCTTCAACTGCTCGGTGATCCTCGAAGAAAACGGCCGCCGTGAACGGGGCGGTGCCGGTGGCGGTGGTCGTCACCACTATCAAACCCTGATGGCTGCCGCTGATGACGGCCTGCCCATGTGTTTTGCCTTTGCCCGCGAGGCCGTGCGTCAGGCACAGGTCAACCTAAAGGCGATAGACGCCCCTGCCGGTGAAATGCCTGTGGTTCTGGGCGCAGGTTGGCCCGGAGTCTTGTTGCATGAAGCGGTTGGCCACGGTCTGGAAGGTGACTTCAACCGTAAGGGCAGTAGCGCCTTCAGCGGTAAGATTGGCCAGCAGGTGGCCTCCAAGTTGGTCACTGTGGTGGACGATGGCACGCTGGAAAACCGCCGTGGCTCGCTGACCATAGATGATGAAGGTACCCCGGCGCACAAGACAGTGCTGATTGAGAACGGCATTCTCAAGGGCTATATGCAGGACAAACTCAATGCCCGCCTGATGGGACAAAAGCCCACTGGAAATGGCCGCCGCGAATCATACGCTCACTTGCCTATGCCGCGGATGACCAACACCTATATGCTGGCCGGAGAGTCGGCGCCCACCGATATTATCAAGTCGGTGAAAAAAGGCCTCTACGCCCCCAACTTTGGTGGCGGTCAGGTGGATATCACCTCGGGTAAGTTTGTGTTCTCGGCCTCTGAAGCCTACCTGATTGAAAACGGCGAGATCACCAGTCCGGTGAAGGGCGCGACCCTGATAGGCAACGGCCCGGAAGCCATGGGGCAGATCTCCATGGTGGGCACAGATCTTGAACTCGACAAAGGCGTCGGCGTCTGCGGCAAAGACGGCCAGAGTGTCCCGGTCGGGGTTGGGCAGCCAACGCTTAAACTGGACCGTCTGACGGTCGGCGGCACAGCCTGAGAAATGCTGTCGAATCCCTGATTCGGCAGCTGAGTTTAGCGCTGGTTCCTGCATTGCTCTTGGGCGAAGTTGATAGCCGCTGTGACGGCAGAAAGTCTTGGAGCAAATGCATCCCTATTAATCTAAATCGATTGTGATCTTTGCAGAAACAGGCTTAAGCCTGCCGCAGGCAGGCCTGGCAAGGACAATGCTGCATGAACCTCCGAAAGTGAGCGTCTCAGAGAGCCTACTTCCAAAAATCCGTCGTTATTTATCAGAGACTGCCCCCTGCAACGAGCTTCCTTGCAGCTCGTAAAGTGTTTAGGGTGTCCTGTATATTCCTGCTGTATATTGGGTTAGAGAAGGAGCTGGATAAATGAGAGTCGAATTAAAACTTTTTATCATATCTATGTTATTTATGGTTACAGGTTGTAATAGTACAGAGGCTGAAGCTATGGATTTTTGCCCCCCAGAAATTGAAAAAGAAGCCAGAGAAACATTAGGCTTAGTAGGCAAGGAATCTATAAGCCTGCATGAACTTTTAGCATTAGCTGGCAGTAAAAGTTTGGTTTACGAGCCTTATGAGATTGACAATAAACCTCTAAATTGCTCGAACATTAAATTGAATAGTGATTATCTTTCGTACATGGTATATGCAGGATTCAATGAGACTAAAGAGTATAAAAAGTCATATCTAGTGATAGCAAACTCAATGGAAAGCAAAGTGCTTTATATTGATAAGAGGTATATGTATAAGGCCCCAAAAATGTTCTGATTATTAAAATAATGTTTTGAATCCAAGGCCTCGAACTCGCGAGGCTTTGTTTTATCAGGTAAAGGGGGCTTGGCTTGGGTTTGTTTTCAGTGAGCAACGGCTCAATGACAAAATCCGTTAGGTACCAAATTCAATTGGGTTATCTGCTCAGGTGAAAATCCGTGGCGATTCAGATTGGAAAAAAAGACAGGGTTAAAATACAGGACAGCCATATCTTTTTGATGTTTCGCCCAAAAAAGACAGGACAGCCATATCTTTTTGATGTTTCACACAGCTTTGACTAGGCTTTGAAATACCCATCAAAGCTCAGTCGAGGTTGGTTATGACCACTGCCCGTCGCCAGTTGATAGATGCTGAAAGTACGCCCTTTTACCACGTGATTAACCGTTGCGTGAGAAGGGCATTTTTGTGTGGTGAAGATGCTCTGTCGGGGCGCAGTTACGAGCATAGACGTGGCTGGATAGTGGATAAAATCAGGCAGTTGTCGTCAATATTCTGCATCGACGTTTGCGCTTATGCGGTCATGAGTAATCACTACCATTTGGTGCTGGCATCCAAATTCATCCACGGATAAGGTCTGCTCACCATCCTTGGCTCACGCCCATAAGCACACTCGTCGCTGGCCACTTTAATTTGCGCCAACAGGCTCTCGGCAACGCCCAAGTGCAGTGCAATTCTGTAATTCTAAATTCGTTAGTTTAGGATGTGTGTCTATTCCTCGGTGCAGGTTCGCACCTTCCTTAGTTTCAATACAGCTTAAAAAAGACTAGGATCCAGTAGCTTGTCTAGTTTTTAACAATTGTTTCGCCAGGCTTTGGCTGTCTTGCGCCGCTGCGCAGCAAGGTTAACTGGTGGCCGACAAGCGAGGATGATATCCTTTTTGCTCAGGAATTAGAGTTTTTACTCTAGGGGTGTAGATGAAATTGACCAAATTTGCCTGGTTGCTGTTGTGGCCGCTGGCGGCTCAGCCTGCGCTTGCCGCAGACTATAGTTTTGCCTCGGCCTGGCAACAGTTGCTGGAGGTGAGTGATAAGCTGGCGGCCGAAGGCCAGGAAGTCAGCCGCGCCGAGGCGCAGCAAGAGGCCGGGCGCGACCTTAATCTGCCATCGCTCAACATCAACGGCAGCTATACCAGGCTGGAAAAACCGATAGAGCTGGATCTGCGCGATCTCAATCCACTCGCCTCTATGGATCCCGCCACTCTGCCACCGGCCATAGGTGGCATTATCGGCTCGCTTCCCGGCTCGATGTTTGTGACTCCTTTCACCGAGCAGGATGTGTTCCGAGCCAGCTTACAGGCGATGTGGCCGATTTATACCGGTGGCCAGATCTCTGCCGCTCAAGGCATTCAGGCGGCTCAGGTCGCTGAGAAGAAGCAGCAACTGGAGTTGGCGCGGCGTGAGCTGTTTACCACACTGGTAGACAGATACTATGCCGTCACTGTGACCCAGGCTTTGGTGCAGACCCAGGCTCAGCTGGTGGCATCGCTGGAAAAGCATTACAGCCACGCTGAAAAACTGGAACAACAGGGGCAGATCGCCAGAGTCGAGCGCCTCAATGCCCAGGTGGCACTGGATCAGGCCAAGGTCGACCTCGGCAGTGCCAAACGTCGCCATGAGATGGCGCTGATAGCCCTGTCTCGCCTGCTGCACCAGACTGATATCGCCACCAAGTCGCCGCTGTTTATGGCGCCAAGCTCCCCTTCATTGCCGCAATTGACCGAGCTGACGCTGAAGCAGCATCCAGCCTTGCGCTTGTTGGAGGCGAAAGAGACCCAGGCTCAGGGCCTGGTCGATATGGAAAAGGGAAAATACTTCCCCACGGTTTTCCTCTACGGTAACTACACCCTCTATGAAGACGACAGCCTGTTTTCCAGGGTCGAACCCGACTGGATGGTAGGCGTCGGGGTCAAGGTGCCGCTGCTGTCCCGTGATGGTCGCAGCGGCAAGGTGCAGGCGGCCAAGAGCGCCTTGCTGCAGGCCAGATACACCAAGGCACAAACCCGTCAGGATCTCAGTCTGTTGGTGGATCAGAGCTATCGCCAACTGCTGCAGGCCGAAGAGGAGGTCAATGCCTTGAACAGTTCTCTGGCGCTGGCAGAGGAAAACCTCAAGCTGCGTGAACTGGCTTTCAATCAAGGGCTGTCTACCTCCATCGACAGAGTGGACGCCGAGCTCAAGCTCAGTGCGGTACGCACCAAGCAGTTGGCGGCTCAATATCGTTATGTTCAGGCCTATGCCCGCTTGATGGCGGTCAGTGGCCAGTTGGATGAATTTATCGGACGCAGTGACAAGCAGGAGATACAGGATGCGGGTTAATCCTTTGGTGGCCATAGTGGCCCTGGTAACCATAGTGGCGGCGCTGGTATATGGGCTGATCCTGGCTTACTCCCCCAAGCCACAGCTGTTGCAGGGGCAGATAGAGGCCAGGGAATACAACGTGTCTTCCAAGGTGCCGGGCCGGGTGGAGCAGGTGTTGGTGCGCCGCGGAGACAGTGTCAGTGAAGGGGATCTGCTGTTTGCTATCGACAGCCCCGAGCTCAATGCCAAGCTGATGCAGGCCGAGGGTGGCCGCGATGCCGCCAAGGCGATGCAGCAGGAAGCCGACAGCGGTGCCCGTAAGCAGCAGGTTGCCGCGTCCCGCGAGCAGTGGCTCAAGGCCAAGGCCGCCAGTGAGCTGGCCAAGACCACTTTCGACCGGGTAGAAAACCTGTTCCGCGATGGCGTACTTGCCCGGCAAAAGCGTGATGAAGCCTTTACCCAATATCAGGCCGCCAAGTATACCGAGCAGGCCGCCTATGCCATGTATCAAATGACCGAAGAGGGCGCCCGGGAAGAAACCAAGGCCGCCGCAGCCGGTAATGCCCGGATGGCCGAAGGTGCGGTGAAAGAGGTCAGTGCCATACTCGCCGACAGCCAGATGCGCGCGCCCAAGGGCGGTGAAATCACCGAGGTGCTGTTGCAGGTGGGCGAGCTGGCACCCAGTGGCTTCCCTGTGGTCAGTTTGGTGGATATGACAGATGCCTGGGCCGTGTTTCAGGTGCGTGAGGATCAGCTCAAGCAGTTCAAGAAGGGCGAACGTATGACCCTGACACTGCCGGCGCTGCAACGCAGTGTCGAGTTTGAGGTCAGCCACATCAGTGTGCTGGGCGACTTCGCCACCTGGCGGGCGACCGAGAGTGGCCACGACTTTGATATGCGTACCTTTGAAGTGGAGCTCAGGCCGCTGGAGCCGGTGGCCGATCTGCGGGTGGGCATGTCAGTATTACTTGAAAAGTCTTGATTATGAAGAAGTTGCTTCGGCGAGAGTGGCAGGCTGTCTGGCGCGATCCCTGGCAGCTGGCACTGATAAGCTATCTGCCGCTTATCGGTGTGCTCTGTCTTTGGTGGTTGTTTTCCGCCGGGTTGCCCAGGCAGTTGCCGGTGGCGCTGGTGGATCAGGACAACTCCAGCCTCAGTCGTGAGCTGGGGCGTCATCTTGAGGCTAATCCTGTCACCGCCCCCAGGCGCTATCTGGCGCTGGACGAGGCGGTCGAGGCGATGCGCCGCGGCGAGGTCTATGCCTTGGTCATCTTGCCCTATGGTCTGAAACAGGAACTGCTGACCGGGCACACTCCCACCATAGACCTGCGCTACAACGGCCAGTTTTTGCTGGTGGGCAAGCTGCTGGCCAGTCAGTTGCAACTGACCCTAGCCGATGGTTTGCAGCAGGTGGCCAGGCTCAAGCAACTGGCGGCCAGTGTCAATCCGTCCCAGGTTGAGGTGCGTCTCAGCCCAGTGAGCACCCAAACCACGGCGCTGTTTAACCGCAATAACAACTATGTCGGCTTCCTGGTGCCGCCAGTGCTGATCGCTTTGTGGCAGTTATTTGCCATGCTGGCCTTTGCCGGCAGTCTCAACCGTGAGCTGCGCCAAGATACTCTGGGCGAATGCTTCTGCCTGGGGATGCCCTCTGTGCTTTTGAGTAAATTTGTGGTCAACGGCGCCTTTATGCTGCTGCACGGCGGCTTTATTTTGGTGTTGCTGTATCAGTTGCTGGGGCTGCCGATTGCCGGGCAACTCCTGTGGCTGTTGCCGATGCAACTCTTGATGTTGATGGGCGTTTGGCTGTGGGTGCAGGGAATTTACTTTATGCTGGCCGACTGCGCCAGGGTGATCAGCTTTTGCACTGCGCTGTTTGCACCCGCCTTTGCCTTTATGGGCATTACCTTCCCGACCGGAGAAATGCCGCTGCTGGCGCAGTGGTGGCGTCTGTTGATGCCATCCAGCCACTATATAGAGTCTCATGTTGCTTTGGTGAGCTATGGCGCCGGGCCGGCCAGCTTACTGCCTCAGGCGCTGGGTTATCTCGGCTTTCTGCTGCTGTTGATCCCCAGTTGGTTCTTTGCCCGTCGTTATGCCAGGGTGCTGCAGTCGCAGTTGCCGCTTGAGGAGAGGTTATGACAGCCAAGTCCCTTTCGTTATGGCAGCTGATCTGGCTGGATTTGCGTGCCTTGGTGCGTGACAAGGCGATCTCTTTGACCCTGTTTGGCGGCGTGCTCTTTTACGCCGTGCTCTATCCCTTGCCCTATCTGCATCAGGTACCCACGGAGCAGCAGTTGGTGGTGGTGGATCACGATAACTCTTCGCTGTCACGGCGGCTTATCCGTCACGCCGATGCCAGTGCCCGTATTCAGGTTGTCGGCCGGGTCGGCTCCATCGACGAAGCCAAAGCCTGGGTCACCGATGGCCGCGCCCATGGTTTATTGGTGATCCCGTTTGATTTTCGCCGCGATCTGTTGCTGGGACGGGGCGCGACCTTGAGCTTCGGCGGTGATGCCAGTTACTTCCTGATCTATTCCGCCGTGGTAGAAGGTTTAGTGAGTGCCGGTATGGATGCCGGCAAGCAGATCCAGCTCAAGGGACTATTGGCTTCGGGCCAGAGCCCGGAGGCCGCTGCCCAGAGCCTGGCACCGATTAAACTCAATGCCGTGCCCGCGTTTAATAAAGGTTTGGGTTATACCCCTTATGTGGTACCAGGCTTGTTTCTGCTGATTTTGCACCAGACCTTACTGATAGGCGCAGGCATACTCGGCGCCGGGCAATGGCATCGGCCGGGCTATTGGAACCGGGTCAGCCCCTTGATGCTGGTCAGTGCTCGGGTGTTGGCCTTCAGTTTGCTCTATTGCCTGTTCAGTGCGCTCTATATTGGCTGGTGTTACTACGCCTATCAGGTGAGTCTGCAGGCGAGTCTGGGGCAGGTGTTGTTGCTGATGTTGCCTTTTTTGCTGACCACGGCCAGCGCCGGGGTAGCGCTCAGCTGCCTGTTTGTGCGGCGCGAGTTGCCGACCCAGGTGATACTCTTGGTTTCTATGCCTATTCTGTTTGTCAGCGGCTTTGTCTGGCCCTTGGCGCTGATCCCTGAGCCCTTGGTGTGGCTGTCGCAGGTGATCCCGGCGGTGCCGGCGATTATGGGAATGCTGCAGCTGAACCAGATGGGAGCCGAGTGGGCAGCCATAGCCCCCAAATGGTTGCAGCTGTGGGGGCTATTGTTGCTGTTCTTCCCTCTGGCGGTTTGGGGCGTTAGTTGGCGTCGGCGTCAGCTACCAGCAGCGGCGCGCTGACCCGCTCCAGCACCCCACTGGCCTTGGCTAGTACCAGCCCGTAGTTGGTGATGGCAACGCCGCGGCGGCGACATTCGAGAATGCGCCGCTGCATCTCTGCCCGACCCAACATACAGGCGCCACAATGGACTACCAGTTTGTAGCGTTCCAAATCGGCCGGAAAGTCATGGCCGGCACAGACGCTGAACTGCAACTGCTTGCCGGTCAATTTGCCAATGGCCGCCGGGATCTTCACTCTACCTATATCTTCATCCTGCACCTCATGGCTACAGGCCTCGGCGATCAATACCCGATCGCCATCCTCGAGCTTTTCGAGCATTTTGGCGCCTTGCAGCTGCGCCGTTAGATCGCCCTTGGCCCGGGCAAACAGGGTGGAGAAGGTGGTCAGCGGAATACTGTCGGGTACCTGAGCGGCCACTTGTCTCACCGCCTGGGCATCGGTCACTACCAGTGCCGGTGGCGTGGGCATGGCGGCCAAGGCTGAGGCCAGCTCAGACTCACGGCAGATGCTGGCGATGGCACCGTTATCCAGCGCTTCTCTGAGAACCTGCACCTGGGGCAAAATCAATCTGCCCTTGGGGGCGGCTGAATCTATCGGGGCGACCAGCAGTAGCTGCTCTCCGGTGCGGTAACAGTCGGCGGCCAGCACGGGATCGCGGCGAAAATCCGCCGGTACCAGTTGAACCAGCTGCTCGACCAAGTTGTCCCGGTGTTTTGCCTCTTGGGTCGACAGGCATAAGAACTTGATGCCTTGGCCCTTGAGCCAGTGCTGATGCTCCGTGGGCAACGGCGCCAGATCTTGCTTGTTCGCTACCACCAGGATTGGCAGCTGCCAGCTTTGCAGCAGTAACAGCCAGTCGCGGTCAAACTCATCTAACCCCAGTTCATCCAGCACATAGACGGCGATATCGGCCTGTTGCAACGCCCGGCGACTGGCGGTAATTCGCTGAAGCCCCAGGGCGCCGGTATCGTCCAGCCCGGCGGTATCTATCAGGGTAGCCGGGCCGACCGGATGCAGCTCAAAGGGCTTGCGCACCGCATCTGTGGTGGTGCCCTTGGTCTCAGAGACTATGGCACTCTGTTGGTTGGATAAGTAATTGAGCAGGGAGGATTTCCCGGCGTTGCGACGACCACACAATACTATGTGCAGTCTGACCCCGCGGGGGGCTGCATTGGGGGCCGAATTACACATTAATTTGTCTCCTGGCGTTGCCTCTGTCCGCAGAGCAATGCAAGCCGCGGGCTTTGAGGCTGAGTCTGATATCGGCGAGACGCTGTTCCAGCGGGCAGCCGGAGGCATTCTTGCCGGGGTAAATAAGGTATTTACTGCTGTCTTTCTGTGGTGTGAACGAGGGCATAAGCACATTGCAGCCGCGACTCAGGGAGTCGAGCCTGGCGCCGCTTTGCAGGGCATCCAGGGCGCTGGTGGCCGGTATGTTGGCGCCGGGGTTAAGCAATCTGAGTATGGCGCAGGCTCGCTGGCACTCAAGCACCTTGCCGTTGGCCGTGTTTGCCAGCGGGGTTTGTGGATGACTGACGAAGGGACCGACCGCCAACATCTCCAGTTCCATGGCTGAGAGCGCCAACAGGGCGTCAGCCAGGGCATCGCTGTTGCTGCCCGGCAGGCCACAGATAATGCCACTGCCGGTCTCATAACCCAGGCTCTTGAGGGTTTCCAGTAGCCTTAGGCGTTTGTCCAGCACTCTTCCCGGGCGCAGGCGGCTATAGAGCTCGGCATCCAGGGTTTCCAGTTTCAACAGATAGCGGTCGGCGCCGGCTTCGCGCCAGAGCGCCAGTTCACCGTGGCTGCGTTCACCCAAAGATAGCGTGATGGCCAACCGGCTTTGCTGTTTGATGGTGCTGAGGATGTGGCTTATGCCATCCTGGCGAAAGCGACTGTCTTCACCGGATTGCAGCACCAGGGTGCCGATGCCGGCTTTATCTACTTTGAGGGCCGAGTCGATGATTTCCTGGTGGCTGAGCCGGTAACGCTCAATGTCGCGATTGGCGGCTCTCAGGCCACAGTAGTGACAGTCGCAGCGGCAATAACTGGAAAACTCCACTATGCCTCTGAGCCAGATCTCCTGACCGAAGTATTGACGCTTGACCGCATCGGCACGGGCAAACAGCCAGTCATCGGCCTCTCCTGCCAATAACGCCTTGATTTCCAATCTTCCGAGAGTCTCTGCCGGCTTCATGCTTGGACTCCTGCCTGTTTCAGCACTTGTGCCAGCTCATCGGCGTAGCGATACAAGGCTTGTTGCCAGGGCGTGACAGCGACCTTGGTGCGGCCTTGCATCCGTTGCCATAGGCCCGCCGGTGGCAGCCCCAGCTCGCGGCTGTCCAACTTGAGCCACAATCCCAAAGGCGCCAGATGTGGACTATGGGCATAGTGGCCGACAAACAGTTGATCATCGAGCAATAACAGCGGCGCGCTGGCGGCCAGCTTACTGCTGACCGCCGTCACCTGCTCGGGCCAGGAGGCGGCGAGTTGCTTGCTCCACTGCTGAGATACCCGGTATTCCTCGAGGATTTCCGCCTCGGTGGCTTCCGGGCGCAACATTTTGCCAAACGCCAGCCCGGCTTCGCTTTGTAACTCTTGTGTCACTATCAACAGCTGCGACAGCTGACTGCTTTGCAGTCTTTGTCGCAACAGCTGATCTATCGCCCCTTCACTGAAATTGGCATAGTGGCCGGCATGCAGGGCCACTCGCCGGGCGCGGCTCAGTGCCGACTTTAGCTGTTGTTTTGGCAGCCCGGCATAGAGTCGACAACCGGGTGCCAGTACCAGGGTACGACCTTTCACAGATAGATGTCCCTCTCGCCCGCATCGGTGCGCGTGAGGCAAGCCTCGATATTACGTCTTCTGGCGGGGCTGAGTTTATCCAGCTCGGCGGCTATCAAGGCTTCGCCGGCTTCACGGGTCTGCTCACTGGCGTAGTCGTTGAGGTATTCCTTGAAGGTGATCAAGGCGTTGGGTTGACAAAACTTGCCGATAAACTGCTGCTTGGCCAGGCCGATAAAGTGATCTCCGGTGCGGCCCTTGCGGTAGCAGCCGGTGCAGAATGAGGGGATGGAATGGCTATGCTTGACCAGATCCAATACCACTTCATCCATGCTGCGGTGATCGCCCAGGCTAAATTGGGCCGCATCGTCTTCCTGATTGTAGCCACCTGGGGTGGTCCGAGAGCCGGCACTGATCTGTGAAACCCCCAGGCTCAGGAGTTCACGTCTGAGTTCGGCACTTTCGCGGGTGCTCATAATCAGCCCTGTGTAGGGCACTGCCAGGCGGGTAATGGCCACCAGGCGTTTGAAGGTGGCGTCATCGACCGCATAGGGTGGCCGCTCCGACAGGCTGGAGCCATCGGCGGGCTCAATCCGCGGGAAGGAGATGGTATGCGGGCCTATGCCGCAATCCTGCTCCAGTTGCTGTACATGGGCGAGCATGGCCAGCAGTTCGAATCTGTGGTCATAGAGACCGAACAGCACGCCAATGCCCACATCGTCGATACCGGCTTCCATGGCTCTGTGCATGGCGTAGAGGCGATAGAGGAAGTCTTTCTTGCGGCCCTTGAGGTGTACCTGTTCGTAGGTCGTTCTGTGGTAGCTTTCCTGAAAACACTGATAGGTGCCTATGGCGGCCGTCTTCAGCAGCTTGAAGTCTTCTGTGTCCATGGGGGCGCAGTTGACATTGATGCGGCGGATCTCACCACCTTTGCCTTTGCGCACGCTATACATGGTCTTGATGGAGTCGACTATGGCGCGGGCGTTATTGCGCGGGTGTTCACCGTAGACCGCCAGGATCCTTTTGTGGCCCATATCTTCCAGGGTCTCCACCTCGGCGATCAGCTCCTGCTCGCTCAGGGTCTTGCGTGGCAAGTCATGGTTGTCGGCGCTGAAGCCGCAATAGCTGCAGGCGTTGGCGCAGTAGTTGGAAACATACAGCGGAGCGAACAGTACAATGCGATTGCCATAGATGGCATCTTTGATGCCACGGGCAACGGCAAACAGCTCTTCGTCTACAGTGGCGTCCTGGTTTTGCAGTAAAACCGCTACTTCCTCAAGCGTCAGCCCCTGCAAACGGCGGGCTTTTTCCAGCACCTGGCGTACTGTGTCCGGGCTGGGTTGCTGATTGTTATTGAGCAAGGCCCAGATGGCGTCATCATCAATAAAATTCACGGCGGGGTTATAGTCTTTGACTTGAATCGTCTCGGCATGGCCCGATACAAGCGGGTCTGATATCAAAGGGCCTGACATCTGTGGCTCTCCTGTGAAAAAAGGAGCGCAGTCAAACTGCACTCCTTGGAATTTAACGAAGGAACGGATCACTCGGCGTGTTTGCTAGAGACCGGAACGACCTCCTCCTGCACCCATAGTGGCGTGTATTCGGCGGCGTCATGGTAGGGCACCTTGCCGTGCAGCATCATCGCCTTGAAATCGTCGAAGCGATAAACCGCCAGGAACAGGTGCACGGGTAAAAATGCTGTCAGTAACAGGCCACACCCCAGGTGGATCATGCCCAGCAACCAGGCGGTATCACGTGGGATTGCATAGGGAACCAGCCACAGCGCCAGACCTGTAATGATCAGTGCAGTACCGCCGAGTAGAACGCACACTCCGAACAGTTTCTGTCCAGAGTTGTACTTGCGCATAGGAGGCACGGCGACCTTCTTACCCAGCAAAAACTTCTGTGGGTAGCCACCGAGTACCTTGAACCAGCCTACATCGTTGCCACCGAAGGTGAATACTCTGTTGGTGAACAGTACGACACGGTCGAATGCCATCAGGGTGAAGGCCACCGCATCCAGCGCCATGATGACACCGGCAACAATATGAATGTCATAGGTTAGCCCCATGGCGCTGTCGCTCAAGGGTTTAAAGAACAACAACAGCCCGGTAGCCGCCAGTGGTAGGAAGCTCAGCAGCAAGATGTAGTGGAACACCCGAACATTCAGCGGGTGCTTGAGAATGGGACGATTGTCCTGATGCATAGCCGACTCCTTAGGATTTCAGTTTAGTGCGATCGACAAAATGGGTATGCAGCAACTCGTGCGACAGATGCCCCAGCGGCTCACCGCCAAATTCGCTGTAATAGCGGGCAATGGCCGGGTTGGCATGGCTGACACGGTATTTGGCAATGGCATCATCCATATAGAGGGCATCGGCACGCGCCTTGATGTATTCGTTGCGCTTGGCGATACGGTTGCCGAGCCAGCCCACAGGCAGGGCCAGTAGCGCCAGAATCGCAGCACCTACAGCCATGAAACGGCGCCGAGACAACAGAAAACCATCTTCGGTAAATTGATACTTGTCTGTCATGAGCAACTCCTTACAGTTGGGCAACCCAGGATGTGCCTGAGCCGTTGATAGGTTGACCGCCACCGTTGACACAACCACCGGCGCAGTTCATCACTTCGATAAAATGGTAGGGGGACGTGCCGGCCATCACCTGCTCCAGCAAGGGGCGGATATTGCGGCCCATGTCGTGTACTACGGCGACTTTCAGCTGCACATCTTGTTTGAGCTGTTGGTCATGAATGGTGAGTTCGGCCTCCTTGACGCCTTCCAGACCGCGCACAGGTGTCAGTTCCAGCTTGGCCAGTTCTTCACCAGTGAGCACCTTGTGAGCGGTACGCACCGCGGCTTCCATCACGCCGCCAGTGTTACCGAAAATGGTGCCGGCCCCTGTGTATTGGGAAAACAGGCTATCACCCTTATATTCGGCCACATCCGGCAGATGGATATCGAGGCGCTTGAGTAGCTCGGCCATCTCGCGGGTAGTCAGCACAGCATCCACATCGGCGTAAGGTGCGGCATCGCTGCCGTGTTGCTGATGGAAGCGCCAGGCTGATTTGAACTCTGGACGTGATGCTTCGAGTTTTTTCGAGGTGCAAGGCATAACTGCCACTGTGAAGATTTTTTCCGGAGCCATTTCATAAACTTTGGCGCCATAGGTCTTGGCTACAGTCCCGGCCATTTGCTGCGGTGACTTGGCAGTGGAAAGGTGTGGCAGCAGGCTGGGGTATTCGGTTTCCAGGAAGCGAACCCAGCCTGGGCAGCAGGAGGTAAACTGCGGCAGCTTACCGGCATCTGGCTCCTGGCGCACATTGGCATGCAGCCTGTGGATGAACTCAGAGCCTTCCTCCATAATGGTCAGGTCAGCGGCGAAGTTACAGTCGAAAATTTTAAATCCCGCTTGGTGCATGGCGCCATAGAGTTTATTGGTCAGCAGTTGCCCCTTGGGCAGATTGAAGGCTTCACCTATGGCAACCCGTACCGCCGGAGCCAGAATACCGACCACTTCAGTGTTGGGATCCTGGAGCTTGGTTAATACTGTATCCAAGGCACTCTGGGTTTCATGAATGGCACCGAACGGACAGTTGATCAAACACTGGCCGCAGCTCAGGCAACGCTCTTCATCAATCTTATGTGGGGCACCGGATGCGCCCTCAATAGCATGGGTGGGACAGAACTGTTTGCAGGCGTCACACCCTTTGCATTTGAGCGCATCTATCTGGATCAGTCCGCGGATCTCTCCCGGCTGATAGCTGGTTGCTGTCATGGCAATGCGTTCCTTTTTACGTGAGAATGTTCTTATTTTCTAATTGCTTATGTAAAGGCTATACCCCTTGGGAAAGGGCGGAAGGATTATAGGAAATAGCTGACAGCTATCTGTGATCCAAAGCAGAACAAGTTGGAGATTTCACAAGTTTTTACATGAAATATGATGAAATTAGCCAGTGAAACAGGGGCATGGGACTTTTTGACTTAGGCCCTGTTTCAGTTAATTTCACAGATGTGATGCGGGATAACACGGACACATCTAGTTGGGGGGAGTGTTAGAAATAGAGGTTTTCGACTGTTTTACCGTCAACCAGAATCTCACATTTGTCACCATTGCTGGATTTTGAGGATTGTACCGCGCTGGCAATAATACCAAAGGCGCCGCCTTGACTGCCGAGTACAGACCCAAAGTAGCACTTGCCATCGATTTCCATCTCTTGATAACGACCACCCAGATTTTGGGTTGGAGTATAAGGTGGGAAGGTGCCACGCATTATGGGGTCACCGTTGACAGTCAGTTCCAGTTTCTTCTTGTCGGAAAAGTAGCGTCCGCCGAGCTTCAGCGTTTGGCCTTTCACTTCGACGGTTTTTTCCTGGGCTATGATGGGTTGCGGGGTTGAACTACAGCCTGCCAGCAGAGCGCCGGTGCAAGCCAGTGAGGCTAGGGTCAATTTACGCATTAATCCGTCCTTTATTGGATTGTAAGGTATTACTTTTCCGTGTTATCCGCGCCGGATTATAACTTCTTGGCAACAAAGAATACCAGTGTCCTAGTTTAATTCCTTTTACCAAGTTGATCATTTTGATGAGCGCTGTTTCCACAACAAGGCAAGGCATTTAACTGTTAGGTGCTGAGGAGGTTGGAGGCGAATCAGGTGCCGCTTGCTTTGGTTAATGGATGCTCCTGATAACACTTGAGCTGTAAATTTAACCAAATGCGAGAGAGGGCGACGATTTCACTTTGCCAGATAAAAAGAAAGGAGCGAGTGTTTCTCTGCTCGAACCCCGTTATTGCGATCAAATATTCATCTAATTACATAGAGCCGGCTTTGAAGTCTGAAAACGGCCGTAATAAGGCATTAGGTACGACAATAGCCGGCAGACTCGTTACGGTATTAGTTGAGTGTCGGCGCTGCTTTTTTATTGTGCAGCACTTCCAACATTCTATCTTCCAACTGGAAGCGGGTCTCCAGAGCGTGCACTAATTCGGCGAGATCTTTATCCAGCTGATAGAGTAGATCGTCGCTTTCCAGCTCGGAATATTTATCACTGAAGTCCAAGGCTTGATCTGTAGTCTCGACAATCTTGGGCAGTAATTGCTGTGCCAGTGCTTTGTGCGATTGTCCTTGTTCGTCACAGGCGTCGACGACCCTATTGAAGACTTCGAAATGACCTTCTGAAACGTAATCCACCAACAGATTACAGAAGCCGCGAACCTGATCGACGCAGGGCAGGGACTTGTCACGGTTTTCATAGGGGGCCAGTCCGGCTAATTTGCAGTAATAAACCAGTAACTTCCTGCGGTTATTCAACCATTGATCTACCAGAGCATTGGCTCCGCCCCATTTTTGCTCGGCCTGTTCAAGTTGTTTCAGCATGATCTTCTCATCCTTATCGCCGCACCTGTACCTAATTTAGGTGACAAGTTAACCAGTGATCAACTCTTTTCGACGTGTAAACGGTTTTTTTACTCATGGACAAACCAGTTGTTTTGTATACAAAAACAACTCAAATGTTAAATTGTGTATCCGGATGTGGATCGGAAAATAAAAAGCCCAGCGGTAGAAACTACAGCTGGGCGAGGAAAGTTTTAACGGGCTCGATGTGACGAGCTTCTTGATTGTTCTTGCTAGCGCAGACTTTTTATACCAAAGGGTGGGAACCTGTGCAACTTTTTTCTGTCATAAGACGTTTGGCTGACGCCTGGATTTTTATACTTTTGTTGTAAAAATGTGAGCTGGCGCAATGGTGTCGCCGGGTTTCGCGGCGCATTAAGTCTGTGGTGATCGAATCGTCAGTATCTATTGTCAATTCGGTCATGAATTTGTCCATTGTAGTGGCCCAATAAAGCTTGGATGGGGTCAAACTCTTCTCTGGAATGGTATTTATCCATGCCTCTGGTCACATAAATACTCAGACACAGGTTACAATGCAGCCGCAAATGCTAAACTAGCGAACCAGCAGATCTCAATCGGAGTAGGAATAAGCCCAATGGCAGAATTAAAAAACGATCGTTATTTACGTGCGCTGCTCAAGCAACCTGTTGATGTTACACCAGTTTGGATGATGCGCCAGGCTGGCCGCTATCTGCCAGAATATCGCGCTACCCGCGCCGAAGCCGGTGACTTTATGGCGCTGTGCCGTAATGCCGAGCTGGCTTGTGAAGTTACCCTGCAGCCGCTGCGTCGTTTTGAATTGGATGCGGCAATCCTGTTTTCCGATATTTTGACTGTGCCTGATGCCATGGGTTTGGGCCTGTATTTTGAAGCAGGTGAGGGGCCTCGCTTTGAACGCCCAACCGATACCATTGACGCCATCAAGAAACTGGCTATTCCGGATCCGGAAGATGAGCTCGGTTATGTGATGAAAGCCGTTAGCACCATTCGCCGCGAACTCAAGGGCGAAGTACCGCTAATAGGTTTTTCTGGTTCACCTTGGACACTGGCTACCTATATGGTTGAAGGTGGTTCCAGCAAGGCCTTCGAAAAGATCAAGCGGATGATGTATGCCGAGCCTGCAGCATTGCACATGTTGCTGGACAAGCTGGCCGACTCAGTGACCCTTTATCTGAACGCCCAGATCGCCAATGGTGCACAAGCCGTGATGATCTTTGACTCTTGGGGTGGGGCGCTGTCACATGCGGCTTATCGTGAATTCTCCCTGCGTTATATGCAGAAGATCATCGATGGTTTGAACCGTCATGCCGAAGGTCGTCAGGTTCCTGTAACCCTGTTTACCAAGGGCGGTGGTCTATGGCTTGAAGCTATGGCTGAGACAGGTTGTGATGCCCTTGGGCTGGATTGGACCATAGACATAGGCGATGCCCGTAAGCGTGTCGGCGATAAGGTTGCCCTGCAGGGCAATATGGATCCTTCGACTCTGTACGCATCGCCTGAGCGTATTCATGAAGAAGTGGCGCAGATCCTGGCCAGCTATGGTCAAGGTACAGGCCATGTATTCAACCTGGGTCATGGTATCCACCAGCACGTGGATCCTGAGCATGCCGGTGCCTTCGTTAAGTCGGTACATGAGCTGTCTGCCCAGTACCATAAGTAAGTTAGTATTCGTTTATTAAAAAGGCCCGCACTGCGGGCCTTTTTAATGTTAAAACAATAACATGTTGTCCGGGCTTGCACCCTTGGATAACATTAATGCGACTGAGTGGCTGTGTCTTAGGGGGAGGACTAACCTGATTCTGCGGTGGACAGGAACCCATGCTGAATTACCCGGAATACAGATTTAGTTCCTTACCATTGATATTTTCAATTTGACAAATTGTGCTCCAAAGCACGTATCTATCTCTTTTTTCCTGCGCCAAATCAACACAAGCCTGTAAGAGTCAGGGCAAACTGGTGCAGTTTGTCGCGGGCAAAGGGCGGCAAACTGGCGATGATGCCAGTCAAGAGTTTTAACCGGTCATTAAATGAGGTATGTTGCCTGCCGGAGTTCGGCACTCTTGATATCCGATCACAATCAGCCGTGGTTTAAGATGCACATTGGCAAAAAATAGGCGTGTTCATTCTGGGGTTCTGTATTCCGGCCCTGCTTGTGGTCGCCTACTGTTTGAATTTTTGGTTTGAATACAGTCTGGGTCAGTTCCGGCAGCAAACGCTGGAACATGAGTATGTCGGTATTGAACAACAGTTTACCCGAGAGTCCCGGCGTTTGCTGCAGCTGGCGCGTCTCTATGTCCCCATTCTCGAAATGCCGTCAGATTCATTGTTAGCCGGTTGGGTTGAGGGGTTACAGTCATCCAATATCAGTCTGTTTCATCTACATCAGGGCAAGGTAACGGCGTTGGCCAACGGCAAGACCCGGGTGCTTGAGCAAAAAGTTCCTCCTGCCGATATGTTTGCTGCTTTGGATAAAGAAGCTTTTGGCGCTGCTGTAGTCAATGGTCAACCGCTGCAGATTGGCTTCTATCGTTTTGACGATGACGAGGCTTTGATCGTCACTCGTTTGCTGACCCCTGTGCACCTGCAGAATCTTGGGCAGATCAATCTTATCCAATCTGTGACCTTGGTTCCGCTGCGACAGCCTGTGAGTATAGGGCAGCATCTTAAGCTTTTCAGTCAAGTTCCCGTACCGACACTGTTGGACGAGCCTTTTGTATTACAGATCAGACAACAGAGCGATGCCTTTGAACGTCTGGAGTGGCAGAGTTTACTTGTGGTGATGCTGCTATTGCTCGGTGGCATGCTGATGGTCGCCATCGGTTATTTGTGGTTACGACGCGGGTTGCTAAAACCTTTCGACCGACTGATGACAGAGCTTAAGGAGATAGATCCCAGCGCCAGGCGTTATACCCATATTAGTGGTTGCGGCGGCGCTGAATTCAAGGTGTTGGCTGACAGGATCAACAACTTGTTGTTGCGGATATTTCAGCAAAACGAACGTTCCCGTATCACCCTTGAATCCATTGCCGAAGCGGTAATCCTCACCAACAATAAGGCCAAGGTTATCTACCTTAATCCGCAGGCTGAATCCCTGCTTGGGCTGCGCAGTCAACAGGCATTGGGGCGAACGCTGGATTCTCTACTCAAGAGTGACGATCAACTGGACGAAGAGTTACTCGCCTTTATGTCCAGTGGTAACCGACAGCCCGAGTACAGTAAGGTCACTCTGCAGATGCAGCAGCCGAGGATTATGGAACGGGCTGTGAGCAATCTCTGTAACCACAAAGGTAAAGTGATAGGTGCGGTGACAGTGCTGCGGGACATTACCCAAGAAGAAACCCTCAAACAGCAACTCAGGTTGAAGGCCAGTGTCGATGGTATTACCGGGCTTTATAATCGTAGCGCCTTTGAGGAACGCTTGCCCGGCTTTGCCGAAGGCGCCGATACCCTGGCGCTTTGTTATCTGGATTTGGAGCAGTTCAAGCTTATTAATGATAACTGTGGTCATGACGCCGGCGATCAGATGTTGGTGATGGTTGCCAGAGCCATAGAATCCTGCTTGCAGGGCGATGAAATGTTGGCCAGACTCGGTGGTGATGAGTTTGGCTTGGCTGTCCGTAACCGCAGTGCTCTTGAAGTCGCCAAGCTTTTGAAGCAGTTGGTGAAGCAAGTTTGTTTGCAGGTATTGCCTTGCGGCGGTGCCCATTACCGGGTGGGTGTCAGCAGTGGTGTGGCCTTCCATCGAGGCCCTTGCATGGCCCCGGCCGAACTGCTCAAGGATGCCGATATCGCTTGTCTGGCGGCCAAGCGCAAGGGCAGTAATCAAATTCACTTCTTTGATGATCGCAATAAAGAGCTGGCTAATGAGCGCAATGCCCCCAAGTGGGCTGTGCGTATTGCCAGAGCCATAGAAGACAAAGAGTTATTGCTCTATTTTCAGCCAATTAAAGGACTCAATGGTTGTTGTCGCCGTCAAAGGTTGGAGATCTTGCTGCGGATCCGCGACAACAGTGGCCGTATTTTGCCTCCGGCACAGTTTATTGCGGCGGCAGAGCGCTTCAAGTTGATGCCGGAAGTTGATAGGGAAGTTATCCGTAAAGCCTTTCTGTGGCTTTCCGAGCATTCGCAGCTCTGGTCTGAGCTTTGTGTTTCCATCAATCTTTCCGGAAACAGTCTGGGGAGCGAGGGCATGCTGGACTATATCGCCGAGATGCAGGGGCGTTATGGTATTCCCAGCTCCTGTGTCTGCTTTGAGATTACAGAAACCAGTGCTATCCAGAACCGAACCCGGGCGATGGAAATGCTCAACCAATTGCGCCGCTTGGGATTTGCCTTCGCCCTGGATGATTTTGGCAGTGGCTTTGCTTCTTACGGTTACTTGCGGGAACTTCCGGTGGATTATGTCAAGATAGATGGTTGCTTCGTTCGTCATCTGGCCAGCAATGCCAAAGACTATGCGATAGTTAAATCCATTCATGATGTGTGCCGGGTCATGGGGATAGAAACTGTCGCCGAGTTTGTCGAAAACCAGGAAATAGTGGACAAGCTGTTGGAGATAGGGGTTGATTATGCTCAGGGTTACGCCATAGGGCGCCCCAAACCTCTGGAGCAATTTTATCAGTGGCAGAAGGCTCATGAGCAGCAGTTGCAGGGATTGCACTTGCAAGAGGAGTATGCGAGCTTAGCCTGATAACTTCGACTGACAATGGACTGTAGATGGAAGGACTCGCTAATAAGGTCATAGTGATTACCGGTGCCTCGGAAGGTATTGGACGGGCGCTGACGCTGGCATTGGCACCACTCGGTGGACAACTTGTGCTCAGTGCCCGCAATGAACCCAGATTACGTACCCTGGCGATGGAGGTCGAATCGGTCGGCGGTGCGGCGCTGGTGGTCTGCGGTGATGTCGGGCGACAACAGGACTGTGAAGCCTTGATAGCCACGGTAATCGAGCGCTTTGGTCGGCTGGATATATTGATTAATAATGCCGGCATGACCATGTGGAGCCGCTTCGATGAACTCAAGCAACTGGACATTCTTGAACAGCTGATGCGGGTCAATTATTTGGGACCTGCCTGGCTGACCCATGCAGCACTGCCACATCTTAAGGCTTCCCAAGGGCAAGTGGTGGTGGTGGCTTCCGTGGCCGGTTTGACCGGGGTGCCAACCCGCAGTGGTTATGCCGCCTCCAAACATGCTGTCGTGGGCTTTTTTGATTCACTGCGAATCGAGTTGGCCGGGGATGGTATTGCAGTGACAGTGATCTGCCCTGACTTTGTGGTCTCCGAGATCCATCGGCGGGCGCTGGATGGTGAGGGTAAGCCACTCGGGACTTCTCCCATGGCGGAGAGCAAGATCATGACTGCCGAAGAATGCGCGCAGATGATGCTGCCGGTCATAGCCGGGCGGGGCAGGATGCTAATTACCTCCTGGCGTGGTCGTCTGGGACGTTTTGTTCGCCTTATTGCTCCAGCATGGGTGGATAATCTTGCCCGCAAGGCAATAGCGTCCGGGCATTAGCCCAAAAATAGATAAGCCTCCGCAGTGGAGGCTTATTTAGGTTATTTTAGAGATTACTTTTTGTCGTTGAGGTGCTGGACTATGGTGGCCTTCGCCTCTTCATGGCTAGCCTTGGCAGCTTTGGCTTGAATATGGGCTGTGGCTTTGTGGCCGGTTAAATCCTCGGCGATATGTAGCCAATCCGGATGCCAGTAAAACTGGCTGCCTTCGAGGGTTGACCAGTTGTGTACTCCATGAGTTTCACCGTTATATACCAAGTCTTTGATTGAATATCCCATAGTCAGTCTCTCCAAGTCGGAATGGTATTATCATGCGGCCGTTGTGGCCGCTTGATTGTGACAAAGATCTCATTTTAGGTGCGAAAACGGCTGATCAAATGCGCCAGATTGTGGGCTAACTGACTCAGCTCCTGGCTGGATTGAGATACCTGTCCTGTTCCCATTGACACCCTGGAGGCGGCATCACTGATATTGGTGATGTTGACCCCCAACTCGCCGGTAACCGCTGTCTGTTGTTCGGTGGCACTGGCCACCTGAATCGCCATATCGTTGATGATACTGATGGCGGCACTAATCCTTTCAATCGCATCACTGGCCTCATTGGCACAGCGGACACTGCCTTGCATACGTTCACGGCTCTTTTGCATCACTTCATTGGCATGTTGAGCCCTTTGTTGCAGCTGCTCTATAGTGCCTTTGATTTCCAGCGCCGAGCTTTGGGTGCGGCTGGCGAGGGTGCGTACTTCATCGGCCACTACGGCAAAGCCTCTGCCGGCTTCACCGGCCCTGGCGGCTTCGATGGCGGCATTGAGGGCCAACAGGTTGGTCTGGTCCGTTATCTGGGCGATCACTTCCAGCACCATGGCTATGGAGTCTGAGTCTTTCTGTAATTGATTTATCACTTCGCTGGCGGCGGTGATTTCTGCATCTGAACTTTGAATGGTATCCAGAGTTTGCATTACCACTTGCTGGCCTTCAGTGGTGGCTTGCACCCCTTGGTTGGCTTGATCGGCCGTTTGTGTGGTGTTGCGGGAGATGTCGGCAATCGAGCTCTGTAGCTCTGTCATAGCGGTGGCTACCTGATCGACCTCAGAGCGCTGCTGTTGCATCTCCTCGGCAGATTCAGCGGCGACAGCAGTCATCTCCTCCACAGCCGCAGCCAGTTGTACCGAGGCGGCGCCTATCTGGGAGATCATTTCATGCAATGTGGTACGCATCTGTCCCAGAGTTTCTGCCAAATGTTTGAATTCGCTGCCGCTGAATTTCTCCATCGGGATGGCGCTGGCGAGATCGCCCGAAGCGATTTTTTCCAGCACTTGCGTGGTGGCGCCAAGGGGAATAAAGATTCGTCGCAGCAGGAACCAGCCGGCCCCCAATGCCAGGGTTACAAAGAGACAAAAGACGATAACCAGACTGCTGCTGAGGGATTGAATCGCCTGTTCACTGGCGTTTCTGGCAGAGCTGACCTTATTGGTTTCCAGCTCCATCAAGGCTTTGAGTTCGGTCTCGACATTGTTGTAAATATGCCAGGATTCCATGGAGGTCAGCATGTTGGCGGTGTTTTCCGCAAGGTCGCTGCTGTCTTGAGCCAAAAACTGCTTATGCAGTCCCATAAAGGCCTGCAGCGGCGCATCCAGCTTGTGCAGCTGCACCAGGGTATCTTGTCCGGCCCCCTGTTTAAGTTGCTGTAATGCCGAGTTGATCGCCAGGGTCTGATCTTGCAGGTACTGACGTGACTCCTCACTCATGGGAGCATTCAGTACCCGTCTCAAGCTGTAACCCAGCTGTTCTCGTCTGAGGCCGGATACCAGTTGCAGTAAAGAGGCGGCCTGATCATTGCTGTGGTACTCCCGTTCCAGCAGGCTTATTTGGCTTTTCACCTCCTCTAGGTGATAGCCAATGGTGCCCAATGACAGGCAAAACAGTGCTAAAAGCGCAGCAAACAAGGTGATTAACAACTTGCGCAAAGAAAGATTGGAAAAGATGGCTTGGTTCAAAACCCGGCTCCCAAACAAATGCATGAAAAATATAGTGAATGTTTCAAGATCCTAGGTCTTTGCTCTGTTATAAACTGTGAGTTGTGGCAATTTAATAGGTAAATGTTTTAACTTTTAGTATTTTTGATTGTTTATATTATTAAGTCGTTATTTAGTAATGATTTAATATGAACTTTTGAGACTGTATTTTGTTTTTGAACAAAGTAGGGGAAATACCGATGAAGCCGACTCTGTTTTGCCCTCTTACCTTGAGTCCGGTTCTATTAGTAGCCTGCCAAGGCGCGTAGGAGCTGCGGGTCTTTCCTGCTATACTGCGCGCTTGTTTTTGTGGAGGCGCGAATGGACGTATCTTCTTTATTGGATGGCCTGAATGACAAGCAGCGTGAGGCGGTAGCCGCACCTCAATCGAGCATGCTGGTGCTCGCCGGAGCCGGTAGCGGCAAGACCCGGGTACTGACTCACAGGATTGCCTGGCTGCTGCAGGTGGAAAACCAGAGCCCGTACTCCATTATGGCGGTGACTTTTACCAATAAGGCCGCCGCCGAGATGCGGGAACGGCTGGAGAAGATAGTCGGCAACCATATGGGCCGCATGTGGATTGGTACCTTTCATGGTCTGGCCCATCGTCTACTGCGCACTCATTGGCAGGATGCCGGCCTGCCGCAGAATTTTCAGATCCTCGACTCGGATGATCAGCTGCGCTTGCTCAAGCGCATCCTCAAGAGCCTGAATCTGGATGAGAAACAGTATCCGCCGCGGATGGTGGCCAGTTATATTAATGGCAAGAAGGATGAAGGTTTACGCCCGAAGCATCTTGATGGTGGGATTTTTCCCATGGAACAGAGGCTGATTCAAATCTATCAGGTGTATCAGGAATCCTGTGATCGTGCCGGGCTGGTGGACTTTGCCGAGATACTCTTGCGGGCTCACGAGCTGTTTCTCAACAAGGAACATATTCTGGCCCACTATCAGGATAGATTCCGCAATATTCTGGTGGATGAGTTTCAGGACACCAACGCCATTCAATATGCCTGGATCAGAGTATTGGCGGGCAAGAGCGCCAATGTGATGATAGTGGGCGACGATGACCAGTCCATCTATGGCTGGCGCGGCGCCCAAGTGGAAAATCTGCACAAGTTTTTACAGGACTTTCCCAATGCTGAAACCATTCGCCTGGAGCAAAACTACCGCTCCAGCGGCAATATTCTCAAGGCCTCCAATGAACTTATCGCCAACAACCCGGATCGGCTGGGTAAACAGTTGTGGACCGAAGATGTCGATGGTGAACCGATCTCAGTTTATTGTGCCTTCAATGAGATGGATGAAGCCCGCTTCATCATAGGCCGCATTGGCGACTGGCAGGACAAGGGCGGCAGTCTCAGTGATTGCGCCATCCTCTATCGCAGTAATGCTCAATCACGGGTATTGGAAGAGGCCTTGCTGCACAAGGGGCTGGCTTATCGCATCTATGGCGGTTTGCGCTTCTTCGAGCGTCAGGAGATCAAGGATGCCATGGGATACCTGCGTTTGATTGCCAACCGCGACGATGACGCCGCCTTCGAGCGGGTGGTCAACACTCCCGCCAGGGGGATAGGCGATCGCACCCTGGATATTCTCAGAACCACGGCCCGGCAGCAGCAACTCACCCTGTGGCAGGCCTGCGTCCGTTTGTTGGAAGAGAAGGTCTTGGCCGGCCGCGCCGCCAATGCGGTGCGCAGCTTTATGGACTTGATAGTGCAGCTGCGCAGCGACACCGAAGAGCTGCCCCTCTATCGCCAGGCGGATAGAGTGATCCAGGACTCCGGGCTCAAGGCTATGTATGAGCAGGAAAAGGGCGAAAAGGCTCAGGCCAGAGTGGAAAACCTCGAGGAACTGGTCACCGCGGCGCGCACCTTCGAAGTGCCGGAAGAGCTGGTGGACATGGGTGAGTTGAACGCCTTCCTTTCCCATGCGGCGCTGGAGGCGGGAGAAGGCCAGGCCGATGCCCACACAGATGCGGTGCAGCTGATGACGCTGCACTCGGCCAAGGGGCTGGAGTTCCCGCTGGTGTTTATGGCCGGTGTTGAAGAAGGGCTGTTTCCCAGTCAGTTGTCGCTGGAAGAGGGCGATCGTTTGGAAGAAGAGCGGCGCCTGTGTTACGTGGGCATGACCCGCGCCATGCAGCAGCTGTATATCACCTATGCCGAGTCGCGGCGCATCTATGGCCGTGAAAACTATTCACGGCCATCGCGCTTTATCAAGGAGATCCCGCCTCAGTACCTGCAGGAAATTCGTCTCAAGGCGCAGGTGGCCACCCCCATGGCCAATAACAGGTTCAACAAGTCGCAAAGCAGCTTCAACGACACGGGCTTTAATGTTGGCCAACGGGTATTGCATCCCAAATTCGGTGAGGGGATAGTGACCAATTTTGAAGGCCAGGGCGCACAGGCCAGGGTGCAGGTGAATTTTGATGACTTCGGCAGTAAGTGGTTGGTGGTGGCCTACGCCAAGTTAACCGCTTGCTGACAGCCCGGGTAGGAAAATTCGCGTTTTGCGGTGTCAATCACACTGTTGCTGAGTCATAATGCTTGGCAAATTTAAGGCTGAGATGTGTTGGAGAGCCTACCGATGAACTTGAGGGAAAAAATTGACGTCTATGCCCGTCTGTCGCGCCTGGACAGACCCATAGGGACTTTTCTGCTGTTGTGGCCCTGTTTAATGGCGCTGTGGTTGGCGGCCGGGGGCTTACCGGATCTCAAGGTGTTGATCATCTTTATCATAGGTGTGTTTGTGATGCGCGCCTGCGGCTGCATCATCAACGACTATGCAGACCGTGAATTGGACACTTATGTCGAGCGCACCAAAGCCAGACCTTTGGCCAGTGGCGAGGTCACGGTCAAAGAAGCGCTGGGCCTGTTTGTCGTCATGGGGCTGTTTGCCTTTGGTCTGGTGTTGCTGCTTAACCCTCTGGTGGTGAAGCTCTCCCTTGTCGGTATGCTGCTGACTATCATCTATCCCTTCACCAAACGCTACACCAATATGCCGCAGATGTTCCTCGGCACAGTGTGGAGTTGGTCGATCCCCATGGCTTATGCCGCCCAGACAGGTGAAGTCCCTGTCGAAGCCTGGTGGCTATTTGCCGCCAACTGGTTCTGGACTGTAGCCTACGACACCATGTATGCCATGGTGGACAGGGACGATGATCTCAAAGTGGGGATCAAGTCCACCGCGATTCTGTTCGGCCGTTACGACAGGCAGATCATCGGCCTGTTTCAGCTGGCGGCGGTGGCCTGCTTTATGACTGCAGGTTATGTGGCCGAGCGAGGAGCCCTCTATCTGGTAGGGCTGCTGGCCTTTATCTGCTTTGGACTTTATCAGCAGAAACTGATTTATGACAGACAACGGGCGCCCTGCTTCAAGGCGTTTCTCAACAACAACTGGGCGGGTATGGCTTTGTTTGTCGCCTTGGGGATGGATTACCTGCTCTGAATGACATTGAGTTTGACTATCAACGCCGCGATTCTCGCGGCGTTTTTGCTGGTGCAAACCACTGCCAACCGTTAGTCTGAACAGCCGGGTTAGTAAACCAAGCAGCGGCAAGAGGTGCTGCTGAGGACTGAAGCAAGAAGGAGTCTTGGTATGTTGATAGAACAACTCTTTGGTATTGAATTACCGCTTATTCAAGCACCTATGGCCGGTGCTCAGGGAGTGCCGCTGGCTTTGGCGGTCGCTTCTGCCGGTGCGCTCGGCTCCATTCCCTGCGCCATGTTATCCCATGACAAACTCAAGCTGGCGATAGAAAGCTTCAGGCGTCAGAGTGACCGGCCGCTGAACCTTAACTTTTTCTGCCATAAGCCACCCGAGGAACAACCCGAGCGTTTGCGTACCTGGCTGCAGCAACTGGCGCCCTATTACCGTGAGTTCGAGGTTGAAGAACTCGGCGGCGGTGCTGAGCGGCGTCCCTTCGATGCCGAGGTGGCCGCGGTTATAGAACCCTTTCGTCCCGAAGTGGTGAGTTTTCATTTCGGGTTACCCTCCACCGAACTGATGCTCAGGGTCAAGAGCTGGGGCACCAAGGTGATTGCCTCGGCAACCAGCGTCGCTGAGGCCAAATGGCTTGAATCCAGAGGCGTGGATGCCATCATAGCCCAGGGCCTGGAAGCCGGTGGTCACAGAGGCCATTTCCTCAGTGATGACTTGACTGAGCACAGCGGTACTTTTGCCCTGTTACCGCGCCTGGTACAGGCGGTGAAGGTGCCCGTGATTGCCGCCGGTGGTATTGCCGACGCCGCCGGAGTGCAGGCGGCCATGGCTTTGGGGGCGGCCGGGGTGCAGGTGGGTACAGCCTATCTCCTGTGCCCGGAGGCCGAGATCAGTGAACTGCATCGCCAAGCGCTGAAAGATCCGCAAATGAATCGCCATACGGCACTGACCAATCTCTACAGTGGTCGCCCGGCCAGAGGCATAATGACCCGTTTGATGCGTGAGTTGGGGCCTTTGGGGCAAGCGCCGGACTTTCCACTGGCGGCCAATGCCATTGCGCCGCTGCGCGCCGCGGCAGAAGCACGCAACTGCAATGATTTCAGCCCGCTCTGGTGTGGTCAGAACCCGGAGGGATGTCGGGAAATTCCCGCCGCCGACTTGACCCGTGAGTTGATGGCGGCCTTTATCAAGGCTTGAGCTTTTTCTGGTCTAGTGTATGTAACTGCCTGTATCATTGCGAATTAGTCACTCCTGCAACCGGCGGAGTGACCCTATCTTAAGATGGACTGCAATCAAAGCTTTGACTGCGGCGTAGAGCCGCAATAGGGAGATATAGATGAAAAAATCACTTGCTCTGGCGCTGCTGGCCCTGATGGTCAGTGCCAACGCCGCGGCCCGCGACACCATAGCCCAGTATCCGGTGCAGGAACTGCTGCAGACCGAGAAGGCCAAAGAAGCCCTTTACGATGTGCCACTGTATTTTGCCACTCAGGCGCATCCGCAGATCAGCCAGAGCTATGGTGAGGTGATCACCAATAAAAAGACCAATGCCTTTGGCAAGTCGGATCGCGAGGCCTGTGAGTGGGTGATGTTGAGTGCGCTAAAGGCGTTGCAGGAGCGCGCCGAGCGTGAGGGTATGGACGCTGTGGTCAATATCCAGTCCTATTACAAGAAGCGTGAGTTTGCCAGCGAAACTGAATATGAGTGTGGTGCCGGGGCTATCATGGCCGGAGTTGCGCTGAAAGGGACCTTGGTGAAGTTCTAACGGTGAAGTTCTAACGATGAAGCACTCACAGTTTTGATCGCTGAAAAAGCAGACCTGAAGTCTGCTTTTGTGGGCGAGCGGTTGGGAACCTGTTTGGTTCCCCAAAGGCGAGTGCCAGTTTAGGATTGAACGCCGAGCGTTAAACCAGGTCCTTTAGGTTGGCTGGACGATAATAGACAGACTTGAGTACCTTGCCCTGGCGCACTGTTTTACCGGTCATTTCCACATCTTTGGCACACTTGGCTATCAGGAAGTCACCTTGACGGCTGCCGATAATTTCCACCCCTTGCTTGGCATAGTGGGCCACGGTATCTGCCAGTTCCTGCTCATTGCGGCATACCTTGCTCATGTTGCTGGCATGCACTTCATCCCAGCAGGGCTCAAAGTCGATTGCCTTGTTGGCGGCAACCTGCAGCAGCAGATCTATCAGGTAACTGATCTCCAGTCGCTCCCCGACTTGGTTGCAGCCCAAGTGCACCAAGCGGCCCATCAATACATACACGCTGTCGACTATGGCGTCGGCCTGTTCAATTTTGTCTGTTGCTTCGGCCAGTTCGGTCAGCTCTTCGCTGATAAGTGAGGTGTGCAGCGTGTCTGCCTTGGCATCCAGGGTGTCAGGAGAGTCGACCGGCAGATCGAAGGTGGTTCGGAATTCGTGAATATCCCGGTAGAGCTTGCTGTATAGCTCTTGAGTCAGCAGAGTCAGTTTCATTGCTTGGGTTCCAGCTTGGGCAAAGGAGGGGATGATAAAGAATTACCGGGTTTGAGGCAAAGTTTGGCTACTGTGCCTGTTTAAAATCTGCCTTTGCTCGGCTTGATGCTGACACCCCAGGTTGTCACCTTTGGATTTTGTGCCAAGATGAACTTTGTATCTGGAGTTGCCCTCGGACCGCTTTTTTGGCCCTTACCCTGAGAAGCATTAATCACACTTGAGATACAAAGTTTGAATTTTGTACATAATTACATACAATCAAATTCATAGCTTTCGGGGATGTGACATCATGGATTTGAGTGAATTTATCCTGTTGGTTGATGACGATCAGGAATTAACAGAGCTGCTGAGTGGCTTTTTGACCAAGAATGGCTTTGAGGTCCGAACCGAAGCCAATGGGGTAAATGCCGCCAGACGCATTATTGACGAACGCCCCCGATTGGTGGTGTTGGATGTCATGCTGCCAGAGATGGATGGACTTTCTATCTGTCGCGAAGTTCGTAGTCGTTATCCCGGCCCCATCCTGATGTTAACCGGGTTAGGGGATGATATTGATGAAGTTGCCGGGCTTGAAACCGGAGCGGATGACTATATTGCCAAGCCGGTTCGTTCCCGGGTGCTGTTGGCGCGTATTCGCAGCTTGCTGCGCCGCTCGGAACGACAAGAAAGCCAAGTTCAGGAACCAAGAGCAAATCAGAGTGAGACCCATTTGGCTGTCAATGGGTTGCGTCTGGACAAGCTGGAGCGGACTGCAAGTTTGAATAACCAAGATCTTGAACTTACCCTGGCCGAGTTTGAACTGCTGTGGCTTTTGAGCAAACATGCCGGCCGGACTCTCGCGCGGGATGCTATTTGCGAACACTTTAAAGAGCTGGGTTATGACAGCACACCGCGCACTATAGATCTTCGAATTTCTCATCTGCGACGCAAGATGGATGATGATCCCAAAGAACCCGCCCTAATCAAAACGATACGTGGTCAAGGCTACGTACTGACCCTGAGTTAAGATGAAAGCCTTCTTGGTAGTTTCCAGGTTTCAAGGCCGTTCTGGGGCGTTAATGCCCTGGCTCTTGGGATTGTTACTGCTGATATTGCTGCCATCTTGTCAGGAAGCGGAACGTTCATCTTTGGTCTCGGATGAGCATAGTCAAATCCTCGAACTGCTTGATTTGGCCGCTGCCTCACGCCATCAAGACCCAATCAA
Organism: Shewanella chilikensis; assembly: GCF_037953065.1. NCBI lineage: Bacteria > Pseudomonadati > Pseudomonadota > Gammaproteobacteria > Alteromonadales > Shewanellaceae > Shewanella > Shewanella chilikensis. Next base: position 4,015,637 of record NZ_CP149966.1, on the reverse strand, counting down.
AACCATAGACTACAGTACACAGGCTCTGCGACTACTGGAAATTGAGCCTGATCCAGGTTCCGAGGTGATGGCGCTCAGTAATCTGGCCTGGGCGAAAATGATGTTGGGGGAGTTTGCCGAGGCTGCGGACTTTGGCGAAGCTGCGTTGACTTTGGCCGAGGAGCAGCAGCAAGCTGAGATCTTGGTGGTACCGCTCAATGTCGCCGGTCTGATTTATTGGCGTCAGAGTCAGTTGGATAAGGCTCTAACCTATTATCAGAGAGCGCTTACAGTTGCCAATAGCCTGAAAAACAGTTCTTTTGAAGCGACCACCTACAACAATATGGGTCTTATCTACAGTGATAAGGCTGAATATCAGTTGGCACTGGAGTGTTTTACCAAGGCCAGGGATCTACATAGAGGACTGGACGACTCAAGAGCATTGGCGCTGGCGTTGAATAATATTGCAGGTATTCATGCGACTTTGGGCGATTTTGGTGAAGCGCTGGCAAATCAACAGGAGTCTTTGAGGATCAGGGAGCAGTTGGGCGATAAGTCCGGTGTGGCGGAATTGCATCACAATATGGGGATCACTTATGAGCACATAGGTGATTTGCAGGGGGCCATGGCGCAGTTGCAATTGGGACTGCAGGGATTCGAGGCCTTGGATGACAAGACCGGAATGGCACAGGCGCTGACAGCTCTCGGGACAGTGCAGCAAAAATTCAATAGAAAGGTGGCGGCCAAGGCTGCCATGAAACAAGCTCTGATCTATGGTGAAGAGCTTAAAGACGGTAATGTCACTGCCACGGCTTTAATGAGTCTTGGTAAGCTTTCCTTGGACATGGGCGAGTATCCCATTGCCCGGCGTTATCTGGAGCGAGGCCTGGCTACAGCCGACCGATTGGGGCTGGTCGCCTTGCAAGCCCAGGGAAGGCTGAGTCTCGCTGATTATTTTTTGGCGACCAATGATGTGGATATTGCCCGTGAAAGAGCCGAGCAGGCATTGCAATTGGCGCTTGCCAGTGGCGATCGTGGTCAGCTCAGAGATACCTATGAACTCTTGTCAAAAATACATGAACGTAAAGGTAATTATCGCCAGGCGTTGTTAAACCATAAAGAGTTTAAAAGTATCAATGATGCGCTTTTTAATGCCAACTCCAGTGAGCGTCTGGCATGGCTGCGCAGTTCATTTGAAGATGAAAAACGCCAGCGACAAATCACTTTGCTGGAAGGCGAGAAAGCCTTGCAACAAGAGGTTATCAAACAACAAAAGTTTACCCGCAATCTTTGGATCGTGGCGCTGGTAGCGGCTGCGGCTATTTTGCTACTGCTCTATAGTCGTCATAGCCAATCGCGGGTAAATCAAGCCTTGCAACGTTCGATAAAGATGCAAAGCGATCTAATGCAGGCGGTGGCGCACGAGTTCAGGGCGCCACTGGCCAGGGTGCAACTGGCTTTTGATATGCTCATCGAAGCCGAGGTGGACGAAAGGCCGCAATTGGAAGACAGGGTACTGCGGGGCCTGGAAGAGTTGGATGAGCTGATCCGTGAAATCGTCAAGCTGATTAAAGCCGAAGGCAGTCCGAGGCGAGCGCCAACAGAGTCTTTGTCGCTGGCGCCATTATTGCAAACTTTGGTGGTAAGGCAGCATCCCTTGTTCCCCGAGAAAAAGATCACCTTAACGCCAGTCGATCCTGAAATATCTGTCATTGCCAGTAAGAAGCATTTGGAATGGGCAATAAACAACTTGCTATCCAATGCATTGCGACACTGCCATCAAGAGGTTCGGCTCAGTTGTCAGCTTGAACAAGGGCAGGTGAATATCATAGTGGACGATGATGGTCCCGGGGTGCCGACTGCAGAAAGAGAACGGATTTTTGAACCTTTCATCCGTCTCGATCCCAGTCGCACCCGTGCCACCGGCGGTATAGGCTTGGGGTTGGCCATCGCCCGACGATTGGCCGAAAATAGTCGGGGGCAAATTCGTGTCGGCGATAGTCCAATGGGCGGGGCGAGATTCGAACTCGTTTGGCCCTGTTAACTTCTTGTTCCCGCTAAATATACCTGCCATCAAATTGTATTTCTTTAGATACACTTCATAACATTCCTTGCTGTTTTTAAGCGGATCTTAGCGTTCTTCAGTTCTTTACCCTGGTGAGCCTCAGCTAGTTTTTGCTGCTGAGGATCCACTTTGCTTGGAGTGATGGTGTGAGAACTCTATTGTTAAAAAAGTTTCTTTTTTGTTTGAATTTTGTTTGTTTCGTGTCTAGGTTGTATGTGTTCGCATACATAACGATTATAGCGAGCACTCTTAATCACAGGAGACTACAAATGAGAAAGCCGCATACTCGCTTGAGCCGATTGACTTTGGCCATGCTCTCTACTTCCCTGATGGCAGTGACGGTTCCGTCACTTGCCGCCAAGAAACTGGAACCCAAACAAGACTTCGATAATGCCTCTGTTATTGTTAAATTCAAAGAAACCGCAAAGAAAGCGGACCGTAAGCAGTTAATGGCTCAATTCGGTTCTTCATTCAAAGATAAAAACCATGATGGCGTTGATGATCGATTTCGCCATATTGCCAAGGGTCGACTGGCTGAATTGACAGTTCCCCGGGGGCTGGATGCCCGCGCTATGGTGGAACGGCTCAAGCATAACCCCCACATCGAATACGCTGAACTCAACCACAGATTTTATCCTTCGGTTATCCCCAACGATCCAAGCTACGGCCAGTTGTGGGGTATGCTAAAAATCAATGCGGAGCAGGCCTGGGAGATGGAAATGGGCTCGCGAGAGGTAGTCGTTGGGGTGATAGATACAGGTTTTGACTACACTCACCCGGATCTGCGAGACAATATTTGGGTGAATCCCAATGAAGTCCCCAATAACGGTATCGACGACGATGGCAACGGTTATATTGATGATATTCACGGTATTTCAGCCATTAATGATAACGGCAATCCGCAGGATACCCATTACCATGGTACTCATGTCGCAGGTACCATAGGGGCGACCGGCAATAATGGCTCGGGAGTGGTTGGGGTCAACTGGAATACTGCCATGGTAGGTTGCTCTTTCCTGGGTAGCCAAGGTGGTACCACGGCAGATGGTATTCAGTGTATTGATTACATGGTTGATTTGAAAAACCGTGGCGTAAATATCCGAGTGTTGAACAACTCCTGGGGCGGTGGCTCATTCAGCCAGGCTTTGGAAGATGCTATTACGGCAGCCAATAATGCCGATATTCTGTTTGTCGCCGCGGCCGGTAATGATGCGATTGATAATGATGTCAATGACAGCTGGCCCGCCAACCATGATGTAGCGAACGTGATGGCCATTGCTTCCACCACTCGCGATGATGAAATGTCTTACTTCTCTCAGTGGGGGCTTAATACGGTTGATATGGGGGCTCCAGGCTCGGATGTTTATTCCACTGTTCCAGGGAGTGATTACAATACCCTGAGCGGGACTTCCATGGCGACTCCCCATGTGGCAGGGGCTGCCGCCTTGATTTTGGCTGCCGATCCAACCCTGACTACGGCCGATGTCAAGAATATCCTAATGTCTTCCGGTGACCCCATTGCCGCATTGGAAGGTAAAACCGTGACAGGTAAGCGCTTGAACCTGGAGAGTGCCTTGAACATGGCCGGTGCCGGTGGTCCTGGTTATTATCTGTTGGTGAGTCCTGCCAGTCGCACAGTGAACCAAGACTCGTCTGTGACTTTCGATATCGACATGAACGCCGTGGGTGGCTATAACGGCAATGCCAGCTTTAGTGCCGATCTGCCAGCGGGCTTGAATGCAGCGGTGAGCTTCTCCAGTAACACAGTACCGGCCGATGGTCGCACCACAATGACAGTCTCCACAGATGCCAATACTACTCTGGGCAATCACATCATTACTATTAATGCAGTTGATGGTGATATCCACAAGAGTATCGATGTCAGTCTGCTGGTGTATCCTGCCGGTACGTTCAGCACTACCTATAGCAATGAAAATCCGCTGGCGATCCCCGATGACAATGCCGATGGTGTAAGTAGCGTAATCAATGTACCAATCAACCTGACATTGACGGACCTCGTGGTCAATCTGGACATAGCACATACCTATATAGGTGATTTGCTGGTGACTTTGACTTCGCCCAGCGGTCGCACAGTTACCCTGCATAATCGTACCGGCGGCAGTGCTGATAACCTGGTAGCCAGTTATGCAGTGGAAGACTTTGATCTGGAAGAGGCTTTAGGTGATTGGATTCTTCACGTCACAGATTCAGGATTCCGTGATACCGGTACTCTCAAAAGTTGGAGCATGGATGTTACAGGTGGATCTCAGCCTGGTACCAATCTGCCTCCTACAGTGACTATAGGTGCTAACCTGCAAAATGCTCTATATTTGCCGGGTGATGTAGTCAATTTCGTTGCTGATGCAACCGACTCAGAAGATGGTGATGTTCGTGCCTCACTGGTGTGGACTTCCAGCCTCGATGGTCAAATCGGCACAGGTGGAAACTTCTCCCGCTCGGATTTGAGCCAGGGGACTCACCAGATCACAGTGACAGCCTCTGACAGTCAAGGTGTGGTGAGCAGCCGTGAGTTCTTTCTGTACATTGTTAGTGACGGTACCCTTGTTTCCTATGAGGACACGAACCGTCAACCGATATTTGATATGGGAACAATAGTTGCTGAGATTGAAGTCCCTCTTGGACTGAAAATCAAAGATATGAACTTGTTTGTCGATATCCAACATAGCTTAGCCAATGACATGTTGATTCATCTGGTGTCGCCTGATGGCACTCGGGTTGAGATATTTGATCGCAAAGGTTCAGATGAATACTATCGCGATCTGGTGAAAACCTTCTATCCGGTAGAGTTTAACGGTGAAATGGCTGCTGGTATTTGGCAACTCATCATCAAAGATGAATGGAGTGGTAACTCCGGTTGGCTAAACCGTTGGGCACTGAGCTTTACCCATGATGGTGACGCCGGTATTCCTGACAACCAGGCTCCTGTGGTAAATATCCTTGCTCCAGTGGGTGGCAGCAGCGTTATTGAAGGTGACACTGTGGCCTTTATGGGCTCTGCCAACGATGCGGAAGATGGTGATGTAGCTAATACCCTGGAGTGGACATCCGATCTGGATGGCCTGATTGGTCAAGGCGCGTCCTTTAGCACCAATAGCCTGAGCGTGGGGCAGCATACAGTGACGGCCAGCGCAGCCGATAGCCAGGCTGCCAATGGTGTGGCCCTGGTAACTTTGACAGTGGAAGCCGCGCCTGTGAATGAGTTGCCGAGCGCTGAGTTCAGCTTCCAGGTGAATCATCTGGATGTGAACTTTGCCGATGCTTCCGGTGATAATGATGGGGCAGTGGTCGCTTGGGCTTGGGACTTCGGTGATGGCAATATTTCATCACTGGCCAATCCAAGCCACAGTTATGCCTCTGGTGGTAGCTATGAGGTGACGCTGACAGTGACAGACAACAGTGGCGCCAGTCACAGCATCAGCAAGCAGGTGAGTGTTGCCGCGGCTATCAGCCTCAGTGGTGCCGGCAGTACAGACGGTAGCAAGGTGAATGTTAACTTGAACTGGAATGGCTCGTCAGCCCGAGCTATCGACATTTATCGTGATGGTCAACTGATCGACAGTACCCGAGATAGAGGCAGCTATAAGGAACGTTTCAACAGCAGTGCCGAAAGCTTTGAATACAAGGTATGTGAAGCCGGCAGCAATATCTGCTCTGAACTTATCACTGTGACCCCTGAGTTAAGCCGCAAAGGAAAAGGTAAGTAACCTATTGGGTTTGTATTGAAAGCCGCCTTAGTTAAGGCGGCTTTTTTTTGTTTTCAGTGTTAAGACCGGCTTACAGAATGAAGCGACTCAGATCTTCATCCTGAACCAGGTTGTCCAGGTGAGCATCGACATATTCGGCATCGATAACAAACTTGCTGCCGGACTTGTCGCTGGCCTCGAAAGAGATGTCTTCCATCAGCCTCTCCATCACAGTGTGCAGCCGACGGGCGCCGATGTTTTCGGTACGTTCGTTGACTTGCCAGGCGGCCTGGGCGATGCGGTCGATACCCGACTCGGTAAATTCGATGCTGACTCCTTCGGTGCCCATCAAGGCCACATACTGCTCGGTGAGCGAGGCGTGGGGCTCGGTGAGGATCCGTTTGAAGTCGGAGGCGGTCAGGGCATCCAGCTCGACCCGAATCGGCAGACGGCCCTGCAGTTCGGGGATCAGATCCGATGGCTTGCTCATCTGGAAGGCGCCGGAGGCGATAAACAGAATGTGGTCTGTCTTTACCATGCCGTGCTTGGTGTTGACTGTGCAGCCTTCCACCAGCGGCAATAGATCACGCTGTACCCCTTCGCGGGACACATCCGGGCCTGAGGTTTCGCCGCGCTTACAGATTTTGTCTATCTCATCGAGGAACACTATGCCGTGCTGCTCGACCAGCTCAATGGCCTGCTCTTTGAGATCTTCCTGGTTGACCAGCTTGGCGGCTTCCTCTTCGACCAGTTGCTTGTAGGCATCCTTGATCTTGAGTTTCTTGCGCTTGCTCTGTCCCTGACCCATGTTCTGGAACAGGCTCTGCAGCTGGTTGGTCATCTCTTCCATGCCGGGAGGCGACATGATTTCGACACCAATTTGCGGCGCCGAGACATCGATTTCGATCTCTTTGTCGTCCAACTGGCCTTCACGCAGTTTCTTGCGGAACACCTGGCGGGTGTGGGACTTGTCCTCGGTTTCCTGATCCCATTCGTTCTTTGGCTTGGGCAGCAGGGCATCGAGAACCCGCTCCTCGGCGGCTTCTTCGGCGAGGGAGCGGCACTTCTTCATCTGCTGCTCGCGGGTTAGTTTGACCGCGGCGTCGGTGAGATCGCGGATGATCTGCTCCACTTCCTTACCCACATAGCCCACTTCGGTGAACTTGGTCGCTTCAACCTTGATGAAAGGCGCATTGGCCAGCTTGGCCAGACGGCGGGCGATCTCTGTTTTACCGACACCGGTTGGGCCTATCATCAGAATATTCTTCGGGGTCACTTCCTGGCGCAAACCGGCATCCAGCTGCATGCGGCGCCAGCGGTTACGCAGGGCAACTGCGACAGAGCGTTTGGCCTTCTGTTGGCCTATGATGTGCGCGTCCAGCTCGTGGACGATTTCGCGGGGTGTCATTTCAGACATAATGCTTCCTCACGCTCGGGATCAGTAATTCAGTTCTTCTATAGTCTTGAACTGGTTGGTAAATACGCAGATATCGCCGGCTATGGTCAGCGACTTCTCGGCAATATCACGGGCACCCAGTTCGGTGTTTTCCAGCAGCGCCAACGCCGCGGCCTGGGCATAGTTGCCACCTGAGCCTATGGCGATAAGATCATGCTCCGGCTGCACCACATCGCCGTTACCTGTGATGATCAGTGAGCTTTCATGATCGGCCACCACCAACATGGCTTCGAGTTTCCGTAAGGCTCTGTCGCTGCGCCAGTCTTTGGCCAGCTCGACCGCCGACTTCATCAAATGCCCCTGATGCATTTCCAGTTTTGCCTCGAAGCGTTCAAACAGGGTAAAGGCATCGGCGGTGCCACCGGCAAAACCGGCCAATACTTTATTGTGGTACAGGCGGCGTACTTTGCGGGCATTGCCTTTCATCACAGTGTTGCCCAGAGACACTTGGCCGTCGCCGGCGACAACAACCTGATTATTACGGCGTACAGATACGATAGTGGTCACGATAGATCCTCTTCTCGGGCGGACGGCGCGTCCGTCATGGGTCAAATCCCCAGGGTCTGCTGCATGAAACGGCCCATTGGGGCACAGCAAGGCCAACTAATGAGGTAATAGTTTTCTATATGGGGTTGGGGACAGGAATATCAAGTGCCAGGCAGCGGCTTTCGTGCTGAAAAACAAAAAGGCTGCAAATCTCATTGTTTGCAGCCTTTAAATTGAGGAGGGGAGTTTAATCTTCCCAGAACCAGATCATACAGCCGTTGAGACCGGCTCTTTGCAGCACGTGGCGCTGCCGCTCGGCATCGCGCTTGCTGTCATAGGGGCCGAGTACCACTTTGTACCAGACACCACTGGTGCCTTGCACCTTGCGCACCTGGGCTTCAAGCCCCTGGAAGGCGATCACGGCTTTCATCTCGTCGGCCTGGGATTGCACCCGGAAGGAACCGCACTGCATCTGATAAGGGCGAGATGGCTTGTTGCTCTCTTCCGGCAGATCCACTTCTACCTGTTTGTTTTCCAGCTCCTTGAGGTAGGTCCACTCCTCTTTGGGCTTGGGCGGCAAGGCGTTGGGGTCTTTCTTCTGTGGCACCGGCTTAGTCTGTGGCTGAGGTTGAACCACTTCGGCCTCGGGGGCGCTGCTCTTCAGGCTCCAGAGGAAATAGCCAAAGCCGGCCACCACGGCCACTACCACCACAAGCAACAGCACAGGAAAGCCTTGCCTGGGCTGCGGTTGCTTGCGAGCGCCTCGCTTGGCTGGCTTGCGGGGCTTGGGTTTGCTATTGGCGTAATCGCGTCCCATGGATTACATGCGCTCCAGAGTCTCGATACCCAGCAGTGACAGGCCCTGCTTAAGGGTCTTGGCGGTCAACTGAGACAGCAGCAGACGGCTGTGCTTCTGGGTTTCGTTATCGGCCGCCAGCACGGGGCAGGCTTCGTAGAAGCTGGAGAAGGCGCCGGCCAGTTCAAACAGATAACCACAAAGTACATGGGGTTGGCCCTTGTCGACCATACGGGCAAGGATTTCACCGAACTGGGCCAGCTTGTTGCCCAGCTCTTTTTCCTTGTCGTGTTCCAGAGCGATAACGGCATTGCTCAGATCCACATCTTCGGCCCGCTTGAAGATCCCGGCAACCCGGGTATAGGCGTACAGCAGGTATGGCGCTGTGTTGCCTTCAAAGCTCAGCATCTGATCGAAGCTGAAGATATAGTCGCTGGCGCGGTTCTTCGACAGATCGGCGTATTTCACCGAGGCGATGCCGACTACTCGGGCGATTTCGGCCAGGGTGTCTTCGTCCATGTCGGGGTTCTTGCTGCGTACCAGCTCCAGCGCCCTGACATTGGCTTCATCGAGCAGGTCCACCAGTTTCACCACCCCACCGCTGCGGGTCTTGAATGGGCGGCCGTCTTCACCGTTCATGGTGCCAAAGCCCATGTGTTCCAGTGTCATTTCCGGGCGCACAAAACCTGCGGTGCGGGCCAGGCTGAACACTTGCTGGAAGTGCAGCGCCTGGCGCAGATCTACGAAGTAGAGGGCGCGATCGGCATGCAGGGTACCCGAGCGATAGCGCATGGCCGCCAGGTCTGTGGTGGCATAGAGATAGCCGCCATCGGCCTTCTGAATGATCACCGGCAGGGCTTCACCGTCTTTGTTACGGAATTCTTCCTGGAATACTACCTTGGCGCCGTTACTTTCAGACAGCAAGCCTTGGGCATCCAGATCTTTGACCACCTGTTCCAGATCGTCGTTGTAAGCGCTTTCACCATGGACATCGGCGCGGGTCAGGCTGACGCCCAGGCGCTGATATACGTCATGGCAGTGGCTCAGGGAGATATCGTTGAACTCACGCCACAGCTTATTGCAGTACTCGTCACCGGATTGCAGCTCGACCACTAACTGGCGGGCGCGGGTGGCAAATTCGGCCGACTCGTCGAAACGCAGTTTGGCAGCGCGATAGAAGCTTTCCAGATCCGACAGCTCCAGGTTGGCGTTTTCGCCATTTTGTGCCCGCAGCTCTTCCATATAGGCCAGCAACATGCCGAACTGGGTACCCCAGTCGCCGACGTGGTTTTGGCGGATCACCTTGTGACCGAGAAACTCCAGCGCCCGCACAACGCTGTCGCCAATGATGGTGGAGCGCAGGTGGCCCACATGCATCTCTTTGGCGAGGTTGGGGGAGGAGTAGTCCACTACCACGGTTTGCGACTTGGGCAGACTCACACCCAGATGCTCGTCGGCCAGTGCCGCCTGCAGCTGTTTGGCCAGGGCATTGTCATCTATAAAGAAGTTGATAAAGCCGGGGCCGGCTATCTCTACCTTGGCCACATGGCCTGAGGCAGGCAGGTTGTCGATGATCAGTTGTGCCAGTTCCCGAGGTGGTTTGCCGGCAGCCTTGGTCAGCATCATGGCCAGGTTGGTGGCCAAGTCGCCGTGACTCTTATCCTTGGTTCGGTCTACCTGAATCCTTGGCGCAGTATCTTCGGGGATCAACCCCTGTTGTTTCAAAGTGGCTACTGTCTGTTCAAGCAAAGATTGGATATGTGATTTCATTGGCGTTTTATCGACACTGACTGATAAAGGTTAAAAGGGGAATAACCGCACATTCTAGCGCTTTCGGCAGTAACATTGCTATCACCAGTATGGTTTTATCAGCAAATTTTGTTGTTGTCTGGGTTTGCTGTTGCCTGTGACCTTTTAAGATCACTGTTATTGATAAAGATGGATGAATCTTTGTTTAAGAATCACTGATTTTCGTTTTTGGGGAGTATGATGTCGATCCTGTCTTCCCCCCAAGTGCCGATTTTGCCATCGGTATGTGTCGATAGTTTCAATGGAGATATAGATGCTGGACTCCATCACCACAGTGTTACAAGCCATTTGGCAACAGGATTTTACCGCGCTGCATGCTCCGGGTATCGCCCTGAGTATCTATGTGTGCATCTTCAGTTTTATTTTCCTGGAGAGTGCTTTGCTGCCGGCGGCCCCCTTGCCTTGTGACAGTGTGGTAATCCTCTCAGGCACCCTGGCGGGGATGGGGATCCTCAACCCTTGGCTGGTGTTTCTGTTGTTGTTTGTGGCGGCTGCAGGCGGCAGTTATTTGGCGTTTGTTCAGGGGCGGCTGCTCAATCGTTTGCCCAAGGTGCAGGGCTGGGTCTACAAGGTGCCGCCCGACAGCCTGGCGGCAGTGGATAAACTCCTTGCTCGCCATGGGTTGGTGGCACTCTTCTGTGCCCGTTTTCTGCCGCTGGTGCGTTCGCTGTTGCCTTTGGTGATGGGCGTGCGCATGGCCTGTATCAAGAGCTTCTATTTTTTTGCGGCCCTGAGCGCCTTCTTCTGGGTGGGGCTGTTGGTATCACTGGGCTATATGATGCCGTTTCTGCCGGAGCGGATCAGCAAGCTGTTGACCATGGTGCTGATGGCGGCGCCGGTGATCACTCTGGTATTGGCGCTCGGCAGTTGGCTGACCTATAAGTTGCTGCGCAAGCCGCAGGATAAGCAGGGGCCTCACGGTCAATTCTGAGCCGGATTAAAGCTGTTAAAGGGAATTGGAGCAGATCCTGCGGACTCTTATCAATTACAGCAGATCCTGAGGATCTCGATCCAGACTCCAGCGGCAGCGCTTGGCCTCGGGCAGCTGTTCGGCCTGAGGTAACAGCTGTTCAAACACCTGTTGCAGCCTGCGTCTATCCTTGGCCTGGGCCAACAACTGGCGTCGATACTTGCCCGCCTTGCGATCCAGCGGCGCCGGCAGCGGGCCTATCACTTCAAAATCCTTGTCCATGGGTAACATGACGGCGAAGGCTGCCAGAAAGGCATCGGCATCCTCGGCGCGGTGTGATTCGGCGCGGATCAGCACCATATGCCAGGCCGGGGGCAACAGTGCCTGCTGGCGTTCATTGAGCTGACTGCGGGCAAACTCGCCATAGCCTCTGTGAAGCAGGTCCCTGAGTAAGGGGTTGTCGCTCTGATGGGTCTGCAGCAGCACAGTGCCAGGCTTGTTGGCGCGACCGGCGCGACCTGCTACCTGGGTATAGAGTTGGCCGAATCGCTCTGGAGCTCGAAAATCGGCGCTGAACAGTGCGCCATCCACATCCAGCAGCCCCACCAGGGTGACATCGGGAAAATGATGTCCCTTGGCCAACATCTGGGTGCCTACCAATATCTTGTATTCGCCGCGATGAATAGCGCTTAAGTGCTGTTCCAGCGAGCCTTTACGGCTGGTCGTATCCCGGTCGATTCGCACCACGGGATACTCGGGAAACTCCTTGCTGAGCGCCGCCTCCAATTGCTCCGTGCCTATGCCCTGGCCTTGTAACATGGTGCTGCCGCAGTTGTGGCACTGGCGTGGAATCGCGTATTGGTTGCCGCAGTGGTGGCAGCGAATTTCGCCGAGTGATTGGTGCAGGGTGAAAAATGCATCACAGCGATCGCACTCATGCAGATGGCCACATTCGTGGCACAGCAGGGCTGGGGCAAAGCCGCGGCGATTGAGAAACAGCAACACCTGGTTACCGGCCTGCAGATGCAGGCGCATCTCGTTCAGCAGCGGTTGCGACATGCCCGCCTGCAGCGGTTGGTTGCGGATATCTATCAGTCCCTGACGCACCTTGAGGGCATTGCCGGCCCGCTCTCCCAATTTTAGATGCTGATAGCGGCCGCTGAGGGCGTTTTGCAGGCTCTCCAGCGACGGCGTCGCGCTGCCCAGCAGCACAGGAACCTGCTCCAGGTGGCCACGCATGACGGCCAGATCCCGGGCGTGATAACCCACGCCTTCCTGCTGTTTGAAACTGCTGTCGTGTTCCTCATCGAGAATGATGATCCCGGGCCAGGCCATGGGAGTGAACAGCGCCGAGCGGGTGCCGATTATGATGGCCGCCTCGCCACTGCGGGCCAGGCGCCAGGCGTCGAGGCGCTGCTTGTCGGTCAGGCCGGAATGGATCACGGCAACCGTGACTTTGAATCTGCGTTTGAACCTGTTAATGGTTTGCGGCGTCAGGCCGATTTCCGGCACCAGGATCAGCGCTTGTTTACCTGCTTTGAGTATGGTTTCCAGTACCGCCAGATAGACTTCTGTCTTGCCTGAGCCTGTGATCCCTTCCAGCAAGCTGCACTGATAGCCGCTCTGGGCATTGAGGCTGGCGACCGCCACGGCTTGCTCTGGGTTGAGTCTGTGGGGTTCTTCCCCCAGTTCAAGCTTTTGCCGCCATTCAAGATTGGCGCTGACTGACCGCTCTCTCTGCTCGGCCCAGCCCTTGTCCAGCAGCCCCTTGATGGCACTCTTGCTCAGCTCCAGTGCATTGACGTCTTCAGTGGTCAGCTCCCCCAGTTTGAGCTGTTGCAGCAGTTTGCGTTGGGCGGGAGCCCGTTTCAACGACTCCAGCGTGGCCTCCTGGCCCGCACTGGTCAGACACAGATAACTGATTTTCTCCGGCGCGGCATCGGCACCCTTGCGCAGCGCTACCGGTAGGGCCTGGGTCAACATCTGCCCCTGGCTGCAGAAATAGTATCTGGCGGCCCAGAGGGTCAGTTGGTACAGCGCCGGTGGCAGCAATGGCGCGCTGTCCAGCACTTGATATACCGGCTTGAGTTGTTTGGGCTCGAGTTCGCACTCATCACTCAGGCCTGTCACCAGGCCTATGAGTTGCTGGCGGCCAAAGGGCACCCGCACCCGCATCCCCGGCTCGAGTGGCCAGGGACAGGCTTTGGGCATCAGGTAACTGAAGTTCTGCCGCATGGGAACGGGAAGGGCAACTTCGACAAACTGCGGCATAGTCAGAATTTTCGCAAATGATCACGGCACATGTTGCCCGTCAGTTTACTCAGGCTAGAATGAGAGAACCAGCCCCGGAAACAAAAAGCTGCAAAAACCGCAGCTTGAATTTGCTGACTTAACGAATCCAAACCAAAGAACCTAAACCAGAGAACCTAAGCCCGAGGATCCAAGCCGGATAGCTTAAACTGGGTAATTTAAAATCAAACAGAGAGGATAGGGATGAGAGCGGGTTTACTGATGCTTGTACTCATGTTGCTAACGTTTGTTACCAGAGCAGAAACCGCCCATGTCAGTATCAATCAAAGAATGTTTGAGCTTGGGCACCTGCCCATGCTCAAGGTCAATGTGGTGGCCGACAGTGAGGATATGACTCGGCTGGAGTTTATTGTCAGGCAGCAAGGTGCGGCGGAAAAACTCATGGTGCAACCCATTAACCGTTACATGGTGTTGCTGCTGGGGATAGATGAAGTGACCGACAAGCAGGCAGAATTGTTGGTGCGGGAATACCGAATCAATCGCTGGCATGAACTCAAACGCTTGCCCTTGTTCGATACATCGGTGCCTGTGGCGCTGCGTTCCAACCGTGCCCGGGTCTTTGGTGAGCAGATGCCGAGTGAGTCACAGCGGGCTGCAGTGCAAGCCACAACAGGAGCAAGCGAAGCTGTGCAATTGTCAGCCGTTCAAGCTCAAAGGGTTCAAGAGGTCGCCGTTCAAGCCGATGCCGAGCCTCAAAGTCCTGGTATGTCCTCGGCCTCTCAAGCCGTTGCCGCGCCAGACTCACAGGTGAAGGCGCCGCCAATTGAGAAGCGTGAGCCGGGATGCATGCTGGATTTCGATGGTACGGAAACCCTCTGGCGGGTGGCCAGCCGCTACGCCGAGAACAACCATACCCATGTCTATGGCGCCATGCTGGCTATTTTTGAGGCCAATCCCAAGGCCTTCAGCCGCGGTAATATCCGCAACCTTCGCAGTGATGCCAAGCTGCACTGCCCCAGTAGCCGCTTGCTGCAGTCCTATGAGGATAAAGCCGCGGCCAAAGAAAAGTTCGAGCAGATGTAGTCACCTACTTGTCAGCGCTGGGCAGATACTGTACTATTCTGCGCCCTGAACTTTTGATATTAACCGCATGTGGTGTCCGACTTCGGGTTGGAAGAGCGACATGGCCTTAACTTGAGGTAACCCCAATGAAACCAGGTATCCATCCTGAATACGCAGAAATCACTGCAACTTGTACTTGTGGCAATGTCATCAAAGTAAACTCTACTGCAGGCAAAGCTCTGCACTTGGACGTTTGCGGTGCATGTCACCCTTTCTACACTGGTACTCAGAAAGTTGTTGATACCGGTGGTCGTATCGACAAGTTCAACAAGCGTTTCGGTATGCTGGGCAAGAAGTAATTGCCACTGCAACCAATCGAAAAGGCGTCCATGGGACGCCTTTTTTGTTTTCAGCCCCTAAACCACCTACTTCAGTAGGTGGTTATCATCAATTTAGGCTTGGCCTGTAAAGGCTACCCATGCTAATTGCTCTTTTGATTTTTAGCGAAGTCAAAGGACAAAAAGCATGAGTAGATACGAGCAAGCATCGCATGTGTATTGGCGATGTCAATATCATATAGTTTGGACTCCAAAGTACCGTTTTAGGATTCTCAAAAACAAAGTAGGTAAGGATGTTTACCGCTGTATTCACGTTTACAGTGAGCAACTTGGGTGCAAAGTAGTAGAGTTAAATGTTCAGGTAGACCATGTTCATTTAGTTATAAAAGTTCCGCCAAAGTTATCGATATCAAGACTGATGGGAGCGCTCAAAGGCAAAATAGCACTAAAACTATTTAGTAAATATCCGCACTTGAGGAAGAACAAAATGTGGGGTAACCATTTTTGGCAGCGAGGATACTTTGTTGATACGGTTGGAATAAATGAAGAGATAATAAGGCGTTATGTCCGGCATCAAGAGAAAGAAGAAAAGCAGGAGCAAGCTCAGTTAACGCTGGAGTAAACAACGCCCCCTTTGAGGGGGCATATACAAAGCCACCTTCTTCAGAAGGTGGATTCTTTACTGCTTCAGGAGTCATGCTGTTGTGACTCAGTTCGGAGGCTTCCTGGTTAATGAGAGTTTGATGTTGAGTAGTGTTTGCCGTCGGGCCTGTTATCTAGAGATGTGAGTGTTACACCCTGGGTTCCAGGGGAATTGCAGTGAGCCACGCATTGCATCCAGTAGCCGATGCAGGGCGGTAGTGTTCATAAATCTGTGTCATTTGAGTAATATACACCCAAAAGGATATTCAAATGACCAAACCTACATTCGACATGGAAGCCGCCATTGAAGCTCTGCGTGCAGGTAAAGACCTGACCGGCAAAGATGGTATTCTCACCCCACTCATTAAACAGCTTACTGAAGCGGCCCTCAATGTTGAGCTCGACCAACATCTTGAAGATAAGCAGCCTGGTAATCGCAGAAATGGCAAGACCAGTAAGACACTGAAGACCGCTACCGGTAGCTTTGAGCTGCATACTCCGCGTGACCGAGATGGCACCTTCGAGCCTCAGGTTGTAAAAAAGAACCAGACATACCTGACCGATGAGATGGAGCGGAAAATCATTGCGCTATTTTCACTGGGCACAAGTTATCAGGATATTCGTGCCCATATCGCCGATATCTACGGCATTGAAGTCCCCAATGGCACCATCAGCGCCATTACTGATAAACTGCTACCTGAGCTTCAGGCTTGGCGTGAACGTGATTTAGAAGCCCTGTATCCCATCCTCTGGCTTGATGCTATTCACTATAAAATCAAAGAGAATGGCCGCTTTGTCAGCAAAGCTGTGTACACCATTCTGGCGCTCAATGTAGAAGGAAAAAAGGAGCTGTTGGGCTTGTATATCTCAGACACTGAAGGTGCACATCAGTGGCTAAGTATACTAACCGATCTTCATAGTCGCGGTATTAAAGACATCCTGATTGCCTGTGTCGATGGCCTTAAAGGCTTCCCTGAAGCCATTGAAACCATTTACCCACATACAGAGGTGCAGTCATGCATCATTCATCAAATTCGTAACTCAATGAAATACGTAGCGTCTAAAAACCAGAAGGCGTTTATGGCTGATTTAAAGTGTGTCTATAAAGCCACAACCCTCAATGCAGCTGAGATGGCGCTGGACGAGCTAGAAGCCAAATGGGGCGACAAATATCCTGTGGTCATCAAGTCCTGGCGCAACAAGTGGGCGCTGTTATCGACCTATTTTAAGTACCCGGAATACGTGCGTAAGGCTATCTACACCACGAACGCGGTTGAGGCCGTACATCGTCAGTTTCGTAAACTGACGAAAACCAAGGGTGGTTTTGCCAACGAGAACAGTTTACTCAAACTGCTCTACGCCGGTATATTGAAGGCTCAGGAGCGGTGGTCACACCCGATTCAAAACTGGAATTTAACGCTATCTCAGCTGTCCATCCATTTTGAAGGACGACTGGATGCTCACATCGATCTGTGATTTTTAACGTGACACAGAATTTTGAACACCCTCTGCAGGGCACACATGGGACTTGTTCACAGCTTCCTTATGTTCAATATTTACGGGAGTGATACCTCTTATTTGCATGCTTTTTATCCCATCCGACAAGTTAACTCAGAGTGCTGATGGAACTTGTTAAAACCTTTCTTATTCCTAATCCTGAAAATAAAGTTATTTATTAAATAATAAAATGCTTATCAATAATTGAAATAATATATGTCCTATATGATTTTCATTCTCATATTCGTTGTTTATGTTTTAATAATACATATTTTTTGAGTCTTTTTAAATTGTGATTCATATCAATCATGCAATTATTATGCAGCTATTTCGTTGTTACATTTTGTTTCGTTAATTATTTCAACCTCTGCCCATTTGGTTAACGACTTTGTTTTTTTAATTGTTATTCAAGGTGTTATCTTTAGTCAATTTATTGGCATTTATTGGTTATGATGTGATTTTGAGTGATCGGTGTCATATTGTTGTGTTGTTTTGTATGTTCATCCCAAATTTGAAATATGGAAATGCAACATTTGATAATTCGAAAAGTGAATGCCTTAGAATTGTGTTTGGGAGAAAACGGTCTCCTTTTTAAGTGAAATAGATAATAAAGGCCGGAGAATGATTAAATCTATCAATAAAGGCTGGAGTTTTTGCCTATATGCGCTAAGCGCTGTCTTATTGTTTTCAACTGCTTTTGTTCAGGCTACCCCTTGGGATAATTTAACTGCAACCGAGCTTGAACAGCAATTAACTGAAAAGTTCAGTGATGGGAAATATTCCCCTAAAGGCGCAGACTCCTGTCTGATGTGCCATAAAAAAGATCCCAAAGTTATGGCGCTGTTTAAAGGAACCCATGGCGGGATGAATAATAGCCGTTTACCTATGGCTGGACTTCAATGTGAAGCTTGTCATGGCCCCATGGGTAAGCATAACCGTGGCGGTAAGGAGCCTATGATAAGCTTCGGCCCGGAGTCCAAACTCTCAGCTGAAAGTCAGAATAGTGTTTGCCTTGATTGTCACCAGAATACGGAACAGATGGCTTGGCACAACAGTTTGCATAATCTGGAGCAGGTAGCCTGTGCCGATTGCCATCAGGTGCATGCCGCCGAAGACCCCATGCTCAATCCTTTGCGGATCAACGAGGCCTGCACCAGCTGCCATACCCGTGCCAAGGCCGATATGAGCAAGCGTTCATCCCATCCGCTCAAGTGGGATCAGATGACCTGTATCGATTGCCACAACCCTCATGGTTCCTTGACCGAAAGTGCACTGAAACAGAGCAGTATCAATACCACTTGCTATGAATGTCATGCCGACAAGCGTGGCCCTGTATTGTGGGAACATGCTCCTGTGGTGGAAAACTGCGCCAACTGCCACAACGCTCACGGCAGTGTGAACGAAGCCTTGTTGAAAGCCCGGGTACCCCAGTTATGTCAACAATGCCATGCCGACGATGGTCATGCCTCAAGAGCTGTATCTCAAAGTGGTATTAACGCTTTTGGCTCCGGCAAGAGTTGTTTGAACTGCCACAGCCAAATCCATGGTTCTAATCATCCAGCCGGCAGTGTGCTGTCCCGTTAAGCAGGAGTGTTGAAGATGAGATTTCCTTTGAATCTGTTGACTGTGGCACTACTGGGTGTTTCAGGAACTGTTGTGGCTGCCGATTTTGGGGTTAGCCGTGCCAATACAGATAAGGTCAATACTGCCGGTTTTCAATGTCGGCAGTGTCAGTTGACGCCAGGCTTGGCCGGTGAGGCTACAGTGAATGCCGGGTACAACGACAGTGATGATATCCACAGCGGTAATGCTTTTGGTGATGATCATGATGGTATCGTCGCCAGTGTCGATGCTGCACTTGGTTACCGCACCGAAAACGGGTATCGCAGCCAACTGCGGGCCCATAATTTGGGTCAGGATAACGGCTTTGTCAGCCTTAAAAGCGGTCGCCCCGGCAAGTACCAGATGACGCTGGATTATCGCAGCTTGACCCGTTATGAGAACGGCAACGTTGGCACCGGACTTTGGCATAACCAGGGTATGCTGCAACCCGATGATACCCTGCGTTACCTGGATCTGGAACTGGAGCGGCAGCAGGCTGGAATAGGCTTTCGCTATGACTTCGGTCAATTGGCCCAAATCGGTGACCTGAGCAGCTATGTTCGCTATGACAGAGAGGAAAAACAGGGCCACCGCAGTGCCAGTTTGATGACTCCAAGGCCGGTCAACTTCGCTTTGCCGGTGGATGAGAGCAACGACAAGTTGCGGGCCGGGTTACAGCTCAGCGGCGACAATTGGTTTACTGAATTGGCGTATCAAGGTAGCCAATACAAGAATGACATCAACAATTTAAGTCTGCCTTATGCCAGTGATATCTACAGCGCCGCACCGGACAATCAGGCCCATCAACTGACATTGAACGGCCAGTACCGGTTGAGCAACACGGTGATCAGCGGCCGGGCAATTGCCGGACGGATGATCCAGGATGAAGGCCTGATCCAGATGACGGGAAATCCGCTGCAAAGCTGGGATGGTCAGGTAGATACCCTGGACGCCAATCTGGCCGTCAGCACCTTGGTCAATAGTCGTTTGCGCCTGGGGGGACAATTGGATTACCGCAAGCGCGACAATGATTCTACTGTTGCCGAATTTGTGCAGCTTGAATTCAACCCAGTCAGTGGCGCTATTCGGCAAAATCCTTTGCTGGATTCTGAACGTCAGGCACTGAAACTCAATGCCAGCTACCGCTTGGCGCCGGGTTACCGACTCCAGACTGGTTACGACTTCAAACAGCTTGATCGCAGCTATGGTGAGCGGGAAGAAACCCGTGACCACAACCTGTGGGCCAAGCTGGGTATGCAGCTTTTTACTCCGCTGAAGCTTGATCTGAAAGCCAGTTTTGGTGAGCGGGATGGCAGCCGCTATGAGGCGGCCGAACTGACCTCCAGCGAAACCCAGAGCCTGCTGCGCAAGTATCACCTGGCTGATCGACGCCGGACCGCAATGGAACTTGGGTTGCAGTACACACCGCTGAGCTGGATGACGTTGGACCTGAACAGTCACTATGCCTTTGATGATTATCAAGAAACAGTCATTGGTCTTACTGAATCCCGCGATTATGGCTATGACCTGAACCTGACAATGCAGTTGAGTAAGCAACTGAGTGTTTACGGTTTCGTTGGCCAGCAGTGGATTGCATCGAAACAGAGTGGCGACCAAAGCGCGACTTGGTATGGCGACATCGATGACAGCTTTATCAACCTTGGGGCAGGTATCGCCTATAGCGGCTTGCTGGACGACCGCCTGACCTTGGGGGCTGACTATCAATTTGCCGATTCCGAGGGGGAAACCTGTATTGGAAGCGCTCAGTACGATGACTATTACAGTTTTAATCATAGTGTTGAGCTATACGGCCGCTACCACTTGAATGATGCCATGGCTCTGAAAGTGTCGTACCGGTACGAGCGTTACTTCGATACCGATGGCAGCGATGTCGGTATTGATGCCGTCACCGGCCTGACTACTTTGGGCGTATTGAATCATAACTATAACGCCCATCAGCTGATGTTCTCTTTCAGCTACCTGTTGCCTTGAGCAAACTTAAATCGTGAGGATAAATATAATGGAACGCAGAAGTTTCTTGAAAATGAGTGCCGCCCTGGGTTGCGCTGCAACAGTGTCTGGCTGTAATTCCAGCTCTGATGACGCCAATGTTGTCCCGCCAAAGCCACCTGTCAGTGATGAGCAGATAAACTGGTCATCCTGCTTGGTTAACTGTGGCTCCAACTGTCCGATTAAAGTGTTCAGTCGTGATGGCATTATTACCCGGGTAGAGACAGATCATGAGGTAGAAGATGTCTACGGTCTTCATCAAATTCGTGCCTGCGCCCGTGGTCGTTCGTTGCGCCAACGTGCATATGCACCGGATCGCCTGAAAACACCAATGAAACGGGTAGGGGAAAGGGGAGAAGCCAAGTTTGTGCCGATCACCTGGGATGAAGCAACTCAAACCATCGCAGATAATTTGCAGCGGGTGATCAATCAATATGGTAACAAAGCCGTATTCCGCAGCTATGGCTCAGGCGCCTATTATGGCTTTGCCTCCAATGCCTGTTTTAACCGCTTGTTTAACCTGGTAGGTGGTTGCCTTAACGCTTACGGCAACTACTCTTGGGCTCAGCAGATGGAAGCGGCCAAACATACTTTCGGGACAGGGAGTACTCAAGGCTCGTCGACCATAACTCTGGAACACAGTGACTTTTTCCTGGGCTTTGGTTACAACCCAAGTGAAATTCGTCAATCCGGATCGGGTGAAGGGTACGACTACCTGCAGGCCTTGATGAAAAATAATGGCCTTAAAGTGGTGATGATTGATCCTCGCTATACCGATTCTATGCTGGGCAAAGAGTCCATGTGGTTGCCTATTCGTCCCGGAACCGATGCGGCGTTTGCCGAAGCTGTTGCTTTCGAGATGATCAGCACAGGTTGGGTAGATGCCAATTCACTTGGCTTTATCAATGAGTATGCAGTGGGGTATGACGCGGCCTCCATTGAGAAACAAAAAGCATTGTTTGCTGCTAGCAGTGATGCCAAAGAGCAAGAATATGCGGCCTGTATGGACAGCAGCGATAACTACCATGATTACATCATGGGGGTTGGTAAGTTTGCCGCTCAAGGCGCGCGCACGCCTGAATGGGCCGAGAAAATTACTGGCATCAGCGCTGCTTATATCCGTCAGGTGGCCGAAGATCTGATGAATGCCAAGGCTCCCTATATTGTGGCAGGTGCCGGGGTTAACCGCCAGGCCAACGGTGAACAGAGTATGCGTGCCCTGTATATGCTTTCTGTACTGACAGGTAAGCTGGGTACTCTGGGGGCGTCCAATGGTGAACTGCCTTATATGAGCAGCATGTCACGTGCAGGTATTCCCACGGGTTCCAACCCGGTTAAGGAAGCTATCTCCTTCTTTACCTGGACTGAAGCGATTGAAAACGGTGAGAATTTTACTGCACGTACTCACGGTATTCGCGGAACTGCGGATCCCGATGAGAAACTGGGCAGCAATATTCATTTTGTGTTCAGTGCCTCGGATAGTTCTTTGCTGAACCAGCACGCTGAAATCAATAACACAGCGCGTATTTTACGTGATGCTGAAGACTTGTTTATCGTTTCCTGCGATTGCTGGATGACTCCAGGGGCTAAGTTTGCCGATATCATACTTCCCGATACCAGTTGGCTGGAGTCCAATGACTTGGTGAATGACTCATATGCCTCAGGTTCGCTTGGGTATTTGACCGCCATGTCTGCCGCGGTAAAACCTATGTGGGATTGTAAGTCCATGTATGAAGCCGCTGCTATGATCGCAGAGAAAATGGGTGTTGGTCAGCTGTTCACTGAAGGCAAAACCGAAGCTGATTGGTTGGAAGAACTTTATCAGAAAACCAAGAGTGCCAGTGCAAACCTAGGTGTCAGCCCGGCTTTCCCTGCCAGCTATAAAGAGGCCCAGAAGATAGGGGTATTCCGCAAGAATATGGGCGACAAATATGTTGCTCTGGATAGCTATGTCAATGGTGGTAAAGCGTTATCTACGCCTTCAGGCAAGATAGAGATTTATTCTGCAGAGCTGGCTTGGCGCGCCAAAAACTGGGAACAGAACAAGGTAAAAGGTGACTCCATTACAGCCATTCCTCAGTACACGGTGACTTGGGATGGTTATGAGGATCAGGACGCCATAGATGCAGGCTTCCCGCTGCAACTTGCAGGTTATCACACCAAGGGGCGCACTCACTCCAGCTACCACAACGTGCCTTGGTTGCGTGAGGCTGTGGAAGATGCTGTGTGGATTAACCCCATCGACGCGGCTGCCTATCAGTTGACTGCCGGTGATGTGGTCGAAATGTACAACGAGCGGGGATCTATTGAGGTCAAGGTTCGGGTTACTCCTCGAGTGGCGCCAGGCGTCGTGGCATTGGGGCAAGGGGCCTGGTACCTGGCTGATGCCAATGGCCGCATTGGACAGTCCGGAAAAGTGATCGATGTCGGCGGGGCAATCAATACTCTGACCCGTTATATCCCAAGCCCGGTGGCCAAGGGGAATCCTCAACACACCAACCGTGTTCAGCTCATCAAAAAAGCGTAAGGGAGCACTTGTAAATGAATCAATCTACTCAATACGGCTTTTATGTCGATACCACCAAGTGCACTGGTTGCAAGGCCTGTCATGTATCTTGCAAAGACCGTCAGGGTGATTTGCTGCGCGCCAATAATAAACCTTTGGCCAATGGCGTCCCCAGCCTGAAAGGCGTCACCTGGCGCCGGGTTTATGAATACTGTGGTGGTAGCTGGTCTGTGGATCCCAATACCCAGACTTATAGTCAGGATGTATTTGCTTATTATATGTCCATTGGCTGTAACCATTGCAGCGAACCTGTGTGCGTCAAAGCCTGTCCAACCGGTGCTATGCACAAGCGTCGTGAAGATGGTTTGGTGCATGTCGAAGAGTCTCTGTGTATTGGCTGTGAAAGCTGTGCCAGAGCTTGTCCGTACGACGCACCACAGATAGATAGAGAGCGTAAAGTGATGACCAAATGCGATGGTTGTCACGAACGCTTGGCTGAAGGGCGCCAACCTGTCTGTGTTGAGTCCTGCCCAATGCGAGCGCTGGACTTTGATACCATGGACAACTTGCGCGCCAAGTATGGTGACGGTGATGGTCATATCGCCCCCTTGCCCAGTGAATCGATAACTTCCCCTAACCTGATCATCAAGGCAAACCGCCATGGTCAACCCGCGGGAAGTGGTGCCGGCAAGGTGCTTAACCCTACTGAGGTGTAACTGGAAAACAGGCGCCCGTGGGCGCCTGTTTTTGTCCATCAGGAGATAAGATGTCTAAGTCTTTGTCTAATATAGATTTCATTCAATATCAAGGGATAGCACGTCTTCTGCATCATCTGCTTTACGGCTACCCTAAACCTGAGTTGATCACCGAATTAAAGGTCAATCAAGTTGCCGAGACTTGGCCTGAGCTGGCTGCTCGAGACGGTAACAGGATCGGTAGGGAAGCACTGGCTAACTATTTGCAGCAATGGGACGAGACTCAATTTCTGGATCTGCAACTTGACTATGGACAACTGTTTTTCGGTCCCGGTGAGCCTAAAGCTGTACCTTATGGTTCTGTTTATTTGGGTGAAGAACAAGTGTTGAATGACAGAAGCACTCTGGCGTTGATGGATTTTTATCAGGTTCATGATGTCAGTTTGCAGCTACCGGCAAGGGATCCGGTCGATCATATCGGCCTGTTCTTTAGCGTGTTGGATGCCAGTTTTGGACGCTTGGCAGCAGAGCCGGATAACCAGAGATTAGTGCGTTTTACTCAGGTATTACTGCAACAGCATCTTCTTCCTTGGGCGGAGCGCTGCCTTGAGTTGGCTGCCGAGCATGCACAAACTGAGTTTTATTTTGCAGTTGCATTGCTGGCCAGGGATTTTTTGCTGCAGCTGACAGAGGATTTTAATCTCATACCTATGCCTGCAAGATTGTTTCGGTAAGAGGAGTCTGGGGTGAGTGTTATTCATGCTTTGGGAGCTCAGTGGCAGAAGGCCGAATTTGCAGAGCATTTGGCTAAGGCCCTGGCAACCCGTCCTGCGGTTTGCGAGTTATCCGGTGGGGCTACCTCTTTGACCACCCTGTGTAACCTGGTAGCGGCCATCAGTTATCGGCCCGATGATCCCCGCTTTAGCCAAACACAGATAGATGATGGTCTACTGTTATCTGTATTTTTTGATTGTTTCAGGCTCTTGTTTATCAAGGAAGTACAGCAAGAATCAATCACTCAGGCCGAGCAGCAGATACTGCATTTGGCCCCCAAGTTGGCAGCCGAGCTGTCCGTCGGGGCCCTGAGCGAATCTCAGCAACTGCAGCGGCAGCAATTGTTGGAGATCAGCTCTCAGTTGGAGTCCTTATATACACAGCGACGCCAACTCAGTCGCAATATGGGGTGAAGTTAAACTGAGAGTTTAATCGAGCACAAACAGGGTTTGCTGTAGCCCTACCGCTTCACCGTTTTCTGCCAGTATGGCTTTCACCGTGCCGCTCTGTTCTGCCTTGACCGGATTGAGGGATTTCATGGTTTGCACATAGCCCAGTACTGTGCCCGGCTCAACTTCTGTGCCCAATTCCACCAAGGGGACGCCATGGTCGCCGGCGCTGCGTAAAAAGGTGCCGGCCACAGGCGCCAACACTTGCACGCTGTCATTACCAATACTGAAACAGGCCTGGGGTTGTTGTGGGCCAAAACGGCGGATACGCACGGCTTCCTGGCCTTCAGTGATTTCCAGCTCATTGATGCCGGATTCCTGCACCAATTCGATCAGTTTTTTGATTTTACGTATGTCCATTGTCATTCTCAGTACTAAAGGGTGACAGGACCTTCCTTTGCTCAGCCTTGTTTAAGCGCCTCTATGGCGGCTTCCAGGGCAAATTCATAACCCTTTGGCCCCAGTCCCACTATCACTCCTTTGGCCTTGTCGGAAAAGAAGGAATGATGGCGAAACGGCTCCCTGGCATGCACATTGGAAAGGTGCACTTCAATGAAAGGAATGGCGACCCCCAGCAGGGCATCTCTGAGTGCCACGCTGGTGTGGGTAAAGGCGGCCGGGTTGATGATCACAAAACCGGCATCTGTGTTGTGGATAGCTTCTATGAGCTGGTATTCGGCATTGGACTGAATATGCTCCAGTTTTACTCCGGCGGCAAGCGCCTTGTCCTGCAATCCCTGCACCAGTTGCTCCAGCGTCCGCTGGCCGTAATGTTCCGGCTCTCTGCGACCAAGCAGGTTGAGATTGGGGCCATTCACCAAGAGTATTTTTGCCTGACTGCTCATATTGTTTTCCTTGCCTTAAGGGAGAGTTCGCACCTGAATTTGTGCCTCCCTGATTTCAGCAAAAGCTGTCGAATTTGTCGACCAATAGCCGCACAATCGCTGCACATTCCTTTCAGTTGCCAGCAATTATTGTCTATTCCGGCGGCAAGACTGGTCTTATCAGAAGCGGATTTTATTCTGCCGCAGCGATTTCACTTCACCGCGTTGCTTTTTGCTATCGACCCGGCGCCTTTGGCTGGCGCGGGTGGCCTTGGTGGGAATACGTTTCTTGGTTACTTCGCCGACCGAAGCAACCAGTTCGATAAACTGTTGTAAGGCTGTCTGGCGGTTGGCGTCCTGGCTGCGGCTCTGTTGGCATTTGATAATGATCTTGCCGCTTTGAGTAATGCGGTGATCTGTCTTGGTCAGCAGCTTTTCCTTGTAGAAGTCCGGCAGCGATGAGGCCTTGATGTCGAAGATGAGTTGCGCCGCCGTGGAGACTTTATTCAGGTGCTGGCCTCCGGCACCACTGGAACGGACAAATTGCCATTCGATTTCATTTTCTGAAACTTGGACACGGTTTGAGATCTTTATCATGGCAAAATAATTGTTTTTTGAGGCAGTCGCTATATTACCATCCCATGGAAGCGTTTACTTCCTCCATAGTGCGGAGAGTCTTGTAAGACTAAACTTCCTGTATGGGATAACCCATAGTCATCAGATGCCGTGCCATAAGCCGGTATCGAAGGTTCAATGGAGCTTTGCTTATGTTGTGTCAAATTCCGGATATTGCCAAAGGCGTGATCAGCTTGTTTGCCAGTGGCCGTATCACTGCCGAGGATTACCGCACATATCTGCGTCCCGCCATCAAGAGTTACCGCCAGGAGTGGGGCCAGGTCTGTCTTTATATAGAGGCAGATGTATTGTTGGAAGGCTGGGAGATGGCCTCCCTCTCGGGAGCCGGTGAAGTGCAACTGCCTCCATTTGATGCCTTGGTGTTTGTCGGTGGCCCGGATTGGGTCGGCAATGCGGTGCGTCTGCTGGGGCCCTTTGTCAGCGCTGAACTGGCTTGGTATCCGCTGGAACATAAAGACGAGGCTATTCGTTGGATAGCCAAACGTTCGGCCTGCTAGTTGTCAAAACCGCCTATAGGGTAAAGCCGGTTATTCTGCTATTCTGTGGCGATTAAGTAACTCAGATAAGGAAATTTCGATGTCATTATCCAAAATTTTTGCTGCATCTTTGGCGCTGGCTTTTGCCGCTGGATTGAGTGCTTGTGCCCCTGAAGTGGGCAGCGAAGCTTGGTGTAAGCAGATGGATGAAAAGCCCAAGGGTGATTGGAGCGCCAATGAAGCGGCCGATTACGCCAAACATTGTGTGTTTAAATAACTGAACTTTATCTTGGCCTGTAGGTCTATTTGGGCACGGGCCATTTTTTACCCTTAACCGGAATTATCCTTGACTGTATTTGTCCGCAAACTGACTCATATGCTTATCGCCTTGGTGGTGCTGCAATTTTGCGCCGCTAATCTTGGCGCGCATCAGTTGCATCTGGGCAATCCGGCTGAGGAAGAGAGTAACCATCCTCATCTCAAGTTTGTCACCGAAGTCACAGTGATCAGCCAGTGTATCGATTGTACCTGTGAGTCAGAGACTTCATCCGGGATGGAGGTTTCCCGAGCGACTCATAGTCATCTGCATTCTCATACTGAGTCCCAACAGTTTGATCTCTGCCTCGACTGTCAATGTCATGGTGGTCACCTGTCTTTGCCGGTGACTCTGGCTCAGAGCCCGACTCCCTTGATGCACGCCAGGCCCCAGAGTCTGGAGCCCGCTTTCCAACCCTATTTCTCCACCCCAGATTACCGCCCCCCAATAGCTTGATTAACTGATTTCAGTGTTTGTGGTGCCCAGGCATGGTTTGCCTGTATTCCATGGCGCTTGTCTTGAGCTGTCTGTAGTCAGAGCCTTTAACCGCTTTATTTCAACAGCTTGAATCATCTCATGCGCTTTGGCTGATATAGCCGCAGCATTCTGATCAGTATTCGACTCAACACACAAAACGTTAACCATTGACTTTAGATTTAACTCTAAGGTTTAACCTTTGGTCACACGATTTCATCGTGGCCATATAGGTCTTTCCCAAGGAAAGTTTATGTTGAAATTTATAGTCTCCATGAGTCTATTTGGGCTGGGAACACTAGTCTCGCAACCGGCGTTTGCCGCCGAGAAGCCGGATACTTCCTATCTTGTTGGTGGCACCGAGTCCGAAGTGTCATTGGCTTGGCTCGAGCAGCTGATGCGGCAGATGACGACTTTACCCGAGTTTCAGGCTCAGGAAGCGAGGATCCGCGAGGCCCAATATCTGGCCCAGGGCGCCGATCGCGCCATCTACAACCCCGAGTTGGGCTTGAGTTATCAAAATGCACCGGAAGATGACACCTACAACCTGTCTCTCAGCCAAACCATTGACTGGGGTGATAAGCGCGCCGCAGCCAGTGCATTGGCGCTCAAACAGTTGATGTTGCTGAAGAGTGATATCGCTATTGAACGTTCCCGCTTGTATGCCGAGGTATTGCAGGCCCTGGTCGATCAGAGTCTGGCCAAGAAGAAGCTGATGTTTGTGCGGGCTCAGAATAATTACGGTGAGCAGCAGTTGCAGATAGCCAGGCAAAGAGCCGAAGTCGGTGATCTGTCCCAGGCAGAATTGAATCTGATGGAGTTGGAACAGGCCAGTGCCATCAGTGATCTGGCTTTGGCCCAGAAAGCGTTGCTGGATGCCGATACCCGTATTCTGGCGCGTTTTGGCCGGGCAGAGCTGCCCTTTGGCAGCTTCGCCGACCGGCTAGAGTTGCCCGCGACCGAGGCGCCCGTGCCGGCACTGAATAGTGCCGGGTTGCAACTTGAGTTGGCGCGGCTGCAAGTCAATCAAGCCAAGGCTCAAGCAGCGGCTGACCCCAATATCAGCCTTAGTGCCGAGAGAGAAGGTTCAGATAACAAGTTGGGGATTGGGGTATCTGTGCCACTGCAACTGCGTAACGACTACAGCGAGTCGATCAAGGCGGCTATGGAGGCGGTTACCGCCGCCAGCGCCCAGTTCCAAAGCATTGAGATGGCACTTAAACAACAGCAACAGCAGTTTAGCTACAGCTTACCCAGATTAAAACAGAGCTGGCTTGACTGGCAACAGCAGGCTTTGGTGGCCGGTCGCAAGGCGGCCGAGCTTTTGGGGCAACGCTGGCGCAGCGGCGATCTTAGCACCAGCGACTATTTGACCAGTCGGCGGCAATTGGCCAGCAGTTTTCAGGCCGGTCTCGAACTGGAAGCCGCCCTCTATCAAAGTTGGCTCGAGTGGATGGGCGCTTCGGGGCAACTGCCCGGCGCACTGCCGAAAATAGCCGTATCCCAGGAGAATGCCCAATGATAGCCCCATACACACTAAGGTACCGGACAATGAACAAGACTTTACAATACCCACGGCTACAAGCCGCTTTACTGGCGCTGATGTTGGGGCTGTCCAGCCCTTTGACTATCGCCGCCGAAGATGGACATGAAGATGAGCATCAGGCGCTGCAGCTCTCAAGTGAACAACGCCAACTGGCGGGCATTCAGATCCAAGAGGTCAGCGTCGGTGGCTTTAGCCTCAATGCTGTTGCCAACGCCACCTTACTGGTGGATCGCGAGCGTACTGTGGTGCTGACGCCGCAGCTGGAAGTACGGGTGTTGGAACGGCATGTGGTGCCGGGGCAAGAGGTAAAGGCGGGGGATCCTTTGCTGACCTTGGGTGGTGCCGCGGTGGCCCAGGCTCAGGCCGATTATATCAATGCCGCTGCCGAGTGGAGCCGGGTTAGCCGCATGAGTGAGAGCGCCGTCAGTGCCAGTCGTAGGTTGCAGACTCAGGTCGATGCCAGTCTGAAACGCGCCATTCTCAAGTCATTGCAGATGACGGATCAACAGATAAAGGCGCTGGAAAGCCGGCCCCAGGAGATAGGTCAATATCAGTTGTTGGCGCCCATTGATGGCCGGGTGCAGCAGGATGAGGCGCGCCTCGGGCAGTTGCTCGGCGCCGGTAGCCAACTGTTGCAGCTAACCGATGAGCGCTCGCTGTGGGTGGCCGCCGAGCTGACTCCTGCGCAGGCCGAAGGCTTGGGTGAAGGTAGTGAGACTCTGGTGCGGATTGGCGATCGCAGTGTCAGTGCCAGCGTGATAGGCCGCTCCCATGAGTTGTCCAGTGTGACCCGTACCGAGCGGGTGCTGGCGCGGTTGGATAACACTCAGGTGCGTTGGCATGCAGGTCAATTTGCCGAACTGTTTTTGCCCGATCCTCGCGGTGAAGGTGTGATGTTGCCGGATGCGGCATTGAGCCGGAGTGGCGATGGCGACTGGCAGGTGTTTATCGAAGATGATGACGGTTTCGAGGCCAAAGAGGTGCAACTGCTGGCCAGTGAACGCGGCATGAACCTGGTATCCGGCATAGAGCCTGGAACTCGGGTTGTTACCGCCGGAGCCTTCTTCCTGGCATCCGAGCTGGCCAAGTCCGGCTTCGACATCCACAACCATTGAGGAAAGCACTATGCTGCAATCGTTAATAGATTGGGCTATCCGCAACCGCTTTCTGGTGTTGCTGGCCTTGATTGTTGTTTTGGTGGTGGGGGTGTTTGCCCTGCCAAAGCTTAATCTGGATGCCTTTCCCGATGTGACCAATGTGCAAGTCACTGTCAATACCGAAGCCGAGGGACTGGCGGCCGAAGAGGTGGAAAAACTCATCTCTTATCCGGTGGAGTCCAGCATGTACTCACTGCCTGCGGTGACAGAAGTTCGTTCACTCTCCCGCACCGGACTTTCCATAGTGACTGTGGTGTTTGAGGAAGGCACAGATATCTACTTTGCTCGTCAGCAGGTGTTTGAACAGCTGGCCACCGCCAAGGAGATGATCCCGGATGGAGTCGGGGTGCCGGAAATCGGCCCCAACACCTCGGGTCTTGGGCAGATTTATCAGTACATTCTGCGAGCCGAACCGGACAGTAATATCGGCGCCGATGAGCTGCGTAGTCTCAACGATTATCTGGTGAAGCTGTTGCTGATGCCGGTTGGTGGCGTGACCGATGTGCTCTCTTTCGGTGGCGAAGTGCGTCAGTATCAGGTCAGGGTCGATCCCAATAGGCTGCTGGCTTACGGTTTGTCTATGTCACAGCTGGAGCAGGCGCTGAATGCCAACAACCGCAATGCCGGCGGCTGGTTTATGCCCAACGGTCAGGAGCAACTCGTGGTGCGTGGTTATGGTTTGTTGCCTGCGGGTCAGGCCGGGCTGGACGCCATAGGCCGCATTCCGGTGAGCGAATACCAGGGCACACCGGTCATTGTCTCCGATTTGGCCGAAGTGGGCTTTGGCAGTGAAATCCGGGTCGGCGCCGTCACCATGACCCGTCGGGACGACAATGGAGAAGCCAAGGCCTTGGGCGAAGTGGTTGCCGGGGTAGTGCTCAAAAGAATGGGCGCCAACACCAAGGCGACTATCGATGATATCGCCGAGCGCGAGCAGTTGATCAGCCAGGCGCTGCCCGAGGGGGTGACCTTCGAGGTGTTCTACGATCAGGCTGACTTGGTAACCAAGGCGGTGACCACAGTGCGTGATGCCCTGTTATTGGCCTTTGTGTTTATCGTGGTGATCCTGGCACTGTTCCTGGTCAACGTACGGGCCACCTTGCTGGTATTGCTGTCAATTCCAGTCTCCATTTTGTTGGCATTGCTGGTGATGAGCTATCTGGGAATGTCGGCCAACCTGATGTCGCTCGGTGGTTTGGCGATCGCCATAGGTATGCTGGTGGATGGTTCTGTGGTGATGGTGGAGAACATCTTCAAACATCTGAGTGAGCCGGATAGGCGCCACCAAGACCAGGCGCGGCAGCGCAGCGATGGCGAGGAAGACCCTTACCATGGCGAAGAAGACCAACACAGAGGCTCGATTGCCATGCGGGTATGGCAGGCCGCCAAAGAGGTGTGCAGCCCGGTGTTCTTTGCTACGGCGATCATCATAGTGGTGTTTGCGCCGCTGTTTGCCTTGCAAGGGGTCGAAGGCAAGCTGTTTCAGCCGATGGCGGTGAGTATCATTCTTGCGATGATCTCGGCGCTGTTGGTGGCACTGTTGGTGGTGCCGGCACTGGCCGTTTATCTGTTCCGCAAGGGGGTGACTTTCCGGCAAAGCCCAGTATTGGCACCGCTTGAGCGGGCCTACCGCCCGCTGCTGCAAAAGGTATTGACCTCGCCTGGCAAGGTGGGCCTGGTGGCGGTAGTCATGTTGGGCATGAGCCTGTCGCTGCTACCAAAGTTGGGTACGGAATTTGTGCCTGAGCTGGAAGAGGGCACCATCAACTTGCGGGTCACCTTGGCACCCACCGCGAGCCTGGAGACCTCTCTGGATGTGGCGCCCAAACTTGAGGCCCTGCTGCTGGAATTTCCCGAGGTGGAGTATGCCCTGTCCCGTATAGGGGCACCTGAACTGGGCGGCGACCCTGAGCCGGTGAGCAATATTGAAATCTACATCGGTCTCAAACCGCTGGAACAGTGGACTTCTGCAAATAGTCGCGCCGAACTGCAACGCCTGATGGAGCAGAAACTCAGTGTCTTCCCCGGATTGTTGCTGACCTTTTCCCAGCCGATCGCTACCCGGGTTGATGAACTCCTGTCCGGGGTCAAGGCACAGTTGGCCATCAAGCTGTTTGGCCCGGATCTCGATGTGCTGGCGGAAAAAGGCGAACAACTGTCGAAATTGGTGGCCCAGGTGCCCGGTGCCGTGGATGTGTCTCTTGAGCAGATCACCGGCGAGGCGCAATTGGTGGTGCGTCCCAACAACGCGATGCTGGGACGTTACGGCATCAGTGTCGATGAGGTGATGTCGCTGGTGAGCACAGGCATAGGCGGCAGCAGTGCCGGTCAGGTGATCGACGGCAACGCCCGTTACGATATCAACCTGCGTCTGGCCAACCGTTTCCGCCAGAGCCCGGATGCG
The DNA here is from genome assembly GCF_037953065.1 of Shewanella chilikensis. Taxonomy (NCBI): domain Bacteria; kingdom Pseudomonadati; phylum Pseudomonadota; class Gammaproteobacteria; order Alteromonadales; family Shewanellaceae; genus Shewanella; species Shewanella chilikensis. Next base: position 3,982,774 of record NZ_CP149966.1, on the reverse strand, counting down.
ATAGCCGATCTGCGTCTGGTGGCCGCCAATGGGGCGCAGGTGCGTTTGGGCGAAGTGGCCGATGTCAGCATAGAGATGGCGCCGCCCAATATCCGCCGTGACGATGTGCAGCGGCGAGTGGTGGTGCAGGCCAACGTCTCCGGCCGGGACATGGGCTCCGTGGTGCAGGATATCTACAACCTGGTGCCCGAAGCCCAACTGCCGCCGGGCTATACCGTGATGGTGGGCGGTCAGTATGAGAACCAGCAGCGGGCCCAACAAAGGCTGAGTATGGTGGTGCCCATCTCTGTGGCACTGATCGCCTTGCTGCTTTACTTCTCCTTTGGCTCTATCAAGCAGGTGGCGCTGATCATGGCCAATGTGCCATTGGCATTGATTGGCGGCGTGCTGGCGCTCTGGCTCAGCGGTACCTATCTATCTGTGCCCAGCTCTATTGGCTTTATCACTCTGTTTGGGGTGGCGGTGCTCAATGGGGTGGTGCTGGTGGATTCAATCAACCAGAGGCGCAACAGCGGCGAGTCGTTGGAACAGGCGGTGTTTGAAGGCACGGTCGGCCGACTGCGCCCTGTGTTGATGACCGCACTGACTTCGGCGCTGGGGCTGATCCCCATTTTGATGTCAACCGGTGCCGGCAGTGAGATCCAAAAGCCGCTGGCCGTGGTGGTGATAGGCGGCCTGCTGAGCTCAACCGCATTGACTCTCTTGGTATTGCCGACCCTGTATCGAGCCCTGTACATCAAGAGCGACAAGGAGCTGGAAACCTTGGAATAACAGCTGATTTACTCTGATAGAGAAGCATTGTACAGATTGGAGCGTGACGCCCTAAAGTGGAAGATGAGAGCCGCTTTGGGTTATGGCCGGACTGCCTACCTGGCCTGCGTCTAAGGCCTGCCGCTTTGCGGTAGGCCTGGGCAGGGATGCCCCCTTTTATAGGGAAACATGCTATGCAAAAATCTTCTCAAGAATGGCAGGCACTGGAGTTGGAGAATACGGGGCACTTCCACCAAGATAACCCGGATCATGGCGGTCGTCTGGGATTGGCGGTGATCATCAATATCTTACTCACTCTGGCGCAGTTGTTTGGTGGTATTTGGGCTGGTAGTTTGTCATTGATTGCCGATGCTCTGCATAACTTCGGTGACGCCATAGCAATCTTGATAGCTTTAATTGCCCGTAAATTAAGCCGGAAAACCAGTCACCCAGGGATGAGCTACGGCTATAAACGCGCCGAAGTGCTGGGTACCTTTATCAATGCGGCAATCTTATCGTTGGTAGGTGTGTACCTTGTCTATGAGGCTCTGCAGCGTTTCTGGAACCCGCAATGGAGTCAGCAGTCTGTGGACGGTTTGCTGATGTTTTGGCTGGCTGCCCTGGCTTTGATTATCTATATTGGCACTGCTATGTTGACTTATGGTGTCGGGGCCAAGGACAAGATGAATATCCGCGCAGCCTTTGTTCATAATGTATCGGATGCCATGGCATCAGTGGCTGTGTTGGTAGCCAGCGGGCTGATTATCCTTTACCAATGGTATTGGGTCGATCTCCTGGTCACTGTATTGATCTCTGTTTACGTGATCCACCATGGCGCACTGCTATTGGCGGAGTCCGGGCGTATTCTGATGCAGCAGGCTCCGGCTGACTTGGCCCCGGAACTGTTGCAGGAGCAATTGGCCGCCAGACCTGAAGTGGTCAGAGTCGAGTCGATGCACCTGTGGCGTTTGGATGAGAAGCAAAACGTGTTGACTGCGGTGGTCTACCTGGAGCCAGGGTTGGACAGTGTATCGCCCTTGGCGCAGCAGCGGCTCAGATGTTGGTTGAGTCGGCGCACTCAGGGGGCAGAGATAACGCTTGAATGCAGGTTTGCCTGAATCAGCAATCGTCGGCGCCGAGCATGCGTTGCAGCAATTGGCTTAGCCTGGTTATTGTTTCTTGTGGTGTGGCATGGCCGCAGGCCACGGCATTGGCGACTTCATTGATGGCACCATGGATGGCCCAGTACAGCAGTTTACTTTGTGGCGCCGGCAACTGGATGTAATCGGCAAAGAGTTCGCTGTAGAAATCGGTGAAGAAGTCGCGAATATCTGTAGTGATGTTCTGATACTCAGGATAGCCGCGCAGCGCCGCAACTATCGCCTCATACTCGGGGCCGCAGCGTACGGCGCAGTCCAGATAGGCGCAGCAGACCAAAGTGCAAAGCTCTGCCAGCGAGGTTTTTTGCTCCGCTTCGGCTTGTTTCACCGCCTCGACAAATTGACTGTCGTAGTGGCGGTACATCTGTGCCAACAATCCTTGTCGGGTGGCGAAGTGACGATAGGTCAAAGGCTTGGTTACTCCGGCTCTTTGAGCCAGGGTGTTCAAGGTCAGCGCATCGGTACCGGCTTCGCGGACAATCTCACAGGCAACTTCGAGCAACTGTTCCCTGCGCTGATCTTTGAGCATTCTCTTCTTCACGTATCCCCCACAGATAGCTGATTGAATTTAAATTGAAAAAGCGGCAATGCATAGCATTGTCGCTTCTCTTTTGTTACTCAGTATAGGGTTGCAGTGGAACCTTTGGAAAGTCGATTTTTGGCTGCACTGTGTTGTTAACCCAGTTGCTGAAGTTATTCAGACCACTCCAGGCGCAGACTTGCATCACCTTGGCCTCACTGAACCCGGCATCCAAACAGGCCGTTAGCAATGAGTCCGGCAGTTTGCCTCTGTGTTGCAGCAGTGCCAGGGCAACATCCAGCAGCAGTTGATCTTCGCTGTTATCGGCCTTGCCTTGCTGCGCCTTGATGCAGGCGTCGGGGCTGAGTCCGGCACGTTTTCCGGAAAAGCTATGGCCGCTGACACAGTATTCGCAGCCGTTATAGTTGGCAACCGCCAGGGAGATCATCTCCCGCTGGGCCAGGCTCAGCAAACTGTGCTCTTCCAGATTGGCCTCAAACTCCAGATAGCCCTTCATGACCGCGCCATCTATGCCCAGGGCTGAATAGAAGTTGGGGATCACTCCGTAGCGAGCCTTGATCTCCTGCAATATGGGTTTGGCCAGTTCATCGGCATTGTCCAGAGTGCACTTGGTTAACCTTTCCACACTAAAACTCCTGTTGCTGTTATTGGCCGTTTACGGCTTAAGCGCAACGGCAAAAATACCAAGCTGTGCCGGTCGGCTGCTTTGCCTGTCCTCGAAACGGACGGCCTCGAAACGGATACCCTTGAAACAGATATCCATGAAACGACAGCCACTAACGCTTGGTTGACTAAGTTACTTATAGTAACAAGTGCAAAGTTACCATTAGTAACTTTTGTTTGCAATCTCCAGCCAGCATGTTTTTCAAACAAGATTTGAGACATTGACCATGACTCCTTGCCGGATATCGCTGATTTTGTTGTTGGCGTGGCCTAAGTCGCTGGCGGTTTCAAGGCCAATCAACCGCACTCTATGGGTAATATGGCGTCATCCCGGGGAGGCTGGATCACACTTGGCGGCATTGAACTGTAACTGAGTGTTTTGTAAGCGATATTGTTTTTGTGTTTCCGTTAGAATTGCCCTTCCTCGTCCGAAAAGGAGGCTCGGCCGCCAGCTTAAGCAGGTGTTTACTGAATGTCTGCTATTGGGGGAAGGAAGACATATTTGCTAATGACTCAAGGAATATGAGAGATGCTGGACGTATTAAAAAACAAGCTTGAAGCCTTCACTCGCCCCAATACAGACAAGTTACTGCTAGACGCTTGCCGGATTATCGATGAGCAGCAAACCGGTTTGGCACAAGCCGTCAGTCAGTATATTTTGACCGGTGAACCTGTGGCATGCCTGTCGCAGCTCCAGCAGCTCAGTGCCAGAGAAACACTGGCGCGGCCGGGAGTTTCCTATGGCTACGGACAAAATGATCAACGCTTGGTTCAGGCCCGTGATGCCATCAACCAGTTTGTGGCAACCGGTGCCTGTAATGAAGCGGCCGTTATGCGCCGTCTCGGCTTGGTGTGTCATGCCTGCAACCCAGATATAAGCACCTACGGCGTGCAAAACAGCTCGAGCGGCTGGCTCAATGGCGTGCTGATGCTGTTTAAAGAGTTGGCGGAAGAGTATTACGGTTGCCGTTTGGCGGGCAAAGATCTGCCCGGTCGTGATTATCTGGCGTCGCTGGTCGCGCAATATGAGCACCCGCCCCATGAGCTGGAAGCCTTTATTCTAGAAGGTTCCGACTCTTATTATCACGATACATTCCGCACCGCGCTGAGGAAGAGTACCGACTGGCTCAAGCTCAGTGAAGATCCTGAATATCTGCAGCTGTTGAAACAGTTGCATTTCAGCGGCCGCGAAACCTTTTGTGCTTTGCTCAATAAAGCCTGTCAGACCCTGTCACAGGCGCAGCTGCCGCTGGTCATGGCGTTGGCCGCCGATGGTTCGGCGACTGTCCGTGAAGAGGCCCTGAAACTGCTGAAAAAGAGCCCGCAACAGCAGCTGTTGGCGTTTCTGGAGCGGGAATTTCCGGGTGCCAAGGCGGCTACCCGTGGTCACTGGCTGGTTGTGGCCGGCCGCTATCCTGAAGCGACTCCCTTGCTGCAGCGCTGGCACAGTGAAGAGAAATCCGCCACGGTGAAAACGGCACTGGCGAAAATGCTGGATAACACGACCCGGCAGCAACAGAGTGAGCCGTTCAGCTGGGACATTCCGGCCGTTGCGGCCATTGATAATAACGTCAAAGTGCCTGAAGAATGGCTCGGTCTGTGTGAAAAGCAGTTGGCTAAAGAGATCAAAGAGTTCGAAGAAGATATCGCTGCAGCGGAGCACCCAGATGCCCCCAGCTACCTAAAAAGTTTTTTGGCCGACTACCGGAAAAGTCTGCAGCAGTGGCAGCAGATCAGTAGTACCAAGCTGCAAGCGGCGCTGATGGACCTCGAAAGAGGCCGGCAATCATCTCTGCCAGGGTTTTATTCTCTGATCAGCCACGCCGATCTCGACGAGCACCCCAAAGCCTGTCTGCGGCTGATTTTGCGGATGGAACGCCATGAGCTCTCCTGCCATTCCTGGGAGCATATGCTGGGTCAGGAACATATTCTGAGAAGTCTGCAGGGGATGATGGATTTACGACAACTCTTGAGCCTGTGCAACCAAGAGAATCAACCCGCCGCGGCCTTGGTTGAAGCCCTGTTTGGTTACGAAGGCCGCGAAGATGACTGGTTGCCTGCCGCCTGTGAACAACTGTTGATCTGGCCCTTCTTTGCCGAAAACCCCGACTATATAGAGCATGGCCTTAATGGCCGGGTGCTCAATGGCACCTATCGACACGATGCCAATCAGGTATTGATACAGACCTTGGCGATTCTGGCCGAATTTCCCAAGCTGCCGCAGCACTGGCAAAGAAAGGTTCATGAACATGCCTTCCATGGTCGCAAAGCCATACAGGCGGCGGCTCAGTACTGCGCCGAACGCCACGGCGCCGATATCAGCCTTATCACTCCCGAGCTGGCCTCCGGCAGCAAGGATAACCGGGTACTGGCCGCCACTTGGTTGGGTCGCCTCAAGGCGGCTTCGGCGCAGGAGGCATTGAGTCAGGCGCTGAATAAAGAGAAAGATATGCCAACCCGGGTAGTGTTGCTGGAAGCCTTGTTGCAAACCGGCGCCGATATCAGCCAGTTCCTTGGCAAGGAAGCGCTGCTGGCCGAAGCCAATGCTGGCCTTAAAAAGGCGCCACCCAAGTCGATGGATTGGTTCCCGCGTGAAGCGCTGCCCGCATGCCGTTTTGAAGACGGCAGCCCGGTCGAGCCCGAACTGGTGTTCTGGTGGGTAGTCTTGGCGGTGAAACTCAAGCAGCCTCAGGGCAACCCATTGCTGAGTCACTATCTGTCACTGCTGGATAGTGAAAGCCGTCAGCGCCTTGGGCATTTTATTCTGTCGGCATTTATCGCCCAGGATACAGGTGGTCCTTCGGATGATGAGGCATTGGAATATGCCAAGGCGCATCAGCAGCAGACCTTTCAATCTTATCAGCATTGGGCCAAATACGACTGGGGTCAGGAGTATCAACACAAGACCCTTGAGGATGCGTTTCAGGCCTGCTTTGCCGAGAAAAAGAATGAGCTCCAGGGCTCGGCCATCAAAGATAAGGGGATGTTGGCCCTGATCGCTGGCGGCGATGCGCAAACCCTGCTGGGCATGATCCAACCCTTTATGAAGAAGCGCTATGAGCGGCGGGCACAGATAGAGGCCATGTTGCAGGCCTTGGCCAACTCGGACGATCCTGTGGCGATTCAGTTTCTGCTGAGTATTTCGCGGCGTTATCGTACCAACTCGGTGCAGGAGCTGGCGCGGGCGCAAGTCAGTCTAATCGCGGCCCGTAACGGCTGGACTCAGGATGAGCTGGCGGATCGCACTGTGCAGACGGCCGGGCTCGAACATCTGACCCAGCCCAGCCCGTTTGAATTCGGCAGCCGTACTTTGGCGCTGGCACTCGGGGACGACCTCAAGCTGAGATTGCTCAACGAAGAGGGCAAGCTGCTCAAGAGCCTGCCGCAACCTCGGCAGACAGATAACGAAGGCGATATTGCCGAAGTGAAAAAATGGTTCAGCAACTGCAAGAAAGAACTCAAGCAGGTGGTTGAACAGCAAAGTGCCAGATTGTATGAGGCCATGGTCACAGAGCGGCATTGGCTCGCCGCGGACTGGCAGCAATACCTGCATCAGCATCCGGTCATGTATCGCCTGTTGCAGCGCACCCTCTGGCAGGTGGAGATTGATGGTCAATGGCAAACCTTCAGACCCACGGAAGACGGCGCCTTTATCGATATTGATGATGAAGAGCTGCAACTGCCCGCTGCGGCGAGTATACGCCTGGTGAGCGGTAACCTGTTACCGGAGGCTGCGCTGGATGCCTGGCGTGCACATCTCAAGGATTACAAGGTCAAGCCGCTGTTTGAGCAGCTGCGAAGTGCCGAAGTGACGTTGACTGAAGACCAGGAGGCACTCAATGACCAGCGCGGCCGGATGACCGACTGCTATACCCTGCGTGGCCTGTTGACCAAGAAAGGTTATCAGCGCGGTGAAGCGGAAGACGGCGGTTTCTTTGATCACTACTTCAAGCGTTTCGATACCCTGGGGCTGAGAGTGGAGTTCGGCTTCAGCGGTAACTGCGTGCCGGAAGAAAACGAGGCCGCCGCCATCTATGACATCAGGGTCATGGAGCGGACCAACCCCCGCGGCCGTTATGCCCGCTACCGTCAATTGCCGTTGGCCGAGGTGCCGGTCAACCTGCTCAATGCCATCGCCGTTGACTATCGTGAAGTCGGCGACAAGTGTGTGGCAGAATTGGACTGGGAATCGAAACTGCCCTGGTAAAGGTCGATAACGGATGGATTAGGCTGCTGCCTTGGCGGTGGCAGCCAATAAGGAGAAGCAAACAGGATGGAACAAGTCATTCGGGCTTATGCCGAGCAGCGTTATCAGGATGAATTGCAACGCTTGATGGCGGCCGACAAGGGGGTTATTCCACCGGGCTGGGCCATGTCGGCCGGGGCGGTGCGACGTTTTATCTGCGGCGATGCGGCGCTTGATATCAGCCGCAAATACTACGGGGAAGATGCCCTGGTGGAGCGGGCCATTGTCAGCCTGATGGGCAACAACGGCCTGATGTTGGTCGGTGAACCCGGTACCGCCAAGTCAATGCTTTCTGAGCTATTGAGCGCCGCCATCAGCGGCAGCAGTGAGTATCTCATTCAGGGCACAGCAGGCACCACGGAGGAGCAGCTCAAGTACAGCTGGAACTTTGCCCTGTTACTGTCCGGTGGCCCCAGTCTGGAAGCCCTGCTGAAAAGCCCCGTCTATCAGGCGATGGAGCTGGGCAAGCTGGTGCGTATCGAAGAGATCACCCGCTGCCCGCAGGAGGTGCAGGATGTGCTGATCTCGCTGATGTCGGAAAAAAGCCTCAGTATCCCCGAGCTGGGCGTCTCGATTCAGGCCAAACCGGGCTTCAACCTGATAGCCACCGCCAACCTGCTGGACCGTGGGGTTAACGAGATGTCCAGCGCGCTAAAGCGCCGTTTCAACTTCGAGACAGTGCCTGTGCTCAGCGATCCTCTGCTGGAGCGCCAGCTGATTTTGGCTCAGGTGAGCCAGCGTCTGGCGGACAGCGGCCAACAGGTGCAGCTGGATGAAGCGCTGGTGGACTTGCTGGTGCGGGTATTTCACGACCTTCGCAGCACAGTCGGCCCGCAGGCGATGGATGCCACTCTGTCCACGGCCGAGGCGGTTAATATAGTGCATGGCTGCGCCCTGCACAGCCTCTATTGGCAAGAGCCCATGAGTGCCGCCCAGTTGGTGCAGCAGATGCACGGCACGCTAATCAAGGACAAGGCCGACGATGTGAAGAAGCTGGCTCATTACATGGATGTGGTCGCCCGTGAACGCCAGGGCTGGCAAGCCTTCTTCCAGGCAGGAAAAGCGCTGTGGATGAGGTGATGCTCCTTAGGGAGGAGTTTGGTGAACTGCTCAAGGCCGCTGCGGCCGATCCCGGGGTGTGCTGGTTGCCGCTGCGGCATCACAGCCCCGCCTGCGCCGCCATGGCGCTGGAGCAGTTGCAGCGTCGGCAGCCCCAGGCTGTGTTAATAGAAGCCCCCGGCAGTTTTATCCGCCATCTGTCGCTGCTGCAGCGCGATACTGTGGTGCCGCCCATTGCCATCTATCAGAGTGGCAGCTACTACCCTCTGGCCGAGAACAGCCCTGAATGGCAGGCGCTGCGCTGGGCGACGGCGCAGGGCGTTGAGGTGATCTTCATCGATCTGGATGAAAAGGCGCAGGAGGGCGGTGTAAGCAACCGCTGGAGTGATAGCCGCTTTTTAAGCTCGGATTACAGCCGCCGCCTACAGCAGCAACTGGGCTGCCGGGATGCCGACGAACTCTGGCAGCGTTTGTTTGAACAACAAAATTTCGCCTCGGCCGAGAGCTTCTTTACCCAGGTATTGCTGTTCTGCGCTGCCAGTCGTGCCTGCTTTGGCACAGACAGCCTGAAAGAGATGGGCGATCTGGCCCGAGAAACCCAGATGCGGGCCCATATCAAGGCGGCCCGCCACCGCTATGAGCGAGTGGCCGTGCTCACAGGTGGTTTTCATACCCCGGCGTTGATTAACTTTGCCGATGAGGCCGAGGCGATCGTCGTCGATGACACGCAAGACAGCTTTGTGATCCGTTTCAGTGACGCCTTGCTGGATGCCCGCAAAGGCTACGGCGCCGGTATGCCTTATCCGGCCTTCTGTCGCTGGCAGTTTCAGCAGCGGCAATTGAACGCCGATGATTGGTTGCTCTACCTCTTGGAGCAGATGCCGCAACTGCCGCTAATCTATAAGAAAAACTGCTTTGAACATCTGCAGGCCCTCTGTAGTTTGCGTGGCTTGGCGCGCCCCGGCAGCTATGATCTGCTGGATTCTCTGGGCAGCTGCCTGATTAAACAGCAGCTGTCGGCATCGACACTCGAACCCTGGCAAAAGGTGCTCAGCGGCGATGCCCTGGGGCAGTTACCGGCCGACCAACCCAGTTTACCGCTGGTGGAAGAGGTGTTGGCGCTATGTCGCAAGGCCAGATTGCAGACGGATAAACCGGGACGCTGCCACTTCGATCTCTACGCCATGACGGACAAGCATATTGAGCGTCGTCGCCTCCTGTGTCGGCTGCTGTTTGTGGGCAGCGGTTTTGCCAGGCCACAAAATGGTATGCCGGTCATCCGGCAATTGAAGTTCAACCATCGCCATGAACATTGGGACTATCATTGGACTCCGGCGGTGGAAGTGGCACTGGCCGAGAAATCCAGCCTGGGGCTACGTCTCGAGCTGGTGGTGAAACGGCGGCTCAGTGAGTTGCCCCAGGAAGATTTGCAGCAACTGGTGGAAAAACTGGTGTTGGCACTGCATCTGGGGATGCCGGAAGAGCTGAGCGCCCATGCCATTGCGCAGCAGATAAGCCAATGCAGCGACATTCAGCAACTGGCCAATAGCTTTATGACCTTGCTGGCGGCAGCGCATCATCCACTGTTTGCCGATATTGAGCTGCTGGCTTACCAAAAAGCCCTGTGGCATCAGGTCGGCTTTCATTTACCGGCAATCAACCGTCTGAGCGATGAAGATGCGCTGAAGTTACTGTTGGATCTGCAGAGCGTAGCTGTCTTGCATCAGGACGAGCTCGAGTCTCCCTGGCGTGACAGACTGCGCTGGTTGACAAGTCATAACGCCCATCGACCCGTGCTCTATTTTGTCCTGCAGGCCTTGGCTATCGAGCTGGACAAGTTGGACCCGGCGCCACTGCTGCAACAGTTGCAGCTGCAAAACGATCCCTTCCCTGTGATTGAGGCGCTGCTCAAGGTGGTGCCGCACTGGTTGCGGCAAGACCATGGCCTGCTGCCCATGCTGAATCACTGGCTCTGTGAGCTGAGTGAGGCACAGTTTATCGACAAGCTACCGGCCATGAGGGGCTTGTTCTGCGCGCTGGATGCCAGAGAAGTGGATGAGCTCTGCCGCCGCTTGCTGCAGCTGAATCAGTGGGATAACGGCCTGAATTGGTTGCAATACGGGATATCTGAACAGGACTTTCAACAGGGGCTGGCGTTGGAGCGGCAGCTGCGCAGTGACCTGGAGCAACAAGGATTGAGTCAATGGATGAGCAACTGAAGCAGCGCTGGCGTCTGGTGTTGGGGCGCTATGCCAACGCGCTTGATACCCGTCTCAGCGCCCGGCAACAGCAACAGGATGAGGTGTTGCAGCAGCTCTATCAGGAGGGCCAGCTGCAGCGTGGCTTCAAGGTAAGCGCAGGCTTGGGGGAAAGCGAGTTGGCGGTGACCAACTGGCTGGAGGCGGCGGAGACCCTGTTTCCCCGTTCAGTCAACGACAGGCTGCAGTCCGATGCGGTCGAGCGCTTTGGGTTGCATCAGGTGTTGCAGCAGCCGCAGGTGCTGGAAAAGATCACTCCCAGTATGGGGGTGCTGAAGCAGTTGCTGAAACTCAATGCCCATCACAAGCCGGCCATTCGGCAACAGGTAGAGCGAATTATTCAGGGAGTGGTCGAGGAGTTGCTGCGCCGCCTGCGGCCGACCTATATCAACAACTTGAGTGGCAGGCTCAACCGCCAGGCCCATAGTCCGGTGAAACGGCTGGCCAATCTGGACTGGCAGACCAGTATTCGCCGCAACCTCAAGCATTTTGATGGCGAGAAGGTCTGTTTCGAGCGGATCTATTTCCATGCCCGCCAGCAACACCAACTGCCCTGGCACATAGTGCTCTGCATAGATCAGTCCGGCTCCATGGCGACTTCGCTGATCTACTCGGCAGTGATCGCCGGGATCCTGACCCGCTTGCCATCGGTGAAGTTGTCGCTGGTGGTGTTCGACACCCAGGTGGTGGACTTGAGTGAGCAGGCCCAGGACCCCGTGTCTGTGTTGCTCAATTGCCAGTTGGGCGGCGGCACTCTGATCTCCCAGGCCTGGCGCTATTGTCAGCAACTCTGTTCTGAGCCGGGGCGCTCTGTGGTGGCAACCGTGTCCGACTTTGAAGAGGGCGGTTCGATGCAGACCTTACTGGCCCAGGCTCAGGGGATGATAGACAGTGGCATCAAGATGTTGGGGATGACCGCCATGAATCACGATGCCGAGCCTTTCTACAGCACTTTTAGCACCGATAACTTGCAGCGCCTGGGGATGGAGATAGGCTCACTCAGCCCGGATAACTTTGCCGAATGGCTGGCGCTGACTATGGGGCTACGCCGATGAATGAAACCATACTCACCAGCCTCGGCAGTGCAGGTTTGGTGCGCCGGGCCCGCAAGGCGTTGGAGAAAAGCCAGCCGCAGATGCAGGATTATGGCTTTGAGTTTGAAGGGCAAAAGGGGCAGCTGGATTGGGATAACCCGCTCGCCAGTCGCTGTGATTGCGGCGCCTCCGGCCTGTGTAAACACATAGTGGCTGCGGCGCTTTATCTGCTGGAGCAGCCCGCATCCCCTGAGACTCGCGCCGAAGAGCCGCCCCGGGTGGAACTCCATCTGGCCGAGCTTTTGAATGATGCCGGCAAGACTCAGGTTCGCCGTCTGTACCAGCAGAGTCAGCGCCGCTGGGCGGTGGATATTAAGCTTGCGCAAGGCACAGTCTGTGTCGAACTGGAGGGGCAGCAGCTGTATTTTCGGCGTGTACAGGGGCTGCAGGATATTATCTGCACCGAAGAGGCGCAGCGTTATGCGCTACTCGCCGTCTGGCTCTATTGCCAAGAACAGGCCATCGCCTTTGAATGGCCGCAATGGCTGCTCGATGAGCAGGCGCAGTTGCAGTATCTGGGGCAGCAGAGCCGCGATCAGTTAAAGCGCCGTTGCCTTAAGTTGCTGGAGCAGATGACTGAGCTCGGCATAGAGAGGTTGCGGCCCTCGTCCCTGATAGAGCTGGAACTCCTGCTGGTGCCCATGGACAGGCAAAATCTGCCGCTGACCGCTTTGAAACAGCTGCATGGCACGCTGGAAAAATATGTCTCGGGCCAAGGCGTCAGGGACCGAAAATTGCTACTCAGCTGTCTGGCCCGCTCCTTGGCGGCTCTGGAAGGCAGCCAGGCTCAGACGCAAAGACCCTATCAACAAGCGCCGGAGCAGGTGCTGGGACTGGGCGCTTTCCCCTGGCAAAGCGAAGGGGGCGCCCATGGTGTGACTCAGGTATTGCAGGATGAGCAGGGGCGTTTTATCACCCTGGCCGAGAGCCGCCCCAAAGCCGAGCAGCGGCTGGATTATGCCAGCGTATTTCGCGGTCTGCCCATGCTGGCAGGCGCGCCGTCGGCCCTGGGTTGGCAGGGTAAGACCCAAGCCCTGGCTCAGGCCGAACTCAATGCCTGGGGGCGCCTGCGGCGTTTGCAGGATACCCGGGTCTACCCCGCGACCCAGCCGCTGGAGCCCGTGAGTCTCGCTGTTGTCGGCGAAATAGACTGGCAACAGGAGTACCTGTGTTTTCGGCCAAGCGGTCTCTACCTGAGTGGTTTCAACCAGGCCAGTCAGTGTATGGAACTGCATTATTGGGACAGGGAGCAGGCGCTGCTGAGTTTCTCGCTGCCTTACAACAAGTTGAGTCAAAGAGCCGTGACCAATCTGGAGTTGCTGGGCGAGCGGGTACCCGAGCTGATAGTGGCGCGCATCGAGCGCACTGCCAGCCACTTATACCTGCGACCTGTTTCCCTGCTGCTGGATAACTGGTTCAGCCTCTTTTTCGATACCTTGCCCCAATCCGGCGATCAGCAGCTACTCGCGCAGGCGCTGGCCGAGCCGTCAGCCCCCCAGGCGCCGCAGCCGCGCCTGGGCCTGATGCAACAAACCCTGCATGGGGTGCTGGATGAGCTTGCCGATGGCCTGCCGGCACCAAGGCCAACATTGGCGCAAAGGGCCGAGCGTCTTGGGCTGATGACGCTGAGTCACAACCTCAAGGGAGCTAAAGCGCGGGACTATCTGCGCGCCGCCTATTGCGCCGAGAAAATGCTCGCCATGTGTCTGATCAAGCCGGTGCATTATCCGGAAGGCTAGGATGAACCTAAAAAAAGCCCCGCTGCAGGGGCGGGGCAAGAGTTTGGGAGTTGCTAATTATTATTATGGTGAGGAATTAGTCGTTAACTAGCTTGATTAGAAGTTGAACGCGAGTCCTATCATATAGTGGTCGTGCTCAAACTCCTGATAGCTGGCTTCCAGCAGCAGATCCAACTGTGACAACAGGGGATAGCTGTAGCGCAGCGCCAGATCGTAGGCGCTGTCTTGCAGTTCCCCCTTATCTTCAAAGCCCATGGTTTCGGCATCGAAGTAATAGCCGCCATGGATCACCAGTTCGCCATATTGTGCCAGCGGCAGTGCATAGTTGGCCTCGCTGTACCAGGTTTCAAAGTCCTGATCATAGTTGAGCGCCAAGTTTAAGCTGTTGTAGTCCATGGACAGGGTGTATTCGAGATTGGAGTGATTGTCACCATAGGTGTAACGCATGGCATTGAAGCCAAAGCCCAACTCGTCGTTGACCGTCAGGTAGTAACCCGCGTAGTAGTCGATTTCATAGTCTTTTTCTATGCCCTCATCGCCTTGATATCTATAGGTTTCAAAGGAGACCCCGGCATAGAAACCTGTCTCATGTTCCAACATGATATCGGCCTGCAGTGAGGGTTTGTCGTCGCTGATGGTCAGGCCGCGCCACAGATAGTTGCTCAGCCCCATGATCACTCCAGAGGTCTGAAAGGCGCTTTCCTGGGCCTGCGCGTATTGCATACTGCCAAGACCGCACAGCAGTAAACTGATTATCATCTTATGTTTCATATTCGGCTCCTGGGCTCAGTGTTTGGGTAAACGTTCTTTAGGGACTATCCATTGGCTTTCTGAGACGGGATCTGTCTCTCCCAGATGAACGTCACTTTCTTTGAGGAAGATATCCTCATCAGTGTTGTGGCAGTTTTCACACATGCGCCCACTTTCGCGTGCCTGCTTGGTCGCCAGAGGGTTCTTGGCGGTAAAGTGAGTAGAAAAGGGCACCCAATAGGATTTGGTGGCCGGATCTTTGAGATCCACCTTGACCCCGGCATCGATACTGATCCCGGCCGAATGGCTCAGCGGAATCAATTTGCTGTTTTTATCATTGGCTATGCTGAGACCCAGCTTGATGTTCTGCTCCGGAGTCTCGGCAGTCTTGAGACTCTGCCAGTTGCCCAGAGACAAGGTGTCGTCCTGGTGGCAACCGAAGCAGTTGCTGTAGGGCTGGGTGTGGCAGGCGGTACATTTCAGCTTGGCATTGTGATCTATGGGAGAGGCCTTACCGCTTAGAAGTTCGGTGTGATCGGCGACTTTATCCTGGTGGCAGTCTTCACATTTCACCACGATAATGTCGCGTTTCTGAGTCTGCTCATAGGGACCGGTCTTGTTACTGTCCGGGCCTTCGCTATAGAGTCTGCCTTCGGGGATCTGCTTGATGTCCCGACCGTGGAATTCCTGCTGTGCACTGTGACAGTCGATACAGCTCATATTGTGCTTGGTGACGTGCACATCTTGCTCTTTGTGCTGCTCGGCATTTTCATAGTGACAGGTTTCGCAGGTTTTGACCGGATCCGGTGTACCGATAAAGGCGTGCTTGTTCAAAAGGCCGCCACCGGCGAAGTCGGGAGCACTGACATGGCACTGGCCGCAAGTTGCGTGGCAACTGGCACAGCCTTCTTCGCCATTGTGCATCTGTTCAAACAACTGGGCCCGCTCTGGGGTCTGCTGCAACCTTTCCATCAAGCCCTTGGCAACACCATTGACAGTGAAGTGCAGTGAGTGGCGGAAGTTGGTAATCATCTCCTCACCATGGCAGTCGCCACAGACACTGCCGCCATCGGCACTGGGATCGGCCAGAACGCCTGGGTGCCAGGCTCTGCCCTCTGGTTTGTCGGCCTTGCTGTGGCAGTCGCGACAGCCGAGTTCGGCATGGCTGCCCATATCTGTTTGGCTTACCAAAAGTTGCAGAGATTGTTGCTCGACGGAGAGCGACTCTTTTTTCAACTGATGTTGTTTTATCAGCGCCTGTAATTTGGCTTGATCACTGTGACAATTCAGGCAGCTGTCTGCCGCCTGAACCCCTTGTCCCAGCAGACAAAGGAGCGCAGCCAACCCTGCCGAATATGTGGCCATATTCAGTATTTTTGGTTTCATCTTGTTATCCCTTAGGTAATAGCTCCCCCTGACAAGAGCGAACTCTTGCCATGTTCATTCCGGGAGACTTTTTGTTATGAGTTGGGTTTTCCAGGAAAGGTGCGAACAAGCCTCATGTGTGCTCTGCGTCGGCTTACAGGCCTGGATGCAAGGCGTGGTTCGCAGCAAATGGCTCTAGTCCTTTGCAAGAAGCACAACACAGCAGGCAGGTCCGTAAGCCAGAGTGCCACGAGGACTTATTTGCACCTTCCCCTATTCCATTCGCTTTTCAGCTCTCTGATCAATACCTCCTTAAGCCAGTCTCTGGCCTGTGATTTATTTAGATCACTGACCACGACATAATGGCCTATATCTCTGTTGGTGTTTATTTCGCTTAACAGCGTCTGACTTATTTCGAGAGGCAGTTTTCTATAAATAAGATTGGGAAAGCTGGCGATATAATCTGTGGTAAATAGATTGCAGGATATGGAGTAGTAAGGCATATCCAGCAGTACACAGGCGAGGCTGGCCAGACTCCCGGTAGAGCCGGCAATGACACAATCCTGGTTGCGCCGTCTGGCTGCCGAGACAATTAAAGGCTCGGGTAAGTCGCAGAAATTATCCATCTCATAATAAGGGTATTTGAACAGGTCTTCCAAAGTCACCTGCACATTATCCTGCAAGAAAGGATGTTTACGGTTGCCCAATAAATACAAGTTTTTCACTTCGGCAAATAGATTGCCCTGTAAATGGGCGCCGGTATAACTTTCTGACATCACGGCAATATCTATATTGCCGTTTTCCAGTTCTGTGGTGTATTCGTGGGAAAGAATTCGAATATCAAAACTCATGTCAGGAGCGAAAGGACGCACCTTATTATTGAGTATTTTGTGAATAATCGGACTGAAGTCATCGTAAACGGAAATAACAAAGTGCTCCCGTGACTTGGCCGGTTGATACTCGGTGAACTGATTTTCCAACTCCTGATAGCGCTGACACAACTCCCTAATCATGGGCAGTAATTGACTTGCTTTATGGGTGGGAATAAAACCACTGGCACGGCGGATGTACAGGGTGTCATCAAAAATTTCTCTTAGCTGCTTGAGGTACCTGCTCATAGCCGAATTGCTTATCCTCAATGCATGGGCCGCATTTTGGCAATTTCTATGCTCATCTATGGCGATAAGCACCTGCATTAATTCATAGTCCAGTCGTTTTATATCTTTCATAGCTGGGTAAATGCTTCCAAGGTATGCTCGAATAATGGCGGGATAACTAACAGGGGAAAGTGAACTGAGTCACATCTGACTTGAGTGAATTAACCAAAATGTTACATGGCGCCCAATGTTGCCGAATCGAAAAAAGCGAATCCCAAAAGTGGAAAAACTCTATTGTGAACCTCTGTGACCGGCATGGACGTCGTGCTGAAGAGATCAAACAATTGTGTGCTGTGACTTAAATCAGCCAAGGTGGACAAATGTCCTTAACTTGAGCTTTGCCATCTGCTTACATTGGCGCAAAACACAATAATGCAAGGAATAGATGATGGATATTGCCGCTTGGTTTGATATCAACAATACCCTGGTGAACATTCCCATTGGCAGTGGCTATGCCATGTCATGGATTGAAGCCGTGGGCACAGTATTTGGTTTGCTCTGTATCTGGTTTGCCAGCCAGGAAAAAACGATTAACTATCTGTTTGGGTTGGTTAATGTCACTCTGTTTGCGATTATTTTTTATCAAATACAGCTCTACGGCATCTTGCTGCTGCAGCTGTTTTTCTTCTGCGCCAACCTCTATGGCTGGTATGCCTGGACCCGGCCGGATCAGCAAACCGGCGACATCCTCAAGGTGCGTTGGCTGTCGAAGCAAAAACTGGCCTTTACCGCGGCGGTCTCAGTGCTGGGCATCGGCCTGATGACTGTCTATATCGATCCGGTATTTGCTCTCTTTGCCCAGGTCAGTGTCGATACGCTCAACCTGTTTGGTGCCGAGCTGGCCCAGCCAGTGCTGGAGCCGGATGCCTTCCCCTTCTGGGACTCAGTAATGACAGTGCTGTCTGTGGTGGCGCAAATTCTGATGACCCGAAAATATGTCGAGAACTGGATCCTCTGGGTACTTATCAATGTGGTCAGTGTCGGCATTTATGCCGCCCAGGGGGTTTATGCCCTGTCGATTGAATACATCATTCTGCTGTTTATTGCCGCCAACGGTACCCGTCAGTGGATGCGTACCGCCAAAGACAATGGCAGCCGTCCGGTGGAGGCTTGCTGATGAGCGCCGATAAACAGCCGCATATCTGTCTGTCTCCGGCGCAGGTGAGTGAGCGGGTGATCCTTTGCGGTGAGCCACAAAGGGTCAATCGGATTGCCGCGCTGTTGGACGATGGCCGGTTGCTGGCAGAGAACCGCGAGTTTCGCAGCATGGGCGGATTTTACCAAGGCGTGGCTGTCACTGTTTGCAGCACAGGCATAGGCGCACCATCGGCGATCATCGCCCTGGAAGAGTTGTATCAGTGTGGCGCCCGCCGTGTTATTCGGGTCGGCTCCGCCGGCGCGCTGCAGCCGCAGATAGCCTTGGGCGAGTTGATTCTGGCCGAGGCCGCAGTGCGCGATGACGGTGGCTCAGCTTGTTATGCACCGCCCGGTTACCCGGCGCTGGCGAGTCGGCAGCTTATCAATGCCATGGCGGCCTATTTGCAGCGCCGCGATTGCCGCTTCCACTCCGGCATAGTGCGCTCACACGACAGTTTTTACCGGGATGATGAGCTGGAGATTTGCCGTCATTGGCATCGACTCGGAGTCTTGGGGGCCGACATGGAAACAGCCGCGCTGCTGACGCTTGGCCGCCTGAGAGGCCTGGAAGTGGCTGCGGTGCTCAATAATGTGGTCTTGTATGGTGAAGATGTGCAACAGGGCATCAACCAGTATGTCGATGCCGATAGCGCCATGATGCAGGGGGAAAAGCTGGCGTCTTTGGCGGCGCTGGAGGCGCTCTGTTGCTGAAGTTTGTGCCCGTAAGGCTGATGGGCTAGCATGAGCCATCATCTTTACGGGATCTTATTGTTATGCAGCTGCAACCATACAGCACCGGGCGTTTCAGTGCGCATCTAACGCAGTCTCACCAGGCGTTTTGCGACGCCATGCTCGAGTGCTGCGGTCAGAGCCGGTTGCTGCAGGCCGGTGAAGATCTCTTGTCTCAGGGGCGGGAGTTGACCCATATGTGCCTGGTGCCCGAAGGCCGGGTGTCGATGAATATTTGCGCCGTCAACGGTCGCAGGTTTCAATTGGGGGAGCTGGATTGCGACTGGCACCTTTTCGGTGAGATGGAGTTCTTTACCGCCACCAGTTGTCAGTGGAGTGTGGTGGCCGAAGAGCCGATGGAAATCCGCCAGTTATGCTTGAAGAAAGTCAGGCAGATGCTGCTGCAACAACCCAAATTTACCCTCTTTTTTGCCAGCGCCCTGGCCTGGGATTATCAGGACTCGCTGGACATCTACACCAATAGGCTCTTGCACCCCATCAGCTATAACATCGCTTTCGATCTGCTCAGGCGTCAACACGAAGAGGTGATGCTGGGTTCCTGTGGTAGCCCGGATCAGGAAGCGGAGCGATTCGGCACCTCTGGCCGGGTCTATCGCAGGGCGGTAAAAGAGCTTATCGACAAGGGCCTGGTCATAAAACAGGGCGCCTTGCTGAAAATTGCCAATCTGCAGGCATTGCAGGATTTTGTCGATAAGGCTTAGTAGCCAACTCATTGATCTGACATTTAATTCAGTCAGCGGACAGGCGACGGGTTTTAGACTAGGCTTAGTTTGCGCAAAGGCTTAGGCAGCCGCGAGTAGATCTAGCGAGAAGATTAAGGAGCAAAAATGAGTTTGGGGACAGTTTCACAGGCAGGGCTTTTACTGGCGTTGGTCGCCGCGGCGACGCTCAGTGGCTGCGGGCAGCAGACACTGGATAACAGCCAGGAAGTTGCCGCCGCATTGGCTACTGGTGGTGGTTCAAGCTCGCCCCAGGCAACAGAGCGGGAACTGCCGACATTTGATTGCAACGCCTTGGGCGAGCGGGCTTCCAGTATAGAGATGCTTATTTGTCAGGAGCCAGAGCTTGCCAAGCTGGATCAGCAGCTGGCCGAGGTTTATGCCAAGGCCGGTGACAAGGCGGTCAATGAACAGCCACCCCTGCTCAAGGCCGAGCAGCGCGGCTGGATCAAGGGCCGTAACGAATGTTGGAAGAATGAAGACAAGCTGCAATGTACCAAGGACTCATATCAAAGACGGATAGTAGAACTGCAGGCCCGTTATCATTTGGTGGCGTCTAGCGGCCCGGTATTCTTTGCCTGTGACGGCAACCCGGCCAATGAGTTGGTGACTACTTTTTTCGAGACAGAGCCGGCAACCATGATTGCCGAGCGCGGCGACAGAAGCATTTTGATGTTCAGTGTGCCAAGCGGCAGCGGCGCCAAGTATCAGGGCGGTGACTACAGCTTCTGGGAGCATCAGGGCGAGGCCAGGGTGACCTGGGGTTATGGCGCCGAGGAGATGCTTTGCAAGCCCACACCCCAAGACGATAAGTAAACCACAGACCCAAAAACGCCCGCAATCGCGGCAACGTAGTTCACTTAAGCGGAGCTGCCTTGTGATTAACAGGATATCGGGTCTTTGATATTTTTACCGCCCTAGGCCGATTTGGCTTAGGGCGTTTGTCTATAAAGAGGATGGACAAGTCTCCTCGCAGACTGTTTAGACGCTTCGGCGTATTACCTGGTGACACCGCTTTGCTCATGACTTTGAGCTGACTTGCGATGAACTGACAAGCGTACTTAAAGCTGATTTCATTGGGCATTCGACCATGCTCTACTGCCGCTTGGCTCGCTTCTCGTCTCACCAAGTTATAACCAAGCAGCAGCCCCCATAACTCTTGATAGACAAGTTCGACTGTCTTACTCCTCAGCACTAACGCATTGTGTTGCATCGAACTTTTTATGTCTCGATACCCTAATTCAATTTCCCATCGCTCGTGGTAAAGCGCCGCGACTGCTCCCGCATCGTACTGCTCTCTGGGAAGAGACGTAAATACGGTTTTTGGCTTACCTTGTACCTGATAAGTCACGGCTCTCACTTGCCATGTTTCAGGTAGGTTAGGATTTTTCTTGCGTGCTTGTGGAGAGACTTTCATTTCGACTCGCATGTCGTCACTCTCTTCATCGTCCAGCAGGGTGTATTTCACCCCTTTCTTCGCCGGTAACAACCAATGTCTGTTAGCACCACTATTTTGGAGAGAAAGAAGTAAGCCTGCTCCATAAAAACCCTTATCCAATAAGGTCACGGAATTATCCGGTAAGGAGTCAATAAAGGGCATAGCAAGAGGAATTTCGCCTCGACGATAAGGGCTTATAGCGGCATCGACAATGACATGAGAGCGAACATTCATCATGGTCACCACCCTTAATACTGGATGAGGCGTCTGTCTGTCGCTGGATGTATTACCTGACCCAAAATGGTCTCTTAGTTCCGGTGTGTCAGCGGTTCGAAAAAGCGCGCCATCCACAGCAAAGACTTGCAAACCTTGCCATGTATCCTCAGGGTAACGCTCTAACCCCCACCTATGGCTGCATTGCCTAAACAACCATTCTGGGGCTGCTTTGCCAAGGCGTTGCCTTGCTTGCGTTAAAGCACTTTTTGCTAACAGCTCCTCATTAGCCAACCCCTCGGCACAGACATTCATTCGCCGTGCGACTTCGGCAATCGGTTCGTTGCGGAAAAACGCCATTCCAACAATAAGCCAAAGAACCATATCACTCGGTAAGCGACGTCGACGAATCGTCGCTTTATCGGAAAGTGTTACCGCTTTAGCAATCCACTCGTCAGGAATATGCTCGGAGAAGGTGGTTAGCTGAGCGACATCAACAGGACTCTCTTCAAGAAAGTCGGCAAAGCAGTTTTGAATAGACATAAAAAATCGGAAACCTACAAACAGGTTTCCGATTGTCTCTCATCAGAAGGATCGGTCAACCGATCCTTATCTGATCTACATTGCGCAATCGCGGGCGTTTTACTGCAAGTGGCCTTCTAATCCAACAGTACTTTTACGACTACCTTGCGGACAGCAACGGCTTTGGCCAGCGTACCCGGCATATGCATGTCTCCGGGGAAGAAGATGGCAAACATGCCGGCCTTCAAAGGGATAAATGCCGCGGCTTCGCGGTTGGATTGATAATCAAACTCGGCATAGTCGTGCGCCTCATGATAGGGGCGACTGGGCGTTTGGGTTCCCAGCGGCAGGTAGCCAAACTCCTCTTCACCACTGACCACATACTGCACGTCCAGATAGCGTCTATGTACCTCGAATGGCTCGGTTTCTCTGGGCTTGGTGTGGTAATCGTTGATTATGGCAAACAGCTTTTTACCATCCAGTTCATAGCTGCCGGGGGCCAGTTGGCTGAAGTCTGTTGCGGCCAGATAATCCAGGGCAGCCTGAATACGCGGGCCCAGCACTCGGTAATGGCCACGGTTGGCCAGAGTATCCACTATCATTTTGTATCTTCTGGGGAAAGGGGTTGGCTCAGTATAATAGCATTCCTGCTGGAAGTTTGATCTCTTTGAGAAGCTGCAGGCGCCTGACAGGCTGAGCTGCCAAGCGGCCGATATCAGGGGGCATCAGCGCCAAAAAGCACAAAGGCCAGCGATATCGCCGGCCCCCATGTTTCCCTGCAAATATGTTTCCCTGCAAATGTGTTTCCCGGTAAATCAGTAGCTGTATCTGGCTTCGAGGAAGTAGTAACCGCCGTTGAAACCAAAAGGTGTGTTGGTCAATGGATAGACGAAGATCCCGTTGAAGTTGTTGTCGTCCGGGCGTTTTTCCGGATAGGTATCGAACAGGTTCTGCACCCCGGCGGTGAAGCTCAGGTTATCTGTGGCCGCATAGGTCAGCGACAGATCCACGGTGAACTTACCGTCGTACTCCACGTCTTCACGGGAGTAACCTATGGTGTAGGGGCCAAAGTAACTCAGGCGCAGGTTGGTCTTGAAGTCGCCCAGGCTGTGGGTCAGCCCCAAGTTACCTGTGTTCTTCGGATTGGCCTTGGTCATCCGGGTCTGCTCTATACGGTCAAACAGCTGATCTTCCAGGCCATCCAGAAGGTTTGGCAGATGGATATCGCGGATTTCCGTGTCGTTATAGGCATAGGCCAGGCTCGCGCGCAGATCGCCGTAGCTGCCGAGATCAAAGTCCTGGGTCACCACCAGATCCACACCTCGGGTGCGGCTATCTACGGCATTGATAAAGAAGCGTGCCGACTCGGCGTTGGTACCGGCCAGTGCATCTGCCACCACCTGGGAGTCGGCCGGTGTCAGTGAGCTGGAGAGCACGATTCTGTCATCTATGCTGATCTGATAGGCATCCAGAGTCACCGCCAGACCGGAATCATTGGTGTACACCAATCCCAGGCTGAAGGACTCTGACAACTCGGGTTGCAGCTTGCCTACCTGCAGCGCCTGGGTCACGGAAGACAGGTTGTTGAAGGTGCCCGACTCGGTCGGTACCAGCTGGCCTGTCACGGGATCCGGGTTGAACAGGGTCGAGATATTGGTGAAGTACAACTGCTGCACGCTGGGTGCGCGAAAGCCTGTGTTGGCAGTGGCTCTGAGTGCCAGGTTGTCGGTCAGATCGTATCTGGCCGCCAGCTTCCAACTGGTGTTGTCACCAAAGTCGGAATAGTCTTCATAGCGCACCGCGGCGGCCCAGTAGAAGTTGTCGGTCAGTTGGTTTTCCACCTCGAGATAGACACCTATGTTGTCTCTATCCTCATCTACCGCCGATTCTGGGGTAAAGCCGCCAAAGCCTTGGCTGCCGCCGGCCTTGTCCTGATAACCGCCATTGACATAAGAGGCTTGCTCTCCGGCTTCCACCTGATAAGCGTTCTGGCGCCAGGCTGTGCCTACAGCGACCAGGAGCTCTGAGTCATTGTAAAAGTCGAAGTAACGTGAGGCATCCAGAGTCAGGTTCCACTCTTCGGTGGACAGGGTACCTGCGTCGAATTCGGTTTGGCTGCCGGGGCCCAAAGAGGCGTTGAGTGTGTTCTCAACCCGGTACTTAAAGCGGTTCTTGCCGTATCCGGCCGAGGCATCCAACTGCCACTCGTCCAGGTTAAATTCATAACCCAGCAGCAGAGACTGATCTGTGATCTTGGGCGTTATCTGCGGCAGGAAACCATCGGGATAGATTTCGGCAACATTGCGGCTATCCAGTGGACGGCGGAAGAAGGCGCCTGAGCGGGTCTCGCGCTGGCTCAAGCCACCGAAGGCGTACAGTTTGCTGTCATTGGCAAACTCCTGAGCGGCATTGAGAAACAACCCCAGGTTGTCATATTCGGCGTCACCCACATGGTGATTCTTGCGGTTAACGGTTTCTTCGCGGGGATCCGGGCTGCCATCGGCCAGCAATGGATATTGCTGGCGCGGATCCAAACCGGCGCGATTGGTGCTGTTTTTGTGATGCGCTTCCAGCGACAGATTCACAAAGCCAGTGTCACCTATGCTGAGGCCGTGGTTGAGGCCGACACGCCACTGCTCGCCATCACCCTGATAGGTTTGACCGGCTTGGGCCGATACCATGCCACCTTCACTGTTGTCTTTGAGCACTACGTTGATCACCCCGGCGATGGCGTCAGAGCCATACTGGGCCGAAGCGCCATCACGGAGAATTTCGATGCGTTTGATGGCCGTCATAGGGATGGCGTTCAAGTCGACGTTGGACGAGCCCTTGCCCACAGTCCCTGAGAGGTGGACCAGTGCCGAGCCATGACGGCGTTTGCCGTTAACCAGCACCAGGGTATGGTCCGGTGATAGGCCGCGCAGACTGGCGGGACGCACGGCATCTGAGCCATCGGTGACCGAGGAGAAGGGGAAGCTGTAGCTGGGTGCGGCAAACTGCAGCGCCTTGGCGGTTTCCGTCATGCCAGTGGCTTCAAGTTGTTCGGCCGTAATGATATCGACCGGTGCCACGCTGTCGGTGGCGGTCCGCAGGGCGATACGTGAACCTATGACGGAGATGGTTTCGATACTGGGCTGCTCTTCGGCAGCAAAGACGGCAGGAACAGTCAGTTGACTCGCTACTGCCAGTGAAATAAGAGCTAAGCGCATACGACCTCTTGAATGATTCAAAACTGCATTTTTATTGCGCGGATATTAGCATTGTTACAATTGATGCGTTTAGACGTAAAAGTGATAACTCAGAGCGCAGCGTTCTAGAAACATTTGGTTTTTTGGATAGAAACCTTTCCCTGACCTTGGCTATCCGGGGTTTTGGCTGTTTGGGTTATATAAGGGAAATATTGGGTTTGTTTGGGGTTTAATTGGCTGTTTTACTTTTATTTCTACAGTGGTTTTTGAGTTAACAGCCTATTTATGACTATCTCGACTTTCAAAGCTGCCTTATGAGCGTTTTCTTGGGTGTTTGAACTTGAGTCGTCCCGGCCGTTTTCGGAGCCGTCGGGAGGAGGGGAAATACTGAGTCAAACTTGGCTGCCGTGCAAGGCTGCGGTATCTTGCCTGTGACTTTTGCGGCTCAGGGAGTGACTTTTTGGCTAACTTGCGATTTCTTGCCGGTACAGATGCCTATCAGACATTGATGGAACAGGGATTAAAGCCTGAGAGTTTTACTCAACTATTGGCGGCGTCCGGTGGTCCCAAATGGCTGGGGATTGCCGGGCTCGACAAATACCTGTTTGGTGAGTTTTTCAAACAGAGGCAGACACCGCTCTATACTCTTGGCGCTTCATCCGGCGCCTGGCGTTTGGCCTGTCTGGCTCAGGCAGATCCGCTGGCGGCTTATCAAAGGTTGGAACAACTCTACATAGGCCAGCGCTATGAAACCCGCCCGAGCCGGGAAGAGGTCAGTCGCCAGGTCCGCGGTATAGTCAGCGGAATTTTAGGCTCAAGCGGCACCGAAGAGATCCTCAAACATCCGCATATTCGCAGTCACATAGTGGTGTGCCGCGCCCGTCACTTGAACCGGGCCGGCAGCAAGTTGGCGCTGGCGGCAGGCCTGGGCATTACTGCCATGACCAACCTTGTCAGTCGCCGCACCTTGGGGTGGCACTTTGAGCGTCTGGTATTTGCCTCTGCCATAGAGGGTTCTCCCTTCGCTCAGTTGAAAGATCTCCCGGGAGACAGCGCCTTGCTCAGCAGTGACAATATCGAAGCCGTATTGCTGGCTACAGGTTCTATTCCACTGCTGCTGTCACCGGTAACCGAAATCAGCGGTGTGACCAGCGGGCACTTCTATGATGGCGGCATCACCGATTACCATTTCGACCTGCCGCTGTCACAGGCGCCGGGGTTGACCCTGTATCCGCATTTTTATCCCCATATGGCGCCGGGATGGTTCGATAAATCCTTGCCATGGCGCCGGGCCAAGCGCCGTTATCACAATGCCTTGCTGTTGGCGCCCACTGAGGAGTTTGTCGCTTCGTTACCCTATGGCAAAATTCCAGATCGCAAGGACTTTGAAACCTTGGATAGTGCCAGTCGAATTCAATATTGGCGCCGCGCCGCCGATATGAGTACCAGATTGGCTGATGAATTTGCCGAGGTATTTCTCGGCGGCAAAATAGCCCAAAGGTTGGAGCTTCTGTAAATACGCTTGCAACAAAACCCACTCAATGTCTGTCTAACTCATTAGCAGACCTAAGGACTAGCCTAAATTGCCAATGGATGAAATTTCAGCAACTGCTAGACTTTAAAACGAATGTTGAACCTCAGGTTCGCTTTCGGTTGCTCACTCCCCGAGGGGAAGGAGGTTGCTATGCATACACAGGAAATGGCGTTACTGACCTATGATGCCTTGTTGTTGCCAGGTGGACGGCTTGAGATCAGGATCCTTGACCCCATTACCCTGAGCATGGTGGCCGATGTCCTGAAGGGGAAATATCCGCTGGCTTTCGGAATGCGTAACAGCGTTGCCATGCCGCCCAGTTTCCCCATTGCCACTCGCTGCGAGCTCATCGACTTCAATCAGCTGGAAGATGACTCGCTGAGTATCACCCTGGAAGGCAAGCAAAGGGTCAAAGTCCTGTCCGCCAAACAGGAAAAAGATGGCCGCTGGCTGGCCGAGGTAATGGATTGTCCCAACTGGGCCGAGGAGCCTATTCGGGGCGAGTTCACCCTTATCAGCGCGGCGCTGGAGCAGTTTTATGAGGTCAACCCGGACTTGCGCGGGCTCTACTCATCAGAAGTGCATCTGGATGATGCCGCTTGGGTGAGTCAGCGTTGGTTGGAAGTTTTGCCCTTATACAACAAGGACAAACAGCTGCTGTTGAATCAACCTGATTGCCACAAGACCATGGACTTTGTGCTCAAGTTGATTAAGTCCCATGTTCAGCAGCAGCTTTGAGTGTACTCGCCTCGAATAATCTGAGGCAGATAGAGTAGAATGGCGGCCCCGAGTCGCCATTTTTTATTTTGCCGGAAGAGTTATGAGCCAAACAGACAGAGCCGCACAGCCCTCCTATGTTGTCTTGCCAAGGGATGTGACCGATAAGCCCACTGTATTGGCCTTTCTTATCGACCATTTCAGCCGCATCGATGCCGATGTCTGGCGTGAGCGGGTCGCAACCGGCAAGGTACACTGGCAAAATGGCGAGCCTATCCAGGCTGATACTCCTTATCGGCCTACCGCCAGGGTCTACTATTACCGTGAAGTCCCCAAAGAAACCCGGATCCCTTTTGAAGAGCGGATCTTGTTTCAGGACGAACACAGCATTCTGGTGTTCAAACCGCACTTTTTGCCTGTGACTCCCAGCGGCAACTATGTCAACGAGTGCCTGGTGCACAGGTTAAGGCGCCGCACCGGAATAGAAACCATAGCGCCGGCGCACAGGCTGGACAGAGAAACGGCCGGAGTCATGCTGATGTCCGCCGATCCCGAAACCCGGCATGCCTATCATGCGCTGTTCCGTGAAGGCCAGATACGCAAGGACTACCAGGCGCTGGCGCGGCTGACGCCAGAGCTTCAGGCGGGATTGGCAACTGGTGAACTTAGCCTGCCGCTGCACTGGACAGTGAAAAATCGCCTCATCAAGGGCGAGCCCAGTTTTATCATGCGCTTGGCCGAGGGGGAGGCCAACAGTCACTCGGAAATCAGTCTCATCGCCGTTAATGGCGATATGGGGCTGTTCAATCTGAGTCCAATTACCGGCAAGACTCACCAACTCAGGCTGCATATGCAGAGTCTTGGAATGCCACTGCTGAACGACAGGTTTTACCCCGAGCTTCAGCCCAGGAGCGAAGACAATTTCAATAAGCCCCTCAAACTTATGGCTTGTCGGTTGCGCTTTATTGATCCCATCAGTGGCAAACAACAGGATATAAAAGTGGATGGTTTTGAAACTGAATTGGTCGATACAGTGGCATTGTTGCCTAAATCAAATTGAACCATTTTGCTCATCTGTGATCTGATCGTGAAACCTTACCATCAGGTCGCATCATGGGCAAAGCCAAGGGCAAAATCACCAACTGGAAGCAATACAATCAAGCGTTAACTCAAAGAGGTTCGTTAACCTTTTGGATGGACGATGCTGTTATCAAGTACTGGTACAATCAACACCCTTCTAAATAAGTGTTCCTAATTGTGCTCCACTTTCATGAGACCATGCCCGCCACCAGGGAATGGTGAAGCATGGTCCATAAAGTACTTAATCCGCTCCATCAACTTCCAGATGTTTTTGCACTGATGGTTTCGGGTAACGGTTTCATGTAGTGCGTGCCACAACTGCTCCATTTTGTTGACCCAAGGTGAGTAAACCGGCTGAAATAACAAGATAAACTTTGGGTTTTGCTTGAGCCAAGCTTGAGTCTTTTTACTCTTGTGGATGATGTAGTTATCGATAATGAGCGTAATCGTTTGGGCGGTAGTGTTCATAAATCTGTGTCATTTGAGTAATATACACCCAAAAGGATATTCAAATGACCAAACCTACATTCGACATGGAAGCCGCCATTGAAGCTCTGCGTGCAGGTAAAGACCTGACCGGCAAAGATGGTATTCTCACCCCACTCATTAAACAGCTTACTGAAGCGGCCCTCAATGTTGAGCTCGACCAACATCTTGAAGATAAGCAGCCTGGTAATCGCAGAAATGGCAAGACCAGTAAGACACTGAAGACCGCTACCGGTAGCTTTGAGCTGCATACTCCGCGTGACCGAGATGGCACCTTCGAGCCTCAGGTTGTAAAAAAGAACCAGACATACCTGACCGATGAGATGGAGCGGAAAATCATTGCGCTATTTTCACTGGGCACAAGTTATCAGGATATTCGTGCCCATATCGCCGATATCTACGGCATTGAAGTCCCCAATGGCACCATCAGCGCCATTACTGATAAACTGCTACCTGAGCTTCAGGCTTGGCGTGAACGTGATTTAGAAGCCCTGTATCCCATCCTCTGGCTTGATGCTATTCACTATAAAATCAAAGAGAATGGCCGCTTTGTCAGCAAAGCTGTGTACACCATTCTGGCGCTCAATGTAGAAGGAAAAAAGGAGCTGTTGGGCTTGTATATCTCAGACACTGAAGGTGCACATCAGTGGCTAAGTATACTAACCGATCTTCATAGTCGCGGTATTAAAGACATCCTGATTGCCTGTGTCGATGGCCTTAAAGGCTTCCCTGAAGCCATTGAAACCATTTACCCACATACAGAGGTGCAGTCATGCATCATTCATCAAATTCGTAACTCAATGAAATACGTAGCGTCTAAAAACCAGAAGGCGTTTATGGCTGATTTAAAGTGTGTCTATAAAGCCACAACCCTCAATGCAGCTGAGATGGCGCTGGACGAGCTAGAAGCCAAATGGGGCGACAAATATCCTGTGGTCATCAAGTCCTGGCGCAACAAGTGGGCGCTGTTATCGACCTATTTTAAGTACCCGGAATACGTGCGTAAGGCTATCTACACCACGAACGCGGTTGAGGCCGTACATCGTCAGTTTCGTAAACTGACGAAAACCAAGGGTGGTTTTGCCAACGAGAACAGTTTACTCAAACTGCTCTACGCCGGTATATTGAAGGCTCAGGAGCGGTGGTCACACCCGATTCAAAACTGGAATTTAACGCTATCTCAGCTGTCCATCCATTTTGAAGGACGACTGGATGCTCACATCGATCTGTGATTTTTAACGTGACACAGAATTTTGAACACCCTCGTTTGGGCTCGTCTGTACCGTCTTTTGAGTAATTTCAGCATTGAAAGAAATAGCATAGAATCTTTGCTAGAACTGGCGACATAACTGACTTTCCCCGTTCCTGTGTGTAGCGCACCTGCCAAGTATCGTTTGCTATTCTGTCCCGGCGTTGTCACTCGTTTTTGATGGCCTTTATGCATCCAATCTGCGCCGATTTTTGGATTGAGATGGATATCAACTTCATCTTCATAAAATACGGGATGGTTTATATTGCAGCGTTTCAAAGCTGCCTTAATTTCCGCAAGCTTCTCATCTTTATGAGGATCTTTGATATGCAAGGTGGGAGCGGCTCTACGCCAAACAACGCCAAGTTTAGGTAACCACTGCCGAATCGTTGAGGAATAAACCTGCAGCGAAAATAAGCGGTTAATCTCAAGAGCTATTAATTCAGTACTCCAGCGGGAACGTTGGTATCCAAGCTCTTGGGGGGGCAATTGAAGCAGTAGTTTGATTACACTCGTTATTTGTTGGAAAGGAAGCACACAGGAACGGCCTCTGGTTGAATACTCCAGCCCCTCAATGCCACATTCAGTGTACCAACTGACCCATCTGTTGATTGAAGAACGCGCCGCAGCTATCAAGCCTGATACTTCAGTAACAGTACGTCCAGATGCCAACAAGAGAATGGCATTCAGGCGACTGCACTCGTCTTTATTTCTGGTTTTATGCATCTTTTTTGTATTCGACGTCTTTCAGAGCGGGTTGGTAATGTTAGAATCATGATCTCGGCTCGGTTTGTGTGAGTTGGTTGGTTTGGCGATTGATCAGATCGCTTGAATCGAGCCGAGTTCCTTCTATTTTCGAAACGCAGTGATCTACATTTAGGAAGCTATTTAGCCGTCTTACAATTGACATCTATTAGCTTGCTTAGTCTCAATGTTGAAATGCTACCTTTGTCGGAGCCAACAAAGTAAATAGCTAAAAACCATTTAGATAACGGCAAGTTAGTACTATGGAATAACGTGCCAGATGTAACCGATACTTGCTTTCTACAGTTGTTGCACTGAATGTGCTCTCTACACTTTAGTTGGCACCCTTTGTGATGCCCACAGTGGGGGCAAACAAAGCCATTCGGCCAGCGTTGATTTTTTAAGTAATTCAAGCAATCTTCGTCAGTTTGAAATAGTTTTTGCCATTCTAAAAAGCTAATTTCTGAAGTTTTCATCACAATTCTCACTAAATAGCACTGTTTATATATACAGTTTAGTTCAATTGTGAAAATTGTGAAAATTGTGAAAGGTATGATATTTTTATTGTGCTGAATGGTTGCAATTAAAGAATATAAAAACCACCACGTTCTTAACTCTTATATGAAAATATAAGTGATTGCAACAATACAGATAACCAAGAGAAAGATATCTACCACCTTGACTCCATATTTAAAATGTCTTGCGATACAAAAAAAAGACAATACCGGTGCAATAAAAAACAAAATATTCCCACCAGTACTAACTGAGTCTGAAATAAAATAACCTTCACTTTTAAAGTTTGAACTAACCCCTAAAAACCACATGAAAGCTAAAATTAAACCAACAACAAAAAAAAATCGGCTAATCATGGCAGACCTCCTTTTAAGATGCGGGCCTACGACCGCATAATTACTACTTTTGCTCAGACATTGCATCTACAGCGCCGTAAGCGAATCCAGCAGCACCAGCAAATGTTCCTAAATAAGCTGCTGCAAAGTAAACAAAGAATGCCATGCCACCAGAAATTTCTAGTTTCTCATTAGCAGTTAACTCTTGCATATTATTTTCCTATTTAATTTTCTCGATTATAAAAATAGTATCCAAAAGCAGCCAGACCTGCCACAGCTCCTGCGCGACCTAACCACATTGCGGCGACAACCACCGGTGCAAAACCACCTGATACTTTAATTATTTCACTTTTGTTTAATTCAGTCATAAAATTCTTCCTTATTTATCACTATACAAATAGTGCCCCAAAGCCCATCCACCGCCAAAAATTCCAGCCAGACCCGCAGCACCTTCGAGAATAGCCCAGGCTATTACGGGTACCGCACCACCATTCACTTGCTCAATCTCACTCATTGTTAGCTCTTCAATTTTTGATACTTGCATAATATCTTCCTTAATTTAAACTCTTAACGTTATGTTTGCCTAAGCGCTCAAACGAACCCTTTAGGTTTATTTGGCTTTAAGCGACTGACCAAGGGTGCGGTTTCTGGCTAAAGTTGCCGCGCCCTTGTTTTTAACTTTTGAAATAGCCGCGAATTCAACTCCGAAGTGCACCACTCGCTAAATTAGGCTGCCTTGCGTAATTCATTGAATACCGCAACAGGTTGCCTGAAGCCGAGGCACTTTCTCGGTCTGGCATTTAATGCCCGTTCAATCTCACTAATTTGCCTATCTGTTACCGTCCGCAAATCGGTGCCTTTCCGTATGTATTGCCGCAGCAAACCGTTGAAGTTTTCATTCAGTCCGCGTTCCCAGGACGAATAAGGGTTAGCGAAGTAGACATCCGTTTTAAGCTTTTCTGCGACCTGTTCGTGGTCACAGAACTCGCTGCCGTTGTCCGCAGTGATAGTTCGAACATAACCTCGATATTTCCACAGCATACCAACCATGGCCCGGGCCACATCGGCTGCGCTTTTCGCTGGCACTTTGCGTATCAGGTACAGCTTACTTTTTCGCTCAACCAGGCTGACAATCGCGCCCGTACCTTGCTTGCCCAGAACCGTGTCAGCTTCCCAGTCTCCGAACCGCTTTTTCTTGTTCACGATAGCGGGACGATGCTCTATGCCTACGCGATTCGGGATAATCACACGCTTCGCACGGTTACCTTTACGGTATCTTCGGTGACTCTGGCGGAGCTGTTTGTACAACTTGCCGCCGCATAATTTATCACGCTGGACATAGCCATAAATCCACTCGTGACTGACGTTATATCCGATGATTTTACCGACACCGGCTATTTGTTCCGGACTCCATTTCTCATTGAGACCGAACTCAACAAAGGTGATGGTCAGTCCAGATATTCTAGACTTCGCGGACTGACAACGGCGTTTTAGTGCCTTCGCCTGAGCGACTTCCGGCAAGTAATGGTTATCCCGAATTCGATTGCGATTTACTTCCCGGCTGATTGTGCTGTGACTGACTTTCAGACGTTTTCCTATCTCCCGATAACTGAAACCCTCGCGTAAATAGGCCTCAATCTGGTATCATTGTCCCTCGATCAACTGCTTGTAATTCATGGTAACTACTCATGTTTGTTTGGCGACTACAGAGTATCACCAACAGGCAGTTGATCTCTCCTCACCGTTTAACCATGAGTGGTGCACTTATTATCTGAATTCGGGTTTCGCTTTCCATGATCTGATCTTGCATAACAGGTCTTCGGTCAGTTTCATGGGTAAGTCAGAACGTAATATCACCAATTGGAAGCAATACAATCAGGCATTAGTAAACCGTGGTTCGGTTACCTTCTGGCTGGACGAGGCAGCGGTTAACGCTTGGCATTGCACAAAGCATCACGGCGGTCGTGGCCGTGGCTTTCAATTCAGCGACACCGCCATCGAAACAGCCTTGATGCTCAAAGGGATTTTTAAGCTGTCATTACGTGCGACCGAAGGGTTCATCAACTCCCTGTTTCAGCTGATGAAAATACCGTTAATTGCCCCAGACTACAGCTGTATCAGTAAACGCGCCAAGACGGTGAACGTCAAGTACCGCAATCCCTCAAGAGGTGCGGTAGCGCATGTTGTCGTCGATGCCACTACACATGAAATTATCGGTGCGCAAACCAGCCTTGAAACTGTAGCAGATAATGAAGTACTTCCAGCGTTACTAATCCGCGCCGAAATCAAAGAGCCGACTCAGTTAGTGGGCAAGGTGCCCAAGCAGCTGTCCGGTCCTTTTGATGGGGACAAACCGGCACTCAAGGTTACGCTTGCTTTGCATCAGCATCTGCCTTTGGCGATTGAGGGGGTTCCGGTGGAAGTGAGTTTCGATCATTTCTGAGAAAAAGGCTTTCCCGACAAAAGAGGCGTGCGTGACGGGAAAGCGGGCAAAAAGTATGGCGGAGAGATTTGCCTAAGGCGGCCCGGAGTGACTTGGGGAGATGCTCCGGGACGGTTGCACTATTTACTGCAGCGCTTTACTTTGGGCCAGCGTTTGATACTTGGCGGCAAAGCGCAACAGATAGTCGGCGATATCCGGGTCATCCCAGTCCAGATAGCCGCGGATAAAACCGACTAAGTTACCATTGGGATCAAAAATATAAGTCGCCGGAACCACATTGGCCGGCATGATCTTCTCTATCTCTTTCTTGCTGTCTATCCAGCTGTCATCCAGCTTGAGCTCATGCTTGGCCAGAAAAGGGGTTACCGCAGCCGGATCTTCATCTATCGACAGCGGCACTATCTGAATACTGCTGCCCTGCAGTTTACTGCGCAGCTTGGCCAGTGCCGGCATCTCACGCAGGCAGGGCGGGCACCAGCTGGCCCAGAGATTCAGCAGCACCAAACGTCCTTGATATTCAGCCAAGGTTTTGGGATTACCCTGTAGATCGGCAAAGGTCACCTTTGCTACCTTTCTGGCGTGCTGCATTTCAACAAATTCACGCATAATCATAGGCTTGTTTGGTACAGGTTCCCCTGTGTGATAAGCCTTGTGCTGCATTATGCCCCCTTGGGCCGATAGCGGCAGCAACAGGGCGAGACATAGAAGCAAGTAAGATCTCAAGATGGATTCTCCTGATCGTGTGGGGATGGATTGTTGCTGCGGCCGAAAAACAGCAGCATGCCGGGCAATACCAGTAACAAGATGACAGGTCCCAGCCATAGCAGTGCTGTGCCTGCGTTCAGCGAGGGTTGATAACGGATCTGCTCGCCATAGCGTTCCACCATAAAGTCGAGTATCTGCTCCCGGCTCTTGCCCTGCTGCAGCATCAAGTAGATCTGTGCCTTGAGCTCACTGGCAATGGCGGTTTCCGACTCAAACAGGTTTTGGTTGGTGGCCATGGGGCAGCGCAACTCCTTGGAAATATCTATGCTGAGGCGGGCGATATCCATGTCGGTCGCCTGGGCTTCGGCGCAAGCAAAGCTGAGCCATAATCCAAGCAGCATTAGCTTAATCATGTTGAAGTCTCCCTGAGGCGGTTAATAAATCGGTTTTCGGCAGGCGTTGACGTCGGCTACCTAGGGCCAGTAGGCCACCAATGGCCATCAAGGCACCGCCGAGCCAGATCCAACTCACCAGTGGCTTGATGCTGAGGCGCACCAAAAATTCTTCGTCGCTCAGTTGGGTGCCCATGGAGACATAGAGATCGCCAAAGGCCCCACGGTAGATGGCCGCCTGGGACAGCGACATGCCGTTGGAGTTGAATTCCTGCCGCTCCGGATAGAGGTAAGTAAGCAGTTGCTCATTGTGCTCAACCCGAATTACCGCCTGCTCTCCGCGATAGGCTGGCTTGTCCAGCAAGCGGGTTTGCTCATAGATAAAGGTGTAGTCACCCAGAATACTGCCTTGGCCCGGCCCCATACGCAGCAGCGAGTGCTGCTCAAAACAGCTGACTCCGGTTGCGCCTATGATGCTGACAAGAAGGCCGGTGTGAGCCAGCAGCATGGGAATATTGCGGCGTTTGCCGGCAGTGTCACCCAGTGGCAACAGATAAAGCAGCAGAGTGCAGAGCAGAAACAGGCTCATGGCACCGCCCGCCAGCATCCAGGGGGTGAGCCTGCCTTTGAAAAATAGTGCCAGTGCGGTCGCAGCTATAGTGATCAGGGCCAACAGAGCTAGGCGCCCCGGCGCCATATGGGGCAGGGTGCTTATTGCCATGGGTAAGAGCAGCAGTGCCAACATGGGCACGAACAGGGTGTTGAAGTAGGGCGCCCCTACCGACAGGCTTCCTAGGCCAAGTGCCTGATAGAAAAGCGGGTAAAGGGTGCCCAGCAGGGTAGTCAGCGCCATGGTCAGCAAGATCAGGCTACCTAGCAACAGCTGACCGTCCCGGCCAAGTGGTGTCAGCTTGCCCGGCTGCCAGTGATGGCGACATCTGAGGCCAAACAGGCTGAAACCGGCGCCACCGTAGAGCAGCAACAGCAACAGAATGATCATCCCACGCTCGGGATCGGCAGCAAAGGCATGTACAGACTGAATAATGCCGGAGCGGACAATAAAGGTGCCCAGCAGACACAGGCTGAAGCCCAGCAGCACCAGCGCAAGGGCTGAGAGCTGGGCCAAGGGATTGTGGTTTTTGATCTGCAGGCAGTGCAGCGCGCCTGTGGTCACCAGCCAGGGAATAAAGGCAGCATTTTCCACCGGATCCCAGAACCACCAACCGCCCCAGCCCAATTCGTTATAGGCCCACCAGGAGCCCAGGGCGTTACCTGCAGTGAGAAACACCCAGGTTAACAGCAGATGGCGCTTGAGCCTGTCAAGGCGGGCGGCGCTGAACTTTTGGCTGACAAGCAATGCCAGCGCGATACAAAAACAGATCCCAAGGCCTGCATAGCCAAGAAACAGCAGCGGCGGGTGCAGGATAAGGCCTATGTCCTGCAGCATGGGGCTGAGATCGCGTCCCTCTATCGGCACTTCCGGTAGCAGGCGGGCAAAGGGGTTGGCATACAGCAACATAAAGAAGATAAAGCCGCTGAGAATCGCCGAACAACTGCCGTGCAGCATCAACAGATAGTTGTGATCTTGCGAGCGCCTCTGTAGTCCCAGCCAGGCCCATAATGCCATTACTGTCATCCAAAACAGCAAAGACCCTTCATGGCTACCCCAAACCGCGGCCACTTTATAAAACAGCGGCAGGGCCGAGTTGGAGTTGTTGGCCACATAAGCCACAGAGAAGTCGTTGAGGATAAACGCCAGTGCCAGCATGAGTACGGCGCCGGTCAGCCCTAACGCTTGCCCCAGCAGCAGCGGTTGCAGCGGCCATTCTAGCCGAGGATCGCGATACTTGAGCAGCGCAAGCAAGGTGCCAAACAAGGCACAACTGCCGCTCAGGATCAGCAGGAAGTGTCCCAGTTCGGGCAACATGGTGATGGAAAACATGGCCGCTCTCTTGTTATGCCGGGATTTCCCGGAAATGGATCTATGGCACTGAGACTAGGGTTATTACTCCTTTGGCTCTGTGATCTGTCACGCCTTTATTTGCCTGTATTTGCCAGCGCGGCATTTTTCAATTTTCAGCAGGGGTTTTGAGGTTTTTTGAGAAATAAAACGCTCAAAAAAAGAACTGAATAATTTTACTGTTAAATATTAAAGCTACTGTTTTAAAAGGAAAATATAAGGTGTTGCTTTCTTGAGTTCTCAAGCTGGGGCGGGCTGTGCTCTGGCGCAG
This sequence comes from Shewanella chilikensis, assembly GCF_037953065.1. Classification (NCBI taxonomy): domain Bacteria; kingdom Pseudomonadati; phylum Pseudomonadota; class Gammaproteobacteria; order Alteromonadales; family Shewanellaceae; genus Shewanella; species Shewanella chilikensis. The sequence continues at coordinate 3,945,596 of NZ_CP149966.1, read as the reverse complement.
ATTTTTGTCCTTGCACATATGAAGAATGAGTCGTGACCGGTCAAGCCGGCAATAACAAGTTCGTTTGTGAAATAACCGACGACAAATTCAGGAGTATATGATGAGACGATGGCAACAAAGGACAACACTCAGTATGTTGTTTTGTTTAACTGCCGTCAGCGGGGCTGGTGCGCTCGCGGCAGATAAACCAGGTCACGGCAATAAGCAGATGGGAGAGTCGGCACAAAAAGTGATCGCTAATCCCAACGGCATGGAAAAGGTAAACGGCGTCAAGACACTGCAGGATTATATCGTTCAGGAAAAAGAACTGTTCGATTATCTGTTCCAGAATCACCCTGTGTTCAAGTATCAGGAAGAAGGCCGCCTCATTGGTATGTATAAGGTCAGTGACCGCGGTGAAGAATACATGGATCAAGGTAATGGCCAGAAGTACAGCAAGCGGGTGGGACGTCCCTCTGCGGTGCAATATCGTTTGGCGGCCAAGTCTATTCTCGACTTCCCCAATAAGTTTGTTGGCCCTGAGAAGTGCGGTGAGTGTCACGCGGTGCAGTATGAGAAGTGGCAGCGCTCCCGTCACGCCAAGACCATACGTTTCCCCGGTGAACATCCGGAAGTGGATAATGACTTAAAGAAAAAGCTTTATGGTTCTGATGCTTCCATATTACCGGACGGTATCACTCCGGATGCTATCTACGCCACTGTGGGTACGCCGAGAACCAAGTATGGCTATATCGATAGCTTCCTGGTGCGTGGTTCCTACCATATTGAAGGCGGTCTGCTGAAAGACGGTACAGGTACCATGGTTGCCGGTGGTAACCAGTTTTCCCGTGGTTGGGCCGAATGGTTGACTCCGGAAATGGCCAAGAAGATCCAAAAGGTTATCCCTGACTTCCCCACCAAGATGGAAGACTTCGGCGCCAGTGGTTCTCACCAGTGGGGCATGACCTCCTACGGTGCCAAGTACAAGAAAGAGTTCCTGTTCCAGCCTGCCAGTTCTTACTGCGAGGTTTGCCACAGCTTCAAGTTTGACTTCAAGAACAAGCAGGAATACCTGGATGCTCTTGGCGATCCCAAGAAGCTGCAGGAACACACCATCAGCCGCGGTATTGCTTGTGAAGAGTGTCACGGCGCCGGTGGTCACCTGGACGGTGGTAACGGCGGCGGCATGCCTTCCAACTGTGAACGTTGTCACCAGCGTTTCAACTATATCGACGAGCTGGCCGAGACTGAAAAAGGCAAAGAAAAGCTGGAATATGCTTTCAACGTCAAGATGAAGTCTTCTTGTCCATCTTGTGGTACCGAAGGTTCACAGATGTTCATGTCTTCTCACTATGACAAGGGCATGCGCTGTTCTACCTGTCACGATCCACACGAAGTAACAGGTAACGACTGGAAATCCGGTTATACCAAGCCTGCAATCAAGAAAGATTGTGTTGATTGTCACCAGGTTCAGGCCGAAATGGCTGCCAACACCAGCACTCACGCCAAGAACAGCTGTACCAGCTGTCACATGCCGAACATGGGTAGCTGTGAAAACTTCACCGCGATTCAATACCCGGATATGGCCGGTTTCGACGCAGTGCGTAAGTCTCACCTGTGGAAGATTGATGTCAGCCCGGATCGCAAGACGTTGAATCCACCTGAAGGTCAACCTCGTAAGTCTACCACCAAAGGTTGGACCGTGGCTCAGGATGAGAATGGTCATGGCTATCTCGACCTGATGTGGACCTGTGCCCGTACCTCTATCTCTGACCACGATGTGGTTGAGCGTAAGGGTTGCCACAGCCAGTTCCAGTCCGAGCTGAGCAAGGGCCTGCACTTCAAGGATCAGAAAGAGATCTATGGCAAGGTCATGAAGTGGCAGACTCCTGTCAAAGACAGCCTGGCTAAAGTGGAAGATGCGCTCAAGCGAATCGATCGCAAAGTTGCCAAGAACAAGCTGTCTATCGAAGACAAGACACAAGTTCTGCTGCTGACCGACAAGGCTCGCGACATTGTTGAATTCGTACGTAAAGATGGTTCCTGGGGCGTTCACGCTCCTCGCTACGCCCGCAAACGTATGGATGCAGCAGTTACTTACGTGACTCAGGCTGAAGCCATTGCCGATGGCAAGGGCACCAAGACAGCTTCGCTGTAACGGGTAATAGTGGCTCCGGGCGCTTGTCCGGAGCCCTTAATGGAGGATAAAGATGCGAGTTCGACTCTCATTGAAACAGGTGCTGAAACAGTCCCTGCTGCCACTGGCATTTATGGTTGCGGCACCGACTGTGCTGGCCGGCGGTGGCGGAGATCTGGTTCCGGCTCCCTACCACGAAGAGGTACTCAACCAGATCTCCATGCGTGAGGCCGAGATGCTGCTCAGCCAGCCAGGGGTGATCTTCTATGACGTCAACACCCTGGAGATATGGGGTGATGGTTTCATTCCCGGCGCCATCTACTTCAACGTCAATAACTGGAAAACTTTGTTGCCGGAAAACAAGGACACCACCATGGTGTTTTACTGTGCCAACCGCCTCTGTACTGCCAGTAATGTGGCCGCCAGAGAGGTGATGAAACTGGGTTATACCGATGTCAGGCAGATGCCGGATGGTATCTATGGCTGGCGTATCTCGGGACGACCGATAGAGCGTCCTTGAGAATAAATTATTTGGGCATTGAATTTAGAAATTGCAGGATGAAAACCATGAAATTACAAAAACTTGCTACTACGATTTCCCTCTCTCTTTGTCTGAGCTTGCCCGCGCTGGCGGCCGACTTGAAGACAGAGACAGACAAGACCTCCTACGCTCTGGGTGCCTCAGTGGGCAACTATATTTCGGGCCAGGTTTACCAACAGTTGGAGCTGGGCGCCGAAGTCAATATGGAGCTGCTGATTACCGGCTTTACCGATGCTCTTAAAGACAAGCAGCAACTGACAGATGAACAGATACTGGATCTGCTCAACCAAAGAGCCATCGCCCTCAATGAAGAAAGAGAGGCCCGTTTCGATAAACTGGCTGAGGACAACCTCAAGGCCGGCGAAGCTTTCCTGGCCGAGAACAAGAAAAAGTCCGGCGTTAAGGTTACCGACAGTGGCCTGCAGTACGAAGTGCTGAGCATGGGCAAGGGCAAGAAGCCCAATCCTGAAGATGTGGTGACAGTCAACTATGTCGGCAAGCTTATCGACGGCACAGTATTTGAGGACAGCAGTACCAATAAGGCCGCAGGCCGTTTTGCGCTGATGACAGTGATCCCTGGCTGGGAAGAGGGCCTGAGACTAATGCCTGAAGGCTCCAAGTTCCGCTTCGTTATCCCTGCCAAGCTGGCCTATGGCGAGCAGGCACCCGGGGTGATCCCGCCGCAGGCCACTCTGGTGTTTGAAGTCGAGTTGGTCAAGGTCGAAAAGCCGGGTAAAGACAGTAAGCACCCAATGCCTGGACACGGTTGACAGGAGGCGTTATGGCTAACCCGCTCTGGTTGGGACTGGCCCTGCTGAGTCTGGCATTTATGAGTCTGTTTGCCCTTTATCAGTGGCAAACCTGCCGCGGAGACAGGGTCGTACCGGCTCTATGGCACTGGAGCTTGCTGCCGCTGCTGATCATAGGTCTGAGTCTTGGGACTTACTCCTATACCGGCCGTTACCAGGATTGGCAGTTGGCCGAGGCCGACGACAGCATAGACTATCTGCTGGCCGCCGAGATTGTCCGGCTCAGACGCGCCAGTGCCGATGCGCCACAAGACAGCGACCTGATACAACAGCTGGCCCAGGCCTATGTGCGCGGTGGCATGTATCTGGATGCGGTGGCCACCTTGAAGCAGCAGTTGCAGCTTCAGGGCAAGAGCGCCGCCTTACTGGGGCAGTTGGCCGAAGCCGCCTATTACCGAGATCAACGCCAGTGGCTACCGGAATCTCAAGAATGGGTCGAACAGGCCCTGGCGCTGGATAACGCCGATCCTGGCACCCGGCTGTTGCTGGCCAATGATGCCTTCCTTAACCAAAGATATGCCGAGGCTATAGGCCATTGGCAGCTGCTGCTCGACAGTAATAATCAGCAGTTGGATCGTGAGGCGTTGCAATATGCCATTGCCAACGCCCGCAGCCGACTCGAATGATTTTTTTCAACCCTCGCTTAATGGGTTGTCCCTGCAAGGCCCCGGCGAGGTGTTGAATCTATTGATTGGAGAGAAAGATGAAAAAGACACTTTTGGCTATCGCTATTCCCATCCTGTTAATGGGGCTGTCCGGATGCTCTCCGGCGCAGAGCCACAATCAGGACATTCACGCACAGCATCTGGAACAGCATGACAAGTGCCATATGTGCGGCATGATGATCACCAAATACCCTGGGCCCAAGGGGCAACTTATGCTCAAAGACAGTGATGCCGTGCCCAAGTTCTGCTCCAGCCGTGACATGTTCAGCTTTGCGTTGCAACCGGAAAACCAGCGCCGAATCAAGGCTATGTTTGTCCATGACATGGGCACTACCGACTGGGAACAGCCGGATGACAACGCCTTTATCGATGCCACCACAGCTTGGTATGTCTATGGCACCAGCAAGAAGGGAGTGATGGGACCGGCGGTTGCACCATTTTCAACCAAGGAAGCGGCGCAGGCCTTTGCCGAGGCCTGGGGGGGTAGGGTACTGGCCTATGAGGAGATCACCCTGGAACTGCTGGAAGGAGCCAACTGAGGTTGATGTTACGCACCCTGCTGGCCCTAATGTTGCTCTCGTTTGGCTGCCTTGGCAGCCAAAACCCGCTGCAGGCACGTGTAGATGCACTGAGTGAAGGCGAGGTACTGACTCTCTCTGCCGCTGAATATCAGGGGCCGCTGATAATCGATAAGGCGATCGCTATTGTCGGCGAGCCCGGCACCATAATTGATGCCGGTGGTAAAGGCAGCGCCGTGACCATCAAGGCTGCAGGTGTGCGCTTGCAGGGGCTTGAAATACGTAACTGGGGCAGCGATCTCTATGAACATGATTCCGGGGTGCGTCTGTTGCCGGGCGCCGATGATGTCCTCTTGCTGCAGCTTGAACTGTCGGGGCCTGGTTTTGGCATTCATGGCGAGCAGCTTAAACACCCGGTAGTGGAAAACTGCCGCATAAATGGAGACGACAAGCGTTATATGCTGGACAGAGGTGACGGCATCTTTCTCAAGTATGTTGAGGCCCCGGAACTGCACCACAATCAGATAGCGTCGGTGCGCGACGGTATCTATCTGGAAAACGTCGACGCCAGCCGGGTCAGCCACAATCAATTCAGCCGCCAGCAATATGGTATTCACTATATGTATACCCGCAATGACAGCGCCTGGAATAACAGTGCCAAATGGTTACTGGGAGGTTATGCGTTGATGAGTTCCAAGGGGATCACCCTGGAACATAATCAAGTCAGCGCCGCAATCGATTTTGGTATCTTGCTCAATGTGACCCAGCAGAGTGAGGTGCATCATAACCGGGTGACGACTATTCACAACCCCAAAGGCGACCCCTCCATCGCCAGTGAAGGCAAGGGGCTGTTTATCTATGGCGCCGCCGACAACCGTATCAGTCATAACTATTTCAGTGACAGCGATACCGGCATTAGTGTCGCGCTGGGCGGTGAAGGTAATAGCCTGTGGCGCAACAACATAGAAAACAATCTGACTCAGGTACGTTATGTCGGCAGTAAATCGCAGGAGTGGAGTCTTCAGGGACAGGGCAACTATTGGAGCAGCTATCAGGGCTGGGATCTCGATGGTGATGGCATAGGTGATACTCCCTATCTGCCCAACGATGCCCTGGACAGGCTGTTTTGGATCTACCCAGAGGCCAGATGGTTGATGGACAGCCCTGTGGTGCTCTTGCTGCGCTGGCTGCAGCGCCAGTTGGCATTGGCCGAGGATATCGGCATTCGTGACAGTTTTCCTTTGCTGCAGCCCATTGATATTCAGACGAAGCAAGAAATAACAACCAATTCGCAACTGAGTGATGAGGAGAAGCGCTATGCCCAGCATTGATTGTCGGCAATTGGCCTATGTCCGTGGCGACAGGCCTGTGCTGGAGAATATCAGTTTGCAGCTGCCCCAGGGCAAGTTGCTGGCGCTGCTGGGTCACAATGGTGCCGGCAAATCGACCCTGATCAAACTGCTGCTGGGGCTACTGAAACCCGCCGGTGGCGAGCTGAAGATTCTCGGTAAGGCTGCCGGTGAAAGCCCAATGCAGGTGGGGTATCTGCCGGAGAACGTCAGTTTCTATGACAATATGCCCTTGGGCGAACTGCTGAATTATTTCGCCGGGCTCAAAGGCATAGGAGCAGACAGAGTCAAAGAGCTGTTGGTCGAGTTTGAACTGGATGGTTTGGTGAAACGCAGGTTAGGACAGTGTTCCAAGGGCCAGAGACAGCGACTTGGGTTGGCGCAGGCGCTACTGAGCCGCCCCAGATTACTGTTGCTCGATGAACCGACAGTGGGTCTGGACCCCTCGGCCTCGGCGCTTATGTATGCCCAATTGGCGGCGCTGAAACAGCGGGGCTGCACCATAGTGGTTTGCACCCATGAACTGGCTTTGGTTGAGCCGCATCTTGACTTGGCGCTCATGCTGGCAAATGGCCGGATGCGGGCGCTGGGAAGCCTGGATAACCTGAGGCAAGAGGCTGACTTACCACAGGAGATCCTGTTGCCATCTCGGCTGGAACTCAGTGGCGATCCTGTGCTGGGGCCGAGTTTTTCCGCTGGCCGGTTGAAACTGGCTAAGGCCAGCGTGCCGGAGGCGATAGCCGTACTGACGGAGCAATACCGCTGCTTTGACTTTCAGTTGCCTCCGGCCTCGCTCGGTGAACTGTTTCATCATTTTATGGCACCGTCTGACTCAAATCGTCGGAATGTCGCGCCTAAAAGATTCGGGGAGGCCGCCTGATGCAATTGGTCAGAGAAAATGAAGCGCTCAAGTTCAAGCGCTCCAACCCGTTATTTATCGTTGCCGCCAAAGAGTTCAAAGATTGTCTGCGGAGTCGCTGGTTGCAAACGGCTTGCTGTTTGTTTGCCCTGTTGGCGGCTGCGGTTATTTTCGGTGCCGGGGCCTTAGGCGGTGAATTTCGTTGGCAGGCGTTGCCGCAGTTGTTCAACTCTCTTTTAACCTTGAGTGTCTTTCTGGTGCCACTGCTGGCGCTGCTATTGAGTTTCGATGCCGTGGTGGGGGAGGCCGAAGCAGGCACCCTGTTATTACTGCTGACTTACCCTTTGAGCCGTAGTCAGTGGCTGGCCGGCAAGCTGATGGGACAGGGCGGCGCCCTGTTGCTGGCTTTGCTGCTGGGGTTTGGCTTGCCTCTGGGGCTGCTGCCGCTGCTGGCTCAGGAATACCGTACCGTAGAGTTGCCCGCGGCCCTTGCCCTCTTACTGGCCAGCGCTTGGTTACTGGGGTTGGTGTTTATGCTTTTAGGCTATTGGATCAGTATGCAGGTTAAGCAGAAGGCTCAGGCGCTGGCGCTGCTGATGCTGCTTTGGTTGCTGTTGGTGCTGCTCTATGATTTGGCTTTGCTGGTATTGGCTGTGGTGGCGGCCGATAACCTTGGTCAGGAGAGCCTGCAATGGCTGATGCTGCTGAATCCGGCCAGTGTGTTTCGCTTGCTCAATCAAAGTTTTTTGGGCTTGGTCATAGGGGGACCGACCTGGCCTTGGTTGCTGGGAATACTCTTTGGCTGGCTGTTGTTGTTATCTTGGCTGTGCCGCTACAGTTTTCAACGTCGGCCACTGTAAATTTGCTATTGGAGTCTGCTGTATTAGATATTTTTTGTTTAACAAAAACAAATTGTTAATTGATATAGCTGTCACATTCTATCTGTTGCACTCAGGTTAAACTCATAGTCTATCCTAAAGCTTCCATTAACGGGAGCTGTCAAATTTTATGGAGTGACTTTTCGGAGTGACAATGCAACAGCTGACTCCCTATTTGGCGTTGGATACCAAGGCAAAACACTTGCTGGATCAACGCGATGGTTCAGAAATCGTCCTGTCGTTTTCTGAGGCTCAGGTATTGTCTCACCTGTTGTCGGCCCCGGGAACCGTATTCGGAAAAGAAGAATTGCTTTCCGTAGGGTGGCCGGAGCGGGTGGTGGCGCTGACCTCACTGACTCAGTGCATTAGTATTCTTAGAAAGAAGCTGGAACCCTATCCCGAAATTCAACTCAAGACGGTTGCTCGCCGTGGCTATCAGCTAAATATTTCCGAGCAGTCCCATGTGCATATGCTGGCTATCTCAGATGGTGAAGCCATCCGCACTGCCTTGGTGAGTGTGTCTCTGAAAATAAAACTCCTGGGGATTTTATTGCTGTTGGGGCTGGTGGGCTTCTTCTGGTATTACAGCGATTATCATCAGATGGTCAAGCAGGTGAGCCATTGGCGGGCCGACAAGCAGTTGCCCTTGAATGTAGGGGGCACGCTGGCCTCGGCGCAGTTGTTTTACAGTGATGAGGCCAAGCAACTGCATCCTTCCATGTGGCAAAAGCATCTGGCGCCTGAGGGAAATCTTATCCCCGGATTGAAGCATTTCAGCGCTTATGCCGCCTCGGATGGCCGTAATTATTCTTTTGCCATCTGTCCCAGCGCTGATGAAACCGGCTGTGACGGCGATGGTATCATCAATATCACCGCCATAGATCCCAAACCTGCCGGTCTCAGCATGAAGGAGTTTGTGCCCCTGAGTAAGGAGATGGAGCGACGGATCCGCTACAATCGTATTATTCTGCCGCCAGCGGTAGACAATGCCGAGTTGGTGGAGCACAACTACCATGCGGATATCTATTTCCCGGTTGCCGGTGAACTCTTGGTGCGTACCGATCTCAGCCTATCGCTGGTTTACGACAGTAAAGACTCGGGGCAGTTTTATTCATCGGCCTGTGTTACCGATCAGGATTGCATCACCACACCGATAAAGTATCAACTACGGGGCCATTTTCACCAGTACCGCACCGAGATCTCCGGCACCTTGGTGGATGTGTTCCAGGTGAAAGTGAACCAGAAAGAGCTCATCAAGCCGGACAATGTCAGTGACTCAGCGATGCACTTCTACCGCGAGATCCGTAAAGACGATATCCGTGATGAGGAGATCTACTACTTCCGGGTCTATCAGGATCACAAAACAGCGGTTTGGATAGTGCCGCAGATGGGTAATTTACTGGCCTGGACTACCTACAGTGAAGTGAAGCTCTGAGCCGATAAGACTACTTCACTACCATCACAGGGCACTTGGCCTTGTTGATAATCTCCTCGGCGACACTGGGCAGCAGCCAATGGGCCAGCGCAGTGCGTTGATGGCAGCCGATCACTATCATGCCGACATTGGTGCTCTCGGCCTCTTCGAGGACTTGGCCGGCAGCGCTGCCGCGGCGGATAAGCACCTCGAGCTGCTGCTTTGGATGCAACTGTTGCAACAGAGCTTGGATTTTTTCCGAAGCATAGGCCTGCATATGTTGTTGCAGCTGCGCTTGGGTCAAGGCCACTATGCCGAAGTTCTCTTCGTGATGGGGGAGAGTGGTAATGTCTTCGCCATAGGCTTTGCTTATCACATGCAGCAGCCTCAGTTTTACTTTATAGAGCGCCGCCAACTCTATGGCATATTCCAGGGCGTGTTCGGATTCTTCAGAGAAGTCGACCGGACAGAGGATTTGTCGGGTACGCATGATGCATCTCCTTTTACTCGGCCTTGGCCACTTCTTTAAGTTTAAGCCAGTCTTGGCCAGGTACAAATTTGGCGTTCAGGGGAGATATTCGCGGGAGCCGATTCGGCTAAAATTCCAATCATTGAACAAATAAAGCCCCTGTCGGGGCTTTATGCTTAATGGGATTAGGCCTGAGTCGCAGCCGCGGCAGAATGCCTTAGTTCACCAGGTCGTATTGTTCCTTGAGTACCCGGATAATTTCTGCCTTGGGATTATCCGAGAGAGTAATCTTGGCTCCGGTGACTTTCTCGGCAATACCTGTGTAGGTACGCGAGACATTCATCATGGCCTCCAGTGGCAGGTCGTTGTCGCGGGCCAGGGCTTCACGTTCCGGCATTCTGTCCTTGTTCAACAGGATATCCGGATCCGGGAAGTGGTTGAGCAGGAACTGACGGAAACCTTCTTTGGAGTTCTCGAGGATCTTGCCGTCACGGTAGGCGCTGCCATCCCAAATACGTGAAGAGTCTGGGGTTCCCACTTCATCCATATAGATAAGCTTGGATTGGCCTTGTTTGTCAGTGACATAGCCAAATTCGAACTTGGTATCGACAAAGATCTGATCTTGCTGTGCCAGCGCCTCGGAAATGACTTCGAATCCCTGTTTGAGCAGCTTTTCGTACAGATCGATATCTTCAGGCTTTTCAAAGCCGAAGGCCTCGAAGTTAGCTTCGATATCTGCGCGGCTGATGTTGACATCATCCTGCTCCGGTACCCCTGGGATCCCCTTGAGTATCCCCTTGGTCGATGGGGTGATCAGTAACTCGGGTAACTGCTGATCCTTTTGTAATCCTTCCGGCAGCGTGATGCCGCAAAATACCCGCTCACCCTTTTGATAGGCGCGCCACATGGAGCCGGTAATATAGCGGCGAATAATGGCTTCCACCTTTATCGGGCGAGCCTTTTGCACTATCCAAACAAAAGGATGGGGAATGTCGAGAATATGGCTGTCGGCCAGCCCCTTTTCCTTGAACAGGCTGAACCAGTGGTTGGAGATGGCGTTGAGTGCCGCCCCTTTGCCCGGGATCCCTTTGAGGCCCTCTTCGCCGTGGAAGATGCAATCGAAGGCGGAGATACGATCCGAGATCACCATGATCGCCAGCGGAGTATCGGCGGGCACATCATAGCCCTTTTCGCGGATCAATCTGGCGCTGTCGGCCTCGGTCAACCAGTAGACACTGCGCACTTTTCCGCTGTGAACCGGCTTGTCGGTGCGGATAGGCAGATCATTGTTTATGGCTAGAACGGAATCAGCAAGACTCATGACGAGTATTCCTCTGGGTGTAGGGTTTAAGGCTAAGTCCGGCAGGCGGGGTTATTGTTATCTGCCTGTTTCCGGGAGAATGCGAGCCGGCGGCGGGGCAGCAGCAAGCAGCAAAAAAGGCTGTGCTTAAGAGGTAGATCCGCTGTGGAGTCATACAAGTATGAGATGCCGCCGACAAAAGATGAGCTATTTTACCTCAGTCACAACCTTTTGCCACGGGGAGGCTTTGTTTACTGGAGCAAAACTCTGTTCGCGATAGAGACTAATGAGGTTGTACCCAGGGAGCTTGGGCGCTGATTCGGCATTCATGTTTCGGTCACGTTATTTGCGCCAACGGCTTTCGGCGACACCGAGGGGGAAGTAGGTGTAATTCTGCAATCATAGCGCTGCTTGAAATTGTTTATATACCTACAGACATACGCCTATTTCCCAGGCACAGGTGGAACTGTGACCTTCTGAGCCAGGGATGTTCTCGCAGCGAGTCACAGGATCGCCTGTGCATAAGCCTGCGGCAGGCAATGAGAAACATCCGTCGCCGGAGGCCCTGCCAATACTAATTAGTAACTTTTAGCTGGAAGCTATGATAGCCGCTGTGCCAGCGGCCTAAAGTCGCGGTGTAAATGCCTCCATGCATAAGGGCCAGTTCGCCATCCTTGGCTCTCGCTCGAAAGCACGTTGCTACGCAACTCTCGCCAAACCACTCCGGGCAAGGGGCTTTGCTTGTCCAAAGCCCCTTGCATCCCCAAGGACACCCCGACGTAGCCGAAATCCCCGCTGGCTTATAAAGCAAATTGGCTACACTCAGGACTCGCCAAATGCATCCATGCATAACGGCCAGCTCGCCTTCCTTGGCTCGCGCTCATAAACTTGTTGCCTAGCAACATTCGCCCTGCTCGACCTTCGAGCCTCGACATCCCTGTCTCGGCTACGCCAATTTGCAACAACGCCCGCGGCGGCTCCGGAGGGGTAGCGGTGCAATTCTGTAATGATAGCGTTGCTTGAAATTGCAGATAGACCCACAGGCATACGCCTAATTCCAGGCACAGGCGGAACTGTGACCTTCCGAGCCAGGGATGGCGAGGCAGAGCTTACAAGGATGTACTCGAATAACTTCCCTGTTTAACGGCCAGCTCGTCATCCATGACTCGCGCTCGAAAGCACGTTGCTGCGCAACTCTCGCCGTGTCACAGGATCGCCTGTGCGAGAGCGCACCGCAGGTGATGGGCTGCAACTTAGTTGGCAGCTAAGACCAAGTTCATTGGTGAGTTTTGGCTTAAAGCCATGATAGCCGCTGTGCCAGCGGCCTAAAGTCGTGGAGCAAATGCATCCATGCATAACGGCCAGCTCGCCATCCCTGGCTCTCGCTCGTAAGCATGTCGCTACGCGACACTCGCCGTCCCACACCCGACCAAGCGGGGATCAACAGCAATCCCCTCTTGGATCTCCCCTGCCGCCCCGCACGGTGTCGAAAGCCCCTCGGCCTAATGGCGCAAATCACTACCGCTTCAGACGCTCATCCCTGATTCGACTGTCGCTGCTTCGGCATCCATGCCTCAGCCACGTTATTTGCGCCAACGGCTTTCGGCGACACCGAGGGGGAAGTCGGTGCAATTCTTCCTCCAACGGTGTCGTATTTAGCTGCAGATGTACGCCTATTTCCCAGGCACAGGATTGTCTGTGTAAAAAGTTGTTCTTGGCGGCGCCGCTATCGGGGGAGGGAATAACTTGGTTTCCGCCGGTTTTTTCATCAGCAATGAAAAAGACCCAACTCACGTTGGGTCTTTGGGGGGGAATCAACGAGGTTTTGCCGCTCAGGTTGGCGGCAAACGCCTTAAGCCTGTTGAGGTTCCACTGCCCGATAATGATCTTGCATGGTGTAAGAGCGGGCGTAGAGCGCAAACACCAAGGCGGCCAGCAGGGCGAAGCCGGCGAAGAAGAACATCTGGAAGGCGGTGACACTCAGGCCGGTTTCGGCAATCTGATTGGTCACGGCATCGCTCTTGACGCTGGCGTTGGCCAATAGCACCCAGAGGTTGCCCACAGTGACCGACAGTGTCCAGAAGCTCATGATGCTGCCTTTCATCGACTTGGGTGCCTGGCTGTAGGCAAACTCCAATCCGGTGGCAGAAACCAGTACTTCACCGAAAGTCAGCAGCGCATAAGGTAGCACTTGCCAGGTGATGGACATGGGGGTGCCGCCATCCATCATCAGCTGAATGCTGCCTATTACTATCCAAGACAGGCCGGAGAAGGCGATACCGGCGCCCATTTTACGCAGGGCATTGAGACGCACGCCGTTGCGCTCCAGCATGGGGTAGAGCACAAAGTTATTGAAGGGGATCAGCAGCATAACCAGCAGAGGGTTAAGCGCTTGCATCATGGCCGGCTCAAACCAATCCGGCTTGACCATGTCGTTGGCCTGTAAAATCCAGGTGGAAGCCTTTTGATCGAACAGTGACCAGAAGGGAGTGACCAAGGCAAACAGGATTAAGATGCGGAATACGGCGCGCACACCGTCCACCGCCTCTAGTGGATGTTGATTGCGGGCCCGTTCCAGCTGCATGGAGGCGCCTATGCCGACAAAGCCCATCAAGAGCACCATTGCCAGACACAAGGCGGTCACCACTCCCAGGCTGTCGTATTGGGTGAGAGAAAACAGCGCCAGCAGTATGCCTATGGCACTCAGCAGCAAACCTGTATTGGCCTTGCCGGGCACAGGAGTGAAGATGGCGCTCTTGAGCACCGGCAGGAAGCCGTGTGGATCTTTGGGCTCGGGTTGCTGGTGGACATAACGTTTACGGCCACCCCAGAAGAATACCGTGGCGATAAACATCAGTACCCCAGGAATACCGAAGGCCACTGAAGGGCCGAAGAATTTCAGCAGCAGCGGCATCGACAGCGAGGCGAAGAAGGAGCCGAAGTTGATGGTGAAATAGAACATGTCGAAGGCTTTTTGCGCCAACGATTTATTGCTCTGATCGAACTGATCGCCCATGAAAGAGGACACCAGCGGCTTGATGCCGCCCGAGCCCAGGGCTATCAGGAACAGGCCCGAGTAGAAGCCGGTTTTGCTGGTTTCGAAAATCGCCAGGAAGGCATGGCCAATCACATAGACTATGCTGAGCCATAAAATGGTGTGGTATTTGCCGAAGAAACGGTCGGCCAACCAGCCCCCCAAGAGAGGGAAGAAGTACACCCCGATCACAAAGGAGTGGAACACATCTTTGGCTTCACCCTGACGCAGTTCTTCCGGCACCGACAGCAGCAAAGCCGTCATTAGGAAGGGGGTCAGAATGTTGCGCATACCGTAAAAACTGAAACGCTCGCAGGCTTCACTGGCAATGATAAAAGGGATCTGTCGCGGCCAACGCGCAGAGGAAGGTGAGCTCATAATTTACCTTGGTTATTGTCGATTCTAATAAAGGTTGCAGCTATATGCGCATAATCCGGCTTTCCATTCAACTCTGGTGCCTGGCAAAAGCGTATTTTTTGTGAGCTTGAGTACAAATTTGCATCGAAAGTCATGAAAAGGGCAAACTGATTACTCGCATTGGCAGCGGCATTGAGCTGTCATCATAGCGCCACGCTAAACCAAGGCTATCGGGAGCCAGGCACCATGGATACACCCTTGTATGGACCATTGACCATCGATGAATGGCTCAGGCTTAACCTGCAGCGCCAGGGCTTGTTGCAACAGGCGAACTCGGCGGCGGCCGTGATCCGTCAGCTGGGTTATGTGCAGATAGATTCCATCAATGTGGTCGAGCGGGCCCATCACCATGTGCTGCACAATCGGTTGCCCGGTTATCACCCCGAGCAGCTGCAACAGGCTATGGCCGCTAAAGAGGTGTTCGAGTACTGGGCTCACGCCGCGGCCTACCTGCCTATGAGTGACTACAGATACAGCCTGCAGCGCAAACAGCAACTGCGCCAGGGGGATAAACACTGGTTTGAACCGGACGAGCCCCTGATGCGGGAAGTGCTTGCCAGAGTGCGCGCCGAGGGGCCGCTCAAGGCGAGTGATTTTGAACACCCAAGTGATCAGCGTGGCAGTTGGTGGGACTGGAAACCGGCCAAGAAGGCGCTGGAACAGCTGTTTATGCGCGGCGAGTTAATGGTGCTGCGGCGCGAGCAGTTTCAAAAGGTTTATGATTTGGCCGAGCGAGTACTCCCGCCGGGCATAGATACCCGGGTGCCCGACGATGAGGAGTTTGGCCGGTATCTGGTGAACCGCTTTCTCAATGCCAACGGTTTTGGCTCAGAGGTCCAGTTTGCCTATCTGCGTAAAGGCATGCGGCCGGTTATCAAGCGGGTGTTGGCCCAGGGGCTGGAGGCCGGTGAACTGCAGCAATTTAAGGTCGATGGTCAGCAGTATTTCTGCCCGGCAGAACTGAGTGCGGCGCCCATGATCCCGGAGCGGGTCTGGCTGCTCAATCCCTTCGATAACCTGGTTATTCAACGTAACCGCTTAAAGCAATGGTTTGGCTTTGACTATCAACTGGAAGTGTACCTGCCGCAGGAAAAGCGAGTTTACGGCTATTTCAGCCTGGCCATCCTCTGGTGCCAGCAGTTTATCGGCCGGGTCGATGTCAAGGCCGACCGGCCGCGCCAATGCCTGCTGTTGCAAAACCTGGTGTTGGAGCCCGAGTATGCCAATCGGCCTTTGGATGATCGATTGCTGGCCGAACTTACCAGGGCCATTGCCGACTATGCCCGTTTCAATGCTTGTGAGCGTTGGAAGTTGGTGCGCAGTAATCACAAGGAGCTAAAGCAGCGCTGGCGCCGTTTGCAAAGTTTATAGTGCCGGCTCGGCTCTGTGCCTGCCTTAAAATAGCCGTTTAGTTGGCTGAGAGGAGTGTGGCATTTTGGTAAACAAATCCCCGCAAGCGGACTTTTGTCCTCAAGGCTTTTTTGGCTTCGCCGGTAGACTCGGACCAGTTTTTATCCGAGGAACAGCTTATGACAGCACATATCAACGCCGCCAAAGGCGATTTTGCCAAGACAGTTATCATGCCCGGCGATCCTTTGCGGGCCAAATACATTGCCGAGCACTTTCTCGATGATGCCCGAGAGGTGACTTCGGTGCGCAATATGCTGGGTTATACCGGCAGTTGGCAGGGTAAACCGGTTTCCGTAATGGGCCACGGCATGGGGATCCCCTCTATGGTGCTTTATGGTCATGAGCTGATCAACGACTTCGGGGTTGAGCGTATCATTCGGGTGGGCAGCCTGGGGGCGACCCAGCGTCAGGTGCAGATGCGTGATGTGATCCTGGCTCAGGCGGCGGGGACAGATTCAGTCACCAACGCCAAGCGCAGCGCAGGTTATCATATGCCGACTTCGGCCTGCTTCCCGCTGCTGCTCAAGGCCTGGGAACAAGCCAAGGCCCAGGGGCTGAATGTCAGAGTGGGCAATGTGTTCAGCGGCGATCTCTACTATGACCCGGATGAAGATCTGATCCCGGCGCTGGAGCGCTTCGGCATTCTGGGGATAGATATGGAAGTGGCTGGTCTCTATGGCCTGGCGCAGCAGTTCGGCATCGAGGCCTTGGCGATTCTGACTGTATCGGATCACTGCCTCACAGGTGAAGAAACCAGTGCCGAAGAGCGCCAGCTGTCATTTAACCAGATGATCTCGCTGGCGCTGGCCGTGGCCTAAGGAAGGTGCAAACAAGTCCCATGTGTGCTCTGCGTCGGCTTACGGGCCTGGATGTAAGGCGTGGTTCGCAGCAAATGGCCCTAGTCCTTTGCAAGAAACACAACACAGCAGGCAGGCTTGTAAGCCACGCCCTTCGGGGCTTTCACAGCAACCGGCTCTCTGCGTTATCTGACTTCGACATGCCCCGGCATGCCTTCAGTCAGATGCCTTGAACGCCAATTGCTGTGCAAGCCACTCTCTACAAAAGAGAAGGCCACGAGGACTTATTCGCACCTTCCCTAATACGTTGATGGATGATAAAAAATGAATAATAAAATCACACTGACGGCCATCAGTTTTCTGGCCAACTTTATCATGGCGGGTTTCGCCTCTCAGTTTGGTATGTTGATAGAGCCGATAGCCACCCGCTTCGGGGCCGATGTCAACGATGTGGCTTCAATCTTCTCACTGCTGAACGGCGGCGCCCTGGCGGGTACTGTTGTGGCCTTTTTGTTGATTGAAAAGGTCGGTATCAAGCCGATGACACTGCTGAGCTATGCCGTTATCTTCCTGTCGGCGCTGGCGCTGCATTTGGGTTCCTCATTGACAGTGGTCATGGTGGCCATGACGCTGGTGGGTTTGTGCGGCGGCATCGGCTTGTGTATCGCCGGTACTCTGGTGGTGTCCCTGTGGCAGGAGCGAATCCAGTCCACCATGCTGGTGGTGCAGGATGCCACCTTTAACGTGGCCGGGGTGGTGTTTCCGCTGATCACCACTTATGCGCTGACACACTCACTGGCCTGGAGTTACAGCTATCTGGCAGTAGGCCTGGTGGCCTTGCTGACCCTGGCACTGGCGGCCTTCACCTCATTTAGCCGGGTGCAGGGCCAGGGTGAACAGGCGCAGTCCGCTCAGCGCTCCGAGTGGAACTTCGGTATTATCAGCGGCGGTCTGGGGCTGTTTCTGGGCATGTTGGCGCTCTATACCTTCCTCACTTGGGCGCCTATGTTTGTGAAGCAGAAGTTTGAGATCCCGTTTGAAGAGGCGGGCAATATCATCACCCAGTACTGGTCGGCGGCGTTGGTGGGCGCCTTGATCTCAACCCTGATAGTGACCCGGATGCAGATCCGCCACTTCCTGTTGATGATCATCTCGTTGGCACTGCTGCTCACCAGCTGGATTGTCAGCTGTGGCGATCTGGAAACCCTGGGGTATCTGACCTATGGCTACGGCTTTGTCTGCGCCGCGCTGTATAACGCCTTTATCGCCTATGGGGTTTCCTTTGTGAAACAAGCCAGTAGCCGCAATGTGTCCTTCATTCTGATCAGCGGCAGTGCCGGTGCCATGTTCAGCCCGGCGATTAGCTCAATGGCGGAAAAGATAGTGGGCTTGCAGACCGTCATGTATGCTATTCCTGTGCTCTACGGGGTGATCTTGCTGATGCTGCTGGTGTCCAATTTGGGCTTTAAGCGTCAGGCCGAGGCGGCTGCGGCCTGAGTCTGAATCTCTTTTCAACGAATAGGGGAGCTAAAGCTCCCCTTGCTCGACAAAATCCTGCAGCGCCTTGAGATCCATTATTTCCAGCTTGCCCTTGCTGCGCCGAACCAATCCGGCATCTTCCAGCGATTGTATCGCCCGGCGATAAACTCTGGCGGTGGTGCCGAAACGCTCAGCCTCCAGATAGCCCTTATTGAACCCAGATACCGGCAGGTCATCCAGCTGCTGGTGATAGAGGTCGTAGGCAATGTTGTAGCTGATGGGGTAGAGCATTCGCCGGGTGAAGATGTCCACAGTGTCCTGATAATCTATGGCGATGGCACTGGCGAAAAACAGCGCTAGCCTGGGGTGCTCACCCAAGGCTTGTTGCAGCTTGTCGGCGGGAATAATGCCACAGGTCAGGGTGGTTTGTGCCAGAATGTCCAACTGGCAGGGGTTTTGGGTGAAAAACTCCATTTCACCGAATAGCTGCGAGTCACATTTCAGGGTGCCGAGTTGAAAGTTGCGGCCGTTGCGGGCGCTGTAGCTCATGGCGATTTTGCCACTGGGCACCAGTACCAGTTGATTCAGCTTCTGCCCCTGCTGCATTAAGGCCTCTCCCGGCGCAAAGCGGCGCTGCTCGCTGACGCAACTTAGCAATACCCGCTCCACTAGAGGGTAGTCTGATTGCCATTCCTGGGAGTATCTGCCTTGGGTAAGAGGTTTAAGCTGCATCTTGGGGTCGCAAACTGTGGCTTGGTGGGGGAATTATCCTGCCAATGGCGCAGATGGCAAGCAAGGATTGGTTGCAGCAGCGGTTTCAGGATTGACCTTTGTCGTCAATCATGGAACCCTATCGGCATTCTTGGGCCATACAGAGCAAAGTGCAGCATGGGGTTTTCACTCGGTGTTAACCGCTTTTCCCTCAAAGACAGGGCGCTGGTGTCATTGATCATCAGTCTGCTGGTGATCCTGCTCTGTTTTGGTCAGCAGCTTTCGCTGTTTGGTTCCTGCCCGCTCAAGGCCCAACATCAGCTGACGCAACTTGGTGTTGATACTGCGCCGACTCACGCCAATGATGCGAGCAAGGCGCAGCTCAATGAAGAGCCCTGTCATCTGTCTTCCCATATGCTGAACCTGCAACCTGTGGTACTGCAACTGGGACTCACTGCCCTGTTGCTGTTTCTGCTGTTGCTCAACTGGCTCGGCAGTACCCGACCTTTCAGTGTTTATCTCTCCCACCCCATAGTCTCCAAACGAAGGCGACACTCAGTGTTGTGCGTGTATCTGGAATGAAAACATCCTGAACTCTTGCCGGTTAACACCGGGTTCTGATGTTTTGTTTTGGAGCTAATTTCATGTATTTAAAAAGAATATGGCATGCCTTCGCGGTATGTCTGATGCTGCTCAGCAAAGTTGCATTGGCAGAGCCGCTGAGCAGTGGCTGGCTCAAGCACCCGGATCATCCTCCGGTTAAGGTGCAACTGACGCTGGCCGATGTTGATGCCGACCAAGTCGGTGAGCTCAACGCCCTGCTCGATGTGGCCCTGAGCGGCGACTGGAAAACCTACTGGCGTGCGCCGGGGGAAGGCGGGATCCCGCCGACCCTGGACTGGTCCGCCTCGGAGAACATTGCCGCGGTCGACTGGCACTGGCCCTTGCCGCAGCGCTATGTGTTGCAGGGCATAGAAACCCTGGGTTACAAGGGCGATACCTTGTTTCCACTGACTATTCGCCTCAAGGATCCCGGGCAGCCATTTCGGCTCAAGGGCACCCTGACCCTGTCTTCCTGCACCAATGTCTGTGTGTTGACCGATTACCCTGTGGAGCTGAGCGCTCAGGCCGCCGGGCTTAAGGCCGATGATGGCTTTTTGCACCAGTGGGGCGAGGCGATGGCCAAGGTGCCACAGGGCAATGGCGGCGCGGTATTGCAGTCGATTGTCTGGGATGAAAAGCAGCAGTTGCTGCAACTGGCTATAGAAGCCGCAAGCCCCTGGCAACAGGCAGATCTGTTTCTGTTCGGCGAGGATGAGACAGTCAGCGAGCTAATCTTCTCCCGGCCGCAGATCCAGACAGATGGCAAACGGCTGACCGCCACTTTCGGGGTCAAACACTGGCTGGGGACGCCGGATCTGGAGGGCAAGCCGCTGCTGATCAATCTGGCCGACACACACCTTTCGGCCGAACTGAGCGGTGCCATCGCCACAGGCCATGTTGCCAAGCCGCAGCCAAGCCTGCCGCTGTGGAGCCTGTTTCTGATGGCGCTGGCCGGTGGCCTTATTCTCAACATCATGCCTTGCGTATTGCCTGTGCTGGGTATGAAGGTGCACGGGGTCATGATGAGCAGCCAGGGCAGTCGCAGTCAGGTTCGCGGCCATTTTATGGCTTCGGCACTGGGTATTTTGCTGTCCTTCTGGTTGATTGCCGCCGGTCTTAGCTTGCTGAAGTTGTCCGGTCAGTCGCTGGGCTGGGGGATACAGTTCCAGCAGCCCTGGTTTATCGGTTTTATGGTGTTGCTGACCTGGGGCTTCGGCCTCAACCTGCTGGGGATGTTTGAAATCAATCTGCCTTCCAAGTGGCAAACCCGCCTGGCCGGTGCCGGTGATGATTCGCGCCTCGGCCACCTATTGCAGGGGATGCTGGCCACGCTGCTGGCTACGCCATGTACCGCGCCGTTTCTCGGTACTGCGGTGGCCTTCGCCCTCGGCGCCGACTATCCCATGCTGTTTGCCCTTTTCAGCGCCATGGGGCTGGGAATGGCCTTGCCCTGGCTGATGTTGGCGTTGTGGCCGGCGTTGGCGCAGCGTTTACCCAAGCCCGGGCGCTGGATGAGTTGGGTCAAGCCTGTGTTCGCGCTGATGATGCTGGCAACCTGTCTCTGGCTGCTGAGTCTGCTGCAAAGCTTCTTCTCCGTTGCGGCTATCTTGGGGCTGGGCGCCTTGATGTTGTTGCTGACACTGGGACTGCTGGGCAAGCGTTACGGCACTCAGGTAATGGTGTATGCCATTGGCGGCAGTTTTCTGTTTGCCAGCTTGGCGCTGGGGGTTGGTTATCTGACCCGGGATGCCTGGGTCAGCCCTTTGCCTTCGGATCACCATTGGCAACCGCTGAATTTGGTGCAGCTCAAACAGGCAGTCGATGAGGGCAAGACAGTGTTTGTCGATGTCACGGCCGACTGGTGCATTACCTGTCAGGCCAACAAGGTGGGGGTGCTGCTGCAAAACCCTGTCTATGATGCCCTTGGCGATGACAGAGTGCTGCTGATGCGTGGTGACTGGACCAAGCCTAGCGAGGAAATTACCGCCTATCTTAAGGCCAATGGCCGCTTTGGGGTGCCTTTCAATCAGGTCTATGGCCCGGGAACCCCCGCCGGTAACCCATTACCGGTAATCCTCAGCAGCGATGGAGTATTGGCGGCCTTGGCCGAAGCGGAGAGCAGACAATGACCCAGGAAAATAAACCAGCCCACAAGGCGCTTCAATGGCTCAAGACCCTGCTTGGCTATGGGCTATTCATTCTGGTGGTGAGTGTTGCCCTCGATGCCTTTCGCAGCCGCGAGATGCCGGAAACCCTGCCGCTGCAAACGGTTCAGAGCTTGGCCGGCAGTCAGCTGGATATTGCCGCCATGAGTATGGAGCGCCCGGTCATTCTGTACTACTGGGCCAGCTGGTGTGGCGTCTGCCCCTTGGTGTCCGGCACTGTAGATGGTTTCAGTGACAGTGAGCAGGTGGTGACTGTGGCGCTGCAGTCGGGCAATAACACTCAGGTCAAGCAGTACCTGCAAAACAAGGGCTACGGCTTTGAAGTGGTCAATGACCCCAGCGGCGCCTTGGCGCGATCCCTTGGCGTGTCGGCGACACCGACGCTTTTGTTTATCTATCAGGGCGAAATCCGCAGCAGCACCACAGGAGTCACCAGTTGGCCGGGGATCTGGCTGCGACTCTGGCTGACAAAAATGAATTTAATTTGAGGAATAACAAGATGAAGTATTGGATAGTATTGAGTGCCTGGCTGCTGGCGGCCAGCGGCAGTTTACAGGCGGCAGAGCAGAAGTTGAGCCAACAAGAGGAACAGCAACTGGGGCAGATCCGCAGCATTTTGGTCAAGCATCCGGAGATCATTCCCGGCGTGCTCGGCAGTATAGAGTCTTATGTGGAGCAGCGACAGTTGCAGCAGCAAGCGCTGGCCAAGCACAAGGACTGGCTGTTCAACAACCCGCAGATGCCGACTATGGGCAGCAGCAAGCCCGAGTTGCAGCTGGTGGTGTTTACCGACTACAACTGCCCTTACTGCAAGCGGATGGAGCTGGAATTTGCCAAGCTTTTAAAGGAGTTCCCAAACTTGCAGGTGGTCAATGTGTTTGTGCCATTGAGGCAGATAAAGGCCCAGGGCACTGAGCTTTCTTCCGGCGGCTTTGCCCTCGAGGTTTGGCGGCAGGATCGTAAGGATTTCCCCCGGGTACATGAACTCTTGATGGCCAAAAATGGCATGCATACAGGGAATTCACTGCAGCAGGTCGCCAAGGCCACGGGCACAGAACAATACCTCAAGCCCAGCGGCCGCGCCGACGAGTTGATGCATACCAATGTGAGAGTCTTCTCTGAATTGGGCTTTGGCGGCACGCCGACTCTGCTCATAGGTGATGAGGTGATCCCTGGTTATATCGACTATGCCACCCTCAAGGCCGTGGTGCAGCAGGTGCTGGAGCGCCAAGGGTAATTGGCTTGCGGCAGTTATCGCCTTTCTGGGATAATTGCCTGTCGCCGGGGCGAGCGCCCCGGCTTTCCCCGCACAGATGATTAAGAGTCGAGATGAAACACGTAAGCCTGCAGCTGACCGAAGACGGGTCACATACTCTATTTAATGCCGAGCTCAATGAGACCTACCACTCCCACAAGGGGGCGTTGGCCGAATCCCGTTATGTGTTTATCCACGCCGGGCTCGAGCAGGTGTTGCAGGACTTGGACCATCTGGCGATTCTGGAAGTGGGCTTCGGCACCGGGCTCAATGCCCTCATGACCCTGGGTAAGGTGCTGGAGCTGGCAAAGGCGCGTCAGCAGAGTGGCTTGGCGCCGCTGCCGGTGCGCTATGTCACCATAGAGCCTTATCCCTTGTCCGCCGAGCTGATTGAAGGACTGAACTACAAGGGCATGCTGCCCGACTGGTATGCGCCGCTGTTCGATGCCTTGCACGCCGCCCCCTGGGATCAGGATGTGGAAATCATGCCGGGTTTTGTGCTGCGTAAGGTCAAGGGCAAGCTGGAGCAGCTCGAATGGCAGGGCGAACCCTTTAACTTGGTGTATTACGATGCCTTCGCCCCCAGCAAGCAGCCGGATGTATGGGCGCTGGATAACTTCAAAAAGTGTTATGGGTTGCTGGAGCAGGGCGGCTTGTTGGTGTCTTACTGCGCCAATGGCCAGTTCAAGCGAGATCTCAAGGCCGCCGGTTTTCAGGTCAAAGCTTACCCCGGCGCCCTTGGCAAGCGCGAGATGACCCGCGCCTGGAAGTTAGACCCGCTTTAAGCTGCGACGTAGGCCGGGCAAGGCCTCCAGCGAGCACAGCAGCAGCCCGGCCCAGATGAGGGAGAAACTCACCAGTTTCACCTCGTCAAACACCTCTCCAAAGATGACCACCGCCAGCAAAAATTGCAGGCTGGGCTCAATGTATTGCAGCAAACCCACCATGGACAGACTCGTGTATCTCAGCGCCAGGCTGAATAGGATCAGCGGCGCTAGCGTCACGGGCGCCGAACCGATATAGAGCATAATGCCTTCGCTGCCGCCAGCCAGTGCGGCGCTTTGCTCTGTGGCCAGCAGATAACAGAGGTAGCCCAAAGCAAAGGGCGTCAGCAGCAGTGCCTCCAGTGTGACCGAAGTGAAGGAGTCAAAGCGGATAAACTTTTTCAGCAGCCCGTAGAGGGCAAAAAAGCTGCCCATCACCAGAGACAACCATGGCAGGTTGCCATATTGATATACCTGCCAGCCAATACCGGCAATGGCCAGCACCACGGCGGCCAGTTGCGCCTTGCTCAGCTTGTCGCCGAGGAACAGTACCCCCAGAGCGATGGCAAACAGAGGATTGATAAAGAATCCCAGGCTGGCCGCCAGTACCTGATCATGGGTCAGGGCCCAGGTGAAGCTGACCCAGGAGATACACATGATAAGCCCGGCGGCAAAGCACAGCAGCAATGAGCGTTTATCACGCCACAGCGCGCCAAAGGCAGGTAACGGCCGTCTCAGCAGGACAAAGGCCAGCAGCATAAAGGGCACAGACCAGATGACCCTGAAGGCCAGCAACTCGAAGATGGCCGCATCCGGCAGCAATTGATAGTAGAGGGGTAATATTCCCCAAAGCACGAAAGAGAAGGCCGCCAGAGCGTTTCCCTTGAGAGAGCTGGACATGATTTTCACCGAAACAACACAATACTCGGATATGGCGGCTATTCTGGCATGGCCTTTATAAAAGGGAAGTGAATTAACTCACTGTTTAAAAAATCTTTTCATTCTTTAAACCCAGCCCGCTGCGAGAGAATTCATTCTCGGACTTTTAAACTCTATTTGCGCCTTTTTTGATTGGCCTCAGAGCTCTCAAAATGATCTTGGTTATTTTGCGAGGGGGCGGCGTTCCTGATGGCGAACAGCTTGAGTGAGTCGGGGAAAGTGGGCAGCCAATTCGGCTTATCATCGATTTACTCAAGCTGAGCGTTGGTGCGTCTTCAGTCTGAAACTGTGAGCCTATTCTTTTACCTGAGCCTATTATTTTACACCTGTCGGACTTTGCATCCGTTACGCGAGTCGCTAGAGTATCAAGATTTTCTGATGAACAGGATGGATAGATGGAACCCGGATTCTGGCATGAACGCTGGCACAAACAGCAGATAGGTTTTCACCAGCAGGATATTAACCCCTTCTTGGTAAAATACTGGTCCACACTCGCGCTTAGGGGCAATGAGCAGGTTTTTGTCCCACTTTGTGGCAAGACTTTGGATATGTGTTATTTGGCAGAGATGGGCCATGATCTGCTTGGCTGTGAACTGAGCGAGTTGGCGGTAAGGCAGTTCTTTGAAGAGAATCGCCTTGCGTATCAACAGAAAGCCTTTGGCGAACTGCAGGCGTTTTCCAGTGAGCAGATGACCTTGCTACAGGGAGATCTCTTTGCATTGCAGGCTCAGCAATTGGCGTCGGTAGGTGCCTTCTACGATAGGGCAGCGCTAATCGCCTGGCCTGAGGAGATGCGTTTGCAATATGCCGCCAAGCTGGCTTCCTTGTTGCCAAGTGGTTGTTGTGGCCTGTTGGTCACTCTGGAATACCCTCAGGATATGCTCAAAGGGCCGCCATTTAGCGTGACCCAGGAATGGATCCGGCAGCATATGAGCCAGTGGTTTGAGATTACTTTACTGGAGCAAGCCGATGTGTTGGCCGATAATCCCAGGTTCATTGCCAAAGAGGTGCCTTGGCTCAATGAGAGTGCTTATCTTTTGAAACGTAAATAAGTTTCTCTGACGAAGATAAGAGTTGAAGGCGTGAACAGCGCCTGGTTTTAAGCTAGGTAAACAAAAAGGCGACCCTGAGGTCGCCTTTAGTGTCTATAACCACTATCTCAACAGAGATTAGAAGTCGTAACGTACACCCACGGTGAATACGTTGTCGTCTTCCAGGTCAAACTTAGCACCGCTAGAGTCTTTGAACTCACCTTCATAGTGAGCATAGTGACCATATACCAGAGTTGATTTGGCTACACGGTAGTCGGCACCGACAGTGATGTTGGTCACTTCAACGTCATTCTTGATTTTGTTGACAGTATTGATGTTGTCAACTGGAACATTCTTGAAGTAATTACCGAAACCAGCTTCGTCATAGCCGTATTGCAGCTTCAGGTTTACACCGTTCAGGTTGTAAACTACGTTGACGAAGTAAGTGTTGTCGTCGTCAGCACCGTCAGCAATGCTTTCGGAGTTCTGGAACAGACCACCGATTTTGAAGTCGCCCAGCTTAACTTGACCTACGGCGCGGTAAGCGTCGATGTTGCCGATGCCTTTGTTGTAGGCGATGGCTGCATAGTAGTTCTGAGCCTTCAGCTTCTTGTCACCTATGGTGGCGCTCAGAGCATACATGTCGTCTTTTTCAAGTTCGACTCCGCCAACAACAGGTGCGTCCTGGTTGTCTTCCATCAGATAGGTGGCGTTCAGAGTGATCAGGTCAGCGATCTTTGGAGAGTAGTACCAAACACCGTCACCGCTACGAACTTGGCCACCAACCAAACGGTCGATATCCGCGTTGGTGTTACCGAATGCGTCAACGCCGCCTTCAGCTTGCTTGAATACTGTGTCGTTACGACCGACCAGGAATGTACCGAAATTGGTCTTGGCACCCAGGTAAGTGTTACGGGCTTTGAAAGTATCGCCGGTACCTGAAGTGTTTTCTACCTGGAACTCCATCTGATAGATGATGTCTACACCATCAGTCAGCTTCTCGGAACCTTTTACGCCCAGGTTTGAGAAGTTGTTCTCTATGTAGGTACCTCTTTTACCATATTCTAGATCGTTGGTACCTTTTTGCAGAGTGGCACCTGTGTCAGTGTTGGTTACAGACAGATCCAAACGGCCATACAGAGTTGGGCCATCAGCCAGCGCACCGAAAGAGGCTGCGGCCAGAACTGTTGCTACTGACGCAGAGATAAGGGTCTTCTTCATGTGTTGTGCTCCCTAGAACCTGAGTTCTAATCCATGTATTTATGGTTATTTAACAAACGAGTGTTCCTGGATTTGCAGCGGACATCCTGTCCGTCGCAAAGCTGCGCTGATTCTTACAGTTTTGTTTCTTCAAGATTGTGGCCTAGATCAAACTTTTTGCCCCATTTCGCCAGGAAAAGCGTCAATCTGTGACAAAAATGTCCATTTGGTTCAAAAACCACCCAGAAGCTATTGTTCACAAAATCAGCATGATCATCTTTTCGCTATAAAAAGATAATTTTGCAGTATGAAGGACTGTATCTGTTGGTTATTTTTAATAAAACAAATTGTAAATTAGTGATAGATGAAGTTTTAATAAAAGTGAAATTTTTCAGCACAAAAATGACATTTATGTGCACTGGTTCTCATTTGAACCGCCAAATCAGCTCCTGACAGAGTCGACGCAAATCTCTTCAAGTGCCGGTTAATATGCCTTATGACAGAGAGACTTTGAGCCTGTTACACCCTTGGCTTGGGGATAGTCGGGTATTCGGCTAAAATGCCGCCGAAGAAAATTGGGAATCAAGTTATGCAAGATACAGACTCAGAGCTGTTGGAGGCGGAAGCCTATCAACAGCGTTTTGGCGGCATCGCCCGTTTATATGGTGTTGCTGCACTGGCGGCCTTTTCCAAGGCTCATGTGATGGTGATAGGTATAGGTGGCGTCGGCACATGGGTCGCCGAAGCTTTGGCTCGTAGTGGAATAGGGCATATCAGCCTGATGGATCTTGACGATGTGTGTGTCACCAATACCAACCGTCAGATCCATGCGCTGGCAGACACCATAGGAGAGTCCAAGGTTGCTGTGATGGCGCAGCGGATTAAGGCGATTAATCCATTGTGCCGGGTGGATGAAATAGAAGACTTTATTGCTGCAGATAATCTGAGCCAGTATCTGTCGCAGGACAAGGGCATAGACTTTGTGGTGGACTGCATAGATTCGGTAAAGCCCAAGGCGGCCTTAATCGCTTGGTGCAAACGCAATAAGATTAAGTTGGTGACTATCGGTGGTGCCGGTGGTCAGACAGACCCAACCCAGATCCAGCAAACGGATCTGGCCAAGACTTTTCAGGACCCATTGCTGGCTAAGGTACGTAACTTGCTGCGCAAAGAATATGGTTTCAGCAAGAATCCACAGCGGCGTTTTGCCGTTGATGCCGTGTTTTCCAGTGAACACCTCAAGTATCCTCAGACCGATGGCAGTGTTTGTTCCACTAAGGCTGGCGCCCAAGGTAGTATGAGAATGGATTGCTCCTCAGGGTTTGGTGCTGTGACCATGGTGACCGGCAGCTTTGGCTTTGTGGCCGCAAGTCGGGTTTTGGCGCGCTTGGCGCAGGAAGCCAGTACTCCCGGCGGCAATACCAAGGCTGAATAAACAGCACAAAACATGATCTGAGTCTAATGTGGCAAGTGTCTGGGTTGTTAGAATCCAGACACTTTTTCGCTACAGATATTAAGCTTATGCGACAAGCGCTGCTCAATCGTTTCCTGCGGTATGTCAAACAGGATACACAAGCTGATCCGAATTCCCTATCTGTTCCCAGTTCTCAAGGCCAGGTGGCCTTCGCCAGTCAGTTGCAACAAGAACTGCTCGAGCTGGGATTTGATGATGTCTTCCTCAGTGAATCATGCTGCCTTTATGCCAAGTTACCGGCGAATACTGCCAAGGTACCGGCAATTGGCTTTCTGGCTCATATGGATACGGCGGCGGATTACTCCGGTGCCGGGGTCAAACCTCGGGTGATAGCTGACTATCAAGGACAAGTTATTGAACTGGAGCAGGGGGAAGAGCTTAGTCCTGAGCAGTTTCCTTCGTTGCTGAACTATCTCAATAAAACACTGATCACTGCCGATGGTACTACGCTATTGGGGGCTGACGACAAGGCTGGTATCGCCGAAATTGTCACGGCACTACACTATCTATTGCAGCACCCTGAAATCCCCCATGGTGAGATCAATCTCTGTTTTACACCCGATGAGGAGATAGGCCGAGGTACTGATGGTTTGGATCTCGAGCGTTTCGGCGCAGACTGGGCCTATACCGTCGATGGTGGCGCAGTTGGCGAACTTCAATATGAAAACTTCAATGCCGCCACTGCGGTGATAACCGCCAGGGGCAATAATTGTCATCCCGGCAGTGCCTATGGGGTGATGGTCAATGCCTTGACCATGGCTGCCAGGTTCCATGCCAGAATGCCACTCAATGATGCGCCAGAGACCAGCCAAGGTTTTCAGGGCTTTTTCCACCTGTTATCCATGGAAGGCCAGACAGAAGAAGCCAGGTTGGTATACCTGATAAGGGAT
The DNA here is from genome assembly GCF_037953065.1 of Shewanella chilikensis. Taxonomy (NCBI): domain Bacteria; kingdom Pseudomonadati; phylum Pseudomonadota; class Gammaproteobacteria; order Alteromonadales; family Shewanellaceae; genus Shewanella; species Shewanella chilikensis. The sequence continues at coordinate 3,916,509 of NZ_CP149966.1, read as the reverse complement.
TTTGACCGCGCTCAGTTTGAGCAACGTAAAACCTGGCTGCAAGAATCTGTGGCTAAATGCAATGCTGAGCTGCAGGCCGGTAGTCTGGAGATCAGTATCAGCGACAGCTATTACAATATGAAGGACTGTATATTGCCTGTGCCTCATGTGACAGATATTGCCTGTCAGGCGATGGAGATGGCAAACATCACACCGGATATCAAACCTATCCGCGGTGGCACTGACGGTGCACAATTGTCCTGGAAGGGACTGCCTTGTCCCAATCTTTTTGCCGGCGGCCACAATTTTCATGGCAAACATGAGTATGTCTGCCTTGAGTCAATGGAAAAGGCGGTAGAGGTGATCATCAATATCGCCAGGTTAACGACTCAGAGATACGCCGAGTAATCTAAATAAAGAGTTCCACCCTGTCGTCATCAACGGGGCGGGACTCTATCACAGCCGGGAAGCGAACCCTAAAGTGAGCGCCGCCGAGGTTTGAGTCATTGGCAAGTGTGATATTGCCCTTCAGTAGTGTGACGGCATTGAAGGCCGCCGCCAATCCAAGCCCGGTGGCGCCGGTTCGTCTACTGGTGGTAAAGAAAGGCTCAAAGATCTGGCCGGCAATCTCGGGTGCGATTCCCTTGCCATTGTCTTCGATATCCAGCTGTAGTTCTTGACCCTGTGGTTGTGCGCTGATGCGGATCTTATGGTCGGAATTACCCTCAAATGCGTGAGCATAGGCGTTGGAAAGTATGTTGGTCACTATCTGTTTCAGCAGGCTGTGGCTGCTGGTAAGCCAAAGATCGGCCTCGACCTGAATCTCCACATCTACCTGTAATTGCTTGAAAGATAGCGCTACAGCATCGGCAAATTCCTGCAATACCTGGGGTAGCAGCATCTGTTCGTGCACCTCATTGCCTTGCTCGGCAGCAATCGCCTTGAACTTCTGGATCAGGTTACTGGCGCGGGTAATATTACTGATGATCAGTTCACAGCTTTGTTGATATTCGTTGAGGATGGTATTGAGCTCTTCCAGTGTAGCGCCATCGTTTTGCAACAGCTCAACCAATTCATTGATATGCTGCAGCTGACTACTGGCAGCGGTGAGGCAGATACCTATCGGGGTGTTTATCTCATGGGCTATGCCGGATACCAGACCGCCGAGCGCGGCCATTTTCTGCTGTTCGACCATCACCTGTTGAGCCCGTTCCAACACCAACAGCGACTGTTCAAGTTCTTTGGTTTGCTCTTTGACCTGCCTTGCCAACTCATCTTTATAGCTGCGTTCCAGTTCCAGTAGTCTTTCCCTGTCGCTCAGGGCTTCTTGTAGTTCGTAGCGGGAGCGGTTCAACTGGGTGAAGGAGGCGCGCAGCTGTTGCTGCATCAAATTGATGGCCAGGGCAACCTGGGTAAATTCATCCTGTTTATCCCGGCGCTTAAACTGCAGTGGTTGATAATCCTGCTCCAAATCGAGCTGTGAGCAGTACTCACTCAGTTGCAACAGGTGCCGGGTAATAGTGGCCCAAACCAGATAGAGAATGAAACCGGCCACCAGAAAGGTCTTGATACCATTGGCCACTAGTATCAGTAAGGCCTTGTTCACCAATCTGTCGTAGATTTTGGAGAGATCGGCTTGAACTCTTAGCTCACCGACATTGAAGTTCTGGCTGCTGGTCTTGTGCACCAGAGGAAAGCGCTTCTCTATTACACCTTGGTCTCTGTACTCGCCGGCTGTCCATTCTTTACCGCTGTCATCTTTTATGACCACATAGCTGGTATCCGGCAGTTGATTGAGACCGTTGAGTTGAGTCTTGATAAGTCTCTCATCTATCACCCAGATACTTGCCGCCAGCACATCCAGGTTAGCCTTTTCAATATTGGCAAACTCATCGTTGATTCGGCCAATGTCCCCCTTGTAATCAGAAACCAACTGCAAACCTGTGGTCACCAGAGTGATCAGAGAGCTGAACAGGATAATAGCCAGAGTCAGCCTGCGGCCTATGGGACTACTGATGAGCTGTTGTATAAAATCTGGCATTAATATCAACTATTTTAAGTGCTTGCTTTGGATAGCTTTAAGCATAGCTTCGCATCTGACTTTCGCGGTTTTTTTGTCGTTATATTAAGCCGCGGTACTTTGAATGAATTTGGCATTGGTTTTGCTTGATTAGTGATTGGAACAATTTTCTGACGCTGGATAGAGCCATGAAGAGACTGAAATTTGAGGTATTGAAAGAGGGCAAGTTCAAGGCCGCTGCATTGCAACTGACATTGTGGGTGCTGCTGATCACCACATTGCTGCTGTTTATGCCAAAGTCCTTGTTGGCTCTGTTGCATTTGGAATCCTGGGTAGATACCAATGCCCACTATATTGGCCTGACATTGCTACTGGCTTTGGCCTATATCGGCGCGCTGGCTGTCAACTTTTTGTTGGATGAAGCGATAAGTCGTTTGAGTGAGCGCCGAATCAACGAAATGATTGAAGCTAAGGTGAGGTTGTTGGATCCGGCCGAGCGGGCCCTGTTACGAGAGTTCTTCCTGCAGGGAGCCAGTGTTTTGACCCTGCCGCAAAATGAGGCTCCTGTACAGGCGCTGCTCAAGGCGCATATACTCGAGAGCCTGGGAAATGAACGCCATTACGCTATTCAAGGCCCCACCGCCGAGTACAAGATAGCGATGGCAGCCCGTAAGCATTTAAATCGAAGAGTGTTGCGCCTTCCTCCGGGAGAACCGAGTCAGGAGGAGTTGCAATACCTTATCAAGGCAAGACCGCAATTTATCAATGCTATTGCCCAGGTGCGGAAACACGCGGCTTAATCGCACTAAAAAAGAGGGCAGCCACAGGGCTGCCCAAGCAATACTCAAAAATGTCATTGCATTTAAAAGAACATGGAAGTCAAAGCTAAGGCTTTGCTGACTTTACAATAAACATCCACATAATGTAGGAGATGATCCCGATAGTACTGAAGATAACTATCATCGACAGTAAACCTATGGGGTTTCCGAACATTAGATCTAACCAGAATGCCATCACTGAAGTCCTCTTTCTTGTAAAGTCAAAGCTAAACTAATCAAATTTGCTAAAACTGAAGCTGATCTCGATCAACAAATGTTGTCAGAGTTGTTAATTGGGTAAATCGCCTTGTTAAAACATGAGCTGTATCATGTTTTGCTTAAATTAGCGGAGGGGGAAGCAAGGGCGTTATTTCACTGAAGGGAATAGGAGCAAAGGATAATATTCATTATCACACTAAAGGAGTAGGGTGGCTTGGGCTGAGATTGTTCATGCAAGGAGCGTGCGATGCAAACATCCCAAGGTCTTTCGAAATTGATATTAAGCCGGTGGCAGTTTTATCTGCTGTTGCTCTTGTTGCTTTACCCCCTGTGGAGCCTGTTACACGGCGGCAGTTATCTCGCCTTTGGCTCTCTATTGGTTGCCTTGATAGTGCTGACTTGGCTTGGTGCCAGACAGCTGTCCAATCTTAAGCGTTTGGAAAACGCTGCCCGTCACCTGGGAGAAGGCGATCTCAGCTATCAGTTGTCGGAGCAGGATGCCGGCATGTTCCATTCTGTGGTTCACGGCATCAACCGTATGGGAGAGGATGTTGGCCGCACGATTCTGTCTTTGGTCAATACTGCCGATACGATGAAGAGCGTGGCCATGGATATCAAATCTATCAGCGATGCCGCCCATACCGGAGTGGAGGAGCAGGAAAAACAAGCGGAATTGGCCGCGACCGCTATGAACCAGATGGTTGCTACCGTGCAGGAAGTCAGTCGTAACGCAGCTTGTGCTGCCAATGCTGCGGAGGAAGCCATGCAGGCAGCCCGCAGCGGTGACCAAACCGTCAAAGAGGTGGTAAGGCAGATAGATGATATGTCGGCTCAGGTTGAGCGAACTCAACAAGTGATTGCCCGCCTGGCCGAAGACAGCAACAACATAAGCACCATTATAGACACCATTTCCCAAGTGGCTGAGCAAACCAATCTGCTGGCGCTCAACGCCGCTATAGAGAGTGCCCGCGCCGGCGAGCATGGCCGAGGTTTTGCCGTGGTTGCCGATGAAGTTCGTAGTCTGGCACAGCGAACATCCACAGCTACGGTCGATATCCAGCAGCAGATACTGCAGTTGCAACAAGGGGCCGATGAAGGCGTGAAAGTGATGCGAACCAGTGTCGAGCAGGCCAGCGCCAGCCATGCGATGGCTCATCAGGCGCAGCAGGCATTGGGGCAAATTGTGGCGCAGATTGAAAGCATCACGGACATGTCGCATCAAATAGCGGCGGCTTCGGAACAACAGCAGACAGTTGCTGAAGAGATCAGCAGCAATATCTCCTCCATGGCGCAAGTGGCGGTCGAGAATGCCAAAGAAACCCACAGTACCAACCTATCCAGTCTGAAAGTATTCAATATGTCGCAGGAGATCAGTTCCCTGCTTGGTCGCTTCCATGTCGACAAACGGGCGATGGAACAGCTGGAGAAACGTCATCGTTTTGTTGAGTGGGGGCCGCAATTGGATCTCGGCATGGAAGAGATCAATCGTCAGCACCAACGTCTGGTATCCCTGATCAATGAACTGCACCGCACTCTGGAAGAAGCTTACGGCCTGGAAGCTATTAAACGCATAGTACAGGGGCTGGTGGATTACACTGCCAATCATTTCGCCTATGAAGAGGAGTTATTTGCCCGTTTCGGTTACCCGCAAACCGAACAGCACAAGCTCAAGCACCAACAATTGGTGGCTAAGGTACTGGATTTCCAGAAGCGAGTGGCCAATGGTGAAGATGTTGCCGATGAATTGATGGCCTTCCTCAAATCCTGGCTTATCAACCATATTCAGGGTAGCGACAAGGAGTACACAGGTTTCCTAATTGCCCGCGGAGCCCAGTAGTCAGAGCGAATTTTGTCCAACCGAACAGGATTTTGGCAAACAGGCTCGTAAAGCGCTTGCCATTGAAGTGAGCACAGGTATAATGCCGTTCACTCGCCGATGAGACTTCGTCGCGAAACAATCTATATGTGCCAGAGTGGTGAAATTGGTAGACACAGGGGATTCAAAATCCCCCGCCCTTAAAAGCGTGTCGGTTCGAGTCCGACCTCTGGTACCATCTCTCCTAGAGAGAACAGAAACCGACATTGAGTCGGTTTTTTTGTTTTCAGCTCCGAGTCAGCTCCGAGTCAGGTCTGAGCAAGTCATTGCGCCACGCGCGTGTCGGCTGGAAGGCCAGCCCCGTCGCTCCGACCTCTGGTACCATCTCTCCTAGAGAGAACAGAAACCGACATTGAGTCGGTTTTTTTGTTTTATAGAAAAAACGGGAGCCTTGAGGCTCCCGTTGGCAGTTGTTTACTTCAACTTTGCATCAATCGTTCAGGTGGGCACAGCGACCAAACTCGGCTCCGCCTTTAACGGCAGCAACAACCTGTTTAGGGAAGCTGAGCTGAACATCCTGGCCATCCCGGCAGACAAAGGCTTTGTTCAGATCGACATCGATAGACAAGACAGCGCCTGCAATACCCCCCATCATTTCAGAGCCGTTGGCACTGATGGCAAATGGGTTATCTATGGTCAGTGCCTTGGCTTCGGTAACGCCCTGCTTGGCGAAGAACTCCCTGGTGCTCATCCAGCCCAAACCTTCCAGGTAGATACCACCACTGAAACCGGTAAACAGGCTACCGGAGCGAGCGGTAATCATCGACAGATCGTCGCTGGCATCAAGTAGCAGCATACGCGGTACGCCAAACTCGGCGCTGATGCTGTCGTGATCCCAACCTTCGGCACACAGATTACCCAGGAAGAAGTGATTGAAAGGTACCTGCTCACACCAGCGCAGGCTACCTATGTTCTCCTGTTGGCCCGAGTCCGTATGCCACAGGGTGACTCCGGTGCGAGTGCCAAAGCCAACCGTGCTGCCGTCGTTGGAGATCACCGAGGAGTCCTGGGCGCCAAACTCAGCCGAGGTGTCGTGGAAGCGGCCATCGACCCAGGCAACCTGACTGGTGCCATCATAAGTGCCGGTAATGGTACTGCCGTTGCCGGCTATCCTGTCGGCACGCAGCCATTGAACCTTTTCGGCAAATTGGTAAGGCAGTTGCTGCATACCGGCCTTCTTGGTCCAGATAAAGGGCACTATCTCGTCCTTGAATGCACTCTGGCAGGCACCGTTACCGTCAGTATCCAGATAGGCTGTGCCAACAACTGTGTCGCCGCTATCGTCCATATCCCAGACATAGCTGGAGTTGGTGCCTGACTGCCCCGAGCCACCGCAGCTGTTACCGTTGAGATCCCCAAGCGAGGTTAGTTTGTCGCTGCGCAGATCCCAGATGGCGGCATTGCTGATGCCGTTGCCACTGAAGTCCGCCATGACACCGGCCTTGGTAGCGTTTTTGTTCATGGTGGCGTGTCCGGCAACCACGGCATTACCGGCTGGGTGCAGCTTGAACAGGGCCTTCTTGGAGCTGTCATAGAGGAAAGGCGTAGTGCCGGTTATCCCCATGGCACGTTTGCCGTTCTTGGCATGATCCAGCACAAAGGCGCTTACCAGCGGGGTATATTGGATGCCATCTGTGTAGCCGTTGAAATAGATATCGGCCTGTTTGGTCACCCCGGCTTCGGCAATGATAGGAGTGAAATCACAGGCGCTATCGCTGGCCGGATTGCTACTTTCATTGCTGTTCCAGTATTCGGCCTCTGACAAGAGGGCGGTTTGTTGGGTAGGATAACCACCGGCCTTGATGGTCTCCATGTAGAGCACATAGCGGCCGCCGGGTGTCAGACCATTGATGGTGAACTTGCCATCCGGGCCTATAAGCCCTTGAGTCAGGTTGCCGGACTGTTGAGTGACCACATCGTACAGTGGGTTATCCAGGTTGCGGGCCACCATGTTCATGCCCGAATAATCCACTCCTTCCTTGGTGTACAGGGTACCGGAAATCGAGCCGTAGCCAGAACGATATTCCGCTGTAGGGTAGAGATCTGACAGGTTGACTATGTCGTCGCGCACATTGACCGTTGATTGCTCGGCGCCCTGAATTCCCAACACATTGATGAAGGGGAACATGGTTTCAATAGTGTCCGGCGCTATCTGGCTGGCGCTGGTGTATTGATTGGTGATGGCGCAACCCGGTACCCCGTCATATTGCGGGCTGTAAGAGGCCGACATATAGCTGAGATGGCCATTGGCCTGGGAGTGCGACATATTGAGGGCGTGGCCGAATTCATGGGTAAATACCCCGGCAATCATTTCGCCTTCTGTGTCATCTATTCCCACGTACCAGCCGTTCATCAAGGCAGTGGCCTCAAGGATTTCACCGGTTTCTTCATCGGCCCACTCGGGGAAGGCTATCCCCAGCACCTGGCTGCGTGGTACGCCGAAATACTGTTCCAGTATCTGGCCATCGGTGTCATAGTTGACCCAGAAACCATAGCCGTTTACGGCGGAATAGATCTGATCGACATTGGTTTGATTGACGTCCTGGATGCCGGTTTGCTGTTCAATGGTGCCCTGCACCGACATCTCAAAGGTGGAGGTTTCCACCGCAGACCATTCGCCCACGGCCTTGGCGGTAATGGCATTGGCTTGAGCTATGCTGAGGAAGGTGTAATCCCGGTCCAGCACAGTACCCGCCGGGATTACAGTGCCGTCCGGTAGTGTGATGTCGAGATTGAACACCTGCCCCTTTTCCAGAATGGTGAAGGTTTGTACGTCAACCCCATCCTTGTTTTTAATCACAGGGCCACCGTCGGTATAGACGGGAATCGCCCCCTTGGAAGTATCCCACTTATAGGGCTGCATTGTGGGTTCGTGAATATACAGCGGGCCACCGGCCAGCGCGGCAGAGGAGACTGAGCCCAACAGTAAGGCCGTGGCAATTCTTGAAAGCTTCATTATTTGGCCTCCTGTACCAGTTTGCCAACCAGAGACATAAATGCGGCGGCATCCACAGCACCTGCCGTGGTGATAAGGCTCTGCTCTTCAGGGCTGAGCGACTGGGTGTTCATGCCATCAAACAGGCCTATGTTGCCCAGTTGATTGCTGACTTTGCCGTTTTGCACAATGAATTTGCCTTGTTCCAGCCCTACGGTAGAAGTCAGGCCAGCACCCAGATCCGGATTCATAAAGGCCACTACCTGCTCGCCAACCGACCAGCGGGCGAACCCTTCGGGGGATACGCCAAGGTAGACTTTGCCATTACCCATGGAGCGGGGCTTGAGCAAACCAAACTGGCGGAAAGTATATTCGCTGCCGGCTTTATGTTTGTTCTTGGCATCCATACCTACCCGAATGGTTATCTGGGTATAGGGGCGTTTGCGCTCATCAAAGCCATCGGTCACAGACACCACTTGGCCCGAGACTATGCTGGACGCTTGATTGGTCAATTGACTGAGATTTTGTTTGAGATGTTTTTGGGCCACGGCTGCCGGTGTCAGCAGCAAACTGGCTGAGACGAGACATAGCGCCGACAGACGCTTGAACCACTGGGATCTTGTCACTGGAATACCTCCTGTATGATTGGGATAAATTCAGCTTTCGATCATCGACCCATACTTCCTTGGTCGAATATTGACCGAGCACCTACTTAAGCACGCCGACTCAGTGGGTGGCACGGCAAATGATGTAGCGTTTTGTAGCGTGTTTGTTAAACGCACACGATTTGTCTCAATCTTGTGCTAGGAAAATATCACGGAGAGATAAGAGATTGGCTTTCAACAGGCCTTTGGTTATTGTTTGTTCAGCGTGAGCTGTTTGCCATGCTGAATATCAGTTAATAACATGGAGAGAGCTGATGAGCTGTAACTTTTGTGGTGGGCGTTTGAATAGCGGAATGTTACGTAAGCAGGAGCCGGGAAGCGGCCGAAAGTTTAAGTCGTGTCCCAACTGTTCTGCGACTCATGGTGAGGAACATATATTTCATCCCTATCCCGCTGATTTTGGTAATACGCCGGCACGTGTGACCGCGGCCAATCCGGACGGGCATCAAAGTTATTGCAGAAATTGTCGGGCGCTTGATACGGGTATTGCTTCAGAGAACTATCAAAAATGGAAGGTGCGAACAAGTCCCATGTGTGCTCTGCGTCGGCTTACAGGCCTGGATGCAAGGCGTGGTTCGCAGCAAATGGCCCTAGTCCTTTGCAAGAAGCACAACACAGCAGACAGATCTGTAAGCCACGCCCTTCGGGGCTTTCACAGCAACCGGCTCTCTGCGTTATTCGACTTCAACATGCCCCGGCATGCCTTCAGTCAGATGCCTTGAGCGCCAATTGCTGTGTAAGCCAGAGTGCCACGAGGACCTATTCGCACCTTCCTAAGCGTTGCTGTGAACTGAGCTGATGGCACAGCCAATTTATCAGCCTAATACTGGATGCATGACAGAACATGAAATCGGCCCTCAAAGCCAAATGAGTCAGGCCTTGAGGGCGCACAGGATTAAACAGACTTGTTCATTTGGGCTTTGGCGGCTTCAACCTTGGAGAAATCCAGTCCCAGTTCTTCCACGGCTTCTTTGATCAGTGCCGGGTTCTGCATCACTTGCATCATCAACCCCTGCAACTTTTCCGGCGGTAATCCCAACTGCCCCAGAGTACCCATGGCCATCAGGGGATTTTCGGTCAGGCTCTGGAACAGGCTGCTTATTTGTTCATCGCTGATATTGTGCTCTTTCAGCAGGGCAATAATAGGGTTCATAAGTTCCTCATTGGTTTCAAGCATTCAGATTGAGTTGATTTTAACAGAAGAAACGCCTGGCACCTTCACTGGGGCATCGCAAAATTAAGCTGTTTTGGGTTATTTTTAAAGACTCTATTCAAGCTTGGGCTGAGAGAAAACCTGCCAAGAGTCATGGGGCTTGTTTTTTGTTTTTAGTCGTAGTCTTGGGGTTCAGTTCGATACCGCGTATATGGTCGAATAGCAGGAGAATTGTGACTTCTGATTTGGCATAATGTGGCGCTAATTTTTAAGCGTTCTTCTTCAAGGAATGAAATGAAGCAGTATCTTTCCCTCTTCGGCCTGTTATGGCTCTTATCCGCGTGTACCCCCAATTCCCATGTTGAATTTGACCCTAAAAAAGGCGATCGAGTCGATTACTGGGTACAGACAAAAGCCAACATAGATATTGGCGGACGGGTATTTACTCAGCACAGCAACTCTTTGATGCACTATAAGGTGATTGAGACCTCGCCGACACTCAAGCTGGAACTGGTGCCCAAGTTTATGACTATGTCCGGTGGCGGCAATAGTTTCAGTAGTTTTACCGCTGCAAACGATGAGCCCGAGTTGCAACAGATGTTTTCCCGCGGCTTTGAAATCACCCTGGATAAAGACTCCGGCAAATTACTGGCATTTAAGGGCAAGGATGAAGAGAGCTGGCAAAAGATGTTGGCACGCTCGGGCCCTGAGTTAATCGAGCATTTGACTCAGGGGATGGAGACTCCCGGTGTGTTGCAAAAGATCCCCGCCAAAGAGGGCAGTAAGCTGATACTCGAGGGGTTTAATGGTCAGCAAACGGAACTATTGGTCACTAAGGTGACCCCTGAGATAGTGGACGCAGAGTTGACCGCCGAAAGCGGCGATAGTCGTCTGTATGGTCATATGCGCCTGGCGCGTGAGAGTGGCTGGTTGCAGAAAATGGTGTTGGTGCTTGAGAGCAAGATTGACGCCATGGGCCAACAAGGCAACAACCATATACAGATAGTGATGTCGCGCAAAGATCTGCTCGATCAGGTGGGCGATCTGAGGCAACAAATCGCCTTCGATGATATGGACAACTGGAACCCCATCATGGCATCGCCCCCCAAGCCTGCCGATGGGCTTGAGCTCAGTGCCGAAAGCTTATTCCGCTATGGTAAGGGCACATTTCGTGGCGAGTCTGAACATCTGCAACTGGAGCTCTTGCTGACTGAAGGCGATAGAGAAGTGTTGGGGGAAATCCGCTACCGAGATCTGCAGGCGCTGGATGCCGAAGATAAACCCATTGCAATGGAGTGGAGCATACTCAGCCAGTTGGGCCCCTATCAGGAGAGTGGTGCGTTAGTCACCAGTACCGCGATTGTGCCCCTGGGATGGGAGCAGCGAAACCAGTTTGAAAAAATATCCTCCTTCAGTGCCGTGGCAGACTATAGGCCACTCGAGTTGGTATCGGTTTCCAGCCAATGGCAGTCGGGGCAGGAGCAGCAGTTGGCGTTGGCCGGTGGCACACTCATTATTACCCCGGTAGCGCAGCAAGAGGACGAGTATCTGCTGCATTTCAGCGGCGCCGATGGTTATCTGGTGCCGTTTTTCGATGGGCTTGAAGGCGAGTTTCGCTATCAGACACCGCAAGGTGGCCCCGAGTGGCTCAACAGCATGGATCGCAGTTTGCTGTTTAGCGGCCAACAACTCTTTCGGGTGAAATTGACCAAGCCAGCAGCAGAGGTAACCTTTCATGCCATCTTGGATCAGCAACAAGCCGGTTTCAGCCGCGAGGTGCGCTGGGTGAACCGTGAGGCCTTTGCCGCCGATTACACCCTGCCTCCCATGGGCAAGCATTACCTTTATTACAATGATACCGGCGAAGAGGCGGTCGATTTTGATCCGGCCACCTTTGCGACTCAGGCCGATACGCCGCAGGGTGCCAAGCTGACTTTGCCGCGGGACTGGGCCGGTATCTGCCAGCTGCAAATTGAAGGCGATTTTAAACAAGGGCCATCGGCTTTGGTCTGGAAAGCAAAGCCTAACGAGCGCATGACGACTCAAGTCGAGTACCAACTGAGTACCGAGGATGGCATTCGCCGTTATTTCTATGGTCTGGAAATACCCAGTCATCTGCACTGTGATGGTCGCCCGGTATGGCACTCTGTCGACTATACCCCGGGTGAACGTGCCTGGTTGGTGCCCCTTGAAGTGTTTGGCGAGCTGGATCTGCAGCAATCTGTGCAGCAATTCCTACAGAGTTACCATCTCTACAGTGCCGATGACGTGCAACTGCCGTTGCTGGACAAGCAGGCGCGCTACCTGAGCTCAGAGGATATCCCGCTGAGCGAAGCCGTCATGGAAGACAAATACCTAAGGGTTGCCGATAGTGTGGAACGTATCGGTAAACTCGAGTACCAGGGCGAGCCCCTGGATATCCGCTGGGTCAACAGTTTCCCGCCACTGCCTTAAGGACAAGAAAATGCGTGTATTGATATTACTTTGTGGCCTGATGAGCTGGATGGCCAGCGCCGAGACAGTGTGGCTGAATGAGGATTGGCAAGTGGTCGACAGTGAGCGCCAGGCCAGTTTTTATGTTAAAGATCCGCAAATCCAGGATCAGCATGGTTGGCAGACCACCATCTATTATGTCGGCTCGGATACCCCCAGATTCAAGGGCAGCTTTGCCAAGCCGGGGATCTTCCAAAATGCCCTGGGTAACTACCAGTTCTTTCACAATAACGGCAAGCTGTCTTCCGATGGCAACTATAACGATAACAGCGAGATGGAAGGCCAGATCCGCTTCTATGATGAAGACGGCGTCTTGACCATGGAGGCCGGTTTTGTTGATGGTGAACAAAGAGGCACTCAGAAAAACTTTTACAGTAACGGTCAGTTAGAGGAAGTCTATCAGCAGTTGGGCGACAAACGTGTCGGTAAAGACAGCCACTATTACCAGGATGGCAGTCTGCAGGCGCAGCACTCGCTGGTTAATGGTCTGCCGGAAGGGGAGCAACTGGAATACTACCCGGGTGGGCAACTGCGTGAGCGCAGCCTGTATCAGGCGGGTAAACTGACAGGGGAGCGCAAACGTTATCACCGCAATGGTGAGCTGTCCTCCATTGACACCTTTGGCCCTAAAGGTCAGCAGGGGAAAGCCTATGAATACTGGGATACAGGTGTCCAAGAGGCCGAGTATGTCTATGTGGATGGCCAGCGGCAGGGGCCGGCCAAACGCTGGCATAAAAATGGCCAGCTTAGTCGGGAAACCAGTTTCCAGCAGAATCGAGAGCACGGGGAAAGCCGCCAGTATGATGCCAAGGGACAGTTGACACGAATCGAACATTATCAGCAGGGCGAAAAGGTGGGCGAGCAGCAAACCTTTTATACCAGTAGCTCGAAGCTGCAGCAGTTACAGCGCTTTGACGAGAAAAGCCGCTTGGTCTTTGAACAAAAGTTTGCCGATGACGGCAGCAAGACCATGGAGTTCAGCGCCCGTTTTGTCAAAGATAAGCAGATCCTCGATAGGCAATACTTCCAAGACGGCAAGCTCAGTTCAAGAATGCAGCAGGATATGACTCGGGTGTGGACACTATATCAGAAGTTTGATGCCAACGGCGTTGTCATTGAACGAGAGGAAAAAATCAAGGGCAAGCGCGAGGGGCTGGCCGTGCAAATGTATCAGGGGCTCTGGGATGATGAGCCCTATATAGAGACCAGTCACTACAAAAAAGGTCAGCTCCATGGCGCTTATGAGAAGAAACTGGTCAGCGGCAAGCTGCTGGAGCAGGGCGAATATGCCCATTACAAAAAGGTGGGGTTCTGGACTTATCAAGATGCCCGTAACCGCCGTACAGAACAGCGTGACAGCCAGGAGCGGTTGCACGGTGAAGTGAGAGAAATCCAGGTACACGATGGCCAATTGTTGCAGCTGGCGCATTACCGGCACGGGCAGCTTGAGGGGGAATACCAAACCTACAGCGAAAAAGGCGAGCTGCAAGCCAAGGGAAATTATAGCCAGGACAAAAGGCATGGCCTGTGGCAGTACCAGGATCCCTATGAAACCCAAGTGTCCCTCTGGCAAGGGGAGTATCATTACGGCAAAAAAGTCGGCACTTGGCTGGCGCACTCTGCTGCGGGTTATGAACTGGGGCGGGAGCAATATGACGCTAAAGGACAGGCGCAGGGCAGTTTTTACTATTTCACCGAAGACGGGTTACTGAACAAGGTCGCCCGTTATCAGGACGGTAAGGAGCATGGCGAAACCGTGTCTTACATCCAGGGTAAAGCTTACTATATCCAAACGTTCGAACACGGTGAGTATCTGGGCAGTCGTGATGTTTACGACGATGAGCTTAAGGTCGAGAGCGGCTGCGATAGCTCTGCCTCATCGCTGTTATTTGGCTGTTGAGGCTTTATTTATGGTTTAGCCGTGTGGGCTTAATGATTGCCGCAATAAGCTGTTTGCGCTGCAGCTTGAGCCCTTCGGCAACCTGTTACGCCGAGGGACTATAGTGGCTCTGGCGCTTAAAGCAGGCCGGTTTGTCTGTCAGGAAAGTGGTCAACTCGGCTTCGCTCTGCGCCTGTGCGAATTAATGGGCAGAGTTGTTGAAATCGGGTGTAAAATAAGGTTTTCAACCCTTACCGCAAGCGTTACAAGGAAAGTATAAGTGGCTGAATCTACTTTTTTATTCCTATGTTCAGTGGTGCTCTCTCTTTGGGTAAGAGCATGTCTGAAACTGCATAAACTGACTCAGACCAATCAGGATAAAAACAGGACATTTTGGGGACAAATAGGCCAACAACTAGGCGACTATGATCTGTATATGGGGATCTTGTTTGGAAAAGCTGAACGTCATTCCCTGTATCATTCAGAGTTGGCAGCGCTAATCACTGAAATCAGAGCGGCTTTCAAACTGGCTATATGGGCAATACTCTTGTTTATTTTGTACTTGATATTCAACTTTGGGTTATAGCAAGGCAAATTACCGCGAAAGAAATTCGCGGGTCGAAAAAAGTCATACCAGGGGGCATCAATAGGCAGTTGTTAATGCATAAACGTGTTTTTTATACATCTCTTACCCAAACTGTTTTTACATGCTTTTTAAGCAAAGCTACCACGCTGTTATGGATAAACAGGTAACCGAAATCCTCTTCAAGCTTAAATATTAGTCGCTCTTCAAGTGGGACACCTTCCAGGCGTGAAAAATCCAGCTTTGCGGTTTCCAAATCCAACCCCGAATTCAGATAATAAGTGCACCACTCATGGTTAAACGGTGAGGAGAGATCAACTGCCTGTTGGTGATACTCTGTAGTCGCCAAACAAACATGAGTAGTTACCATGAATTACAAGCAGTTGATCGAGGGACAACGATACCAGATTGAGGCCTATTTACGCGAGGGTTTCAGTTATCGGGAGATAGGAAAACGTCTGAAAGTCAGTCACAGCACAATCAGCCGAGAAGTAAATCGCAATCGAATTCGGGATAACCATTACTTGCCGGAAGTCGCTCAGGCGAAGGCACTAAAACGCCGTTGTCAGTCCGCGAAGTCTAGAATATCTGGACTGACCATCACCTTTGTTGAGTTCGGTCTCAATGAGAAATGGAGTCCGGAACAAATAGCCGGTGTCGGTAAAATCATCGGATATAACGTCAGTCACGAGTGGATTTATGGCTATGTCCAGCGTGATAAATTATGCGGCGGCAAGTTGTACAAACAGCTCCGCCAGAGTCACCGAAGATACCGTAAAGGTAACCGTGCGAAGCGTGTGATTATCCCGAATCGCGTAGGCATAGAGCATCGTCCCGCTATCGTGAACAAGAAAAAGCGGTTCGGAGACTGGGAAGCTGACACGGTTCTGGGCAAGCAAGGTACGGGCGCGATTGTCAGCCTGGTTGAGCGAAAAAGTAAGCTGTACCTGATACGCAAAGTGCCAGCGAAAAGCGCAGCCGATGTGGCCCGGGCCATGGTTGGTATGCTGTGGAAATATCGAGGTTATGTTCGAACTATCACTGCGGACAACGGCAGCGAGTTCTGTGACCACGAACAGGTCGCAGAAAAGCTTAAAACGGATGTTTACTTCGCTAACCCTTATTCGTCTTGGGAACGCGGACTGAATGAAAACTTCAACGGTTTGCTGCGGCAATACATACGGAAAGGCACCGATTTGCGGACGGTAACAGATAAGCAAATTAGTGAGATTGAACGGGCATTAAATGCCAGACCGAGAAAGTGCCTCGGCTTCAGGCAACCTATTGCGGTATTCAATGAATTACGCAAGGCAGCCTAATTTAGCGAGTGGTGCACTTCGGAGTTGAATTCGCGACCAGTTTAACTTGCCATATTGCTTCTCTTCATTAGTTAGCCGATAAGTCTGGTGTATGTACGGCATACGGAAGTTTTCAAATACTTTTATTTGATCTTTTGATGGTTGGCTTGGTGAGCAATCTACCCTTGCGTCCAGCCACTCGACACCATGTTGGACCCGTTCCGCGATTCTCTCTGCTATATCGTTGACAATAAAAAGCTTGGGGGAGAATGTTATTTCCAGAAGCAGGTCTGGTTCAAGAGTGACTGTGGATTTCGGGGTTGGCTGGAATGCAAATTCAGCCAGAGATTGTCTGGACAGCAGCGCGTAATCATTCATGGTTATATTCATAGCGGCATTCTTAGTGGGACTCATAGCCAGGCGCATCCGTTTTAAAGGCTTATATTCTAGGTGCTTCTTCGGATGTATCAAATGAGAAAGCCACAATGCTGGTGTTTATCTTTCCTTCCTCGTCCAGGCGTATGAGGGCTTCAAGTAGTTCAATAGAGAAGAATGTTTTCGTCATTCCTATCGGTTTGAATACATGTCTTTTACTTTCGGGAAGTTTGTTGATTTTTTCAGCCGATAAGAAAAACCGGCTGGTAGCTTTGGTTATTTTGATGCTGTTTTCGGTATCAACGGCATCCACCAAGTTGTCTACTGCCAGTATATAACGATCGGTTAAAACACCTGTGCCGGCGCAGGTTAACTTGGAGGGATAGACTTCGACCCCGTAAGGGTCAAAGCTCATGATTAATTCGGCTATCTCCTTGGTAACATTAAAAGCGCCCCCTCTGATTAAATCCAACGCTTCAATATCGAGGATGTCAGTGTCCTGCCATACAATCTCATTCAGACAACTTGTTGGGATAAAGTCATTGTCATCATAAAGTGACGAGCGAATATCGACCGCACTAAATAGTGAATCCCCTTCATTCATGTCTTCGTTTATATAGGCTACTTGCATTCTCAATTCTCTATATTTTTCTCTGGGGCAAAAAAGCCACCTCGTGAGGTGGCTTGGGGGAGTATAAACCGGCGTTAGCCCATACGTTTAAGCTTTTCCTTCAACTCTGGGATGGCGCGGGTAAAACCGTCGATATGGTCGGTCAGGCGTGACAGCAGTTTACGCTTACGCTCTTGGTTACGCCGACCATACAGTAGGGTCCAAACCAGCAGTACTGCACTGACCATGATAAACACCACCAGGGTCAGGTTGTGTCTGAAAAATGAGGTGCTGTAGATGGGATCCAGCAGCGGGAAGTAGAGCATATCGAACAGCGGATACCAGATATAATCCGGACCCCAGAAGTTGAAGACCAAGGCGGCAATCGCCAACAAGATCCAAGTGCCTGCGCCGTTGAGCTTGCCGTATTGCTGGAAAGATGTGTTGTTATAGCGTTTGTTCTTGGTCAGGTTGTAGGCGTACTCACGGTTATAGTCATCAACGCCCATTTTGGCTCTTGAGCTGGCGTAAACCATCCAGTCGCCCACATCCAGATCCCCCAGCAGATCTTCGCCGAAGCGCATCTCCCGCACTTCGCCATCGGCCAGTTGTAGCAAGACTTCGCCATCAACGTTGGAGCTGCGGCTGCGATGGCTGCTGGTTTCAGTGTCTGTGGTGCTGTGGGAGAATCTGTTACCCACATAATGGTCTGTGGTGGTGGTTTTTGTGGTGGTGACCGTGAAGTCATCGACACTGGCGCTGGCACTTCTGTCGAGCACTTTGCCCATGATGCAGGAAACGCTGACTTCACCCTTTTCATCGCTGGCCAAGACATGTTTGTGCAGATAGGGCTCACGGTAACTCAGGCTGTATTGCTGCATCATGGCCTCTTCCTCATCGCGGACACTGAGGCTGTTGGCGGCCGTTGCCGGTGCTTGCTGCTGCGAGCTGCCGCATTGAACACAGTAGCCGTGCTCGCCGTCGATGCGACTCTGGCATTTGAAGCAGAAAATATCCGAGTCTTTTCTCGGCCGCTGGGCGATATGGTAGCCCAGCGCTTCTTGGGTGACAGACAACAGGCGTTTCATCGCCAGTTGCAGGGCCTCGTAGCGGCGCAGTTCCCTGGTGTGTTTCTTCTGGTTGCGCTGACGCTCCAGAATGAAACACACCACAGACAGGACCACGGCCACCCCGATAGCGATTTCTGTGGGTTGCTTGGCACCAAAGTACAGCAACAAGGCGCTGGCAATCCCCAGCAGCAGCCACCAGAAGGCGCTGGATTGGCTACCCGGCTCATAGTCGGGCACTATGGTGGAGCGTTGACCGTCGGCTTCATGACTGATAGCGGCCGGAGCCATATGGTTATGGCTGACCAGGCGTTTGGCGTCTTTACCTTCGATGCGGTAATTCAGGGTGTAGTCTGTCGGATAAAACAAGGTCAGCACATCGCCGCGGCGAAGCTGGTCGTAGAACTTGTTCTCGGCATTGACACTGACCCGCTCTATGTTGCCGTCCTTGTCTTCCAGCTCAAGCCACCAGTAGCTGTAGGTGAGGTTATTGCCACTGTCTACCCGGCGCCGCTTGTAGAGGAAACTGGAGTTGACCCGGCCGGTGAACGTCCTGGCGCCGGAATAGTGGGGTTTAAGATCTTTTAGGATCTCAGGGGCGACATCCTCAATGTTCTTCAGTTTGGGCTGCTCAGGCAGGGACTCTCCGCAGTGACCGCAGAAGTTTTCCTTGGCATATATGGGTTGATTGCAATGGTGCATTCAGTTTCCTTGTCAATTGGGTAAAAGACGGATTGTCAGTGTTTGTTCGCCGCCATTCAGGCTGTGCCATTTGCGGTAGGTTTGATAACCGGGGGCGCTTACCTGCACATCGTAGTTGCCCGGTTTAAGCCGGATCCCAGGGTGATATTTGGGGCCGATGTTCATGATCCTGATATTTGCGTTGTTCACATTGGTTTCGACCTTGAGACGTGTCTCGGTCGGTGCCAGCTCGCTGGCCTTGAGTGGCGCTGGAGTGCTCTTGTGCAGCAAGTCTATCTTGGCCAGTGAATGCGCCAGTGGCGAGAAGGCCTGATAGATACCCGTGTGTTGCTCAAAGCTCAGCCCCAAAGGATGCAGCAGCGGCTGGGCGTGCAGTGTCCAGCGCAGGGCGTAGGCAAAGCCGATATTGCCGGACTGTTCCACTTTGGTGAGGAAGTAGTTCACCGGGCTGGTATCATCCTGGGTGTAGCGGTTTTGCACCAAAAGCACCGGCAAGGTCAGCAGTAACAGGGGCGGCAACAGCTTGGCGGTCAATGCCAGCCAGCGGCGTTTGCCGGACTTGGCACTTTCAGTGGCATTCTCATTTATGCCGGTACTGTCTTCGCTGCCACTTGCTTGACTCGCGCCGGGGCGGAACAGCTGCAGCGTCTTCAGCGGCAGTTTGATAAAGGTCATACAGATCAAAAACAGGCTGAGTGACATGGAGATGGGCGGAATAATCACAGATCGCAGTGCCTGCTTGCCTTGCTCGGCATAGCGGCCGCCATCGGCAAATTCACGTTCCGACTCGGCCAACATCTGCAGGTAACTCTGGGTACGCTTCTGGATGTTGGGATCCAGCACATGGCGTTTGAAGTTGGCCTGGTTCCAGTCGGCGCGGACGTTAGGCACATAGAGATCGCCCATGCGTGCGGCTATCTTGCTTTGGATCTGCGGATGCAACTGAAAGGCGTTCCAACTTAAGTTGATAGGCAAGTCCAAACCGCGTTTACGCATCTCGCTTTGCCAGCGGGCATCGGCTTCGGCCTTAACCGTTTTGGCCACGCTTTGGCTAAACAGCGGACGATTGTTGATATGCCAGCTGTTCGGCAGTTTCAGCCCCTTGGCCTTGAGGGCCCGGCGCAGTTTCACCTGAGTCACAGGATGCACCCTGAAGTCGGCCAGTGACCCTATGTTGAACGGATAGCCGGTTTCCTTTTCAAACATCGCCTGGAACTTGGGATGGGCCAAGAACAGGCGCTGGTAATGATCCGGATCGTCTGTGTACTTATAGCGTTTGTCCTTAAGACCGCCATCGCCACCTGTAGCCAGGCTCAGCGCCTGCATGGCGGTGCCGACACCGGCTGTCATCACCCCGAACAGGGCGCTGGACAGCAGGTTTTCGCCTGTGCTGATATCTTCGACTATCAACCAGTAGTTGGGATCTATGTAGCCGAGCCCCGCCTTGGAGATCATTGTCTTGTAGCGGGCGTTTTCCCGCTCTATACATTGATAGCGACGTTCTTTCTGGGACGACTTTTTGTAGCGTTCCTGGCAGCGGTTGGTGTCTTCATGGTAGGAGAAGATCTTGGGGCCGTATTCCTGGGCCCTGGCACCGGCCTTGGCCACATGGGCCTTTTGCGCCTGTTGATACTTGCCCCATCCCTGATTGACCTCCTGCTCTATGTTTTGCCAGTAACCCATCTCCCGCTCCGGGATCCCCGCCAGGGTCTGGTTGTATCGGTTGGAGCCTTCGGCATAACTGCGATAGCTGGCCGACAGCTCATCATAGAGTTGACCAAAGTCGTGATAGTGCTGGTCAAAGTCGCGATAGGCCCGCTTTTGCACGAAGTTGTGAATGATCTTCTGCTTGTAATCATCCAGGTTGTCGGTGAGGTTGTGGTCGGCATAGGCCAGGCCGCCGAACAGGGCCAGAAAGGTCAGGTTTTCAGAGCTGTGCAGCTCTTTGGGGTCGTAGTTGAGACCTTCGACTTCGACCGCGTTAACCGCCAGGGCATCACGCAGCGCCGCGCTGTAGGCCGCGTATTGACGCTGCTCCGGGGTAGAGGGTTCAATCAACCATTGCTCTATCAGGTATTTCTGGCCGAAAAACACGCTGGGCCAGACGCACAAGGTGAGCAGCAACAGGGTCAGGCTGCCTCTCAGGCCGGTTTTGAACAGCCGCGCCGGCAAGAGATCGGCCAGCAGCAGGGTCACACCTATCCCGGAAATGGTGCGGCCGTAAATCTCCAGGTGTTCGAGTTGCTCGGGCTTGGGTGTGCCCAAGCCCACCAAAGAAACCAGTTGGGCGTTGAAGATGGCCTCTGGGATCAGATAGGCGGCGCTCAGCAGCAGGAAAAATACCCGCCAGGACAGTTTTTTCATCCTTGGTTCCTCACTGCTGCTCGCTGCGGCGCAGCTCTATTTTCACTGCGTCATCTGCGGTGAGGTCTACTTGGGTCTGGTTTTCTCTGGGGCCGGCCTGGGTTTTCATGATCACAGGAACAAAGCCGCCGCCAGACTCGGACGCCTTGCCTTTATTGGCCACAGCGCCTGTCTTGAAGGACTTCAGTTTGCCATCCACCGCCGGATACAGGCCGTTGGGCCAGTAGGTTTCCAGCAAAGAGAGCTTGGAGAGATCCAGATCCTTGGGCAGCGTGGCCAGCTTGCGGGTCAGCTCAGTGCTGCCTTGATAAGGCAGCATGGGCGGCAGGGCGAAGCGGCTGCAAAAGCCATAGAGACTGTCGTCGATAATCACAGAGTCGGGCAGTTGACTGCGCTTGAGTCCCAGCAGGCTCTGTTCGTGGTAATCATGACCATTGATGGTATAGCTGGCCACAGGAATGCCGCGGTTATGGGCCAATGACTTGAAGCCTTGGGCGTTTCGCCGATAGTGGCGTATGTCCAGGGCGATACCGAAGTTGGACTTGAGCGCCTTTTTCAGCTTATTGAGTCCGGCCGCAGAATCGTAGCGCTTTTCCCGGTAGCGGCGGTTGGCGTAACCCTGAATGTCCTCGAGCATGGATTGATTGCGCAAAAAGATGGGGTCTTGACCTGCGCCGCGTTTCATATCGGCCGCCAGTTTGTTCATCGAGGCCTTGGCGGGGCTCTGGATAAAGGACAGGAAAACAGCGTCGTTTATCTTCCTCATTTTTTTGAGGTTTTCCAGCTCCAGACTGCTGTAGAAGTAGCGCCCCTGGCCTATGATACTGAAGGCCAGATAGTCGAGCATCTCCAGATCCCGGCTGCCGGCGCGACTCTTGATCTCAATATTCAGCTTCTGTCCGCTATGGGCATAGCGGCTGAACACCTGCGCCAGTTGGCGAAAGTTGGGCGGTACTGTATCTGTGAGGGCGCCGGTTTGCATGTCCCGTTGGCGCAGATAGCCCCACTCTTTCTCATAGCGAATCGACTCTATCTTGCGGCGCTTATTGTCTATGGTGCCGGTTTCGCGTCCGGTGCGGCCATCGTGATGAATGACCCAGACATCATCCCGGGTCAGGCGCACGTCGATTTCAATCACATCAAACTGGTTATCCAGGGCATCTATGACGGCTTCCAGCGAGTTTTCCGGAAAACGTATCGAGCCTCTGTGGGCCTGGAGCTCCAGGTTGCTGCACTGCCTGGCACCCAGATAATTGATGTTATCCAGTGCTGACAGAGTAAAGCCTCGAGCGTTGAAGGCTTGTTCCAGCGCCAGTTTTTGCGGATCCACGGGCTGAGGTTCGGGGGCGGAGGGGGTGCTTTTACAGCCGCCAAGCAGGCCGAAACAGCAAAATATCAGGATGAAAAAGAGGCGCACTTGTATTCCTTGGTGCTCTGTAACTATATATAAAAACAGGGTATTAAAATTAATTATTTACTCTCGGTCAACCTGTGATGTCAATGTTTAACAAGTTTTACTTGCGCCGTCTCAAAACTGAACATTGGCTGACTTTTTATTGGTCAAATGGTGCGCTTTTTGCGGTCGCAGAACCTGGGGCGCGCGTTTTACTCACAACTTGCTTGAGGTATGCTTGAAGCAATTTTGTGAATAACCAAGGAAACCAGGTGAACCGACTGATACTCTGCCTGCTTTGCAGTTTGGCTCTGAGCCCTGCTGCCCAGGCCAAGTCGCCCGACAAAGCGGTCAATAAAAGCGTTAGCGCCAGGCCGGCCATGCGTATAGTGGCGCTCTCTCCCCATGCGGTGGAGATGCTGTTTGCCATTGGCGCGGGGGAGCAGATAGTAGCCACCACAGACTATGCCGATTTCCCCGAGGCCGCCAAGGCCATTCCCCGCATAGGCGGCTACTACGGCATACAGATAGAAAGAGTGATAGAGCTGAATCCGGATCTGGTGGTGGTCTGGGATACGGGCAACCGCAGCGAAGATATCGAACAGTTGACCAAGCTTGGGTATCGCATTTACGGCAGTGACCCCAAGACCCTGGAAGGCATTGCCGAAGAGCTGGAACAGCTAGGGCGCCTCACCGGCCACAGACAGCAGGCCGGGGATGTGGCTGCCGACTACCGGCAGCAATTGGCAAATTTGCGCCGGGACAATGCCGCCAAGCCGGAGATCAAGGTGTTCTATCAACTCTGGTCCGAGCCTTTGATGACAGTGGCCCAAGACAGCTGGATCCAGCAGTTGTTGGAAGTCTGCCATGGCAACAATGTCTTCAAGGACAGCAGTTCACCCTATCCTCAGGTAAGTATGGAAAATGTGCTTCTCAGTCAACCCGAGGTGATCATCAAGACGGATGAAAAGGGCGATGGCAAGCGGTTGGACTGGAGCCAATGGCAGGAGATCCCTGCAGTGAAAATGGAACAAATCTACACACTTAACGCCGATCTCCTGCACCGGGCGACCCCAAGGGCGCTGGAAGGTGTTGAGGCCATCTGCAAGGTGCTCGACAAGGCCCGCGAAGGGCAGCGGCTATGACAATCATCATCCCGGCTTCGGCGCCAGTCTGGTCATCCTGCTGCAGGCGTTTTAAGCCCGGCCTCTATTTATTCATCTGTTATTAAATCCCAAGGAAGGTGCGAATAAGTCCTCGCGCCACTCTATTTTGTAGAGAGTGGCTTACACAGCAATTGGCATTCAAGGCATCTGACTGAAGGCATGCCGGGGCCTGTCGAAGTCGGATTTCCCCAAGTGTCCGCCTGGCGGACACTTTTGCAAAAAGCGGACAGTATCCGCTTGTCCGCGGACACAAATAAAATCTCCACTGCTTTCCAACCAATTGATAACTATGACTATCTAAACTTGGCACAAGCTTTGTAAACCTAGTTGCAACAA
The DNA here is from genome assembly GCF_037953065.1 of Shewanella chilikensis. Lineage (NCBI taxonomy): Bacteria > Pseudomonadati > Pseudomonadota > Gammaproteobacteria > Alteromonadales > Shewanellaceae > Shewanella > Shewanella chilikensis. The sequence goes on along the minus strand of NZ_CP149966.1, from coordinate 3,892,578 downwards.
GATGGTCACAAGCTCAATTGAGGAACAAACGGGATGATTAAGGATACCAGCGGACAAGACAAGCAAGTGGCGCCGAGTTTAGCGCGTCGCCTCAAGTGGCCAGCTACCCTGGGCGCGGCAGTATTGTTGCTGTCGGGCCTGGTGTGGGCCAGTGTCAGTGGCAGCGGTGTCAGTGAATCCATAGATCGCAGTGAGCTGCGCTTCGCCACTCTGGAGCGCGGCACTCTGACCCGGGATATCGCCACTACAGGCAAAATAGTCGCCGCCAACGCGCCAATCCTCTACAGCCCTGAAGGCGGCACTGTGACTCTGATAGCCAATCCGGGGGACAGGGTCGAGCAGGGCCAGGTGGTCGCGACCATAGAAAGCCACAGCCTGACCAACAGCCTCAAGCAGCAGCAAGCCCTGCTCGATGGGATGAAGAGTGCCCTGGAACGGGCCAAGTTGGACGCCCGACGTAATCAACTCAAGGCGAATCAGACTCTGGATATGGCCAAGGTGGATCTGGAGGCCGCAGACAGGGAGAGCCGCCGCGGCGATCAACTGATCGAAACCAGCCTGATCTCCAAGATAGATTACGAGAAGAGCAAGGATGAGCTGCACAAGGCCAAGCTGCAGTATGCCCATGCCCAGCAGGAAGCCGCACTGATGAAAGACACCCTGACCTTTGAGCTGCAAAACAAGGCGGCCGAGGTCAATCGTCAGGCACTGGTGGTCGCCGAGTTGGAACGTCAGGTGGCAGCATTGAACATCACAGCCCCTGTTGGCGGCATCATAGGTAACTGGCTGACGGAACAAAAAGCCCGTATCGCCCAGAGCCAGCCGATCCTGACCGTAGTGGACTTGAGTGCCTTCGAGGCCGAGTTGGCAGTGCCGGAAACCTACGCCGATGAACTGGGGCTGGGGATGGATGTGGAACTCAACTTCGGCGGCGTGATGGTGATGGGCAAGTTGGCCTCCATCTCCCCCGAAGTACGTAACCGCGAAGTCTCTACCCGGGTCCGGTTCCAGCAGGATACCGCTTTGCACCTCAGGCAAAATCAGCGCCTGTCGGCCAGGGTCTTGTTGGAAAACCGTGCCGATGTGCTGATGGTCAAGCGCGGCGCCTTCGTGAACAGTGGCGGTGGCCGCCTGGTGTACCGTCTCCAGGGGGATATAGCCGAGCGCACCGAGATCAAACTCGGCGCCCGCAGCATGAGCCATATCGAGGTGCTGGAAGGCGGCGAGGTGGGAGACCAATGGGTGATTTCCAATATCGATCTGTTCAATGACGCCGAGCAAGTGCTGGTTCGCTGAGGAGAGAAGAATGAAAACCGAAAACTTCAACACCGAACGTCTGGTGGCGGCCCTGGCTCTGCTGCTGTTGCTGGTGGCGACTCTGATCTATACCCGAGATACCTCGGACTGGTTTCTGCTGGGACTCAATCTTATCGAAGCCACTACAGTCAACTCTGTGTCGGCCGAGCCGGGGCAAGTTGCCGATGTCAGCCATACCGCGATGGTGCCGGGCCAGTGGCTTGGGCAATGCCTGTCTGCCCTGACGAAACTAAAATAACCCACCGAATAACGCAAAAAATAAGGAACTAAAACCATGTTAACCATGAAAAATATCAACAAGGTGTTCAAAACGGATTTAGTGGAAACCCATGCGTTACGGGATTTCAATCTGTCGGTGCAGGAGGGGGAGTTTGTTGCCGTGACCGGACCGTCGGGCTCGGGTAAAACCACCTTTCTCAATATCGCCGGTCTGCTCGAAGGCTTTACCCATGGCGAGTATTTTCTCGATGATGTCAATATCTCCAACCTGAATGACAACAAGGCTGCGGCCATTCGCAATGAGAAAATTGGCTTTATCTTTCAGGGTTTTAACCTTATCCCCGACTTGAATCTGGCAGAGAATGTTGAAGTACCACTGCGTTATCGCGGCTTTGGCGCCAAGGAGCGCCAGAAGCGGGTGAAGCAGGCGCTGGAGCAGGTGGGCCTGGGGGCGAGGATGAAGCATCTGCCCTCACAACTCTCGGGTGGTCAGCAGCAGCGGGTGGCCATCGCCCGCGCCTTGGCCGGGGAGCCGAGATTCCTGCTCGCCGACGAACCTACGGGTAACTTGGACAGCCTGATGGCCCGCCAGGTGATGGAACTGCTGGAGGAGATCAACAAGGCCGGCACGACCATCATTATGGTAACCCATGACCCGGAGCTGGCCCGCCGCGCCCAGCGCAATATCCAGATAGTGGATGGCCAGGTGTGTGATTTCAGCCGTTATCAAACCGAACAGGCGCCGCAGCTGGATGTGGCCGAACAAGTGGCCAGCTAAGGAGCGCGAGCATGTTTATTTACTATGTTGACCTGGCCTGGCGCAGCATCAAAAAGACGCCGATATTGTCGCTGTTGATGGTGTTGGCCATCTCAGTGGGGATAGGGATCACCATCACCACGCTGAACGTGTACAGCATGATGTCCTTCAATCCGGCCGGGGATCGCGCCGAGCAACTCAACACAGTGCAGCTGTGGAGCCAGGGACCCGATTCCTGGGATGAGTTTAACTCGCTGATCACTTTTCAGGATGCCATGAATCTGCGCAAGGGGGAGCTCCCCAAATCGCAGGCCGCCATGTTCCGCAGTGGTATGGCGGTGCAAACGGATGACCCTGAAGTTCTGCCCATGTTGCAGGGCGTCAGGGTGACAGACCGCGGCTTCTTCTCGCTGTTCGAAGTGCCTTTTCTCTATGGCAATGTTTGGGACAAATCAGTGGATGAGCAAGCGGCCTATCAAGTGGTTATCGGCAGAAAGCTGAACCAGAAGCTGTTTGGCGGCGAGAACAGCGTCGGCAAGACGGTCTATCTCAACCGCAAACCCTTTCAGGTGGTGGGCGTGATAGCTGACTGGAACCCTCAGCCCAAGTATTACGATCCTACCAGCGGCGCCTTTGCCAGTGCCGAGCAAGTGTATATTCCGTTTTCGCTGGCCGCCCATGAAGAGTTTCCGGTTTGGGGGAATGTCTCAGGTTGGAAGTACGAGCGTCTGGACAACTATCAGGACAGACTGGTTTCAGAGAAAGTCTGGCTCGAGTACTGGGTCGATCTGCCAAGCGCAGAAGACAGAGCCGCCTATAAGAACTTCCTCGCTCAGTATGTCGAGCAGCAAAAAGAACTGGGGCGCTTTACCGATGGCAAGTCTCCCTCTGAATCGGCGCAGCTGTCCGATGTAGACGCCTGGCTGGAGAAAAATCACGTAGTGCCTGAGGACAATAAGATTCTGGTGGGGCTGAGCATACTGTTTCTCAGTGTTTGCCTGGTCAATATTCTGGGGTTGATGCTGACCAAGTTCCTTAAGCGAGCCCCCGAGGTTGGCGTGCGCCGCGCCATTGGGGCCAGCCGCGGGCAGATCTTCTCTCAATACATGGTCGAGGTGGGCGTGATCGGGCTGCTGGGTGGTTTTCTCGGCCTCGCCTGGGCCTGGGGAGCACTCTATAGTCTGTCGGCGCGCTTCGGGGTTGCCGAAGGGCTGACGCACCTGTCTTTGAGTATGTGGTTTATCACCCCCGGGATAGCGGTAGGTACCGCCATGTTGGCGGGTCTTTATCCGGCTTGGGTTGTGTGCCGCACTAAACCAAGCGTTTACCTCAAGAGCCAGTAAGGGATTGACTATGCTAAATATTAAACCGGTTTTCAGCAGCCTGATGCGCAGCAAGAGCGGCCCGATACTACTGCTGATGCAGATCATCTTATCGGTGGCCATAGTCGCCAATGCCAGCTTTATTATCCATGAACGTTTGACCATGATGCAGCGTGATTCCGGGATTGCCGAGCAGGAGATCCTGGCCTTTACCGTCTACAACTTCGACCCCAATATAGATACCAAGCTGCAGAACAAGGTCGACCAGCAGATCCTCCGCCGCCTGCCCAATGTCGTCACGGCGACGTCCACCAATATGTTGCCGCTCAGTGGCAGTGGCTGGTCCACCACGCTGAATCTGGGGCCGGATCCGGAAACGTCCAAGACGACGCCTCAGCTTGCCATGTACCTGGGGACAGAGCACACCCTGGAAACCTTGGGGGTCAAGTTGGTGGATGGGCGTAATTTCTACGCCAACGAGATCAATGATGATGTTAACGGCAGCAATAAGCTGGTGATCATCAGCAAGGCGCTGGCCGATGAGGTTTGGCCGAATGAGTCCGCCGTGGGCAAGACCCTCTGGGCCGACAGGGACGAGAATGTCACAGTGATAGGTGTGGTCGACAAACTGCAGGGTGCCTGGGTGGACAGCAAAGATCTCGAGTACAGCCTGATCCAGAACGTCGATTACACCGGGCATTTCTACATGGTGCGGGCGCCGAGCGAGCATCACAAGGCGTTGAAAGAGCAGATCCTCAAGGCCTTGATGAAGGAAAACCCCAATCGGGTGATCGATGATTTCCAATCCATCCAGGAAGTAAAGCAAAGCTCCTATCGTGACCACGAGCTCATGGTCAGCGTACTGTCCATGATGGTGATTTTGCTGCTGCTGATCACCAGTTTGGGTCTGACCGGTATGGTGATGTTCAACATTCAGCGCCGCACCAAACAGATTGGCACCCGGCGGGCCTTGGGGGCCACCAAGGCCGATATCCTGAGTCTGTTTCTGACGGAAAACTACCTTATCTGTATCGCCGGAGGGCTGTTGGGGGCTTGTCTTGCCGTGGTGTTGGGGCAACAACTGATGCAGCACTATGACCTGCCACAGCTCGACCTCATCTATCCGCTGCTGACAGTGGTGGGCATGCTGCTGGTGACGACAGTGGCTGTGGTCTTGCCTGCCCGCAGGGCGGCGAATATCTCACCGGCAATGGCGACCCGCAGCGTCTGAACCGCCTGCCGCCCATTCGAGTCGACGGCATGGCTCATGCAGTTTGGCTCGCGTTGGCGGCAGCTTTAGGTTAGTTTTACTCATAATTTTTACAATAGATATAACAGGATGTAACAAGCAGGCATGATGGATACTGTACTCGTTGTCGATGACAATCAGGCCGTATGTCAGGCGTTGTCGCTGATGTTGGAAATTGCCGGTTACCGGCCGCTCAGTTGTCAGAGCCCTCAGGAGGCGCTGTACTTTATTGAGCAAGAAGAGGTCAGCCTGGTGATCCAGGACATGAATTTCAGCCGCGACACCACCTCGGGGGAGGAAGGGCGGGAACTGTTTCACGCCTTGCGCAGTCGTCAGCCGCAACTGCCAATCATCTTGCTCACCGCCTGGACCGAGCTGGAAATGGCAGTGGAATTGATGAAGGCCGGGGCCGCCGATTATCTGGCCAAGCCCTGGGATGACAACAAGTTGCTCAACAGTGTCGCCAACCTGATTTCCCTCTACAAGCTGCAACAGGATAACCAGCAGTTGCAGCAGCGTGAGCAGCAACGGCAGGCGGCATTCGACGGCGCCGATCTCTGTGGTTTGGTATTTGCCAGCGCTGCCATGGAGCGCTGTGTTGATCTGGCGTTGCAACTGGCACGCTCGGATGTCTCAGTGCTGATCACCGGCCCCAATGGCGCAGGCAAGGATAAGCTGGCGGACATACTGCACGCCAATTCGCCGCTGAAACACAAGCCGCTTATCAAGGTCAATGTCGGCGCCTTGCCGATGGAGTTGATGGAAGCCGAACTGTTTGGCGCCGAGGCCGGTGCATTTACCGGCGCCACCAAGGCCCGTATCGGCCGTTTCGAAGCGGCCGATGGCGGTACCCTGTTTCTGGATGAGATAGGCAACCTGCCGCTGTCCGGGCAGATAAAACTGCTGCGGGTATTGCAGACCGGCGAGTTTGAACGCCTGGGCAGCCACCAGACCCGTAAGGTCAAGGTCAGGCTGCTGAGTGCCACCAACGCCGATCTGCGCCAGGACATTATCGAAGGCCGTTTTCGCGAGGATCTTTTCTATCGCCTCAATGTGGTGGAACTGGCATTGCCGCCATTGGCGCAGCGCAAAGACGACATCTTGCCGCTGGTGGAACACTTTTGTGCCGGCGCGGCCGCGGCCTTGAACAAGAGCTCGGCGCTGAGCAAGAGCCTTACGTTGGACAAGAGTGCCAAAGAGGCACTGCTGGCCCACGACTGGCCCGGCAATGTACGCGAGCTGGAGAACGCCTGTAAACGCGCGGTTTTGCTGAGTCGCGGCGAGTCCTTGAGCTGCAGTGATTTCGGTTTGGCAGCGGCAACCGCCTCGAAAACTATCTTGGATTCAAGTGTCGGCCAAGCTCCAGAGAGCCATGGCCAACCAGCCGGGGCAGAGGAGCCGGGTAAGGCGGAAATAGAAGCGGCGCTGGCTGAGCACGGCGGCGTTATCGCCAGGGTTGCCAAGTCATTTGGCATCAGCCGTCAGGCGCTCTATCGGCGGATGGAGAAGTTTGGTATCGACGGCAAGAGGCAGGCATGACAGGAGGACTCAGTCTAAGACACAGGCTGCTGCTGGGCATGCTGCTGAGCACCTTGCTGGGTTTGCTGCTCGGGTGGGGTTGTTTGTTGTGGTTGGGGCCTGAATGGTTATGGCTGGCGGCGGTGGCGGGGTTGCTGGCAGCGCTGGGCATAGGGCTTAGGTTGACCCGAACCCTGGGTGACAGCCTGGCGGGGCTGGAAATCGGCATGCTTAACCTGATTGATCGAGATTTTAGTGTCTCGTTGCCGGACAGCGGCATCAATGAGCTGGATAGACTGGCTCAACTGTTCAACGAGGCGTCGGCCCGGCTCAGGCAGGAGCGGCAGCATATCTATCAGCGGGAATTGCTGCTGGATAAGGTCATTCAAAACTCGCCCAATATCATGCTGCTGTGCGATAGCGTGGGTCATATCATTTATGCCAACGACGCCGCCAAACATCTGTTCAATGCCAGGAAAGGCCTGGAAGGAAGCAGCCTCTCTGAGCTCAAAGCCAAGGTGAGCGAAGAGATGCGTCAAATGTTGGAGAGTGAGCGCGATGGCCTGTTCAATCTCGGCTTGCCGGAAGGCGAAAACCAGAGCTGGCACCTGAGTCGCGGCCAGTTCAACCTCAATGGTCAGCAGCATCAGTTGCTGCTGCTCAAGCAGATGACCCGTGAGCTCAACCGCCAGGAGGTGGCGGTGTGGAAAAAGGTGATCCGGGTAATCAGTCATGAACTCAATAACTCGCTGGCGCCTATTGCCTCCATGGTCAACTCGGGTCGGCGCTTGACCACGGAGAACCGCGATCCCAAGCTGAGCCTGATCTTCGATACCATAGAAAATCGCACCAATCATCTGGGGCAATTTATCGAGGGTTATGCCCGTTTTGCCAAGCTGCCCAGCCCCAGGAAACACGTTATTCCATGGGCCCGCTTGCTGCCTGAGTTGGCTGAGCATTACGCCTTTGTCTGCCACAAGACCCCTACGCTGACTTTGCTGGCCGATGAGGTGCAACTGGAACAGGTGTTGCTGAATCTGCTCAAAAATGCCCATGAGTCCGGCTCGGCGCCTGAGGAGATTGAGCTACAGATAGCCAGCCGCTCCGGTTGGCGCAGCGATGCTGCCGACCCGGTTGCCGGCGTCAGTATCTGCGTGATGGATCGCGGCAGTGGCATGTCAGCGGAGGTGTTGTCGCAGGCGCTGTTACCCTTCTATTCCACCAAGCCTCAGGGCAGTGGCCTGGGACTGGCGCTTTGCCGGGAGATTGCCGAGGCTCACGACGGTCGTCTCAGCCTGCAAAACCGTCAGGATGGTGGCTTGTTGGTTCAGCTGTGGTTACCGCAACAGTGAGTCATACTTTCGGGTGATTTTTAACGGTTCTCGACTTAGCCGAAATAGCTATTTTTCAGGTAAATATGTCGCTGGCGGGTGACTCGGTTCCGGCGCTGCTGTTAATGTAATGCTCTTGTTAAAGGAATGGCCTTTTCAGGCAACAAAGGGAATTTTCGGGGACAATGCCGCACTCTGTCTTGTTATCCATGCGCTGTATCTTGTGCTTACTGATGCTGACACTTGCGTCTGCTCCGGCGTTGGCCGCAGCCGAGGCGGATGACATAGAGATCAGTGGCTTGGTCATAGACAGAACCCTGACCCGCTTTGGCAAGGATTTTGGTTTTTACTACTCGGGGTATTGGCGGGATCTGCCCTTTACCCAGGGATTCAATGTCACCCTTTACGAAACGGTTTTCCCTCAGGCCGGCACCTTGCTGACACTGGAGGTTAACGGTACCCGTATTTACCAAACCCATTTTGGCCGCAGAGCCAGTCCCATCAAGGAGCGGGCCGAACAGGCGATTCTCTTGACCATAGATTATATCGCCTCGGTCAGAGCCCAATCCATGACAGGGGAATTGGGATCCCATTGGGATGGAATTTAGGAAGCAAGCACAATGACACTCAGGATGTTAATCGCAGCCGGCGCCTTGCTGGCTTTTTCGGGGCAGGCCACCGAACTGGTCTATACCCCAATCAACCCCAGTTTTGGCGGTAACCCTCTCAACGGTTCGTTTCTGCTGAGCAAGGCCCAGGCCCAAAATGACAATCAGGTCGCCGGCAATGAAAAGGATTTTGTTACCCGCTTCAAGGAGTCGCTGGAGCGTAACATTATCAACTCCATCACCCGCGGTGTGGCCGACGGTGATATCACAGACGGCGTTTATGATACTGGGGACTACCGGGTCGAAGTTGCCTCCACCGGCAGCGGTGTGATGTTGACTATTACCAACCTGCTTTCCGGCGAAGTTACTGTGATAGAGATGCCTATCTATGGAGGTAATCCATGAGGTGGCTGGCACTGGTTTCACTGTTACTACTGGGGGGCTGCAGCCTGGTTCCCAAGCCTGATTTGAATATCAATGAGGCCCAGGTAAATCCCTTGAGTGAAACCATGAAGGCGCTGCAGTCGCGTCCCGGGCCGCGTTTTCCTATCCCGGTTGCGGTTTACTCTTTCCGGGATCAGACCGGGCAATATAAGCCCCAGGCCAATGTCAGTTCCTTCTCGACCGCAGTGACCCAGGGGGCTACTTCCATGTTGGTGCAGACTCTGCTGGACTCCAGGTGGTTTACCCCTGTGGAGCGGGAAGGGCTGCAGAACCTGCTGACCGAGCGCAAGATCTCAGGTAAGCAGCAGGGGCGCAATAATGAAGTGCCGACCCTGACCAATGCCAGGCTGCTTCTGGAAGGCGGGATCATCAGCTATGAAACCAACGTGGAAACCGGCGGCAGCGGCGTGGAATACTACGGTATAGGCGCCTCCGAGCTGTACCGGGAAGATCAGGTGACCATTTATCTCAGGGCGGTTGATGTACACACAGGTAAAGTGCTGATGTCGGTCAATACCACCAAGCGGGTGTTCTCTCAGGAGATGCGTGCCGGCCTGTTCCGTTACACCAGTTTGAACCGCCTGGCCGAGGCCGAAGTGGGTTTTACCACCAATGAGCCGGTACAGTTTTGTGTGTTGCAGGCGATAGAACTGGCGGTCTCCGAGCTTATCGATAAGGGGAGCCGCATGGGTTACTGGAGCGCCGAGGCTTCGGGCGACAACAGCCTGAGTCAGGGATAAACAGCTTGAGCGAGAGAGCAACAGCTTGAGCGATAGGTAAACCGCAGTTTGTTGATTTTTAAAAAGAAGGGCCCGCAATTGCGGGCCCTTTGTTTGACTAACTCCAGGGCATTTATTTCAGCTGGCTCATTTCTGAAGGCCGATTTCCGGAGGCTGGTTTCCGGGGTTTTGACTCTGAAGGGCTAGGCTGCCACACCGCGCCAGAACAGGCGAAAGCTGGCGTCTCTGGCCTCTCTGGTAGCCTTCTGAGGCTGGTTGCAGAAAAAGCGCGCCGCCGCCAGGAACTGGCTGTGGCACGTTTCCAGCAACAGCTCTCTGGGTAAGTCTGCCAATACCCCTTGGTTGATGCCCTGCTCCAACAGTTCAGCGATAAAGCCGAGAATGCCATGCATTGCCTGCTGCCTGACCGCTTTACTAACACTGGGTGACATGGCGTATTGCACAAAGAAACTCAGCTTCAGAGGTTGCGCCAGCGCCCAATCCAGCCCGGCCTGCCAGAGCATTTCTGCCCGCAGCGGCAATTCAGTGATACTTGCCGGCGCCTTTGGCAAGCTTGCTGAAATGGCGTCGGCAAACTCTGTCTTGATAGCCAGAAATAGCTGGTCCATCAGGATTTCTTTACTGGCAAAGTGATGGAACAGGGTGCCCGTGGCGACGCCGGCATGGCGGGCTATGCTGGCGGTCGAGGTGGCATAGAAACCTTGCTCGACAAACAGTTGCAATGCGCTGCCCAGGATCTGCTGCTTCTTGTCCTGTTTGCCGCTTATTGCCCGGGTTGCTTCTCTGCTGCGCTTCATCTGAGAAACACCTTCAACAGTAGCTTCTGGATCCCCTTGCCGTAGGGTGGATGCACCAGTTTGCCGGTATTGAGTCGCCCCCGGGACAGCACAGTGCGGGCGTGGCTGAAGGTGCGAAACCCTTCCTGGCCGTGGTAGTGACCCATGCCGGACGGGCCTATGCCACCGAAGGGGGCATCGTCGGCGGCCACATGAAACACGGTTTCATTGATACAGACGCCGCCAGAGTGGGTTTGGGACAATACCTTTTGCTGCACTTCTTTATCGAAACTCATCAGATACAGGGCCAAAGGTCTGGGGCGCGCCTTGATATAGTCGAGCGCCTGCCCCAGCTCTTGATAACTGACCAAGGGCAGCAAAGGGCCGAAGATCTCTTCCTGCATCAGTTTCATATCGTCGCTGACCTTGGTCAGCAGCAAGGTGGGCCATTTGCGCTGTTCGGCGCTGGGCAATTTGCGGAGTGGTTGCTCGCGGTCGGCGGCAAATACCTGTGCCCCTTTGGCGGTGGCATCTTCCAGGAGGGCGACCAGCCTGGCGGCCTGACGTTCGTTGACTATCTGGCCATAGTCCGGGGTGTTGGCAAAGTCGGGGTAGAACTGCTGGAAGCGGCGCCGATAGGCGCTAATAAACTCGGCCTCTTTGCCACTGGGGCAGAGAATATAGTCGGGGGCGACACAAATTTGCCCGGCGTTGAGGCACTTGCCATAGATGAGGCGCTCTACCGCTGTCTCCATGGGCATGTCCCGGGCGATTAACACAGGGGACTTGCCTCCCAGCTCAAGAGTCACAGGGGTGAGATTATCGGCCGCCGCGCGCATTACATGGCGCCCTACCTGAGTCGAGCCGGTAAACAGCAGATGATCGAAGGGCAGGGCAGAGAAACTGGCGGCTATTTCGGCTTCCCCTTCAATCACACAGACCTCGGAGCCATCGAAGACTTCGGCCAGCAGGGAGCGCAGGGCGGCATTGGTGTGGGGAGTATATTCAGACAGCTTCAACATGGCGCGGTTACCGGCGGCAATCACAGTGGCCAGCGGACTCAAGGACAACATGATAGGGAAGTTCCACGGCACTATGATGCCCACCACGCCTTTGGGCTGGTACTCCACCCTGACGCTGGCCGGGGCCAGCAATAATCCGGCATGGCGGCGACTGGGTTTCATCCAGCCTTTGAGATGCCTGAGGCTGTAGTTGATCTGGGTAACGACCGGCAGTATGTCGGAGATCAGGCTATCGTCGGTCGACCTGTGGCCATAGTCGCGACTGAGTGCATCTGTGAGGGCCTGTTGGTGTTTCAGCAAGGCTTGTTTTAATGCCTTGAGCTTGGCCTTGCGCTCGCCAAGGCTTGGCATGGGGGCGGCACTGAAAGCCTGGCGCTGCACGGTGAATTTTTGCAGCAGTTGCTGATTCTCCACTGTGAGCGGCTCTGGGTTAACAAGCGACATATTGCCTCCTTTGGCAGCCATTAGGCTGTCTTTAAAATAACCGACTGATTAGTCGGTCTGATGTTAGTTCAGTCTGCGCCTATTGGCAATAACCCGGCTATATTTGATATGGATCACAGAATGCGTCACGGCCGCCAACTAGACTGAAATCGAATAGATGGGGCCTTGTTTTTGAAATCGTTGACATAAGGAATTGATGATGAGCTTGAACATGCATGGTATTTCAATCGGAATTGAGCGTTATGGTGATGACGATTTCTTTGTCACCATGAAAGCCGTGGGAAAACTGACCCATGAAGACTATGAATATATGGTGCCTATGCTGGAGTCGGCGATATCCGGTGTGAAGGATCCGGATATTTACGCTTTGCTGGATGTTACCGAGATGGATGGTTGGGAAGCCAGAGCCATGTGGGACGATCTCAAGTTGGGGATCAAACATGGACGCCATTTCGAGAAGATTGCCATTATAGGCAATACCAGTTTGCAGGAATGGATGACCAAGATGGCCGACTGGTTTACGCCAGGGGACATGAAGTTCTTTGTTGACCGCCTCGATGCCATCGACTGGCTGAAAGACTAGACTGCCTTGCCATGAAATGCCCGCCGCCTGTGAGGAGGCGCGGGCATTTTTTTATTGCCATTCCAACAGGCTTTTGAGCTGATCGCTACGCTCTTGAGTCAAGAGTGCCTGCCATTCCTGCTCACTGGTGGAGCCTTCAAGTGCGGCAAATAGGCGCGCATTGCTGTCGCGGTATTTAAGCCACAACCTCTGCACCGCGCGAAGGTCTTCTTGGGTCACTTCAAACATATAAAGTTCGGGGTCATCCGCCGGGCGCAGTTTTTTCATCAAGGCGCGGTAAACCTGGTTGAGCTCTTTGTCGGCGCCGGCAAAGTCAGGGAAAGTGCTCACCACTTGCTCTTCGTTACTGAGCATTTCCAAACGTGCCAGATAGTTTTGTCTCTGCTCGCTCTGGGAGCCGATAATAAAGGCGCTGCGACCACTGCCGCCGTGGCCTTCCTCCCTTGAGGTTTTCGCTTGCAACCACAGCTCGAACGCACTGTTGGCCGCCTCAAGCAATTTAAGCGGCGCTAGCCCCAGGCGTTGTTTGATACTTTGGTTGATCCGCTCTAGTTTGGCGAGGCGTTGTTGCTCCTGTCGCTGCTCTTCCCGTGAGGCACAAAAGCCCATTCCCATGCCGCTGGTAATCGCGCTGCAGAGATCAAATTCAGTGGTCTGTTTGGCATTTGAGGCGATTTTGAGCCTGTCTTTGACGGCGATATCCAGCTCGGCCGGTACCTCGGCGCCATAGCAGATGAGCTGCAGCACCTGGCGATCATAATTGTTGCCATCTTGCAGTTTGGAGAGATTCTCGGCCTGTTGCCACAAACGATAGCTATAGCCTTCCGCTAAGGGCGCGCTCAGGGCATTGAGCCGGTTGAAGTCGGGCTTGCCGGCATAGATGCAGGCATCCAGTGTGGTTTGATAGTCGAAGCTAAAGTCCGGATGGTGACTTCTATACTGTTTTAACACCTCGGCCAGCCTGCGCGGGTCGGCACTGTTTGCTGAGCCGCCGCGGGTCAACAGACGCTCTGTCAGGTAATAGAAGGCCTTGGGGTGACCCGCCCTTGCCGCCTGGCTTAAATGGGCTATATCTTCGGCCAAAGGTAAGGAATAACTGTAGCTCAGCATGAAGTGGGCTTCGCTGCTGCCAAGGGCCGCGGCTTGTTCAAAGAGCGGTTTGGCCTGCTGGCTTTGTCCGGCTTGTTGCAGCGCCTTGGCTTTTTCTACCAGACTGGCAGCATTCTCGGCGTAAGCTGGGGTAAAAAAAATCGACAACAGGCTTACGGTAGCGGTTAAATGGAGTAAAGTATTCATAGGGTGTTTAAAAGTTTTGCAATATAACTTGTTGATATTATTCGGCAGGTATCTCATTAGTCGATGCCCGTCGTGTCAAGGAGGTCGCTATGCGTAACAAAGATATCCTCTGGCCCACTGATTTCAGTGATACAGCCGCGAGCGCATTGAGATATGCTATTGAAATGGCTAATCTTTACCATGTGGGGCTGCGAATTTTGCACGTGGTCGATCAGCCTTTCGGTGATGAAAACTATCAGCTGTTGATTATCACTCCGGAAGAACTGGCGCAAACCATGGAGAAGGCTGCGGCCGAGAAGATGCATGAGTTGCTGGCCAAGCTGAAAAGCCCACTGAAGATTGAAACTGTTATTCGCCGCGGTGACGCGGTTGATGAGATCCTGGCCGAAGCCGAGTCTGCCGATGTTGGCATGATAGTGATTGCCAGCCATGGTCGCAGTGGCCTGGCCCATTTTCTCAGCACCAATGTGGCCGAGGCCGTGGCCAACAAGGCTCGCTGCCCCGTGTTGGTGGTGAAGTAACAAGTCGATACTGCTTGAATGAGTACTAGAACGAGGAGCCGGGCTGCTCGAGAAAGGCCTGCTCCTCGGCGGTCGACTGCCGTCCCAATATGGCATTGCGATGGGGATAACGGCCAAACCTGTCAATAATCGCCTTGTGCCTCAACTCAAAGTCATAGTTGTCCCTGGTTTGTTCCGAGGCGAACAGTTCCAGGGCTTTTTGATGAATAACCGCCGACTCGCTGTGCATAAAGGGCATATAAAGAAATGCCAGCATAGGGGCTTGCAGCTGTTTGTCGGCGCCAATGCTGATCGCCTCCTGCGCTAAAGCCAATGCCATGGGATCGGCACTGAAGGCATCGGGAGTATCGCGGTGAATGTTGCGCGAGAACTGATCCAGCAGCAAAATTTCCGCCAGGCGCCCTTGTGGCGTTTGCCGCCAATGCCATAATTCGCCCTGACGGGCCGCATTTAGCAAGGCGCCGAAACGGCGATCAATTGTGTTGTCAAACTCAGGATCCTTGTCCCACCAAGCTTTGGGGCTTATCTCTTCAAACCAAAAATGGATTACCCGTTGTGGCCTGTACTCGGAAGCGATTTGAGCTGGCATGACAATTCCTTCTATTTGAATAGGATTAAATCCAGTTGCTGTAATTATGGGCGATAAGCCCAAGGGTTTGCGCCGCGATATCCTGCGCCTTGGCCAGCGGGATGGCTGGTAGTGTCAGTTCGCCGCTGGCGAGCCCAAGTTTGAGGCTCGCGAGGCCTCGGCGTTTTTGGCCCCTGCTTTGGATCAACTGCAGATGTTGCACCTTGCTCAGCGGCACCAACTGCCAACTGTGACCTAGGAGCCCTTTGTGGATCCAGAGATCGTTTTCAACCCGCCAAAAACCCCATTGACGATAGCGTAGATAAAGCGCCAGGACAGCCAACACTCCGACCAGCAACAGCAACCAGGTCTCTGCTGCCGAGCCGATAAATGCCCACGCCAGCGGCGCCGGCGTTAAGCACCACAGCGCCCTATAGTAAAACCAGCTCGGGTGAATGGGGTGCCAACGATTGGGAATACGGTCGGCCTTGCTGCTTCTTTGGTTGAGCCTTTTCAGCAGGCGATGCACTTCGCCTCTACCGAGCGATGGAACCAACATGTGATTGTTGCTGCCGCCTTCCACTTCATTGCCTTTTATCTGCTTGAAGCTCAGAGTCCAGCGTTTCAGCCAGCGGGCCAGCAACGGCTGCTGCAAACTGATGAGTTGAATTCTGTGCTGCTTGAGTATGTCTTGCTGGTGGGACAGCAGGCCGCCGCTACGCTGTAAGGTCTCCGACTCCTGGGTCAGGCGATAGGGGACATATTTCAGCAGCGCCGCGACTATTGAGATCAAGGAAAACAACAGATAGCCAAGGAGCAGAAGGCCGACAAGGAACCCCAGCTCCAGCAGCAGGTTGCCACTGAGCTGCTGCTGATGCCAGTCGAAGACTTGTGTCAGCCCCAGCTCCATCAGTTGACTGCCTTCGAGCTGGCTGAGTACCGGGCCTGCGATGACGGCAAACCAAACAAAATTATTTTGATACAGGCCAAAGAGTGCCAGCTCTGCCAGGGACTTCTTCACCAGTAAGCGGGAGTTTGGTGGTGCAGAGGCGGGGGCGCTTTCGTCTGTGTCGGCCCGTTTCATCAATTGCCGCCTCAGTGACTCGGCCTGAGCTTGAGTGACTGCGCTCAAGCAGGCTTCATCCTTGGCTGAACCCGCAGTTTCCACTATCAAGTTACCCAGTCGCAAAGGCTTAAAGTAAAAAGGCTGTTCCAGACGCACATTCTGAATTCTGTCTATCGGCAGCTCGACTTTACGTTTGAACAGGGCGCCGCTGTGGACCTCGAGTTGCTCTCGAGTCAAGCGATAACGGAATTTACGCCAGCTCAACAGCCCATGGGCAAAAATCACTATCAGGGTCAATGCCAGTGCCAGTGGCAGCCAGACGGAGTCAAATCCCTGCTGCCAGCCGGTATAGAGAATAGGCACCAGGGCATAGCCGTTGCTGAGGAAGTGCTTTAGGCTGGAGAGGCTGAAACTGATGATTGCCCAAGGCGAGAGTGAGTGCCAATTGGCTTGCTGCACCTGGCTCAATTCGGCGTCTCCATCAAGGTGCCACTAACATTTTTACTTGCCAGAGACAGCAGATGTTGGCGCAGCGCTTCGGCGACTTCAATATCCAGCCCGGGCAGATTCACCTCGGCCGCCGAACTGCCGGCACTGTAGCAGCGCAAACTTGTCAGTCCGAAATGGCGCTGCAATGGCCCCTGAGACAGGCTCACATGTTGCAGCCTGCTGGCCGGCATGGCGGTATGGCTCTGCCACCAAAGCCCTTCACGCAGCAAAATGCCGTATTCACAAACGCCATAAGCCATGGCTTCGGCTTGTTTTAGATTGAGCCAGGTCTTGAATCCCAAAAGCAGCAGAGCCAGTGTGACCGAGATGATGACTCCAAGACCACTCAGCTTGGCGCTGAGCAGTAAAGCAGGCACTAGTAGCAGTATGACCAGCGCCATCAGCAACAGGTTTTGCCACAGCAATTGTTGACGGTAGCGGGGAGACAAGGGGGCCAAGGGTTGGCTGTCAAAGCCCAACCACTGCTGCTGAGGCAGGGGCGAGTGGGGCGAGCGGATATCCATGTGCTTTGAGTCCTTGAGGCATTGACCTGACTATAGCAATAGAGAGTTTGTCGCTTCAAGCCGCTAACTCGGATGGCAGAGACTTGATGCAGTTCCGGATCCTGAGCGATTGCACTTGTGTTAACAACTGGATATCAAGTAGTTTGGTTGCAAGACTTTGTTGCCTATGTGGCGCTCGTTTTCTCAAACGCGCCGCTACTGGCTGTAAACCATCAGGACGATGAGTATGTTCCAAGCCGATAAGGTATCCAAACAGCAAACTGCCTTTTTACGTAAGCTCTATCTGGCCCACCTGATAGACGATAGCCAACATAACCTGCTGTCCTTACAGAAGGAAACCGGCATGCCGCGCCGCACTTTGCAAGATGCCATTGCCGCCTTCGGCGATATAGGTATTCAGGTGGACTTTATTCAGGATGGCCGCAGGAATAATTCAGGGCACTACCACATCCGCACCTGGGGCCCGATTAACAGTGCCTGGGTTGGCACTCACCTGGAGCAGATCCGCACTCTGCTGTTTAGCGACATCTGAGCTTCTCTGTTGCCATTAACCGGCAGAAAGTTTACGGATTATTGTATCTTAAATCATGCCGTAACTTGTTCGTGTGTGGCTGAACTCGCGGTGAGGAAGTTATTTTTATAGCCTTACTTGCTCTCAAATAAAATTTAAGCAATTGATAAAGTTATATAAATACAAACCAAATCCAGCTTAAAATGAGCAGTGTCCAAGGTAACAAGAGTTGCCACTTGGGGATGTAGCTTGAAGGTATTTCGCTTGCCGCGACGCCGTCATCTTCGCCGGACTGAAGTTTCTTTTTCTGCCTCAGCTCTTGTTTGCGCGCCTTGTCTCTTTCCCTGGCCTTGGCCTTTTGTTGCTTCTTGTATTCAGCAATGCCTTTCTCTATGCCCTGGGCAATGAGGCGGGTTTGCTCCTTGGTCTGCCCCGCCTTTTGAGTGGCTTTGGCCACGCGCATGGCTTCGGTTTGGGTTTCGTTGGAAATCGCTGGCTTCTTGTTCATCTCTGATGGGGTTGATGGCTGACCCAAGAATTATACCTGCCTGCTTAGCGTTCTGACCACAGACGGCTTCACATCAAAGGCGCTTGTCGGTGCTGAACTTGTTCGGGGTCAAATGCTCTTGTGGCAGGGCCATATTGCAAGGGCTTTTATTGGCAAGATTTTGATCGCTTCAAAAATAGAGTCTCTGCCCCTGCGCGTCGGCGAAGGTACCCGGTTGATAGTGCCAGACCCTGGAAATCAGTTCAGGCGTCAAAGCCTGTTGAGGCTCGCCCTGAACCAGGAGTTTTCCTTTGTCCAAAACCAGCAACTGATCGGCATAGTGACTGGCCTGGTTGAGGTCGTGCAGCACGGCCAATACAGTGTAGCCCTGCTCATGTGCCAGCTCTCTGGCGAGCCGCAGTACTCTGTGTTGCTGGGCCAAATCCAGCGCCGAAGTGGGTTCATCCAACAAGAGTACAGGCGAGTGCTCGGCCTGGGCCAATTGAGTCAAAACCCTGGCCAACTGAACCCGCTGGCGTTCACCGCCGGACAGTGCCGGATAGCTGCGCTCACTCAGGTGAGCCAGATCCAGACGCCACAGTTGCTGCTCAACCAGTTGGGCGGCATCTCTGGCACTGAGACTGAGAGGATACAGGCCCATGGCTACCACTTCACGAACGCTGAAGGGAAAGCTGAGACTCGAGTGTTGCGGCAACATGGCCAGATGCCTGGCCAAGGCTTGTTTCGGCCACTGCCCAAGAGGCGAGCCGTGAAAGCTTATCCGCCCGGTATCGGCCTTGAGCTCCTGAGTTAACAGCCGCAGCAGACTGGACTTGCCAGCGCCATTGGGCCCCAATAGAGCGTAAAATTGGCCGCTTTGCAGTCGGCAACTGACATCGGTCAGCAAGGGCTTGTTGTCGACTCTGGCATGTAGATGTTTGAGCTCCAGTACTTGCTCAGTAACTACGGTGGACTCAAATGATATAGCCGGTGTCTGTGCGGCAGTTGTTGTGGTCACGGATTCGAGTGAAGGCATGGAGTACCTCAATAAAGCTTACGTCGCTGACTTAGCAGCAGATAGAGGAAGAAGGGAGCACCGAGCAGAGCCGTCATCAGGCCGACAGGGATCTCGGCCGGTGACATCAAGGTGCGGGCCCCTGAGTCGGCCAAGGCCAGCAGCACGGCGCCGAGAATGGCACTCAGCGGCAGCAGTTGCCGATGATCCGGCCCCTTGAGCAGCCGCACCAGATGTGGTACCACCAGTCCGATAAAACCTATGATGCCGGTGGCCGCCACGGCAACACCGACACCCAAAGAGCAGAGTAAGATCAACTTCAGCTTGAGCCTGTCTACCTCTATGCCCAGATGACGCGCCTCGGATTCGCCAAGCAACAGGGCGTTGAGCGCCAATGCCTGTTTGTTGAACTGCCAACTCACCAAGGCCAGTACCGGCAGACAGATAAATACAGATTGCCAACTGGCACCGGCGATGGCCCCCAACTGCCACAGGCTAAGATCCCGCAGTGCCATGTCGTTGGCAAGGAAAGTCAGCATGCCAATTCCGGCACCGGCCAGGGCGGTAATAGCCACCCCGGCCAGCAAGAGTAACACCACTGAGGTGCTGCCACCTGAAGTGGCGAGCCGGTAAACCAGTAAACTGGTTGCCAGACCGCAGAGAAAAGCACCAAGGGGGACGGCATAGCTGCCAAGATGTGGCAGTAGCACTATGCAGATGGCGGCTCCCAGCGCCGCGCCCGAGGACACACCTATGATGCCGGGATCCGCCAGAGGGTTACGAAACAGGCCTTGCATTACGGCGCCGCACTGTGCCAACAGGGCGCCGACAATCAGTGCCAGCAAGGTTCTCGGCAGACGGACATTTTGCACTATCAGGGCATTGGCTTCCTGCCCGGCGGCGATTGAGCCAAGCAGGGAGTCGATTATATCGCTCAAGCCTATGGTTACAGGTCCGGTTGCTATCGAGAGCAATGCGGAAAACAGCAGCAGGCTGGCGAGTCCTGGCCAGAGCCAGGGATGGTGGTGGGGGGGCAGCACGGCAGCCATGATTATTGCTCCAGCAGTTCCTGATTCAGGGATTCGGCCGCTTCAATGGCGGAGATACCCAATCCCCCGAGCAATGCCTGAGGTTGAAGATCCCGGATCAAACCGGCTTTTCCGGCCGGAGTATGGGCCAGTAGCGGCATGCTCTTCAGTAGCTTATCGGCTTGAGGTTCGGGTTGCTCGCTGGCGCTTGAGAGTAAAATCAGCTCTGGCTTGAGCGCCAGAATGCCTTCCTGAGACAGGCTGCGGTAGCCGCTGAAGTCGGCGGCGTTGGTGGCACCGGCCAGCTGGATAATGATATCGGCGGCCGTATCGGCGCCGCCGACCCTGGCGGGACGCTCTGACTGCAACAACATAAACATGACTCTGGGTGGATGTTCGAATTTGGCCGCTGATTGCGCCAATTGCTGTAACCTGTCACCCAGGGTATTGGCCAGTTCGGTGGCGGCTTTTTCCTTATTCAGAGCCTTTCCCAGAGTGAGAATATTTTGCTGCAGTTGCTCGGCGGTATCGGCCGCATTCAGGGTGATAACCGGCACACCGGCCTGTTTTACCAGCTCTATACTGCTGGCCGGTCCCATCACAGAGGTGCCAATCAGGAGATCCGGTTTTTGCGCCAATATGCCCTCGGCTGAAAGCATTCTGTGGTAGCCGAGTCTTGGCAGTTTCAGCGTTCCTGGCAGGGCGCTGCTGGCGTCGACAGCCACCAGTTGTGGGGCGGCATCCAATGCCAGTACCAATTCAGTGACGCCGGCACCGGCACTGATCACTCGCTTGGGGGGCTCTTCTGCGGCAAAAAGCGGCATGGCGAGCAGGCCACAGAGGAAGATAAGAGAGTTTTTCATTCTAGCTCCAAAATAATTCAGGGACTCATCGCCACAGACTTGTGTCTGAGGTTTCATCAGTTGTTTAGGGTTCCATCAGGACCCGGGTCTGGCTTATTTCCAGCCGCTGCAGCAGACTCAGCAGCTGCATCAGCGGCTGGACTCTTGCCTCCTTGTCGGCGGCCACTATTAAGGTCAGTTCGGGATTGTCGGCCAGCGCCTGAGTCAGTGCCTGCTCGAACGCGTCGAACCGGGCAAATTTTTGTTCGTTGAGCGCCCAGAACGGCGCCTGGGGTAACACGCTTACCGTCAACTGAGTCTGCGCTTGCGGGCTCAAAGTGGTGGCGCTGTTATCCGGCACTTCAATCGGCAGGCTCAATAACTTGGGGTTGGCTGTGAGCAGCAAAAACACCAGCACAATGAAGATGATGTCTATCAAGGGGGTTAGATCCAGGCCGCTATCCAGGCCATGCTCTTTCTTAATTTCAATCATGACAGCGGCTCCGGAAGGCGGCGCTTGTCGTTGATTTGACTGAGTTTGCTCAGGTTAAAAGCAGCGTAATCATTGTCTTCGCCCTGCAGTGGAACCCCTTCCAGCCAAAGGTTGAGATGATTCAGTACATGGGCGCAGGAGGCCACTGAGCGCTCGGCCCAGAGTCCGAACAGCTGCGCGCCCAACAGTGCGGGTACGGCGATCAACAAGCCGGCGGCTGTGGTGTACATGGCTAATCCCAAGCCTGAGGCCAACAAGGCCGGAGTGATACTGTCACTCTGATTGGCGCCAATATCGTTGAACATCTCCATAAGCCCCAGCACAGTGCCGAGCAAACCCAGAAGCGGGCTGATGGCACCTATGTATTGCAGCAACTTGAGCCCGGCGTGGAGTTTGCGTTTCTCCTTTGCCAGCCAAAGTGACAACAACTCTTCCCGCAGCGCCTTGGGTTGTGCGGCCTGCCTCAGCAAATGGCGGGCACCGCAGGAAATCAGTCCCCGGTTATCTTTCAGGCGTTCAAGCAGGCTGTCACAGCTTTCATCCAGTGTGCCGCTGCGCAATTCGCCGAGCCAGGATTGGCGCCTGAACAGGCTCGGCAACAAGATGGCAAAGCGCTCCAGCAATATCATCAGGGTCAGAAAGGCGCAGATGAACAAAGGCCAGGTAAGAGCACCAAGTTGCTGGTGCAGGCTTTGATACAAACTTAATTCCATCGTGTCTCCAACTGTTAGTTTAGGGCGAAGCGAACCGGCACCCTGACTTTGAAACGGGTGGCTGAGGCTTGGGAAGGAATGCTGAACTGCCAGTGGTGTACGGCGGTCAATGCCGCTTCATCCAGAATGGCATAACCTGAGCTGCTGACGAGCAGGGCATTTTGGGTTTTGCCTTGATGATCAAAGATGATGTCTACCAGAGCCGTGCCCTCAAAGCCCCGCTTGCGGGCGAGTCTGGGGTAGTTCGGTGGCGTCGGCGGGCTGGCAAAAACAGGCTCAGCCAGCTCTATTGTGTGATTCAGCCCTGAGGTGGTGGCTGTTAGAACCGGCGACGAAGGAATGCCCGGCTTTTCCTCATGGGGCACAGGCTCTTCTTGCTGAGTTGTTGAGGCGTGTTTCGGTTCAGATTTATCTTCTCTCTCTCGCGGTTTTTCCTGAGTCGGTTGTGGCTTACTCATCTTTGAGGCTTGTTTCTGACTCGCTTTGGCAGGTTTGGCATTTAGCTGCTCAGACTTTGGTTGCTCAGACTTTGGCGACTCAGGGTTTGCCACATTCTGTTTCAACGGTTTTTTATATTGAGGTTCGCTATGTTCAGCTTCTTTATGCTTAGCGGATGGGGCCTTTGCCGCGGGGTGGCTTTCGGCGGTAGCAGCCTGGTTTTGAGTCTGGGCAGAGGCAGTTTGGGGCGCTGCAGCAGGGGCTGCGCTGAAACTCAGCTGCAAACCGCCCTTGGTGGGCATTACCAAAGGATCTGGGGTGGCTGTCTGAGAGGCCAATACCGCACTCTGAAGTGACAATGCCATGAGCGCAAAACCACAATAACGCTTGGGGGTCACGCCGTTACTCCTGTTTACAACCGCTTGTTGCTGCGGGTGAATGTTCAAATTCAACTAAGCAAGGACCCGTAAGGCTCAATGCTGTTCTGTTTTGGGTCGGCTCTGTCCCTGAGCCGCCACCATTCCATGGTTCCTACTTTTACTGCCTAACCAGTTTTTACCGCTTGGCTAGCTTTTACCGTTTGAATAGCACCGCATTTCGTACCGACAAATGGCTTGGCTTCCCGAGTAACTTTCCCTTTCTTCAGATTAAAATATATTAGAGTAAATAATATTGCAAATGATAATAATTACTATTTGATCATCTTCTAAAGTTAAGCTAGAGTGCCGGCGTAAGTGGTGTTATCCCGGGCTTGCTGTTTGCCCCTGGGCTCAATTTATTTTCAGTAATGCCACTCCCATGAGAAAGGCTGGAGATACAGCCTGATAATCTGTTTGAGGAGCAAAGATGATGAATAGAAAGCCGCTGGTTATGGCTATTACTCTGGCATTGGGGACTCCCCTCCTGAGTTTGGCCGCTGTTGCCGAGCAGGTAAAAACAGCTGAATTTGATGAAGTGCTGGTAAGTGCTACCCGCATTCAGGAGAAAGTCTCTGAGTCCAGCCGCAGTGCAGTGGTTGTCGGCGAAGAGCAGTTGGCCGAGAAGCAGGGCGACTCGGTGGCCGAAGTGCTCAAAACGGAAGCCAACATCAATATCGCCAATGGCCCCAGGGCGTCTGCCCAACAGGTGGAAATTCGTGGCCTCAGTGGCCAGAGAGTATTGCAGACCATAGATGGTGCCAGGCAAAACACCAGCGCTGGCCATAGAGGCACCTTCTTTATGGATCCTGAGCTGCTCAGTTCTATCGAGGTGGTACGCGGCCCGGCTTCCAGCCTTTGGGGCAGTGGCGCCATAGGTGGCGTGGTATCACAAAATACCAAGTCGGCAAGAGAGATGCTCGACGAAGGCCAGAGCTTTGGTGGTTATCTCAAGCAAGGTTATGAAGCCAATGGCCAGCGCAGCAAGAGCAGTGGTGCCATTTATGGTGCCAAGGGCAGTATCGACTGGTTGCTGAACGGCAGCTACAGCGACGGCGACAATATCAAGGCCGGTAATGACAATACCCTGGAAAACAGCGCCAGCCGCAGCCGCAGTGGTTTGGCCAAGTTCGGTTGGCAGTTGGACGAGGCACAAAGGCTGCAGCTTTCCGGCAGGATCAATGAGATCTCCGAGGCCGTGCCCAGCAATCCGGCCACAGGTGTCAGCAATAGTGTGCCTCTGGTGCGCCGTGACAGCAAAGATTCCAACCTGACCCTGGACTACAGCCTGGCACCAAGGGGCAATGCCTTGCTGGATCTGGATGCCAAGTTCTACTGGAACAAGACAGATTATGATGAGAATCGCCTGACCAAGGGCCAGTTCGACACCACAGAATATGAAACCCTGGGGTTCAGTATCGCCAATCGCAGTCAATGGCAGGGGCTCAAATTAACCTATGGTCTGGATGGCTACCGCGACCAGATAGAAACCTTCCGTGATGACAGCGGCCAGAGCGGTCAGCGTCCCGGCAACATAGATGGTGAGTCTCGGGTGTGGGGCGCTTTCGTGGCCGCCAATATCGCCCTGGGGGAAAACTGGTCATTGGATCCGGCGCTGCGTTACGACAGCTTTGAAAACGAAAGCAATAACCTGGGTCATTCCAGTGATGACGATGCTTTGTCTCCCTCGTTGGCACTGGTGTGGAAGACAGCGCCATGGCTGACACTCAGTGCCCGTTACGATGAAGCCTTCCGCGCGCCATCAGTGGAGGAGATGTACTCCAGCGGCACTCACTATTGTATTCCATCCATCCCCAATTTCTTGCCCAACGGCCTGTGTAATACCTTCGAGGTCAATGAAAGCCTCAAGGCTGAAAAGGCCAAGAACAAGGAACTGAAGGCCGATATGCGCTTTGCTGAGCTGGCGGGCAACGATGAGTTGGCGCTGAGCTTGAGTGTATTCAGAAACGATGTCGATGACTTTATTGAGCAGCGGGTGACCAATCCATTGCATGGTATTCCCAGGCTTGAGCAGAATACCCGTTGGGATAACGTCGACAAGGCCAGGCTGACCGGTTTCGAACTGACGGGGAAGTATCGTATCAATCAGACCCGCTTATCACTCAGCTATGGTCAGACTGAAGGCAAGGACAGGCATGACGGAGGTTATCTGGCCAATATTCCGGCCAACAAGCTGGTGCTCGACTTATCGCAAGGGATCATGGCGGGCGATATGAAGCTGGGGACCCGGGTCAGCTATAACGCCAGTCAAGACAGGGTGCCTGAAAACAACCCGGTTAACCGCTACCAGGACTACACCCTATGGGATGTGTATCTGGCTTGGGAGCCTGCCATGGGGGCCTTCGAAGGACTGCGAGTCGACTTTGCCATTGAAAACATTGGCGATGAAGAATACATCCAAGCCTGGCAAACCCTGATGGATCAAGGGCGCAACTTCAAGCTCTCGGCCCGTTACCGTTTCTGATGGAGCAACAGATGCAGATAAGCGATACAACAAGGGCGGCCGCTGGCCGCCTGCAGATAGCCGCCGCCATGCTGGAACACCCTGAATGGTTGCCGGCCGATGCCGCCGCCAATCTTGGGATTTCTGAGCTTGAGGTGGTGCAGGCATTACCGGCCGAGCAGCAGCAATTCTTGCCGCTGGAATGGTTGGAAGCCCTGTTGCAGGCACTGCCTGAGTGGGGCAAGTTGACCACCATAGTCACAGTTGCCGGGCAGATATTTGAATTTAAAGGCGACTTCCCCAAGGGAAAGACGGCTCATGGCTACTTTAACCTCTACAGCAAGGGAGATGGCCTGCATGGCCATCTGAAATTGGAGAATTTCAGTGCCATCGCTTTGATAAGTCGTCCATTTCGGGGCACTGAAAGCCATTCGATTAACTTCTTTGGCCCTGATGGCGCCATCGTTTTTAAGGTCTATCTGGGCCGGGATCAACAACGCAAGCTGCTGCCGCCACAGTTGGCACTGTTTGCCGACTGGCGTCACCGTGGTGAAGTGACAGCAAAAAAGGGGGAAATATGACCAGTGAGAACCAACGCCTGCAGGAAAAACTGCTGCCGGAAATTGAAGAGTTTAAACAGGGGCGCACTACCTTGCAGTTGGCGACCCAGGATGCCAGCGGGGTCCCCAATGCCAGCTATGCGCCGTTCGCGCTGGCCGATGATGGCTTCTATATTCTGGTAAGCGATCTGGCGCGTCACGGTATTAATCTCAAACAGTCACCGCGGGTATCTGTGATGCTGGTGGAAGACGAAGCCGAGGCGCGCAGCGTGTTTGCCCGCCGTCGCTTGACCTTTGATGCCGCTGCCGAACTGATAGCAAGAGACAGCCCAAGCTTTGCCAAAGGGGTACAGGTGCTGTCCGGGCGCTTCGGTGAGATGATAGATAACCTGGCGGCATTGACCGATTTCAACCTGTTTAAGCTGGTGCCCGAGCGCGGTCTCTATGTCAAAGGTTTTGGCCAGGCGTTCAGTCTCAGCGGTGCCGAGTTGTTGGATGTCAACTGGATGCGTGATGGTCACCATGGAACGCCCAAGGCTGTGTCTGCCTGAACTGGACTCATCGGCGCTTTGGCGCCACAATCCTGATTAATAGTCACTGTCTGGATTTTCTATTGTCTGCTCCTCAAATCGCTTCGGCTCGGATCCTGCCCTGGATCCTGAGCTTTCTTAAGCCTTATCGTTTGCGGGTTGCCCTGGCGCTGCTGTTTTTGCTGCTGGGATCATTGGCCTGGCTGGCTCTGGGGCAAGGGGTTCGCTTGATAGTGGATGAGGGCTTTATGGCCGACAACTCGGGCCGCCTCAACGAAATTGTGTTGTTTATTCTGGGGATCACCCTGGTCAGTGCCGTGGCCGTGTTCTGCCGCTTTTATCTGATGACCTGGCTCGGTGAGAAAGTCAGCAACGATATTCGCCGCTTGGTGTATCACAGGTTACTGGAACAAAGCCCGGTGTTTTTCGCCCGCTTGCGCACCGGGGAAATCATCTCCCGTTTCACCGCCGACAGTACTCTGTTGCAGACAGTTATCGGTTCTAGCCTGTCGATGGCACTGCGATCTTCAGTGACCACTATAGGTGGCTTGGTGATGATGGCTTTTACCAGCATCAAGCTCACGGCCTTGGTGCTGCTGGCCGTGCCGCTGGTGTTGGTGCCTGTAGGTTTGCTTGGGCGGCGGGTGCGCAAGCTTGCGCGCACCAGTCAGGACAGTGTCGCCGATCTCGGTGCCTATGTGGATGAAACCTTGCATGAGATCCACACGGTACAATCCTATGGTCACGAGGCTCGCGATCGCGACAATTTTGACGGCTACCTGGCGGCGGTGATGCGTGCTGCCAGTGGCCGCATCCGTTATCGCTCGGCGTTGATCTCCTCTGTCATGTTGCTGACTATCGGTGCCATAGTGGCTGTGACCTGGGTGGGGGCCAGAGACGTAATGGCCGGTGCGGTCAGCGCCGGTGAGCTGTCGGCATTCATGTTTTACGCCATGATGGTGGCTGGCGCCGTGGCCACCATAAGCGAAGTGATAGGGGATATTCAGCGGGCTGCCGGTGCCAGTGAACGCTTGATGGAGCTGGCCGAGTCCAAGGCAAATATTGCCGAGCCGGCCAAGCCGCTGGCGCTGCCCAGTCCGCTTAAGGGAGAACTCAGAATAGAGCAGCTGAGTTTTGCCTATGATGAGGGTGCAGCAGTGCTTGAGGATCTCAATATCCATATTCAACCCGGTGAACGGGTGGCTCTGGTTGGGCCCAGCGGCGCCGGCAAGAGTACGTTGTTTCAGTTGCTGCAGCGTTTCTATCAGCCGAGTTGCGGCCGCATTCTGCTCGATGGCGTCGATATCGCTTCTGTATCATTGGCGAGCCTGAGGGCACAGTTTGCCCTGGTGCCCCAGGAGTCGGTGATCTTTGCCACCAGTGTGCTGGAAAATGTGCGTTATGGCCGCCCGGAGGCCAGCCTGGAAGAAGTGGTTGCCGCCTGCAAAGGCGCCAGAGCTCATGAATTTATCAGTGAGTTTGCCCAGGGGTATGATACCTATTTGGGTGAGCGTGGCGTGTGCCTTTCCGGTGGTCAAAAGCAGCGAATTGCCATTGCCCGCGCGATCTTGGCCCGCAGGCCTTTACTGCTGCTCGATGAAGCCACCAGTGCCCTGGATGCGGTCAGTGAAGTCAAGGTCAAGCAGGCTTTGGATGAGTTGATGGCGGGACGAACCACTCTCATCATAGCCCACAGGTTGGCGACAGTGCTCAATGCCGACCGTATTCTGGTGCTGGAGCGGGGGCGATTATTGGCCAGTGGCAGCCACAGCGAGTTGATGCAAACCAGCCCGCTGTACCGTGAGTTTGCCAGTCTGCAGTTGCTCGCGCCCGATACTCTGGCCGGGAGCTCACACGAGCCCGGGCAGGCATCATAGCTGGCTTGATTTCAGCGCTTCTGTTTTAAATAAATGATCAGGCCGCTCACAGACAGTAATAATAAGGCGATCGCCGCCAGATCCATCAGATAACTGCCGGCAGCGCCGAAGATCCGGCCGCTGTGCAGATCCTGAAGAACCCTGTGCCAGGACAGGCGGCTGGCGCGAATATCTCCGAGCAATTGCTGCGTTTGTATCTTTGCCCCTTCGAGTGGTTTTATCCAGGGGAGGGTCACCAGGCTGGTGGCCGCTTGCCAGTCCAGCAGTTCGCTGTCGCTGCGATATTGGCCCCGGGGTGTTTTTAGCCAGACATTGCCGGGCTCGACCGCCAAGGCGTTTATCTGCGGCGGCAAACCTGTCAGCTCGGTTTGGGTTTCCAGCACAGCAAGATCCTGGCTCAAAATCGTCAAACTGTTTTGGGTCAGCAGCAGCCACTTGTCTTCAAAGGGAGCCATGGCCAGTATTTCATCTGTTTGCTCGGCTAGCGGTGTGCCGCCTATCCAGGCCTGCCCCTGACTGCTGCCCGCCAGCGGCTGGGCTTGCCAGATTTTGAAATCTTCCGGGGCGCCAATGCCGTAATAGTCTTGCAGCCATTGCCAGTGCACGCCTTGGGATAGGTTCAGCTCACGGCTGTGATTCAAGGCCAGGCCGGTCAGTGTCAGCAGCAACACAAGCACACTGCTGCTGATGCCAATACGTTTGTGCCAGGGGCGCAGGGTGCGCAGGAGACGGACTCGAAAGTCCGGATGTTTACGTGTCATCTGGGCTCACTGTGTTTTGCAGGCTGAGTTGCCGATCAAGATATAGGGCGATACGGGCCAGTTTGGTCAGGGCCCTGACGGAAAGTGTTGCCCCGGTAATGCCATCTATATGTTTGTCCAGCTGTTTATCTTTTGTGAGTGTCGCCGATTTAAATTGATCGGTAAAGAAGTCGTGCCTGACCTCATCGCCGCGGCTCTCGCGGTAGATAAGCACCTTGGTGCGATAAATCTGCCCATGGCGCACATGAATGCCCACAGTGATTGGCGCTTCTTTGCCAATTTCCTCCAGAATCCAGACAGTGTCGTCTCCCTGCTGCCAATAGCGGGTACGCAGCGGCCGAAAATCGTGGGCCAGTATCTCTTCTATGACCTGGCGTTGCTCGGCGCTGAACCAAAAAACTTTGGCTTTTGCTTGACCTTTACTTTGGTTTCCCAAGGCCTGGGTGACAAAGTCTGCCGGGCTTTGGTAAACGCTTTGCGCCGCCTGGGTTTGAGTGAGTGGCAGCAAAAACAGTGAGAGTAGTGCAATAAGGGTCTTCATAAGTGCCTCAATGAGGGCGCCCCAGAGGGCACCCAAAGATCATCAGAACTGATAACCTACACCCAGATTGAAACCATCTGAGTCAGATTTGCCGCCACGTTTTTCGTAGTCGGCCTTGAACACCACATTCTCGTGCAACCAGTAGTTGATACCTACATTGGTTTGAGTTTCTTTGGTATCTTGATTGTCACCGGCATTATTGTCCCATTCGTTGTAGCGGGCGAAGATACCGAACTGCTCGTTAAAGCGGTAGGATGGCTCTATATACCAGCCATTTTGCTTGTCGCGGCCCAGGGCTTCGGCTTCAAATCCATCTATGTCCCACTCGGCGTAGAGGGCTCTGATGCTGAAGTTTTCTATGTTGTAGATGGCGTGCGCCGACCACATCAGGGCTGAGGCAGTGTCTACATTGGCTTCGCCTTGAGTCAGATCAGATTGGTACTGAACCGTGGCAGCCAGCTCCAGACCGGGAACGGCTGTGTATTTCACCCGGCCGGTATAGGCCAGATCGTCAGCCTTGGCCTCGGAAACCTTTTGGCGACCGCTTCTTGGCTTATAGGCATTTTTACCTGTAGTAGGGACATTCAGGCCCGAGGTCACGGCCGCATCGAAGGCCAGGCCGGGAGCTGCCTGGATATTCATTGCCAAACCCGCTTCCCACCAGGTAGCCGGGAGTATGTCTTTCTCAACCGGGTTACGCTCGACACCATAAAATGCCGGTGGCTCGTGGGTTTCATTGATGATGCCAACCGGCATCAGGAACAGACCCGCCTTGGCAGTCAGGGCTTCATTGAAGTCGTGCTCTATGTAGGCCTGCTCCAGCTCGACTTCGCCATTTTGACCATCGCCTGAGATGGAGTGCTCCACTTCCAGCTCGGAGAAGAAACGGGTGTCTTCGGTAAACTCATGGCCGAAGAAGAGCACGAAACGGTGGAAGTCGAACTCTTTCTTATCCTCGCCCAGCTTGTTGTCTATGTTGTTGTAGTGCAGCTCACCATAGCCGCCGATAGTGGTGGCGGTTTTTTGCGGGGTGGCATCTACCACCTCGGCGGTCTGTTCAACCCGCTCAGCGGTTTGTTCGACACGCTCGGCAGTTTGTTGCTGACGCTTTTCGGTTTCTGCCAGACGACGCTCCAGATCCTTGAGGACCTTTTGTTGCTGTTCGATGATTTTGCGCAGCTCCTGAGTCTCGTCCGAGGCGAATGCCTGTGGGCCGCACAGGGCAGTCAGTAGCGCACTGGCAATGAGAGTTTTCTTGATCATCTTGGTTCCCGTTGTGATGTTACTGTTGTTGAAATCGGGCGAATTCTAGCAATTGATTTAATAAATGCAAACGATTTGCATTTATTGTTGTGATCAAAATTAACAAATGTCAGCATCTGTAAACCGAGTTGTTATTGTTGAGGTTTTGCCTGAAAAACTGGCTTTACAAAGTAAGCTTTTGATCTTTTGAGCAAAGTAGTAAGGCTGTATTTGAGTTATCCAGCAGAGCTTGGAACTATTTTCGGATAAAGTCGCTGAAGTGCGATTGCTTGATTTTTGAGCGGCTAACCTTGGCCGGAAGCCAAAGCCAACAGATCGGGTGAGTTATTTGTCAAAAGGCGGTTAAACTGGTAGGCCTTTTTATTCCGGTTAGCCTTGGCTTTGTGAGTGTTTGAACAAGATGTTTCTAGTTGATTATTTTAAAAGAGAAAATAACCAAATAACCATAGGCCGTAAGCAGGCCAGTGATTTTGCCAAGGGAGTAGCAGGGGATTTCAATCCTATCCATGATGAAGATGCCAAACGATTTTGCGTTCCCGGCGATCTGCTGTTTGCCCTGGTGTTGAACGATTATGGCCTCAGCCGCCGGATGCTGTTCAAGTTTGAAGGCATGGTCGGGGACGGCGTATGTCTGCATTTTCCCGGCAATCAGGGGGCCGAGCTGGCGATAGAAGATGAGCGCGGCAAACGCTACCTGAATGTCCATCGCGAAGGTGAAACGCGCCACTGCGAGCGGCAACTGGAGTCATTTGTCCGCAGTTATGTGGCTTTTTCCGGCCTCAACTTTACCCATGTTTTGGTGCCTTTGATGCGCGAGCATCAGGTCACCATCAATCCGGCGCGGCCCTTGGTTATCTATGAAAGCATGGGTTTTGAACTGGACACCCTGGAGTTTGAGCAGGTTAAACTGGAGCTGATTAACAGCAATCTCAAAGTCGATGGCAAACGCGGTGATGTGACGCTGGATTTCGCGCTTATCAGTGATGATAAGCAGGTAGGAACCGGACGTAAGACCTTGGTACTCAGTGGCTTACGTCCTTTCGACGAGGCGGCAGTGGAGGCCATGGTCAGTGAGTATCAGGCGCGCCGCGATGGCAGCTGGAATGGCGGCGGCTCGCAGACAAACGCCTGAATTCAAACTGCGTTGGCTTCTGAGTCCTGTGCCAGCTCACTTTCGACTCGATTACGCCCAAGCTGCTTGGCTTGATAAAGAAGTTTATCCGCAGTATCAGTCAGTTGACTGAAGCTTTGGCAACCGTCGGCGTCCAAAGCCACCCCCTGGCTGACGGTGAGCCTCAGTGGCTCGCCATTTTCCAGGGTGAATATGTGCTCGGCCACGCTTTGCCTCAGGGTTTCGGCAACAGTCACAGCGTCATTCAAGCCGGTATTGGGCAGCAATAACATAAACTCTTCACCGCCAACCCGAGCCAGTAGATCATCCTTCCGCAGCAAGGCTTTCATCACCTTGGCCAGTTCGATCAGCACTCGGTCGCCGTTATTGTGGCCATGAGTGTCATTAACCTTTTTGAAGCTATCTATGTCGAGTGTGATTAACGCCAGTGGGCCATGGTTGCGCTGGACTTTGGCCGGCAACAACAGTGATTTCAGCCGAGCAAGCAGTGTGCGCCACTTAGGTTGCGACTCCTGGTTTTGCTCCTCTAAGGCCTGATGGTACAGCAACCAACCAGCCAGATAACGGCGGTTATAGAGGCCGGTGAGACTGTCTGTCTTGGCCAGCAGGCCCCACTTCAAGCGTGAGCGATTGAGCCAGAGAATAATGATAGTGGCCAGCAACAGCAGCAACAGGATGATGCTGCTGATGATATTGAGCTGATTCAAGGTAGTGCGGTTGGTTTCCAGCTCCAGCTTTTGCAGCACATTGTTCCAGTTGAGATCCTGATTTTCAAATTCGAGGCGCTCTAAGTTAAATAGTAACTGTTGGCGATCCAGATTGCTGACCAACTCCTTGGAGCTGTATGCGGCGAAACGCTGTTGGTATTGCTCCAATACTTCGTAAGCGCGCTTGAAATTACCTAATCCGGCAAAACCTTCGGCACTGACCTTTAACAGCTCTATCTGAGAGCGCAACAAGGCTTTTTCCTTCGCTAGGCTGATAAGCAGAGGGTCTACATAGACGGCCATTTCGGCGTACTTATGCTTGTTGAGTAACTCTTGGGCCTTGAGCAGTTGAAAGCGACTGGTATAGAGGGTTGAAGTCTCGCGATATTGCAGCTTGTCGGCCAGTTGCAGGTGCTTTGCCATGGACGACACATCCCCGGAATCCCGATATTTCAGCGCCAGTTCCACATTGATACGAAAGCGATACAGGCCGTATCCCAATACTCTGGCCAGTTCCAGCGCTGCTTGGTATCTATCTATGGCTATTTCAGTCTGTCCCTGCTGCTCGGCCAACTGAGCCAATTCTAATTGCACCAGCATCTGGTTGTAGGACATCCTTCTGTCCTTGAAGAATTTGAATGCGTTGTTAAGCAGTTTTTCCGAGCGCTCAAAGCCGTTAAGGCGCACCAGGAGGTGGCCCATGCCAAAGGAGATCCGCTCCAGCAACTCCTTGTCCCGGCTTTGTTCGGCGGCGTCCAACGACAGCATCAGGCTGGCATAGGATGCATCCAGCTTGCCTTGTTGTTCAAGCGCCTTGCTCTTCAGCAGCAGGGCTTCGGCCTGCACCGCCTTATCGGCGGAATTTTGCTGACTATCTATAATCTTTTGCAACTCGCTGATGGCCTGGGTGACCTTGCCGGTTTGCAACATCACCTGTACCAGTCTTAGCTCCAGCAGGGTATGTTCGCTGGTTCCCGGAACTGCCAGTTTCAGGCCCTCTTGGGCTGCTTGCTCGGCAGCGGGGATCTCATGCAGCAGTAGAGATACTGTCGCCTTGGTCAGGTAAAAACGGGTCAGCAGGGGCTTGGGCAGGTCTTTGAGTTGTCCGCTTTCCATTTCGTACAGTTGAGCCTGCGACCTTTGCGGCAGTGAATAGAGCTGGCTTTCGGCTCCTTTAAGTAAGCGGGAGAATTGCTCTGCATTGGCCGCTGACAGAGCAGGGCTGGCCAGTATCATCATTATTGCTATCCATGGAAGGCAGAAGCGTTTCTTCATACTCTTAGTGCTCTTTGAACCGAAAATGTCTGATAAAAGTGATATTGGGGAGGGATTATCGCGTTCACGGCTTGGGTTTGTCTAATTATTCACGGACGACTACTTAAGTTTGGGAATTGTCTGATAGAGCCGCAGCGCCCGAAAGAGTTAGGTGATCAACAAGTGAGGGGGATAGGCTGGTTGTAGTAAAACAGCGCCGATAGCCGCAGATTTGGCTTGGCTATCGGCGCTTGTGGATCAGGTTTCTGCCAGTGTTGGATAGGGGCCTTCGCTGGCAGGGCTGTTGTCAGTTTGCTGCTCTAGATGGCTTATTTTGACTTCGGCTATCTGGTGTTGATTCATCGCCGTTACCTCAAAGCGCCAGGGCTCTATAGTCAGCACGCAACCTGCTTCCGGGATCCGGCCAAAGCGCGCCAGCAACATGCCCGCCAGGGTGACGTACTCGTGATTATGGCTCTCGAGTTCGTCGCAGCCCAGTAGCTTCTCCAACTGATGCAAATTTATACTGCCGCGAGCGCGCCAACCATCACCATCGATGCGGATCTCTTCGGCCTCATCTTCCTGAGGCAGTTCGCCGACTATGGCTTCGAGAATGTCGTGGCCTGTGACCAGTCCCAATAGCGCTCCGAATTCGTCGGTGACCAGTGCCATGTCGGCCTTGGCGCGTTTCAGCTCTTCCAACAAACGGAACACACTGATGCTTTTCGGCACTATTACCGGCTTGTGGCCGGGGCGCAGACTCTGCAGCGGCCGTTGTTGTTCTATGACTGCCAGCAACTCCTTGGCACTGACCAGCGCCACGACCTTGTCTATGTCGCCGTCACACAGGGGATACTGGCTGAAACTGTCGCTAAGCAGTTGCTGTTTTATCTGCTCGGGGCTGTGGCTGAGGTTAACCCAGCTTATTTCGGCACGCGGCGTCATAATGCTCTTGATGCTGCGCTCGGCCAGAGTCAGCACTTCACCGACCATGTTGCGTTCATCTTCACCAAAGCACTTGCTCAGGGCGCGCTCGTCTTCGGGCAACTCTTCATCTTCTTCAATTTCTTCAAACTGCTTCTTGCCGCCCATCAACTTGAAGATGGCGTTGGCTGTCCTGTCCCTCAAGGGTTTACGGGCCTCACGTTGTTCGAACCTGCGTTGCCCCAACTGGTTGAAGAACTCGATCATGATGGAGAAACCTATGGCGGCATACAGATAACCTTTGGGAATATGGAAACCAAAGCCTTCGGCCACCAAGCTGAAACCTATCATCAGCAGGAAACTGAGACAGAGCACCACTACGGTTGGGTGTGCGTTGACAAAGCGAGTCAGCGGTTTGGAAGCCAGCAACATCACAGTCATGGCCACCACTACGGCTGTCATCATTACCCAGAGCTCATCCACCATACCGACCGCGGTAATGATAGAGTCGATGGAAAATACCGCATCCAGCACCAGTATCTGGGTCACAACTATGCCAAAGCCGGCGTAGGCGACTTTCTGGCCAATTTCCGGCTCTTTGGACTCCAGCCGTTCATGCAGTTCACTGGTGGCCTTGAACAGCAGGAACAGCCCCCCGGATATCAGGATCAGATCCCGTCCGGAAAAACTGAAATTGGCAAGGCTGAATAAAGGTTGGTTGAGGGTGACCAGCCAGGACACCACGGCCAACAGGCCAAGGCGCATCAACAGAGCCAGCGACAGGCCTATGACCCGGGCTTTGTCTCTTTGATGTTGAGGGAGTTTTTTAACCAGAATGGCAATAAATACCAGGTTGTCTATGCCGAGAACTATCTCGAGGATGATAAGGGTAAAGAGTCCGATCCATATGTGTGGGTCGAGCAAAAGTTCCATAGTGGTGAACCAAGGGTCTCAAAGTGGGTTTAACTTGAGCCTATTGCAGCATAACTTGGGTGGAATGCTGAATTAATTTTGGTTAATCCTTTTTGAGCATAATAGAAGGTGAGTGAAACACTATGTCTACACCATCCTGGGCGCGGGGCTGTGTTTGGTTGTCTGAAACGCTAGTCTGCTTAAATTATTAAAAGTATCAATTTGTTGTATTTATTTTGGTTGAATGAACGTCAGCGCTGGCTATTCCAAATGCCTATTGGGGCTTGGCAACTTGATTGGGCCATTCATGGCTATCTATCAGCTGGAACATTTGGCTTTAACCCTAAAGCCAATCGAAGCAGAGAATCAATAGACTGGATACAGAGAGGTGCAGTGGCATTTTCCCCTTGTCGGAGGCGTTGCGGTTGAGTCGTGATTCAGCCGCGGCTTTTTCCCTCAAGCACTTTGAAGCATATTAAAAATCAGGCATAGTGCACTTTGGTCATTTGCGCGAGATTCAAGGATGACTGTGAGAACTTTTCTTTCTCGATTAGGATGTTGTAGCCAATGAGTTTGTCTGTTTATCAGTTGAAATCCCGCTTTCAGGACCTACTGAGGCCACTGGTTACCCGTCTGTATCAGCGCGGCGTCAGCGCCAATCAAGTCACGGTATTGGCGGCGCTGGGTTCTATACTGCTGGGAACCCTGTTGCTTATCTGGCCTCATCCTTGGCTCTTTGCCCTCATCCCGATTTGGATGCTGAAAAGAATGGCGCTCAATGCCATAGATGGCATGTTGGCCCGCGAGTTTGGGCAGCAATCTCGTCTCGGCGCCTACCTCAATGAGCTCGCCGATATTGTTTCGGATGCGATACTCTATCTGCCTTTTGCCTTGCTCGGTGGTGTGGAACCTGCGCTGGTGATCGCCCTGACCTTACTGGCCATTGCCAGTGAATACGCCGGGGTGCTCGGCCTGATGGTGGGAGCCGAGCGCCGCTATGATGGCCCCATGGGCAAGAGCGATCGCGCGTTTGTCTTCGGTATTCTGGGGCTGGCCGTCGCCTTGGGTTGGTTGACACCATTCTGGCTCAATTTGATTTTGTCATTGGTTATCCTGTTACTCTGCCTGACCATATTCAATCGGGTAAAATCCGGTTTGAAGCAGGGTGAGAGCGCAAGTTAAGTTGTTTATCAAAGGAATGAATTATATGGATAATGCCGCAAGGGTACCCGAGGAACACTTTTTTACTACCCATGATGGATTCCAGCTGTTTTATCGTTTCTGGCCGGCGCTGGAAACCAATGAACAAGAGGATCCCGGGGCCGTGTTGCTGTTTCACCGTGGTCATGAACACGGTGGTCGAATGGCGCACCTGGTGGATGAATTGGCGCTGCCTGAGCAGGCTTTTTTCGCTTGGGACGCCCGTGGTCATGGGCAATCACCGGGCGCCAGAGGCGACAGCCCCTCCTTCGGTACCAGTGTCCGCGACATTCAGACCTTTGTGGAACACATAGAGCGCAAACATGGTTTCAGCCAAGAGCAGCTGTGTGTGGTGGCCCAAAGTGTCGGCGCCGTGCTGGCCAGCACCTGGGTGCATGACTATGCGCCTTCTATTCGTGCGCTGGTGCTGGCGTCGCCGGCCTTCAGCGTCAAGCTCTATGTGCCTTTTGCTATCCCTGGGCTCAAGCTGCTGAGGAACCTCAAGGGCAACTTTTTCGTCAACAGCTATGTTAAGGCCAAGCTGTTGACCCATGACCCCGCCAGACAATACAGCTTTGAGACTGACCCACTGATCGCCAGGCCGATCTCGGTCAATGTGTTGTTGGGACTCTATGATGCCGCCGAAAGGGTGGTGGCCAATGCCCAGGCGATTACTGTACCGACTCAGGTACTGATCTCGGGCGCCGACTATGTGGTTCGGCGCCAGCCGCAGCAACAGTTTTTTGAGCGTTTGGGTTCCCAGCGTAAAGAATTGCACCTGCTGCCCGGTTTTTACCATGACACCCTGGGAGAGCTGGATCGGGCCGACCCGATAGCCAGGATCAGACGCTTCCTGCGGGCCAATATCGCCTCGCCACAGGCGGCTGTGAATTTGTTGCAGCAAGATAAATTCGGCCCGAGCTGCGCCGAAAGTGAATCGCTCGCCGCCCCTCTGCCCGAGGCTTCCTGGCAGGCCAAATACTGGCAAGCCACCCGCGCAGTGATGAAACTGGGGGAGAAATACTCAGAGGGTATCGCCCTGGGTTTCGAGCGCGGCTTCGACTCGGGCAGCACCTTGGACTATGTCTATCGCAACACCCCCTCCGGCAAGGGGGAGTTTGGCCGTTTTGTCGACAAACAATATCTCAATGCCATTGGCTGGCGCGGCATACGCCAGCGTAAACGCCATATCGAAGAGTTGCTGGCGCAGGCGCTGTCGACGCTGAGAAAGGAAGAAAAGCCGCTGCATTTGATGGATGTGGCCGCCGGACATGGCCGCTATCTGCTGGAGAGCCTGGCGAACAGCGATATCAAGCCCGATTCTGTGCTGCTGCGTGATTACAGTGATATCAATATCCGCGACGGCCGCGCTCTCATCGATGAGCTTGGCCTCAGTGACATAGTACGCTTTGAAAAGGGCGATGCCTTCGACTTTGATTCGCTGGCGGCGGTCGAGCCCAAGCCAACCCTGGCGGTAGTCTCCGGCCTTTACGAGCTGTTTGGTGACAATGAGATGGTGTCCCGCTCCCTGGCGGGTATTGCCGCGGCGCTGGCGCCCGGAGGCCTGCTTATCTACACGGGCCAGCCCTGGCATCCGCAGCTGGAATTCATCGGCCGGGCCCTGACCAGCCACAGAGACGGGCAGCCTTGGGTGATGCGTCGCCGCAGTCAGCAGGAGATGGATCAACTGACCAAAGCCAACGGTTTTCACAAGTTGACTCAAAGAGTGGATGAGTGGGGCATATTTACCGTGTCCATGGCGCGTAAGGCCGACTGATGCCTGAGCTGCCCGCCCGTCGACGCGAGGTCGGCACCATTCGCCGGGGCCTGCTTTGGCTGGCCTTGTTGGCACCGTTTTTCTTTGCCAGCTATGGTTTTGCCAATTGGTATGCCTCGCAGCAAAGTGAGGTTCCCAGTCTGGTGTTTTCCTGGGAGCACGCCATTCCGCTCTGGCCCTGGACCATAGTGCCTTACTGGTCGATAGATCTTCTCTACGGCCTGGCGTTTCTGCTCCCCCTCAGCCGCAAGGGGATAGACAGACTGGGGCTCAGGCTGCTGAGCGTACAGCTTCTGTGTATCGGCTGTTTTCTCATCTGGCCACTTAAATTCAGTTTTGAGCGCCCGCCGCTCGACGGCGTTTTTGGTGGTTTGTTCGATCTCCTGATGGGGTTTGATAAGCCTTTCAATCAGGCGCCCTCTTTGCACATCGCCCTCTTGGTGGTGCTCTGGAGTGAATACAGTCAGCGGGCCAAGGGCGCCTGGCGTTATCTGCTCCACGGCTGGTTTGCCTTGATTGGCCTGTCTGTGCTGACAACCTGGCAACATCATTTTATCGACCTGCCCACAGGGCTGGCGGCCGGTCTGTTCTGCCTCTGGCTGTGGCCACGACATTCGTTCAGCCGCTTGAGTTTGGCGAGGGAACCTTGCAGGCTCAAGCTGGCAGCGGCTTATGGCGTGGGCGCCGTCTTGCTGCTGCTTGCGGCCTTGCTCTGGCCCATGAGTCTCTTTGGCATGCTGCTGTTTTGGCTGGCCTTGGCGCTGGCCATGGTGGCGCTCAATTATCTCCTGTTTGCCGCCGCGGGTTTTCAAAAGAGTGAGCTGGGCCATCCCAGCTTCGCCAGTTGCTGGCTGTTGTTACCTTATCGTTTGTTTGCCTGGCTCAATATCCGTTTCTGGACCGCTGGCCAGGTGGCGGCGCAAGAGGTGCTGCCCGGGGTTTGGCTCGGGCGCATGCCCACCATGAGTGAAGCGCAGCAATATGATGCCATATTGGATCTCTGCGCCGAGTTGCCCTTTCCCTATTCGGGCAAGGCCTTGCTGACACCCGCTCGGGGGATGACCGAAGGCAAGCTCAAATGGTATCAGCCCATGCCCATGCTGGATTTATGCTTGCCGGATGAACAGGACTGCCTGGAAGCGGTCAGGCGGCTCGAGTGTTTGCGCACCTCAGGTACTCTACTGGTATGTTGCGCCTTGGGTTATGGCCGTAGCGCCCTGGTATTGGCGGCCTGGTTGCTGCTGAGCGGTCGGGCCGGCAGTGCCCTGGATGCCGCAAGGATGATTGCCGCCGTCAGACCCAAGGTGGTTTTCAAGCCAGAGACTCTGGCTTACCTGGAGCGGCTCAAGTCCGGTTTTTGCCCGCCAGAGGTGCAACATGCCTGAGTC
Source organism: Shewanella chilikensis (assembly GCF_037953065.1). Lineage (NCBI taxonomy): Bacteria > Pseudomonadati > Pseudomonadota > Gammaproteobacteria > Alteromonadales > Shewanellaceae > Shewanella > Shewanella chilikensis. The sequence goes on along the minus strand of NZ_CP149966.1, from coordinate 3,852,551 downwards.
GCAGCAGCGGGATCTGGCAAAATTGGTGGCCACTTTATTGGGCAATGCCGCGCCGCTGCGCTGGTTCAGTGCCGTTTTGATGTTGGCACCTTTGCTGCTTCTCTGGGGCGGCAAGCTTCAAGGATGGTCGGAACTGCTCAGCGCCCTGTTGATGGTGCTTTTCGGGCTGGGCGGACAGTATTTTGGCCTTAGAGTGGCGCTGGATGCCAAGCTGTTTGCCGCCCTGGCAGGGGAGCATTCCTGCGAACGTCTGGATCACAGCATGCAGCAGCTCGGCTGGCTTAAAGAAGAGCAGGCCGGTCGCAGTATGCTGCAGCGCGCCCAAGGGGCGCAGGCGCTGCTAAAGCGTCTGTTCCTCTGCTTTGCCGGGCAGGCCGCGGCGCTGATGTTGTTACTCGTCTGGCGCTTTTTCCTGTAAGAGGAGTTTACCCTTATCTATGGATACCTTAATCGGCTGGCTCGCGGGATTGACCGCCTTTGGGATCACCTCGGCCGCCAGGTTGGTCACAGGTGCCCGTGCCCTGTGGCTTGGCTGCCGCGCCAATCACAATCAGCGGCTCTACTTTGCCAATCACAGCAGTCACGGTGACTTTGTGTTGCTGTGGGCATCACTGCCTGCCTTGCTGAGACGCAAGACACGTCCGGTTGCCGGCGCCGAGTATTGGCAGAAGACGGCGCTGAGGCGCTTTATTATTCAGCGGGTATTCAATGCCGTGCTTATTCCAAGAGAGAGCCATGGTGAGGGCAATCCCTTGGCGCCGGTGGAAAAGGCGCTGGCCGAGGGCGACTCGCTGATCTTCTTCCCGGAAGGAACCCGTAATCTGAGCGAGGCGCCATTGTTGCCGTTCAAGAGTGGAATCTATCATCTGGCACACTCGCGCCCGGATCTGGAGCTGATCCCCGTGTGGATTGCCAACCTCAATCGCGCCATGCCCAAGGGGCGTTATCTGCCGTTGCCGCTGCTCTGCACTTTGAGTTTTGGCACGCCTATCAAGCTGCAGCCGCAGGAAACCAAGGTGGCCTTTCTCGAGCGTTTGCGTTTGGCACTATTGGCGATGTCACGGGAGGAAGTATGAACCAGACACTGTGGTTGTTTGCCGGTATAGGCCTGTTGCTGGTGGTAGCGACCCTGATAGGTCGTTTGCTGGCCTGGCGTAAGGGCAACAACGCCGTTATTGCCAACCTCAATGCCAGAATCGATGCCTGGTGGATGATGGTGCTGGCCATAGGTATCGCTTTCCTGTTCGGACTCTATGGGGTGATATTGCTGTTTGCCCTGGTATCTTTCTATGCGCTCAGGGAGTTTTTAACCCTGACACCGACCCGGGCCAGCGATTATCCGGCCCTGGTCGCCGCCTTCTATTTTGCCTTGCCGGTGCAGTACCTGCTGATAGCCATCCATTGGTACGGCATGTTCAGTATCTTTATTCCCGTGTATCTGTTCCTGCTGATGCCGATTCTGGCAGCACTTGGCGGCGATACTACACGTTACCTTGAGCGTACCGCCAAGGTGCAGTGGGGGCTGATGATAGCCGTCTATTGTGTCTCGTCAGTGCCGGCGCTGATGACCTTGAAGATTGAGGGCTATGAAGGGCGTAACTTGCTGCTGATCGCCTGGCTCATTCTGGTAGTGCAACTCTCCGATGTGCTGCAGTATTGCTGTGGCAAGCTGTTTGGCAAACGCAAGGTGGCACCCAAGCTGTCGCCCTCCAAGACCCTCGAAGGCCTGGTCGGTGGGGTGTTGCTGGCGACGCTGGTGGGTACCTCGCTGTTCTGGATCACCCCATTCACCCCCTGGCAAGCGGCAATCATAGCTTTACTGGTGAACCTGCTCGGCTTTGCCGGGGGACTGGTGATGTCGGCCATCAAGCGTGACCGCGGCGTCAAGGATTGGGGCCATATGATAGAGGGGCACGGCGGCATGCTGGATCGGATGGATTCTGTCTGTTTTGCTGCGCCGGTTTTCTTCCATGTGGTGCGCTATTGGTGGGTATGACCTTTCTATAAAGTCGAAGACTCATAGCGGATAAATGCGCTTTTTGTTGTTATTTGTCGGCAGTAAGCTGGGGCTATTCCAAAGTGAAGGAGCCCAATGATGAAAATATTGCAAATACTGCCGGCGCAACCCACCTCTGACGGCGATGGGGTCAATATCAGCCGGGTCGCCGATTTTCAGGCTCTGGCGCTGGATCCTTATCTGATGCTGGATGAGATCCGCTCCGACGATGAACGCGATTATCTCGGCGGTTTTCCGCCGCATCCCCACCGCGGTATGGAAACTTTTACCTATATCCGCAAGGGCGGCTTTGAGCACAGGGATCAACTGGGCAATGTCCGCGCCATCCGCGAAGGCAAGGTGCAGTGGATGAGTACCGGCCGCGGTGTGGTCCACTCCGAAATGCCGTTGGCCGATGCCAAAGAGGGGCTGCATGGCTTTCAGATCTGGCTCAATATGCCGGCCAAGGACAAGATGCGGCCGCCCAGGTATCAGGACAGCGCAGCCGATGAACACCAACAGCTTGAAACTGACGGCGCCAGCCTGAGACTGCTGGCCGGTGACTGGCGTTTCGCCGGTACTGAAGCCAGTGCTCCCTTGACCGGGTTGGCCGGCGATGCGGCGATTGCCGATTTGACGCTGGCGCCGGAAGCCCAAGCCGAGTTGGAACTCAGTCATCTGGGGCGACTGGCGCTCTATCTGCACAGTGGTGAATTGCAACTGCCGGATGGCAAGCAACTGGCCGCCGGTAATATGTTGCTGCTCGACAGTCGTTATCCTCTCGAGCTGCAAGCCGGTCTCAAGGGCGCGGGTCTGCTCATTCTGGCCGGTAACCCCATTGGTGAGGCCGTGGTGCAGATGGGGCCTTTTGTGATGAATACCCAGGCGGAGATCCTGCAGGCCATTCGTGACTACCAAAACGGTGATTTCGGTGAGATCCCATCCGGTTCCGTTTAACTGATATAGGCTACAGACGGCTGCTTTGTTGCAGCCGTTTGCCATATTGCATCAGCTCTGCAATATCTTGAGTGGCAATCCCAGCATATCATCTCCGCTACCCGCCAGATGCCAGATAACCCCTACCAGGGCCGCCACGGTTAACAGATACCAGATAAGGGAAAACACTTGCCCATACCTGTCCAGCGGCAACAGATGGCTTTGATGACGCTGTTTCCACTCAAACAGAATCTCGGCGCTGCCTATCAGCAACAGGAACCCCAGCAGCGCTAGCCCCAGGCTGTAGCTGATAAATACTCCGATGGCGGCACCGAGAATACAGGCGATAAGGCCGATGGCGCTGTTCATTGAAAAGCTGATGCTCTTGAGAATATGTCCGCCGTCCAGCGGCAGAATTGGCAACAGGTTGAACAGATTGAGTAAGGCGTTAAAGGCCGCCAATCCGGCAAAGAAGGGATTGCCCGTGATCCAGTAGGCCACGAGTGCCGCCAGGGACATTAACAGGCCAAAGGTTGGCCCCATGATGGAGATCACCACATCTTGCCAGCGGGTGTTGATCTTCTCATCGGACAAGGCCAGGCCGCCCATAAAGGGAATGAGGTAGATACCTTTGGTTTTCATACCAAAATACTTCATCGCCCGGATATGGCCGTATTCGTGAAACACCAGACAGGCAATAAGGGCAAGGGCAAACTGCAGTGAAAACAGCCAAGAATAAGCGGCAATACTGGCCCCGGCCAGTACGACCTTGATCACCTTGGCGCTCTTGAGCAGTTTGAAGCCCAGAGACACCAGCCCCACCAGACTCAGTTTCTGCTGTTTCACCGGCGCTATGTCCGGTGTTTGCCGCTCAATATCTTTGCTGTTGCGCCTGCCTTCAATCGTGACTTGTTCATCGATGAGCAAACGATAGCTCAGCTCAAAGGGTTGCCAGTTGAGCTGGGTTTCCAGGCGTACCTTGATGCTGCTGCCATCGGTGCGACTAAGACTGAACTCATGGCGGCCGCTGCCTTGGTCATTGGCGCTGGCGGCTTGTTGTGATACCAATTGGTTATCCCAAAAGAGTTGCTGCCAACCTGCCATGGAACCTTCCAGCCTCAGAGGCTTCCCTAAGCAATCTATTTTCAGAAGTTGCAAATCTATGACTCCGGTGAGAGAAAACGCGCCGATTATACCCGTGGGCGCAGGGCTTTGTCAGAGATTGTCGAGATAACGCACCATCTCCAGCCCTTGTGGAAAAGTGATAAAGGCCAATTTGGCCACGCAGCAGCTGCCGAGCGCGGCGGCGTGCTTTTGCACCAACAGCTTGAGATCTTTGAGTTCGAGTCGAGACTGGCTAGGGCCTATTTGCGGCAATGAGGCCAGCACAGGTTCGTTGCTGCGAGTGGCTGGAAGTATGGGATAGCATAAGCCGCCGGAATCTATCAGTTGGTCGCCCTGGCAACTCAGGTGTTGATGCAGGCAGATATACTCCAACCAGTCTCTTTCATTCTCGAGGAACAGGAGTTCGTCTGAATCTGCCGGTTTTAGAATGGCGGGCCAGGTGGGCTGTGTCATAGGGGCTCCACGCATAAGCTGTTCCCGATACCATAACACAGTGACTTGGTGTTGCTATGATTTCTTCCCGGTCAGATTGAGCCATAGCCGTAAGGCTTTGAGGTTAACCGCGATTGCTGTAATCGAAGTGGATTTCTCCATTTTGGTTTTCAATCACGCAGGGGCCGTGTTCCCTTTGAGTGCGCTGCTGTGCCGGGCCTATGTGAATTTCCACATTGGAGTAGACATGCTTCAGGGCTTCGACAAAGTAATGGCGATAGTAACCTTCAGTTTCCGCCTTCAGAAGATCGAGTTCGGTTTCTTCCCGCAGCCGCTCATCATCGACACGATGTTTCTCTTGCAGCATCATTTTGATCTGTTCGACCATGGTAGGATCTGTTTGCCATTCACTCTTGGGCGGCAGTTTTCTCAGCCGGGCTTCCATCTCCAGCCCGGCTACTACCAGAACCCTAACACTCTCTTCGAGTTCTTTGAGGTTTTGGCGGTATTCCCCCAAACGCATGGCGCAGAAGAGATCTGTCTTGGTATCGGCTGTGGCGCCTATGGCGACGGCCTTGATACCTTTTTCTGCCTTGGCTATTCCGCCCACCAGGTCTCCGCGACGGCCGTTGGCATCGCTGACTATCAGTTTGCCATCGGTGCAACTGTAGCTGTGCAATAGCTGCTTGGTTACCAGAATATCGCCTTGGCACTGAAGATCAGAATATTGCACAAACTGGGCCGAAATCTGCCCTTTGGCTCTTATTTGGGTCGATAGCTCATTGGTGCGGATCTGCCGACCTATAATCCCCTTGCTGATGGTGATATCTCCCTCTGCCGTCAGGGACGCCGAGTCGACAAAGCCCATCACAGTGATATCACCACTACTCTTGACCTGCATCCCTTCATGGACGTCGCCACTGATAAGGATACTGCCCTTGAAGTCGACGTTGCCATAGCCCACGTCGACATCTTTTATCTGCAGCACATCGTCCACCTGCATGCCGTTGCGGATCTCCACCGGCTGACCGGCTACAGTGGCGATAAGCTTATTGCTGTCTTTGGCGCTGAGTTCTGTACCTTTACCTACCACCATCTCCAACTCTTTACCTGGCTTGGCCGGCAGTACTTCACCGAAGACATTGTAGCCTGGGGTACCTTGGGTGGCGGGGATCTTCTCCATCAAAATATCGCCGCTATTGACCATGATGACGGCGCCCAAGTTACGCATATCCACAGTGCCATCCTCCCGCTCCTGAGGGTGCAACAGGCGTTCACGGGCCAGGGGGACTTTGCGATCCAATTTGGCATGGCTACCGTTCACTGCGGCCTTGCCACAGGCAATTATGCCTTCTATGGTTTCACCGGGTTTACTCTGCTTCAGGCGTTTGAGCATGGTTTCTATCTTGATTTTCGATAGTCCCATGCAGATCTTATCTTCCTTGAGACGGCGAAGAATGTCCGGCAGGGTGATCTCTTTACCGCCCCAGGCGGCGGTAAGGGTCATGGCGGCTTGCATCTTATCCTTGCTCGGCTGGAGTGATATCTGGCCGTCACGACGCTCGGCTATCTGAAAAAATTGCTCGAATTGGCCATCTTCTTCGGCATAGAGCTTGTTGATCTCTTTGACGGCTTTAACAATTTGACTGTCCAGGGGGTAAAGCTTGGCAAAGTCAGGTAATGCCAGCAGATGACGAATGGCTTCCTCGGTAACGGGACCATGGGTTTTGGGGATGAGCCTCAGCTCGGCAAATTGCATGTTACTGCTGAGTTCAACGAGATCCGGCGCCAGCATATTAGAGTATCCAGGTTAGTTATACCTTTCCTTTGGAGCTTGAATATGTTTGCCACTCGAGTAAGAAACTGTTTGTCCATGGTGTGTGCCATGACATAACAGGAAAACAGGGGCTCTTATCGACTGAGTCAACTCCTGTGCGGAACGGTACTATTATTATTTTTCCGACTGCTATTGAGTATAACAACATAAGCTCGCCGAAACGAAGCCTGTTGTTAACATCCCATTAGCAGTTATTCAAAAGATAATAGCCCTGAATACTTATAAAAATCTTTGATCTCTTAGCGAAAAGTTACCAAAATTTTTCGGCGTTACTTTTTGTCACTGGTATTCCGGTAAAGCTTGTATTTGTTGTTTTCGGCGATGACATTCACCTTGCCGAAATGGGCCGCTATTGTGTCGCTGTATGGCAGGTGACGATTGGCCACTATCTGCCATACTCCTCTGTCTGTGAGTTTTTTGGCGCTGTCGGTGATAAAGCTTTCGGCAATATGGGTAGTTGCCGCCAAACCATCGTGAAACGGCGGGTTGGAGATGATGGCATTGAACTCGCCCTGGGTGGCGCTCAAGCCATCTGATGGATAGACCTTGGCGCTAAGGCCATTGGCCTTTAGGGTCAGCTCACAGGACAGCAGCGCCATGGCATTGATGTCGACACATTCCAGGCTCAGCTCCGGCTGGGCCTTGAGCAGGGCGGCGGCAATCACTCCGGCGCCGCAGCCAAAGTCCAATACCCGGCCCTCAAGCTTGGGCAGATGGGACAACAACAGCTCTGTGCCCAGATCCAGACGTTTTTCACTGAATACTCCGGCCATATTGCAGATTTGCACATCCCCTTGGGGAGTGGGCAAGCTGTAATGACTGACATAGGTCTCAATATCCAGCGCAGTTGGGCTGGCGATGGCCTCGGCGGCAAACAGCAGGCAGTGACGGGCGTTGTCCAGTTTGATCGGATTGCTGAACCAGTGACTTTGCTGCTTGGCAAACGACTTTATCCCACCTTTGTTTTCCCCTATGACCAGCAGCTGGCCTCCCGGTTGCAGGTGCAGCGCTGCCAGTTCCAGCAGATAAGCAAGCAGCGGCTTGGCCTTAGGGTAGTAGACCACAACTGTCTCGAACCTGTCAGTATGGGGCAACTGGTGGCCAAAGTAACAATGAAGCTCGGCCTTGGCTTGCGACTTAAGCTGTTGGAAGTGATTGAAATCCAGCGCCAGGGCATCGACTCTGGGGCACAGGTTCAAAAGCTCTCTGGCGCAGCTGTCGCTTTCATGGTTGAGCAGCAGCAGGCTTTGGCCTTCAAAAAGCGCACTGTTGCGCAGCAGTAATTGCGATGGCGGTGTCAGCAACATAGGAGAACTTCCAAGGATAAAATCTGCTGCGCATTATAGCCAATCAGTGGTGGCAGCGGGCAAGCGTTATAGTCAGCAAACATAAAAAAGCGGCCGCAGCCGCTTTTTTATGGTTAAGCATTATTGAGCAGCCCTTTGCCCCTTGGGCAGTAGGCTTATCAGTTTGGAGGCGATATCCGTGTTGTCCTGGTTGCCGATAAACAGTTCGGCGCCCGGGCCTGTGGCAAACACCTGCACATCTGTGCCGGTATGGCCGCCAGTGGTCCAGCCTGTATTGGAGCGGCGATCTACTTCCTGTTTGATAGCGCTGGCCAGCGTCTCTTTGCCTTGCATTCTGGCCTTGGTCAACTGCTCCAGCAACGCCGGTTCCAGCTCAAAGCCCAGGCCTTGAGCCAGCGGTGCTTGCCAGTCTTCTGCGGTCAACGCCGCGGCGGCCAGGGTATCAATACTGGCAGACAGCCCCTTGAGCACCTCTGGATTCCAGGCATATTTGCCCTTGCTGCCGATGGAGAGACCGCCGGTATTGTGATCTGCGGTGGCCACCATCAGGGTATTGGGGTTTTGGCGCACGAACTGCTCGACCACTTCCATGGTACGGGCAAATTCATCCATCTCCGCCATGGCAGCGGCGATGTCGTTATTGTGACCGGCCCAGTCGATCAGGCTGCCTTCGACCAGCAATACAAAGCCGTTGTTGTTTTGTGACAAGAGCTCCAGCGCCTTGCCTGTCATGGCGCTGAGGCGATGGCCGTTCTTGTCATCCAGCACCCAGGGCAATTGCACTTCGGCAAACAGGCCCATTACCTTGGGCTGTGTGATACTTTCAAGCGCGCTGAACTCCTGCAAAATTTGATAGCCCTTGGCATCAAACTTGGCCAGCAGCTCCTGATCGAAGTATTTCTGGCCGCCCCCCAGCATCACATCGGCATCCGTCTCCAGATACTTGTTGGCCAGCTCGACATAGTTTTTTCGACTTTCGCTGTGAGACAGAAAGGCCGCCGGCGTGGCGTGATTTATCTGGGAAGTGACCGCCACTCCTGTGCTCATTCCCCGCTGCTTGGCCTTTTCCATTATGGTCGGGATGGGTTGCTTTTGGGTGTCGACCGAGATAGCGCCGTTATAGCTTTTCACCCCGGTTGCCAGCGCAGTTGCCGCGGCGGCCGAGTCAGTGACATAGCCGCTGACTCTGGCGGGGTAGGTACTGGCCATACCGACCAACAGGCGATCGAATACCGTCTGTTCTATCTCTTCGGTATCCGGGTTGTCATTGAAATACCGGTAGGCGCTGGTATAAGCCGGCCCCATGCCATCACCGACCATGATCACGATATTTTGGGGTCTGGAAGGGGCGGGATTGGGCAACTGATTGGCATCGGCTGCCAGTGGCAGCAGCAATGTCAGACCCAGCAATGCGCCCGTGAGTTGGCTCAGTTTCATCAGAGTCTCATCCTTGTTGTTTTTGTTGCAGTCTTTGCTCAATGGCATTCATCAGCATGCCGGTGATATTGACATCGAAAGCCGCTTCAATCTCTTTGATGCAAGTGGGGCTGGTGACATTGATTTCGGTGAGCTTATCCCCAATCACATCCAGACCGACGAAGATCAGGCCGCGCTTTTTAAGCTCTGGGCCCAGGGCTCTGGCGATGGCCCAGTCACTTTCTGACAGAGGCTGGGCAACACCGCTGCCACCGGCCGCCAGGTTGCCGCGGGTTTCGCCTTTCTTGGGGATCCGCGCCAAACAGTAGGGCACAGGCTCGCCGTCGATGACCAGAATACGCTTATCGCCCTTGGTGATTTCGGGAATAAATACCTGGGCCATGGCATAGTTTTGGCCGTAGTTGGTCAGGGTTTCTATAATAACCCCCAGGTTGGGATCGTCCTGCTTGACCCTGAATATGGATGTGCCGCCCATACCGTCAAGCGGCTTGAGGATCACATCGCCATGTTGGGCATGGAAAGCGCGTAACCGCTGCGGGTCACTACTGACCAGTGTGGTGGGGGTAAACTGGCTGAACCAGGCGGTAAACAGCTTTTCATTGGCATCACGCAGGCTCTGTGGCTTGTTGACTATTAATACCCCGGCCTCTTCGGCGCGCTCCAGCATGTAAGTGGCATAGATATATTCGGTATCGAACGGTGGGTCCTTACGCATCAGAATCACATCCAGCTCCTTGAGCGGCGTGTCGGTTGCTTCACCCAACTGATACCAATCAGTGGGATCTTCCTGAACCTTGAGTGGCCGCATCTTGGCCCAGGCTTCACCCTGCAGCAGCGCCAGATCCTGCATCTCCATATAGAAGATCTCATAGCCGCGGGACTGCGCCGCCAACAACATGGCGAAGCTGGAGTCTTTCTTGATGTTGATATCTTTGATGGGGTCCATCACTATGCCGAGCTTGATCATGATGCCTTTCCTTTATTCGTTACGCCCACCGGGCGGAAAATGGTTAACCCAGATCGCCGAATCTGAGTTGCAATGCGGTAATGGCGGTTAGTGCCGCGGTTTCGGTGCGCAGTACTCTGGGGCCGAGCAGAACTTCGGTAAATGCCTGGGTTTCTGTCATGGTAATTTCCTGCTCCGACAGGCCGCCTTCCGGACCTATCAAGAGACGCACCTTGTTGTTTGGCAGCTCAAGGCCATTGATGCCGTGAGCGGCTCTGGGATGCAGATTGAGTTTTAATGCCGTCGTCGGCTCGGCGCACCAAGCGGCCAGCTCCATGACGGGTCTCACTTCAGGAACCCGGCTACGGCCGGATTGCTCACAGGCGCTAATAACAATTTTTTGCCACTGCTGCAGTTTCTTTTCTAACCTATCGCCGCTGAGTTTAACGCCGCAACGCTCTGAAAACAGTGGTGTGATGGTGTTAACCCCCAACTCTACCGATTTTTGCAAGGTGAAGTCCATGCGATCGCCGCGGGAGATCACTTGTCCCAGGTGCAGATCCAGGGGGGACTCAGAGGGATTGTCCATGGCAGACAGCACGTGTACATCCACGGCTTTCTTTCCGGCGCTGATGATAGTGGCCGGATAGTCTTTGCCATCACCGTTGAACAGGCTTATCTGCTCGCCGCTGGACATGCGCAGCACTCGGCCGACATGGGCGCTGGCATCATCATCCAATGACAGGACTTGCCCCGCGGTTATCGGGCCTGGGTGATAAATTCTCGGCACTCTCATGCTCTGTGTTCCTTAGGCTTAATGTGTTCTGCCACTGAAGGCACTTTGGCTGCAGGCAGCCTGCACCCATGGGTTGTGATTGCCCTGAGAGGCGGCAATCGCCTGATCTCGTTGGCATTCAATAGTATCAACTGGATAGCTTTTGTCCCAAGCCTTGAATAACTTTAATTGGCTGGAGGCTATCTTGAGCCCATAGGTTTGCTGCATATAAAGGTAGGTTCGGGCGATGCGGCCCCTTGCCTGCGCCGGTGGTTCTGCCTTACGGCCCTTGAAGTCGATGGTCATCTGACACTGGCCATATTGGTTTGGCTTGGCGTTCCACTGACTGAATCTGAAGTTGGATCTGTCGCCATTGACCTCACCCACGGCAGGCACCAGATTGTGCAGGTCGGCCTCCATGCGCTTAAAGGTTTCATCGTTACGGCTGCAGTTCTTGCGACCGCCGTTTTGCCAGCACAGCAACTGATGGCCAAACTCCCAGGCAGGTACTATGTGCTCCCATTCTATGCGGTTGGCGCGGGTTTGCTGTTTGCGGATTTGATAGCCGCAGCTTTCCAAGTCAGGCTGCCATTTCTTGCCTTCCATTTTGATGGCGCAGCCACAGTAGAAACTGACTGCCGGCAGGTTTTGGCTGTAGATAGTCCTGGCGCGTTTTTTGGCTTCGGAAAAACTGCTGGGATGGCTGGGCGATGCCAGCACAGAAGAGGCTGCCAAAAGCAGCGACAGGGCCACAAGCGGCCGCTGAAGGAATGAAATCACGCTGTTCCCTAAAATCATAACTAAGGATGCCGACAGCCGATACTTCAGGTGTCAGACTTAAAATTGTTGCTGCAGATAGTAAAAGAAGCCGCCAGGCTTGGCAACTTGGCTCAGGATGGCTGAGGGCTTAGCAGTTTGCCGCAGCGGCGGCATTGATATTTAGCCTGACCCCGCATGACCTTGTTGTGACGGCGGATGCTTAGTTCCACCTCGCCGCAGCCACACTGATAGGGTAGGGCCCTGGGTTTGACCGAGCTGATATCCATCGAGTGAGTGGTACGCGGCGCCAGGCCATAAATCCGCCGCATCAGGCTCTGCCACTCCTTGCCATGAGGTCGGGTCTTGCCATGCAGTTGGAAACAGAGCAGGTGGCAGATCTCGTGTGGAACCACCTCATGGGTGAAGGTGTGCAGGTTTTGCTCCAGTAGCACTGGATTGAAGCGCAAGCGGTTCTCGGTTGGATGAGCGGTACCGGCGCTGCGGCCTCGCAGGGTAAAACTGACCGAAGGGCGCTTTAGTGCATGCCCCAGCGCGGCCTCCGCCTTGAGATAGCAAAGCTCAACTGCATCGAGCACAGCTAGCTGCGCTTCACTGTCGGCCGGTTGAGGTTGCGGCTCAGACACTTGATGGTATTCAGAAGTGCTGGCGCTTTTAAGGGTTCTGAACAACTGACTCAGCATGAGAAACTCGAATTGGCATGAATTGACGGCGAATAGACAGAGGCGCAACTGCGCCTCTGTTGAATCAGGGATTATAAACTTTTGGCCGCCGCTGTCAGCATGGCTTTGACCTGCTCGACAATTGCCGCTTCGGTATCGGCTTCAAAACCGGCAATGCTCGGGGTATGAATATGCCCGGTGGGAATACGGCTGCCGAGTTGGTTTTGCAGCAGGATAGCCCGGTAGGAGATCTCATTGGACAGGTAACCGCCGCCAGACCCCTCCACCGAAGTGCTGTTTTGCAGTTCGCTCAGGCTGCTTGCCTGAAACTCGCCACGGGAAAGGGTGCTGACAGTATGGTTGTCGTTGACCTTCCAGCGGTCGTTTATACTCTGCATGGCCGCTACCGGCAGGGAGAATTCGACAAACGCTGGGCCATTGAGGGTATCGTTTTCCAGCTTGGGGGGCAGAGGGCGCTGCTTACTGGCGCCGGTGAAAATATTGCGGTTGTCCGGAGCTTCGGCGCTGCGGTTGCGGCCCGGAAAGCGTTCCAGATCGAAGTCGCTGCGCCCCATACTGACAGTGACCACCATGTCGACACTATTGTCGCGGTAAACCGGGGTCAACAGCGACTCTATGATGCCCTCATCAAAGTCGGCGAAACGTACCGGGATCATCACTGTCTCTATCTGTGCCTGACGGCCGTTAACCGAAAAGCGGTAACCATCCAATGCCAGGGCGACCAGACCTGAAGGGTTGCTCTGCTCTATATTGCGATCGAGAAAGAAGGGGTCGAATCCGGTTAGCAGTATCTTGATGCTGGCATCATCCTTAAAGTCGATATCGCTGAAACCTCGGGATGACTTTTCCACCGCCTTGGTCAGTATTTCTCTTTGCCAGGAGGCGATATTGAACTTGGGCGACTGTTTGCCCAGCTCTGCTCGCATCTGCAACCGGCTCCAGTAAAGGGAGCGGTCGTCGCTGTGACCCGACTGCACATCTCTGACCGCCTGTTGCCACAGGCGTTGCCCCTGGTGCGCCACCATCTGGGTCACCTTGAGCTCATCGGTATGTTGGCGGTATTTGGTTACCAAATCATCTGTTAATGCCTGATAGCGCTGGACCACTTGAGGCATTTTTTCGTTGGCGGCAGGCAGGCGATCCTCTTCGACACCGGCCTGAGCCGACAGAGAAACCAGAGTACCCGATAGCAGGGTTATGGCCAGGCTGGGCTTAAACATGGCAGTTCCTTTCGCTTATAGAGTTGTAAAGTTAGGGAAGGTGCGAATAAGTCCTCGTGGCGTTCTCTTTTGTAGAGACTGGCTTGCACAGTCATTGGCTCTCTGCGTTATCCGACCTACCTCAAGTATGCAACACTCGCCAGCAACAGGAAAGCTATCTGTTGCCTTGCCAGATTGTTGCCACAATTGAGCAGGGCTTTGCCAGATAATTATTCATTCCAGGATTGTATGCTTGTTGCTTTGACCGCCGGGAATTAAAGGGGAATGAGATGAATAAAGGTTTGCACAGAAAGCGCCTGAGTAAGCGTTTGCTGCTGCCCATGTTGTTGTGTTTATTGGCTCAGCAAACGCAGGCAGTGGCAGCGGCGCAGACCAAGGTCAGTGAAGTCGGCTCTGAGGTCACGGTCGAGGGTTGGCAAGAGGTACGCCGCTGGGACAAGTTGTTTGAATCTGCAGGTGTTAAAGGCTGTTTGCTGCTTTGGGATCAAAAGCGTTCTTTGGGGCTATCCAACAATCTAAGTCGCGCCGCCGAAGGCTTTATTCCTGCTTCTACCTTCAAGATCCCCTCTAGCCTGATTGCGTTGCAAACCGGGGCGGTGCGCGATGAAACCAGTCGTTTTAGCTGGGACGGAAAAGTTCGGGAAATTGCTGCCTGGAACCGGGATCAGAGTTTTCGCACCGCAATGAAGTACTCCGTGGTGCCTGTGTATCAGCAGCTGGCCAGGGAGATAGGCCCCAAAGTGATGGCAGCTATGGTGCGGCAACTGGAATATGGTAATCAGGATATCGGTGGCCAAGCGGACAGCTTCTGGCTCGACGGTCAACTTAGGATAACGGCGTTCCAACAAGTGGATTTTCTGCAGCAACTGCATGACAACAAGTTGCCTGTGTCTGAGCGCAGCCAGCGAATTGTCAAACAGATGATGCTGACCGAAGCGAGTACTGACTATATTATTCGCGCCAAGACAGGCTATGGTGTACAGCAAACGCCGGCCATAGGTTGGTGGGTCGGTTGGTTGGAGTTGGACGACAATACTGTCTATTTCGCCATTAATCTGGATCTGACCTCCGCAAGCCAGTTACCGTTGCGCCAACAACTGGTGAAACAGGTGCTCAAGCAGGAACTGCGACTGCCTTGAGTATGGCAGGCTTGGAATATAGAGAGCCAAAAAATAAGTCAGAGAAGGCCAACTTGTGTGCTGTATTATTGATTCCTCGCCCTATTTTCATCTGCAAAGATTGGCTACATCATCAAAGATTGCAGCGATTCCTGACTGTTGAAGCGCTTGGTAAAGAAGTCCAGAAATACACTGATATTGGTCGCCAGTTGTCGACGGGAGGAATAGACGCCATAGACCTTGAAGGGCTCTATGGGCCACTCCTGCAGCAGCTGCACCAGGGCGCCACTGGCCAGTTCGTTCTTGCATACCGAATGGGACAACATGGCGATGCCAAAGTCATCCAGCGCCAGTTGCTTGACCATGATGGCACTGTTTACCCGAGTGCGGCGCCTGAAGCTGGCCATGGTTTTGCGGCTACCCTTGCCCAGCGGCCAGATGGGGGCCGAACGGGAGGTACCCAGCAAGATACCATCGTGGCGGGCCAGATCTCTCGGGGTTGCCGGCGTTCCTTTGGACTTGAGATAGCCGGGGCCTGCCACCAGAATCGGCTGACGTTCAAACAGGAGCCTGGCGACAAGATCCGAAGGCTGCAGTGGGCCATACTTGATGGCGATATCATAGCCTTCGCCTACCAAGCCCACATCGGCATCGGTAAACTGTACATCCAGTTCGACCCCCGGATAGAGACGCATAAAGCCGCTGCAGAGATTGGCGATTAACTCTTGGCTGAATGAAACCGGGATCGCAATCCGCAATGAACCGGAAACATCGTTATGGGTATTCTCGATTGTGGCTTTTGCCGCTTCCACTTCGTTGCAGATGCTGTCACAGTGTTGATAAAAGAGCGCGCCCACCTGAGTGAGGCTTATTGAGCGGGTATTTCGTTGCAGCAGACGGACCCCAAGCTGTTGTTCCAGTTGGGCGATTTTTCGGCTAATGGTAGACTTTGGCAGGCCGGTTTCACGGGCTGCCTGAGAGAAGCCTTCTGCTCTGACCACTGCTGCAAATAGGAGCATCCCATTCAAATCTGGCATGTTTTTATTACTGTCTCAAAAATGGAACATAGCGTCTAAGGCAGTTTAATGGCATTTGACGGGATAACAAAGGTATATTTACTGGCTAAAAAATTTCAGAGGCTTAGCAGAGGATCGATAGATGACCAGCAAGAAGCAGCCCGCAAACACGACTCAAGCCCAGACTCCGGATCCCCTGTTTTTGCAGGCGGAGCATTTGGCTAAGGATTTTTCGCTGTTCCCAGAGCACAGCAAACAGAGCCTTTCAGAAGAGATAAAGGGTCTGTTGGATGACGATGCCATCCAGAGTAACTTAAAGTCATTGGCGCAGTTGGATGTGGATGGCTATGTTGCCAAAGTTATCCAGCCTACCCAGGACAAGAACCGCCCAGGTGCCAAGCGAATCATTGCTGATCTGAAAGGCAAGATGATCGCCGAGAGCCACAACGGCCCATTCTACAGCGCCGAAATCGAGCTGAACTTTGGTGGGCGTAATCGCCGAATCGGTTTTATTGCCCAGGAGCGCACCACGGCCAACGGTGCCTGGATGCCAGAGCACCACCTGCAGGCCTGTGAGGCGATTCGTCATTTTGCCGAATTGTCCATGCCCATAGTTTACCTGATTGATACCCCAGGAGCCGATGCTGGTGAGGTGGCCAATAGCCATAACCAGGCGCATTCTATTTCCAAGGCGATTGCTGAAAGTGCCAACGTCGATGTACCGACTTTGGGGATAGTGATTGGCGCCGGTTATTCGGGCGGGGCTATTCCACTGGCGGCGGCCAATATACTGTTGTCGCTGCGCGATGGTATTTTCAACACCATTCAGCCTCAGGGCCTGCAGAGCATTGCCCGCAAGTACAACCTTTCATGGCAGGAGTGTGCCAAGTCTGTTGGCGTGTCCCCAGAAGAGCTCTACACCTCAGGTTGTATCGACGGCATTGTGGATTTCTCTCCTTATGATCGCGACGAGCGTCAGCACAATCTGCGCCGCGCCATCATCAGCGCCATCGAAGCCATTGAACGCGCCGCAGTGCAGTTTGTAAAAGAATCCGATGACCTGCGCGAACACTATGATCGCAGCCTCAAGCGTTTCCTCGAGCCTTCCAAAAGCCTCAAGGCGTTGGAATCCAACTCGGAAATGTCGGTTGCCATCAGCCCGACCATGCACCTTAACCTGTTCGGCAGCGCCTACCGTTATCTGCGTTATTTGACTCTGCGTAGCCGTATTCACTCCATCTCCATGGATCAGTATGGTCGCCTGTCCAAGGTGAGTGTGCCGGAAGGGGATCTGTTGGCCAGGATCCATAAGGAGCAGGAGAAGGTGTTCCAGGCTTGGCTGTCCAGCCCGGACAAGCTGGTTTACGACGAAGAACTCAACAAGCTGTGGAGTAACTTCATCTCCAAGCGTGATGACGTTTCCACCGAGCGCAACATGCTGACCCGTCTGATCCTGGGTGAGCCGAAAGAGAACTACAAGAAGGCCCGTAAGGCGCTGCTGTTCAACATTGGTTGGTCTTTGTATCACCGTTGGAAGAGTAATGCGGCCAACAACTTCAAGGGGCTTATCCACTATCTGGAAACTCTGCCGGCAGAAGTGACTCAGGCGCCTTGGCCTGAACTGAACCAACTGACAGTACTGGATGTCGTGGTCAATGAAGAGCTGCGTGAAGACTTTATTTGGCAGTGCTACAACATCCTGATCTTTAACGCGCTGTACGACAATGTCGTGGGTAACCTGGCCTCTATCGCCAAGGAAGCCATGATGGCCAAGAGCCTGTCGCGTCAGTCTGTTGATGGCTTGCTGCACAAGTCTATCGACCGGGCGATTTCCACTCAGGATACCGCCAACGACAAGAGCAAGTTCTACAAGTGGCTGAAGTATTTCATGTCACAGTCCAACCGCGCCGAACTGCTGACCAAGACAGAGCAGTGGAAGAGTGTAGGTTTCCCACAGCTGAACGATTCGTTGTTCGTTATCCTGACTTACTTCTTTGAACGTCTGCTGCCGGAATACTTCGACAGCGAAGAGGATAAGGGCAAGTACACAGGTGCCATCAACCCGGTGCGTATCGGTCGTCGTAAGGACTTCTGGAACCGTTTGACCATGGGTTACCAGGATCTGCTGATCCAGAAGGTGCTGCGTGACGAGAAGAAAGCCGGCAATATGACCTGGGAAAATATCATCGCCAAGTTCTTCAAGAACTTCGATGAGATCAATGGCGACAAGATGTCGGCCAACCTGCTTAATTTCCCTGGCTTCCGTCTCTCTATTGAAGATGCTCTCGACAAGGGCATTCGCCCCTGTGGTTTGATCACGGGTCTGGCGGACTTTGAACATGGCGGCAAGGCGCTGCGTGTCGGGGTTGCCGTATCCAACACCGCCTTCCAGGCCGGTGCCTTCGATATGGCCAGTGCCGAGAAGTTCTCTGCGCTGCTTATTGAGTGTGCCAAGCGCAGGCTGCCGGTGATCTGCTTTATCAGCTCCGGCGGTATGCAGACCAAAGAAGGGGCTGCTGCGCTGTTCTCCATGGCCGTGGTAAACGACCGTATTACCCGTTTCGTGCGTGACAACGAACTGCCTGTGCTGATGTTCGGTTTCGGTGACTGTACCGGTGGAGCCCAGGCATCCTTCGTGACTCACCCTCTGGTGCAGACTTATTATCTGTCCGGTACCAATATGCCGTTTGCCGGTCAGATGGTGGTACCTGCTTACCTGCCATCCACTTCGACTCTGTCCAACTACCTGTCCAAGGTGCCCGGAGCGATGAATGGCCTGGTCAACAACCCATTCAGCACTCAGCTCGATGAACAGCTCAAGAGCATAGATCCTCTGATGCCTATGCCTAACGCCGAGATAAGTGATGTGCTGACCAATGCGCTGTCGACTCTGGTGGTTGAAGTAGAAGAGGTCAGCGAAGAGATAGTTCAGGACGATCCTCGTGCCCTGATGAAGCCTATCGACAAGGTGCTGGTACACGCCCGAGGCTGTACAGCGGTGAAACTGATCCGCAAGGCGCACGACAATGGCATCAATGTGGTACTGGTGGCGTCCGATCCTGATATGACGTCGGTTCCTGCCGACATGCTCAAGGAAAACGACAAGCTGGTTTGTCTCGGTGGTAACACTTCCGACGAGTCCTACCTGAACGCTTACTCAGTGCTGAAAGTGGCCGAGTATGAGCAGGTAGACGCGTTGCACCCCGGGATTGGCTTCCTGTCGGAAAGCCCACAATTCGCCGCCTTGTGTGTGAACAACGGCGTGAACTTTGTTGGCCCAAGTGTGCATTCGATGACAACCATGGGTAACAAGTCCAACGCCATCAAGACCTCTCAGGCACAGAATGTGCCCGTGGTACCTGGCTCTCACGGTATTTTGACCAACGCCGAGCAAGCGGTTAACGTGGCCAACGAAATCGGCTACCCAGTACTGCTCAAAGCGGTACAAGGTGGTGGCGGTAAGGGTATCCAAGTGGTTAAGCGCCCCGAGGATATGATTGGCCTGTTCCAGAAAACCTCCACCGAAGCGGCTGCCGCCTTTGGTAATGGTGACCTGTACCTGGAAAAATATGTGACTTCACTGCGTCACATCGAAGTCCAGTTGCTGCGTGACAAGTTCGGCAACACCAAGGTACTGGGTCTGCGTGACTGCTCGGTGCAGCGTAACAACCAGAAGGTGATTGAAGAGTCCGGTTCCACCATGCTGCCTGAAGAACTCAAGCAGAAGGTGATGGAATACACCCGTGCTCTGGGTGATGCCACCGACTATATGGGCGCAGGTACCGTTGAGTTCATCTATAACCTGGATGCCAACGAAGTCTACTTTATGGAGATGAATACCCGTCTGCAGGTAGAGCACCCGGTAACCGAAGCGACTTCCGGTATTGATATCGTCAGCGCGCAATTCGATGTGGCAGCCGGTCGCTCCATTGAAGATCTGCAACCGCAGGAAATCGGCTATGCGATGGAAGTGCGGGTGACAGCCGAGAAGGCAGCTCTGGACAGCCAGGGCATACTGCAGCTGGTGCCAAACCCGGGTCTTATCACTGAGTGCGTGATGCCAGAGCGCGATGATGTGGAAATCATCTCTATCGCGGCCGATGGCAAAGAAGTATCGCCATACTACGACAGCCTGATTGCCCAGATCATCATCCGCGGTGACAGCCGGGACGATGTGATTGCCAAGATGTATGACTATCTGGATCAGGTGGTCATCAAGGGTATCGCCACCAACATCCCGCTGCTGAAGCGGATCCTGGCCGACGAGACCTTCCGTGAAGGCGTGTATGACACCAACTATCTGCCGCGTCTGATGGCTGAGCTGGATATCCCAGCCCTGATCGCCGAAATGGAAGCTGCCGCCGAAACTCAAGGTGTGGATACTGAATCGCTGCGTGTGGGTGAGTCCAACGAGCTCAAGGTGTTGGCTCAGGGCGCGGGTATCTTCTATACCTCTCCGGCACCGGGCGAAGCCGACTTCGTCAAGGAAGGCGACATAGTGACTGTCGATCAGACGTTGGCACTGACCGAAGCGATGAAGATGTTCTCTCAGGTGACACTGGCAGGCTTCAACCGCAAGGGTGCCGAGTTGTATCCAGAGGATAAGAAATATCGCATTGAGCGGATCCTCAACAGCAATGGCCAACAGGTCTCCCAAGGCGATCTGCTGTTTGTAGTTTCCCCTGTGGAAGACTGAGGTTACTGATAGTCAGCTCAGGTAAAGCGTGAATTATTAGCCTGAGCGTTTGCAGTTTTATTTATAGAGTTAAAAATCCGGTGGCTAACAGTCATCGGATTTTTTTATTTAATTTTCAGCGATATACATAATCGCATCCGGCCTTGTTGAAAGCTTGTTTCCATCCGCTTGCTTTCCATCAATCTATTTGCTGCTGGTTTAAGCTCCTATCTGTGGGGCATAGGCATTAAGTAACAACCAATGTGATAAAAATCAACATGATAAAAAAAATGCCAGTCGCCCTAAAGCTGACTGGCACTTGCCAAATGGTCAATAATTGATGAATGAAGAAGAATGAGTTTAAAATTCCCGGGTACTTAAACTATCAGTACCCTTTGAAAACCATGTCAATACAGTTTAGAACTTGTAATCCAAGGTCAAATACACTTGCTGGCTGTCATTAATTTCGATGCCGTTCTTTTCATAGTCCTGGGCCAGGTAACGATAGCCAAGGTCTGAGGAGAAATGTTCACTCCATTTGTACTGGACACCGACTTGACCACCCCAGACGAAATCAGTTGAAGATTTGCCGGCAATCTTGTTGTCATTGGCGCCCATACTGACACCGGCGAACAGATTGACATCTTTATGTACCGGTAACAGGTAATCATAGGATACCAGCCAGCTGTACTGCTCCTGTTTGTAGTTGTTGGCGGCAACGCTGAACTTATCTTCCATGTAACCAAAAGTACCGGTAATACGGTGTTGCTGTTCAATCAGCATACCTATACGTGCCTGATAGCTCATATCTTCGGTGTCTTTATTGACTACGCCCTCAATTTCATCAGCCTGGTAGCCCAGGCCTGCCCCGGCGAAGTACTCTATTTCGACTGCTTGTGCACTGCTACATACCAATGCTGCTCCTGCAGCCATCATCATTATTTTGTTCAGTTTCATCATAGACTCCTAAGACTGCTAAGTCGTTTTATCAGAATGTTTATCGGGTTGATGAGTCATACTTTAAGGTAAGTTAAGCGCTTGCAGAAGCCTGCAACTGTGTGTCTCTTTGTCTCAAAAAATAGAACAATAAGAGCCTTGTCACAGAGATAGCTTCAGATCTTGTGTGATAACTATGAGGGGAGGGGAAGATGCAGGAATTACCGTTATAAAAGCCTATATCTGATTGATTATGCTATATATTTAAAAATGGTTAAGTTGGAATTATTAGGCAAGTTGTGAACAAGTCCTATATGTGCACCGCGTCAGTTTACCGGCTTGGATGTAAGGCATTACTAGCCGTTGATGGCCCAAGCATATCTCTATAATTTTATTATTTAACAGTTGGTTAGGTTTTGTTTGGCTGGTTGGGGAGTGCATGTTTTTATCCTTCCTGAACCTAAGCTGACTCATTGCTAATAATCCTTCGGGATATCCAACACCGCTGATATAGATGCTGATGTTTTCGCGGCCTTTACACCAGTCATCAGGACGAAAGCCCAGAGGGCTGTGATTGGAGACAATAACGGGTTTTGGGGAGCGCTTGTTTTAAAGCGGAACAATGGTCAGCAATCAGGGGCTCTGATGGGAAAAGATGAGAGCCCCTGAACGGCTCAGTTGTTCGCTTAAGAGCCTGTCAGATCACTCAGGATCATAATCCAACACAGGGGCCAGCCACTTCTCGGCTTCGGCCACAGTCATCCCTTTGCGGCGGGCGTAGTCTTCCACCTGATCTCGGCCTATGTTGCTTACCCCAAAATAGCGTGATTGCGGGTGCGCAAAGTACCAGCCGCTGACCGCTGCCGTGGGGTACATGGCAAAGCTCTCGGTAATCTTGAGGTCGATACACTCATCTGGCTTAAGAAGCTGCCAAAGCAGACCTTTTTCCGTGTGGTCCGGGCAGGCAGGGTAGCCAGGAGCCGGGCGTATGCCCTTGTACTTTTCACGAATAAGCGCCTCGTTATCCAGGTTTTCTTCGCTGGCATAACCCCAGAACTCCTTACGCACCCGCTCGTGCATCCGCTCGGCGAAGGCTTCGGCCAGGCGGTCGGCCAGACACTTGAGCATGATGGCGCTGTAGTCATCGTGGGCCGCCTCGAAACGGGCAATATGGGCATCGATGCCATGGCCGGCGGTGACCGCAAATCCCCCCATATAGTCGGCCACGCCGCTCTCTTTGGGAGCAACAAAGTCAGAGAGACAGAAGTTGTGGTTGCCCACCCGCTCCAGCTGCATCCGTAGATGATGGGTGGTCAGCAACACTTGGCTGCGAGAGTCATCTGTGTAGATCTCGATATCATCGAAGTTGACGCTGTTGGCGGGAAAGAGGCCGATAACCCCCTTGGCGGTGAGCCACTTCTCTTGGATGATTTGCTTCAGCATCGCCTTGCCGTCGGCATAGACTTTACGGGCCTCAGTACCGACGACTTCGTCATCCAGTATTTGCGGGAAATGACCGTGTAATTCCCAGGCGCGGAAAAACGGCGTCCAGTCGATGCGATCGAGCAAGTCCTCCAGCGGATAGTCGTCAAACACCTGGATCCCCGGGGTGTTGGGCTTCACTGCTTGGTAGTTGGCCCAGTCGTGGCTGCAGCGGTTATCCCGTGCTACCTGCAAGGGCACTATCTGCTTGCGCTTGGTCTGCGACAGACGCTTTTGGCGCATCATTTCATATTCGCGATAGGTTTCGTCTATGGTGGCCTGGCGGGTTTCATTGTTGATGAGCTTGCTGACCATGGGCACGGCGCGCGATGCATCGGCGATATAGATGGCGCCATGGGGATAATGAGGCGCTATCTTCACTGCGGTATGGATCTTGGAGCAGGTGGCACCACCGATAATCGCCGGCAGGGTCAGACCTTCGCGCTCGAAGGTTTTAACGTTGTGCACCATCTCATCCAGGCTCGGGGTAATGAGCCCGGACATGCCTATGATGTCGACCTTCTCGGCCTTGGCGACTTCGATGATCTTCTCCACCGGCACCATGACACCGAGATCTATCACTTCATAGCCGTTACAGGCCAGCACCACCCCGACTATGTTCTTGCCTATGTCGTGAACATCGCCCTTGACCGTAACCATCAGCACTTTACCGTTGCTCTGGCCTTCGACTTTTTCGGCTTCGATATAGGGGTTGAGATAGGCGACCGCCTTTTTCATCACCCGGGCGGACTTGACCACCTGCGGCAGAAACATCTTACCGGCGCCAAAGAGATCGCCCACCACGTTCATGCCGTCCATCAGCGGGCCTTCAATCACATCCAGCGGCCGCCTGGCCTGCAGGCGCGCTTCTTCGGTGTCGGCGTCTATGTATTCGGTGATCCCTTTCACCAGCGCGTGTTCCAGGCGTTTGTTGACCGGCAACTTGCGCCATTCGAGATCTTCTTTCTTGCCTGCGCCGCCCGGGCCACCGCGATACTTCTCGGCGACCTCGAGCAGTTGCTCTGTGTTACTGGAGTCGGCAACCGGGCACGGCAGGTTGAGCACCACGGCCTCTACCTTCTGCTTCAGCTCAGGGTCGATATCATCATAGATGGCCAACTGACCGGCGTTGACTATGCCCATATCCATACCCGCCTTGATGGCGTGATAGAGGAATACGGCATGAATGGCTTCCCGCACCGGGTTGTTGCCGCGGAAGGAGAAAGAAACGTTGGACACCCCGCCGGAAATCATCGCATGGGGCAGGTTGGCCTTGATATCTTCAATGGCGCCGATAAAGTCCACCGCATAGTTATCGTGCTCCTCTATGCCGGTGGCGATGGCGAAGATATTGGGGTCGAAGATAATATCTTCCGGCGGGAAGCCCACCTTATCCACCAGCACCCGGTAGGCGCGGGTACAGATTTCGGTTTTGCGCTCCCGGGTGTCGGCCTGGCCTTGTTCATCAAAGGCCATGATGATGGCGGCGGCGCCGTAGCGCTTCACCAGTTTGGCCTGTTCAATAAACTTGGCCTCGCCCTCTTTGAGGGAGATGGAGTTGACTATTCCCTTGCCCTGAATGCACTTGAGCCCGGCCTCAATCACCTCCCACTTGGAGGAGTCGATCATCACAGGCACCTTGCTGATATCCGGCTCGGAGGCGATAAGGTTGAGGAATTTCTGCATCATCTCGACCCCGTCGAGCATGCCCTCATCCATGTTGATATCTATGATCTGGGCGCCGTTTTCTACCTGGTCACGGGCCACCTCCAGCGCGGTTTCGTACTGGCCTTCTTTGATTAACTTGAGAAACCGGGCCGAGCCGGTGACATTGGTGCGCTCGCCCACATTCACAAACAGGCTGCTTGCATCTATGGTCAGGGGTTCCAGTCCGGAGAGGCGACATGCCACCGGCAGTTCAGGCAGCGGCCTTGGTGCATGGAGGCTAACGGCTTCAGAAATCGCCTTGATATGCGCAGGCGTGGTGCCGCAGCAGCCGCCGACAATATTGAGCAGTCCCTCTTCGGCCCAGGGGCCTATCACGCTTGCCATCTCCGCCGGAGTCTCGTCATAGCCGCCGAATTCATTGGGCAGACCGGCATTGGGATGCGCCGAGACAAAGCACTCGCTGATACGGGAAAGCTCCTCGACATAGGGCCGCAGTTCTTTCGGGCCCAGGGCGCAGTTGAGGCCTATGCTCAGCGGCTTGATATGTCTGAGAGAATGGTAAAAGGCCTCTGTGGTTTGCCCTGTCAGGGTGCGGCCCGAGGCATCGGTAATGGTGCCGGAAATCATCACCGGCAATCTTTGGTCCAGTTTCTCGAACACATTTTCGATGGCAAACAGCGCCGCCTTGGCATTGAGAGTATCGAAGATGGTTTCCACCAGAATGATGTCGGCGCCACCGGCGATCAGCGCCTCGGTGGATTCGCTGTAGGCCAACACAAGATCGTCGAAATGTATGTTGCGAAAGCCGGGGTCATTCACATCCGGGCTGATGGAGCAAGTGCGGTTGGTGGGGCCGAGCACCCCGGCCACATAGCGGGGAATACCGCTGGTGGCGGCCACTTCATCGGCCACTTCTCGGGCGATTCTGGCGCCTTGGTAATTGATCTCCGCCGCCAGGCTCTGCATCTCGTAGTCGGCCATGGCAATGGTGGTGGCGTTGAAGGTGTTGGTTTCTATGATGTCGGCACCGGCCAGCAGGTATTCCCTGTGAATGGTCTTGATGATCTCGCTCTGGGTCAGTACCAGCAGATCATTGTTGCCTTTGACATCGCAATGCCAATCTTTGAAGCGCTCGCCGCGGTAATCGGCTTCTTCCAGCTTGTAGTCCTGGATCATGGTGCCCATCGCGCCATCTAAAATCAGGATCCGCTCTTTGAGGGTCTGTTTGAGCTTGAGCTCTGTCTGGCTTTGGGAGTGCTGTGAAGTCGCCATAGGGTTACCTTTCATACCTGTCTTATTGCTGTTTTACATTCGCGGCGCTTGGCATCCGCGACATCATCTCTGCCGACCTGACGCCCGGGGCACTATCTGGCATGATAGCCAAAGGCGTGTGTGGGCGCGGAAAGTTATTTTGGACATTTATACGTATAGACGTCCATAATATACGGATTCCGGCGGCCTGCGGCAAGGTTAAATTGGTCCGGTAACCACCGGACTCTGATGGGAGAAGTGTGTGGCTGAACATAGGCAACTGAATATCTATCTGCTGCGGCACGGCGAATGTGAAGGCGGTGAGATTATCCGCGGCCGCAGTGATGTGGCCCTGAGCGATGAGGGCAAAGCGCAGATGTGGCGCAGCTGGCGGGCTATCAGTAGTGAGCTGGAGCAGTTGCCGAGTGCGCCCCAAAGCTTGGCGCTGCTGAGTTCTCCGGCCCAGCGTTGCCAGGCTTTTGCCGCCGAGCTCAAGGCCGATATGCCTGATTATTTCCCGCCACCGCTGCAGCAGCATGACTGGCTCTGGGAGCTGGACTTCGGTGACTGGGACGGCATGAAGGTGGCGAGTGTCTATCAGCAGCATAGCGAGGCGGCCAAAGCCTTTTGGCGTGACCCCGTGGCCAATACTCCGCCGGGCGGGGAATCGCTGCCAGCCTTTCGTAGCCGGGTGTTGGATGGCTGGCAGACTATGGTGCAGCGCTGGCTTGCTAGAGAGGCTAATTCTTCCGAAGGCTCTGGTTCAAAAGGCTCTGGTTTGCAAGACTCTGGTTCAAAAGGCTCTGGTTCAAAAGGCTCTGTTTCAGGAGATTCTGGTTCTTCAGCAAGCGCCGATGCGGCGCTGATCCTGACTCACAGCGGGGTTATCCGGCTGCTGTTGGCCGAGATTTTGCTGCCGGGGCAGATGCCGCCTGCGGCAGTGTTCAACGCCTTGGAGCTACCTTATGCGGCCTGGGTCAGAATAACCCTCTATGCCAGCCGTGATGCCAGCGGTGAAAGTGACCAGGAATGGCGGTGTTTCAGCAAGCTCCACTGGCCGCAATAGTGCTGCGCTATTGCGCCAGGCAATTGTGCCGGGCGATAAAACCGGGATAATAACCCCAAATAGCCGCCAAGTGCGGCAGCAGCCAGGGTGTTGGCGCCTTTGCAGGTGAACCAACCCAGGGAACCGGGAAAGCCCGGACTGTGCCCGCAACTGTGAGTCGCCATTGGCGACGAGTCAGGAGACCTGCCCAGGCTGATAAACCAAACCAGAAACCCGGGCGGGTAAACCGGGGGAGCTAATAGATGATTCTTCCACTGCAGCCTGAGCCTTCTGCCGGTCACAGGCTCAATGTCGGGAGGCGGTTATGAGCCTGGCACTCAAGGTGCAACAGCTTAGCTGGCTTCCCGGTGGTCACAGCGTATTGGCCGATGTGGGTTTTGAGCTGCCAATTGGCAAGATGCTCGGGCTCATAGGCCCCAATGGTGCCGGGAAGTCGAGCCTGCTGCGCTGCCTCTATCGTTATATCCGCCCGGATAGCGGCCAGATCCAGCTGTTTGGTCAGGATATCAATAGTTTGTCAGCCAAAGCCTTCGCCAAAGAGGTGGCCGTGGTGCTGCAGGATACCCCGGCCCAACTGGCACTGGATCTGACTCAATTAGTGGCCATGGGACTGACTCCCCACAAGGGGTTGTTTGATATGCCCTCGGCGGCCGACAATGCCCAGGTGCAGGCGGCATTGGCGCAGGTCGGGTTGCAGCACAAGGCCGCAGAGCCTTTCGCGCAGCTTTCCGGCGGTGAGAAGCAAAGGGCCCTGATTGCCCGCGCCATAGTGCAGCGCCCCAAGCTTTTGATCCTGGACGAGCCCACCAATCATCTGGATATCCGCTATCAGATCCAGATCCTCGAGCTGGTGCGCAGCCTGGGGGTCACGGTGATCGCCTCGATTCACGATCTCAATCTGGCCTCGGCCCTGTGTGACGAACTCTTGCTGCTGGATAACGGCCGCCGTATTGCCCATGGCTCGCCCCAGAGCGTATTGACCGAAGACAGAATTGCCGGTGTCTTCGGTGTTTGCTGTCAGGTGGGGACGCATCCGCAGTTGGGACGGCCGCTGATCCACTACTTTTACGGCTATCAGTCGCCAGAGCCTGGTCACGGCAAGGCTGTAAGCTCGGCGGCGCTCGCCAGTGGTAAGGTTCACGGCGCTGCGATAGTCGAGCCAATGGCAGGGCCTGCCTCGGCCGAAACCTGTGTTGCCCACAAGGAAACTGATCGGCGCCCAGGCTCGGTGGGAGGTGGCGCATGAATACTTCCGTGGCCGCACCGGGGCGCTCGCTTATCGGCTGGTTTCTCAGGCCCTTGCCCAGACTTTACTGGTGCTGGCTGCTGTTGCTGCTCGGCACTGTGTTGACACCCTTGGCCGCAGCCGGTTTTGGCGCCGCCGATATCAGCCTCTTCGATGTGGCAAGAGTGATTGGTAAACACCTGCTGGGCGTGGGTGAGCCGTCCGCCATCAGCGAGCGTATCGTCTGGGATCTGCGCCTGCCGCGTATCTTGCTGGCCTTTATCGCCGGTAGCGGTCTGGCATTGTCGGGTTATGTATTGCAGGCGGTGACCCGCAACCCGCTGGCTGATCCTTACCTGTTCGGTATCAGCTCGGGCGCCAGCTTCGGCGCCGTGGTCTCGGTCGCCTTAGCGACCGGCCTTGGGCTGAGTTCGGCCATCTCCGGGGTATCGCTGCCGCTGGGAGCCTTTATCGGTGCCAGTTTGGCTGTGCTCATGGTACTGCTGCTCGCGGGCAGGAATATCGGCAACCAGATAGAGAGAATGTTACTCTCCGGGGTCGCCATCTCCTTTATGTTCAGCGCCCTCACCAGCTTGATCTTGTATTTTTCCACCCCGCAGGCCACCACCTCCTTGCTGTTTTGGAGTCTGGGCAGTTTTGCCCGTGCCAGCTGGGATGGGCTTGCATTGCCCACTCTGGTGGTGCTGGCGGCCTTGCTGGTGATCCTGGCCTTCAAGCGCCAGGTGCTGGCGATGCTTGCCGGTGATGAAACCGCCCACACTCTGGGGATCAGGGTGCAAAGGCTCAGGGTTTCCATGCTGCTGTTATGCTCGCTTATTACCGCCACTTTGGTGGCCCACTGCGGCGGGATAGGTTTTGTAGGGCTGATGGTGCCTCATATTGTCAGGTTGTTGCTGCCGGGGCAGCACCCCATGGTGCTGACGGCACTGGCGGGCGGCCTGTTTATGGTTTGGGTCGATGTGCTGGCTCGCAGCATACTGCCCACCCAAGAGCTGCCGGTGGGGGTGATCACCTCGGCCATCGGTAGTCTGTTTTTCCTGATGGTGCTGCGTAAACGCGGCCAATAACGATAAGAGAGGGAAGGATGTACCAGGTTGCAGCAATCAATCGCGCGCTGGATGACGCGATTCAGGCTCGCATAGACAACAAGACTAAACCCCTGGGGGCTTTGGGTGAGCTGGAGGCT
Source organism: Shewanella chilikensis (assembly GCF_037953065.1). Classification (NCBI taxonomy): domain Bacteria; kingdom Pseudomonadati; phylum Pseudomonadota; class Gammaproteobacteria; order Alteromonadales; family Shewanellaceae; genus Shewanella; species Shewanella chilikensis. The sequence continues at coordinate 3,823,436 of NZ_CP149966.1, read as the reverse complement.
TTGGCGCTGCAATTGGGGCGCATTCAGCTCGGTTCCGCCACTGATGAGTTGGTCATTCGCCGCCCCGTGATGCTGGTGTTTGCCGCCGACCATGGTATTGCCGCGGCCGGGGTGTCGATTGCTCCCAGCGAGGTGACCACCCAAATGGTGCTCAACTTTGTTGCCGGCGGCGCCGCCATCAATGTGTTTTGTCGCCAGACCGGCTTCGAGCTGGAGGTGATTGACTGCGGCATTCTCAGCCCCTTGGGGATCCCCGAGGTTACAGCGCAGCGTCTGGGCGCCGGTACCGGGCCTATCCACAAACGCGCCGCCATGACACTGGGCGCTGTGCATCAAGGGTTTGCCATGGCGCGCACCTTGGTAAAACGCCATATCGATGCCGGCAGCAACCTGCTGGCGCTGGGGGAGATGGGAATAGGCAACACCTCTTCTGCCGCCGCAGTGATGGCTGCTCTGACCGGCCTGCCTGTGAGTGAATGTGTCGGCCGCGGCACCGGCATAGATGCCGCGACGCTTAAGCGCAAATGCCTGCTGATAGAGCAGGCTCTGCTGCTGCACCACTGCGAGCTGACCGAGCCGCTCAGTATCCTCGCCTGCCTCGGAGGCTTTGAAATAGTGCAGATGACAGGGGCCATGTTGGCGGCGGCCGAATTTGGCGTGCCCGTGCTGGTGGACGGTTTTATCGCGTCGACAGCGGCGCTGGCGGCTGTGCGTTTGGCGCCGGGGGTGAGGGATTATCTTATTTTTGCCCATGAGTCCGAAGAGCGCGGCCACAAGTTGCTGCTCGATGCCATGTCCGCCAAGCCTTTGCTGCGGCTTGGGCTCAGGTTGGGTGAAGGCTCGGGCGCGGCGCTGGCGCTGCCTTTGGTGCAGGCGGCGGCCAACTTCTACAACCAGATGGCCAGCTTTGGTGAAGCCGGGGTCGACAAGGTGGTAGAGCCAGCTACCCAAGAGGTGCTCTGATGGGATTCTGGCTCGGGCAGCTGCGGCTGTTTTTGATCGCAATAGGTTTTTTCACCCGTATTCCTGTGCCCAGCGCCCTGACGGTGGATAGCGACAGCCTCAACAAGGCCAGCCGCTACTTTGGCCTGGTGGGCGTGGTGGTGGGTTTGATCTCCGCCTTGGTGTTACTGCTGGCCGCTGGCATATTGCCAAGCTCCATCGCCATAGTGCTGGCGATGATTAGCAGTGTGCTGGTTACCGGAGGTTTTCATGAAGATGGCCTGGCCGACACCGCCGATGGTTTCGGCGGCGGTTGGCGGGTAGAAGACAAACTGAAAATCATGAAAGACAGCCGCCTTGGCAGCTATGGCGCCTTGGCATTGGTGTTGGTGTTGCTGCTCAAGTACCAGTTACTGCTGGAGTTGGCACTTTACGACATCAACCAGGCGGCGCTGGCCCTGGTATTGGCGCACTGTGTCAGCCGGGTGACGGCGGCCAGCATTATCTTCAGCGAAACCTATGTTCGCGACGAGGGCAAGAGCAAACCTCTGGCGCAGCAGCAGGGGCTCAATGAGCTGGGTATTTTGCTGCTGACTGGAATTGTGCTGACGGCAGTGCTGTCCACCACGCTGCTGTTCTGGCTACTGCCGACCATGTTGTTACTGCGTTGGGCCCTGGTGTTCTGGTTCCGGCGCCAGATTGGCGGTTACACCGGCGATACCCTGGGAGCGGCGCAGCAGGTGAGTGAGCTGGCGGTTTATATGCTGTTGCTGGCATTGGGGGGCAGCCCGGCATGATCCATCTTATTCTGGGTGGTGCCCGCAGCGGCAAGAGTGGTTACGCCGAGCGGCAACTGGCCGACTTGTGCCCGGCCAATGTCCGCCCCTGGTATCTGGCAACGGCCGAGGCCGCCGATGAGGAGATGGCCCGGCGTATCGCCCACCATCAAACTGCGCGCCAAGGCGGCAGCCTCGAATGGCAGTTGGCCGAGGTGCCGCTCGATTTGGCCAAGGCGCTTGTGCAGCGCTCAGGCTCTGGAGCGCCGGTATTGGTAGACTGCCTGACGCTTTGGCTCAGTAACCAGCTCTTCTTTGGTGCCGATATGGCTAGCGAACGCGCGGCCTTGCTGCAGGCGGTAGCCGAGTTTGACGGCGATCTGCTGTTGGTGAGCAACGAAGTCGGCTCCGGCATAGTGCCGCTTGGGGAGCTGAGTCGGCGTTTTGTCGATGAGGCCGGTTGGCTCAATCAGGCGCTGGCCGCCAAGGCCGACAGAGTCTCTCTGGTTGTCGCCGGTTTACCGCTGGCGTTAAAGCCTGTGAACTCTGATAGCAGTGGCTCCCTGGGCTTGAGCGCTTCGGGTACAAGCCCGGATCAGCGGGGTAAGGTGTGAGTAATCCAGTACCCCATAATGGCGCAGAACTTAAAGCTGAATTTTCGGCTCTGGCCCGGCCTGGCCGCAGCCTTATGGTGCAGGGCACCACTTCGGATGCCGGTAAGAGCACCTTGGTAGCCGGACTCTGCCGGGTGTTTCATCGTCATGGTCAGCGGGTGGCGCCCTTCAAGCCGCAAAATATGGCGCTCAACAGCGCCGTCACCCGGGATGGCGGTGAAATTGGCCGGGCCCAGGCGCTGCAGGCGGTGGCCGCCGGTCTTGAGCCGAGAATCGATTTCAACCCGGTATTGCTTAAACCCAGCTCGGATACCAAGGCGCAGGTGATTATTCAGGGCAAGGCGCTGACCAGCCTGGAAGCGGCCGCCTTTTTTGGCCCCGAGAGTCGTGACTATAAAGCCGCTGCCATGCAGGCGGTGTTGGCATCCTGGCACAGGTTGCAGCAGGAGTTTGACTGGCTGCTGATAGAAGGCGCCGGTAGCCCGGCCGAAATCAACTTGCGCCAGGGCGATATTGCCAATATGGGCTTTGCCGAAACGGTGGACTGCCCGGTGATCCTCATCGCCGATATCGACAAGGGCGGGGTATTTGCCCACCTGGTCGGTACCTTGGCCCTGCTGTCCGAGAGTGAGCAGGCGCGGGTAAAGGGCTTTGTGATCAATCGTTTTCGCGGTGATATCTCATTACTGCAGTCCGGGCTGGATTGGCTTGAGGCTCACACCGGCAAGCCGGTATTGGGCGTATTGCCCTACCTCGATGCCCTGCATCTGGACGCCGAAGATGCACTGGTGCAAACAACTGCTCAGTCTCAGGGGGCTGCTACCGAGCAGCCGGTAACAGCTCAATCAGCACGAGCTCAATCTGAAACAACTCAATCTGAAAGAACTGGGACGCGACTGCGAGTCGGCGTCTTGGTGTACCCCAGGATCAGCAACCATACCGACTTTGACCCGCTGCGGCTGCATCCGGATATCGAGTTTTGTTATATAGGGCCGACTCATCAGGGCGAACTTCCAGGGCTGGATCTCCTGCTGTTGCCCGGCAGCAAGAATGTGCGCGCCGACCTGGCTTTTATCTGCCAACAGGGCTGGGATAAGGGCATAGCTCGCCATCTGCGCTATGGCGGCAAGCTTATCGGTATCTGCGGCGGCTTTCAGATGCTGGGGCATAGCATTGCCGACCCCTTGGGGCTGGAAGACTTGCCCGGTACCAGCCAAGGGCTGGGATATCTGCCGCTCACTACCGAGCTGCAAGCCGAAAAACAGCTGCTCAATGTCAGCGGTACCCTGAGGCTTGGGCAATCATCGGCATCAGTCTCCGGCTATGAGATCCACTGCGGAGCATCGCGGATCCCGGACCAATGCACCCAGCCACTGTTGCTTAATGAGCGAGGCAGTGACGCCAACAGCGTCAGCGCCACTGAGCCGGCAAAAATCACTGAGCCCGCAAAAATCACTAAGCCAGCAAAAACCACTAAGCTTGCAAAAATCACAGCACCCCGCAGCGAAGGCCTGCTGTCGGAGGATAATCAAATTCTCGGCAGTTATTTGCACGGCCTGTTTGACAGCCCTGAAGCCTGTGAGCTGCTGCTCGCCTGGGCCGGGATGACGGCGTCACAGGGCCATGCCGTGGATATCAATCAGCAGCGCCAGCAACAGCTGGAACGTTTGGCCGATGTGCTGGAGCAACATCTGGATTTCAATAAAATAATCAACATATTCAAAGAGGAAGACCAGGGTGACCGATAATAATCAAACCGATATCAAGGCAGAGCGTCATAAGCAGCGGCAGCAGAAAGTGAAAGTGGCGGTGGATGCCAAAATCGCGGCTGCCACCGAAGAGAAGGGCATACTCCTGGTCGTGACAGGTAACGGCAAGGGCAAGTCCACCTCCGGCTTTGGCACTCTGGCCCGCGCGGTCGGTCATGGCAAGCAGGGTGCCGTGGTGCAGTTTATCAAGGGCACCTGGGAGTGCGGTGAGCGCAAGCTACTGGAAGGCGCCGGGGTCAAGTTCGAAGTCATGGGCACAGGCTTTACCTGGGACACCCAGGACAAAGCCAAGGATATCGCCGCCGCCGAAAAGGCCTGGGCGGCCGCCGAAAAATGGCTTCAGGATGCCAGCATAGACATACTCCTGCTCGATGAACTCACCTACATGGTCAGTTACCACTATCTGGATCTGCAGCGAGTGATAGATGCGTTGCAAAATCGTCCCCCCATGCAGCATGTGATCATCACCGGCCGCAATTGCCACAGGCAACTGATTGAATTGGCAGATACTGTCAGTGAGGTGAATAGCGTGAAGCATGCGTTTGAGGCGGGGATTAAAGCGCAGCCTGGTTTCGACTACTGATATTTCTTCTATTTCTTCCTGTTTGCGACCGTGGCGTTATTGTCTGCGTCGGCTCCCCCAATCACATACTCATTGTATGCTCATGGGCTGAGCTTCCTTGACGGCTTAGCCACAGCCGCAAACAGTTTGAAATAGGTGCATTTGCTCAGGAACTAAAGCTACTCGGCGGCTTTGTCAGTGCTTTATTTTTTGTTTGCGACCGTGGCGTTATTGTCTGCGTTGGCTCCCCCAATCACATACTCATTGTATGCTCATGGGCTGAGCTTCCTTGACGGCTTAGCCACAGCCGCAAACAGTTTGAAATAGGTGCATTTGCTCAGGAACTAAAGCTACTCGGCGGCTTTGTCAGTGCTTTATTTTTTGTTTGCGACCGTGGCGTTATTGTCTGCGTTGGCTCCCCCAATCACATACTCATTGTATGCTCATGGGCTGAGCTTCCTTGACGGCTTAGCCACAGCCGCAAACAGTTTGAAATAGGTGCATTTGCTCAGGAACTAAAGCTACTCGGCGGCTTTGTCAGTGCTTTATTTTTTGTTTGCGACCGTGGCGTTATTGTCTGCGTTGGCTCCCCCTATCACATACTGATTGTATACTCATGGGCTGAGCTTCCTTGACGGCTTAGCCACAGCCGCAAACAGTTTGAAATAGGTGCATTTGCTCAGGAACTAAAGCTACTCGGCGGCTTTGTCAGTGCTTTATTTTTTGTTTGCGACCGTGGCGTTATTGTCTGCGTCGGCTCCCCCTATCACATACTCATTGTATGCTTCTGGGCTGAGCTTCCTTGACGGCTTAGCCACAGCCGCCGTTGGCCGAAGATAGGGAAAGTGTTTTGGATGTCCTGTATATTCCTTCGGAAAGTGTTTAGGGTGTCCTATATATTCTATTAGCCCTATATATTAGGCCGCTTGAGCAACTCAAGCGGGAACCGCCCGATGGCAGCAGAGTGATCCCCAGTGAGAGAGCATAGTTTATGGACTAAAATTCTATGTATTCTGACTCGCCGGAGAGTAAATACTTTGCTGAGGTTTTTGCGGCCCATATTGTTTGGCAGCCTTTTACTGGCAACGGCCGCAGTTAATGCAGTCACGATTCCCTATTGTGTCGACCCCGACTGGATGCCTTATGAAGGAATAGACCAAGGCAATCATGTGGGCATCTCATCCGGCTTTCTTGAATTTATTGAAGAGCAGACTGATTGGCAGTTTCAGTTAGTGCCCACAGACAGCTGGCAACAGACATTAGCCTACTTGAAGCAGCAACGCTGTGTATTCACCACCATGCTTAACTACACTCCCAGGCGCGCTGAGTTCTTATATTTCAGCGATATCTATAGCCGTTCTCCCAATGTGTTGGTTTCACGCCGCGAGCAACCTTTTTTGCAGAATATGGAGCAGGTCGGTGATAGAAGCCTGGCGATCCCCAGAGGCTACCGCTTGCTGGATTATGTGCGCCAGAACTATCCCAAGATCCGCATTATTCTGGCCGAGACAGAGCAGCAGGGATTGGAGATGGTCTCCAGCGGTGAGGCGGATCTGTTTATCGGTTCTATGTATTCCATCAATGCCCGTTTTCAGCAGAGTGGGTTGTTCAATCTCAAAATCGCCGCTTGGGCCGGGCCAGAGGAGCAGTTCCGGATGGCGGTGACTGAGAATAGCAAGTGGATGCTGCCCGAGTTAAATCGTTTGTTGGCGCAGATTTCTGACGACTACAGGGCCAGGCTGTATCGCCAGTGGAGTAATATAGCGGTATTGAAGCAAACGGATAGAGGGCTGACTTGGCAGCTTTTGGTTGTGGTAACACTGGTCTTCGGCGCTTTACTGGCGCGCTACCGCTGGATTAGTAAATATAACCGGGAGCTGACAGCCAAGAATCAACAGTTGGAGAAACTGCGTAATCAGCTATTGGAAACCAATAGGGAACTTGAGTTTATTTCGACCCATGACCCTTTAACCAAGTTGTATAACCGCCACTACTTTCATCGACACTTTGCGCCTGAACATCGAAGTGACGCTATGCGAGGGCATACATCACTGATAGTGATAGATATAGATTTCTTCAAAGATATCAATGATCGCCATGGCCACAGCGTGGGTGACTCTATACTCAGTGAACTGGCTTCTCTGCTCATGGAGGGAGCCCGCGAAATCGACCTGGTGGCCCGTTGGGGCGGTGAAGAGTTTATGATTGTTTGCCCGGATACTGATTGTGTTCAGGCAAGGCATCTGTGCGAGCGCTTGGCATCGGCGATGACTGTCTATCCTTTTTCTGCCGGTGTTCGCCTTAGCTGTAGTTTTGGGCTGACAGAGCTGAAACCCGGAGAGTCTATATGGAGCGCATTTGATCGGGCTGACCAGGCTTTGTATCGGGCCAAGTCGGAAGGCCGTAACAGAATTTGCTGCGATCCTGAATACGATCGAGCCAATAAAATCGGGCCAAATTCATCGGTTTGAGGTTAGAGCGGCACTTTTATGAAGTCAATTTCTGTGTTTATGACCCGAATAGTGAAAGTATGTGCACTCAAGGTGTTGAATTTATAGGGCTTTATTTTTTTAATTCGTTAGCGGTGACAAACTGGTGAAAATTGAAACTGCTGATTGCAGCCTATGGGGGTTTCGGTGTTATAATACGCGCCTTATTTATGGGGTTCCGTCTGTCGCAGCTTTGAAGTGGCATACTCCGTCTCCTATTAACTAATCATTTGAAGTTGAATCATGACTGACTTATCAAAATACAGAAACATTGGTATTTTTGCTCACGTTGACGCGGGTAAAACCACTACCACAGAACGTATCCTGAAACTGACCGGCAAAATCCACAAGATGGGTGACAGCCACGACGGTACCACTACTACTGACTTCATGGAGCAGGAAGCCGAGCGCGGTATTACCATTCAGTCTGCTGCGGTAAGTTGCTTCTGGAAAGATCACCGTTTCAACGTCATCGACACACCCGGACACGTTGACTTCACAGTTGAAGTATATCGTTCTCTGAAAGTTCTGGACGGCGGTATCGGCGTATTCTGTGGTTCAGGTGGTGTTGAGCCTCAGTCCGAAACCAACTGGCGTTATGCTAACGAATCCGAAGTTGCTCGTATCATCTTCGTAAACAAGTTGGACCGTATGGGTGCCGACTTCCTGCGTGTTGTAGGTCAGATCAAGCGCGTTTTGGCTGCGACTCCACTAGTTATGACTCTGCCTATCGGCGTTGAAGACGAGTTCAAGGGCGTTGTTGACGTTCTGAACCGTAAAGCTTACGTATGGGATGATTCTGGTCTGCCAGAAAACTATTCTGAAGAAGCAATCCCAGAAGACATGGTTGACCTGGTTGAAGAGTACCGTGAGCACCTGGTTGAGACTGCTGTTGAGCAGGACGACGACCTGATGGAAGCTTACATGGAAGGTGAAGAACCTTCTATCGAAGACCTGAAGCGTTGTATTCGTAAGGGTACCATCAACCTGTCCTTCTTCCCCACTTACTGTGGTTCTGCTTACCGTAACAAGGGTATGCAGATGGTTCTGGATGCGGTTGTTGATTACCTGCCATCTCCAACAGAAGTTGAGCCTCAGCCTCTGACTGACCCAGAAACTGGTGAAGAAACCGGTGAAGTAGCTACAGTATCTGCTGACGAGCCACTGCGCGCGCTGGCGTTTAAGATCATGGATGACCGTTTCGGTGCCCTGACCTTTATCCGTGTTTACTCAGGTAAGCTGAAGAAAGGTGACACTGTACTGAATAGTGCTACAGGTAAAACTGAGCGTATCGGCCGCATGGTTGAGATGCATGCAAACGATCGTAAAGAGATCGACTCTGCTCAAGCCGGTGACATCATCGCCGTTGTGGGCATGAAGAACGTTCAGACTGGTCACACTCTGTGTGATCCTAAGCACGAATGTACTCTTGAACCTATGATCTTCCCTGATCCAGTAATCTCTATCGCTGTAACTCCTAAGGACAAAGGCGCTTCTGAGAAGCTGGGTGTTGCTCTGGGTAAGATGGTTGCAGAAGATCCATCATTCCAGGTTGAAACTGACCAGGAAACCGGTGAAACCATTCTTAAGGGTATGGGTGAATTGCACCTGGACATCAAAGTAGACATCCTGAAGCGTACTCACGGTGTTGAACTGACTGTTGGTGCTCCACAGGTAGCTTACCGTGAAACCATCACTCAAGCCGTTGAAGACAGCTACACTCACAAGAAGCAGTCTGGTGGTTCTGGTCAGTTCGGTAAGATTGACTACCGCATCCGTCCAGGCGAAGCTGGTAGCGGCTTCAAGTTCACCTCCAGCGTTGTTGGTGGTAACGTACCTCGTGAATTCTGGCCAGCAGTTGAAAGCGGCTTCGAAGACATGATGAACGAAGGTCCTCTGGCTGGCTTCCCTGTACTGGACGTTGAAGTTGAACTGTTCGACGGTGGTTACCACGCAGTTGACTCCTCTGCGATCGCGTTTGAAATCGCTGCCAAGGGCGCATTCCGTCAATCTATGCCTAAAGCCAAGCCTCAGTTGCTTGAGCCTGTGATGAAGGTTGACGTGTTCACTCCAGACGATCACGTTGGTGACGTTATCGGTGACCTGAACCGTCGTCGCGGCATGATCAAGGATCAGGAAGCTGGTCTGACTGGCGTACGCGTTAAGGCTGACGTGCCACTGGCAGAAATGTTCGGTTACATCGGTCACCTGCGTACCATGACTTCTGGTCGTGGTCAGTTCTCCATGGAGTTCTCTCACTATGCTCCATGTCCTGCCAACGTGGCTGAGACTGTTATCGCAGAAACCAAGGCTCGTAACGCAGCCAAGAAATAAGGATTAATTATCCTGATAAAAACCCGCCTTGATGGCGGGTTTTTTTATAGGCGAATATCTTGTGCCGCGAAGTCGGCAGAATCAAATTTGCACTCAGCTCGGCGGATGCCGATAAATATCAGTGGTCGCTTAACCTCGACTTTTAACTACAGTTAAAAAGGGGATAATTACCGTATGGCAACTGTTTCCGAAAGTGGCATATGGCATAGGACCTACGGTGAAGAAGCTGAGATTGACCTTGAGGAAGCCAGAGAGATAGGGGGCAGGAACAGGTGATAAGGGCAGATAAACAAAAGCCAGCTTGATAAGCTGGCTTTGTATTGACTGATAAGTTTTATCAGTCTTCCAGGTTACCACAGAAACGGTAGCCTTCGCCGTGGATGGTGGCGATGATTTCCGGTGTATCAGGCACACTTTCGAAATGCTTACGGATACGGCGGATAGTCACGTCAACAGTACGGTCATGTGGCTTGAGTTCACGGCCGGTCATCTTCATCAGCAGCTCGGCGCGGCTGAGGATCTTGCCTGGGTTTTCCACGAAGTGCAGCATGGCGCGGAATTCGCTACGCGGCAGCTTGTAAGATTCACCCTGTGGGCTGACCAGTGAACGGCTGTTGATTTCCAGGCTCCAGCCATTGAAACGATAATGTTCCACGGCGGCCTTTTCTTCAATTTCAGCACCTGAGCTGTTGACGCGAGTCAGCAGGTTGCGGGCACGAATAGTCAACTCACGAGGGTTGAACGGTTTGGTGATGTAATCATCAGCACCGATTTCCAAGCCCAAGATCTTGTCTACTTCGTTGTCACGACCGGTAAGGAAGATGAGACCGATATTGTTGATTTCGCGCAACTCCCGCGCCAACAGCAAACCATTCTTACCCGGCAGGTTGATATCCATAACTACCAGGTTCACCTTGTTTTCCTGCAAGGCTTTGTGCATCTCTGCGCCATCATTGGCTTCGGTTACCACATAACCTTCTGCCTCGAAAATACTTCTCAGCGTGTTACGGGTAACGGCTTCATCTTCAACGATCAGAATGTGCGGGTTTTGCATGTTATTTACCTAATTAAATCAGTTTATCTAACCATGAGCGCGGGTGACGCTCCGCTATACTCTCTAAAACGCCAACATTCACAGGGTTCACGTAAGTGCTGTTCAAAACTGAAATGAAACGGCAACACACTTCATGATTAGCAAAAAGTATGCTCTCCACCCGGAGAGGCGCGAACTGTACTCTCTAGGATTCCCAGTGGCGGGATTTAGTTCCTGAAAGACATGGAAAATCCAGAAAATGCGATCTTAAAACCAGATTACATTTGGTACAGAGTCGTTATCGATAGAGACTTATGCTGTCGCGTAATGGCGCTAGCCTGGTCACACGCTTAACTCTAGGCCTCAGTCGATACAATCCATTGTACTAGGATTAGGCATTTGTTAACAAATGAAATGTTAACAAATTAATGTTTAACTATGATCTATGTCACAGGTTTTTATGTTAGATATTGAAACTTAAGCATTTTGTGTTTTGCCTTACTGTGAGCTTGCTCACGGGGCTAGGGGATTTCGTAAGCCTTTGCTAGAATAACTCCGGTTCATTAGAGACAGATACTACAATGGATGCTGCATTTGAAAGTCTCTGGCAGTACTACCAGAGCGCATGCTTTTTTTTGACTCAGTCGTTTTCTTCCGCTGTTCCTTTTGCCATTGTCACCGCCCATAATCCCCTAGGGCAAAAACTGACTTCCTGCCAAAACCGTCTTCTCGATCGGCAATTACAAGGTGATATTGATAAGCTGGGCATACCCTATCGGGCTATTATAGGTGCGGCCGATGATCTCAGTCATATGGAAAAAAGTTGGGCCCTTTTTTTGGATAAGGCTGCGGCAATCGAGCTAGCATTCAAGTACCGTCAGAATGCACTTTATTATGTGGATAAAGGCTTGCTGACCTTAGTGCCCTGCCATAAAGGTGAGCATGAAATAGAGCTTGGATTATTTGCAAACCGAGCTCGTTTGGTCAATGAATTACCTGAACTTAGTGATAAATGAGTTGAGGATATTTCATCAGATGCAAATTAGCATTGACTTCATAAGGGCTTTATTGCTAATTTTTTCATCCCTTTCGCAAGAAAGGAACAGAAGAGGTGCGTTAACTAGGTAGTGAGTCAGAGGAAGCCAATTTCCAATGACGGCTCATGAGGGAGATTAACGCCGAGGTCGGGATGCGCATTGGTAACGCTCTCCGGTCGGTTGGTCAGGCTGAATCCTGGCGGCTGTCACCTGGTTTTGGTGGAGAGCTTCTGGTGACGATCGCTTTTTCCCTACTTTGGGGTGCGTTATCTCAGCACCAGGCTCTTCGAACGTTATCTGTTCGGAGCTTAACTCATGAAGTTTATTCTCGTTATCGACCTTTCCCTGTCACCTGCCTGTGGGGGAATGCGCTGATGTCTCTTGTTGTTGCCAAGTTTGGCGGTACCTCAGTTGCCGATTATCAGGCGATGAATCGCTGTGCCGACATAGTGCTTGCAAATTCAGCCACCCGTTTGGTTGTGGTGAGTGCATCCAGTGGTGTAACCAATCTGTTGGTGGAGCTATCTCAGGCAGACATGGGAGATGAGCGTCGTCTCAAACTACTGAAAGATATTGCCACCATTCAATATGCGATTCTGGACAAACTTGGCAGACCTGCCGATGTTGCCGCAGCGCTGGATGCTTTGCTCAGCCGCATGGCAACGCTCAGTGCCAAGCTGTTGCAGGCGCCGAGTCATGCTATGGTGGATGAGATCCTGTCCCTTGGTGAGCAATGCTCTTCAGCGCTGTTTGCCGCGGTTTTGAGAGAACGCGGTGCCAAGGCCAGCGCCTTTGATGTGCGTCAGGTGATGCGTACTGATAGCCATTTCGGTAAGGCCGAACCACAAATCGCCGAGCTAAAGCGACTGGCGACAGAGAAATTAAAACCCTTGCTTGAGCAGCAACTGCTGGTGACCCAGGGCTTTATCGGCGCCGATGCCGATGGCCGAACCACTACACTTGGACGTGGCGGCAGTGATTATTCCGCGGCTCTGTTGGCAGAAGCTTTGGAAGCCGATGCGGTCGAGATCTGGACCGATGTAGAAGGAATTTACACCACAGATCCCAGACTGGCTCCCAACGCCAGGCCTATCGCAGAAATCAGTTTTAACGAGGCGGCAGAGATGGCCACCTTTGGTGCCAAGGTGCTGCACCCTGCCACCATCTTGCCGGCGGTGCGTCAACAGATCCAGGTGTTTGTCGGCTCCAGTCGGGCACCGGAAAAAGGCGGTACCTGGATCCGTCACCAAGTGGAAGATGAGCCGGTATTCAGGGCTGTTGCGGTGAGACGAGATCAGACTCTGCTTAACTTGCACAGTTTGCAGATGTTGCATGCCCAAGGCTTTTTGGCAGAGACCTTTGCTGTGTTGGCGCGGCACAAGATCAGTGTTGACCTCATTACCACCTCTGAGGTGAATGTGTCGCTGACCCTGGATAAAACGGGCTCAGATTCGGCCGGCAAGGGGCTTCTGACCGAAGCACTGCTGCAAGAGTTATCGCAGAACTGCCGTGTGCGGGTGGAAGACAAGCTGGCTCTGGTGGCCATCATAGGCAACAAGATAGCCACTACCGCCGGGATCTGTCGCCGGGTATTTGAAGTGCTTGAACCCCATAATGTCCGAATGATCTGTCAGGGTGCCAGTCCGCACAATCTTTGTGTCTTGGTGTCGGAAGCCGAAGCCGGTGATGTGGTAGCCGCTTTGCATCGCAACCTGTTTGAAGGTGCTCAGGATGCAGCTTGAACACCTGCCGGTTGGGGAGCTGGCCGCAGGTCAGCCTCTGACCATACCCGTTTATCGCTTCAAAGGCACCAGTCATAAGGCACCCAGCGTCTATATTCAGGCTAATGTGCATGGCGCCGAGGTGCAGGGCAATGCGGTGATTTTGCAGCTGCTGCAGTACTTCAGGGATTATCCGCCTCTGGGAGATATCACCCTGGTGCCTCTGGCCAACCCCTTGGGGATTAACCAGAAAAGCGGTGAGTTTACCTTGGGCCGTTTCGATCCCATCACAGGTATTAACTGGAACCGAGCTTATCTGGATCAGGCCGTCCAGCTGGATGATTGGTATCTACAGCACAGTGAGTTGCCGGAGCAAGCACTGTTTGACGCTTTTCGTCAGCTTCTCATTGCCAACTGTGAACAGGCATTGGCCAATCCTTGGGGAGTGACGACCGGCCAGAGATTGGCACTCAATCTGCAGAAACTGGCGCACAGTGCTGACATAGTGCTGGATCTGCACACTGGCCCCAAGTCCTGTAAACACCTCTATTGCCCCGAGTATGAGCTGTCCGCTGCAGGTTACTTTCATATTCCCTACACCTTGGTGATGCCCAAAGGCTTTGGCGGCGCCATGGATGAAGCGGCCTTCAATCCCTGGTGGCAACTTAGCGACTATGCCAAGAGTCGCGGGCGAGAGCTGAAAGTCGCAGTATCGGCCTTTACCTTGGAGCTTGGCAGTCAGGAGCGTATCGATCTTGCCGATGCCAGTCGCGATGCCGAAGGGATATTAAGTTATCTGAGCTATAGAGAGGTGATAGCCCAGAGCGTACAACCCGAGGTGATGCCGCGTTTTGCTTGTTTGCTGAAAGACTATCGAAAGTTTCATGCACCTATGGCCGGTATGGTGGAATATCTGGCCAAGCCGGGGGTGCCTTTGTCCGCCGGCGCGCCTCTGGTCAATATGCTCAGGCTCGACCGAGTCGATGCCGGTACTGAAGTCACCAGGCTCTCGCTTAATGAGGATGTGATCCCCGTGCTACATTTTGCCTCGGCGTCTGTGCACCAGGGAACTGAGCTCTACAAGGTGATGACCAACTACTTTACTCTTTTTGATTAAGTTAAATCCCGGTGTGAACTTGATTTTAACGTCTACTATTCTGTAAATGGCTGATAAATTGTAATTTTTTGTGTATTTGTTTTTAATTTGTATCTGTCGATGTTACAAGTGTTGGGCGCCCTTGTTTTTAGGGTGTTTTAAAACGGAAGCATAAAACAACAATAAACAGTCTTAATGGGAGTAGACAATTGAAGAGTCAAGTTGCAATAGCTGTATCAGCAGCACTGTTATCCATGTCATGCCATACCCAAGCCGCGCCGTTGAGCGTATCAGATCCATTTATTTCTTCGGATCTGCTTAGTGCGTCAAGCGGCCGCAAAGGGCAACAGCAAGGGGTGGGGCAACATAAGTTTGTCAAAGAGCCTGGACTTGCTGAGGGGAAATACACTTATATAGTGCGCTTGAAAGATCCCTCTGTGGCGAATTATGCCGGTGGTATTGCCGGGCTTGAAGCCACCAGTCCACAGAGAAGCCAAGGGCTGGCGTCTCAAAAGTCTCCCAAGCTGAATACCGCCAGTGTGGCGGTGAAGTCCTACGTGAAGTATTTGAATGCCAAGCAACAGAACTTTTTAATGAGTGCCGCGGCACAAGGGGTTCAGTTACAGGCTAAGGCCAGGTATCACTATGCCTTTAATGGTCTGGCGGTCACCATGGATCAGCAGCAGGCAGAAGCCCTATCCAAGCTACCCGAAGTGGCTTTCATTGAGCGGGAAAGCCTCTATTCAATGGATACCGACAGCAGCCAGAGCATGATAGGTTCTCCCAAAGTGTGGGACGGCAGTGCTACAGGGACTCGGGCTATGGGAGAAGGGGTTATAGTCGGGGTGATCGATTCGGGGATCAACAGTGATCATCCATCCTTTGCCGACATTGGGGGAGATGGTTATGACCATACCAATCCCTGGGGACAAGGTGTTTACGTTGGTGACTGTGCGGTAGAGTTCTCTGACATGTGTAACGATAAGCTAATCGGAGTCAGAAGTTATCCAGAGATTACCGATAGTTATGATGATGAGGAGGTCTTTGGTCCAACGCCTCCTGCCAAGAATGGTGAGGATTATGGTGGTCATGGTTCTCACACTGCCGGTACTGCAGCGGGCAATATCCTTAAGAATGTCCCCTATGTTGCCGGTGAAGTCGGTGAAGCTCGGGGGGATGGCATAGAGACCGGTCTCGAGTTTACACAAATATCCGGGGTAGCTCCCCATGCCAATATTGTCGCCTATCAGATCTGCCGTCCGGGCAACAATGGCGATAGATACTCAGGTTGCCCCACATCGGCGATTCTCAAGGCTTTGGATGATGCTATTGCCGACGGAGTGGATGTGATCAACTATTCCATCAGCGGCGGTGGTTTCCCTTGGGCAAGTTCTACTGAAATGAGCTTCCTGGCAGCCCGTAATGCCGGCATCTTCTCTGCCGTATCGGCCGGAAATACTTCTGCATCGGTTGGCCAAGTTCCCTTTTCTTCACCCAAGAATGCGCCTTGGTATACCTCAGTTGCGGCATCAACCCACAACCGGGAAGTGCGCTCCACTCTGGAGTTCAACGGTGACCTGCTGGATTACACTCAGGGAACCGGGCCGGTAATGACTACAGACATCAGCGCACCTTTGGTGTATGCCGGTGACTTGGCAGCTGATAATTTCGAAGGTTGCAACGCCTTTGCCGCCGATGCGTTCAAGGAGCAGTTGGCGTTGATTAAGCGCGGCGGCTGTAATTTCGCCGACAAAGTCAATAATGCCAAAGATGCGGGAGCAGTAGGGGTTATCGTCTTTAACAAAGACGGTGAAGGCAACGTTAGAAGCAAGATGTCCGGACTTGGCAACACCAGTATCCCCTCTGTTTTCATCGGCAATATTGATGGTTTGGCTGTCGTGGATGCGCTGGCGGCTACGCCAGGCTTGGTAGCCAAAATCAATGCCACTCCATCTGCCGTTGAGCGTCAGACCGATGTGTTGGGAAGTTTCTCTCTACTTGGACCAAACCGTTACTTAGATGTGATTGCGCCTTCGATTTCAGCACCGGGTGTGGATATCTATGCCGCTTATGCTGATGAGCAGTATGGCCATGAAGTAACAGGGACAGATCCTGCCGATTATACTCTGATGTCCGGTACTTCTATGTCCAGTCCTCATGTGGCGGGCGCCGGGGCGCTGCTGAAGTCGGCTCATCCTGAGTGGACGCCGGATAATATCCGTTCAGCCTTGATGCTGACTGCAACAACAGCCAGTGCTATGACCAAAGCCGATGGCAAGACTACCGCGGATCCGTTTGATGTGGGGGCCGGCCGGATCCGGGTTGATTTGGCCGCCAAGACAGGGCTTATCATGGATGAGTTGGCGGACAATTATGAGTTTGCCAATCCAGAACTCGGTGGTGATCCCAGACGTTTGAATCTTCCCAGCATGTCTACTAGCCGATGTGTTAACAGTTGCAGTTGGACTCGAAAAGTCACGGCTACCAAAGACGGCGTATGGAGCGCTGCCGGGGTGGCGACGACTGAAGGGCTGAAAATAACTGTTTCGCCTGAAAACTTTACTCTGACCAAGGGGCAGTCGCAGCTGGTGACTGTCACTGCCGATATCACAGGAGTGAACTCAAGTGATTGGGCGTTTGGTAACCTGCTGTTGACCTCGAGTAACCACCCTGATGCGGCCATGCCTGTGGCGGTTAAAGCTGCCCGTGACAATTTGCCGGACAGTTTAACCATCAGAGCGGGACGAGATGCCGACGAGCTGACTTTCAGCGAGCTGAAATCGCTGGATATGACTGGACTGGATGCAGAAGTATCTGTCTTGGCTCTGGCCGACAGTTTTGAAGGCGTGCTGAAGCAAGATTCGAATGTTGGTAGCTTCCTGGACGACATTACCGATGGTGTCGCCTTCGTCGCCTACAGGGTTGAAGAGGGGGCAAAGCTATTCAATACCACTATTACTGCCACCAATTCCCCGGATTTGGATCTCTATGTGGCGATAGACAGAGATAGTGACGGGTCGTTGGATGCCCTTGTCGGCCAATCGGCCAGAGCCGGTTCTGATGAATCTGTCAGTATCAGTAATCCAGAAGTCGGTGACTATTATATTTTTGTGCAAAACTATGAGGCCTCGGCCGCCAATGCCGAAGATCCCTTCACCTTGAAAACCTCTGTGGTAGAGGCCGGTCCGGCTCAGGACAACTTTACTCTGACCAAGACGGGTGACAATGAGGACTTCTCACTGAAATTTGCCTGGAAGGATAATTTTGACGCCAGCGACCTGGGTTATGCCGTAGTAACTCTGACGTCCTGTGATACCAATGTCGCTGCCAAGAACCTGCCGGTTGCTTTCAGCCGAGTCGTTGATGATGTGCAGATGCCTGAGGCCAGTATACTCAGTGGTGAGATGACCCCTGGGCTGCCAGTAACCATGACTGTAACTATCGCTGCCAATACTTCCCCAGAGGCTCGGGAGTATCAAATCAAGGCCATGGTGCCGGAAGGACATGAAGTCACAGCTATCAGCGACAAAGGGGAACTGGCTCAAGGAGTATTGAGTTGGACTCATGTGATGCAAACTGGTGAACCGGCCAAGACACTGAGTTTCAAGTTTATCCCGCGTAAACAGGGGCTGGGTAATAAGCTGATACTGAGCAATACCGTTGTCAATGATACCGCCGAGGTATTGACTCAGGAGTATCTGTTTGATGTCAAAGAAGGTGCTCCAGTTATTAAAGTTAATGCACCCGACCGAGTGGCAGAGCGTAATAGCTTTGTTATCGATGCATCTGCCTCGGCCGATCCCAATGGTGATTCGGTCAGCTATCATTGGACTCAGATCGCCGGTGCGCCGCTGAAGTTTGACAGCTCGGCGGCCAAGCTGGATCTGACAGCGCCTGAAGTGGGTGGTTCTGGCGATTTGCTGACTTTCAATCTGAAGGTGAGTGACTCCAAGGGTAACAGCACTACGGAAACGGTCAGCATAGTGGTGTTTGACTGGGAGCATGACAGTGGTGGTTCGCTGGGGTGGTTGTCACTGTTGTTGCTGCCTTTGGGGTGGCTGCGCAGAAAATCGAGCTAAGGAAGGTGCGAAACAAGTCTTATGTGTGCTCTGCGTTGGCTTACAGGCCTGGACGCAAGGCGTGGTTCGCAGCAAATGGCCATAGTCCTTTACTCCTTTCCTAAGTCTTAAACTGAAAAAGGCTGCCAATTTGGCAGCCTTTTCTTTATCTGTTGTCAGGGTTTTACCGCCCTGACAATTGGGTTCTGCAGGCTTATCAGGGTTTCGGTGGACTGAATTTCGTCTATCGACTGGATGCGGTTAATCAGCACGTGCTGCAGGGCATCTATAGATTGACACATCACTTTGACAAACACGCTGTAGTTGCCTGTGGTGTAGTAGGCCTCTACCACTTCTTCCAGCTCATTGAGCTTGGAGATAGCGGCGGGATAGTCACCGGCACTCTTGAGATTGATGCCGATAAAGCAGCAGACATCATAGCCCAGAGCCTTGGGGTTAACCGTTATTTGGGCTCCGGTGATGATACCGGCCTGTTTCATCTTTTCGACCCTGACATGAATCGTGCCTGCGCTGACGCTGAAGCGTTTGGCCAGCTCAGCAAAAGGGGTTCGAGCATCCTGCATCAGGGCTTCCAGGATCTGATTGTCCAGTTGATCTCTTTGAAATGATGTATCCACAGCATCACGCCTAAATTGCTTATAATCAGGCACGAATCTACGTGTTTTATTGTAAAATTGCCAGTCTTAAGGCGACTTTTGGCTTAACATCTAGGGTGATGTTAGTCGCTATTGCCCGCCTTCGGGCTCGAGAAAAGGCACAGGTGCACTGAAGCTCATGGGGTCACCCGAGTAGGGGTGCTTGATGCTGAGGCTGGCGGCATGCAGCAGCAATCTGGGAGCCAATCTTTTTGCCCAGGAGTCGGCGTAGAAACCATCGCCCAGAATGGGATGACCCAATGCCATCATATGCACCCTGAGTTGGTGTGAGCGTCCTGTGATGGGGATCAGCTTGACCAGAGTTGAATAACGCCCCTTGCTGATCACCTCATAATGAGTCAATGACGGCTTACCCACTTGATGGTCAACTTTCTGTCTGGGCCTGTTGGGCCAGTCGCAGATGAGTGGCAGTTCTATACTGCCTTGAGTGGCCTTGATATAACCGGCGACTCTGGCGTAGTAACTCTTTTGGGTTTCCCTGTCTCGAAACTGGCGTTTCAGTTCACGCTCGGCACTGCGCCTCAGTGCCAACAAGAGCACGCCCGAGGTGGCCATGTCGAGGCGGTGAACCACTTGTGCCTGCGGATGTTCGGCCAACACTCTGGCATAAGCGCTGTCGTGATGGGCCGGATCTCGTCCGGGAACCGAGAGCAGTCCCGAAGGTTTATTGATGACTATGATGTCCTTGTCCTGGTAAAGAATATCCAGCCAAGGCTCGGTTGGTGGATTGTAGACAAAATCTGACATGTCATGGCCTCAATGAAAATGGACGGCAAAGATAACCGCGGCTGCAGGTAGATGCAAGCTCTTGGGCGTTGTTGCACCCAGGTCCGTAAGCCAACGCAGAGCATCATGGAACTTGTCCCTATCTTCCCTGGGTTAATTTGAGTGCTTTACTTCTCTTTTACAACCGCGGCAATTAGTATCTTAGTGTTTGAATTGGAAATGGATTGGTATGGGAAGGCGCTCAGGTTACCTGTTGGAAGATTGGTTGGTTGACCCTCAGATGAGTACGCTGAGCCGCGAAGAGGCTCAAGTACGGCTCGAGCTCAGGGTGATGCAGGTATTGCTGTGCCTTATCCATCATGCCAACACCCTGGTGACCCGAGAGATGTTGATCCAGGAGGTTTGGCACGGCGGTATTATCACGGATAACGCCATCAACCGCATTATCGGTTTGCTGCGTCAGTATTTGCAGGATAATCCCAGAGAGCCACGTTTTATCAAGACAGTGCCCAAGCAGGGCTATGTGTTGATAGCGAAAGTACGCGAGACGACACTCGACGACGATTCGCCGGACAACCCTCTACCAATAACACAGTTAGACGCCGAGACTGAGCAAAAGATAGCAGCAGGCGGCAGAAAGTGGGGCTATTTGGGCGGCGCCTTCGGTGTGCTGGCGGCGGGTATTGCCAGTTGGCTCTATCTGGCTCCTGCCCAGGAAAACCCCCAGCTTGAGTTGACAGATGTGGCCATCCGGCGTTTGACTCCACTGACTTCGCTCAATGGTCAGGAGGTGGACCCCAGCCTGTCCCCCGATGGCAGCATGCTGGCATTTTCCTATCGGGAACTGAACGCCGATAAGTGGCATATTGAGCTGATGTCGCTCGGCGACAGAGTCATCAAAACCATTCCTGTTGTGGATGATTACAGTCTGCGCTACCCGGCCTGGCGCCACGATGGCAAGGCCTTGGCTTATTTGGCATTCAGTGAGACTCAGGGCTGCCGTATCATGGTGACAGAGCTGACGGAAGAAGGGATGCGAAGCCGCATAGTCAGCCAGTGCCATCAGACAACACAGTCGACCAGCATCGCCTGGAGTCCCTCGAACCGCTCGCTGTTTTATGTGGATGCCGAAGGGGTCGAAGGTTTCAAGCGCGTTTTTCTGCTCAGTCTCAGCGACGGCCGGCGCCAGCAATTGAGTCAACCTCATGTGGTGGGACGCGGCGACTATGCACTGGCCTTGTCTCCCGACGGTCACAGTCTGGCGGTGCTGCGTAGTATCAACTGGTTCGACACTCAGATCTTGCTGTTCGATATCGAATCCGGTGATTGGCAAAACCTGCAGCGTGTGGGGTATCCACTGCGCAGTATTGCCTGGGATAAAGGCGGCAACGCCTTGGTATACCGAGGAGAGGAGGGGCAACTTCACCGTTTGCAACTCAAACCCCGTAAGTTAACCCGACTGACGAGCGTGTTGCAGGAAATCAATTCTCCCTCGGCCAATAGTGCCGGACGCATGGCGGCGGTTGTCGGCGAACTGTTTGAAGAGGAGATCTGGTTCTGGTCCTCGCCCTTTGATGAGGCTTCCAAGCCGCAGCGCTTTGTGGCGTCCAGTCGCCGTGATACCGCCGGTACCTTGCGCCACGATGGCAAGGAGTTGATCTTTGTTTCCAATCGCAGCGGCTTGCCACAATTATGGCGTCGGGACGAACAGGGCACGGAGAAACAACTGAGTCGCCTGAGCACTTTTTCTCATATAGATGAACTCAGTTATTCAGCCGATGACAAGCTGGTGGCCGGTAGTCTCAACCAACAGGTGTTTGTCCTTAACCCTGAAAACGGTGAACTCAAGTTTTTCCCTCAGCTGGGCAATGTCCGTAATGTCAGTTGGGGGCGCAGTAGCAATGAACTGCTGGCAGCCGTCAGTGTCGATGGTCGCTGGCAGATAAACAGCCTGATGTTAGACAGTGGCGAGCAGCAGCCTTTGTTGACAGATGGCTTTTCTGCCAAGTACGCCGCCGACGGTACTCTTTATTTTACCCGCCTGTACAAGAAAGGGATTTGGCGTCTGAAGCAGGGCGTCGAAGAACTCTTTTATGACCAGTATACTCCTCACTTCGGTAGCAGTTGGCAACTGGCTGCCGAGGCACTTTGGTTGTTGCGGCCCAACGACAATGCTATGGGCATTCTCAAGATAGATCTCCATACGGGCAAGAGAGAAGGACGTGACATTCCGATGGAGAAAGTTTCCCCAAGATTGCTGTCGGTGACAGATGACGGCCAGATCTCGCTGGCGTTATTGGGGCCTGCCAATACAGATATAGTCGAAGTAATTAACTGATTTATAAGGCATCACCTTTCCATCACTTTTTCATTATGGTGCTTTTCTCTGTCTGAGATAGCTTTAGGGGCAAGCTTGATTGCCTGACTTTTAAAGTGCTTGGTTTTTACTCTGAGTACCAGGCAAAAAGGTCGAAGCAATCTCGGGCGCAGCTTGCGCCCACCCCTTCCCAGCAGGAGAAAAGATGATGAAAAGTTTGAATCAGTTTGTGAAAAATGCGATTGGATTTGCATTGCTTTCTACTCTGTTTGCTTTACCGCTACTGCTGGCGTCGACACCCACCAAGGGCAAGGATGAAGTCAATACGCCATCTCTGTGTGAGCCGTATCCAGAGTGTGTGATTTACAAGATCCCCGATGAGTCCATCAATCTATAACCGTCAGTGGAGGCCATCATGTTACAGGTAACTCTCTATTTGGTCGGTTCACTGAGCGCTTTTGTATTGGTGTACTACCTGTTTTTAAACTTGGTTCTTGCGTCCGAAGAATCAAGCTTGCTCGACCCTAAGGACAAATAACTCTCCCTTTCCAAGCCAAAGGGGCACGGTGTAAACCGTGCCCCTTTTTATTCACCAGGAAGCTTAGGAGAAGCTGTGACCGCCCACATGCATGATGCAAAAGGTCCAGACCACAAAAGCCAGAATACCGTGTACCAAAGCGTAGAAAGCCTGATCCAGGCGACGTAGGCCGGCTGCTTGCCAGATAAGGTGCAGGTGCAGCCCAAGCACCAGAGGGAACAGTAACAACAAGGGATAAAGGGCGAATGGGCTGGCATCTCCCAGCAGAGGCCGGGTCAACAGTGACCAGAGCACCATAAAGGCGGTGATCAACGGGGGCAGGGCAAGCCGATACTGCTCGGGATAGGGAAACATTGCAGGTCCTTGATACAGCTGAATGGAGGCGGATCAGCGGACGGCTCTGGCAATCAATTGTGCCTTGGCTTGCAGCATTCCCGTTTCTCCGCCGGGCATATGGCCTTCAAAGTAATGTAAAGTCTCGAATTTGGCAAATCTGTGTTCTAGCTCACCTTCATTCAATAAAAAGTCCGGGTTGCTGGGACGGCCGAACTTGGCCTGTTCTCGAGTAAAGGTTTCGTAAAACAGCAAGCCTCCAGGCTTTAGCTGTTTGGCAATCCAGGGCAGCGAGGGGCGGTGCAGGTAGTTGAACACCAATACTACATCGAAAGGCTGAAGCTCGGGTTTATCACCTTGTTCGAGATCCCATTCGATAAATTGGCAGTGAGGAAACTGGCGCCAGAGGCCATCAAAACCCTCGGGATTGCGATCGATGAAGGTGACCTCGGCCCCCTGCTTGGCAAACCAATGGCCGTTGCGCCCTGAGCCACAGGCCAAGTCCAGCACTCTGAGCGTCGGCGTTATCTCTGGGTGTCGGTCAAAGGCGGTGATCAGCTCTGCGGTATTCATCCCTTGATCTCCTTGCGGCTGTCGATTCTGCGTCTATGAACTATAGAGTAATGTCTCAGACCTGCAGGTCCATGTGACACTATGACCGACAGTAAAACCACAGTCACAAGCAATTCGCTCTTGTAGCTTGCCAAGGGAATGAATAGCAAGATCAGCAGTAGTTTCACCAGGGTTAATACCCCTTTCAATTGGATAAGCCAGCGCCAATCACGGACTATCTCCCACAGCATCAGGCAACTACCACTGGCCATGGCCATGATCCAATAGAGCTGCCAGCTTTCTCTGGGGACAGATAGCAAAATACCGCCACCGGCACCGACTATTCCCAAAATGTGCAGGGCTCTGAGGCTGGTCTTACAAAGGCGTTGCAGCCAAAACTGCTTTTCAGACATCTGTGTTTTAGCCATGGCGATGATATCTGTGATCCAGAATACAAATTTTCCGTTAGCTTAGCAGCATTCGCCAATTGGCGACTATGCTTGATCCTGTATTTGTCGAGTCTTCTCACATGGAAATACAGAACCTCAAAACGTTAACCTCGTCAGCTATACGGTACGCTGACCGTGATTTGTATCAATATGTGACCGGCTAATCTGCAAAAGTGCACAGAAATGCAGATAGCTGTCTGCAACAGGAAATTTTTTGTGACTCAGTTAAATATATGCCTAAAGGGGTAGTGATATCTTCTGCCGTGGGAGATATGACGTGCTACAGCCTTGGTAATTGGTATAAAAAACTAAAAAGCACTGTAGTACGAAATAGCTATATATGAGTATGTGAAATAATATGGTGGAGGAACACTCTATGTTCACGGGAGCACTTAAAAAAACAGCACTGGCTGCTCTGATTTCCGGCATGATGGCCGGTACAGCTTATGCCGGCGCAGATGTATTGGCGGATTTTCATGGTGAGATGGGCGGTTGCGATACTTGCCACGTTTCCGAGAAAGGTCCAACCGATGACAACCTGACCCATGAGAACGCGCAATGCGTTAGCTGCCACGGTGATCTGAATGAGATTGCTGCCGGTGAAAAAGATCTGAAGATTTCTCCACACAAGTCTCACCTTATCGGTGAAATCGCTTGTACTTCTTGCCACATAGGCCATGAAAAATCAGTGGCATACTGTGACGCTTGCCATAGCTTCGGCTTCGATATGCCATTCGGCGGTAAGTGGGAGCGTAAGTTCGTTCCTATCGACGTGCAGAAAGATGCTCAAGACAAAGCCATCGCAGCTGGTCCTCGTGAAACCACTGACGTGGTTATCATAGGTTCTGGTGGTGCCGGTCTGGCCGCTGCAGTATCTGCCCGCGACAACGGTGCCAAAGTGATTCTGTTGGAAAAAGAACCTGTTGCTGGTGGTAACACCAAGCTGGCTGCCGGTGGTATGAACGCTGCTGAAACCAAGCCTCAAGCGGCTCTGGGCATTAAAGACAAGAAAGAGATCATGATTGAGGACACCATGAAAGGTGGCCGTAACATCAACGATCCTGAGCTGGTTAAAGTACTGGCCAATAACTCTTCCGACTCTATCGACTGGTTGACCGCTATGGGCGCCGACATGAATGACGTAGGTCGTATGGGTGGTGCCAGTGTAAACCGTAGCCACCGTCCAACTGGTGGTGCCGGTGTGGGTGCTCACGTAGCTCAGGTTCTGTGGGACAACGCTGTTAAGCGCGGTACCGATATCCGTCTGAACAGCCGCGTTGTTCGCGTACTGAAAGATGATTCAGGTAAAGTGACCGGCGTTCTGGTTGAAGGTAAGTACACTGGTTACTATGTGATCAAGGCTGACGCCGTGGTTATGGCTACCGGTGGTTTCGCCAGAAACAACGACCGTGTTGCCAAGTATGATCCTAAGCTGAAAGGCTTTGCTGCTACCAACCATCCTGGTGCAACCGGTGACGGTCTGGATGTTGCCATGCAAGCCGGTGCCGATACCCGCGATCTGGAATGGGTACAGGCTCACCCAACTCTGTCTCCACGTGGTGGTGTGATGGTAACTGAAGCCGTACGTGGTAACGGTGCTATCCTGGTTAACCGCGAAGGTGACCGTTTCGTCAACGAAATCACTACTCGTGACAAGGCTTCTGCAGCCATCCTGAAACAGAAAGGTGCCAGCGCCTTCTTGGTATTCGATGACTCAGTTCGTAAGAGCTTGAAGAAGATTGAAAACTATGTCCACCTGGGCATTGTTGACGAAGGTAAGACTCCTGAAGAACTGGCCAAGAAGATTGGTGTTCCAGGTGCCGAGCTGGCCAAGACTATCGCTACCTACAACGGTTTCGTGAAGTCTGGTAAAGACACTCAATTCGAGCGTCCTAACCTGCCTCGTGAACTGGGTACTGCTCCATACTACGCCATCGAAGTTAAGCCAGCTGTACACCACAGCATGGGTGGCGTGAAGATCGATACCAAGACTGAGGTTAAAGCCAAAGACGGTCATCTGATCCAAGGTATGTATGCTGCCGGTGAAGCCACTGGTGGTGTTCACGGTGCCAACCGTCTGGGTGGTAACGCTATCTCTGATATCGTAACCTTCGGTCGTATCGCCGGTGCTGAAGCTGCCAAGTACGCTAAAGAGCACTAGGCCAAGCTAATTCTCCGATAGCACGGAGTCGGGGCGCTTGAGCCCCCATCAAAAAAAGCGGACTGTCAGGAGTCCGCTTTTTTCTTTTTATTGCGCTGCATCATGTTTCCGGTGAGATTGTCTGTGCCAGGCAAAGACAAGTTTAGGTAATTCACTTACACTTTTAGCTACCATTCCAATTACCGGGTCATAAACAGCATGAAGATAGGTTTTTTCAGCGCCAAGCGTTACGACATGCAGCATTTCAACCGTACCAACGAGGCCTTCGGGGCGCAAATTGAGTACTTTGATGTGCGCCTATGCATGCAAACAGTGAAACTGGCTTACGGATTCGAAGTGATCTGCGCCTTCGTCAACGATGAACTCAATGAAGATGTGTTGACAGAATTGGCTGCCAACGGCACCCGGATTATCGCCATGCGTTGCGCCGGCTTTAATAATGTCGACCTGGATGCGGCCAAACGTCTGGGAATGAATGTTGTCAATGTCCCTGCTTATTCTCCCGAGTCTGTGGCCGAGCATACGGTCGCCCTGATATTGACCCTGAACCGCAAGATCCATAAGGCGTATCAACGCACCCGGGATGCCAACTTCTCTCTCGAAGGGTTAGTGGGTTTCAACATGTTCGGTAAGACTGTGGGCGTGGTCGGCACAGGGAAAATCGGTATCGCTACCATCAAGGTCTTGCTGGGCTTTGGCTGCAAAGTATTGGCGTTTGACCCTTATCCCAACCCGCAAGTAGAGGCGCTGGGTGCTCGTTATGTCACTCTGGATGAGATGTACCAACAGAGCGATATCATCAGTCTTCATTGCCCGCTGACGGCGGAAAACCGTCATCTGCTCAACGCAGACAGCTTTGCCAAGATGAAGCCGGGGATGATGGTGATTAACACCAGTCGTGGCGGCTTGCTCAACGCCATAGATGCCATGGAAGCGCTCAAGCTCGGACAGATAGGTTCGTTGGGGTTGGATGTGTATGAGAACGAGAAAGAGCTGTTCTTTGAAGATAAGTCCAACGAAGTGATCCAGGACGATGTATTCCGGCGTTTATCGGCTTGCCACAACGTGATCTTTACCGGTCACCAGGCGTTTTTGACCGAAGAGGCCTTGGGCGCCATCGCCCACACCACACTGTCCAATGTGCAGAAACTCCTCAGCGGTGAGCGTTCGGGTAACGAGCTTTTCTAAGGAAGGTGCGAACAAGTCCCATGTGTGCTCTGCGTCGGCTTACAGGCCTGGATGCAAGGCGTGGTTCGTAGCAAATGGCCCTAGTCCTTTGCAAGAATTCTTTATAGATAAATACTGACACCTGACTCCCCGATTGCTAGATTGAGATAATCGCATCGGGGAGATGCTCATAGGGAGGTGTCATGCTGGTTACACAGAGTCTTCATCAACTGCCGACGGCAAGCGGCAGCATGCAAACCCGGGTCTATCGTCCCGATAGCGGGGGTTGTTTTCCCGCCATCATTTTTTACTCGGAAATCTTTCAGGAAACCGCACCTATAAGCCGCATGGCTTGCCTGCTGGCCGGTCATGGCTTTGTGGTATTGGTGCCGGAGATTTTCCACGAGCTCAATCCGCCGGGCACTGTGCTTGGCTATGATGACAGTGGCAAGGACAAAGGCAACAGCGACAAGCTGAGCAAGCCATTGGAAGCCCACGATGATGATACTCAGGCGCTGGTGGATTTTATCCGGGCTCAGCCTTGGAGCCGTGGCCGGATAGGTGCCATGGGCGTCTGCGTTGGCGGTCACCTGGCATTTCGCGCCGCCCTTAACCCCGACATCGCAGCGGCATTTTGTCTCTATGCCACAGATATTCACAGCGGCGCTATCCCGAGTGCGCCGGGGAATGACTCTCTCAGCCGCTGCCGGGATATTCGCGCCGAGTTGGTAATGATCTGGGGCAAGCAGGACCCCCATGTGCCGAGTGAAGGGCGCCGTCTCATCCAGCAAAGACTGGAGCAATGCCAGACCTTATACAGCTGGCAGGAGCTCAATGCCCAGCACGCCTTTATGAGGGATGGCGATCCCCGATATGACCCGGCATTGGCGTTGCAGATGTATCAGCAGGCTCTGGCGCTGTTTCAGCGCAGGCTCAATTAATCCTGCTTGGGTAACTGCTCCGGTGTTGTCTCTTGTGCCTGCGGTGCCGAGGCATTGCCGGGTGCCAGCTTCAGCACGGCTTTTTGCAGTATCAGGTTGTTGGGGTAGGTAACAGTATCGCCGTTGTCGCGGCGGATAAGCACGTGAAATAGCCCCACTTCCAACAATACCCCGGTAATATCCTCATCCTTGTCGACGACTTTGATCCGTTCACCGACCTTGTAGGGAAACACGAAAAAGATCAGTACCCCGGCGGTGAGGTTACTCAGTATCGACCACTGGGCCACCAAAGCCACCCCCAGCACGGCAAATGCCGAAGACACGAACAGTGAAACCTCCTGATAGCCGAGTCCCAGAGAAACGGCCATCAACGACAGAGTGACAAAGAACAACAGATAGCTGATAAAGCGGGTCACCAGGCTGGTGCGGGCGGCGCTGACCTGTTTCTTGTCCGCCAGGGTTTGCACCGCATTTTTCAGCGCCCGCTGCAGAAAGAAAAACACCCCGAGATAGAGGCAGGCAATCAGAATATTGTGAGTCATATGGCGTATGCTTCTGTGAGAAATAAGGCATTTGCTGGCATACTAGCGACTTTGTCACAGGGGATAAACTCCCCAACCGAGAATTATTCAAGCATGGCAGATTATCGCACCTTAGTGCAGCAACAGGATGAATGGGGCAGCGTCGCTGTCCTCGATGATGGCGACTGTCGGATCTTGGCCTTCGGCGAACATGATGAGCAGAGCAAACTGTTGAAAAAGGCCCCCCATGTGCCGCAGCACACCTATGTGCAGGCCATGCTGCTGGCGCTTTTGTACCTCAAACCCAAGAGCGCCATCATTTTGGGGCTGGGCGGCGGCGCTTTGGTGCATGCGCTGAGGCATTTTGATGCCGCTATCAAGCTTACAGCGGTCGAGTTGCGCCCCCTGGTGCTTGAGTTGGCCAAGAGCCATTTTCAACTGCCACTGTCGAAAAAGCTGAACCTTATCAATCAGGATGCCAATCAGTTTCTGGCCAGTGCCGAGCACAAGAAGGTAGATATTATCTTCGCCGATCTCTACGGCTCTGAAGGCGTGGATGCCGGTCAACTGAGCCAAACCTTTATCGAGCAGAGCTTGGCGCTGCTCAAGAGTGAAGGTTTGCTGGTGCTCAACTGCTGGAAAGAGCACAGTCAGGACAGAGGCCTGCTGGCTCGCCTGCAGCAACATTTCCCCGATGTGCGGGCCTGCCTCACGGGGGGCGGCAACTGGGTAGTGTTTGCCTCAAGGACACCGAAAAACTTTACCAGTGCCGGGCTCAAGCAGGGCGCCGCCGGCTTGTCTGCTGTGCTGGACTGCGATCTAGGCCGCTCTCTCAGTCGCTTCGAACTCTGGCAGTAGGCTAATTTGTAAGGGATTGTTAAGGGCACTAGTCCGTAAAAGCCCTGATGTTATATTTGTCTGCCCCTCAATAATGATAAGCAGTACAAATGAATAAAAACAAAAGATTAGCAGTAAAACTTCTGACCCTATCCTGCCTTATGGGCGCTGGGACGACACAGGCCGAACAGTATGAGTTTGCCACTCAAGTCGCCCCGGCCAACACCTTGGTGATGTTCCAGCATCAGGATGGCACCCTCTACTCGGCCGCCGGATTGCAGGCGGATACCCGCAAACAACTGCAGCGCGCCATTACGGCCGCTAACTTCAAAGGCCAGGAGGGCGAGCTGCTT
Source organism: Shewanella chilikensis (assembly GCF_037953065.1). Taxonomy (NCBI): domain Bacteria; kingdom Pseudomonadati; phylum Pseudomonadota; class Gammaproteobacteria; order Alteromonadales; family Shewanellaceae; genus Shewanella; species Shewanella chilikensis. Next base: position 3,793,433 of record NZ_CP149966.1, on the reverse strand, counting down.
GAATTGCTGGCCCCCATTGGTACCCAAGCAGATCGCCTGCTGCTGCTCGGGCTTGGGGATGCTGAACTGACGCCGGGGAAGACAGCCTTGCTGGGGGGCAAGCTGTCCAATCACCTGGAATCCGTCAAACAACCCAAGGTGGCGGTATGGGCCGCTGATATCCCAAATAGCCAGGGGTTTATCGCCGAATTGACCCAGGGGATCTCCCTGGCCAGCTACCGCTATCGTGACTTCACGGCCAAGCCGCGCACCGAAAAACAGTACCATTTTGCGGTCGCCGAGCCCAAGGTAGCTAAGACCAATCACCTCAAGTCGGCAGCGATTGCCGATGGCGTGGCGCTGGCGCGGGATCTGACCAACAAACCGGCCGCCGAACTCTATCCCGAGTCCTTTGCCGATGCGGCCAAGGAACTCAAGCGTCTTGGCGTCAAGATTAAGGTGTTGGAACCCAAAGACTTGGCCAAACTCAATATGGGCGCGTTGCTGGCCGTGGGCAAAGGCAGCGAGCGAGGCCCAAGACTGGTAGTCGCACACTGGCAGGGCAGCGAGGATGCTGCGGTTGCGCTGGTGGGTAAGGGGATTACCTTTGACTCAGGCGGCTATAACATCAAGGCGACCGGCACTTCGATTGCGCGGATGAAGTCAGATATGGCCGGCGCCGCCACAGTGTTGGGAACGGTCAAGGCGATGGCCGCCTCCAAGGCGCCGGTTAATCTGGTGGGTATTATGCCGCTGGCGGAAAACATGGTCTCGGGTCGTGCAATGATCCCGGGGGATGTGATCAAGACTGCCCAGGGGCTGACGGTTGAAGTCCTCAATACCGACGCTGAAGGACGCCTAGTGCTGGCCGACGGTCTTTGGTATGCCCGCGAGCAATACCAACCACAAGTGATAGTGGATGTGGCGACCCTCACAGGGTCCAAGGTGCGTGCCCTTGGGGTGGAGTATGCCGGCCTGTTCAGTGACTCGGAACCTTTGGTGCAGCAACTGACCTATGCGGGACAGCAGGTGGGGGAAAAGCTGTGGCGCCTGCCGCTGGATCCGGCCTACGGCGAAGAGCTGCATTCCAGCATAGCGGACTTAACCAACACAGGCCGTGAAGGTAGCGCCGGGGCTTCTTCGGCGGCGATGTTTCTCAAGCGTTTTGCCGGTGATCAACCCTGGGCTCATCTGGACATTGCCGGTAATGCCCTGGTCAGGAGCGACACTCAACTGGCTCCGGCCGGTGCTACCGGTTATGGTGTACGCCTGCTGAGCCATTGGTTGGAACAGCATAAGTTCAGCGAGAACCAATAGATCAATAACTTGCCCGGGAGCGAAGGGTAATCGCTTTTTTCGCTCCCGACACAAGTTCCTCTGAAAAACCGATTAAGGCAACAGCTTTTATCCGTTATCTTATTTTAAACCCTTTGGTTAATATGACTTCCATCGAGGGGCAACAATGAAGTTGACCCGGACAATTCAAACTGAAAATGGGAGCATACAATGACTCAGTCAATCATCAACTCTGTAATCAAACCCTTTAAAGCTACCGCCTTCCACAAAGGTGAATTCGTTGAGCTGACCGAACAGGATCTGCTGGGCAAGTGGTCTGTAGTTTTCTTCTATCCAGCCGACTTTACCTTCGTTTGCCCAACTGAACTGGGTGATATGGCTGACCACTACGAAAAACTGCAAGCCATGGGCGTTGAAGTTTACTCTGTGTCTACCGACAAGCACTTCACTCACAAGGCATGGCACGATACTTCCGACACCATCAACAAGATCCAATTCCCAATGATAGGTGACCCAACCGGTGAAATCAGCCGTAACTTCGGCGTGCTGGTTGAGGAAGACGGTGTTGCCCTGCGCGGTACTTTCGTCAGCAACCCTGAAGGTGAAATCAAAGTCGCGGAAATCCATGACCTGGGTATCGGACGTAGCGCCAGCGAGCTGGTTCGTAAGATCCAAGCTGCTCAATATGTTGCCACTCACGACGGCGAAGTTTGCCCTGCCAAGTGGCAGCCAGGCGACGAAACTCTGGCTCCTTCTCTGGACCTGGTTGGCAAAATCTAAACAGCCAGCCTGACCCAGAAGGCTCCGAACCTCCCCCTGCAAGGGTTCGGAGCCTTTCCCCGCACTATTTCTGTTTTCCTTTAGTCTGATTCTGGAGTCATCATGTTGGATGCGAATCTGAAAAATCAACTGCAAACCTATCTGCAGAACCTCAAGCAACCAGTTGAACTTGTCGTATCTGCAGATGAAAGCCCAAAGTCCAAAGAGCTGTTGGCTCTGGCACAGGATATTGCCTCGCTGTCTTCCCTGGTCAGTGTGACCGAGCAGTCACTGTCCCGTACCCCGGCGATGCAGGTTACCTCAATCAAGGGCTCTGACATACGCTTTGCCGGTTTGCCCATGGGGCACGAATTTACCTCACTTGTGTTGGCTCTGCTGCACACAGGTGGGCATCCCATCAAGCTGGAGGCCGAGCTGATCGAGCAGATCCGCAGCCTGCCAGGGGAATATCATTTTGAAACTTTTGTTTCTCTGAGCTGCCAGAACTGCCCGGATGTGGTGCAGGCGCTCAATATGATGGCGGCGATCAACCCACGGATCAGCAATACCATGATAGATGGTGCCCTGTTCCAGGATGAGGTTGAGCAGCGTAACATCATGGCCGTGCCTTCGGTTTATCTGAACGGCGAGCCTTTCTCTGCCGGCCGCATCAGCCTGAAAGAGATACTCAGTAAATTGGATACCAATGCCTCTGCCCGCCAGGCCGAGAGCCTTAACCAGCGTAAGCCCTACGAAGTACTGGTGGTTGGCGCCGGGCCTGCAGGTGCATCAGCCGCCATCTATGCCGCCCGTAAGGGACTGCGCACTGGGCTGTTGGCCGACAAGTTCGGTGGTCAGGTCAGCGAAACCGTAGGCATTGAAAACTTTATTTCGGTCAAGGCGACTGAAGGCCCCAAGTTGGTGGCAAATCTGGAAGAGCATGTTCGCGACTATGAAGTGGATGTGATGGATAATCAGAAGGCGGTTCGCCTTGGCAGCAATGGTCTCTATGAAGTAGAACTGGAAAATGGTGCCGTACTCAAGAGCCGTACTGTCCTGTTGGCCACAGGGGCTCGCTGGCGGGAAATGAATGTTCCCGGTGAGCAGGAATATCGTGGCCGTGGTGTGGCTTATTGCCCTCACTGTGATGGCCCGCTGTTCAAGGGTAAACGAGTTGCGGTGATCGGCGGTGGTAACTCGGGTATCGAGGCGGCTATCGATCTGGCCAACATAGTCGAGCATGTGACTGTACTTGAGTTTGACAGCAAATTGCGCGCCGATGACGTGCTGCAGCGCAAGGCCAAATCTATGGGTAACATCACCATCATCACCCAGGCGCAAACGACTGAAGTCCTTGGTGATGGCAGTCGGGTTATCGGGCTCAACTACACAGACAGAGCCAGTGGCGAGCAGCATAATATTGCGCTGGCAGGTATCTTTGTGCAGATAGGTCTGGTGCCCAACACTGAATGGCTGCGCGGTACTGTGGAGTTGACTCCGCGCGGTGAGATCATTGTCGATGAACGCGGTCAGACTTCACTGCCAGGGGTGTTTGCCGCCGGTGACGTGACCAACTCGGCCTACAAGCAGATCATCATCGCCATGGGTAGCGGTGCAACCGCCTCTCTGGGAGCCTTTGACTACCTGATCCGCCATTCAGAGGATGAATCGGCAGCGGCTTGATGGGCAATAGTCCAGCACAATAAAAAACCGGCGTTGCCGGTTTTTTTGATTTTATCGCCAGGACCTTGGGAAGATCAGGCTGTGGTATTGATATTGTGGCCTATGTTACCAACCGGGCCGGCAGGTTCTTGTGCCGGTGTGGCGGCTTGAATAAGTTGCAGCGCGATTTCGCCTTCGGCTTCTTGTTGCTGCTTGGCCAGTTGCGCGACTTTAACACCGACAGCGCCGGTATCCATATTGACCGGCAGTGGCTGGGAGTTGAGAGAAACTGTCATGGCTTTCCTCTGGGTTAATGAGTCACGTCGGGACTCGGGCATGATACTGTTATCGGCATCAATAGCCTTAACTTTAGCCTAAATCCCGCTTGTCCGGCAAAGCAGCCAAGCCGCCAGTGGGCGACTCGGCTTCTTGCTGCGGCTCTGCACTTCAAGTCGTGAGCCATCAAGCGGCCTTACGGCGGCGCTCCAATAGTTTTCTACTGCTGACAATCAGGATAGTGATGACTATGGCACCGATAATCAGCCCCAATGCCAGGGTTACGCTCTGCAGCGCCGCCGGGTTGACCGCCAGGGTGCCGCCCAAGCCAAGCATCATGATGCCGGACATTAGCTTCAGGGTCTGGCCCTCTTTCTCGGTTAACTTACGTTTACCGAGCGTCATGCTGAAAGCGATCACTATGATGGCCAGTGGGATCACATAGACAATGTTGTACAGCACCAGGTACATATAGCGCTCAAAGCTCGGCAGGTTATGCATGGAGAGCACACTGGTGTAGATCATAGGGAAACCGGCAGTACACAAGAGCTCATAGGCGTTGGCCAGAATCGCCAGTACTGTGGTGCCGGCTATCATGGTCGCCAGGCTGGAGGCGCTGGATAGCTTGCCCATGCGCTTGATAAGTCCGCTGCGGTTTTCCGCCGACATCGAGAGGGTCACTTCCCCCTTGGTAAAAAAGTAGTCTTTGATGTTGATAGTGCCTGCTATCAGCGCCAGGATCCCCGCCGCCAGAATAATCATCCCGCCATCACTGCCGGCGCCTAATAGCTGGAAGATATTGAGCCAGGCGGTCATAAACAGGAAGTAAATAAAGCCAGAGAAGAACACGAAGATGCCACCAACCAGTAGCATACGGCTGCGGCTCTTGGCATTGACCATGATGGACAACAGGAACAAGAGCACAAAGAAGGCGCAGGGGTTAAAGGCATCGACACCGGCCAGTACCAGTGTCAGGATTGGCAGTGACATGGTTTCAGGTGTCACCACCCCAACCAGAGGCAACTCTACTGGCTGCACTTCCGGCTCTGCCGCCAGAGCCGTGGCATCACAAGTGCCGTCACCACCATCATTGGCGCAGGTGCCAAACAACGGCGCCTGGGTTGAGCTCGTGCTTGCCTGAGTACTTGCTTGTCCCGGCATATCTTCCGGGCTCAACTGGCCGCCCGCCTGCAAGTAGCAGTTCTTGAGGCGGTTGAGCAGGAATTGACCTGTTACCTCTTCACTGGAATAACCGACTATCGCCTTGCCACAGGTAGCCATATAGGGCACAGAACGGGCTTCTGTTCCTGTCTCTGTGGCCAACTGCTGCCACAGCTCTTGAGTGCCTTCGGCGCCCACCATCACAGAGTGCAGCTCTATCCAGGGGTAGCGCTCCGGCAGAGAGTCAATGAATGGATGCGCTTCAGCGCAGTGGGGGCAGGTCTTGGACCAGACAAAATATAAAGGAATTTTGATCTGCCCTTGCTGATCCTCCTGTTGCCACTGGATCTGCGACGCCGAATATTCGGTTGCGGTAAGGCCTGCGCTGAAACTCAGTAACAGGCAGAGAAAGAAGGTTCTTAACATAAGCTTACCTGTGTAAGAGGGATTAAATTGTATCTGAATGACCCATAGCCCGGTTCAGGCTACAAGTGCCCTACGAATACTTTACTCCAAAGCTTTGGTATTCATGAAAAAGCAGCATCAAAACTGTTAGCAGACTCGAAAAAGTCCCTAAAGTGAGACACATGGATATTTGTTAAGCTTTGAGTAATGAAAGTGCATTCGAACAGTGTCAACGCGCTTAACAACTTCAGTAATTTATATTTTTGCCGCTACACTTTTATTGCCCACAACATTTTCTATAGGACTTCTTATGCAATTCACGCTTAAAACCCGCTTACTGCTGGTCAGTTTGGGCGCAGTTTTGCTTACGGTTGCCGCCCTGGTTGGCCTTTCTTCCTTCTCTATTCGTGATAATGCCATGCAGAGAACCCAGCATGAGGTCGATCAGCTGGCGACCACCTTTGCCGGCGGCATAGGGCTGTGGATGTATGACAGACAAAAGGCGGTCAGCAGTCTCAAGGGCACTCTGCAGCGGAATCCTGAGATTAATATTACCCCTTTTCTGATGCAGGCCCATGAGGCCAGTGGTTTTGCTTTGACCTACTACGGCGATGAGCGGGGTAATATGTACCGTCAGGATCCCAGCCTGAATACGGCTGGCTATGATCCCCGGGTTCGCCCTTGGTATCAGGATGCCAAGCGGGAAGGAGCCATGATAATGACGGCGCCTTATGTCAGTGCCACATTGCAAAAGCTGGTGGTCACTATAGCCGAGCCAGTAATGAATAACGGCCGTTTGCAGGGCGTGGCAGCGGCTAACCTCACCATAGATCAACTGACAGATGCGGTGCGAACCCTCAAGGTGCCGGGTGACGGCTATGCCGTGATGCTTGAGCGCTCAGGCTTGATTATCAGCCATCCGGACAAGGAGCTGAATGGTCAGCAGTTCAGCCGTCTTGGCAGCGCCTTCAATCCTCAGTGGCTCAGCGCAAGGATCAGCGCCAATACCCTGGATGAGATGGCATTCGACGGCAGCAGCAAGCTGTTTTACGTGGCGGCTGTGCCTCATACAGATTGGGCACTGATGTTTGTGATGGACAAGGCAAGCATCATGGCCGAGGCCACCGAGCTGGCATGGTGGATGTCTGCGGTGGGCGTGTTGTTTTTGGTAGGTTTTGGTCTGTTGCTGGTATTGGTATTCAAGAGCCAGTTCCGCGATCTGGAACGTCTGGCCAAGGCGCTCAACGATATTGCTGAAGGGGAAGGGGACCTCACAGTCCGCATCGAGACCCGTAATCAGCACGATGAGATAGGCATGCTCGCTGCCGGCTTTAATCGTTTTGTTGAACGCTTGCACGGCATGATTTCTCGTATGAGTGACATAGCCCAGCAGTTGGGAGGCCAGGCACAGGAGACCCGCCATTCGGCCGAGAGTAACAGCCAGAGCATCGAAGTGCAGCAGGACGAAGTCACTATGGTGGCAACCGCTGTAACCGAAATGGCCAGCGCCACCGAGGAGATCGCCAGTAATGCCGAGCTGACGGCACAGACTGCGCAGTCGGCGGTTGGTCTGGCCGGCAGTGGACAACAGCAGGTGCTGCAGAGCCAGGAGTCGATTCGTAGCCTGGCGCAGGAAGTGGATACCGCCAGTCAGATCATCGGTGAGCTCAACGAGCACTCGCAGAAGATCAACAGCATTTTGTTGACCATCAGCGGTATTGCCGAGCAGACCAATCTGTTGGCTTTGAACGCCGCCATCGAAGCTGCCAGAGCCGGTGAGCAGGGGCGTGGCTTTGCCGTGGTGGCTGATGAAGTCAGGGTGTTGTCGCAGCGCACTCATGCGTCGACACAAGAGATCCAGACCATGATTGAGACCTTGCAAAAAACCGCTTCCAAGGCAGTGAACTCCATGGCTCAGAGTCATCAGATGGCCGAAACCAGTGTGATGGATGCCGAATCGGCCAGTGCCAGTCTGGCGCAGATAAGCCAAGCAATTACCCAGATATCCGATATGGCCAGCCAGATAGCTACAGCGGCCGAAGAGCAAACCTCTGTCACCAGCGAAATCAACCGTAATACCGAGTCGATTCGTGAGGTTTCTCAAACCCTGTCACAGGAGGCCAACAGCGCCACAGTCAAAGCGCAGGAGTTGGCAAAGTTGTCAGATTCGCTGCGCTGTGAAGTCGGCCGTTTTAAACTCTAGCGCAATGCCTAAGGAGGGTGCGAACAAGTCCCATGTGTGCTTGCATCGGCTTACGGGCCTGTAAGCCACTTCGCACCTTCCCTAAGGGGCATACATTTGTGGATCTTGAAAGTACTTAGTTATTCGGCGGCGCTTGGCTTTTCAATCGTCGCCATCATCTGTTGGTTATTACACCAATGCAGACTCACTTCGCGATTGTCTTTATGGGTTGCTGTGCGGATACGAGTGACTATGGGGCGAGAGAAGTGTGCTGCGGTTAAATATTCTTTAACCCTTTCAATTCGTCTATTGGCAAGCCACATATTATATTTTTGTAACTCTTCATCGCCGATAGACTTATCCATATTGAATTCCAATAACAGATAGCCGCTTGAATTGTCGCTATTATCAGCAACAATTTTATCCAGTTGCAAAGAATCCCGACTACTGAAATAAGAGCTGTTCTTGGCATAATCGACATTGCCAAGCAGGACGCTTTTATCGCAGGTGGCTTGGGTCGCGCCGGTAAACAGCAGTAACCCCAGAATCAGGGCACGCATATCATTCTCCTTTGACTATGACTTTATTATTGATCTTGTCCACTTTTGAGGCGCAAATTTAATCGATTGTTCAGAGGAAATCAATTTTATATGAATATCAGTTTTTTCTGAATTGTAGCGTCAGAATACAGAGTAGGTGACGGAAAAATGTCGCAGGAAATAAAAGGTTAATTACTGCGACATCTATTTATATCTTGCCAAGTAATTGACTGAATAATATCAGAGCTTCAGTTGATCTTAATATCATTCACTGTGAGCCCTACATTAAGATTGTTGCGGGTGGCATTGGAGTAGGGGCAAACACTGTGGGCCTTGAGCACCAAGGCTTCAGCCTCAGCTTGTGCAAGCGGCAGAGTGACAGCCAGAGATACCTGCAGCGCAAACCCGCCATCTTGACTGATCAAGCCGACATCTGCGGTGACAGGAGCGCTGGCAAGCTTGATTTTGTCCAGGCGCGCCACATGTAAAATGGCGTTGGAGAAACAGGCGGCGTATCCGGCGGCAAACAACTGTTCCGGATTGGCTCCGGTTCCTGTCCCGCCCATCTCCTTGGGATAGCTTAGGGTCAATGACAAGGCACCGTCATGGGTGACTACTTCGCCGTTGCGGCCGGCTTTGGCTGTGGCTTGAGTGTGATAGAGCATAGTAGTTTCCTTAATTTAAATTGCGTACAATCTAATTGCTGGCAATGATAGATCGATATTTGTTCCGGAAGCAAGTATATTGTGCGCAATTAAATTGTGTTTAGGGTTTGCATATGTCAAACGAACCCCTGTGCCTGGAAAACCAGGTCTGCTTTTCGCTATACAGCGCCGCCAATGCTATGGTGCGGGCCTACCGGCCTGTGCTGGATGCCCTGGATCTTACCTATCCGCAATATCTGGCTATGCTGGTGCTTTGGCAACACAAGGGCATCAGTGTCAAGGCGCTGGGTGAGCGTTTGCATCTGGATTCAGGCACTTTGACGCCCTTGCTCAAACGCCTGGAATCTAAAGGTTTGCTGTTAAGAGGCCGCAGTGAACAGGACGAGCGGGTGCGGGTATTGACGCTCACTGATGCCGGCCAGGCTTTGCAAGCGCGCGCCGCCGATGTGCCCGAGCAGATGCTGTGTCGCAGCGCCATGCCGCGGGCGGAGCTGCAACAACTGAAAAGCTTGTGTGACACCCTGTGGCAGCAATTGGAACGTTAACGGAAAGAGGCTGATGGAACAGGTCGATCTGGCAATCATAGGTGGTGGCATCTCCGGCGTGGCGGTGGCGCAGTGCGCGGCGGCGGCCGGTTATTCCGTGGTGCTACTGGAAAAGTCCACTCTGGCGGCAGGCACCTCCTCCCAGTCCAGCAAACTGATCCATGGCGGCTTACGTTATCTCGAATCCGGGCAACTGGATCTGGTGCGTGAATCGCTGCGGGCCCGGCGTGAGTTATTGCGTCTGGCGCCAACCCTGGTCAAGGCCGTCCCTTTCTTTATCCCGGTTTATCGTGACAGTCGCCGCGGCGCCTTGACCCTCAGGGCCGGCCTCAGCCTCTACGGCTTGCTGAGCGAGTTTGACCGCCTGGGCCGTTTTCGTAGCCTGCCTGCCAGGGCTTGGGGGAGCTTTCCCGGACTCAAGCTGGCCGGAATGACCCATATGTTCCAATACTGGGATGCCCAGACGGATGATGCCTTGCTGACCAAGGCGGTGGCCGACAGCGCCAGGTTGCTCGGTGCCGATATCCGCGAGGGCGCCGAGTGTTTGACAATAGAGCATAAGCCTCAGGGATGTAAGCTGAGTTACCGGGATGCGGATGGCGACAAAATGCTGCACTGCCGCTTTCTGGTCAACGCCGCCGGCGCCTTTGTCAACGAACTGCTGGCGCGGGTGACACCGCCCATAGCCCAGACGGCAATAGACTGGGTACAGGGGAGTCATTTGCTTCTGGATATTCCTGCGCCGCCCGGGGTGCTCTATCTGGAGTCCTGCTTCGATGAGCGGGTGGTATTCGTGATGCCTTGGTACGGCAAGACGCTGATAGGCACCACGGAAACCCTCTGCCAGGGACCTGTTCCGCAGATCACCCGAGAGGAGATAGCTTATCTGCTGGGGATCTATCGGCACTATTTTGGAGGCTCTGGCAGTTTCACGGGTGCTGTCACTACAGAGGCGCTTGAAGCCAAGGTATTGGCGCATTTCAGTGGCATGCGGGTGCTGCCTAAGGGTGATGGCGATGCCTTTGGTCGGCCGCGGGAGGTACAGTTGTACCAGCGTTATTCCCATCCCAGATTGCTGACGCTCTACGGCGGTAAGTTAACCACCTTTCGTGCCACTGCCAAAGCGGTGACGGCAGAGATAAGCAAGGTGCTTGGCAAACGCAGCCCCAAAGCGGATGTCGACAAGCTGATGCTGGGATGATTTTTAGGGTGAAACAGGCTAAAGTGTGCCGCTTTTGCCGCCGGGCTGAATTGGAAACTTGGGATATATTAGAGTGAGATGTGACTTTTTTGCGCAGGGCAAGTGCCGCTCCTGTACTCACATAGCAACGCCAATGGTGCAACAACTGGCCGCCAAGAGTGAGCAGTTGGCGCAGTTGCTCAGCCCCTTTACCCCCTTTGAACTCTTAGCCCCGGTCAGCGGGCCGTCCCTGGGTTTTCGCAACAAGGCCAAGATGGTGGCACTCGGGGCCGCCCATCAACCCATTCTGGGGATAGTTTCCCCGAGTGGTGAGGCCGTGAGCCTGTGCGATTGTCCTCTTTATCCTGCCGATATGCAGGCCCTGCTGCATCGGCTTGAGCTGTTTGTGCGTCAGGCCGGGATCCCACCCTATCGGGTAGATAAGGCCAAGGGCGAACTCAAGTTTGTGTTGTTGACCCGCGCCGAAATCAGCGGCGACTTTATGCTCAGGTTTGTGTTGCGCTCCAGGCAATCCATCGAACGGATAGAGCGTGAACTGCCAAAGCTGCTGGCCGAGTTTCCTGCCATCAAGCTGGTATCTGTGAATCTGCAGCCGGTTCATATGGCCAGGCTCGAAGGTGAGCAGGAGATTTTTCTCACCGAGGCGCAGCGTCTGGAGGAGTCCTTCAATGGCGTGCCTCTTTATATCCGCCCCAAGAGCTTCTTTCAAACCAACCCACAAGTAGCGGCGGCCCTCTATCAGAGCGCCAAAGACTGGGTCAGTGAGCTGAAGCCTGAGTCGATTTGGGATCTCTTCTGTGGTGTCGGCGGTTTTGGGCTGCACTGCGCCAGCAAAGACACAGAGCTTACAGGTATCGAAATCGAGGCCGAAGCCATCGCCTGCGCCAAGTTATCCGCCGAAAAGTTGGGGCTTGAGCGGGTGGACTTCAAGGCGCTGGATTCGGGCAGTTTTGCCGCGGCGCAGTCGGCAGGCCAAGTACCGGAACTTATGATAGTCAATCCGCCGAGACGTGGTATAGGGGCCGAGCTTTGCCAGGCCATTTCGACCTTTGCGCCGCCGCATCTGCTCTATTCCAGCTGCAACCCTGAATCTTTGGCCAAAGATCTGGCGGCCATCAGTGGTTATCGTGTGCGCAAGGTGCAGCTGTTCGATATGTTTCCGCACACGGATCATTATGAGGTATTGGTGTTGCTGAGCCGTGACTAAGACAGTGGCGTCTATTCTCTTGGCCAATACAGGCTGATGGCGGCGCCGCCCAGAGTTTGCGAGTGGCTCAGCTCCAGTCGGCCGCCGTGCCAGATGGCAATCTTGCGCACTATATAAAGCCCCAGGCCAAAGCCGCTGCCATCACTCTGTTTGGCATCTCTGGCAAAGGCCGCCAGTAGTTTTTTCCCTTTGTCTTCAAAGCCCGGGCCATCATCCTCGACTCTGAGGCAGTTATGGCTTTCGCTTTGCTCGAAACTCACCTGTATCTCTTTTTCGGCGAAACGCATGGCATTTTGGATCAGGTTCTGGCAGGCCACATTCATTGCTGTCTTATCGAATTGTGCCTGGCCCGGCACAGAGTGAAATCCTATCTGGAAGTCACGGCCATAGAGGCTGTATTTTTGCTCTAGAGTCTGCATAAAGTCTGCGATGGATTGTGATACATGACACAGCTCTCCCTGTTTATGCTCCAGGCGGGCAAAAGAGAGATAGTTGGCAGCCAACTGTTCTATCTCATCTATGTCCTGGGCCAGGCGCGCTGCGTATTGAGGCTCCATCTGCTGCTTGCTCAGCTCAAGGGCAAAGCGCATCCGCGCGAGCGGAGTGCGTACTTCGTGGGAGATGGTATGGGATAACTCTTTATGCATCTGGACAAAACTCACTATCTGGTGGCTCATGCTATAAAGCGCCTGAGCCAGCGGAAAGATAGCCGAGCTTTTACGTATGGTTAGCGGTTGCAGCGAAGGTTGATGGCCAAAGCGAATGGCGCTTTGTTGCAGGGTATGGAGATCGCGAAACACAGGCCAGATAAGCATGATGGCAACCAGGGCCAGACTGGAGTAGAAACCGAGCAAGATCAAACTGGTGGTATCCTCTTTATCTTGCTTCTCTGTTACCGGGCCAAACCTGAGTAGCTCAGTGCCTGAGCCTTGCTTGTAGTAGTAGAGCTCACCGCTGGAGTGACGCAGTGCCAGGGTTTGTCCCTCATTGAGTAACTGCCTCAGGCTAGTGGGTAGTGCCAGGCTGCCGGCGGTAAGAGTCGAGAGATGCGCGCCTTGACCCCGGGTCTGCAATAAGTCGTCCACCGAGATTAAATAACTGGCTTCTTCGCTGCGGTATTGTTCTGTCAACTGGTCAAAACTCCACAGCAGCAGGGAGCAGGACAGTAGCAGAAAACCGAACAGCCGATAGAACTGAAATTTCATGCCCGAGCCCTGGTCATGGCCTGATTGGGCTGGTAGTTGAACAGGTAGCCCTTGCCATGCACTGTGGTGATCTGCAGACCGCTTATCTTTAGTTCATCCAGGCGTTTACGCAGCCTGCTGACCTTCAAATCTATGGCCCTGTCCAAGCCATCATAGGTACGGCCAATAAACTGCTCAAACAGGTACTCCCGCGATAATATTCGTCCGGCGTTGATAACAAACACCCACAGAAGTTCAAACTCCTTGGTAGTAAAGGTCAGCGCCGAGCCCGCCAGAAACACCTGCTGCTGGTTAGGGTCAAGCTGTAGATCGTGCAGACACAAAGCTTTACGTCCTGGCAGCTGTTGGCGGTTACGAAGTTGAGTACGTATTCGTGCCAGCAGCAAGGGAGGCACCACAGGTTTGAGCAGGTAATCACAGGCGCCGAGCTCCAACCCAAGGATCTGATCGCCCTCACTGTCGCGGGCGGTGAGGAAGATAAGTGGGCAGGGATAACAGGCCGCCAAACGAGGGTAGATGCAAAAGCCATCTTCACCGGGCAGCATTACATCACAAAGGATCAGGCTGAAACTGTCACTGTCCTGACGGGCGAGTGCGGCTTCGGCATTGTCCAGATGAACCAGCTCGAAATTTTCGTTGGTCAGATAGGTGCAGATCAGCTCTGCCAGTGGCAGATCATCCTCGATCAGGAGTATTTTTTCTTTCATAGCAGATCCCAACTCAGGCCCCGCCGTCTGCGGCTGGCGGGCTCATAGATAGCCACTCTGAGCAAGCGGCTGGCAACGGTACGGTTTTGCTGATCCCTGAGCTCGATAAGTGTATCCCGGGCCAGGCTTAGCTGCAGTTTATAACTGAAGTCTCGGCGTTGATGAAAACAGGTCAAAGGTGCTGCGCTGTGGGCCAGCCACAGGCACAGAGAGCGAGGCTGTTGGCTGTGAAACTCGAGTTGCAGTTGCAGTTTGCACTCGGATTCCTGATTGGTCATGGCGCAGGTATCCGGCGCCAGCCAAAGATCTTCCCCCAAGGCGCTTGCCCAGGGACTTATCAGCATGAGTAACCACAGTAACCATCGATTCATAGAAGCCTCAAAACCGATAACTCAAACCGATGAAACCTGAGAGATAGCCATCCTTGTCTATCATGGGACTGTCGGTGATCCCCGAGTCAAGCCAGGTGTATTCGGTTACCGCTACCAGGTTAATATCCTGCCACAGTGGCAGATTAACCAGCAGGCGGGCGTGATAATTGATACTGGCCGAGGGAGAATAGCTTAGTCTCAGCGGGCCGCTTTCTTCAGGTCTTAGCTGATAGTAGTAACGCACCAGGGATTCACTCTTGCGAATCGCGCCCAGCTCAAATCCCAGAGCCCCCCATGAGTAGAGCAGGCTCTTTCTTAATCTGAACTGCAATTCGTTGCCGTCATGTACCCCGGAAATGTCGTGAAACATGCCCAGATTGATATCTGTGTAGGGCGTGACCCAGGTGACGGAAACTCCGCCCAGATAGGAGATGTGACGCTTGATTTCGTTAAGGATAGGTTCGCTGTTACTGTTGGGGCGTATGACCTGCGCCTTGTAGGGAGAGAAGCCTATGATGTCGCTTAAAAACAACTTGTTAAGCCCATCAAACTCGAAAAAGAATCCATCCTCATTGAGCTTGGTTTGCAGGTCGAATAGCAAGTTGTCCGACTCATGAAGGCTGTAGCCCAGTGTAAAGTTTTCCAGATAGAAGCGTTTTGAGTAGTAGCTCCAGGATGGTAGCAGGAAAGTTTCTATCGGCTTGGCATGCACTCTGGGATTGTCCAGCCGACCATATCCCAGGGCGAGGGCGAGTCTGAACTCATCCACAGGGATAGTTTCCGTCGCATTTTCTTCAGCTGCTGCAGTCAGGTGCAACTGAAGGCCAAGCATCAATATCGCGTACCACCAAAGCTTCATAGCTTACTTCTACTTCCTGCGAACTTTCATTGAATCTAAATAAACACTTGTTAAAAGTCTGTAAAAATTTAACCAAGTTACAAAATGCTACAAAAGTATTATGTTTTTGGTTCTTTTGTGGTGATTGTATTTGATGTTTTTGTGAATATCTATGCAATTAAAATTGACGAGTGTCAAAAGTGTTGCTAGTCAGCTTAATGACAGTTGGTGTATTTTGGTTAGCATTTTGATTGGTGATTGTTTTTGTTGTGGTTTATTTTTAGCCTGGTTGGTTTGGGCTTATGGGCATAATCCTTGTTAATCACTTTTGAATAAATATTAATTGTTTGAATTATGTTGCGGGTTTGCGCCTGGCGGTGGTCTTAAGACAGCCAAGATACGTGGTTGATTCTGAACGGATACACTTGCCGGCGTGTTGGGAGGTCGCGATTCAGGGAAGATTTACCGCTATTTTGTTTTAATTACAGCTAGTTGAGAGGCTATGACTGATTCTCAGTTGCCTGTTCATTTGTTTGTCTTGCCGTACGCCTACAGACTAAGCCTATGAATATAAGATAAGTGTCACACTTATGTCATACAATGGAGCCAGATCAAACAAGTATAGAGCTAACACAGATGTGGCAGATTTTTGTTCGTTTCTTTTCATTGGGACTGGTGAGTT
Source organism: Shewanella chilikensis (assembly GCF_037953065.1). NCBI lineage: Bacteria > Pseudomonadati > Pseudomonadota > Gammaproteobacteria > Alteromonadales > Shewanellaceae > Shewanella > Shewanella chilikensis. The sequence goes on along the minus strand of NZ_CP149966.1, from coordinate 3,777,753 downwards.
TTGGCGGCCCGGCGGCGCACATAGGTTACTTTCGCAAGACTTTTGTCGAAGAGTTAGGCTGGCTTGATGATAAAGATTATGCGTCATTGGTGGCTTTGAGTCAGTTTTTGCCCGGCCCGGGATCGAGTCAGGTCGGTTTTGCCATAGGTTACCGCCGCGGTGCCCTTCCCGGGGCGATACTGGCCTTTATCGGCTTTACCTTACCTTCGTTTCTATTGATGTTTCTGTTGGCTGTCAGCAGCTATCAATACCTCTCCAGTGATTTATTTCAGGGGGTTATTGCCGGGCTCAAGTTATTGGCTGTAGTGGTGGTCGCCGATGCCGCCTGGGGGATGTTCAAGCAATTTTGTCGCAACCGCACCACTCAGGTGTTGGCCTTGTTGAGTACAGTGATCCTGCTGTTATGGCCAGGGAATTTGACCCAGTTGCTGTTGTTGTTTGCCGGTGCCATTGTCGGATTTTTCTGGCTCAATCGTGATGCACCAGCGCCGGCCAAGCCGGGAAGCATGCAGCTTAACTGGAGTGCTTTACTGATATTTCTATTTTTATTGCTGCTTACAGGTCCCTTACTTGCTCATCCTCTGGCTGAACTATTCAAACAGTTTTATCAGACCGGCTCTATGGTATTTGGCGGCGGCCATGTGGTACTGCCTTTGCTTGAGAGTCAGCTGGCAAACAGTATAGATCATGATAGGTTCCTTACCGGCTATGCACTGGCACAGGCTGTTCCCGGCCCCATGTTCAGTTTGGCGGCTTATTTGGGGGCTGAATTGTGGCCGCAAAATGCTCTTGTTGGCGCTTTAGTGGCAACCTTAGCCATCTTTCTGCCCGGTTTCCTGTTGTTGCTGGCGGTGATCCGCGGCTGGCAGGGAATTGCCGAGCGCCCGAAAATGGCGGCCATGGTGATGGGGATTAATGCCACTGTCGTTGGTCTGCTGGTGAGCGCTCTCTATCAGCCGGTATTTACCAGTGCCGTGACCCGTCCGATTGATATCGCCATGGTGTTGACCGGCTTTATGTTGCTTAAGCTATGGCGTTTACCTTTGGTATTTTTGGTATTCGGCTTTGCGGCTATGGGCGCTGTTTTGACTCTCTCTATGTAAACAAATGGTTTTATTTTGATCTCGGGCATTTTTTTGTCTGAACTTAAGGTAAACAAAGTTACTATAATTTGTAGAGATTCCATTTCCTGGGGGAAAACCTAAGTGTCCAGTCTAAGTTTACGAAATAAGTTACTCTTACTTGCCCTGTTACCATTATTGACGGTTTCCATTGTGCTGATGCTGGCGTCCTGGACAGTAGAATCGGATGCGCTGGAAAGCGAAATTACCAACTTCAGAGAAAAGCTGCTTAACGAGCGGCGTCAGGAGTTGGTGCATGTGACCGAAGTCGCCAAAGAGATTGTCAGTTTTCAGCGCGGTCAGGGCGGAGACTATAAGGCGGCCTTACGGGATGTGCGTTTTGGCAGCGCCGGTTATTTCTTTGTTTACGACGGTAATGGCAAAAATTTGTTTCATGCCTTACTGCCTAATCTGGAAGGAACAGATCAGATCGGCATGACAGATCCCAAAGGCACCAAGATCATAGTGGGTTTGTTGAATGCAGCCCGCAATGGTGACGGTATCCTTACTTATTACTACCAAAAACCCGGCACCAATGAGTTGGTGGAAAAAATAGGTTATGCCGCGATGATCCCCGGAACTGACTGGATTATCGGTACCGGCGCTTATGTGGATGATATTGAGGCTTCTGTAGCAGAGTATCGGCAGACGGCATTGGCAGATATGGAAGAAAAGTTATGGTTGACGCTGATGATAGTCATAGTCATCACTCTGATCACAGCTATGCTTATTCTGTTTGCTGCTCAGCGAACAGTGACTCCTATTCGCAACATGCTGGATAACCTCAATGATATCGCTCAAGGGGAAGGGGACCTGACCAAGCGTTTGCAGGTGCGCGGTGAAGATGAAATTGCCCAGTTAGGGCAGGCATTTAATCGCTTTGTCGACAAGCTGCAACGTATCATTCGTGATGTCACTACGGCCACTCATGAAGTGCAGGATGCGGCTGGCTCGATTCACTCCCAGACTCAGGCGATAGCGGCGCAGTTGGCCAACCATAACAATGAAACCGATCAGGTGGTGACCGCCATTACCGAGATGTCTTCCACTGCCCAGGAAGTGGCGATGAATACTACTCAGGTCGCAGAAGCGACTCACACGGCTACTGATGAAGTGGCTAAGGCTCAGGAGTGTGTCGATACTTCGCTGACCGAAATCTCCACCTTGATGGCAGAGATCAACAGCGCCGCCGATCATATTCAGTCGCTTAATGAACAGTCGCAGAAAATTAATAGCGTGCTGTCTGTGATAGGCGGCATCGCTGAACAGACCAACCTGTTGGCACTCAATGCAGCCATTGAAGCGGCCCGTGCCGGTGAGCAAGGACGCGGCTTTGCCGTGGTGGCCGATGAAGTGAGAAGTCTTGCGAGCCGCACTCAGGCCAGTACGTTGGAGATCAACGAGATGCTCAGTGAGTTGCATCGTCTGGTGAGTCAGGCGGTGGCGGCCATGGAAGAGAGCCAGCAAAGCTGCCATCGCAGTGTCGAATCTTCCAGGCTGATTTCCGAAAGTCTGGGGGCGGTGACCAGCTCGGTGACTTCCATCAATGATATGAGTACTCAAATTGCCACCGCTGCCACAGAGCAGAGTTCGGTGACCGAGGAGATCAACCGCAACGTTTATGCGATTCAGGAGATAGTCGCCGAGCTGTTGCATTCCAGCGAAGAAGCGGCCAGAGTCAGCCAGACAGTGTCCCACAGTGGCGATAACCTGGGACAACTGGTCAATCAGTTCAGAGTCTAATCTTGCTTGAGAGCTCAGTTGCAGGAATGAGCAACTAAAGAAAAATAAAACGGCGCCAATCAGGCGCCGTTTTTTATGGAACTCAGTTTAAGTTTAGGAAGCCAAAGGCGCCTCGGCGCGCTCAGCCTTTACGGCGCATACCTTGAACTCGGGAATGTGAGCCACGGGATCCAGCGCATTGATGGTCAGCTTGTTGGCTGCCGCCTCAACGAAATGGAACGGCAGGAACAAGACGCCAGGTTGTGCCCGGCGGCTGACAAAGGCCTGAATCAAGATTTCACCGCGGCGGCTTTCCAGTTTGAGCCAGTCGTCCTTGCCGACGCCCAAACGCTCGGCATCCTCAACCGAGATCATCACTCTGGGGGAGCCGAGTTCGTCCAGTCCGGCGGTTTTACGGGTCATGGTGCCGGTGTGGAACTGCTCCAGCAGGCGTCCGGTCGACAGCATCAAGGGATAGTCATCATCCGGCAGCTCAGCCGGTAAACGATAATTGACCGGCTGCAGTCGCCCTTTGCCATGGGTAAAGCTGTTGCGGTGCAATACCCGGGTACCCGGGTGCAGCTCATCTGGACAGGGCCATTGCAACCCGGCTGGGTTATCCGTGGTTCTGTGCCAACTGATCCCGGCGTAGCTGGGAGTCAGGGCCGTGACTTCCTGCCAAATTGCCTGTTCATCGCCATAGTGCCAGTCGGCGTCCATGGCATTGGCCAGCAGTTGCAGTATCTGCCAGTCCGGGCGGGCACTACCTGGCGATTGCAAGGCGACTTCCAACCTTTGAACCCGGCGCTCGGTATTGGTGAAATGTCCGCGCTTTTCGGCAAAGGCTGCTGCCGGCAATACCACATCGGCCATTTCGGCAGTTTCGGTGAGAAATATATCCTGCACTACCAAAAATGGCAGCTTATTCAGCGCCTTGAGCACATGAGCCTGGTCGGGGTCGCTCAGTACCGGGTTTTCGCCCATCACAAACAGGCTCTGCAGCCGGCCATCCAAAATCGCCTGCATCATATGAGAGGCCGGAATGCCTGTCTCAGGGCTCAGCTTGTCAGTGCCCCAGGCCCGCGCCAGTTTCAGCCGCGCAGCATCGTCATCCAGACGTTGATAGCCACTGAAATAGTTGGGCAGGGCGCCCATATCACAGGCACCCTGGACATTGCTCTGGCCGCGCAAAGGGTTGATCCCGGCGCCGTCGAGCCCGAGGTTACCCAGCAATAGCTGCAAATTGGCAATGGCGGTGACATTGTCATGGCCAGTGGTGTGCTGGGTGATCCCCATGGCGTAGTAGAGGGCGGTCTTTTTGGCGGTGCCCAGCATTTCGGCCATGGCCGCTATTTCGCTGCTGCTGACGCCTGTCACCCTGGCGGCCTGCTCCAGGCTGTAATCCGGCCGCAACAGCTCTTCGCGCAAGGCCTCAAAGCCTGTGGTGCGGCTGCGGATATAGGCCTTGTCATGCCAGTCGTTGAGCAGTATCTGCTGCATGATGGCGTTGAGCAGCATCACATCTGTGCCGGGGCGATGACGCACAAACAGCTCGGCGCTGTCGGCTATGCTGACCCGCTTGGGATCGGCGACCAGGAGTCTGGCCTTGCCGCGATTGACGACCGACTTGATCCTCGAGGCAATGATGGGGTGGGCACAGTCGGTGTCCGAGCCCAGGATAAAGATGAGATCTGAATCCTCTATGCCGGGAATGTCATTGGTCATGGCGCCGCTGCCGAGGGCATCGTAGAGCCCGGTCACAGTGGAGGCATGGCACAGGCGGGCGCAGTGATCTATGTTGTTGCTGCCGATAATGGCTCTGAACAGCTTTTGCAGCAGGAAGTTTTCTTCATTGGTGGCCTTGGCGGATGTCAGTGCGCCGAATGAACTCGGGCCAAACTGTTCCAATTGTTCTTGCCAGTGGGCGGCAATATAGCTGATGGCCGTTTGCCAGCTACAGGGTTCCAACTTGCCGTTACGGCGTATCAGTGGCTGGGTTAGGCGCTCTTTACTGTTGATAAAGTCGAAGCCGAAGCGACCCTTGACGCAGAGCATGCCCTGGTTCACAGGTGAGCGCACATCACCTTCGGCCGCAAGGATACGATTCTGGCTAGTGTCTACCTTGAAGCGGATGCGACAACCGACGCCGCAATAGGTGCAGATGGTGCTGGTCACCTTGATGTCGGGGGCTTGTCCTTGGGTCTTGTGGCGGGCATCTACCAAGGCGCCGGTCGGGCATACCTGCAGGCAGTTGCCGCACTGAACACAATCGCTGTCGGCCATGGAGACGCTGAAACCGGCTCTGGGGGCCCGGCGTTCGCTATTGCCTCCTGGCAGCGCCGAGAATTGGTCGGCCTCAAAGCTGATCGCCTTGTGGCCGCTGCGGCGGTGGCAGATGTCAACGCAGGCACCGCAGCTGATGCAGCGGTTGGCGTCGAAACGGATAAAGGGCGCACTCAAGTCTTGGGCAAAGTGTCTGGCCAGCAGTGCCGATTCGCCACTGCTATCTTGCTCTAGCAAGCCCTGGCTGCTGACCTTGTATTCACTGGCGTAGTCTCGCAGGCGACAGTCCATATTGGCCTGACAGCCACATTCGAGGCAGCGTTTGGCCTCGGCTTCGGCCATTTGCGGCGTCAGTCCCAGCTCTACTTCGGCAAAGTTACTCAGGCGCTCGGCCACCGGCAGTTCCGGCATCTTGACTCTGGCACTTTTCACCTGTGAGGGGAAAAGATCTTTGGGTAAATCCTGTTGGGACTTGAGCCCTATCGCCTTGCTGGCATTGAACTCCACTGGCGTCAGTGGGCAACTGAGCCCCTTATTGAACAGGGCGTCTATGGCCTCGGCGGCGCGGCGACCATCAGCGACCGCTTCCACCGCAGTGGCGGGGCCGCGGCGCACATCACCGATAACAAACAGTTTTTCCAGCCCAGTGCTCATGCTGATGTCGCAGCCGTTGATCGTATTCCAGCGGCTGAGCGCCGGAGCACCTTGCAGCAGACGGTTTTCGGCCTGTTGCAGAAAGGCCAGATCCGGTGATTGGGACACGGCGGCGATCAGGGTATCAAACTCGCAGTCGAAGGTTTCGCCGCTGGGCTGAGGTCGGCGGCGGCCGGAGGCATCCGGTTCACCCAAAGACATTTTTTCCAGCGTGACTCGTGCAAGACGGCCGTCACTGGCGGCATGGTTGGCCACAGGATTGGTCAGTAGCAGGAAGTGGATACCTTCCTGCTCAGCTTCATGAATTTCAAAGGCTTCGGCCGGCATCTCCTCTTTGGTACGCCGGTAGATCAGTGTCACCTCGGCGCCGAGGCGTCTGGCGCTGCGGGCACAATCGATAGCAGTATTGCCGCCGCCGACAACGGCGACCTTCTTACCAGTGACCAACTGGTGATCCATTGCCAGATCTTTAAGGTAGTCGACCCCGAGATAGCAGCCGGGAAGGTCGCTGCCGGGATAGTTGAGTGGCACAGCCTTTTGCGCGCCCATCGCCAGACAGAGGGCATGATACTCTTCGACCAGTTTCGGCAGCCGTATCTGCTCGCCTATGGCTGTGTTGGTGTGAATGCGAATGCCGCTGCGCTCCAGCAGCGCTATCTCTTTATCGAGTATCGCCTTGGGCAGGCGATATTCTGGAATGCCGTATCTTAGCCAGCCACCGGCCTTGGGAGCGGCCTCAAAGATGTCCACTTCATGGCCCTGATTGGCGAGGAAGAAACCGGCACTGAGCCCGGCGGGACCTGCACCGATTATGGCCACCTTCTTACCGCTGGGGGCGGCCTTGGGCGGCTGATAGGGTTCGGTATCGGCCAAGTCCAGATCGGCGGCGTGGCGTTTTAGCTGACGTATCGCCAGTGGCTCATCGATCAGGGCGCGGCGACAGGCACTTTCACAAAATGCCGGGCAGACCCGACCGATAGACAGTGGCAAAGGCAGGGTCTGCTTGAGGATCCGCACCGCTTCTGTATGGTTGCCCTGACCTATGTGATACAGGTAAGACTGCACATCAACGCCTGCCGGGCAGGCTTGCTGGCAGGGGGCTTCGCAATCGGCGAAGTGATCTTTCAATATCCGTTTCAGCGTCTGCTGCCGATGGCTGTGCACTGCCTGGGTATGATTCTTGAGCTGCATCCCGGCAATCGCCGGAGTCGAGCAGGCCAGCAGCGGTCTGTCACCGTCGGCCATTATCTGGTCGAGCCGGGTCAGTTGGCACAGGTGTTCATCAGCGCCTTCTGTGGTAGCCGCGTGGGCGTCTGTATGGTGACACAGACAAGGAATGTCGATGCCGGCCCGCTGGGCCGCCTGCAACAGGGTCTCGCCCTCAAAGGCGCTGACGGCCTGGCCGTCGATATAGATCTCAAACATGGGCAGCCTTGTTATTTGCTCACCTTGATGGCGGTGAAGTAGGGACTAATTAAGCTGATAACTATGCAGTATATCGATCGAGTGTGTTGCTTCATTGAGCTGGAACAGGCTTTTGCCGGGGAATTCACAAAGCTTGGTGACTCTGTGCACTTGTCTGAAAAATGGATTTTGCTCAGTGTGATCTGGCTCGGAAGGAGATCTTTCTGACACACATCTGCACATTAAACTGAGGTGAAGTTGTCGCTGAGGGTTTCAATGCGGGCAGTCGGGGAAAGCACGCTGGAGTAAGTCGCTATTTTCCTGAAATATGAAGAATATCGGCAGCAGATTCGAGATGATTTGCTCTTGAGAAGGACACGTAAAATTGGTTCCGAGGCTATGTTTCTACTGCAAAATCATTGACTCCCTGACAGCGGTATTTTCAGCTAGATGGCTGCAGGTATAGTTTGTCATTGAAGGCTGCTGCTCGGTATTACCACTGGTTTATTTGCTGATTGAGTTGGCATATTTGATTTTTTGTCACAGTTTTTTCACCGTGGAATTAGCTAGAGTGTGCCAGATGCTTTACCGGAACAGACGCGGAATGCGGCGCCGGCGAAAAAAAATCAAGCTTCTGTCCGCAGTGGCATAGGTTTCAGCGGCTGCTTGGGTTAAAATCCCTCGTTTGCTACGTCCTTAACACCAAAGAAAGTTGAAATCGCATGTTTGAAGTCAATCCGGTAAAAAACAAAATCAAGGAGCTTGCCGACCGCACTATGCTCCTTAGGGGGTATCTTTGACTATGACGCCAAGAAAGAGCGTCTGGAAGAAGTAAGCCGCGAGCTGGAAAGCTCCGAAGTATGGAATGAGCCAGAGCGTGCTCAGGCCTTGGGTAAAGAGCGCTCGGCGCTGGAAGTTGTGGTTAAGACCATAGACGATATGGATGCGGGCCTCGAAGATGTCGAGGGGCTGCTGGAACTGGCCATTGAAGAGGAAGATGAAGAAACCTTCAATGATGCCAACAGTGAACTGGGCGATCTGGAAAAGCGTCTGGAAGAGCTGGAATTCCGCCGTATGTTCTCGGGCCCACAAGACGCTTCCGACTGCTATCTGGACATTCAGTCCGGCTCCGGCGGTACTGAAGCACAGGACTGGGCCAATATGGTGCTGCGCATGTATCTGCGCTGGGGTGAAGAGCATGACTTCAACCCTGAACTTATCGAAGTCTCAGACGGCGATGTGGCCGGTATCAAGAGTGCCACCATCAAGTTCAGTGGTGAATATGCCTATGGTTGGTTGAGAACCGAAACCGGCGTGCATCGTCTGGTACGTAAATCGCCCTTCGACTCGGGTGGTCGCCGCCATACCTCATTCTGTTCTGTGTTTGTTTACCCTGAGATTGACGATTCCATCGATATCGACATCAATCCGGCCGATCTGCGTATTGACGTGTACCGCGCCTCGGGTGCCGGTGGTCAGCACGTTAACAGAACCGAATCTGCGGTGCGTATTACCCACCTTCCGACCAATACCGTGGTGCAGTGCCAGAACGACCGTTCACAGCACAAGAACAAAGACACGGCTATGAAACAGCTGAAAGCCAAGCTGTTTGAGTTGGAGATGCAAAAGCAAAACGCCGAGAAGCAGGCGGCGGAAGATGCCAAGTCGGATATCGGCTGGGGCAGTCAGATCCGCTCCTACGTGCTGGATGATTCCCGCATCAAGGATCTGCGCACCGGGGTGGAAACCCGTAATACCCAGGCCGTGTTGGACGGTGATCTGGACAGATTTATTGAAGCCAGCCTGAAGTCCGGGCTGTAACAGAGAAGAAGCGGAAAATGACTGAACAAGTATTGGATGAGAACAAGCTGATCGCGGAACGTCGCGCCAAGCTGGAACATGTACGCCAGGGCTGCCCGGCCAATGGTCACCCTAACACTTTCCGTCGTAGCCACAAGGCTGCCGAGCTGCAGGCGCAGTTCGCCGATAAGAGCAAAGAAGAACTCGAGTCTCTGGGCTTCAAGACCGCCATTGCCGGTCGGATCATGGCCAAGCGCGGCCCCTTCCTGGTTCTGCAGGACGTATCCGGCCGCATTCAGGCCTATGCCGGCAAAGAAGTACAGGCTGATCTGAAAGAACGCTATCAGGGCCTGGATATCGGCGACATAGTTGGTGTTAAAGGCACTCTGCACCTGTCCGGTAAGGGCGACCTGTACGTTAATATGGAGGAGTATCAGCTGCTGACCAAGGCGCTGCGCCCGCTGCCTGAGAAATTCCATGGTCTGACCGATCAGGAAACCCGTTACCGTCAGCGTTATGTTGACCTGATCGTCAACCAGGATTCCCGTGACGCCTTCGTCATGCGCTCCAAAGTGGTTTCAGCCATACGTAACTTTATGGTGAAAAAAGAGTTTATGGAAGTGGAAACCCCTATGATGCATGTCATCCCAGGTGGTGCATCCGCGCGTCCATTTATCACTCACCACAATGCGCTGGATATCGACATGTATCTGCGTATTGCGCCTGAGCTGTACCTCAAGCGTCTGGTTGTCGGTGGTTTTGAACGAGTGTTCGAAATCAACCGTAACTTCCGTAACGAAGGTCTGTCGCCACGCCATAACCCAGAATTCACCATGATGGAATTCTATATGGCCTACGCAGATTACCGCGATCTGATGGATCTCACCGAAGAGATGCTGTCTTCCATCGCTCAGGATCTGCTGGGTGACACCAAGCTGCCTTACGGCGAGCACAGCATAGACTTTGGCGGCCCTTACGCCCGCATGAGCATGCTGGAAGCGATTCAGCACTACAACCCAGACAACGCCACGATTCAGGCCATGACCTATGAAGAGGTCAAGGATCTTGAGTTTATGCGTAAGCTGGCCAAAGACGTAGGGCTGGAAATCGAATCTTTCTGGACCTGTGGTCAACTGCTGGAAGAGATCTTTGGTGAAACTGCCGAGCCTAAACTGATGCAGCCTACCTTCATCACCGGCTACCCAGCGGACATCTCGCCACTGGCTCGTCGCAACGATGACAACGACTTCATCACCGACCGCTTCGAGTTCTTCATCGGTGGTCGTGAAGTGGCTAACGGCTTCAGCGAGCTTAACGACGCCGAAGATCAGGACAACCGCTTCAAGGCTCAGGTTGAAGCCAAAGATGCCGGTGACGATGAAGCCATGTTCTATGACGCAGACTATATCACGGCGCTGGAGCACGGCCTGCCACCGACAGCTGGTCAGGGCATAGGTATCGACCGTCTGGTGATGTTGTTTACCAACACTCACACCATTCGTGACGTGATCCTGTTCCCGGCCATGCGCCCACAGGCTTAAGTTCAGTCGCTCGAATTAGACGAGTCTATGCAATGAAGAAGCCGGCCAAGTGCCGGCTTTTTGTTTGCCCATGTTTTTTAGGGGGATTCAGTGCACTCTGGCCCCTTGGCCAACACAATCCGATTGCGGCCCTGTGCTTTGGCTTGGTAAAGGGCGCCATCGGCCCTGGAAACCACGGCATCTATATCGGTATCACTGCACTGAAATTCGCTCAGGCCGCCGCTGATACTGGCGCATTCAGCGGCAATTCCCAAGGCTCTGAGGCGCCGGGCACATTCGTTTCGCAAACGTTCAGCAATCGGTTGTGCCTGCTCGGCAGCAGTGTGGGGCATAAGAATGACAAATTCATCGCCGCCGTAACGGGAGGCGCTATCTTGGGCTCTGAGACCGGCCAGGCAGACCTCTCCCAAAGTAACTATCGCCTTGTCGCCCATTAGGTGACCCGAGCTGTCGTTGAGTTTCTTGAGGTTATCGAGATCGAAGATCAATATGCTGGTCGGGGTTCGGTAACGTTGAAATCGGGCCAAATTTTCTGTCAGTAATTGGAGTAATTTACGGCGGTTGTAAAGTCGGGTAAGCGGATCGCGCTCGCATCTTTCCCTGAGTTCCAGCTCCAAATGATGGCGGCGGGTAATATTGCTGGCGACCCATACCACGGCATCTTCACCATCGACTTGGAAATCCAATGCTTGGATCCGGCCTTCAAACCAGATGGGCTCGGCGGGGCCATGATCTGTGAGTCCCTTGACGTCGTTGCTGCCAAGGCTGTATTCCACAACACAGAGACGGCGGCTCAACAAGGCTTGTGCTATTTGGCCCAGAAACCACTCGCACTTGGGGTGTTGGATGACTTGGGAGATGTATTGTCCTATCAAGGCTGTGCCGTCGTGATAGTAGCGACTGTCGGCACCTCCCAGTACCGCGGCATAACGGCCACTGCGGGTCAGAATAAATACCGGATCCGGTAAAGCGGCGAAGATAGATAAGGTTTGGGACAGAGAAAACATCTTGTCTCCTCCTGGGATTTTGATTTTATCTTAGTCCAATATATTGAATTTACGGGGCAAAATCGATTTTTTCTGCAGAAACTATACTGGAGATCTCGGTGTTGTTGTATCCGAGTTCAACCTGGAGGCTGGTTTGATGAAAACTTCAGCTCTAATGTTAACTTTGACTCTATCTTCCTTCGCCAGCGTCACCCATGCCGCACTCACTGAAGCACAGCAGGTGATGTTGGATGACGCCCTGAGTGCTGCGCCGCCCACCATACGCGCCAATGTTACCGTTGTCGACTGGGATAAAAACGTGCTGCAACAAGGGGATGGCAATTACACTTGCTTTCCTACGCCACCGCAGCTTAAGGGAACGGCTCCCATGTGTATGGACGGTCCCTGGATGGAATGGGCTAATGCATGGATGGAGAAAAAACCTTTTCAGGCAAAAGAGATCGGTATTTCCTACATGTTGGCCGGTGATGGTGGGGCCAGTAATATCGACCCCTACGCCGAAATGGAAACCGCGGATAATCAATGGATAGTCGAAGGCCCGCACCTAATGATTCTGGTGCCTGATCCCGCCATGCTCGACAGTTTGCCGACCGACCCGGCTCAAGGTGGTCCCTATGTGATGTGGAAGGGCACACCCTATGCCCACATAATGATCCCGATCGGCGCCAGAAAATGATGCCTATGGTGTTGAATGCCGTTCATTTTGATTGAACGGCATTTTTATGTTTATGGGATAACAAATTTGCTTTTCAGAGTTCCAGGCCCAGTTGCTTGTTGTGATTCCTTGCATCTTGAGGCAGCTGTAACACCGGCAGAGGTTGGCTGTGTTTGGCTTGCCAGCGGCCACTGAGCAGACGATATAAGCAGATGGCCAGCTCAGGTGCCAGGGCATTATCCGGGGTGTGGATGAACAGATAGGGTTGGCGCTCCTCTTCCAGCCATTGGCATAGCTTGTCCAGCCAAGGCTTGAAGAAGTCCTGATTGGCTTCAAGTTCCGGGTGACCGATAAAGCGCACTGTGGGATAGCGGCCGGTGGCTATGGCATGCACAGGTACTTTGGGTTTCTTTTCATGGGCGTCGATGACGGCGGCACTGTTTGGCAGCGCGGCAAATACCGGTCGGGTGTCCATTATGATGCGGTTGGCGGAGCGCTGCAGCAGCAAGCGGTTGAGCCGACGCTCGGCTTCCCCTTTGGCAAAGAAGGCCGGGTGGCGCACCTCGACCCCGAGAGGCAACTCAGTTGGCAGCTTGCCAAGAAAGGCATCCAGTGACCCAAGGGCTTCAGGGCCAAAATAGCCAGGCAACTGAATCTTCCACAGGCCTGTCTTGGCAAATAGTGGCGACATCACCTGCAGAAACTGCTTGAGTTCATCGTCACAGTGCCTCAGTTGCAACTTGTGAGTGATCTCCTGTGGCAGTTTAAAGGTAAAGCGAAAGTCCTCACCCACGGCATCGCGCCAGTTACTGACGCTGTTTGCCGATGGGGTGGCATAAAAGCTGGTGTTGCCCTCTACCGTATTGAAAACCTCAGCGTAGCGCGCCAGACGCTCTGCTTGAGGCGTCCCCTTTCCATAAAGGCTTTGCTGCCACTGGTTATGGGACCACATGGCCAGTCCCAATTTCAGCTCTGGTATCTGTTGCTGACCGCTCACCACGGGCTCCGTCAAATGGATCTCCGGCGCTATTGTGTCTGCGGTCCCTGACAGGGTCAAGAGTACAGCTGGCACTATGAGGGTCACAAAATGCACAGAACTTCAGCAGAGTTTGAGTTAATAATATATTGAGTTTGCAGCGCTTATTTATGCTTACGTATAATGAATTGACGCATTGTAACCTCAGTGCTCACTGACATAAGGACAGGATGTCATTAAATTGGTTCTATACCGACCCGCATGCTTAGCCTATTCCATTCAAATTAAGGATGATTTATGCCCGATACCCAGAGTGCCTCAGCACAGGATGAGCCGTCGTTCCTGACTGTGACCCTTGCTGACTTACCCGCCGATATTCAATTGAGATTGCCGACAGATAATGCGTTGAGCGCAATAGCCAAGTTGGCCTTGGGGGTATTACTGCTGAGTGCCTCCATTCTCTGGTGGCTGCTGGATGACGCCAGTGCGCTGCAAATAGGCAATCCCATGGTGCTCAACATATTGGTGCTGGTTGGAGTCTTGCTGGGTGGTGCCAGTTTTATCAGTGGCAGGAGCGCAATGCAGCTAAGACAGCAACGGCGTCAACAGGCCCTGGAGCAGCAGCTGGATCAGCGTGTCGTTATCAGTGAGCAAGAGATCCCCGAAGGGTTTGACCTGGTTTTTTCCCAGCTGTCAGCCAGTCGCTTTAGGGTGTCGCTGGAACCAATCAACTGAATGTTGAACCAAGAAAAAACGCAGACTGAGCGCTGCGTTTTACTTTAAGAATGGACGGCGGCCAGTTTGCCTACTCCGTACAATCCCTTGGTTAGCCGACCTTGGTTAGAATTCCGGCCATCTGCAGCAGTTGGCTGAGGATGATCACCACCCCGCACAGCGCCGCCAATACCAGAGCGGGTTTTCCCCCTGCGACCCGGTAGCTGCCCGCCGGCATAGGTTGGCATCGTTGTTTCCAGACCATGGCAACAGGCAGGAATACCGCCAGTATCACCAAGGCAATCGCCGCATAACCCAGGGCGGCCATAAAGCCCTGAGGGTAGAAGAGGGCAAATCCCAATGGCGGCAAAAAGGTGATGGCCGCGGTTTGTAGTCTGTGACGGGTACTGTCGTTGCGGCGCAGAATATCACCCATAAAATCAAATAGTCCCAGGCTGACTCCTAAAAAGGAGGTGGCCAGTGCCAAATCGGCAAATATGGATACTGTCTGGCCTATCATGGGGTTATGCAGCAGTTGTCCCAGGCTGTTGATGAATTTGGGCAGTTCTTTGGAAGCCATCAATTCACTTTGGCTCAAGGCCCCCTGACTGGCCAGTTGCCAAAGCAGGTAGACCAACAAGGGCATAGCCGAGCCGACTAGCATGATCTTCTTCAGCGCCTTGAGATCCAGTCCCACATAGCGCACTACAGAGGGGATAGAGCCGTGAAAACCAAAAGAGGTAAAGATTACCGGCAGCGCCGAGATGACCAAACCTTGCTGCAACGGCAGCTCCAACAGGTATCCCCCTTGGGCATGAGGTAACAGCAGTGTCAGCATGATGACCAGGGCAATAATCTTCAAGGCAAATAACACCCTGTTAATCATATCGACCGAGTGGGTACCTATGGCCACCACCAGGGCGATAAGTAGTGCAAAACCAATGGCGCCCACCTGTGGCGGCAGCGCCAGATCGGCATAGCGAACCAATTTATCGTGGAGCTGGGCACCACCACCGGCAATATAGGCGGCGCACAGGGCATATAGTAGAAACATCATTGCCAGGCTGGCCAGTAACTGCCCTTTACGGCCGAGCAGTTTGTGTGCCAAGGTGTGCAGAGTGGCATGAGCCGGGGCATGTTGATGCACTTCCAGCATTAACAGCGCCGTGTAACTCATCAATCCCCAGAGCAGTAGCATCAGTATCGAGGCGACCCCGAAACCCAGACCGGCAGAAGCCAGCGGTAGCGCCAGCATCCCGGCGCCTATCGTGGTGCCTGCAATGATCAGCATGCTACCGAAGGTTTTGTTATTCTTCATTTTATTACATTCTCAACAAGCATTTTCGTACTGGGTCCCCAGGGTTTTGGTTTGAGGGGGCCCCAAGAGAGCCGGATAACCGGTAACGAAACCTGACAACAAAGCCACAATGGCTCACAGGAGAGGGAAGTTCAGGTCATTATCCCCGCCCAAGCCACTGTGGCTTGGGATAGAGATAAAGCTTGTGTATTGGCCGCATTGCGAATCTCGGGTTGTGTCAATGAACCCAGGCCAAGCGGGCCCGGAAAAGTGTGATTCACCTTAGCGGCGTGAAAAGAGGGTGTCAATGAGTTTGTACTGCTGTAACGGTACGCTGTGACTCGGTTGGCGAAAATTAATTCGGCTGCAGCACTTGAAGCGTCGGGATCTCAGTTCAGCGCCAGCTGTTGTCTGACCAGCTCGACCATGGCCTGGGCGGCAAAAGAGAGTGGTTGCCCCCGGCGCCAGAACAGTGACAGCTCCCAGATCAGATCGGAGGCGGCCAGAGGAATACTTATCACCCCGGCCACCGCGTGGCGCTCGGCAATAAAGCTGGGTAGTATCATGGCACCTGTGCCTGCTGCCACCAGGGCGATACCAAAGTCGGGATGACTGACCCGAGTCACATCTTTGGGACTGAAGCCCGCTCTCTGGCAGGCATCTATCACTAGTTCATGCAGGGCATATTCGGGTTCGAACAGTATCTGTGGAATATCTGCCAATGCCTTGAGGGTCAGCTCTTGGCTATTGGCCAAAGAATGTTGTCTTGGCAATACTACCACCATGGGATCGCGGCGGATCCTGATGCCATCAAACTCATCCTCAAAGGAGATGATCCCGGTCGCCAGTTCGATTTCACCCTTCTTGAGGGCAGCGGTTTGCTCGACGCCGCCGCGAACCAAGAGATGCATCTGCACCTTGGGATAGCGGCTGCGAAAGCGGGCGATGACAGGAGCAAAGAGTTCGGCACTGCCGAGGGGGGCCAGTCCCAGATGCAGTTCACCCGAGTTGAGACTGCGCTGTGCCGCCAGCTCTCTGAGCATGTTGCGACGTACATTCAATAGTTCCTGGCCGTGACGGTAGACGACCTCTCCGGCTGCAGTGGGACGTAACTGGCTGCCGCGTTTGCCCCTTTCCAAGAGCACAAGATCCAGATCCTGTTCCAACTGGCGAATAGACTTGGACAGCGCGGGTTGGGTCAGGTGGATCTTTTCTGCCGCTTTGGCAAATCCGCCGGCATCCACTATCTCAATAAAGTAGCGAACAACTTTCAGATCCAATTGAATAACCTTATGGAATGCAAACTATGCTTAATATTCATTTTTTTTATTTATATTGCAAGACTAGAATAAACTCCAGTTAAGTTATTCGGTAAAGATATGCACTCTTTCAGCAAACGCCCGGCTTCTCCTCACAGAGTGGCGAAAGTCATTTGGCTCCAAGGCAAACACATAAGCGTGACCTTGCTGCAAATTGCGGCTATCTGTTTGCTGGCATGGGCCACTCATGCCTTGGCCGCCGCTTTGCATTCTCCCATTCCCGGCAGTGTGCTTGGGATGCTGGTAGTGTTGTTGGCGCTCGGGCTCAAGCTTATACCGGAAAAGGCTTTGCAACTGGGAGCTGCCTGGTTGATTGGCGATCTCTTGCTGTTTTTTATTCCACCGGTGATTTCAGTACTCAAGTATGAAACCCTGCTGGAGGAGTATGGTTTCAATATTATGTTGACCCTGGTGCTCGGCAGCGCTTCGGTATTGCTTGGAACCGGTTTTGTGGTGGATAGGGTGTTTCGCTTTGAGCGGCGCCTCAATTTGAAACGCCAACTGGCCAAGCATGGAGTGCAAGGGTAACCCTATGTCTCATACCTTGCTTGCTCTTTTGAGTCTGCTGATCACTCTTATCTGTTATTACGGCGCCAAGGCTTTATATCGCAGGCATCGTAGCTGGTGGTTGGCACCGATATTTTTGGCGCCTTTGGCCGTGCTGGCCGTGGTGCTGCTGTTGGCTATTCCGCTGCCGACCTATTTTGAGTACACCCATTGGCTGATGGCATTGCTGGCCCCGGCGACAATAGCTTTCGCAGTACCTATTTACCGCGAGCGCAAGTTGATCCGCCGTTATCCGATCACCATTAGCCTTGGGGTTATGGCCGGACTCATGTTGGGCTTGGTGTCATCCTGGTTGTTGGTCAAATTGGTGCCTTTGCCGAGCGAGCTGAGCCACAGCGTACTGGTGCGCTCAGTGTCGACGCCCTTTGCCATGGAGGCCACTGGTGCCTTCGGTGGCGTGCCGGAATTGACCGCCATGCTGGTGTTGCTCACCGGCGTGATAGGTATGTTGGTGTGTGAGCCGCTGTTTAAATTGGCGCGGATCAAGACCTCTCTTGGGAAAGGAGTGGCTCTCGGCGCTTCTGCCCATGGTGCCGGCGCCGCCAAAGCCAGCGAGTTTGGCCAGCAGGAAGGCGTGATTGCCAGCCTGACGATGATCTTTACCGGTATCGCCATGGTGCTTGGCGCGCCTTTGTTTGCGTTGATTTTTGTTTAATTTAACCGATTTGGATTCAAGTAGATGACCTGACCACAAGGGTTACTGCCGTTTTTGAGTCTATCCATCACCCGATGGCCTTTTCTTGTGGTGACCGCCTGCATCGTCAGGCGTTTTTCCTGAGCCTCTCAGGTAATATGTTGCTTGATTTGCCGGTGCGCCCCACCGGCTTTTTTTTTGCCCTTTTTGTCTGTGAGACTATCTTATCCAATCGCGCTCTGCGGGTTTTCTCCTGCTTGCTTTGGTGCTTCTGCAACCACTTTCTCTATGGTTTATTTCAATGATTTTTTCAGTGGCGGCTTTTGTCGCTTGGGGGTTGAGTAAGCCGGAAAAGTCACTTTGATGACGAAATTAACAAGCAGGATCTGCAGTAAAAGGGCTAGTCATCTAATAAGCTCACTGCCTTGGTTGTAGTTTCTGGTGATTAATTCTGATATTTCATTGTTTTTAGGTTTATTCACTGCAAAGTATTTTGTATATGCTGCCAACTTGTTGATGTATTGTGCGGTTGTAAACTCGGTATTCCATGGTGAATTTTTTTGGTAAAAATTAAAATCCTTATAAAACATTGCTTTGGGTTGGGTTTGTGAATTTTAAAGCATGTTGCAAAGGCACTTTTTAAGCATTTTGCCATTGAATTTTTGAGTAGCATGTTTCACTATCCCTTCCAAGAGCGAACAGGGAAGATAGTTGTGCATCAGGAACGATGCCAAATTGGAACGTACAATGGCGATACTCAAATCTCTTTCCGGACGGATCTTTATGGGTCTGTTCAGCGGCCTGTTGTTGGGCTCTTTGGTGCAATATGGGCTGGGACATATCGGCTTCTTTTCCGGCACTCTGGTCGAGGTAGCCACTGCGGCAGGCACCATGTTTGTTAATATGATCATGATGCTGGTGATGCCGCTGGTGTTTGTCAGCATAGTCTGCGGTGTCTGCGAATTGCAGGATCTCAAGAGCTTTGGCCGCTTGGGCGGCAAGACCTTCAGCTTCTATATCATCAATACTCTGGTCGCCATCCTGGCGGCGGTATGTGTGTCGTTATTGCTGCAGCCCGGTGTCGGAGTGGATATGAGTGGTGGCCAGGATGTGGCCATTACCGCGACCGAATTGCCCAATTTGATCAGCCTGATTGTCGGCATAGTGCCCAGTAACCCTGTCGATGCCTTTATGTCGGGCAACATGTTGCAGGTGATCTTTATGGCGCTGCTGCTTGGCGGAGTTATCAAGTCGCTGGATGAAGCCGGCAGCGCAGCGGTTAGAGGCTTTCAAGTCGCCAATGGGATCATGATGAAGCTCATCATGACTGTGATGCAGCTGGCGCCATTTGGGGTGTTTGCGCTGATGTTCAAACTGGGGGCCACTCTGGAAGCCAAAGTCTTTCTCAGTGTGCTGGGTTATATGGCCATCATTTTGACTATGTTGCTGCTGTGGATTTTCATTGTTTATCCTCTGGCTGTGGCTGTGTTTACCCCGGTCAGCGCCAAGAGTTTTCGTGCCAAGACCCAAGAGCAGATCCTGTTTTCTCTGTCGACTGCCAGCTCCAATGCGACTATCCCGGTGACTATGCGAACCTTGACCGAAAAGCTCGGGGTCAATAAGGCGGTCGCCGGGTTCGGTGTGCCTCTGGGGGCCACTATGAATATGGGCGGCGTGTCGATTTATATCACTATCGCCATCTTCTTTGTTGCCAACGCCTTTGGTCAGCCAATCTCCAGCGAACAGCTGCCAACTCTGATATTCAGTATCTTTTTGCTGTCGGTGGGCGCCGGCGGTGTTCCCGGCGGCGGTATGGTGATGATAGGTGTGCTAATCCATCAACTGGGCTTACCCGTGGAAGCTTTTGCTATAGTGGCGGCGCTGGACAGAATCATAGATATGGTGCTGACCTCCTGCAATGTGGTGGGCGATGCTGCAGTACTGACCATAGTGGATCAAACTGAGAAAGGACATCAGACAGAGGCGGTTAACGCCTTATAGAAAATCCGGCTATTTATCTAATGTCGGTCAGTTAAGCGAACAACAATGGAATTAAGGGCTTCAGAGAGATTTTTAAGAAATCCTCCAGAAGCCCTCGTTGTAACTATAGTTTGCGGGATAAACCGTAATTTTGTTTTTTTAGGGAAATCTTGAATAAAATACGGCTGATTATTTGAAAAAGTGGCTAATTAATCGGGGCGGCTAGTTGCCGGATTTTTTATGGCTGACAGCAGGATTTGAGCTGTGCCAGCCGGTTTTGAAAATCACTCATCTGGATAGCTGATGAGAAAGAGCCTCCTGAGCGAAACGAGATCACCTCAAGCGATACTGGATCACTGTGGAGTGAGGTCAGTTCGGCCCAGAGATCTTTATCTGGGCAGGCTTGGGTGGTGAGTGTCGTTAATGAGCTCATGCTGTCCAGTTGCAGGGTTTCGCCATCGGCGGTTCTTAACACCAGCACACTGGGATCTTGGCTGTAGGCAAAAGGTTGAGGCACCTTCACTATCAATCTAGGTTGTGGTTGCTGCACCGAACACTGTACTTGCAGTTGAGTTGCATCTTGGTGGAAGGATATCTCGTGGAAATGTTTTTCATTCCCCAAACAATGAAATGCCATCAAAGCCAACGCGCTTAGCAGAGGTACAGACGGCAGTAACTTATTCATAGTGTCTCCTGGAAAGGTTAACTAACAGCGTCAAATTAACTAACTTTGTCAAAAGCTTGGCGATTTTATGGCAGAGGTTGTTTTTTGGGTAATTATGATTGTTTTTTTGCCTGTGACTTCTCATTTGCGTGACTTTAGGTTTGCATGCTTTACCATATGTGGTATTTGCCCCTTTACCCTGTTTGAAACCCATTGTCTGAAGTCTGGAAGTTTGGTTTTGAGAAACAGTTTCCAGTGAGGGTCATAAAGTGGGCCAAAACTGGATTGGAATAGGGGGGAAGGCTAGGGAGCTGCGAGCCTTGATATGCGGGGGACTCTTCCTGGTAACCAACTTAAACCTATGCACTTAAACTCATGCACTTGAAGTTGTGAAATGCCAATAAAAAAGCCAGCGGTTGGCTGGCTTTTATGCTTATCCTCGGGTTACAGGGCAACTTAGCCTTTGTAACGCTCGGCGCTTGACAGGATTTCGGCGCGGGCGGCTTCGGCATCTTCCCAGCCATCAACTTTAACCCACTTGCCGGATTCCAGATCCTTGTAGTGTTCGAAGAACTGTTTGATCTGGGCTTTCAGCAGCTCAGGCAGATCGTTCACATCCTGGATATGACCGTATTCCTTGGAGATCTTCTCGTGTGGTACGGCAACAATCTTGGCATCTTCACCTGACTCGTCGGTCATTTTCAGTACGCCAACTGGACGACAACGGATAACGCTGCCTGGCTGCAGTGGGTACTGGGTAGGAACCAGCACGTCTACCGGATCACCATCCAGGCTCAGAGTTTGGTTCACATAGCCGTAGTTGCAAGGATAGAACATAGGCGCAGTCATCATGCGATCCACAAACAAGGCACCTGTGTCCTTGTCCACTTCATACTTGATAGGGTCGTGGTTTTGTGGGATTTCGATGATCACGTAGATGTCATCTGGCAGGGATTTGCCCGCAGGCACTGCATTTAAGCTCATGGAAGTATCCTTAGACTGTGTATAAATCTATTTCAGGTCCAGCCTGAAGTTCAGTGTGGCGCGTATTATAGCGCGATTTGACGGCTTGCCAATGAAAGGCCGCGGTCTTAAGACTAATTGCCAACAGTTCATCTAAGGCTATCTGTCTCAGGCCTTGGATTGTACCGTCAATTCAAGGCTGCCGACCCCGGCAGCCCCAAGCGGCGTTTAGAGTTCAGGCTCGCCGCTGTAATCCTGCTGATGGTACTCGAGGCAGGCATCGACTTCATTGGCCGAGCCCAGAATGACAGCTACCCGCTGGTGAATTTGCTCTGGCTGAATGTCGAGAATGCGCTGATAACCTGTGCTGGCCTTGCCGCCGGCCTGTTCAACCAGCAATGCCATAGGGTTGGCTTCGTACATCAGTCTCAGCTTGTAGGGCTTATCCGGATTCTTGTTGTCAGTTGGGTAGGTAAAGATGCCGCCGCGGCTCAATACTCTGTGCACATCGCCCACCATGGCGGCAATCCAGCGCATGTTGAACGACTTCTCTCTCGGGCCTATTTTGCCGAGCAGCAGATCGGCAATATAGGTCTGCATCGGTGCTTCCCAGAATCTCTGGTTGGACATATTGATGGCGAACTCGGCGGTGTCTTTGGGAATGCTTACCGCTTCATTGGTCAACAGATACTCGCCGGTTTCCGGATTCAGGGTAAAGAGTTGTACCCCTTGGCCTGTGGTCAGGGCCAGCATGGTCGATGGGCCATAGAGCACATAGGCTGCTGCCAGTTGCTCGCTGCCTTTTTGCAGGAAACTCTGCTCGCTGATCTCCCCTTCGGGTGCCGGCAGTACAGAAAAAATGGTGCCCACCAGTGAGTTGATGTCTATGTTGGAAGAGCCGTCCAGTGGGTCGAAACATACCAGAAACTCACCGCTGTCACCGACTTCAACAATATGATCTTCCTCTTCCGATGCCAGGGCGCGCACTGTGTTTTCGGCCTTGAGGGCATCTTTGAGCATCTCGTTGGTGATCACATCCAGTTTCTTTTGGGTTTCACCCTGAACGTTTTCCTGGGTGGTGGCGCCCAGCACACCGGCCAGTGCGCCGTGTCTTACCGCTTGGCTGATGGCGACTGAGCTTTGGGCCAGAGTGAGAAGTAATTGGGATAGGGCTGGGTTGACAGCCTGTTGTTTGAGGGTTTGGGCCAGAGTCTGCATCTTGTTTCCTTAAAAGAGGTCTGAGCTTTTTCTGGGACAGGATCATAACCGAGAACCGGCGATATTTCAGCGGCCAATTGCACGGGTTTGCCGATCCCTTGTCAATTGGGGCAGAATGAGGGCTGTTTTTTGGGCTGTGGCCGGATGCCGTGGCTCTTGTCTCTTATAATTCCGGAAATAATAATGAAAAAAACTTGGATGGCTTCGGCGCTTATGGCGATACCTCTGACACTGGCCAGCGGCCACTCCTTCGCTCTGGAAGGTGGCAAAACCCCTTTAACGGTTGAGCGCCTCTATTCTTCACCGGCACTGGCCGGTGCCAGCCCCCGAGGGCTGAAACTCTCTCCCGACGGCAAGCGGGTCACTTATCTTGCCGGCCGTAAAGACAATCAATATTTCTACGATCTTTGGCAAATGGATGTCGCCACCGGCCAGGTCAGTCTGCTGCTGGATGCCTCCAGGCTTGAAGCCGGTGAACTTTCCGATGAAGAGAAGGCCCGCCGCGAGCGGCAGCGAGTGTATGGCCAGGGGATCATGGAATACTTCTGGGCCGACGACAGCCAGGCACTGCTGATCCCGGCGGCCGGCAAGCTCTACTACTTCAGCCTGGCCGATGCCAAGGTGACTCTGCTGCCCACTGGGGACGCCTTTGCCACAGATGCCAAGCTGTCGCCCAAGGGCAATTTTGTCTCCTTTGTGGCCGAACAAAACCTCTATGTACTCCAGCTGAAAGACCATAAGCTCACGGCGCTGACCCAGGATGGCGGCGGGGCCATCAAGAACGCCATGGCCGAGTTTGTGGCTCAGGAAGAGATGGACCGTATGACAGGTTACTGGTGGGCGCCGGATGAATCGGCTATCGCCTATACCCGCATCGATGAGTCGGGTGTGGAGCTGGTGACCCGCAATGAGATCTATGCCGATGGCATTAAGCTGACCGAGCAACGTTATCCCTATGCCGGTAAGCCCAATGTTGAGATTGCCCTGGGGGTGGTGTCGCTGGCGTCCGGGAAGACCCAATGGATGGATCTCGGCAGTGAGAAAGATATCTATCTGCCGCGGGTGAAATGGCTGCCGGACAGCAAGCACTTGTCGTTCCAGTGGCAGAATCGCAGTCAGCAGCAGTTGGATCTGCGCCAGGTAGACAGCCGCGAGGGCAAAGGCGCCGTGACTCTGGTATCCGAGCGCAGCGATGCCTGGGTTAACCTCAACCACGATCTCTATTTTCTTAAGCAGCAGCCCGGCTTTATCTGGGCATCCGAGCGTGATGGTTTCAACCATATCTATCTGTTTGATGACAAGGGCAAGGTCAAGCGGCAACTGACTCAGGGGAAATGGGTGGTCGACGAGATAGAACACCTAGATGAAAAGCAGGGCTGGGTTTATTTCAGTGGTCGTAAAGACAGTGTGGTCGAGCGCCATTTGTATCGGGTCAGCCTCAATGGCGGTGAGATAGAGCGCATCAGCCGGCGTGGCGGCATGCATAACGCCGTGTTTGCCGACAAGGAATCTGTTTACCTCGACTATTTTAACAGCCTATCGCAGCCTCCCCAGGTGAGTCTGCACAACCAAAGCGGTGAGCATCTGGCTTGGGTGGAAGAGAACGCCGTCAAGGCCGGACACCCTCTGTATGACTATGCCGGGCTGTGGCAGTTGCCGGAGTTTGGCACCCTCAAGGCCAAAGATGGCAAGGCGCTGCAATACCGTCTGTTCAAGCCGGTGAATTTCGATAGTAAGGCCAAATACCCCGTGGTGGTGCGGGTTTACGGTGGGCCTCACGCCCAGTTGGTGGTCAATAGCTGGAGTGAGCAGGATTACTACACCCAATATCTGTTGCAGCAGGGCTTTGCCGTGTTCCAGCTGGATAACCGGGGTTCGGCGCATAGAGGCACGGCCTTCGAGCAGGTGATCTACCGCCATCTAGGTGAGGCCGAAGTGGAAGATCAGAAGACAGGTGTCGATTTCCTGCGGACTCTGCCCTGGGTCAAGGCCGACAGCATCGCCATCTATGGTCACAGCTATGGCGGCTATATGGCGCTGATGAGCCTGTTCAAGGCGCCCGACTACTTCAAGGCGGCCATCAGTGGCGCCCCTGTAACCGACTGGGCCCTGTACGACACCCACTACACCGAGCGCTACCTCGGCCATCCTGACGACAACGCCCGGGGCTACGAGGCCAGCAGTGTTTTCCCCTATGTGAGCAAGTATCGTTCAGGCTTGCTGATGTATCACGGCATGGCCGATGACAATGTATTGTTCGAGAACAGCACCCGGGTTTACAAGGCGCTGCAGGATGAAGGCAAGTTGTTCCGCATGATAGATTACCCCGGCTCCAAGCACTCGATGCGGGGCGATAAGGTGCGCACCCATTTGTACCGCTCGCTGACCGACTTCCTCGAGACAGAGTTGAAAGGTAACTGAGCCGGTAAGCTGAAGTTATCTGGTAGCTGAAAATGCCGCGCCTCATATGGCGCGGCTTTTTATGCTTCGCCCTCCTTGGGCAACAGGCGTCTGAGCAGCAAGGGGCCGAGCAGGGTGGTGATGGCTATTACCAACACCAATTCGGTAAATACCTTGGCCGGAATGATATCCAACTGTCGCCCCACTTCTGCAAAGACCAAACCGACTTCACCTCTGGGCACCATGGCACTGCCGACTATCAGCTTTTGCCGCCAAGTGCCGTTGACCACTAAACCGGCGGCCAGCTTGCCGATAAATGCCAGCAGTATCATCGCCAGCAAGAGTAACAGGCTGTAGGGGCTGAGGTTCAACTGGCTTAAGTCGAGGCTGATCCCCACATAGACAAAGAACACAGGCGCGAATACATCGGTCAGTGGCTGCATCGATTTTTCCAGCTTGTGGGTAAAGGGAAAGGGGTTTTGCAGATACTTCTGCCAGGGCCAGATAAACTGCCTTGATAGCGCCAAACCGGCGACAAAACCGCCGAGCAGCGCCGGGGCGCCAAAAAGGTGTGCCAGCCAGGCAAACAGGCAGATCAGTGTCAGCATGACCACGGCCTCGTAGCCGGGGGTTTGGGATTGATAGCTGAGCACTCGTAACGGGTAAATTAACATCCTGCCAAGGGGGGGCGCCAGCAGCAGAAACAGCAGCAGTAAGCCGCAGAGTTTAATGATTGCCAGCGGTGCCAGTTGGCCTTCGCTGGCAAAGTTGAACAGCAAACTGAGCAGTATCACCCCGGCAATATCGTCAAATACCGCCGCTCCCAGGATCAGATGACCGGCACTGGATTGTTGCTGGCCACTGTCGCTGAGCACCCTGAGGGAGATACCTATGCTGGTGGCCGTCAAGGTACAACCGTAGAAGAGGGCGGCAAACAGCGACAGTTCCAACCAATAGAAGGCTGCCAGGCCGGTGAGCAGCAGTGGGGCGATTATGCCGATAATGGCCACAGCCGCCACCTGGCGTCCGGCGCTGTAGAGGCGCTGTATCGAGGTTTCGGCGCCGATGGAAAATAGCAACAGTATTACCCCGAGCTCGGCGATATTGGCCAGCACTTGGGTTGGTTCCAGCCACCCCAGTACGGAAGGGCCAAGCAACAAGCCTGCCCCTATTTCCCCCACTACCGCAGGCCAGCCAATACGGTTGCAGCACTCTCCCAGCACCCGGGAGAACAGCAAGATCAGGAACAAGGCGATCAACAGACTATCCATCGACATAGAGTATCCCCCATAGGTGCAATTGTTGATCGGGATCAGTATGGTTTATTCTGCACCAGATTAGAGTCTAAAAAGTAGACAATTACCAGAAAGTTTGGAGAAAACAAATGGGTAAGCTTTTTATCATTGAACAACATGAAGAGGCTAACACTGATGCGATTGCCAAGGGACTGGAAGTAGCGGAATTACTGGGGATGCAACCTCAAGTATTTGCTTATTGCTACGAATATTTCTCTGGTGACGAGTATTACAGCCCACGGCTTGCCGGGGCCGCTCAACAGCGGCTGATGAAGGAGAAGCAAGCTGAGGTGTCGGCCCATCTTAAAACGTTGGATGCAGAGGATGTGCCGCTGCATATCATCTGGAGTAAATATCTCTACGAACATGTCAGCAGCCATGCCGGTCGCTATGGCTTTGATATGGTGGTTAAAACAGTGCACCAGAGCGAGCATTTTCTGCCGACCGACTGGCATCTTATTCGCAGTACCAAGGTGCCTTTGATGCTGCTCAGCGATAACCCGATCAAGAAGGCATCCAGTATTTTGATGGCTGTGGATCTCGATGCCAAGAGTCAGCAAAAACAGCGCCTCAATCAATTGGTGTTGCAACATGGTCGCCAATTGGCCGAGGCCAGTGGTGCCAAGTTACATCTGGCACATATTATTCGGGTACCTAAAGTGATCCGCGATCTCGAAGTGCTCAACCTGCATGAAATGGTCAAGTCGGCCTGGCGCAGACATCAAACCCTGTTGGAGCTGACGGGGCTTCCCAAAGAGCAGATCCATATCATTGCCGGCGATCCGGACCTCTGTCTGTATCAGTTGTCCTGCAGGCTCAAGAGCGACTATTTGGTGATTGGTGCCCGTCAGCGCCAGGGGTTGATGGGGCGGGTGATAGGCAATACCGCCGAGCAGATCTTGCGGCGCGTACGCAGCAATGTGCTGGTTATCCCAACCGATGAGGAACAGGCAAGCTAACAGCCTGCTTGCTCACAACCCCTTTTTACTGAGGGCAACCAAGGCCTCGGCGGCCGGGGTCAAGGGTAGGTTGTTGCGCCAAATCAGCCCCAGCTGCCAGGTGATTTCACTCGCCATAGGTCGATAACTGAGTGTTTGCTCGCCGAGCTTGTCGCAGATGGGCTCCGGCAGCAGCGCCAGCCCCATTCCGGCCTGCACCATGGCGCCGAGGAAGTCCCATTGACCACTGCGAAAAGCGATATTCAACGTGACTCCGGCCTCGCGGCTCAGGCGGGTCAATAACTTTGCCAGTGAAAAGTCCTCGTTGTAGAGGATGAAAGGATATTCGGCCAGATCCCGCCATTCTATCGCCTGCTTGCTGGTCAGTGGGTGACCTACCGGCAGGCAGACCTTTAGCGGATAACCTTGCAGCGGCGATGAAGACAACTGCTCTCCATGGGTGGTAGGCAGGGCTGTGAAGGCGATGTCCAGGGTGTCGGCCAAAAGCGCTTGCTCACAACCAAAGCCGCCGTATTCATGCATCTGTAACTCAACTGCCGGATAGGTGCGGCGAAACTCGGTCAACAGATCTATGGTTAGACTGCTCATCATGGGGCAGACCCCGAGGCGCAGGTGGCCGGATTTGAGGCCACTTAAGTTACTCAAGTCCTGCTCCATTCTGTGCCATTGACCTATTATCTGGCAGGCACTGGCATGGAATATCTCTCCGGCTTGCGTTAGCTCTACCTTTTGATTGCTGCGGATCAAGAGTTGTTGATCCAGGGATTCTTCAAGGCGCTGGATCATCTTGCTCAAGGTTGGCTGAGTCAGGTACAACTGCTCGGCGGCACGGGTAAAGTTACCGGTTTCCACCAGGGTCAGAAAGCAGTGTAAGGTCTTGATAGGTACGTTCATGCTCATTTGGAATTCTTGCTATGGAATTAATTCATTTTACTAATAGCTGTGGCGGCGTTAATTTGATCAGCGTCCCAAGTAAAGAGGAAATATCGATGAAAGCATATCAAGGTTTGTGGGTTAGCTCTCTGTGGCAAACTGCCACTGAAACTCAGGAACACAAGGCCAAGCCAGTCAAAGCCAAGTCCCAGAGTTTTTGGAAGCTGATGTTCCACAAAAAAGCCAAAGCAGTTTAAAGTGACCCGGCCCGTGCCGGGTTTCTTTTTGTTATTTTAACTATTTTGGCATAGTTATATCCTGCATGATGCAA
Source organism: Shewanella chilikensis (assembly GCF_037953065.1). NCBI lineage: Bacteria > Pseudomonadati > Pseudomonadota > Gammaproteobacteria > Alteromonadales > Shewanellaceae > Shewanella > Shewanella chilikensis. Next base: position 3,749,376 of record NZ_CP149966.1, on the reverse strand, counting down.
GGTTATTGCAATAGTGGGTGCTCCTTGGGCAATTTGCCGCTGATCCACATTACCAGCCTATGTTTCATATTGGGGCCATCTTCCTTGTCTGATGGCAAAGGTCCTATCAGTTTATCCTGCACCAAGAGGCGATAGACGCACTCGACTTTCTCTTTCTCCGGCACTTTATCCCCAAGAGGGGCAAAGCCACGCTTGAGCGAGTATCCCAAACCTATCTCCAACGCCAGTTTCAACAGAGCCGCTTCATTCTTGTGTTTCTTCATCTGTATCGCTCCCAGCTTATCGCCCCCTGCTTGGGCTCGTTTCTAAACTAGCGCAAAGTGACTGAGATTACACTTAAAAATCCTTCGGCAGCCTCAGGTGCCCTTGTACCTTATTTGAGCATAACTTAAGCTGGTTGACGGAACGACAACTCAACTTAGGGAGAGTAGTGATGTCCAAAGTCAAATATCAAGCCAAGGCGCAACGCACCTTGACAGTCAAAAACACCTCATTCCAATACTACAGCCTCAATGAAGGGCCCTTGGCGGAAATTGCCGAGGTTGCCGCATTACCCAAGAGTTGCAAGGTGCTGCTGGAAAACATTCTGCGGCATCTGGATACCGACCATTGTGATATCGATGACTTGCAGGCGCTGGCCAAGGGGCGCGGCCGCGGCAGTCAGCAGGAGATCGCCTATCATCCGGCGCGGGTATTAATGCAGGATTTTACCGGCGTCCCGGCGATAGTCGACCTGGCCGCTATGCGGGCGGCGCTGGTGGCCAAAGGGCGCGATCCGCAAAAGATCAATCCTCTGTCCAAGGTGGATCTGGTGATTGACCATTCGGTCAGCATCGACAAGTTCGCCAATCCGGATGCCTATCGGGACAATGTGGCGATTGAGATGCAGCGCAACTTCGAGCGTTATCAATTTCTCAAGTGGGGCCAGGGCGCCTTCGATAACTTCTCCGTGGTGCCTCCGGGCACCGGCATTTGCCATCAGGTAAACCTCGAGTATCTGGCCAAAGGTGTCTGGCAGGGGCTTGGCGAAGAAGGAGCCACTTGGGTCTATCCAGATACACTGGTGGGCACTGACAGCCACACCACTATGATCAACGCCTTGGGGGTACTTGGCTGGGGTGTTGGTGGTATCGAAGCCGAAGCGGCCATGTTGGGGCAACCCATCTCAATGCAGATCCCGGATGTGGTGGGGTTCGAGCTCAAGGGGCAGCTCAGTGAAGGCATTACAGCCACCGACCTGGTGCTCAGAGTCGTGGAGATGCTGCGCCGCCAGGGGGTAGTGGGTAAATTTGTCGAATTCTATGGTGATGGCTTGGATCAGCTGCCGCTGGCCGACCGAGCCACCATTGCCAATATGGCACCGGAATATGGTGCAACCTGTGGCTTCTTCCCGGTGGATGCGCAGACACTGGAGTATCTGCGCCTCAGTGGCCGAGATGAACAGACGGTTGCTTTGGTGGAGGCTTACACCAAGGCCCAAGGGCTGTGGCGAGAGACTGGCGATAGCGCCCCCGAGTTTGCCGATACCTTGAGTCTGGATCTTGCCAGTGTTGAACCCAGCCTGGCCGGGCCCAAGCGGCCCCAGGACAGAGTTGCCGTCAGTCAGCTCAAACAGGCGGCCGAAGATGCCATTCGTCTCTCGGGGCGCAGCGAGCTTGAGCAGGCGTTTGTACTCGAAGGCAGCGAGCTTGCCATGCACCATGGCGATTTGGTGATTGCCGCCATTACCAGTTGTACCAATACTTCCAACCCGGCGGTGATGCTGGCCGCCGGGTTGCTGGCACAAAAGGCGGTGGAACTGGGGTTGGAGCGCAAACCCTGGGTCAAGACTTCGTTGGCCCCAGGTTCCAAGGTGGTGACCCAGTATCTGCAACAGGCCGGATTGCAAACGGCGCTCGATAGCCTGGGCTTTAACCTGGTGGGGTATGGTTGCACTACCTGTATAGGTAACTCGGGTCCCTTGCCGGAGGCGGTCACCAAAGCGGTCAGCGAACAGAAGATCCATGTGGGTTCAGTGCTTTCCGGTAACCGTAACTTCGAAGGGCGGATCCACCCCTTGGTGGAGTCCAACTGGCTTTGCTCGCCTCCTCTGGTGGTAGCCTATGCGTTGGCGGGAACCAGCCGTATCGATCTCAGTCGCGATCCCATAGGCCAAGGCCGCGATGGTAAAGCGGTTTTCCTTAAAGACATTTGGCCCAGCAATGCCGAGATAGCCGCCGTAATGGGCAAGGTGAGTCGCAGCCTGTTTCAGCAGCAGTATGCCGATGTGTTTCATGGCGATGATGCTTGGCGCGCCATCGACTCGGGCTCGGGCAAAACCTATGCCTTCGATCCCGCCTCCACCTATATTCAGTTACCGCCCTTCTTCGAAGCCGAATACGGCGGTAATGCCGACGACATTAAGGGGGCCGCGATTCTGGCGCTACTGGGAGACTCTGTCACCACAGATCATATCTCCCCGGCCGGGGTGATCCCCAAAAACAGTCCGGCAGCCGATTATCTGCGCAGTCATGGTGTAGCCGACAAGGACTTCAACTCCTACGGTTCACGCCGCGGGAATCACGAGGTGATGATGCGCGGTACCTTCGGTAATATCCGTATCCGCAATGAGATGGTGCCCGGGCATGAAGGTGGTGTTACCCGGATGCAGGGCGAATCTGAGGTGCGCTTTATCTATGACGCTGCCATGGCCTATCGCGCCAGAAAGCAGGCGAGTGTGGTTATTGCCGGTAAAGAATATGGTACAGGTTCCAGCCGTGACTGGGCCGCCAAGGGTACGCTGTTGCTCGGGGTCAAGGCGGTCATAGTGGAGAGCTTTGAGCGTATTCACCGTTCCAACTTGGTGGGTATGGGCGTGCTGCCATTGCAGTTTCTGCCCGGGGAAACCCGTCAGACTCTGGGCCTGACTGGAGATGAGACAGTGGATATTCTCGGCTTGGATGGCGAGCTTAAGCCAAACCAGAAGCTGCAGGCGCAGATCCATTATCCCAATGGAGAGTCCAAAACCATAGCGCTGCTCAGCCGCCTGGATACCGGTATGGAGGTTGCCTACTACCGTGCCGGCGGTGTGCTGACCTATGTGCTGGAGCGTTTGGCCGCCGAATAGCCAAGCTGCTTCAGGCAAAAACCGTAATGCCGTTCAATTAGTGTGAACGGCATTTTCTTAGGCTTAATGGGATACTTGTTTTTACTCATTTTTAACGCACGTGGATAGGCTCTATCCCGTTTCCCATCAAGCTTGAACTGCCTCGCATTACGCACTATGTCCAAGACATCTCTCGGGACATTCCCAGGCGTTTGAGATGACAGCTGAGTCAGTTTAAAAATGATATAACTCGATGCATCTCTAAAGCTTAATTGGTTCGGATGTAACGACGGTAAGCTTTTAGCCATCAACACCATCTTGTATCTGATGAGGTTATAGGCCAACAGTACTCCCCACAATTCTTGGATAACCAGCTCTGGCAATTGACTGCGTAACGTAAAGCGACTCTCCAGAAGATGCTGCTTCATCTCCCGATAGCCCACTTCTATCTCCCATCGATGGGCATATAAATCCGCTATCTCTGCCCCCGGATAACGCAATGGGTCCGTTAATGACGTCAAAATGGAAACCGACTTACCTTTTATCGTCTTCGTCAGTAAGCGAGCTTCAATATTGTCAGGCAGCATAGGCCACTTCTTTCTGGCTTGAGGCGTGGTGGTTAACCGCACCGGTTGGTCGTGTTTTCCTAAAGAGCGTACCACTTCATATTGTGTCCCTTTCTTCAACGGCAGCAGCCAGTGACTGTTAGGTTGAGCCTGTTGCCAGGCGTGCAAAAGTCCCAACGAATAAAAGCCTCTGTCAAACAGCGTCAGACAGTTATTGGGTAAGCTTGATATCAATTCAGCGGCTAAATTCATTTCACTGATAGCAATAGAATCAAAGGCACTGTTCAATACCAAGTGGCTGCTTAACAGATAGACCTCACCTTCCCCTGCTGTCTAAATAGCGCAACCCTATGATTGATGGTAAATTAACCAAAACACATCTTTTGACAGAGAGGCTTAGGTGGCACAAAAAATCGAACACAAAATCGGCTCTAGTACATTGACTTGGTTGCCACTAGATGATGTGCGCCTTTCTCATGAAGACATACACGAATCTTGGTGTAATTCAAACTTCCTATTTAGGGAAGAAAATACCGCTAACGACATTGAAGGGTTGAGGCCACCTCAGATAGGTGGGGTTTTTGCTGCTCTTGGTTTCGAAAGATCGGACGATACTAGTGCTGCTACTCTAGTGATGCCAACAGGAACCGGAAAGACGGAGACAATTCTATCCATCGTTGTAGCTGGTCATTTCAAAAAAACTCTAGTAGTTGTGCCTTCAGATCCATTACGGGAACAAACAAAAGAAAAATTTGTTCAGCTTGGTCTTTTAAGACAACTAGGGTTAGTAAATGACCAAGTGGCCAACCCTATAGTTGCGACAATAAAACATGGTGTGAATGATAAAGGCGATTTACAGGAATTATTAAAGTCTAATGTTATCGTCGCCTCTGCATCCGCACTATCAAAGTTTACGAATGGCTTTTTAGATAAACTAACCGCTGCTTGTTCTCACCTTGTGGTAGATGAAGCACACCATATAACCGCTGCAACCTGGGCAAGAGTAAAAGCAAGATTTAAGAGCAAATCAGTTTTTCAATTTACTGCGACCCCCTTTAGAAATGACGGTTCCAGAGTTGAAGGTAGAATTATATTCAACTATCCATTAAAGAAAGCGCAAGATGAAGGGTATTTCAAACCAATACACTTTCATCCTGTCAGAGAATTTGTTGATGAACTTTCGGACAAGGCTATTGCAGACAAGGCTATTGAATTGCTCAGAGCTGATTTGAAAGACGGGCTTGACCATATTGTAATGGCTAGAGCCAGCACCATAAAAAGAGCTACGCAAGTATTTGAGCTGTATGCCAAGGAAAAAGACCTAAATCCCGTTTTAATAAACAGTAAAGTCAAAAAGAAAGCTGAAGTTCTACAAGAAATAAAAAATCGAAAGCACAAAATAATTGTATGTGTAGACATGCTGGGTGAAGGTTTTGACTTACCGCAGTTGAAAATATCTGCGATTCATGATCCTCATAAAAGCATCAACATAATGCTTCAGTTTACTGGCCGCTTTACTCGAACCACTAAAAATGTTGGGGATGCTAAGTTCATTGCTAACATTGCCAACCCAAATGTGAACGAAAGCTTGGAAGAGCTATATAAAGAAAACTCTGACTGGAACAATGTTATAAGTGATATTAGCTCAAGAAAGATAAGCGATGAAAAAGACTATCAAGCATTTAGGTCTGAGTTTTCAAGCCAAAGCAAGCTACTTGATCTTGGTTTAACTCCTAGTATCAGCACGACTGTTTATAGAATGCAGTTTGCCACCTGGACTCCAGATAAATTTCAGAAGTTCTCCCAAAAGCAGTTTCAAATTGTAGATTCCGTTATAAACGACGAGCAAAACACCTTAGCATTCTCTGTTAAGTCTTACCTCCCCGTCGGCTGGACCAGTTCTAGAGAACTCTTTGATGAATCATGGGACTTGTACATTGCTTATTACGATAAAAACACCGACCTGTTATTTATTCACTCGTCAGCAAAAGACGGCTTGGTCAAAAGACTTGTAAAGTTGGTAGCGAAAGATGCTTCGCAAATTCAAGGAGAGCATGTTTTTAGAAGCCTTGCTGGATTGAAACGCTTGAAGCTTCAAAATGTCGGTTTAAACAAAAACAAGAAAGGTCTACGTTACTCGATGCACACTGGCACTGAGATCAACGAACAGATCCCCGATATCGAAGCCAATAGAGCGACGAAATCAAATATCTTTGGAAAAGGGTATGAAAAAGGTGAGCTCGTAAGTATTGGTTGTTCCTATAAAGGCAAGATCTGGGCGATGGACAGCGATTCACTGGATAAGTGGATTGCATGGTGCAAAGGAGTCGGTTCCAAGATCCTAGATGACTCGATCGACACCAACGAAGTAATGAAAACAGCTATGCAGACCGAAGAGCTTGAAGCTTATCCAAATATCCCCCCTCTTTCCATTGAGTGGCCCGTGCCGTTGCTTCGTAAAAATGAAACAAAGGTAACAGTCGCTTCTGCCAATTGGGAATGCAACTTAATTAACTGTGAGCTGTTAGTTGCAGAGGTGCAAGATGGTAACGCTAACAGCCTAAACATCACTTTGCGAACCGAGCATGGCGATAGTCAGATTACTGCGACTATAGCGACAAAAGGCGAAGCAATTTTCAACTCACACGACAACCTAGATATTAAGTTTGGAGAACAAACACTTCAGTTATCTGAATATTTTAACGAGAATCCACCCACCATATTTATGGCAGATACTTCTGTTGTTGATGGAGGATTCAGATATTACCCAAATGAAGAGTATGCATATCTTTATGAGCGTAACAACACGGAAGACTGGGATTGGTCTGGCGTGGATATTTCGGTTGAATCTCAAACTCCGGATAAGCTCGAAAATTCAATTCAATACCACACGATTCGACAAATACAAGATGATTATGATTTGGTGTTTGACGATGATGGCGCTGGTGAAGTTGCTGATATCGTGGCAATTAAAAATATAGACGATAAAGAACTTACCATTGACCTTTTCCATTGCAAGTATTGTTCAAAGAAAGATGGTATTGCGATTCCTGGAGCAAGAGTTGATGACGTGTACCAAGTTGCTGGACAAGCTGAAAAAAGCATCAAGTGGTTCGCTGATAAAGAGAAGCTAATTTTGCGTTTGATGGACAGGGAACGCGCTAGGCTTAAACAGAGCAAGTCATCTAGGATCGATAAGGGCCGATATGAAGATCTTATTCACTTTGCAAAAGTTGCTAGATATGCTTCATTTAAATTAGGCATAGCCATTGTTCAGCCTGCAATATCAAAAATGAAGATGTCAGATGATCAGCTATCAATATTGGGCGCTACGGCGGCTTACATTGATGAAATAAGCGGCTTGAAATTACGAGTCATCATCAATAAATAGGGCACACTGCCTATTTCATCACAAGATAACTGGATACAAACGGCCACCCAAGGTGGCCGTAATATATGCAACGTTAATGTCGCCTCTTAATAGTGTTTTTCAGATTACTTATGCCCCTGACAACTGCTTCCAGCTCAAGTACATCAGCCAGACAGGTGAATTCGGTAAGATGATTGATATAAGTACGCGCCAAAGCTTCTGAAAGTTGCACAAAAAAATCCGATGACATGGGTCATCGGATTGTGTTCCTTTCAGTTAGATCGTCAAGCGATCTGTCTTAACTGATCGGCATTACGCCTTTGGGGTGCGGTTTTTTATTGGGAAAAGCCAAGTGGTGCCACAGCGCTCCATGTTTTAAAATGCCGCATAATCTCAAGTGGCAGGAGCGCCCATGTACCAAAACAAACAAGCCGTAGCCCTCGGCAACCTGGCTCTGATGACAGCCGTTGCCATACTGCTGATCTTACTGGCCTTTTGGGCCTGGCCTAAATACAAGGTCTATAAGCTGGAGCTGGACGGCATCGCCGCTTTGAAGGAAGCAGAGTGGAGCAAGCAGATCCTGATTGAGGAAGCCAAGGCTCGGGAACAGGCGGCCCTGATGCAGGCCAAGGCCAAAGTCACCCTGGCTGAAGCGGAAGGACGGGCAATGATCGCCAGAGCTAAGGCCGAAGGGCAGGCCGATATCGAGCGGGCCAAGGCGGCTGCCGAGGCCAACAAGATTATCGGCGAGTCACTCAAGGGCAATGAAGCCTATCTGCGTTACGTGTGGATCAAGGGGCTGCAGGAAGGCAAGGGCGAGCGCATCTATATTCCAACCGAGGCCGGCTTGCCTTTGCTGGAAGCGGGAAAAGCCCCCGGGAAATAGCCTGTTGCCCGGCAAGCGGGTCGTTACTCTAGTCTGAGTGCGGTTTAGCTGAACTGAGGCAAATCAGTTGTCCCAGGTTAGCGGTACCGAGTCGGCCTCATGTGGTAACTTGTCGCCGAAGCGTTGCACCAGCCAGTCGATAAACAGCTTCAGTCTGTGGCTGGGGTGGCGTTTGCGTGGATAGATAAACGACAGTGGCATGGCTTGCGGCGGATACTGCTGTAACACTGGCACCAGAGCGCCACTTTGCAAATGTGGCGCTATACCATAAGTGGGTACCTGGATAAGACCAAAGCCTGCCAATCCGGCGGCAATATAGGCATCTGTACCATTGGTTCTTATGCTTTGGGGCAAGGTGTATTGATGGTATTTCCCCTCTTGCCTGAACTCCAGCGGCTCGATACGACCACTTGAGGGCAACAGATAGCCCACCATCTTGTGGTTACTGAGTTGCGAAGGCGTTTGCGGAACTCCGAAGCGCGCCAGATAATCCGGGCTTGCCAGCGTGACTATCTCAAAGCTTCCCAAACTTCTGGCAATAAGGTTGCTATCCTCCAGTGTGCCGGCCCGCAGTGCCAGATCGACCCCTTCACCTATGATATCGATGCGCGGATCCGAAACGCCAAGCTCCAGCTCTATGTCCGGATAACATTGATGAAATTCCGGTAAGGCCGGCAAGATAAGCAATCGGGCGAGTCTGGCCGGCATGTTGATCCTAAGTAGCCCCGCCGGGCAGCTTTCTTTGGCAAATAGGCCCTGAAGATCGTCCCAGTCTGCCAGCAGCGCCGAGGCCTTATCCAACACCTGTTCGCCCTGTTCGGTCAACCTGACCTGTCGTGTGGTGCGTACCAGCAACTGTACCTTGAGTTGCTGCTCCAACCGCTGCACCGCCTGGGTTACGGTCGAGCGTGGTAGATTGAGTAAATTGGCGGCCTTGGTGAAACTTCGCGTTTCGGCGACCCGGCGAAAGATATTCAGGGTTTGCAGTCTATCCATGATTGTTCGTGATTTTGGAATACACTGGCTGTTATAGCGTTATTTATCCCAAAGGTAAAAACAAAGATGCTGTTGGCAGTTCAATGGAGGTAACAGATGAAAACACGAAAACTGGGTAGCAAGGGACCGGAAGTATCGGCGCTGGCGCTGGGATGCATGGGAATGAGCGAGTTTTACGGTCCGGCCAGTGATGCAGAGTCCTTGGCAACGCTGGATCTGGCGCTGGAGCGCGGCGTCAACTTTTGGGATACCGCCGATGTTTACGGACCTTTTCGCAATGAAGAACTGTTGGCACAAGCGCTCAAAGGCCGTAGGCAGCAGATCTTTCTTGCCAGTAAATTTGGCATAGTCAGGGATGAAGCAGATGTGCACAAGCGCGGCGTCAATGGCCGCCCCGAGTATGTCCGCCGCTCTGTGGAAGCCAGCCTCAAGCGTTTGGGGACAGATTATATCGATCTCTATTACCAGCACAGAATGGATCCCGAGGTACCGATAGAGGAAACTGTCGGTGCCATGGCCGAGTTGGTGCAGCAGGGCAAGGTGCGCTATCTGGGCTTGAGTGAAGTGGACAGCGACAGGCTGCGCCGCGCCCACAAGGTGCATCCCATTACAGCGGTGCAGAGTGAATATTCTCTCTGGAGCCGGGATCCTGAAAGCAAGGTATTACCGCTTTGCCAAGAGCTGGGAATAGGTTTTGTTGCCTACAGCCCTCTGGGGAGGGGCTTTCTCAGTGGTGCTATTCGCAGCATAGACGACTTTACTGCCGATGATTTCAGGCGCTCTCATCCCAGATTTCAGGGGGAGAACTTTGAACGTAATCTGGCACTGGTGGATGCCATCAAGGCACTGGCTGAAAGCCGAGGTTGCAGTTCGTCACAGCTGGCGCTGGCATGGCTGCTCAGCCGCAATGAGCATCTGATCCCTCTGTTTGGCACCAAACGGCGGCGTTATCTTGAGGATAATATTCAGGCTTGCGCTCTGACTCTGGGCCGAGACGAGCTGGCGGCCATCGAAGAGGCGTTTCCCATCACAGCAGTAGCTGGGAGCCGTTATGGCGCACAGATGATGCCGTTGTTACCCAATGAGTAGTGGGGTTAACTTGAAGGGAGCTTTACACAAGTTCAATTGTGCCTAACCCTTAACCATAGGTCAGGGCCGCTACGTCACTGAGTGCAGGGGGCGGAGGTTTGGAAAGGGGCGAGTGGATACCGCCCCATTTCTACCGAACCATGCCCTCGGGAGCGGCGAGTGTCTTGTAGCGACTGGCTACGAGCAATAGCCAGGAATGGTAAGCCACTCTCTACAAAAGAAAAGGCCACGAGGACTTATTCGCATCTTCCCTAATATTGTTCACCATCCACGAATTCACTGACTTTAAAGAAATTTATTCCTTTTACATTATGTTCTTTAAATATATCAACCACTTTTTGATGGACGAATATTTCCCCTAATGATGTACCCGCAACTTGGAAAATCAATCGCTCAGCTTCTGGTATTGCATCTAAGACATCTTCACGAAAACGATAGTTATCCATATCTGCATGAATCGTAAATCCATCAATGTTAGTCGAGCCATTACCTGGCATGTAGAATTTACTTCTATTCAGATCAATACAATTTAACGTCTTAAATGTATTGAGTGCCCACAGCCCTTTAACTGAGTTGTTTTGCTTGTCCTGAATAATTGCTGGGACAAACTGGCTACCATAAATACCTGATTCAATAAGCTCTTTAAGTTTTGATGTCACTATGAAGTTTGGAACACTAAACGCCAAGGCGTAATCTTCCATTAGGAAATTTAAGTTATCATTTTTTGATACAAAAGAGAGGGTTTCCGACTCCACATTTAGCTTTTCAAAATCCCAGTTAGTATTGGCAGTATATGATGTTGGGATTAAGTCAGTTTTATATTCATCAAATTCATAGTCTGGGTAAACAATGTAATAAGATTCTTCATGAATATTCAAAAAAGTTCCTCTATCTAAACTGTGTGACAATTATTCGCGAATTCAACTCCGAAGTGCACCACTCGCTAAATTAGGCTGCCTTGCGTAATTCATTGAATACCGCAACAGGTTGCCTGAAGCCGAGGCACTTTCTCGGTCTGGCATTTAATGCCCGTTCAATCTCACTAATTTGCTTATCTGTTACCGTCCGCAAATCGGTGCCTTTCCGTATGTATTGCCGCAGCAAACCGTTGAAGTTTTCATTCAGTCCGCGTTCCCAGGACGAATAAGGGTTAGCGAAGTAGACATCCGTTTTAAGCTTTTCTGCGACCTGTTCGTGGTCACAGAACTCGCTGCCGTTGTCCGCAGTGATAGTTCGAACATAACCTCGATATTTCCACAGCATACCAACCATGGCCCGGGCTACATCGGCTGCGCTTTTCGCTGGCACTTTGCGTATCAGGTACAGCTTACTTTTTCGCTCAACCAGGCTGACAATCGCGCCCGTACCTTGCTTGCCCAGAACCGTGTCAGCTTCCCAGTCTCCGAACCGCTTTTTCTTGTTCACGATAGCGGGACGATGCTCTATGCCTACGCGATTCGGGATAATCACACGCTTCGCACGGTTACCTTTACGGTATCTTCGGTGACTCTGGCGGAGCTGTTTGTACAACTTGCCGCCGCATAATTTATCACGCTGGACATAGCCATAAATCCACTCGTGACTGACGTTATATCCGATGATTTTACCGACACCGGCTATTTGTTCCGGACTCCATTTCTCATTGAGACCGAACTCAACAAAGGTGATGGTCAGTCCAGATATTCTAGACTTCGCGGACTGACAACGGCGTTTTAGTGCCTTCGCCTGAGCGACTTCCGGCAAGTAATGGTTATCCCGAATTCGATTGCGATTTACTTCCCGGCTGATTGTGCTGTGGCTGACTTTCAGACGTTTTCCTATCTCCCGATAACTGAAACCCTCGCGTAAATAGGCCTCAATCTGGTATCGTTGTCCCTCGATCAACTGCTTGTAATTCATGGTAACTACTCATGTTTGTTTGGCGACTACAGAGTATCACCAACAGGCAGTTGATCTCTCCTCACCGTTTAACCATGAGTGGTGCACTTATTATCTGAATTCGGGTTTCCATGGAAATTCGGACAATTCCCTTTTTATTCAATTCAGTAGACACGCATGGCCATGTAACTCATTTTTCCAAAAAACTATCAGATACAGCACCATGCGCGATGCCCACATCTTACAGGATTTGCGCAACGGATAATGCCCAAACTTATTTTCTATAACAGATTTTATTAAAAAAATATTATCTATCATATGGTTGTGGTGATTTTGTGGAGTGTAAACCTAAGGTCGCGTGCATGTTTGACAGTATGTTCGCCGGGAATCATCCGTAGGACGCTGAGCCCCTCTTGGGCGCGTAGTGACAGGCTTACGAGAGAGGCTGGGATGCCAGAGTGGCGCCATCAGGGATGATTTCACTGCATGCCGAAAAGTCGCCAGGACGAAAGCCCGCGGCAGCTGTGGGGGGAAACTCTACGACTTTTGCCTGAATCCTGGGTACAATGGTTGTTGCGTCTTGCCGATTAAGCTCTAGGAGCCGGGGGTGGGGTTTGTTAGAGTAGGCGCAGTTTTTGGCGGCGACTGTTGCGGGAAAGTATCCCGATAGCCAACCGCCGAGTCAAAGTAATGAGCTAGGCACTGAGCTAAAGCTCTGAATTAGAGCTATGAGTTAAGGCTCTGAGTTAAAGCCTTTAGGCCAAGGCTGTAAAACCAAAGCCGTTAAACCAAAGCCGTTAAAGTGAACCGAGTCATCGATGAATCCATGCCCCTTGTGTGCCAACACCCAGCCTAAACAGACAGTTCCCGCCAGGGTTGCCAGACGTTATTTTCTCTGCCAAGAGTGTCGGCTCATCTTTCTCGACCCTGCGCATTTGCTGCCCTTGAATGAGGAGCAGCAGTTTTACGATACCCACGAGAACAGCATTGACGATCCCGGCTATGTGGGCTTTTTGCAGCACTTGTTGACGCCGGCGATGACCTTTCTGCGCCCGGGCATGCAGGGACTGGACTTTGGCTGTGGCCCTGGGCCGACACTATCAAAACTCCTGGCCAGGGAAGGGATAGCGTGTGACGATTTCGACCCGCTGTTTTTCCCCAATCCATTGCAGGCGCAGTATGACTTTATTCTCTCCAGCGAGTGTTTCGAGCACTTGCACAGGCCTGCCGCCGAGATAAGCGCGCTGCTGGCACGTCTGGTTCCCGGGGGCTATTTAGGCATAATGACTGACCGCTGGCAGAGTGAAGCCCAGTTTTATGACTGGCACTATACCCGGGATCCTACCCATTGCAGCTTCTTCCATCGTGCAACATTGGACTGGCTCTGTGAGACGTTTGCTTTGAACTTATGTTTTGTCGATGAGCGACGGATTGCCATTTTTCAGAAAAACTGAGGCATCAAAGTGAGGGGCTGGAAAGGGCAGGCAAGCCCCAATCCCTTTGGGGCTGTACCTTGAAACCGGGGCGCCTCCAGGAAGCAGCGACCCGGTTTTTCTCGCTATCAGTTGGCAGCGCCAGTGCTGAAGTTATTTTCCACCAGCGGCTGCTTGTTATCGGCCTGAGGTACATGGCACTGGGTACAGAAATAGTTCTGTCCATTGAGGGTGCCCTTGTCGTCGATAACATGGGACTTGGCCACAGGCGTTGCCTTCATACGCTTGGCCTTGTTCCAGTCATGGCAGTTCATGCAGCTGTTTTTCTTCAGGCTGATGGGGTAGTCGGCCTTGTGAGGAATGAGTGGCGGCTGCTCGGCATAGTTACGCTCTATGGCGTTGCCACGCATTGGGTAGGAAGGCATGGCATCGGCCGGGCGTACAGAGCTAATCTCTGCATCGCCACCGCCAAGAGAACTGACGTTAACCGGCTGAGCCGTTTCTGCCTGCTGTCCTGAGCAGGCGCTGAGTGCCAGCAGCATCGCGGCTGCGCTGAGTGTTTTTTTCATTGCTTGTTCTCCGCCTTGGTGGCAATTCGGTTGCAATCTATTTTGTTGGATTTGTCTTTGGCTTCACCCTTGGGTGAGAGCCGGGTTAATGGCGTATCAAACTCAAAGACCTTCTTGGCACAGACATCGATACAGCGGCCGCAGAGGGTGCAATCGGTACTGGTTATCGTAGGGTTGCTTCCCTTGAGGGCGGGTTTGAGCACCTGCCGTTCGGGACACACGGTAAAACAGTCCATGCAGTTGTTGCAGTCGTTGGCTCTTACCGCCTCGATATTGACCAGTCGCAGCTTGCCCAGCAGGCTGTAGAGGGCGCCACTGGGGCACAGGTGACTGCACCAGGCGCGCTCGCTGACGAACAGATCCAGCAGCAGTATCGCCAGCAGCAGCCACAGGCCACTGAAGCCACCGAACAACAAGGCTCGGTAGGCCACGGGAACCGGGTTGAGCCACTCCCAGGCCAACAGGCCGGTCAGTGGGGGCAAGAGCAACACCAATACCAGCAGATAGTAGCGCAGCGACCTTGGCAGCTCGGGTAATCTGGGCAGGCCCAACTTGCGTCTGAGCCAGGCGGCCGTATCTGTCACCATGTTGACCGGGCAGACCCAGCTGCAGAACACCCGTCCACCCAGCAGGCCATAACCCAGGGCGACAATGGCGGCGCCGAGCAGTAGGCTCAGTTCCGGCAGATGGCCACTGGCCAGGCTCTGCAGCGTCACCAGCGGATCGGCCAGCGGTACTGTGTCCAGTAACAGACTGGTCGACAGGTTGCCTTTCAGCAGCCAGAGGCCAAACAGTGGCCCTATGGCAAACAGCAGCAAAACGCTCAGTTGTGACAGGCGTCTGAGCAGCAGGAACCTGTGTGCCTTCCACCAGCCCAGGGTAGCAATGGCATCGGCGGCAAAGGCGTCTGAGCTTTTTTTCCGACTCATATTGCCCCTCCGTTACCCAGTCCGGGCAACCCTTGATTGAGCATCTCCAGGGTGGTCTTTTCCGTGTCTATGTAAGTGTCGTGCTCGGCGGTCTTGCCGCTGGCGAGCTTCTGCGGCAGCACCTTGATCGCCGCCTCTTCCAAAACGCAGGCATGTTCACACTTGCCGCAGCCGGTGCAGATATCGGCATGCACGGTAGGAATAAACATGGCGTGGTGGCCACTGCGCTCATTGCGGGCACGCTCAAGGGTGATGGCCTCATCGATGAGCGGGCAGACGCGGTAGCAGACATCACATCTCAGGCCTTTGAAGTTAAGGCAGTTTTTCTCATCGATCAGTACGGCTGTGCCCATTCTGGCATCCTCGATTTTCTCGAGGCCGGTATCCAGTGCCCCACTGGGACAGGCGCGGGTACAGGGAATGTCCTCGCACATCTCGCAGGGGATACTGCGGGCGCTGAAGAAAGGCGTGCCTGTGGCAGCCCCTTCAAACCAACGCGCCAGTTTCAGGGTGTCATAGGGACAGGCCTCGACACAGAGGCCACAGCGAACACAGGCCGAGAGAAAGGCGTCCTCGGCGAGGGCGCCAGGGGGACGTATCGCCTGGGGCGCCAGCGACTGGGACTTGGCCAGCGCTGATATCCCCAGCCCGGCCAACCCCATCACACAGCCTGCTTTGGCCGTGGTCGCCAGAAACTGGCGACGATTGATGTTATTGACACTATTGCGTTTGTCACCCATTACTGCTGCCTCACGCCTTCATCACTTTGACCGGACACTTCTTGAAGTCTGTCTCTTTGGACAGCGGGTCGGTGGCGTCCAGTACCAGCTTGTTGACCAATTGACGGGCATCGAAGAAGGGCATGAACACCACACCTTTGGGCGGCTTGTTACGGCCCTTGGTTTCAACCCGGGTCTTCACTTCGCCGCGAGGCGAGGCGACGATGACTTCATCACCACGCTTGAGGCCACGGCTCTTGGCATCATCAGGATGCATGAAGATCTGCGCATCCGGATAGGCGCGGTACAACTCGGGCACCCTGGCGGTCATAGAGCCTGTGTGCCAGTGCTCCAGCACCCGGCCTGTGCTCATCCACAGATCGTATTCGCTGTTGGGCTCCTCGGCGGCCGGTTCATAGGGCAGGGCGAAGATCACCGCCTTGCCATCCGGCTTGCCGTAGAACTGATAGCCTGAACCCGGTTTAACGTAAGGGTCAGAACCTTCAACGAAGCGGCGCAGGGTTTCCTTGCCATCCACTACCGGCCAACGCAGACCGCGGGTTTCGTGGTAGCGGTCGAACTGAGCCAGATCGTGACCATGGCCGCGACCGAAGGCGGCGTATTCTTCGAAGATCCCCTTCTGCACATAGAAGCCGAAGTGTTCAGATTCATCGTTGAGTTCGGCCTGACAGTCGCTGGCGGGGAACTTGTTGATCACTCCGTTGGCGAACAGCACTTCATAGAGGTTCTTGCCGGCGTATTCAGGTTTCTTGGCAATCAACTCGGCGGGCCAGACTTCCTCTACCTTGAAGCGCTTGGCGAACTCCATCAGCTGCCACAGATCCGACTTGGCGCCTTCGGGGGCTTTCACCTGCTGGTGCCACATATGGGTGCGGCGCTCGGCGTTACCATAGGCACCTTCTTTCTCGACCCACATGGCGGTAGGCAGGATCAGGTCGGCCGCCATGGCGGTGACTGTTGGGTATGGATCTGACACCACGATAAAGTTTTCCGGGTTACGGAAACCGGGATAGATTTCATCGTTGATGTTGGGGCCGGCCTGCATATTGTTGGTACACATGGTCCAGTAACAGTTGAGCTTGCCGTCTTTCAGCATCCGGCTCTGCAACACGGCATGGAAACCCGGCTTGGGCGGAATAGTGCCTTCAGGCAGCTGCCAGGCCTTTTCTGTGATGGCGCGGTGTTTGTCGTTGTTGACCACCATATCGGCGGGCAGACGGTGGGCAAAGGTGCCGACTTCACGGGCGGTACCACAGGCAGAAGGTTGGCCTGTGAGAGAGAAGGGGCTGTTACCCGGAGTGGCAATTTTGCCGGTCAACAGGTGCAGGTTATAGAGCATGTTGTTGGCCCAAACCCCACGCACGTGTTGGTTGATACCCATGGTCCACAGGCTCATCACCTTAACCTTGGGGTCGGCATAGGCCTTGGCCAGCTCCAGCAGGCGCTCTTTCTCCACGCCGCTCATCTCGCTGGCGTATTCCAGAGTGTAGCGGCTGACAAACTTGGCGTACTCATCGAAGCTGATATCGCTGAACTTGCCGTTACCCGGATTCTTGGCTTTTTTCTCCAGCGGATGATCCGGACGCAGGCCATAACCTATGTCATCCACACCCAGAGCAAACTTGGTGTGCTTGTTGACGAAGTCCTTGTTGACCGCGCCGTTTTGGATGATGTAGTTGGCGATATAGTTGAGGATCACCAGGTCGGACTGAGGCTTGAACACTATCGGGTTGTCGGCCAAATCGAACGAGCGGTTCTCGAAGGTAGACAGTACATGCACCTTACCGTCGGGGTGGCTCAGACGGCGATCCGACAGGCGGGCCCAGAGGATGGGGTGCATCTCGGCCATGTTGGCGCCCCAGAGCACAAAGTGATCGGCGGCTTCCAGGTCGTCATAACAACCCATGGGTTCATCGATACCAAAGGTACGCATAAAGCCGACCACGGCCGAAGCCATACAGTGGCGGGCATTGGGGTCGATATTGTTGGTGCGGAAACCTGCCTTGTGCAGCTTGGAGGCGGCGTAGCCTTCCCAAATGGTCCACTGGCCAGAGCCGAACATGCCGATAGATGTCGGGCCCTTGGTGTTGAGCGAGTGCTTCCACTTTTCTGCCATCACATCGAAGGCCTTGTCCCAGCTCACGGGGGTGAACTCACCGTCTTTGGCGTACTGGCCGTCTTTCATCCGCAGCAGTGGAGTGGTCAGACGGTCTTTACCGTACATGATTTTCGACAGGAAGTAGCCCTTGATGCAGTTCAGGCCCTTGTTGACCGGGCTCTCAGGATCGCCCTTGGTGGCGACGACCTTGCCCTCTTTTGTGCCTACCAGCACAGAGCAGCCGACACCGCAGAATCGGCAGGGGGCCTTGTCCCATTTGATATTGTCTTTCTGCTCAGCGGCTTCGACGACTTTCACTGGCAGAGTGACTCCAACGGCCGTGGCGGCGGCAACGGCGGCGTTGGCTTTAAGAAACTCGCGGCGGCTTATGCTCATGGTGTTTCCTCACTCTTTATTTCTTTTGTTTGACTGACAGGCTCAGAATCGACCTGATGATAGATAAGACTGCTGGACAGTATCCCGGGCAGACGGTTGATTGCTTCGACGTTATCCAGGATCTCGCCCTGGCTTTCGCCTTCGAGGGTGACTACCAATTTGCCTTCTGGGCTGCTGGCATGGACTTCGGCGCCTTCAAGGGCCTGGATGGCAGTGGTTACCGCATCCAGGGTTCCCGGAGCGGCATGCACCACCAGACTGGTGACATGGTATTCCATCTCTGTTTGTTGCTTCATTGAGGCTCACCTCGACAGGTAAGGGCGACAGGCACGGCATGGGCCGAGTCACCGGAACTGAATCAAAGTCTAGACCTCATTAAAAATGTGGGTATACCTCTTGAGAGGTAATGAAAGCGATTGGCGATCCGGATCAACATTTTCAATGTGATCTGAATCCAAGTTTGAAATTTAAACAGATTAGCCGCTTGACTCCTGCAATACTAATGCAATGTCATTTTGAGAATAGTTCTTGTTTACTACCTAAAGTGGGTTATTCAATAGCCGGTCAGCTCCATATAACCCACGCCGGTTTGTGTGCCCTTGATGGTGATTGGCCCTTCCCAGTAGGGGATAGACAGGTTCATGGCGGCATTGGGATTGAGGGCTTCCAGAGTCAGTGACAGAGACTCTCCCGGCAGCTCCAGTTGCCAGGCGACAGGGTAGCGACCGCTGGCCGTTTGTTGCCAGTTCTTGACGCTGAGGCTGATATCATCGAGCGCCAGCGGGTGGCCACTGCCGTCGGGATACATGCGCTTGCCGCTGAAAAAGGCTTTGTTTTCCTGCTCTCTGAGCTGAAACAGCATCAGGGCCGAGCCGTCATCGAGCCGTAAGGCGAACCAGTCCCAGCCCTGTTGGCCGTGACTGAGAAACTCTGAGCTCCACTCCCTATCGAGCCAGGCATTGCCGGATACCTGCAGCCATTGCTCCTTGTGGCGCACTCTGCCTTCGACCCGAATAAAGGGCTGGCTGTAGTAGTAAGAGGCTACAGTGCCGGCGGCATTTTTACGGCTGAAACCCTTGTCTCCCTGGATCTGCAGCTCGGCTTGGCTATCGAGTTGCAACTCGAAGGCAAAGTCCTCTTCGCTGACCTGTAAACTGGCGGGAAACAGCCCGCTATTGGGACCGCTTGCCGCCTGGCTTTGCCAGCGCCAGTTATCGAGCCAGACCCTGAGCGGCAAGCCCATGGCTCCGGCTTGAGTTTTGTCCTGGGCTCCCTGGGGATGGGCTGCTTTGCCTTGGGGCGCGGCAAGCGCGCCCCTGGCCCAGCGCTCGGCGCTTTGGTGACTATCTTGAAAACTGAGTGCGCTGTGAGCCATATAAAGCTGATTCGTCGCCCAGGGAGAGCTGGATTCAGGTTCATCCGGGGAGAGGGTGATACGAAACTGAGTCCATTGCAGCCCGAGGGGCTCACCGCTTTGCGTGGTCAGATTGGCGGTCAGATACCACCACTCCTGACGAAACCTGGGGTGGGGCAGGTGATCTTCCGGAAATTGCAGCGCCGCGCCCGGCTCGACTTTGGCATAGCCTTCGCTCGCTGTACCCATCACCCGGCTCATGGCCCGAGAGTCTTGCTGCTGAGCCTGGTCTTGATGAGCCTTATCGCAGCCGCTCAGCACAGCGCCGCCCAGCAGTAGACCCACTAACAAGGGCACTACGGCACGCCACCGCATTGTAATCAATCGCATTAGAGCACCTCCTGTTGCAGGCTGGAGACCAGAGAGCGGCGGCTCTGCCAATAGAGGGGAACTATCACCGCCAGGATGCAGCACAGCAGCGACAAAAGCACCACCCGGCCATAGGCCAGCCAGTCCCACTGCATGGCTATGGTCCAGCCGAAGGCCTGCAGCGTCACCTTATGGATAAGCAGGTAACCGAGAATCGCCCCCATGGGCAGGGCCAACAGACAGGTGAGCAGCACCACCAGCAGCATCTGCAACAGCAACATAGACAAAAGCCGGCCACGGGTAAGCCCGAGCGAGCGTAACATGGCGAAGCTCGCCTGGCGGGACTGGGTCAGCATCAGCACGGCACTGAAAAGCCCCACGGCGGCCACCAGTAAGGTCAGGGTGTTGAGTACCAGGGTTATGCTGAAGGTCTTGTTGAAGACCCGAATCGCCTCGTCGCGAATTTTTTGCTGGCTGTAGACCTGTATCGGGCTGAGTCCGAGCTCTTGAATAAGGGCGCGCTCTAGGGCGGCAATGCTTGTGAGTCCTGCCCCCTTGGCCCTTTCTGCACTTGTTGCTATGCCGCTCACAGCCAGGCTGACGGCTTCAGTTGGCAGCTTAAGCTCTTGCCAGAGGGATTGTGCTAGCAGGACCTCACCCTTGGGATTGCCATAGTCGTAATAGATGGCGCTGATGGGCAGGGTCAGTGGTGTCTTACATTCCTTATCCGGGCAGAGGCTGAGCTGGTCGCCTGGCGCCAGCCCCAGCGTCAGCGCCAAGGGCTCGCTGATAGCCAGAGCCTGGCCTTGGATCACAGTCTGCAGCGCTTGCTGTTGCTGGTTTTGGGCTCCTTGCACCTGTTCCTTGGAAGCAACTTGTTCCTGGAAAGTAACTTGGGCCGGGGTCTTCAGGGCCGTGGTGCGCGCGATAGAGTCGGCGTCCCGGCTGATAAGGTTTATCTCCAGCGTATTGCCGCTCCCCTTGGCATAGAAGGGCGCCTGCCAATGGTAGAAATGAGCCAATCCGGGGGCTTGCTGCTCAAGAAAATGCTCCAGATTTGCCATATTGCCGGCGCCCGGGCGGATATAAAGCTCGGCATGCAGGCGGGTGTCGAGCCAGCTTCTGAGGGTCTTGTCAAAGCTGCCTACCAGGGTATTCATAGCGATATTGGCACACAGGGCCAGTAGCAGCGCCATCATGGCCAGCGCCAGCGGTGCCACCAGCTCTCGGGTATCGGCGATGGCGTACTTGCTGAGTCCGGACGGAAACAGCCGCGCCAATAGCCCGAGTAAAGACTGCAACAGTTGCGGCAACAGCAGCGGGATAGCCAGGGTCAAGAGCCCCATTAAGCCCAAGCTGTGTTGGTGGGTTTGGCTCAAGGGGTAAAGCAGCGCCGTCAGGGCAAGCAGCGCAACCCCCATGAGAAACAGGCGTTTATGCATGCTTCTGTGTCTGTGGGCATGCCATTGGCTCTGGGTATTTTGCGCCAGGCTCTGATGACACAGCTCAAGATACAGGGGCACGCAGGCCAGCAGTGCGGCGATAAGTGTCAGACCGGCGCCTTCGGCCAGCCATTGCCAGCGCCAGTTCCCCGGCAGCAGAGTCGCACCATAGAGCTGCTCCAAGGTCAGCGCCACCATGGGCTGCAGCCACTGGCTGAGCTGCAGCGCCAGAATAAAGCCGCTGGCCGATCCGATGAACACCAGCAGCAACAACTCCAGCAGCAGCGCCAGCATCAGGGCGCGTCGTCCCAGGCCCTGCTTGAGTAACAAGAGCAACAAACGGCGGCGTTTCATCAGGCTGTAGCGCACGCCGTTGTAGGCGATAAACAGCCCCACCACGAAGGCCAACATCCCCATGGCGTTGAGATTCAAATGAAAACTGCGGGTGAGCGCGGTCAGGGCGGCGCCCTTGTCCTGCTCGCTGATATTCAGCTTGCCCAGCGGCAGTCCGCTTTGCTTGAGTTGTGCTTTGAGCCTTTGCGGCTCGCCAAAGAGGGCGATATAGCTGAGGGTGCCTTCGCGCTTTAATAGCTGCTGGGCCAGTGAGATATCCAGATAGAGGCGGTTGCCGAGCTGCTGTGAGTCGGCGAGCGCCAGCACTTCGAGCGTGCGTCCACCGAAGGACAGGGTTGGCGGCGCCTTGAGTCCCTGATGCAGGCTGTCACTCATGACAATGATGGACTCACCGGCGAGCAGTCTATTCAAGGGCAGATGGTTGCGGCCATTGCCCCTTTGCTCGAAGGTGCCGAGGGCGGCAATGATATCGCTGCCTTCCACTTGCCACTGGCGACCCTGAGCGTCGTCAACGACGCCGCTGATCACCGGCAGTGCCTGGATGCCGCTTTGGCGCAGTTGAAAATAGAGTGCTTCATCGAGGCTGGCCCCGCGGGCCTTGGGGGTGATAAACAGGCTGGCCTGTTGTCCCAGGGCTTCGCCCGCCTCACGGTAGCTGTTGATGGCGTTGTCGTTGGTGGCCTTGACGCCAATCAGCAGAGTCACCGCCAACACCACTCCCAGCAGTATGGCGCCGGCTTGCAGTGGTGCCTTGCGATAGTGGGCCAGGGTGACTTTCAGGGCCTGCCAAGCCAACTTGATTGTGGTCAGCGCCCCTGTGTCATTCATGAATGCGCCCTTGCTGCAGGTGCCAGCGGCGCTGCATATAGGCGGCGGCCGTTTCGCTGTGGGTGACCATCAGAATGGCACTGCCGGCATCGGCGGCGAGAGCGCACAAAAGCTGCATCACCTCATCACCGGCGGCGGCATCCAGGTTGCCTGTCGGTTCATCGGCCAGCAGCAATTCAGGCCTATGGGCCAGGGCGCGGGCAATGGCTACTCTCTGCTGTTGACCACCGCTGAGGCTTTCGACTTCCCGGTTCAACAGTGGCGTTAGCCCCAGTGCCTGCACAAGGTGATCGCACCAGGCTTGCCAGCCTTCACCGAGCAGCGACAGGGGAAAAAGAATATTGTCGCGAACATTGAGCGGCGTCAGTAGGTTGAATTGCTGGAACACCACCCCCAGATGGCGGCGGCGAAAGGCGCTCCACTGTTTGTCCTGCCAGCGGCTGCTGTCTTGACCTGCCAGCAGGATGCGCCCCTGATCCGGGTGCTCAAAACCGGCTATCAGATTCAGCAGTGTGCTCTTGCCGCTGCCACTGGGGCCGGTCAATGCCACCGTCTCGCCGGGTTTGATCTCCAGGCTGAGATTTTCCAGCACCCTGTGGGGGCGATCGCCGTCCAAAAATCCTTTGCTTACCCCTTCCAGCAACACCTGGCTCTGCATTTGAACTCCTGTGAACCGCAGTAATCTGCTACAGCATAACAAGTTTTTTCAATCGGTGAACTCGACTTTCGGCTGTTGTTGCCGCGTGAACCGAACTAAGTTCTGTTGCTTGGGATTAGCCCAAGATCAACATTTTTGCAGTAAACAGGGCGAGAGTCGGTTTTGGCCCTTGAGCCGGAGGCCATTTAGGCGCAAACTGTGTCACCTGCCACGAATAACGTGGCAATCCGTTCGGATGAAGGTAGCAGGAGAGTGGGGAATCGCCCCCACACCGACGAGGCAATTTCCACCGGTTAACCCGGTTGGAGGTACTCTTTCAGGTGCCGGTCAGCATTGACGGCGTGGACTGTTACTGGACGAGCCTCTGGAGAGACCGGGCATGCCCCGGCGCCGAAGGCGAAAGTGCCGGCTTAGGCCAGCGCGAAACGCTCAGGCAAAAGGACAGAGGAGAGGATGATTGCACCGCCTTGCCTCTGGTGAACTTTCGCTTTTGGCCTCTGCTGCCGCGGTTTCGCAGCCATTTCTTTTCCTCCTCCGTTTATTAATTTTGATGTTTAATAACTGAGGAATCTATGGATTTTCATGCACTTCTTACCCAGATAAACAGCATTGTCTGGGGACCTGCCACTTTACTCTTGCTGGTGGGAACCGGTATTTATCTGAGCTTCAGGTTGGGATTCATTCAACTGTTGCGTCTGCCGCTGGCGCTGCAGTTGTTGTTCAAACCCGCCAATGGCAAGGGGGAGCTCTCCTCTTTTGCCGCGCTCTGTACTGCTTTGTCGGCCACCATAGGCACGGGCAATATTGTCGGGGTGGCTACTGCCATCAAACTCGGTGGCCCCGGCGCCCTGTTCTGGATGTGGGTTGCTGCCCTTTTTGGTATGGCCACCAAGTACGCCGAATGCCTATTGGCGCTTAAGTTTCGTACCACAGATCGCCACGGTAATATCGCCGGTGGCCCCATGTACTACATAGAAAAAGGCCTGGGGCTCGGTTGGTTGGCCAAGCTGTTTGCGGTTTTCGGTGTTGGGGTGGCGTTTTTCGGTATAGGAACTTTTGCCCAGGTCAATGCGATTTCCGAAGCTATGACCATCGCCTTTGATGTGCCAGCCTGGATCACTGCTGTGGTACTGACCTCGCTGGTGGCTGCTGTGACCTTAGGGGGTGTTAAACGGATTGCGGCTGTGGCGCAAAAGTTGGTGCCCACTATGGCTATAGGCTATGTGGTTGCCTGTCTTTGGGTGCTGCTGAGCGCCAGTGAGGCGATCCCGGATGCGATAGCACTGGTGCTGCATTCCGCCTTCAATCCAGTGGCGGCGACCGGTGGCTTTTTGGGGGCCGGTATCGCCCTGGCGATTCAAACCGGGATTGCTCGTGGGGTATTCTCCAACGAGTCGGGTTTGGGTAGTGCTCCGATAGCGGCGGCAGCCGCCAAGACCAAGGAGCCGGTTGAGCAGGGGTTGGTGAGCATGACGGGCACCTTCTTCGATACCATTATCATCTGCACTATGACGGGTTTGGTGCTTATTCTTACCGGTGTCTGGAATGGCGATAGCGCCGGGGCTGGCATGACCAGCGCCGCTTTCTCCAGTGCTACCACGCCGCTGATTGGCCAGTATTTGGTAACCGTAGCGCTGGTGTGTTTCGCCTTTACCACCATTCTTGGCTGGAACTATTATGGCGATCGCTGCTGGAGCTATCTCACCAAGGGCCGCTGGATCCCGCTCTATCGCTGGTTGTTTCTCGGACTTATCGCCTCGGGCGCCTTTATCACGCTGGATCTCATCTGGCTGCTCGCCGACATAGTCAACGGCTTGATGGCGATACCCAATCTGATTGCCATTATAGGTCTGCGCCATCTGGTGCTGGCAGAAACCCGCAGTTATTTTCAGCGTCTGCGTGGCTGCAGTGATGAGGCCATGGCTCAGGCTGATAGCTGATAGCTGTCAAGGGATGCAAACAGTCTTCACACCGCCTTATCCTGGTTAACCTGGCAGGCGGTTTAAGGTTGTCACTATTTGCCGGCTCCTATTCGGTAGCCGCTGCTGATATATTACTGGGCTATCTGGCGGAAAGGGGCTGATAGCTCAGTGTTATACGCCATGTCAGCAAGAGTCTATTTCACGCCGTGAGTTTAGTTTGCTGTTAGCCGGCAGTGTATTATCCGGCGCTCGCCGATGGATGAATTTTATGTAAATTCGCGCAGAGTTACTTGTGTAACATTATGGCTAATGCTTAAATAACAAGATTAATTTTTGACCTGTAATCAGTTGGTTGTCTTCAGTCGCCTGATGTACTTCGGCATTGATTGCCCAAGAGGGTGTGCCTGACAGAGGCTCTGCTGTTGCAGAGATACAAGGATATAGTCAGAGAGGCAGATTTATGCCGGATAGCAAGACACTCAGGACTTTTCGCAGCCGCATTCTGTTTCAAATAGCTGTTCCCTTGATCATTATCATGACTGTGATCTCAGGGATCACCGGCTGGTATAACTATCAGGATGAAGAAAAGGCCTTCTTTACCGATCTGGCCGAAAAAGCCGACTTTGCTGCCAAGCGGCTCGAATTTGAATTGTCTTTGGCGCAGCGCAATACCCAAACTCTGGCCTACAGCCTGGGGCATCTTGAGTCATTCGAGCGTCTGCAGCAAGCTGACAATCTTTATCAACTGCTTAAAGACAGATTGCAGCGCAACCCCAATTTTTATGGCAGCGCCATTGCCTTTCAGCCCGGATTTCTGCCCGGGCAAAAACGCTTCGCGCCCTATGCTTTTCGCCAGGATCTTTCTATTGCGATTATGGACATAGGTCAGGAAGCCTATGATTACACCAGCGGCGAATGGGGATGGTGGACCGAGGCGCTTAAGCATCCTGACGGTTATTGGGCTCCTCCTTATTTCGACGAGGGGGCCGGCAATGCCTTGATGATCACCTTCTCACAGCCTTTTGGCAGTGAAGCTGCACCTTTGGGAGTCATAACCACAGATCTGGCGCTTTCCAGCTTGCCGATTCGCTTGGGAATCGATCCCAAAAAGCTGTTGGTGTTGGATAACCAGGGGCGGCTCATCTATCACCCGGACAATAACCTTAGCCGCAATGCCAAATTGGAAGATTGGCTCGTCAATACCGCCGCTGGAAAGGAAGCGGCACAACATATCTACGCCGCCGACACTCCTGAAGTAGCACTGAGTGACCTCAATGGTGTGCAGTACCTTGCCAGTGTTGCCAGAGTGGCGCCACTGGAATGGCGGGTGTTGGTGATTACCCCACAAAAACAGTTGTTACGCGCTTTCCTTCAGGATTTCAGCTCGTTAACAATCAACCTGTTGTTGTTGGCCATATTGTTGCTGGTGACCAGTTACTGGAGTGCCAAGCGTCTCACCCAGCCCCTGGAGCAGTTGGAAGCCGGGATAGTGGATTTCAGCAAGGGATTGATAAAACGTTTACAAAAGCCTGAAGGCGTAGTGCGGGAAATTGCGACTCTCAGCAATAAATTCAATGAGATGGCTGAAATCCTCGAGGAGAGAGAACAGGCACTGCTCGACTCCCGAGGCAACAGATTTGCCAAGCTTATCGACGGCATGAGTGACAAGTCCTTCTATTGCTCTATGGATCCTTACGGTGCGATAGTGCAGGCCAGCGATGGGGTGGAGAAGGTGTTGGGCATCTCCCCAGAGGTGCTCAGGCGCAAGTATCAACGGCTCTTTTCCAGCAACAGCATCAACGAAGCAAATTGGCAGTATATGGAACAGGCGCTGGCCGGCGAGTCTGTGCCGCCGCATCAGGTGGAGTTGGCCGATGCCGAAGGTGGGCTGAGACGTTTGGATCTGTTTATGCAGCCCTTACTCGATGAGGAAGGCAAGTTGATTTCGGTGGAAATGCTGTTCAACGATGTTACCGAGCAGTTTTCCGCCGCGGCCTGGTCCAACGCAGTGCTGGAAGCGGCGCCAGAGGCGATGCTGATTGTCGATGAAAATGGCATGCTGGTGTTCTCCAACAGCCGTTGTCAGGAGCTGTTCGGCTATAACGCCGAGGAGATGCTCAAGCTCAACATAGATCAATTGTTGCCGGAAGTGGATCGTTTGCAGCATGCGGCCAAGCGTCATACCTTTGTGACTGACGGTAAGGATCGCATGATGGCCAAGGGCAAGGCGCTGCAGGCACTCAAGTGTAATGGCTCCCAGTTTCCGGTGCAGATAGGTTTGAGCCTGTTACCGGCCGATCATAAGGGCAAACGCCAGGTAGCAGCATCGATTCGGGATCTGACCGAGCAACTGGCGGTAGAGCGTAAAATTCGCGAGAGCGAGAGCCGTTTTCGCGGTCTGGTATCCAATATCCCCGGCGCCGTTTATCGTACCAGGGTCGATGAACAGTGGACCATGGAGTATGTCAGCGACAATATCACAGAGATAAGCGGTTATCCGGCCTGGCATTTCATCGACAGCAAGAAGCGCAGTTATGGCTCCCTGGTCATAGATGAAGACAAGCAGCTGTGTATTGACACCATAAACTCGGCTCTGGCCGAGCAGCAAGCCTTTGATGTTGAGTATCGCATTCGCCACCGGGATGGCAGCGTGCGTTGGATCCATGAAAAGGGTAAGGCCAGTTACGACGAAGATGGGAATCCTCTCTGGTTCGATGGTAGCCTCAACGACATTACCGACAGCAAGCTGGCTCAGGAAAAGATGGAGCAGTCGCGGGAGCAACTGGAAACCATCACTGAGTCTGTGCCCAGTACTGTGTATCAACTGTTTTGGCAAGGCCCGCAGCAACGCAGATTCACCTTCCTTTCCAGTGCAGCCATTGCCACTTTGGGCCACCACAAGAATGAGGTAATGGCCGATTTTGAACTGGTGGCCGAGCGGATCGTTACTGAAGATAGAGACAGTATTATTCGGCTGCTTTCCGGTGAAGGGGGGCTGCAGTGGATCAAAGAGTTTCGCTACCGTCATCCTTCCGGCGAGGTACGTTGGCTTGAGGCCGGTGCCAAAGGCAGTAAACAGCAGGATGGCATGCTTTGGAACGGTTATCTGACCGATATCAGCGGCCGTAAAAAGATGGAAACCGAGCTGGCTCAGAGTGAGGCCCATTTCCGCGCCCTGTTTGATAACGCAGGCATAGGCATAGTCAATCTGGATGATCGCGGCACCATAATGGATTGTAACGGCCAATTCTGCAGTGATATGGGAATGAGCGCCGAACAGCTTAAACGTCGCTCGTTTGCCGAACTGATGCTGCCGGAAGACAGAAGCAAAGTCAGCGAGTTGTACGAGTGCCTGCAGCAGAGTGACGATCACAGTGTCAGCGGCGAGTGGCGCCTGCTCAGTGCCTCGGGCGAGCCTATGTGGATGGCTGTCAACGCTTCTGAAATTGAGGAAGAAGGTGATCGTGAACGCTCAGTGGTCATGAGCATTGCCAATATTACCCGCTTGAAACTCTTGTCCAATGAGCTGATGACGGCCAAAGATGAGGCCGATGCCGCCAACAAGGCCAAGAGCGACTTTCTTGCCAATATGTCCCACGAGATACGCACCCCGATGAATGCCATTATCGGTATGTCACAACTGTGCCTGCAGACCAAACTGGATAACAAACAGCGTAACTATGTGGAAAAAATTGAACGGGCGTCGCAATCCCTGCTGGGGATCATCAATGACATTCTCGACTTCTCCAAGATTGAGGCCGGCAAGCTGGATATCGAAGTGGTGCCGTTCCAGCTCGACAGTATTTTGGAAGATCTCGGGGATATGTTCTCGGAACGTGCCGCTGATAAACAATTGGAGCTGTTGTTTGCCGTGGCCCCTGGTGTGCCCAGTTATCTGGAAGGGGATCCGCTGCGCCTCAGTCAGGTGTTGATTAACCTGATGAACAACGCCATTAAATTTACCGAGCGTGGCGAAGTGATGCTGTCGATAACTGAGCTTAGCCGCGAGCAGGATGAAGTGATCCTGAGATTCGCAGTGCGCGACAGTGGTATAGGTCTGACGGCCGAGCAGCAGGCCAGGTTGTTTAAGTCTTTCAGCCAGGCAGACACCTCAACCACCCGTAAATACGGTGGTACCGGGCTTGGGCTGGCGATTTCCAAACAGCTGGTGGAACTGATGGAGGGTGAAATCGGTGTCGAGAGCCAGTTTGGCAACGGCAGTTGCTTCTTCTTTACCGTGCGGCTCAAAGTGGCGGAAAACGACAAGCTGAATGTCGAGCAGGAACTGGAAGGTATGCCCATTCTGGTGGTCGATGACAACGGCACCGCCAGAGATATCTTGCGCACTACGCTCGAGAGCATGGGCTTTGCCGTCGACTGTGCCCGCAGCGGCATGGAGGCGCTGGATAAGGTGAAGCGCAAGCCCTACAAGATGGCCCTGATCGATTGGAAAATGCCTGAGATGGACGGTATGGAAACTGCCCGGCAAATATTGCAGCTAAAGGAGCCGCCGCTGATCCTCATGGTATCGGCCCACGCCAACAGTGACTTTATCGAACAGTTGGAGCAACTCGGGATCAACGGCTATATCACCAAGCCGGTCAGTGCCTCCAGATTACTCGACGGCATTATGTTGGCGCTTGGACGTCAGGGGCATATTCCCGTCAGGCGCAAGGTACTGGATCTCGAATCGCTGCAACTGGCGGCTCTTGTTGGCAAACGCGTGCTGCTGGTGGAAGACAATGAGATGAATCAGGAGGTGGCGACCGAGTTTCTCGAGCAGGTAGGCATAGACTTGTCTATCGCAGAAAACGGCCAGATAGCGCTGGAGAAGCTGGCGCAGCAGCAGTTTGATCTTGTGCTGATGGACTGCCAGATGCCAGTAATGGACGGCTATCAGGCCACAGAGGCGCTGCGCAAGATGCCAGGGCTTGAGCAGTTACCTGTGGTCGCCATGACGGCCAATGCCATGGCCGGCGACAAGGAGATGTGCCTGAGGGCCGGCATGAATGATCACATTGCCAAGCCGATAGAAGTCAGCCTCTTGTATCAGGTGTTGTTGCAGTATCTGGGAGGGGGACAAGCCCCAGTTGCAGGGAATAATAACACAGGTATGGCCGATGGAGATGATTCTGAGGATCTGGTGAGCTGGCCGGAACAAGAGAGCCTGGATATCGACCGGGGACTACAACTGGTGCAGCATTCCGAGCGCCTCTATCGACGTATCCTCGAGCGTTTCCTAGGTAGTCAGGGCAATGTCGGCAAACGGATTCGCAAGGCGCTCAAGGAGCAACAGCAGGAAGAAGCCGTTCGGGCGGCGCATACCCTAAAGGGGCTGGCCGGTAATCTCTGCTCTGAGCCTTTGGTGGAAGAGGCGCGGCAATTGGAAGCCAAGTTGGCAGCCGGCGAAGAGTGTGAGCAAGAGTTGCAGGCAGTGGAAAAGCGGGTCGCCGTTATTGTCGACGCCATTGCGGACTGGATGGGGGATAAGCCGCAAAGCGCTTCTCAGACGGAAGCTGATGCCGCCGAGGAGATGGATACCGAGACGCTTAAAACCGCTTTGGAGCAACTGCAAAGCAGTCTGGAAGATGCTGATGCCGAAGCCGTCGTCCAACTGGAAGCATTGAGTCGCCGGGTGAGTAAACCGCTGTGGCAGCGCTTGAAACCTGTCAGCAGCATGGTTGGCAGCTATCAGTTTGATGATGCTGCCGATCTTGTCCGCGAGCTGCAGCAAGAGCTGAACGAGACTGAGTGACCCTGGCTATACTCAATAGGTAATGTGGGTCACAGGATATACCAGTGACGTCCAAGAGCGATGCGGAACCTGGAGTAAGAGGGAGATTGAGATGGAAAAAGCCACTGTACTGGTGGTGGATGATACACCGGAGAATATTGATATTCTGCTCGGGATCCTCGGCGATGACTATAAGCTCAAGGTGGCGATAGATGGCCCAAGAGCCTTGGCGTTGGCGCAGAAGAATCCTCCGGATCTAATCCTCCTGGATGTGATGATGCCGGGTATGAATGGCTATGAGGTCTGTAAGCGTCTCAAGCAAGAGCCTATGACTTGCCATATTCCGGTGATCTTTGTCACCGCTCTCTCTGAAGTGGCCGATGAGACCCAGGGGTTTGATTTGGGAGCCGTCGACTACATCACCAAACCTGTCAGTGCCCCGATAGTTAAGGCGCGGGTACGTAACCATCTGGCCCTCTATGATCAGCAGCGCTTGCTGGAACAACAGGTGCGTGAACGCACCCACGAGCTGGAACAGACCCGTTTCGAGATCATTCGTCGCCTGGGCCGCGCAGCCGAATACAAGGATAACGAAACCGGCTTACACGTTATTCGCATGAGCCACTACGCTAAGCTACTGGCGCAGCAGGCCCAGTTGCCGGAACACTTCTGTGAACTACTCTATAACGCGGCGCCCATGCATGATATTGGCAAGATAGGTACGCCGGACGCAGTGCTGAAAAAGCCGGCCAAGCTGGATGCCGAAGAGTGGAGAATCATGCAACAACACGCCGAAATCGGCGCCGAGATTATTGGTGAACACCCGGATCCTCTACTGCAGATGTCCCGGCGCATTGCGCTGACCCACCACGAAAAGTGGGATGGCTCAGGTTATCCCAATGGTTTGAAAGGCGAAGATATTCCTATTGAGGGACGAATAGTCGCCATTGCCGATGTCTTCGATGCCCTGACTTCGATTCGACCTTACAAGAAGGCCTGGAGCATAGAAGATACCATGGCGCTACTGGAGTCAGAGGCGGGGAAACACTTTGATCCTGAACTGGTGGAGTTCTTCAAACAGATACTGCCCCAGGTGATTGAGGTGCGTGATACTCATATGGAAACCGAGTCCGGCACCGAATAGCAACAAACTGTGGATAAAAATAAAGGCGCCGACGGCGCCTTTATTGGCTTACTCATTATTACTCCTGCTCTTCCAGAGAGTAAGGCAGAGGCAGTACCGTCAGTTCGCTGTTTTCATCATCGGCGATACGGAATTTGGCGCCGACTTCTGTGTCATTGGCCAACACTGCGGTCAGCAGCAACTCGCCATTTCGTTGTACGGCTTCAATAATGCTGCCGCCCTTACGAAAACCGCCATCCAGCGCCTTCTCCAGCGAGGTTTCAGGGCTGACATCGACAGTGGCTTTACCTTTGAGGATATAGAGGGCCCGCTTGTTGCCGCCGCGATACTTCATTCGGGCGACGGTTTCCTGGCCCATGTAGCAACCCTTGGTGAAACTGATGCCATTAATTGCCTGCAAGTTGCACATTTGCGGCACAAACTGACCCATATGTGCCGCCGGCAGGTTAGGATAGGCGGCGAGGATTTCCAGCTCTTGCCAGGCACTGGCATCGACTAGTAGCTGTTGCTGACACAAGGCCTCGGCCTCGGCCTTGGGCAGTACCAGAATAAAGCGCTCGCCATCTTGCAGCACTACGCCGCCTTCGATGACGCTGACTTGTTGTTCGGCGTTGAAGCCCGGGAGCTGCTCTGCCAGCCAAGTGGCAGCCTTGGTCCCGGCAACACCCAAGAGGCTGTAATCGTCACTGACATCGACCAGTTCGGCCTTACTGAATACCGCATACTTCTTCAATTGCGGCAAGTCAGCTGCCAGGGTATCTCTTGGCATCATCAATATCAGGGCATCACCCAGAGTAAAGGTTCTGAAGCTTGAAAGCATCTTGCCTTTGGGGTCGCAGTGAGCGCCCCAGCGCCACTGCTCTGTCGTGAGAGAGCTGATATCTGTGGTGACCTGACCGTGGATAAAGCTACGGCCCTGTTCACCGGTAACGGCAAGTAGACCCAAGTGAGAGAGGCGGGAAATAAGCAGATCCGGAATGCCGGCATCCAGAGGCCAATCGGGCTGAGAAACGCAAATGCTCATAACAAGATCCTGAGATTGAAGGCATTAAGAGATCTGCGATTGTAGCGGATTTGACAGAAATAAACAGGGCGCCAAGGGTAATAAGGCGCCCTGTGAAAATCAGAACAGCAATCGGGTGCGGATAGTGCCTTCGATAGACTTGAGTTCTGTTAGTGCTTCTTCCGCCTGAGTGGTATCCACTTCCATCACCACATAACCTATGGTCGGTGTGGTTTGCAGGTACTGGGCTGAAATGTTGATGCCTTTCTCCGAGAACGCCTGGTTAATCTTGATCAGAATACCGGGGCGGTTATGGTGAATATGCAGCAGTCGGGAGGCATCTTTATGCTGCGGAAGCGATACTTCCGGGAAGTTAACTGCCGACAGGGTAGAGCCGTTGTCTGAGTATTTGGCCAGTTTGCCGGCAACTTCAATACCTATGTTTTCCTGGGCTTCTTCTGTGCTGCCACCTATGTGTGGGGTTAACAGCACATTGTCCAGACCGCGCAGCGGGCTTTGGAATTCGTCAGTATTGGACTTGGGCTCAACCGGGAAAACGTCAATAGCGGCGCCGGCCAACTGTTGCTCTTTGAGGGCGACAGCCAGAGCGTCGATATCTACCACTGTACCGCGGGAAGCATTGATCAGTATGCTGCCCTTGCGCATCATCGCCAGTTCGGCCTGGGCAATCATCTCTTTGGTCTGAGGTGTTTCGGGCACATGCAGGCTGACCACATCGGCCTGAGACAGTAGTTGCTCCATGGAGTGAACCTGCTGGGCGTTACCCAGCGGCAGCTTATCTTCGATATCGAAGAAGATCACTTTCATCCCTAAGGTTTCGGCAAGGATCCCAAGCTGGGTGCCGATATGACCATAACCTATGACCCCAAGGGTCTTGCCACGGGCTTCGAAGCTGCCATTGGCGCTCTTGAGCCAGCCACCACGATGGGCCAGGGCGTTGCGCTGCGGAATACCGCGCAGCAACATGATGATTTCACCGAGTACCAGTTCGGCCACGCTGCGGGTATTGGAGAAGGGCGCGTTGAATACTGGAATACCCAGTTGCTCGGCCGCCTTGAGATCGACCTGGTTGGTACCGATACAGAAACATCCTATGGCAACCAGCTTTTCAGCTCGTTGCAAGACTTCTTGGGTCAGTTGGGTACGGGAGCGGATTCCGACGAAATGGGCATCTTTGATCGACTGCTGCAGTTCAGCGCCGGAAAGTGATGCCTTATGATACTCGATATTGGTGTAGCCAGCCCTTTCCAGCACATCAACGGCTGATTGGTGGACGCCTTCCAACAACAGGATTTTAATTTTATCCTTGTCCAGCGAGTGTTTCGCCATGATATAGGTACCCTCTTGATTATTAACTAATGTACGTATGCTATGATATTTTCGCTCATGCCCAACCAAAGTAGCACTTTTTTCAGATGAAGTGGAGGGCTAGATGGCTAAAGTATTTTTCCCTAATTGAGAACAATCACTGGCATAAGGAAAGTGGCTTGAAAAACACAATTATCTGGCTGGTCATTTATTTTGCGGTACTTATTTGGTCGGCCATTGCCCCCAAAGATGATTTCACTTGGTGGTTGGAAGCGCTGCCGGGTATGTTGGCACTGCCGATATTGTTTTTTACCCGCAAACGTTTTCCGTTGACCCCGCTGCTTTATGGCCTGATCTTGGTGCATTGCCTGATACTGTTTGTCGGCGCCCACTACACTTATGCCGAGGTGCCGCTGTTCG
The DNA here is from genome assembly GCF_037953065.1 of Shewanella chilikensis. Lineage (NCBI taxonomy): Bacteria > Pseudomonadati > Pseudomonadota > Gammaproteobacteria > Alteromonadales > Shewanellaceae > Shewanella > Shewanella chilikensis. The sequence continues at coordinate 3,714,784 of NZ_CP149966.1, read as the reverse complement.
ATACTTTGGCACAGTGGATGGGCTCTGAGCGCAATAACTACGATAAGTTGGGTCATTTGGCGCAAGGGTTTATCCCGGCAATGATTGCCAGGGAGATACTGCTGCGTAATCAAGCGGTGAAACCTGGTGCCTGGTGTGCTTTTCTGGTCAGTTGTTTTGCCTTGGCCTTATCGGCCTTCTATGAACTGATTGAATGGTGGGTCGCCGTTGCCACCGGAACCGGCGCCGAGGCTTTTCTCGGCACCCAAGGTTACGTCTGGGATACCCAGTCGGATATGCTAATGGCCCTTGTCGGTGCTATCGCTGCCTTGTTCTTCTTATCCTCATTTCATGACCGTCAACTGCGGCATTTAGGCATAGATTGACAGTTGGAACAAAGAGTTTTGGATACACTCTTTACAATCTTTTGTCAGAAAAGTCGTTAAAGATTGTTAGAATAATACTTTATGGTGATGAAAACCGGACACTATCTGGTCAGAATCGTCTGATGCTTTTTGTGTAGTAGCGCTTAAAGTGATTAAGGAAGCTATCCCTTTAGGGATATAAGCAAGACTTTTCAGGGAGAAGAGTAAAAATGAGTAGTATCAATGAGTTGGTTTTTATAAATCAAATAGCCGCCCCTTGTCATTTGGCCATACTGGCCGAGTCCATCGGTCTTAAGACCCGTATAGTACGCCATCCGGAGCAGCTGGAACCGCAGAAGAGTGATAGTACTTTTTATCTAATCTCTCAGAAGGGGGCTGCGCTGGATAATAAGGGGATCCCTTTATTGGCCAGTCGTCTGGTTTCTCACGTTCCAGTCGCTCTTTATCAAGTCAACAGAGGGTCACTGGATCAGGAATCGGCTATGTTGCTGGGGATCCGCGGAGTGCTCTACTCAGATCAGCGTATCGATCTTATGCTTACTGGTCTGCGCAAGATGGTGGCCGATGAGCTCTGGTACGACAGAACCCTTATCAGCAAGATGTTCCGTAAGTTGGTCAAAACTCTGGATACAGGCAATGAGATGTCGGCCGATACAGTTTCCATGCTGCAGATGTTGACCCGGCGTGAGCGAACCATTATTCAACTGGTTTCCAGCGGCGCCAGGAATAAAGAGATAGCCCAGCGTCTGTGTATTAGCGAACATACGGTTAAGGCGCATATCTCATCGATCTTCCGCAAGACCCAGTCTCGTAATCGAGTCGAGTTGTTACGTTGGGCCCAGACTTACCAAAGTCACTTCGATCTCATCAGTTGATTTGTCGCTGGATTTAGCTTGAACTTGGCCCCGAATGGGGCTTGTTTATGCTTTGATGGCTTTTATGTAAGCCAAGTTAGTGGAAAATTCCTCTCAGAGTGCGGCAGTCACCGCTGCTTGGTGCTGTTTTGTGTCTCGGTAATGGCTTTCAGCCAAAGCTATGATAGCTGCTGTGCCCGCGGCGAAAGTCGTGGGCAAATGAGTCCATGCACAAGGGCCAGTTCACCATCCCTGTCTCGCGCTCATAAGCTTGTTGCTTCGCAACATTCGCCTTGCTCGACCTTCGAGCCTCGACATCCCTGTCTCGGCTACGCCAATTTGCAACAACGCCAGCGGCGGCTCCGAAGGGGGAATTGGTGCAATTCTGCAATCATAGCGTTGCTTGAAATTGCTTATATACCTACAGACATACGCCTATTTCCCAGGCACAGGCGGAACTGTGACCGTCGAAAACAGGGCCGAATTTTGTTCCTGACAAATTCGGCATTTCCTACGTCCATGTAGGTCAGATGTTTTCGTCGAGGCTACCACCGCATTTGTTCCAGACAAATGTCGGTATACACTCCGTCCATGGAGATAAGGGATGGGTTCACAACAACTTCCCTGTTTAACGGCCAGCTCACCGTCCCTGGCTCGCGCTCGAAAGCATGTTGCTGCGCAACTCTCGCCGTGTCACAGGATCGCCTGTGCGAGAGGCGCACCGCAGGTGATGGGTTACGTCTGTGGTCAAAAGCCCGGCAAGTATTGGTGAGGGATTTAAGGCTTAAAGCAATGCTAGCCGCCGTGCCAGCGGCGAATACTCGCCTTGTTATTCGATGCTTATGGTATGGGGTTTCCTGGAAACCGCTGGAACCATGAGTTTTCAAGCCATAATGACTCACGCTCAGTTGGCGATTGGACAAATAAAAAGGGAGCCAAGAGGCTCCCTTTCGCATAAAGCACCAGAGTGATTAGTTCTGGATAACAGTGGCAACGTTGTAGTCGCCGCTTTGGGTTACGCTGATAGCATTGCTGGCGCCGGCCTGAGAACCGACAACCAGGTTTTCGTTACCGCTTTGGGTGATCATCAGGCTGTTACCTGTACCAACCACGGCGAAGGCGCCGCCTTCAACACCGCTCACCCAGTTGTTGTCACCGCTTTGAACGATTTGAGCCAGGTTGTCATCACCCAGGATCAGCAGATCAACCAGGTTGAGCTCACCACTTTGAGTGGTTTCGATATCGGTATTGTTGTAGCCAACCACTGTGACCAGAGCTTCGTTGGCGCTGCCGTCTTGCTCCATATCCACTTCGTTGTTATCGCCTTCCAGTTCGGCATAAGCAAAGTTTTCAGTGCCTTCCTGATGGATTTCGATCTGGTTGTCTTCACCTGTGGTGAAAGCGACCAGTTCGTTGTAATCACCCTGTGAAGTCAGGTCCATGCTGTTGTCTGTGCCATAGGCGGCGGCAGTGGCAAAGTTGGTGCTGCCATCCTGCTCCAGGTCGATGTTGTTGTCGTCACCCCAGATTTGAAATTCAACGCCGTTGGTGTCGCCTTCCTGCTGGATATCGACTAGGTTATCGCTACCCTGAATATCGGCAACCAGCAGATCGCCCACCGTGTTGCCGTCACCTTTCTGATAGATTTCAACGTCGTTGTCATCACCTGTGGTGAATTCGAGCACTGCGGTGTTGGCTGTGCCGGTTTGCATCATTTCGATGCTGTTTTCAGAGCCGGACAGGGCATAAACAAAGCCAGTGTTCAGAGCGCCTGCCTGATCAATTTCGATACTATTGTTATCACCGTCAACGCCACGAACACCACCTATGTTGGCGTTACCTTCCTGCAGTACGGTCACAGAGTTGCCGTTGCCTACATTGGGACTGAAATCAACGGCTATCATGCCAGCTTCGTTGTTGTTACCGTTCTGGCTGATGTAGCCAAAGTTGTCGTTGCCGTTGACACGGAATACTGCAAAGTTGGTGTCACCGTTTTGGTTTACTTCGGCGCTGTTGTTGTCACCGATCAGCTCAACATTGGCTTCGTTGAAGAAACCGGATTGAGCGACAGTTGCGGTGTTGACGTTACCATCCACATCGACGCTGGCAACGTGCCAGTCTTCATTCTGAGCTACAGTGATTTTGTTTTCGTCGCCCTTGGAATCAACATAGGCTTCGTGCCAAACACCGTCTTGAACCACAGTGGCTTCCTGGGCAGAACCTTCTTGATTGATGACAGTCAGGTTCAGAATGCCGGTTTGCTCGGCATAGACTTCCTGACCTACAGTGCTGCGGCTCTGTTGGTTAACTGAGATTTCATTGACACTGCCGGCGAAAGCTTGGGCACTCATACCCAGACCCGTTGTGATAGCCAGTGCAATCAGTGACTTTTTAGCTTGAGATTTCATTAAACGCTCCCTGTGTTTTTAATACTGCGTGATGCTGATAGTGGCAGCATCGGCAATTTGTTGTATCGAAAAATTGGCGCTGCCAAGCTGGTTGAGTTGCACCAGATTGTTATTGCCTATTTGAGTGATGTTTGCCTTATTGGCGTCACCCACCTGCATCATTTCAACCTGGTTATTGACCCCGAGTTGTACTACTTGCGCCTGATTTCCCAACCCGGCTTGGGTGAGGATGGCGCTGTTGTCAATTCCGGCTTGAACTATGATGGCTTGGTTGAAACTGCCTTGTTGCATCAGGTCGACCAAGTTATCGCGTCCCTGAGTTTCCAGCAGCGTCTGGAGGGTGACTGGCAACTCCTGTAGTGCATTCACCTGGCGTTCTGTCGCTGCTGTACCAAGACTGGTCAACAAAACGGCCGAACCAAACAGGATTTTTGCGAGTACCGACACCTAAGACTCCTTTTCGTACATATCCTTGATTGAACCAGAGTGGTACAAATCAGCAACAAAAGTTACGCGCCTTGAGCCGGGGTCGCAATCGGAGTTAAAGGCTATTTAGGCTTTAGTCGATATTGCTTTTTGCAATAATGGTGAATTGATTTATTTTGTTTTATAAACAATGATTTGGGTTTTATTTCTGGCGATTTTTAAGTTTGTTCATACCTAACACGTCTAGTATTAAAGTCGTATTTTACCGTTTGCTACTATCGCTATTGTTTTCATTGCGGTAACAATCTATTTGCAATAAATAAACGCCGGATTTCACTCGCTGGTCACTGTTTGCCTGTCGTTTCAAGGAAGTGCCGCAGATGCAAGCCGTTCCGGATATCAAGGGATTATAAGGACTATAGGAAGCCCGAATATGTTGAAAAAATTCTCGCCATTGGCAGTAGCTGTCGCTGGGGTTATGGCGCTTGGTAGTGCGCCTGCAATGGCTAAAAACGAGATCCGTTACGCCAAAGACTCTATCCTGGTGGTTTACAAGGATAATGCCACCAAGGAGGAGCGCACCGCGGCTCAGCGCCTGGTACGTGGTACTTTGCGTGATGCCAATGCCGATGGTATAGATGACAAATTTGCCCGTTTGCTCGATGGCCGTCTGGCAAAGCTGAATCTGCGCCAAGGAGCCGATATTGAGCAGGCGATCAAGATGATCTCCAGCCATCCGGCGGTTAAATATGCTGAACCCAACTACATTTTGCGCGCCATAGGCATGCCGGATGATCCTCGTTTCCCTGAGCTCTGGGGCATGCATAACACTGGGCAAACCGGTGGTGTGGCTGACGCCGATATTGATGCTCCCGAAGCTTGGGATGTCACTACAGGCAGCACGGATGTGATCATCGGGGTTATCGACACCGGGGTTGATTATAACCATCCTGATTTGCAGGCCAACATGTGGGTCAACCCGGGCGAAATTCCAGGTAACGGCATAGATGATGACGGCAACGGTGTGATTGATGATATTCACGGTTTCAGTGCTGCCAATAATAACGGCGATCCTATGGACGGTAACGGTCATGGTACCCACGTAGCAGGAACCATCGGCGCCAAGGGAAATAATGGCCTGGGTGTCGCCGGGGTAAACTGGGACGTGACGATTATTGGCTGTCAGTTCCTGACTCCTGCCGGTACAGGTTCTACCGCCGATGCCATCGCCTGTATTGACTATATGACGGATCTCAAGGTGAATCATGGCGTCGATATCAAGGCCACCAACAACTCCTGGGGGGGCGGTGGTTTCAGCCAGGCGCTGAAGGATTCCATCGAAGCCGCCGGTGAAGCAGGTATTTTGTTCCTGGCAGCGGCCGGTAACGATACCAGTGACAATGATGCCAGCCCCCATTATCCGTCCAACTATGAATCGGACATAGTGATGTCTATTGCCAGTACCGATAGCTCGGATGGTATCTCATGGTTCTCCAACTGGGGGGCTACCAGCGTAGACATGGCGGCGCCTGGTAGTGCCATTCTGTCAACGGTTCCAGGTGGTGGTTACGAGAGCTACTCTGGCACCTCAATGGCTACGCCTATGGTGAGCGGGGTGGCGGCTCTGGTGTGGTCCATCAACCCGGATCTGACACCGTTTGAGATGAAAGCACTGTTGATGAATTCGGGTGATGCCAATGCGGCCATGACTGGCAAGAGTGTTGCCGGTACCCGTCTGAACGCGGCCAACGCACTCGATCAAGCCAACCCAAGCCCAAGTTATCGCTTCAGCGTGACCCCGGCTGCCCGCACCATTGAAGCCGGTGAAAGCACCAGCTATGACTTCAGTGTCGGTAGTGTCGCCGGTTGGAATGGCAGTGTTGAGCTGAGTGTCAGTATGGAACCCGCTCTGGAAGGGGTATCTTTGTCTGCCACCAGCGTTGGTGCCGGTGACAGCTTTAGCCTGAACGTCGCCAGCACCGCCGAGACTCAGTGGGGCGATTACGCCATCACGGTATCGGGTAATGACGGCAGTATTGAAAAGAGCAGTGTGGTGAGCCTGGAAATCATCCCTCAAGGGCTGAACGACTTCCCATACAGCAATGATACCCCGGTGGCTATTGCCGATAACACTACAGTGACCAGCACCATTGAGATCGCCGATCCGCTGCAGATCTTCGGGGTCAACAGCAACGTCAATATCAGCCACACCTGGATTGGTGATTTGACAGTGACCCTGACTTCGCCATCCGGTACCGAAGTGGTGCTGCATAATCGCGAAGGCAGCAGTAATGATGATATCGTCAAGAGCTGGGATCTGAGTGACTTCAACGGTGAAATTGCCCAAGGTACCTGGACTCTGAGTGTGACTGACCACGCCGGTGGTGACAATGGCACCCTGAACAACTGGGGTATGGTGATCACTGCGCTGGGTGAAGCTGGTCCTTCAGCACCTAATGCCGGCTTTGACTATCAAGCCGAAGGTCTGAGTGTCAGCTTCAGCAACAGTAGCTCTGATATCAATGATGATATCGCCGGCTACCACTGGGATTTCGGTGACGGCTCTGTTTCCAGTGAGGCAAACCCTCAACATGTGTATGCCGAGGCTGGTACCTACACAGTTACCCTGACAGCGACCGATGCCACTGAGCTCAGCGACAGCGTCAGCATGGAAGTGCAGGTATTTGCCCACAGCATTTCTGCCGATATCAGCCGCGCCCTCAAGTCCCGTCGTGGCAGCGCCATGGTCGATGTGAACTGGAATGGTGCCCTGGGTGATGAAGTGGCGATTTTCCGCGATGGTGAGCAGGTTGCGACCACCGCCAACGATGGCCAGTTCCGTGATCGCTTCAGCACTGAAGCCGAGAGTGTGACTTATCAGGTTTGTGAGCTGGAAACCGAGCTTTGCTCTGATCCTGTTGTTGCTCAATTCTGATAACCCGAATAGATGAAAGCGGCCAGCTGGCCGCTTTTTTTATAAACACATCGCGCAAAAATTAATTTTTGATGACAGGGGGAGATAACTTCAGAACATCGCAATCATTCAAGCTGGAGGAGGTTGCCCAATGCTTTACCTTTCATTGAAGTTGTGTCGGTGCAAGCTTATCTGCTTGGCCGGGTTTACTTGGATGCTGGCGGCCAAGTACACTGATTTTCCTATTGGAGTACTAAGGATAACAATAAGATGAGTATTTGGTTTCGCCCCATCACCCTGGAAGATTGTGCCAAACTGGATGTTGGTATGAGTGGCAAGGGCACCCTGATGCAGACACTGGGGATCCGCATCACTGAGATAGGTGATGACTATATGGTGGCCAGCATGCCGGCGTCTCCGGCTATCCACAATCCACTTGGAATAGTACATGGTGGTGCCAATGTGGCACTGGCAGAGACGGTGGCCAGCTATGCCGCCAATTTTGCGGTGGACTTTGAAAACTACTATTGTGTCGGTCAGGAGATCAACGCCAATCACCTGCGGGCAGCTCGCAATGGTGAACTTAAGGCAACCGCCAAAGCGGTACATTTGGGGAAACGCAGCTCTGTCTGGGAAGTGCTTATTCATAACAGCGCCGGTGAGCTGACCTGTATCTCCCGTATGACCGCGGCCGTGATCAAGCGTTAGGGCCATATGCTAGTGAGGCGCTTGCGTAAAAGCATAGATTAAGGCCATTTTATCAGTTTGTTTTTCAAGATTATTTCACCCGCATGGGCAACGGGCCTAGTTGCAATTGGGTAGATTGCCAACAGGCCCAAAGCCGATGTTTTAGCACCAGTATTCATTTTTGCTCCTGTTTGTTAGCGACTATCCTTATAGGCGAGGGTTCGGGAATTGGCATTCAGGGGTGTCATGATTCGAAGACTGTCACTGCTGTGAAATAGGGGATCTTGGATGGATACAATCAATATATGGGAGTGGGTCGGATATCTGGCATCAGTAGTGGTGGCCATCTCTCTGATGATGTCCAATATCAAACGGCTGCGCTGGTGGAACCTGCTTGGAGCGGCGCTGTTTGTTGCCTATGGTGTGGCCATTGCTGCATATCCTGTGGCTTTGGTGAACTTCTTTATAGTGCTTATCGATGCCTACTACCTGGTTAAACTCTATCGCATCCCTGCGCCTGAATTGCCGTCAAGTGATCAAATAAACGCTGAAAAATCAGATGATAAGTAAGCTGGCAAACCACCGGCGCCCGAGTAATCTCATGGTGCCGGTTTCTATAACATTTGTTTCTTTCGTGACAATATCTTCTTGTTCTGCTTTTAGCCGTTTTTCATCTTGACTGGCAGTCACTGTCATCTCGGTTATGCATTTCTTTATCCCCGTTTCTCAATCTCAAACTCAAAGCAATCTATAAACGGGATTGTGATAATCAGTTTTAATCGTTTTTTAAAGCGTGGTTGTTTGACTAAGATGACCATATCGCCAATATGACTGCTCAAGGGAGCACCTATGGCTACCATATATGATGTGATTGAAAACTGGTTAAACGAAACAAAGGACTAAGGAGCACGAGATGAGTCAGAAGCAATATATCACCAGCCAGAGCGGCGCCCCTATCGCAGACGATCAGAATTCCCTCTCCGCCGGAGAGCGTGGTCCGCTGTTGCTGCAGGACTGGCACCTGATTGAAAAGTTGGCCCACTTCAACCGCGAGCGGATCCCAGAACGGGTAGTGCATGCCAAGGGCACAGGTGTTTATGGTACCTTCACTGTGACCAATGATATGAGCCAATACACCATAGCCGAACATTTCCAGGGTGTTGGTACCCAGACCGAGGCCTTTGTTCGTTTCTCGACCGTAGGCGGTGAAATGGGCAGCGCCGATGCCGAGCGTGATCCCCGTGGCTTTGGAGTACGTTTCTACACCAAGCGCGGCAATCACGACATAGTGGGCAATAACACCCCCACCTTCTTCCTGCGTGATGGCATCAAGTTTCCTGATTTTATCCACACTCAGAAGCGTAATCCGCACACTAATTTGAAAGATCCTCAGGCGATGTGGGACTTCTGGTCGCTCAACCCTGAGTCCTTGCATCAGGTGACTGTATTGATGTCTGACCGAGGCATTCCGGCCAACTATCGGCAGATGCATGGCTTTGGCTCGCATACCTTCTCATTTTGGAATGCCAAGGGTGAGCGCTTCTGGGTCAAGTTCCATTTCAAGACAGAGCAGGGGATAGCTAACCTGACTGAAGAGCAGGCCGCCAAGGTGAAGGGAATCGATCCGGATCATGCCCAGCGCGACATGGTGGCGGCAATCCAGGATGGTAATTTCCCCCGTTGGAAGCTCAAGGTACAGATAATGCCGGAAGCCGATGCCAATACTTACCATATCAACCCGTTTGATTTGACCAAGGTATGGCCACATAAGGACTACCCGCTGATCGAGGTTGGGATACTGGAGCTCAATCGTCTGCCACAGAACTACTTCGCCGAAGTGGAGCAGGTGGCACTGGCGCCGAGTAACCTGGTTCCCGGTGTTGGCGCGTCGCCGGACAAGATGTTGCAGGCTCGCCTGTTTGCCTACGCCGATGCCCAGCGTTATCGGATAGGAGCCAACTATAACCAGTTGCCGGTGAACTGTCCTCACGCGACTCAGGCCAATCACCATCAACGTGCCGGTGCCATGGCCGGGGCTCAGTGCCCTTACCATGGAAGTCAGACAGGTGGCGATGCGTCGGCAAACTATGGCCCCAACTCGCAGCCAAGCGGCCTGCAGGATGCGACCGAGTTCAAAGAGCCGCCACTGCGCCTGGATGGTGAAGCCGACAGATACAGCCGTTATGGCCAGGATGACTACACCCAGGCAGGCAACCTTTACCGCCTGTTGCCGGAAGAGGAAAAGGCCAGGCTTATCAGTAATATCTGCGGTACTCTGAGTCAAGCGACTCAGGATGTGCAGCAGCGAATGATAGGCCACTTCAGCCAGGCCGATGCCGACTATGGCCGCCGGGTGCAAGAGATGCTGGTCAGCTGATAGTTGCACGCCGGAAGTAAAAGGGGCAGCTTGAGCTGCCCCTTTTGCGTTGTCAGCGGTTTTCCTACTCCCACAACAGGGTGGCTATCCCCAAGAGGGCAAACAGCAGGGCGCAACCTCTGTGGATCCAGGTCATGGGCAGCTTGTCGGCACTGAAATGGCCGGCCAGCACCACGGGAACATTCGCCAACAGCATGCCGACAGTGGTGCCTGTTACTACCATCAGCAGGCTATCGTATTTGGCCGACAGCACCACGGTTGCGACCTGGGTCTTGTCACCCATTTCGGCGATAAAGAACAGCAAACAGGTAGCTACGAAGGGGCCATAGCGGTAGAAGCGGCTCTCTTCGGCATCGACCTTATCGGGTACCAGCACCCAGAGGGCGATGGCAAAGAAACTGCCGGCAACAAGGTAACGGCCGATATCGGCGCTGAGCCAACCCATGGCCCATTGGCCCAGCCAGGCGGCGGCAAAATGGTTGAGCAGGGTGGCGATAAGGATCCCTGAGATAATTGCGGTCTTGTTTTTGAAACGAGCGGCCAACAACAGGGCCAACAGCTGAGTCTTGTCACCGATTTCGGCTACGGCGACAGTGAGAGTTGAGGCGATGAGTGCTTCCAAAATGGGCGTTCCTTCGGGGTGGCAAAATTCCAAGCACAGTCCACCGCCCACCCCTTTATATTTGTGCGGTATACCGTGCTCAGGTCTTGCCTGGCAAGCCTAAACTTGCTGTAAGCACCATGGCATGAGGCCAAGTGTGTTGATGCTTACCCCTGGGCGGGACCCAGGTTAGCTACTCCCCTAAGACAGAGGCGGCCATTATAACCATAAAGCTCGCCATGGCAACACTGCTCTGATTTCGATAAAAATGAGATTTCTTTGTCTGGGAAAGAGTGTGGCGCGATTTTTACGCCGCTGAAGGTCGAGAAAATGGTTTATGTTTCCGTTTGATAGCCCTGCATCAGGAATCAAGTAGAAGCATAAGGTAACTGGCCGATAGTCGCGCTTCCCCGCTTGCCCAAGGGCTGTGGCTCTGTTAATGTCCCGGTTAAGTTAATTTTTGAGAAAGAGCCTCAGTGTTGAGTTTGCATCTTTGCAGTCCCCAATTCCGCTGTCCACGATTTAGTTAGCCCCAGTGGCTTGGTGGCATACCTCTTCTGTTTGCTGAGCTGTTGGGGCCAATGAAACTCCGTAAGGCGGAATTTCATCTGCGGCCAAGACGTTACAGCTTGCCAGCTGCGCTGACAATTCGCCTTTCCCCTTGGGTAAATCTGACCTTAAAGATAACAAGACAAAAGAACAGGACGAATTTTAGTGAACTTAAAAATATTGGGCTCTGTAGCCATAGTCGCGGGTACTGCGATTGGCGCCGGTATGTTGGCCTTGCCACTGGCAACAGCTGCCATGGGCTTGCTTCCGGCACTGCTATTGATGTTGGTCATTTGGGGCATTTCCGCCTACACCTCACTGTTGATGTTGGAAGTCAATCTGCGCTCCGGCGTGGGGGATAACCTGCATGTCATTACAGGTAAAGCCTTGGGTAAGACGGGGCAACTGATTCAAAGCGCCGCTTTTCTCAGCCTGCTGTTTGCCCTGACCGCCGCCTACCTGACCGGTGGCGCCGAGCTACTGATGCTCAAGGCCAAGGCCTGGTTCGATATGACCCTGGATGGCCAGGATGCGGTACTCTTGTTTACCCTGGCTCTGGGCAGTTTTGCCGCCTTGGGAGTCGGCTGGGTCGATAAGCTCTCCCGCGGGCTGTTTTCTGCCATGATAGTCATGCTGGTGCTGGTGGTACTGTTTTTGCTGCCTGAGGTGAATATGAATACCTTACTGGAGCAGGCGCCGACCGATTCCTATGCCAAGGTGTGGCTTGCCGCCGTGCCTGTGGTGTTTACCTCTTTTGGTTTCCATGTCTGTATTGCCACTCTGGTGCGCTATCTTGATGGTGACACGGTTTCCCTGCGCAAGGTGCTGCTGATAGGCTCCGGCATTCCGCTGGCCTGCTATCTGCTTTGGCTGTTGGTGACCCTGGGTACTGTCGGCGGTGATACCATTCATGGCTTTGGCGGTTCACTGTCGAAACTCATCAGTGCCTTGCAGGCGATCAGCGAGCAGCCTTTGGTGAGCAAGTGCATTGGGCTGTTTGCCGACTTGGCGTTGATCACCTCGTTTCTTGGAGTGACCCTGAGCCTGTTTGACTTCAGCGCCGAGCTTATCCGCGCCAAGAGTAACTTTGTCGGCCGCCTGCAGACCTGGTTGCTGACCTTTATTCCGCCGCTGGCCTGCGCCCTGTATCTGCCAGAAGGTTTTTCGGCGCTGCTGGGCTTTGCCGCCGTGCCTTTAGTGGTGATCATCATCTTCCTGCCGATAGCCATAGCACTGAAACAGCGGCGTGAGTCGCCGGAAGGCTACAAAGTTGCCGGTGGCAAACCGGCGATGGCACTGATGGCCCTCCTGGGGATAGGCATTATAGCTGCCCAGTTGTATGCGACGCTGGGGGCCTAAGCGAAGCCCTTTGTAAGGGAATTTTTCCGAGTCTGTAGCCGCTTGGTAGTCTGTGTTAAAGTCGGGACTTGTGCCCGGCTTTTTTGTTGCACAAAAACAACAAATTGAACTGATACCAGCGAATGGACTTACTAGAATGAAAAAATGGTTACTTGCAACGGCCATAGCCACCAGTTTTGGTGCTCAGGCCGATGAGGGCATGTGGCAGCCCTACCAATTGCCGGCCATGGCCGATGAACTCAAGGCCAAAGGACTGGAAATAGACGCCAAGTCTATTTCCAAGCTGACCGAATTCCCGATGAATGCCGTGATAAGCCTGGGCGGCTGCACCGCGTCTTTCGTTTCGCCCAAGGGGCTGGTGGTAACCAACCATCACTGTGCCTACGGCTCCATCCAGTACAACTCCACCCCGGAGAAGAATCTGCTGCGTGATGGCTTCCTGGCGAAAAACTTTGCCGAAGAATTGCCGGCAACTCCGGGCTCGCGGGTATATGTCACCGAAGAGGTCACCAATGTGACCGACAAGGTCAAGCAAGGCCTGGACAACAAGCAGGGCGACGCTTTCTACAAGGGCGTCGAGGCGGCCGAGAAGTCACTGGTGGCCCAGTGTGAAAAAGAAGATGGCTATCGCTGTCAGGTTTACAGCTTCCACGGTGGTCTTGAGTACTATCTGGTGAAGCAGCTGGAAATCCGTGATGTTCGCCTGGTGTATAACCCGGCGGCCAGCGTGGGTAAGTACGGCGGTGATGTCGACAACTGGATGTGGCCGCGCCATACGGGCGATTTTTCCTTCTACCGCGCCTATGTCAACAAAAATGGCAAGCCGGCCGATTTCTCCAAGGATAACGTACCTTACGAGCCCAAGAGCTTCCTCAAGGTGTCGGCCAAAGGGGTCAAGGAAGGGGACTTTGTGATGGTGGCCGGTTACCCGGGCCGCACCAACAGATACCGCACCGGCAACGAAGTGGAAAACCAGTTTGAGTGGTCTTACCCACAAGGCAAGGAGCTGCGTGAGCGCTTTATCGAGATCATTAAAGAGACGGCCCCGGAAGGCAGTGATGAGCGCATCAAGTACGAGAGCCTGATCGCCGGTCTGGCCAACTATGCCAAGAACTTCACCTCGATGATCGAGTTCTATGGTAAGTCGACCATGCTGGAAGACAAGCGTACCCTGGAAGCCAAGCTCAAGAGTTGGATCGATGCCGACAGCAGCCGCAAGGCCCAGTATGGTGAGGTGTTGGCACAGTTGGACAAGCTGGTCGCCCAAAGCCTGGCAGATCAGCAGCGTGACATTATCCTGGGCTATCTGGGGTATACCACTATGTTGCCAACGGCCCGCGAACTCTATCGTCTGGCCAATGAAAAGGCATTGCCGGACATGGAGCGCGAGCCGGGTTTCCAGGAGCGTGACATGATCAGCTTCAAGGCCGGTATGGAGCGTATCGATCGCCGTTATGCCGCCAGTGTCGACAAGGCGCTGGTGTTTGAGATGCTCAAGCGTTATGCAGCGCTGCCCAAGTCTGAGCGGCTGCCGGCGCTGGACAAGTACTTCGGCATAGGCAACAAGCTCGATGAGGCCAAGCTGAAGAAGACTCTGGACAAGATGTACAAGAATACCAAGCTGGATAACAAAGATGTGCGTCTGGCCTGGATGGACAAGTCGGTTGCCGATTTCAAGGCCTCGAAAGATCCTATGATCCAGTTTGCTGTGGCCTTCTATGACACAGGTATGCAGCTGGAGCAGAAAAAGAAAGAGTTGGCCGGTGAGCTGATGAAGGTGCGTCCTCAGTACATGGAAGCCATCATTGCCTACAACCGTGAGCAGGGTAAACCTGTGTATGCCGATGCCAACTCCAGCCTGCGGGTGACAGTGGGCCATGTGAAGGGCTACTCACCCAAAGATGGTCTCTACGCCGTACCTTTCACTCGTCTGGAAGGCATAGTGCAGAAAGACACAGGGGTTGAGCCTTTCGATGCTCCCAAGAAAGAGCTGGAGCTTATCAAGGCCAAGCAATATGGTGACTTCTACTTCAAGGATATTGACTCGGTACCGGTCAACTTCCTCTCAACTCTGGATACCACAGGCGGTAACTCAGGCTCGCCAACCCTCAACGGCCGTGCCGAGCTGGTGGGACTGCTGTTTGACGGTGTTTATGAGAGCATCATAGGTGACTGGAACTACGACGATAACATCAACCGCTCCATTCAGGTGGACAGCCGTTACATGCTGTGGGTGATGAAGTATCTGGATAATGCAGACAACCTGCTGCAAGAGATGGAAATCGTTAAGTAAGCTTTGCCATCAACAACAATCCCCGCCAAGTTGCGGGGATTTTTTTAGCTAGCGCAGGGGGATTGAGAGTTGCAGAGCCTGAAGGCGCGCCCGATTCAACAGCTCACATACCCCTGTGGCCGGGCGTTCAAGGTTGGCGGGCAAACATTGCAGTACCCCGTGGGCTTTGGCCAATGATGACTAGAGGAGGTTTATGTCTTACGGTAGGGAAGTGCTTCTTTGAGCCCTTATCAGGGCCCAAAGCGCGTAGATTTAGCCTTTGATACTGAAGCTGCCTTGCATTACGGCCCAGTGGCCGGGGAAGGAGCAGAAGAAGTTATAGCTTTCTTCCTGTGTCATGCCTTCGGTGCTGAAGCTGATGCTGACTGATTCGCCGCCACCAACCAGAGGAGTATGGGCAATGACCCGCTCATCACCGGCTTTAACATAGGCGGCATCGGCGCCCGCTGCCATACCATCAGTGGCAATGCCCTGCATATCGGCGCTCTTGCTCAGAACCCAGTTGTGGCCCATGGCTGTCACAGGTAGGGTGCCGGAATGAGTCAATGTCAGTTCTACCGTCTTGCAACTGGCGGGAACGCTGAGTTCTTTGGTATCAAATTGCATCGCATCGTTGGCTGTGATGGTCAGGCTGCATTCGTCGGCGCTGGCAGTACTGCTGATAACGGCGCCGGCTCCCAACAGGGTAATACCCGCGAGTCTCTTGGTTAACTTATTCATTTTCAATTCCTTTTCTGGTTTTAGGGTCGATATTTCTCTCGACAGTACGAGAGCCCCGCAGGCTCCCGCCTGGGTTAATCATAACGGTATCTAGCTTAAATGAGAATTAATCTCAGAATTTTAACTGTCAGCCGTGGCAGGAGCAGCTGACAGTTGCTTGGGCTGTGATAGACTGACAGCCGAATCAATACTTGCCACGGAGGCACTCATGAAAGGTCCTGGTTTTTGGTCATCTCTTGTTCTGGGCGGCATATTGCTCACAAGCCCTTTGGCGTTGGCCGACGACAGCGCTCGTCGGGCCCAGGTGGAGCAACTGCTGCTGGAAATGCAGATGGACTCCATGATGGACACGGCATACACCCAGATGGAACAGATGATTTTGGGCATGCAACAACAGTTCAATATCAAGGAGAGTGAAAAGCCTTTATTTGAAGAGTTTGCCCGTAAGAGCACGCAGATCTTCAAACAGGAACTGGGCTGGGACAAACTGAAGCAGCCACTGACAGATATTTATGTCAAGCATTACAGTGACAAGGAAATTGCCGATATGCTGGCGTTTTATTCCAGTGATACAGGGCGTTCCATGGTCGCCAAGATGCCGGCTGTGATGCAGGAGTCCATGATGATGACCCAATCGCTGAGCCAGGGGCTGCTGCCCAAAATGGAGCAACTGCAGCAGGAGTTTGCCAATAAGCTCAAGGCTCATAGAGAAGCCCATTCAGGCGAATAATTTGACTAGCAGTCAGTATAAAAAACGGGAGTCTATGACTCCCGTTTTTGTGGTGTTAATGGCTTGATTATAGCTCGCGGCGGTAGGGTATACCGCGCTGGGCACCATGGCGGGTCACGGCTATGGAGGCGGCCTTATTGGCAAAATCCACAGCTTGCTCTATGGTCAGTCCTTCACTTAAGGCCACCATCAGGGCACCATTGAAAGTGTCTCCTGCGGCCACAGTATCAATCACCTTGACCGGATAACTAGGCACCAGGCCCTCAAACTCGGGATGACGCACATAGGCGCCGCGACTGCCGAGGGTGATCACCACTGTGCCCACCCCTTTGGCTTGCAGCGCTGCAGCGGCTCTGGCGGCGCCGGCTTCATCTTCTACCTTGATACCGCTAAGGGCTTCTGCCTCGGTCTCGTTGGGAGTGATGATATCCACCAAGGCCAGCATATCGTCAGCCAAGGGGCCGGCGGGTGCCGGGTTTAGGATAGTCACTGTGCCCTTTTGCTTGGCCAGTTGCAGCGCTGCTTTGACTGATTCCAACGGCGTTTCCAGCTGTGCCAACAGATGGCTGGCGCCTTTGAACAGGTCTTGATGACAATGGACATCTTCAGGCTCCAGGCTGGCGTTGGCACCTGCGGCCACTCCGATACAGTTTTCACCGCTATCACCAATGAAAATCATCGCACTGCCGGTCGCCATTGCCGGCATTTTCTTCAACCCCTGTGGGTGAATGCCATCGTCCAACCAACTCTTAATCATGGTATCGGCAATGGCGTCGTCCCCAAGATGGCAGATAAAGTCCACTCGGGTGCCAGGCTGTGCCAGTCTGGCGGTGGCGACCGCTTGATTGGCGCCCTTGCCGCCATGTTCCAACCGGTAGCTGCGGCTCATCAGTGTTTGCCCTGGCTCGGGCAGGTGACTGAATTCCATCACATGATCGGCGTTGGCACTGCCGATTATCACTAGTCTGCTCATATTTTAATCCTGATAGGCGTAGAGGCTATTAACCAGCAGATCCACAAAGCCTTCACGATCCAGATGCATCAGCACCTTGGCGTTGGCGGGTTTACCGGTCAGGTGGTAACGGTCGACTACAGTCATCCCTACAGTCAGCTCGCTCTGGGTTTCGATGGCCACATGGCAGTCCAGGCCGATGAACAACTCAGGCTTGAGCAGCCAGGCTATGGTGCAGGGGTCATGCAGTGGTGCGCCATCAAAGCCCCACTTGGGATCCTTGTGGTAGATAACAAAGAATTCCAGCAGATCGGCAACACACTTGGCAACCTTGTTGGGAATCGCGCGGAAACGGGCCACATCCTGTTCCATGATCTGCGCCTCATGGGTCACGTCCAGACCGGCCATGACGATAGGGATCCCTGACTTGAACACCATGTCGGCCGCTTCCGGGTCAACAAAAATGTTGAATTCGGCGGCAGGGGTCCAGTTGCCGATACCGGCGGCGCCGCCCATCAGCACTATCTGTTCGATACGGGATTTGAGTTCGGGATAGGCACTCAGGAAAATCGCGATATTGGTCAAGGGGCCCGTGGGCACCAGAGTCACCGGCTGGCTGCTTTGGCGGATTTTTTCGGCCATCAGTTCCCAAGCCATCACTGGCTGAGGTTCAAAGGCGGGATCCGGCAGTTCAGGGCCATCGAGCCCGGATTCACCGTGAACATTGTCGGCAATGATCAGCTCCCTTGCCAAAGGCTTGGGGGCGCCGCTGGCTACAGGTATATCGGTTCTGCCCAGTAGAGTAAGTACTCGCATGGCATTGTTGAGTGTTTTTTCCTGGGTTTGGTTACCTGCGCTGGTGGTCACGGCCAGCAGATCCAGCTCAGGGTTGGCCAGGGCCAGGATCAAGGCGATGGCATCATCATGGCCAGGATCGCAGTCGAGAATGATAGGGCGTTTCATGCTGTTACTCCTTTCGCAATTTGCCCGAGCATAGCATGACTCTGTGGCGTGCGCAGAACCCAATGGCAAACTGTGAAGTGTTCCTCAACAGATTGTTGAAATCTGCTACAATCCGCGCCTTTAAAGGATTGATTCAAAGGGGACCCGGTGGGAAAGATACGGGCAATCTGGAAAGACCTGGCCTTTATCGGCTTGTTTGCGCTGACCGGTGGGCTGTTCTCGGCTCTTGGACTCTATTTTGTCAAAGAGAGTGTCCAATCCTGGCAGGAAGTGAATATCCTGCTCGAGAGAGGTGCTGAAACCCAAGGTTATATTGCCCGGCGTGCTCAACAATACGTTCCACCGGGGCGTTGGGGCATCGGCCGTTATGAATGGGATTGCTTGCTGCATTATCAGTTGCCGAACGGCAGTGAGCATCAGATCTGGGATCCCCCTGGCCTGCTTTGTGACTCAAAAAGTGTCGGTGAGTTTGTGAGCCTTTGGTATTTGCCGGAGGAACCTGACATAGCGCGCACCGATATCCAGTACTATCGAGAACAACAAAATACCTGGCTCGAGCTGTGGGGGATTCTAATCGCGCTATTGCCGCTGGCCATTGGCGGAAAGTTTGTGGGTAAAACCGTCCAGAGTTTGCGCTTTCTTCGGGCTCGGGAGCGGTTGTCGCCAATAGTTGAGCAGTTACTGGAGGCTGATAACCCCGCCGAGTTACTGGCATTACTTGAAGCCAACCGGGCCAGCCCGGCCAGTAGCTATTTGGGGCGGCAGGCCCTTGGCTATATCGCCGCCAGACCTGAATGGCAGGTGCGTTTTCTTGCTTGGTTTGTTCCCGTTTGTCTCAAGTGGGAGCAGCCAAGTAAAGGCGAGGGTGTTTCTGGTCTTGGGCTTTCATTGCAATTGGCGCTCGGTCGCCGCTACCCTGAGTTTACCCTGGCACTGCTCGATGGCATTCGCAGCCTGTTTGCTGAGCATGAGCTGGCGAAGATGGTCTTCTCCCAGCACCTGGCCGAGCTGCAACGCAAACCCTGGAGTGCTGAAATTCAAAAGCAATTCAACGCCTTGTTATTGGGGCGGCAAATGCCTTTGGGGGACAAAGGATTTATCCACACCGAAGTGAGCCGATTGGTTTGCCTGGAATGGCTTTTTAATAACCTGGAATCGCTGCCCGGTGTTTGGCCCAGCGCTGCGAGCGCCTTGCTCAAGGCACTCGTAGCACAGCCGCCACTGAATCCTTTGAGCCGTAAACAGCGTAAAAAACAAGCGCTGCATTGGCGCTATATTCTTGGCAGCCTGGCATCCAAGTCTAACTCAGGAGCAATTGGTCGAAAGCGCCAGGCACAGCTGGATCAAATTGAAGCCGATATCCAGGCTCTGGCCGCCAGCCGTGGTTTTACGCTGAGCAGATAAGATGAAAAAGCGTCGATACGCTATCTATTGGTGATATCTGTAAAACAATGACGACTGATGGGGTGAGATATCTCTGATTCTGTGGCCAATGGAAGGTAAATCTCTTTTCTGTCACTTTGCAGTTCATTCAGGTATGTTAAAATTGTTCGCTGTTTCAGGGAGTCAGAAACTCTGATGAAACTTTGGTCGCCTTAAGCCATTCAATAATTGGTGCGGCGTTTTCGGATCTTGGATCTGTTATTGGGAGAAAACATGGAACATTTCATCGGAGCCATCAAAAAATACGCCGACTTTACCGGTCGAGCTCGTCGGACAGAATACTGGATGTTTGTTCTGTTCTATATCATTTTCAGTATGGTTGTCAGTGCTATCGACTATGCACTGGGTACCACAGTGCTGGGGCTGATTTATTCTTTGGGTCTGCTATTGCCCTCTATTGCTATTGCGGCACGTCGTCTGCATGACACTGACCGCAGTGGTTGGTGGCAGCTGTTGGGACTAATCCCTGTTATAGGTTGGATCGTGCTGCTGGTTTTCTACTGCCAGGACAGCGAAGTAGGTGACAACCGCTTTGGCAGTAACCCCAAAGAGCTGGGTTAACAGCTAAGATAATGGAAAGGGAGCATCTGCTCCCTTTTTGTTTTTTAGGGTAAATCTGCAGCGGTCAGTCGGCGTCAAAATTAGACATTTATCCATATAGACGTCTATAATGCCCGCTCTCGGCCAGAGCCGAGAATGACAGCACAGTATTTTAGTCAACCTTTCGTGGTGCCCCGGAATTGAAGACCGGGGATAATCGGGAAGCCGGTGAGAATCCGGCACTGCCCCCGCAACGGTAAATGGTGAGAGACAGGCGCGCCCAAGTGGCGTCATAAAAGTCGGGTCTCGCGCGGTCAACCGCATAGCCAAAGTCCGGAGACCGGCCCTGGAGGTATTTCGATGATTTCGGTGGGCAGATCTCGAAATGCGGCAGCCAAGGGGTTCTCCCTGCCGTGGCACTCTTGCCCCGTTTCCCTTTCAGGAGTCAAAGGAAAATGGGTTTCAAACTAAATCACCTCGCGCTGCTTTGCGGTGCATTTACCTCAGTTCCCGTCATGGCGAGCGTGACGTCCCAGGCCGTGGATGAACAGCTGGTAGTCATTGGCCGTCAGGATGATACGCCGCTTAATATTGCTGCCAATGTGGTGGTCATAGATGCCGCTGATATTCAGCAAAGTGGTGCCAGCAATCTGAGCGAGTTGCTGCGTGGCCGCAGTGGCATTCAAATATCTGACAATAACTCAGGGCCTGTGCTGGCGATGCGCGGCTTTTCTGCCAGCCAAGCGGTGAATAACACCCTGATACTGATAGATGGGCGCCGACTCAATAATATCGATATTGCCGCCCCGAGCCTGAGTGCCATTGCAGTCAATCAGATTGAAAGGGTAGAGATCCTTTCCGGCAGCGCCGGGGTGCTCTATGGTGATCAGGCTGTCGGTGGGGTGATCAATATTATCACCAAGGCGCCCAGTGCCAGCGGTGGCAACTTGACCCTCTCAGGTGGCAGCTTCGATACCTACGAAGGCCGTGGCGATCTGTCCGGCGCCATCAATGACAACTGGCGTTACTATTTGACAGCTGCTTACAACGAGAGCGACAACTACCGTAAAAATAATGCCAACGAAACCGGTTCGGTACTGGGGCGTTTGCAATATGATTCAGAGTCGACCAACTTCTTTGTCGAAGGCAGTTACTACGATAACAAGCGCCAGACTCCAGGCTCACTGACCCTGGCTCAGTTTGAAGCCGACCCACGCCAGGCGACATCGACGCCGGGTGATTACAACCATGAGATGACTTCCGCCTGGCGTGGTCATATTCAGCGCCAGGTGCATGCCAACTGGGCTCTGGTTGCGGACCTTAACTACAGTGACACTCTAGTGTCCAGCGTCAGCTATGGTAGCCCAGGTCGGAACGAGCGCTCGCTGTTGGAATTCAATCCCAAGGCGCTGGGGCGTTATCAAACCCGCAATGGTGAACTGAGCATAGTCATAGGCGCCGATATTCAACGGGGTGAAACCGAGTTCGATCTCAGTTATATGCAGCGCAGCAATACCCAAACCATGACCAGCACTTATCTACAGGCCAATGTGCCGCTGACCAACAGCCTGAGCTATGTGGTGGGCGGACGCTATGCCAAGGTCAAGGATGAACTTAAGGATGGTAAGGTTTACCCCAATGGCATAGATCTGGATGAAGATGCTCATGCGCTTGAGTTGGGACTCAACTATCGGCCCTTGGAAGGCCACAGATTTTATCTTCGCGGTGATGAGAGCTTCCGTTTCGCCAAGGTCGATGAGCAGGCTTATACGCCGCCAACAGTCGTCGGCCTCAAGCCGCAGACCGGCCGTTCCATTGAAGCCGGCTGGGATTGGACCTTGAGCAACCAGAGCCTGCGTCTGAACCTGTACCGGCTGTCGCTGGAAGATGAAATTGTCTTTGATCCCAGTGCCGATATGCCTATCGGCGGCGCTTTCCCCGGTGCCAACGTCAATGCCGATGCTTCCCGTCGTTATGGCGCCAGCCTCGACTGGGACTGGCAGCTCAATGAGATGCTGCAGTTGGGACTTGAGTACAACTATATCGATGCCGAATTTACTGAAGGCGCCAACAAAGGCAAATCTCTCTCCTGGGTGGCCGAGCATTCCGGGCGTGTCTACACCAGTGTGGACTTTGGCCAGCATTGGCAGCTGTTTGTCGAGGGCCAGTATCTGGGCGACAGATATATGGAAGGTGACAATGGTAACCAGCACGATAAACTGGACAGCTACTGGCTGGGGAATATCGCCCTCAACTACAGCCGTGATGCCTGGCTTGCCAGCCTGAGGGTCGATAACCTGTTTGACAAGCAATACGCCAGCTCGGGTTATTTCAGTACCTGGGGCGATGGTTATTACTCGGGCAGCGGCCGCGCGCTGAGGTTCAGCGTCAGCTATCGCTTCTGATTCAGGAAGGTGCGGATAAGTCCTTGTGGCGCTTTTCATAGAAAGCCGGGTTCCCCCGGCTTTTTGCTGCCCGTATCTCGATCTGTTTTAGTTGAGGGCTTGGGCTTTTTTCAGCAGGAAAGCTCCCACTGACAAGGAGGCAAGAGCCGAAATATGAAAGCTGATTTTAGGTATGGTTTGAGAGGCGGGGTTATAGCCCTGTTGTCGCTGTTTTTGCTGGCGTGCTCAGAACCCAAGCTGGCTTATATCGGCAGTAATGGCAAACTGCTGGCCTTCGGTGACAGCCTGACCCAAGGCGTGGGTGCCAAGGCCGGGCATGATTATCCCAGCCGTCTGGCTGAGTTGTGCCGCTGTGAGGTGATCAACGCCGGGATTTCCGGTGAGCAATCGGCTGCCGGGCTTGAGCGTTTGCCGGCGCTGCTGGATGAAACCAAGCCGGATCTGCTTATTTTGCTTGAAGGCGGTAACGATATTCTCCGCGGTCGCAGCCAGGCGCAATTGGCGCAAAACATTGAGACCATGTTACTTGAGGCCAAGGCCCGGCAAATTCCGGTAGTGCTGCTGGCTGTGCCGCAAAAGAGTCTGTTGCTGTCACCTCTGCCTTTATATGCCGAACTGGCCGACAAGCACGGCGCCATCTTGTTGGAGGATACTCTGTCTGAGCTTTTGCGTTCAAACGAGCTCAAGTCTGATACTGTGCATCTCAATCAACAGGGCTATGCGCGTTTGGCGCAAGTCATCTTCTCCAAGCTGCAGGAGGCGGGCGCTTTTTGATGCTACTTTTTGATTCTATTTGGCAAAAACTGGGCTAATTATCGATTGAACTTGACCCTGGTGGGCATTTTGTGGGTAAATTCTCTGCCATAATAAATGGCAATAGTGCCTTCATAATAAATAACAGCAGGTTTAAAGAATCACATGACAGATCTTGAGCAGCAGGTTTTTACTCAAGTGCGTGCCATCATAGCCAACGAAGAGCAGGTGATAGGTCGCCGCGGCATCCTGATCCCGCTTAAGAAGGCCATTATTGCTGATGGCGATATCCGCAATGTGATTGATATTGTCGCGACCGATCCCGCGCTGGCAGCCCATCTGCTGTGGCGCAGTAATAACGCGCTCTCACCTTCCGTTCAGCCAAACCGCAGCCTCAAGGATGCCTTGGTGCGCCTTGGACAGGTCAATATCTACCGTTATGCCTTTAGTTTCTATCTTAAGGAGCGGCTCGATGAATTGCCGCAGCCATATCGCAAGCTGGTACAAGGCTATTGGCGTTTGACCGAGTCAGTGGCGATCGAATCTGTGGATAGTTTGCATCAGATGCAAGGGGTACAGATAGACGCGGACGAAGTGCAGACTCTGGCACTATTCAGCGTATTCGGTCAGATAATAGCCCTGACAGCGTTTGCCTATCTCAACGCCGAAGCCGAGCAGTGCTTTCCGCTGTGCATTATCAAGACATTAATAGATACTCAGCAGCAAACACTGACGGTGGAAGCCTTTGAATCTCTGGGGTTGGATGATGAGCTGCAAAATGAGTTTATGGTCGCCCATAACTTGAGACAGACCCGGGATCCCCATTCACCCGGACTGGTACTGAGAAGGGTATTGTCGCAGCGCGGCTTGCTGCTAAATCCACTCTAAATCTTTTTGTGACTGTCGCCGACTATCAGTGACTGTGGCTGCCGCTCAGTCAGTGCCTGTCCTGGCGCTGTAATCCCTCTTTGGCTATTAATTCCAGCAGCCTTTGCAATTGCACTCTATTGCTGCTGTCGCGGCGGTAGGCTCCGAACAGTGGCCGTTTCAGGCCTTCCTGCCCCAGTTTTACAGAGGTCAGGCTTAAGCCCTGGGCCTCGGTCAGTGACCAACTGGGTAAAGCGGCTACTCCTTCCTTACAGGCGATGCGTTGCAGCAATACATTGGTAAGATCGCAGCGTTTTTGTGGGCCAGGCACCACCCCGGCCGGCTCGAGGAAGTGACGGAAAATATCCAGCCTTTCCAGCGGCACCGGATAACTGATGATAGCTTCCCCTGCCAGTTGTTGCGGCAAAATATAGCTGTTGCCGGCTAAAGGATGATCTTTGGCCATCACCAGTCTCACTTCAAAATCAAATAGATGCTGGTAGGCAAGGGCATGGCCGGGCACAGGATCTGAGGTTAGCACTATATCCAGCTCACCGGTTTCCAGCGCATTGAGTGAGTCGAACAGGTGGCGGCTTGAGAGATCCAGATTGGCATCAGGATAAGACTGATGAAAGGCTTCCATTACAGGCATCAGCCAGCGAAAACAACTGTGGCATTCAATACCTACCTTTAATGGGCCGCAGCTTCCAGATAGACCGCGTTTGAGCACAAATTCGGTTTCCTGTACCCGAGGCAGTATCTCTTCTGCCAGGCTCAGCAGGCGACTGCCCTCAAGCGTGAAGGTTAGAGGTTTGCTTTTGCGGACAAATACCTGGGAGTTAATCCGGGTCTCCAACTCTTTAATCTGGTGCGACAGTGCCGACTGAGTGACAAAGCGTTTCTTCGCCGCGCCGGCCAGGCTGCCACTTTCTTTCAGTGCTATCAGAGTACGAAGGTGTCTCAGTTCTATCATTTCCTCTCCACATGAATGCCGCTCATGTTGCCCTTGAATTCAATTCGGTTGCCTGTGCTGAGACTAACACAATAAACTTCTAGACGTCCAGACGCCCAGTTTGATTTGTTGTATTACGGCGTCGCCAGTCACTTGCAGCACAATTTACAGAGGATGGTATACATTATGCGATTAAACAGTCTTGGTTTTCCCCGTATCGGGCGTCGACGTGAACTCAAGTTTGCTTTGGAGAAGTATTGGCGTGGTGAGTCCAGCCAAGCCGAACTACAGAGTGTTGCCAAGGAGCTTAGGCGCATCCATTGGCAGTGGCAGGCTGATGCCGGGGTAGAGCTGTTACCGGTCGGCGATTTTGCTTACTATGATCAGGTGCTGACCCTGAGTGCGACTCTGGGGGTAATCCCCGAGCGTCACAGTGACGGCGGCGCTGTCAATCTCGATACCCTGTTCCGGGTTGCCCGTGGCCGAGCACCCAGCGGTAAGCATGCGCCGGCGTCTGAAATGACCAAGTACTTCAACACCAACTACCATTATCTGGTGCCTGAGCTCAGCGAAGATCAGCGCTTCGATATTGCCTGGGAGCAGTTGTTTGAAGAGGTGACCGAGGCTCAGGCGCTGGGCCACACTGCCAAGCCGGTACTGCTGGGGCCGGTCACTTTCCTGTATCTGTCCAAGACAGTGGGCGCAGAGTTTGACCGTTTGACATTGCTGCCGGCGCTGCTGCAATGCTATCAAGCCATTCTGGCCCGATTTGCCGCCCAGGGTGTTGAATGGGTGCAATTGGATGAACCTGCGCTGGCACTTGAGCTGGATGACAACTGGCAACAGGCCTTCAATCAGGCCTACGGCGTACTCAAGTCGGCGCCGCTCAAGCTGTTGCTGGCAACCTATTACGGCACTGTAGCCCACCATCAAAGTCTGTTGTCGGCACTGCCGGTGGCGGGTATTCACCTGGATCTGGTCACCGCGCCCGAGCAGTTGCAGGCCTTTGTCGGGGCATTGGCGCCCGAACAGGTGTTATCGGTTGGGGTAATCAACGGCCGTAACGTCTGGGCCGCCGATCTGGATCTTGTGGCCGAGCAGTTGGCGCCACTGGCGCGTGATTTGGGAGACAGGCTCTGGCTCGCCACTTCCTGCTCTCTGTTGCATACCCCGGTGGATCTCGAGGTGGAAACCGTGCTGGCGCCCGAGCTTAAAAGTCTGCTGGCATTCGCCAGGCAAAAACTTACCGAGTTGCAGGAGCTCAAGGCGCTTTTGGCGGCGCCTGAGACTGAAAATGCCAAAGCCGTGGTCGCCCGTTGCCGGGATCGGCGCGCGGCCAGGGCGCAGGGGCGTAATCAACAGCTCAGTGCCAGAATCGATGCCCTGAGCGCGGCCGATTATGACCGAAACCATGAGTTTGAGGTGCGCAGACAAGCCCAGCAGGCCAGGTTCAAGTTGCCTTTGTTGCCGACGACTACCATAGGTTCATTCCCGCAAACGGCAGCCATTCGTAACCTTCGCAGCCGCTGGCGCAAGGGTGAGTTGGACGATGCTGTGTACACAGAGCAACTGCAACAGGTGACCCGAGATACCATAGAACGTCAGCTCAAGCTGGGAATAGATGTGCTGGTACACGGTGAAGCCGAGCGCAACGACATGGTGGAATACTTTGGTGAACAGCTAAACGGTGTTGGTTTTACCAAACATGGCTGGGTGCAGAGCTATGGTTCCCGCTGCGTCAAGCCGCCGCTGATCTACGCCGATGTGACCCGTCCCAAGGCGATGACAGTTGACTGGGCCGAATATGCCCAGAGTCTTACCGACAAGCCGGTGAAAGGCATGCTGACCGGTCCCGTGACTATATTGCATTGGTCCTTTGCCCGCGAGGATATCAGCCGCGAACAGATAGCGACTCAGTTGGCCCTGGCGATACGCGATGAAGTGGTGGCATTGGAGCAGGCGGGCATAGGCATTATCCAGATTGATGAACCGGCTTTTAGGGAAGGCTTGCCGCTTAAACGCAGCGATTGGGCCCATTATCTCGATTGGGCCGTGGCCGCTTTCAAGCTCAGCGCCGCCGGTGTCAGAGACGAGACCCAAATTCACACCCATATGTGCTACAGCGAATTCAACGACACTATTGCGGCAATTGCCGCCATGGATGCCGATGTGATCACCATAGAAACATCGCGCTCACGGATGGAGTTGTTGAATGCCTTCGAAGACTTTGACTATCCCAATGAAATCGGCCCTGGGGTTTATGATATTCACTCCCCCAATATTCCAACAGTGGAGGCCATGGTAAGCCTGATTGAAA
The DNA here is from genome assembly GCF_037953065.1 of Shewanella chilikensis. Classification (NCBI taxonomy): domain Bacteria; kingdom Pseudomonadati; phylum Pseudomonadota; class Gammaproteobacteria; order Alteromonadales; family Shewanellaceae; genus Shewanella; species Shewanella chilikensis. The sequence continues at coordinate 3,687,309 of NZ_CP149966.1, read as the reverse complement.
AGGCGGCGCAGAAAATTCCTCTGCGTCAGCTCTGGGTCAACCCGGATTGTGGCTTGAAGACCCGTAACTGGGAAGAAGTCGAACCGGCTTTGAAGAACATGGTTGATGCCACCAGGGAGTTGCGACGTCGACTCGGGTGATAAAACTCTGTGGTTAATAATAGTCAGGGGCGCAATGCGCCCCTGATGTTGATTGACTTCAACGCGGTAAAGATTCAACTCATGCTTATTCCCAGTATCATCAGGCCCACAGTGCCCAGGATGATCAAGCTTGAAAAGATTGTGCCCAGAATGGCGAAGATTTTCTGGCGCTCTTTTTGTACCAGGCCACCAATACCCAACCCCAAAGACACCAGACAGACCAACATCATAAAGATGATCATTAACCCCACAAGAACCGCTTCCATGGAGTTTTCATCCATGCCGCCCGGTGTTGTTGTTTCCAGGGTTCCGGCAACAATAAAAGTAATAAACAGGGCTATTCCACTCAATATGCTGGTGACAAATGAGGCTATCCCTGGACCTGAATGTTTTAATTGCATGGCAATCCCTTGATTTTTTCTGATGGTTATCCAACTGAGAAATATACAGAAACCAAGGGAAATATGCCATTGACCATTTCTGTCTATACTCAGGTCACCAACCGGACTCAGATAACTATCAGGAGAAGCCCCATGAGCCATGTATACAAGATAATAGAACTGACAGGTTCATCCCCCATCAGCTCGGACGAAGCGGTCAAGAATGCCATCGCTGCGGCCAGTCAGTCGCTGCACAATCTGCGCTGGTTTGAAGTGATAGATACCCGTGGCCACCTGGAAGCCGGTGTTATCGCTCATTGGCAGGTCACCATCAAGGTGGGTTTTACCCTGGATTAGGCTTGAATTCAGGCGTCTCTTGGCAAACCCTTTTCCACTATCCGGATCAGGCGATCCGTCTTACGGACGGGAATGGGCGCTGTGTTCTTGCCGCTGAGTTTTTCTGCCTGCTGCGCCAGTGCCCACGTTATGTGTTCTGCGATCAGTTCAGAGGCATCTGTCAGTCGCTCCTGCAAGGCGGCAACTATGGTTTCACTGCCGGGCGCATTGCCCAGTGCCACCGCAATATTGCGCAGCCAGCGTTGATGGCCTATGCGGCGGATGGCGCTGCCTTCGGTATTCTTCAAAAACTCGACCTCACTCCAGGCAAACAGCTCCAGCAGCTTGGGCTGTTTCAGTTGTGGCCTTAAATGAAAGTCTGTCTCTGCGGTCAAGGGGGCGGCACGGTTGATGGGGCATACCAGCTGGCAGTCATCGCAGCCGTAGATGCGATTGCCGAGCAGTGGCCGAAACTCCAGTGGGATGCTGCCGGCCAGTTCTATGGTGAGGTAAGAGATGCAGCGACGCCCATCGACTACATAGGGCTCGACTATAGCGCCAGTTGGGCAACTTGTAATGCAGGCGACGCAGGTATTGCAGCCTTCGGCTATGGCGACATCCACGGGCAGCGGCAGGTTCACCAGCAGTTCGCCGAGGAAAAACCAACTGCCGGCTTCATGGTTGAGGATCAATGAGTGTTTACCTGTCCAACCGATCCCGGCCTTTTCTGCCAGAGGCCGTTCCAGAATGGGCGCCGAGTCGACGAAGGGCCGAAAGCCACAGCCTTCAAGTTGCAGGGCTTTGAGCGCTTCATCTATACGTTCGCCCAGCTTTTTCAAGCGATTACGCATCAGCTTGTGATAGTCACGGCCGCCGGCATAGCGGGAGATATAGCCGAGGTTAGGGTCTTTGAGGTTGAGAGCAAATCCGGCTTGGGGCGGCAGATAGTCCATCCGTACCGAGATGACTCTTAAAGTGCCGGGATGCAGTTCGGCCGGGCGGGCCCGCATCATGCCGTGGCTGGCCATATAGCCCATTTCACCGTGATAGCCCTTATCGAGCCAGGTCTGTAGCCTGGGCTCTTCGCGGCGAAGATCTGTATCCGTGATCCCAACTTGAGCAAAACCCAGCTCTTTGCCCCAAGCCTTTATGTCGCGGGCAAGCTTACCAAGCATACAGGGATCAAATTGTGGTGGTTGAGGAACAGACATTAACAGAGGCTGACCGGGAAAAAACCTGATTATATCAGTAAAGCTGAATCGCTCACAGTTGCCGCAAACGGCGATTTTGGTTTTTGTCGATGCTATGCTGGAACCGAGGGGGAATAAACATATGCCGACAATTAAGCCTCTGTTTTGGGCCTGCTTGATTGTGTGTGGCTGCATTCTTGCTGGTTTCGTCCAGGCCGGGAATGAGCCTCCCGAGTCCAGACTTGCGCCTCTGAGGCTTTTGACAGAAGCTTGGCCCCCCATGAGTTATGAATACCAAGGACGAACTGATGGTTATGCCGTTGCCCTGGTTAAGGCGTTGAATTACAAAGTCACCGCCGCCGATGACGAGCCAGTCATAGAGATCTTGCCTTGGGCCCGCGCCATTAATATGGCAACTCATCATGCCAATATCCTGTTATTTGCCACTTCTATTGATGAACAGCGACGGCAGCAATTTGATTTTGTTGGGCCGATTGCCGAAACCCGTATCCAGCTCTATGCCCGCATGGATGATGATTTCACTCCGGCAGATCTGTCACAGGCGGCTGCGGCGGGTAATATTGCTATTTATCGTCACTCTCCGGCGCAAAGATTGTTGAGGGATATTGCGGATGAGAGGCTGCTAATCTCAGGTTTTCCTCAGTATTCGGCCAGACAGTTGTTGCATAAGCGGGTGCGTTATTGGTGTCAGGCGGAGATCGCGGTTAAGGGCGTCTTGCGGCAATTGGATCAACCGTTGACTGCAGTGCGGCCTGTGCTGGAATTGGCACACTTGCGGTTGTATCTGGCGTTCTCCAGTGGCACAGATCCTGCGCGAGTTAAAGCCTGGCACAAGGCGCTGGTGGCATTACAGCTAAGTGGCGAATTTGATGCACTGTATTTTGAATGGTTTGGAGCAAAGCCCTCACTGCCTGAGGCTGAAGTGTTATGGCATAGCCACTGAATTACTGATTGGTGAGGGAGGTTCAGGCGCTTTCTACCCTATTACGCCCCTTATTTTTGGCGCGGTATAGAGCGTTATCAGCCTGTTTAAGCAGCTCTGAAAACTGTAACTCGGTATTGAGAGTCGCCACCCCGGCACTGATAGTGACTCTGGACTCGCCGGCAAGCGCCTCTGGGCTTGATTCTGCCAAGGTTTGACGTAAACGCTCAGCAATTTTCAGGCATTCTTCTCGACTGGTTTCCGGCAACAGCAGCAGAAACTCTTCACCACCGATCCGCCCCAGTAGATCTTGCTCACGAATAAGCGTTTGGCTTACGCTCGCCAGGTGCTGCAGTACCTTATCTCCGCCATCATGACCAAACTGGTCGTTGATATCCTTGAAGTTATCGGCATCAAACAGAATAACAGACATAGGTATGCCTGAATGTTTGGCCTGATTGAATAACGCTTCTCCCCTCTGATAGGTATAGCGTCGGTTGGCCAACTGAGTGAGATGATCCGTTTGGGCTATCTTCTGAAATTGACGTGACTTTCCGGTTTGTTTATAGGCCAGAATCGCCATAATGAAAATAATGATGCTGGCAAGGATCAGCACCGCCAGCTGCAACAGGCGGTTTTGCTGAAGTATCTGCACCTCCTGTTCTTTGAGGCGCTCGCTTTCCAGCAGACGTTGATTTTCTTTTGCCATGCGGTCGGCATTGAAGCGGGTACGCATCTCTGTGGTGCGGTATGACTGAAGCTTATTATCCAGTTCAGAATGCAGGGAGATATATGATTTGAGCACGTTTGTTGATTCTTGCCAAAGCCCCTGTGCGGCAAATATTTCGCTTTTGAGCAGGTAGAGTTCGGCCAATCCCCTGTCATTACTGATATCCCGAAAACTTTGTTCTGCCTTGGCCAAGGGGACCATAGCTTGTTCCGCCTGACCTTGGCGCAGCAACACATCGGCGCTGTAGAGTTGCATAAAACTGTAGAAGCCACCCTGTTGCTCGGTCACAAATGGTTTGGCACGCTCCAGCGCCTGTTTGGCATCTTCTATTCTGTCGAGTTTCAACAGTGAACCTGCCATATTGACCGAAACTCCTGCAGCTTCGATAGTCATTCCTTGTCGTTTGAGATAGTTGTAAGACTGCTGGAATTTGGTCACAGCCGCTTCAAAGTCCCCCAATTCCTCGAGCGCTATGGCCATCTCACCATTGACAATATAGGCCTGCTCTTCATGGCCACCTTGGCGATAAGCCTGTTCCAATTGGCGGTAATAGTTGAGTGCGCTCTGCGGATCGCCGAAACGACGGAAGCTGGTAGCAAGATCAACCAAGTTGTAGCGGCTCCAATAATCCAGTTTGAGTTGTTCATAGAGCTGTTGGGCGGTGAGAAGATCTTCCAATGCCAGTGCAAAATTGCCCTGAAAAGAATACATGGCGCCACGCATACTGCGGGCATCCGCGATTAACCGACGGTCTTCGAGTTGGTAGGCTTGTTGTAAGGCTTGGTCATAGTCGGCTTTGGCCTGCTCCATATTGCCTTTGAGTTGAGAGTACCAACCATGGCATAGGTGAAAGTCGGTCAGGGCTTCCGGATAAGCTTGATTTTCAGCCATCTGTACTTGGGTATTGGCGTAATCTATTGCCGCATCAACCTTGGCATTATTATTGGTGTCATAGCTCCAACAGCGGGCGCGCCTGAGCCTTACTTGGCGATCCAGATCTTTATCGGCCAACAATTGGGCTATTTGCTCCAGAGTTTGCTCCACCTTGGCAACATTATTGACCTGCCCATTTTCAAGCAGTTTGAATAACTTATCTGCCTCGGGGTTATCCAATGCCAGAGCGAGCGGAACCATGCCGGACAAAAGTAGCAGAGCGAAGGCTGATTTCAAAAAGTATGACTTCACGCTTACCGATAGAGATATGTTTACATTATGTTACTAAGCATACGCACCAGGGCATAGGCTGACCAGCAATAAATCGTTAAATTTGCTTAGCAAGCCGGGTTTCATCCTATGCCTGTTTCCCGGTTTTGAGCGCGGTTGGCCCCGTTCTTTGGCTGACTTTTTGTATTTCCAGGGTGCCAATTGGAGATGGATTGCTGTTTAATGCCGGTGCTATACTCGCCGCCAATCGCTTTTAGACGGAAGAAACAATGACTCAAGTTGATGCTCAGTACCGGCAGCAGGCGCGAAGCGCCGCCATCAATATCTGCTCTCAGGTATTACCTATGGATAAGTTGCCGACGGCGCTGAAAGAAGCCTATGACAATCTGTTTGAACAACTGCTGGACGATAAGGAGTCTGAGTTCAAACAGGCTTGGGACAAGTTGCCGCCAAGTGCTGCCAAGTTGCTGCCGAGAGCCGATTTTCACGGCTTTTTTATCGCATCAGCCTGGTTGCAACTGAGTTTGATGGCCCAGGATATCGCCCAGTTGGCGGATACCGACGAGGCCATTGCCGAGCAGGAATATAGCGGCATATATGATCGTATTTCACAATCGGCGCTCAAAGAGAGTGTACGTAAGTTGAAAAAGGCCCGTACCGATAGGCGTTTACTCAACAGTATTCGAGATGTGATAGCCAATGGCTGAATAAAAAACCGGCATTATTTTTAATGCCGGTTTTTTATGGGCGGACGCTCTTAGAAGGAAGTACGCTTGTAGCGGCGATACTCAGGCTGCCAGAAATTACTCTCGATAGCCTGTTGTAACATTTCATCGGAAGTCGGCAATGCGTGGCCTTGCTCGATGGCGACCTTGCCGACAGCAAAGGCGATGTGCTTGCTGACCTTCTGGATCTCTTCCAGTTTAGGCAGCAGGGAACCACTGCCGTTGAGTGCCAGCGGCGAGCATTCTGCCAGAGCGCGGCTGGAGGCCATCAGCATCTCATCAGAGACCCGCTTGGCACCACTGGCCAATACTCCAAGGCCTATGCCGGGGAAGATATAGCTGTTGTTGCACTGGGCGATTTCATAGGTTTGGTTGTCTATGACCACAGGCTCAAAGGGGCTGCCGGTGGCAACCAGCGCCTGGCCATTGGTCCAATGCAGAATATCCTTGGGCGTAGCTTCAACTCGGCTGGTGGGGTTGGACAGCGGGAACACTATCGGTCTTGGGCAGTGGCTGTGCATGGCGCGGATGATCTCCTCGCTGAACAGTCCAGGGGCGCCGGAAACCCCGATAAGCACAGTCGGCTTGCCGTTGTTGACCACATCCAGCAGCGAGATGTTGTCACCGAAGTTGCTCCACAGCTGCAGCTCTTCGCGCCTTTGCGCCAGTTTTTGCTGGAATGGCAACAGGTTGGGCATATTGTCCTGCAACAGTCCCCAGCGATCGACCATAAATACCTGACGTCTGGCCTGCTCATCACTGATCCCTTCGGAAACCATCTGCGCAATAATCGCTTCGGCGATGCCGCAGCCTGCGCTACCGGCGCCGAGGAAGGCAACCCTTTGCTGGCTCAAGTGAGTGCCTGCGGCCTTACAGGCAGCGAGCAGTGAGCCAACTGTGATGGCGGCGGTTCCCTGAATGTCATCATTGAAACAGCAGTATTTATCTTTGTAACGCTCCAGCAGCGGCATGGCGTTTTTCTGGGCGAAGTCTTCGAACTGGATCAAGGCCTCGGGCCAACGGCGATGAACTGCCTGCATAAAGGCTTCAATAAATTCCAGATATTCTTCGCCGCCTATGCGCTGGTGGCGCCAACCCATATACATGGGATCTTCCAGCAGATGCGGGTTATCTGTTCCTACATCCAGGGTAATGGGCAGAGTGTAAGCCGGGCTGATGCCGCCGCAGCTGGTGTAGAGCGACAGCTTTCCAATCGGGATACCCATGCCGCCGATCCCCTGATCGCCCAGCCCCAAAATACGCTCACCGTCGGTAACCACTATTACCTTCACCTTGTGACGGGTGGAGTTGTTGAGGATGTCGTCGATGCGATCCTTATTCGGATAGGAAATAAACAGGCCGCGGTTACGGCGGTAGTCTTTGGAGAAGCGTTCACAGGCCAATCCGACGGTTGGGGTGTAGATGATAGGCATCATCTCTGTGATGTGATTCTGAACCAGACGATAGAAGAGGGTCTCGTTGGTGTCCTGGATATTGCGCAGATAGATATGCTTGTCCAGATCATTGCTGAAGTTCTTGAACTGATCGTAGGCACGTGAGGCCTGCTCTTCGATCGTTTCAATCACGTAGGGCACCAGGCCTTCGAGGTTGAAGAAAATACGCTCTTCCTCGGTAAATGCACTACCTTTGTTGATCAACGGCGCTTCGAGAATAGCCGGACCGGCAAAAGGCAGATATAAGGGGCGTTTATTATCGTCCATGGCTAACCTTTTATGTTCTTTGTTGGTGGATGACGGGCTGTGATCTAAATCCGCATAGATTACCACGAAATGTGATCTTTGTTGCCTGTGGGCGAGGGCTTGAGCAAAAATTTTGTTTAAAACGCGGCAAACCGGGTTGGTCTGAGCCTAAGGGGGGGAATGACACAAAACAAAGAACCAGGCGGATGCCTGGTTCCAAAGGAGATAGCTGCTGTTGCTTGTTGGCTTATTTGCCGCGGTATTTAAGTGACAAGCCCTTGATAAAGTTACGCATCAACTGATCACCACAGTAGCGGTAATGCTTGTGCTCAGGATTGCGGAACAGGGCGCTCAGCTCAGCCTTGCCGATACGGAAGTTGGCCAGTTCAAGAATGGCAATAATATCTTCTTCTTTCAGTTCCAAGGCGATTCTGAGTTTCTTGAAGATGATGTTGTTGTTCAGGCTGGGCAGCGGCTGCGGAATGCCACTGCCGGGACGCAGGCCGCGTTTGTCGATGATCACGGCATCGAGAAACTGGCACAGGGTACGATCGTCACAGGGACGGAACCCTTCTTCATCTTCTTTCTTGAGCAGGCCGGCCAGCTCAGCTTCACTCATTTCACGCTTCATTTTGGCGTAGAGACGCAATACCTTGGAGTCGTTGAAATTAAAGACAAAGCGCAAGCGGCGCAGAATATCGTTGTTGGTCATGAATGTCCCTGGGCCGGTTTGACTCCCGGCTTAGTTTTAACACTGTCTGGCGATTGACTTAGGTGCGTTAGGCGCGGAGGCTCCGCAATATTGCGGCATTATACCTAAAAGCCGGGCAGATTTGCCGCTTTTTCCAGTGGACAGTTCGCGGCCGTTTCGCGCACCGCCTGTCGCAGCTTGTCGTGAAGGGCGAACACCCGGCCTATATCTTTGAGTGACCAAGAGGTGTTTTCCAGTACCACCAGATTGAAGCCCGAGTCCGGATAATAAATCGCAGTGCTGATATAACCCGCTATGTAACCACTGTGGCTGAACTCCAGGGGCAACTCAGGGCTCAGTTGTATTCCGGCGGCATAATTCAGCTCGCCCCAACGATGGGGGCGTTTGCCTCTCGGCGCCAGCAACTGCAAATAGCCGCCACGGCTAAGCAGTTGCCCCTGATGCAGGGCCTGCTGAAAGTCGGCAAAGGCAGAGGTGGAGCCAATAAGGGCGCCGCTGGCCAACAGCTTATCTGTGAGGGTCAACTGCTCGGCCACGCTCTCAAAGCCGCTGTCTGTCTCGGTTCTTCCTATCGCCAGATGGGGTAACTGTTCCTGGATACTTTCAATACTGCCGGTGCGGGCCTTGAGCTCAAGCCCCTCGGCATCAAAGAAGCGCTGCAGCAATTGAGTACCGCTGCTGCCTTTTCGCTTGAGGATCTCGGCCAGCAGCCAATAATTGTCATTGCTGTATTTAAAATCGCTGCCCGGGGTGAACAGCAAGGCTTGTCCTTGGATGCCTATGCCGGATGTGTGGCTCAGCAACATGGCAACTGTGATGGCCGGATCCAGTTCGGCCTCTTTGCCGAGCAGGGTGGCGGCGCTGTCATTGAGATTGAAATCGCCTCTTTCTATCGCCCGCATCACCAAGACGGCAAACACTTGCTTTGACAGTGAACCCAGCACAAATTGGCTATCAGAGGTGATGGGTTTGCCCTGGCTTTCTCCGGCCGCATGGCTCAGCAGTGTCTTTTTACCTTGCCTCAACTCGATTACGCCGCTGAAGGGCAGGGGGTTTTGCTTGATTATCAGCTGCAGTTGTCGTGTCAGCTCTTCGCTGTGGCAGACAGATGGCGCCGAACCCTTACCTGGTGCCGGCTCTTGTTCGGGCCCTGGCGCCGCGCTCAGGCTTAAAGTGAATCCCAGCAGGCAGGCCATGGTGATGCCTTTGACTGTCGATGAGAGGTTTGGCCCTAAAAAGCGCGGCTGCGCCAGCGGTGAGGAGTTCATGCAACTTCCTTATTTGATGTAGCAATACCAATAGATAAACAGCAGCGCAAAGCCAAACAGGTAACCGAGTCCCAGCCAGCCCCAGAGTTGCATGCCCCTGCCGTAACGGGCCTCAGTCGGCAGGGTTTTGGAACTCATCAGCCGTAGATTCAACCAGGCAAAAATACAGGTAGTCATAAAGGCCTGGATCATCACCAATTCCAACAGTGATAGCAAGGCACCCTTAAAGAACAGGATCAGCAGCAAGGCCAGCAGCGACATAACCAGCATGATCCCAGCCAGGCGTTTACCGCTGGGGCGGCGCTCAAGCAGCAGGCGCCAACCGGCATCCAGGGTGCGGCTGTAACCATCGAGCACAGTGACAGTGGTGGAGAAAATACACAGCAGCGCCACCAAGGCGATAAGCATACGGCTCCACTCCCCGAGCACGCTGGCGTAGAGGGAGATCAACTGCCCGGCAAACTGGGCTCCCGAGTCGGCAAAGGAGGCTCCCGAGCCATGCATGACTCCGGCCCCCAGGCTGAGAAACACCAGTGCCAGCAGGGCGGTGAGCCAATAGCCGATATCGAAATCCAACCTGGCCTGGGCAGCGCTCAGAGCGGCCTGCTGTTGATTGATGCGCTGTTTCTCCAGCAGCCAAAGTGAGTTCCAGGCGCTGACTTCAATCGGTGCCGGCATCCAGCCCATCATGGCGATCAAAAAACCAAGATAAGCCCATTGCCAGGGAGAGGGGGAGACGAAGTCTTTATCCAGCACAGACTCCACCCCCAGCATCATGGCCGCGGCTGTCAGAGTGCCCAGGGTCACAGCGCCATCACAACTTTGGTCATGCGATCAAGCAGGCTGTAGCGCCCAAGCAATAACAGCAGCAAACTGGCGCAGAGCACGATAAAAGACAGAATATCTATGCCGAGCGGCACAAACTGAGTCAGCATGGCGGCACTCAGCATGCTGACCCCGGCGGTGCTGGCAATGGCAGCAACAAGATTGAGCAGACTGAACAGCCACAGATAGCCCTTTCCTTGCTTGAGATAGCCCTCAAGCAGACTCTCGCCGGTCGCCGCCGTGTATCTGGCTCCGGCGGCAAAGAAGGGATATTTGAGCAAATTGACCAGCACCACCAGCCAGGCCAACTGCCAGCCAAATTCGGCGCCGGCACGGGTTGAAGCCACCAGATGCGAGGCGCCTATGGCCGCTGCGGCCACCAGTACGCCCGGGCCCATGGCGGCCATTAAGTGCCTAAGGTGAGTGAAAGAAAAACCTTTTCGATTCAGCATGGTGTCATTCATGGCGCGCTCTTTTCCCGGGCCAGTAAGGATTCGATATTGACCAGCGAGGAGCGGATCTCCCTGAGTAACATCAGCTGCTCATGGTTGCTGTCATGTCCATTTGAGTTGGGCTCCTTGTGATCCAAATGCTCTTTTTGTGCCAGCACAGCGGCGCGAAATCCGTCGGCATCGACTATGCCAACCAGGCTTATCAGGGCGTTATTGCCGGATTGTCCGGCGGTTTCCACCTTGAGTTTCTTCAGACCGAACAGGCGCATCAGTGGCCCCTGAATAAGCGCCATGTCGGTGATTTTATCCAAGGGCACAGTATTTTCGGTGCGGGTCAGCAGGCCGCGGCGCACTACTAGCTTACGCTTGGTCAGCTTGGCGCTCATATTGGCGAGATTATCGGCAAAGCGGGCCTGAAGCAGTGGCGCGGCGGCTGTGGACATGACGACTTCCTATATCAGTAAAATCAAATTTACCCCAGTTAGAGGCATTGACTTTAGATATTAAAGAGTTAAGTTGAATTGGTAAATGTTAAAAATATATGACAACACGGAAGTTTGTAGTCGTGGTTGTTTTCCATAAAAACAACTGAAGAAATTAGGGATGATTATGAATAGACCTCACCTCACCCTGAGTGCCTGCGCCGCGGCGCTTGCCTTGACCTCTGCCGGAGAGTCCTTCGCGGCCGAGGAGTCTGTGGAGCGCATCGAAGTCACAGGCTCGCGGATCAAACGTACCGATATGGAAGGCCCATCGCCCATTCAATCCATAGGCAAAGAAGATATTGCCAACATGGGCTACGACAACCTGCAGCAGTTGCTGGAAAGGATGCCGGCGGCCGGGGCCGGCACTTTCTCCACCCGCGGCAACAGCCAGGACTCTACCGCCAACGGTGCCGCCGCCATCAGCCTGCGTGGCATGGGGCCGGATGCGACCCTGGTGCTGATCAATGGTCGCCGGGTTTCCATCAGTGCCTTTGCCGAAGGGGTCAGCAATTCTTTTGTCGATATCAACAGCATTCCCGTATCGGCCATTGAGCGGATAGATATACTCAAGGACGGCGCCTCGGCCATCTATGGCTCGGATGCCATTGCCGGGGTGGTCAACATAGTGCTGAGGAAAAACATCGAAGGCATTGAAGTCAATCTCGGCTATGGCGCCACAGATGGCCCCAATTACAACGAAAAGACCGCCAGTCTGGTGTGGGGCACCATGAGTGACAAGGGCAGCGCGTCTGTGATCCTGGATTATTTCAGCAACTCGACCCTGAGCGCCGATGAGATGGGGCAGTTTGGTACCGCCAATCAGTCGCCCTGGGGCGGGGAGGATTTCCGTTCTTCCCGGGGTTTTCCGGGGTATTTCTATGTCAATGGTGTCAAGACCATAGATCCGGCTTGTCCGGCCGATTCCGCCACATCGAGCGGCAGCTGCCTGTTCGATTATGGCCCCTATAACTTGGTGATCCCCGAGGCCGAGCGCATAGGCGCCATAGGTCAGTTTGAGTATCACCTGAGTGATTCCCTGACCGCCTTTTTGGAGCTGGCGGCTCAGCACAATACCTCCAAGGCCGGTGGTGCCGCCACACCGCTGGATGAAACTGCCGGTTTGACGGTTCCCGGTTCACATCCCAACAATCCTTTTGGTCAGGACATTGACATAGGCCGCTTCCGCACAGTGGATGCCGGTCCCCGCCGCTGGGATATCGAGTCCGACAGCTTGAGATTGGTGGCCGGTCTGCGCGGCAGCTTCAAGGAGTGGGACTGGGAAGTCTCGGCCCAAAAGGGGCGCAGTGAGTCGACCCAGACAGGGGATCGCAGCCAGGGCTGGGTGCGGGTGGACTATCTGCAGGAGCAAATCAATCTCGGCAACTACAACCCCTTTGGCGGCACCATCAACTCACCCGAAGTGATAGATGCCATTACCACCAGTCTGGTGCGTCAGGGCAAGTCACATATTACCGCCTATGATGCCAGCATTTCGGGGCATGCCTTTACCCTGGCAGACAGGGATATCATGCTGGCCGCCGGGATGGAATATCGTGAAGAGGATGTCAGCGATGTGCCCGATGAGCAGTTCCAGCGCGGGCTTATCTTCGGGACTGAAGCTGTTTCCGCCGCGGCCGAGCGCGATCAGTATGCCGCCTACCTGGAGTTTTCCATTCCGGTAACTGACAGCTTCGAGCTGCAACTGGCGGGGCGCTACGATCATTACAGCGACTTTGGCTCCACCACCAATCCCAAGGTGGCGTTCCATTGGGGCATGACAGAAGACTTGAGCATGCGCGCCTCCTGGGCCCAGGGGTTCCGGGCGCCATCGCTGGCCCAGATAGGCTTGGGCCCTTCGGAAAAGAGTAACTTCTTTAAAGACACCTATGCCTGCGCCGCTCAGGGTATCTCAGAGGCCGACTGTGAGGTGCTGGATTACAACACGGTATTTGCCGGTAACCCGGATCTGGACGCGGAGGAGTCGGAAACCTGGAACATAGGCATGATCTGGGCGCCGAGCCAGAAGTTCGATATCGGCTTCGATATTTGGAACATCACCCAGGACAATAAGATAGATGAGCAGCCTCTGGGCGATATCTATGCCGCCAACTGTAATGATCAAAACAGCGCTATCTGTGTGCGCCTGCCCCCTGCCGGTGGCGAGCCGCTCGGGGTGCTTGATGTGATTCACTCAAGCTTTGTTAACTTAAGCTCCCAGGAGGCACAGGGCCTGGATATCTCGGCTCACTACGGTCTGGAACTGGACAGCTATGGCGATCTCAAGTTTGGTCTTGAGTGGAGCTATCTGGACAAGTTTGAAAAGGACGGCCTGGATTATACCGGCGAATATGAGTATCCCCAGTACCGCTGGCTGGCCAGCACTAACTGGACCATGGGCGACTTTGCCGCCAACCTCAATGTCAGCTACATAGGCGAATTTGAAGATACGCCGGACATCAACTTCGACGGCGCCCTCGACTTTACCGAGAACAAGTCACGTATGGTGGATGCCCAGTTCCTGGTGGACTTGCAGGCTTCCTATCGTTTCAACGAGATGTTCAAGTGGACGCTCGGGGTCAACAACCTGTTGGATGAGGAGCCGCCGTTTGCCATAGGCGATGGTGATGCGGATCTCTATGGCTATGTGATGTCTGTGCATAATCCCAGAGGCCGTTTCATCTACACCAAGGTCAGTCTTAACTTCTGAGGCAGGCACCCGGCCCTTGATGGCAAACTGGCAAGGGCCGGATGCTGGAGAGTTGAGATAAGAAGTGAGAGACAAGAGCCGAGAAACAGGGACAGAGTGACAAGCTTGAGGCAGTGGGAGTATCTTGTTGTTGACCTTATCATCATGGCGCCTGCGGGCGCCTTTTCTGCCACCATACCTGCGTTAGCCATTGCCTATGGCGACAGGGCAATTTAAGGAAAGTAATATGATTCGACTCTATGGCACACCGCGAAGCCGGGCGCTGCGGGTTTCCTGGTTGTTGGAAGAGCTGGAACTGCCCTGGGAGTTTCACTTTGTTGATATGGCCAAGCAGCAGAACCGCACTCCTGAGTTCCTGGCGCTTAATCCCTGCGGCAAAATCCCCGTGCTCGAGGATGACGGTCTGGTATTGACCGAATCGGCGGCCATTATGCTCTATCTGGCCGAGCGTTACGGTGAGGGGCGTCTGTTGCCCAAGCCAGGCACGGCAGCCTCCGGGCATCATCATCAATGGTTGAGCTTTGTGATAACCGAGTTGGAGCAGCCGTTATGGACCATGGGCAAGCACAGGTTTGCCTTGCCGGAGGAGCAGCGGGTGGCGGCGATTCAAGCCACGGCCGTATGGGAGTTCAACAAGGCCGCGGCCATTGCCGAGCAGTGGCTGCCTGATAGCCCATTTTTGCTCGGTGATGAATTGACTGTGGCCGATATACTGCTGGCCCATACCCTGAACTGGGCCACCATTTTTGAGCAACAGATCCCGCCCAAACTGGCGGCTTACCGAGACAGGCTTAACCTGCGTCCGGCCATGAAAAAGGCGCTGGACAAAGCCAGCGCCAATTTAACTGATTAATCAAACTCTGGTTTTAAAGCCGCAGTATTTTGGGGCCGTGATATTTCAGAGCTGTGCGGCCGCCCACTTGGCGCGGCTTTCGCGGCTCTCACCCAGCCCGCCTTGCTGCTCTCTGAAGGCCTTGTAGGATTCCACATCCAGTGGCACCAGGCTGATATCCACTTCCAGTACCAGTTTGCACTCTTTCTTGATCCGCCAGGCGGCGGTGTTGTACAGCTCAGTGAGTGGCAGCGAGCTTAAAAACTCAGGGTTGTACTGGGTGTAAATCGCCTGGGTGGGATAAACCACAAAGGCCAAACGGCGCTTGGGTTCTTTCTTGAACATGGCCTCGATACCATCACAGGTGTTTAGCACCTGCATCTCGATAATATCGTCGATTTCCAGCAGTTTTTTCTGGGCCAGTTCGCTTACCTGCGCCTCGCCCGTTTCCCAGGAGAGCAACTCGGCTTCATCGACTTTCAGCAACTCGGCGGCCTGGGCGGTGCCCAAGCCAAGAGATTGGCGCAGGCACTGAAACTCGATGGCGTTGAGCGGATATTGTTTGGACATAATGCTTCCTGTTTTTTCTATGTGTCTGATGGCGTGGCGCCTAGGGAATGCCGACCTGTGTCAGCTTTGCAGCCAGACGTCTTCGACCCATTGCCAGAGTGACTCCCAGCAATCTTCTTCATCCAGGCCGTCCTGGTTCCAGAAGTAGACCACACCTTCCTGATCTATGCAGTAAAAGTCATCACCGGTTTGGCAGATGGCAATCAGATCTCTGGGCATTCCCAGCGACCAGGCATAGGAGGTCACTTCCGGCAGATAGGTGTGGGAGTGGGGATCGGCAGCGGTCACCGGCTCCAGGCTGCCATAGATAACATCGCTGGCATGCAGCAGATATTCTTTCAGCTCCGCAGGCAAAGGGATGAGTATTTGCTCTTCGATATCCACCAGATCGTCAAAGCCGGGCAGATCCAGCGGTACAGGAACCTGCTCTGACAGTTCCTGCAGTTGCTCTATGATTTCATGCATGATTTTACGCTTTGGCCGAGGGTCAATGCGCTGGAGTATAGCGGCTTGTTGGCCGCTGACAAGCTTTGTCAGGCGACTATGGTATTTTCTATGCCAAGAGTCTGGGTTTGTTGGCGTTTATAACCCAACCAGGCCTTGTGGTACAGCTTGTGTGATTCCTGGCGCAGCTTCTGGATCCTTGCCAGTTCCAGCTCGCTCAAAGGCCTTTGCTCGCGGGCAGCCTTATGTTCCATCGCCTGCACTGCTTCATAGACTTGGTGCTCGGCGCCGTTTTTGATGGCGGCAATCTTCCTTAAGTGCAACTGAACTTCGGCAATCAGGCCACTTTTCGGCAGCTGCAGCAGCAGGTTGATATCCCGATAGCCGGAGGCCTTGGGCTGGGCAAACCTGTCTTTGACCTGCAGCACATTGGCCTGTTGATTCAGGGTGTCAAAGGCCAGCTGCAGATCATCAAGGCTGTCGGCTATCAGGGTGGCTCGCACCAGATCTGTTAGGGCGGCAGGGTCGTTATTCAGCTTGTGCGCCACCTTGGCTTCGGCCCGTTGACGCTCTTTCACCTTGGCCAGTTGCAGCTCGGTCTGGCTCTGATTGGCTATCTGTGACAGGAGACTGTGGAGTTCATTTTGTGCCATAGGTGCCTGCTGATAGAGGGCATTGAGGCTGGAAACGGGCTGCCTTGGGGCGCTGAAGCTTTGTTTCTTGAGGGCATTGAATGGGAGGGCCGAGTTTTGGCGCTGGCTGTAGCCGCTGTCGTCTCTTGGTTCAGCTTCATATTCTGAAGGCTGAGCGTAGGCGGTGCGCGCCGAAAGCAATAACAGGAAAACCAGGAAAGTGCGGAATAATCGGGTCATGGGGCCTCGCATCCAGAATGACTTCTAAGTGGCTTTGACTCCAATGTAGCACTTGGCTCTGAACCCTTGCTGAACCTCAAATGAAACTTTATTCATCTAAAAAGAAAGGCGCCTTGAGGCGCCTTTGTTGGCAAGCGTAAAATTACCAGATTTTCACACGCTGGGCCGGTTCAATATACATGCCGTCACCTGGCTTCACGTCAAATGTGCTGTAGAACTGCGGCATATTGGACAGTGAACCTATGGCGCGGAACTTGGCCGGTGAATGAGGATCTGTGGCCACTCGGTTGCGCATGGCTTCCTCTTTGATCTTGGCACGCCAGATTTGGGCGAATCCGAGGAAGAAGCGTTCATCACCGCTCAGACCGTCGATTACCGGAGCCTCTTTGCCCGCCAAGGATTTTTTGTAGGCCTTGTAGGCTATGGTGACACCAGAGAGATCGCCGATGTTTTCACCCAGGGTCAGACTGCCGTTAACGTGCAGGTCGTCAAACACATAGTAGCCGTCATACTGGGCGATTAGCGCCTTGCCGCGGGCGGCAAACTCTTTCAGGTCTTGTTCGGTCCACCAGTCGCGCATATTGCCTTCGCCGTCGAACTTGGCACCCTGATCGTCAAAGCCGTGACCCATCTCATGGCCGATAACCGCACCTATACCACCATAGTTGACGGCATCGTCGGCAGCCATATTAAAGAAAGGTGGCTGCAAGATGGCGGCCGGGAACACGATTTCGTTCATGGTCGGGTTGTAGTAGGCGTTGACGGTTTGTGGCGTCATGTGCCATTCGCCCTTGTCTATGGGGCTGCCCAACTTGGCCAGTTGCTTCTGATGTTCCACTTCACCGGCGCGGATCTCGTTACCGACCAGGTCGTCAGCTTTGATAGTCAGCTTGCTGTAGTCTTCCCACTTGTCGGGATAGCCGATTTTCGGGTTGAACTTGGCCAGTTTTTCCTTGGCGGCGACTTTGGTGTCTGCGCCCATCCACTCAAGTTCATCTATGCTGTCGGCGTAGGCACCGCGCAGGTTTTCCACCAGATGCTCCATCCGCTCCTTGGCTTCAGGGGCGAAGTGGCGCTTGACGTATACTTTACCCACGACTTCACCCAGCAGGCTGTTGACCTTGGCTACACCGCGCTTCCAACGAGGTTCCTGTTCTTGCTGGCCATTGAGTGTCTTGGCGAAGAACTCAAAGTTTTCTTTATCCAGCGGCTCGCTCAGATCTGAGGCGAAGTGGGTCAACAGCTGCCAGCGCATATATGTCTTCCAGGTAGCCAGATCTGTGTCTTTGACTATCTGGTTCAGGCCTTCGATAAAGCTGGGCTGATTGATGATGATATCGGCTTGCTTGTCGGCGCCAAGCGCAGTCAGGTAGGCGTTCCAGTCGATGTCCGGCGCCAATGTTGACAGTTCTTTGACCTCAAATTTGTTGTAGGTCTTGGTGCTGTCACGGCTTTCAACCACATCCCAATGCTTGGCGGCGATGGCGGTTTCCAGCTTCATGATGGCTTCGGCGCTTTGTTGTGGCTCGGCAAAACCGGCCAGGGTGAACATCTTGACGATATGCTCAACAAAGGCCTTGCGGATGTTGACGAAACGCTCACCTTCGTTGAAGTAATAGTCTTTCTCCGGCAGGCTCAGGCCGTATTGCCAGATATGGGTGGCATAGCGGCTGGAGTCCTTGGCATCAACATCTATATAGAAGGCCATGGGCGTGCCGCCACCGAGAATTTGGCTCTTGCCGAAGTAGGCCGCCAGTGCTTGCTTGTCTTTGATGGCATCTATGATTGCCAGCTCGCTCTCCAGTGGCTTGATCCCCAGCTGGTTGAGCGTATCGCTGTCCATAAAGGAGCGGTAAAGATCGGCCACTTTTTGCTCGTCGCTGCCGGGCTTGAGATCTTTGCTCTGCGCCACTTCTTCAATAATGGCTTTGACATCGTCACGGGATTTTTCCCTGAGGTCATAGAATGCGCCTGTGCTGGTGCGATCTGCCGGGATCTCTGTGTTCTTGATCCAGCCGCCGTTGACATAGGTATAGAAGTCATCCTGAGGACGAACAGACTTGTCAAAGTTGGCAAATTCAATCCCCGAGCCCAGGGCTTGGCTGACGGCGGCGGCAGTTGCGGTTTTGGCGACTTCCGGCTGTTTGGCTGTTTCAGCCTGGGTCTCAGCCGTTTTGTCATTACAGGCAGATAGGCCTGCGATGAGTGAGGCACACAATCCCCCAATGAGTACTTTTCTCATGCTGTTTCCTTTTCTTTGTTCTTTGGTGTCCCGCGAGGGGACATTTTTATCAGATTGGCTGCACACCCGTTTGTTCGGGAAAAACCGCAGTGATGCCTATGTTAAGGCCTGTGTGGGAATGTAAACAAGTCCCGCAGCGATGACAGCGAGCCTCGGCGCCGCGGGAGTTGTAAGCAAAGGTTACAGGCGCTTATTTGAGTGAGCGTTTGACAGTCTTTGCCCTTTAGCCTGTCAGGCTCCATAATGGCGCGCAATTGACACGGCATAACTCAAGAGGTTGGATAGCCAAGTGCGTTTAGATAAATTTATCTGTGAGTCTACAGAGCTGACCCGTTCCATGGCCAAGAAGGCGCTGCACCGCGGTGAAATCAGTGTCGATGGTGAAATCGTCAAGGACTCCAGCTTCAAGGTGCGTGATGGCATGAGAGTGTGTTTCGATGGTGAACCTATCAGCTTGATAGGCAACAGATATCTGATGTTGCATAAGCCGGTCGATACCATATGCTCAACCGTGGATGAGGTCTATCCTTCGGTCATCAGTCTACTGGAGATAGAAAAGCCCGAGAGCCTGCACATTGCCGGGCGCCTGGATGCCGATACCACGGGCTTGGTGTTGATTACCGACGATGGCCAGTGGTCGCACAAGCTAACCTCTCCCAAGAAGGAATGCGGCAAACGCTACCGGGTGTGGCTGGCCAGCCCAGTTACTGAAGACTTGATCCCACAATTTGCCGCTGGCCTGGCGCTGCACCGGGAAGAGGGGCTGACCCGGCCGGCGCAGTTGCAGCTGATTAGCCCGACCGAAGTCTTGCTGACTATTACCGAAGGTAAATATCATCAGGTGAAACGTATGTTTGCCGCTGTGGGCAATAAAGTGGAAGCCCTGCATCGTGAGTCAATCGGCGCCATAGAGCTGGATAGTGAACTGGAACCCGGCGAGTGGCGTTATCTGACCGAAGCCGAGATAGCCTCGGTAGGCTGAAAAAAAGCACCAAGGCCAGCCGGAGGCCTTGGTGCGATACCGCTGATTATTGCTGCAGTTTAATCCGGCCACTGATGGTGTTGATACTGACATCGGCCTGGCCGGAACCGCTTTGGAACTGCAGCGATTCAGCCTTGGTGTACTTGGCTTTTTTCGGTGAGTCCTGAGTCAGTTGGTTGTCAATCTTGCCACCTGGGCCACCGCTGATATCAAAGGCGGCATTCGGCAGTTTGGCAAACTTGAGTTCAATATCGCCACTGACGCTATCGACATGGGCATTGCCGGCCAGGCTCTGCATGGCAATACTCAAGTCGCCACTGACGGTTCTGGCCTTGAGTGACTCGGGAGCCTTCAGGGTCAACTGACTCTTGCCCGAGACCTGATCCAGCTCCACTTCTATGGCATCACTCTCGGCGTTCAGTTTGCCACTCACCAGGCGATAACTCACCTTGCCCAGACTCTGTTTATCCTCAATGTCGCCGGAAACGGTTTCCAGATACAGTTCACCCTGGTTGCTCTGGGTGTGGATACTGCCGGATACCGTGGTCAGTTGCAGATTGCCTTTGAGATCCTGGCCCTTGATATCACCACTGACATTGGCCGAGCTGATCTCACCCTCCAATCCTTGCAGGTCATAATCGGCGGAAACGCCTTTAAGCTTCATATTGACTGTGGCGGGCAGAAAGATCTCCAGCTTTGAGCCGTCTTTGTCCCGGCTGTTATAGCTCTTGGGCAGCTTGTCTTCGATAACAAAGCTGCCGCCCTGCTGACCAAACACCAGGCCTTCACTGAGCTCATCCAGCTTGCCCTTGATGGCGACTTCAGCCTTGTCCCAACTGCGGATCTTCACCTCTCCCCGTTGGATCTTGATATTCAATTTAGCTCCGGACTCCAGCGCCGCACTTTGATCGACCTTCTCGGCCGCATGCAATACCGGGCTCAGCAGCAGGGCTGAAGAGAGTAGGGTTAGTGATATCTTGTTCATATGCTGATTCCTTGTTGATCGAGTTGAGTGGGCAGTTGTTCACCCCGGGTGAGCAGTTCTATCTCCCTTTGCTGTACCCAAAGCCAGAGTTGCCAAAGTTGTTGATCGGTCGGGTCTTGTTTTAGTGCCTGGAATATCTGCGCTGCGGCTTCCCTGAGTTCATCTATGCCGCGACTGAGCGGCGTGGTCATGCTGACCTTTTGCCATTGGCCGAAATTGACACTGGCTTCCAGTTGTTTCACCTGTTGTTGGTGTTGATACTGTAACTGCTCCAGCATGGCCAGCATCTGTGGGTCGACACGGCTTTGGGTTTGCTGCAATCCCTGATAGCCGAGCAGGGATACCAACAGCAGACTGCAGGCGATAGCCAGATTACGCCAGCCGTTGCTGGATTTTGCGGCCTTGGGTGGCTGAGATTGTTCCAGCCTGGCGGCGATTTCAGGCCAGAGGTCGCGCTCGGGTGTTTTTTCCCGTGGCAGTTGTTCTATCAGTTGTTCCAATGTTGGCTGCTTGTTCATGACAACATCTCCTGAAGCAAGTTTCTTGCCCTGTGGTACTGCGCCTTGCTGGTGCCGGTACTTGTGCCCATCATGGCGGCTATCTCTTCATGGCTGTAGCCCTCAATGGCAAACAGCACAAACACGACTCTGGCCCGTTCGGGTAACTTGAGGATCTTGCGCTCCAATACAGAGGTTTCCTCCGTGTGGGTTGTGGTTGATTCTTCTGTGTCTGCCTCTGTGGTCACCGGCAGAAATCTGGCCCAGAAGCTGCGCTGTTTTTTCAAACTACTCAATGCCTGATTGACGCTCAGGCTGTGCAGCCAGGTACTGAATTTGCTTTCACCGCGGAATTGGTCCAGCTTCTCCCAGGCTCGGATAAAGCAGTCCTGGGTCATCTCTTCTGCCAGTGGCACCTGGCCGGCCAGGTGCAAACACAATGCATAGACTCTGCCATGGTGCAGGCGGTAGAGCTCGGCGAAGGCAAGCTTGTCCCCCAAACGGGCACGCTGCACCAGCGGGAAGTCCACTTCTTGCTGGTATCTGGTTTCTGTCAGCTGTGGGCTGGCATTCACTGGGCTGTCCTTAATGGTTTGGTCCTTAATGGTTTGGGCGAGTCATGGTAATTGGATAGTTTGACCCGCTTAAAAGGTTTAAAAAAGAATAAAAAAAATCCAAAAAATTTATCTGGTGGATTAATCAATCTGCTCGATGTTTTCTTTATTTGGTTATTTGCATATCCCTTAAACAAGCTTCACTGAAATCAGTTGTTTGCTTTCCGTTCCCTGGGAGGCCGGGGAGCCCCCAGGAAAGCTATTGTGTTTGGCAACCTGAGCACGACACTAACCTGTGATAAGGGAGTCATTGGGGAACCTTAGATTTTTATTGGGTTCACTTCTGATTTTTGAATATCGCATGCAATCGCTGTTTGTCGGGTTAAGGAAGCTGCGATTAAGTGGTCCGCAGCTCCCGATATGACGCCCCAAACCGTCCTTTATCGACGTCCTGTGGCTCAATTTTCCAATTTTCAGCCCAAAATCGTCTCTTCGTGGCTGATTTTGGCCCTGTTTCAGGCCAATTTCCTCATTTCAGGTAGATCTCGCCTGTGCCCGTATCAATTGGTCAACTCGAACCAGGTTCGCTAGGGTGAATAACATCGCCAGTTGACTGTCGTTTTTAGCCAGCCCCTTGTACCTGGCTTTGACGAAACCAAACTGACATTTTACTATCCGAAATGGATGCTCAACCTTCGCTCGGATACTCGCTTTCAGGTATTCGTAACGGATGGCCAGCTTGTTCTTGCGCGGGTGTTGCTTCAATGCATTCACTTTGCCGGGACGCTTGGCGATAAGCCAGTCTGCGCTGACATCGCTGAGCTCATCGCGCTTTTCGGCCCCCTGATAACCAGCATCGGCTGAGATAAATTCTTCATCGCCATGCAGTAACTTGCCAACCTGATTGAGGTCGTGCTCGTTAGCCGCCGTGGTCACCAGACTGTGGGTCAGGCCACTTTTGGCGTCCACGCCAATGTGCGCTTTCATGCCGAAGTACCACTGGTTACCTTTCTTGGTCTGGTGCATGTCTTCATCACGGCTGTTGTGTTTGTTTTTGGTAGAGCTGGGGGCTTGAATGATGGTGGCATCCACCAAGGTGCCCTGGGTCATTAGAACGCCACACTCTGCTAGCCAGTGATTAACGGTACTGAAGATTTTGCGGGCCAGTTCATGCTGCTCCAGCAAATGCCGGAAATTCATGATGGTAGTGCGGTCTGGAATGGCTTTATCCAGTGACAGGCGAGCAAATTGTCGCATGGAGGCGATTTCATAGAGGGCATCTTCCATGGCCTCATCGCTCAGGTTGTACCATTGCTGCATGCAGTGAATACGCAGCATGGTTTCCAGCGGATAGGGCCTGCGACCATTACCGGCCTTGGGATACACAGGCTCGATAACGCCAAGTAATTTGTCCCAGGGAAGCAAGTCATCCATTCTGCCAAGGAAAACTTCTTTGCGGGTCTGGCGGCGTTTACTGGAAAACTCACTGTCGGCAAAAGTCAGTTGCTGGCTCATCCGGTTACTCATTCTGGGTTCAGGTTACAACACGATGATCTCACATCTCGGACTTATTCGCACCTTCCTTAAAACCTTCCTTGAATGACAGATGCTTGGCGCTTTCGGTTTTTTTGACTCAGTTAATAGAAAAATTTTTAATTTTTTTTGCACTGTGACAAGGCTAGTGACTGTTTTTAAATAGGTTAATCATTGACAATATAAGATGACATTTTTGTTACCGGATTAACTCAACTGACACTGGGACAGAATTGCGACTATTTTTTTAGAGTGACTCTTTTTATTGAGGTAACACCATGCTTATTCGCCATAAGTTGTTGCTGAGTGCCGCCGTTTCGATCGGCGCCTTGGTATTGATGTTTGCACTGCAGCAATATTCCAGCTCAGTGCAGACAGAACTGTCCATCGCCATCCAGAAAGTGGTTGAACTGGATAAAGAAGTATTAAGCATGCGCAAGAATGAGAAGGATTTTTTTGGCCGCCAGGATCTCAAGTATGTTGAGATACATCAGCAGGAAGCACAGGCTACAGCGCAGTTGATGCAAGAACTGGCACTGATCTTCAAGGAGTATGATCTCCCCGAGGCGCCGATAAACAGCTTTAACCGTGATTTAGCCAACTACCGCCAGTTGTTTACCGAAGTGGTGAAATTGCAGCAGGAGATAGGCCTGGATCCCAAGACTGGTCTTTACGGTGAGTTACGCTCTGCGGTGCATAATGTCGAAAGCTTGGTGGCAGAACATAACGTGCCTGAGCTTATGGTGTTGATGCTGCAGCTGAGGCGTAACGAGAAAGACTTTATGTTGCGGCGGGATCTCAGCTACCTCAATAAGTTTGATAGCAATATTGAACGCTTCAATGAAGCCTTGAGCGCCAGTTTGCTGGACTACAGTGTTCGTAACAATATTGAGCAACTGATGAGCAAGTACCAACAAAGCTTCAAGAGTTTGGTGGCCAAGGAACAGCAGCTGGGACTC
This sequence comes from Shewanella chilikensis, assembly GCF_037953065.1. Taxonomy (NCBI): domain Bacteria; kingdom Pseudomonadati; phylum Pseudomonadota; class Gammaproteobacteria; order Alteromonadales; family Shewanellaceae; genus Shewanella; species Shewanella chilikensis. The sequence goes on along the minus strand of NZ_CP149966.1, from coordinate 3,663,082 downwards.
GACGAGTCCAAGGGCATGATGGGGCAGTTGCGAGAAGCGATCTTTGCCACGGAAAGCTCATCTACCAAGCTGAAAGAATTGGCAATAGCCAAGGTGGAAAACGAGCAGCAGCACAGCTTCATGCAGGGGTTGGCATTATTTGGTCTTATTGCGTTGTTGTTGGTGGTCAGTACTGTGATGATTATCCGCAGTATTATGAGGCCGGTTGAGCGTATCACGGATGTCATTTCCCGCATCGAGCTTCAAAAAGATCTGTCGCTGCGCTGTGATGTGGACTCCAACGATGAGCTGGGCATGATAGGACGCCATTTCAACAGTATGGTGGAGAGTTTCCAGAAGCTGATCGAGCAGGTTATCGAATCAGTGGATGGCATGCGCCAGTCCTGTGAAGAGCTGTCCCGCAACGCCATCAGCGCCTCGGAAGGCGTGTCGAAACAGCTCAATGAAACCGATATGGTTGCTACGGCTATCACCGAGATGGGGGCTACCATAGACGAGATTGCCAAGAATACTGAACTGGCCGCAGGTAAGGCAGAACAGACCCACAACAATGCCCAGGAAGGCCAAGTTGAGGTTGAAGATACTATCAATAAGATCCAGTCTTTGGCCCAGCAACTGAACGACTCTGCCAATGTGGTCGCCGAGCTTGAAAAAGACAGTCAAACCATAGGCAGCGTACTGGATGTGATCCGCGGTATCGCCGAACAGACCAATCTGCTGGCACTGAATGCCGCCATTGAGGCGGCCCGTGCCGGCGAGCAGGGCCGAGGCTTTGCCGTGGTGGCCGATGAAGTGCGCAGCTTGGCGATGCGGACTCAAGAGTCGACCGAAGAGATTGCCAGCATCATTCAAACTCTGCAGAGCCGTACCCATTCGATAGTGGATATTATGGAGCAGAGCCAGAAGCAGGGCGGTGAGAGCGCTCAGCAGGCGGCCAGTGCTGGCACCTTGTTGGCGCAGATCAATGCCGATGTCACCAATATCATGGATATGAGCACTCAGATTGCTGCCGCTATTGAAGAGCAGAGTATGGTGGCCGCTGAGGTGAATAAGAACGTGGTGGTGATCCGTGATATTGCCGAGGAGTCGGCTCAGGCGGCAGAAGAGAATGCCACTGCATCCGATGAGGTTCGCCACCGCGCTGATTATCTGCACCAGGCGGTGAGCCAATTCAAAATCTAGTTATCCGGTCACAGATGAAAAACCGCGGCAATGTCCGCGGTTTTGTTTTAGTTGCAGTCGTAGTCTTTAGCGGTTGTGGCACTTTCTTGCTCTGCTGTGCAGACGGCTTTTTTCGAGGAGTCTGTCAGGAATGGCGGCAAAGGTTTTTGGTTCACAAAAGGCTTGGAGCTGACAGGGAATAAAAAATAGGCCCCGAAGGGCCCTCAGAGAGTTAGAGACGAAAGCGGGCCACTTCGGCGCGCATGTTTTCCGCCAGATGGCTTAAGTTGCTGACCGACTCGGTCAACTCGTTGGCTGCCTGGGCCGATTGTTGGGTGATGTCGCTGATTGCCATAATGCTACGATTGATATCTTCCGCCACACTGCTTTGCTCTTCGGCTGCGGTAGCAATGTGGGTATTGAGCTGGGCGATGGAGTCGACTGACACCACTATCTCTTTCAAGGCTTCACCGGCCATATTGGCCTTGCTGTTGGCCTGCTCGACCTGAGTGATGCCTTGCTCCATGGCAGTCACCGCCTCCTGCACACCTGTCTGCAGGGTGGCTATCATGGACTCAATCTCCTGGGTTGAGCTGTGGGTGCGACTGGCAAGGGTTCTTACCTCATCGGCCACCACGGCAAAACCCCGGCCCTGCTCGCCGGCCCTGGCCGCCTCAATGGCGGCGTTCAGTGCCAGCAGATTGGTCTGCTCGGCAATTCCCTTAATCACATCCAGTACCCTGCCTATGTTTTGGCTTTCATTGGCCAGATGAGTGATCACCTGCGCCGTACCCTGAATTTGCGCTGAGAGTGCCACCATGCTGGCAATCGACTCCTGCACTATTGCATCGCCATTGGCGGCACTGGCATCGGCGCTGTGAGCCGAGTCGGCAGCGGCCGTGGTGCTTTGGGCTACTTCTGAGACTGTGGCGGTCATTTCATTCATGGCGGTAGCCGTCTGCTCTGTCTCGGCCTGTTGTCTGTGCATGCGCTCGTTGGTTTGTTGGGTGAAGCTGGAGAGCTCGGTCGCCGAGTCGCTGACTGTATTGGCGGCATTGGCGATATTATTGAGGATCCCTCTGAGGTGAGATATCACATCTCTTAAGTTATCGGATATCTGCCCCAGTTCGTCGGCGTTGAAGGTTTTGAACTGCACGGTTAAGTCCGAGTCGCTGCGAATTTTCTTCAGCTGGGTGAGGATATCGCCTATGGGTAACATGACGCTGCGGTTGACCCAAACACTGAGTAGTAAGCAGGCGATAATGGCGACACTGACCAGAGAGATAAATAGCACAACGGAAGAAGAGTAGAGGCTTTGGGCTTGCTCTCTTTCCTGTTTGGCGACATCCAATTGCAGGGTGACCAACTCGGCAATCTTACCGCTGATGGGATCTATTACCTGATAGAGAGGAGTGATCTCCTGATTGAGCTGGCCTTGGATATTGCCGCTCATGGTGGCCAATTTATGTTGCAGACGTTTTATCTGTTCATCGGCGGGAATAAATAACCGCTTGGCCTCATTGACCAGTTGTGATTCTCTGGCGGTCAACTGAGTGGCTGTGTAATCCTGCCACTTCTGCTTGATGCTTCTGTCGGCCTCATTGAGCGCGGTACTGGCTTGTTCGGCACTGAAGTCTCCGGCATTGGCCTTGTTGATAGCATCGATAACAAAGACGGCGTAATCATCACCTATGCTCTTGAGATCTTTGAGTGGGACAACCCGGTCGCTGTAGATATTTTCTACCCCTGAGTCGATTTCGTTCATGATATTGATGGCGATACCACAGAGTAGCAGCATCAAGAGAAGAGGCACGGCCATACCGAGCAACATCTTGTGTTTCAGTTGTAACTTCATGCTTGAGAACCTTGGTCCAGAAGGGAACTTGTCCTTGGATGAGGCCCTGTCAATCCAATTTGTTGAGCCATACAAAAGGTATAGCAAAAAAGTATGAAATGCGTGAGACGAGAGAGGGGCAAATTTTGGATACAAAAAAACCTCGCATCGCGAGGTTTAAATGATTGGTACAGGTGAGAAGACTTGAACTTCCACGCCCGTGAGGGCACCAGCACCTGAAGCTGGCGTGTCTACCAATTCCACCACACCTGCACTGTTTTCATTTCGACTCTTTCATGTGTTAATTGGTACAGGTGAGAAGACTTGAACTTCCACGCCCGTGAGGGCACCAGCACCTGAAGCTGGCGTGTCTACCAATTCCACCACACCTGCACATTGAGAGTCTAACGTACAGCTAACTATTATTGCAAAGTGGTACAGGTGAGAAGACTTGAACTTCCACGCCCGTGAGGGCACCAGCACCTGAAGCTGGCGTGTCTACCAATTCCACCACACCTGCACTGTACTGCTTTGCAATTTCCTCAGTCGCCTGAGCACCTTAAAGTTGAAGGTGGTGCCCGAACCCGGAATCGAACCAGGGACACGCGGATTTTCAATCCGCTGCTCTACCAACTGAGCTATTCGGGCGACGGCGTGCATTAAAAGACTTTTACGGTTTTGAGTCAACTCTTTTCTGAGAAATATTTCAAAATAACGCGTGTTTGAGCAAGTTTTACTCGAAAAGGCGCATATTGCTTAGCTTTTGAACGAAAGCCGCGTCATTGCTGGGCTAGGGGTAAATTAGCCCAATCGAAAACTCAGCCTGTAAAGCCGGGATTTCGAGGTTTAAGGGGAGGCAGGTTTTATCTTCTTCTGGAAACAAAACGCCCCACGTTAAAGTGGGGCGTTAAGGGATTAATCCTTGAGGAGGTCGTTCCCCGGATAGTTGGCACGCATAACTGTCAGTACGTGCTGCTTTAACTGCTCCTGACCCAGTTCATCATAAGCGGTGACCATGATCTCAAGCGCGCGCTCTGTCGATGGAGTGCCGGGATAAGTTTCCATTACGGACTGTGCCCGAATGGCGGCTGCGCTCCAGGCATTCATTTTCAGATAATATTCGGCCACTTTCACCGAATACAGCGCCAGACGATTCTTCAGGTGCTGCATTCTCTTCTGGGCGTCGGCCGCATACTTGCTGTTGGGATAGGTCTTGAGCAGGCGTTCGAAGTCCTTGAAGGCATCGAGGGCAAATTGAGGATCCCTGTCGCTTCTGTCTATATTGAGCATGTCATGGAACAAATAGTTGTCGGCCTGCATATTCACCAGTCCACGCATATAGTAGACATAGTCTATATCCGGGTGGGTGGGGTTGAGGCGGATAAATCTGTCGATGTTGGCGACTGCCGACGGGGTATCATCCAACTTATAGTAGGCATAAATCAGATCCAGCTGAACCTGAGTCTTGTGTGGACCAAAGGGGAAGCGGGAATCCAATGCCTCCAGTGAACGCACAGCCTTGGTATAGTTACCCAGCTCCATAGAGGTACGGGCCTGGGAGTAGAGAACGTCCGGAGACTGCTTGCTGGTAATTAAGTCGTCTTCCGGTTTGCTGCTACAGGCCACAATGGCCAGCGAAAAAAAGGCTATGGCAGCGCCTTTGGCAATATTATGCATACTTGAATTCGATTCTTGAGTAAGTTGTAGTTAAGAATTTTTCCATTTCACGATAAAATGGCCGATTCCGAGTGTACCAGAAAGTACACAGTTTTTGACCCCATTAACTGGGGACGGTTCCTATGACGCAAGAGATTAATCTAAAAAGCGAGATATCAGCAACCCAAACCGGTCTGAGATTGGATCAGGCTTTGGCCGAGTTGTTCCCCGATTACTCCCGAACCAGGATCAAGGAATGGATCCTCGATGGCAAAGTGTCCGTCGATGGTACTGTGGTAAACAAGCCCAGAGAGAAGGTGTTGGAATCTCAGGAGATAGAGGTTCAAGCCACTTTGGAAGAAGAGGTGCACGCCGAGGCCCAGGCTATCGATCTGAATATCGTCTATGAAGATGACCATATATTGGTGATCAACAAGCAGGCGGGTTTAGTGGTGCATCCCGGTGCCGGTAATAGTGACGGCACCTTGATGAATGCCCTGCTGCATCATTGCCCCGAGATAGAACATGTGCCCAGGGCCGGTATTGTCCATCGTCTCGATAAGGACACCACAGGCCTGATGGTGGTAGCCAAGACAGTTGAGGCTCAAACTCATCTGGTGGCGGCGCTGCAGGCGCGCGACATTACCCGTGAATATGAAGCCATAGTGCTGGGCACCATGACAGCCGGTGGTACAGTGGATGAGCCTATCGGGCGTCACCCCACCAAGCGTACTCATATGGCGGTGCACCACAGTGGTAAGCCGGCGGTGACTCACTATCGTGTGGCGGAAAAATTCCGCGCCCATACCCGCTTGCGCTTGAGGCTGGAAAGTGGCCGGACTCACCAGATCCGGGTGCATATGGCTTATATAGGTCATGTGTTGGTGGGCGATCCCGTCTATGGTGGTCGTCCAAAACCCCCCAAGGCCGCCAGTGAAGCCTTTTTCGAAGTGCTGAAAAACTTCAAGCGCCAGGCGCTGCACGCGGTGCGACTGGAGTTGGTGCACCCCATCACCTGTGAGCTGATGAGCTGGCAGGCACCTATCCCCGAGGATATGGTCGAGCTGACCAAGGCGCTGCGTAAAGACACCGAAGAGCATCCGCCGGAGTATCTGTAACATGTACGGCTGTCTCTGGCCGCTGCCGGCCAATGTCAGAATCGCCATGACCCAGCGTCATGGCGGTGTCAGCCTGCCACCGTTTGACAGCCTGAATCTGGGGCTGCATGTGGGAGACATTTCCGCATCTGTGCAGGCCAACCGTGCTTTATTGGCACAGCGGCTGGCTCTGCCCAGCGAGCCGGCATGGCTGGAGCAGGTACATGGCACAGAGGTCGTCGATCTGGCGCGTGACTCCCTAAGGATTGCCGATGGCAGTTATAGCGACAGCAAGGCGCATGTGGCCGTGGTGATGACCGCCGACTGTCTGCCAGTACTTTTGTGTGACAGTGCAGGCACCCAGGTGGCGGCGCTGCACGCCGGCTGGCGTGGCCTGTGTGATGGCGTTATCGAAGCGGGAATTGCCCGTTTTCGTCCCGGCTCTGAGCTTATCGCCTGTCTCGGACCGGCAATAGGCAAAACGGCCTTCGAAGTGGGCGCTGAAGTACGTGCTGCTTTTTGCGATAAAGACCCCAAGGCCGACAACTGCTTTGTAGCCAAGGGGGATAAGTTTCTCGGCGATCTGCAGGGGCTTGCCAGGCTCAGATTGCAGCGGGCGGGTGTCCGGCAGGTATATGCCTTGGATATCTGCACCTATAACAACAAAGACTATTTTTCCTACCGCCGCGATGGCCGTACCGGCCGCATGGCCTCGTTGATTTGGCTTACTGATTGAGTGGTTATTTTATTCGTCTGACTTGAAATCGGTTAAAGCATCCTCATATTTAAGCTAACGAAGTAATACCTCATTTTGAGAGTTTCAGGAGGCTGTATGCGACTCGATCGTATGACCAATAAATTTCAGCTTGCTATCTCGGATGCCCAATCTCTGGCGCTTGGCCGTGACCATCAGTTCATAGAACCCGTCCATCTGATGATGGCTTTGTTGAATCAGGATGGCGGTTCAATTCATCCGCTGTTGACCCAAGCTGGTATCCAGGTCAGCACTCTGCGTTCCTTGATTAGTCAGGAACTGGAGCGCTTGCCCCAGGTGGAAGGAACAGGCGGTGATGTTCAGTTATCCCAGGCGCTGATACGTTTGCTGAATCTGTGCGACAAGCTGGCACAGAAGCGTAAAGACAAATATATCTCCAGTGAGCTGTTTATTCTGGCGGCACTGGAAGGTAACGACACCCTGGCACAGTGTCTCAAGCAGGCCGGTGCCACCAAAGAGCTGATGGAGAAAACCATCGAAGCCGTGCGTGGCGGCCAGAAGGTGGATGACCCCAATGCTGAGGATCAGCGCCAGGCGTTGAAGAAATACACCATAGATCTGACCGAGCGTGCCGAGCAGGGCAAGCTGGATCCTGTTATTGGCCGTGACGATGAAATTCGTCGCACGGTGCAGGTACTGCAGCGTCGCAGCAAGAACAACCCTGTGCTTATCGGTGAGCCCGGTGTGGGTAAGACCGCCATTGTTGAAGGGCTGGCGCAGCGTATCGTCAACGGCGAGGTGCCTGAAGGCATCAAGAACAAGCGAGTATTGTCGCTGGATCTCGGCGCATTGGTGGCTGGTGCCAAATACCGGGGTGAGTTTGAAGAAAGACTCAAGGCTGTGCTCAACGAGCTTGCTCAGGAAGAGGGCCAGGTGATCCTCTTTATTGACGAGCTGCATACTATGGTGGGCGCGGGTAAATCCGATGGCGCCATGGATGCAGGTAATATGCTCAAGCCGGCACTGGCCCGCGGTGAGCTGCACTGTGTCGGTGCCACTACCCTGGACGAGTATCGTCAGTATATTGAAAAAGATGCGGCGCTGGAGCGGCGCTTCCAGAAAGTCCTGGTGGATGAGCCCAGTGTCGAGGATACCATCGCTATTCTGCGTGGTCTGAAAGAGCGCTACGAGCTGCACCACCATGTGGAAATTACCGATCCGGCGATTGTGGCGGCGGCGACCATGTCCCACCGTTATGTGTCAGATCGTAAGCTGCCTGACAAGGCCATTGACCTTATCGACGAAGCCGCTTCCAGCATTCGGATGCAGATAGACTCCAAGCCGGAGCCGCTGGATCGCCTCGAACGCCGAATCATTCAGCTCAAGCTGGAAGAGCAGGCGTTGGCGAAGGAAAACGATGAGGCCAGTCGTAAGCGTCTCGAACATCTGCGCAGCGAGCTGGTGGAAGTGGAGCAGAAGGCTGCCGAACTTAATGAGATTTGGCACACAGAAAAAGCGGCACTGGCGGGCACTCAGCATATCAAGGCGGATCTGGAGCAAGCCAGACTGGATATGGAAGTGGCGCGCCGCGCCGGTGATTTGACCCGGATGTCCGAGCTGCAATATGGCCGCATCCCCGAGCTGGAGAAACAGCTGGATCTGGCGTCTCAGGCCGAGATGCAGGATATGACCTTGCTGCGTAACAAGGTCACGGATGTTGAAATTGCCGAGGTACTTTCCAAGGCGACCGGGATCCCGGTTTCCAAGATGCTCGAAGGCGAGCGGGAAAAACTGCTGCATATGGAAGATGCGCTGCATGAGCGGGTGATCGGCCAGGATGAGGCGGTCGATGCCGTGGCCAACGCTATTCGTCGTAGCCGCGCGGGTCTGGCCGATCCTAACCGGCCCATAGGCTCCTTCCTGTTCCTCGGCCCGACCGGGGTAGGTAAGACCGAGCTGTGTAAGTCGCTGGCCAAGTTCCTGTTCGACACAGAGAGCGCCATGGTGCGGATAGATATGTCCGAATTTATGGAGAAACACTCAGTCTCCAGGTTGGTCGGGGCGCCTCCGGGCTATGTGGGTTATGAGGAAGGGGGTTACCTTACCGAAGCGGTGCGCCGTCGTCCCTACTCAGTGATCCTGCTCGATGAGGTGGAAAAGGCACACCCGGATGTGTTCAACATACTGCTCCAAGTACTGGATGATGGCCGCCTGACCGATGGTCAGGGGCGTACGGTTGACTTCCGTAACGCTGTGGTGATTATGACCTCGAACCTGGGTTCCGACATTATCCAGGAGCAGTTCAGTCACCAAAGTTACGATGAGATGAAGGCTCAGGTGATGAATGTGGTGCAGCACCATTTCCGCCCCGAGTTCCTCAACCGGATCGACGAAACCGTGGTGTTCCACCCGCTGGATAGCGAGCATATCAAGAGTATTGCCGCGATTCAGGTCGAGTCGCTGCGCCAACGTTTGGCGGAGAAAGAGTTCGAGCTGGAGATCACAGATGCCGCGCTGAGCTTTATTGCCAGAGCCGGGTTCGACCCAGTGTATGGTGCAAGGCCGTTGAAGCGGGCACTGCAGCAAGAGGTGGAAAACCCACTGGCGCAAAAGCTGCTTAGAGGCGAGTTGCTGCCAGGTCAGCCGATCAAGGTGGACTATCGCGACGACAACTTGGTGTTTGAGCAGTAATCACACCATAAACAACAAACCAAAAACAAAAAGGAGCGCTTTGAGCGCTCCTTTTTTGCTTGGGTTAAACGACAAATTCAACTGATGGGTTTTAATCCGTCGTCTTTAGCCTATCAGTGACTGCGGGCTACGGCGATTTTAGCAAGGCTTATCAGCGCCAGCTTGTAGTCGGACTCAGGCAGTACCGAAAGGGCCGCTACGGCCTTATCGGCCTCTTCATAGGCCCTTTGCTGGGTATATTCCAGTGCGCCACAGGTGTTGAGTGCATTGATAATTTCTTCGATATGCTCGGTGCCATCACCTTGTTCAATCGCCTGGCGGATCATCTGGCGCTGTGGCTCTGTACCGTGGGCGATGGCGTAGATCAGCGGCAGTGTGGGTTTACCTTCGGCGAGGTCGTCACCTATGTTCTTACCCAGTTCTTCGGCGTCGGCAGTGTAGTCCAGCAGGTCATCGGTCAACTGGAAGGCGGTGCCCAGGTATTTGCCATAGTCGGCCAGCGCCGTTTCCATTTCGCTGTCGCAACCGGCCAGCACACCGGCCAGACGGGTTGCGGCTTCAAATAGTTTGGCTGTTTTGCAGTAGATTACCCGCATATAGCTGGCTTCTGTGGTATCCGGATCGTTGCAGTTCATCAACTGCAGCACTTCACCCTCGGCCAGTACGTTGGTGGTGTTGGCCAGTACCTGCAATACCTTCATCGACTCCAACTCTGTCATCATCTGGAAAGAGCGGGTATAAAGAAAGTCGCCGACCAGCACGCTGGCGCTGTTGCCAAACAGGGCATTGGCTGTCTCCCGTCCACGGCGCAGAGTGGATTCATCCACCACATCGTCGTGGAGCAGTGAAGCTGTATGAATAAACTCTATGATAGCGGCCAGCTTCAGGTGTGCTTCACCACTATAGTCGAGCGATCTTGCTGCCAGAATCGACAGTAACGGCCGCATACGTTTGCCGCCACCGTTGATGATGTAGAACCCCAATTGATTGATCAGGGCAACATCAGATTCGAGTTGTTTGTAGATCAGTTGATTGACGGCTTGCATGTCGGCGTCAGCCAGCTGACGGATAGCAGTTAAATCCATAGTAGACTCTAGGTATGAAGGAACGCCGAATCGGCAGCTCCCGATAAGCTTAAGTATTGTAATAGACCGAAGTTTACCTAAAATTAATGAACAAGACAGTAGCAGAGGGAGTAATGTGCGAGTTAATCCGGTCTTTTTTTCTTGAGCTTCAATTAGGGCTTGCCTGTAAGGGATTATTCGCGTAAACTCCGCGCCCATTGTCATTAAAGTTTTTGTAGCACCCAGCCTCATAGAGATGAGCCGGCGTGTTAAGAATTTCGGAGTAAAATAGCTATGTACGCTGTTTTTCAAAGTGGTGGTAAGCAACACCGTGTTGCTGAAGGCCATACTGTTCGTTTGGAAAAAATTGAAGTTGCCACTGGTGAAACTATCGAATTCGATCAAGTTCTGCTGATCGCTGATGGTGAAAACGTCCAGGTGGGTACCCCTCTGGTAGCAGGCGGTAAAGTTGTGGCTACTGTTGTTAGCCATGGCCGTGGTGAAAAGGTAACTATCCAAAAGTTCAACCGTCGTAAGCACCACGAGAAGAAAATGGGCCACCGTCAGTGGTTCACTGAAGTTAAAATCACTGCTATCAACGCTTAATAGGAGTCTGACTCATGGCACACAAAAAAGCTGGCGGTTCTACTCGTAACGGCCGCGATTCAGAAAGCAAACGTCTTGGTGTAAAGCGCTTCGGCGGCGAATCAGTTCTGGCTGGTAACATCATTGTTCGTCAACGTGGTACTAAGTTCCACGCAGGTGTTAACGTAGGTATCGGTCGTGACCATACTCTGTTTGCCCTGACTGACGGCAAAGTTAAGTTTGAAGTTAAAGGTCCTAACAACCGTAAGTTCGTTAGCATCGAAGATTAATCTTCAAACCAGAATTGCTTTGAGCCCCGCCATTGGTGGGGCTTTTGTTTTGGGCGAGAGCCATAGTTTCTGTTTTTTGGCGCCTTGCAGGGTTAGGCAGTATAATTGCCTCATTCCGTGGTGCCAGGAGTATGTATGAAGTTTGTCGATGAGGCAGTGATCAGAGTTGAAGCTGGAGATGGTGGCAGTGGCTGCGTCAGCTTCAGACGTGAAAAATACGTGCCGGATGGTGGTCCAGACGGTGGCGATGGTGGCGACGGCGGCAGTGTTTATCTGCAAGCTGACGAAAACCTCAACACCCTGATTGACTACCGTTTTGAGCGTTTCCATATGGCTGAGCGCGGTGAAAACGGCCGAGGCCGCGACTGTACCGGTAAAGGTGGTCAGGACTTGGTGCTCAAGGTGCCAGTGGGAACTCGGGCGGTTGATGAAGAAACCGACGAAGTACTCGGTGACCTGACCCAGCATGGTCAGAAGCTGTTGGTGGCCAAAGGTGGTTTCCACGGTCTTGGCAATACCCGCTTCAAGAGCAGTGTGAACCGTGCACCCAGACAAAAAACGCTGGGCACGCCAGGTGAAGTGCGCAGCTTGCGTCTTGAGCTGATGCTGCTGGCAGATGTGGGCTTGCTCGGTATGCCAAACGCCGGTAAGTCGACTTTTATTCGGGCGGTTTCGCGCGCGACACCAAAAGTGGCCGATTATCCCTTTACCACCCTGGTGCCTAATCTCGGTGTAGTAAATCCTCGCCCAGGGCAGAGCTTTGTGGTGGCGGATATTCCAGGGTTGATTGAAGGTGCTGCCGAAGGTGCCGGTTTAGGTATTCGCTTCCTCAAACACCTTGAGCGTTGTCGTGTATTGCTGCATATCCTGGATATTGAGCCTATTGATGGCTCGAGTCCTGCCGAAGCGGCCAAGGCGATTGTCACTGAGCTTGAGAAATACTCGCCCAAGCTGGCTTCCAAGCCACGTTGGTTGGTGTTCAACAAGACAGATCTGCTGCTGGAAGAAGAACTGCAGGAAAGAGTCGACAGCATAGTCAAGGAGATGGGCTGGGAAGGGGATGTTTACACCATCTCGGCTTATACCCGTGAAGGCACCAAGGAACTGGCTGAAAAGCTCTATGACTTTATCAGCAGTCTGCCGGCGGAAGAGCAACAACAAGATCCTGACGCCGATGTTGAGTTCAAATGGGACAACTACCATCAGGATAGCCTGGAAGATCTCAACGAAGACTATGATGATGAGTTCGACGATGACTTCGACGACGATGATTATGATGTTGAGGTTATTTACCAAAGATAATATCTGAGCGAGCCTGAACACCTGTGTACGCTGATACCCAAAACGATATCACCCGGCAGGTCGTCCGGGTTGCTCAGCTATTGCTGGCCTATGGCGCTGAATCTGAACTGGTTGAAGAGATCAGTCAGCGTCTGGGCCGGGCACTTGGCTTGGCCAGTGTCGAGCTATCCATCTCCTCCAATTCGCTGGTGCTCACCAGCTTGGTTTCCGGTCGTTGTATCACCACCACCCGACGCATTCGCGAGCACGGCATCAATATGACAGTGGTGTGCGAGCTGCAGCGCATCTGCCTGCTGGCCGAAAAAGGTCTGTATGGCCCCAATGAAGTCCGCAAGCGCCTCGCCAGACTGCAACCCAAAACCTACCCCAAGTGGCTGCTTATCCCCATGATAGGCCTCTCTTGCGGCAGTTTTTGTCATCTATTCGGTGGTGATCTGGCCGCATGTTTTATCACTTTCTTTGCTTCTGTGATTGGCATGTTTGTGCGCCTGGCCATGGCGCAACGTCACTTCAATGTGTTGGTGAACTTTGCCGTGACCGCCTTCGTCACCAGCTTGGCAGCCCAGTTGGGGTATCTCTATCCTGTGACCCAAACCCCTGAGCTGGCGATGGCGGCCTCTGTGCTGATGCTGGTTCCCGGCTTTCCGATGATCAACTCGATATCGGATATGGTTAAAGGGCATATGAATGTGGGGATCTCCCGCTGGGGGCAGGCGACCTTGATGACAGTCTCCTCCGTGATAGGCATTACCATTGCCATGCAGCTTGGGGGGATTTTCCTGTGATGGATACTCTGTTGTTGCTGCTGAATGATGCCTTTTTCTCGGCTATCCCCGCCATGGGCTTTGCCATGCTGTTCAATGTTCCCAGGCGTTATCTGCTTTATTGTGCTCTGGCCGGAGCCATAGGCCACAGCTCACGGACCTTGATGTTGCAGTTTGGTTTGCCGATAGAGTGGGCCACTTTTGCCGCTGCCGGCATCATAGGCATGGTGACCATAGCCTTTGCCAGGCGTCATCTGGCACCGCCGCTGCTGTATGCCGTGGCGGCGATTATCCCTATGATCCCGGGTTCTTATGCCTACAACACTGTGATTGCCCTGGTGCAATTGACCGCCCAGTCACAGCTCAGCACTGAGTTGTGGGAGCAGGTGGTTACCAATGGCCTGAAAACCGTGTTTATTCTCGGTGCTTTGTCTGTTGGTCTTGCCATGCCCAGCCTGTTGTATTTCCGTACCCGCCCGGTGATTTAATCCAATATTAACAAGGAGCGTATATGCGCATCGCCATGATTGCCGCCATGGCCCATGACAGAGTCATAGGCAAAGATAACCAAATGCCCTGGCACTTGCCGGAAGATTTGCGCCATTTCAAGCAGATGACTTTGGGAAAGCCAGTGGTGATGGGACGTAAGACCTTCGAATCAATAGGTCGTCCTCTACCCGGACGCCATAACATAGTGATCAGCCGTCAGAGCGACTACGCCCCGGAAGGTGTTACCCGGGTTTCTTCTTTTGAAGAGGCAGTGGAAGCGGCAGGAAACTGCGAAGAGTTGGTGGTAATAGGTGGTGGTCAGCTCTACCGTGAAATCCTACCTCAGGCTGATAGGCTGTATCTGACAGAGATAGACTTACAAGTGGAAGGGGACACTCGTTTTCCTGAATGGGACGATGGCAGCTGGCAGCAAGTTTATGAGGAAAGTGGCAGTAGTGTGAATGGGTTGAGTTTTCGCTTTATCAATATGATTAGAAAATGTTAAATTGTAACAGACTTTTGAACCCTGAAACGTGAGTGGCACCGGCCACGAAGCGATCCTTATGCCAAGAGTCCCCGGCAGACTTGTCTGCCGGGGACTCTTGGTTTTAATAACTATTACAAAAAGGAGTGTCAGATGCGTCTGTTGCCCGTGGCCATTGCTGCACTGATTGCTGTATCTTCAGTGTCAACCCCTTCAACTGCTAAAGCCGAAGATCTTTTGGCTGCCAGTATCTGTGATTACGTCAAGTCCAACGACAAAAATCGCCTGCGTAAGAAATTGAAAGAGAACCGAGTGAAGCTGCGTAATATCTATTCCGGGCTCTCCTGTGACGGCGAAAGCCTGCTGCGTACTGCCTATCACAGCAATGCCGAAGATACCGGCGAGTTTATTGCCAAGCGCTTGTCAAAAACCGAACTGGAAGTGGTGGAAGCTGACGGCAAGACCATAGTCGATTGGGCCGACGCCAATGGTTTTGGCGCCAGCATTATTACCCTGGCCATCCAAGATCGCCTAGGCAGCTGAGTTCGTTACAGCGTCAACAACATGGGGATTTCGCAGGCGCTGTGGCCGGTATTGCCAAGGGGCTTGGGTAAGGTGGTAAAGCCCAGGCTGGCGTAGAGGCCAAGCGCTTGTGGCAACAGTTGGGTGGTTTCGAGATAGCAAGCCTTATATCCCTGCTCGCGGGCAAAGCTGAGACATTGCAGTGCCAAACGGCGGGAGAGCCCCAGGCCTCGCAGTGCGGGCATAAAGTACATCTTCTGCAACTCACAAATGCCTTCTTCGCCGGGCAATGGTGCGATACCTGCACCGCCAAGCAGTTGCTGCTGTTTTTCAATTATCCAATATTGGCTGCCTGGCTGACTATATTGGCGACTCAGGTGATCCAGGGTCGGGTCGGCTACACTGTAGCCCTTATCGGGAGTCAGGCCATACTCGGCCGATACTGCGCGTATCACGGCGGCCAACTCGGCATCATCTGCTGCCTGTAGTGCCCTGATGACCACCCCCTGTTGGCTCTTGGCTTTGGTAATCGCCTTGTTGTAGCAGCGCAGGCTGGCTTCCAGTTGGGTCACCTCGCTCGGTGCCAACTGGGCAAGAATGTCCGCAAATTGGTTATCTTGCTGAGTATCCAACTGTTTCAGCATCTTATGACCGGCAGGGGTTAGGCTGACCTGCAGACAGCGATTGTCTCTGGGATTGGCCTTGGTTTGCACAAGTTGTTTCTTGACCAGGTGACTGACGGCACGACTGGCATTGGATTTATCGATATTGAGCAGGTTTCCCAGCTCCTTGATACTGAGATCTTTTTGTCCCAGCTCCAGCAGTGTGTGTGCCTGCACCGGGGTCAGCGGCAGTTGCCCACAGGCGCCGGATAACATGCCCAGTTGCCGTACCAGGTGACGTGACAGTTGTCTAAGTACAGGACTGACCTGGGTCAGATCATCCTGAGGTGATTCTTGCTGATTGCCGGTTTCAGTGACATGAGGCTTTATGTTGAGGGACATCTAAGGGGTTACCTCGCAAAAAGATAAATTGGTTGCGACAAGCAACTAATGCTAAGTTCAAGTTAGCTCAGTCTGTATCTATTTGCAACAGCTTGTTTCATGGATTGGGTGGGCAAGGGCCGGGCATCTTCACAGGTAATAGGAAGAAATGAGCGGAAGCCGGTCAATGTAAACACCACTGTGATTGATTGCGCTGCTCATTGGTAACAGCACCTATTAATAACAGTGGTGACTGGTATCAGTAAAGCTCCGGGTAACGCAGTGGCGCCGATGCGAGCAGCAAGGCCGAGTGATAAATACTCTCGCGAGTAGCTTGCCCTTGGGTCAAGAGCCCTATGGCGCCACCTGCCTGTTTGACATTGACGGTATTGAACAGCGAATCCATCACATCCCCCAGCTCTTCACCGGCCTTGAGCGCGGCATAAACCTTGGGCGGCAGGGGTAGGTGAGCACTGCGGCCGACGCAGAGGCGTTCTTTGGTGGCTATGACGACATAGGCAAAGGTGGCCGGCCCCTGGGGGAAATCATCCACCCCACCTTCCATTGCCAGATAGTAATCGGCATCTGCATTAGCTTTGCACCATTCGACCCTGTTGATGGCTCCCTGGCGGGTATCGGCATCTGTCATGGGTTGCTCCGCCACACCGGATGGCGCCTTCATGGCTTGGCAGTGGATTTCGGCGTCGGGATGCAGGGCGCGAACCGCATTCTCGGCGGCTTTGATTTTCACCGGGTTGGTGGAACCCACCACTATCTGTAACTGTTTTTGTTTCATATTTGTTTTTTTAATGGATCTTTAATGTAGACGGGCGTTTGAATCGTTGTTTAAATGGTCGGAGGTGTGACCTTGAGTTGGGCGTCATTGTGACGCGCCATAAATCACAACGCAAGATGCACCGAGGGACACGACATAGGCGCCACGACAAACCCGTATGGCTTTGGGGAGTTGTATTGTTCAAGGGGCTGGGCCTTGTCGGATAAATGGCATTAAAAAAGAGATAATTATAATGAAATTCAACAAACTCATGTACGCCATGGGGCTGGCAGGCACCCTGGCACTCGTTGGCTGTTCGGATGACGACAACGATCAGAACCCGCCTCCGGTCGATAACACACTGCAGGCATTTGCACCGGACGGCAAGCTCTCAGTCAGCGTTCGGCGCACCAGTTTCGGTGTACCTCATATTCAAGCCGACAATTTGGAAAGCCTGGGATTCGGTAACGGCTATGTGCAGGCTCAGGATAATCTGTGTATCCTGGCCGATGGTTTTGTTAAGGCCAACTCAGAGCGTTCCATGTATTTCGGCCCCCATGCCAGCTTGGACTTCACCACAGGGATCCCGGCCCGGGAAGACAATGGCAACTTGATCTCCGACTTTGCCTACAAGGCGCTCAAGGTCAGAGCTCAGGCCGAGGTCAAATGGCCTGAATTCAGCGAAAACTCCCGGGCACTGATCAGCGGGTTTGTCGCCGGCTATAACCGGTATTTAAGCGATGTGGCCGAAGGCAAGCAACAGGCCGAGCCCTTCTGTGCCGGGCAACCCTGGGTCAAGCCTATTGAACCTGAAGATGTGGTGACCTACCTGTTTTCAATTGCCCTGTTACCGGGGGCGGCCAACTTCCTGGATCTTATTTTTTACGCCAATCCGGGTGATGGTGATGAATATCTGCCGCGAATAGTCGGCCCGGCTCCGGCCTCTGCCGCCCAGACCGCTTTTGTCAATGACATCAACAGCAAGCTGATTGCCAGAGCCGCCAATATTTCAACCCCGGAGACCAACCCGGGTGAACTGGGCTCCAACGGCTGGGGCCTTGGCAAAGACAAGACGGAAAACGGCAAGGGCATGGTGCTTGGGAACCCGCACTTCCCGCATACGGGTAACCTGAGGTTCTGGCAGTCCCATGCCACCATTCCCGGTCACCTGGATGTGATGGGCGGCTCTCTGGTAGGCATGCCGGGCCCAATCAATATTGGTTTCAACAAAGATCTCGCCTGGACCCATACCTTCTCCACCGCCGAACATTTTGTGGTCTATAACCTGGAGCTGGTTTCCGGCGACCGAATGCAGTATCTGTTTGACGGTGAGCCTATGCCTATCAGCAAGGAAACCGTGCAGGTGCTGGTCAATGCCGGTCCGGCGGGTATGCTGGTAGCCGAAAAAGATATCTATACCACTCCCAAGGGACCTATAGTAGAAGCGCCTGCCACCCAGGCACCTTTTGGTTGGGACGATGGCCAGGCCTTTATGTTGCAGGATGCCAACATGGCGACCATGGATCCCGTGGATCACTGGCTGGCGATGAACATGGCCGCTAACAAGCAGGAGTTTGTGCAGGCATTTAAAGACTATGACGGCATGATCTTCAACAACACCATGTATGCCGACAGGGAAGGCAACGCCTTCTATATCGATGACTCTACCGTGCCGGGATTATCCGAGGCGGCTGTGGTATTGCTGAAGACCTCCCCTGAGATCAAGGCGGCCAAGGCGCAGGCGGGCTTTACCATATTGCCGGGCAATACCTCGCTGTTCGCCTTCGATGGCCCCACGCCTTTCGAGCGGGCGCCCAAGTTGGAACGCACAGACTTTGTACAAAACTCCAACAACTCCTTCTGGTCTACTAACCCGGCCGAGCCGCTGGAGTATTTCTCCCCCATGTACGGCCCGGAGCGTGGCCAACTGAGTATGAGAACCCGTATGGGGCTCAAGCTGCTTGGTGATGCCGCCGGTAGTGATGAGAAGTTCAACCTGGATGAACTGGAGGCGGCAGTGCTCAACAACCGCAGCTATCTGGCCGAAATGGTTTTGGATGATCTGATTGCCCAGTGCGAGGCCAAGGGCAGTGAACCTGTCATGGTCGGTACCCTTGCCAAGGATATCAGCGCTGCCTGCACGGCGCTCAAGGCCTGGAATGGTCATCAGGACAACGACAGTAAAGGCGGCGCCTTGCTTCGGGAATTTGCCCACCTGTTCAATGACAAAACCATGTTGACCCAAGGCTTTGATTATTTGCAGCCAGCGACCACTCCCACAGGGCTGAGTTCTGACGGTTCGGCGCTCACCGCGCTGGCACATGCCGCGCTCAACCTGGAAGCGGCCGGTTTTGCCGTTGATGCGCCCCTTGGCAGTGTACAGTTTGTCGAGCGTTCATTGCCGGATGGCAGCGCCAGTGGTGTGCGTTTGCCCTGGCCCGGCAGTCATCATGCCGAGGGTGGTTTCAACGTATTTTCCACCAAGACCAGTGGTGATGATACGCTGATCCCGCAGCATTCGTACGCACCGGCAACCGATATTCTGAGCGGCAAAGCGCTGGATTCCGGTCTGAGCGCCAAGGGCTATCAGGTTCGTTATGGCTCCAGCTGGATGATGGCGGTGAGCTTTACCGATGAGGGCCCGGAGGCGAGAGGAATACTGACCTATTCAGAGACCAGCAATATTCTGCGTCCTGAGTTTGCCGATCAGACCGCGCTCTACTCCGGTGAGAAACGTTTCCGCCCCTTGCTGTTCAAAGAAGCGGATATTGATGCGGCAACCGTATCCAAGATGGAACTGACGCTCGAGCGTTAAGCGCTATTCTTTCAGTTTCAATGCCGTTCATCTCGATGAGCGGCATTTTTTTTGCCTGCTGCCGGTTTGTTAATAAAATTACAACTTGGACCGTGACCACTGTCGGGTTTTAATTCAGCCTTGTTGAGTCATGTCATATTTTTATCTCGAACGTGCCGGTGATCTCTGTTGCTGTTTTTCTCTGCAAACCTGATGCTTTACCGGCTGACATTCAAGGTAGCGTCTGTGTTTCCACGGCTTTGCGGGGTGGAATCAACTTGTTGCTTAATTGAAATTTTATTACAGCCAAAGGCCGATCTGGATCCCAGTTATGACGTAGAGCTCAAGTTCAGTGTCGTGAATGGCGGTTCAGATCAATTTCTTTGGTGGGCGATTGGCTATGCTTGCCGCCAATTAAAGCCGAAGTTAAGGTAATCCTTATGCAACAAGAGATCACAGGTACGCAGGTTCAAGACGCAGTACTGACCCCCACCACACCGGGAAAGGGACAAGTGTCAGGCTCACTGGCCTGGACGGCCCAGGATACCACCTGGATGCTGAGTCTGTTTGGCACTGCCGTGGGCGCCGGGATCCTGTTTTTACCTATGAATGCCGGTCTCGGTGGTTTTTGGCCGCTGTTGTTGCTGACCATTTTGATAGGTCCCATGACCTATCTTTCTCACCGGGGCTTGTCTCGCTTTGTTTGTGCCTCGAAGATTGAAGGCAGTGATATCACTCAAGTGGTCGAGGAGTACTTCGGTGTTGGCGCAGGTCGCGCCATTACCTGGCTCTATTTTTTGGCCATCTACCCCATTGTGTTGATTTATGGCGTGAGTATTACCAATACGGTTGACAGTTTTATGGTGCATCAATTGGGGATGGCATCTTTGCCGCGTTGGTTACTGTCCGGTGCTTTGATTGCCGGTATGATGGCCGTGATGGTGGCCGGTGAGCGGCTGATGCTCAAAGTGACTCAATTCCTGGTTTATCCTCTGGTTGGCATCTTGCTGTTTATGTCGCTCTATCTCATTCCCGATTGGAAGCTGGATGCCTTGATGCAGGTTCCTTCGGCCGGAGAGTTTCTCGGTATTGTTTGGGTCACCATCCCTGTGTTGATCTTCTCCTTTAACCATTCTCCGGCAATTTCCCAGTTTGCGGTATCACTGAAGCGGGAACATGGCGCCAATGCGGCCAAGAAGGCCGATATGATCTTGCGTAATACTGCCATGATGTTGCTGGGGTTTGTGATGCTGTTTGTGTTTTCCTGTGTACTGGCCATGAGTCCGGCACAGCTGGCACAAGCCAAGGCATCCAACTTGCCGATTTTGTCTTACCTGGCCAATATCCATGATAGTGCGTTTATCAGCTATGTGGGGCCGGTTGTTGCGTTTGTGGCCATAGTTTCCTCTTTCTTTGGCCACTATCTGGGAGCCACTGAAGGGTTGAAGGGAATTGCCTCCAAACAGTTGCCATTCGTTCGAGAGCGTTGCAGCGACAAGGGGCTGAATCGCGGTATTCAGCTGTTTATGTTTCTGACTGTTTGGGGCGCGGCAATCGCCAACCCCAGTATCCTGACGATGATTGAAGCTCTGGGCGGCCCAGTGATCGCGGCCATTCTCTACCTGATGCCTATGTATGCTGTTTACAAAGTACCGGCACTCAAAGCCTATCGCGGTCGTTTGAGCAACATCTTTGTGATAGTGGCCGGTTTGATGTCCATGACCGCCATTTTTTACTCCTTCTTCCAAGGATAAGTTACTGAGGTGAGCATGTTCAGTACCTTTGATATTTTCAAGATAGGTGTGGGCCCTTCCAGCTCTCATACTGTAGGCCCTATGAAGGCGGCGCGGGATTTTGTCGAGCAGCTGCATCTTGAAGGACGTTTGAGTCGGCTAACCCGGGTAAGTGTCGATGTTTATGGTTCACTGTCGCTGACCGGCAAGGGCCACCATACAGATATCGCCATCATTATGGGGTTGGCGGGCAATAGTCCGGAGGCTGTGGATATAGATGCGATCCCGGCATTTATCCAGCAGGTGCAGGCCTGTGGTGAACTCGTGCTCGGACACGGGCACAAGGTGGCCTTTCCGGCCGATGCCGTGCAGTTTCATAGTGAGACCCTGCCGCTGCATGAAAATGCCATGCGGCTCACCGCCTGGGCCGGTGAGCTGGTATTGACCAGCAAGACCTACTATTCCATCGGCGGTGGTTTTGTGGTGGAAGAGGCCGACTTTGGTAAACAAGTTGCGAGTGAGCAGAGCTTACCTTACCCCTTTACCAATGCCGAAGAGTTGCTGGCACTGTGCCGCGAACACGGCATGAGTATCAGTGCGCTGATGCTGGCCAATGAAAAGGCGTTGGCTCCAGAGGAGCGCATCTACCGTGGTCTTGGCAATATCTGGCACACAATGAAGCAAGCCATCGACAAGGGATGTCATACCGAAGGGATTCTGGCCGGGCCATTGAGAGTACCAAGGCGGGCACCGGCACTGTTGCGGCAATTGCAAACCGGGGAGCGTCTTTCCAGCGATCCTATGGTCATAGTCGATTGGGTGAACCTGTTTGCCCTGGCGGTCAGTGAGGAAAATGCGGCCGGTGGTCGGGTAGTGACTTCGCCGACCAATGGAGCGGCCGGGATTATTCCGGCCGTGATGGCCTATTTTGACAAGTTCATTCGTCCTTTGGGGCAGAAGGAGTACAGTCGCTTTTTGCTGACCGCCGCGGCCATAGGTGGGCTTTACAAGCGTAATGCCTCTATCTCGGGTGCCGAAGTAGGGTGTCAGGGTGAGGTCGGGGTTGCCTGCTCCATGGCGGCGGCCGGTTTGGCCGAGCTGATGGGAGCCAGCCCAGCCCAGGTGTGTATGGCGGCCGAAATCGGCATGGAGCACAATCTGGGGCTTACTTGCGATCCTGTCGCCGGGCAGGTTCAAGTGCCCTGTATTGAGCGTAACGCCATTGCCGCCGTGAAGGCGGTTAACTCGGCCCGAATGGCGCTGCGGCGTAACTGTGAGCCCAGAGTCAGCCTGGATAAGGTGATAGCCACCATGTATGAAACCGGCAAGGACATGAGCGCCAAGTACCGGGAAACCAGTCAGGGTGGCCTGGCCATTAAGGTTACCAGTATCTGCGCCTGAACTTAGGTGGGCTTTTCTTCATACATCAAGTAGTGGCTCTGACTCATGCCCAGTGACTGGTAAGTTTGCTGGGCACGAGAGTTTTCCTGCTCGACATAGAGCCTGAAGCTGGCGGCGCCCCCCTGGCGCTCTGCCAGCGCTTTGACCTCCTGATACAGGGCGCGGTAGATCCCCTTGCGTCTGTGCTCGGGTTTGATATAGACACTCTGGATCCAGAAGTAGTCGGCGGCGCGCCAGTCACTCCATTCATAGGTAACCATCAAGGAGCCTGCAATCTCTCCATCGATCTCCGCCACCAGATAAAAACCTTTGGCGGGGTTTTCCAATAGAGTGCTGACGCCACGGCTCAGGGTGTCGCTATCCAGTGCCAATCCTTCGGTTTCCTGTGCCATCGCCTGGTTGAAGGCCACCAGGGCCTCGGTGTCTTTTGGGGTACCTTTTCTTAGCAGCATAATTATTCCTTTGAGTTCTGTTTGCTTCGGAGTGTTTGTGGGGCGGGGCACAATTTATCAGCAGTCAGGTGTAGGCGCAAAGGGGACTGGATCAAAAGTGTCACTTCCGGCTTTGCTCGGATTATCAAGTGCCAACTCATGGTTACTCCCTCAGGAACCGGGCAGCGTGATACAGATCATCCTTGCGGAAGGTGCTCTGTGCTAAACTCGCGCACCGGCCTTGATGTCTGATCTCGGCCATCTGCCAAGGAAATGGCCCCTCTCTTTTTCAAATATCAAGGTTTACACATGTCAAAACACGAACCTTCACGCATCGGCCGTCTGTGGTCACGCTGGTCGGGGCTGCCTTTGTGGCTGAAGATACTGATAGGTATGGTTCTGGGGATGAGCACAGGACTGATGCTGGGTAAAGACGCCATCTATCTCAAGCCGATAGGGACTTTGTTCGTCAACACTATCAAGATGCTGATAGTGCCTTTGGTGTTCTGCTCGCTGATAGTGGGGGTGACCTCAATGCAGGATACCGCCAAGATGGGGCGGATAGGTTTTAAATCCTTTGCTTTCTACCTGGGTACCACTTCCATTGCCATCAGCCTGGGGTTGATTGTCGGTTCTGTCATACGTCCGGGATCCGGCTTGAGCATGACACCTGAAATCGGTACCGAAAAGGTTGCCCAGGCCCCCTCTTTGATGGAAACCCTGATCAACATAGTGCCTACCAATCCAGTATCGGCTTTGGCCGAAGGGCAGATACTGCAAGTGATAGTGTTTGCGGTAGCGCTGGGGATTGCCCTGGTGTTGATAGGGGAACATGGCAAGCCTGCGATTCGGGTATTCGAGAGCCTGGCAGAAGCTATGTATAAACTGACCGATATGGTGATGAGTCTGGCGCCCTACGGGGTGTTTGGCTTGATGGCTTGGGTCGCCGGTGAGTATGGCATGGAGATGTTGTTGCCGCTCATTAAGGTGATTGTTGCCGTTTATATCGGTTGTTTCCTGCATATTGTCGGCTTCTACAGCTTGGTCTTGAGTGTCTTTGCCCGTCTCAATCCATTGCATTTCTTTAAGGGTATAAGCAATGCCATGGCTGTCGCCTTCACCACGTCAAGCTCGGCGGGGAGCTTGCCGGCCAGTATGAAGTGTGCCAGTGAGTACTTGGGGGTGAACAAGAAGATCTCCAGTTTTGTGCTACCGCTGGGTACCACTATCAATATGGATGGCACCGCACTCTACCAAGGGGTGACTGCGCTGTTTGTGGCTCAGGCCTTTGGCATAGACCTCACCTGGGTGGACTACATCACTATTATTCTGACAGCGACGCTGGCTTCTATAGGTACTGCAGGTGTGCCCGGCGCCGGTTTGGTGATGTTGACGCTGGTGCTGACCACAGTAGGTTTGCCGCTGGAAGGGGTGGCGATTATTGCCGGTATCGACCGTATTCTGGATATGGCCCGCACTGTGGTTAACGTCTCCGGCGACTTGGTGGCTACCACAGTGATTGCCAAGTCGGAAAATGAACTGGATATCGAACACTACAATGCCGATATGCAGCAGAGTGCTCTGATAGCTGAACAGAATGCCGTTGACACTATAGAGCATGGCCGTAATTGATATGAGTTACATAAATGAAAAAACCGCCTGAAGGCGGTTTTTTTATGACTGAAGGGAAAAATCAGAGGCTGCTGAGTTGCAGCAGAACCTGGCCGTCAACCCCCTTGAGCAAGAGTTTGCCATTGCTGATTTCACCTTGGGTCACCTGAGGTAGGGCCTGCATCACCAGTTGTTCTTGGGCCATCAGTGCATCGACACAGGCTTTCATTGTGCTGCCGGCGGGGGAGAGCTTTAACTTCAAGCCTTCCTGGGAATAGGTGCCGAAGAAGTTATTGCAGCTGTTGTTACCTGACAATTTGCCATCCTTGGTAAAAACCAGCTGGGCGGGACTGTAATCTATTGTCGGTTGTCCCATAATGCTTTCTACTTGCCAGCTGCCTTCCAGTGGCAGAAACTGACCTTGGGTATCCGGGGTGGTTTGGCAGGCAGCCAGACCAAATAGCAGCGCAGCAGCTACGAGAGTTTTCTTAATCATGGTCATTTTTCCATTAGTCTATAAAGCCTTTATAGTGTGACAAGAATAACGCGGATTAAAAAGGGGGAGAAGGGTGATATCCAATGCTAACTCAGTGATAGGCCTTCTAAAGTTGTTACATTGGATGGGAGTGTTAATGCTGCTTGGCGGTATTGGGCTTTATATGTTGACCACTATGGCGCTAGAGGTCAGCGGAATGTTGACTATTGCCTCGCTGATAGGCTTGGGCTTGGTATTTATGTCGCCATATCCTGTGGTTATCTTTATCCAATGGGCCAAGGCACAGGATCAAAAACCGCAATAATCGCCCAAGTTCGTAGCTTGGTTTACTCAACATAAGCGGCTTATGCCGGATTGGCGTTAAGTTTTATATTGCAGTAGATCTTGCTCTGCCTGTTCCAACATAGGTGAAAGTTTGAAGTGGGAGTCAGGTGCAAAGAAGCTTTTCCCAACCAGCAGTTGTAGGCCGCAATCGCTGCGACTGACCTGCTTTTTTAGGCGGCTGGTGAGAATATCCAAATGCGCTTGGTTGTCTACAAATGCCAGGATAATGAATTGGCTTTTATTCAACCTGGTGCAGATATCGGCTTCACGCATGTTTTCCAGTATCACCCTTGCCAGTATTTTCAGGGCCTTATCTTGTTGTAGTCCGGCAATACGGTTTGAGTTAAGTTCCTTGCCTTCCAACAGTAAAAGTCCGGCATGGGAGCCCAAACGGCGACTAAGACTCAACTGCCTTGGTGCCAGTAGATTAAAGCCCCTGGGATTGAGCATACCTGTGAGTTCATCTTGCAAAGACAGAGACTCCATCTGCTCCATCAATTGCAACTGTCCAAGCTCACTTTTGAGCAGCGCCAACATAGGTTCCAGCAAAGACTGCAACTGCTCTATCGCCACCTTGGGTTTGCCATTGAGGATCAGTAATTCACCAAACAGCTTGCCATCGGACCAATGAAGTGGGTAATTGATGGTCTTGGCCGGGTTAGCAGCAAAGTGTTGCAGCATAGAGGCAATATCTTCAAATTCAGTTGGGATTTCAGCCGCCGAACTGTAGCTCAATACCTGAACTTGAGTATCAGGCATATACTGCAGCAGTAATACGGTTTGTGCATGAAATATTTCTCTGACAGTGGTTAAGCGGTTTTGCCAATGGCTGAGCTTTAAAGGGTCGTTGGGGTGGTCTCTTAAGCCAGTGGTTTTCTCCGTCAGTGGCGCATGCATATAGTTATCGTATTTTTGATGGCTGGGATTGCCTCAGGATACCTAACCGTTCTCGTTAATGAAATGCAAAGAATCGGTTATTGGATCTAAGTCTTTTTAATGCTTGTTCTGTGCTTTGAATCAAGGCTTTTCTGTTTCTTTCTTTTGTTTGGATGACTTGAGTCCTGCTCTGGCACTTTCCAGCATGGGTGCCAGCTTGGCTGCTGAATCCGGGCTGAAAAAGCAACTGCTGGAGTCCAACTGCAATGGTGCCGAAAACTGGTTCATCTGCCGTTCAAGGCGTTTGATAATGTGTTCCAGATCCCGTTCCAGGTCGACAAACACCAGCAAGACGTATTGGCTGTCGTTGTAGTGGGCGGCAATATCCGCGGTTCTTATGGTACTGAGGATCAGGTTGCCGAGTTCCTTATGATGACGTGCCAGCGTTTCGGCATCCATATTCACACCAGGTACCAACTCAAAAAAAATAATGCCTGAATGAGCACCGAAGCGGCGACCGAGATTGAGCTGTCTGGGCGCCATCATAATGAAACCATAACGGTTGAGTATGCCGGTATCCCGGTCACGCATGGATAGCGATTCGATTCTATGGCTTTGGCATAGGAGCGCCAAGTCTTGCTGTAGCAGAATTTGAAACGGTTCCAGCATATAAGGGCTTATGTGCTGCTGCTCGCTGGCATGGGCATTGATGACACACAGGCAACCGAATACTGAACCGTCGGGCCAGAGCACTGGCCGGGATAGAATTCCCAGGACATTGCTGAACTCTTTTGGGTTGTCATCATTGGTGGAGCGGGTGAGATCCAGATTGACGCCCTCGGGTGGGCTATCGACCATACGCTGGAATACACTTTCATCTGCAGAGAATACCTTGCCGGGCGGGAACCTGTGGCTGGCATCGGCGGCGCTGACAATGACTTCGAATCCCTGATCTGTCTTTTGCAGCACAAAGACTTTGTCGGCCTGGTAGTAACGTTTCATTAGCTCACATTGATGCATCCAGCGAATAAGGTTGAGTCTGTGGCTTTCATTTTCCAATAGGCTCTTGCCTGGGTCTATGGTATCCGGGAGCATGTCTCTTCCTGAGTGAAGTGGCTTAAGTTCAACTTTAAGTGTGGAAGCAGTATGGGAATTTCGCAAATCGAGTGCGGCTCAAACCTGCTTTGGCTATAATGCGGCTTCTTTTATTGCTGAGTCTTTTTAATGCCGAAAACCATGCAATACCGCCAGGCCGAGGCGGCCGATGTTGAGACGATAGCTTGTCTGGAGCAGCGCTTCGGCCAGGATGAATTGAGTGCCAGAGAGCGTACACAGGGCATGCAAGGGCAGGGTTTTTCGGCCAAGGAGCTTGAACCTCTGGTGGCTTCCGGTCATGTATGGCTGGCGTTGGACGCGACTAAGGTAGTCGGTTATCTGATAAGCGGCAGTTGGGATAAACTCAAGCATTCGCCTTTGTGTCAGGCCCTCTGTCGGCAACTGGCCCAGAATCGCTTTGACCTGGGGCTGAACTGGCAGCAGACTCTGAATTACGGCCCGGTTTGGGTGCATCCTGATTATCGTGGCAAGGGCGTGTTTGATAAGCTTTACGGCGCCGCCAGAGCCAACATCAGTGCGCCTTGGCTGGCGCTGATCGCCGAGGACAACGAGGCGTCTATACGTGCCCATAGCCGGGATGGCCGCATGCGCACCCTGGACTTTGTCACCCTTTGCGGCCGGGATTTCTATCTGCTGCAGGGCTAACAGCCGCTTTGACGCGGGAGAGCAAGATGCAAAACACGCCAGAAACCCTATTGCAAGTCTGTGAGTCGCTAAGGCTCTCTGCCTGGGATAATGTTAGATACCTGGTGTCTGTTTTGGCGCTGCAGGGCGAACAGGCAAAGGCCTTTGAAGCCCAAATCGATGGCAAGCCGCATTATCTGCTGCAAGCCTTGGGCGTTTGTTTCGACTGTGGGCGCAGCAACAGTTATCAGGTGCAGATCCGTCTATTGACCGACACCGAATTCACTCCAATGAAAGTGTTGGATATCACGCCGCTATCGGCCGAGCAGTTGGGTTACCTCTGTATGGAAACGGCCCATTTCGATCACTGCTACTGAGATATCGCCTGATAAATAGATATAAAAAAACCGCCCTGAGGCGGTTTTTACAAGCTGAGTCTATTACAGACCTGCGTCGGCACGCAGGGCTTCAGCCTTGTTGGTTTGCTCCCATGGGAACTCATCACGGCCGAAGTGACCGTAAGCGGCGGTGCCTTGATAGATGGGACGCGCCAGATCCAGCATCTCGGTCAGGCCGTATGGACGCAGATCGAAGTGCTGACGTACCAACTGGATAAGCAATTCTTGCGAGACTTTGCCGGTACCGAAGGTTTCCACACTGATGGAGGTCGGTTCGGCCACACCAATGGCGTAAGACACCTGGATTTCACAGCGATCCGCCAGACCGGCAGCCACTATGTTCTTGGCAACGTAACGGGCAGCGTAAGCGGCGCTACGGTCAACCTTGGATGGGTCTTTACCTGAGAAAGCGCCACCACCGTGACGGGCCATGCCGCCATAGGTATCAACGATGATCTTGCGACCGGTCAAACCACAGTCACCCATAGGGCCACCGATAACGAAACGGCCGGTTGGGTTGATGAAGTACTTGGTGTCCTTGTTCAGCCACTGGGCTGGCAATACCGGCTTGATGATGGTTTCCATCACGCCTTCCACCAGATCCGCCTGACTGACGCTTTCGCAATGCTGGGTAGAAAGTACCACGGCATCGATACCGACAATCTTGTTGTCTTCGTAGGCGAAAGTCACCTGAGACTTGGCATCGGGACGCAGCCAAGGCAGAGCGCCGCTCTTGCGTACTTCTGACTGGCGCTTAACCAACTGGTGAGCGTAGGTGATAGGAGCGGGCATCAGCACGTCGGTCTCATTGCTGGCGTAACCGAACATCAGACCCTGGTCACCGGCACCCTGTTCTTTGGGATCGGCACGGTCTACACCCTGGTTGATATCGGGGGACTGCTTGCCGATGGCGTTCAGTACCGCGCAGCTGTCGGCATCAAAACCCATATCCGAGTGGGTATAACCTATTTCGCGAACGGTTTTACGGGTCAGTTCTTCAATATCGACCCAGGCAGAGGTGGTGACTTCACCGGCTACCAGTACCATACCTGTCTTGACCAAGGTTTCACAGGCTACACGGGCCTTGGGATCCTGAGCCAGAATCGCGTCGAGTACCGCATCAGAAATCTGATCGGCGATTTTATCTGGATGTCCTTCTGAGACTGACTCAGAGGTAAACAAGTGTTTTGCCATAATTCGGAAAATCTCGTCTGTGGAATTCAAACGTGTAGAAGCATCTACATCTAGACGGCCATTTTAGTGGAATTCGACGGGGATGACACCCCTTGTCGCAAATATTTGTGCGCCATGGCGCAGGAATCGGCCCAAATGACTAAGAGCTTTTTCCACTGTTTTCAGCTATTTTGCTGAAATGTATCAGGTTCATCTGTATCTGGATGGGGTTTTTCCTATGGCGCTTTAACCCAGGCAGCCGCATTGAAAGCGATCAGCGGATAGGCAAGTTGACAGCTTTGTGAGCGGTAAGCTTCGTAAATGAGGTGCAAATGTAAACACAAAGCAAAGCCTGGGCTGCTTTTGCCGTCGTGAGAGGGTGAATTTTATTTGCGTCCTTCTGCCCGGTAGGGGAAAATATGACTCCATTTTGCCCAAGACCTCTAAGATCAAGCAGGAGAGAGCATGTCTTCCCGTAAAGAACTCGCTAACGCTATCCGTGTTTTAAGTATGGACGCTGTCCAAAAGGCCAATTCCGGCCACCCCGGTGCTCCCATGGGGATGGCAGATATCGCCGAAGTCCTGTGGCGGGATCACCTCAAGCACAACCCTGTGAACCCTCAATGGGCTGACCGCGACCGCTTTGTGCTGTCAAACGGCCATGGTTCCATGCTGCATTACTCACTGCTGCATCTGGCGGGTTATGATCTGGGCATTGAAGATCTCAAGCAGTTCCGTCAACTGCACTCACGCACTCCGGGCCATCCTGAATATGGTTATGCTCCCGGTATTGAAACCACCACTGGGCCTCTGGGGCAAGGCATCACCAATGCCGTAGGTATGGCGATTGCGGAAAAGGCTCTGGCGGCTCAGTTTAACCGTGACGGTCACGATATTGTCGATCACCACACTTATGTCTTCATGGGTGACGGCTGTCTGATGGAAGGTATCTCCCATGAGGCCTGCTCACTGGCCGGTACCCTGGGTCTTGGCAAACTGATCGCCTTCTGGGATGACAACGGTATCTCCATCGATGGTCATGTTGAAGGTTGGTTCAGCGATGATACTCCCAAGCGCTTTGAAGCCTATGGCTGGCACGTGGTTGCCGGTGTCGATGGTCACGACCCACAAGCTATTAACGCCGCCATTGAAGCCGCCAAGGCCGATCCGCGTCCATCGCTGATCTGCTGCAAGACCGTAATAGGTTACGGTTCTCCCAACAAGTCCGGTTCTCATGATTGCCACGGTGCGCCACTGGGTGATGCTGAAATTGCCGCCACCCGTGAATTCCTGGGCTGGAAGCACGACCCATTCGTGATCCCATCTGAAATCTATGCCGCCTGGGATGCCAAGGAAGCCGGTAAGGCCGCCGAAAACAGCTGGAACGACAAGTTCGCTGCCTATGAAGCCGCTCACCCTGCGCTGGCCGCCGAGCTCAAGCGTCGCCTCAACGGTGAACTGCCAGCCAACTTTGACGCCGATGCCAACGCCTATATAGAGCAGCTGCAGGCCAATCCTGCCAATATCGCTTCCCGTAAGGCCTCGCAAAATGCGCT
Organism: Shewanella chilikensis; assembly: GCF_037953065.1. Lineage (NCBI taxonomy): Bacteria > Pseudomonadati > Pseudomonadota > Gammaproteobacteria > Alteromonadales > Shewanellaceae > Shewanella > Shewanella chilikensis. The sequence goes on along the minus strand of NZ_CP149966.1, from coordinate 3,632,137 downwards.
GGAAGCCTTCGGTAAAATACTGCCGGAATTCTTAGGGGGCAGTGCTGACCTGGCGCCTTCCAACCTGACCATGTACTCAGGTTCCAAGCCTATTTCGGCCGAAGATGCCAGCGGCAACTACCTGCACTATGGTGTGCGTGAGTTTGGTATGACCGCCATCATCAACGGTATTGCCCTGCACGGCGGGTTTGTACCTTACGGCGCCACCTTCCTGATGTTTATGGAATACGCCCGTAACGCCATGCGCATGGCTGCGCTGATGAAGGTGCAGAATATTCAAGTCTATACCCACGACTCCATTGGTCTGGGTGAAGATGGCCCGACTCACCAGCCGGTTGAGCAGATTGCCTCTTTGCGTATGACTCCCAACATGAGCACCTGGCGTCCATGTGACCAGGTAGAATCTGCCATCGCCTGGAAGTACGCCATTGAGCGCAAAGACGGCCCAACTTCACTGATCTTCTCGCGTCAGAACCTGACCCAGATGCCACGTAGCGCCGAGCAGCTGAGCGATGTGGCCAAGGGCGGTTATGTGCTGGTGGATTGTGAAGGCACGCCTGAGCTGATCATCATTGCCACCGGCAGCGAAGTCGAGTTGGCAGTTAAGGCCCAGGCTGAGCTGGCCGCTACTGGCGCCAAGGTGCGTGTGGTTTCCATGCCATCTACCGACGTATTTGAGCAGCAGGAAGCGGCTTACAAAGAAGCCGTACTGCCAGCCAATGTCACAAAACGATTGGCAGTGGAAGCGGGCATTGCCGATTACTGGTATAAGTATGTCGGCCTGAATGGCCGCATTATTGGCATGACGACTTTCGGTGAGTCAGCGCCTGCCAATCAGTTGTTTGAGATGTTCGGTTTCACTGTCGATAAAGTGGTTGAAGCCGGTAAGGCTCTGCTCGCCTGAGCCGCGCCTGCCTGATTGGAAATGACTGTGCGGCAACCAGGCAATGGAATGCCGCACAGGAAGTGCAACGGCCTGTCAGGAAGACAGGCCGTTACCCAATCAGCATCCCTCATTAGAGGAACAGGATCTCCATGATCAGAGTCGCAATCAATGGTTATGGCCGCATCGGCCGTTCAATTCTCCGTGCCTTATACGAGTCGGGTAAAAGGCAGCAAATTCAGATCGTTGCTATCAATGAACTGGCTAAGCCCGAGGCCATAGTTCACCTCACCAACTATGATACCACCCATGGTCGCTTCCATAGCCGCGCGAGTCTTGCAGATGGCATGATGCAACTGGGGGATGACAGTATCAGACTGTTGGCCGAGCCGGAGGCAAACAAACTGCCCTGGGGCGAGCTGGATATCGACTTGGTGTTTGAAGCCACTGGCGCCCTGTCAGATAGACAGAGCTGCGAGGCTCATCTTCAGGCCGGTGCCCGCCAGGTATTGATAAGTCATCCCTCTTCGGCGGATGTTGATGCCACCATAGTCTATGGCGTCAACCAGGAACTGTTGGCCGCCGAGCACACTGTGGTGTCCAATGCATCCTGTACCACCAACTGTATTGTCCCTGTCATCGATGTGCTGGACCGGCACTTCGGAGTCAAGAGCGGTGCTATTACCACTATCCACTCGGCGATGAATGATCAGCAGGTGATAGATGCCTATCACGACGATCTGCGCCGCACCCGCGCCGCCGGGCAATCGATCATTCCGGTCGACACCAAGCTGGCCCGCGGCATAGAGCGTATCCTGCCGCAGATGAAGGATAAGTTCGAGGCCATTTCAGTGCGGGTGCCCACTATTAATGTCACCGCCATAGATGTGTCTGTGACCCTCAACGACAGAGTGGATATTGCCAAGGTAAACCAAGTGCTGGAACAGGCGACCCACGGGCGGCTTGAGGGCATTCTGGGCTATACTGATGAGCCTCTGGTATCATGCGATTTTAATCATGATCCGCGCTCCAGCGTGGTCGATGGCACCCAGACCCGGGTCAGTGATGGCCAACTGGTGAAGCTGTTGCTTTGGTGCGACAACGAATGGGGCTTTGCCAACCGTATGTTGGATACGGCGCTGGCGATGATCAAGGCCCGCAGCGCCTGAGAGGCTGCAACAGATTATTTCAGGGGGCAGGGAAGCTGCCGCCCTTAGTGAAACAGATTTGTTTTTGATTAAGAAGGAAGCGTAAAAATGGCAATTATCAAGATGTCAGAGCTGGATCTTCAGGGCAAGCGTGTGCTTATCCGTGAAGATCTCAATGTGCCTGTGGCCGATGGCGTGGTCACCAGCGACGCGCGTCTGCGGGCGTCACTGCCCACCATCAAGTTGGCACTGGAAAAAGGGGCTGCCGTGATGGTGATGTCCCACCTGGGACGACCAACCGAAGGCGAATATAATGAGGAGTTTTCCCTCAAGCCTGTGGTGGATTATCTGGCTAAAGCGCTGGACTGCCCTGTGCGTCTGGAAAAAGACTATCTGGAAGGCGTTGAAGTTGCCCAAGGCGAAGTGGTGGTGTTTGAAAACGTCCGCTTTAACAAGGGTGAGAAGAAAAACGACGAGGCGCTTTCCAAGCAGCTGGCGGCCCTGTGTGATGTTTATGTGATGGATGCCTTCGGTACCGCTCACCGCGCCCAGGCCTCGACTCACGGAGTCGGCATGTTTGCCCCGATAGCCTGCGCCGGCCCATTGCTGGCGGCTGAGCTGGATGCCCTGGGTAAGGCGATGGATAACCCGGCGCGTCCCTTGGTGGCGATTGTCGGTGGCTCCAAGGTGTCGACCAAGCTGACAGTACTTGAATCTCTTTCCGGCATAGTAGATCAACTGGTGGTGGGTGGTGGTATCGCCAACACCTTTATTGCCGCCGCCGGCCATCCTGTGGGCAAGTCGCTCTATGAAGCCGACCTTATCGATGAAGCCAAGCGCTTGGTGGCCAATGCCCAGAGCCGTGGCGGCGATATCCCCGTGCCTACCGATGTGGTGGTTGGCAAGGAGTTCAGCCCAGCCGCCGTGGCTACCTTGAAACCAGTGGCCGAGGTTGCCGACGATGAGATGATCTTCGACATAGGCCCGGACAGCGCCGAAGCCCTGGCAGCTATCCTGCAACAAGCCGGTACCATAGTCTGGAATGGCCCGGTTGGGGTGTTCGAGTTCGACCAGTTCGGCGAAGGTACCAAGCGTATCGCCCAGGCGATCGCCGAGTCACCGGCCTTCTCCATCGCAGGTGGCGGTGATACTCTGGCCGCCGTGGATAAATACGGTATTGCCGACAAGGTGTCATACATCTCTACCGGCGGTGGCGCCTTCCTCGAGTTCCTCGAAGGTAAAGAGTTACCGGCGGTGGCCATGCTCAAGGCCCGCGGTAACTGAGCAACAGCAAAAGAATTATAAAGAAACCGCTCCCGGCTTTGCCGGGAGCATCAAGTTAAATCCAAGCGATAGCGACCTCGGTGAAGCAATTCACCCTATTACTGGAGTAAAAAATGGCCCTTATTTCCCTACGCCAACTACTGGACCACGCCGCCGAACATGGATACGGTGTCCCCGCGTTCAACGTCAACAACCTGGAGCAGATGCGTGCCATCATGCAGGCCGCCGAAGCCACTGACAGCCCTGTGATTGTGCAGGCTTCTGCCGGTGCCCGTAAGTATGCCCGTCCTCAGTTCCTCAAGTATCTGATGGCTGCTGCCCTTGAGCAGTATCCGGATATCCCTGTGTGTATTCACCAGGATCACGGTACCCACCCTGACGTGTGTCAGCGTTCCATCCAGCTCGGCATGAGCTCTGTGATGATGGACGGTTCCTTGATGTCTGACGGCAAGACTCCTGCCTCTTATGAGTACAACGTCGATGTCACCCGCAAGACAGTGGCGTTTGCCCACGCCTGTGGTGTTTCTGTTGAAGGTGAAATCGGTTGTCTGGGTAGCCTGGAAACCGGTATGGCCGGTGAAGAAGACGGTATCGGCGCCGAAGGCACTCTGAGCCATGAGCAGATGCTGACCAGCCCGGAAGAAGCCGCCCGCTTCGTGGCCGACACTCATGTGGATGCCCTGGCCATCGCCATAGGTACCAGTCACGGTGCTTACAAGTTCAGCCGCAAGCCTACCGGCGATGTGCTGCGTATCGACCGTATTAAAGAGATCCACGCCCGTATCCCCAACACTCACCTGGTTATGCACGGATCTTCTTCTGTACCTCAGGAGTGGCTGCAGATCATCAACCAGTATGGTGGCGCGATCCCTGAAACTTACGGCGTGCCGCTGGAAGAGATTGTTGAAGGCATCAAGCACGGTGTGCGTAAGGTTAACATCGACACAGATTTGCGTCTGGCATCTACCGGTGCGGTACGTAAGTTCCTGGCCGAAAACCCAACTGAGTTTGATCCACGCAAATTCCTCAAGGCTTCCATGGAAGCCATGGCCGACATCTGTACCGTGCGCTACGAAGCCTTCGGTTGTGCCGGTATGGGTTCCAAGATCAAGCCGCTGTCACTGCAGGCCATGTACAAGCGTTATCAGACCGGCGAACTGGACCCACAGATCAACCTGTAATTCCGTTCTCTGTATTGAAAGCCCGCTTTCGCGGGCTTTTTTACTTTTAGTTTCCAGAGTGTAAACCTGAGGTGGATGCTTGGTGTTGATCTTTGGCGGCCACGATACACTCGGATGATAGGGCTGAGGTTGGCGGAGTGTTATCCGGATGGCTCTTGAGTCATCACAACGCCTTTTTGATAAGCTTGGCCAAGTTGGCGATTGATTGCTCCAACTTTGGTCCGCCAGGCAGTGAGGCATTGATGCGAAAACAGTGGCTGAACTCCCGGTGCGCCGAGAACATCTGCCCCGGCGCCAGGCTTATTCCTTGCCAGAGTGCCTGGCGATAGAGCTCTGTGGTGTCCCGCCCCTCGGGTAACTCTACCCAGAGAAAATAGCCGCCATCGCCATAATGCACTCTGACACTGTCGGGTAAGCGGCTCTTCAATGCCTGCCAGGTGGCGAATTTTCGTTGTTCCAAAGTGCGTCTCAATTGCCGCAGGTGGGTCTCATAGCTGCGGGTCGACAGGTAGTGGGCCAGCGCCAATTGCACCGGGGTGCTGGTGGCCAGGGTGCTCATCAGTTGCAGTTTTTGAATACTGAGCGCCATCTTGCCGGCGGCCACCCAACCGACGCGAAAACCGCCCACCAGAGATTTGGAGAAGGAGCCGCAGTGCAGAGTTCTGTCGTCCGGATCGAAGGCCTTGGCCGGCAGGGGCTTCTCCTTGCCGAAATAGAGTTCACTGTAGACATCGTCTTCAATCAAAAAGCAGTCGTGTTCCTGCAGGAGTTTCAGCAAACGACGCTTCTTGTCATCGCTCATACTGCAGCCCAAGGGATTTTGAAAGTTGGTCATTAACCAGCAGGCCTTGACCCTGTGAGTTTGCAGCGCCTGGGCCAGAGACTGTAGATCTATCCCTTCCTGGGGATGGGTGCGAATGGCGAGCGCCTTGAGGCCGAGGCGCTCCAGCGACTGCAGGGCGCCGTAGAAGGCGGGGTTTTCTATCACCACCCAATCCCCGGGACGGGTGACCGCTTGCAGGCTCAGGTTCAATGCCTCCAGAGCCCCTGCGGTGATCACTATTTCATCCGGCGAGATGCTCATTCCCTGCGCCGCGTAGCGCTGGGCTATGATATGCCTGAGCGCCGGGTTCCCGGGTGGCAGATTGTCCAGAGCGCTGGCGGAATCCAGGGTCTTGGCGCTTGAAATCAAGGCCCGGTTCAACTGTTTGTGGGGCGACAGCCCGGGATCCGGGTAGGCAGAGCCAAACCCTGTGATCCCCGGATCGCGACTGGCCTGCAACACTTCAAAGATAAAGGCGTTGATATCCACCGACTCGGCGCGGGTCACAGCACTGGACTGGTGCAGGCCTTGAGGCTTGGGCGCAGCCACTTTAGGGGCGACAAAGTAACCTGAGCGGGGGCGGGAGATTATCCAGCCCTGGCTCTCCAATACCTGATAGGCATGCATCACTGTCATTAAACTCATCTGGCTCTGCTGAGTCTGCTCCCTGAGTGAAGGTAAGCGGTCACCCACCTGCCAGACACCGCTCTGTATCTGCTGCCTCAATTGCTGGATCAGGGTTTCATATTTGGCCATGGTTTACTCTGCCTTATTGCCCTTACCCAGCATAACAATTATTCAATCTGTTATATATAAAATCGTATTTTCTGTATCTATTATAGTTTTGTCTCTGTCCTTAAGATGCCAGCCAGGTTTATTGACCCTTTGAGGTGGTTCATGTTTGGACTGGATGCACTCGAAATGGCACGCATACAGTTTGCCTTCACGGTTTCTTTTCACATTATCTTCCCGGCCATCACCATTGGCATGGCAAGTTATCTCGCGGTACTGGAAGGGCTTTGGCTCAAAAAGCGTAATCCGGTATACAAGCAGCTGTATCATTTTTGGTCCAAGGTATTTGCGGTCAACTTTGGTATGGGGGTGGTTTCCGGCTTGGTGATGGCTTACCAGTTTGGCACCAACTGGAGCGGCTTTTCCGAGTTTGCCGGCAGTATTACCGGCCCTTTGCTGACCTATGAAGTGCTGACCGCCTTCTTCCTCGAAGCCGGATTTCTGGGGGTGATGCTGTTTGGCTGGAAAAAAGTCGGCGATCAGCTGCACTTCTTCTCCACCTGCATGGTCGCCCTCGGCACCCTAATGTCCATGTTCTGGATCTTGGCCTCCAACAGCTGGATGCACACGCCCCAGGGCTTTGTCATTGAAGCCGGCCAAGTGGTACCTACAGACTGGCTGGCGGTCATCTTCAACCCTTCCTTTATACCGCGTCTTTCGCATATGGCGGTGGCCGCCTTTATCTGCTGCGCCTTGATGGTGGCGGCATCGGGCGCCTGGCATTTGCTTAAAGGCAACGACAACCCGGCGGTGCGCAAGATGTTCTCCATGGCGCTGTGGATGATCCTCGCCTGTGCACCTTTGCAGGCCTTGCTTGGGGATATTCACGGGCTCAATACCCTGGAGCATCAGCCGGCCAAAGTCGCCGCCATGGAAGGGCACTGGGACAACAGCTCAGGGGAGCCGACACCGCTTATCCTGTTTGGCTGGCCCAATATGGAGACAGAAACCACTGACTATGCTCTCAAGATCCCGGCGCTGGCCAGTTTGATCCTGATGCACGACAGCCAGGCCCAGGTGCCGGCGCTGAAGGAGTTTGCCGTGGAAGACAGGCCCAATGTCCCTATCGTCTTCTGGTCATTTCGGGTCATGGTCGGACTGGGCATATTGATGCTGCTGCTCGGTGTCGTCAGCCTTTGGCTCAGACGCAGTGGTGGCCTGTACCAGAGCCGCTGGTTTCTGCGCTTCAGTCTGTTCATGGGACCATCGGGACTCATAGCGCTGTTGGCCGGTTGGATAACCACGGAAGTGGGGCGGCAACCCTGGATCATTCATGGGGTAATGCGCACCCAGGATGCGGTCTCCGCCCATGGCGAGCTGCATATGAGCCTTAGCCTGCTGGGGTTCTTTGTGGTCTACAGCCTGGTGTTTGGTTTGGGGTATCTCTATCTGCTCAATCTTATCCGTCAGGGGCCCAAGGTCGAGGAAGTCTTATCCGAAAGCCCTGCGTTGGTCGGGCGAATTTCACAGTTTCACAGCGACGAGTTGCATAAGGAGAGCTGAGTATGGGTATCGATCTGGCTGTTATCTGGTTTGTGATTATTATTTTCGCCACCTTGATGTACATAGTCATGGATGGTTTCGACCTGGGCGTGGGGATACTGTTGCCCTTGGTTGAAGACAGGCATGACAAAGATATCATGGTGAACTCGGTGGCACCTGTGTGGGACGGCAATGAAACCTGGCTGGTACTGGGCGGGGCTGCACTGTTCGGCGCCTTTCCGCTGGCTTATGCGGTGATTATCGATGCCTTGGCGATTCCGCTGACCTTTATGCTGGTGGCACTTATCTTTCGAGGCTTGGCGTTTGAGTTTCGCTTCAAGGCGTTTGAAGGCCACAGAAAAGCCTGGGACAGGGCATTTGCCATCGGCTCTGTGGCAGCGACCTTCTTCCAGGGGGTGGTGCTGGGGGCTGTGATATCCGGTTTCCCCGTCATAGATCGCAGCTTTGCCGGCTCGCAGCTCGATTGGTTGGCGCCTTTCCCGCTTTTATGCGGTGTCGGGCTGGTGGTCGCTTACGGACTCCTTGGCAGCAGCTGGCTGATCATGAAGACCCAGGGGCATCTGCAGCAACAGATGTTTCTGCTGAGCCGCTCTTTGCTCATAGGCTTACTGGTGGCCATAGTGCTGGTCAGTATCTGGACGCCTTTGGCACATCCCCAAATCGCCGAGCGTTGGTTTTCGCTGCCGAACCTTATTTTCCTGTCACCCGTGCCTTTATTGACGGCGCTGCTGGGCTGGAATCTGTACCTGGGCCTGCAAAGGCAAGATACTTACCAACCTTTTGTGATGACGCTGCTCTTGGTGTTACTGGGGTTTTGCGGTCTTGGGATCAGCATCTGGCCCTATATTATTCCACCGGGCATCAGCATCTGGCAGGCTTCGGCGCCGCCACAGAGCCAAGGCTTCATGCTGGTGGGGGCGTTGTTTATTATCCCGATTATTCTGGTTTATACCTGCTGGACCTATTATGTGTTCCGCGGCAAGGTGAGCGCCGATGATGCCTATCATTAATGCTTTGAGGGGCCGGGCCATCCGGCTGTTGGCCCCCGCTAAGGCTTGGCTCGATAGCCGTCCAGGCTGCTGGATGCTGCTGCTCTGGTGCTTGAGTGTGCTTTCTTTGCTGAGCGTCTCTTCGCTGTTGCGACTACTGATGTCTGCGGCCGGGTTGAAGGCCTGATTGGGGGCCATTGTTATCAATATGGTGTACGCAATCAGGTTTTTCGGCTGAAAAATGCGAGCTGTTTCGTATTTTTCGCTGTAGATGTTAAGATGGCGCCCGTTTTTTTAGGGATTGCTTTGAACGGAGATGCACAAGAATGAAAAAACTGCTTAGCGCTGCAGCCATTCTGCTGGTCGCACCATTTGCTCACGCAGGGGCCGACTTTGTCGAAGGTGATAAAACATTTGCCGGTGAGGCGGAGTTGGGGGCCACCCTGACCACAGGTAACACTGATACCTCTTCGGTGAAGGCCCGCCTGGCGATGAAACATGAACTGGGTAACTGGGAAAACCAGTATCTGCTCGAAGGTCTGTATAAGGAAGATTCTGAAGAAGTTACTGCCAAGCGTTATTTTGGTGGCGTTCAGGGCAACTACCGTCTGGATGAGCGCAGTTATCTGTTTGCCAACACCAGTTACGAAGCCGATCCCTTTACTGGTTATGATTATAAATTTAACAGCGCAGCCGGTTACGGCTACCGTGTATTCCAGGGCAGCAAGAGCTTCCTGGATGCCGAGATAGGTCCTGGTTACCAGTATCAGCGCCTGGACAGCGAGCAGCGGGCTATTTTGGGTTACAACTCAGATGCCAGCTGGGTGGCTCACGGGGTGATTAACTATGAGCTGGAGATCAGCAAGACCTCCAAATTCCGTCAAATGTTTATTGCCGACTATGGTGACAAGCTAGACGCCCGCTCCGAGACTTCGCTGACCGCCAACATCATTGGCGCCCTGGCAATGAAGTTTGCTGTGATTGTGCGTTATAACAGCGATCCGCTGGACGATAAAAAGAGCACTGACACTGAAACCAACATGACACTGCTGTACTCCTTCTAAAAAGTCGTGAGATAAAAAAGTGTGAACCAGATAAAAGCGCCTACGGGCGCTTTTGTGATCTATGGTGTTTTTTTACCAGTCCTTGGCAATCTTTCTCCGGTTATCTGCCGCTTAAGGCTTGGGCTTGCTCACTTAAATTACAGAAATTTGCGTTTTATCAAGATTTGCTTTCTTGTCTCTGTGCTAGGTTTTAGTTAATTTCCTACCGAGAGATCATTGAAATGAAGTTGATGCGTTTGCATGGGGGCTGCGCAGCCTTAGGAGGAATTTTGTCCGGACTGTTTTCGCCTGCGGTCCTGGCTAGCACGGAAGCCGTAAATAATCTGAACCTGACGGACTCAACCGTGGGGTATTTGGCACTGACCCTATTTGCCATCGCCTATTTGCTGGTGATGGGAGAGGAGAAGTTGCACCTGAGGAAGTCCAAACCTGTATTGGTTGCCGCCGGTCTCATCTGGGGCATGATAGGTTATGTCTATACTCAAAACGGTATGTCGGAAGTGGCCGAGGCAGCTTTCAAGCATAACTTGCTTGAATATGCCGAACTGTTGCTGTTTTTACTGGTAGCCATGACCTATATCAATGCGATGGAAGAGCGCAGGTTGTTTGATGCTTTACGTTGTTGGATGGTCGGCAAGGGCTTCAGTTTGTATCAGATATTCTGGCTTACCGGCTTATTGGCCTTCTTTATATCACCTATCGCCGACAACCTGACCACGGCATTATTGATGTGTGCCGTGGTGATGAAAATGGGCGCCGATAATCGCCATTTTATCACCCTGTCCTGTATCAACATAGTGGTGGCCGCCAACGCCGGTGGCGCCTTCAGTCCCTTTGGGGATATCACCACTCTGATGGTGTGGCAAAAGGGTATGGTGCACTTTTCCGAGTTCTTTAAGCTGTTCCTGCCATCACTGGTGAATTTCCTGGTGCCGGCGCTGATTATGAGCCTGTTTATTTCCAGGGAAAAATCCGATGCCTTGGTTGAAAAAGTTTATACCAAGACAGGCGCCAAGCGGATAGTGCTGCTGTTCCTGTTTACTATTACTATGGCTGTATGTGCTCATTCATTGTTGGGGCTGCCACCTGTGCTTGGCATGATGACAGGTCTTGGACTGCTGCAGTTCTTTGGCTTCTTCCTGAGGAAGAATTTCCCTAAAGCATTGGCAAGGGCGCAGGAGAAGGCGCGCCTGATGCAGGATGAAAAGCGTTTGGAACAACTGGGTAACGTTGTGCCTTTCGATGTCTTCAGTCGTATTGCCAGAGCCGAATGGGATACTTTGCTGTTCTTCTATGGCGTGGTGCTCTGTGTTGGCGGCTTGGGCTTTATGGGCTATCTGAATATGGTGTCTCACGCCATGTACACCCAGTGGGATCCCACTTATGCCAATATCGCCATCGGGGTGTTGTCTTCTATCATAGACAACATTCCTGTGATGTTTGCCGTATTGACCATGAATCCGGATATGGCTCTTGGCCAATGGCTGCTGGTAACCCTGACTGCCGGAGTCGGGGGCAGTTTGCTGTCTATCGGCAGTGCTGCCGGGGTCGCTCTGATGGGGCAAGCTAGGGGCATTTATACTTTTGGGGCTCATCTCAAGTGGACGCCTGTTATCGCCCTGGGTTATATCGCCAGTATTCTGATACATCTCTGGCTTAACAGTTCTACATTCTAGAAAAGCATGTATCATATTGTTAATTAACAAAGTTTTAATCGTGAGAAAAGTCTGAGAGACGGTTCACGCTTTTCTTAAAAGCCTAAAAACACCCATGCAGATCACTCTGGATGGGTGTTTTTTTCCCTTATACTGCCGCCATTCATTTGCTGCTGAGCAATGCCATGCAGATAGGTTGCTGTTGGTTTGATGCCGATACCGGCACGCTCAAACATACTGGGTCCGGTAAGATTTGGGTCTTGTCTGAAATAGAACAATGTGTGTTGAGTGTTTTGTTGAGCCATCAGGGCAAGGTGGTTTCCAGAATGCAATTGCTGCAGGAGGCGGGCATTCCCGTCAACCAAGAGCATTTATTGGAACAAGCTGTGGCCCGTATCCGCCAATACCTGGGACCTGAGCACTGTCGCCTGTTGGAGCCCATAGACAGGCAAGGTTTTTTGTTGCACAGCAAAAATCGAAAAAGTAAACCAATCTCTCTGTTTTTAAAGGGAAAGGCACCCTGGTATCATTTTTTTTGGATGTTACTGCTGAGTGGGTTGGTATTGTTTTTTCTATCGTCCAGAGTCGGACCGCTGCGCTATCTGGAAACGCCGGATGAGGTGATTAAACTCGTGCATCCTTCGGGCAGTACTACCTTTTTGCGTCTCTATGGCGAACCCAAGGCATTGGCGGCATTGAAAGAACTGACTCAGAGCATTGAAGGCTGGCTGGCGCCTTGCCCCGACAGCTGGCATACAATTTCTATTTCCCTCAGTGATGACAGTAAGGTATTGAGTATGGTGCTCAAGGGAGAAAGTGACCAAGGGGAGTACTTTAAAGCTTACAAGCTGACCATGTCCCAGATGAATGATTGTGCCCCCGAGCATACTTGGTTGAAGGAGGCACTGCGCTGTGACTGAGTCGCCTCTACCGCGGCGCTTACGCCAAAATCGGAGCTGGATATTGCTGTTGTTACTGCTGTTATTTATTGCAGGTATCCTGGCTGTCGACACCTTGATTTCCAAATATCTAAACCCAAACTTCAATTGTGAAGCGAGTTTAATTAGCCCCGGCAAAGCCGAAGAACCGGGGGGAGGAGAGAAACTTAGGCTTGGGATAACCACAGAAAATGGGCAGACCAGACTGAAGGTCAGTTATCGCTATGATAATGAGCCGTGGGCGGCTATTGAGCTGGCCGGCACTATAGAAGAGGTTGAGCTTGGTTCACTAAGCTATCTGATGAGTCTTGAGCCCTATCAGGATAAACTGCTATTAGTTGAAGAAGAACTCCCTCCGTACTTGATGGCAATGCGGGAGACTATCAATAAGGCCTTGGCTCAGTCGGGCAAATTGGAGCTCAGGTTGCATGTTCTTGAGATGGATATTTTGGCTGACTATTCACTTATTCAACTGAGCCCAGGCAATCACCTTTGGGCCTGTCGTATGACTGAGTTTGAAGAGGATGAGTCCCAAATGCCGTTGCTCTCATTGATCAGCGGCATTTGGGATTAGTGAAGTTTAGTTTATGTCTGTAGTGGGAGAATAGAGCGTCACTTCATTGCTGATCTCAGCCCCGAACACCTCTATGGCTACCTTGTAACGGGTAACCGCGCCAGTGGCAGCATTGGCATCCCAATCCAGCCCTGATGGACTGAAGCTGTAGCTGCCGGCACTGTCCAGAGCTTGCAGCGGCTCGGCGCACTCGGTTGCCGGATCGCAGCTGTAACCATAGGTCACATGCCAGCGTTTCCAGGCCTTGGGCTTGGTGGAAGCTTGCTCTTCTGCCGGATAACCAAAGTAGGTGATTTGGTACTTAGCGGCATTGGTGAGCGCCTTGCCTTCGGCGTTTTGCAGGGCAAAGATAACTTCTCCCGAGTCGGGATCGAAGCTGTTGAGGGTCAACTCAATACTGCTGGCCTCGCCGATATCCAAGCTTGGGGTCTCAACCGGAGGTGGTGGTGGCGGTGGCGTGATCTCTCCGCCACCATTATTGTCATCATCGCTGCCACAGCCTCCCAAGAGCAGGGCCGAGCCGAGCAGCAGGCTCAGATAGCTGATTTTCATTGGATAATCCTCAGTTAAAGTGCCCGGTATGACAGGTGGTACATTCCATGTCTGTCTTGACACTGGCGGCAGGTCCCATGGTACTTGTGGAGCCATGACAGCTCTGACAGCTCTGGGCTTCTGAGCTGGGTTTACTCTCAGGCAGGGCGCCCAAGTCTTCACCCTTGTGGGCTCGGTTCAAGAGTTCCACTAAGTGATAGGCAATAGAGGCCGACAAACGATAGCAACGTTCACCTTTTTCAGAGAAGGTCTTGCCTGAGGCCTTGGACCAGTTACTGATAGAGGAGTGACACAGTACGCTGTTGGCAACCGAGGATTTGACCACCAGAGCAGTCTTTTCGGCGGTGGAGCCGATACCGGCAACGAACTCATCGCTGGACAGCGGCAGCTCGGTATTCTCGTAGTAGCGGAACAGGGAACCTATGACGGCGGCATTTTGGCCATTGATGTCATCGAGAATATTAACCAACATACCTACCGCATTGAGGTTACCGCAAAGCGTGCCTTGGCCGGTAACACCGGCAAAACCGTAGCCGGCCAGCGCTGTTGGAATAGTGGCAAACTTGTCGGCATCGACACTGGCAGACCTAGCCAGCATGGTTACAGTGGCGTGAAATACCTGATGCATACAGCCACCGCCGGTTTCATAAGCCAGTTTGGCTGTCTCCATAGGATCCAATGGAGCATATTTGAGTTTTTCACCCAGCTCCAGGCGATAGTTTCCTGACTCATCCGTGGCAGCAAAGGCGCAAGTGGCCGTAAGGCTGGCTCCGGCTGCTGCGGCGCTAATTCCGATAATCTGGCCCAGGGCCTGACGTCTGTTAATGCTCATATTTATCACCCTTTGTTGTCTTTGTTTTTCCCGACCGGGTCGGTTGCATTCAGATTAGGGGGATAAGATATGAAGGTTGTGATTTAGCGCGCATGAATATTGAGTTGTCAAAGACTGGGGTTTGAACTCCTTTAGGTGATTAGCATTGATGTTTTTAATCCTTTTTGGGGATTAGTGGTTGAGCAAGGTCACTTTATTTGTTTTATTCATGTTAATTAACGGCTGGTTTATCAACCTTCAAGCCTGTTTTCGAAGCCTTCAACCATGGGAACTGGTTCACAAAACGCTACTTGCTTCCCTCTTGCTTGCCTCCTTGTCTGAGGAGGATCACTTTTTAAACTTTTTCCTGTGTCAGGGTTATGAGGATCACAGTAGTGATTAGATTTCTTGCATACACTCATGTTCATATAAAACAGGAGGAAGATGATGCAGATAGGCGACTGCTGGTTTGATGAAGCCAGCGGTGAGTTACAACACAAAGGCAGGGGAGACAGTTGGCATCTTCCTCGGGCGGAGCTGCAGGTGCTGAAACTCCTGCTTGCTAATCAGGGACGTTTGGTCTCCCGTATTGAGTTGCGCGCCGGTGATGACAATCATCCCCCTTTGAGTGATTCGTCTGTAGCCCGTGCTGTCTGTATGTTGCGTGCCTTTTTGGGGCCAGAATATGAGTCTTTGATTGAAACGGTCAAGGGGCAGGGGTACCTGCTGCGCTCATCTGTGGCCCGTAAACCCCCAGGAGTGCTGGAGTCCAGGTTAAACGCCGGTCCCAAGCAACTGCTGGTGGGCTTGGTACTGATACTCATGCTTGGTCTCAGTGTCTTCTATCTGTATCGTTTACCCAGAGTGGTACCCACCATCCCACTGAACAAGCAGGAATTGACACTGCTATCTGGTCAGAGAATGGAGCTGTTTTTCTACTCCAATTCCCGTACCAACAATCAGTTGCTGACCGAACAGGGCAAGGTGCTGACCTCGGCATTGGCTCAGTGCAAGAGCAGCCCTTGGCGTAAATTATATGTGTCTCTTTCCCATGACAAACAAGTCCTTAACCTCACACTGAGAGGCGAGTATCTGGGACAGTCTGTAGTACGCAATCTCAAAATAAGCGATGGACGTCAGGTCAAGGAATTTGTCAGTGTACCTTGGCTTAAGGAGGTTGATCTCTGTGGCTAGACGTTGGCTTTGGGTGATAAATCTGCTGATCCTGATCTTTTTGCTCGGCTGTTTGTTGGTGATCTATCGTTTCAGCCAAACCGCGCCCGCTTTGGCGCTTAATTGCAGCTCCGAACTCTACGACCGGCAGTTGAACGAAGGTGAAGATGCGCAGCACTACCTGCTGCTGGATCTGCAGACCAAAGGCAAGCGAGCCCTGGTTAACTATCGCTACTTCAATATGGATGGCACTCCTGCCGGTAGTATTTTGATGCAGGGGCAACTGGCTTCGGAAGAGGCAGGGCGTTATCAAATCCTGGTCACAGATAAACAGGAACTCTCCGGCAAGGGCGAAAGGCCCGCCCATATGCAATACCTTTCCTATGTTTCCAGCTTCAACCTCAGTAATGAAGGTCTGCATCATTTGGCACTGGAAATTCTCGATGCCGATGAAGCCAAAGACTATGCTATTGTGTTGTTCCAACCGAGTAACACAGTATGTGGCTGCCGCTTGATCCATTGACGGCTGAATTTTTGCTGACGATTTCACCGTTTCCTTTCAGTTAACGCCTGTGCGCTATCCCATTCCCGTGTTGCTTGGGCTATAGTCAGGTTCTTTCATCAATTCATTGATAGTGTTCCATTATTGTGTCCAAACTACGTATCAAGCAGGAAGAAAATCTATCCATCAAATTCAGTCATCTGATGGGTGTTGGGGAGCAGCGCAAGCTGGATCTCTACTTTTCCCTGCCTAAGGAGATGGGCATAGGGCCGCAGAGTCTGAATGAAGAGGAATACTACTTCAGCGCCATTCTCGGACGGCGTTCTTACTACTCGGATGGTCTGCATCTGCCTCTGGTACAATCCAGGTTTGTAAGCCAGAAGAAGCGTACCGTCGAAGAGTTTCGTCTTTATCTGAATCTGTTTGCCTACCAGTTTGTTGTGGCGATGGAGAATGATGCCAAGGAGATTTCACGGCAATCCGAACCGGAAAACTTTTATCCCTTGCTGGAGGAGTTAACCGAGCAGACAGCGATTTTGCTGAAGAAGTTTCGCCGTAACGAACCGGCTGATGCCAGATGGAAACACTATTTTGAGAATGCCGATAACTACTTATCCTGGTTTTGTGAACAGCAGTTGTTGAAGCTGTTGGCCCATGGTCCCAGAAACAGTGATTTCAACCATGTTTCGGATAAGGTGATCACCCTCTGCCGGGTCGAGAATAACTATCGGGCAGAGCGACTCTATAACTCGGCGCAAACCCTGCAAGATCCCAATCGTATTGCCAACAAGATGTTGTTGCTCAGGCGGCTTATCCAGCAAGGGGTGGTGCTCAAAGAGGAGATTAAGCCCCTGAATACAGGGCTTAAAAAGCTGACCACAGGATTGGCTACCGCCCTGGTGATGTTGGTGGTATCTGCCTTGATTATTAAGGCGCAGGGGATATTTAGTGGCGTGACCCTGGTGTTGGTGTTGGTGTTGGCGCTGATTTACGGCGCGCGCGAGATCTTTAAAGATGATGTCCGTAATGCGTTGTGGCGTTATATCCAACGGGGACGCCCCCGTTGGAGCCGGATATTGAGGGATACTACCAACCAGAAATTTATTGCCAAACAGTTGGTTTGGCTTGAATTTATGCGCAGCCGGGATCTCCCTGATGATGTCAAAGAGATCCTCAGGCGGCGCCATAGCCAAAATAAGGTCGACGCTGAGATTCTTCACTATGGTATTCAGACCAAGGTGGCAGATACCGAATTTCTTGCGGGTTACAATACATTGCAGGAGCAGGTGGTGTTCAGCTTAGTGCCCTTTGCCCGTTATTTGGAGCGGGGTAAGGCCAAAATTTACAGCGAAACTGATGGCAGGATCACTAACGAGTCGGTGGAGCGGCGTTATCAGATAAATCTGGTCGCCGTACTCAAAGAGGGCAAGCAGGCGCCGCGTTATGCCAGATACAAGATCACCATGAACCGCTCACAGATAGTGGATGTCAGCCCCAGTGATATTCCTGATTTACTGCCGGGAATTGAGGATCTGCCCTATGACTCCGAGGTCAAGGCCAATGGCGAGTCCAGGCGCAGTAAAGAAGAGCGCGCCGAATCCAAGACTGTGGAGGAAGAAGAACATCAGGCGAATCTGGCGGCCGTGACGCAGGCCGCCGATCTTCTGTCCGAGTTGCAACCCGGCGGTGAGAAGGAAGATAAAGCCGTCACCTCCCGGGCAAGCGAGCCTAAAAATGGCGAAGGCAGTCAGCCCTGACAGCCTTCGTTGTGAAGCTGCTAAGGAAGATCCCTCAGAGGAAAATGCTAACCCCAGACTGACCAGTAAGCCGCCTGTGGCACGTTCAACTAAGTGGTGCCATGGGTTGCTATAAATGCGCTTTATCGACTCGGCTGAGAGTGCTGGTTTGTTGGAGTGAGTCTGGGGAGGGTATGCTGCCACAAACACGGTTGTTTTGAGCTGATACAGTTAACCAGGCGCTTAGTTTTGCCCAATAATCTAGAGTCGTAAAAAGATATACTGCTGTTTAGTCAAAGTTGTACTGCGTCTTTGAGCGCAGCGATTTGTGCGCGGCTGAGCTCCCTAAACTCCCCTTCAGCAAGCCTATCAAGTGTTAACTCCATTATCCGGGTACGGCAGAGATCTGTGACTTTGTAGCCCAAATGCCGACACATACGGCGAATTTGCCGCTTCTTGCCCTGAGTCAGAATAATTTCAAAACTGTTTGCTGAAACTGGCGTGACTTGTGATGCCCGCACCTGGCCATGACCGTAATCCATAGGCGCTCTCAAGGCATGGATAAACTCGTCAGTAAATGCCCGCTCCACAGTAACCCGATAACACTTGCTGTGACAGAAATCCGGGTGCATCAGTTTATGGGTCAGCTCGCCATCGTTACTGAGCAGCAGCAGACCGCGGGAATCTTTATCCAGTCTTCCGGCCGGATACAGGCGTTTATCCTGGGACAGTAGATGCAATAGACTGCTCGGGTCATCTTTGAGTAGGCGGCAATCTATGCCGACGGGTTTATTGAATAGGAGGTACGAGTGCGGCTCAGGGGGCGATATGGGTTCACCTTGGTAAAACAGCTTTTCGAGGCAATGTCGCTGCCCGGCGGCGAGGGTGACTCTGTCTGTGTGTTTGGCGAGTTTGCCACCCAGAAAAATCTCTCCGGCTTCGATGCGCCTGGCGGCTTCGCGCCTTGAACATAGGCCGGATTGCGCCAGATAGTGGGCGAGGCGGATTGTGGCTTGTTGAGATGAGTTTGGCGCTGTCGCGTCATCCCTATACGGTTTTTCAGTCATCAGTCGTTGAGCGGCTGCGACCAGTGCCACAGTCGATAAACCGTGGCTGATAGGCTGAGGCCGGCAAATACAGTGGCAATGGAGTGCAGCCACATAAACCATACCGAAAGGCAGAGGGTTTGCGCCGGGCAAAAGGCATAATTCATTGATGGCCATTGCAGCTGAGATAATAGGCCAATACCAGATACTATTCCCAGAAGGCTAAACAGGCACAGCGGCAGGTTACACAGTGCTCGATGAGAAACAAAGCAGTAGCAGCAAAGAGTAAACATCACCAAGGTATTGGTAATGAAGAAGATGGCCGCCAACTGGTGAGCAAAGAGTTCATTGTAGGGAAACACACCAAGCGCTGTTATCCCTAAGCCAACCGCTATCCCTGACCTTGACAACAAGCCGGCCGCCGCGCTGTGTTTTTGCCACCAGAGGCCACCCATGGCCAAGATGAAGCAGGCACCGCCCAGCAGCAGCGAGATGTTGTAGACATAGGCCAGCGGCGAGCTCAAGTAATCACCCAGTCTGTCCATACGCATGCTGAAAATAGCGCTGCCCACACTGTCATAAGCGGCCCAAAAGGAGGAGGCCATACCCAGTGCCGCTATACTGACGCCCACCAGAGACATCATAAATGCCAGGCGCTGCGGATCTTGTTTGTGATATTGCTCGTAAGGGGGCATGCAGTGGCTCGTTTGAACATCAGTATTCAATAATGCTTGCCAAACGGCAGCGACAAAAAACCGGTCGCAGGGACCGGTTTGGTTTTTGCATTTATTAGTTTAACTGCGGGGGCGCAGTATCACAATCACCACGGCGACCAAGGCCAGGATCATGCAGTACCAGGTATTGGCAACCGCTTCCAGGGGCGAGATCTTGAAGTGGGAAGCTATCAGCAAGGCCTGGGCACCGTAAGGAATAAGCCCTTGAATAATACAGGCGAAAATATCCAGAACACTGGCGGCGCGTTTGGGGGCCACCCCATGTTTGGCGGCCAGGTCTTTGGCGATATCACCACTGACCACAATAGAGACGGTATTGTTGGCCACGCAGGAGTTAGTCAAGGCGACAATTCCGGCCATACCCAGTTCGGCGGCGCGGCATGAGGCTTGGCCTTTGGCGCGGGAGAAACGGGCAATCAGTTTCTCAATCTGTTGGCTGACAAAACTCAGACCACCTTGCTGCTGCATCAGGGCCGCCAAACCACCAACCAGCATGGAGAGGATAAAGATCTCCTGCATATTGCCAAAGCCTTTATAGATGTCTTGGCCGAAGGTCAGCAACGAATAGTCCTGAGTGAGAAACCCCGTGGTTCCGGCCAGCAAAATACCTATGGCCAGTACCACAAATACGTTTAACCCGGCGACGGCCAGCACCAGAATACTCAAGTAAGGCAACACCTTAACAAAGTCGACCTCCTGCGGAGGCAGTTCGGCTTGACCGGAAGAGAGGAAACCGAACAGCAGTAGGGTCACAATGGCTGCCGGAATGGCAAAGATCAGGTTTTCGCGGAACTTGTCTCTCATTTCGCAGCCCTGGGTGCGGGTGGCGGCAATAGTGGTATCCGAGATAATAGACAGGTTGTCACCAAACAGGGCGCCGGACATTACAGAGCCGGCCATCAGTGGCAGCTCAATCCCTGCCTGATCGGCAACCCCAAGGGCGATAGGAGCCACGGCGGCGATCGTGCCCATGGAGGTGCCCATGGCGGTGGCGATAAAGGCGGCGATAATGAAAAAGCCGGGCAACAACAGATTAGCCGGGATCAGCTTAAGCCCCAGGGCAACTGTGGCATCAACCCCGCCAGTGGCACTGGCCACTGCGGCAAAAGCACCTGCCAGCAGGTAGATGAGGCACATGGCGATGATGTTGTTGTGGCCTATCCCCGCCATAAAGGTATTCATGGTCTGGTTGAGCTTTTGTTTGGACAGTAAAATGGCCAGTACAATTGCCGGTAATATCGCTATCGGACTTGGCAACTGATAAAAGGCAAAATCTACCCCTTGGCTTTGGAAATAGACCCCGGCACCGATAAACAGCGCCAGAAACAGAAATAGTGGCAGCAGCGCCACAAATGAGGCCGGAGCTTTAACGGCTGGAGAAGTGTTGTTCTGGGTCAAAATCTACTCTCTGTAAATCACGTTCGGCCGGGGATTCCCTCCGCAGCAGCCAAACTCGCTGAATTGCATTGTCTTAACGGCATCATCTCCTGACAAATTAGGCGAAAGAATAGGGGATAGCCAGTCGCCTGTCAATTTAGACGTCTAGATGTTTTTACTTCTATGTTGATTTTGTGCACTGTGCGGCTTAAATCTCGGTTGCGATGCTATTACCGAAGAACTTTGGTTTAGCTCAAGTGTTCAGCTGCTGTTGGCGTTGAGCTCTGTGCTGGGGTAATTCGCGACGCAACTGCTGCGCCCTGGCAAGGGTTTGGGGATTTAGCCTTTTGCCAGGGCACAACTCTTTAAGTAGTTGAGTGAGCAGCCGAGCATTATCAAACCTGACATCCTGGCTGTATTCTTTACCGGCGTAGGTGTTTCCCACTAACTCTCGGCCTCTCAGATAGGTGCATAACAGATGGCAAAACTGCTGGATCTGCACATCACTGGCCAAGATCTCCTGCTGTTCTTTTGCTTGAGCCAGAAGTTGGAGCGGAGTTTCCCAATAATCCATGGCCAGTCGATTCAGGTTACGAAGATAAGTGGCACTGGCCTTGTTGAAGATCAACCTGTTGCAGGAGATGGTGGAGATGGAGCTGCGCAGGCAGTAGGTCTCGGTAAATTGGATCTCATTGAGAATATAGGCGATAAATTTCTCCAATCCTGAGTAACCCTCCAGATTGAGCCACCAGCGAAGCCCAAGTACCTGGTCAAAGGCGCGACAGGTGAGAGCTACCAGAATATCTTCCTTGGTCTTGAAGATGCTGTAGAACAGAGTTGTGGATATGCCCAATCCCTTGGTGATGTCTGATACTTTTAGTGACAATAATCCTTCTTTGGCAATAACAGACTCTGCCAAATCCAAAATAGCTTCCCGTATACGGTTATGCTCGGGCTTATCCATTTTACAATACTCAAGAAAGTGTTGGTTTATTATAAGTTGGAGAATAAAAGTTTTTGTGTGTTAATTAGCTCTTTGTGATCCCGCTCATCAAAAAATAAAATTTTATTTTTTGATGATCCTTATTAAATCCTTTAACAAAAAAATAAAATACACATTTTCATGTGATTTAGTTCACCTATTCATTTCTGCTTCTGTAAATAATTAACTTGAGTCGGGAAGGAAGGATTGAATATGAACAATAAATTGTTATGCCCATTAATTATTTCTGTCTGTCTTGGTGGCCGCGAATTCAACTCCGAAGTGCACCACTCGCTAAATTAGGCTGCCTTGCGTAATTCATTGAATACCGCAATAGGTTGCCTGAAGCCGAGGCACTTTCTCGGTCTGGCATTTAATGCCCGTTCAATCTCACTAATTTGCTTATCTGTTACCGTCCGCAAATCGGTGCCTTTCCGTATGTATTGCCGCAGCAAACCGTTGAAGTTTTCATTCAGTCCGCGTTCCCAGGACGAATAAGGGTTAGCGAAGTAGACATCCGTTTTAAGCTTTTCTGCGACCTGTTCGTGGTCACAGAACTCGCTGCCGTTGTCCGCAGTGATAGTTCGAACATAACCTCGATATTTCCACAGCATACCAACCATGGCCCGGGCCACATCGGCTGCGCTTTTCGCTGGCACTTTGCGTATCAGGTACAGCTTACTTTTTCGCTCAACCAGGCTGACAATCGCGCCCGTACCTTGCTTGCCCAGAACCGTGTCAGCTTCCCAGTCTCCGAACCGCTTTTTCTTGTTCACGATAGCGGGACGATGCTCTATGCCTACGCGATTCGGGATAATCACACGCTTCGCACGGTTACCTTTACGGTATCTTCGGTGACTCTGGCGGAGCTGTTTGTACAACTTGCCGCCGCATAATTTATCACGCTGGACATAGCCATAAATCCACTCGTGACTGACGTTATATCCGATGATTTTACCGACACCGGCTATTTGTTCCGGACTCCATTTCTCATTGAGACCGAACTCAACAAAGGTGATGGTCAGTCCAGATATTCTAGACTTCGCGGACTGACAACGGCGTTTTAGTGCCTTCGCCTGAGCGACTTCCGGCAAGTAATGGTTATCCCGAATTCGATTGCGATTTACTTCCCGGCTGATTGTGCTGTGACTGACTTTCAGACGTTTTCCTATCTCCCGATAACTGAAACCCTCGCGTAAATAGGCCTCAATCTGGTATCGTTGTCCCTCGATCAACTGCTTGTAATTCATGGTAACTACTCATGTTTGTTTGGCGACTACAGAGTATCACCAACAGGCAGTTGATCTCTCCTCACCGTTTAACCATGAGTGGTGCACTTATTATCTGAATTCGGGGCAACTGTCAGGCGGCTATGTTGGCGGTCGAAGCCGGGATGATGGATTGGCAATCCAAAGCATCGGATTATTTTGGCGAGGCCAAAGACAATAATCCTTTTATCACTCTGAAAGGTGCCGTTGGCAACGAGTATGGTGATATTTATGGCCATGTAAAGTGGGAAGATCCGGACGATGGAGCTTACTACGGCACAGAGATCAATGTGATAGGTCAGATTAACTTAGGGGAAACAGATTGGAACCTCTACGGCCAAGTGTTTGATAAGAGTAAACCCAGTTGGGGCGAAACCAACACCATGTTGGGACTGAGCTGGGATAAGAGTTATGGCGATACCTATCTACAAGTTGCTCTGGCCGGACATTTTGTCGATGCCACTTATAAAAGCTTTGATGCCGACTTTGAAGGTGGTTTCAACGGTGGCTATGTTTATTTTCTGGCAAGCCATAAGCTAAATCTATTTAAGCAAGACTTTAAATTAACCTGGTGGCAAGAGCACTTTTTTAATCGCGAAGATGATTATTTGGTGTTATCTGGTGATGGAAAGGATTTTGGTTTTAATGGAGCTTTATCTGTTAATTGGTCTTTTACCAAAAATCTGAGTTTTATCCTGAGTTATCGGTATGCAGAAAATAACTTAGGAAAACAAGGATATCACGACGCTATTTTTTATTCCCTGCAATATCAACTCTAATTGGAAGGTGACAAGATGAAAATGAAGAGACTGTGTTATTTAATGTTGGCGGCATCCAGTCTGACATTGACGGGTTTCTCAACCCAGGTGATTGCCGGCGGCGATCTGCCGGGTACCAGTTCCAGTGCCATACCTCAGGGACAGTTGGGATATGTCTATGTGGATCCTTACAAGTTCAGCCCTTTGGTGGCGGTGATCGATCTCGGTGGCAAGTCCATCAGTGACGTCAAGGTCACAGTAAAAGGTAAGGGAAAGAAAGGGATTGATATTCAGTACCCTGTGGGATTGACTCAACTCAACACCCACAGCGGTATTCCGGTATTTGGCCTCTATCCCGATTATCTGAACCGGGTTGAGGTCAGCTACAAACTGGCCGGTAAGTCAGTGACCGAGGAATACAAGATCCGCACCAGCGCACTGCCTCACCTGCATATCGACGGCAATGCCCGCACCCAGTATGAGTATGAGCCGGTC
This sequence comes from Shewanella chilikensis, assembly GCF_037953065.1. Lineage (NCBI taxonomy): Bacteria > Pseudomonadati > Pseudomonadota > Gammaproteobacteria > Alteromonadales > Shewanellaceae > Shewanella > Shewanella chilikensis. Next base: position 3,607,869 of record NZ_CP149966.1, on the reverse strand, counting down.
AAAGTCGCCAAAGGTTTTGAAGACAGATTCTATCTGGTTGATGGTCAGGTGATCCCACCCAATATCCGTGACCACTGGGACTGGATCCCGACCCAGAACATCATAGATACCAACGGCGATGTGCGTTGGCATCTGAACAGCGATGTTATCTATGACCGTCCGGGCGGCTCCATGTCCTTCAAGCAGACCCGTGATGGCAAGCTGATCTTTGGTCAGGGGCTGATGTTTGAATTGCATCAAGGGTTCCAGGTGCCTTACTACGCCAAGTATGACTTTATCGGCAAGCCTATCTTCAAGCGCGAACTCCCGCGGGGCTTCAACGGTTTCTCCCATGAGATCACCGAAATGCCCAATGGTCACCTGCTGCTGAGGGTGGGTAAGCGTGATTATGTCACGCCGGATGGCCTCAAGGTCGACACAGTGCGCGACCATGTGATTGAAGTGGATCAGAACGGTGATGTTGTTAAGGTTTGGGACTTCAACAAGATACTCGACCCTATGCGTGACACTGTGCTCAAGTCATTGGATATGGGGGCGGTTTGCCTGAACGTGGATGTCTCCAAGGCCGGTGAAACCAAGACCGCCGAAGAGCTGGCCAGCGAACCCTACGGCGATGTTGCCGGGGTCGGAACCGGCCGCAACTGGCTGCATATCAACTCCATAGGTTATGACCCGGCCGATGACAGCATTATTGTCAGCTCACGCCACCAGTCTGCAGTGATTAAGGTTGGCCGTGATAATAAGGTCAAGTGGATCCTCGGCACCCCCGAAGGCTGGAAAGGAGAACTTGCCGCCAAGGTACTGAAACCCGTTGATACCAAAGGTCGGGCACTCAAGTGTGACGCCAAGGGCTGCGAAGGCAACTTTGACTGGACCTGGACTCAGCACACCGCCTGGCCGGTACCGGATAGAGGCACAGTCACAGTGTTTGACAACGGCGATGGCCGCGGTCTGGAACAACCTGCGCTGCCGACCATGAAGTATTCCCGTGGCGTCGAGTACAAAGTCGACATGGGCAAGATGACAGTGCAGCAGACCTGGGAGTACGGCAAAGAGCGGGGGTACGAGTGGTATAGCCCAATCACCTCCATCACAGAGTGGCAAGCAGATCACAAGACCATGTTTATGGCCTCGGCTTCTGCCGGACTGCTGGAAGGGGATAAGGCTCCCGAACATTGGATCACCGAAGTGGATCCCAAGAGCAATGAGGTCAAGGTTGAAATCAAGGTTAAGACTTTGATGAAACACGAGCCTGGCTATCGCTCTACTGTGGTTCACCCTGAAAGCATGTTTAATCGTTAATTATTGTTGTGGCGGCAGCCGGGCTGCCGCCTGTTTGGAGTCCGTATCATGATGAAGAAAAGTCTGTTGGCACTGAGTGCCCTGTTATTGTCCTGCTCTGTTTCTGCCGCCAAATATAATGAAGGCGAACACTATCAACTGCTGGGGGCCGCCAGCTTTGATGCCCCCAATCAAGTGGTGAAGGTGTATTCGGTCAACTGCCCCTTCTGCTACAAGTACGACAAGGCAGTGATCCCCGGCATGGTGAAAAATCTGCCCAAGGGAGTGACCTTCGATGATTATCACATCACCACAAAGCCGCCATTCGGCATGGAAAAAGCCTTGGTGCTGGCTTATGCCCAAACCCAATCCGAGCAGGCTTTAAAGACAGTCAAGATGGCACTGTACAAGAAGTATCATGACGACAAGGCCCGCTTTGCCTCTGCCGATGAAGTCATCGACTTTGGCCTCAAAGCTGCCGGCCTGGATCGCGCCGGTTTTGATGCGGCCAAGAATAGCCCTGAGGTGCAACAACTTTTGAGCAAATGGGACAGAGGTGTGGACGTCGCCAAGATCCAGGGGATCCCGGCACTGGTGGTCAATGGCAAGTACTTGATCAACACCAAGTCTATTCGCAGCATGCAGATGCTCGATGAATTGGTGGCTGAACTGGCCGCCAAGTAAGGAGTTACTGATGAATAAATTGAGTATGCTGTTTCGGGAGTTTACCCAGGCTCCCGTTCCCACACTGGCCCGCTGGCAACAGGGGCGAATACTCTGGAGCATAATGCTGGGCGCGGCGGTTTTTTTGCTCGCTTCCGCCATGGGCTATTTTCAGGTATTTCTGGAGATGGATCCCTGCGAACTGTGCGTTTACATACGCTTCAGCCAATGTTGCATAGTGCTGGCCGGTGCCATCATTTTGATCAATCCGAAGAATCATTTACTCAAGGCCTTGGGGGTTGCCCTGGCACTCTACGGCGTGATCCAGGGAATGGCCTGGTCGATTCAACTGATGAATATCCACGACGCCGCGCACCTGGTAGTGAATGAGTCGATGGACTTCTTTGCCGAGGCGGGTTCGGCGGCAGGCTCTGCCTGCTCCACCGAGCCACACTTCCCTCTGGGCTTGCCGCTGGATAAGTGGCTGCCATTTGAGTTCGCGCCTACCGGCGGCTGTGGTGAAGATGACTGGTCACTGTTTGGCATGAATATGGCGCACTATTGCATCATAGCCTATTCAGTGTTTGCCATCGGTCTGGGCGGCGCGATAGTGGGTTGGCTGGCGAGCTTCAAGGCCAAGCCATAAAAGACAGCTAATCGCGCCTGGCAAGAACCACCCTCAGGGGTGGTTTCTTTTTGTTTGGACATCTGGATGTCTGTCTGTTAATTTGATTGCTCACTCATTCAGTCAGCATTATCTGTCATCAAGGAGCGCGAGATGAAACTGGAATCCCTGGCGTTGCACCATGGTTATGAATCGGAAGCCACCACCAAGTCGGCGGCGGTGCCCATCTATCAGACGACGTCCTATACCTTCGACGATACCCAACACGGCGCCGATCTGTTTGACCTCAAGGTGCCCGGCAATATTTACAGTCGCATCATGAACCCCACCAACGCCGTGCTCGAAGCCAGAATGGCGGCCATCGAAGGCGGCATTGGCGCGCTGGCACTGGCCTCGGGAATGGCGGCCATCACCTATGCGCTGCAGGCGCTGACGGAAGTGGGCGACAACATAGTCAGCAGCAGCCAGCTCTACGGCGGCACCTATAACCTGTTCGCCCATACTCTGCCGCGCCAGGGGGTTGAGGTGCGCATGGCGTCGTTTGATGACTTCGATACCCTGGAGTCGCTTATCGATGAACGCACCAAGGCGGTGTTTTGTGAATCCATAGGCAACCCCGCCGGTAATATTGTCGATATTGCACGTTTGGCAGAAATTGCCCATAAACATGGCGTGCCCTTGGTGGTGGATAACACAGTGGCGACCCCTGTGTTGTGCCGCCCCTTCGAACATGGCGCCGATATCGTTGTCCACTCGCTCACCAAGTATGTCGGTGGTCACGGCACCACAGTGGGCGGGGTGATCATCGATTCGGGCAAGTTTGACTGGGTCGCCAATAAACACAGATTTACAGTACTCAATCAGCCGGACCCTTCCTACCATGGGGTGGTGTATACCGAAGCCTTCGGCGCGGCGGCTTATATCGGCCGTTGCCGGGTGGTGCCGCTGCGTAATACCGGCGCGGCTCTATCACCACACAGCGCCTTTTTACTGCTGCAGGGGCTGGAGACCTTGAGCCTGCGGATGGAGCGCCACTGCAGTAATGCCGAAGCGCTGGCAAGTTACCTGCAGTCCCATCCGCTGGTGAGCTGGGTCAATTATGGCGCCCTGGCAGACAGCCCTTATAAGGCCAATTGCGACAAAATCACCTCAGGTAAGGCATCCGGTATCATCAGTTTTGGTATCAAGGGGGGCAAAGAGGCCGGCGGGCGCTTTATCGATGCGCTGCAGATGATCTTGCGTCTGGTGAATATAGGCGATGCCAAGTCACTGGCCTGTCACCCTGCCACCACGACCCACAGGCAGCTCAACGCCGAGGAGTTGGCTCGCGCCGGGGTGAGTGAAGATCTGCTCCGGATCTCTGTGGGAATTGAGCATATAGACGACATCATCAGCGATGTAGCCCAGGCGCTGGAAGCTTCCCAGGGGGGAGTCGGTCGCTAAACACATCTGTTGCAAGCCGATCTGTTGTAAGCACAGACTAACTGTCTGAAAAGCCCCCGCCGCCAATACGGGGGCTTTTGTTTAATGGCTTTTTCTTAATGGTTTTTGTTAATGGCTTTGCGCCTTTGTGGCTGTCGCGCGAGCCGTCATATAAGCCATTATTGTGACAGCAACCGGGCTCTGGACTTCTGGTAGAAGTAAGCCACCCCGAGCAGCAAGGCACCAATCAGCATAAAGACGATGATCTTTTGCAGCAGATCGGCGGCGGCCATATCCAGCAGCAATACCTTGAGGCAACTGATGGCAAACAGACCCGCGGCCAGTTTGAGCATAATCTGGCAGCCGGGACGCAGGCTGAGGAACATCAGCCAGCAGCCGTGGGACACCATGAGCACTGTGCTTAAGGTGGCATCGAATCCGGTTGGCATCTGGTAGGCCAGAGGCAGATAGGCCAGCAGCAACAGGGCATGCCAGGCGATAAACACCATATTGGTCGGCAATTGCTGACGATAGCGTCTCATGGCCAATGGTCGTTTACGGATAAACAGCGCCAGCAAGGCCAGGTTGCAAGCTTGTGCCAGCGCCATCAGCCAAGGTTCAGAGGGCCGGGTCAGGGCATCGAGCTGCAACGACTGCAGGCTGTCGAGCCAACTGAGCCAGGGCAGCAGCAAGGCGATAAAGAAGCTGGCAAAGGCAAAGAGGTAACCCGGGCGCAGAGCTTTGAGCGGTTTGCGGCTGAGCAGGATAAAGAAGTAGCCGCTCAGCACCACACTGCTCAGTGCCAACGTGTGGCTGAACAAGACCTCCAGGCTGTGGCTGACCACCGCCAGCAGCAGCGCGCCATAGAAGGGTGACAACTGCCAGCCGAGTCGGCAGGGGCCTTGCCAGAGCCTTGGCAAGGATGGATAGCGCCACAGCAGCAGACCAGAATAGAGACTGCCCAGCAGCAGTGCGATAAGCCCGGGCCATTGTCCTGTCAGGCAGGCAAAAGCGGTTTGGGCTATAGCCAGCACCAGCAGTACATCCGCTTCGCGTTTCAGTATCGGCTGCCTGAACTTGCGGGCCAATACTAAGCTGACAAAGCAGGATAACCACAAGGCCGGGGCCAGCCAATCTTCAAAACGAAGGGCGATTTTGGGCAGCCACAGCAGTGGCAAGAGCACCAGGCAGGCCAGGCGAGCGTACCAGGCCAAACGCCTAAGTTCGCCTTTGGGATGGAAGCGCCGGTATGCATACCAGGCCAGTAACAGACAGAGGAACAGCTCTACCCTGGCGATTTGCGCATACAGCGGCTGAGCCCGGAAACTCAGGCTATGCACATCCACAACGGCGAAGATGACCTGTGCCGCCAGCGGTAACAACAAGGCCCAGGCCAAGGCCTCGCTGACCCTGAGTTGTTGCCTGCGCGCGAGTAGCAGCAAGGTCAGACTCAATCCGGGAATGATCACCAGGAAGTAGCTTTCACTTATCAGCCAGGCGCTAACCAGGGCTAAAGACACCAGCAGCACGTTGGCCAGCTCGCGTCCCAGCTGCAGTAGTTGTTGCTCCCAGCGGCTGAGTTCGGGCTGTTTGCCCAGCAGTTGGTTAAAGCCAAACAAGGTAAGCGTGCTTAGCCCCCAAGCCAGCAGCGGCAGTGACAAGAGCGCCGGCGCTTCATTGATCATATCGCCAAGGGCCAATAGGTTGATGACCAGTCCCAGAACCAGCAGGGTGATGGCCTCGATTCGCAGCGAGGCTTGCTGCTCTCGGCAACCTAGCCACATCAACAGCAAGGCTTCGAGCAGTAACACCAGCCCCAGCAGCTCACCACTGAGCAGGCTGAGCGCGGCAAAACCGAGACAGGCACCGGTCGCCAACCACAATAGCGTCTGCAGCTGTTTGTCTTGTTTAAGCCAGAGCGACAGTCCGATAAGCACGGCGGCGTTGGCCAGCAGCAGCTCGCCGGCATGGGGGCTGAACTGACTCAGGCTATAGACCAAAAAGGCCAGCAAGGCCGCCGGCAGAGCCAGCAGTCTGTGGCTGAGGCGTTCCCGGCCAAACAGCCAAAGGCTGCCAAGGCCATAACCATAGAAGAGGCCATGCAGGGAGATGAGCGCCAGAACTCCCAATATCCCTTGCCCTTGCAGCGGCAGCTCGACAAAGAAACTCAGACTCTCGATACAGGCGATGTGCAGTATGGCTGTCGTTTCCAGCAGCACAGGCCAGCGTATCTTGTGACTCAAGAGTAAAGAGCAGCCACCAATCAGCAGCAGGAAGGGCAGATACATCAAAGGCGCCTGACTGCCGGAAAGCAGCATCAGTGGTGCCAGGGATCCACCCAGCAAGGCGACTATGCTGATGACTCTGGCTTCCAGTTTCAGCGCCAGACTGTAACCGGCCACAGTGATAAGCAACAGCAGCAGATAGCTGACGCCATCCGGTACCAGCTCGAAGTAGGGGCCGACAAAATAGGCACACAGATAGTTGATAATCAGCCCAAGGCCCACCAGACCCGAGCCGAAATCAGCCATCGCTCGTTGCCGTTTGCGGATAAAGGCCCCCAAGGCCAGAATGCCATTGGCGCAGACAAAGCCGGTCAAGGCCTTTCCTGTGTCCGACAGCCAGTGGTTCATGGAATACTGCAGCAGATAACCAAAGCCCAGGGTCATGGCGATGATCCCGGCCAGGGTCATCATAAACACCGGGCCCTGACCTTTGGCTTGATAGTGCTGATAAAAATCTTTGGCTTGTGCGAAGAGCCCCAGCAGCGGGCTCAGCATAGCGGCAAAAAAAGCGGCCACAGCCTGATCAAACTTGCGCCCCCAGTTGGGAGTCTGCTGTCCTCGCCCCTCTTGTGTTTGGGGCGGTACTCTTTGGGCGGCGGTTTGTTTTGATGCGGTTTGCGCTTGGGTTGCAACTGGCGTTGCTGCCGTATCAGCTGGTGCCGGCTTGGGGTGCTCGATAGGCTGAATATCGGCCCTGCGCTGCCAGGCATCTTGGCGCTGGGTCTGTGACTCCGAGGAGAAGTCGGCAGCTTTTGGCTCGGCCTGAGGCTCATTGGGCCCAGGCATTGCTGACGGCTCAGCAACTTCATGCGCCAAAGGCTGAGCTTGCTCTTCGGCAAGCTGATTGAGCGCTATAAACAAAGCATCGATTCTTTGCTCTATTGCGTCGAGGCGGATATCTGTCCTGATTTCCAGGTTCGTCTCTTTGAGTTTGAGATCTTCAAGCTCGCGCCTGAGATGTTGGAGTTCTTCCGTTAACTGCATGCTGCTTTCCTGATGCTAATCGCATTTGCGTAGGCTGCGGGCATTTTAAACGCGCAGACTTGTCCTGACCAGTGACCGGTTCAGGTTTTGGGAAATTCCTTTATCTATTAATCACATTGCTTAGCGGAAATGAGAGAAAACTGAACAGCAGGCAGAGGCCTCTCGCGTCTTGCCGGTGGCATAGGTACAATGAGCGGCATGCAAACTCGCCCAACGTGGGGCGAGCGGACTCACTGCAGAAGGATGGCCTTAATGCACGTACATATTCTGGGGATCTGTGGCACTTTTATGGGGGGCTTGGCGCTGCTGGCCCGCGCCATGGGACATAAGGTCACCGGCTCCGATGCCAATGTTTACCCACCCATGAGTACCCAGCTAGAGCAGCAGGGGATAGACCTTATTCAAGGGTTTGACCCGTCACAGCTTGATCCCGAGCCGGATCTCGTGGTGATAGGCAATGCCATGAGCCGCGGCAACCCCTGTGTGGAAGCCGTACTCAACCGCGGCCTGAAATACACCTCGGGCCCGCAGTTTCTGCATGACCATATATTGCCCGAACGCTGGGTATTGGCCGTTTCCGGTACCCATGGCAAAACCTCAACCGCCAGCATGTTGGCCTGGATCCTCGAAGCCTGCGGCTATCAACCTGGCTTTTTGATTGGTGGGGTGCCGCAGAATTTCGGCATTTCGGCCAGGTTGGGCGAGTCGCCCTTCTTTGTGGTCGAGGCCGACGAATATGACAGCGCCTTCTTCGACAAGCGATCCAAGTTTGTGCATTACCAGCCAAGAACCCTGGTGATCAACAACCTGGAGTTCGACCATGCCGACATCTTCGACGATCTCAAGGCGATACAGAAGCAGTTTCACCATCTGCTCAGAATCGTGCCGGGGGATGGCCGGGTGATCTGGCCGCAAGATAGCCAGGTGGTTGCCGGCGTGATAGCCAAGGGCTGCTGGAGTGAGCAGGAAACCTTGAGCCATGAAGCGGGCCTGGGTGACTGGAGTGCCAAGATGCTGGCAGACGATGGTCACGAGTTTGAACTGTTTTTCCGCGGTGAATCCCAGGGCGTTTTGAGCTGGGGCCTGATTGGGCGTCACAACATAGACAACGCCACTATGGCGATAGCCGCGGCGCGTCATGTCGGGGTCTTGCCGGTAGATGCACTCAAGGCGCTGGCAGACTTTACCCCGCCCAAGCGCCGTCTCGAGTTGCTGGGCAGCGTAGAGGGTGTCAGCGTTTATGACGACTTTGCCCATCACCCAACGGCAATCGCCACAACTCTTCAGGGAATGCGCGCCAAGGTGGGCCAGGGCAAAATCACCGTCGTGCTCGAGCCCCGCTCCAACACCATGAAGCAAGGGGTGCATAAAGACACACTGGCCAACTCCATGGCCCTGGCCGATGAGGCTGTGTTGTATCAGGCGGATAATATCGATTGGGATATTGCCGCGGCCATGCAGGCGGCGCCGCTGCCGGTGCAGGTTTTGCACGACATAGATGAGATAGTGGCCAAGGTCAGTGGTGAAGCCAAGCCCGGCGATACCGTGCTGATCATGAGCAATGGTGGCTTTGGCGGCCTGCATCAAAAGTTGCTCCAGGCCCTTAAAGCCAGAAGTGGCGAGGTCAAAGCGTGAAATATCAGCAGATTAAGAGTATCAGCCTCGCCTGGACCGGCGCCTCCGGGGCGCCCTATGGGCTGAGGCTGCTGGAGTGCTTGCTCAAGGCCGAGTTTCGGGTTTTTCTGATGGTGTCCAGCGCCGCTCGGGTGGTGCTGGCAACGGAACATGGGCTCAAACTCAGTAGCGCGCCGGACAAGGCCACCGAGCAGCTCAGAAAACTGTTTCCCGATGGCGGTGAGCTGAGGGTGCTCGGCAAGGATGAGTGGTTCTCTCCGCCTGCATCCGGCTCGGCGGCGCCTAAGCAGATGGTGATCTGTCCCTGCTCAACCGGCACCCTGGCTGCGGTGGCCACCGGCATGAGTAACAGCCTGCTGGAGCGGGCCGCCGATGTAGTGCTCAAGGAGCGCGGTCAGTTGTTGTTGGTGCCCAGAGAGACACCTTTCAACGCCATTCATCTTGAACATATGTTGAAACTCAGCCAACTGGGCGCCATCATAATGCCTGCCGCACCCGGCTTTTATCACCATCCCAAATCCATTGAAGATCTGATAGACTTCATGGTCGCCCGGATCCTTGATCATCTGGGTGTCGAACATGCATTAACGGATCGCTGGGGTTATGACAAACCCAAAGACAGTGAGATCGACAATTGAGAGTGATATGAAACACACCACCGAAGTGATGATCTCGGCAGAAGAGATCAACCAGAAACTGGATGAATTAGCCGAGCGCATCAATGCGCATTATGCCAATGCCGACAAGTTGCTGATGGTCGGCCTGCTCAAGGGCTCAGTGGTCTTTATGGCCGATCTCTGCCGTCGGATTAAGGGCCATGTAGAGATCGACTTTATGTCTGTTTCCAGCTATGGCAATGCCATGACCAGCTCCAGAGACGTGAAGATACTCAAAGATGTTCAGTCGGAAATCGCCGATCGTGATGTGTTGATCGTCGAAGATCTGATTGACTCGGGCAACACGCTCAACAAGGTACGCGAAATGCTGCTGCTGCGTGAGCCAAAGAGCCTGACTCTCTGTACTCTGCTGGACAAGCCGGACCGCCGCGAAGTCGACGTACCGGTAGACTTTGTCGGTTTTACTATTCCTGATGAATTCGTGGTCGGTTATGGTATCGACTACGCCGAGCAGTACCGCAACCTGCCTTATATCGCCAAGGTGATCCCGCAGGAGTAAGCAAGCTGTGATTTCGGCTTTGTTTGTATAGTAAGACAGACTCCCGCCACGGCGGGAGTCTTGCTTTTTGCGTCCCGGGCCGCTGCCGATACCTCAGGTATTGGAGGCTCTTTAGGAGAAACATCTATGACGACCAAAGCTCTGGCGTTGGAGCTGGACAATCTTAAGAAGACCTATAAGGGCGGTGTCGAAGCCGTCAAAGGGATTAGCCTGAATGTGGCTCAGGGCGACTTTTTTGCCTTGCTCGGCCCCAACGGTGCCGGTAAGTCCACCACTATCGGCATCATAAGCTCGCTGGTGCACAAGAGTGGCGGCAGTGTGCGGGTCTTTGGCCATGATCTGGATAAAGAGCTGGAGCAGGCCAAGTTGTGTATCGGCCTGGTGCCGCAGGAATTCAACTTCAACCAGTTTGAGACTGTGCTGCAAATCGTGGTTAACCAGGCCGGTTATTACGGTGTGCCCAGAGCCGAAGCCCACAAGCGGGCCGAGAAATACCTCAGGCAACTGGATCTCTGGGACAAGCGCAACAGCCAATCCCGGCAGCTTTCCGGCGGCATGAAGCGGCGTTTGATGATAGCCAGGGCCTTGATGCACGAGCCCAAACTTTTGATCCTCGATGAGCCCACCGCCGGGGTGGATATAGAGCTGCGGCGCTCCATGTGGGAGTTTCTCAAAAAAATCAACGCTGAGGGCGTCACCATCATACTGACGACCCACTATCTGGAAGAAGCGGAAATGCTCTGCCGCAACATAGGCATTATCGATAAGGGCGTGCTGGTGGAGTGCACCAGTATGAAATCCCTGTTGTCGAAACTGGATATGGAAACCTTTGTGTTGGATATCAAGCAGCCGCTTGTTAAGGTACCCAAGCTTGGCGATATTAGCGTCAGGCTTACCGATCCAATGACCCTGGAAGTAGATTTGCTGAAGTCCCATAGCCTGAACGCCGTCTTCGGTTTACTGACTGAGCAGGAGGTTGAGGTGCTATCCATGCGTAACAAGGCCAATCGATTGGAGGAGTTGTTTGTGAAACTGGTTGAAAATGCCCAAGGAGGCCAGGTATGAGAGGTCTGTATCTGGTTGCCTTCAAGAGTATTTTAATCAAGGAAATTACCCGCTTTACCCGCATTTGGATACAGACGCTGGTACCGCCGGCGATCACCATGACACTGTATTTTCTGATCTTCGGTAATCTGGTGGGCAGTCGCATCGGTGAGATGGGCGGTGTGTCCTACATGGAGTTTATCGCCCCGGGTCTTATCATGATGTCGGTGATCACCAACTCCTATTCCAATGTGGCGTCTTCTTTTTTCAGTGCCAAGTTCCAACGTAACCTGGAAGAGCTGATAGTGGCGCCTGTGCCTCATTATGTGATGATAGCCGGCTATGTCGGTGGCGGTGTCGCCCGTGGCTTGCTGGTAGGCCTGATAGTAACCCTGGTAGCCATGTTCTTTGTCGATCTCAGTGTGCAGCACTTGGGATTGGTGATAGTCACAGTGTTTCTGACCTCAGTGCTGTTTGCCCTTGGCGGCCTTATCAATGCCGTGTTTGCCAAGAGCTTCGACGACATCAGCATCATCCCCACCTTTGTGTTGACGCCGCTGACCTATCTTGGTGGGGTGTTTTACTCGCTGTCGCTGCTGCCTGACTTTTGGCGTGGCGTATCGGCGCTGAACCCTGTGGTGTATATGATCAACGTGTTTCGCTATGGTTTCCTGGGATTTGCCGATATGAGCGTGCCGCTGTCGATTGGGGTGATGCTGGGGTTTTGTGCGGGTCTGTGGTTGCTGGCCTATTATCTGATCTCTCGTGGGATAGGGCTGCGCAGCTGACTCAGGGCTGAGCCTAGTTTTTTTGCTGCAGCAACTGTCTGTGTTGCTGCAGCTTGGCTATCTTGTCATCATTGGCGCGTTTGAGCTCATCAAAGTGGGCGTTTATTTTGCTGCGTTGCTCAACAAATGCGGGATCTTCCCGCTCCCGCTTCTGCCAATAGCGTTGCCGCTCCTGCTTTTGTAGCTCGCTGGTTCGCAGTATTTCCAGATAGCTGTTTTCCTGCTGTAGCCGATAGACTTCGGCTTCCAGTCGCTGTAATAGCTTGTCTTCGGGCAGGCTGTCGTTCTCTAAAAGGGATTGCAGCGGATCAAGGCTTTCTCCCTCGGCCGTTTCCGTGGTCACGCCATACTGGTATTCAATTCTGTGCTGTTTGAAGGCTTGCGGGCAGGGTTGCTGGCTGAATACCACCTTGTCCTCTTTGATACATTTATAGACGGTACCTGCCTGAACTTGCCAAGCGAGCAGCAACGCAGCAAAGAGCCAGAGTCTGGGCTGTCCGGGCAACATTGGGGTGGGAATCCTTTCGTCACATATCAAAAACAAGTGTAACCAATATGACTCAAACCTTTATTGAAGACCAGTTTTTGACTAAGGAAATTTTTTTGGCGACCTGGAAAAGGTCTTCGGAAGAAAGGGGAAGATTTCCCCTCCCTAAAGAAAAGATATCAGCGTGACAGCGTCATATTGTCTATGAGGCGAGCCTTGCCAAGATAAGCGGCGGCCAGGATCACCAGCGACTTGTCATCGCTGCTTACAGGTTTGAGGCTTGAAGCTTCACGCACTTCCAGATAGTCGGGCTCAAGCCCGGCGGCGCGCAGGAACTCTTTGGTATCGCTGATGGCCTGGTCGATATCCTGCCCCAGTACAATCGCCTCGGCCAGTTTATCCATGGCGGCCTTGAGCTTGGGCGCCAGCGCCTTTTCGGCTTCTGTGAGATAGCCGTTGCGCGAACTCAGCGCCAGGCCGGAATCCTCGCGAACGGTTTCTACCCCTATGACCTCGATGGGCAGCGACAGGTCGCTCACCATGGTCTTGATCACCAAAAGCTGCTGGTAATCCTTACGACCAAACAGGGCGATATCCGGCTGCACTATATTGAATAGCTTACAGACTATGGTCGCGACCCCGCGAAAATGCCCTGGACGGCTGGCGCCGCAAAGCTCATCGGAGATCCCTGGAACTTCCACAAAGGTATGGGCGTCCAGTCCTTTGGGGTAGATAAGCTCAGGGGTTGGGGTAAACAGTAGCTCGCAGCCGGCTTCGGTCAGTTTTTGCTGATCGGCACCCAGAGTACGGGGATAAGCATCGAGATCCTCATTCTTGCCAAACTGCAATGGGTTGACAAAAATCGAGGCCACCACGTGATCGGCGCGGCGCGCGGCTTCGAGGATTAAACTCACATGCCCCTGGTGCAGATTGCCCATGGTAGGGACAAAGGCTACGGTTTCCCCCTTTTGGCGCCACTCCCGCACCCGGGTGCGGATCTCATCTATCTTGGCTGTGGTCAGCATAATCTGGCGAAACTCCCCGGTTTAGTTAAAGGTGTGCTCTTCTGCGGGGAATTGTCCCTGCTGAACTTCATCGATATAGGCCTTTACGGCCTCACGGATTTCACCTGTCTGCTTGAGGTAGTTCTTGGAAAAGCGTGGGATATAGCCGCTGGAGATCCCGAGTACATCGTGCATTACCAGGATTTGGCCATCGGTATCCTTGCCGGCACCTATGCCGATTACCGGAATTTGCAGCGCTTCGGTTATCTGTTTTGCCAATGCTGCCGGGATACATTCGAGTACCAAGAGTTGGGCCCCGGCCGCTTCCAGCGCCTTGGCTTCATCCAGGATCCGCTGGGCGTTATCGGCATCGCGGCCCTGCACCTTGAAACCACCGAATACGTGCACCGATTGTGGTGTCAGTCCTATATGAGCACAGACGGGAATACCGCGCTCGGTCAACATGGAAACCGTTTCCAGCAACCATTGGCCACCTTCAATCTTGACCATGTTGGCACCGGCCTGCATCAGTTTGGTGGCATTGGTCATCGCCTGTTCGGGAGTGGCATAACTCATGAAGGGCAGATCGGCCATCAACAAACTGCGGCTGATGCCACGGCGAACACAACGGGTGTGATAGGCCATCTCCTCGACACTGACCGGCAAGGTATCATCGTGCCCTTGCAGAACCATTCCCAGTGAGTCTCCTACCAGCAGGACGTCTACACCTTCGCTGTCAAAAGCGGCGGCAAAACTGGCGTCATAAGCGGTCAGAGCGGTAAACTTTCTACCTTCCTGCTTGAATTTACGCAGGGTAGCTGTGGTGATTTTAGACATAATGCTCTTCTTATTAACCGAGTGAAGTGGTGTTATATGCCATGAGGCTTTGAACTGCAACGATCCGGCTCAGGTTCTCAGCCTGAGGGATGGATCAGTTGCAGCGATTGGCGCATGGCATCGGTGATCAGTGTGGCTATGCCGGTGCCGCAAGGCAGCACCAGTGAAGGATTGAGCTCTTCCAGTGGAATGAGGACAAACTCGCGGCTCTTGATGCCGTAGTGGGGCACTGTGAGCCTTGGGGTCTGTATCTGCTCATCGCCGTAGAGCAGCAAGTCCAGATCCAGGGTTCTGGGGCCCCAGCGCACCAGGCGTTGTCGCCCCTGTTGCAGTTCGATTGCCTGCAAGGCGTCAAGGAGTTCCAGCGGCGCCAGTTCGGTTTCGAAATAGGCCACCGCATTGACATAGTCAGGCTGGGGAACATCGCCCATGGGAACCGAACGATAGTAGGATGAAACGCGAAAGCTGTTTTGCCGCGGCAGTTGTTGCAGCGCCATGCAAGCACTATCAAGCTGGCGCTCGGGAGAGTCCAGGTTGGCGCCCAGCGCCACATAGACTCCGGTCATCTTACTCGGCCGCCTGTGGTTTTTCGCTTGGGCGACGAGGCTTACGGCGCCGGCGTTGATTGGCGTTACGGTTGCGGCTGCCGCCGGTTTTGTTGCCGCTACGTATCAGCTGTTGCCTTTTATCATCATCAGACTCGACAAACTGTTGCCACCAACTGGCTTGCTTGGCCAGATTGCCGCCTTCGGCATTGGCTCTGAGCAGCAAGAGGTCATAGGCGGCGCGGAACTTGGGATGCTCCATCAGTTTAAAGGCGCGGCCCCCTTGAGAGCGTTCAAAGCGCATCTGTAACTGCCAGATATCCCGCGCCGGAGTGCTGAAGCGGCGGGGGATACTTACCGAGCGACACTGCTGCTCAAGCACATCGCCCATGGCAGCAAAGAAGGCATCATAGGGGCTGAGACCGCTTTCCAGAGCGATATCCTGGGCGCGGTTTTGCAGCGGATACCAAAGAAGCGCGGCATAGAAGAAGGCAGGAGTCACAGGCTTGTCTTCACCGACGCGCACATCTGTGTTGTGCATCATTTCGCTCAACAGTCTGGCGGCCGGGCCCTTGGGATCGTCCCGCAGCAGGCTTTCCACCAGAGGGAATATTGGCGCAAACAGTTGGTATTCGCGCATCATCTGATAGTTGTTCAGCGCCTTACCGGCGAAGAACAGCTTGAGCACTTCTTCATACATACGCGCCGCCGGAATATCTTTCAGCAGCGGAGCCAGGCTCTTGATCGGGGCCGCGGTGCGCTTGTCGATGGACATCCCAAGCTTGGTGGCAAAGCGCACGGCCCGCAGCATACGTACCGGGTCTTCTCGGTAACGGGTTTCGGGATCGCCAATCAGTCGCAGGCTTCTGGCCTTAAGATCATGAATACCGCCGCCATAGCTGCGAATGGAGTAGTCGGCAATATTGTAATAGAGGGCGTTGACGGTAAAGTCCCGGCGCTCGGCGTCCTCATCTATGTCGCCATAAACATTGTCGCGCAGCAGTCGTCCGGCCGAATTGACCTTGGAAATCTTCTCTTCGCTGTTGCCGTGGTGGCCGCGGAAGGTAGCCACTTCAATAACATCCCGACCAAAGACGATATGGGCCAGGCGGAAACGACGGCCAACCAGGCGGCAGTTGCGAAACAGCTTCTTGATCTCTTCCGGAGTGGCATTGGTGACCACGTCAAAGTCTTTCGGCTCCAGTCCCAGTAGCAGATCGCGTACGCCGCCACCAACCAGATAGGCGTTAAAGCCAGACTTATGCAGGCGGTACAAAACCTTGAGCGCATTCTCGCTAATCTGTCTGCGGGAAATGCTGTGGCCATCGCGCGGAATAACCTCCAGGCTTAAACCTGTGTCTGTGTTGTCTTCTTGTTGAGCCTTGGCTGTCTGACTATCGTCAAACAACTGCTTACAAAACTGACTGATACGGCGAAAAATGGGACACCTCGGAACGTTAACGCAAAATAAGGGTTAAAAACTGGCGGCTATGATATACCAAATAGCGGACGATGAGTATATCAGCGGCCGATGAGGATCTCTGTCTGTTTGGGAATGCAGTCTGGATCAAACTGAGCCACCGCCTGAGCCAACATCTGAGTCACATCGGCTTGGGGCGTGACAGCAGCCTGGCCGAGAAACTCGAGTGCCGCCAGCAGCGCCGGCTGTGGATGGCGTTTATCCACCGGCGTGGCATGGTTTTGCTTGGAGAGCTTGAGTCCTGCCTGGGTGCTGGCCAGTGGCAGATGAAAAAAGCTCGGTTCCTGAAACCCGAATTGTCGATACAGGCTTATCTGTCGGCAACTGGCCTCCAAGAGATCGGCGCCGCGGACGATTTCTGTGATGCCCTGAAAGGCGTCGTCCAGTACCACCGCCAGTTGATAGGCGTACAGGCCATCGCTGCGCTTGATAATAAAGTCTTCTGCGGCGAAGGCCGGGTCGACACAAACTTCACCCAGATGGTCATCGATAAACCGGGCAACCGCCATTTGGTTGTGAATGCGAATGGCGCCTTGTTTGAGTTGCAATTCCCGGCAGCGGCCATCATAAATGCCGCCTCTTTGCTGGATCTGTTTGCGGGTGCACTGACAATAGTAGGCTTGATTGGATTTCAGCAAGGCATCTATATGTTGTTGATAGTCTTGCAAACGCTGGCTCTGGTACAGCACTTTGCCATCCCAGTGCAAGCCGAAGGCTTCCAGAGTATACATTATGTCATCGGCGGCGCCGCTGACTTCTCTCGGGGGGTCGATATCTTCTATTCGTAGCAACCACTGCCCTTGCTTTGAGCGGGCGCGCAGATAACTGCCGAGGGCGGCAACAAGAGAGCCAAAATGCAAAGAGCCTGAAGGCGAGGGGGCGAAACGGCCTATGTAGGAAGTGTTGTTCATCAAGGGCTGAGTGACAAAAAAATCGCGGGGCCAGTGTAACACTTGGCCCCGCGCTGTGGCAGATGAGATTAACCTGCCATCTGTTTTTCTTTGATCTCTGCCAGCGTTTTGCAGTCGATACACAGATCGGCTGTCGGTCTGGCTTCCAGACGACGGATGCCGATTTCGACGCCGCAGGATTCGCAGAAACCGAAGTCATCTTCTTCAATTTTCTGCAGTGTCTTTTCGATCTTCTTGATCAGCTTACGTTCGCGGTCGCGGGCGCGCAGTTCGAGGCTGAACTCTTCTTCCTGGGCGGCACGGTCAACCGGATCCGGGAAGTTTGCAGCTTCATCCTGCATATGGGTGAGAGTGCGATCCACCTCTTGACGCAACTGATTCCTCCATGCTTCAAGAATGGTTTTGAAGTGACTCAGTTGTTCCGAGTTCATGTACTCCTCACCGGGTTTTTCCTGGTAAGGGTCTACACCAGCGATAGCGAGTACACCAAGTTTTTTAGTGCCTTCAGGCATAACGCATCTCCTGTTTCCATTTGCGTCGTAGGGCGTTCTTATGAACGGCCGCTATCTATATCAGAATCTCTCTACCTAGGCAAATATTTCGATTTACTTATTGCTAATTATTTGAATATGTCTGCTAAACCCGATTAAATCAACTTTTTATCACTTTTTACAGCTGGTTCAGCGGATAAATTCGAGCCTGGATTCCACCCTGAAGCCTTCTGGGGCAAGGCTTGTGGCATAGGCCAGCACTTCTACCCCGGTATCTATGGCTTCGTTCAATAATTCAGCATATTTTGAATCTATATGGCGGGCTGCTGATACGGTTTTTATGCCGGTATGTTGCACTAAAAACACCAATACCCCTCGTTGGCCACTTTTGACCACGGACATCAGTTCCCGTAAGTGTTTTTGCCCTCGGCTGGTGACGGCATCGGGGAAGTAACCGTGTCCCTCTTCCAAAAGAGTGGTGTTCTTCACTTCGATATAGCAATCAGCCTCAGCCCCTTCGCTGAGAAAGATATCGATACGGCTGTTTTCATCACCGTATTTCACTTCCCGTTTGAGGCCCTTGTATCCCTGTAGTTCCTTGATGACACCCGTTTGGATCCCTTCCTCTACCAGGGCATTGGCCCGGCCTGTATTGATTCCAATCAGGTCGCCGTCAGGGGTTTGCATCAGCTCCCAGGTGTGGGCGTATTTACGCTTGGGATTGTCAGAAAAGGAGAACCAAACCCGCTCGCCGGGGAACTGGCAGTTCTTCATCGAACCCGTATTGGGGCAGTGCAGGGTAATTTCAGTGCCATCATCCAGCCTGACATCGGCCAGAAAGCGTTTATACCTTTGGATCAAAATGCCGGATTGCAGTGGCGGGATAAACTCCATCCCCATCTCCCTGAAGTGATTGAAAACTCCCAAGCCTAGCAGGCTTTACAGTTGGCAACAATTCTCACTCGGCGCGGGGCTTCAAGTGCCGGGCAGGAATGCAGTACACTGGACGCAATTGTGACGCCTTGCGTTCACTACATATAAAAGAAGAAGGAATCGAAATGAGTCAATCCATGAAGATAGTGCTGACCCATGAGGCCCCAGCGGCCCATTGGGGCAAGGCCGATGTAACCTACAATGCTGAGCAGGCTCAGATCCACCTGCAGGGAAACGATGTCCTGCGACAAATTCAGATGGCCGCCCGCAAGCTGCGTAACCAGGGGATCAATCAGGTGTCTTTGGCGGGAGAGGGTTGGGACCTCAACAGTCAGTGGGCCTTTGCCCAGGGCTTTGTCACTGCCAAAGGCGGCCATGAGATCCAGTGGGCCGGTGATGAGGCGCTCAAGGGCGCGCTGACCAGCAGGGCTTACAGTGCATCGTTTGCCCGCAGCCTTATCAATGAAACCCCGGAAAACCTGCCACCACTGAAACTGGCGCAGCAGGCGGCCAATTGGCTGGCCGAGCTCGGTGGTGACAAGGTCAGCTACCGGATAGTTGAAGGAGAAGCCTTGCTGCAGGAGCAGTGGATAGGCATTCATGCGGTTGGCCGCGGCAGCGAAAGGCCACCTGCGTTGCTGGAACTGGACTTCAACCCTCTGGGGGAAGATGCTCCCGTGTCTGTGGCGCTGGTAGGTAAGGGGATCACCTTTGACTCAGGTGGATACAGCATCAAGGCTTCCGAAGGCATGCTGGGCATGAAGGCAGATATGGGCGGCGCGGCAACTGTTACTGCGGCGCTGGGGCTGGCGATTCAGAATGGTCTCGACAAGCGGGTCAAACTCTACCTTTGCTGCGCCGAGAACCTCATAAGTGGTCGTGCCTATAAGCTGGGCGATATTCTGACTTACAAGAATGGCACCACGGTTGAAGTGGTCAATACTGATGCCGAGGGACGCTTGGTGCTGGCCGATGGTCTGCAGGCCGCCTGCGCCAGCGGTGCGACTCGGGTTATTGATGCCGCCACCCTGACCGGCGCCGCTGTGATGGCCGTTGGCCGCAACTACAACGCCATCTTCTCCCCCAGCCAGCCATTGCTGGCGTTGACGCAGCAAAAGGCGGCTCTAGTGGCTGAAAATGTTTGGCCTTTGCCGCTGGAGCCTTGGCATAAAGAGATGTGCCCATCAGCTTATGCCGATACCGCCAACAGCCGCCCTGTAAAAGGTGGCGGCGCCGGTGGCGCTTCCAATGCCGCCGGTTTCCTGTGGCGTTTTGTCAATGAAGGGGTTGATTGGCTGCATATCGATCTGGCCGCCGCATTTGAAGACAACGCTTCGGCCCTCTGGGCTGCTGGGGCCACGACTCACGGTATGTTGACCATAGCCGAACTGTTGGCGGACTGAGCCTTAGGGAATTAACGTCCTAACCAAGCCGCCCACTGGGCGGCTTTTTAATGCAGGTGTATCGCTATTTTTTCAACAAAGGGAAGTGCAGGATGAAGTTACGCAAGGCGAGAAAGGAAGACGCGCAAGCGGCCTGGGATATCCGCAATCTGGCGATTCAAGCCGGTTGCCGGAGATTTTACCCAGAGGAAGAGCTCAGAATTTGGACCCAGGGTGAGATGCCCCAAGCCTTTCTCACTATGGTGGAGAGAGACTTTTATCTGCTCGAACATCAGGGAAAAATACTGGCGACCGGCATGCTGGATAACGACCGAATTGAAGCCCTGTTCGTGCATCCACAAGCCATGGGCCAAGGGCTCGGGCGTGACTTACTCGCTCATCTCGAGTCTTTGGCGCGTGAAAGAGGCGTGACAGCGCTGACGCTGGAGTCTACCCTCAATGCCGCCGACTTCTATCGTAGCTGTGGCTTTTGCGGTGAGGGGATAAGCCAATACCACTCCCCAAGAGGCATAGTGCTTGACTGCGTGGTGATGCACAAGCCGCTTAAGTGATTCAGTCGCTTAAAGGCCAGCTGGCCAATATCCGGTACTCGACGCCGGTTGGAGTACTCAAAGACTCGTAGAGTTGCAGCTCGCTTGGCGTTAAATCGAGCGTTGGAATATGTTCGAGTTTCGGTAGGTTGCCGGCCCTTCGCATCAAGGTGATGTGGGGGCGATAATCATATTCGCTGCTATGCAGCCCAAGGTCGTCCGCCAGTTGTTGCGCCGCCTTGGCGAGCGCCATCAGTGCCGGATCTTCGGCTGTGCCGGTCAGGCAGAGTATTTTCGGCCCGGGCCAGAAACAGAGTTGCTCGAGCCGCACCCGAAAGTGTTTCAGGGGCAAGCCGGGAATGGCGGCGAGTAAATCCCTCTGCTGTTTTGCCGTCACCTGGCCGAGAAACGCCAGGGTTAAATGCAGATTGGCCGCAGTCACTTTTTTTAGACCGGGGCCTGACTGCTCATCAGCTTGTTCACAAGCTTGCTGCAACTTCAGTAGGCTGGTTTTTTCTGCCGCGGTTGGCGCAAATCCGAGAAATAGTCTTTTAGGCGTAATTGGGCTCATTTTTCGTTTCCGGTTAGGTGCTTGACCTATACTGTGGCTTATACCATTTTGCATTAGAGTTGACTCACTGCGTTAAAATGGAAGCATAATGGTATCAGATGGATTCTTCAGTTCAGGAACAGTCGTAAGGAAATGACCCCACTATGCCCGTGAGTCTAGCCAATCAATTGCAACATGCCCTGGTGGATGTCTTCAGCGATTCTCCGTTGATCACCCTGGAGCAGAATGTTGATCGTGCCCTGGAGATCATTACCCGGCAACTGGATTGTGACGGGGTGTTTGTGCTGGCGGCCGGAAAGGCGCCAGGGCGGCTCAAGACCCGTAATCTCTACCTCAAACCCCAATTCAATACTCTGCAAGGTACCCGTGAGTGGGGATTAGGGAACATGCCTTTTTTTCGCAATCTGTTACGCCATCCCAAACTCCTGACCCTGGACAGTATTGAGGAGCTTCCCAAGGAAGCTCAGGAAGAGAAACGTTTCTTACGCCAGTGGCAGGTACGTAGCCTGCTGGTTCTGCCGCCACTGCATCTGGGGGATACTCATATCGCCGTAGGCGCCTTGCAATGCGGTGGTGAAAAGCGCTGGCAGGAGGACTTTGTCAATGAGCTTAGCCATGCGGCCGCCATGATAGGCTCGGCGATGGAACTGACCCGTATCGCCTTGGCGCTGCTGGCCAGTGAGTGCAAGTATCAGGAGCTGTTCCAACAGTTACCCCTGGCTTGTGGTCAGTTGGACAGCAGCAACCAACTGACCATGATGAACCGGATAGCCAAACAGACACTGGTAGCCGCTGATAGCCAGGATCTGCTGACCTTGGTGCGTGAGGATGACAAGGGGATTTTGCTCGATACCCTGGCCGTGGTGCGCGATGGGGTATTGAATCAGGCCTGGTGTGAGGTTGGTTTTCTGCATGGACAGGAGCTCTCCTGGCAAAAGCTGAGTATCAGTCGCAGCAAGGCTGATAAGCGTACCTTGGTGTTGATGGCCGAAGATGTCAGTGAACGTCACAGGCTGGCCAGCGAGCTGTCATTCCATGCCAATTATGATGCGCTGACTGGCCTGCCCAATCGGGTGCATTTCGAAGCTCTGCTGGCCAAAGTGCTCGGCGAGGAGCAGGCGCCACCTGTGTGTATTGCCTTCGTGGATCTGGATCAGTTTCGGGTGATCAACAATGTCAGCGGTCATATCGCGGGTGACAGGCTCTTGTGTCAGGTGGCGCAGCGGCTCAAGCAGCTGGTGCGCAAGGGGGATCTGGTGGCCAGACTCGGCGGCGATGAGTTCGGGATCCTGATGCATTTTTGTAACCCAGAGTCGGCCAAACATATCGCCGAGCGTATCTGTCAGCAGCTGTTTAATCATGAATTCAACTGGGAAAACCGCAAACACGGGGTCTCGGCCAGCATAGGCATAGCCCAGTTGGAACCATTGGCGCAGGACATCTATACCGTCATGGGCCAGGCCGATGCCGCCTGCCGACTGGCCAAGGAGCAGGGGCGCAACGGCTGGTTACTCTACGACAGCAGCGATCCCCGCCTCAAGCGGCTCTACAGCGAAATGACCGCCTCGGTCGATGTCCTAGGTGCCCTGGCCAACGACAAATTTGAGCTTTACTTCCAGGAGATCCGCCCGCTGGAAGCCACAGATAGTGGTATGCACCTGGAGATCTTGCTGCGTATGTATCAGGAGGAGGGAGAGATGTTGTCACCGGCAATATTTTTGCCGGCGGCCGAGCGTTATAACCTGGCGTCCAGAGTGGATCGCTGGGTGATAGATCATCTGCTGCTTTGGGGCAATCGGCATCTTGAGTTGTGGCAATCTCTGTCTTTGGTGTCGCTGAATCTTTCGGCGTCCTCGCTTGAGGATGAGGAGTTTATGGACTGGCTTGAGATGCGTCTGCTGGCCGAGCCGGAGTTGGTCGATAAGCTGTGTATCGAAATCACCGAAACATCGGTACTCAGCCAGCTCGAGCAGGCCCACAGGTTGATTGAACTGCTTAAACCTTTGGGTTGTAAGCTGGCGATGGATGACTTTGGCGCCGGTTTTTCCTCTTTTGCTTACCTGAAACAGTTGGCGGTGGATTATGTGAAGATTGATGGCCAGTTTGTGGTCAATCTCTGTGAAGACAAGGCAGATCAGGCGATTATTGCCGCCATGTGCCAGTTGGGGAGGCAGATGGCGTTTCAAACTATTGCCGAGTTTGTGGAAACCGAGGCCATAGTGGCGAAACTGCGGGAGCTGGGGGTGGATTATGCTCAAGGTTACGCCATAGGCAAGCCCAGGCCCTTATTGGCGCTGAGCGAGTCACCCCCGTTAGGTTAGCCACGGCGGCAGAAACTGGTTACACTGAGCGCCTGTTTTTGTAAGCCATGCCCTGAATCTTGAACGACTTACCCATTCAATCCCTGTTGCCTCAACTGCGCCAAATCTTGGCCAGTTGTCGGCAAGTTATCCTCGAAGCGCCTACCGGAGCCGGCAAATCCACCGCGCTGCCCTTGGCACTGCTCGACTGGCCGGAAATCGACGGCAAGATCCTTATGCTTGAGCCCAGACGGGTTGCGGCGCGGGCCATCGCTGGCTTTTTGGCGCGCCAAAGAGGGCAGGCGCTGGGGCAAGAGGTGGGGTTTAGGGTTCGTGGTGAGAGTCAGGTCAGCAGTAACACCCGACTCGAGATCATCACCGAGGGGGTACTGACCCGCATGATCCAGCAGGACCCTGAGCTCAAGGGCGTTGCCATGATCATTTTCGATGAGATCCATGAGCGCCATCTGAGCACAGATCTCGGTCTGGCGCTGGCACTGGAAGTGCAGGCCTCATTGCGGGACGATTTGCACTTGTTGGCCATGTCGGCAACGCTCGAAGGCTTGCTGTTACAAACCTTGATGCCGGATGCCAAGCTGCTTGCCAGTGAGGGCCGCAGCTACCCTGTGACTATCGCCTACAGCGCCGCTTCGGCGCAGAGGCGCAGCGGTTCGGGGGCCGGCACAGGCATGGCGCCTTGGCTTGAACACATGGGGCGGCAGTTGCTGGCGCTGCTGGACCCTCAGCAGGCCTGCGCTTTGGGGGTTAGCGAAGCGCAGCAACAGGGCTCGATACTCGCCTTCCTGCCGGGACAGGGGGAAATTCAGCGCCTCAAGCACTATCTGCAATCCAGGGTTGCGGCCAATGTGCGCATTTGTCCTCTTTATGGTTCATTGAGTGCCAAAGAGCAGGATGCGGCGATTGCCCCAGCCAATGCCGGTGAGCGTAAACTGGTGCTGTCCACCAACCTGGCGGAATCCAGTCTGACCATAGAGGGGATTACTCTGGTGGTGGATAGTGGTTACAAGCGCCAGGCCAGTTTCAATCCCCGCAGCGGCGTGACCCGTTTGGGACTCAAGCGCATCAGCCAGGCATCGGCCACTCAAAGAGCCGGGCGGGCGGGGCGCACCAGTGCGGGTTTCTGCTTAAGGCTTTGGGGCCAGGAGGAGCACGGCCGCTTGCCGCAGGCGGATGAACCGGAAATCTTGCATGCCGACTTGCTCTCCATGGCCCTGGATGCGGCCTGTTGGGGCGTGCGCAGCCTCAGTGATTTGCCTTTACTGACACCACCGGCCAGAGCCAATGAGGCGGTGGCCTGGCAGCTGTTGCAGTCGCTGCAATTGGTAGACCCGCAACGTAAGCTTACCGCCCATGGCCGCGCGGCCTATGCACTGGGGGCGGCGCCGCGGCTGGCGCACATGCTGCTTCGGGCGCAGAGTTTGGGGCAGGCGCGCGGCGAACCCGAACTCGCCGGTCTGGCTTGTCTGCTGGCTGCCTTATTGGAGGCCAGAAGCCTTGCGGGCAACAACGCCGATATCATGGATAAACTTTCTCAGGCCACTCAAGGCCTTGAGGCCAGACAAGTCGGCAACTGGCTCAGACACTTGGGGCTTAACGGCAAGGCGGCGGATTTTCTGAAATTGGCGAATCGTGCCGATTGCGCCCTGTTGTTGGCGTTGGCATTTCCTGACAGGATAGCCAAGGCAAGAGGCGTTGAGGGCTATCAACTGGCCAATGGCAGCGGCGTGGTGCTCGATGCCGGTGACAGCCTCAGCGGCTGCGAGTTTCTGGTGGTGGCCGACTACCAGGAAACCGAGGGCCGCAGCGCCGGCCGTATCTACCTGGCGGCCGAGTTACCGGCGGGGTTGCTGGAAAATGAGCTGGCCTTTCTCTGTACCTGGCAACAGCAGGCGGGCTGGGATGAGTCCAAGGGACGTTTCTTTGCCGAGCGCCAACTGCGTTTGGGGGAGATAGTGCTCAAACGGGAGGCCGAGAAAGAGGCGGATCCCAAGCTGAGGGCTCAGGTGATTATGGCGCTGCTGCGCAGTAAAGGCTTGACGCTGCTCAATATGGATGAGGATGTCAGGCAGCTCCAGTTCAGGCTGGCACTGGCAAGATCCAAAGATCCGAGCCTATTTCCGGACAGCAGCGATCCGGCGCTGCTGGATTCTCTTGAGGAGTGGTTGGAGCCGTTTTTGAGTGATATCAAGCAGCTAAAGGGATTAATGGCATTGGATATCAAGCAGCTGCTGCTCAATCGCCTCGAGTGGCAGGCGCAGCAGATGTTGAATGAATGGCTGCCGAGCCATTGGAAAATGGCCACGGGCACCCGGGCACCGATCCGCTATGATGCCGGCGGGCGGGCGCTGCTGAGTGTTCGCTTGCAGGAAGCGCTGGGCATGGCCGAAAGCCCGCGGCTGCTGCAAGGGGAACTGACCGTAACCATGGAACTCTTGTCTCCGGCGCAGCGCCCTTTGGCGCTGACGGCCGATCTGGCCAGTTTTTGGCAAGGGCCCTATGTCGAAGTGAAAAAAGAGATGCGTGGGCGCTACCCTAAACACCTGTGGCCCGACGATCCGGCCAATACTTTGCCGACCAAGTTCACCAAGAAAAAGACCTTGAATATCCAGCAGTAAATTTTGGGATAAGCATGACCACCAAGAAAAGTACCACGAAAAAAAGTACCAGAAAAACCAGCAGCAAGAGCAAGCCGGCGCAGCAAAGCCCCGGGTTGTGGCGCAGGTTATGGTCGATAACCTGGAAGCTGACCCTTATTCTGGTAGCGGCG
Organism: Shewanella chilikensis; assembly: GCF_037953065.1. Classification (NCBI taxonomy): domain Bacteria; kingdom Pseudomonadati; phylum Pseudomonadota; class Gammaproteobacteria; order Alteromonadales; family Shewanellaceae; genus Shewanella; species Shewanella chilikensis. The sequence continues at coordinate 3,581,686 of NZ_CP149966.1, read as the reverse complement.
TTGACTATCTATTGTATCTACCTGGATCAGATCATCGCCCGCAAGTTTGAAGGGCAGAAGTGGCACCTGCCGGCGCAGGTGTTCAGTCGCTCCATGGCACTCTATCCAGGGGCGGCGGTGAGCCACGCCCAACTGATGGCCGAACTTAAGCTGCTGGGCTATCGCAAGGTGGCCAATCCGCGCCAGGTGGGGGAGTTTTCTGCCTCCAGTACCCGAATCGAGCTGTGGCGCCGCCCCTTCCTGCATCCTGAGGGAAGCCAGGCAGAGCAGCGGGTGATGATAAGTTTTGACTCCAACGGCGTTACTTCGGTGGCGCGCATGAGCGACAAACGACAACTGGCGGTGTTTCATCTTGAACCTGTACTGCTGGACAGGATCATCGCCGGCGATGGTGAGGACAGGCTATTTGTACCAACCGAACAGATCCCCGAGCACATAGTCGAAGCGCTTATTCTGGTGGAAGACCGCAGCTTCTATGAGCACCACGGAGTGAACCCCTTTGCCATCGCTCGTGCCCTGCTGGTCAATATCAGCGCCGGTCGCACGGTACAGGGCGGCTCGACCCTGACCCAGCAGTTGGCGAAGAACTTCTTCCTCTCCAGCGAGCGCTCCTTAATCCGTAAGGCCAGAGAGGCCTTGATGGCGCTGATTATCGATTTTCGTTACAGCAAGGATGAAATCCTCGAGGCCTATCTCAATGAGGTCTACATGGGACAGGACAAATCCAGAGCCGTGCATGGCATGGGGCTGGCGTCGCAATTCTATTTTGGCCGCCCGGTCGGAGAGCTGACCCTGGCGCAGCAAGCCTTCCTGGTCGCCGCCATCAAGGGGCCATCTTACTACAACCCCTGGCGCTATCCTGACAGGGCTCAGGAGCGGCGCGATCTGGTGCTCAGGCTCTTGATGGAAGGCAGCAAAATTTCTGTCGATCAATACAAGGCGGCAGCAGAGTCGCCGCTGGGATTAAGGCGCTCGGACAAACCTGTGCATCAGAAACTGCCGGCCTTCTTTGCCGTGGTCAAACAGGAACTCAAGAACCGCTATGGTGCAATGCTGCTGAAGCAGTCCGGCGTCAAGGTCTATACCACCTTGGATCCCATGGCGCAGGAAGCCGCCGAAAACGCCGTTGAGCGAACCCTGAAGGAGCTTGGCAAGAAAGATAAAGAGGTGCAGGTGGGCATGGTGGTGACCGACAAGTACAGCGCCGGGATCGCCGCCATGGTGGGCGACAAGGTGCCGGGCTACGAGGGGTTCAACCGGGCGGTGGAAATTCGCCGTCCCATAGGTTCACTGGTCAAGCCCTTTGTTTATGCCACTGCGCTGGCTCAGGGCAACAAGTTTAATCTCGCCAGCCCACTCAAAGATGAGGCCATTACCCTCAAGAATGAGCAGGGCAAGACCTGGTCGCCCCAGAATGTGGATCGCAAGTTCCGCGGCCAGGTACCACTGTTGACGGCGTTCAAGAAGTCGATGAATGTGCCGACCGTAAATCTGGGTATGATGGTTGGCGTCGATGCCGTGGCCGCAACGCTGAAGGAGGCTGGTTGGAATGAGGCTGTACCGGCTTATCCTTCCATGTTGCTCGGCGCCGTAAACGGTTCCCCCTTGATGGTGGCACAGGTATATCAGACCCTGGCAGACGGCGGCCGTTATCGTCAGCTCAATGCGGTGACTGCCGTGCTGGACAGCGACAACCAGCCTCTGCCTGTGGCCAGTATGCCACGCCATGAGGCGATAACGCCGGCGGCTAACTATCTGGTGCAGTACGCCATGACCAAGGTGGTGGAGTCCGGTACGGCTTCGCGCCTGGGGGCGGCCTTCCCCGGAGTGATGCTGGCGGGCAAGACGGGCACCAGCAACGACCGCCGCGATTCTTGGTTTGCCGGATTTGACGAGCGTAACGTTGCCGCCGTTTGGGTTGGCCGTGATGACAACGGCAAGACCCAGTTCTATGGCAGCAGTGGTGCCATGACGGTTTATCAACGTTTCCTCGCCGAGCGGCCGCCGCTGGGGCTGAGATTGCCGCCGGTCAACGGCGTGGTGCAGGGCTATTTCGACCGGGATACAGGTGCGGCGAAACAAGCCGATTGCCGTAATGTGGTGGCGGTGCCTGCGCTGGCTGACAGTTATCACCCGGCACCCAACTGTGGTGAACCTTTGCCTTGGTGGAAACGGATCCTCGGTGGTTAACGGCTGAAACTAAGTAGGGCAGCTATATTTGCGGCCCTGCTTGGTGAGCAGGCCAAGCTGGGACTACTGAGTGTGCGTGAGCCCTGAACGGGGATTCTTCCACACCAACCCTTGGGGGATAAATGGATCAACAACCGGTTGTTCCATGCCTGAATGGAAACCAAGATTTGTCAGTCCCAGAGCAAAATTGGCATAGTGGTTGTTTTGGCATAGTGGCTGTTTCGACATAGTGGCTGTTTCGACATAGTGATGCCACCTTGCTAGATTGCATTTAATGCCATTCTTAACGCTGAGCTTGTCCTTGTGAATCTCCCCTCAGTGCCAAGTGCAAGGTAAAGTTATTGCAGCGGAGGGAGAGCCGAAGGCTCGCACTAGAGTAATTAAGACAACTTCTGACTGGTTCCTCCAGGTGAAATTCTAAGTACAAAAAAGCCCCTGTAATTAATTCTACTGGGGCTTTTTTGCAATCCTTTTCGTTAAGGATTTAGAACAGGATACCCTTGACAACTATCTTGTATACATGGAGTTTCGTTTGAGATACTCCATGAACCAGAATAATTGTTATACATAAAAGTTTGTTCAGACTCTCTTGAGGTAAAACGAACAACGAAAGGAGTGTATTGAGAAATACCCGATTGCATTGCCATCTCGGTGATTCCTACGTACATCATGAGTGAGCCATAACCTCCCCAACTTTGTAGTAGACGTCCCTCGACTTCTATCCGCTCAATTTCATCATCTTCACCTGATGTGGTTTGAAATACCTTATCCAAAGAAATGTTATGCAACTTTGCATTCAGTCTAGAGTAGGTTGCATATTGAGTGATAAGTCTATCCATTGAAGACTCAGGAATACCAAGACTTTGAGCCATGTTTAGCCTACGTGCTTTTATCAAAGCAAAGAGTTCACTCTTTTGCTCAACAGAAAGTGTGGAATAAGTAGTTCCAGCTCCCAAAGAGTTGATGTAAGTAGTCGTTTTTAAAAGAGGTTCTCCTAGGGTTTTCTTGCCGGACATCAGCTGATTTAATTCAGCCGAAAAGTGCAGATAAGCCTCTGGACTTTGAAAACCAAAGTACTGAGCGTGAGCTTGTATTTTTTTTTCACATCGCTTTCTGGTTTCGCAATCGCGTTTTGAGACCAACACCCCAATAACAGAATTGCAAGTAAGATCCGTATACTCATTTCACATCTCCTTTACGTTTTTCTAATCTGAGTAGATCTAACAGACGTTACATGCAGGGTCAATGATTGAGTTGTTTATAAATTAAACAGCAAACGGGCGGGGATTCGGTGGGCTTGAGACCATTATAACCTGTCTTAGCAGCAGGTATGCACTTCCTGGATCCTATGCGCAGGAAGCCGCCGAAAACGGCGTTGAGCGAAGCCTGAAGGAGCTTGGCAAGAAAGAGAAAGAGGTGCAGGTGGGCATAGTGGTTGTTTAGGTATAGTGATGCCACATTGCCAGATTGCGTTTAATGCCATTCTCAACGCTGAGCTTATCCTTGTGAATCTCCCCTCAGTGTCACGAGGACTTATTCGCACCTTCCCTAAAGACAGACAGCTTGGTGGCAGTAGATAACGGCCTGAGTGCTCAAACCTGTAGAGCCGGCAAAAGAAGAGGGAGCCATCGGGCTCCCTCTTTGACTATGGGTTTAGCTGGCTATTTAGAGCGATTTCAAAATCGCTTCTACGCTGGCCTTGGCATCGCCGAACAACATCTGGGTGTTGTCTTTGAAGAACAGCGGGTTCTGCACCCCGGCATAACCTGTATTCATCGAGCGTTTGAAGCCGATGACGTTGCGGGCCTTCCACACTTCCAGTACCGGCATGCCGGCGATTGGGCTGGAAGGATCTTCAGTGGCCGCCGGGTTAACCGTGTCGTTGGCACCTATTACCAGCACTGTATCTGTATCTTCGAAATCATCATTGATCTCATCCATCTCCAGCACTATGTCATAAGGCACTTTGGCCTCGGCCAACAGCACGTTCATATGGCCCGGCAGACGTCCGGCAACCGGGTGGATACCGAAGCGCACCTTAACCCCCAGATTACGCAGTTTCTGGGTGATCTCGGCCACGGGATATTGTGCCTGGGCTACTGCCATGCCGTATCCGGGGGTGATGATCACTGAGCTGGAGTTTTTCAGCAGCTCGGCCACATCCTCGGCCGTGGTTTCACGGTATTCGCCCATCTCTTCATCACCGCTGGAAACGGCGCCATCGGTACCGAAACCGCCGGCAATCACAGAGATAAAGGAACGGTTCATCGCCTTACACATGATGTAAGACAGAATGGCACCGGAAGAACCTACCAGGGCACCTGTAACGATCAGCAGGTCGTTGGACAACATAAAGCCCGCCGCTGCGGCCGCCCAGCCAGAGTAGGAGTTGAGCATGGATACCACAACCGGCATGTCGGCGCCGCCTATGCTGGCTACCAGGTGCCAGCCAAAGGCAAAGGCTATCAGTGTCATGATAAGCAGAGGCCAGATGCTGCCACCTACGTTGACGAAGTAAATCATCAGCAGCAGGGATACCACAACCGCCAGCAGGTTGAGCTTGTGGCGATGAGGTAACATCATCGGCTTGGAGGAGATAATGCCTCTGAGCTTGCCGAATGCCACCACAGAGCCGGTGAAGGTCACGGCACCGATGAAGATCCCCAGGAAGACTTCCACCAGGTGGATGTTGAGCATGGCACCCGTCATGGGCTCATGCGCTGCCGAGGCGGCGGCCTGTTCAATGGCAACCTTGGCGGCTTCCAGCGTGGCATTGAGGTCATTACCGACAGTGACTATCACTTCATTCATCGCCTGTGGATGCAGGCCGAGGAAAGAGTTGAAACCCACCAATACGGCGGCCATACCCACAAAGCTGTGGAGAATGGCGACCAGTTCGGGCATTTCTGTCATCTCAACCTTGAGCGCCAGACGAATACCTATGGCACCGCCTATCACCATGGCGAGAATGATCCAGTGAACCCCATTGGTTTCGGGATTCAGTATGGTAGCGATCAAAGCGATCGCCATCCCTATAACCCCAAACAGGTTTCCATTTTTTGCAGACTCCTGCTTCGATAAGCCGGCGAGGCTTAAGATGAAGAACAGGGCTGCTATGATATAGGCTGCTGTTACCAGTCCTTGAGACACGATATACCCCCTTAATCCTTACGGAACATCTTCAGCATGCGCTGGGTGACGGTAAAACCGCCGAAGATGTTGATACTGGCAATCAGCACGGCGATAAATGCCAGTGCGGTCATCAGGGCCGAGCCCTGGCCAACCTGCAGCAGTGCACCTACCACAATAATGCCGGAAATAGCGTTGGTGACAGACATCAATGGCGTATGCAGCGCATGAGTCACGTTCCAAACCACGTAGTAACCCACCACACAGGCGAGCACGAATACAGTAAAGTGCGACAGGAACTCAGCCGGAGCCACCGAGGCCACGGCACCGAAGGCGGCCACACCCAGAGCGCCCAAAATATACTTGAGCTTGGATGGCGCTTTCTCTTCTGCTTTTTTCGGCTCAACTTTGGCTGCCGGTTTCTTGGGCGCCGCGGTCACAGAGATCTGTGGTGGCGGGAAGGTGACTTCACCGGCCTTGACGACCGTCATGTTGCGCATCACTACGTCTTCGAAGTCTATGTTGGCGTTGCCGTCTTTCTCCTTGCACATCAGCTTCATCAGGTTCACCAGGTTGGTGCCGTAAAGCTGGGAGGATTGTGCCGGCAAACGGCCTGGCAGATCTGTGTAACCTATGACTTTAACGCCATTGTCGGTCACAAAGAGTTCACCGCTTTGGGTGTATTCGCAGTTGCCACCGGTAGCGGCCGCCAGGTCAACGATCACTGAACCCGGCTTCATGGAGTCGACCATCTCTTTGGTGATGAGCTTGGGCGCAGGTTTGCCTGGAATAAGTGCGGTGGTGATGATGATATCCACTTCCTTGGCTTGCTCGGCGAACAGCGCCATTTCAGCCTTGATGAATTCATCAGACATTACTTTGGCATAGCCATCGCTGGAAGAGCCGTCTTCACCGCCGAAGTCCAGCTTGAGGAACTCACCGCCCATGGACTCGATCTGCTCGGCCACTTCCAGACGGGTATCGAAGGCGCGCACTATGGCGCCCAATGAACCGGCGGCACCGATGGCGGCAAGACCGGCAACCCCGGCACCTATCACCAGCACCTTGGCAGGTGGGACTTTACCCGCGGCAGTGATTTGGCCGGTAAAGAAGCGGCCAAACTCATGAGCAGCTTCCACCACGGCGCGATAACCGCCGATATTGGCCATGGAGGAGAGGGCGTCGAGTGACTGGGCGCGGGAGATCCGCGGCACCATGTCCATTGCCATCACGTTGATGTTGCGCTGTGACAGCTTTTCCACCAATTCAGGATTCTGGGCCGGCCAGATAAAACTTACCAGGGTGGCTCCATCTTTGATTTGGCTGATTTCATCTTCGGTTGGCGCGTTGACCTTAAAGATCAAGTCGGCCTGCCATACATTCGGTACCACACTGGCACCGGCGGCTTCGAAGGCGGCATCACTGAAGCTGGACAGCGCACCCGCGCCTGCTTCCACCGCCACTTCAAAGCCGAGTTTTTTAAGTTGCTCTACCGTTGCCGGGGTCGCAGCGACCCGGGTTTCACCGGCGAGACTCTCTCTCGGTATTCCAATCTGCATGACTATTCCCTGATGGTTGATAAACAAAATTCACCCCGCCAAAACTCCGCTGGCAGAGTGAAAGAATGCAAGTCTGTTGACCTGGACTCGGGGGACTGGTCTTTCCCTTTCCATTGGGGACTTCCTGAAATAATTTCAGGAACCAAGCCCGCTCATGAATGAAATCCTGGGTGTGGGGTACAGATATTCCCTTCATGGCACCTAGCGTGCTTTTGGCATTGTCGCAAGTCTTTCAATGGAAACAAGCTCATATTCTTCATGTGGTGTGTTTCTCCACTGGTCAGAGCAAATTCTTTGCGCCAGGCCACACTTTTGTAGCTTAATTTTTATACCATGCATATTCCTTATTGATATAAAAAATTAAATATTATTCTTTTTTGCTTTTCGATGGTGGGGCTAAGCTTGCTGACATTACTCTGTCACTGGGCCGTCTCAATGTTACTGAAAGAACTCACTTCACTGGCTTCGCCACTCTCAGCGCCACAAGTGGATAAGCTTAAACAACTCACCGCCGAGCTCAGCCCGCTGCAGCTGGCATGGGTCAGTGGTTATCTGGCCGCCAGCGCTCAGGGGCAGGAGGGTGCTCCCCCCAAAAAACAGAGCGGGCAAACTCTGACCATACTCTATGGCAGCCAGACGGGCAATGGCCGGGGTGTCGCCAAGGCGTTGGCCGCCAAGGCCCAGAGTCTGGGCTATGGGGTCAATCTGGCATCTATGGGCGAATACAATGTCCGTAACCTCAAGCAGGAAACCCTGCTGGTGGCCGTAGTGAGTACCCATGGTGAAGGTGAAGCCCCCGATGATGCCATTGAGCTGCACAAGTTTCTCGGCTCCAAACGCGCCCCCAAGCTGGATAAGCTTCAGTATGCGGTTCTCTCTCTGGGAGATTCCTCCTATGAGTTTTTCTGCCAGACAGGCAAAGACTTCGATGCCCGCCTGAGTGCCCTCGGGGCCAAGCCTTTACTGCCGAGAGTAGACTGTGATGTGGACTATCAGTCACAGAGCGACAACTGGCAAACCGAACTCCTTGAGCGGGTTAAGCCTCTGCTGCAGGTGGCCGATGGCGCAGCGACCAATGTGGTGTCCATCAATACCGTCAATCCAGGTATCAATGGCAATATCGGCCAGGAATATGACAAGCAAAACCCTTACAGCGCTGAAGTGATAGTCAGCCAGAAACTGACGGGCCGCGATTCACTCAAGGATATCCGTCATCTGGAAATCGATTTGGGCGAGTCGGCCATCAGCTATCAGGCGGGTGATGCGCTGGGGGTCTATTTCCATAACGATGAGGCTCTGGTGGCTGAAATTCTCGAAGTGCTGGCGCTGGCGCCGGATACCCGGGTTCAGCTTGGCGCCGAGTCTTTGGAGTTGCGTGATGCCCTGATTGAACACAAAGAGCTGACTCAACTCTATCCCGGTCTGGTGCAGTTTTGGGCCGAAACAGTAGAGAGCGGCGAGCTGCTTACTATTAGCCAAGACAAGGAGCAGACCCGGCGGTTTATTCTCAGCCACCAACTGGTGGACCTGGTGAAACGTTACCCTCTCAATGGCGCCAAGCTGGATTCGGCCCAGGCTCTGTTGGACAAGCTTCGCCCCATTACCCCAAGGCTATACTCCATCGCCTCGAGTCAGAGTGAAGTGGAGTCTGAAGTGCATCTTACCGTGGCGCTGGTGGAAGAGGAGCGTGATGGCCAACGCCGTTTCGGCGCCGCTTCTCACTTCCTGGCTCGGGCCGAGGAGGGCGCCCAGGTGCGGGTGTATGTGGAACCCAACAAGCACTTCCGCTTGCCCGAAGACCCCCAGACGCCAGTGATCATGATAGGGCCGGGAACCGGTGTCGCGCCATTTCGGGCCTTTATGCAGCAAAGAGTGGCCGAGGGCGTGGCCGGCGACAGCTGGCTGTTCTTCGGTAATCCCCATTTCGAGCAGGATTTTCTCTATCAGACCGAGTGGCAACAGTACCTCAAGAGTGGCGCCCTGAGCCGGATCTCGCTGGCCTTCTCCCGGGATCAAGCGGAGAAAGTTTATGTTCAGCACAAGATTAAACAACAGGCCAAAGAGCTGTGGCAGTGGCTTGAGCGCGGGGCCCATATCTACCTGTGTGGCGATGCCGAGCGAATGGCCAAAGATGTGCACCAGGCACTGCTGGAAGTGGCCATGGAGCAAGGGGGTTTGACGAGCGAGGCCGCCGAAGCGTTTCTCGATGAACTGCGCAGCGCCAAGCGTTACCAGAAAGATGTCTACTGAGCTGAAGAACCTAGGAATAAAGAGATAAGGCCATGAGTGAGCAGAAATTATCCGCCAACGAGCATATCAAGACCGACAGTGACTATCTGCGCGGCACCATACGCGAGGGCCTGGGCACAGACGTGACAGGCGCCTTCAGCGACGACGATCAGCAGCTGATCAAGTTTCACGGTTTCTATCAGCAGGACGACAGGGATCTGCGCAACGAACGTAAGGAGCAAAAGCTCGAGCCGCTGTACAGCTTTATGCTGCGAGCCCGGGTGCCGGGTGGTGTCTGTACTCCAGAGCAGTGGCTGGGCGTGGACAAGATAGCCTCGGAGCTGACCAGCTCCAACAGCATACGTTTGACGACCCGGCAGACATTCCAGTATCACGGCATCCCCAAGCGCAACCTGAAAACCATTATTCAGGGGCTGGACAGGGAAGCGCTGGACTCGATTGCCGCCTGTGGTGATGTGAACCGCAACGTCATGTGTAACCCCAACCCGGTAGAGTCCAAGCTGCATCAGCAGGCTTATTTCTGGGCCAAGAAGCTGTCGGATCATCTGCTGCCGCACACCCGTGCCTATGCCGAAATTTGGCTCGATGAGGAGAAGCTGCTCAGCACAGAGGACGAGCAGCCGGCCGCGGTTGAGCCTGTTTACGGCAAGACCTACCTGCCGCGTAAGTTCAAGATGGCAGTAGCTGTGCCACCGGACAACGACGTGGATGTTTACACCAATGACCTGGGTTTTATTGCCGTGGCGCAAGAGGGCGAGCTGGTGGGCTTCAATCTGGTGGCCGGTGGCGGTATGGGTTCGACCCATGGTGAAGTGGAAACCTTCCCGCGGCTGGCCGATGACTTTGGTTTTATCAAGGCCGAAGACACCATTAAGTTTGCCGAGGCCGTGATGACAGTGCAGCGCGATTGGGGTAACCGCAGCAATCGTAAACGCTCCCGTCTCAAATACACCATAGTGGATCACGGCTTTGAGGCCTTTAAGGCCGAGGTTGAAAAGCGCGCCGGGGTTAAGTTCGCCCCCAAGCGTGAGGTTGTCATTGGGGATCGCGGCGACAGATATGGCTGGGTTAAAGGCATAGACAACCACTGGCATCTGACCCTGTTTATCGAAGGTGGCCGGGTGAAGGATACCCAGGGTAAGTTGTTGCAGACCGGGCTTCGGGAAATCGCCAAGATACATAAGGGCGACTTTCGGATGACTTCCAACCAGAACATCATCATCGCCAAAGTGGCGGATGAGGATAGGGCTGAAATCGAAGCGCTGGCACGTAAGCATGGCCTGATGGGGCAGGTAATCACCGCAACCCGTGGTCATTCTATCGCCTGTGTGGCGCTGCCGACCTGCGCCCTGGCCATGGCCGAAGCCGAGCGTTATTTCCCCGAGTTTATCGACCATGTGGATGCGCTGCAGGCCAAGCACTCCATAGGTGAGCAGGCGATAGTCGTGCGCATGACGGGCTGTCCCAACGGCTGTGCCCGCCCTTTTGCCGCCGAAATTGGTTTTGTGGGCAAGGCCCCTGGGCGCTACAACATGTATCTGGGCGCCAGCTTCGAAGGCACCCGATTGAACAAGATGTACCGCGAGAATATTCAGGAAGCCGAAATCCTCAGTGAGCTGGATACCCTGTTTGGTCGCTACGCCGCCGAGCGCGAAACCGGCGAGAGCTTCGGTGATTTCACGGTGCGCGCCGGGATAGTGAAACCTGTATTGGACGCGGCGAGGGACTTTCATGGCTGATACCACAAGTTTATTGCACAGCGCCGAAGCGCTGCTGGCCTTGCTGGATGCGCCGGCCTCTGAGCAGCAAAGCGCCCTGGCTGCCATCAATGGCTATCTTGGCGGATTAAGTGCCGAGGAGCGGATCCAATGGGCCTTGGCCTATCTGCCGGGGAACCATGCCTTGTCGTCCAGTTTTGGCATTCAGGCGGCGGTGATGCTGCATCTGGTGAACTCGGTGCAGCAAGGTACACAAGTGATTTTGACCGACACCGGCTACCTGTTTCCCGAGACCTATCGATTTATCGATCAACTGACAGAGCGGCTCGGACTCAATCTTAAGGTCTATCGGGCCGAGACGAGCGCCGCTTGGCAGGAGGCCAGATTCGGCAAGCTTTGGCAGCAGGGGCTTGAGGGGCTGGAGCAATACAACCGCATCAACAAGGTAGAGCCGATGCAGCGGGCACTGGCTGAGCTGGATGTTGGCACCTGGTTTGCCGGGTTGCGCCGCTCCCAGGCATCGACCCGGGAGGCGTTGCCGATTTTGGCTATCCACGGCAAGCGCTATAAGATGCTGCCGATTATCGAGTGGAGCAATAAACAGGTGCATGAGTATCTCAAGCGCTATGACTTGCCCTATCACCCCCTCTGGGAGCAGGGTTATGTCTCTGTGGGGGATACCCATTCGAGCAAACCCCTGGAGCTGGGGATGACAGAGGAAGAGACACGTTTCAACGGGTTAAAACGTGAGTGCGGATTGCACTACGAGATCTGATTTGTGGCCGCTGTCATCAGCGGCTTTTTTCTGCCTGTGGACAAGTTGCCCGGCTTGTCATCTTGTGGTCATCTTGGGGCGTTAGTTTTGGCAATGTCGATTGTTAGTGCCTTTAGATAATCTGGACTCATACTTTAGTACATATTTGTTCACAGAGTTATGCACAGGGTGGTTTTCTGGTTTATAATCCAAAGTTCCCGCAGGGGAAGTGTGATATGCCATTCTGTATCGGGTGTTTTTATGGAACATCGGCTTAGCGGCAGGCAGTGCAGTCGGCAATACACATCAAGACGGCTCGCCCTTATGGCATCGGTTGCCCCGTTTTTTCAGCAGTCGGTCGCGAGTGACCCCGAGCTTTGATTGGCTTGCTGGCGCAGCTTCAAAGCACTCTCCGTGTCCCGGATAGCCCGATCACCCTTTCATGGGGCTATCCGGGAATTGTTTGTTCCAAACTTCAACTTCATCTGTGTCTCCACTCCCCCAGTTTTTCGCCGAGCAACTTTTTGAATGAGTCAACTAATGGTAACAATACGTCAGTTCAGTGCTGCCGAGCAGCTGACCTGGGCGTAGCCGAGCTTAATTGAGTATTGGGTAATGCTAGTTCTGATTGAGCATCCGTAGGCTTTCGCAGACACTGCTCCGGGGAGATGAGAGACAGCAATCCCTGCCATTGCAAGGGGGCATCTGTGGGGAGCTGCAGATCCGGTTCTGTGCCGATTCCTGAAAGCAATTGGCCATAGCCATCATAGCCAAGCGAAGCGCTGATACTCAGTTTAAGGCCACTGGCCGGCAGGGTAAAATGATGTAAACGCCCCAGATCGCCGCGGGTCGGTTCGCCCACCAACAGCGCTCTGCGCCAACGTTTGGCTGCATAGGCAATCCATTCACACTCCTGGCGGCAGTCCGGGCCGATAAGCAGTACCAGGCGTCCCGAGTCAGGGACGGTCGCTGCAACCAGTTTGGGGATCGGGCGGGCATACCAGTGACTCAGGTTGGGCTGTGGCTGATTGTCCAGTGCGGCCTGTACCGGCGGAAATGGTGCGAATTGAGTGAGCGGCTCAAAGTGCAGCGGCCGCAGAAAGTCGCGCCGTAGCTGTGGTGAACGGCGGTAGCGGCCATAGCCCAGTGGTTGGCTGCTGAGTCCATCCTGATAGTTGCCGAGAAACTGCAACAGGCTGTCGCTGAAGCCGTGGGCATGGCGCAGATCCAGCACCAGGATGTGATGACTCATCGCGCGCAGCAAATCTTGTTGCAGCTGAGGGTCAGTCTCTATCGCATTGAGATCTGTCAAGGTAAACAGTGCAATCTCAGGCGCCAGTTGCTGCCAACTGGCCAGAATAGATAGAGGGGCACTGAGAAACTGCTGCGGTACTTTCACCTCTATGTTTTGCGGCTGGAGGTCAGCCCCATAGAGCGTCAGCAGCACCTCATCTTTTACTCTAAGCCCCATCTCCCGCCTTAGCAGATCCAGCTGTTGCAGCCAAGGCATCTGCATAGGTACGCTATTTCGCTGCTCCGGCGGCAAAAAGTGATTGGCAATCTTCTGCCAATGGCTGATGGGCAGGCCATCGATATGGCTGATAAAAGGTGTATCATTTTGAAGGGGCTCGTCTTTGTCATTGAGCGCCAGCCATTTGTCTTCCATGGGCTTGAGCCTGAGGGGCAAGACGCCGGAGGGCAGCGCCGTTTGACTGACCCTGACCCCGGGGTCTTTAAGTTCTCCCAGCAACTTATTGACTTCGGCGGTGAAACGATTGATAGCTATGCTGTCTCGGTATTCCTGTTTCAGCCGTTGCAGTCTTTTCTCGAGTCGGGATTCAATGTCGGGATCCAGTACCAGAAAGGCTGAGTGCTGCTGCAATTGTTTGACTAGTACAGTCAGATCGGTCTTCATCTGCCTTTGGCTCAACAGCTCTTTTTTCGCAGGCTCAGGCAGCAGGAATCGTCCCAACTGCAGACAGGAGATCAACAACAGCAGGATAAAGCAGCTAACTATTTCACGGAATCCCGGCTTCATATCTCTCCCTGATACCAGCCTCAGGGCCTATAAATGGCACAGAGGCAATCATTAAGCTCGCCCTTGATAGCTTACAGGATATCGTTGATGGCGACCCCTATACCTATACGCTGATTGTGATCGTTATAGTCAATAAGGCTTTCGCCGTAGCCATTGAAGTATTGTGCATATAGGCGCAGGTTGCCGAGTATGGGGTAACTCCAGGTAAACTCCACTGCGCCGCGGTTGGAACTCTGAAGATTGTTACGCAACATCAGGCTGAATCTGTGATCGTCTATGCCGTAGACGCCGGTCAGCTCGAAGTGGCCGAGGTAATCTGTGATATCCGGGTTATCGTCTCCGCGGGGATCTCCCTCATAGTCCTTCTCGCTTTCCGGGATCCGCCACCACACCTTGGCCGCCAGCGCTATAGGGCCCTTGTCGAACACCATGGTGCCATAAATACGGTTCCAACTGCGGGACAGGTCGCCCGACTTGCCATTGGACTGATGTACGGCACCAAAGCCCCAGAAGGAGTTGGTGAAACCGGCTATTTTCCAGTCGTTGTTGAATAGCATAAAGAGTTCGGGCTCGTGGTTGGTTTCACGAAACGGCGAGGAGATGTCCTTGTTGTACACCTGCCACCAAGATTGATTGGTATAGGCGAAAAACAGGTGACCATTGTCGCCAAACACGTTGTACATCAGTGGGAATTTGAAACTTATTTGGAATTTGGCTTCATATTTATCCAAAGTTTCATCTTCTGAAGTCGTTTTCGATTCAAAAGGGGCCATATTGGGTGAAGGATTATAGGTGACCGGTAGTATGTAATTGACCTTGTGCGGGGTGATTACAAAGGGCCGCTCTGAGGTTTCCAGCTCCTCTTGCACCCTTTGATCGACCAGCGAAGGGCCATTGTCTTCGGCGGCAGAGAGTTGGCTGGACGGTAATATTACCAGGGCCAATGTCAGGCCGCTGAGGCTGGAACGGATTTTGGTATACATATTCTTCCCTGTTGTCTCTGAGGCTTGATGGAGTGCCCGGCTGTTGTTTCGGCTTGAGAGTGTAACATCCTGGCTTTAGCCTGCACATTCCCATCCCAAGCTGCTGTCACCGAGATAAAACTATAATTTTTTGCCATAAGTTAGTGCTAAAAGCGGTAGTAAACAATAAAAAAATTCATTAACCCAGTTCGGCTATTATTTTGTAATCCATTGAAAATAAAAAGTAATGTTTTTTATTAACAGATTTCTCAGTCCCAGATATTTTTCCCGTTACCGCGATTTCCCTCTATATATCTAAAAGTAATAACAGCTAATGATTCTCTATTTATAGTGGAATATGTGTAGCCGCTATATTGCTTGCATCAGCAAGATGGGGAATAGCGCATGGAATTACTGACACTGCCCGGCAAGCGGGCCAAAGGCAAAGTTTATCTGCTTGGAGCCGGTCCCGGCGATCCTGAACTATTGACCGTCAAGGCGTGGCACCTGCTGCAGCGCGCCGATGTGGTGCTGTTTGATGCCTTGGTCAGTCCCGAGATCCTGGCGCTGATCCCCGAAGGTGCCGAGCGCATCGCGGTGGGCAAACGGGCCGGTGAGCACAGTGCTTCCCAGAGTGAAATCAACCGTTTGTTGCTGACCAAGGCCTTTACCCGCCAAACCGTGGTCAGGCTCAAAGGGGGCGATCCCTTTATCTTCGGTCGCGGCGGCGAGGAGTTGCAGACTCTGGCACAGGCCGGCGTCGCCTTCGAAGTGGTGCCTGGCATCACAGCCGCCAGCGGTACCGCAGCCTATGCGGGTATTCCCTTGACCCACAGGGATTTTGCCCAGGGGGTCAGCTTTATTACCGGTCATTGCCAGCTGCAAAATCGCCCCATGGATTGGCAAGGCTACGCCAACCCGGCCAACACCCTGGTGGTGTACATGGGGATCCTCAATGCCGGGCTCATTCAGCAACAACTGATTGCCCATGGTCGCAGCCCGCAGACGCCGGTGGCCATAGTATCCAAGGCCACGACCAGGCAGCAGCAGCGTGTTATTGGCACCCTGGAGCAGTTGCAAACTCTGGCTCAAGACCCGCGGGTAGTGATGCCGGCGCTGATGATCATAGGCGAAGTCGTCGCTTTGGCAGACAGCCTCAGTTGGTTTGAACCCGAGGCGGCGAACAATGGCCTGCAACTACAACATGATGCTGTTACAGCACTTTGAATCAATTGGAGAAATAAGATGTCAGGGCCAGTGTTGAGTCACCTTGAACAGTTGGAAGCCGAGAGTATCCAGATCTTTCGCGAAGTTGCCGCCGAATTCGACAACCCGGTGATGTTGTACTCCATCGGCAAGGATTCTTCCGTGCTGTTGCATCTGGCGCGCAAGGCCTTCTATCCGGGCAAGATCCCTTTCCCCTTGCTGCATGTGGATACCGACTGGAAGTTTCGCGAGATGATACGTTTTCGTGATCAGGCGGCCAGGAAGTACGGTTTCGAGCTTCTGGTACACAAGAATCCGCAAGGCCTGGCGATGGGCATGAACCCCTTTACCTTCGGCTCGGCCAAGCACACAGACGTGATGAAGACCGAAGGCCTGAAACAGGCCCTGGATAAATACGGTTTCGATGCCGCCTTTGGCGGTGCCCGCCGCGACGAGGAGAAGTCCCGCGCCAAGGAGCGTGTCTATTCCTTTCGCGATCGCCATCACCGCTGGGATCCCAAGAACCAGCGCCCCGAGCTGTGGCACACCTATAACGGTCAGGTCAACAAGGGGGAGAGCATCAGGGTCTTCCCGCTTTCCAACTGGACCGAGTTGGATATCTGGCAATACATCTATCAGGAAAACATCGACATAGTGCCGCTCTATTTTGCCGAGCAGCGCCCGGTGGTGGAGCGCGATGGCAGCCTGATCATGGTCGATGACGAGCGGATGCCGCTCAATGAAGGCGAAGTGCCCGAGTATCGCCGGGTGCGTTTTCGCACTCTGGGGTGTTATCCCTTGACCGGCGCCATAGAGTCCAGTGCCGCGACACTGGCAGAGATTATCGAAGAGATGTTGCTGTCCCGCTCCAGTGAGCGTCAGGGACGGGTCATCGACAGGGATTCGTCCGGGTCGATGGAAAAGAAAAAGCGTGAGGGGTATTTCTAATGTCGGTTGCACAACAAGTCAATGAGCAGGGTATAGAGCAATATCTTAAAAATCAGCAGCATAAATCGCTTTTGAAGTTTCTGACCTGTGGTTCCGTGGATGACGGCAAGTCGACCCTGATAGGCCGTTTGCTGCACGACAGCGCCCAGATCTATGAAGATCAACTGGCGGCACTGCACAAGGATTCCAAGAGCCATGGCACCACGGGCGAAGCTGTGGATCTGGCTTTGCTGGTGGATGGCCTGCAGGCCGAGCGCGAGCAGGGGATCACCATAGATGTGGCCTATCGTTACTTCTCTACCGAGAAACGCAAGTTCATCATTGCCGACACTCCCGGGCATGAGCAGTACACCCGCAATATGGCGACCGGCGCTTCCAACTGCGATCTGGCGATTATTCTGATCGACGGTCGCTACGGGGTGCAGACCCAGACCCGCAGACACAGCTTTATCTGCTCTCTCTTGGGGATCAAGCAGTTCATCGTGGCCGTCAATAAGATGGATCTGCTGGATTTCAGTGAGGAGCGTTTCGAGGCGATCAAGGCCGACTATCTGGCGTTTGCCGGCCAGTTGCAGTTGGACGATATCCACTTTGTACCGCTGTCGGCACTCGATGGCGACAACCTGGTGAACCGCTCGGCGCGCACCCCTTGGTATCAGGGCGAAACCCTGCTTGCCATGCTGGAGAGTGCGCCTGTGACCGGCTTTAACCACGCCTTCGATGCCCGCTTCCCGGTGCAGTATGTCAGCCGTCCCAACCTGGATTTCCGCGGTTTTGCCGGTACCTTGGCCTCCGGCAGTCTGCAAGTTGGCCAGAGGGTCAAGGTGCTGCCCTCGGGGAAAGAGTCGACTATCGCCTCGATTGTCACCTTCGATGGTGAGCTCAAGCAGGGCTATGCCGGCCAGGCACTGACCCTGACCCTGAGTGATGAGATTGATATCAGCCGCGGCGATGTGATAGTGCCGGCGGCGAGCCCTGTGGGCGTTTCCAACCGGTTGCAGGCCAAGGTGGTGTGGATGCACGAACAGCCGCTGACACCCGGCAAGCAATACAACATCAAGCTGGGAACCAAAAAGGTGCCAGCCAGTGTCAGCCGCATACTGCACAGCATAGATGTGAATACCCTGGCACAGGACAGTGTTGCCGAGCTGAGCCTCAACACCATAGCCCTGGTTGAACTGGAGTTGAGTGAGGCCGTGGTGTTCGATGCCTATAATGACAATCGCGATACCGGCGGTTTTATCTTTATCGATCGCATCAGCAATGTCACTGTCGGTGCCGGTATGGTGCAGCAGGCGCTTGGGGAAACTGAAAAAACGACCCATTTCAGTGAGTTTGAATTGGAACTCAATGCCTTGATTCGTAAGCATTTCCCCCATTGGCAGGCGCTGGATATCCGCGCTCAGGGAGACTGAATTGTCTGAAACCTGGATCCTGGGGTTAATACTGCTCGCGCTGGTGGCCGGACTCGTCAGTGGTCTGGCATCACCGGCCATGCTGTTTACCATAGCGGCGCTGCTCAGTTACCTCTTGGGTATGCTGGAGCTTGAGTCGCTGCTGGGCAGTTTTACCAACGCCAGTCTGGTGACTCTGGTGCTCCTGGTGCTGGCAACCACGGCACTGGAGAAGACGCCCTTGCTCGGTAGGCTCAGCCAGGTCATAGGCTCAGGCTCCTTGGGGCTGACCATGGCCAAGCTGGGGTTTTCCACTGCGTTGCTGTCGTCTTTCACCAACAATACCGCCGTGGTGGCCTCGTTGATTGGCGTGGTGCGTCGCAATCAGCAGCATGCACCGGCCAAGTTATTGCTGCCCTTATCCTACGCGGCGATTTTGGGCGGCACCCTGACCCTGATTGGCACCTCGACCAACTTGATAGTGAACTCCTTTGTTGAAAACGCCGGGCTGAAACCCCTGGGTTTTTTTGAGTTCTCCTTGATTGGCCTGGCCGTGGTGGTGGCCGGTATTGCGCTTTTGGTATTGCTGTCACACCTGTTGCCCGATGGCGATGAGCAACATGGTGATGAAAGTCTGCCCTATCTGTTGGAAGCCAAGGTGTTGCCCGGCTCAACCCTGGTGGGCCGAAGCGTGCAGGACAATAGACTCAGGGCCCTGAAAAAGCTCTATCTGGCTGAGCTCGAGCGCAGCGGCATTCGCATCTGCCCTGTGCCGCCGCAACTCGTGCTGGCCGCGGGGGATGTGCTGCGCTTCAGCGGCGCGGTGGAGTCGGTGGAGTTGCTGCATCAATTCGATGGTTTGGAGTGGTTCGGCAAGCAGCAGGCCAGGGGCCAGAATCTGGTGGAAGCCGTGCTGGCGCCGTCTTCGGCTTTGGTGGGCTCTTCGCTCAAGGCCTCGCGATTTCGGGAGCAGTTTGATGCCGCCGTAATGGCGATTCGCCGCGGCCATCATCCACTCAAGGGCGGCTTGGGCGACATAGTGCTGCAGGCCGGAGATGTGTTGCTGTTGACCCCGGGCGATGGCTTTGGTCGTAATCCGCGTCTCAGTACCGACTTTGCCGCCGTCAGCGGCCTGGACCTGAGTGTCAGGCTGGACAGTCGCCGCAGTCAGTGGGTGCTGGCGGGCTTTGTGCTCACCATAGCTGCCAGTCTGCTGGGCTGGCTGCCGCTGGCCAAGGGGCTGGTGCTCTTGTTGCTCAGTTATCTGGCGATAGGTGCCGTGACCCTGGGCGAGCTCAAACGGCGGTTCCCGCTGGAGCTGGTGTTGATTGTCGGCAGCGCCCTAAGTCTGGCCAAGCTGATGTTGGATACCGGCTTGGCCAAAGGGATGGCCGATACTCTGCTCGGCGCCTTTTCCGGCTTTGGGGTCTTTGGCGCCTTTGTCGGGGTTTATTTGCTGACCTTGCTGTTGACCGAACTCATCACCAACAACGCGGCGGCGGCCCTGGCTTTTCCCGTGGCCTATGCGATTGCGACCAGCTTCGGGGTCGACAGTCGGCCCTTTATTCTGGCAGTGGTGTTTGGTGCCAGCGCCAGCTTTATTTCGCCCTATGGCTACCAAACCAATCTGATGGTGTTCAACGCCGGTAATTACCGCTTTATTGATTTTGTGCGCTTGGGGCTGCCGCTGTCGTTGCTTTACTCGGCGATAGTTTTGTTTCTGGTGCCCATGCTGTTCCCCTTTGATGCGGGTCTTTAAGGAGTGACGATGAAGAATTCTACCCAGCCCAATGCCGATATCGTTTGGCATCAGCATGCTGTCGATCAGGCGGCAAGGGCAGCCCAGAAGGGCCAACAACCTGTGCTGCTTTGGTTCACCGGGTTGTCCGGCGCCGGCAAGTCGACCTTGGCAGGCGCCCTGGAGCGGGCACTGTTCGAGGCGGGGTTTCACACCTATCTGCTCGATGGCGACAATGTGCGTCATGGTCTTTGCAAAGATCTTGGTTTCAGCGCAGCCGATAGGGATGAAAACCTGCGAAGAGTGGGCGAAGTTGCGCACCTGATGGTGGATGCCGGTTTGCTGGTACTGTCGGCCTTTATCTCGCCGACCCGGGCCGAGCGTGATGCTATTCGCTGCCGGTTTGCTGCGGGGCGTTTTATTGAAGTGCATGTTTCCACGCCGCTGGCAGTGTGTGAGGCCCGCGATCCCAAGGGCTTGTATCAGAAGGCGCGTAAGGGGGAGATCCGTGACTTTACCGGGATTTCGGCGCCCTACGAAGAGCCGCTGGCTGCCGAGTTGACTATAGATACCAGCAAGGGCGATCTCAATACCCAGGTGCAGGCATTGCTGGATTACCTCTCTGCCTTGGAAGTGATCCCGTCGACGCGATTACAGGCCAGCGCCTGAGGCTCAGTTGATGCCTAGCTAATGCTGAAGTCTTTGGTAAACAAGGCCTTCAGCGCCTTGATATAGGCTTCGTCTTCCCTTGGACGCACCAAGAGTGCCAGTTCATCGCCCACTGGGGTAAAGCGGTAGTAGCTGAACAGCAGGTGGCCTGATTTTGGGGTTAGCTTCAGGTGTTGCTGTTGGATCTGCAGTTGCAGCGGGCTCTTGCTGTCCAATATGCCGGTCTCGAACTCGCCCCTGTGCAGTATGCCGCCATCCACCAGGGTGAGTATGCTTGAGTAGGGCATGCCGAATTGCGACAACCCCAGGTTGACCGCGCTGTGTTTACGAAAATACTGGCCTATGCCGCCGCTGACTCTGTAACCACTGATAAGCTTGAGTCGGCTCTCATTGTTGACCTTGACCGCCATCCCCAGCGCTTTTTCCAGTATGTGTGCCTCTCTCAAGGTCAACTGTTTCAGGGTTGCCAGGGTACGCAGGCTGAAATTACCTGGATTGATGATTTCACTTGAGAGTATCCGAGCCCACAGATCCTGCATCTTGCGATTGTGGATCTGCTCGGCCATTTGGAAGAACTGATGTACCCAGTCGGGATCCAGCTCCACCCCGGTCACATCGGACGGGGTATAGCTCAGTGCCATGGCGTAGATGTTTTCCAGGTTGCGTTGGTACTGGGCTTGTTGTTTGTCGATGCGAAAGGCCGCCCGTTCGGCAACGCTGGCGTTGGCAGGTTTATAGTCCTGTTCAGAGGCGAGTCCCAGCAGGCGCCCGAGGCGCAGTGCCTTCTTGCGGGCCGATGCCTGACCTGGCTCTTCTATTTCTCTGGGGAGTTTTTCCTCTGCCATTCTGATTATCTTCTCGCGAAAACTATGCTTCTTTATGCATAATTTTCAGTTAGTTGTCCAGCAGTTCAGCCGGCTTCCTGCTGTTGGGTTTCTGCAACGAGGGCCTTGTGCCAACTGAGTTCTCGTCCGGGGGCCGGGGCCTTGGGCACCAGGCGTGCCAGCAACAGCGAACAGGCGGCGAGTCCGGCACCGATATAAAACACTGCCGCAGGTGAACTGAGCCAGAGCACTCCGAGCAATACCGGGATCACCACGGCCGCGATATGATTGATGGTAAAGCTGACCGACATGGTGGCGGCAATGTCTTTGGGATCGGCAATTTTTTGGAAATAGGTCTTGATGGCAATCGCCATGGCAAACAGCAGGTGATCTATCACATAGAGCGCCGCTGCCATGTGGCCGTCCTCCACCAGGGCATAACTGATAAACAGCAGCACCAGGCCTATATATTCCAGGGTCAGGGCGTGCCTTTCTCCTATGCGGCCGATAAAGCGACCTATGGCCGGGGCAAACAGCAGGTTGACTACATAGTTGATCAGAAACAGAGCCGTGATCTCACTGACGCTGTAACCGAACTTCTCCACCATCATAAAGCCGGCGAACACCATGAAGATTTGCCTTCTGGCTCCCGAGAAAAAGGTCAACAGGTAATAGAGCCAGTAGCGTTTTCTGAGGATGATTTTCTTGTGCTGGACTTCGCCGGTATCGAACTTGGGGAAATAGCAGTAGAGAGTGATTACCATCAAAAGCCCCAAGGCCCCTATAAGGCTGTACATCCAGACATAGTCCAGCTTGAAGACTGTCATCACCAACCAGATGCTGCCGTAGCCGCCCAAGGCGGCCGCGGCGCGCCATGACATGGCCTTTCCCATGAAACCTGCTGTCTGGGACTTGTCGACCCACTGCAGGGTCAGCGATTGATTGATGGTTTCAAAGTAGTGAAAGCCGACCGACATTAAAATGGTCGTCAGATAGAGCCCCAATACCTGGGGAAAGAAACCGGTAATGCCCACCCCGATGCACAGCAGCGCCAGCGACAACAGGGCGAAGGCCTGTTCTTTAATCAACAGCAGCACAAAAATGGCGCTAAAAGCCAGAAACCCGGGAACCTCCCTGAGGCTTTGCAGCATGCCTATTTCGGCGCCGGTGAATAGTGCTCTTTCAATAACAAAGTTGTTCAGCAGGGCCTGCCAGACGGCAAATACCAAGGACATGACAAAGGTCATCCACAGTAGCAAGGCCTCGGGATTGCGGGTTGGTTGCTGCATCTTGTTTCGAAAATGGCTGCAGAGTATCAGCTTATGCTAATACCAGAACCTGGAGATAACCAGAAAACTTTGTTGAAAAATATTATCCGGCTGTAAAGCTGCTGTAGCGCCAAGGTTCCACTGCCATAACGGCTTCTTGGGTGGCGGTGATCCTTAGGTTCCCACAGCGGTTATTTTTTGTGAACTACTCGGTATTTCCGCGGCTTGGATAGCGTTTCGCCCTTTGCCCGTGATCTGTTTCATGTAAATGAGCTAATGGATCACCTAAGATGGCATCAGTACTAAGAGATTGAACTACTAGGGGTTAAGGTGAGCAAGACTCTTCTGCTGTATTCCAGCGTGCATGGTCAGACCCGCAAGATCTGTGACGTTATGGCAAAGCAACTTGGCGCTTTGGGGCAGCAAGTGACCATGGCGGCGATAGATGATGCGCCGGATCTGGCCGATTTTGATCGGGTCGCCATTGGAGCCAGTATTCGTCACGGCAAGCACAATCCTGCCGTGTTCGACTATATTCGCCAACATCAGCAGCAGTTGGAAAGTAAGGCCAATGGCTTCTTTTCTGTGAGTCTGGTGGCGCGCAAGCCGGAAAAAAATACTCCTGAAACCAACCCTTACATGCAGGCGTTTCTTGCCAAGACTGAATGGAAGCCTAAGCAGTTGGCCGTATTTGGCGGCAACCTTGACTATCAGGGCTATGGAGCCATGGACAGAAATATCATACGTTTCATCATGTGGATCACCAAGGGACCGACCGATCCCAATACCTGTATTGAATACACTAATTGGGACAAGGTGCAGGAATTTGCCGAGCAATTGGCGGCGCAGGCTCTGATCTCCAGGGCGGGTTAAAGCGAGGCTGAAATGGCTCTGTTGCAACGTCTTTGGCGCTTCTATAGTGCCCATCAACACTTGTTGTTAATTCTCTTGTGTTTGTTTCTGGTGCTGGGTAGCAGCAGTTTGATGATGATCCGCAGCATCAGGGCCGGTGCCGGTTTCTGGGATCTGAGCCATGTCTATCTTGGGCTCCTGTGTGTGCCGCTGTCGCTGACGTTTCTTGTGAGTAACTGCACCTCCGGCCGCTGGCGTCAGTACTTTAGTCTGTTTATCGGCGATTGGCGCCAGATAGGTGCTGATATCGGCGGCTTGTTCAAAGGCAAGTTACCGGTTGCTGGCGGCAAGGGGCTGTTCAGCCTGATAGAAGGGCTGGGGATGTTGCTGCTGCTTGGGGTGGCTCTGACAGGCTTACTCTGGTATTTGACCCAAGGCACCAGTGATGCGTTGCTCTGGCGTGGTTGGCATAAGCATCTGGCCCACGGTTTTATCGGTTTTCTGATAGTGCACGCCATCTGTGCCCTCAGCCATCTGCTGGACTTCTTTCGTCAGTAGTAGAACGCTGAAAGTAAAAGAGTTCTTATAATAAAAATGCCGCTTTTAAGCGCAATGTAGATCAGATAAGGATCGGTTGACCGATCCTTCTGATGAGAGACAATCGGAAACCTGTTTGTAGGTTTCCGATTTTTTATGTCTATTCAAAACTGCTTTGCCGACTTTCTTGAAGAGAGTCCTGTTGATGTCGCTCAGCTAACCACCTTCTCCGAGCATATTCCTGACGAGTGGATTGCTAAAGCGGTAACACTTTCCGATAAAGCGACGATTCGTCGACGTCGCTTACCGAGTGATATGGTTCTTTGGCTTATTGTTGGAATGGCGTTTTTCCGCAACGAACCGATTGCCGAAGTTGCACGGCGAATGAATGTCTGTGCCGAGGGGTTGGCTAATGAGGAGCTGTTAGCAAAAAGTGCTTTAACGCAAGCAAGGCAACGCCTCGGCAAAGCAGCCCCAGAATGGTTGTTTAGGCAATGCAGCCATAGGTGGGGGTTAGAGCGTTACCCTGAGGATACATGGCAAGGTTTGCAAGTCTTTGCTGTGGATGGCGCGCTTTTTCGAACCGCTGACACACCGGAACTAAGAGACCATTTTGGGTCAGGTAATACATCCAGCGACAGACAGACGCCTCATCCAGTATTAAGGGTGGTGACCATGATGAATGTTCGCTCTCATGTCATTGTCGATGCCGCTATAAGCCCTTATCGTCGAGGCGAAATTCCTCTTGCTATGCCCTTTATTGACTCCTTACCGGATAATTCCGTGACCTTATTGGATAAGGGTTTTTATGGAGCAGGCTTACTTCTTTCTCTCCAAAATAGTGGTGCTAACAGACATTGGTTGTTACCGGCGAAGAAAGGGGTGAAATACACCCTGCTGGACGATGAAGAGAGTGACGACATGCGAGTCGAAATGAAAGTCTCTCCACAAGCACGCAAGAAAAATCCTAACCTACCTGAAACATGGCAAGTGAGAGCCGTGACTTATCAGGTACAAGGTAAGCCAAAAACCGTATTTACGTCTCTTCCCAGAGAGCAGTACGATGCGGGAGCAGTCGCGGCGCTTTACCACGAGCGATGGGAAATTGAATTAGGGTATCGAGACATAAAAAGTTCGATGCAACACAATGCGTTAGTGCTGAGGAGTAAGACAGTCGAACTTGTCTATCAAGAGTTATGGGGGCTGCTGCTTGGTTATAACTTGGTGAGACGAGAAGCGAGCCAAGCGGCAGTAGAGCATGGTCGAATGCCCAATGAAATCAGCTTTAAGTACGCTTGTCAGTTCATCGCAAGTCAGCTCAAAGTCATGAGCAAAGCGGTGTCACCAGGTAATACGCCGAAGCGTCTAAACAGTCTACGAGGAGACTTGTCCATCCTCTTTATAGACAAACGCCCTAAGCCAAATCGGCCTAGGGCGGTAAAAATATCAAAGACCCGATATCCTGTTAATCACAAGGCAGCTCCGCTTAAGTGAACTACGTTGCGCTTTTAAGCGGCATTTTTATTTGGCTTATTTGCGCAGTTCACGCCTGAGTATTTTGCCGACCGTGCTCTTGGGCAACTGGGCGACAAACTCTATCATTTTGGGCACCTTGTAGGCCGCGAGTTCTGCCCGGCAGTGGGCCTCAATGGCTGCTTGAGCTTTGGCGGCATCGACCTCGGGCTTGAGCACTATTACCGCCTTGACGGCTTCACCGCTGCGCTCATCTTCAACTCCGATAACCGCGCATTCAAGTACCAACTCGCAGCGGGCCAGCACGTTTTCGACTTCATTGGGGTAAACATTGAAGCCGGAGACGATAATCAGATCTTTCTTGCGATCCACTATGCTGTGATAGCCATCTTCACTCTCAATGGCGATATCTCCTGTCTTGAAGAAGCCATCTTCTGTCATCACAGCCGCAGTTTCATCGGGCTTTTGCCAGTAACCACTCATCACCTGAGGGCCGCGCACCGCGAGTTCACCGGCTTGACCTGGCGGCAGGGGCTGGTCATTGCCATCGAGAATTTGCACTTGAGTTTCGATAACCGGCTTGCCTATGCTGCCCAGACGTTCAAGCCCCGGCGCGTTGAGGGAGATAACCGGTGAGGTCTCACTCAGACCATAACCTTCAGATATGGTGCAGCCTGTGGTTTGTTGCCAGAGTTTGGCTGCGGCTTCGGTGAGGGCGGTACCGCCTGAAATGGTGATCTTCAGATGGGAAAAGTCCAGTTCACGGAAGGCTTGCTGATGGCACAGGCCAACAAAAAGGGTGTTAAGCCCGGCAAATCCGGTAAAGGGATATTTGCCCAAGGTCTTGATCAGCGAGGCGATGTCCCTCGGGTTGGGAATGAGCACTGTCAGGGCGCCGCGCTCAAAATAGAGCACCAGATTCACCAAAAAGGCGTAAATATGGTAGATGGGCAGTGGGGCGACGAAGATCTCTTCCCCCTGTACCAGGTTGGCGCCGATACGGGATTCACATTGCATGGCATTGGCAATCAGGTTTTTGTGGCTGAGCATGGCTCCCTTGGAAAGGCCTGTGGTACCGCCCGTGTATTGCAGCGCCACCAGATCGTCCAGCTTCAGCTTTACTTCGGTGAACTCCAGCTGACGTCCCTGTTCAAGAACCTTGGTAAATTCGAGGTTTTTCAGGCCGGTTTTGGGCTGAATTTGCGGCTCGATAAGATCCAGCGGATGAGTGGATATCACAGTTTCAATCGGGGTGCTGGCAACGACTTTGGCCAGAATCGGCAAGAGATCTGACAACACCACCAGCGCCTTGGCGCCGGAATCCTTGAACTGATGGATCAATTCCCGTTCGGTATACAAGGGGTTGGTATTTACCAGCACCAGGCCTGCGCGAATCGCGCCATAGGCGGCAATAACGAATTGGCTGATATTGGGCAGTTGAATGGCGATACGATCGCCGACTTGCAG
Source organism: Shewanella chilikensis (assembly GCF_037953065.1). Lineage (NCBI taxonomy): Bacteria > Pseudomonadati > Pseudomonadota > Gammaproteobacteria > Alteromonadales > Shewanellaceae > Shewanella > Shewanella chilikensis. Next base: position 3,554,710 of record NZ_CP149966.1, on the reverse strand, counting down.
CTGGGTGTTGTGCTGCAGGAAAGCGGCAAAGGCGCGTGAATCCCTCTCCAGTTCCCGAAAGCTGATGGCCTTGCCGAGGCAGGCAAAGGCGCTCTTGTCGCCGTAACGCTCACAGCTGCTGACTATCATATCCGCAAGAGAGTCATAGCGGGAAAAATCCAACTGAGTCTGGCTATCGTATACCTGATTCTGTATCACTCTTGTCATCACCTTTTCCTTTGGAATTTATTATTGTTATTGGGTTTTGAATGCTTATCCAGCCATGATGTTAACTTTGGCCCGTGCTTCCCCCGACACTTTCTGCACCTTTTGGGGTGCTTAGTAATGATCAGAGTTCAGGTTAGAGGCAAAGCGCGGCCAAGGCAATGGTGCCAGATGAAAAATCCTCTGCAATAAATGGGTTAATTGACTGTAATTAAGGATAAAAACATGCAGCAACTGCGGATAAAGTTTATTTCCGGTAGCCTGAGAAAAGGCTCGTTCAACACCCGTCTAGCCCATTATGCCGCCGCCGTGGCCGCCGAGCTGGGGCTGGAGTCTGAGGTGCTGACACTGAATGCGTTTCCCATGCCCCTGCTCAATCAGGATGACGAGGCCGAATTTGGCGCCCCCGAAGCTGCCGTGGCACTCAAGAGCAAGCTGTTGCAGAGCGATTGTCTGGTGCTGGTATGTCCTGAGTACAATGGATCCATTACCGCGGCACTGAAAAATGCCATCGATTGGCTGTCCCGTCCGGCAACTCAACCTGCGGGTAATGTATTTGCCGGTAAATGGGTGGCCTTGATGGCGGCAAGCCCGGGGGCACTCGGGGGGCTCAGAGGTTTGACCCCGGTCCGTGAGCTGATGTTTAACCTGGGGGCGCTGGTATTGCCCGAGCAGTTGGCGCTTGCCAAGGCTCACGAAGCCTTTACCGAAGATGGTTCTCTGCTGGGAGATGACCAGCAGAGCAAGGTGAAAAGCATACTGCAGGGGCTGATTGCCCAGCAGAGAAAAGGATAAAAAAGCGGGCGGCGAAGCCGGGTGAAACACTTCGCCGCCCTGAGGCAACTCAAGGGGCAAAAAATACCGACTTCTGGCTGACGCTATTATCTGGCGCATCGGCCTCAAGCACTTTAAACAGCAGATTGCTGCGGTTGTTGTCGATTTGCGCCACAGGCACAGTCAAGGTCAGCGGCAATTCATACTGCTCGCCGGCGGCGATGTGAACGCGATTGGTCGACAACTGATAGGGCAGGGCGCCGCTGATCTCTATCCGGTATTGCTTATCCTGCTGGGTCTTATTGCGTATTTTCAGCAGATAGCTGTTTTCTATGCCGTCATCCAGGGTTTCCCGGTACAGGCTCTGGCGGTCGCGGATCACATTGAGCGTGATGGGATCCCGCGAGTAGATATCCAGCCCCATGGTGCAGAGTATCGCCAGCAAGGCGGCGCCATAGCCAATAAAGCGTTTGCGCTGCCATAGTGGCGGAGTTTGCCTGGTCAGTGACTCTTCACTGGTATAGGAGATGAGCCCGGGGCGATAGCCAAACTTGCTCATGGTCTGATCGCAGGCATCGACGCAGGCGCCACAGTTGATGCACTCATATTGCAGGCCGTTACGAATATCTATCCCGGTTGGGCACACCTCGACGCAGAGATTACAGTCGACACAGTCGCCAAGCTCTGTGGCTTGCTTGCGTTTTCTTGGGCCACGGCTTTCACCGCGCTGGGTATCATAGGTCACTGTCTTGGTGAAGGAATCGAACATGGCTGATTGGAACCTTGAGTAGGGGCAGCAATGCAGGCACATCTGCTCACGCATCCAACCGGCATTGAGATAGGTACACAGGGCAAAAAAGTACACCCAGGCGCTATCCCAAAAACCGGCGGAGAAGGTAAAAATCTCCGGATACAACTGCTTGGCCGGTACAAAGTAGGCGATAAAGCCACAGCCGGTGAGCAGTGAAATCAATATCCACAGCAGGTGTTTGCCGCCGCGTTTGCTGGCCTTGCTGAGGCTCATGGGCGAAGCGTCCAGCTTGATCCTCTGGTTACGGCTGCCTTCCAGTTTCTCCTCTACCCAGGCAAAGCCGAATGTCCAGGCGGTTTGCGGGCAGAGATAACCACACCAGACCCGGCCCCAAAACAGGGTCACAAAAAACAGGGCAAAGGCCGCGGCGATAAAGAACCAGGCCAACAGGGTAAAATCCTGGGGCCAGAGGCTAGTGCCAAAAAAGTAAAACTGTTGATTGGCCAGATCGAACCAGATGGCTTGCCGCCCCTGCCAGTCGATAAAGGGCAGTAACAGAAACAGGGCTATCAACAGGGCGTTAAGGCCGCTGCGCCAGCGCTGAAAATAACCGCGTTGGCTACGAAAGTGGATTTTACCGCCTTGGTGGCTGCTTTTCTTGTCTTGGGGGGAGGGGATAAAAGTGACCGGAATCGCTTCCGATGACTGTCTTGCCTGTTGAACCATGCTATTTCCTGAATGACGACTGACATACGGCTAGGCAATCGCAAGAGACGTGCCAGTTCCAATACAGGATTAACTTGTTGATTTATATCTAATGTTTGTTTGGGTGCAGGGGAATTAACTCACGACATAACGTGAGTTGGCGATATGTCGTGACTTTTTCTGCCTTGAATCCCCAGTTGTGGCTTCAACTACCCTGGCGGCAGATCCCCAGCTTCTGCATCCGCGATCTCAAGGTGCTGGGGGGCAGCCCCAGACTGCTGGCCGCACCGCGTGGGCCGGATATTCGCCAGTGGCAGGCGTCCAGTGTCGCTTTGATATGAGCTGCTTCCACTTCGGCCAGAGTCTGACCCACAGTTGGCAGCGGCGTATCGCTGGGCAAGGGAGCGAGATGCAGTATCGGCTCGCGGGCAAGGATGGCTTCCCGTTCCAGCAGGTTTTGCAATTCACGTACATTTCCCGGCCATTGATATTGCATCATCCGCCGCAGACTATCGCCATCAACGCCCGCCAGGGGTTTACCCAGTTTCAATGACAGGCTCTTGAGCAGTTGTTGCACCAGCTCAGGGATATCTTCCCGCCGCTGTCTCAGTGCCGGGACCTTGAGCGGAAAGACATTGAGTCGGTAGAAGAGATCCATCCGGAACAGCCCTTGCTCCACCCGCTGCTGCAGATCGTGATGAGTGGCGGCGATCAGTCGAATATCCACCTTGATACTGTCGCTGCCGCCGACGCGTTCAAACTCCTGCTCCTGAATGACCCGCAGCAGCTTGGATTGGGCCTCGAGGCTGAGTTCGGCCACTTCATCGAGGAACAGGGTGCCTCTATGGGCCAGTTCGAAGCGCCCCTTGCGCCGCTGACTGGCACCGGTAAAGGCGCCTTTCTCATGGCCGAATAGTTCGCTCTCCAAGAGTCCGGCAGAGAAGGCGGCGCAGTTGACTGAGATCATCGGCTTGTCTTTGCGGCTGCTGAGTCTGTGCAACTGGCGGGCGACCAGCTCCTTGCCTGTGCCATTTTCCCCCTGGATCAACACGGTACTGTCGGTATTAGCCACCAGGCGCAACTGTTTGAGCAGGGTTTGGATCATCGGGCTGTTACCGGCAATCTCCTGGGTGCCCGTCTTGTCTTCCAGCTCGGCCTGCAGCCAGGAGTTTTCCGAGGCCAGTTGTTCCGATAGCGCCTGTACCTGTTCCAGCGCCTGACGCAGCGACAACTCAGTCTGCTTTTGCAGACTAATGTCGCGAAATATCGCTACTACGCCCTTGAGCTTACCGTCCTGCCAAACTGGGGTGGAACTATAGTGTACGGGAAAGCAGCTGCCGTCCTTGCGCCAGAAGACTTCCGTGGTTATTTCTCTGGCTTTGCCATCTTTGAGTGTCTGATAGATGGGGCAATCTTCGTGGGGATAGACACTGCCATCGGCGTGGCTGTGATGGTGAAAGTCGTGGATCTTGCGCCCCAAGAGTTCGGCGGCGCTCCAGCCGGTCATCTTCTCGGCCGCCGGGTTAATAAAGACGGCATTACCTTTAAGATCAAAACCATAAATGCCTTCACTGACGGCATTGAGCAAGAGGCGGTTTTCGGGCAAAAAGCTGTTTGAGTCAGACAAGGGCGGCTCCTTCGGCACTGAGGTCTGCGCCAGTATAGAGCCGCTTACCGGGCTTGCAAGTACAAAGGCACGATATATCGTGCCTTACTGGCTGATTTGAACATGAGCCAGCACCTTGAGCAGATCCTTGACCGTCAGGACGCTGGGCATTACGACCCCTTCGGGCACGGCCGGGCCATGGATGCGGTTATAAGGCACCCCGGCAACGCCCTGGGAGCTGAGATAGTTGGATACCGCCGGGTTGGGCTTACTGAGGTCGCCACGCATCAATACAATATTCGGCTCGGCCAGCGCCCTGACTATCTGCTCCCTATGGAGCACATTGGCCTTGTTGGCCTGGCAAATCAGGCACCAATCGGCACTCACATCGACGACGACTGTCTTGCCTTCGGCCACCAGAGCCGGGATTGCCTGGCTGTCTAGGACTTGCCAGCGCAGCTCCCGGTAAGCTTCATAATCTTCGCCGCGATACACAAAACTGACCACGGCGGCGACACAAAAAGCCATTCCCCCCAATGCCAGGATCACCGCCATGGGGATCTTGGCGCCGCGGCGTTTTTTTGATTAGCAGCAGCACAATCACCGCTATCAGGCTGAGCAGAGCCAATATGCTGAGAGTAAGTATCATCCGGGCCTCAATGGGTTTAGGGAGCTATATGGGCGCTCAGTATAGTCAGCAAGCCTTAAAACTAATTGAAAATTGGCGGCTCGAAAGCGCTGGCTTCATAGAGTATATTGACCAACCTGTTGCGAAAGGTGCTTGTTCTATATGAGGCGGGTGTTTGCACAAGACAGGGCAAAATGGTGTGTTTCATTGAGGGGGAACAATGAATTGGAGTGATTGGTTGGGACTGGTGGCTATCTCGTGTTTGGGGGCCATGTCACCCGGGCCGAGTCTGGCCATGGTGGTGCGTCACACCTTGGGTGGCGGTCGCAGTCGCGGCATTACCTGCGCCTGGGCGCATTCTTTGGGGATAGGTGTTTACGCCTTTATCACCCTTTTGGGTTTGGCAGTGGTACTGAAACACACCCCTCTGCTGTTTAACGGCATCGCCATATTGGGGGCGCTTTATCTTGCCTGGCTTGGGATTCAGGCACTGCAATCCAAGGGCGGCATGCAGCAAAAACTCAGTGCCGGCAAGCCGACGAGCATGCTGACAGCCGCCCGCGATGGCATTGCCATTTCGCTGTTCAACCCGAAAATTTTGCTGTTTTTCCTGGCCTTGTTCAGCCAGTTTGTCGCCGCCGCAGACAGCCTGCTGGGACGAGGCATCATAGTCTTGACCCCTATGCTGGTAGATGGCCTCTGGTACACCCTGATAGCCTTCCTGTTGTCTCAACCAAGGGTACTGCCCAAGCTGAGAGAAAAGGCGCAGTTGATTGACCGCCTCAGCGGCCTGGTGCTTATCCTGTTGGCCGGGCGGGTGATCTATTCACTGCTGTGATTGCAATGCCTGCTCGAGATGTTCCCTGAGGGCGATAACCAAAGGACTGAGCTGACGTCTGTCGGCGCAGAGCATATTGAGCGGTGCTTCTTCACCGCGCCACTCGGGGCAGAGTTGCAGCAGTTGACCATTTTTCAGCTCTTCACTGATATCGAGCCGTGACTTGTAGGCTATGCCTTTGCCGGCCACGGCCCAGCGCCGCACCAACTCGCCATCATCGGCGACTCTATCGCCTTTGACCTGCACAGTGATTTGGCCCGACGTTGACTGAAAATGCCATCTGCTGTGAGTCGCATCGGCCAGCATAAAGCACAGGCAGTTGTGCTGTGCCAGTTCCTCTGGGCTGCCCGGCGCACCGAACCTGGCAATATAGTCGGGAGAAGCGCACAACACCCTGTCATTTTGGCGGCAAAGCGGCAGGGCGATAAGCGCCGAGTCGGCCGGCAGGCCGTAGCGGATCGCTATGTCGACGGGTTGGCGGTAGATATCCGTCAGGCGATCGCTTATCTGCACCCTGATACTCACCTGCGGGTGGCGTTCCATAAATTCATCCAATATCGGCAGCAAAAGGTTGCGGCCGAGATCCGATGGCAATGACAACTGCAACTTGCCCTTGAGCAGGCTCTGCCCTCGTTGGATCGCTTGAAAGCCGTCGTCGAGAATATTCAGGGCTTCATTGCAGTGCTGCAGAAAGATTTCGCCTTCCTGAGTTAGACGTAGGCTGCGGGTAGAACGAACAAAGAGTACAGTGTTGAGTTGGGCTTCGAGGCGCTTGATGGCGGCACTGGTGGCGGCCGGAGTCAGATCAAGCAGTTGTGCCACCCGCGACAGGTTGCCCTGTCTGGCGGTTTCGCTGAATATTTTCAAGTCCTGCAATGCTCGTATCATGCGCGCTTACCGAGAATAGTCCTGTTGATGACTCTGGTATTTATGCCTGTAATTGGCAGATATTCAAATAAATTTTGAAAGTGTCGCGGAAGAAACAGAGACAGTGATGCGGCTGACGGGATCGAGAAGGACAGAGCCGGAATGGTGTAATAGTGCGGGGACACAGGCCCCGCAGCGGCAATAAACGGAACTCAGACTTTGAATTGCTGCACGGCATTATCGGCCGGTTCGGCAGCTTCTTCGCTGTTGACCACAGGAGGATTGGCAATGTGATCTTCCAGGTTGTCATCCAACATGTCGCGATATTCGGCGGTAAACCACTCCAGGGCATTGGCTTTTTCGGCGCCCAGATCGGCAGACTTGATCGAGGCTTCAAAGGCGTTGAAGCGGGCGGCGGCAAATCTCAGGGCGGTGCCAACCTTGCCGACGTCGCCTTCTTGCTGGGTCAGTTCATTGGCGAGGGCGATAAACTGATCTGCTAACTGGAATATGGTGGTTTGGTTGCTGGCATCTGACATACTATATTCGCTCTTGCTAAGCCAAAGATTGAGGGCCGATTCTAACCTAAAAAGGCGCTGTGCCAAGGAAAAATATTGGCGATTGGGATCTGAATCCCCGTGCCTGCTTGCCAAGATCCTGGCATTTGGGCAAAAAGTTGCTTCAATAGTGGCTGCAGTTGTTGTCACTGAAGTCTGTGTTCGTGGGTTATCTTGGCTTACTCCTCAAGAGGTTGGCTTGCAAAATTAACTCAGGTTCCTTCGAATACAGGCCTCAGAGTCTATGCTCGGCGCTTGTATCCCGCAGTCGGCGCTCTTAAGCTATGGCCTCTTTTACACAGAGGATTATCACCATGGCGCTTTCCACTGACTGGCAGGCATTTATCGCCGCTGAACAACAGGCCCCTTATTTTCAGCAACTCAGTGAGTTTGTCGCCGCAGAGCGCGCCGCCGGCAAGGCCATCTTTCCATCCGAGAAAGAGGTGTTCAGCGCCTTTGAGCTGACACCGCTGGATAAGGTGAGAGTGGTGCTTATCGGTCAGGACCCTTACCATGGTCCAGGGCAAGCCCATGGCCTGTGTTTCTCGGTCAAACCCGGGGTGAAGACACCGCCTTCGCTGGTCAATATGTACAAGGAATTGGCGACTGACATCCCAGGATTCGTAATCCCGGATCACGGCCATCTTGTGAACTGGGCCAAGCAAGGGGTCTTGATGCTCAATACTGTGCTGACGGTGGAGCAGGGCAAGGCGCACTCCCATGCCAAAGCGGGCTGGGAAACCTTCACCGACAGGGCTCTGCAGCTGCTAGATCAGCGTGACGAGCCGATTATTTTTGTGCTCTGGGGCAGTCATGCCATTAAGAAAGGCAAGCTTATCAAGGCGCCGCAGCACAAGATCTTAAGCGGCCCGCATCCTTCGCCTCTATCAGCCTACCGGGGTTTCTTTGGTTGTGGCCATTTCTCGGCCATCAATCAGCAACTCAAGCAGTGGCAGCAAGCGGAAATAGACTGGCAGGTGTAGGACGTATCCCCGGAATCCCTCTTGATTCTGTAAACTTTGAACTGCTTCGCGCAGGCCGGCAGTGACGGACTATTTCGCCCATGTACGCCATGGTGCCGATATAAATCATATACTGTGCCTGTGCGGCGACTGAGGTCCGAACTATCCCGACCAATAATGCTCAACCAGCCCCGAATGCATCTATGGGAACATAGGCTGAAGCCACGGTTCTGCCTTTATAATCCGTGAGCTGCAAAAAACATACTTTGATTGTGTGATTGCTCGGTTCGAGAAAGGAGCCGGTGCGGATACGCTTGCCTATGTTTGCCAAATAACTCTCTGCCTTTTAAAGCATTTCTTCCACGCGCTTGTATAGCGTTTTTAAGGGTTTGCTGTTGTAAATCTTTTAATTGTGATCTCCATCCATTGCCAAAGTGGGTGGATAAAGGTAATTTTCAGCGCTATATATTTTTGTATATATCGATTGGCGGTGAGGATAACAAGATTGGATAGAAGGAGTGTTATTAAGGGCGGCTTAAGTCTGGGCTTGCTGGCCTTTTTGCCGATGCTGGCCAATGGAACTGAGCTGACCTCAAACGGGCAATTGTCACTGCCACAGGCTAAAGATATCAAGCGGGTGGTCAGTGCCGGCGGGCCGGCGGACCTGCTGTTGCTGGCCTTGAGTCCGGAAAAACTGCTCGGCTATGCCCACCTCAAGCCGGCCTTGTTACAACAACATGGCTTTGCTCCGAGTCTATGGCAAAAGCCCAGACTGGGCCGTTTGGTGGGGCGCAATGCCAGCCTTTCACTGGAAAAGCTGATGACTCTGGATGCGGATCTTGTCGTCGACTATGGCAACCTCAGCCAAAACTACCAGTCGATGGCACAAAAGGTGGAACGCATCAGCGGTGTGCCGTTTTTGCTGCTTGATGGCTCACTCGCAGGTACTGCGGCACAACTGAGAAAACTGGGGCAGGTACTGGGAGTCAACGAGCGGGCCGATTTTGTTGCCAAGCGCACCGCCGAAATCCTCAGTGATGCCAGAGAGTTTGGCCGCAGTTTGGCGGAGCCGCTCTCTTTTTACTTTGGCCGCGGGGCCACTGGGCTTGAAACCGGGGTTACAGGTTCCATTCATACCGAAGCCATAGAGCAGCTTGGACTTAAGAATGTCGCCAAGGCCGGTGACTATCGCGGCTTGGCCAAAGTCTCTTTGGAGCAATTGATGGCCTGGGAGCCTGAGCTAATCATCAGCCAGGATCCCGCCTTTATCCACTATATTCGCCAAGACCCTGTCTGGGGCACGCTGGCGGCTGTACGCAACAAGCGGGTCTATTGGTTGCCGAACAAGCCCTTTGGTTGGATTGACTCGCCGCCGGGAATAAACCGGCTGCTGGGGATGAGTTACCTTAGGTTGCTGTTGTCCGGCGCTGATGAGCAGGCCAAGCAAGCATTGGTGAAGGATTTCTACCGCGATTTTTACCACAGTGAGCTTAGTGGAGAGCAGGCTGCCAATCTGCTGCACCCCGCATGAACGACAGAATCAAATACCCACTGGCAGCCGGAATTTGTCTCAGCATTCTCTGTTTTGCTGCGGCCAGTGGCCAGTATCCTCTTAGCTTGGTACAGCAGGGGCAGGCGCTTTGGCATGCCATCGGTGGCGATGTGGCCGCCCTGGACAGCAAGAGCATCAGTGTCTTTTGGCATTTGCGGCTGCCCAGAATTTTGGCGGCGCTTATGATTGGAGCTGGTCTGGCCGCCAGCGGCGCCGCCTATCAGGGGATGTTCCGTAACCCTTTGGTGTCGCCTGATATTCTGGGCGTTTCTGCCGGGGCCGGCCTGGGGGCTGTTCTGGGCATCTACCTGGATTTACCGGTTTACAACATCCAGCTATTCGCCTTTCTCGGCGGTTTGCTGGTGGTGGCTCTGGTTTGTCTGCTGGCACGGCTTAGTCGTCAGGGCGATCCAGTATTGTCTTTGGTTCTGGTGGGCATAGCTATTGGCGCCTTGTGCGGCGCCGGAATTTCATTGATGAAATTGTTGGCCGATCCCTACAGTCAGCTGCCTTCCATTACTTTCTGGCTGATGGGCGGGTTGTCGGATATTACTCTGGAAGATCTCAAGTCCAGCCTGCTGCCCATGATACTGGGATTGATGCCGTTAATGCTGCTGCGCTGGCGTATGAATCTGTTAAGTCTGGCCGACGATGAGGCCAGCAGTCTCGGGCTCAACATAGCAAAAACCCGGCTGATATTTATTCTGGCGGCCACACTGCTGACTGCGGCGGCGGTATCCATTGCCGGGATCATAGGTTGGCTCGGGCTTGTGGTGCCGCATATCGCCCGCCTGCTGGTGGGCGCCGATTTCAGACGCTTGTTGCCCATGTCCATGCTGCTGGGCGCCTTTATGTTGCTGCTGACCGACACCCTGGCGCGCACTCTGGCGCCAATCGAGTTGCCGCTGGGGATTTTGACCGCGTGTATCGGCGCGCCCTTCTTTATGTTTTTACTGTTAAGAGGCGGAGGCCGGGGCCAATGATAGCGAGCATGCAAGGTGTCACAGTGGGCTATGCCGGTAAGCCTTTGCTGGCGAATGTAGAGCTTTGCTTGCCGGAAGCTGAAATCGTCTGTTTGCTCGGATGTAATGGCAGCGGCAAGACCAGCTTATTGAAAACGCTGCTTGGCTTGCTGCAACCACTGGCCGGTGAGATAAAGATAGCCGGCAGGCAAATTCATCAATGGTCGCAGCGCGAGCTGGCACAACAGATGGCCTATGTGCCACAGGCACAGTTGAGCCGTTTTTCCTTTCGGGTGTTGGAAATGGTGCTCATGGGCTGTCAGTCGCGGCTGGGGCTGTTTGCCGTGCCCGGCGCCAATGAGCAGAAGCGGGCGCTGGCGGTTTTGAAACAACTGGATATAGCTCACCTGGCCGATTGCGCCATGGATCAGATAAGCGGCGGCGAACGCCAACTGGTTCTGATTGCCAGGGCCTTATTGCAATCGCCAAGATTGCTGGTGATGGATGAACCGGCCGCCAGCCTGGATTTCGGCAATCAAATCAAGTTGCTGGCTCAGGTTAAACGACTCAAGCAGCAGGGAATCGCAGTATTGATGTCGACTCACCACCCACGTCATGCCGAGCTGTTGGCCGATAGTGTGGCTTTGGTGGAACCCGGTCATGGCCTGAGACAAGGCGCGGTGGCCGGGCAGTTGCAAGTATCAGGACTGGCGCAGCTCTATGGCGTCAGTGAATCTGCGATTGCCGAGCACCTTTGAGGTGTAGACGGGAGCGCTAAATTTTAAGCAAGGTGATTTCATGATAATAGAAGAGCTGGACTTTGCCGCCATGTACCGCGAGCACCTGCAAAGGGCGGAACGCACCCACAAGAGTGCCGAACATTGGGACAAACGGGCCGAGAAGATGGCCGAAAACTGCGCCAGACCCAAGGACAGTTACTTGGAGGGCTTTTTCAAGCTGATGGACTTGAGTGATTGCGACACGCTTTTGGATATGGGCTGTGGCCCGGGCTCTGTGTGTCTGGGGCTGGCCGACAAGATGCGGGCCGTCTATGGCCTGGATTACAGCAGCGGCATGTTGGAAGTGGCCAAGCGCCGCGCCGATGCGGAAGGCTTGAGTAATGTCACTCTTATCCAAAGAGCCTGGGAAGATGATTGGAGCGATATCCCCGTGTGTGATATCGCAGTGGCGTCGCGCTCGACTCTGGTGGGCTGCCTCAAGAGTGCCCTGGAAAAGCTCAATCGCCAGGCCCGTAAAAGGGTTTATACCACACATACCGTCAGCTCAACCTTTATCGACCCCGCCATTATTCAAGCCATAGGTCGTAAGGTGGTGACTCTGCCTAACTATCTGTATGCGGTGAATATTTTGCAGCAGATGGGCATTAAGCCCAAGGTGGACTTCATCGAGTCCAGTGGTTGCATGAACCAGGCCGAGAGTTACGCCCAGTTTGAAGACAACGTTGCCTGGTCGCTGGGGGCGCTGGATGACGCCGAAAAACTGCGGTTGCAGGAGTATTATCAGCGTCATAAACAACAAGGCAAACCTCTGCGAACCGGCGATCGCAGCTGGGCCATGGTCTATTGGGATGTGATACCCCAGGCCTGAGTCAGAGTCTGATTAGTTATTGCCCGGACTCGCATCGAGCTCCGGGTATTTTTTCAATAATCGATATATAGATATTTATATATCGATTGAATGTTGAAGGTCTGTAGTATGAAACCAAAGCACTATTACTCTATTCTGCCGCTGATGCTGGCTTCTCCGTTGGCGCTTGCCGATGGCAGCGTGGCTGAGCCTGAGAGTAAAAACGAAACCAAAATAGAAAGGATCAGTGTCTGGGGCAGCCCGATTGCCGCCAATCAGGACAGTATCAATCAAGATACCATCAAGATGCTGAATAAGCAGAACGTGGCTGAGGCGCTGAATATTATTCCCGGGGTTAGCCTGCAAAAATCCGGTCGCCGGAACGAGGTACAGGTCAAGGTTCGGGGTTTTGACAGTAGGCAGGTACCGCTGTTTTTCGATGGGGTTCCGATTTATATCCCCTATGATGGCAATCTGGACTTAGGGCGGTTTCTGGCATCGGATCTTGCCTCGGTGGAAGTCTCCAAGGGGTATGCTTCCTTGCTGCAGGGGCCGAATATGATGGGCGGTGCCATCAACCTGACGACCCGCAGACCCAAGAATAGCTTTGAAGCACAACTGAGCGCTTCCCAAGGTTGGGCCCGTGGAGAGGACAACGGTTATAGCCTGGATGCCAGCTTGGCCGGTAGTAATGATTGGGGCTTTATCCAATTAAGCGGCAACAAGCTGGACAAAGACTTTGTCGGCCTGTCCCACGATAACGACAACCCGATTGCCGGCAGTGACGGCAAACGCGCCAACTCGGCATATAGTGATAGCCGCGGCACCGCCAAATTGGGTCTGACTCCCAATGAAACCGACGAGTACATCTTTACCTATATCCGTCAGGAAGGGGAAAAGAACAGTCCGCCTTATGCCGGCACGGAAGCCGATATTCGTCCTACCTATTGGCAGTGGCCGCAGTACGACAAACAGAGCTTTTACTACAGCGGCTATACAGAGTTCAGCCCTGGGGTTGTGTTGCACAGTCGCCTCTATCGTGATGAATTTGAAAACACTCTGAGGATATACAAGAGCCTGGAAAACCTGCAGCAACAAAAAGGCCCCTACAGTCATTATGACGATGCCAGCAATGGTGCCGGTCTGCAGCTCAGTATCGATATGCGCAAAGACGACATCTTGTCGTTTGCCGCTCACTGGAAGGAAGACCTGCACAAGGAACAAGGGGAGCCAGGCGGTGAGTTTGACAAGTACAAGGACAGAACCCTGTCGGCGGCAGTGGAGTATCAATGGGCACTAAGGGATAACCTGGATCTGGTAGGGGGCATCAGCTACGACTCCCGCAAGAGCCTTGAAGGCTACAAGCATGAAAAGGATGGCAGCCTGACCCGCTATGAAGACAACTCGCAGCACGCCTTCAATTGGCAAGTGATGGCCCGTTATGAATTGGCAAACCTGGATACACTGCAGTTGTCTCTATCCCAGCGCAGTCGCTTTCCGACATTGAAAGAACGCTACACCACTTTCAGGCCCGCCTATGGCCAAACCGCCATAGTCAACCCGCATCTGGAGCCTGAGCGGGCGACTAACCTGGAACTCAGTTATCAGGCAACTCTGGCCGCTAATTGGCAACTGGACAGCAGTGTCTACTATAACCGGGTGTCCGATGCGATTTTGACTCATAACATTACCCCGACGCTTATCCAAAACCGCAACAGCGGCAGGGTAGATTACAGCGGGCTGGATCTGGGGCTTTATGGCGATCTCAGCGATTGGGCCAGTGTTGGTCTGAGCTACAGCTATATTCACGCCGATGTTGAGGATGAGCAGCTCGATGTTACCGGCCTGCCGGATCATCAACTCTTTGCCTGGGTTAAGCTGACCCCGCTGGATAAGCTGGACATCATCCTGAGTCAGGAAGCTCGCAGCGACAGCCTCAGTAGCTCCAGAGGTACTCAGGTAGCCAGTGGCTTTGGTGTGACCGGCATTCGCTTCGATTATCGTCTCTGGCAGGGGCTGAGTGTTAATGCCTCGGTCAATAATCTGTTTGACCGCAACTATGCCTACAGTGAGGGCTTCCCCGAGGAGGGACGTAACTATTGGCTGGGAGTGGAGTACCGTTTCGGTCGTTAAGCCTTTCAAGGGGAGAGAAAACGGAAGAACCCGGCTATGACCGGGTTCTTTGTTATCTAATAGTGTTTTTTGCTCAGAGAGCGTTAGCGCAGCAGAATAAACAGCAATGGCAGCAGGATGCCCGTGAGAGTCAGCCAGGTCTTGCGGCTCTTGAGCAGGTTGCCGCTACGTAACATCACCAGCGCTGATAATGCCAAAAACAGCAGCATGGCGGCATAGATGTCGGCAATCCAGGTCCAGGCGTCACGGGCATGGTTGAGGTGCAGATAGTTGAGCGCCTGCAGCAATGGTCTGTTGTTTACCATCTCGGCCGAGACAGTATCGGATACCAGGTTGGCGCTCAGCAGGCTGCCGTCTTTGAGAAAGACTTGATACTCATCGGCGCTGGCGCGGTAACCGCTGCGGATTTTATCCTGCAGTGAAAAGTGGCGCCTCAATAGGCTTTGAATGTCATTATTGCCCAGAGAAGGACTCAGTCCTTCGACCCGGCTCTCACTCTGGGTTATCTGGTAGTTGGGGTTCCAGTCGTTGATATGATTGACGGCAATCCCCGAAATGGCATACACCAGAGTCATACCTATGCATAGATACCCTAGGTCTCTATGTAATAAACGTATCCTTTTGCGCAGCGTATTACTCAGCATCACGGATTTCGACTCCGTATGGATGCAACTGATAGAAAGTCACTGCTTGAGTTACGGACTCAGGATCGAAGGGCTTGTTGTGTTGCTGGGCCTGATGCCCGAGATAAGCGCGGGTCTGTTCGAGATCCAACTTAATTGCCTCTAACGCTCCGGTAGCATAGGCTTTTTGTCCTCTGGCACTGATGGGAAAGACCATCTCACCGTCACGAACCTTGACTCTCAAACGATCAAAGCTGTCGTCGGTTGCCAGCTCCATCCAGCAGCCTCGCTTACTGCACACTGAGACTATGGTGCCTTCCACTGTGAGCTCCTTACCCAGATAGTCATGCGGCGATGCCATCAACGTGGAAATGGGCACCAAGATATTCAGATTGACCGGTTCGCCGAACAGGCTGTCGGCACTGTAGGCCAGAGGGGAAATAAACAGGGCTGCCAATAAGATTAACTGATTGAAACGCATGGGAGGTGACCTTTGTAGTTGAATTTTTAACTGATAATACTGGGTATTTGTATGACGATACTGTTGAAGCGAGCACAGGTGTAGCAGTATTTATGGCATTGAAATTCAAATATGCGAGCGGGTTGGCACTTTGCCGATTAGTCAAGGTTATCTGTTTATTTTCAATAGGGTTTCTAAGATGTTCAGATTAGCACCTGCGCTCAGATGAGAGCATAGTCCGAGACTGGTCAGAGTGCGGCCTAACGTGAAACAATAGTGTGACTGAAACATGAAAGGAAAACACATGCAGCCTATTTTGATCACCGGTATAGGAAAGCGTCTGGGACTGGCAATGGCCAAGGACTTGATGGCTCAGGGCTATCCACTTATCGGTACCTATCGCAGCCACTATACTGCTATCGAGGATCTCAAGGCCGCGGGCGCCGAGCTGTATCGAGTGGATCTTTTGCAAAATAGCGAGATCAAAGCCTTTATTGCCGAGGTAAAAAACAAGCACGAGTCTCTGCGGGCAATCATTCACAACGCCTCGGATTGGATGCCGGAGCGGCCTGACACAGACGCCGCAAAGGTTTTTGACAGCATGATGCAGATCCACGCCTCTGTGCCTTATCAGTTGAATCTGGCACTGGCGCCGCTACTGGAGACTGATGAGATAGGCTGCCGGGATATCATCCATATCAGCGATTATGTGGCGCAGAAGGGCAGTAAGAAGCACATAGCCTATGCCGCCAGTAAGGCGGCGCTGGATAATTTGACCCTGTCATTTGCCGCCAAGCTGGCGCCGGGTGTCAAGGTCAACGGCATAGCGCCGGCACTGATGCTGTTTAATGATCAGGATGATACTGCCTACCGGCAAAAGGCGCTTGCCAAGGCATTATTGCCCAAAGAGGGCGGTGAGCAGGAGATGCTGACCGCGGTGAAGTATCTGATGAGCAGTCGCTATATGACCGGCCGCACTCTGTCGCTCGATGGCGGGCGGCCACTCAAGTGATTCAATGCAGTAAGGGGCAACTGGGTTTTAACGCCAGTACATCGCAGCGCAGCTGATTGAGCATCTGTTCTGAGGCGTGGCCGTTGAGTTCACTCAACAAGCCCCTGTGTTCGGCCGCCCCCATGATGACTATGTTGCTGTGCCATTTTTGAGCGGCTTCCGGCACCACATGATCCGGCATGCCGCTGGCCAGATGTAACTGTTCGTCACTCAAGGCCAAAGGCCTGGCAACCTGTCGCAGTTTTTGCCACTGGTTGTCCTTTAGTGAACGACAGCCGAGTTGCTGGTTATCGAAGGCCATGCTGATGTCTGCTTCCTGATAGCAATTGAGCAGATGTAATTTTTGCTTTAGTAATCCGGCAAATTCATTGGCTTGTAGTAACAAGCTGTGATTGAAATGGGCATGATCTTCCGTGTCTTCATCCAACTCCAAAGCCGCCAGTAACGACCCTTGTTGTTCCCAAGGGGAGTCGCTGACAAACATCACCGGCAGAGACACACGTTGCAGCAGTTGCCAGTCATAGGTATGGCCCAACTCACACTGCAGGGCTGAGTAACTGTGATGCTCTACCAACAGCAGATCGTAATCTGCTTGTTTGAGCTCAATAAGAATGGCGGTAGGCAGATCTTTGGCCTGACATTGCTTCACGCAAAGGTTCAACTCTCTCGATGGATAATGGGGGCGTTTTTCTCTTAGATGGGAAACCAAGGACTGTGGATGCACTTTTTGCTGTAACCACTGACCAATACCCTGATACTGGGGTGTTTTGACTCTGAGTAATGTGAGCTCGGCATGGCTGGCATTGGCTAGTTGCACCGCCTTTCTCAGGGCCAGCTTTCCTCTATTGCTGTCGTCTGAAACGGCCAGCAGGCGTGTAAAGACACTCATGATCCTATCCTCGAAGCCAAGTCTAATCTTGGCTTCGTATAAGTCTAGTCATACCAGGCTACGCCATCAGATCCTTTTGCTCTTGAAATGCCTGTCAATAGTGGCTTTTGCTCTGTTTGGTTGCTTAGGCTTGGTTGCAGATCAGTGACTCCAGCAGCTGATATTTACGGCAGGCAAAATGACGGAATGATTCGCTGATAAAGCTGATTAACCAGTCGGACTCCACTGAGCCGTAGCGAGCGGAAGAGATATAAAGTTTATAAATAAACTCTACATCGGATAGACTGCTTGGTGCTTTCAGTACACAAAGCTCAGTACCTATTTCTTCCAGAGGGAAAGCCAGTGCCGAGGTATACACCAGGGCGTTACTGCTCTTCAGCACTTCGATTATCTCACTGATGCTGCTAATTTTGGCTCTGATCTTGAAGTGTGGAAATTTGAGCTTCATGGTCTTTTCGATCAGGGATTGTCCATAAGAGTTGAAACCGCACAAGTCGTGCAATACCACGGGGAAATCCAGTAGATCCTTTAGATCAATATGTCCTTTCTTCGCCAGGTAATGATCATGACGCATAAAAAAATACCTGCAACAGGGCAGTAGATCCACCTTATAGAGAGAATTGAGCGAGGTTTGGTTAACGTGAATACCAAAGTTGATAGAACCGGTGAGAATTTCATCAAAGCTATTTTGATTCCAACTACGGGTACAAAGTACCATTCTAGGCGCGATTTGATTGGCTTGTTCTATTAACTCTGGAAACCAGTTACAGATAGTATTATCGGCCGCAAGCCATACTTCCTTATCGATATTCATAGGTGAAAAGTCACAACTGTTTAGCAGATCATCCTCAATCCTTAATATAATATCCTGAACAGTGCTTTTAATTCTGTTGCACTTTTCTGTTGGGGTGAAGCCGTATTTTGTTCTGACAAACATTTCATCATTAAATATCTGTCTTATTTTTTTTATATGATAGCTGATTCCAGATTGAGTCAACCCTAATTCTTGAGCAGCAATACTGGCATTTCCATGTTCCAGGATAAGCCTTATTAGTTGAAGGTGAATTAGAGATAGGTTATTTATATCAGCTTTGTTCATGGCCTGTTCCCCTTTTTATATAAGATAGTATATAAAATGGAGATTTACTGTGACCCGTGTCCATCAAGAGTGATATGTGTTTTAATGTTGCCAAAGATAATAATGTGATCCTTATTACCTTTGGCATGCTTTATGTGTTATTTATTTGGTTTTTTCTAAAATTGATATCCTAGCTCGAATAACAGTTCGCCTCCATGGTGAATTGAACCGCCCCAAGCATCACGATACTTATATGCCAATGACGCTGAGGCTTGTGGTAGGAATTGATAATCTAATCCCAAAATTGCTTGATAACCTGAATCCCGATAAAGGAAAGTTGCCACTTGTTCATCACTGCGATCGAATTGGGTCTCAAAGTAAAATTTACCCAGTAATTCTTGAGTCACAGGATAAGCTAATTGCACCACGGCGGCATAACCACTGCTGCCATTAAAGTCTTGCTGGGAGGCATCCATATCGCCCCAGGCGTAGTGGGCGCCTATCGCCATGGTTCCTTTGAGTTTCTGCCATTGGATGTCGTAAGACAGGCCGTAGTAGAAGTTTTCTTCGGTACGGTTTTTATTGTTGGCCGTAAAAGACTGTAGCCAAAGGTTAAAGGGGGTATCGCCCAGGTTATAGTCCAGTTTTAGCCAGGACTTGACCGTAGCACCGGCCTTATTGCCTTGCTGATTGTCATTGTCGTCCAAGGGGTTTTCCAGTGTCAGCCAAGCTGCAAAATCGCCCCAACTGGCGCGGGTAGTGTTGGTAAAACTGAGATAACTCTGGCTGTAGAGATTGGGGTTATTGTCTTTGGCATCCAACAGGTGTTCATAGCCGACTTTGATGCCATTTTGTTGTTGGAACACCTCGGCTTGGGCCGTGGGGATCAGTAGCAACAAGGGCAATAGCCGTAGTAATGAAGTCCTTACTAACATGGTGTTACCTTAGGCCGGGAAGCTCCCGGCCGTTAAAGTCAAATCAACGTCCGAACATCTTCGCCGGTTCGATAAACAGGCCGCGGTAATGGGGCTGGCCCGCCTTGTCGGAAAGGACATCGATTTCCAGTTTCACTTCCTTGGTGCGGTAATCAATCTCATTGAATTTGCCTGTGACTCTGCCGGGCTCAAACAGATTGATAGAGCCACCAAAACCAAAAATGGTGTTGTGGTCGGCAACGTATTCCACGTTGGAAGTGATAGGGCTATACCACTCGTAGCCCCGTTCTTTACCGTATTCCCAGGTTTGCTGCACTGTCATATTGTTTTCGTCGATTTTGTATTCCACAAAGCGACTGTATTTCTGGCTGGGTAAAGCGGGTTGGGTATAGTGGCGGCCATCACCGTTATCAAACACTGTTAAGGTGCCTTTGCTGCTGAGCCAGGCTGTGTGCTGGGTATAGGTGAAGTCAAAGTCGCCTTGGCAATCACCTTGTTCAGAGCAGGAGATGGCTTTGCCTTTGGCATCGACAGGTTTAAGGAGCTTTTTGGCCAGCTCTCCCTTCCAGCCTATGCTGGGGGTGAGGATCCATTTGACCTGTTTATCGCGGGTGATCTTCACTACCCCTTGGTGGCGCAGGGATAGAATGATGCCGTCATCTTTAGGATCGTAGGAGATGGAGTTGACGTGGGCCCAGTTACGACCAGCGGCTATACCTGGAATATCGCCATAGGGAGCATCTATCTTCATTTCACCGGCGGCTTGACCGGCGTGGTCGAGATCCACGTTGACGCAAACAGCGCCCATATCCAAGGCCTTGAGCAAGGCATCACGGTAGGGGTCGAGAATCTTATTGAGATCCCAGACATCAACCAAATTCCCCTGTTGGTCTACTTCGAGGATATGATCCCTGACTGTATGCACCTTGTCCCCTTGCTGGTTGACATAGTTAGTCTTGGCGCCCCTGAGTAATAGGTTGCCATTGGGCATAGTTATGCTTTCATGGGACAGGTCCTGATAGCCTCTTGGGATCTTGAAGTCGATAATTTTACCCATCAAGTCCAGATAACCGAAATGCTGACCTTGGACAAAGCTCAGATTACCGCGGCCATCCTTTCTCAATCCCATCAGATAACCGCGTTTGTTGACGTCAATGTCACGGCCATTATAAGTGGCATCCTGATCCAACCACCAACGTGTTTCGCCCTGTGTATCAATGATATAGGTTAGTGGTGCCATATCGAATGTCATGGCGCCCAATGCCGGAGTTGACTCGAAAATCCCGGCATCCTTACCCTTGACCCCGGACCAGTGCAGATCTGAACCTTGGAATACCATGGTGTGGGAGTTAACCAGCAGCAGCCTGTCTTTAAAATTTTTATCGACTTTCCTGATTTTTACTTCCTGCATCGAAGTAATATTACGGTTATCTATGTACTTGTTCTCGAGTGCACTGGTGAGAATTTCATATTTATCGCTATATTTCTTACCGTCGAGAGTGAAGTTAACACTGACCTGATTCTTATAATCGGCATAGAGGCCGAAAATAGGAATACCGTCATGTCTGTTAATAGTTTTGGGACCGACCGGATAGGAAATACTGACTCCATTCTTACCTTTTCCGGCCACGGTAACGTTAACATCGGACACTCGCTTGCTACCCAAATCGACTAGGGCCGTGAGTGGCGAATTACCATAGGGGTTGACAATAATCCCTCCTAAGTTTCCAGCTGGCGGTGCTGGGTAAAAACCAGCAGCAGAGACAGAAGCCGATAAACCAATACCTAATACTACAGCCAATGAAGTGAGTGACTTTTTCATATCATCATCCTTTGTTTTTAATTGACGCTTATTAATTAAGTTGAACGGAGAAATTTAATTTGAGGTCATAGTCACATTTGGTTTTTTTAATGTTTGGTTAATGTTTTGTTTGTGCTCTTGTTTACGTCTTGACTTATCACTTCAAAAAATTTGATTTACCTTATTGGTTTGTTTGTAATTCATTATTTTTTGAAATCCATATTGGTTTATTTGAATTCTGTTGTTTATTTTGTTGTTACTCACAGTGTCATTAATTATCTGGGGTGGCTTGTTGTGATTGGTTTTTATATTGGCATTATGGGGTTGAATCTGATTGATGGATAAGAGGTCGAAAATGAAATTTATTAATAAAATTGTAGTGGGTGCTTTTTTACTGGGAAGTTGCAATGCAATGGCATTGGATTTGGAAGAAGGAAACCATTATCAAGTTTTACCGGAAAATGTTCAGTTTCAGGTTAATAAACAGGTAACCAAAATTTTTTCTGTCAACTGCCCGTTCTGCTACAAGTATGAGAAGTCTGTTGTTCCCGGGATGGTTAAAAATTTGCCATCCGGCGTGGATTACGATGCTTATCATATTTCCAGTAAATCGCCTTTTGGTGCCGAAGCCTCTGAGGTCTTGGCGGTGGCCAAGGTGTTAAGTGAAGACAAATATAAAGCCGCCAAAATGGCTTTATATGCCAGGATCCACGATAAGAAGGCCAAGTTTACCAGTGGTGATGAGCTCATCCGTTTTGGCCTGAGTCAGGCCGGGATCTCGCAAGAAGAGTTCAACCGTCTCAAGGGTACTCCCGAAGTGAAACAACTCCTGGCCAAGTGGGACCAAGGGATTGCCATCGCCAAAATCCAGGGGATCCCGGCGCTGGTGGTCAATGGCAAGTATCTGATCAATACCAAGTCGATTCGCAGTATGCCTATGCTGGACGAAATGATCCTTGAATTGTCCAAGAAGTGAGGATAATGCAGATGAATCTTGTTAGCCGTTTGTTTGGGGAGTTTAAACAGGCTCCTTTATTAGCCCTGGGCCGCTGGCAGGCCCAGAGAGGTGTGTGGTTGCTGATGGCTGGAGCTGCGCTGTTTCTGTTGTTGTCGGCAATGGGGTATTTCCAGTGGTTCTTGGCGATGGATCCCTGTGAGCTCTGTGTTTATATTCGTTTTAGTCAGTGCTGTATCTTGATTGCCGGTATTGCCATGGCGATTAAGCCTTCCAGTCAATGGCTCAAGGTCTTGGGATTGGCGCTGGCTTGGTATGGTGTGATTCAGGGGATGCTCTGGTCAGTTGAGCTGCAACAGATACATGCCGCGGCGCACATGCTGGATGGTGGCGATATCTTTGCTACCGGCGGCGGTGGTGCCGCTTGTTCCACCGAGCCGCATTTCCCCTTGGGGTTACCGTTGCATGAATGGTTACCCTATGAGTTCGCGCCGACAGGGGGCTGTGGTGAAGATGATTGGTCACTGCTGGGAATGAATATGGCTGACTATTGCATCATAGCCTACAGCATTTTCAGCCTGGCGCTGGGTGCCGTCACCCTGGGCTGGTTATACAGTTTGTTTACCAAGAGGTGAATCAAGGCGGCTCCCCCACCCAGTGAGCGAAGGTGAGGGAGCCTGTAAGGTTATGTTTGACTGCCCTTAGCTTGCTTAGCTAGGGCGATTGCGCTGCTTTGGCAGATCGCTCAGGTACTGGACAAACTCCACTTCAAACCCGGCCGGGTCGATAAAGTACACATTGCGGCGCCAGGGCTCGTCGGCTCCGTCTTTATCTATGCTATAGCCAGCGTCCTGCAGGCGCTCGATCACCCCGTCTATGTCAGCAGTGACAAAGGCGAAGTGGGCCAGCCCGGGTTGATGACCGCTCAAGTCGCGGTTATTGCCTTCGCCATTATCGCTGAAAGCCAGGTATTGATAGTCATCACCGAAGTGGAGCCATTTTCGTGGCTTGCCATACCAGCTTCCTTCTCCTTGGCAGCGGATCTGCCAGTGAGGAAACGCGGCGCGGTAAAAATCCAGGGTCTTGGGCAGGTCTGCAACCACCAGGTTCAGGTGTTCCAGTTGTATCATTTGCGTTCTCCTTGGTATTTGTCCTTTATTTGGGCCTTTTGTTTACATGCCGTAGCAATATTCCTGTTGTTTGGGAAAGGGGGCGTCCCTGTGGGCAAAACGTATCTGTGCCAGTGCGGCTGCATACTGGGCCAACATATGCAGGCTATAGCTGATCCTTTCTCTTAATCTGGCATCGCGGATGCTGTCGCATTCGGGGTTGAGCATTTTCTCGACATCGCGGACGATCAAATGATCCGGAACGGCCACCAGTTTGTTGTTTTTCATGGCGTTCATTCTCAATTCACTGATGGGATAGGCGCCGCTTATGCCTGAGACAACCGCAACCAGTAGCACTGGCTTATGGGCCGTATGTTGGCTGTCACACATCAGCAGAAAGTTCTTCAGCAAAGGTGTCGCCATGCCGCCCCATTCCGGAGTGATAAGCACCAGAGCATCGGCCTCAGTCACCTTGGCTTCTATCCGTTGCCAGTCGGCGCCCTTGTTTTGTTGCTCACCATCCCAGAAGGGAAGATTGAAACCGCAGAGCTCCAAATGCTCCGCCTCTGCGAGCTGCTTGGTCTTTATTTCCCGGGTGATGAATTCTGCGACCTTGGCACTCTGGGATTGGAAACGTTGGCTGGAGCTGACGACTAGGTATTTCATGTTAAGTAAACCTTTTTGTTTATTTATCGTTTTATAAGGTATGTGCTTTACTTAATGATGTAAAGATAAAATAAACAAAAAAGTTTATTTATTCTGGATGCGGCGTCCTGATCCGGGCATAATCAGCGCTGGAGGTGCCATGAAGACCACAGACAAGATAGTCGATATTCTCAAGTTGAACGGAGCCCAGACGGCCCAAAGCCTGGCCGCAGAGCTGGGGCTGACCAGTATGGGGGTACGTCAACATCTGCAAGCCCTTGAAGCCGAGGGGCTGGTGCGGACCGAAGACAGGGCCGAAGGCCGCGGCAGACCTGCACGTTATTGGACGCTGACCGAGCAGAGTCGCTCGCTGTTTGCCGACCGTCACGATGAGCTGAGCCTACAGCTGATAACTTCAGTGCGTCAGGTCTTTGGTGACGAGGGCTTGGATAAACTCATCAGTCACAGAGAGCAGCAAAGCCTCGAGAGCTATTCGAGCCAGATGGCCGCTGCCGCTTCCCTTGCCGATAAGCTGGAATGCCTGGCCGAGATCCGAAGCCGTGAAGGCTATATGGCGCAGATTGAAGTGGACAGTACCGGCTTTTGGCTGCTGGAAAACCATTGTCCTATTTGTGCGGCGGCCACGAGTTGCCAGAACTTTTGTCGCTCTGAGCTGGCATTGTTCCGGCAGCTGCTGGGGCCTGAGGTGGAAGTCAGTCGCCGCGAACACATGCTGGATGGCTCACGTCGCTGTGCTTATCGGATTGAAGCTAAAGGTACTTTAAACGATGCGCAGTAAGAGGGGGCGGCTGGACAGGTTTCTCGCCGGGCAACTGAATATTCCCCGCAAACAGGCCAGGCAATTGCTTGTCGATGGCAGGGTTTGGCTCGATGACGAGCAGGTGTTTGCCGCAGACAGGCTTATCCATGAGTTCAGTCATATTCGTTTCGATGAGCAATGGCTGCAGCGGCAAAACCCTGTCTATTGGATGCTGAACAAGCCTGCCGGAGTAGTGAGTGCCACTCAAGATCCCGAGCATAAAACCGTACTCGACTGCCTGCCCCCGGCGGCATTGGTGCCGGGGCTGCATATCGCCGGCCGCCTGGATAAGCAGAGTACCGGGTTGGTGCTGCTCAGTAATGACAGCCGCTGGACCCAGGCGTTGACCCTGCCTTCATCGAGTAAGGCCAAGCGTTATCGGGTGCGTCTGGCCAATCCGCTGGATGACACTTATATCGAGGCTTTCAGGGACGGATTTTTCTTTGAGTTTGAAAACGTCATTACAGCGCCGGCCGAACTGAGAATTTTGGCAAGCCATGAGGCAGAGGTGATACTCACTGAGGGCAAATATCACCAGATAAAACGCATGTTCGGCCGCTTTCGTAACCCTGTGCTGGCGCTGCATCGCAGCCAGATAGGTCAGATAGTGTTGGATGACTCTCTGGCCGAGGGCGAAGCCAGAGAGTTGACCCGGGAAGAGGTGGAGTCGGTCGCTTACTGACGATTTTACTGACGGCTACTGAACTGCGGCGATAATGCTATCTATGGCCTGTACCACCTGCATACTGGCATCTTCCATCCGTTGCAGCGCCATCACCTGCTCTGTGGTGTCGCCGGCAGCGGCGTGCTCCAGCGCCTGGCGGCCACTCTCGTGCACCAATGCATGTGGCGCTTCCAACTCGCGGAAACCCGGGAGTGAGCTATAGAGGCTGGCGCCTTGTCCTTCGTAGTACCACTTACCCAAACGGCAGTCATGGTGGCTGTTTACCGGCTGATCAAAACACTGGTTTTGCAGCAGTTCATAGATATTCTGCTTCCATACCGCATGATCGAGCTTGGTGGTGTTGAGGAAAGACACAGTCGCGGCATGGCTGATCACCTGCTGCATCTGCGCCGATTGCGCCAACACCTGAGTGACCACAGTGTCTATCTGCACCGCTGAGCTGGCCACTTCATCGGCGCAGCCTTGGTTGTCATCTGTCAGGGTTCGTATGCTTTCCGACTGAGTGATGATCTGTTGCACCAACTGCTCTATCTGTTGGCTGGCGTCACTGGCCTTGGCCGCCAACTGCCGGACTTCATCGGCCACCACGGCAAAGCCGCGACCTGCCTCTCCGGCGCGGGCGGCTTCGATGGCGGCATTGAGCGCCAACAGGTTGGTCTGTGCCGAAATACCCTGAATGGCGCTGACAAACTGGCTGATGCTTTGGGTACTGGTATCCAGCTGCGCCACAGTGCTCAGGCTATGCTGTGACTGTGAACTGAGCAGATGGGCTCGCTCTCCCAGCCTGGCAACCGCGCTGCGGGTTTGCTCGAACAGGGCGTTGAGCTGCTGCAGTTTGCTCTGCTCCTCAAGCAGATGTCCGGCGTCTTCGGCCATGGCCTCGCGTACCGATTGCAACATGAGCCCACCCTGGTTCTGGCAGGCCAGCATGGCGGCGAAGTCGCGGTTTTGCGCCAGTGCCTGGTCCCTTTCCTGTTTGAGCTGCCCCAGTTGCAGCTGCAGTTGCTCCAGTGTCGCCTGGTGCTGCTGGCCCTGTTCCTCGAGTCGTTGTTTCAATGAATCTATCTGTCGGTGAAGACGATGGTTAAAAAGCATAAAACTTCCTTGGATACAAATGGTTGCATTCTATTTATGGCTATTTTAAGCATAGGATTTGGCCCGTTCCCTTGGCGGGATCAAGCTCTCATTTACAATCAATATATAAAAACGCCACCCTAAGGTGGCGTTTCCAATTAGGCTTGGGCTTGTTGCATTCTCAGCAGCCACTTACCGTAGATATAGATGCCGACGGCGGAAATGGTGCCTATGGCGCCTATGATGTACCAGGCCATACCTATGTTGTGGCTCTGGTAGAGGATTTCTGTCAGCTCGCGGCCACTTTGGCCGGTGAACTCAACCAGTTTATGAAAGGCTTCCCCCTGCGGAATGGCGGCCACATCGGTCTGTGACATGCCCTTATCCAGCAGCATCTCACGAGAGAAGATCTCTTTGGAGGCAAAAATTTCATAAAGTTTGGGGCCGAAATAGCCTTCCAGGCCCCAGCCAATGCCCTGTGGCAACATCACAAAGCCGAGGTACATGGCCTTCTTGCCTTCGGGGGCGATATTGCCCATAAACTCGTTCTTTTTTGGGCTTATCATCATTTCGCCGAGGGAGAACATGGCGATAGCCAACACGATAAACCAGGCCGCATGGGTGGCGCCAATCAACACAAAGGCAAATATAGACAGCAGACAGCCGGCCAACATGGCGCTGGTGATGCGGTACTTGGCGGTCAGGGCGGCTATCAGGAAGCAGCTGGTCATAATCAGACCCGCGTTGAGGTTGAGCATGCCTTCCGGCATGACCTTGGTGCCTTCGTTGTTCAGCCCGAGCCAGAATTGCAGTATGCCATTACTGGTGCCTTCAGGGCCAAACAGGCTGGTGACAATTACGCTGGTATCCACCCATTCGGCGATATGAATAGGCAGCACGTCAAACAGAGAGTTGAACAGGAACCAGAAGCCGGAGAACACCAGCATATAGTAGATGACTACCGGCTTTTTCAGCTCGCTCCAGGCATCTTTCCAAAGCATTTCCTGCTTGAGTTCGCCGGATTTGATCTTACGTTGCCGCTCCAGACGTTGCTCTTTACCCGGCTCTTTGTAAGTCAGCAGGAACAGGAAGTTGAGCGAGATAATGGCGGCGCAGGCGTAGAATACATTGTCCCAGGACAGCTGCCGCATATGCACTGCCACCAAGGGGCCAAGGAAGCCACCGATATTCACCACCTGATAGAAGATACCCCAGGCCATGGAGGTGTTGTTACGGTTGGTGGACAGCACCAGCGTCCCCTGGATGCCGGGCTTGAAGATGCCGGTACCGGCTGCCAGCAACATGGCGCCGAACAAAAAGCCCCAGAAGCTGGGGAAGAAGGCCATACAGAGGTAGCCACAGATCTTGATAATGGTTGAGGCAAAGATGGTCTCTTTGTAGCCGACCCTATCTGAGATCCCGCCGGTAAATACCGGCACAAAGGTCTGCAGTAAGGCCCAGACTGAAATAATGATACCGTAATCGCTGAGGCTGATACCTAGGCCACCTTCGGAAGCCGGTGCCTTGGCATAGAGTCCGGCACTGGCCTTAACGCCGTAGTAGGCGATACGTTCAACCAGTTCCATACCGCCGACCAGCCAGAAGATATAGCTTAAACTGGCGATGGAGGCCCACATTCCCAGTTGCTTGACTTCGCGCAGGTCATTGCCCGCACAGGAGTTGGAGTCGCTCATACTCTTCCCTTGTCTGTATTATTATGTTTGTAGGTCTTTTATCAATTGCAGGCTAATGCCTTGTATCAAAAAAGGTGATAACCGCGACACTTTACCCGCTTTACTGTCAAACACCAAAAAAACAAGCCTGATCAAATTGGAAAAATCACGATCTGCCTGGCAAAAACTGCTGCTCGTTTTTAACAATATTTATCATTTTCAATTTATTAACTTGGATAAATTGTTCGTGCCTTTGTAGCCTGAAGAGGGGGAGTGCTGACCGCGGACAATCTTTGGCTGCAATTGAGCGCGCCCAAGGGACTGAGTAAGGAGCCAAGATGCGAGTATTAACGGTAATGACTGTGGGCACTCTGTTGTTGTTGGGGGGCTGCTCTGAAGAGGCGGCAAAAACCGAGCCCGAGAGTCTGAAAGATGCTGTGGGAAGCCCTAATCCGGCAGCGGTATTTTGTGTCGAATCCGGCGGTAGGCTGCAGCTGATTCAGGAACAAAAGGGCACAATAGGCTATTGTCACCTGCCGGATGGCAGCATTGTGGAAGAGTGGGCCTATTTTCGGGCCAATCATCCGCTAAATTGATTGGCCCGATTCCCTAAAAAGGGGTTAGAAACGGTAGCTGTAGGCCAGGTTGACAAAGTCGAGCCCAGGGTTGGGCTTGCTGAGGCCGGCATTGGAATAATGCAGGTAGGTGATGGAGACAGTCTGTTTGCGCTCCCGGCCAAATTTGAAGGCAAAGCCCAATCTGTCTTCAAACTGATAGTGTGAGCCGACATCCTTACCGGCAAATTGGCTGTCATCCAAGAGGGCAAAGCCGATCCCGGCCTCCAGATAAAAGTCCAGCCACTGCCCCCTCATCAGCGGATATCTCAATATGGGTGACATGGCCAGCACATGATTGACATCATGCTGGTTATTTTCGCCATATTCCCAAAAGTTGATACTGGCTTCCAGGGTCAGTTCCAAATCTTCACTGATAGGTGTCAGGGTATCCAGATACAGCTGATAAGCCAGTTTGATACCGTTGGCCTGGCCTTCGCCATGGATATAGTTGATTGCCACGCCCTGTTCGGCGGCGTTGGCATCTCCCGGCAATATAGAGCCCGGCAATATCAAGCTGAGCATGAGTGCCAGCAAGGGGAATCGTTTCTGTGAGTGTTTCATCTCGTTTCTGCCTCTCGAATGATGTCGGCAGTTTAAATCCGTAAAATCATAACAATGTCGCCATAAAGGCATTTTTCTGAATAAATAGAACTATTTACCTGTGCCAAATCGAATGCAAACCGAGCCTTGTTTGGGGTAAGCAAATGAGGTGGTTAGATTCAGTTGGTTAAGGCCAAGTGGATTTAACGCCTTTAAGGGGTATTACAGAGGGGATCTCGCTGTATGTGACTATTCTAACTCTGTTGGTATGCCAGGATTAGTCACTCAGACGGTGACAGTGTGTTGCATCTTGGCGGGCAATGCCGGCCGGCGAAAAGTCCGACCGATTGCGCTGCGAGAGGCTCAGCCAAGGGGCGGGCTTATGGCCCCTTGGGCTGAGCTAGTACAGCTGAGTGACCCATTGGTTAGCGAAACAGATTAAGCCCCATGGCGGCTTTGACATCTTGCAGTACAGCATCACTGATGGCTCTGGCTTCTTCCGTGCCCCGCTGCAGTATCGCCAGCAGTTGCCCCTTGTCTGCCATAGCCTGACTGCGCCGTTCACGCATGGGCGCGAGTAACTCCTGCAGGCAGTCATTGAGTATCCGTTTGCACTTCATGTCCCCGAGGCCTCCTCGGCGATAATGGGCCTTGAGCTCGGCTACCAGCGCCTTGTCCGGGTGGAAAGCATCGAGATAACTGAACACCGTATTGCCCTCGACTCTGCCTGGTTCTTCCACCCTCAGATGGTTGGGATCCGTATACATGGAAAACACCGCTTGCTTGAGTTCGTCACTGCTCATTCCCAGTTCTATGGTATTGCCAAGGGATTTGGACATCTTGGCCTTACCGTCGAGCCCAGGCAGGCGGCCTGCGTCACTGAGAATAGCCTGACACTCCTTGAGCACTTCAGTCCCCACCAGATTGTTGAAGCGACGGACGATTTCATTGCTTTGCTCCAGCATGGGCAACTGATCTTCACCCACTGGCACATGAGTGGCGCGAAAGGCGGTAATATCAGCGGTCTGGCTGACGGGGTAGACCAGAAAACCCGCCGGTAGGCTGCGCTCAAAACCTTTTTGCTGAATTTCGGCCTTGACTGTGGGATTGCGCTCAAGCCGGGCAACCGTCACCAAGTTCAAGTAGATGCAGGTGAGTTCCGACAGCGCCGGTAGTGTGCTTTGCAGGCAAAAACGTGTCTTGATGGGATCCAGCCCGGCCGCCAGGTAGTCGGCCATGACTTCGAGAATGTTTTCGGTCACCTTGGCCGGGTTATGGCCGTTGTCGGTTAAGGCTTGATAGTCGGCAATCATCACGTTCTGATCGAACTCGTCCTGAACTTGGACTCTTTGCCTGAGTGAACCGACATAGTGACCGATATGCAGTTTGCCTGTGGGTCTGTCGCCTGTGAGTATGATCTGTTTCATCTTGTTCTCCTTGAAATTGCCGGAGCCATAAGACGTACAGATACACAAAGGCCGCCTTATGGCGGCCCGGAAGATATGATTTTACCTATGTTTAATCCTGACGCCGCCGGTTTGGGCTGCGCCACCAAGTCTGTAGCATGAGCAGTGAGTCTGCTGGGGAATACATAGGCTTTGAAATAACAATCGATTTAAAGACCCAAGGATAGTAAGGCTTGAGTCTGTGTTATGCAAGTTAATAAAGCTGGGTTATTTGTCAGGAGTTTGTGCCAGGTCAAGCATTTTCTGGCCCTAAGGTATAAAGTTAAAGCATAGTCACTCGGCAAGTGAGAGGTGCTTATGATGCGGTCCTTGTTTGCTGGCAGATCTTGGCTGTTCTTGGGTGTTGGCGCCAGTCTGCTGTTGTCGTTGGGGGTTGTGGGACGCTTTCCCGAGCAGGTGATGCAACTCAACCCATTGATGTTGTTGGCCAGTCTGCTGGTGGCTGTAGGAGTCGGCGTCTGGTCGGCGCAGCTTGGCGGCAAAGCCTTGTGGGTGGTGCCGCTATCTTTTGTGCTGGTGATGTTGGCCGGCACTTTGACGGCGCAAACCTCTGTGGCGCTTATCGTCAGTAAATCCTTTGTTCTCCTGTCCATGTTTGTGCTCGGCATGTTGATTGCCGGCAATATCTGTTTTGCCACCCATATCGCTGCGGCCATGGTTGCCATGTTGGCATTTGCTCATGGCTACACCCTGGGCAGCACCAATCTGGGCGTAGCCGACTGGACCCTCAGTGGCTCCAATTTGTTTTTGGGCTATCTGGTGGGGATCGGCGCGACTGTGTTGATCCTCAGCATGGTGGGGGAGGTAACCTGTAAAGTGCTGGCCAAGAAACAACTGCAATACGTGCTCGGCACTTGTTTGTTGCTGGCCGGCTTGATGATGGTTGTGGCAGTGTGACGAAACAGAAACAACAAGGGCAAGTTCAATGAACCTGCCCTTGAGTCTTTATGCCGCTTGGGTAGCGGTTTGATTGGTCGGAGCGACAAGATTCGAACTTGCGACCCCTGCCTCCCGAAGACAGCGCTCTACCGGGCTGAGCTACGCTCCGACTCTGGAACCAGATGGTAAGTGAAGCTTAATTGGAAAAATGCCAACCAGGCCGCAAAATTATTCTCCGATGTGAGCTGGATAGTTGAAACGCTGAAAAAATCAGCATGCCATTACTCTCGGCTGAGCTCGATGATCCTGCTTATCAGGGCATAGAGGCCGTTGCTGCGGGATGGGCTCAGTTGCCCCTCCAAACCCAGTCGCTTGAGATAAGCCTTGGGCTCAAATTGCGCCAGGGTTTGGCTGTCGCTGTTATTCACCGCATGCAGCAACAGGGCAATTAGCCCCTTGACGATGCGGGCCTCGCTGTCGGCAATAAACAGATGTTTGCCCTCGACTTGGCAGTGGTAGAGCCAGGCGGCGCTTTCACAGCCGCGTACCCGGGCGGTTTCTGTTTGCAGCTCGGGTGGCAGGGCCGGCAACAGTTTGGCTCCTTGCATCAACTGGCGGTATCTGTCCTGCCAATTATTGGCTGAGGAAACGGCTTCAAATAAGTCGGCCAGGGGCGCCTGGGTTTGCTTGGCAAACTGGATAAAGTCGGCAGCAGTGAGTGTTTGCTCTGTCATGGTTCAGTATCCCAATAGTTCGGCGCTTGCCTTTAAGGCATCGAGAAAACGTTTGATATCTTGCTCATCAGTGTAGATCCCCACAGAGGCCCGGCAGCAGCCCTTGATACCCATCAGCGACATCAGTGGCATGGCGCAATGATGGCCGCAGCGTACCGCTATGCCTTGTTGATCCAGCAGTATGCCTACATCCTGGTGATGCTCACCCTTGAGGTTAAAGGCCACGGCGCCCAGATTATCCCTGTGAGCGCCGTAAAGTTCGACCCCGGCAATGGCGGATAACCCCTGTTGCAACTTGCTTAGCAGTTTTTGTTCGGCAAGTGCCAGGGCTTGTCTGTCCTGCTGTTTTAGAAAGGCGACGGCCTCTCCCAGACCTATGACCTCGGCTATCGGCGGGGTGCCGGCCTCGAGGCGGTTGGGCAAGTCGCCAAATGTACTGCCTTGGAAACTGACGGTTTTTATCATCTCACCGCCGGTCAGCAGTGGCTCCAAGGTGTCGAGCAATTCATAGCGGCCCCAGAGTACGCCTATGCCGCTGGGGCCATACATCTTGTGGCCGGAAAAGGCATAAAAGTCGCACCCCAGTTGCTGCATATCCAGCGGCAGATGGGCGGCGGCCTGGGCACCGTCCACCACACTGATGGCGCCGGCGGCGCGAATATCCTGACACAGGGCTTGTATGTCATTGACTGTACCCAATACATTGGAAACATGGCTGAGGGCCACCAATTTGGGCTTTTGCTGGAGCAGCAGGCTAAAGGCCGCCTTATCGAGGCGCAGATTTTTATCCAGTGGTATGGGGTCCAGCCTGGCACCACTGCGTTTGGCCAGTTGTTGCCAGGGCAGCAGATTGGCGTGATGAGCGCAGCTGTCGACCAGAATGAGGTCATCCTTGCCAAAGCGTTTACCAAGGCCCCAGGCCAGCAGGTTGATGGCTTCGGTGGTGCCATGGGTGAAGATAATTTCTTCCCGCCGAGCGGCATGGATAAAATGCTGCAAGGCATCACGCACAGCTTCGTAGGCCTGGGTCGCCCGGGCGGAAAGCTGATGGGCCGCTCTGTGCACATTGGCGCAATCTTCACGGTAAAAACGCGCCATCGCTTCCAGCACCCGCTGAGGCTTTTGGCTGGTGGCGGCCGTGTCGAGATAGACCAGGGGATAATCCCCCAGCATTTGGGTGAGCGCGGGAAACTGGGCGCGCAACTGTGGAGTGCTCATTGCTGTGGATCTTCAATCAAAAGGGCGCACAGATCTTTATGGATTTGTGCGCCCAATGCAAGGCGAAATATCTCAGCCCTTAAGGACAGGGCAGGCGAAAGCGGCTCGACAGCGAGTTGAGTTCATTGAGCAGTTCATCACTCAGCTTAAGCTGCGAGGCGGCAATGTTCTCCTTTAACTGCTCCAGATTGGTGGCACCTATGATATTGCTGCCCACAAAGGGACGGGAGTTGACGAATGCCAGTGCCATCTGCGCCGGACTCAGGTGGAATTTTTGGGCCAGCTTGACGTAGGCTTCGGTGGCCTCAAGCGCCAACTCGGTGCCGGTATAGCGGGCGAAGCGCTTGAACAGGGTCAACCTGGCACCTGCTGGCCACTGACCGTCGAGATACTTGCCTGTGAGGGTACCGAAGGCCAATGGCGAGTAGGCCAGCAGTGGCAATTCTTCGCGGTGGCTTATTTCACTCATGCCTACTTCAAAGCTGCGATTCAGCAGGTTATAGGGATTCTGCACGCTGACAATTCGCGGCAGGCCATGTTTCTCGGCCAGTTGCAGGTATTTCATCAGGCCCCATGGGGTTTCGTTGGAAACCCCGATATAGCGCACCTTGCCGGCGCGGATCACTTCGCTCAAGGCTTCCAGGGTATCCAGGATGGGAGTCATCGACTCCTGCTCCTGCTGCTCATAGAAGAGTTCGCCGAAGAAGTTACAGTTTCTGTGGGGCCAGTGGATTTGGTAGAGATCGATACAGTCTACGCCCAGGCGCTGCAATGATGCATCCACCGCCAGCTGGATATTGCGCCAGTCCAGTGCCATTTTACTGCGGATATAGTCACTCTTGCCGCCGGGAGCCGCCACCTTGGTGGCTATCACCAGGTTGTCTCTGTTGCCGCGGGCCTTGAGGTAGGCGCCAAGGATGCGTTCGGTCTCACCCTGAGTTTCGGGTTTTGGCGGCACCGGATACATCTCGGCAGTGTCGATAAAGTTAATCCCTTCGGCTAGGGCCATATCCAACTGGTCGAAGGCGTCGGCCTGGCTGTTTTGCTCGCCCCAGGTCATGGTGCCGAGGCACAGTTTGCTCACTTCCAGAGTGGAGTGGGGGATACGTCTGTATTCCATTGAAAGCTCCCGCTAATTTCCTTATCTGCAAGCTAACAAGCGACAGAGGTTGATTGTCAATAAATAAAACAGGTTTTTGTGTCACTTTTGTTGCTTGTGCCCGTTGCTGTAGAGAGGCGAAACACAGAAGTAATCGATGAGGGAAATAACCAATGACGAACTTATACCTTGTTTGAGCCCCTAAAGCTTGGTTCTGCTTTGGAGTCTGTGGGGTGTCAATCCACCGACCTCAGGATTGAGCGCCGAATTTTTTCTCTATTCAGACGATAAAACATTCTCGGCTCAGGCCAACTATTGGCATTAAACTTTGAACTCGCCAACGGAAGCCTGCAACTCTTCGGCGAGTTGTGCTACCTGGTGACTGGATTGGGCGGTTTGTTCGGCGCCTGAGGCAGTTTCTTCCGAGATCAGCGCGATCTGTTCCAGTTTTTCTGAAACCTGTTGACTGACCTGGTTCTGCTCCTGAGCCGCGTTGGCGATTTGGGTGCCGGCATCAAAGGCTTGATGTACAGATGTGCTGATGGCTTCCAGAGCCTGATTAGCTTGCTCTGTCTTGGCGACGCAGGAGTTGGTCTGGGCGCGCCCCTGTTCCATGACAGCGACTGCTTCTTGGGTGCCTGTTTGCAGCACCTGGATCATCTGCTGGATCTCTTGGGTCGACTCCTGGGTACGGGATGCGAGATTGCGTACCTCATCGGCGACAACGGCAAAGCCGCGTCCCTGTTCACCGGCCCTGGCGGCCTCGATGGCGGCGTTGAGTGCCAGTAAATTGGTCTGCTCGGCAATGCCACGAATCACATCCAGAATTGAGCCTATGGCGTCACTGTCGGAGTGCACCTTGTTAATCACTTCTCCTGCCTTGGCAACTTCCTCAGCCAGCGCTTCTATGGTGCGACGGTTTTCCTCGGCAATGATTCGCATATGCTGAGCTTTTTCATCGGCCTGTTTAATCTGGCTCAGGGCGTGATCGGCGCTGTGGGATACCTGCTGGGCACTGGAGCTCAGCTCTGTGGTGGCTGTGGCTACCTGATCCACCTGACTCTTCTGCTCCTGGATCCCGATAGTGGTTTGTGAGGTGACCGCCGAGGTTTGTTCGGCAGCGGCTGCCAATTGGTTAGATCTATCCAAAATGCCGCGAATAAGGCCTCTGAGACTGTCGATAAGGCGGTTACAGTTGCGGGAAAGCTCGGCAAACTCATCCTGGCCAGAGTCGTCCAGCTTATGGGTCAAGTCACCGGAAGCGAGGATATTCAATGCTTGATTGATACGGTTGAGTGAGGCGGTAAGAGGTTTCACCACGGCAATACTCACTGCGATGGCAACCACTATTGCCACCAGAACCACCAAAAGGGTCTGCATACTGGCCGAGTCGATACTAGCCAGGGTTTTGGCGTTGATCTCATTGGTCAGGGTTTCGATGGCTCCGGAAAGGGCAGCCATTGCCTGATTGACATTTTGTTTGTCGGTTTCCACCTGAGCCAGTGCTGCCTGAGTACTGGCTTGAAGTTCAAGTTGGGTCGCTTTCTGGGCCTGAATCGAGTTATTGCCCTTAAGATGCTGGCTGAGCTTGCCAAGCTCGGCGTTTATTTCGCTGAGCACATCGGCATCAATGACGCCGGCGCCATGGCGACCGATGTACTCCAGTTTGGCCTCGGCTTCGTTGCTGATATAGCTGAGTTCTTTGACTATGATTTCGTACTTGCTGCGCTCTTCGGTAGCCACCAGATCGTAAACAGTGCTGATCACATTGGTGACATTGCTGTCCAGTGCTGCAGCTGAGGCGGCAATTTCCCGCTCAGTGGTGTTTTCACTTTGCTCAAGATCCATCAGGTCCAGCAGCAAACTGGCGGCATCATCGGCGGTTGTTTCCAGTTGATCTCGCTGTTCATTGAGGCTTTCCTGCTGTTCCAGCGCTCTGAGGTGGTCAGCCATCATGCGTTCGCTGGTGTTAATAAAAGCCTGATAATTGCGCTCTACCTGGGGCAGGATCTCTTTGAGCCCGGGCTCCTGCTGTACCAGCTTCGACAGACTGGCAAATTGCGCCTTGAAGCTTTGCTTTTGACTGGCAAACTGCTGTTGGAGCGGCGGAAGCTTATTGGCCTTGGTGACATGGTAGCCTACCAGAACCAATCTTTGTTGTTCGCTGAGGGTCTCACTCAGCGAGCCGGTTGATTTCAGTGCCGGAATACTCAGTTGTTGCAGAACTTCGGTGGTGTTTTTCAGTTCATTGTTGGTGAACCAGGAAACAGCACCAAGCAGAATCAATAGCAGGGTGACTAAGGCAAACCCTGCTATGACTCGGGTTGCTACGTTCAACTTCATAGGCTACTCCGGAAAAGGTTATGGTTTTTCTCTTGGAAAAATCTTTTAGTTTTCATAGGCACGTTACCAATTGGTTATCGGCGTATGTTTGCTAAGCTTAACCTTTTTTTAACCTGGATTGGGTAATTTTTTGATTGGTTTCCAGGTGCCAGAGTGTTAGGTGTTCTCCCCAACAGCAGCCGGTATCCAGCGCCTGCAGTTTTTTACCGTCGACTTTACCCATCAGGGCGGCCCAATGGCCAAAGACCTTGGTGTAGTCAGCGGTGTTGGATGGGAATAAAAACCAGGGTTTGAGATTGGGGTCGTCACATTTGGTCGGCGGCACTTTGCAACTGAAATCCAGAGTGCCGTCGAGATAGAGGTAACGCATCCGGGTCAGGGCGTTGATACAGTACCTGAGTCTGGGCAGGCCGCTGAGCGCATCAGACCAGTCTTCCGGCTCTTCTGTGTACATCCGGGCGATGAGACTGTCTAAATAGTCGGCTCGCTGCAACGCCTGGCTGACGGCATTCGCTTCCTGGCGTAAGGTTTGGATATCCCACTGGGGCGGCACGCCTGCATGGGTCATGATGAGTTTATGCTCGGGCAACTCGCGCATTAGGGGCTGGCTTCGAATCCAGTCGATGAGGCTGCCGATATCCGCCGCTTCCAGCAGCGGTTGCAGCTTGTCGCTGGGTTTGACCCGTTTGAGCCCGGCCTTTACCGCCAGTAGATGCAGATCATGGTTACCCAGCACAGACTTGGCCGAATCGCCGAGGTCGCGGAAGAACCTCAAGGTCGAGAGAGAATCCGGACCGCGGGCGATCAGATCGCCGACCGCCCAAAGCTCGTCCCTGGAGGGATTAAAATCGACTTTCTCCAGCAGGCGTTGCAACTCGTTGAAACAGCCCTGAATATCGCCGACAAAATAGTGAGCCACTGTTATCTGCCCATCAGTGTACCTGGCCGGGTACGGCCAGGCGGAAAGGAGGGATCTGGGCGTAGAAACTCTCGCCCGCATCGGTTTCCATCAGATAACGGCCTTCCATAAATCCCAGCGGCGTTTCCAGCACTGTGCCGCTGCTGTATTGGTAGGCGGTATTGGGCTTGATCCTCGGGGTCTCACCGACGACACCGGCGCCCTGGACTTCACTTTGTTGGCCATTGCCATCAGTTATCACCCAGTGGCGACTCTTGAGGGTCGCTGCCTCATCACCCAGGTTGATAATAGTGATGGTGTAACTGAAAAGATACTTGTCTTCATCCGGCGCGGACTGGTGTTCTATATACTGGGTCTGCACCTCGACTCTGATACGGCTCTTCTGGGGATTCATCTTAAGTTCCTGGCCAAAATCTCTGATGGAAAGGAAGGACGCCGCCCGGCGTCCGGATGTTATGCCTGACGGTCGCTCAGCAAGTTGGCGATGGCAACATATTGCTCGACGCTGATCTGCTCGGGTCTGAGGCCGGGATCAATTCCCAGGGCCTCATAATCGGCATCATCAAGTAGCCCCTTGAGGTTATTTCTCAGGGTCTTGCGGCGCATGTTGAAGGCGGTGCTGGTTACCTTGCTGAGCATGGCAACGTCTTTGGCCGGCCAGGGTT
The DNA here is from genome assembly GCF_037953065.1 of Shewanella chilikensis. Lineage (NCBI taxonomy): Bacteria > Pseudomonadati > Pseudomonadota > Gammaproteobacteria > Alteromonadales > Shewanellaceae > Shewanella > Shewanella chilikensis. The sequence continues at coordinate 3,516,345 of NZ_CP149966.1, read as the reverse complement.
TGGTTTCATAGGGCACCAGGCGCACCACGGCGGAATCGACCTTAGGTGGCGGCGTGAAGCTGCCCGGTGGCACTTCCAGTACCGGCACTATCTGGCAATAATATTGGGCCATGACGGTCAGGCGGCCATAGGCCTTGCTTCCCGGGCTGGCCGAAAGCCGCAACACCACCTCTTTTTGCAACATGAAGTGCATGTTGGTGATCTGCTCGGCGTATTCGAACAGATGGAACATCAGCGGTGTGGAGATATTGTATGGCAGGTTACCGAAGACCTTGAGCTTCTTGCCTTCTACCATCAGTTTGTTGAAGTCAAACTGCAGGGCATCACCCTGATGAATTTCCAGTTTGTCTTTCAACACAGGATGCTGCTTTAGACGCTCCACCAGATCTCTGTCCAGTTCGACCACGGTCAGCTTGTCGATGGCGCTGGCCACAGGTTCGGTCAGAGCCGCGAGACCCGGGCCGATTTCGACCATGACATGCTCATTATCCGGGGCGATAGCCGCCACAATACGGTTGATCACATTGTCATCGGTCAGGAAGTTTTGTCCGAAACGTTTTCTGGCGGTATGGCCTAAGTGTACTTTATTGCTCATTGATACTCAGTTGGATCAGTTTTTACCGGCCAGTTCTATGGCCTTGTTGAGTGCACAGACGAAGCTGCCGATATCGGCCTTGCCTGTGCCTGCGAGTTCCAGCGCCGTGCCATGATCCACCGAAGTGCGGATATAGGGCAGGCCCAGAGTGATATTAACCGATTTGCCAAAGCCTTGTGACTTGAGCACAGGCAGGCCTTGGTCGTGGTACATGGCCAGCACCACATCGGCGTCTTGCAGATACTTGGGTTGGAACAGGGTATCGGCAGGCAGGGGGCCTATAATGCGCATCTGCTCCTGCTCTCTGAGCTCGTTCAGCGCCGGGATGATCACATCCAGCTCTTCCCGTCCCAGATGGCCATCTTCACCGGCATGGGGGTTGAGGCCACAGACATAAATCTTGGGGTTGTCCAGGGCAAACTTATTCACCAAGTCCTGATGCAGTATCTTAATGATCTGATGCAGGCGTTCGCGGGTGATCGCCTTGGAAACGTAAGCCAGTGGAATGTGAGTAGTCACCAGGGCTACCTGCAGACCAGGGCAGGCGAGCATCATCACCACATCCTGGCAACCGGCCTGATGGGCAAAAAACTCGGTATGCCCGGAAAAAGGGATCCCGGCCTGATTGATAATGCCCTTGTGGACCGGGCCTGTCACCACGGCATCAAACTCGCCGTTCATGTTTTTTTCACCCGCATAGCGTAGGGTGTCGACCACATAGGCGCTGTTTTGCTCATTGAGCACGCCGCAGCGAGGCTCACAGGCCATGGGGAAGGGCACTATGGTTAAACTACCGGCTTGTTGTGGTTTGGCTGCTTGGCTTGGCTGATAAGGCTTGAGCTGGAGACTGAGCCCCAGCATCTTGGCGCGCGCCTGCAATAAGGCAGGATCCGCGCACACAACCAGCTCGGCCGGCCAGTCGCGCTGCGCCAGCTGTACTACCAGATCCGGGCCTATGCCGGCAGGCTCTCCGGGGGTAATGGCAATACGTTTAATATCCAAGCGACTTAACCTCTATCAGTTTCTGGGTCGAAGAGTTCAATGTATGCGTCGGCCCGCATTTCGTCCAGCCAGTTTTGTAACTCTTCATTGAATTTGCGGCGGAAGATCAACTGATGCGCACGGTTGGTGTTGAACTGATCTGTGGCATCTGTCTTGCGTCTCTCTTCCAATTGAGTGATGTGCCAGCCGTGAGTTGAACGGAACGGCTCACTGATTTCACCCTGCTTCAGGCTGTTAAGTGTCTGGGCGAACTCGGGCACATAAATGCTTGGGTCGGCCCAACCCAGCTCACCGCCTTTGGTAGCACTACCGGGATCTTCCGAGTACTGGCGCGCCAGATCTTCAAACTTGGCTTCGCCGCTGCGGATCTGTTTGAGGAACTGTTGCAGCATCGCCTTGGCTCTGTCTTCAGACAGAATCGGTGACGGCTTGAGCAGGATATGGCGGGCTCTGACTTCCTCGACTTCTTTGGTCTGCAGGCCGCGGGCGTCCATGATCTTGATGATATGGAATCCGGCACCACTCTTGATAGGGCCTATGATGTCGCCTTTCTTGGCATCTGTGATCACTTCGGCAAACAGGGTAGGCATCTCATTGATGTTCATGTAATCCCAGATACCGCCTTCCAGTGCCTTGGGACCGGCGGAAGAAGCGATGGCGGTTTCACGGAAGTCGGCACCGGATTTCAGGCGCTCCAGTACGGCATTGGCACGCTTGCTGGCTCCTTCCAGTTGCTCTGAAGTGGGGTTGGAAGGCACTTCAATCAGAATGTGGCCAACCTGGTATTCCACGTCTTTCAGGCCCTGTTCCTTGATCAGCTTCACCAGGTTATTGATCTCCTGGGGTGAAACCTGAATTCGGCGCTGTACTTGAATACGCTGGATCTCACCTATGGTTACTTCTTCACGCAGTTGCTCGCGGTATTGGCTGAAGCTGCTGCCATCGGCTTCAATTTCGGCGCGCATCTGGGCGACAGTCATGTTCTGTTGCTTGGCAATGTTTTCTATGGTTTGGTCCAGCTGCAGATCCCCGATATGCAGGCCGATACGGTCTGCCATCTGCAGTTGCAGACGGGTCAGGATCAAACGCTCAATAACCTGGGTACGCAGTGCCTGATCTGAAGGCAGACTCTGGCCGGCGGCTTTGGCGTTGGCCTTGACTGTGTCGACCATGTTCTGGACTTCACTTTCCAGCACTATGCCGTCGTTGATTTGCACCGCAACGCGATCCAGCAGTTGTGGTGCAGCCAGGGAAGCCTGGCTCATGACTAGAGCAAAAAATCCAAAAATCAGTTTCTTACAGGGTTTCATCCACAAAATCCTTGCCACATTTTCGTTTCGTTGGCCGCCGATGGCAGCGGCCCGGGTTGTCCAGATTGGACTCTCTGTCCTGTCCGAGGTTCAGCAATCTACCACAAATCTTGATTAATTCCTCAGATAAAGTGGTTTGCGGTAGTTGAACAGACCTTCATCCAACATGTCGTTGACCCCCAGCGGGCCTGAGCCGCCGAGACCTTTGATCACAAAGTTGAGGTAGACGCCGGTTTCGAACATTTCGCGTTCGTTGGGGGCCGCACTCCTGAGGTCGTCCTCATAGTTGGTCTTGATGCGGTAGTGGTAGCTCAAACGCACTGCCCAGCAGCATGATTCGTACTGGAAGCCGGTATAGCTTTCCACTGAGCGTTCCTCTTTAAGATCGTAATACCAGTTGCCGACAAAATAGAGTTCATCGGTAATAGGCCAGGTAGTACGGAAACCAGCCTGGGAGATATCCACTCTGTCGTTGGTGTTACTGTTGAGCAGATCCGGCACATAACGATAGCTGAACTGCAGCAGTTTGTTAGGGCCGGGGCGGTAGTCCAGAGATGCTTCGCTCTTCTTGTTGGAGCTGTTACGGGTATCGTATTGAATCGCACCGCTGACAAACCAGTCTTTGTAGACTCTGGCATCCAGCTCAGCGGCCAGTACCGAGGTGGATGGCTGCTCTGTGAGGTCATCTTCATAGAGGCTGACCTTGCTGTCGTCGAAGTAGATGATCTGGCCCAGGCTGAACTTCAGTTGTTCCAGGTTACGTTCATCAAACAGGCGGGTGGTCAGACCCAGGGTCAACTGGTTGGCATCGGCGATGCGGTCCAGCCCCGAAAACCGGCGGTCGCGGAACAGACCGAAATAGTCCTGTTGCAGTTCACCCGTGTCATAAAGACCGATTTTGGACTGGTCTTCATAGCCGACATACAGATACTGGAACTGAGGTTCCAACGTCTGGCGATAGTTCTGGTTAAAGTAGTCGGTATAGCGCTCGAAGTTTATCTGACCGTGAATCCTCACCTGAGGCAAGGTACGGCTGATACTGCTCTCCTGGTCGGGCTGCTGAATATTGTGTTGCCAGTAGTTGGTTTGCATCAACTTGACTTCACTGGTCAGCGACCCAGCCGGACCATGTATAGGCAAAAGGATACTGGGCTCCATATGTACCCGTGTTGCCGTGGTGTAGATATCTTCTTTGTGACGGAAGTTGGTTATCTCTGAGGCGAAGTTGAAATCCAGGCCTTGCCACATTCCCGGAGTGCGGTAGTTGAAGTTCAACTGCGGCATCACCTGATAGGGCCGCTCTTCCTTGCCCAGTACCTTAATGTCCTGCACCCTGGCACTGAAGTCCCAGTTATCGGTGAAATAGGCGATTTCGCCAACCCGGGACAGCTGGTTGTCCGTGGCACGATTGACATCAGAATTGAGATCGTTGAAGTAGTTGTTGTCCGAAACATCGGTATAGTTGGCCAGCACCCGCCAGTTTTCATCCAGGGCGTCGCTGTGTTCCCAGTGATACATATAGCGGTTGGGGCTGCCATCGAGCATGTTGTCGCTGCCCAGGTACTCCAGATTGAACTGGCCTGTAGGCGTTTGCCGATCGCCGGGGTCGCCCAGCAGATAGCGGAATTCTGTCTTGGTAAACAAGCCCCGCGACGACATATAGTGCGGGGTAAAGGTCAGATCGTACTCGGGGGCTATGTTCCAATAAAACGGCGCGGCAAATTCCACCCCGTTGGTGGTGCTGGAGCTGAAACTGGGAAACAGGAAACCTGTCTTGCGTTTCTCCGAAACCGGCACTGTCATATAGGGGATGTAGAATACCGGCACTCCGCCTATTCTGAGTTTGGCGTCCCAGATCTCCCCCCACTCTTCTTTGCTGTCGATTTTGATCTTCTCGGCTTCCAGCAGCCAGGAGACATTATCCGGTGGGCAAGTGGTGAAGTTGGTGTTGTTCAGGATCAGGTTGTTGTTTTGGGTGATTTCCAGTTTCTGGGCATCACCGTGAACCTGTTGACCGTGGAGCCAGTACTGTGCCCCTTCAAGGGTGGCGTTGTTGGAACGCATCTGCGCCATCAGCGAGTCGGCGGTCACGGTAAACAGCGGGTCTTGAAATACCAAGTTACCCTGAGCGGTTAATTGTTGTTCCTGCTGATTAACAGTAGCCCTTTCGGCGGAAATTTTGCGCCCGGCCTGAGAAAAGGTCACATTGCCTTCAAAGCTGGCCTCGAGCCCCAATTGCGCCGAAGAAGCATCCGAATGGATCTGTATTTTTTGATCGGCCAAAGGGCCGCTGCTTTCCCCATCCTGATGGTAGGGAACCGGAGGCAAGATAACACATTGAGCGTTGTTGCCGCCCTCCTGAGGAAGGGGTTCAGCCAGCGTCAGGGGGGGTAAAAGGCTCAGTGCCAGAAAATATCGGATCTGCATCTTAGGTCAATTATTTAGATTTCTTTGTCTGGACAAGTATTCGGAGGGAAAAGTTGCATCCTGCCTCGGGCAACGCAGCCATAAAAACTCTGTATTTATTGGCTGTTTCCTGTTTTTTACCTCGGTATAATAAAGCAATTTTTCGTCAAGAGCCATGAGATGACCTTGTCTGATCCCAGATTTCTTTCCATGTCGTGCTGGTTGCAGCAACTTTTCGGTAAGCCTTTGCAAGCCAAGCTGATTTCCGGTGATGCCAGCTTTAGGCGTTATTTTCGTCTCAATGTGGATGGTCGTGACTACATAGTCACAGACTCTCCGCCCAACTTATTGGATAACAAGCCCTTTATTGCCTTGGCGCGGGCGTATCATCAAGCGGGTATCCGAGTGCCCAAGGTGCTTGAATTCAATGAGGCGGAGGGCTTTATTCTGCAGCAGGATCTTGGTGATAAGTTATTGTTGCCTGAGTTGACTGAAACCAATGTGAGTGCTTGGTATCTCAAGGCGCTGGCGATTTTGCCGGATATCGCGGCGGTGCGGGAAAGTGAGCTTGGCCCCTTGCCTGACTATGATGCGGCCTTTGTCGAGCGCGAGCTGGCGATTTTCAGCGAGTGGCTGCTGGATAAACACTGGCAAGTCTCCCTGACAGCCGCTGAGCATACCATGTTGACTGAAAGCTTTGCTATTTTGACGGCGAGCGCGCTTGCGCAACCCCAAGTCGGCATGCATAGGGACTTTCACAGCCGTAATCTGATGCTTAAAGACGGTAAGCTTTGGGTAATAGATTTTCAGGATGCCGTGTTGGGGCCTGTGACCTATGATGCAGTCTCGCTGTTGAGAGATTGCTATATACGTTGGCCGGATGCGATAGTCGAGCCGCTGCTCAAAGCCTTCTTTGAACAGTGCCGCGAGCAGGGGGTGGTTGGCAAAGATGTTGATTTTGCCACCTTCAGTCGCTGGTTCGATCTCATGGGAGTGCAGCGACACCTGAAGGCGGCGGGTATCTTTGCCCGCTTGCACCACAGAGATGGCAAGTCAGGTTATCTCAAGGATATACCGCTTACACTCGGCTATGTGGCCGATATCTGCGAGCGTTATCCTCAGTTGCAGGCGCTTTCCTCCTGGGTCAGGCTAAGGTTATTGCCGCTGACTCAGCAGCCGGCTCAACCAGAATCTCAACCACAGCCCAGACCACAAGCAGAGGCAAAGGAGCACAAATGAAGGCGATGATTCTGGCAGCCGGCAGAGGGGAGCGTCTGCGTCCATTGACCGACAAGCTGCCTAAACCTCTGGTGTCCGTGGCCGGTAAGCCCTTGATTGAGTATCACATTGAACGTTTGGCCGCCATGGGCGTGACTGAATTGGTGATCAATTGCGCCTGGCAGGCGGACAAACTGATTGAACACCTGGGAGACGGCAGCCGTTTTGGCGTGACGATTCATTACAGCCGTGAGATTGAGGCGCTGGAAACCGGCGGCGGGATCAAAAAGGCTCTGCCGCTACTTGGCAACGCGCCTTTTTTAGTGATTAACGGCGATGTGTTTATCGATGCCATGCCTGAGCTGCCCAATTTGGCTGCCGATACGCTGGCGCACCTGTTTCTGGTAGATAACCCGGCGCAGCATCCCGAGGGAGACTTCGCCTTACAGCCGCAAACATCCGGCCATTCGAGGGTCTGCGACAGTGGCGCGCCCAGATACACTTTCTCCGGGGTGGGAATATATCGCCCAGAGTTATTCGATGGGATAACAGAAACACATTTCGCCTTGGCGCCGCTGCTGCGGCAAAAGATGGCGCAGGGGCTTATCAGCGGCAGTCATTTCACGGGTTACTGGTGTGATGTCGGCACTCTGGACAGGTTGCAACAGCTGGAGCTGAGGCAGGCTAAAGGGGCTGTTTAACCACGAGTCAGCAAGCGGACACAAGACAGTTCAAGATTGAATATTGGCCCGGCCAAGCGCGGGCACACTATGGGATAACAGATGCGTATTTGGGGTAAATTTTTCGGCGGTGTCATCGGCTTTATGTTCGGGCGTTTCTTCGGCGCCTTGCTGGGGATCTGGCTTGGACATCTATATGACAAGCGGATGGCGGCTGCTCAAGGGGAAAGTGCCGGCAGTCGGCAGGCAGAGTTTTTCAACACCACTTTTGCCGTTATGGGGCATATCGCCAAGGCTTCTGGACGGGTGACTGAAAATGATATCCGCATGGCCACCAGTCTGATGGATATGCTGCGCCTCAGCGGCGCGGCGCGAAAAGATGCCCAGCAGGCGTTTCGCGAGGGTAAGGAGCCGGATTTTGAACTGGAAGCCAGTCTGCGCCGTTTTCGGCGTATTACCTTTGGTCGCCGGGAAGTACAGCAGATGTTTCTGGAAATTCAAATCCAGACAGCCCTGTCAGACGGTGAGCTGCAGGACAAGGAATATGCAATACTGCAGGTGATTGCCAGAGAGCTGGGGTTCAGCAGCTTTCAGCTCGATGAGCTGCTCAAGCGTTGGCAGGCAGAGTTTCGCTTCCAGCAAGCGCCCGGTGATCATAGACCATCGGTTTCCGATGCCTATGAAGTCTTGGGGCTGTCGGAGTCCGCCAGCGATCAGGATGTCAAACGCGCCTATCGTAAATTGATGAATGAACACCATCCGGATAAATTGGTAGCCAAGGGCTTACCGGAAGAGATGATGGAGTTGGCCAAGCGTAAGGCCCAGGATATTCAGGCGGCTTATGACAGGGTCAAGAGCAGTAGAGGAATGCGCTGAGCCTCGCCCTTGGGTGTCGGCTCATGCCGTGAAAGAGGGTTCACCCAAGGAGAGCGCCATGAAACTTGCTTATTCAATTCCCTTGCTATTGGCCCTGAGCGGTCAGGCTCAGGCCGAAGTGTTTGTTGCGCCGTTCGGCGGCTACAGCTTTGGCGGCAATGATCTGGACTACAGACCCAGCGAAAGCACGGTTAATAACAAGAGTAGTGCGGATATTACCGAGGCCGGTCATTTCGGCTTTATGTTGGGGCTGACGACGTCAGAGCCGGGTGACATGTATCTGCTTTACTCCCACCAGGGCACAGAGCTCAGTGGCAGCGGTTTCCCGGGCACTGACAAGCTGATGGACCTCAGCGTCGATTATCTGCATCTGGGGGGCACGCTCTATTTCCCCAAAGACAAGCTGCGGCCCTATGTCACCGCCAGTGCCGGTTTGACGCAATTGCGTCCCGAGTATGGCAGCAACGAAACCCGTTTTTCCATGGGGCTTGGGCTGGGGCTGGATTATCAACTGCTGGAGCAGCTATCCCTGTTTGTCGATGTGCGCGGCTATGCGACCCTGATAAGCAGCGACAGCAGCCTGTTTTGCGATGCCAATCAGTGCTTATGGCATATCAAGGGCGATACCCTGTGGCAGGGACAGGCCAATCTGGGGTTAAGATACCGTTTCTGAGTGGAGTAACAAAGAGGTGAGTATGAGCTTAAAAATAGTGGTTCTGGATGGCTTTTGTCTCAATCCCGGCGATCTCGATTGGTCGCCACTCAAGGCGCTTGGAGAGCTTAGCATCTATGACAGAACTCCGGCGGAGCTTGTGCTGCAGCGCGCCCAAGGCGCCGATGTTTTACTCACCAACAAGACAGTGCTCGGGGCGCAGCAACTGGCGGCGCTGCCTGGGCTCAAGTACGTAGGCATTCTTGCCACGGGCACCAATGTGGTTGACTTACAGGCCGCCGGCGACCTTGGCATCACAGTCACCAATGTGCCTGGCTATGGTCCGGATGCGGTGGCGCAGATGGTCTTTGCCCATCTCTTGTATCACACCCAACAAGTGGCGCAGCACCACCAGGCGGTGGTGGCGGGGGCCTGGAGCCAGTGCGCCGACTTCTGTTTTACGCTGTCACCGCTGATGTCACTCTCGGGCAAGGTGATGGGAATAGTCGGTTATGGTGATATAGGCTCGCGAGTGGCGAATATTGCCAGGGCGATGGGGATGCGGGTGCTGCTGCATACCCGAACCGAGCGCCATGACCTGGCCGAAGGCATCAGCTGGGCGCCACTGGAGCAGCTGTATCGTGAAGCCGATGTGATCTCGTTGCACTGCCCGCTGACAGCGGCGACCGAGAAGATGATCAATCAAGACTCGCTGCAGCTGTTAAAGCCCGGAGTGATTTTGATCAATACCGCCCGTGGCGGGCTGGTGGATGAAACTGCGCTTGCCACAGCACTCAATCAGGGCAAGTTGCGGGCCGGAGTGGATGTGCTCTCCAGTGAACCCCCTATGCCTGACAACCCCTTACTCAAGGCCAAAGGAGTCAGCATAAGTCCGCACAATGCTTGGGCGACGCGAGAAGCCAGGCAGAAGCTGTTGGATATTGCCGTGGACAATCTGCGCGCCTTTATTGGCGGAGACTCTGTTAACCAGGTTTAGACGCTATTAACCGAGTTTAACTGTTGCACAGTTGCCGATAGGAGCGGGACTCCAACATGGCTTGGGTCAGCCCGAACCGGGCCGCCAGTTGCCAAAGCTCGCTGCGAAGCTGCTCCAGCTTATCGCTATCGTCGGTCATGATCGCCAGCTCGGCAAAATCGCCGAGCCCCGCCAGGCTGTCCAGTGTCATATGCCACTTGCCGATAAAGTAGATGCTGCGGCGTTTTTGCAGCCGCTGCACCGGCACATAGCCCATGGCGCTGAGCATGCTATGGGCCCTGGCGGCATCCGAGATATTGACCGCTTCACAGCAATCCGCTCCTGGGCCCTTGAGGATCCACAGCAGATTGTTGGATGGCTGCATCTCCCGGATGCACAGCGATTTGTCCGCCGCGGCCAGTTGACCATCCGGGGTATCGAAGTAGCAGTCGTCCTCCTGATTATCGGCAAACATGCACTCATGCTCCATGGCATTGAGGTGCTCAAGCAGTTGTTGTTTGCTGCAAGACTCATTCAGACGGAACTTGAGTTCCACTTCATACTTACCCTGAAAATGCTGGCTCATGGCGGTCTCTTTTAAAAAATCACTTCCACTTTGGCGGCGCTGCGCAGCGCCTTGTCTATGGCGCTTTGAATATCCAGATCCCTTGCCAGGGCAACTCCCAGACGGCGGCGACCATGGATCTCCGGCTTGCCGAACAGTCGCAGCTGGGTGTCGGCTTCGCTCAGCGCTGCTGCAAGACCTGTGTAGCGCAGGTTGTCTGAGTCGCCTTCTTTGAGCACCACAGCCGAAGCGCTGGGGCCGTGCTGGCGGATATTGGCGATCGGCAATCCGAGAATGGCACGCACATGCAGGGCAAACTCGGATAGATCCTGGCTTATCAGGGTTACCATGCCGGTGTCGTGGGGCCGGGGCGAGACTTCAGAGAAGTAGACTTCATCGCCCTTGATAAAGAGTTCTACCCCAAACAAACCATAGCCGCCGAGCGCCTCAACCACTTTGGCGCCTATCTGTTGCGCCTTTTCCAGGGCCGTTTGGCTCATGGCCTGTGGCTGCCAGGATTCGCGGTAGTCACCGTCTTCCTGCCTGTGGCCTATAGGCGCACAGAAATGAATGCCGTTGACTGCACTTATGGTGAGCAGGGTGATTTCGTAGTCGAAAGGCACAAAGCCTTCGACTATCACCCGGCCTTGACCGGCGCGGCCACCTTGCTGGGCATACTCCCAGGCCGCGGCTATCTGGGCTTGCTCGCGGATCACGCTCTGGCCCTTGCCCGATGAGCTCATCACAGGCTTGACCACACAGGGCAAACCTATTTGGGCCACCGCCTGATTGAATTCTGCCTCAGTGTCACAAAAGACGTAAGGCGAGGTGGGGATCCCCAGCGTCTCTGCTGCCAGACGGCGAATGCCTTCTCTGTCCATGGTCAACTGGGTGGCTCTGGCGGTGGGCACTACCTTCAGGCCTTCGGCCTCCATTTGCGCCAGCGTCGCTGTGGCTATGGCTTCGATTTCCGGAATGACCAGATGGGGTTTTTCCAGCTCGATGACGGCGCGCAGCGCCTCGGGATCGAGCATGTTCACCACATGAAAACGATGGCTGACCTGCATGGCAGGGGCATTGGGGTAGCGGTCGACGCCGATGACTTCGACGCCCAGGCGCTGCAGTTCAATCGCAACTTCTTTGCCCAGTTCGCCGCAGCCGAGCAGCATGGCGCGCACGGCGCCTTGGCTAAGGGGAGTGCCTAACATAGTGTGGGTACCTTTGGTTATTGTAGCTGCCTGTGGCAGCGGATTTTTTTGCTAGTTTACCCTTTGGCAATCGGCTTGGGCGGAAGGCTTGATAAATTGTGCGCTGGATCACTGCTTGCGCTGCTGTGGCGGATGTTGAAACTTTGTTATTCTTAAGTCCGCTATTATCGTGCGGGAAGCCAGAATGCAGGATGTCAAAGACTTAACCGGGGTGCTCAGGGGCGGTACGCCCCTGGTGATAATTGAAACGTATGAGGAGCCCAGGGTATTGGAGCTGCTCAAACGAGTGGCCGGTGTGCTGATGCGGCCCCTCTATGGCTGGAGTGTTACCCAGGGGCTCAAGCGGCTGGACAGGGAAGTAGGTGTGCAGAAATTCAATGCCGAACCGACCGATATTCTGGCGCACATCAAGGCCAGCCAGCAGCAGGGGATCTATGTGCTCTGTGACTTTCACCCCTATGTGGTTGAGGCGCCGCGTAACGTGAGAATGATCAAGGAGATTGCCCTTGAGCACGAAACCTTGCAACACACCCTGGTGATGGTTAGCCACGCCTTTGATGTTCCCCCTGAACTGAGCCGATACTGCGCTCATTTCTCCCTCTCCATGCCAGGGCAGGCCCAGTTGGAAAACCTCATCATAGAAGAAGCGCGCCTGGCCCGAGCCAAAGGGGTTTTGAATCGTCTCGATGAAGCCGTGATCCCGCTGCTTGCCGGTAATCTTCGCGGTCTGAGCCATGCCGATGCCCGCCGTCTTGCCCGTAAGGCTATCTGGGATGATGGCGCCTTGTGCCACTCGGATATTCCCGTGGTCAACAAGGCCAAGTTTGCGCTTTTGGATATGGAAGGTGTGTTGCAATTTGAGTACGACACCTGTGACTTTGCCGATGTTGCCGGGCTGTCGAGACTCAAGGAGTGGCTGAGCCACAGGCGCCTTGGCAGCGATGAGCAAGCATTCGATACGCCCAAGGGCGTGATGCTGCTAGGGGTGCAGGGCAGCGGCAAGAGCCTGGCGGCCAAGGCGGTGGCCGGTATCTGGCAGCGGCCATTGCTGCGCCTGGATATGGCCGGACTCTACAATAAGTACATAGGCGAGACGGAGCGTAACCTCAAAAAAGCGCTGGAGATGGCGGAATTGATGGCGCCCTGCGTACTCTGGATAGATGAAATTGAAAAGGGGCTGGGCAGCAGTAACAGCGATGAAGGCACCTCGAAGCGGATCCTCGGCACCCTGCTGACCTGGATGGCAGAGCGCAAGTCAGAAGTCTTTATGGTGGCAACCGCCAACGATATCAGCGCGTTGCCCCCCGAGCTGCTGCGTAAGGGACGCCTGGATGAGATATTTTTTGTCGACCTGCCGGATAGCGCCACCCGGGAGGAGATCTTCCGCATCCACTGCCGTAAGCGCAATATCGATCCGGCCGCGCTGGAATTGGCGACTCTGGCAAGCGCCAGTGAAGGTTTCTCCGGCGCCGAGATAGAGCAGGCGGTTATTTCTGCCCGTTATGCCGCGAGGGCCGCGGGGCAGGAGGCCAATCAGGCCTGGCTGCTCGATGCTCTGAGTCGGACTCGCCCCTTATCTGTGGTGATGGCCGAAAAGCTCAACGCTTTGCGTCAATGGGCCAACGGCCGCACTGTGATGGCTCACGGTTGAGGCGGAAACTGGCTCAGGATCCGCATCACTGTTTCCCGGGTTGCCTGAGCCTTACCTTCGCCGCCATCGCTGAAGCTGAACTGATCGCTGCCGCGCCAGATGAGGCGGTTGCTGCTCGCTTCTATGATATCGATTTGTATGGTTTGGAGTTTGGCATCTGCTCCCAGAGGTACACCCACACTTGTGCCTACACCTATGCCGCCGCCAGATCCCCAGGTGCCGCTGCCAAGGCCGATGGAGAGGCCTGAATCTTTCGGCTTATCTGTAGTGCGAAAGGCAAAGGAAACCTTGAAGTCTGCTGACTCTTTGACTTCGATAAATTGTTTGCTTTTCAGCGTGTCGATAATCGCCTGATTGATCCGCTCGGCGCTCAGGGGATCATCACTGCTGGAAATCGGCAGCGGGGTGAACTTTTGTAGCTTGGCTAAGCTGTATCCTGGGTCGTAGTCTTGTTTCGGCTGCTGGGCGCAGGCTGTCAGCAGTAGGGGTAACAGCAGCAAGAGTGTCCTGAATTTCATCGCTTGTCCTCCGTGAAAGGATATACCTTACCCTGTGACTTTGTGCCAAAGCGGCCGTCTGTGCAAGGTGTGGATAAAAAATCGCCTTTTTAAGAATGAGATGATATACCTAAGGTTCAGCCGTCAGAGAGAGCCTGCATTTACGCCCCTATGGAACAACTGGTCTTTTTTGATATCCCCAGCCCCTGTATCGGTGTCTGCCAGACAGATGCCAAGGGCTATTGCAAAGGTTGTTTTCGGAACCGCGAAGAGAGGTTCGATTGGCTCAACTTCTCCAACGCCCGCAAGTTGGATGTTATTCGCCTTTGCAAGGCGCGTAAAAGGCGTTGGCAACTGGCGCAGATAAAGGCTCGCAGGGAGCAGCTAAAGGTGGAAGAGCTGCAGTTGAATCACAGCCTGGACTTTGATGCCAAAGGCGACGAAGACGAATCTCTGGATTTCAGTGATTTCAGTCTCGATTGAGTTCTCGCTTGGGCAGGCTTATGCAAAAACGGGTTTCCCCGGGGCGGCTGAACAGCAGGATTTCCCCATGATGGCGTTCGGCTATACGCTTGATTATTGCCAGTCCCAGCCCAAAGCCTTTATTGTTGTTGCGTGAGGTGTCGCTGCGAACAAAGGGTTCGAATATCTTGCGTTGTTCCTCTTCGGGGATCCCCTCACCATCGTCTTTAACCTCGATAGTCACTCTGTCTTTTTCATCACTTAGGGTTACTAGAATTTGGCTTTCGGCAAAGCGCTGGGCATTGGTGAGCAGGTTTTGCAGTGCTCTTTCAATCAGGGCCGGTTCACAGGTGAAGAGTAGTTTGGCGACGGAGCTATCCAGGGTTATTGGAATCGGGCTCAGGCTCTGCAGTCTATCTATCACTTGACGGCAGAGGGCGCTGAGATCGCAGTTCTCCTGCCTCAGCCCTGTTTGGGCCGACTCCAGGCTGGCATAGGTGAGCATCTCCTGCAGCAAGGATTCCATCTCTTTGACATCTTCTGTCATGCCGGCAATAAAGTCGGCTCTGGCGGTTTCATCGGCGCCTTCACGGCAATAGTTGGGGATCAGCGCCAGGGCAAACTTGAGCCTGGCCAGCGGCGTGCGGATCTCGTGGGAGACGGCATTGGCCAGGTGGCGTTGGTTGTCGATAAGAGCACCGATATGCCGCGCCATCTCATTGAAGGTTTGTGCCAGGGGTTTTACCTGAGAGCGGGGTGACAGCTTGATACGGGTATCCCATTTGGCTTGTCCGAGGGCTTCGGTTGCTTGTTTGAGCACCTTGAGGTCTCTCGATAGCGGCCAGACCCAAACCAAGGCCACACCGGCCAGCGACAGATAGAAAAACAGGGTGAATAGGCCACGTAGTCTGGCTCTGGGATCTGTGTCTATCGGGCCTGTCATTAGCACCTGTTGGTCCAGGCGGATAAACTGCATCTGTCTACCTGAGTTGGTCAGGGTAGTGAAGACTTCACCGGGAGCCAACTCGCCATCATCGGCCAGGGTGATCTTGTCGGCACTGAACAGACGCAATGGATAGGTGGCATTGACATTGGCGGCAGCGATCGCCTGTTGCCGCTGTTCTGGGCTCATGGGCTTCAAGATGGCAGCCATGGCCATAAGCGGCGCATCGGCCAATAGTTCCGCCTCGTCATCGTGTTGCTGCCAAAGGGCGTCTAGGGTCCATCCCAGCCCGAGAAAGCTCAGGCTGATCAGTAGATACAAACTGATGAAGAGGCGTTTCACGCGGTAACCTATTTGGGGATTAGCTGTTCCAAGCTTCGGGGGCAAATAGATATCCCTGGCCCCAAACCGTTTTAATCCTGAATGGCGTTTCTATGTTATCGCCCAGCTTCTTGCGCAGGCGGGAGATACGTACGTCTATCTTGCGATCCTTACCGTCGAAGTCGATATTGAGCAGGCACTGATAGATATATTGGCGGCTCAGTACTTGGCCGGCCTGGGATGCCAGCAGCCACAGGAGTTCAAATTCGTGACTGGTGAGATCCACCTCTTTCTCGCCTAAACGAATTGCCTGAGTGTGAGGATCTATGCTCAGCTTACCAAAACTCAGGCAGTGGGATTCGGCCATAGGTGGCTTGGTATGACGTCTCAACAGATTGTTGATCCGTGCGACCAGGAGCGCCGGGTCAACCGGTTTTACCACATAGTCATCGGCGCCCAGTTCCAGGCCTTTGATCTGATCTTCATTGGAGCCAAGCGCGCTCATCAGCAGGATCGGGCCGGCAAAGTAATCCGGTAGTTTTTCGCAAAGTGATAATCCATCCATGCCCGGCAACATGATGTCCAGCAGGATAATGTCCGGCTTGTAGTTGAGTAGTCTGGTCAGTACTGTGTCTCCGCGGCGCTCAACTTCTACATGCATGCCATGGGACTTGAGATAATCCACAATAAGGTTGGCCAGACGAATGTCGTCTTCTACCAATAAAACTCGGTGAGTCGATTGAGCTGAGGTCATCAGAATAAACTCCAAGGGTTGCGATATCTGCGCCTGACATTGGTGTCAGATACGGGGGTCGTTCTAAAGTAAACGCCGGCTAAGGTTTGCCATGTGTCTTTATCTACCATGACAAAATGAATGTCCTCACTGGTTGTAAGCCGGAATGTGAGGCTGTGCACATCTTCAGTTTCACTGCACCAACGTTGTAACCCTTCATAATCAGAAAGGATACAAACCGCACCATTTGTATTTGTCCAGCTTAAACTGACGTCAAGCGAACAGGTGTCCTCTTCACTCTTGAGAATGCAGAGCTGAGGTGTGATAGCCAGCTTGATTTCTTGATTGTTATTATCTGGGTCAGCCTGCACCTTGGTTGCAAATATCATTGACAACATCAGCAGCAGGAACAGCCAACGCCAGCTGTTTGCTATGCGCACCTTGTTTAAAACCTATAGGCAGCACCAATGAAAAAAGCCCTGACATCATCTTCATCCAGCAGAGGGCTCTTGGCTATTTCATCGGCAAGTTTGGTATAACGCAGTCCCAATACAAGATCCCAGTCCTCGTTGAGGCTATAACGGCCGGTAAACTCCAGCCCGCGGTTAAAGCCTGAACTCCCCTGGTAAGCCTGACTCCAATAGGCATTCTCGCTTGGTCTTACGCCAAAGTAATAATCGACTATTTCTTTACTCTTCCACTCTATATTCAGGGCGAATTCAAGTTTCCAGCGTTCCAAATTCAGATGATACAACCACCTGGCTTTGGCCTCAGTGCCCTGGTGAACATTGAACATATCATGAGTAAGCGAAAGATTCAGTATACCGTATTGAGTGTAAAAAAAAGCCTCGGCTCCGCCAAGAAATGTAAAGTGTCTGTCTTCCAATTCATTAAATACTTTTGGTGGTTCATTGGCTTGCATTAACATCATGGGTGCCGCGCGACTCTCGGTGGCCTTGGACATCTGAGAGCTGCCACCGAAAGTAAACACATTGCTGGGATCCCAGCGATAGAAAAAAGCCCGCTCTCTGCTGTAAGCCGTCATCAGATTAATGGTGTAGTTCTCCGACTCTGCCAGGGTCAGTCCCAGATTACCATTGTCAAAAAACCAGTTTTCACCATAGTAGGCAATACTGGGAATGACATAGAGAGGAATATCGTCCTGCTGGCGTAAGGGGTTGGTTTTTTGACCGTAACCCAAGGCCAGTCCAAGATCCCATTTATCAGTAGGGATGCATTCTGTCTCTTTGCAATAGGGATGCGCCCAGGCATTGAGAGACAAGAGGCCGATTATGAATAAGCAGAGCCGTACAGACATTGAATACCGAAAATATTACTAAAAGCTATGACTAAGAATAGTGCTGAAGACTAACATTTGTCCGGCGCAAATTCAGAGATTTCTTTCATGAAAGTAGCAATTTGATACAGACGTAATCTTTGTTTGGCGGAGGTTTCAGCGCTGGGCAGAAATCCGGGACTGAGGTAGCATGATGAAAATCAGCTGAAAAAAAGGACAAAGCTATGGCCCGTAATCCCTTCGATTGGCAAGATCCCTTGCAGTTTGACAGTCTGTTGCAGCCGGAAGAAAGGATGATCCGTGACACTGTGCATGAATATGCCCAAAGCAAGTTGCAACCCAGGATCCTGCAGGCAAATCGCGAGCAATACTTTGATCCCGAGATCATGACAGAGCTTGGTGCTCTGGGGTTACTCGGGGCGACTCTGCCGACTGAATATGGCGGCGCCGGGGTCAACTATGTCAGCTATGGCCTGATTGCCCGGGAGATAGAGCGGGTCGACAGTGGTTATCGTTCGGCCATGAGTGTGCAGTCCTCTTTGGTGATGCATCCGATTTTTGCCTACGGCAGTGAAGAGCAGAAACAGAAATACCTGCCAAGGTTGGCACGGGGAGAGCTGATTGGCTGTTTTGGCCTGACCGAGCCGGATGTGGGGTCAGATCCCGGCGGCATGAAGACTCGCGCCGAAGCCATCCCGGGAGGGTATCGGCTCCATGGCAACAAGATGTGGATCACCAATTCACCGATTGCCGATCTCTTCCTGGTTTGGGCCAAGCTGGATGGGGTTATCCGCGGCTTTTTAGTGGAAAAGGGCACTCTTGGGTTGTCGGCGCCCAAGATAGAGGGCAAGTTCTCTCTCAGAGCCTCGATAACCGGCGAAATCGTGCTGGACGGGGTTGAAGTGGGTGTCGAGGCCTTGCTGCCCAACGTCGAGGGGCTCAAGGGACCCTTTGGTTGTCTCAACAAGGCCAGATACGGCATCGCCTGGGGCGCGTTGGGCGCGGCCGAGTTTTGCTGGCATGCCGCGCGGCAATATAGTCTGGACCGAGTCCAGTTTGGCAGGCCGCTGGCGGCCAATCAACTGATCCAGAAAAAGCTGGTGGACATGCAGACAGAGATCACCACGGCGCTGTTTGCCTGCTTGCAGGCCGGTCGTTTGCTGGATCAGGGCAGTTTGGCTATCGAGGCCATCTCGCTAATCAAGCGTAACTCCTGCGGCAAGGCGCTGGAGATCGCCCGCCAGGCCAGGGACATTCACGGTGGTAATGGTATTAGTGATGAGTTTCATGTCATCCGGCATCTGATGAACCTGGAAGCGGTCAATACCTATGAGGGGACCCATGATATTCATGCCTTGATCCTGGGACGGGCCCAGACAGGCTTGGCGGCTTTTAGTTAAGGAGAATAACAGAGTGCAGGTAACAGAGTTTGAACCCAAGGTGAGTCAGTCACAACAAGAGGTTGTGGTGCGCCACAGCGAGCACACGGATATTCCGGCAATACGGGCGCTCTTTACTCAGCCCAGCTGTTATGCCGGCACCTTGCAGCAGCCCTTTCCGTCACTCGAAAAGTGGTATAAGCGTCTGGGCGAACTGCCGGATGGTTATTATTCACTGGTCGCAGAGTGGCAAGGGGAGGTGGCCGGTCAACTCTCCTTACAGGTACAAACCAACCCCAGACGTAAGCATGTGGCCGATCTGGGGATGGCGGTGAGTGAAGAGTGCCGCGGTATCGGCGTGGGTTCTACGCTGCTGGCAGCCGCTGTGGATTTGGCCCATAACTGGTTGGCGGTGAGACGCCTAGAGCTGACGGTTTATACCGACAATCACGCCGCCATAGCGCTCTACAAACGCCATGGCTTTGTGATTGAGGGCGAGGCGCGGGACTATGCCTTCCGTGATGGCGAATATGTGGATGTGTTTTTCATGGCCAACATCCGCGAATGATTATTCAAACATCAAGAACAGATAGACCACAAACAACACCAGGTGAGTCGCCCCGTGCAGTGCATGGGTGCGGCCACTGCTGAAACTCACCTTACAAACCATCAGCGTGGTCACCAGCAGTACCATATCTGCGGGACTGAGCCCCAGTCTGACCTCTTCACCGGCAATACTGCCCACCAGAAGTACCGCAGGTACGGTCAGGGCTATGGTGGCCAGTACAGATCCAAAATAGAGATTCATCGCTCTTTGCAACTGATTGTTGAGCGCGGCTTTTATTGCTCCCACGGCTTCCGGCGCCAGAATAATACAGGCTACCAGGAAGCCCCCCAGGCTCGCCGGTGCGCCCAGAGTGGTAATGCTGTAGTTGATGGGCATGGCCAGGGTCTTGGCCAGTAGCATCACGGTCAGCAGGCAGATGAGCAACAGCACTCCGTGGTAGAGGTTGGAGTGGCTGGAGGCATGATGATGGTGCTCATCATCCAGGTGATCGGCGTCGACAAAGAAATGGCTATGGCTCTTGGTTTGGATCATCAGGAAGATGCCGTAGAGCATTATCGACACCAAGCCAAGCATCCAGGACATGGAAACCGATAAGCCGCCTATGCTGCCGCCTTCGGTAAAGTTGGGCAGCACCAGACACACCAGGGCCAGCGGGATAATGGCGACCAGGTAGGATTTTACCCCGTCGAGGTTGAATTGCTGGGTATGATAGCGCCAACCGCCCAGCAGCAGTGTCAGCCCCACCAGGCCGGTAGAGATGATCATCACCACGGCAAACATGGTGTCTCGGGCCAAGGTTGGGTTGGAGTCACCAGTCAGCATCACAGAGGAGATCATCACCACTTCCAGTGAGATCACCGACAGGGTGAGGATCAGGGTCCCATAGGGATCGCCCAGTCGAATCGCCAGAATGTCCGAATGCTTTACGACCCCAAAAATGGTCCAGATCACGACCACGAGCAGCAATATCGACAGCGGGATATAAATGGCAAGGGGAGCGCCGTCCGCCAGATACTCGGCGCCACCTGTCTTAAAGAACAGCAGGGTGACCAAGGCGATAAGCAGTGATATTTCTTCTTTGATAAAAGCCGGCATGGCAGGTTTCCGTTGTCGCGATAAACCGGCATTATACTTTGGCATTGGTGACAAAAAAAACACCAATGCACTGTTTTTCTCATTGTTTTCAGGTGTGATTCAAACAGACCCGTTGGGCGATTTTTTTCATTTCCTATTTAATTATCATAAGGCGGTGAGTTGTCGTGGAGTAAGTTGCTGCTGGGGAAAGCCGGACATTTTGTCCGGCGCTTTGATATCTCTTGAGTGACTCACAGTTAGCTGAAAAAATAAGCTATTGCTTTGGTGCTTGCTGACTTCGGGTCAGCCACAAACTACCCAGTATGCTGACCAGTAGAATAATTGCGATCACCGCCAGTGCCAGCATGATAGGCAGATGATAGATATCCAGTAGAAGCATCTTGATACCTATGAATATCAGGATCAGCGCCAGGCCATATTTGAGCAGGACAAAACGTTCGGCGGCGCCCGCCAATAGAAAGTACATGGCCCTGAGTCCCATGATGGCGAAGATGTTGGACGTCAGTACGATAAAGGGATCTGTCGTGACCGCGAAGATGGCCGGGATACTGTCTACTGCGAAGATGATGTCGCTGATTTCCACAGCGATCAACGCCAGCAGCAGAGGCGTGGCAAATAATATGCCGCGGCGACGCACCACAAAATGCTCACCCTGAAGATTTTTCACCACTCTCAGGTGTTTTCTGAGCCAGCCGAGCAGTTTGCTGTTGGAGAGATCGGTTTCATTATCTTCCTTGGCAAACAGCATCTTGGCGCCGGTAAACAGCAAAAAGGCCCCGAAAAGATACAGCACCCAATGGAACTGATTAATCAGCCAGGTGCCGCCAAATACCATGGCGGTACGCATCACTATGGCGCCCAGTACCCCGTAGAGTAGCACCCGTCTTTGCAGTTCGGCGGGGATAGCGAAATAGCTAAACAGCATCAACCAGACAAACACATTGTCCACGGCCAGGGCTTTTTCGATGAGGTAGGCGGTGAGAAACTCCAGCCCTTGCTGATTGGCGACTTCGAGACCTGCGGTCTGTTTCAGATAGAACCAGACTCCCAAGTTAAACAGCATGGCGACACTTATCCATACCAGGGTCCAGATCCCAGCTTCTTTGATAGAGACTTTATGGCTGTGACCACCGCCGACAAACTTAAGATCTATCCAAAGGATCCCCAGTACTATTACCAGAAATCCGCTCCACAACCACCAGGTACCCATTTCGTTATCTCCAAATACAACAAAGCCCGCCACCGACGGCAGGCCTGCTGAAGGAGCACGGATCTTGCCTGTCGGCAAGGTCTCACTTACAAAGCACAGCTCAGTGGCTTTGCCCGGTTGCCGGGTGCGCAAACACCGTAATGACGACAAGCCGGCGAGAAGTTACTCCCCTTGGAATATTCCCCAATCTAACAATATGTCATTCCGATAGCCAGATCTGACTGATGAAATTATCTTAATCTTGCTAGTCACTTGGAGCAGAGCGCAAGCGAATAATAAAAAAAAGGGCAGTCGATTGACTGCCCTTGGGTTTTATGGCTCTTGGGTAACCGTTAGGCTTCCAATTTGGCCAGCTCGGCTTGCTGCTCTTTGAGCTTGTCCATATCGCGCTTGAGATCAGCCATCTTGCTGCGCTCTTTGTCGATAACGGCTGCCGGGGCCTTGGCCACAAAGCCTTCATTGGACAGTTTGCCTTCAATGCGGGCGACTTCGCTATTCAGCTTATCCAGTTGTTTGTCGATACGAGCCATCTCGGCCGCTACGTCGATAAGCCCTGCCATAGGGATCAACAGTTCCATCTCG
The DNA here is from genome assembly GCF_037953065.1 of Shewanella chilikensis. NCBI lineage: Bacteria > Pseudomonadati > Pseudomonadota > Gammaproteobacteria > Alteromonadales > Shewanellaceae > Shewanella > Shewanella chilikensis. The sequence goes on along the minus strand of NZ_CP149966.1, from coordinate 3,494,119 downwards.
CCCACCAGTTGGGTGGTGGACATGGGCGCGCTGTCGCCATCGGCCAGAATCGTCATGCTTTCCAGCTTGGCCAAGCTAGTGAAGAAGGTTTGGTTGGCTTCGACACGGGCCTTGTCGCGGGCACTGACACTGCGCAGCAAGGCGTTGAGCGGCTTGGACGGAGCTATGTTCAGCTCGGCGCGGATGTTACGCACGGCAACAATCACTTGCTTGACCCATTCCAAGTCGGCCATGGCCTCGGTATCGACTTTGTCGGCCTGATACTCAGGGAAGGCGGCCAGCATCAGGGTTTCACCTTCTACACCGGCAAGTGGTTTGACACGGTGCCAGATGGTTTCAGTGATGTATGGCATCAATGGGTGCATCAGGCGCAACAGCTGCTCGAGTACAGTCACCAGAGTATGACGGGTGCCACGCTGCTCGGCTTCAGAGCCGTTTTGCAGCACAGGCTTGGTCAGCTCAAGATACCAGTCACAGAACTGGTTCCAGGTGAATTCGTACAGGGTATTGGCGGCCAGGTCGAAACGATAGGTGCCCATATGTTCTTCGAAGGTCTTGACCGTTTGGTTGAACAGACCTGTGATCCAGCGATCCGCCAGCGACAGCTGCATCTCACCGCCGGCTTTGCCGTTAGGTGAGTTGGGGCCGCAATCCTGATCTTCGGTATTCATCAGTACATAGCGGGAAGCATTCCACAGCTTATTACAGAAACTGCGGTAACCGTCCAGGCGCTTCATGTCCCAGTTGATGTCACGGCCGGTGGATGCCATGGCGGCCAGGGTAAAGCGCAGCGCGTCGGTACCGTGGGCTTCGATGCCGTCGGCAAACTCCTTGCGGGTGCTCTTTTCTATCTTGGCGGCCAGTTGCGGCTGCATCATGTTACCGGTGCGCTTGCCAACCAGAGATTCGAGATCTATGCCATCGATCATATCCAGAGGATCCAGCACATTACCCTTGGACTTGGACATCTTGTTGCCTTGCTCATCACGGATAAGCCCGGTCACATAAACAGTCTTGAAAGGCACCTGAGGTGTGCCGTCTTCATCCTTGATGAAGTGCATGGTCATCATGATCATCCGGGCTACCCAGAAGAAGATGATGTCGAAACCTGTCACCAGCACGTCTGTGGGGTGGAAGGTTTTCAGCTCAGGAGTCTGCTGTGGCCAGCCCAGGGTGGAGAAGGTCCACAAGGCAGAGGAGAACCAGGTATCCAGTACATCATCGTCCTGACGCAGAGCAATATCGCTTGCCAAGTTGTGCTTGGCGCGTACTTCGGCTTCGTTACGGCCGACATAGACCTTGCCGCTGTCGTCATACCAGGCCGGAATGCGATGACCCCACCACAGCTGGCGTGAAATACACCAGTCCTGAATGTCACGCATCCAGGAGAAATACATGTTCTCGTATTGCTGAGGCACAAACTTGATATCGCCGTTTTCCACCGCTTCTATGGCTGTCTTGGCCAGTGGTTTGACAGACACATACCATTGGTCGGTCAGCAGGGGCTCAATCACCACGCCACTGCGGTCGCCATAAGGCACTTTCAGGCCGTGGGGCTCGATTTTTTCCAAAAGACCCAGGGTCTCGAATTCGGCGACAACGGCATCGCGGGCCTTGAATCTGTCCATACCGGCGTAACGGCTTGGCAAAGAGGCGTCCAATTCGGTGTTGAGGCTACCATCGACATTCACCACTTCGGCCACGGTGCGGATGGCGGCATCCTGGGTGAGTATGTTGAACATGGGCAGATTATGACGCTTGCCGACTTCATAGTCGTTGAAGTCGTGGGCCGGGGTGATCTTCACGCAGCCGGTACCGAACTCCATATCCACATAGTCATCGGCCACCACAGGAATACGGCGGTTAACGATTGGCAGAATGATCTCTTTGCCTATCAGGGATTGATAACGTTCATCGTCAGGGTGCACGGCAACGGCGCTGTCACCCAGCATGGTTTCCGGACGTGTGGTGGCGACAATCAGATAGTCTTTACCGTCGGCGGTCAGGGCGCCATCGGCGAGTGGATAGCGGAAATGCCACATGTGGCCCTGCTTTTCCTTGTTTTCCACTTCCAGATCGGAAATTGCAGTGTGCAGCTTGGGATCCCAGTTAACCAGGCGCTTACCGCGATAGATGAGGTCATCTTCATAGAGGCGAACAAACACTTCCTGCACGGCTTCCGACAGACCTTCGTCCATGGTGAAACGTTCGCGGTCCCAGTCTACCGAGGCGCCCAGGCGACGCATCTGGCGGGTAATGGTGCCACCGGACTGGTTCTTCCATTCCCATACCTTGTCCATAAAGGCTTCACGGCCCAGGTCGTGGCGGCTCTTGCCTTCTTCGGCGGCGACTTTGCGCTCCACCAACATCTGGGTGGCGATACCGGCATGGTCGGTACCCACTTGCCAGAGGGTGTTCTTGCCTTTCATCCGCTGGTAACGGATCAGGGTGTCCATAATGGTATCCTGGAAGGCGTGTCCCATATGCAGGCTGCCGGTGACATTTGGCGGCGGGATCATGATGCAATAGTTGCCCTGGGACTCGTCACCGTGGGGCTTGAAGTAACCTTTCTCTTCCCATACACGGTAGAGCGCTTGTTCAATAGACTGCGGATTGTATGTTTTTTCCATGGGAACTGTCGTTTCTCAAACAAAATTAAGTGGTTGTGTTGCCAAATCCTGGGTGCTGAGCGTGACTCCCAGATTACGATACTGGCGGTATCTGTCCCTGGCCAGGGCCTTGTGTTGCTCATCTCCGGCAACAAAATCTATGATCCTGCCAAAGTTTACCGCAAATGCCGGGGCTTCATTGGCCAGATTGATCAGTATCGGGCGGCGTTGATTGGGCCCCAGCTTGTCAAAGCCGATTTCAACCGGTGCACCGGCGGCAGGGCCTTCCCCTTTGAGGTTGTGGGGCACAAAAGCACTGGGTTCAAACTGCCACAGCAGCTCGTCAATCCCATGGGCCTGAGCCAGATCCTCACAGTGAATATACAGCCATTCACCCTTGGCATAGTGCTGCCCGGCCAACTGACAGGCAAGCAGTTGTAACTGCTCGGCACTTGGTTGCTGTGCTGCATTCGGCAGCAGATAAAAAGTTGCCTTGCTCATCGCCTGCATCTCACCCCTGCACAGAACACTGATAGCCGTTTGACATAAGAGGAGGATTTTACACCTTTTGGCCAAAGGTTGAAATGGTCAGCGCCATCCCGATAAGGCTCTTGAGCTATTGGGTGATAAGTCACACATGCATAAAAGGGATAAGGATTCAGTTTGGCGTTGTCTTGCTGTTAACCATGTTGAGTTGCTGTTTGATGTTAAGCGTGAGGTTATTTTGAGGAAACCTAAGGAAGGTGCGAGCAAGTCCCATGTGTGCTCTGCGTCGGCCTACAGACTTGATCCAAAGCTTTGTTAAAGACGGAGTGATTAGCTTGAATTGAGTCTTCAAAATTTACGGCCCTCTTGGCGTTTATGTTTAAGAGGGCCGCAAGTCTTGCTTTGCTGGTTAGCGCATGGCCGCAGCAATCAATTTTGTGCAGCCATCAGTTTTTATCACAGCGGTTCGGCAACCTTGATCACCAGCTTGCCGAAGTTTTTACCTTCAAGCAGGCCGATAAAGGCTTGTGGTGCCTGCTCCAGCCCTTCGACCAGTTGCTCCTTGTACTGAATTTTGCCCTGAGAAACCCAATCAGCCATCTCGTTGGCGAACTCTTCATATCTGTGACCATAATCGTCAAAAATGATAAAGCCCTGCATCTTGATCCGCTTCACCAGAATGGTGTTCATCAGCAGTGGCAGGCGATCCGGTCCGGCCGGCAACTCAGTGGCGTTATATTGAGACACCAAACCACATACGGGGATTCTGGCGCTGGTATTCAGCAGGGGTAATACGGCATCAAACACCTTGCCGCCGACGTTTTCGAAATAGATGTCTATTCCCTGGTCGCAGACTCGGGCCAACTGCTCGGCGAAGTCCTCGGCCTTGTGATCCAGACACTCATCGAAACCCAGTACTTCTTTGGCGTGGCGACATTTCTCTGCGCCGCCGGCAATACCTATAACCCGGCAGCCCTTGAGTTTGCCTATCTGACCTACGGTAGCGCCAACCGGTCCGGTGGCGGCGGCAACCACCAGAGTTTCTCCTGCTTTGGGCTGGCCAATATCCAGCAGTCCCATATAGGCGGTGAAACCCGGCATGCCCAAGACTCCGAGGGCGTATGAAGGGGCTGCAGGCGCTTTGCCGAGTTTCAACAACCCTTCACCGTCTGAAAGGGCATAGTTTTGCCAGCCGGTGTAGGCGAGCACCCACTCACCGACTTCAAAGTCCGGATGACGGGACTCTTCAACCTGGCAAACCGTGCCGCCGACCATGATATCGTTCACGGCTACCGGCTCGGCATAGGATTCTGCATCACTCATGCGGCCGCGCATGTATGGATCCAGCGACAGATAGATGGTGCGCAGCAACACCTGGCCGTCGCTTGCCACCGGCTTGCTGCTGCTTTCCAGACGGAAGTTTTCTGCGTTGGGAGCACCGCTTGGGCGAGAGGCCAGCACAATGCGCTGATGTGGGTTTTGATTGGCAGTCATAATAGGCTCCATTGGGTTTTATCGCTTGATTAGACCGGTCGTCTAGTTTTTGGTTAAAAAAATCCCGCCACCTGTGTGGCGGGGAGTATCTGTTATTGGCCGCTGTTATCCAGCTTGCCTGCGAGTATGTTGTCAGTGGTTTGCATTGCCAGGTTGAGGGCGTTTTTATCCTGAGTCAGCTTGCTCATCAGGCTGGCCCCCAGCCAGAGGTTGTATAGTAGCTGCGCCGTCTGGTCACTGTTGCTGACTTTGACAGAGCCATCCCGGTTACCGGCTTTGATACATTCGGCAATGGTGGCAATGATCCGCTTGGCGCCTTGCAGCAGCGCCATACGCATCGGCTCAGAGAGATCGGCCACTTCGGCACTCAGCTTTACTACCAAGCACTTTTGCGCGCCACAGACATCGGCGTCGCAGTCCAGCCAGAGTTGCCAGTAGCTTTGCAGCCGCTGCAGCGCCGGAGTGCGCTCATGGCCCAGCAGTGCCTGCAGCTTATCCTGATAATCGTTGAAATAGTCTTTTATCAGGGCTTCACCGAACTGCTCCTTGGATTTGAAGTAGTGGTAGAAGGAGCCTTTGGGGACTTTGGCATGTTGCAGCAGTTGTGACAGGCCAACATTGGAAAAGCCTTTGGTTACGACGAGCTGGTAACCCGTGTCCAGTATGTGTTGGCGTGTGCTTTGTGTCTGTGTGTTCATGGCGGCCAGTATAATCACCATTAGACCAGTCGTCTAGTGTTTTATTTGAACAGCACTTGTTTTGCATGGAGCCTCGTTAGCACTATCAAGTGACAAAGGAAACGCGACAGGAAGTAACTGGATGAAAAGCTATGAATTAAAGCGTTCAGCGTTAAAGTAAACGGAGTCATGTCGGTAGAAACTGTATTTGCAAATTCAGTTGTACGAACTCAGCTGTGCAAACTTAGTCTGAAGCCGAGTTTTATGGGCCGTATTGAGCCACTGCCTTTCAACAGGGCGGTTTATTGTGGCTTAGCTCTGTGGCTTAGCTCTGTGGTTTGAGTCCTGGATGAATACCATTTTGCCCAAGTGCCGGCTCACTCGGCGATAATCAAAAGGCGGGGGCGATCATCAAAAGACGGGGAAGGAGCAGGGCAAAGGGAAGATTGGCTTTATAAAATAGCCAATAAAAAGCGAAGCACTGGGCTTCGCTTTTTATTGGCAGGGAGTCAGGCGCTTATTCGCCTTGCTCGACCCCGGCGCGGTTGAGCAGGAACTGCGCCAGCATAGGAACCGGACGACCGGTTGAGCCCTTGTTGGCGCCGCTGTTCCAGGCTGTACCTGCTACATCCAGGTGGGCCCAGTGATACTTCTTGGTAAAGCGCGACAGGAAACAGGCCGCCGTGATAGAACCGGCAGGGCGTCCGCCCAGGTTGGTCATATCGGCAAATGGGCTGTCCAGCATCTCTTGGTACTCATCCCATATCGGCAGGCGCCAGGCGCGGTCACCGCTCTGCTCACCGGCATTGAGCAGCTCGCTCGCCAGTGGGTTATGGGCCGAGAACAGACCTGAGGCGTGTTTACCCAGCGCGATAACACAGGCACCTGTCAGAGTGGCGGTATCGACCACCAGTTCAGGGTCGAAGCGCTCCACATAGGTGAGTACATCACAAAGCACCAGACGGCCTTCGGCGTCTGTGTTGAGCACTTCCACGGTTTGGCCGCTCATGGTGGTGAGAATATCACCTGGGCGATATGCGTTGCCGGAAGGCATGTTTTCACAGCCGGCCAGTACCCCAACCACATTGATAGGCAGCTTCATTTCACAAATGGCCTTCATGGTACCCAGTACCCCGGCAGCGCCGCCCATGTCGTATTTCATTTCATCCATGGCTTCGCCCGGCTTGAGCGAGATGCCACCTGAGTCAAAGGTCAGGCCCTTACCCACAAGCACTATCGGCTTGGCGGTCGTGTCGACGGCGCCTTGATATTCCATCACTGTCATGATGGACTCATTGGCACTGCCACGGCCCACGGCCAGGTAGGCGTTCATGCCAAGCTTGGCCATCTGCTCTTCACCGACAGTGCTGACCTTCAGGTTCTCATGCACTTCGGCCAGTTGTCGGGCCTGCGAGGCCAGATAAGCCGGGTTGCAGATGTTGGGTGGCATATTGGCCACGTCGCGGCACAGCTGCATACCGGCGGAAACACCTACACCGTGCTCGATGGCGCGTTCGCCGACCGTCAGCTCACGGCGGGTCGGGACATTGAATACCAGTTTGCGCAGTGGGCGGCGGGTCTCGCCCTTGCGGGTCTTGAGTCCATCGAAGCTGTAGAGGGTAGAGCTGGTGGTTTCCACGGCCTGGCGCACTTTCCAATAAGTGTCGCGGCCTTTAACGTGCAGTTCGGTCAGGAAGCAAACGGCTTCCATTGAGCCGGTATCATTGAGGGTGTTGATCGTCTTGGTGATGATCTGCTTGTATTGGCGCTCGTCTAGTTCTCGTTCTTTTCCGCAACCTACCAGCAGAACCCGCTCACTCAGTACATTGGGTACATGATGCAGGAGCAACATCTGCCCGGGCTTACCTTCCAGATCGCCGCGACGCAATAGGTTGCTGATGTAACCTTCACTGATTTTGTCCAGTTGTTCGGCGATGCCGGACAGGCGACGGGGTTCGTAAACGCCTACAACTATGCAGGCCGAGCGCTGTTTTTCGGGGCTGCCGCTCTTTACGCTAAACTCCATGAGCTCTCCTAGATTCTTTTAAAGACAAACTTTTTTATTTATTGGATAATGTCTGCTTGTGCCGCCCAAAGGCGGAAAATTTCCTGCAGCAGGGGGCTGGTTTGGCTGACAAGAATCATACGCCTGAAACAACCAAAATGCCGCCTGTTATGGTCAGAAAACTATCAAAAGTAGACAGTCTACATGAAAGTAACACTGACACCAGCAAAAAGATAAGTTTGGATACCGGATTCAGCCTGTGATTGTATTTAGATACTTGATCCGCGAAGTTTTGAAGGCACAAATAGCGGTGCTTTCAGTCTTGTTAGCTATTTTTATCAGCCAGCAATTTGTCCGCATCCTGGCCGATGCCTCCGATGGCGAATTTCCCGCCTCCCTGGTGCTGACTCTGATAGGCCTTAATTTGCCCGAATTGACGGTGCTTATCCTGCCCCTGAGTTTGTTTCTGGGGATCTTGCTCGCCCATGGCCGCATGTATGCTGAAAACGAGATGGTGGTCTTTCACGGGGTCGGCATCAGCGAATGGTATGTCACCCGGGTAACCCTGATCCTGGCGTTGCTCAATAGCCTGTTTACCGGTTATCTGGCGCTTTATGTCGCGCCTTGGGCGCAGGACAAACAGCACACGGTTTTGGAAAAGGCTCAGTCAGAGGCCGGGTTAGCCGCCCTGGTTCAAGGGCGATTTCAAACCAGTGCCAATGGCCGGGCTGTGCTCTTTGTTGAAAAAATCAGTAAAGATAATGAGCTGGAAAAAGTCTTTGTAGCCCAGCTTCCCGATGCGGAAGATGAGAGCGGCGTTACCAACCTGGTCGTGGCCCATGGTGGCCGGGTAGTGGAAGACGCAACCGGTGGTCAGCGGCTCAAGCTCGATGATGGCGTGCGTTATCAGGGAGCCCCGAACCGGGTGGATTACCAGGTGATTGAGTTCGGCGGCTATCAGATGCAACTCAAAGAGCAGGAAGTGGATGAGAGGGATCGCAAGTTATCTGCCGTGCCTTTCAAGGAACTGCTCAATACGCCGGGGCCGGAAGCCGTGGCCGAATTCCACTGGCGACTGGCCATTCCGCTGGCTATCCCCTTGATGACGCTGATTGCTGTGCCACTGGCGCGGGTTAATGTGCGCCAGGGCAAGTTTGCCAAGGTGTTCCCGGCGGTATTGCTCTATCTTGGCTATTTCGGCTTGATGGTCGCCGGGCGCAAGGCGCTGCAGGATGAGGTGATCCCGGCCTGGCTGGGGATGTGGTGGATCCATGCCTCGGCATTAGTGATGGGCATCTTGCTTATAGGTAAGGGCCGACCTTTGGGCACTCGCCTGACCGGCTTGTTTAAACGCCGGGGGGCCGCAGCATGAAGATACTGGACTGGTATATTGCCAGAGTACTGCTCAGCACCTCTGCCTTGTGTCTGCTGATTTTGACCGGGCTTTCCGGGATCATCAAATGGGTCGATCAGCTGCGTCTGGTAGGCCGGGGCAGCTATACCATGATGGATGCCGCCGTCTATGTGCTGTTTTTGATCCCAAGAGATGTGGAGATGTTTTTTCCCATGGCCGTGCTGCTCGGGGCGCTCATCGGCATGGGCATGCTGGCCTCTAACTCTGAACTGATAGTGATGCAGGCCTCCGGCATGTCGCGGCTGCAGATCACCCTGTCGGCGATGAAGACGGCGGTTCCTTTGATGCTGATGGTGATGGTTCTGGGTGAATGGGGCGCACCGGTGGCGGAGCAAAAGGCCTATGAGCTTAAGACCAGCAAGATCTCCGGCGGCAACCTGATTAAGTCCCACCGCGGGATTTGGGCCAGAGATGGAAACCTGTTCGTCAACATCGGCGAGATTGAAGATGTGACCCGTCTTGGCAATATTACCCTCTATGAGTTTGACTCAGAGCAGAAGCTGGCCAGTGTGGTGCATGCCGAGCAGGCTATCTACACCAAGGAATATTGGCGTTTATTGGAGGTTCGCCGCACTGTGTTCAAAAATGAGCAAGTAGTGCTGGATAACCTCAAGGAAGACAGATGGCCCTCCAGTTTGACACCGGACAAGCTGAGCGTGGTGTCGGTTAAACCCGATGCCCTGTCTATCCGTGGTTTGGTCGGTTATCTCGATTATCTGAAGAACAACAATCAGGACGCCAGTCGCTATGAGTTGGCATTGTGGCGCAAGGTGATGCAGCCCATTACAGTGGCTGTGATGATGCTGGTGGCGCTCTCTTTTGTGTTCGGGCCACTGCGAACAGTCACCATGGGGGCCAGGGTACTACTCGGGGTGATAGCCGGCTTTACCTTCTATATCTGTAATGAGATCTTCGGCCCCATGAGCATAGTCTATGAACTGCCGGCCTTGATGGGCGCCATGATGCCAAGTGTGCTGTTTACCGGCGCGGCTATCTACTATATCCGCCGCTGAGGACGCTGCTGAGGATTGAGGGCTTGAGAGTAAAGCCGCTGCAGGTTTAAAAGCCTCCCTTGTTGATTAACGTTATGAAAAAGCCCTGTCATTGACAGGGCTTTTTGCTGTGGTTTGCGTATTGGAGGCATCTAGAACGCTTTATTTTAATGCCATCGCTACCTGGGTATTTCAGGCTATTATCTCAGAATCCGTGTCTCAGGCTCCGTGCCAGTTACGCAGTGAGTTGGCTTCTTTACTGAGAAGAACCACTTCTGAGCGGGTCATGCTGTCCTGCAGAGCCAGTTTGTCACCATTGAACAGGATCCACAGGTTGCCTATCCCCAACAAGGACCAAACCACTCGTGCCAGCGCGGTAATAAAACTCAGGTTTTGGCCGTTGGGATGTTGCACCTTGAGGCGCCAGGCGCGCATGCCCAGCGTCTGGCCGCCCTTGGACCAAAAGAGAGCGTAGAAACCGGCCACACAGCAGGCCAGCCACAGCTGATAGATGCCGTGATAGAGGCTGTTGCCATTGAGCAGATCCGAAACATGTTCATAGTTCCCCATGGGAATGAGGCCGGAGGCGGTCAGGCCGGTAAAGATCCCAAACCCTATGGCACCGGCAAACATGTAGACGGCTACCGCCAGCAGCAGATCATAGACGGCGGCACCGAGGCGCTTGAAAAAGCCGGCTCGGGGAAAATTGGCGTGCTCTGGATTTATCATGGCTTAACCCTCTTTTGGGCAGGTATTAACCCTGCTCTTCTTCTTTGACAAAGTGGATATGACGAAATCCCATACGGGCGAATTCACTGGTGCGATAGCTCTTCAGGGCGCCACCGCCTTTGGCTGTCATGGCGACTTGCTGCTCCATCGCCAGAAAACGGCTGAGATCTATTCCCTCGGCCGCGGCAATAGCCTCGTACATGTCGTGGTATTTGTCATAGGCAAAGTTGATCACTTTCGCGACCCCCTTGTATTCATAGGCGACCTGACGTGCCATCTTGTGTCCTCATTAAAGCAGTGGGCTCAAGCGAACTTACTGCGAAATATAAAATAAACGGCGCCGAGCATACACAACCCGGCCCAGAGATAGTCCAGTTTCAGTGGTTCCTTTAGGTAATAGAATGAAAAAGGAACAAACAGACTCAGGGTGATGACTTCCTGAAGTATCTTGAGCTGGCCCACATTCATCACACTATAACCAATACGGTTGGCCGGTACCTGCAAAAGATATTCGAACAGGGCTATGCCCCAACTGACCAAAGCGGCAATGATCCAGGGTTTACCTGAAAGGGACTTGAGGTGGCCGTACCAGGCAAAGGTCATAAAGATATTGCTCAGGCACAACAAGCCTATGGTGATGAGTGTGGGTTGCATCTGTCAGCGGGCTACCGGATAGACCATATAACTGGCGTCATCTGTATAGGTGGCCAGCGATTTTTCGATACGCTTGTGGTTAAAGCCGAGCTTTTCCCAGTAACCACAGGCGCCCTGTACTGCAACCAGTGACAAGGAACCCAGGCGCAGTTTTTCCGCCTGCAGTTTGAGGGTATCAAACAGTTTGCGTCCGGCGCCGAATCCCTGAGCCCTGTTGCTGATGGCAATATCATGCAGATAAAGGGTGTCGGCCTTGGGCAGTGTGGTAATCGCCTTGTACAGTGGCGGAGGGGTGTCTTCGGTCCAGGGATGAGCCAGACAATAGCCTACCACCTGGTCACTCTTTTCAAGGACATAGCAGGTTTGCGGTGATGCCTGCCACTTGCTCTTGAGTACATGTAAAGGTTCGGGGGCCAGAGCGTGGTAGCACTCTGCTTGAATTTCGCCTATGGCTTGCCAGTCATCCTGGCTAATGGCGCGTATCAACATCTGAATTCACTTTCTCTTTGCAGTTACTTCATAGAAACGCGCCATTATACCATTTTTGCAGATAAATTAATCCAGATAGCGCTGCTGCAGATGGCGCTGCAGGAAGTTGGGATCCAGACTCTGGCCTGTGGCACTACGGATCAGTTCATCGGTTTCCAGCAGGCACCCCTTGGACCAGATCTTTTCATCCAGCCAGTCGCAAATCTGCCCCAGCTTATCCTGGCTCAGCAGGGCTTCAATGGGGCCCAATTCGGCTTCCATGGCAAATCTCAGCTGGGCGGCGTACATGGCGCCCAAGGTGTAGCTGGGGAAGTATCCCAGTTCGCCCAAGGTCCAGTGAATATCCTGCATACAGCCATCTTTGTAATTACCGGCAGTACTCAGCCCCAGATATTGCTGCATCTTCTGATCCCAGAAATCGGGTAGGTCTTTCACTTCCAGGCTGCCGTCGATAAAGGCCTGCTCGGCTTCAAATCGCAGCAGTATGTGCGCCGGATAGGTGACTTCATCGGCATCGACCCGGATAAGACCCGGCTTGACCCGGGTGATATTGTCGATCAGTTCATGGGCCGATACCGGGCAGTCGAGATGTCGGCGAATTCTCGGATAGAGCTTGCTGATAAAGGCGCGGCTGCTACCGAGTTGCATCTCAAAAAACAGGCTCTGACTCTCGTGGATCCCCATGGAGCGAGACATTCCGGCGGGTTGTCCTCGCCAATCCTTTGGCAGCGCCTGCTCGTAACGGGCATGACCCGTTTCGTGAATAGTGGAGGTGAGGGCCGCGATAAAGTCATCTTCCGTGTAGCGACTGGTCAGGCGGATATCACCGGGCACGCCACCGCAAAATGGGTGCGAGCTGACATCCAAGCGCCCTTGGTTGAAATCAAATCCCAGGTATTGCATCACCTCTCGTCCCAGCAGCTTTTGGTCTGCTATCGGGTAGTCGCCGGCGCTGCTATTGTAACTCTGGTGCAGCTGTTTATGCTTCACTTTTTGGATAAGTTCGGGCAACCAGTCCCGCACCGCTCCGAGAGTGGTCTCCAGCCGTTTACAGGTCATGCCGGGTTCAAATCTGTCCAGCAGGGCATCGTAACCTGCCTTGCCTGTGTGCGCCGAGCGAGCCTGGGCTTCTTCTCGCACCAAGGCGATTACCGCCTCGAGATTGGGGCGAAACCCTTGCCAATCGTTGTTATGTCGCTGTTCGCGCCATTGGTTTTCACAGCGATAACCCGCCAGCGTCTTGGCCTGCACCAAGTCCCCCGGCACGGCTATGGCTTGGGCATAGTGCCAGCGCATCTCTCTGAGATTGGCCCTCTGTTCGATACTGAGTTCGGCGGCCTTGGCTTCGGCGCCATCCAGCCATTCGGCAAGCCGGGGCGAGGTTTTTAAACTGTGAATGTGTAATGCCAACTCGGCCATCGCCTCGGAGCGGGCCTCGCTGCCGCCCATGGGCATCATGGTGGCTTGGTCCCAGTCGCCCAGGGCACTGAAATGCTCAAAATGGCTGATGGTGCGAAAGTGCCGGCAAAGTTGCTGATATTCGGTTTTGGCAGTCATGGTTTGCTCTAAAAGGTTGGCATGCATCAGAGGGAACAGTTCTTATGCTAACCAAGCCAAGGGATGCATCTCAAGTGTTTTTCGCCAGATTTGGTGCTTGCGAAATGTAATTAAATTAATGTCTTGTAATAAAAAACAAAGTTTGCAATTCGGTTTTTGTCTGGGCGTTGCTGGCGTAAACCTTGTGGTTTGTTGCAACACTAACCCAAGCAAAGATAGCCTCAGTATGGAGTGGCTAACATTAATGTGAGCCGCTGCAGATTTCTGACGTCGAATGCAGATAAAAGCTATTGGAGTCCAAGCTTGCCAAGGGTTACACTCAGTGACGACCTGAAATAAACAGGCTTATATGGAATATTGACGACAGGTACAGTCGTCTACAAGGAGGAATCCTGTGCTGGACTTTTTTCTGGCCCAGTCCAATCTGCCCTATGCTGTAGCCTTGGCGATAGTGGCACTGCTTGGAGTGATAGAGGGACTCACATTAATCGCGGGTATCAGCCTGATGGCCGCCATGGATGACTGGCTTCCCGATGCCGATCTTGATACTGACCTGCCTCAGGGCGGACTGACAGCACTGGCCGGTTGGCTCTGCCTGGATAGGCTGCCTGTGCTCATCTGGTTTGTGCTGGCGCTGGGATGTTTCAGTATTACGGGCTACCTGCTTAACTATTTTTCCTGGCTGCTCACCTCTGCCCTGTTGCCGCAAGTGTTTTCTTTGCTGCTGGCCTTGCCGTTGGCGGCGGTTGCCTGCCATTTCCTCGGTGGGCAGTTGGCTAGAGTTCTTCCCAAAAATGAATCCAGCGCCGTCTCAATCGAAGATCTCAGCGGCAGCGTCGGCACAGTAACACTCGGCTGCGCCATCAAGGGTAATCCCAGCGAGGCCGTGGTTCAGGATCAGTACCGTCAGAAACACTATGTCCTGGTCGAACCCGAAGACGAAGACACCGAATTCCCGGCAGGGGTGCAAGTGGTGCTGCTAAGACGCAGCGGCCGCGTGTGGTCTGCCACCCGTTTTGAACAATAATCTAACCAAAGAAGGAAACAACAGGAATGGAAACCATCCCGGGTTTAAATACCAGCGGCACCAGTATGTTGCTGTTTACCGCAGGCGCAGTAGTGCTCTGTTTGTTGGTGATAGGGTTTATTTTTGCCAAGCTCTATTGCCGCGCCACCAAAGAGATGGCCTTTGTGCGCACGGGTTTCGGTGGTGAAAAGGTAGTCAAAGATGGCGGCGCCATTGTCCTGCCGGTACTGCATGAAATTATTCACGTCAATATGAACACCCTGCGCATCGAAGTGGGCAAGACTCAAAAAGATGCCCTGATCACCAAAGACAGGATGCGGGTGGACGTCAAGGCCGACTTTTACTTGAGGGTGGCCCCCAATGCCGAAGGTATCTCCATGGCGGCCCAGACATTGGGCGGTCGCACCAATAGGGTGGAAGAGCTCAAGAAGCTGATGGAATCCAAGTTTGTTGACGTGCTGCGCGCCGTGGCTGCCGAAATGAACATGACAGAGATGCACGAGCAGCGGGCCGACTTTGTACAGCGGGTGCAGAACAACGTTGCCAACGATCTCGAGAAAAACGGTCTGGAACTGGAGTCGGTTTCTCTGACAGGCTTTGACCAGACAGAGCTGGAGTTCTTCAATGAGAACAACGCCTTCGACGCCGAAGGTCGTGCCAGACTCGCCAAGATCATCGAAGAAAAGCGTAAAGAAACCAACGACATTCAGCAGGATAACCGGATCCAGATTGAGCTGCGTAACCTGGAAGCCGAAAAAGAGTCGCTGAATATCGAAAAGGCTGAAGAGGAAGCACGTCTGATCCAGCAGCAGGCACTGGAGTTCAAGCGCGCCGAGCAAAAGGCCGAGATCATCAAGCAGAAAGAGCAAAAGCAGCGTGAGGAGCGGGAGGCGGAAATCGCCAAGGAACGCGCCATCGAGTCGGCGGAAATTGAAAAGACCAAAGACATAGAAACCCGCGAGATTGAAAAGCGTAAGCAAATTGAGCAGGCCAGAATTCAACAGTTGCGAGATATCGAAGTCTCCGAACAGGAGAAACAGATTGCGGTTGCCGCCAAGTCGGAAGAAGAATCTGCCGCCAGGGCCCGCGCCGCCGAGGCCGAAAAGCTCAAGGTTGAAAAAGAGGAAGCGGTAATCACAGTGCGTCAGGTGGCTGAGGCCAATCGTCGCAAAGAGATTGAAGTTATCGACGCCCGTAAAGAGGCAGAGCGGGAAGCCGTTGGGGTTACAGTTCAGGCTGAAGCCGAGAAACGCGCCGCCGAAGACAGATCCATAGCGATACTGACCGAAGCCCGCGCCAGTGCCGATGCCAAGATGCTCAAGGCCGAGGCCGATGAGAAGGTGTATGCGGTGGAAGCGGCCGGTAAACAGGCGCTGCACGAAGCCGAGAACGTGTTGCGTGACGAGCAAGTTGCCCTGCAGCGTTCACTGGCGATCCTCAAAGTTCTGCCGGAAATCGTCGCCAATGCGGTTAAACCACTGGAAAACATCGAAGGCATCAAGATCCTTCAAGGCTATGGCAGCGGCGTAACCGGCCAATTGGGGACAGCTTCCGATGGCGCCGGTGTCAAGGGCGGCATTGCCGAGCAAGTGACCAGTGCAGCGCTCAACTACCGTGCCAATGCGCCCGTGGTCGATGCCATGCTCAGAGAGTTGGGGCTGGTAGATGCCGAAAAGGGCGGGCTGAATGATCTGCTTAGCGGCAACAATATGCTCACCCATGAAGCGCTGCAAATCGCCCGGGATACCAAGGCCAGTGCCGAGCCCAAAGTGGAGACGGTAAAGCCTGTCAGCCAAAACAATGTGGCCTATGAAGTGACTTTGGATATAGATAAGCCTGAGCAACCGAGAAACGCTTAAGCCCGGTTGTACTCATCAATGCCCTCCAATAGGAGGGCATTTTCTTATCAGGCATAGCCTCGGAAAATTCGTTTTCAATTCGCCAAACTAGTTTCGGCTACACCAACATGCAAACAACGCCTAGCGGCGGCTTTGAAGGAAAGTCGGTGCAATTCTGTTAGCGCTGAGTAGCTTGAAACATCTGAAGTGTCTGCAGACATACACCTCATTTCCAGGCACAGGCGGAACTGTGACCTTCCGAGCCAGGGATGGTGAGGCAGAGCTTACAGGGAAGTACTCGCAGCGAGTCACAGGATCGCCTGTACGAAAAGCGCACCGCAGGTGATGGGGGGAAAATTAACCAGCAGCTCAGCGCAAGTTTTTTGGTGAGTTTGGGCTTAAAGCCATGATAGCCGCTGTGCCAGCGGCCTAAAGTCGTGGTGTTCCACACCACACCGGGCAAGGGGCTTTGCTTGTCCAAAGCCCCTTGCATCCCCAAGGACACCCCGACGTAGCCGAAATCCCCGCTGGCTTATGAAACAAATTGGCTACACTCAGGACTCGCATCCTTGCTCGACCTTCGAGCCTCGACATCCCTGTCTCGGCTACGCCAATTTGCAACAACGCCAGCGGCGGCTCCGAAGGGGGATTCGGTGCAATTCTGTGACAATGGAGTAGCTTGAAATATTTGAGAGATCTGCAGATATACGCCTAATTCTAGGCACAGGCGGAACTGTGACCGTCGAAAACAGGGACGTTTTCGTCGAGGCTACATGGACGTATTCACGCCGTGTCACAGGATCGCCTGTGCGAAAGGACCGTTCTTGGACGTCCTGTCCTTCACTGCATTCGGGCTTCCTGCCCATTCGCACCGCAGGTGATGGGCTACACTGTGGCCGGAAGCTTGGCCAGTACTAACTTAGGAACTTTTAGCTGGAAGCAATGCTAGCCGCTGTGCCAGCGGCTTAAAGTCGTGTCGCTTTGGGTTTCCAATCCAGTCAATTCTGCTTCAAAAACAAACCAAATCAGGGTTTTGTTGCCTTTGTCAGAACTTGACCTTTGGCTAATTGTTTTCAAATTCAGTACTGGGTATTGTATAACCAATTCAAACGCTTAGCTTTAGCACTTTCTTAAGCTTAAGGCCGAAAGCAACAACACTTTTCTGCATTAAGCGGAATGCAGGGACAAACAGAGTTTGGACCCGTGCGGTAGCCATGGCTTCACTCAACGTTTTTGTAGGCCTGGGTTGTAGGGCGCTTTGGGTTGTAGGGCTCGGGTTGTACGGCTTGGCGCGCTCATGACAAGCACCTCAGAACTGATTTTTTATACAGTATTATTGATGTTCCAGGAAAAATGCCGGGAATCTGTAGCTAAGTTTGCGCGTTATTTCCGTAACATTCCAGGAAATATTTTTAAATTCAAAAGGTTAAAAAATACAGCTGGTAGATAATAGGTTTAGAAACCGCGCATGCGCGTTTACACTCATCTGAGGACTAAAACGCGCATGCGCACTATACAGCTGTTAGCCTTAAAGGAAATTTTGTGCCAAATTATCTATCAATATACTGTCCAAGTTGTCATAGACATACGTCTCTTGATCCTGCCCCGGTTAAATATAAAAGTGGATCATATACATACACAACAGAAGCCTTTTGGGAGCAGGATTATCAAAACACATGGTGGATGGGAGTGTGTAATTCCTGTAATGAACCCGTTCTGGTGTTAAATAAAGGTGAAAAAGTCTATCCCTCACCGTTACCAAAGCCAACTGACCAAAATGTACCCGAAGCAATCCGTAATGATCTCGATGAGGCGAAGCAATGTTTTTCCGTTTCAGCTTTTCGTGCTGCGGCTGTTATGGCCCGAAGAGTTATGCAAGTGGCTGCAACAGACAAAGGAGCTAAATCAGATAAACTCGTTTCACAAATAGCAGAACTTCAAGCCAACGGTGTAATAACGAAAGATCTTAAGGAGTGGGCAGATGCCGTAAGATGGATTGGAAATGATGCTGCTCACCCAAGCAAAACGACTGTTACACATGATGAGGCTGAAGATGTTCTCCATCTGGCTGAACAATTTCTACATGTCATATATGTGGCTCCTGCGTTGGCTGCAGGACTTAGAAAGAAGTTAGGTAAAAGTTAGGCTAACAAGCGCATGTTGTTCGCCCCTGCGGGGCTGGGACCTCCGTTCCGCTGCGCTTCACTGCGGCCCCAAATGCGGGCGTTAGGTTTTAGGAGTTCAAATTGAAGTACTTTAAGCGTGAAAATATCATTCTGATTGGGGCTATTTTCGTTACAGTGGCAACTTTAGGTGTGTTTTTCATTCAGTTTCATTCCGGACTTTCTAATGATCAAGGCGACTGGGGAAGCTTTGGTAGTTATGTAGGTGGTGTTCTTGGGCCATTATTCGCATTTTTAGCGTTTTTAGCTGGTCTAGAGAATCTAAAGTTTCTTAAACGACAGCAAGTAAACTCAGAGATCTTACTTACAATCCGCTCATATGAACAAGATCTGAAAAATTCATATGAAATGGTCGTTACCTGTGAGTCTCCATGGGTTTGGGGACATGATATTGGCGCTTTTGATGATTTAACAGAATTGCCTTTGCGAACATTGCTAGAAAGTGATTCCATAGACTGGGAGCATCATTTATCAGAATTGAGGGAAAGCTTAAAGTTTCGCAAGCAACCCAATGGCGTACTATTCCAAGATCGAGATATTTGGTTACAGGCACATAATGCTGCAAAAGGTCTATTTCAATATATTGAGCTGTATCGAAAGCAGGGCGGTGATCAGTCTATTATTGCTTATTATTTTGATACATATGAAATCCCGTACAATAGGCTTATGCAGAGTTCTTGGATACAAACCTAACAAGGCGTTTAAGGCAGATTCCCAACGCTTGGCATTTTTCATCCCCTCGCTGGGTTTTGTGTTTACTGGTATGGTCAATAACAAAGACACCCATTATTAGGGAAGGTGCGAATAAGTCCGAGATGTGAGATCATCGTGTTGTAACCTGAACCCAGAATGAGTAACCGGATGAGCCAGCAACTGACTTTTGCCGACAGTGAGTTTTCCAGTAAACGCCGCCAGACCCGCAAAGAAGTTTTCCTTGGCAGAATGGATGACTTGCTTCCCTGGGACAAATTACTTGGCGTTATCGAGCCTGTGTATCCCAAGGCCGGTAATGGTCGCAGGCCCTATCCGCTGGAAACCATGCTGCGTATTCACTGCATGCAGCAATGGTACAACCTGAGCGATGAGGCCATGGAAGATGCCCTCTATGAAATCGCCTCCATGCGACAATTTGCTCGCCTGTCACTGGATAAAGCCATTCCAGACCGCACTACCATCATGAATTTCCGGCATTTGCTGGAGCAGCATGAACTGGCCCGCAAAATCTTCAGTACCGTTAATCACTGGCTAGCAGAGTGTGGCGTTCTAATGACCCAGGGCACCTTGGTGGATGCCACCATCATTCAAGCCCCCAGCTCTACCAAAAACAAACACAACAGCCGTGATGAAGACATGCACCAGACCAAGAAAGGTAACCAGTGGTACTTCGGCATGAAAGCGCACATTGGCGTGGACGCCAAAAGTGGCCTGACCCACAGTCTGGTGACCACGGCGGCTAACGAGCACGACCTCAATCAGGTTGGCAAGTTACTGCATGGCGATGAAGAATTTATCTCAGCCGATGCTGGTTATCAGGGGGCCGAAAAGCGCGATGAGCTCAGCGATGTCAGCGCAGACTGGCTTATCGCCAAGCGTCCCGGCAAAGTGAATGCATTGAAGCAACACCCGCGCAAGAACAAGCTGGCCATCCGTTACGAATACCTGAAAGCGAGTATCCGAGCGAAGGTTGAGCATCCATTTCGGATAGTAAAATGTCAGTTTGGTTTCGTCAAAGCCAGGTACAAGGGGCTGGCTAAAAACGACAGTCAACTGGCGATGTTATTCACCCTAGCGAACCTGGTTCGAGTTGACCAATTGATACGGGCACAGGCGAGATCTACCTGAAATGAGGAAATTGGCCTGAAACAGGGCCAAAATCAGCCACGAAGAGACGATTTTGGGCTGAAAATTGGAAAATTGAGCCACAGGACGTCGATAAAGGACGGTTTGGGGCGTCATATCGGGAGCTGCGGACCACTTAATCGCAGCTTCCTTAGCTGAGCGATGAAAAGATAGGACAGTCATATCTTTTTGATGTTTCGCCCAGGCTTGACTAGAAAAAGATAGGACAGCCATATCTTTTTGATGTTTCGCCCAGCTTTGACTAGGCTTTGAAATACCCATCAAAGCTCAGTCGAGATTGGTTATGACCACCGCCCGTCGCCAGTTGATAGATGCTGAAAGTACGCCCTTTTACCACGTGATTAACCGTTGCGTGAGAAGGGCATTTTTGTGTGGTGAAGATGCACTGTCGGGGCGCAGTTACGAACATAGACGTGGCTGGATAGTGGATAAAATCAGGCAGTTGTCGTCAGTATTCTGCATCGACGTTTGCGCTTATGCGGTCATGAGTAATCACTACCATTTGGTGCTCAAAATCGACCTTGCAGCGCAACAATCGTTGTCGCCATTTGAAGTCATTGAGCGTTGGACAGGGCTCTTTAGTGGCAATCCTGTGGCGGCAAAGTTCCTCAAGGGCGATAGTCTATCAGACGGTGAACGAACACAACAAAGACACCCATTATTAGCTGAGTGAAGACTCTAGTTGCCTGGTTCACAGAAAAACTGATGTTTTCACTGGGAGAAAACCATCTTTCAAACCTTTCGAGTGGCGCTCGGTTATTGAAATGAGCGCAAAAGTCGAATTTCAGACACGATGTCGGTCGAACAAAGTTCGATTGGAGATGAATATCTTGGAGCCTCGGGGATTCAGCTAAACAGCTGCTGACAATTAGCGGCCCCTTGCCTTCGTCGTCGCTGTAAGTGAGTACAGTAGTCGGTAAAAAGCACAACAAAGACACCCAGCATTAGCGAAGCACAACAAAGACACCCAGCATTAGCTGAGTGAAGGTTCTAGTTGCCTGGATTACAGAAACACTGATGTTTTCACTGGGAGAAAATTATCTTTCAAGCACAACAAAGACACCCAGCATTAGCGAAGCACAACAAAGACACCCAGCATTAGCTGAGTGAAGGTTCTAGTTGCCTGGATTACAGAAACACTGATGTTTTCACTGGGAGAAAATTATCTTTCAAGCCTTTTGAGGGCCATTCAGTTATTGAAATGAGCGCAAAAGTCAAATTTCAGACACGATGTCGGTCGAACAAAGTTCGATTGAAGAAAAATATCTTGGAGCCTCGGGGATTCAGCTAAACAGCTGCTGACAATTAGCGGCCCCTTGCCTTCGTCGTCGTTGCAGGTGAGTACAGTAGTCCGTAAGAGATTCCAGTGTACCAACCGGCCCCTTGAATAGACGGCTAAAGTTGGTCGTCAACTTGAGCCAGTTGTCGATGGGGATGTTTAAACGATTCAAAATGGTTGTTGTGCCGGCAGTAATGTGGCCGCGCTTGTCGTGGCGGATAATACGTCCGGTATCATCGACCAGTTGCAGATAATCCTTGGCTTCAAAGTGCAATCCTTGTGGCATGTTCAGCCGTTCATTGCCGACAAAGGGTAACAGCTCAGGTGTGTTTTTGCCTTGCATCGCGGCCCGTATCCGCCGTTGAATACTGGTATAGTCTGAGTCTTCTGGGGTTTTGGCTATTCCCGCGCGGATAGGGTTCAAGTCAACATAAGCCATGCAGGCCAATACGGCTGCGTCATCCAACAATGGCTGGGATTTGAAGCGGCCTTCCCAAAAGCGACCACTGCAACCGTCTTCCCGATTGGCCTGTCTGGCAATAGGTTCATTGAGCGCACGCATGAACCAACTGATATCCATCAAACGTTGGCGATAGACTTCAGTGGTTTGTTGCAGGGTGAGATATTCAATATCAGAAAGTATTTCACCGCGGAGAAAACGCTGAGATAACAGGGTTCCACTGTAAAGCAGACGCCAATGCTGTAAAACCTGCTCCAATGTCCATTCAGTGGCGGTTTTCAAGTCAACTCTGAGTACCAAATGCAGATGATTGGACATGACCGCATAAGCACACAGGTCAATGGCGAACACTGCCGCCAGTTCCAATAAGCGCGACTCAACCCAATTACGGCGATGTTCATAACTCTTGCCGGAATAATCATCAACGCCACATAGAAAGGCGCGACGTACACAGCGGGAGATGCAGTGATAGAAGGGGGTATCCTGAAGACTAACTTGAGCATATCTTGGCCTCGGCATGGCATCCTTTCCTTTTCAAAGGCTCCATTCAAGCCTAGACAAGGAGCCAACAATCCGCCAAGAATTATGGGTGTCTCGGTAGTCCGCATACGGAAAGGCACCGATTTGCGGACGGTAACTGATAAGCAAATTAGTGAGATTGAACGGGCATTAAATGCCAGACCGAGAAAGTGCCTCGGCTTCAGGCAACCTATTGCGGTATTCAATGAATTACGCAAGGCAGCCTAATTTAGCGAGTGGTGCACTTCGGAGTTGAATTCGCGCTAAAACGCGCATGCGCACTATACAGCTGTTATAAATCCTACTCAACATTGGGTGTAATTAAATATGAGTAATGAATTAACGATGTCTTTTTTGACTGCACTGCTTGTTTTAGTAGGCATTGCTCAGATTAGAATGCTGTTTAGCCAAAAGCATCAAAATCAACTTGCTTTACTTCAGGATTATAGAAACAGGTGGTGGAGCTTAAAAAAACAATGGGCGAGAACTGTGTATGTTGGACGAGGAGAAAAGGACTATTATCAAGTCGCAGACCAAGCTCAACTTACAGAATTAGAGCAATTAAAAGGGGATTATTCTTTAAGTGCACCTACAGTATGGGCACTAGAGTCAGTGCGAGGAGTATCTAATATATTTAGTGATATTTGTATACGTATTCTTCAAGGGCACTTAGACATCAAAGATGTATATCCGATATTTGGCAGCGAGTTACTGCGACAAGGTCGTCCACTAAGAGTACTTCTCGATGTTTACTACCCTCAAGATCATGACCCAATGGAGAGCAGAGCGCATAGAGGAATTAGGAGGGAAGTGCAAGATTGGTTGGTTTATCATGACGGAATAAGACGACGCTGCTTGATATTGATTGATCTCTTATGGGCAGAAGGCGTTCGTCTTGGTGATATATGCCCTACTGACATAAAAAAAGCAGCTATAGCTAAAGTCCATACAGCTAACAAAATAAATAATAGATTGGGTGAGGAAACACGAAAAGTTAATGGCTCGATGTCTCTCATCAGAATAGTGAAACTTAAAAGTCATTTAAAAAATGCTCAGTATCGCAAAGGCTTTTGGGAGAACGGGCTTGATGAGGTCGAGTTAGATGAACGTGAAAAAAAGTGGGAAGCAATGCTACTTAGAGAGAGTGTCTGATCAGATTTATAACAAACGACTATGGCGTCAATCCTTTATTTTGGGCGATGTTTTGGTCCCAGAAAGATAGGACAGAAAGATAGGAGGACAGAAAGATAGGACAGCCATATCTTTTTGATGTTTCGCCCTGGCTTGACTAGGCTTTGAAATACCCATCAAAGCTCAGTCGAGGTTGGTTATGACCACGGCCCGTCGCCAGTTGATAGATGCTGAAAGTACGCCCTTTTACCACGTGATTAACCGTTGCGTTAGAAAAGAGCACAACAAGCACAACAAAGACACCCATTATTAGCTGAGTGAAGACTCTAGTTGCCTGGTTCACAGAAAAACTGATGTTTTCACTGGGAGAAAATCATCTTTCAAGCCTTTTGAGGGCCATTCAGTTATTGAAATGAGCGCAAAAGTCAAATTTCAGACACGATGTCGGTCGAACAAAGTTCGATTGGAGATGAATATCTTGGAGCCTCGGGGATTCAGCTAAACAACTTCTGACAATTAGCGGCCCCTTGCCTTCGTCGTCGCTGTAAGTGAGTACAGTAGTCGGTAAGAGATTCCAGTGTACCAACCGGCCCTTTGAATAGACGGCTAAAATCAGTCGTCAACTTGAGCCAGTTGTCGATGGGGATGTTTAAACGATTCAAAATGGTTGTTGTGCCGGCAGTAATGTGGCCGCGCTTGTCTTGGCGGATAATGCGCCCGGTATCATCGACCAGTTGCAGATAATCCTTGGCATCAAAATGTAATCCTTGTGGCATGTTCAGCCGTTCATTGCCAACAAAGGGTAACAGCTCAGGTGTGTTTTCGCCCTGCATCGCGGCCTGTATCCGCCGTTGAATACTGGTATAGTCTGAGTCTTCCGGGGTTTTGGCTATTCCTGCGCGGATAGGGTTCAGGTCCACATAAGCCATGCAGGCCAATACGGCTGCATCATCCAATAGCGCCTGGGATTTGAAGCGGCCTTCCCAGAAGCGACCACTGCACCCGTCTTCCCGATTGGCCTGTCTGGCAATAGGTTCATTGAGCGCACGCATAAACCAACTGATATCCATCAAACGTTGGCGATAGACTTCAGTGGTTTGTTGCAGGGTGAGATATTCAATATCAGAGAGTGTTTCACTGCGGAGAAAACGCTGAGATAACAGGGTTCCACTGTAAAGCAGGTGCCAACGCTGTAAAACCTGCTCCAATGTCCATTCTGTGGCGGTTTTCAAGTCGACTCTGAGTACCAAGTGCAGATGATTGGACATAACTGCATAGGCACACAAGTCAATGGCGAACACTGCCGCCAGTTCCAATAAGCGCGACTCAACCCAATCACGGCGATGTTCATAACTCTTGCCGGAATAATCATCAACGCCACATAGAAAGGCGCGACGTACACAGCGGGAGATGCAGTGATAGAAGGGGGTGTCCTCAAGACTAACTTGAGCATATCTTGGCCTCGGCATGGCATCCTTTCCTTTTCAAAGGCTCCATTCAAGCCTAGACAAGGAGCCAACAATACGCCAAGAATTATGGGTGTCTCGGTAGTCCCTCGGTAGTCCCTATTTGATGCAGATGCAGTTCTATTTAGCGAAGAAAGTGAGTTAGTTAACCAGACTGAAGGTCTCGGCAAATTCTGGGAAACTGAAGACCTCCAAAAGGAAATCCCTCTTCAGGAAGGTCCTCATGCAAACTTACTTAGAAAGCTTTCAAAGATACAAGAAAGGCTGCCAGGCCGGATTGAGTACTCTCCGGTTAGACTAGCAATAATGACCGCCAGAAATAGTCCAGCGGAAATGAGGGTTATAAACACTATAAGAGCATGGAATGTTTATATTGATCAGGCATTTTTTCTTGGCGGGTTGCAAAAAAGCAGATTCCTGAAAGCATTCAAGCCACATATTTTCTTTGATGATCAGGATTCACATTTGGATGCAGCGGCATTGGATGTACCGAGTGCTAAAGTGTTGTATCCAAGTGATTCTCCATTGAAAAAAATATTCGAAGAAAAACAGGCTAACAAATCAATCCAGTCGACCGCTGACGCGCCGACTGATTGAGGCGTTATGACTAAAAGGAGATATGATGGATATTGATATCCAGGTTGAGAAGGATGGAGAAACATTTGACGGTTACTTCACCTTCAGTGGAAATATGATCACCGTATATTACGAAGGTGATTATCGGAGCACTCAGATTGATGGTGCTGCTGGAAATATAGATTCACTCGCAAAGCAGATGTTGCGAGGTCTTGTCTATGCTAGTAAATCTAAGAAAAACTCATAACAAGCGGCCGTTGATGCCACTGAAAATCGTGGCGGGACGCGTAAGACAAGTAAACAACAAAGACACCCATTATTAGCTGTGTGATAGCCGCTGTGTCAGCGGCCTGAAGTCGTGGAGCTTCGCCCCACACCCGAGAAAAGAGGGCTGTATCGACTCGCCCCTGATTCGACTGAGCTACGTTAGCATCTGCCGGACAGGAGTCCCAATGCCGTGAAGGGCAGGACGCCCGTGAACGGCCATGCCTCAGACACGTTATTTGTGCCAACGGCTTTTGGCGACACCGAGGGGGAATAGGTGCAACTCTGTTAGCCCTGAGTTGCTTGAAACATCTGAAGTGTTTGCAGACATACACCTCATTTCCAGGCACAGGCGGAACTGTGACCTTCCGAGCCAGGGATGGCGAGGCAGAGCTTACAAGGACGTACTTGCAGCGAGTCACAGGATCGCCTGTACGAAAGGTGCACCACAGGTGATGGGCTACACCGTGGCCGGAAGCTCGGCCAGGAACTTTTAGCTGGAAGCTATGATAGCCGCTGTGTCAGCGGCCGAAAGCCGCAACCCTTTGACCTTTCCCCCATGATTGAACACAAAGTGGATTCAGCGAACTTGGCCGGGGGACTGATAAACCGAGAAATGGCTCTTGCGGTGAGAGTGTTCACCAGTGCTACTTCCAAGGTCATTTCCGATGCTGAAAGTTAAGCCTTGAGCAATGCCAATGCGGGCTGTTGGTTATCAGGATAGAGTCGATAAGCCTTATGGTGCTTGATGCAACTGGCTTTCTTATCCCCCTGGCTGAATAGAAGCGCATGTTTGACAGCAAACTGGGCAATCAACTGCTCGTCGGCGCGGATGTAAAGGGTGATGGGTTTGATCAATTTGCCATCGAGCAGATGCTGCTGATGCTGCTCGGTGGAGATCACCAAGCTGTTTTGCCCCTGGCTGTCTAATTTGAGTTTACCGCTTACTTCACAGTCGAGGATGACGAGCCAGCCTTCGGCTTGGAGCTCGGCAATCAGGTTCTGGAGCGATTGCCCCACTGCGGCATTATTGATGGCTGGCAGATACTGCGCCTGGATACGTTGAAGCACCTCGGGTAACTTGGCACCGGCCCCCAGGCTTCGGCCCTCTCTTATCCAGCGAGTGAGATCTTCTGCCACTAACTTTGAGAAACGTTTCTCTTTTAGTGACTGCACCATCCAGTTGCAGAGAAAATGACTTTCCGCTGCCGGGGTCTTGATGCTGCCGGCAGCATGGTTACGTTCCGCCAAAGCAGCGAGGCCGGCTTGGGTTAATGCCAGCAAGGCCTGATTGTAGCTTTGTTCTGTCATTGTTTTTCCGCGTGTAAGAGATATGGATCGCGCGCTGAGTATACCCTATGCTGCAGTTATCAATATCAGGTAGACAAAGAAAAACCACCACAATGGTTATCAGTAAGACAGTTATCCGGTCTGTCTTCGCAGCTATCTTACTGTAAATTTTTCAATCTCAAGGATATCTCTTGTCTGCCGGGCAACAGGGTTGTTTAATGAACAGTGTGAGGTAGTAGCCGGTTGTTACCTCTGCCTCTATGGGCTTGGTTAAGATGAGTCTGATGGTGAGTCGATGGAATAACAGGAGAAGACAATGGCTAACGTATTGATCCTTGCAGGTGATTATGTGGAAGACTATGAAATCATGGTGCCGTTTCAGGCGCTGCAGATGGTGGGCCATAAGGTGACTGCCGTGTGCCCTGAAAAAGAGGCCGGTGATACTGTCAGGACGGCTATTCATGATTTTGAAGGCGATCAAACCTACAGTGAAAAACCTGGGCACAATTTCGTTCTCAACGGTGACTTTGAGCAGATAAGTGCCGATGACTTTGATGCGCTGCTGATCCCCGGCGGCCGAGCACCCGAGTATCTGCGTCTCTATGATGAAGTGCTTGAGCTGGTGAGGGCTTTTGCCAAGGCGGATAAGCCGATTGCCGCCGTCTGTCATGGGGCGCAGCTGCTGACCGCCGCCGGAGTGGTGCAGGGCAAGAAGGTGTCGGCTTATCCCGCCTGTGCCCCCGAAGTGCGCCAAGCCGGTGGTGAATATGCCGATATCGAGGTGACAGAAGCGATTACTGACGGCAAGTTGGTTACAGCGCCGGCTTGGCCTGCTCATCCTCAGTGGTTGGCGCAGTTCCACGCCTTACTCTGAATTCCACTGCCCAGGGCCTTGTCCGCTCTGACGGCCAAAGGTCATCTTAACGGGTCTTTCACTTGGCCGGAGATGCTATGTGTGAAATCTATTCCGGGGCGGATCCCGCCTTGTTTGAGTTGAAAACCCGCTCGGTGCGTTTGGGTGGCGTCGTCACCAGTATTCGCCTGGAAGCGATTTTTTGGCAGTTGCTGGAGGATATCGCTGCCGAGGCGGGGTTGAGTCTCGGTGAGTGCCTCAGCCGTATCCACCAAGAGGCCTGCTGCAAGGAAGGGCGAGTCAGCAATTTTGCATCCTTGCTGCGGGTGGCTTGCACCACCTATCTCAATCGCGGTGAGCGCTTGTCCCTTAGGGGAGCAAGCTTTGCCGCTGAGAATGCAAGTGTTTCCAGCCAGTGATAAATCCAGCTAAAACTCAACTAGCCAAAAGCCGCGCAGTGCGCGGCTTTTTAATGATTCAACATAGGAGCAAAAGCCCGTCAAGCGGGGCGGCTCATTTGAGCTTCTTGGGCTTGATGCCGCTGGAGCCGACTTTAACCTTAACTCTGCGGCCGGACATGCTCTTTTCCGCTGCGACCTGCTCCGAGGCGCTGCTGGCGCCCGGCTTTTTCTTGGCGAAGCTGCGGCGCTTTTGCAGTTGCTTGAGCAGGAGATCGCGATTACTCACTTCATAGCCTGGCATCATGATGCGCTTGAGTTTTTGGCCGATCAGTTTTTCGATGTCGGCCAGAGTGCGCTCTTCTTCGCGGCTGACAAAAGAGATGGCGACACCTGTCTTGCCGGCGCGGCCGGTGCGACCGATACGGTGCACATAGTCTTCTGCCAGGAAGGGCAGATCGTAATTGACCACATACTCGAGATCCGGAATATCCAGGCCGCGGGCGGCCACTTCGGTGGATACCAATACCCGTACCTTGCCTTCCTTGAATTCTCTGAGCGCCCGGCGGCGGCTGCCCTGGGCTTTTTCACTGTGCACTACGGCACTGGCGATACCGTCGAGATTCAGCTCCTTGACCAGATGATCCGCATCTTCACGGGTGGCGGTAAACACCAGCACCTGCTGCCAGTTCTTGCGCCCGATAAGTTCAGACAGGAGTTCACGCTTGCGGCGCTGCTCTACCGGGTAGACTACCTGGCTGACGGTCACCGCTGTGGTGTTTTGGCGGTCGGCCGTGATGACCTTGGGCTTGTTCATTATCTCATCGGCCAGGCGCCTCACCGCGCCAGAGAAGGTGGCCGAGAACATCAGATTTTGCCGCTGCTTGGCGGCGCTCTGAAGTATTTTGTTGATATCGTTGATAAAGCCCATATCCAGCATACGGTCTGCTTCATCCAATACCAGCACTTCCAGCGAGCCCAGACTCAGGTTACCGGCCAGTAGTTGTTCCAGCAAACGCCCCGGAGTGGCCACCACTATGTCGGCGCCTTGTTTGAGCTTGTTGACCTGAGATGCCGACTTGACGCCGCCAAACAGGGTGGCCACCGACAACTGCAGGTATTTGCCGTATTGGCGGGCATTGTCGGCAACCTGGGACACCAGCTCACGGGTCGGTGCCAGGATCAGGGCCCGGATATTGCCGGGTTTGAGTTCGAGCGGGTTATCCTGCAGGCGCTGCAAAATAGGCAGCACAAAGGCGGCTGTCTTGCCTGTGCCCGTCTGGGCGCTGGCCAGTACGTCCTGACCACGGCGAACCGCAGGGATGGCCTGTCTCTGAATCGGTGTCATGCTCTCATAACCGCACTCTTTGAGCGCACGGAGTATTTCGGGGGCAAAACTGTAAGATTCAAACTTCATCTCGATATTCCTGTATTCAACCGCTTGGCGTGTGTCTTAGCTGTTTCGGGTGTCGGCGGCCCAAATGCCGGAAGCTCAGGCCTGAGTAAACGCCAAGTGCCGGGATAACCCGGGCGGGCGCGGAGTATAGCAAAAAAATCCATCAAGGCCCGCTCATTTCTGCTTTATTCTTGCGCTGCAAGGATAAATGACCTTAGGCATTGCGGATATCACTGTTTTGGGCAGATACAAGAATGCCGCCCGCAGGCGGCATTCTCTCACTATTTATCGGCTTAGTTGAACCAGCCGGCAAACATCTGCTTGAAGTAGTCCATCAGCTTGCTGAACCAGCTGCCTTCGTTGACTTCTTCCAATGTCACCAGAGGGAACTGGGCAATGTCTTTACCATCAAGCTGGAAGTATACCCGGCCGACGACTTCACCCTTGGCCAGCGGTGCGGTCAGCTCTTTGGTCAGTTCGAAGTTGGCTTGCAGGTTTTTGGCCTGACCCCGGTTGATGGTCACTGGAGTGTCAGTGGTTACACCCAAGTCCACTGTGTCACGGTCGCCGTACCAGATCTTCTGGGTGACAAAGCTGTCACCGGCCTTGTAAGGGGTGATGGTTTCAAAGAAACGGAAGCCATAGTTGAGCAGTTTCTTGCTCTCGGCCTTACGGGCGGCTTCACTCTTGGTGCCCATGACCACGGCAATCAGGCGCATGCCGTCTTTGGTGGCTGAGGATACCAGGTTATAGCCGGCACCCGAGGTGTGGCCTGTCTTGATACCGTCGACATTGAGGCTGTTATCCCACAAGAGGCCGTTACGGTTGTACTGCTTGATTCCGTTGTAGGTAAAAGACTTTTCCTTATAGATATCGTATTCGTCGGGTACATCACGGATGAGGGCCGCGCCCAGCAGCGCCATATCATAGGCGGTGGACTTGTGGTTGTCCGAATCCAGGCCGTGGGAGTTTTCAAAGTAGCTGTCACGCATGCCCAGCTGCTTGGCCCAGGAGTTCATCAGATCGACGAAGGCGCCTTCGGTTCCGGCAATGTGCTCGGCCATGGCGACACAGGCATCGTTACCGGATTGGATGATGATACCTCGGTTCAGATCCGAGACTTTAACCGTCTTGCCGACTTCGATAAACATCTTGGAGGAGTCGGGGAAGTTCTTCGACCAGGCGTTCTTGCTGATGGTCACATCGTCATCGGCAGAGACGTTACCCGCCTTGATCTCCTGACCTATGACATAGCTGGTCATCATCTTGGTCAGGCTGGCTGGGTTGAGGCTTTCATAGGCGTTATTTTCCGCCAGTAAGCGCCCTGAGTTGTAATCCATCAAGACATAGGCCTTGGCGGCAACATCCGGTGCATCTGGGACGACTATCGGGGCATTGTTGGCCTGTGCGGCGGAAACTGAGGCACAGGCGAACAACAGAAAGGCTTTCGCGGGACTTTTTACAAAATTCATCATTACCTGAATACGTCTTCTGGTTGGAGTCGGAAAATATGCTGAAATTCGCAGCGAGTATAACATTAGTCGACCGGAAATTTCAGTTAAGGTTCCTTAATTAGTTAAAAATATGGTGGAATTTTGAACGCTTATGATTTTGGTTCAGTCACCATATAGCTGCCCGGGAAGCCTTCCTGCTTCAGCTTTTCCAGCAATTTGGCGGCAATACCTTCATGGCTGACCGGCCCGAGTTGCAGCCTGTATACCGGCTTGGCATCTGTGATTCGGCTCTTGACCTGGTATTTGGCTTCAAGTGTGGATGCCAACTCGAGCAGACGTTCGCGCGAGCCAGATGCCATCACCTGTACATAGTGCAGATTATCGCTGCGAAGCTCGGCCATGGTCTGGCTCTCTTCACTGTCCTCAAACAGGACTTCCAGCCTCACCCTGGCGGTGCCTGTCTTCAGCATGTCCAGTCGGTACGCCGCGGCGTAGGATAGATCTATCACCCGGTCGGGGTGAAAAGGGCCACGGTCATTGACCCTGACCACCGCGCTCTTGTTGTTGGCCAGGTTGGTGACCCGGACATAACTGGGCAGTGGCAATGTCTTGTGCGCCGCCGACATGGAGTACATGTCATAGGTTTCACCGTTGGAGGTCAGATGGCCGTGAAACTTGGCGCCATACCAGGATGCCAGCCCTTCGGCCTTGTAACCTCTGCCGGATGGCATCACCTGGTAGGATTTGCCTCTGACCTGGTAATCCTTGTTGCCCTGTTTGCTGTAGGGCTCGAACCTGGGGTGGGCATCTTCCACCTTGGAGACATCCGGGGCATCGGCCGGAGGCCTATCATCTTTCATGGTGTAACGGCCCGAGTTGCCGGCACAGGCGGCCAGCAGAATCGAAGCGGTCAGCGGCAGCAATAGTTTAAGTCTTGTCATGGTGGGCTTTGAGTTGTTCACTGAATTGATAAACCGCCATGGCGTACAGCGGGCTGCGATTGTAACGGGTGATCACATAGAAGTTGTTCAGCCCCAGCCAATACTCTTTGGCATCGGCCTGTTCCAACTCGATAAGCAGCGCTTTTTGGCTGGCATCCAGATCCCGGTTTTCCTTCAGTGCCACCTCGGGAGAGAGGATATCGGCCACTTGGTAATTGAGCTTTTCTCCCTTCCAGACCTTGGCCTTGGGCGTGGCCGTGGTGCTCAGTTCCAGCGCCACCGGTTCACCGGCTTTCCAGCCGTGGCGGTGAAAATAGTTGGCTACTGAGCCTATGGCATCGTCGGCACTGCCTAACAGATCCCGCTTGCCGTCACCGTCAAAGTCGACGGCGTAGGCCAGATAGCTTGAAGGGATAAACTGGCCATAGCCCATAGCACCGGCGTAGGAGCCCAGGAGGGTTTCCTTATCGAGTTGCTCCTCTTTAAGCAGCGTCATCAGCTTGGCAAATTCGCCGCGAAAGAAAGTCGCCCGTGGCGGGTAGTAGAACCCCAGGGTATAGAGGGCATCGATCACCGGGTACTTGCCCATGTAACCGCCGTAGAAGGTTTCAATACCGATAATGGCGACTATGATTTGCGGATCCACGCCGTAGGTCTTGGCGGCGCGCGCTATGGTTTGCTCATGTTGCTGCCAGAAATTCAGCCCGGCTTCGAGGCGCTTTTCGGTCAGAAAAATGGGGTAGTACTGATGCCAGGGTTTAGCCTCCCAAGGGCTGGAAATTGCGTCCAATACCGCCTGGTTTTTTTGGGCCGAGGCGAGAAAGCTTTCGACTTCTTGCTGGCTAAAGCCTTGGCTTTGTTGCTGTTTGATAAAATCCTGCTTGAGCTGCTCGGAAGTGGGCACCTCGGCGGTGGCACAGGCGCTGAGGTTGAGACTCAGCAGCAGGCCCAGTGGGGCGAGCAGCTTTTTGAATGTCGGCATCTAAGGCGTTCCTATCTGTCGATGAAGCGTCTATGGGTGTGAATACTCATTAGAATGCCAAAAGCGGCCATCAATGTCAGCATAGAGGTGCCGCCATAACTTATCAGCGGCAGCGGGACTCCCACCACGGGTAAAATACCGGACACCATGCCGATATTCACAAACACATAAACGAAGAAGGTGAGTGTCAGCGAGCCGGCCAGCAAGCGGGCAAAACTGGTTTGGGCTCTGGAGGCGATCACCAGGCCGCGGCCGATCACATAGAGATAGAGCGCCAACAGCAGCAAACTGCCGATAAGGCCAAACTCCTCGCCGATCACGGCGAAGATAAAGTCGGTATGACGCTCCGGCAAAAATTCCAGCTGCGACTGAGTACCATCGAGCCAGCCCTTGCCCCAGAGTCCGCCTGAACCTATGGCAATTTTGGACTGAATGATGTGGTAGCCGGTACCGAGTGGATCGGCCTCGGGATCCAGCAAGGTCATCACCCGATTGCGCTGGTAGTCGTGCATCAAAAAGAACCATAGAATCGGCAGCAGCGCCAACACGGCGGCGATAAAACCGCCGACAATGGCCCAGCTCATGCCGGAGAGAAACAGTACAAAAATCCCCGAAGCGGCCACTAGAATTGAGGTGCCGAGATCCGGCTGTTTGGCGATAAGCAGAGTAGGGATCAGCAAAATCACCCCGGCACCGGCCAGATAACGCTTCTTCGGCGGCAAAGGAAACTTGGAGATAAACCAGGCCATGGTGATCGGGAAGGCCAGTTTCATCAGTTCAGACGGCTGAAACTCCATAAAGCCCAGGTTGAGCCAGCGTTGGGCGCCCTTGTTGATCTCACCGAAGAAATGTACCCCCAGCAGCAGCGCGACCCCGGCAATATAGATGGGCAGTGCCCAGCGGCGAAATACCTCGGGGTTAATCTGGGCAAGAATCAGCATGAGTCCGAGAGACAACCCCATGCGGAACAGCTGCCGCTCCATCATGGCCAGGTCTTCGCCGCTGGCAGAATAGATGACGAACAGGCCAAAGCCCATCAGGCCCAGGATGCCGAGCAGCAACGGCAGATCGATATGCATCTTCTGCCAGATATTGGGTTTACGGCTGTGGCTCATGTTTCAACTCCCAGGTATCCCGTAGCAGATATTCGTCCAGCATGGCCCGGGCAACCGGCCCGGCGTTGGCGCCGCCCCAACCGGCGTTTTCCAGTACCACCGCCAGCACTATTTTCGGATTTTCGTAGGGGGCATAGGCAATGATCAGCGCGTTGTCGCGCAGATGCTCGTCAATGGTGTCCGCATCATACTTCTCATCTTCGGCAACGCTGAAGACCTGGGCGGTACCTGTCTTCATCGCTGCGGTATAACTGGCATCAGTGAAGCGACTCTTCTGCGCGGTGCGGCGCATCGCCTCGTTGATAATCTCCCAGTTGTTTTTGTTTTTCAGCACTATCGGCGGCCTTTCATCTACCGGCGTCTCTATGCGGGCTGTGTTGTCCTTGATGGCCTTGAGCAGGTGCGGGGTAAAACGCTTGCCGCGGTTGGCCAAAATGGCTGTGGCATTGGCCAGTTGCAACGGCGTGGTGGTCCAGTAACCCTGGCCAATCCCGACCGAGATGGTGTCGCCTATGTACCAGGGTTGGTTGTACTTGAGGCGTTTCCAGTCTCTCGATGGCATTACCCCGGCAGACTCTTCGAAGATATCCACCCCGGTATTCTGACCGAAGCCGAATTGATCCATAAAGCCGGAAATCTTGTCGATGCCCACCTTGTAGGCCATGTCGTAATAAAAGGTATCGCAGGAGTTGACTATAGAGTCATAGACATCCACCCAGCCGTGGCCCCAGCGTTTCCAGTCGCGATATTTACGGTCGACCCCAGGGATCTGCCAAAAGCCGGGATCCCAGATGCGGGTCTTCTCGCTAATGGTTTGATCTTCCAGCCCCAGGAGTGCCAGATGTGGTTTGACCGTGGAGGCCGGAGCATATTGCCCTTGGGTTGCGCGGTTAATCAAGGGGCGCGAGCGGCTGTTGAGCAGCTCGCTGTAGGCCTTGGAACTGATCCCGTGCACAAACTGGTTCGGGTCATAGCTAGGGCTGGAGACCATGGCCAGAATACCGCCGTCTCTTGGGTCTATTGCCACGATTGAGCCGCGGCGGCCATCCAAGAGTTCAGTGGCTTTTTGCTGCAGCTGCAGATCCAGTGTCAGGTAGATATCCTGTCCTGGCTCGGGCTGGGTCACTTTGAGGGTGCGAACACTGCGCCCCAGGTTATTGACCTCTTCCTCCAAATGCCCGGGCAGGCCGTGGAGCAGGCTCTCATAGAATTTTTCTATCCCCTGTTTGCCTATGTCCTTGGTGGCGGCATAGTTCTTCCAACTGCCGGAGCGTTCCAGTGCGTCTCTGTCCTTGGAGTTGATTTTGCCGACATAGCCCAGCACATGGGTTAGCAGGCTGCTGTAGGGGTAGTGGCGTTTAAGACCGGCATCAACATAGAAACCATCGAACTTGTGTTGGTTAACACTGAATAGGGCCACCTCATCTTCCGTCAGCCGGGTCTTGAGCGGCAAGGGCTTGAAGCGACGGTGATATTTCAGTGACTCGGTGAAGCTGTCGCGCTCATCCTGACTGAGGTCGATAACGGTTGAGAGTTCATCCAGAGTCTGCTGCATGTTCTTCACCTTCTCCGGGATCACTTCCAGGGTGTAGAAGGGCAGGTTCTCTGCCAGCAGCTTGCCGTTGCGGTCATAGATCAGGCCGCGGCTGGGTGCCAGCGGTACCACTCGGATACGGTTATCATTGGAGCGGGTTTCGTAGTCTTTGAAAGACACCACCTGCAGATAGTAGAGGTTGCCGAGCAACAGGCTAAGCAAAGCGACCACGCAGACAAAGGTAAACAGCGCCCGGCGTTTGAACAGTGCCGCCTCGGCGGCGTGATCATGCATGGTTATTCGCTTTCTACGCGGCAATGGATTCTCTCCGGCTCAAACTGTTAATGCAAAGTCAGCTAATGCAAGTGGCTCTTGGGCGCCTTATTCCCTGTGGTAGGGATGATTGTTGTTGATGCTCCAGGCCCGGTAAAGACTCTCGGCCACCACGACTCTCACCAAGGGGTGGGGCAGGGTCAGGGCCGACAGACACCAGCTTTGGCTGGCGGCTTGTTTACAGGCGGGAGCCAAGCCTTCCGGGCCACCAATCAGCAGGCTGACATCCCGGCCATCGAGCTGCCATTTCTCCATGGCAGAGGCGAGTTCCGGAGTTGTCCAGTTCCTGCCCGGCAGATCCAGAGTGACGATATGGTTGCCCTTGGGGATCGCGGCCAACATGGCTTCGCCCTCTTTTTGCAGAATACGGGCGATATCGGCATTCTTGCCCCGCTTGCCGGCGGGAATTTCAACCAGCTCCAGCGCCATGTCCCTGGGGAAGCGGCGCTGGTACTCGGCGAAACCCTTGCTGACCCAGTCCGGCATTTTGGTGCCTACGGCGACGAGTTGCAGTTTCATCAGGCGTTGGCGTCAGACCAGAGTTTTTCCAACTGGTAATGTTCGCGGGTTTGCTCCTGCATCACATGCAGAATCACATCACCCAGATCCACCAGAACCCAGTCGCTGCTGTCGCGGCCTTCTACGCCCTGAGGTTGCATGCCGGCTTGCTTGGCTTCGGCAACCACATTTTCAGCAATGGCGCGAACATGGGTCTTGGATGTGCCTGAGCAGATAACCATAAAGTCGGTCACGTTGGACTTTTTGCTGACATCCAGCACGACTATGTCCCGAGCCTTGAGATCATCGACCTTGTCGACAACAAATTGTTTCAGTTCTGTGCCTTGCACGCTGAAGATCCTCTCATGTTTTTGATCAAGCGCAGTAGTATATCAGCGCTGGCGGGCAAGTCCCATAGCATTTATCGCCCATCCACCGCAGTTAACCGCCAAGATAGAGGCGGTTTGCGACTATATACTCGAGCACGGCTTTGGGCATGGCGGCGCGGCAGGCATTTATGTCACCGGCAGCGATGGCGCGGCGAATGGCCGTGGAGGAGAAAGGCTGCGGCTTGACCGAGAGGCTGATGATTTTGCCGTATTGTGCTTTTTCAATGCCACCGCTACTGCCATTGCCATTTGCATCGTCACAGACTCTTGCCGCCAAGGCCTGGGTGACCGAGCAGCCTCTTTGGGCCAGTTCGGTTTGGATTTCGGCGTCCTTTGGCAGGTGCCAGTCCGGGCGCTGGCAAACCACCAGGTTACACAGGGAAAACAGCCGCTGCCATTGATGCCAGCTCGGCAGCGACAGCAAGGAATCTGTACCCATGATGAATTGAAATTCGGCGCCTGGGAAAGCCTGCTGCAGCGCTTCCAGCGTCGCGACGCTATAGGAGGGGGCATTGCGCTTGAGCTCGATATCGCAAATGTCCATATCGGGGAACTCGTCGCAGGCCAGTTTAAGCATGGCCAGGCGCTGCTCGCTGCTGGCGGTGGCTTTGGCCTTGTGCGGCGGAATATGGTTCGGCAGCAACCAGAGCTTATCCAGCTCTAGCCGGGCTTTGACTTCGGCTGCGGGTTTGAGGTGACCATAGTGAACTGGGTCGAAAGTACCGCCCATCAGCCCGATACGCATCCTGTCTCCTCAGTCGAACTCAATATGGCCAAGGTGGCGCGCCGCCTTGGGATCGAACAGCAAACACAGATGGGAAAGGCTGGTCCAGTTTTCCTGGCCTTGCTGTTTCAGTGCCAGCTCCAACTTGGAGGCGATAGCCAGCATGGACTCTATGGCTTCCAGGCTCAGCCGGGTGAGGGCGCCCTGATAGAGCGGCTTGCGCTTGTCCCAAATTCTATGCTTGCCGAACAGGCTATTGAGGCTCTCGCCCTGACTGCGGGCCGATTGCAGCGTCAGCAGCAAGGTCAGCTCCTTTTGCAGCGCCCAATGGATAATGGGCATGGCGGTTTCTTCGGCCTTGAGCTGGGCAAGGATATGTTGGGCCTTATCCTGTTGGTTGGCCAGCAGGGCATCTGTCAATTGGAACACACTGAAGCGGGATTGATCTTCGAAGTAGCGGCTCAGCTCTTCGCTGTCCACAGGACGGGCTCCGGCCAGCAGTTGCAGCAGTTGCATCGCCTGATCGGCCGCCAGCAGATTGCCTTCGTAGAGGGCATACAGCATGGCTCTGGCATCGTTTTTGAGATTGAGCCGATAGTATTGAATACGGCCGTCGAGCCAGCGCTGGAACTGGGCCCCTTCGGGTGTGGCGCAAGGAACATAAAGACCCTGGCTGTCCAGGGCTTTGAACCACTTGCTGTTTTGCTGATCGCGGCCAAGCTTGGGGCCGTCGATGATAAGCAAGATATCCGGGTTTTGTTCGGCAATAAGGCTTTGCAGCATGGCGCCGCCATCTGCACCCGGCTTGGCTTGGGGCAGGTTGAGCTCTATGATTCTGCGACTGGCAAACAGGCTCATGGCGTGCCATTCGTTGGCGAGATCCTGCCAGTTGAAGTTGGCTTCCTGAGTCAGCTGTAACCTTTCTTCAAAGCCTTGGCTGCGGGCGGCAGCCAGGATTTGCCGCTTGCTGCTGTCCAGCAGATAGGGATCGTCGCCCAGCAGCAGATAGCAGGATTTCAGCGGCGACAACTGCCGGTGTAACTGATCCGGATAGACCCGCATCAGTTCACCTCGATGGCGGCCAGAGTCTGGATGATGTTATCGGCGGCCTGAATGCGCATCTCTTTGACCAGCAACTCCATCTCCCGGCTCTTGGCCAGCGCGGTGCGGGGATCGTCGAGATAATCGCGGCGGATTTCCACATCGAAAGGTTGTGCTTCCTTGCCCGGCAGAGACACGGCAAAACGCACATGGTAGATGAGTTCATATTCGGCGACGTTGCCTGTGGGGTAGAGCGACAAGGTTGAGCGCTCCAGAGTGTCGCTCAGCAGCACCAGCCGGGGAATGCCCTTGGCGGGTTCCTCTATGCCGACATTGTTGAGACGCAGGCGTTCACGCACCAGGCGGCTCAGCTCGCTGTATTTGTCGCTGCTCTCCAGGCTCAGCTTGCTGAGCTCGGGCGGAATGGAATAACTTCCCTGAAGTTGAAAGCCGCAACCGGCACTGGTCATAACGACCAGTGCCAGCAGGGCGAACATCAACTGCTTCACGCTTAAAGATAGTTTCAGCATGGATGTCCTGTTTTTTCTCAGTTGGCGACTATGTTCAGCAGTTTGCCGGGAACATAGATCACCTTACGGATGGTCTTGCCTTCGGTGTGCTTGATCACCTGCTCATCGGCCAGACCCAGGGCTTCGACCTCTTCCTTGGCGGCATCGGCCGCCACAGTGATCTTGGCTCTGAGCTTACCGTTGACCTGCACCACGATAAGCTTGCTGTCTTCGACCAGTGCAGATTCGTCGGTTTCGGGCCAACTGGCTGACTCGATATCGCCTTCCATGCCCAGCTCCTGCCACAGGTTGAAGCTCAGGTGTGGGGTGATGGGGTACAAGAGACGCACAATGGCAGACAGGGCTTCGGCCATCAGGGCTCTGTCCTGCTCGGTTTCCTGTGGAGCCTTCTGCAGCGCATTCATCAGTTCCATCACGGCGGCAATGGCGGTGTTGAACATCTGACGGCGGCCAATATCGTCGGTCACCTTGGCGATGGTCTTGTGCAGTTCGCGGCGCAGCGCTTTCTGCTCGCCGGTCAGTGCCGCGATATCCAGCGCTGGAGCCGCGCCCTTGGATATATGGTCGTGGGCCAGTTTCCACAGACGCTTGATAAAGCGGTGGGCACCTTCCACGCCTGACTCTTGCCATTCCAGTGTCAGCTCCGGTGGTGCAGCAAACATCATGAACAGTCGCACAGTATCTGCGCCGTACTTCTCCACCATCACTTGCGGGTCGATGCCGTTGTTCTTCGACTTGGACATCTTGCTCATGCCGGTGTAAGTCAGTTCATGGCCTTCGCTGTCCACCGCCTTGAGGATCCGACCCTTGTCGTCTTTCTCAACCACGGTCACTTCCAATGGCGATACCCAAACGCGGGCGCCTTTCTCGTTGCTGTAGTAGAAGGCATCGGCCAGTACCATGCCTTGAGTCAACAGACGCTTGGCAGGTTCATTGGAGTTAACCAAACCGGCATCACGCAGCAGTTTGTGGAAGAAGCGGAAGTACAACAGGTGCATACAGGCGTGTTCGATACCGCCTATGTATTGATCCACCGGCAGCCAGTAGTCGGCCTTGGCCGGCTCCAGCATCTGATCTGCCTTGGGCGAGCAGTAGCGGGCATAGTACCAGCTGGACTCCATAAAGGTGTCGAAGGTATCGGTTTCGCGCAGGGCATTTTGACCGTTGACTGTGGTCTTGGCCCACTCTTTGTCGGCCTTGATTGGACTTTGGACCCCATCCATGACCACATCTTCCGGCAGAATGACCGGCAGTTGTTCTTCAGGTGTCGGCATCACAGTGCCGTCTTCCAGAGTCACCATAGGGATAGGTGCGCCCCAGTAGCGTTGACGGCTGACGCCCCAGTCGCGCAGACGGAAATTAACCTGGCGCTTGCCTTTGCCTTCGGCACTCAGCTTGTCGGCGATGGCGTTGAAGGCGGCTTCAAAGTCCAGGCCATCGAACTCGCCTGAGTTGAAAAGTATGCCTTTTTCTGTGTAAGCGGCTTCAGAGATATCCAGCTCGCCATCGGCAGGCTTAATCACGCCTTTGATGGCCAAGCCATACTTGGTGGCGAACTCATAGTCACGCTGGTCGTGGCCGGGAACCGACATCACGGCGCCGGTTCCATAGTTCATCAGGACAAAGTTGGCGGCCCAAACCGGGACTTCTTCGCCTGTCAGCGGGTGGATCGCCTTGAGGCCGGTATCGACACCTTTTTTCTCCATGGTGGCCAGCTCGGCCTCGGAGGCGGTGCTCTGCTTGCACTCTTCAACAAAGGTTGCCAGCGCCGGGTTGTTGGCGGCGGCTTTCTCGGCCAACGGGTGACCGGCGGCAATAGCCACATAGGTCACGCCCATCACGGTATCCGGACGTGTGGTGTAGATGTCGAAGCTAGCGTCAGAACCGGCCACCTTGAAGGTCATCTCGACCCCTTCGGAGCGACCAATCCAGTTACGCTGCATGGTCTTGACCTGCTCGGGCCAACCTTCGAGGGTATCGATATCGTTCAGCAGTTCTTCGGCGTACTGAGTGATCTTGATGAACCAC
The DNA here is from genome assembly GCF_037953065.1 of Shewanella chilikensis. Taxonomy (NCBI): domain Bacteria; kingdom Pseudomonadati; phylum Pseudomonadota; class Gammaproteobacteria; order Alteromonadales; family Shewanellaceae; genus Shewanella; species Shewanella chilikensis. The sequence goes on along the minus strand of NZ_CP149966.1, from coordinate 3,452,904 downwards.
TGAGGGATCTCTTTTTGCTCAACCACAGTGTCGCAGCGCCAGCAGCAACCATCGATAACCTGCTCGTTGGCCAGCACAGTCTGATCATTGGGGCACCAGTTGACCGAAGAGGTCTTCTTGTACACCAAGCCTTTTTCATACAGTTTGGTGAAGAACCACTGTTCCCAGCGATAGTATTCCGGGGTACAGGTGGCAATTTCACGGCTCCAGTCGTAGCCGAAACCCAGCATTTTCAGCTGGTTCTTCATGTAATCTATGTTTTCATAGGTCCAAGGCGCCGGCGCAGTGGCGTTCTTGATCGCGGCATTTTCTGCCGGCAGACCGAAGGCATCCCAGCCAATGGGCTGAAGCACATTTTTACCCTGCAGACGCTGGAAACGGGAAACTACGTCACCTATGGTGTAGTTACGCACGTGTCCCATATGCAGCCGACCTGAAGGATAGGGGAACATAGAGAGACAGTAGAACTTCTCTTTACTCGGATCTTCGGTGACTTCAAAAGTTTTCTTTTCTGCCCAGTGCGTTTGCACTTTGGCTTCGATTTCTGAGGGATTATATTGCTCTTGCATCAGGTTTTTCGGCAATGCCGCCCATTATTTTGACATGCGCGCTATACTGCGCCGTTTAGATCTGCATAGAATAAACCAGAAGTGAGTCATTAAGAAAGGTTCGTCTTAAAGGAGTATTGGCCATGAGTGAGAGAAGTACGGAGTTACTGGCGCTGTATCAGGCCTTGATTGACAGAGTCAAACAACAGTATGACCAAGATAACTCATTGACAGTTAAGAGCTTATTTAATTCTATCAAGGAAGGTAAAGAGTATTTGGCTATCAAGCAGCAGGCCGGTGAGGCCGAGCTGTCTCTGGTCGAGGAATTCCTCAAGCGGGATATCGCCAGCTATATTCAGAGCCAAACGGAAGATGACATCAGTTACAGCCCCACTATGCTGACGCTGGAAAACACCCTCTGGCACTGGCTGGGCGAAATCAGCGACCGCAGCCAGGTGGAGTGGCATGAACTGGCCCATGAGTTCAAACACCATGGTTATTATCAGAGCGGCGATATCGTTAGTCAGGGCAAAATGGTCTGCAGTAACTGCGGCCATGAGATGGACTTTGAGTTCCCAGGCATCATTCCCGACTGTCCCGAGTGCGACCACTCGGAGTTTACCCGTGAAGCGCTGGCGCCCTGAGTTGCCATCATCCAGATTCTGAATGGACAAGGCCCGGAGTTGAAAACTCGTAAAAAGGGATCGTGTTGTGAGAGCTGGGTTTGAGTGAGAAAAGTGCAAATTAACAAGCCCGGCTTTGGCTGGGCTTGTTGTTGGGGATTGTCAGTTGATCTTGAGTAATTCCACATCAAAAATCAGTACCGAACCCGGCGGGATGGAGCCGGCAGAGCGATTGCCGTAGCCCAGACTGCTGGGAATAAAGAAGCGCATCTTGTCGCCTTCTGTCATCAACTGAACCCCTTCGGTCCAGCCTTTGATCACCTGATTGAGTGGAAAGGCGATGGGCTCACCGCGATCGACCGAGCTGTCAAACACAGTGCCGTCAATCAGGGTGCCATGGTAGTGCACTGTCACCTTATTCTTGGGGCCCGGATGAACCTGGCCTTGTCCCTTGTGCAGCAACTGATACTGCAGCCCTGAGTCTGTGGTGACCACCCCCTCTTTATGCTTATTGGCCTCAAGAAATACCTCGCCCTTGGCGATATTCTCTTTTGCCAGTTTTTGGCCATTCATGGTGGTGAAAAAGTAAAAAATAACTGCGGCGATAACCACCACGGCAAGCAACATTCTCATTTGGGGATCCTCTGTCCTGAAGGTGGCGCTATCTTAGCAGTTGGACTGCGGCATTTACAGCTTAGGGTTATAGTGTACTTTTGTCGGGCTTTATCCCTCGGGCAGACTTGTGTAGGCTATTGATAAAAAAGTGAAAGCTAAATCAGCTCTCCGCAGAATAATCATAATAAGACTCAAGGAAACCCCTATGCTCAATCGCGCCTCCCGGCCACTGGTCAAGCTGGTGGATAAGTATCTGCCCGATCCCTATATCTTTGTGCTCCTGCTTACTCTGTTGGTGTTTGCCGTCGCCATGCTCGGCCAGCAAAAGACACCGGTAGAAGTGCTGGGTTATTGGGGCAGTGGTTTTTGGAACCTGCTCAGTTTCTCGATGCAGATGTTGCTGGTGCTGGTCGCTGGTTTTATGCTGGCCAGCTCTCCGCCGGTGAAGAAGCTGCTGGACGCCATAGCGTCTCTGGCCCGCAGTGCGCCGCAGGCTATCATACTGGTGACCTTGGTCTCCTTGGCGGCCAGTTGGCTCAACTGGGGGTTCGGTTTGGTGGTCGGTGCCCTGTTTGCCAAGGCGTTGGCGCGCCGGGTCAAGGTGGATTACCGTTTGCTGGTGGCCAGTGCCTATTCGGGCTTTGTGGTTTGGCACGGCGGCTTGGCGGGCTCAGTGCCTTTGACAGTGGCCACACCAGGACATTTTGCCGAGGCGCAGATAGGCATTATTCCTACCTCGGAAACCATTTTTGCCGACTTTAATCTGCTGCTACTTGCCTTGCTGTTTATCATAATGCCGTTGGTCAATCGCTTTATGCTGCCGGATGACAAAGAGTCTGTGATAGTCGATCCTGCGCTGCTCGAGGATGCTGCGCCGACTCAGAGTGAGAACAAACGCCCGGCCGACTATCTGGAGAATAGCCGGATACTCGGGATCCTGGTGGGCCTGTGTGGTCTCGGGTATCTGGGATATTGGTTCTTTGTTCAGGGGGGCAGTCTCAACCTCAACATAGTCAATTTCCTGTTTCTGTTTCTGGCGATAACCCTGCACCAGACGCCGCGCAGTCTGCTGGTCAGTCTCAATGAGGCGATAAAGGGCGGCGCCGGGATAGTGATCCAGTTTCCCTTCTACGCCGGCATCATGGCGGTGATGGTGCAGTCCGGGCTGGCACAGAGTATCTCTTCGGGTTTTGTTGCCATTGCCAGCGCCGAGTCACTGCCATTCTGGAGCTTTATCAGCGCCGGGGTGGTGAATATCTTCGTGCCGTCCGGTGGCGGCCAGTGGGCGGTACAGGCACCTATCATGTTGCCGGCCGCCGAGGCACTTGGCGCCGATGTCGCCAGGGTCGCCATGGCGGTGGCCTGGGGGGATGCCTGGACCAACCTGATCCAGCCTTTTTGGGCGCTGCCTGTGCTGGCCATTGCCGGGCTCAAGGCCCGGGATATCATGGGTTTTTGCCTGATGCAGTTGCTGATCACCGGCGTGGTGATAAGTGTTGCCCTCAGTTGGTTTTAGGCCAGCTATGCTTGCTGATCCCCTTGATATACAGGCTCTTGTGATAGGCCCAACCGAAAGCGAGGATCAGCAGCAACCCCGAAACCACAGGCGTTAGCAAAAACTGCCAGTCGGCCCCGGCCAGCATCACCAGCAAGGGGTTGGCACCGGCCGGTGGATGAGTGGTATTGGTCAACATCATCAGGCCGACCCCGAGGCCGGTTCCCAACCCCAGTGTCAGCGGCGACACTCCCAAGGTGTGCAATAACAAGAGTCCCAGAGCGCAGGTGAGCAGGTGGCCGAAGAAGATGTTTTTCGGCTGCGCCAGCGGGCTTTGGGGCAGGGCGTAGAGCAACACCATAGTGGCACCGAATGGTGCCATCAGCAGCAGACTCCAGCTCAGATTCTGTGTCAGCATCTCCTGTAATCCCGCCAGTAATCCAATACAGCTTCCGGCGCCCAGTGTGGCCCAGGCGGCAGCCTGCCAACGGTTTGTCGCCGCTTGGGCTGTGGTTTTTGCAGCAGGTGTTGCAGTCAGGGGAGGTGTGTTGTCCATATCTGTTTTCCTTTGGTTGTCAGCATTTTTGCTTGGTAGAACAATCGGTCTACTTTTTATGGTAGACAGACCGTTCTACTTTTGTCAAACTCATATTGAATCGTTAAGGAGTGTGAGATGGACAAGGTTTCCCAACTGCTTGCCGGCGCCTTTGAACTCTTTTATCGAGAGAGTGTGCATGGGGTGGGCATCAATCAAATTCTGGCCGAGGCCGGCATAGCCAAGAAAACCCTTTATCATCATTTCGAGGGGAAGGAGGCCCTGGTGCTGGCCGTGGTGCGTTATCGCGATCAACTGTTTTTTGATTGGTTGAATCAAAGGCTGGAGGTGGCGCAAACGCCGACGGAGCTGGTCCATGAGCTGTTTAACGCCCTGGATGATTGGTTCAACAGCCGGGTTGAATCCCTGAGCCAGTTTCGCGGCTGTTTCTTTATCAATACCGCCGCCGAGTATCCCTCACCCGAGCATCCGGTAAATCGTCTCTGCCGTGAGCATAAGGCCAGGGTTCAAAATGAGCTTGAGCAGAAGTTGTCGTCTTGGCTTGGCCGCGAGCGCGCTCGTGAGTTGGCCGGGCAGTTGTGTTTGATTAAAGAGGGGACGATAGTCTCGGCCCAGCTCGTTAGCCGGCAGTATGCTGCCGAGCGCGGCCGCAAGCTGGCACTTGGCTTACTTGATTGAGCCTGCTTGATTAAGCCTGCTTGATAGGCGAGCTTGCCCTTGAGTTTAGAGCCAACCGTTAAAAGGCTATCTCGGGCAGCCGTGCCAGCCATCCCAGCTTAAGAGCGGCGCCAAGCGCCAACAGGTTGAGGCCGACACAGCACCAGAACAGGAGTCTGAAACTTGTTTTACCGGTCTTATGGCGAAACTGGTGGCGTGCCAGCAAAGCGCCGGGCCAGCCACCGAGCAAACCGGTCAGTTGCAGGGTCGACTCCTTGGTGCGCCAGCGACCAGTTTCGGCGGCCTTTTTATCACGGGCATAGAGCCAATAACAGATAAGACTCAGCAGCAGATACCAGACGGGCACCAAGAGCGGCAGCTTACCCAGTGCCACTAAAGCCAGTAGCAGCAGGGCAAATAGGGCGGTGAGCTTACCGACGAAAGACTTGTGACTGCTGCGCTTATTCTGCTGACGCTGTTTTTGTTTGAGTCTGCCCCTGTCCTCGGGAAAGAAGGCCTGTTTTGCCTGGCGCCGGCCCTGGTCATCCAAGGTGATTTTAAAGGTCAGTACGTCGCCCACTTGTGGCCTGCGACCGCTCAGGCTCAGTGACTTAATGTGCAGAAACACCCGTTCACTGCCGTCATTGGGGCTGATAAACCCAAAGCCTTTATCGTCCTGCCAATGGCTGACTTTTCCTTTGTGCTTCATGTGTTTGACTCGTGAGTATTCATGGCATTATTGATTGGCTTATTGCCAAAGGCCAGACGGCGCCAGAGCCATTCCAACGGCCCTTGGTTGAAGAACCTAAGGTAGCAGCCGGCCAGTATTATCTGCACCAAGGCATAACCCAAGGCTATGGTCAGGTAGTCTATGCGCTCAAGTGTTAGCAGCAACTCGGGCGCCTGATGGCGAAACAGCCAGATCCCAAAACAGGACTGCAGAATATACAGGCTCAAGGGGATCCGGCCAACCGCCTGCAGGCGCATTTGCAGCCATGGCTGGCGTCGGCCGAACTTAACCAACAGATGCGCATAGACGATAGCCATGGGAATGGCGCTCAGCATGACCAGAATATCGGAAAGCATCACCAGTTTGGGGCGGGATTGCAGGCTGAGAATCGTGTCCGCCAGCGACAGCAGCAAGCTCAGTGCCAGCAATTTTCCCAATTTTCCCTGGGGTAAACCTTGGTCAAACAGCCCGCGACGATACAGGCTGATCCCCAGCAGCATCACACCGCTGACAAACCACAGCAGAGTAAATGGCAGGGAAATCAGCATCAGCAAGGTCATAAACAGGTGCATCAGCAACTGCTCGCCATAGCTGCCGGTCCAGGCGCTGTATTGTTCATTGAAGAGGGCATTGCCGCGGATCCAGGCTTCATCACCCGGCAGAAAGATCATCAGGCCATAGGCCAGGATGCCGATGGCAATAAAGAGCAGTGCCCGCCTTTGCTGTGCTTCAATCTCCAGGTTACGATAATGCCAGGCGAGGAAGCCACAAATGCTATAGGTGAGCAGGATATCCCCCGGCCAGATAAACAGGCTGTGCAGCGCCCCAAAGAGCATCAGCCAGAGTAAGCGTGAGCGGATTAAGGGGAAGGGCTCCAATCCTCTGGCGAGGAAATTCTGTTGTTGAATATAGAGGCCGACACCGAAGAGCATGGAAAACAGGCTGAGGAAGCGCCCTTCCAGCAGAAAATTACTCAGGGTTTCGGTAATGGCATCGGTTAAATGAAACTCGGGAAAGGGTGCATAACCATATAAGGTGACGCCCATAAAACTGACATTGAGAAAGAATATCCCCAATACTGCCAGCCCTCTGACGGCATCGATATTGGGGTTGTGACTGATTTTGACCGGCTGTCCCTGCATCTTTTTCCTGCTTACTCTTGAGTACCGTCTAAGGCTTCGATTAGCTGAGCCAAGTTAGCAATCAAACCCGAATCAGGGAAGTGCTGGCTTGTTTCAAATTATGATCCCTTCTCGGTCGCGTTTTTGGCCGGCTTGGCCGAGATCCAGAGCTTGATACTGCCCTTGACCACAAGGATATCATTGCAGTCATAGGCGAGCACCTCGACATCGAGATCCCCAGGCTGCCAGGCATTGGCATCAACCTTGGCCACACAGCGGATATCGCTGCCGGCCTTGGCGGTGTAATCCAGCGTCATGCCCTTGGGGATCCAGCGTAGATGAGGTGGTATTGAAGCCTCGGCCATGACTCCCATCGCCATTTCCAGGCCGTTGCAGATGGCAATGACATGTACTGTACCTATGTGATTCTCCACTGCGCGGCGTTTACGCAGCAGGCATTCACAGTAGTTGGGCTCCAACTGACGGATTATCGGCTTGATACTGCCAAAGTAAGGCGCCATCCGGCTGACCAGCAAGGAGAATATCTTATTGCCAAAGGGCAGGCGCTTGCATTTGTGATACAAGTTCAGGGTCGAATTGGCGGTTTTACTCATAGTGATTCCTTGTGGGTATTCCTTGTTGATGTTCTTTGTTGGTATAGGGTAATGTTTTTGTTATTACTCTGGTCGGATGAGTGTGTATGCTGACGAGCGCTTTGGCAAGAGCCAAAAGGAAAGAGCCAAGAGCTTTGGGTAAGATGAGCGAGGGTCACGCCAATCTGATCTGGGGCTGAACAGATAGAATAAAATGGCGTGGCAGTAACTGGGGTCTGTGCTTAAATGACGGTTTCTTCTGGAAGGTGCGAATGGGTGGACCCTTTGCAAGTGCAAGAATCACTTCCTTGGACAATCCAACTTCAATCAGGATTGGTATAATCCGCGAGAATTATCAAAACAGTAGTAAGGAAACCTAGTGAAATTTCTGTTGACCTACCTCAAGGGGCTGGCCATGGGGGCCGCCGATGTGGTGCCCGGCGTTTCCGGGGGAACCATAGCCTTTATTACCGGCATCTATGACACCCTGCTGGAAAGTATTCGCCGTATCAATCCCAGTCTTTGGGGCATTATACGCCGCGACGGGATCAAGGCGGCGTTTGCACATATCAATGGCGCCTTTTTGTTGAGTCTGTTGGCGGGGATCCTCAGCAGTATTCTGAGTCTGGCCAAGCTTATCTCTTACCTGCTGGCACACCATCCTATCCCTGTATGGTCATTCTTTTTCGGGCTGATCCTGATCTCCGTGGTGCATATGCTGCGCCAGGTCAAGGGCGGTTTTTCACTGCCACGGCTATTGATATTCGCGCTGGGAGTGGCCTTTGCCTGGGGCATTACCGTGCTGAGCCCGGTCGAGTTGGAGGCCAGCTACTTTAATATTTTTGTTGGCGGCGCCATCGCCATTTGCGCCATGATACTGCCGGGGATATCCGGCAGCTTTATCCTCTTGCTGTTGGGACTGTATCCGGCCGTGCTGGCGGCGGCCAAGAATATCCAGCTGGATATTCTCGGCTGTTTTGCTGTTGGCGCCGTGATAGGTATCCTGAGTTTCAGCCATTTGCTGTCGGCGCTGCTGCGGCGCTTTCACGATGCCACTCTTATCTTCCTTACCGGGCTTATGCTGGGGACGCTGGGCAAGATCTGGCCCTGGAAACAGACGCTAAGCTGGCGCACCAATTCCCATGGTGAGCAGGTACCCCTGGTGCAGCAAAACCTGTCACCCTTTGGCTTTGAGCAACTGACACAGCAGCCGCATCAGTTGGGGTTGGCGCTCTTGTGTGCCGCCGCCGGAATTGGCCTGGTACTCCTGGTTGAGCGCCTGGGGGCCGACAAGCAATAATTTCAGGCGCTAGCGCCCTGCAGTGAAAGGTATCAATGACAGAAAACGGGAGCTCAAGACTCCCGTTTTTTATCTCCCTTCGAATCTCTCTTAAATGCCTTTGCGTTACAGGTTTCATTCAAGATGGGTCTTGCTTCGCCAGCGGATAGCCCAGGCTTGCTGGGCTTGACTCCTTTTAAGTTCTTGTATGGCTTGCCAGGCAAGTCGGTTCCTCTTTGCTAAAAAAAAATATTGTACAAAAACTTGAATCTTGTACAGGTGTGTGCCTTAATCTACTACAAGGTTATACAAGGATTCTTAATATGTACAAGTTTGAGCCGCAGCGAATTCAACTGGGTATCAGTGCCTGCCTGTTGGGGCAGCAGGTGCGTTTTGACGGTGGTCATAAGAATTCTGTCTATTGCCAGCAGGCGCTTAGGCAGCATTTTGACTTTGTGCCAGTCTGTCCTGAGATGGCGATAGGTATGGGCGCGCCACGCAAGAGCATACGTCAGGTGCGCCGCGGTGATGAGATCCGGATCCAGAGCCGTGATGCCAGCCTGGATGTAACCGAGAGCCTGCAAAGTTTCAGTGAGGAAAAAGTCGCTGAATTGGGATTTTTGAGTGGTTATCTGCTTTGTGCCAAATCACCTACCTGCGGCATGGAACGGGTCACTGTCTACAAGGAAGGCGGCGACCAGGGGAATCGCAGTGGCATAGGTGTGTTCGCCAAGGCCCTGATGCAACGCTGGCCACAACTGCCGGTTGAAGAAGAGGGGCGCTTGAACGATTTGGTGATCAGGGAAAACTTTTTCACCCGGGTGTATGCCTTCCACGACTGGCAGTGTTTGCTGCACTCCGGCTTGAGCCTGCATAAATTGACTCAATTTCATGCCAGATACAAATACCTATTACTGGCTCACAGTCCGGCTCAATATCGTCAACTTGGCCCCTTGCTGGCTGACGGCGGTGAAGACTTGCAGGAAACTGCCCAGCGTTACTTTGAAGGCTTTATGGAGGCGCTGAAAAACAAGGCCAGTCGCCGCAATCACACCAGTGCGCTGCAGCATATTCAGGGCTATTTCAAACAAAAACTGACCAAGGCACAGAAGGCTGAGCTCAGTCAGGCGATAGATGAATATCGTCAGGGGCTGCAACCTCTGTTGGTGCCGCTGACATTGATTAAACATTACTTGAGGGAGCATCCGCAGCCATATATTGCGGCCCAGGTTTATCTCAACCCTCATCCACAGGAGTTAAAACTGCGTTATGCCTACTGATAACATTGCCAACCTTTCCATCGGCGAAGTCGCCAGACTGACCGGGGTGAATCCTGTCACCTTGCGCGCCTGGCAGCGACGATTTGGACTGGTTATCCCGCAGCGCACCCCCAAGGGCCATAGACTCTACTCTCAGGAGCAGGTTCAGCAGATCCGTGAAATCCTCTCCTGGCTTGAGCAGGGCGTGGCCATCAGCAAGGTCAAGCCACTGCTCAGTGGCCAGACAGAAAAACAGCTGCAGCAAGAAAATGAAGACGACGACTGGCTGAAGTTCAGCAGCAGTCTCACCGAGGCGGCACTTTCTCTCAGCAGTGCCCGCTTTGGCCGCTTGCTGGATGAATTCAGTGCCCTCTATCCCATCGCCTTGTGTTGTCGGCGCCTGCGCCATTGGTTGCAAGTATTGGACACCCAGCTCGATGAACGCCTCGACGGCGCATTTGTCCGCAGTTGGCTCGAAAGCCGTCTGGCTCACTATGTCGGCGCCCGCAGCGAACAGTTGCTGCGCCAGAAACCCCGCTGGCAACTTCTTTATCTGCCGCTTGGCAAGCAGCCGGCCTGGAGTGAGCTCTTGCTGCAACTGGAGCTTATCACCCGGGGTGTCAGCCTGTTGCCGCTCAATATAGAGGAGCCTTTGGAAGGCCAGGGGTTGCAACTCTTGGCACACAGGCTGCCGCTGCAGGGACTCTTGTTGCTGCCGCCTTCCCAGTTGCCGGGCAGCAGTGTCAAAGCTCTGTTCCAGCTGGCGAGTGCTTTGGATTATCCACTGATCTTGAGCGGGGATTATGTGGCGGCTCACGCCAATGCCTTTGAGCACTATGCCAAGGAACGGGCTGTGACTGAAAAAGGGGGCAAGAAGGACCGGGAGCCCCTCAAGAATCCTGTGCTTTGCAGCAGCAATGCCGCCATATTGGCACTGCTGGGGCAGGCCGAGTCTGCCTCAAAACAACCGGAGGACAAGTAACATGTCCCAGTCTTTGCCCAATCATGCGCCTTCCAGTGAAAAGGCCTGTGTTGCCATCTGGTTTCGCAGCGATCTGCGCACTTCAGATAACCAGGCCTTGTGGCTGGCGTGCGAAGCGGCAAGGGCCCAAGGTCTGCCGCTGCGGGGTTTTTATATTGCGACTCCGGCCCAGTGGCAGCAGCACTCTGTTGGTCCCATGCAGCTGGATTTCATCGAACGCAGCGTCAATCAACTGCAACGGGCGTTGGCATCTTTGGGGATAGCTTTTGATTTACTGCACTGTGACGATTTCTCTTTGGTGAATGCCACTGTCGAGGAATATTGCCAACGCCAGGGCGTTAAGCAGATTTTTGCTGGGCGCGAGGTGGAGATTAACGAGCAGCGCCGGGATCAGGCGCTGGCGCAGCTTACCAGGACTATAGGGGTAGGCCTGCAGTTTACCGATGAGCACTGTTTGCTGCCGCCCGGTAGCGTCTGTACCCAAGGCGGCGAAATGTATCGGGTATTTACCCCCTTCTTTCGCCGTTGGCGTGAGCTGCTGGGAAGAGAAGCGATAACGCCGCTGCCGGTACCTGCGCCTCTGGCCCCGGCTTTACCCGAACCCGCAGAGCTGAGTTTTAAGGTCAGCAATCAAGGCAGTAAACAAGACAGCCATCACTGGCCAGTGGGTGAAGGGGGGGCCAGGCAGCGGCTCGATAGTTTTATTGCCAACCAGCTTGCCGATTACGGCCAGGAGCGGGATTTCCCGGCCCTCGATGGCACCAGTTGCCTGTCGCCCTATCTGGCGTTTGGTATTCTCAGCCCGCGGCAATGTGTAGCAGCGCTGCTCAATCGCTTCCCCGAGGCCATGGCAGAGGATAATAGTCCGGGTCGCAGCTGGCTGGCTGAGCTGGCCTGGCGCGAGTTTTACCGCCATCTGCTGCACGCCTGGCCTCAGCTGTGTATGGGGCGCAACTTCAACACGCTCGGCGATGACATAGTCTGGCGGAACGACCCGCAAGAGTTTGCCGCCTGGTGCGAGGGCCGTACCGGTTATCCGCTGGTGGATGCTGCCATGCGTCAGCTAAACCAGACCGGCTGGATGCACAATCGGCTGCGAATGGTGACCGCCAGCTTCCTCACCAAACACCTGTTGGTGGACTGGCGCTGGGGCGAGCAGTATTTTCGCCGCGCCCTGATAGATGGCGACCTGGCGGCCAATAACGGCGGCTGGCAGTGGTCTGCCGGCACCGGCTGTGATGCCCAGCCCTATTTCAGGATCTTCAACCCCATGAGCCAGAGCGAAAAGTTCGACCCCGACGCCAGTTTTATCCGCCGGTATCTGCCTGAACTGGCGCACTGGCCGCTTAAACAGATACACCATCCGGGCACAGCCGCATCGTCCCGCTTCACCGAGCCGAGTCTGTTTGCCACTGCGGCTTATCCGCCTCCTATAGTCGAGCACAGCGCGGCGCGGCAAAGGGCGTTGACCGCCCTGGCCGTGTTGAAAAAGTCTGCCTGAACTCAGTTCATTAGCCGAGGGATTATCATGACCAGCCACTCAGTCACTGCGGACATAGTACCCGCTTCACTGCCGACATCGCCGCAGTCTCAGGAGATTATTCAGGCATTTATTGCCTTGTATCAATCCCTGGGCCCTGAGCAATTGCCCACATTGCGCCAAAGGCTGCAGGCCGTCTACGCGCCTGAGATCTGTTTTTGCGATCCCATGCACCGACTGGAGGGGCTTGAGCAACTGGAACAGTATTTTGCCGGTTTGTATCGCAACCTGACCGAAATCGCCTTTGAGATCACTGATGTCTTGCCCGCCGGTGATCAGGCCGCCATCAGTTGGCAGATGAAGTATTGCCACCCCAAGTTGAACCGGGGGCAGAGTATCAGCGTCGATGGTATCAGCCTCATCAAGTTTGGCGACAAAATCCATTATCACAGGGATTATCTGGATCTGGGGCAGATGCTCTATGAACAGTTGCCACTGCTGGGCTCAGTGGTGCGCATGGTCAAGGGCAGGGCAAGCCGATGAAGACAGTATTGATCACGGGTGCCAGCTCAGGCATAGGTGCCGAGCTCGCTAGACAATATGCCGCCGCCGGTTGGCGGGTCTTGGCCTGTGGCCGCAATGAACAGGCTCTGGCCGCCCTCGAAGGCTGCGAGCCTTTGAGGTTCGATGTCACCGACAGAGACTCGGTGCTTAAGCTTGGCAGCAAGCTCAAATTGGAGTTGGGCCAAGCCGATGGTGTGGATCTGCTGCTGCTCAACGCCGGTACCTGTGAGTACATAGACGAGGCCATGGCCTTTGACAGCGCCCTGTTTGAGCGGGTTATCCGCACCAATCTGTTGGCTGTGGGCTATTGCCTGGAAGCCTTTATGCCTTTGCTTGCCCGTGGCAGCCAACTGGCGCTGATGAGCTCAAGCGTTGTGATGCTGCCTTTTCCGCGGGCGGAGGCCTATGGCGCCTCCAAGGCAGGGATCAGTTACCTGGCGCAGAGCTTGCGGCTCGATCTGGCCCACAAGGGAATAGACGTCAGCGAAATTCGCCCTGGCTTTGTTAAAACGCCGCTCACCGACAAAAATGACTTCGCCATGCCGATGCGGATCTCCGCCGATAAAGCCGCCAACACCATCATCCAAGCCCTGGCCGCCAGACGGCGCCTGATTGCCTTTCCCGGGCGTTTTATCTGGCTGCTGACTCTGCTGAGCTGGTTGCCCCGCAGTTGGTTGGCAGTCGCCCTTGGTAAACCCTCTGCAAAAAACGGGAGCCCAGTATGACAGTTTCAACCGGCAACAAGCCGCGCATCGCCATAGTCGGTTCGGGGATCTCCTCGCTCACTTGTGGTTATCTGTTGTCGCAGCAGTATGAGGTGACGTTGTTTGAAGCCGCCGATTATCTGGGCGGGCATACGGCCACTGTGGATGTTGAGCTTGGCGGCAAACCCTACGCCATAGACACAGGGTTTATTGTGTTCAACGACCGCACCTATCCCAGGTTTCAGGCCTTGATGGCCCGGATCGGTATCAAGGCGCTGGCGACCGAGATGAGCTTCTCGGTGCAAAACCTTGTCAGCGGTCTTGAATATAACGGCCATAGCCTGGCGACCCTGTTTGCGCAAAAGCGCAACCTGCTGAGTCCGACTTTCTGGGGGTTCCTGAGGGAGATTTTGGCCTTCAACAGCCGCTGCAAAGCCTTGTATCAAAGCGGTCGTTACCCGGCGGTGACACTGGGGGAATTTCTCGAACAGCAGGGGTTCTCCGACTTCTTCTGTCAGCACTACATTCTGCCGATGGGCGCCGCTATCTGGTCGTCCAGTATTCAGGATATGCGCGCTTTCTCGCTGCCTTTCTTTATCCGTTTCTTTGAACATCATGGACTGTTGGCCGTCAGCAATCGGCCGCAGTGGTATGTGCTCGAAGGCGGCTCCCGCAGTTATATTCCGGCGCTCAGCGCGCCCTTTGCCGAGCGTGTTCATCTCAACTCGCCGGTAGCACAAATCCGCCGCCAAGCGGCGAGCGTGCAGCTCAGAGTCAAGGATAGCTGGCATGAGTTTGATCAGGTGATCCTCGGCTGTCACAGCGATCAGGCGCTGGCCATGCTTGGTGATGCCAGTGAGCTGGAGCGGGAGATACTCTCCAGGCTTAAATACCAGGATAACCAGGTGACCTTGCACACAGACACCTCGTTGCTGCCGAAGCACCGCGCCGCCTGGGCCAGTTGGAATTATCGTCTCGATGGCGATGCCAGCCGTCCCGCCTGCGTAACCTACAACATGAATATTTTGCAGCGCCTGCCAAAGTCTGCGCCGGATTTTTTGGTGACCCTGAATCAGGATGAGGCGATAGCCAAGGACAAGGTGCTCAAACGCTTTGTCTATGCTCACCCGGTATTCAATGAACAGAGCCAGGCGGCGCAGCAACGCCGCAGCGAGATCTGCGGCCAAGACCGTATCCATTTTGTCGGCGCCTACTGGTACAACGGCTTTCATGAAGACGGGGTGCGCAGCGCCCTGGATGTTTGTGAAAGGTTCGGGGTAAGCCTATGAAACCTGAAACGGGTCTCTACCTCGGCAGCGTCAGCCACTCTAGGCTAACGCCGGTAAGGCACTGTTTTCGCTATCCCTTTGCCCTGATGCTGCTGGACTTGGATGACTTGCCAAGGCTTTCGTTCCTGAGCGGCTTATTTGGTGAATCTCCTTGGTCAGTGCTGCGTTTTCGGCAGCAGGATTACCTCAAGGCGGCTTCAGAATCGAATACTGCCTCATCGCTGAAACAGCGGGTGCTGGATAAGGTGATTGCGCTCGGCGGCGAGGCCGGCTGCGACAGTGTGCTGTTCGCCGGGCAACTGCGCCACTTTGGGCTCTATTTCAGCCCGGTCAACTTTTTCTACTGCTTTCAAGGTGATGAGTATAAATACCTGTTGGCTGAGGTGAGCAATACCCCCTGGAATGAGCGTCACTGTTATCTGGTGTCGGCCGAGGCGCCGGCGCTTGGCGACAAGTGCTTCCATGTATCGCCTTTTATGTCGCTGGACTATCGCTATCGCTGGCATATTCCGGCGCCGGCAGAGCGGCTCGATTTGCGGATCAGCAATCTGCCCGGCAAGGGGGACGTGGCAGGGCCGGCCCCCGAGTCGCAAAAGGTCAGCTTCGATGCAGTATTAAGCCTCAAACGCCGCCCCTTCAATGGCCGTGAGCTCAGGCGTTATCTGTGGGGCTTTCCCTTGATGAGCCTGAAAATTCTTTGGCTCATCTATTGGCAAGCGCTGCGTTTGTGGCTTAAGCGGGTGCCCTTTGTGCCTTACGAGCGCAAGCCTCAGGGCGGCACGGACTGATGCTAAGGAAGGTGCGAACAAGTCCCATGTGTGCTCTGCGTCGGCTTACGGGCTTGGATGCAAGGCGTGGTTCGCAGTAAATGGCCTTAGTCCTTTGCAAGAATCCCCTAAAGGTTTGGAAATTTCCCCGAGTGTGACAGCAAACATTGGAGAAAGAGATGGAAAACACAGTAGCCAAAAACAGACAGCAGTTGGCCGCCAGCGGCAAGAGTCTATGGGCCAGAGTCATGCAACAGGCCTTGAATGCCTTGGAGGGCGGTTGTCTTAAACTGCAGTTGGGGAGTGAGCAGTGGACCTTCGGCCCGCTCGATGCAGACCTGGTTGCCATAATTCGTATTCACGATGAACGCTTTTTTCGCCAGGTGATTCTGGGCGGCTCTATCGGCGCCGGTGAAGCCTATATTCAGGGGCACTGGTCCAGTCCGGATGTTACCGCCGTGGTACGCCTGTTTGCCCGTAATCTGCCGCTGCTGGATAAGATAGAGCAGCGGTTTTCCTGGTTTTCCAACACAGTTAGCCGGGTGAAACACCTGCTGCGCCGAAACTCAAAGGCCGGTTCAAAGCGCAATATTTTGGCGCACTATGATCTGGGCAACCCCTTGTATCAGGCATTTCTCGACCCTGAGCTGCTCTACTCAAGCGCCGTCTATCCCCATGAAGAGGCGCAGTTGGATGAGGCGCAGCAGTATAAGCTGCAACTGATTTGCGAGCGGCTGGATCTGCAGCCCGGCATGACTCTGCTGGAAATCGGTACCGGTTGGGGCGCCCTGGCTATCTATGCCGCCAAACACTATGGCGTCAAGGTAACCACTACCACTATTTCTGATGCCCAGTACCAATATGCCAGTGAACGGGTTGCCGCCGAAGGACTGAGTGAGCGCATTACCCTGTTGCGGCAGGATTATCGCCAGCTCAGCGGCCAGTATGACCGTTTGGTTTCGATAGAGATGGTAGAGGCAGTAGGCCACGATTATCTGCCGGGCTTTTTTGCCGGCCTGGATGCCCTGCTCAAGCCGAGCGGCAAGCTGTTACTGCAGGCGATCACTATTAAAGATCAGCGCTATGACAGCTACCGCAAAGGGGTGGATTTTATTCAGCGCTATATTTTCCCCGGCGGCTGCCTGCCATCTGTCACCGAGATGACGCGCCACTTGCAGCGGCAAACCTCCATGACCCTCTGGTCGTTGGATGATATAGGTCTCGACTATGCACGCACCCTGAATGACTGGCATGCCAACTTCGATGACGCCAGAGAGCGGGTGCGCGAACTCGGCTATGGTGAGGACTTTGTGCGTATGTGGAAGTTTTACCTGAGTTACTGCGAGGGTGGTTTTCTTGAGCGCACCATAAGCACGGTGCAACTGACTGCGGTCAAGGACGGCTATCGTCCGCTCAGCTCAAGACAAATTGCAGGTTAGGCCATGAGACTCTCATCGCCCTGGTTTTTTCTGCTGCTCAATGCGACCATTTTCCAGTTGGGCTGGTGGTCTTTGATCCTGTTTGCCAATCAGGCGCTGGTGTTTGCTCTCTTGCTGCTTTGTGTCCAGTTGCTGCTTGTCAATCCGGGCTACCGCTCAGCCCTCATGGTCGAAAATGTCCAGGATGAGAAAAGCCAACGGGTAGAGCAAAGCCAACTGGCAGAGCAAAGGGTAAAGCGTAGCGGATACAGCATGAAAACACTCAACGCCGTGCTGATACCGGCAGTCATCGGCATAGCCCTGGACGCCATGCTGCACCTTGGCGGAGTATTTGAGTTTGACAGTCCCTCGCGGCTTTTACCCTTGTGGCTCTGTTGCCTTTGGGGGCATTTTGCCGCGACGTTGGGGGTGAGCCTGGCCTGGCTCAGGGACTTGCCTAAATGGCAGCAGGCGCTCTTTGGCGCAGTGGGTGGCGCCGGCAGTTATCTGGCGGCATTCAGGTTGGAGGCTGTGGCTTGGCCCCTGGGGCAATCGGCTACCTTTAGCTTGTTGATACTCATCTGGTCGCTGCTGCTGCCACTGTTAAGTTATTGCAACCTCAGGCTTGAATGGGGTAAAAATCCCCCAATTACAGGATTTCTCTGACGGAGACCGGCAATGAAACGATTCATCAAGGGTGTAAACAAGGGAGCAAAGCAAGCCGGTAAGCTGCATAACCCAGGCTTTGCCGGGCTGCTGATGATACTGCTTGGTCTGCCCACTCAGGGATGGGCAGACAATTTACAGATTCAAGCACAGACTCAAGCACAGCAGGCTCAAGCGCTGAGCCAAGTGCAGACACCTGAGCCCAAAGCTGCCCAGGTCGAGCCCTCAAAGGCGGAGCTTGCCAGCTTTCGGGAAGTGGGCCGCGGTGAAATGGACTGGTGGTTTATGACCCTTTATCGGGCCAGGTTGCTGACGCCGGATGGTAGTTACCAGCCCAATAGCTTCCCGCAGCAGCTGGAAATTCAGTATTACCGGGATATCCCCGCCTCGCGACTCCTTGAGGCCACCAAACACCAGTGGCTGCATCTGGGATATGACAGAGAGCAGATATCTGCCTGGTTGGCGCTGCTTGAAGGGCTCTGGCCGGATGTGGAGCAGGGGGACAGATTGAGCTTTGTGGCAAGCGGGCCGCAGCAGGGATACTTTCTGTTCAACGACAAGCCGTTAGCCGCGATTGCCATAGATGAGAGCGCTTCGAGCGAGCATAAGCATTTTGCCGATGCATTTTTGGCGATTTGGTTGTCAGAGCGCAGCAGTCGGCCGCAGCTGAGAGCTCAGTTGATAGGAGAGCAGGCATGCAAATGTTAATGAGCAGGTTTATCGGTTTCACCAAGGTTTGGTTGTTATTTCTGATGCTAGGGCTGAGCGGTTGCGGCAGTGTCGACATTCATGACTATAGCGCCAGCGAACCTAAGTTGGATCTGCAGCAGTTCTTTAACGGGGAGCTGCAGGCTTCAGGCATGGTGCAAGATTACAGCGGCCAGGTGGTGCGCCGTTTCAATGTGCGGATGACGGGTAGTTGGCAGGGGAATCAAGGTGTGTTGCAGGAGTGGTTTGAGTATGACGATGGTGAGCTTGCCGAGCGAACTTGGCAGATTACCAAGCTTGCCGATGGCCGCTATCAGGGCAGAGCCGAGGATATTCTGGGGGTGGCAGAAGGGCAAGCTGAGGGCTTTGCCCTGCGCTGGCGCTACGACATGCTGCTGAAGTTAGATAGCGGCGAGTATCAGGTGCATTTCGACGACTGGATGTATCAAACGGCGCCGGACACCATAATCAACCGCAGCGAGATCCGCAAATGGGGCCTGACGGTGGGGGAGGTGACTCTGGTGATCCGTAGGTTGGAAGTCAAGTAACAGAGCTGGTCATTAATGGTACGCCATGACTAACGCTGAGTCTCAGCCTGGGTTAAGCTTAGCTCTGTTTTAATAACAACCGTCTCTCAACACAGGTTTCAATATTGATGAACAACAAGTCTCTGCTACTGCCTTGGGTTTCGATGGGCTTATTGGCACTGGTATCCCTTAGCGGCTGCTCGAATGGTATCGATTTCAGTTTTGAAGCGCCCGAGGAGGAGCGGGTGAATCCCAATCTCCCCGCCGAAGATCCCATGGCACAGGATAACCAGAGGATCATAGATGATGCGCGCCGGGAAGGGAAAATCGATTCTCAAGTGTTCCCCGGACAGCGCTGATCAACCCAGTTGTTTGCTGTTGTCGCTCTGCTTGCGGTCATAGTATTCGAAGGGAAACAGGTTGCGCAGGCGCTGAATGTTGGCATCTCCGGCGTTGGCGCTGATATGCAGCCGCACTTCGCCGCAGCGCTCGGCGCGCACTGTGCAGGTGAGTTTCTCTTTCTTGACCAAGGCGCGGCATTCACGTTCAAACTTCTCCGGGATCTTACCCTTGTGAGAGGTCATACGACCGTCCTTGAAATGCATTTCAAATATTGTCATTCCTTTCTTGTTACTGAAAACCAGTTTGTAGATAAGCACTAACGCCAGGGCGATAAAGAGTATTTTTAACATAGTGGCCATAGTGAGACTCCTTGTTTCAGCAAGAGTAAATACTGCTATCCAGATGTAATCTAATATCTTCAGTTATACCTGCAAGCGGCGGCGTTTGACAGTGCATCCAGGGTGGATTTTTGTGATAAGACTAGAAGGACTGGCAAATTGGCAAACCTTGATTATTATTTGTTCAGTAACGTCTGTTTTACCACAAGCCAAGATCAAGGATGAAGCCATGTACCTTTCCAATGCCGAGCGCTGGGCGCAAATCTGTGACAGACAAGTGGAACTGATGGGAAAGCTCAGTGAGCAGTTTCCCGAGCGGCGAGAGCAACTGCAACATCTCACCCATAGCTGGCAAGACGTCAAACGGCAGGTACGCCGGGGCGATACCCCCCACATACCGCCACTGCGTTGAGAACTGAATCAATTTATAAAACAGAGCCGCTCAGGGAGCGGCTCTGTTACTTTTGGTTGGTGGGAGGAAGATGGGGCTTGCCCGTGCAGGTCTGTCCTATGGCTTGCCTGGGCAGCGCAATTTTGCCGCTTAGAAAGCGTAGCTGACACTCGCCAGCACAGTGCCGTCATTCTGGAAGGTGCCACTGCTTATCTCGGCATCCGAATCTATATCTGTGTCCAACCAGGCCAGAGACAGACCAAAACCGGCAATCTCAGTCGAGACACCTATGGAGTAATCCAGATATTTGCCCATATCGTCATCGGGCGCATCGCCGAAGTTGTAACCCAGGTGCAGATCCAGGCTCCAGTTTTCGGCAAACTCATAACTATAGTTCAGCTCGGCATAGTGATAGTCCAGATCTGACCCCGCATAGTCATTGGTGTACCAGTAGGCAGCCCTAAAATCGCTGAACTCCAGGCCGAAAGAGATTTCGTTGTAGTCCTGAGAGACATTGTCGCCCGGGTACATATAGCGCAGCAGGGTAATATCGTAGGCCAGGTTGTCGTTGATCTCACCGGCGTAACCCAGGTAGACATCCAGTTCGAAATCGGCACCCACCTGATCCTCTTTGGGAGTACCATCTTCATCGAATTCCACATTACTGGCCCAGGCCCCGACGAAGAAACCCGAATCGTGACTCCAGTCCAGACTAGCTTGCACGGCAAAATCACCGGCGGTTTGTGACACACCTCTAAAGCGGTAGTCATTGGTCACGGCTATCTCGCCGCTGACTTCGGCCATGGCAGAGGTTGAGGTTATGGCGCCGCCAAGCAGCAGTGCCCATAGCAGAGGGTTGGATCTTCTTATCACTGGGTTCACAAGCATTTCTCCCTTCTTTGGTTTGCCGGCCCCGTCCGGGAAGATTCCGGCGCGGCCTGGTTTATGCCAAACAACAGCAGCTATGCTGAGACCTCATGGCGGTTTTGTTTTTATCTGTTGGATTCAAACACCACATAGAGCTTGCGGCAGGGAACCGTTACCTGCCAGCTGCCGCGAAACCCGGCCGGGATCACAAACCTGTCGCCCGGGCCAACTTCGAGATGATTTCCCTGCTCATCGCTGATGACACTGTTACCCTCGAGGATTTCGCAATACTCGTGCTCAGTGTAGTCAACTTTCCAAGTGCCTGTTTCGCTTTGCCAAATTCCGGTATGAAACTGCTCACAGGGGCTGGAGTAATGGTTCTCCAGCCGTTGGCGCGGCGCGCCCTGCAGACGCTTTTCCTCGGCGATGGAGTATTCACTTACCTCGGGAGTATTGCGCGCCAGTACTCTGATATTGTTGATGTGCATCAGGCTCTCCCTCTCTCCCTATTTCATGGTCGGCATGATGAAATCGGCACTCAGCTGTTTGGGCCATCGGGCGGTAACGGCTTTGCGCCGGGTGTAGAAGCGAACTCCATCCGGGCCGTGCATATGCAGTGGGCCAAACAGCGAGCGTTTCCAACCGCCGAAACTGTGAAATGCCATAGGCACAGGGATAGGCACATTGACCCCTACCATGCCGACTTGCACCGAGTGGCAAAAGTCGCGCGCCAGCTCGCCGCTCTGGGTAAAGATGGCGGTGCCGTTGCCGAACTCATGTTGATTGATAAGAGCCAGCGCCGAGTCATAGTCGGCCACCCTGACTATGCAAAGCACAGGGCCGAAGATCTCTTCCCGGTAAATCTGCATCTCGGGGGTTACGCCATCGAACAGAGTCGCACCGAGAAAGAAGCCTTCGCTGTCTGCCAAGGTATTGCGGCCATCGACCAGACAAACTGCGCCCTGCAGTATACCGCTGTCTATATAGCTGCAGACCTTGTCCAGATGCGTGCGGGAGATAAGCGGCCCCATTTCCATACCCGGCTCCAGGCCGTTACCTACCTTGAGCGCGGCTATCTTGGGTTGCAGTTTTTCTATCAGGGCATCGGCCACATCAGCAACCGCCAGTACCACGGAAATAGCCATACAGCGCTCGCCGGCAGAACCATAGGCCGCGCCCATCAGGGCGTTGCTGGCCAGGTCCAGATCGGCATCCGGCATCAGTAGCATGTGATTCTTGGCGCCGCCGAGTGCCTGTACCCGCTTGCCGTGGGCCGATGCCTTACTGTAGATATACTCGGCCACAGGCGTTGAACCGACAAAGGAGATGGCTTGAACATCCTGATGGCAGAGCAGGGTATCTACCGCCAGCTTGTCGCCGTTGATAACATTGAAAACCCCATCCGGCAGCCCGGCCTGGGTCAACAGCTCGGCAATTCTGAGTACCGGCGCCGGATTCTTTTCCGATGGCTTCATCACAAAGGTATTGCCGCAGGCGATGGCAATCGGGAACATCCACATGGGAACCATCATAGGGAAATTGAACGGCGAAATGCCGGCAACCACCCCGAGCGGTTGATTGATGCTCCAGGCATCGGCGCCAGTGCCAACCTGCTCCGTGTGTTCCCCCTTGAGAAGATGGGGAATGCCGCAGGCAAACTCCACCACTTCCAGTCCTCGAACCAACTCGCCCCTGGCATCCTCAAGCACTTTGCCGTGTTGCAGGCAGATAAGCTCGGCCAGCTCATCCATGTGGGCTTCTACCAGGGCTTTGAAGCGAAACAGTACCCGTGCCCGGTTAAGGGGCGATACCTTTGACCAAGCGTCAAAAGCCTGCTTGGCCGAGTCTATCGCCCGTTCTGTATCAGCCTGGGAGGCGAGGGCGACTCTGGCTTGCTCTTCGCCGTTGGCCGGGTTGAAAATCGGCAGTGAAGCCTGAGCCTGGCCGCCATCTGTTTCATGTCCATCTATATAGTGGCTGTAAATACGCATAACTATCCTGTGTGCTTCAGTCGACGGTTTGGATGGCGTCGGCCAGGGTGGAAATCAGTTGATCTATTTGGAACTCTTCCACTATCAGCGGCGGAGAGAGGGCTATGATGTCGGCGGTGGCCCGTACCAGCGCACCTTGCCAGAAACAGCGCTCGAAAATCTGATAGCCGCGTTTGCCGACACCTTGCGGGCTGGGGGCCAGCTGAATGCCACCCACCAGGCCGGTATTGCGAATATCGATGACATTGGGCAGCCCCTTGAGGCTATGCAGCGCCTGCTCAAAATAGGGCGCCAGCGTTGTAGTGCGCTCAAACAGCTTTTCGTCACGGTAGATATCCAGGGTGGCCAGTGCCGCCGCGGCCGCAACCGGATGCCCCGAATAGGTATAGCCGTGAAAGAACTCGATCATTGCCTCAGGGCCCTGCATACAGGCATAGTGAATCGCTTGCTGCACAAACACCGCGCCCATGGGGATGGCGCCATTGTTGAGCGCCTTGGCCGTGGTCATTATGTCCGGAGTCACATCCCAGTGGTTGCTGGCAAAAGCGCCGCCCACCCGACCAAAACCTGTAATCACCTCATCGAATATCAGCAATATGCCGTACTTTTGAGTGATCTCCCGAAGGCGCTTGAGATAGCCCTTGGGTGGCAATATTACCCCGGCCGAGCCTGACATGGGCTCGACGATAACGGCAGCGATATTCTCTGCGCCATGCAGGGCAATCAGCCCCTCGAGCGCCTCGGCCTTGTCGGCGCCATGCTCGGGTAAGCCGCGGCTGAAGGCGTTGGCTTCCATATCCAGAGTGTGGGGCAGATGATCGACGCCACCGAGGAGCTGCGGGCTGAAACCTTTGCGGTTATTGCCAATTCCGCCCACCGAAATACCGCCAAACCCCACACCGTGATAGCCCAGCTCACGGCCGATAAAACGGCTGCGGCTCGGCTCGCCATTGGCTCTGTGGTAACACAGCGCCAGCTTGAGTGCGGTGTCGACCGACTCTGAGCCCGAGTTGGTAAAGAAGATACGGTTCATGCCGGGCGGGGCGATTTCACTGAGGCGCTCGGCCAACTCGAATGCCAACGGATGACCCATCTGAAAACTGGGGGCATAGTCCATTTCGCGGATCTGACGGCTGACCGCCTCACTGATCTCCGCCCGGCCATGGCCGGCATTACAGCACCAAAGACCTGCGGTGCCGTCCAGCACCTGACGGCCATCGACATCCCGGTAATACATGCCTTCGGCCGAAGCCAGTAGCCTGGGAGTCTGCTTGAATTGACGGTTGGCACTGAAAGGCATCCAGTAATGCTCGAGATTGCCCTGTGTTTTCGCCTGTTGTTTTAGCTCTGCCATAAGCATTAACCTTAGTGTTGCGGGCTTGTTAATGGTGATTGATATTTCGCTATGCTATGTCAGAAATAATGAACATGGAAGGCCTGTGTGCAATTATTTATGCCAAAAAATCTATTTTTGTAAAATATATTGAATTTATGCCGTGCTCGAGGCTAATCTGGAGCGACCCGAATAACTCGCGATGGCTGCACGAGTTGGCCGCGATAGGCCTACTGAGGTAGTGGAATGCCCGCTTGCAAGCAGATGAGAGGATTTATGAGTACACCGCAAACCCGTCAGCAATGGCAGCAGTTGGCCGCGCAATTGCAGATCTGTGGCCAGGCCTTTATCCATGGAGAGTATTGTGCAGCCGTATCCGGTGAGACCTTCGATTGCATCAGCCCTGTGGATGGCAACAAGCTTGCCGCCGTAGCCAGTTGCGATCTGGCCGATGCCGAGGCGGCGGTGGCCAGTGCCAGAGCCAGTTTTGAATCCGGAGTCTGGTCGCGAATGGCGCCGGTAGAGCGCAAAAAGGTGATGATACGCTTTGCCGATTTGCTGGAGGCGCATAGTGATGAGCTGGCCTTGCTGGAAACCCTGGATATGGGCAAGCCTATCCGTTTTTCCAAGTCGGTGGATGTGACCAATGCCGCCAGGGCCTTGCGTTGGTCCGGCGAAGCGGTTGACAAGATTTACGACGAGATAGCGCCCACCGCTGACAATGAAATCGGCATGATCACCCGTGAGCCTGTCGGGGTAGTGGCCGCGATTGTGCCATGGAACTTCCCCCTGTTGATGGCCTGCTGGAAACTGGGGCCGGCGCTGGCCAGCGGTAATTCTGTTATCCTCAAACCCTCGGAAAAATCCCCTTTGACGGCGATTCGTATGGCTGCCATTGCCTTGGAAGCCGGGATCCCGCCCGGAGTGCTCAATGTATTGCCCGGTTTTGGTCATACAGTTGGCAAGGCGCTGGCGCTGCATATGGATGTCGATACCCTGGTGTTTACCGGCTCCACCAAGATAGCCAAGCAACTGATGGTTTACGCCGGTCAGTCCAATATGAAACGTGTGTGGTTGGAGGCCGGTGGCAAGAGCCCGCACATAGTCTTTAACGATTGCCCGGATCTCAAGGCGGCGGCGCAGGCGGCAGCTTCGGCCATC
The DNA here is from genome assembly GCF_037953065.1 of Shewanella chilikensis. Taxonomy (NCBI): domain Bacteria; kingdom Pseudomonadati; phylum Pseudomonadota; class Gammaproteobacteria; order Alteromonadales; family Shewanellaceae; genus Shewanella; species Shewanella chilikensis. Next base: position 3,427,900 of record NZ_CP149966.1, on the reverse strand, counting down.
GCCTTCAACCAGGGCGAAGTTTGCACCGCAGGTTCGCGCCTGCTGGTGGAGTCCGGGGTCAAGGAGCAACTGATAGCGCTCATTATCGACGAGCTCAAATCCTGGCAGCCGGGGCATCCGCTGGATCCGGATACCGTCAGTGGCGCCGTGGTGGATCAGCAGCAGCTGCAGACTATTCTCGGTTATATCGAGGCGGGTAAGCAGCAAGGTGCTGTGCTGGCCTGTGGCGGCGAGCAACTCATGGCTGAAACCGGTGGCGTCTACGTGGCGCCGACCCTGTTCCGTGAAGTGAATAATCAGATGAGTATCGCCCGCGAGGAGATCTTCGGCCCTGTGCTGAGTGTGATTGAATTTGAGGGGATGGAGCAGGCGATAGCCATTGGCAACGATACCATCTATGGCCTGGCGGCCGGTGTGTGGACAGCGGATCTCAGCAAGGCCCACAGAACCGCCAAGGCGCTGAGAAGCGGTATGGTGTGGATCAATCATTATGACGGCGGCGATATGACGGCGCCCTTCGGTGGTTATAAGCAGTCGGGTAACGGCCGCGATAAGTCGCTGCATGCTTTTGATAAATACACAGAAATTAAGGCAACCTGGATAGCCATTTAATCGGTTTGCTGTAATAGACAATCCCCCTGCCTTGCGGGGGGAAAGAGGCTAAGTTCAGGGCTTGAGATGTTCACGCACAGGTTCAAACAGCGCATCGAGCAGCACTTGAGTGCGGTTATCTTCGACTCGCAGCTCCAGCCAACCGTCACTGCCGAGAATTTCAAGCTGCCTGCACACGAGTTTCGGCGGTGAGACTTGTAGTTCCCCTTTGAGGCGAAAAATCCCCTGTGGCGTATGAATGCGGCTGATATCGAAGGGAGTATTCACGACGGCCACAACGCCTTTGCTGTACTTATTTTCAAAATGGCTCCCTACTCAACATACACTCGTCTTCAAAACAGGCCTTGTTCAGAATAGATCCTTGAATCTATGGTACAGCATGCCTGCCGCCAGAATGGGCGAGCGCAGCGCCGGGCCACCCGGGAAGGTCATATGCTCTATTGAGGCAAATATATCGAAGCGCTCAGCCTGCTGACTGATAGCTTCTGCCAGCAGACGACCCGCCATATGGGTGGCATTGACGCCATGCCCGGCATAGGCCTGGGCGAAATAGATGTTGGGGCTATCCGGCAACCTGCCTATCTGCGGCATACGGTTGGCGCCTATCCCTATCATGCCACCCCACTGATAATCTATTTTTACGCCCTTGAGCGCCGGGAAGACTCTTTCCATATTGGGCCTGAGCGCGGCGCAAATGTCCTTGGGATCTCTGCCCGAGTAGTTGCACAGCCCGCCAAATAGCAGGCGGTTGTCGGCCGACAGATGAAAATAGTCCAGTGCTATGCTCATATCGGCGAAGGCCATATTCTGCGGAATAATGTCAGCGCAGAGAGCTTGCGGCAGAGGCTCGGTCGCCAGCAAATAACTGCCGGCCGGTAGCACCTTGCCGCCGATATGAGGTTCGAGTTTGGCACCTATATAGGCATTGCCGGCCAAAATCAGATAGCGGCAACGGACTTCGCCGCCCTCAGTCCTGACCCGTATCTGCTCGCCCTTGATGATTTCGGTGGCGGCGCTGTCTTCATAGATGTTAACCCCCAGGCTTCGGGCTGCACGGGCCTCGCCGAGGGCCAGATTCAAAGGGTGCAGATGGCCGCTGCCCATGTCGCTGAGCGCGCCGAGATAACGCTCAGAGCCTATGACTTCCGGCAACTGCTCCTTGGACAACAGCTTGAGCTTATGTGGGTAGCCAAGTTGCTCAAGCTCGGTAAGCTCCTGCTCAAGCTCCTGCATATGTCTTGGTTTCAGCGCCAGATCGCAGTAGCCCCAGCGCAGATCGCAATCGATTTGATATTGCGCGATCCGTTCCCGGACGATATCGACGGCTTCAAAACCCATCTGCTTGATTGCCAGTACACCTTCTTTACCTATACTGGGCTCAAACTGTTCAATATTATGGCCAATACCGCGGATCAACTCCCCGCCATTACGCCCTGAGGCGCCCCAGCCCACTTTTTTGGCTTCCAGTATGGTGACCGCAAAGCCTCGTTCAGCCAGTTCTATGGCACTGTTGAGGCCGCTGAAACCGGCGCCTATAACGCAGACATCTGTCTCCAAGGACTCTTCCAACCTGGGATGCTGAAACAATTCTTTGGCGGTCGTATGGTAAAAAGAGGCGGGATAGTTGTCACTGTGAATGGGGGACTGGATTGGCATCATGGCTCCGTTCTTGTTATAAGTTTGGACTCGGCTGGTTACATCCGACGGTCGTCGCACTCTTGCCTTCAAAGTGTTCGTTTTATTTAACATGCTTTTGTCATATAATACAAAACAATTTCACCGGGACCCTGGTTGCCCTTGTGCAGAAGCCGCTGCCGACCGTGTCCTGTAACCGCCTGATAAGAGATTTTTGGGGGATTTGCGATTTGGATATAGGTGCCAGCCTCAAGGCTGTTAGAAAGATGAAAGGCCTGTCCCAGCGTGAGCTGGCTAAACGCGCCGGGGTGACCAACAGCACCATCTCTATGATAGAGAAAAACAGTGTCAGCCCTTCAGTCAGTTCACTCAAGAAAGTGCTTTCGGGGATCCCCATGTCGCTGGTGGAGTTTTTCTCTATAGGTGAAAACGGCACTACCGAGCAAAAAGTGGTGTATCGCTCCAATGAGCTTTTGGACATAGGCACTGGGCCACTGGAGTTCAAGCTTATTGGTCGGGATTACCCCAACCGTGCCATGTCTGTGATGTCGGAGACTTATCCCCCGGGAGCCGATACGGGTGAAGAGATGCTGCGCCACGAAGGGGAAGAAGCGGCGCTGGTGATCACCGGTCGCTTTGAACTGACGGTCGGTGAAGAGGTGTTTATTCTGGAGGCCGGTGACAGCTACTATTTCAATAGCGAACAACCACACAGGTTCCGCAATCCTTTCGATGAACCCTGTCATCTGGTCAGTGCCACCACTCCTGCCAACTTTTGATCTTCCATTTCCTCAGCTGATTGCGATTTGCTGCCCGTAAATTCACTTCGGGCAGCATATTTGCCTGAAAGTGTAAATAATATCGACCGTATAACCCCGTGTGCACCGAATTGGTGCCCGCTGAACCAGTGTGATGCAAAGCCAATTTTTTGCCTTGTTCAAGCTTGTTTACACCTATCTCAAATACAAGGGATTTTTAAATATTCATTTAAAAATAAAAGCTTAAATAATTTTAGTTTGAGGCTGCGTTTAACAGGATATTAACCTCTTGCCTGTGCGAAAAAATCCGTGTAGTGTGTGAAAAAATGAACATTTGCTTTAGTGAATGTTCAAAACTGAGACCTGGATTTGAGTGTTTTGGGGTGAGATATGGCACAGGCAGCAATGGCGTTGGTGGGTGTAACCGCATGCAATGAGCAGTTGGGGCTGCATCCTTTCAATATTGTTGGCGAGAAATACCTCTTGGGCGTGGTCGAAGGTGCCGGAGCCTGGCCCCTGGTGATCCCGGCATTGGGGGCCGATACCCCGATAGCACAACTGCTCGAACGTCTGGACGGCATATTGTTTACCGGCTCCCCCTCCAATGTTGAACCTCATCATTACCAAGGCCCGGCCAGCGAGCCGGGCACCCACCATGATCCCAAGCGGGATGACACTACCTTGCCTTTAATTCGCGCTGCCATAGAGGCCGGAGTGCCGGTACTCGGGATCTGCCGCGGCTTTCAGGAAATGAATGTGGCTTACGGCGGCAGTTTGCACCAGAAGCTCTATGAAGTGGGTGGTTTTATTGAACACAGAGAAGACAAGAGTGCGCCGCTGGAGGTGCAGTATGGCTTGTCCCACGAGGTCAGCATAGAACCTGGAGGGATGCTTTTCGACGCCTGGGGCCGTAGCCATGCGATGGTTAATTCCGTCCATACTCAGGGCGTGGAGCGCCTGGGTCAGGGGTTGCGGCCTGAAGCGCATGCTCCAGATGGTCTGATTGAAGCCTTCTCTGTCACCGACGCCAAGGCATTCGCCTTGGGAGTGCAGTGGCATCCGGAATGGCAGGTCAGAAATAACCCCTTCTACAGCGCAATTTTTAAGGCCTTTGGGGAGGCTTGCAGTCTTAGGGCGCAACAGCGGAATAAATAATATGAATAAGCTTGAAGCCTTCTTAAAAGAACAAAAAATAACCGAAGTTGAATGTGTTATCTGCGATATGACAGGTATCGCCCGCGGCAAAATTGCCCCGGTAGACAAGTTTATCGATGAAAAGGGCATGCGGCTGCCCGAGAGTGTGCTGCTGCAAACCGTGACCGGCGATTATGTCGATGATGAGGCCTACTATGGTCTGCTCAACAGCGCCGATATCGACTTTGTCTGCGTGCCCGATGAAAACGCGGTCTTTATGTTGCCCTGGACCCTGGAGGCCACGGCTCAGGTGATCCACGATACTTATGACAAGATGGGCAATCCGCTGGAGCTGTCGCCGCGCAACGTATTGAAAAAAGTGCTCAAGCTCTATGAAGATAAGGGCTGGGAGCCTGTGATTGCCCCCGAGATGGAGTTTTATCTCACCAGTCGCAGTGACGATCCCGATCTGCCACTCAAGCCCCCGGTTGGTCGTTCCGGCCGTGCCGAATCCGGACGTCAGTCCTTCTCCATCGATGCCGCCAATGAGTATGACCCCCTGTTTGAGGATATGTACGACTGGTGTGAGGCGCAGGAGCTGGATATCGATACCCTGATCCACGAGGAAGGCACGGCGCAGATGGAGATCAACTTCAGCCACGGCAATCCACTGGCGCTGGCGGATCAGGTGTTTGTGTTCAAACGCACCCTGAGAGAGGCCGCCCTCAAGCACGGCGTCTGCGCCACCTTTATGGCCAAGCCTGTGACCAATGAGCCTGGCAGCGCCATGCACCTGCATCAGAGCGTTATCGACAAGGAAACCGGCAAGAATATCTTCACCCGCGAAGATGGCACCATGAGCCAGAACTTTCTCAGTTATATCGGCGGGCTGCAGCGCTTTATGCCGGAATTTTTGCCGTTGATGGCGCCCAACGTCAATTCATTCCGCCGCTTCCTGCCGGGCACCTCGGCGCCGGTCAATCTGGAGTGGGGCGAGGAGAATCGCACCTGTGGCCTGAGGATCCCCGAGTCTTCACCGCAAAATCGCCGCATTGAAAACCGTATCCCCGGGGCCGATGCCAACGCCTATCTGGCCATTGCCGCCAGCTTGTTGTGCGGCTATTTGGGAATAGTTGAAGACGTGAAACCTTCGACGCCGGTGCAGGGCCGGGCCAACGAAGACCGCTCGGGGATCTCTTTGCCGCAGACGCTGGAAGAGGCGATGGCCATGATGGAAGAGAGCCAATATTGCCGTAAATATCTGGGGGAAGACTTCACCACAGGTTTTGTTGCGGTCAAGCGCGCCGAGCTTGAGAATTTTCGCCGGGTGGTGAGTTCCTGGGAGCGGGAATTCCTGCTGCTGACTGTCTAAGGAGGGAGAGATGAAATCACAACAGACCCAAAGCTGGCAGGCCAAGGACCATGCCCACCACTTGCACCCCTTTACCGATCCCAAGGCGTTGAAACAGGCTGGCGGGCGGGTGATCACCCGCGCCGATGGCGTCTATATCTGGGATTCACAGGGCAATCAAATTCTCGATGGCATGGCCGGACTCTGGTGCGTCAACATGGGCTATGGCCTGCGTTCCATCGCCGATGTGGCGGCACATCAGTTGCTGGAACTGCCTTACTACAACAGCTTCTTTCAGTGCAGCCACCCGCCGGCGATTGAACTGGCCGCCGAGATAGCCGCGCTGGCACCACCTCATATGAATAAGGTGTTCTTCACCGGCTCTGGCTCAGAGGCCAATGACACCAACTTACGCCTGGTGCGTCATTACTGGGACATCCAGGGCAAGCCGGAGAAGAAAACCATTATCTCGCGCCACAATGCCTATCACGGTTCCACAGTTGCCGGTGCCAGTCTTGGTGGTATGAGTGGTATGCATGCCCAGGGCGATCTGCCCATTCCCGGCATAGTCCACATTGCCCAACCTTACTGGTATGGCGAGGGCCAGGGACAGTCTGCCGAAGAGTTTGGCATTCGCTGCGCCCGCGAGCTTGAAAGTAAGATCCTCGAGCTGGGTGAAGACAAGGTAGCGGCCTTTATTGCCGAGCCTATTCAGGGCGCCGGCGGCGTGATAGTCCCCCCGGACAGCTATTGGCCGGAGATCAAAAAGATCCTCGCCAAGTACGACATATTGTTCATCCTCGATGAAGTGATCACCGGCTTTGGCCGCACCGGCTGTTACTTTGCCGCCGAGTATTACGATCTTGAGCCGGATCTTATCACCATAGCCAAGGGGATGACTTCGGGCTACGCCCCCATGGGCGGAGTGATAGTGTCGGATAAAGTCGCCGATACGCTGGATAAGGGCGGTGAATTTGCCCACGGCTACACTTATTCGGGCCATCCACTCAGTGCCGCGGTGGCACTGGAAAACTTACGCCTGATGAAGCAGGAAAACATAGTCGCCAAAGTGGCCGAGGAAACCGCGCCTTATCTGCAGCAGCGGCTGCGGCAAGTCTTGGCCCAGCATCCGCTGGTGGGTGAGGTGCGCGGCGTTGGCATGGTGGCCGCGCTGGAACTGGTTGCCGATAAGGCGAGTCATCAGCGCTTTGCTGCCGAGCTTGGGGTAGGCACTCAGTGCCGGGAGCATTCCATTGCCAGTGGCTTGGTGATGCGGGCGGTGGGAGACACTATGATCATCGCGCCACCCCTGGTGATAACCCAGGCTCAAATCGATGAATTGGTAACAAAGGCGAAACAAGCGCTCGATATGACCTACGCAAGCGTACAAAAATCGAACGGTTAAGATTGCCTGCCATTGGCGGTAAGGGCATGATATACCTTGCTGCCAAGGCGCCGATGCGGGTTTTAGGGAGTAGCATTGGTGACACTAATAACAATGACAATAAGTTAACAATTGAAGGCGGGTTACAACCGCTGCTACCCGTAAAAGGAGAGAGCATGAAGCTATTGACCAAAGTAACGTCTGTGGCACTGTTGGGAGGCCTTGCGGCCGCTGCCACGGCCCAGGCCGAAGAAGTCGTTCGGGTGTATAACTGGAGTGACTATATCGCCGAAGATACCCTGGCCAACTTCCAGAAGGAAACCGGGATCCGGGTGATCTATGACGTGTTTGACAGCAACGAAGTGGTTGAAGCCAAACTGCTTTCCGGCCGCTCCGGTTATGACATTGTCGTGCCTTCGAATAACTTTCTTGCCAAGCAGATCAAGGCCGGGGCCTTTAAGCCTCTGGATAAAAGCAAGCTGAGCAACTATCAGAATCTGGATCCCCAGTTGATGAAACAGCTGGAGAAGGCCGATCCGGGCAATCAGTATGCCGTGCCTTACCTCTGGGGCACCAACGGCATAGGCTATAACGTCGCCAAGGTCAAAGAGCTGCTGGGAGAGGATGCGCCCACAGACTCACTCGAACTGATGTTCAACCCCAAGTATGCCCAGAAGCTGTCATCCTGTGGCATGTCCATGCTGGACTCGGCCGATGACATGGTGCCGCAGGCGCTGATCTATCTGGGATTGGATCCCAACAGTACCAAGGCGGCCGACTTTGAAAAGGCCGGTGAAGTGCTGGCCAAGATACGGCCCTATATCACCTATTTCCACTCATCGCGCTATATTTCGGATCTGGCCAATGGTGATATCTGTGTCGCTTTCGGTTTCTCCGGCGATATCCTCCAGGCGGCTACCCGCGCCGATGAGGCAGGTAACGGCAACAAGATCGCCTATACCATTCCCAAGGAAGGCGCCAACCTCTGGTTTGATATGTTGGCTATCCCTGCCGACGCCGGCAATGTCGATAATGCGCTGACTTTTATCAACTACCTGCTCAGGCCGGAAGTGATAGCCCCCATCTCCAACTATGTTTCCTACGCCAACCCCAATGTACCGGCGCAGAAACTGGTGGATGAGTCTATCCGCAACGATCCCGGCATCTATCCACCACAGGCAACTCTGGACAACCTGTATGTGGGGGAAATTCGTCCACTCAAGGCCCAGCGGGCCCTGACCCGGGTTTGGACCAAGGTTAAATCCGGCCAATAACAATAACTCAGGGGCCAGGTGCCCCTTCATTGTCTGATTGCGTAGTACAGGCAAACTTTACTCGTTCCACCAGCGGCGGCCGCTGAGCCGCCCATTTGGTATTTTGCGGAGAAGTATTATGGCAATCACCTCGGGCATTCCTGTCAAACCCAATAATAAAACCCAGGATGAAGTGCTGCTCAAAATCGAGCGGGTCAGCAAGCTCTTTGACGATGTTCGCGCCGTGGATGATGTGTCGCTGACCATCAACAAGGGCGAGATCTTTGCCTTGCTCGGCGGCTCAGGCTCAGGCAAGTCGACTCTTTTGAGAATGTTGGCCGGTTTTGAAAAGCCTACCGAAGGACGCATTTTTCTCGATGGTCAGGACATTACCCACCTGCCGCCCTATGAACGCCCCATCAATATGATGTTCCAATCCTACGCCCTGTTTCCCCATATGACGGTGGCGCAGAATATCGCCTTCGGCCTCAAGCAGGACAAGTTACCCAAGGCTGAAATTGAGCAGCGGGTGCAGGAGATGCTCAAGCTGGTGCATATGGAAAAATATGCCCGCCGCAAGCCGCATCAACTCTCCGGTGGTCAGCGCCAGCGGGTGGCGTTGGCCCGTTCCTTGGCCAAGCGGCCGAAACTCCTGCTGCTGGACGAGCCTATGGGGGCGCTGGATAAAAAACTGCGGACCCAGATGCAGCTGGAGGTGGTGGAAATTCTCGAGCGGGTGGGGGTGACCTGCGTCATGGTTACCCATGATCAGGAAGAAGCCATGACCATGGCCGAGCGGATTGCCATCATGAGCGATGGCTGGATAGCCCAGACCGGTTCGCCTATGGATATCTATGAAAGCCCCAACAGCCGGATGATTGCCGAGTTTATCGGCACAGTGAATCTGTTTGAGGGTGAGATCACCGCCGATGAGGTGGATCATGTGATCATTCAGTCCGAGAGCCTGAACCAGGCGTTTTACGTGGGTTATGGTGTGTCTACCAGCGTCGAGGACAAGCATGTCTGGTTGGCGGTCAGGCCGGAAAAAACCCTGATAAGCCGCGAGCAGCCCGAAGAGCAATACAACTGGGCCAAGGGCATAGTCCACGATATCGCCTATCTCGGTGGCTTCTCAGTGTATTACATTCGCCTTGGCAATGGTCAGATAGTCCAGTGCAGCATGACCAACCGTGAACGCCGCGCCGATCACCCCACCTGGGATGATGAAGTCTATATCAGTTGGGAGGACACCAGTGGCGTGGTGTTAAGATCATGAAGAAGCTCAAGTTAGGATTCAAAGGCCGCCACCTGACCATAGGCTTTCCCTATCTGTGGTTGCTGCTGTTTTTCGCGCTGCCGTTCGCCATAGTACTGAAGATAAGCTTTTCCACCGCGGCGATTGCCATTCCGCCCTACGAGCCAAGTTTTCAGTATGCCGACGAAGTGCTGCAGGTATTTATCAACCTGAGTAACTATCTGTTGCTGCTCAGCGACTCCATGTATTACTCGGCCTATCTCAACTCGCTCAAGATGGCGCTGGTTTCCACCCTAGGCTGTCTGCTGCTGGGGTATCCCATGGCTTATGCCATTGCCCGGGCGCCGGCCAGGTTGCAGACAGTGCTGCTATTGTTGGTGATGTTGCCCTCCTGGACCTCATTTCTTATTCGGGTCTACGCCTGGATGGGGATTTTGAGCAATACAGGGCTTATCAATAACCTGCTGCTGGGGCTTGGGATTGTTGATGAGCCGCTGCAGATGCTCAATACCAATCTGGCGGTGTATATCGGCATCATCTATGCGTATCTGCCCTTTATGATATTGCCGCTGTACGCCACCTTGGTGAAGCTGGATGTCAGCCTCTTGGAAGCCGCGGCGGATCTCGGCTCCCGCAGTCTCAATACCTTCTGGAAAGTGACGCTGCCCCTGTCCAAGAGCGGCGTCATTGCCGGTTCCATGCTGGTGTTTATTCCGGCCGTGGGGGAGTTTGTGATCCCCGAGCTGCTTGGCGGGCCGGACTCGCTGATGATAGGTAAGGTGCTGTGGCAGGAGTTCTTCAACAACCGTGACTGGCCGGTGGCTTCGTCCTTGGCGATAGTGATGCTGGTGCTGCTGATTGTGCCCATCACCCTGTTCCATCGCTATCAGAGCCGCAGTCTGGAGAAAGAGATATGAAGAAGCTGAGTTTCTCGACCCTGATGTTATGGATTGGGCTGGTGTTTCTGTATGCCCCCATGTTTATTCTGATTTTCTACTCTTTCAACGCCTCCAAACTGGTAACTGTCTGGGGCGGCTTTTCCGCCAAGTGGTACGCCGAGCTGTTTGCCGATCAGCAGATACTGGATGCGGTCTGGACCAGTCTGCAAATCGCCTTCTACAGCTCGACCATGGCGGTGATCATAGGCACTATGGCGGCCTTTGTGATGACACGTTTTCGTCGCTCCTGGGCCAAGCTGACGCTGTCAAACATGATTACGGCGCCCTTGGTTATGCCCGAGGTGATCACGGGTCTGTCGCTGATGCTGCTGTTTGTGCATATGTCGGATCTGCTCGGCTGGCCGGCTGAGCGGGGCAGGATGACAGTCTGGATTGCCCATTCTACCTTCTGCGCCGCCTATGTGGCCGTAGTGGTGTCATCGCGCCTCAGGGAGTTGGATCTCTCTATTGAAGAGGCGGCGATGGATCTGGGGGCGACACCGCTGAAGACCTTCTTCCTGATAACTGTGCCCATGATAGCCCCGGCGCTGATGGCGGGTTGGCTGTTGTCGTTCAGCCTGTCGCTGGACGATCTGGTGATTGCCAGCTTCGCCTCGGGACCTGGCGCCACTACACTGCCTATGGTGGTGTTCTCCTCGGTGCGGCTCGGGGTGTCCCCCAAGATCAACGCCCTGGCGACACTGATCATTCTGGTGGTATCCCTGATCGCTTTCCTGTCTTGGTATCTGGCGCGCCGCGCCGAACGCCGCAGCAGACAAACAGAGGAATAACAATTAGGCGGTTGGCTGTGACAGCCACCGCCGCTATTTTTCTTGTGTGTTTTAAATTTTGAACAATTTGTGTTTTGTAATGCGTTTTCTACTGGTTTTAGTCGATTTAACTCTGTAGGATGATGCAAGTGTTAAAAATAACAAACATAAAAGGCTGGATTAACCATGACTGCCACTGCCCACACCTCCTCTTATTATGCCGATTCGGCCAATGACACCCGTGAACGCAACAGCTTAAGCGAGGTGCTGGAAACCGATGTCTGTGTGATTGGGGCCGGTTATACCGGGCTCAGCTCGGCGCTGCACCTGTTGGAGGCCGGTTTCAAGGTGGTGGTATTGGAAGCGGCCAGAGTGGGCTGGGGCGCCTCGGGCCGCAACGGTGGCCAGATAGTCAACAGCTACAGCCGCGACCTTGATGTGATAGAAAGCACTGTCGGTAAGGCGCAGGCCAAGCTATTTGGCGAAATGGCCTTCGAGGGCGGCCGCATCATCCGCGAACGCATCGAAAAATACCAGATAGATTGTGACCTCAAAAACGGCGGGGTATTTGCCGCCATCAACCGCAAACAGATGGGGCATCTGCAGCAGCAAAAAGCCCTCTGGGAGCGATATGGCCACACAGAACAGCTGCAGCTGTTGGATGATGCCGGCATTCGCCAGGTGGTCAATACAGACCGTTATATCGGCGGCTTGCTGGACAAGAGTGGCGGCCATATCCATCCGCTGAACCTGGCGCTGGGTGAGGCGAGGGCGGTGGAATCTCTCGGCGGGAAAATTTTTGAGGATTCGGCCGTAGTACGTATCGACGAAGGGGAGTACCCTATAGTACATACCGCCAATGGCCAGGTTAAGGCCAGGTTTGTGGTGGTGGCAGGAAATGCCTATCTTGGCAAACTGCTGCCCCAACTTGCTGCCAAATCCATGCCTTGCGGTACCCAGGTAATCACGACAGAACCCTTGGGTGAAGAGTTGGCCCACAGTCTGTTGCCGCAGGACTACTGCGTCGAGGACTGTAACTATCTGCTGGATTATTTCCGCCTGTCGGCCGACAAACGCCTGATCTATGGTGGCGGTGTAGTGTACGGCGCCCGAGATCCGGAGAATATCAAAGCGATTATCCTGCCCAAGCTGCTCAAGACCTTCCCCCAATTGAAAGGGGTCCGTATCGACTATACCTGGACAGGCAACTTTCTGCTGACACTCTCCCGTTTGCCTCAGGTCGGCAGGATTGGCAGCAACATCTATTACTCCCAGGGCTGCAGTGGTCATGGGGTGACTTATACCCACCTGGCGGGCAAGTTGATTGCCGAGGTGCTGACCGGACAGGCGGAGCGTTTCGATGCCTTTGCCAGCCTGCCCCATTATCCATTTCCCGGCGGACATGCCCTGCGAGTCCCCTTTTCTGCGCTCGGCGCCTGGTATTACAGCCTGAGGGACAAACTGGGTATTTGATGCCTATCCGTACAAGGGCGCCCGGCGCCCATTTAAAGGAGTCGCAATGAAACTTAATCAGAGTGAGCTGCTGCGTGAACAAGCCTATATCGATGGCCAGTGGCTGGACGCAGACTCAGGCAAGAAGGTCAATATTTTCAACCCGGCCACCGGCGAGCGTATCGGCAGTGTGCCCGAGATGGGCGCATTTGAAACCCACAGAGCCATAGATGCCGCCGAGCGGGCTCTTCCGGCCTGGCGGGCGTTGACCGCCCAAGAGCGCAGCAGCATTCTCAAACGCTGGTTCGAGCTTATCAACCAACACGCCGATGACCTGGCGCTGCTGATGACCACAGAGCAGGGTAAGCCTCTGGCAGAAGCCCGCGGTGAGGTCACCTATGCCGCTTCCTTTATCGAGTGGTTTGCCGAAGAGGGCAAGCGGGTTTACGGCGATACGATCCCCGGCCATCAACAGGACAAGCGCCTGTTGGTGATCAAACAGCCTGTGGGCGTGACTGCGGCCATTACGCCCTGGAATTTCCCGGCGGCGATGATCACCCGTAAGGCGGGGCCTGCACTGGCGGCCGGTTGCACCATGATAGTCAAACCGGCGCCGCAGACCCCTTTTACCGCTCTGGCGCTGGCCTACCTGGCGATTGAAGCGGGCATTCCTCCCGGCGTCTTCAGCGTGATCACCGGCGATGCCAAAGCGATAGGCAATACCCTTTGCGACAGCGCCGTGGTGCGTAAGCTGTCTTTCACCGGCTCGACCGGCGTGGGCATTCACTTAATGCAGCAATGTGCCGCCACCCTTAAGAAACTGTCACTGGAGCTCGGCGGCAACGCGCCCTTTATCGTGTTTGACGATGCCGATCTGGATGCGGCGGTGGAAGGGGCGATGATCTCCAAGTACCGCAATGCCGGCCAGACCTGCGTCTGCGCCAACCGCATCTATGTGCAGTCGTCCGTTTACGATGCCTTTAGCGAAAAGCTGGCCGCCAAAGTGGCCGAGCTCAAGGTGGGTGTCGGCACAGAGTCCGGCATTACCACAGGGCCACTTATCGACAAGAATGCGGTGAAAAAGGTGCAGGAGCATCTTGAGGATGCCGTCTCCAAAGGCGCCAGAGTCAAGACAGGTGGCCGGGCGCTGGGCGGTAACTTCTTCGAGCCCACTATTTTGACCGAGGTGAATGGCAGCATGCGGGTCGCCAAAGAGGAAACCTTTGGCCCGCTGGCGCCGCTGTTCCGCTTCGACAGTGTCGATGAAGTGATCGCCATGGCCAACGATACCGAGTTTGGCTTGGCGGCCTATTTCTACGCCAGGGATATCTCCAGAGTCTGGAAAGTCGCCGAGGCGCTGGAATACGGCATGGTGGGGATCAATACCGGGCTTATCTCCAACGAAGTGGCGCCTTTTGGCGGCATCAAGGCCTCGGGGCTGGGACGGGAAGGCTCTAAATATGGCATAGAGGAATATCTGGAGATCAAGTATCTCTGCCTCTCGGTCTGATTAACCCATGTCCCGGCAATGCCGGGACAACAACAGAGGATAGCAGGATGATAAGCAATGACTCTCTGATGGTGCGGCGCCAGGCCGCAGTGGCACCGGGTGTGGGACAGATACACCCTGTGTTTGTGGAACGGGCGGAAAATGCCCGGGTATGGGACGTCGAGGGCCGCGAATATCTGGACTTTGCCGGTGGCATAGCCGTGCTCAATACCGGGCACCTGCATCCCAGAGTCAAGCAGGCAGTTGCTCGCCAGTTGGAAGACTTCTCCCATACCTGTTTTATGGTGCTGGGCTATGAGAGTTATGTGGCCGTCTGCGAAAAACTCAACGCCCTGGTCCCCGGGGATTTCGCCAAGAAGTCGGCACTGTTTACCAGTGGCTCGGAGGCGGTGGAAAATGCCCTTAAGGTCGCCAGGGCCTACACCAAACGCAGCGGCGTCATCGCCTTTACCTCAGGCTATCATGGCCGCACCATGGCAACGCTGGCGCTCACCGGCAAAGTGGCGCCCTACAGTAAGGGCATGGGGCTGATGCAGGCCAACGTGTTTCGCGCCCAGTATCCCTGCGCGCTGCATGGGGTGAGTGACGACGATGCGATGAAGTCCATTGAGCAGATTTTCAAGAATGATGCCGAGCCGGCGGATATTGCCGCTATTATTCTTGAGCCGGTGCAGGGCGAGGGCGGCTTCTATGCCGCATCCCCCGAGTTTATGGCGCGGCTGCGCAAGCTGTGTGACAAGGAAGGGATAGTGCTGATTGCCGATGAGGTGCAGACGGGCGCCGGCCGTACCGGCACCTTCTTTGCCATGGAACAGATGGGTGTTGCCGCCGATATCACGACTTTTGCCAAGTCCATTGCCGGCGGTTTCCCACTCTCCGGTATTACCGGTCGGGCCGAGATGATGGATGCCATAGGTCCCGGCGGTTTGGGAGGCACCTATGGCGGCAATCCGCTTGCCTGCGCTGCCGCCCTGGCGGTGATAGAAACCTTCGAGAAGGAACAGCTTCTGGCGCGGGCCAACCAGGTGGGTGCTGTCATTAAAGAAGCGCTTGGCAAGCTGCAGCAGGAGTACGACTTTATTGCCGATGTTCGCGGCCTCGGCGCCATGGTGGCCATGGAGCTGGTTGAAGATGGTGTGCCAAAACCGGAGTACTGCGCCCGAGTCCTCACCTTGGCGCGGGAGCGCGGTCTTATCCTGCTTTCCTGTGGCACTTATGGCAATGTGCTGCGCCTCTTGGTGCCTTTGACCGTCAGTGACAGGGATCTACAGCAGGGGCTGGAGATTATTGCCGAGTGTTTCCGGCAACTGCGTAGTTGAGCCAGAAGGATGATAGGGAAGCCCAGCGCTTCCCTTTTTTTATGTCTGTAGTAAAAAGAGGCTTATTCATTTGAGTTGCTTGAGGCTTGGCCTGTCCAAGCTGCAATTTTGTCGCTGTTAACTTTTTTGTCTGCACGCGCATTGTGCCCGACGCTGGCGCAGTTGCGACATAGTCAAAACGATCAGATGGATAAACTCAAGATCTGACGAAAGCCCCCGGCCTTGGCTGGGGGGCTTTTTAGCGGGGCGGGAGAAGCCTTCGGATCAATGTCCCTGATGTTCATCGGACAGGGACGCGACTGTATCAACCACATTACGGGCACCATCGAGAATCGCGCTCATGAGGTCCGCGACATCCTGAAGTTGGATTTTACCTTGGTTGGCCGCTTCGGCCACCGCCGCCATTTCCCGGGTGGCCTTGTCTGTAAGCTGACCATTTTGACTGACAACAGAGCCTATCTCCTTGGTGGACTCACTGGTGCGGGCCGCCAGTTGCCTGACTTCATCGGCGACAACGGCAAAGCCTCGGCCCTGTTCACCGGCGCGGGCAGCTTCAATTGCGGCATTGAGCGCCAACAGATTGGTCTGCTCGGCAATGGCGCTGATGGTCGAGACAATTGCCTGAATATGGCGCGACTGCTCATTGAGTTGAGTTATCGCCTCTGAGGCCTGCTGCACCTGATAGGTTATGCTGTTGGAGGTAACAGTTACCCTGTCGAGACTATCTATGGCTTGCTCGACTGTGGCACCTGTATTCAGCGCCGTGCTGTGGGCTATTTCGGTCGCTTCTTTAATCGCCTGGGACTTTTCTATCCTGGCGGTGATATCACTGGCAAACTTAATCACCTTGATTACTTTACCGGCGGCATTGTGTATCGGGTTATAGCTGGCCTCAAGCCAGACGGTTTGCCCCAGTTTATTGAAGCGTTTAAACAGCCCGGACTTGAACTGGCCCTTATTGAGCTCTTCCCAAAAATGGGGGTGTTCCCGGTAGAAGGTTTCGTCACAAAACAGCTTGTGGTGTTGTCCTTTCAGTTCGGCCCGGGTATAGCCCATGACATTGAGAAAATTGGCATTGGCTTCAATGATATTGCCCTTGGGGTCAAACTCGATAATCGCCTGGGAGTTATCCAGGGCGTTGGCCACTGCTTTTTGAGTGTCGGTTTCCATTTGGCTGTTGGTGACATCGGCGGCAATTTTCATGACGCGGGTGACTTTACCCTGCTCAAACACAGGGAAGTAGGTGGCCTGCAAATAGATGCTGCTGCCATCTGCATGGCGACGTTCAAACACCCCGGCAGCGGCTTTCCCCTGCCTGAGCTGCTCCCAAAAACTGCGGTATTGGGTTGAGGCGGCATAATCGGCCTGACACAAGCTTTTGTGAGGCATGCCTTTGAACTTTTCCTGTTCCAGGCCAAACAACTCGGCAAACAGGCTATTGGCTTCTATCACAGTGCCGTCGGGCGTGAACACCACACAGGCAAGCGACTGCTCTATGGCTTGTACTGTTGCCAGTTGCCTGGACAGCTGCAATTGACATTGTTCCAGCGCATGTCTGGACGATTTATTGAAGAACATAAAACAGATCCCCACTTGTTAGGTTTAGTCGGCAGCTTGCTGTCGGCTCGTATTCTGAGGCGAGGATCCATTTCGCAGTCGTTATTCCTGATAGGCTGCATATTTTTACTTATTATAGCGTCGCTGAAAGGTAGCATAAGTGTGGCAGAGTGAAAGCGGTAAATGATATTAAGCTGCAACTGTCACACCTTGGAGCCTGTGCTGTGTGGCATGAAAGGTTCCGGCGCACAGACTAGCAAGTTTTTGTTAACTTAAGATTTCGGCACCTTTGCCAATCAAGGGAATCCCCTTAATATTTGGCCTTCAGCTTCTGTCGCAGACTCTCATCTCTGGCGGCCTTGGTGACTTCGAGAGCGATATTGCGCCTGAGGCGAATTAACCAACTGTCGATTTTGGCCTGATCCATTTTGCAATCGCAGCGACTGGAGAGCAGGCTAAGCTGCAGTTCCTGTGCCTGCCGTGCTACTTCTACTTCGACCGTGTATCCCTTGTAGTTATTGAGCCGGGCGAGCCAGGTGCCATCTGCGGCAGTTTCCAGTTCCCAGCTATCCCGGGTAACGGCCCGCTGCAACATGGCGGGGATATCCTGCACATAGCCACCTGTGGGTACTGGGTTTTGCCAGCGTTGCAATTGATATTCAGTCTCGGCGGAAGCCGGGTTCAGCCATAACAGATTCAGCAGCAGCGGCAGTAGTATTCGTTTCATGATTTTTTCAGCTCCTGGGCGATGGAGAAACGCAGATTCTTGATGTAGTTGTAATAGCCGCGGCCATTCTTGTAGCAGATATCATCAATCAGCTTTTTGCAGACAAAATCCCCCAGGGCGGCGTGGTATTTAAGCTGAATATAGTTGGCGTCGTATTCAATGCGCATCACATTAGTGTCGCCACGATAGTCGAAACGGGCCAGGATATAGCCCTCATCTTCGCCCTCGTATACCCAGGCAAAGCCCTTGGTGCTGAGCATTCCTTCGAGAATGGCATAACGAACCTGGGCCTCACTGGCTCCCGCTACCGGGATCTCTTGATGAACGGCTTCGATATAGCGGTTTGAGGATTTGGGCTTGGCATTTTTGTTGATGACCAGCTCGCCGGGAGCGGCTTGCAACGACAGGGAGAAACCGAGGGCGAATAACGCCCCCAGAATGGATTGGACTTGCATATCAGAATCCTTCTGAAAAAGGCTGCGAAAGTCCGAGTCTAGCGAAAAGCCAAGGCACTTGAAAGAGTGCTTGAAACAGCTCTTGAAAGAGAAATTAGAGCAAACCTTCCAAACGCTGGCGTTGCATCTCTTTGGCAACTTGTTGCATCTGCATTGGTGTGCCCAAGGTCAAGCGATTCCAGCCTTCAAGCCCTGGGAAGGTGCGGCCCACCAGAATGCCGGCCTGCTGCATCCGCTTGCGATAGTCTTCATTATTGCCCTTGATGCGGTGGAAAATAAAACTGGCGTTGAGTGGCAGATAGTCGAGCCCCAACTGTTTGAGCGTGGCAATGATAATGGCACCGGCCTCCAAATTGTTGCTGCGGGCCTGCGCCAGCCAGGCGCTGTCATCCAACACTGCCGCTGCCCCATAGAGGGCAAACAGGTTGGCGTTGTCAAAACTCGCCTGGGCCTGCATGGCGGCTATCATTTCCGGAGCGGCAATGGCATAACCGGCCCTTAGTCCCGCCATTCCCCATGCTTTGGAGAACGTCTTGGTTAGCACTGTGTGTTTCTGGCCATTTTGGATGAACGGCAGCGCGGATTGGAAATCGCTACCGGCATACTCGCCGTAGGCCTCATCAATAATAAACTGCAGCTCGGGACTGGCCTTGGCCAGCCACTGCGCAACCGGCGCCTTGGGTAGCAAGAGGCCGGTTGGGTTGTTGGGGTTACACAGATAGACAATGGAAGGGCCAGAGTGCGCGGCCACGGCGGCTTGCATGGCGGCGATATCGGTTTGCAGCTCGGCGGTCAGTGGCACTTCAGTTACCTTGAGTCCTCTGGCCTTGGCATAGTCGGCCACTATGTCAAAGGTGGGCTTGGGCATTACCAACTGGCAGTGAGCGCTGGCCATGGCATCTATGGCGAACTTGAGTACTTCGGAAGAGCCATTGCCATAAATGAGCTGCTCTTGGCTGACACAGTGGTAGCTTGCCAGGCGCTTGAGCAAAGCCTGACGGGCACTGTCGGGATACAGGTGCGCTTCGCCCATATGCTGCATAATGGCTTCTCTGGCGCTGCTTGGCATCCCCAGTGGGTTTTCATTGAAGTTCAGCGCCAGGGGACCCTTGGAGGCAGTAGCTTGGGCCTGCTCCTGGGAAGATAGAGAGAAATTACTGCAGCCACTGAGCCCCAGTGCGGTACCGGCTAGACCGGCCTGAATAAAATGCCTACGACTTAATTGCATGTTTATTATGATGATCTGGATAAGAGGGCGCTCAGTCTACCCAGAGGAGGAGAGAAAATAAATGAATTTTTATTCACTATTTGAAGCTTGTTATTCTTTTGGCTTTTGATTGTCAGAGATCTTTGCTGAGCCGATCGCGAACTTCCATGAGTGCAAACCCTAACAGATTTAAGCCTTTCCATCTCCTGGGAATTTCAGATTCAGGATGATCTTGAGCGAGCCCTATCCCCCATACTTTATCTACAGGACTAGCCTCGACTAAGATACGGTTTCCAGTATTAAGCAGAAACGATTTTAGTTCAGTATGCTGAGCAAACTTAGCTAAGTTTGCATTAAGCACTATTTCAAAGCGTCTCTCATCCCAGACTTCTTGGTTGAACCCGACTACTTCCCGACCAATAGCTTTGGCTGCGCCAGGGTTGGTGGCAAGGAGGATTCTTTCACATGCAATGTCATCACCAAATAGCTTTGCCTTGTTATACATCATGTAATGCTCCGCAGTAATGAAGACGTTGCCTTCTTCTTCAAACTTTGCGTCATACCATTGACTAAAACAACTCTTGGAAATTTGTTCTCCTTTCTCCTGGTGTCCCCAGAAGAATATGTACTTGACCTTATTCCCTTGGTCTACGAAATCGACCAACTGTTCTCTTGTCCTAATTTTCAAAGTGATTCCTATGCTTGGTTGCTTTTTTACCTGCAAAATGATCCGCCCCGATAGTTTTGGACACCACGCTAAGCGAGTAAAATCGTTTAACGAGGTGAACAATGACATCAAAGACCAAACGACAAACCTATACATCTGAGTACAAAGCTGAAGCCCTTAAGCTAGCAAAAATCAAAGGGGTAAGCGCCGCCGCTAAAGAGCTGGGTATATACGACTCCCAACTCTACAACTGGCGTAATGCCGCAGAGAAGAATACGAACACCAGTCAGCGCGAAGCTGAGCTCACGGCCGAAGTGGCGCGACTCAAACGCCAGCTCGCAGAGCAAGCAGAGGACCTCGCCATTCTAAAAAAGGCGGCTACCTACTTCGCGAAGAATCAAAAGTGAACCGGTTTGCATTCATGCTTGAGCACCAGCATCGCTTCTCGGTAAAGCGTATGACTGTTGTGCTCAAGGTCTCGCGTAGTGGGTATTATGCATGGCGTAACGCCAGCTCCGAGCTTGGTAAACGACAACTGAAACGTGATGACAGGGATAGGAAAATCAAGGCCGCATTTGACGCCAGCAAACAGCGCGATGGTGCCCGACGCATTCAGGCCGAACTGGCAGATGACGGCGAGAGAGCCAATGTAAAAACCATTGCTGATAGCATGAGACGGCAACAGCTCGTGCCCAAAGCAGCCCGCAAATTCAAAGTGACGACTAACAGCGACCATCGCCTTCCTGTGGCGCCAAACCTGCTTGGGAGAGACTTTACCGCTGCGGCGCCCAATGAAAAATGGGTGGGCGACATCACCTACCTAATGACCAGCGAGGGCTGGCTGTACTTGGCCGTTATCATCGACCTTTACTCACGCGCTGTCGTAGGGTGGGCGATGAGCCCCCGAATGACAGCTGACTTAACCTGTAATGCGCTCCGTATGGCACTGTTTCGTCGCGGCATGCCCACAGGAGTCATCGTTCACAGCGATAGAGGCAGCCAGTACTGCTCACACGCTTATCGAAACCTAGCTTTGGCGCATGGTTTGAAGATAAGCATGAGCCGTAAAGGGAATTGTTGGGATAATGCTTGCGCCGAAAGCTTCTTCCACTCGTTGAAGGTTGAAGCGGTGCAATACGAGCCAATCATGAATCGAGAAACAATGCGTCGGGCTGTGTTTGAATACATCGAGGTTGATTACAATCGAACAAGAAGGCACAGTGCTCTGGGCTATATCAGTCCAGAAAACTACGAACTAAAGAGTGTTGCTTAGTAGCGTGTCCTGTATTAGCGGTGCGGATCAAAAAGACTTTCTTACCCTAGTCAGTTCAGGCCTTGGCACTGAACTCAGAGATTGCTATGAATTCTATAAGTTGTGTATGAGGTCATGCTACACCAGCTTACAATTTAGCGAAATTTCTTGAATGTTCACGGTCGGTGAAGAGTTGGCTTAAAGCCATGATAGCCGCTGTGCCAGCGGCGTAAAGTCGTGGAGCAAATGCATCCATGCACAAGGGCCAGTTCGCCATCCCTGGCTCTCGCTCGAAAGCACGTTGCTATGCAACTCTCGCCGCCCCACACCCGACCAAGAAGGGATCAACAGCAATCCCCTCTTGAAAAAATATAAAAAATATGGACACCCAGCGTTAATGGCGCAGTAGTTAGTCTCCGACTATCCTTTGTTTAAGCATTTAACAAGGAGGTTATTATGCCGCGCCCTCGCCGAACTCAAATCAGCCTTGAAGATACGCCTTACTACCACTGTTGCAGCCGCGTGGTGCGGCGTGCCTTCTTGTGTGGTGATGATGCCTACTCGGGCAAGAATTATGACCACCGCCGTGGTTGGGTAGAATCTTTACTGTTTGAATTGGAGGCCGTTTTTGCCATTGATGTGGCGGCATTTGCCATCATGAGTAATCATCTGCATCTGGTGTTGCATATCGATATAGAGACAGCAAACCGATGGACAGACAGAGAAGTGCTTGAGCAATGGCATAAGCTGTTCAAAGGTGATGAGTTAACCCACAAATTCACCCAGGGTGAGCTGATTGAAGCGTATGAAGTGCCCAGGCTGAAACGCACCATTGCGATTTATCGCAGTAGGTTATGTGACATCAGTTGGTTCATGCGTTGTCTCAACGAACCGATAGCGCGTCAAGCCAATCAGGAAGATAACTGTACAGGCCGATTCTGGGAAGGAAGATTTAAGTCACAAGCCTTACTCGATGAAGCAGCGGTGTTAACCTGCATGGCCTACGTTGACCTCAACCCCATCAGAGCCAAGATGGCCGATACGCCTGAGCAATCAGAGCATACCAGCATTCGGCTACGTATTCAGGCCGCTTTGAAATGCGAACAACCCACCAAGCTACTGCCCTTTATTGGCGATGAGTGCGATAACCAGCCCAATGGTATTGCGTTTGGGCTCAAGGGTTATCTTGAATTAGTGGATGATACCGGGCGTTGTATTCGCGACGATAAACGTGGCGTGATAGGTGAAAGGAGTGCCAAGCTACTGATGCGGTTGAATATCCATCATGAGAACTGGCTCAAGCTTACCACTGAATTTGGAAAACTATTTCGTGGGCCGGTAGGCACCTTGCAAGAGCTCAGCTGCTACTGCGAACACTTGGAGAAGCGACGACGGCATTTTGCAACCAGCTGTCAGTACTTTCAAATGACCTGAACCCCACGCTATCTCAACCACAGTCATTGAAATCCCCTAAGAAAAAATATGGACACCCAGCGTTAATGGCGCAGTAGTTAGTCTCCGACTATCCTTTGTTTAAGCATTTAACAAGGAGGTTATTATGCCGCGCCCTCGCCGAACTCAAATCAGCCTTGAAGATACGCCTTACTATCACTGTTGCAGCCGCGTGGTGCGGCGTGCCTTCTTGTGTGGTGATGATGCCTACTCGGGCAAGAATTATGACCACCGCCGTGGTTGGGTAGAATCGTTACTGTTTGAACTGGAGGCCGTTTTTGCCATTGATGTGGCGGCATTCGCCATCATGAGTAATCATCTGCATCTGGTGTTGCATATCGATATAGAGACAGCAAACCGATGGACAGACAGAGAAGTGCTTGAGCAATGGCATAAGCTGTTCAAAGGTGATGAGTTAACCCAGAAATTCACCCAGGGTGAGCTGATTGAAGCGTATGAAGTGCCCAGGCTGAAACGCACCATTGCGATTTATCGCAGTAGGTTATGTGACATCAGTTGGTTCATGCGTTGTCTCAACGAACCGATAGCGCGTCAAGCCAATCAGGAAGATAACTGTACCGGCCGATTCTGGGAAGGAAGATTTAAGTCGCAAGCCTTACTGGATGAAGCAGCGGTGTTAACCTGCATGGCTTACGTTGACCTCAACCCCATCAGAGCCAAGATGGCCGATACGCCTGAGCAATCAGAGCATACCAGCATTCGGCTACGTATTCAGGCCGCTTTGAAATGCGAACAACCCACCAAGCTACTGCCCTTTATTGGCGATGAGTGCGATAACCAGCCCAATGGTATTGCGTTTGGGCTCAAGGATTATCTTGAATTAGTGGATGATACCGGGCGTTGTATTCGCGACGATAAACGTGGCGTGATAGGTGAAAGGAGTGCCAAGCTACTGATGCGGTTGAATATCCATCATGAGAACTGGCTCAAGCTTACCACTGAATTTGGAAAACTATTTCGTGGGCCGGTAGGCACCTTGCAAGAGCTCAACTGCTACTGCGAACACTTGGAGAAGCGACGACGGCATTTTGCAACCAGCTGTCAGTACTTTCAAACGGCCTGAACCCCACTCTATCTCAACCACAGTCATTGAAATCCCCTGAACCATGGGTTGGGCTAACACGGTTCAAATCTCGCATTTTTGCGTGAAATCGGTTCGATTTCATCAAACTTCTGCAACGACAAAGTAACGTTCGACCTCAGTGTGCTCAAATTACCTAACGGTGCTTGAACGCAGACTGAAAGAAGATTAAGTTATTGTTTTATAGTGGGTGGCTTGATTTTTTTCTTCAGCAAAAACTATCATCTAAAATATAAGGAACAATATAAGAAACTCCATTTTGGTCATTATGGATGTCTCCATTTTGGCCATGTCTAGTTGCCAAAGGGAGATTCGAGAATGCTTCAAAGTGAGAAGGATTTTATTGATTGGATTGACAGGCTGTTGAACGAGGAACTTCCTACTAAAATTGTTGCTTTCAATATCAACATATATGAGTTTCCTTTTAGTATTGAAATAGTTGGTTCCAGTGAGTTCGACCTTGAAGATGAAGATTGGGCATGCAACGAAGATTGGGTACCTGAAAACCGAGTAATATCTGTTTCTAATTCAATCTTCGGTAGCTCATGGGAGGAGGCACAAGAAAATATTCTTGCAATGGCAAAGCACTATATTCAGTCCAGTTCAAAAAATGCGCATAAGTTAAAGGCGGCAAAAGCTTTTGCTGTCGGCTTTGTTGACGGTAATCTTAGCTATGTACAATAAGCAACTAACAAGCAAAGGTAGCATCGCCCCTGCGGGGCTGGACGCTGCTTTGAGCGTTAGTTTGCTCACCGACTACAATCAGTCGGTAGGGAATTTCTGCTTCTGGTGTAGAACTCGCATTATACGAATTACTAAGCCTTCAACCCAGTAGGAAACAATCATTGAGATTTCGGGGATAATTAGCAATCGTCCTCGAATACCATCACGTTGAACCCCCATCAGTGGTTGCTTAAGTAAATTCTCTACTTTAGCTTCGATGATTTCGTCAGTTTTATCTGCCGCGTCAGGGTTGAAGTCATAAAGAAACTCAAAGATCTTCTCACGATCATTTAGCGATTCTTCTTCCCATAAAATCATTGTTGACCTCGGTTACGAATCTTAGCTTTTCGTTCAGCCATTTTTGCTTTTGCTGAGTCATGATCAACAAATGAAGCTTTTCCTGAGTCAAGCTTCTCAAATGCTAGGTTTACTTGTTCAGTTAACCAATTGTCGTGAGATAACACTTTTCTTTGTTGCTCAGCCATTTGCTCAGTAAGCTCACGGCAAGCGTCACTAAGCGTGCGTCCTTGGCTCTCTGCCATTTGTTGAGCTAAGCGTTTAATTTCGTCATCAACACGAAATTGAATTCTAGTGTCCATGAGTAACCCCTAATTTATTGTGTGTACAAATGTTAGCACTAGCGTTAGGCTGGGGCAACTAACAAGTGACTGTGGCATTCCGTCAATAATTATTTCGCTAATTGTGATAGCTTTCGCCCCTTGGGTTCGATTTTTCAGAATGGTATTGAGTGTTACCAACAGCTTTCGGCGACTCCGAGGGGGGATTGGTGCAATTCTTCAAGAATAGAGTTGCTTGAAATTGTTTATATGCCCACAGACATACACCTCATTTCCAGGCACAGGCGGAACTGTGACCGTCGAAAACAGGGACGTTTTCGTCGATCGCCCAGGGATGGGTTTACAGCGAGTCACAGGACCGCCTGTGCAAAAGGTGCACCGCAGGTGATGGGTTACACATGTGGTTAAAAGCCTGGCAAGTATTGACGAGGGATTTAAGGCTTAAAGCAATGCTAGCCACTGTGCCAGTGGCCTAAAGTCGTGGAGCTTCGCCCCACACCCGAGAAAAGGGGGCTGTATCGACTCGCCCCCTTTCCAACCCCCCAGCGACCCGCGACGCAGCGGAAAACCCCTTGTGCTTATGATGCCAATTCGCTATCGCGCCAGACGCTCAGAGTCACATCCATGTGACTCTGGCCCAGCTCAACACCCTGTTTCGCGCTCGTTAGCTCGTCGCTAGGCGACACTCGCCCCTGATTAACTGGCGCAGAATGGGCATCTGCCGGACAGGAGTCCCAATGCCGTGAAGGGCAGGACGCCCGTGAACGGCCATGCCTCGCTACGCGATTGTCATCAACGCCCTGCGGCCGCTTCGAGCGGGAGTCGGTGCAATTCTGTGACAATGGAGTAGCTTGAAATATTTGAGAGTTCTGCAGACATACACCTCATTTCCAGGCACAGGCGGAACTGTGACCGTCGAAAACAAGGATGTTTTCGTCGAGGCTACAGGGACATATTCACGCCGTGTCACAGGATCGCCTGTGCGAGAGCACCCCGCAGCTGATGGGCCACATTATGGCAACCCAGATATCAAGCATAAAAAACGCACCCTAAGGTGCGTTTCTTGTTAACTGCTCAGGTTCGCTTAGTGCTGGAACATGGCAGAGATAGATTCTTCATTGCTGACGCGGCGGATAGCCTCGGCCAGTACCGCTGACATGGTCAGCTGGCTCACTTTGCCTGTCTTGAGCATTTCTGGGCTCAAAGGCACAGTGTCAGTGACTATGACTTCATCAATCACTGAATTTACTATGTTGCTGGCGGCATTGCCGGAGAATACCGGGTGGGTCGCATAAGCAAAGACGCGGTTGGCGCCGTGTTCTTTCAGGGCTTCAGCAGCCTTACACAGAGTGCCACCTGTGTCGATCATGTCATCAACTATGATGCAGTCACGGCCTTGAACGTCACCTATGATGTGCATTACCTGAGCCACGTTGGCCTGTGGGCGACGCTTGTCGATGATCGCCAGATCTGAGTCGTCGAGCAGTTTGGCTACGGCGCGGGCGCGAACAACACCACCGATATCGGGGGAAACAACAACCGGGTTATCCAGCTTCTTGGCCAGCATATCTTCAAGCAGCACAGGGCTACCGAAGACGTTGTCTACCGGTACATCGAAGAAGCCCTGGATCTGCTCGGCGTGCAGGTCACAGGTCAGTACTCTGTCGACACCCACGCTGGAGAGGAAATCGGCAACCACTTTGGCGGTAATGGGTACACGGGCGCTGCGGACACGGCGGTCCTGACGGGCATAACCAAAGTAAGGGATAACGGCTGTGATACGGCCGGCTGACGCGCGGCGCAGGGCATCAACCATTACGATCAACTCCATCAGGTTGTCGTTGGTTGGTGCGCAGGTGGACTGAATGATAAACACATCAGCACCACGTACATTTTCGTTTATCTGGACACTGATTTCACCATCGCTGAAACGGCCTACCTCTGCGTCTCCGAGTTTACAAAAAAGACGGTCTGCTATCTTTTTGGCGAGACTGGGGGTAGCGTTCCCAGCAAAGAGCTTGATGTCGGGCACTGTAAGAACCTCAGGCGTTTGCTTTATTTTAGTGGCTGGGATAAAACGGTTGCAGCGCTTTATCCCGGAAGAAACTGTTCAGAGGCGAGCCAGTCGACTCTGAAGCGGCGATCTATTTATCCCTTTGGCAACAAAGCCTTTGAATGATGACGGCAGCTTTGCCAGACAATCGAGAGCTTGTTGCTGTTTTTCGAACTCCCCGAACACGCAGGCACCGGTTCCGGTCATTCTGGACGGCGCATATTCTAGCAGCCAGCCCAAGGCCTTGGCAACTTGAGGGTAATGGCGACATACCAGTTCCTGACAATCGTTTTGCCAGGGGGCGCTCAGCAGTTCTTCCAGTGAGAGCTTGGGAGTATCCCTCGGTAAATCAGGATCATGGAACACTTTTTCAGTGGAAACGTGGGCCTCGGGAACCAATACCAGATACCAAGGTTCGGCCGGTTTCACCGGCTGAAGTTTTTCGCCTACCCCTTCGGCAAAGGCCGCCACGCCCTTAATGAACACAGGGACATCTGCGCCGAGTTTTAAACCAATTTGTTCAAGTTCCGCTTCGCTCAGGCCGGTTTGCCACAGGGCATTGAGGGCCACCAGAGTCGTGGCTGCATCCGATGAACCGCCTCCCAGACCGCCGCCCATGGGCAGTTTCTTGTCGAGCCAGATCTCGGCCCCCAGTTCGCAGCCGCTGGCTTGCTGCAATGATTTTGCGGCCTTGAGAATTAAGTTATCGCTATCCGGGACAGCGGCGCCCAAATTGGAGTGCAGCTTGAGTTCGCCATTGGCGGTGACTTTAAAGTCCAACAGGTCGCCATGGTCGAGAAACTGAAACAGGGTCTGTAGTTCATGGTAGCCGTCTTGGCGGCGGCCATTGATGTGCAAAAACAGATTCAGCTTGGCCGGGGCCGGCCAGCCAAGTGAAAGGCTATTGGGCTGGAGAGTTGGGTGGTCGAGGCTCATGGCTGTTGACTTTCCTTGGTGGTGAGTTTCGGCTCGGCTTCGAGTGCCTGCCACTCGGTTAACTGGATCTTGAGTTCGAGTGCGCCGCGATTGAGTTTTAGAAGGCGCGGGATATCGGCACCGCTTTGTTGCTGCCAGCTGAGATACTTCACCTGCCACGGAGGGCTAACGCTGCCGTCTTCCAGGCTCTGAGGCTTGCCATCATTGCCTGTGAGCAGGAGTTCAGTGTCGGCGGCGCTGAGGCCAAGCACCCAGCGGGGCAGGGCGTTAAGGGGAATGCTCCAATTGCTGAGGCCATCGAGTAAACGCTGCGGGTCTCGGTTGCGGTAGACTTCGCCGTCCAGCTCCAAAAAGGCGCCGTCCGGGCCGCTTTTCAGCAGCATCACACTGGTGCCCAACATGGTGGTGAGTCTCAGCTCTTCTGTCGTTGGAGTATGCAGCCAATAAAGATTGGTGCTGAATTTTTCCTCAGGCGTCTTTACCGCCAGCTTGCCTTTCAGCTCCCAGGCCTTGGCTTGTTCTGCGTGCTGAACTTGAGTTGCCTGCCAGCGGGCATCGGGCAGGCTGCTACAGGCGCTGAGTAGGCCAAGCAGCAACAAGGGCAACCACAAGCGCAGTGCCGACAGCGGTGTAAAACAGGTTTTTGTGAAGTACTTCAAAATAATCATCTGTTGTTCACTGTGTAGGCCGCCTATGATACGAGGGCTTTGGCAGAATACCAATAAGCGTCGAACCCTGTGGTGTCGCCCTTGTGGCTTTTGCCAGCACCTGTTCAGCTTAATTGATAAATTGGTTGAGAAGTTAGACCTTTATTCGGTTTTGTTAAGCGTATTCTGTTTTTAAGGTGGCCAATTCAGTAGAATGGCCGCATCCTACAGCGACGCCAAGAGTCCAGAACGAGTTCAGATGAGCCTTGTAGCAATTGGTATAAACCATAAAACCGCCACTGTTGACCTGCGTGAGAAAGTTGCCTTTGCCCCGGATAAGATCCATGACGCCATGCGTAGCTTGGCCAAGGAGACCCAGAGCGGGGAAGCCGTCATCGTTTCCACCTGTAACCGTACCGAGCTTTACTGCAATACAGAAAATGCCGAGCAGGTGGTGCGTTGGTTGGAAGACTATCATGGCCTGAGCCATGAAGAGGTGGCCCCTTGCCTTTACCAACACTGTGGTCAACCCGCGGTGCAACACCTGATGCGGGTCGCATCCGGGCTCGACTCTCTGGTGCTGGGCGAGCCGCAGATCCTAGGTCAGGTCAAACAGGCGTTTGCCAAGGCCAAGGAATCCGGCACTGTGGCACTGACACTGGATCGCCTGTTCCAAAATACTTTTGCCGTGGCGAAGAAGGTGCGCACCGAAACGGAAATCGGTACTGCGGCGGTTTCGGTAGCCTTTGCCGCCGTCAGCATGGCCAAACATATCTTCTCCTCTCTGGCGACTACCAAGGTACTGCTTATAGGTGCGGGTGAAACTATAGAACTGGTTGCCCGCCATCTGAAGGAAAACGGTGTGACCAGCATGGTGGTGGCCAACCGTACTATTTCCCGCGCCGAAGCGATGTGCGAAGAGTTTAATGCCCAGGCGATTACCCTGGAGCAGATACCAGATTTTCTCCCCAAGGCCGATATCGTGATATCCTCTACCGCCAGTCCGCTGCCTATTCTGGGCAAGGGCATGGTAGAAAAAGCGCTGAAGCAGCGCCGCCATCAACCTATGTTATTGGTTGATATAGCGGTTCCCCGTGATATTGAGGCAGAAGTCGGTGATTTGGACGATGCCTTCCTCTACACGGTCGATGATCTGCAAAGCATAATCGAACAGAATATGGCCTCCCGTAGAGAGGCCGCCGAGCAAGCGGAAGTCATTGCCGAAGAGCATTCACACCAGTTTATGGAGTGGGTTCGTTCACTGGAATCGGTCGACAGCATTCGCGAATATCGTACCCAGAGCATGGCGATTAAAGATGAGCTGGTTGAACGGGCTATGAACAAGTTGGCGCAGGGAGCAGACACAGAGCAGGTGCTGCTGGAACTGGCTAACCGCCTGACCAACAGACTGATCCATGCTCCGACCCAGGCCCTGACAGCTGCCAGTCGTCAGGGGGACCTCAATGCTTTGGGTCAATTGAGAACCGCGCTCGGCTTGGATAAACACTAAGGTTAGCGAGCTAAATGAAGGAATCCGTTATCCGCAAGCTGGAAGGCTTGCTTGAGCGTAATGAAGAAGTATTGGCCCTGCTCAGTGACGCAGATGTCATAGCGGATCAGGACAGGTTCAGAGCCCTGTCACGGGAATATGCTCAGCTTGAAGATGTGGTCAAAGGCTTTAAGGCCTACCAGCAGGCGCAGGTGGATCTGCAAACCGCACAGGAGATGCTGGCCGAGGAAGATCTTGAGCTGAAAGAGATGGCTCAGGAAGAGATCAAGGCGGCCCGCGCTCAGTTGGAGCTGCTGGAAGGTGAGTTGCAAATTCTGCTGTTGCCCAAAGATCCCAATGATGCCAGCAACGCCTTTCTGGAAATCCGTGCCGGTGCCGGCGGTGATGAAGCCGCTATCTTTGCCGGTGATCTATTCCGTATGTACAGTCGTTATGCCGAGAGCCAGCGCTGGCAGGTCGAAGTCATGAGCGCCAGCGAAGGCGAGCATGGCGGTTTCAAAGAGGTGATAGCCAAAGTCAGCGGTGACGGTGTTTACGGCAAACTCAAGTTTGAGTCCGGTGGTCACAGGGTACAAAGGGTGCCGGAAACCGAATCCCAGGGGCGGGTGCATACCTCGGCCTGTACCGTGGCCGTTATGCACGAAGTGCCCGAGGCCCAGGCGGTGGAAATCAACCCGGCCGAGCTGCGTATCGACACCTTCCGCTCTTCCGGTGCCGGTGGTCAGCACGTTAACAAAACCGACTCGGCAATTCGTATTACCCACTTGCCCACAGGCTTGGTGGTGGAATGCCAGGATCAGCGCTCGCAGCACAAGAACAAGGCTCAGGCCTTGAGCGTACTGGCGGCGCGGTTGCAGGCGGCCGAAGATGAAAAGCGCCGCAGCGCCGAAGAATCTACCCGTCGCTCTCTGGTGGGCAGCGGTGACCGCTCAGAGCGGATCCGTACCTATAATTTCCCTCAGGGAAGGGTGAGCGACCACAGGATCAACCTGACACTGTATCGTCTCAATGAGGTGATGGAAGGAGACTTGGAGCAGCTGCTTGAGCCTTTGATGCAAGAGCATCAGGCCGACATGCTGGCGGCTCTGTCCGACGAATAAAAGGACTGTCTGTGACTAAACTCAATATTGCCGAGGCCCTGCAATGGGCCTCTTCTATGCTGGTTGCATCGTCCGAGTCTGCCCATGCAGATGCCGAAGCCCTGTTGCTGCATTGCTTGGGCAAGAGCCGCAGCTTTCTCTATACCTGGCCCGAAAGAAACTTGTCTGCCGAGCAGCACAAGCAGTTTATTCAGATGGTGCAGCGTCGCAGCCAAGGTGTGCCTGTAGCTCATATTGTCGGTGAGCGCGAGTTCTGGTCACTGCCTTTTATTGTCAACGAATCCACCCTTATTCCGCGCCCGGACACCGAAATTCTGGTGGAAACTGCGCTTAATCTGCCGCTTTCAGATGATATCGCCGTGCTGGATCTCGGCACAGGTACCGGTGCTATCGCGCTGGCACTGGCCCATGAGCGGCAAGGCTGGCGAGTGACTGCTGTCGATAAGGTCGAGGCAGCGGTGGAGCTGGCCAGTGCCAACAGGGATAACCTGAAGTTACCGCAGGTGGAGATCCTTCAGAGCGACTGGTTTTCGACGGTTCAGGGGCGTAAGTTCCAGCTGATTGTTTCCAACCCTCCCTATATCGAGGAGGATGACGAGCATCTTGATATGGGTGATGTGCGCTTTGAACCCCGCAGCGCCTTGACTGCCGCCGATCAGGGCTTTGCCGACCTATTCCATATCGCAGCCCATGCCAGGGAGCATTTGCTGCCGGGCGGTTATCTGCTGCTGGAGCATGGTTATGCCCAGGCCGTGAACCTCAGGGAAAAACTTGCCGAGCTCGGTTATCAGCAGGTGGCCACGGTACGTGACTTTGGCTCCAATGAAAGATGTACTCTGGGTTTGTGGCCCGGTTGAGTGCCTGTGCCCGGGACTCACACCCGGGCTTGAAAACCGCTGATATCGTCCCCATTTCCTGTCATAATTCCGCCCTTTCGACAGCCGCTTGGCCTTGGTGCTGAGCACTGCGATAGGGTACACTGTCGCCTTTGTTCATCTACAGATAGCTATCCGATGGAAACTTTTTACAGCCTGTATCCGGCAGTTAAACACCTGCACATGACTCTAATCGCTGTCAGCGTATTGCTGTTCATTGTGCGTTTCGTGCTTAAGCTGCGTCAGTCAGCCATTATGGACAAGAAACTGTTGAAGGTAGGTCCGCATGTGATCGATACTTTCCTGCTGCTGTCCGGATTGACTCTGTGTTTTATGATCAAGCAGTATCCCTTCGTCGATCCCTGGATGACAGAGAAGATAGGCGCAGTGGTCGCTTACATACTGCTGGGCGTGATGGCGCTCAAGTCCAACCGTAATCTGATCTTCCGGATCTTCGCCTTCCTCGGTGCTCTGGGTTGGGTGGTTTATGCGGCAAAACTGGCACACTTCAAACAAGCGGTAATTCTGGGGTAATGCAACAATATTCTCTTAAGCAAGACGAACTCTCTCTGCCCGAATCGGCATTTGAGCTTTGCCAACATCTGGGCTTTGGCCTGGCCAAACAGGCCAACTGGGCCTGGCTGGAACTGTCCGGCTCAGTGCTCAGTCATTATCTGGTGGATCAACAGCGGCGCTTTCAGGCGCTGCTGGACTGGTTTTACAAGGATCTGGGGTTTGCCCCCAGGGAAGACTATTTTTCCCGGCAGGCGGCCGATCTCGGCCAGTGTATTCTCAGCCGCCAGGGGAACAGCACCACATTGGCAACTGTGCTTATGTTGCTTGGCAAACAGCTGGACTTGAAATTCGACCCTGTGCTGTTGCCGGGCACCACAGTGCTGGCCTGCCATGTGGCCGGTGAACTCATCTATCTCGACCCGCTTCGGGGGGAGCGCCTCAGCAAAGAGCGTTTGCATGCCCTGGTTCGCGGCGAACTGGGGAACTGTGCGCCGCTGAAGGCGTCTTACCTCAAGCCGGTTGGCACCCAGAGGCTGATGACCCGCATGCTGCATGAACTCAAGGCCGGAGCCATAGTCGCCCATGAATTTGAAGTCGCGATGGAGTGCTGTAATTTGCTGCTTGAATGGCATGCCGACGATCTCAGCCTGCACCGGGAGCGTGCATTTATTGCCCAGCAACTGGGGGCGATTCATGTCGCCAGCGCCGATCTGCAGTATTTTGTCGACAACAGCCCGCACGACCCTGTGGTCGAGCTGGTAAAGATGCAACTCAGAGAACTGGGAGACGAGCCTCAGACCTTTCATTGAACCTGCCCGTGAGGGCAGTGATAAAAATATAAATATTAAAATAAAACAATAAATTGCAATCGCAAGGGAGATAGGACCTATGAGCAGTACCTCACAGGCGGCCACTGAAATGACTGCGTTGGTGACCAATGACGCCACCGCGCTCGGCATTCTGGCCGCCATTCTCGGCTTCGTTTTTTACACCAACAGCAGCAGTCATCCTTTCTGGCAAAAGTTTTACCGTTTCATCCCGGCCTTGTTGCTGTGTTACTTCCTGCCATCCTTGCTCAATACCTTTGGGATTGTCGATGGCAGTACCTCCAAACTTTACTATGTGGCGTCTCGTTATCTGCTGCCTGCCTGTTTGGTATTGTTGATCCTCAGCGTCGACCTCAAAGCCATTCTGGGATTGGGTCCCAAGGCGGTAGTGATGTTTTTGACCGGCACCATGGGCATTGTCATAGGTGGCCCGATTGCCCTGCTTATCATGTCGGCAATCGACCCGACATTGACCGCTGGCCATGGCCCGGACGCAGTCTGGCGCGGCATGACCACACTCGCCGGCAGCTGGATTGGCGGCGGTGCCAACCAGGCGGCGATGAAAGAGATTTATGAAGTGGGCGGCAATATTTTCTCCGTGATGGTGACTGTCGATGTGATAGTTGCCAACATCTGGATGGCCGTGCTGCTGTTTATGGCATCCAGGGCCAAGGAGATAGATGCCAAGACAGGTGCAGATACCAGCGCCATTGAAAGCCTCAAGGCCAAGGTGGAGCAATATCATGCCGAAAACGCCCGGATTCCCAGCCTGCGCGACATTATGCTGATAGTGGCTGTGGGCTTTGGTATTACCGGTCTGGCTCATGTCGGCGCCGACCTGCTGGCTCCCTGGTTTGCAACCAACTATCCCTGGACCGAGCAATACAGTCTGACCTCCGGATTCTTCTGGCTGGTGGTGATAGTGACCACCATAGGTTTGCTGTTGTCATTCAGTCCGGCACGTCATTTGGAAGCGGCCGGAGCCTCCAAGATAGCCTCGGCCTACCTCTACATACTGGTGGCCACAATCGGTTTGCATATGGATGTATCCCAAGTTCTGGATACGCCGATTTACTTCCTGGTGGGCATTATCTGGATGCTGGTGCATTCGGGATTGATGCTGCTGGTGGCTAAGCTTATCCGTGCGCCGCTGTTTTACATGGCGGTGGGCAGCCAGGCCAACGTTGGCGGCGCGGCGTCTGCGCCCGTAGTGGCTGCGGCTTTCCATCCGGCACTGGCACCCGTAGGTGTACTGCTGGCGGTATTCGGCTATGCTTTAGGCACTTATATGGCCTGGCTCTGTGGCCAGTTGCTGCAGGCCGTGGCCGGCTGATTTAAGTTAACGCCGCATGAGCGGCATTCAAGAGAGAAGTTGCGATGAGTAATAAAACCATACATCTGGGGGCTATCGAGATAGCCAATGACAAGCCCTTTGTGCTGTTCGGTGGCATGAATGTACTCGAGTCGCGGGACTTGGCGATGACCATTGCCGAAACCTACGCGGAAGTCACTCAGAAGCTGGGGATCCCTTATGTGTTCAAGGCCTCCTTCGACAAGGCCAACCGCTCATCCGTCAACTCCTATCGTGGCCCCGGCATGGAAGAAGGTTTGAAAATCTTCCAGGAGATCAAGGACACCTTCAAGCTGCCATTGATTACCGATGTGCATGAGCCTTACCAGTGCGCGCCTGTGGCCGAAGTGGTCGACATCATCCAGTTGCCGGCCTTCCTGGCGCGCCAGACAGATCTGGTGGTGGCCATGGCCAAGACAGGGGCTATCATCAATGTGAAAAAGCCTCAGTTCCTGGCGCCCCATGAGATGCGGCATATCATCAAGAAATTCAACGAAGCGGGTAATGATGAGATCATTCTCTGTGAGCGTGGCAGCTGCTTTGGTTATAACAACCTGGTGGTGGACATGCTGGGCATGGATGAGATGAAGCAATCCGGCTACCCGGTGATCTTCGATGCCACCCATGCGCTGCAGCGCCCTGGCGGCCGTGAAGATTCTGCCGGTGGTCGTCGTGCCCAGGCTACCGAACTGGCCCGCAGCGGTATGGCGCTGGGACTGGCCGGGCTGTTTATTGAGGCGCACCCGGACCCGGACAATGCCAAATGTGATGGCCCTTGTGCTTTGCCACTGCAGCAACTGGAAGGGTATCTGAGCCAGATGAAGGCCGTTGATGATCTGGTGAAGTCTTTCCCGGCGCTGGATACCAGTCGCTGAGCCAAGCGCTTGGTTAACCTTGCATAAGCTGTTGCAAGCTGCGCCTTTGGTGGAATAGCGAATCACCTGGCTAGCGTGTTAGTCTCAAACGCCCGCAATCGCGGGCGTTTTTCGTTTCAGTCATGGCTTGCGGTTCATCGGGCAAGCATTCTCGGGCGCAAATTTTAAGGACAAGCCACCCATGTGGATCATCTTTACCCTGATGGCCGCCTTTATGCAGGCGTGGCGCAACGCGTTTCAGAGCCGTCTCAGTCGCGATGTCAATGTTGCCGGGGTGACGCTGGCGCGTTTTGTTTATGCCGCGCCGTTGGCGGCTGTGTATCTATTGTCACTCTATGCCTGGCAGGACGCAGGATTGCCGCAGCTTGGGCATGGCGCGCTGCAGTACATCATAGGGGCGGCCTTGGCGCAGATCCTCGCGACCGCCCTGATGGTAAAACTGTTCCAATTGCAGAATTTCGCTGTCGGCGCCGGGCTGGCCAAGAGTGAAGCCTTGGTCGCGGCCGTGCTCGGCAGTCTGTTCTTCGGCACTGCGTTGACTGTCACCGGCTGGCTGGGGGTACTTGTCGGTACAGTGGCGGTCTTTCTGCTCAGTACCCAAGGCGGGCTCAAAGGCTTGTCCTTCAAGACGCTGCTGCTGGGGTTGGGGTGCGGCAGCGCCTTTGCGCTGACTTCGCTCTGGGTTCGGGAAGCAAGCCTGGTGCTGGGCTTGCCATTTCCTCACCGCGCCGCCTGGGTACTCTTGTTGGTTATTTTGCTGCAGACCTTGTTGCTGCTCGCCTGGCTTCTTATCAAAGATAAAGAGACCCTTAAAAAACTCTGGCAAAGGCCCAAGTTGACCCTGGCCATCAGTATCAGCAGTTGTCTGGGTTCAATAGGTTGGTTCAGTGCCATGTCGCTCACGGCCGTGCCTTATGTGAAAACGCTCGGGCAGGTGGAAGTTTTCTTTATGATGCTGATCTCCAGCCTTTGGCTCAAGCAGCTGGTCAAGGTCAAGGATATGGGCGGCCTGGTACTGATTGCCCTGGCCGCGGTATTGGTACTTTGGGGATGATTTAGTTGCGTGGCTCCAGCGCTTTTATCTGGGCCACCAGTTCGCTGTTGATTGGCAGTGTGAGCCCATATTGCTCGGCGCGCTGCTGCAGGTAACCGTTGATATAGTCAATTTCCGTCTTGCGGCCATGCTTGAGGTCCTGATACATGGAAGAGTAGTTGGCGGCGGTTAGCCGTATCACTTCCTTGACTCTGGCGTGCAGCGCATCGAACGTCAGTGCTATGCCTTCCTGCTTGGCCACCTGTAACAGCTCATCGAGAATGGCGCAGATTGTTCCCTCAAACTCGGGGGCGGCCAGGGCACCGTTGTTGACTCTGTGAATGGCGGTCAGCGGATTGATAACGGCGTTGACCGCCAGCTTTTGCCACAGGGCTTCGAGAATGGCATCACTCCACTGACTGCCGGGAATGGCATTGAGCAGAGCGGTTTTCATCGCCTCTGGCGTGGGGGCGCCGATTAAGTCACCTATCTGGGTCAGGCCTCTGCCGGTTTGGCGAATATGATTGCTGCTGAGTTTCAGCGCCGCCTGGCTGGTGGTGCCCAGGCTCAGCGGCCGGCCATTCAGCTTGGCGGCCAGACTCTGATGTGGGCCAAGCCCGTTGTGCAGCAGCAAGATGCGGCAATCCGGGTGAAGTTTTGGCAGCAAAGGCTCCAGCGCCGCTTCAACCTGATAGGCTTTGACTGTGACCAGCAAAAGATCGAGCTGCTTGAGCTTGCTCGAGTCCTGCGCCAGGCACAGAAAGGATGTTTGCAGACTCTGGTCGCCAAGCTCCAGGGTATAGACTTGCTCTTCGCCCTGCTCAGCCAATGGCGGAGTGTTAGCTCTGGGTAATAACCAAGGTTCCAGCCCGGCTGCGGCCAGTTGCTGCGCCAGCAGTTGCCCTATGGCCCCAACGCCGAGGATCCCTATCTGCATCCGGGCTACTCCCTCAACATGGCGGCGCCAAAATACTTGCGATAGCCCCAGAGTGAGAAGTAGAAGAGTACGACTCCGGCCATATCGGCGACAAAGTCGGCCATATCGGCACTGCGGTAAGGCAGGCGGGATTGCACCATCTCTATCAGAATGCCGTATCCGGCCAGGGTGGCAAACATCAAGTACCAGCGGGGACGAAATGCCAGATAGGTCAGCCAGGCGAGGGCAAAGAAACTACCTATATGACCCACTTTATCAAGGTTAGGGATGCTCTGAGGGTAGTTAGGCTTGGAAAAAACCAGGTAGCTGATCACCGCCAGGGCAATCAACAAAGCCATTTTAAACAGCAGCTGTCGGTTAATCACAAATCACGCAGGGTTGGAAAGCTTGGCGAACATCATAGTCAAAATAAAGCCTGGCTGTCATCAGCAGACGTGGATTTATTCAGCTCGGCTTCAACTTAGGGTAGACTGGCGCTATTGGTTTGGCTGATAAGTAAAAGGCGACGAAATGCCCTCATTCGATATAGTGTCAGAAGTAGATGCCGTTGAGCTGCGTAACGCAGTGGATAACAGCAAACGTGAATTGGATACCCGCTTCGATTTCCGCGGGGTGGAATTTACGGTGGAGTATAAAGACTTTGTGGTGACTCTGTCGGCAGAGTCTGACTTTCAGTGCAATCAGATGGTGGATATTTTAAGAACCCAATTGAGCCGTCGTAATGTGGATCCCAAGGCGATGGAAGTGGATGAGAAGGCGATCCACAGCGGCAAGATGTTCTCTTTGAAGGTCAAGTTCAAACAAGGCATCGAGACCGATGTGGCCAAGAAGCTGGTAAAACAGATCAAAGACAGCAAGATTAAGGTGCAGGCGCAAATCCAGGGCGACTCGGTACGGGTCACAGGCAAGAAGCGTGACGACTTACAGGCTGTGATGGCGCTGGCCCGCAATGCCGAGCTGGGCCAGCCGTTCCAGTTCAATAACTTCCGCGACTAGTCGTTAATCTGCGACTTGAGCGCATCTTGAGCAGTATCGGCCCGCTTCGGCGGGCTGTTTTTTTGCACCAGCCAAATCAGCAGCAGCACGGGCAAGCCTATGATGCTGGCGCTGACAAAGAAATTCACATAGCCAAAGGCGTTGACCCAGGCGCCGGAGAAGCCGGCAATAAACTTGGGAAACAGTAACATCACCGAAGACAGCAGCGCATACTGAGTGGCACTGTAGCCACTGCTGGTGAGGCTGGAAAGGTAGGCGATAAAGGCCGCTGTGGCGATACCGCCGCTGAAGTTGTCCACCGAAATTGCCAGGGTCAGCAGCGGCACGTTGTAGCCTACCATGGCTTGCAGGGCGAACAACAGATTGGTGGTGGCCACCAGGAAGGCGCCGACATAGAGGATTTTTAAGGTGCCGAAGCGTGCCAACAACACCCCGCCGAATGCCGAGCCCACCAGGGTCATGATCAGACCATAGACCTTGCTCAAGGTGGCGATCTCTTCCTTGCTGAAGCCCATATCCACATAGAAAACATTGGCCATGATCCCCATGACAATATCCGAGATCCGGTAGCAGGAGATCAGCATAAGGATCAGAATCGCGCTCTTGCCGTAGCGGCGAAAGAAATCGATAAAGGGCAGGGCCACGGCACTGTAAAGCCAGGAGATAAAGGCGGCCATCCTATCTGTTCCGGCCTGGGTCAGCTGCTTGGCTTCCTGCTCTTGAATTGCTCTGTCTTTACTTTTGACGCCGAAGATCAGCAACCAGAGCAGCAGAGTGAGCCCCATAGTGGCCAGCGTGACTGCATCTGTATTCAGGGTCTGACTCGGAAAGTAGGATTGCAGTACCTGGGTGAAGGGTTCAGCCAGGCTAAAACAGAAATAAAGCCCCAGCAGCAGGAGCAGCAACTTGCCATGGCGCAGGATAAACAGGTTGGCCGGCGCGGCCCAGACAGAGAGTCTGGGTGCCAGGTTGGCCCTGAGTCTGTCTCTGAGGTTGGCTTCCTCTTCCCCTATCGAGCTGATATCTACAGCCGGCTCTTTGGCAAAAAGTGTCGCCAGTATGCCTATGCCCATGAGGCCTGCCATTACCAGATAGGCGGTTTGCCAGCTCTGGAGATCATAGCTTTCCGGCGTGGGAGAAACCCAGGCGGCGATAGTCAGTGAGCCTGCAGTGGCTATGATCATCGCGCTGCGATAGCCCACCTGATAGGCGGCGGCCAGTGCCGCCTGCATTTTTTCCGGCGCCGACTCGATACGAAAGGCATCGACCACTATGTCCTGGGTGGCGGAGGAAAAGGCCACCATCAGCGCAAAGAGTGCCAGATGGGTGAGATCTTCCATGGGGTCACTGCCGGCCATCCCCAAAATGGCAGCTATCAGTAATAGCTGGGAGAACAGCATCCAGCCGCGGCGGCGGCCAAAGAGTTGGCTGAACAAAGGCAGGGGCATGCGATCGACCAGAGGGGACCAGGCCCACTTAAAGGCATAGATCAAGGCTACCCAACTGAAATAGCCGATGGCGGCCCTGTCTACCCCGGCTTCCCTGAGCCAGAAAGACAGGGTGGAGAATACCAGCATCAGCGGCAGGCCGGCGGAAAAACCGAGCAGCAATAAGATGAGTACCCGTTTGTGGAAATAGATACTCAGGGCGTCTCGGGTGCTGGCAAAAAAAGATTGAGGCATGGCACGGCTTGGTGAGAGTCAAAGGCCTTAGAGTAAAAGCCCGCGCCTGCGACTTCAAGGCGTGCTTGGGTGTTTGCCCAATAAAAAATCCCCGGCAAAGCCGGGGATTGGTCGCCCGTGTCATTAAAGTATCACCCGGGCGGGGTAGATTAACGTCTGTCTCAGGGCCTGACGCCGATACAGCCTTCGGGTATGGGGCCACCACCGAACAGGTATTCACAGCAGTCGTCCAGTTGCTGGCGCAAAAACTGGTTACCGCGCAATACCCAATCGGGCCATTTATCGAAGGCGTACAACAAGTGCCAAAATACGCGTTCGACATCCGTTTGCGCTTCCCCCTGCAAGTTCAGCTGATGCCATTCTTCCAGGGTATCCCACAGATACAATCTGACTTCATTAAATTCCAGCTTGTCGCTCAAGAATGCTTTGCCGTAATGAGCCAGTTGGGGCGCTTTCACATCGATGAACTCTTCCGGGGTCATCAGATCGCCTCCTTATGTTTGCCAGGTTCAGTATAGACAGCTTTTTGATACTGAACCGGGCCTGGGGTTAATTTCTGGGCAGAAGTGTGGCTTTCTTCAACAAAACCTGGGTAACCGGCACGTCGGGCCAACCCAAGGTGCTGTTGGTGCCTGTCTCTACCAGCGCCATATTCTGCAGAACTTCAAGCCCTTGGCTGACTTCACCGAATACGGCATAGCCCCAGCGCCTGGAGGATGGGTCGAGCTTTTTGTTGTCGGCTACATTGAAGTAAAACTGGCGGGTGGCCGAATGGGGAGCATTCTCTCTGGCCATGGCTATAGTGCCTAGGCTGTTGGATAGGCCGTTGCCCGACTCATTGACTATCGGCTTGTCTGACGGCAGTTCTTCATACTTGGGGCTGAGGCCGCCGCCCTGAACCACGAAATCAGCAATAATGCGGTGAAACAATGTGTTGTTGTAGTCGCCGCGCACCACATAGGTGAGAAAATTGTCCACAGTAATGGGCGCCCGGGTGCGATCGAGCTCGACCACGATTTTGCCCATGCTGGTATCAAATTCCACTTGGGGGTAGAGATTGTCTTTTTGTATATCCAACGCCAGCGCCAGCTGACTGGTCAGCATCAATACGGCTGCGAGTATCCATCGGCTCATGACCTGATTCCTTATCATAGTGTTGCAGACGGGCCTGCCCGTGAGTCACAGACCGGCCCAATAAATTACTGTTGCAAAAAGCTGTGCAGCTCGGGGTCGTTGAGTATTTCGCCGGTCAACTGGGTGATCAGCTTGTTCATGTCCAGTTCCAGCGAGGCGAAGTCGGCACTGAATGGGCCCTTGAGCAGTCCCTTGGCCTTATAACGCTTGGTCAGGGTATGGCTGCTGTTTTTCGCCAGCAGATTGATGCTGACATTGGTTTTGGCTTCGAAGCCGAAGCCGGATTCATCCACATCAGTGAGCAGTTCAATCAGTTGTAACTGCACCTCTTTTCCACTGGCGGGATCGATTCGGTATCCGGCCTTGGCAAAACCTTGACGGAACAGTTGATCCAGCTGGACCCTGGGTGGCTCCGCCGGGCTGACCAGACGTGCGGCTTTGCCATCTTCATTGAATCGCACAATAAAGTTGGCGGTGCGGGTATCCAGGGTTTGCAGCGCCAGAGCCGGCTCCAGCGAAGTCTGTGGCGTGACCGCAGGCAGTTCAGGGCTCAGGGCAATAAAGTTGGGGGTATGACTGGCGCAGCCAAAGAGCAGCGCCGACCCCAGCATCAAGGTAGCAAGCCGTTTCATAAAAATCCGAAGCTGTAAAAAAGGTGGCATCAGGATAACCAGATTTGAGTTTGGCTTCCAGCATCTGGTTATGTCAGATAACCGGCTTG
The DNA here is from genome assembly GCF_037953065.1 of Shewanella chilikensis. NCBI lineage: Bacteria > Pseudomonadati > Pseudomonadota > Gammaproteobacteria > Alteromonadales > Shewanellaceae > Shewanella > Shewanella chilikensis. The sequence goes on along the minus strand of NZ_CP149966.1, from coordinate 3,385,616 downwards.
GGTTCGGTCTGGGGGAGATTTTTTTGCGGGTTCTTTGCGCGCAGGCCACCAAAGGACAAACTCGAGTATCAATCTGGGAAAACCGCTAGCTTAGATTATCAAGGAACATCGCTGTCAGTTACCGTTTCTGAATGACACAGTAAACCGGATAAGACCCCGCACAGCAGTTTTTTCATTTTTGTAACATTCAAGGCTTCAATCTCCGATGGCGACAGGGTAGAGTCAAGTTATTGCTCTAAAAACAGCTGTTGGGAATATGTTGGAATTGAAATCCGGGCCTTTGCCGACGACTCAATCCGGGGTTGCAACCCAGGCCACGCCTGACTCTTTGATAGATGTTCACGGCCGGCCTCTGTTTGGTCATTTCGACGGGCCGCCGAAAAGCCTGGGATTGGCAGACTTTCAGCTGTTCAATGAGATGGACCGCAGGGTTTCACGCTTGAAACAGCGTTGCAGTTATAAGCAGTTTGAGTTTATTGGCCTTAACAGCCCCAGATGGATGCTGGGCGTTGCCTTGGCGGATATCGCCTATCTTGGCAGTGGTTTCTGTTATCTGTTTGATTTGCAGAGTCGTCGCATGTATCAGCAGAATCTGCTGCGGCCACCCGCTGGTTTTAACCTGAGCCGTTCGCCATGGCAGGGGGAGAGCCGTATGGGCGGCATTCACTTTCGGCGTGAGCAGGGACAATGGCAACTGAGTCTGGATCTTAAACTACAGGGAATGCCACTTGAGGGGGAGCTGACCTTGGTTCCCGAACCGCTCAGCTTGCCGATGGCGCTTTGCAGTCCAACCGGTTACAGCGGTTGGACCTATACCCAGAAACACAATGCCCTCAAGGTTTCCGGCCAGTTGTCCTTCAATCATGAACCTCAGCCGTTGCTGCATGCCAGAGCAGGTTATGACTTTTCCGCAGGCTTTATGCGCCGGGAAACCAGTTGGCGCTGGGCCTCTATCAATGCCGATATTGAGGGTAAGGGGTTGGGGCTAAATCTGGCGGCCGGAGTCAACGAGACCGGCTCTTGTGAAAACGTGCTCTGGGTTGATGGTGCCAGGCATTTGCTGTCGCCGGTGCATTTTGAGTTTGACCGCATGGCAGCATCAGGCGGCCAATGGCGAGTTTGGTCTGAGCGCGGCGATCTGGAGTTGGTATTTTCGCCCTTGGGGTGCCGCAGCGAAAGGCTCAACCTGGGGCTGCTTAAAAGCAATTTTCGCCAGTATACCGGGCTGTTTTCCGGTTGGGTCAAAGACTCCCTGGGCAAGCGCCATGAGCTGGTGCAGCAGAGCGGCCTGACAGAAGATCACTTTGCCAAGTGGTGAGCTGGAATAAAAGGAATAAAAATGGATTTCAATTTACTTATTTCCCACCCTGAATGGCTGCTGCTGGTATTGGCGCCGCTGTTCTTCATCTGCATGGCATTGGAGTGGTTTTTCGGTGACCGCCTCAGACGTTTGCCTGAGAATGCCCGCTATCGGCCGGCGGAGGTTTTCTGTAACTTTGTGCTGGCAGGCATGCACCAGGGCGCCGATATTCTCACAGGGTTACTGCAGGCCAAACTGTATTTGTGGTTATTCGGCTGGCGTTTGTTCGACATTGAGATGAATGGCTGGACCTTTGTGCTGCTGATGCTGGGGCAGGACTTTTGCTATTACTGGTTCCACCGGGCCAGCCACAGATGCCGCTGGATGTGGGCAGCCCATGTAGTGCACCACAGCTCGGAAAACATGAATTTTTCCACCGCCTTTCGTCAGAGCCTGATGTACCCATTGGCGGGCATGTGGCTGTTTTGGCTGCCTTTAGTGATCATAGGCTTCGACCCCAACTGGGTGGTATTTGTGGTGCTGCTTAATCTGGGCCTGCAATTTTTTGTCCATACCCAGGCCATCAAACGTCTTGGGCCCTTGGAGTGGGTATTCAACACGCCGTCTCATCACAGGGTGCACCATGGCCGTAATCCTCAGTACATAGATAAGAACTACGCCGGGGTGTTGATCATTTGGGATAGATTATTCGGCAGCTTTGAGCCGGAGCGGGAAACCGTGCGCTATGGTATTACCAAGCCAGTGAACAGCTTTAATCCTGTGACAGTCACTTTTGCCGAATGGCGCGATATGTTGGCGGAAGTGAGCCGCCCCGGCCTTGGTTTCAGGCAGCGTTGGCGTTTGCTGTTTGCACCGCCGGCCAGTCAGGTGTTGCCCAGCTCCGGCCTCGGAGGATATGCTGATGGCCCTGACAGTTCCAAGGAAGCTAAGGAGTACTGATGAAGCTTTTTGTGTTTGACCATTGTCCCTATTGTGTCAAGGTTATGATGCTGGTGGGGCTTAAGGCGTTGCCGGTGGAGCGGGTCTATCTGCAAAACCATGATGTGGAGTCCAGAATAGCTATGGTCGGTGCCAATATGGTGCCCATTTTACAAAAAGCCGATGGCAGCTTCATGGCCGAGAGCCTGGATATCGTCAGCTATCTGGATAATCTGGATGGTAAGCCGGTCATTGCCGTTGCCAGCCAGGCCGATGCTGTCAGCCAATGGCAGGAGGCATCCGGTTATTTCAGCAGTCGCTTACTCTATCCACGCAGTGTGTTGCTCGGCCTGCCTGAATTTGGCTGCCAAGAGGCGATTGCCTGGTTTACCCAAAACAAGAGCGCCATGATAGAGATGTCTTTCGAAAAAGCGCTTGCGCAAACGGCCGATTTTCTTGAGGGCCTGGCTAAGTGTTGGCCACTGCTCGACTGGCTGCTATTGCCGTCGGAGCGGGGCAATAAGTTGAGTATTGATGATATCAACCTGTTCCCCGGTCTGAGAAACCTGACCATGGTCAAGGGGCTGGTATTCCCGGCCAGAGTGCGCGCCTATATCGAAGAGGTGGCGGCGCTGACTCAAATCGACTTGTACGACGACAGAGCCGTCTGAGCGCCTTCATCTGAGTCATACAACTACACCCAAAAAAAGACAGGCCAGTGCTGGACCTGTCTTTTTCATTCGTTTTCACTTTAGGGCAAGTGCTACTTTTAACCCGGCTTTTTCAACTCAGCTTTTTCAGCACTCTCTTTGTTCAACGCTCTCTTTGTTGATGCACTGCGCGTTGTCTGTGCTCCTGAGCACGACTGGGTTGGCGTCGCTCCGCCTGATGGCGCTGTGGCTGAGCTCGCTGCTGATGCTGCACCTTCGATTGACTCTGAGGCTGATAGTGTCTCTGTGGCTGCTGTTGTTTATCTGCCTGTTGCCGGCGCTTTTCAGCTTGTCTATAAGTAGTGTTAGTGTGCCGGTTTGAGGCCTGTTGCAACTGTCTGTCTCTGGCCTGATGTTTAACCCGCATCGTTTTGTCGGCGGCGTTGGCACTGTTATTGGCACTCCTATATGACGGCTGCTGTGACAGCTGGCGAACTTTTTGGGGCTCGCCCTTATGCATCTTTTCCCTCTTGTCACCGGCGCGCCATTCACGACTATTGTGCTCTCTGTGCTTTTTTAGCTCATGCTGCAACTGCTTTTGTTGCTTGTTTCTGTCCTGATGCAGCCTCTGGCTGTGGTTGAAGCTGCGGGCCTGGGATTCATAACGCTTGTGTGGCTTGTTGTATACCGCCTTATTGTAGCGTTGTTGCAGCCCAGGGTGACGATAATGGGCGCCACGTCTGTGGTGCGGGTTATGACTCCAGCGCTGGGCTCCCTGGCTATAGGCCAGTCTCGGACGGTAGTGATTATAGTGTTTGTGGCGATAATCGACCCAGATCACTCTGTCATGCCAATGAAAGGCGCTGAAGAAGAAGTTAAATGAAATGCTGACCCCGGAACTGCGCCAGTAAAACGGACTGGAGTGGTAGCGCACATATCCGGGGAAAGGGTCCCAATAGATAGGCGGATAGCTGCTCCAGTGCCAATGGCCATAGACACGGCGACTGTCGTAGTAAGGGACATAGATCACCTCGGTGCGGGTCGGCGCTATCACTATCTGACGTTCGTCGCGTCTGGCGTTGAGGTTACCCAGATCATTTAATGAGTCGGCATCCCAGGCGGCTTGTCTCAGGGTTTGAATCCCATCCATCACCCGGCCTTCATCGGCGATAAAGGCTTCGCCCAAACGGGCGGTCCAGTCCAGATCTGTGCTCATCTTGTTTAACACTTCCGGAAAGGCGATAAGCGCCATCACACTGGGATCCCAATCCTGGTTCTCGGCTTCGGCCATCAGGCGTTCATTGCTCCAATAGCTGCGCTGTTTGCGCCAGCGCTGTGCCTGCACCAGTTCCAGTGGATAGGTTGAGGCGATCAGCATATGGGTCAACAAGGTGTCCGGATAGAGAGCGATAGGGGAGAGCAGCTGCATCAGCTCGGGTTCCCGGATATCTCTGCCGGATTCGGCGGCCTGCAGCGCCGTAGTTGGCAGGCCAAACAGACACAGGATAAGCACACTGTGCTGCAGCCAGATTTTCAGCTTGTTCATGGTTGCCTCCTTTAGGCCGGTATGGTTACCAGCCTGGCAAGTGAGCTAACTGAGGCCTTGCGATGCAATTCCCCATCAGTAGTTTCAGGATAAGTGGCCTTTGATGAACATAAGCTGAAGGCTTTTGGATGGCTAAATATTATCCAGTGAATGGGCAAAAGGTTTTGCTTTTTTAAGGTCAGGCCCTGGTTGTGAGCGGTTTTATCAAAACAGTCATTTAGATCGTAATTGGGAAGCTTAAACTGGATAAACTGTGTACTGAGTCACAGTTTATGGGAGCACAAGTCTCCACCCTGTTATAGCTATTTATCTTTAGTCGCTATTGAGTGCGGCTATCGCCAACAAGCAAAAGGAGTGTATATGGCAACCAAGAAAGTCAAGGCACCCAACATAGATATAGGTATCACGGATGCGGATCGTAAAATAATCGTCGCGGGGCTTTCCGCGCTGCTGGCCGACAGTTATACCCTGTATCTGATGACCCATAATTTCCATTGGAACGTCAAAGGGCCGCAGTTCAACAGCCTGCATCAGATGTTTATGGATCAATATACAGAGCAGTGGAATGCTCTGGATGAAATTGCTGAGCGGATCCGCGCCCTGGGGTATCCGGCGCCGGGGACTTATAAAGAGTTTGTGCGTCTGGCATCCATCAAGGAAGTGGAAGGCGTGCCCTCTGCCAATGAGATGATATTGCACCTGGTCGAAGCCCAGGAGGCTACGGCCCGCACCGCCAGAGCCCTGTTCCCCGTTATCGACAAGGCCAATGACCAGCCGAGCGCTGATCTGCTGACCCGCAGACTGGAAGTTCACGAAAAGACTGCCTGGATGTTGCGTAGCTTGCTGGAGGAATAGCCTAAACGCTAGGCACTACGCATCAAAAAGCCGCCCCGGAGTGCTCCGGTGCGGCTTTTTTTTAATTACCTTTCTTGAAGTGGCATTTGTGCTGGCAATCTTCGCTTACCCCAATCACATAGTTTGCCCATGTTGATGGGGCGTCACTCACTTGCCGCCTGGCTGCCACGCCAAGTCGTTTGGCGCTATTTATTCAAGGCTTAAGTGCCTTTAACAAGGTATCAGGCCTTTTCGGGAATACGTTCCAGTACCGCCAACAGCAGCTGCCAATATTGGCCCACTGTGGTGATATTCACCATTTCATCCGGGCTGTGAGGGAAACGTATGGTGGGGCCAATAGATACCATATCCATAGCCGGATAGGGCTCCTTGAACAGGCCACATTCCAAACCGGCATGGATCACCATGATCACCGGCTCTTTATGGTAGATGTCCTGATAGGTGTCGCGCACAATCGCCATTACAGGAGACTGGCTGTCTGGTTTCCAGCCTGGGTAGGCACCGGAGAGATCGATTTCGGCACCGGCCAGGTTGGCCAGGGCGATCAGCATGCCCTCAATCTGGCTGCGACCTGAGTCAATCAAGGAGCGGATCAGGCACAGGAGTTTAACATCCTGCTCGCTGGAATTGATCACCCCGAGGTTGAGTGAGGTCTCGGTCACGCCTTCAATCTCGTCACTCATCCGCATGACACCATTGGGGCAGGCATGCAGCAGATCGATAAGAGTGTTCTGACTCTGCTCGCTCATCACCTTGGCAGGCAGCGGCACTTCGGTGAGAGTCAGGCAAGCGGCCGGATCGGCAACCGCCAGCTCTTCTCTAAGCAGTGCCTGGAAAGCCACGGCGGTTTCGCTCAAAGCTGTGGCTTGTTCGGCCGGTACCAGAATAGTGGCACTGGCTTCGCGGGGAATGGCGTTACGCAGCGAGCCGCCGTTGAATTCGGCCAGTTCCAGCTGCAGGCTTTCGCTGTGTTCAAACAGGAAACGGGCCAGCAGCTTGTTGGCATTACCGCGTCCCAGATGAATGTTCACCCCTGAGTGGCCACCCTTTAGCCCGGAGAGCGTCAGGTTGAATGCCTGGAAACCCTCGCCTGTGGCTTCCCAGACCATGGGCAGGGTGATCTCGGCATCCACGCCACCGGCGCAGCCCATGTAGATCTCGCCTTCCTGCTCGGAATCTGTGTTGATCAGGATTTCACCGCGAAGCATACCGGCTTCCAGGCCAAAGGCTCCTGTCATACCAGCTTCTTCATCTATGGTCAGCAGCACTTCCAGCGGTCCGTGGGGAATATCGTCACTGCCGAGAATGGCCAGCGCCGATGCCATGCCTATGCCGTTATCGGCACCCAGAGTCGTGCCCTGAGCCTTGACCCAGTCGCCATCAATCCAGGGCTGGATCGGATCTTTGACAAAGTCATGCTCTTTATCGGCATTTTTCTGCGGCACCATATCGATATGGGCTTGGATCACCACGGGTTTGCGGTTTTCCATCCCGGGAGTGGCATCTTTGCGAATAATCAGGTTACCGACTTTATCTTCGATAACGTCAAGCTGACGGTCTTTGGCCCAGTTCTGAATATACTGGCTGAGCGCGGCTTCATGCTTGGATGGGTGAGGAATGGCACAGATTTGTTCAAACCACTGCCATAGAGGCTGAGGTTGCAATTGGCTGAGACTGGACACAGCAAACTCCTGATCTTTTCGTCTGGTTGGCGGGCTTGGACCGGGCCAAGCGCGAGTTGTCATCAGTCTATCACAGAGCGACGTAAGGGCGCAGAACCCAGTTGGGACAATTGTTTATTTGTGGCAGCGAAACTTGCCAGCCAGATATTGGTAATCCGGCGCCGGAAAGGGAATAATGCTGGGCGCCAATAAAAAATAATTAGGATGGGTCATGGTTGAATTTATTGATGTTACTGACCAGGATGCAATTTTCAGTGAGGCAGACTGGGATGCATTACTGGTGGTCAGCGCCGATGTGACGGCGTGTCCAATCGAAGAGGTGGCTATGCTGGCCTCCCATGGGGCTCAAGTTGACAAACGGGTGGGCAAGAGCCCAACCCTGTTGTTTGCTCCCGGGCTTGCCGGTGGCCGTTTGATTATCGCCCCGGTCGCGCCGCTTGGCGATTATGACGATGTGCGCGCCTTCGCCAATGCCGCCCGTGCCGGTATCGCCATTGCCCGTGACGCCGGAGCCAAAAGGCCGCTGTTGTGGGTCGATAAGCCTGCATCCTTAGGCGATGAATACGCCAAGGCAGATATGGTTGCGGCGCTGGCAACGGCGCAGGAGTTATGGCAGCCATTGGAAGCCCGTGAGGCGGGTGCCGCCCTTGACAGCATAGAAGCCATAGGGGTGATGAACGGCGCCGATGCTGGCATGCTCAATGCCATTGAAGCCGGCCGCACCCTTGCCAGAGATCTTTGTGGCACTGAGCCCGAGCGCATGGGCGCCCCTGCCTTTGCCGATTACTGCCTCAACGCCTTCAAAGAATCAGGGCTGTCGCTACAGGTCGTGGAAGACAGAGACATTCTCGAGCGGGACTATCCCTTGCTGAGCGCTGTGGCGCGGGCCTCTTTTGCCGTGGCCAGACATCAGCCCAGAGTCGTTAAATTGGAGTACCGCGGCGAAGGTGACATCCAGCACAACTATTTCTTTGCCGGTAAGGGCGTGGTGTATGACACAGGCGGCGCCGATCTGAAAGTGGCCGGCGCCATGGCCGGTATGAGCCGCGACAAGGGCGGCGCGGCTGCCGTGGCCGGTTTGATGAAGACCTTGTCATTACTCAAGCCCAAAGGCATTCGTGTGGTGGCCGAACTGGGGCTGGTACGCAACAGTATAGGCAGCGAAGCCTTTGTCACGGACGAAATCATCACAGCCCATTCGGGTGTCAGGGTCAGGATCGGCAATACCGATGCCGAAGGGCGTTTGGTGCTGGCCGACTTGCTGTCTCATCTGCGTTTAAAGGCGCAGGGCAGTGCGGCGCCCGAGCTATTCTCTGTGGCAACCCTGACCGGCCATGTGGTGCGAGCCTATGGAGCTTACAGTGCGGTAGTGGCCAACGCCGTTGCCGAGCAACAGGCATTACCCAAGCGGTTGCAGGCCAGCGCCGAGCGTTACGGTGAAGGGCTGGAGCTGTCCCGTTTGCGTAAGGAAGATTTTGCCAAGGTGCGTGATGTTTCCGGTGCCTCTGAGCTACTTTCTTCCAATAATGCGCCCTCATCGGTTACCGCCAGAGGACACCAGTATCCGGCGGCCTTCCTGCTAAAGGCTTCCGGATTGGCACAACACGGGTTAAAAGACGTTCAGCCCATGGCCTATAGTCATCTGGATATTGCCGGCAGTGCCACTGAAGGCGATCCCCTCTATGGCAAACCTACGGCGGCGCCGCTGCTTGGGTTGTTTGCCTATATGACTGAGTAAGTCCTCAACGCCTCCCGGCCGACGCTGTCGGCCGGGTTATCCCTGCACTCTGTCCGTTGGCTTTTCTTTACTTGGCGACCGCTATGTTGGCATTACATGGCCCCGACATTTGCTGGATGTCATCTTACCTAAGTTCTCCATTGCAAACGGTTGGGTCAGATCTGATTTGAAGCCGTTTGAATTGTCATCCACTACGAGCACTGAAAACAACAGAAAACTTTCAGACGGATTTTTAGTCAATCCTGTAACCGGGTGATCTAACTCACTTTAACTGGTCTTACCTCTTTGGGATCACGCTTTTACCCCTGTGGGGAGACTAACATTTGGGCACTGACTGACAGTCAATTACAGCGTTAGATTTTACTTAATTGGAATTAGCTTAGTTTAATTTGTTTTTGATTTATTTGTTTAGAATCAAGTGGTAAGGCGTATTTTTTACTGTGTTTCGAGATGTGTTATTCGGTGCTTTGGGTAAATCTTGTGTAACTTTTATGTAATTACCTTACAGTTTTAGGTGTGTTTTAAATTTTTCGCCTTAATACTTGTAATAAAATTACAGGTAGCTATAATAGCTCTCGTTGGTTAGGCAAGCGCCTTCCACCTCTAGTCAATCCAGGATGGATAACTATCTCCAGGGAAATGAGTGACAAGTTGTCTCCACGGATATGAGAACCTCTAGTTCCAGGGAACCGAGCCAAGCTTCACTAGAGTATTTATTTCACAACTTTGTTAGGAGTATCGGCTATGTCTTACACAGGCAAAAACAACCTAGTTTATTGGAGCAACACCTGGTTTGATTGTCAGGTTTTGCGCGGCGGCATGTTCGCCATGAGTTTCAAGGGCTGACTACCCCTTTAAGTAGTTCCATCATCCATCAACCTTTGTTCACCACTTTGTGGTGTATTTAGACTCAAGTCGCAATAGAAGTTTTGCTTCTGTTGCCAGGTGTTACCCGCTAGCGCGGTAGACTCTTTCCCTTTTGGGTGCTTGATACATGTCTTGGCCTGCTCTTTGAGCAGGCTTTTTTTTGTTTGCGGCAAAATGTGAATAAATTGTGAGCTGGTGGGCATTTAATGGATACCACTGGCTGGCTAACTACTCTGGTGCTGGTCTGAGCAGAGCAAACTCCCTATAATCTGCCGCCGATGACCTCGTTAAAGAAGTGTCACAAACCTCCCTACACTCAAATTCAAGGAACCTGGTTCCATGTTGGAAAAACTGTTCAAGTTAAAACAAAACAAAACCTCTCTGAAGCAGGAAGCTGTGGCGGGTCTAACCACCTTTCTGACCATGGCTTACATCATCTTCGTTAACCCCGCTATGCTGGCCGATGCCGGTATGGATCAGGGCGCAGTCTTTGTGGCGACCTGTATCGCGGCGGCGATAGGTTGTCTGGTCATGGGACTTTTGGCCAACTATCCCATCGCCCTGGCGCCGGGAATGGGTCTCAACGCCTTTTTTACCTATACAGTTGTGGGTGAAATGGGTTACAGCTGGGAAACCGCGCTTGGCGCCGTATTCCTCTCCGGGATCTGCTTTATGATCCTCTCCTTGGTACGGATTCGGGAATGGGTGGTCAACTCTATTCCTATGTCGCTGCGCCTCGGTATTGCCGCTGGTATCGGCTTGTTTTTGGCGCTCATTGGCCTCAAGAGTGCCGGTATTGTGGTTGCCAATCCGGCAACTCTGGTGGGCATGGGTGATATCACTGCATTTCCGGCGTTGATGTCGGTATTGGGGTTCTTCCTGATCATCGCTTTTGTTCAGCGTGGATATAAGGCGGCGGTGATCCTCAGCATTCTGGCCATCACTCTGCTAGGGCTGGCCTTTGGTGATGTGCAATATACCGGCCTGGTATCCATGCCGCCCTCCATAGCGCCCACCTTTATGAAGATGGATCTCTCCGGCATGCTGGAGATCAGCATGATTTCCGTGGTGTTCGCCTTTTTATTTGTGGACTTGTTTGATACCTCCGGCACCTTGGTGGCTGTGGCGCAGCGTGGTGGTTTCCTGGATGACAAGGGCCGCCTGCCAAGGCTCAACCGTGCCCTGACCGCCGACAGCGCTGCCACTATTGCCGGGGCCATGCTGGGTACCTCGACCACCACAAGTTATGTCGAGAGTACCTCAGGCGTCAGTGCCGGTGGCCGTACCGGCTTGACCGCCGTCGTGGTCGGACTGCTATTTTTGGCCTCACTCTTTATCTCGCCGCTGGCCGGTATGGTGCCTGCCTATGCGACCGCGGGCACCCTCTTCTATGTGGCGATTCTGATGATGTCTGGCCTGGTGCATGTAGAGTGGGAAGATTTGACCGAAGCTGCCCCTGTGGTGGTGGTCTGTCTGCTGATGCCATTGACTTTCTCAATAGCCACGGGTATCGCCTTTGGCTTTATCGCCTATGCGGCGATTAAACTCCTCTGCGGCCGTTTTCGCGATCTCAATGCCGGGGTTGTGGCACTGGCGCTGCTGTTTATTCTCAAGTTTGCCTACGGTGGTTAAAAAAGCTAAAGCGCAAGCATCTGCTTTATGAACTGCATTTATTGAGGGTCATACTTTGTATGGCCCTTTTTGTATGAGATATCGCAATAAATAACGATTTTGTCCGCTTGAAAGCCGACTGCCGCTAGGAATCCTGCGGCGGATTGGGTATAAGATTTATCCCCGACTTTTTTAAGCAAATACAAGTGATGAACTTGAGTGACACACGCTACCGCCGGGTAGTGGTAAAACTGGGTACCAGTGTGCTTACCTCCGGCAGCAAGCGCCTGGACAAGGCCCATATGGTCGAGCTGGCCAGGCAGATGGCGACCCTGATGCGCGCCGGTATCGAAGTGGTTTTGTGTACCTCCGGCGCCATTGCCGCCGGGCGTGAGCATCTGATGTATCCGGAGTTGCCGGATACCATGGCCAACAAACAGTTGCTGGCGGCCGTGGGCCAGAGCCAGTTGATCCTGGCTTGGGCTCAATTATTCAGTATTTATGGTCTGCACGTGGGGCAGTTGCTGCTGACCCGGGCGGATCTCCATGATCGCGAGCGCTATCTCAACGCCAGAGATACCCTAAATGCGCTGCTGAAACAGAATATTATCCCCATCATCAATGAAAACGATGCCGTTGCCACCAATGAGATCAAGGTAGGGGACAACGACAACCTGTCCGCCCGCGCAGCGCTTTTGTGCGATGCCGACTTGCTGATCCTGCTGACAGACCAAAAAGGCTTGTTTGATGCCGATCCGCGCCACAATCCCAATGCTCATCTTATCAGCGAAGTGGCCAATATCGACGACAGCCTGCGGCAACTGGCCGGCGGCTCGGTTTCCGGATTGGGTACCGGCGGCATGGCAACCAAGCTGGAGGCGGCCGATATAGCTCGCCGCGCCGGTATCGAAGTGGTTATCGCCTCGGGTCATCATCCGGATGCCATCGAAAAAATCGCTGCCGGCGAGTCAGTGGGGACTCACTTCTGCGCCATCGAAACCCCACTGGAGAGCCGTAAACAGTGGATCCTTGCCGGGCCCAAGGCCAAGGGGAAACTGACCTTGGATGAAGGCGCGGTGCGGGCGGTAACCGAAAAGGGCCGCAGTCTGCTGTCCAAGGGGATTGTCGCCGTCGAGGGCGAGTTTGAACGCGGCGCCACGGTGCAACTGTTGGATCCCAAGGGCCGTAAACTGGCGCGGGGGATCTGTCGCTACAGCGCCGTGGCCCTCAAACGTATCGCGGGCCAGCATTCAGATAACATTGAATCCTTGCTCGGCTATGACTATGGTGATGCAATAGTGCACCGCAACGACATGGTGGTTTTATGACAGCTGAATATCTGCAACAATTGGGGCAAAGGGCCAAGGAAGCCAGTTTTGCCCTGGCCAATCTTTCCGGCACCGCCAAGCAGCAACTGCTGCATAATATCGTTGCCGCTCTCAAGGCCGATGAAGCGGCTATTCTCGCGGCTAATGAGCAGGATGTAGCCGCGGCCAAAGAGGCTGGTCTCAACGCGGCCATGATAGACAGGCTGCTGCTGGATAAGTCGCGCCTGGCCGGAGTGATAGCCGATATCGACAATGTGATTGCCCTTGCCGACCCCATTGGCCGCGAATATGACAGCCGGGTGCTGGATAACGGCTTGCGCCTGTGTCGGCGCGCCGTGCCACTGGGGGTGATAGGCGTTATCTATGAGGCCAGGCCCAATGTGACGGTGGATATTGCCGTGCTGGCCCTTAAAACCGGCAATGCGGTGATCCTCCGTGGCGGCAAGGAAACCCTGAAATCCAACCTGGCACTGGCCAAGGCCATTCGCCAGGGCGTTAAAGCCAGTGGTTTGCCGGAAGATGCGGTGCAGCTTATCGACAACCCTGATCGCACCCTGGTTACCGGCCTGCTCAAGCTGGATCAATATGTGGATATGATAGTACCCCGCGGCGGCGACAAGCTGCAGCGGCTCTGCGCCGAACAGGCGACTATCCCGGTTATTCTCGGCGGTATCGGTATCTGCCATCTCTATCTGGATAAGGCGGCCGATCTGGAGAAGGCTATTCCTGTCATTCTCAACGCCAAGGTGCAGCGCCCAACCGTATGTAACGCCCTGGATACTCTGTTGGTGCACAAGCAGATAGCCAAGGAGGCATTGCCCAAGGTGGTCAAGGCCTTAGTCGATGCCGGAGTTAAGCTGGTAGGTTGCCCCGAGACAGTGGCTATTCTTGGATCCGAGCAAGTGGCCGCCGCCAGCGAGGATAGCTTTGCTACCGAGTGGTTATCTCTCAATCTGGGGATCCGGGTAGTCGATGATATCCAGCAGGCCATAGGTCATATTCGCCGCTATTCCAGCGGTCACTCCGAGGCTATCCTCACGGATGATATCAACGCCGCTACCGAGTTTATGAATCAGGTGAACTCGGCGGCGGTTTACCTCAATGCCAGCACCCGTTTCACCGATGGCGGCCAGTTTGGCCTGGGCGCCGAGGTGGCTGTCAGTACTCAGAAACTGCATGCCAGAGGCCCCATGGGACTGGAAGCACTGACCACCTACAAGTGGTTGGGAGTCGGTGATTACACCGCCAGAAGTTAGTGTTTACTTCTTGTAAAAGGTATTCAGAGCATCGTATAACCCAAGCCCCGCAGTTGCGGGGCTTTTGCTTTGGCCGCTTACGATTCAGCTCTTAATCGCTGCAAAACTGCCGCGGCAGAGCTTGGCCAAGTCCTCTGCGGCAAGACAGATCTCCAGTCCGCGGCGACCGGCGCTGACATAGATGCTGTCAAACTCCTGGGCGCTGGCGTCTATCACTGTGGGTAACTGCTTTTTCTGCCCCAGAGGGCTAATGCCGCCCACCAGATAGCCGGATGAACGCTGCGCCAATTGCGGATTGGCCATCACCAACTTCTTGGCCTTAATCGCCTTGGCAACGCATTTCAAGCTGAGTTGATGATTTACCGGTACCAGGGCCACCGCCAGTGGCGGCGACTTTTCATCGCTGCTGACCAGCAGAGTCTTGAATACCCGGTTGGGATCCAGCCCAAGTGCACTGGCGGCCTCTTCCCCGTAGGAAGGGGCATTCTTGTCATGGTGATATTCGTGAACGGTAAAAGAGATCCCCGCCTTGGTGGCGAGATCGATTGCGGGTGTCACAAGTGTCTCCTTAGGTGATGGCGTGAGTAGCGTTAGTATCGCGTTTTAATCCGGATATCTGTTGCGCCAAAACCTGTCTAACTATCAAAATAGGTGTCATAGCATAAGCCTCAAGCCTTTCTGGGTCGAGACAGCGGGTCACTCTTTTAAGACTCAGTTTAAGAGCAAGACCACAAAGCGGTACAAAAGCTTAAGTATTAACTCAGACAATAGCTTAGAAAATAGCCAAGAAAAATAGCTTAGACTAGAGCCTAGACATGAGCTCAAACAACAGCCTAGATATCAGTGGCGATTCAATCTGAATTCGAGGCTAAGCAAAGGCTGGCAAAATCGATAGGCCAAGGAAGGGCTTTAAACATGAGTCAAGTCAAAATACAACGCCCGGCATCTGGCCGGGCATTTTGAAAGGCTATGGCGGCTCTACTTCTGCGTTGCGCGGTAGTGGTCGAAATTCTCGATATAGTCGTCCATAGAGCCTTCAAGCATCTCCTTGTAGCGCTCCATATAGTAATCCATCATCTCTTGCTTTTTCGACTGCATCTGCTCCTTGGTGGCAAAACCGGTAGAGCCGAACCAGGCATTGTAGCGAGCCAGGGCATACATGAAGGAGGCACTGACTTCACCGGTTTGGACCTCAGTATTCTGGTTCTGTTTGTTAGCCAAATCGATGAGTTCACTGGCACGCTGAAAAAACGCCTTATCTGTATCAGACATCTGAGATTCCTGTTTAAAGTCGAGAGCTTGCCTCTCGTTGTTAAGGTTAACTTACCCTAGAGTGTTTTGCTGCAAACTGCTGTAATCCGCTTCACATTCCTGATTGCTAAAGCTCAACAAGCATGAGTTGAATCGCAAAAGAGAGCGACTCTTTTCCGAAATAGCCAATCATTTCGGCGCCGACAGCTAAAGCAGTATTTTATCGTTTTTACTTAATTTCTCCCGATTGGCGATTGTTTCACTCATTCAATCTAGTTATTGTAGATACAATTCAACTTCTTATGTTAAGCCTTTGCTTAACTGCAGTGGATATGACACTCAGTGTAGTAGGCCATAATAGGGAATATTGGCCTGACACAGTTCCCGGGCCGTTCTCGGCGGTTTTGGGGTATCTTCAGGGACGAAGTCAGTTTCGTATCCGTGCGGTAGCTATGCCTACAGCAAAATGCTCCGCAAAAGCGCACCTGTTATGAATGATTTTAGCGTTAATCTGTTGAAAAAATTGAAAATATCAATAAATTCAGTTGGGTATAACTAATTGCTGGCCGATGATAGGTTTAGAGCCGCACATGCGTACTCTACAGCTGTTAGTGGGTTTGAGTTGGATCATGAGGTATTCTGAGCTTGTAGCTGATACCTAAGCAGTCTTGCTTGAATTAGCAGAGTTAACTGGTATCGCGTACGAAAAGCAGAATTTACGGCGTTTAATAAAGCGGCCCAACTTTTGCCCGGTGTTAACACGTCTTCGCCGAACTCAAAGGAAAAATGTATATCTAACCAATAGTTGAACACTAGATTTCGACCTGGGAATGCTCAATTACCAAACAATACTTGAGCGAAAAATAAGTTGTTTTTAGTGGGTTGCTAGATTTTTTGATGCCTTATTGGGAAAAGGAGTTTCTTGATGAATGAACTGGCCAATGAACTAGAAAGCAAAGGGTACAATATCAAGATTCAAGGGAATACGATAAAAATTCGCTTGGGGGGCCTAACCAATCCGGTATCGGTTACCTATGATTTGGCAAAAGACCAATATGATGTTGGTACTAGAGATTTACCTCTAGGTATCATCTACGCGTTTCTTTTTTCTATTTCTCTTTACGGAGCCTTAGTTTTCATCAGTTTTTTGCATGCTTTTATGATTGCAGTCTGTGCTTTTGGGTTTGTTTCTCTGATCATCACAGAATTGAGGGTAAGTCCATTGAGGTATTTTATAGCTCAAAAAAACGGGATGAAAAGCAAGGAAAAAACAAGTAAACCCAAGCTTAAAAACGTGGACAATGAATCCTAGGTAGAGGTTAGCACGACTGAAATAAGTTCGATTTCATCAAAGCTCTACAACTCAAGGCTCTCTTTCGATTTCAAAGAGCTTAAACCATATAGCGCTGCTTGGATGCAGACAGAAAGAAGATTAATTTTTCATTCTATAATGGATAGCTTGATTTTTGTTAAAGAGACCAAATGGTAGATTTCAGTATTTCACAAATAGGCGCACTGATCCTGCTCCGGAATTTTAAGCTTTCAAACTTGCTAGAGTCAAAAATAATGGGGGCACCATCAAAGGCTGATATCTGGCACTTGCGTTGCAGAAAAGAGGAGCTGCTAACGCTTCAGAAAGCATTGGCCGAAAAACTCAAGCAAAATGAACAAAAATCTTCTCTAGGCTTGGTTCTGGAAGAGATTGATGAAATATGCAAAAAACACAAAGAGCAAGGCTAGGGTGTATTGCTATTTCTGGGGTGAACCTCGCTACGATTAGTTGTTGTCGGTATTATGCATAGAGGACGGTATGGAATACGTAAACAAACCACCGGGAGTAAGTCGAGAATCGATTCGAGAGCTTGAAGGGGCTTTTGGTGTTAGCTTACCAAGTGAGTTTTATGATTGGTGGCAGACAAGTAATGGGGCGGACATCTTTTTTGGTTTTAAAGAGCTGCAATTTTTCTCAATCATAGAAATACTCGGTGAGGATATATACGAGTTAAAGAAGTATATGCCTAACTCAATACCTGTTTGCATGGATGGGAATGGTAATATTTGCGTGGCAAAAATTGAACAGCGAAAAATTTCTGGCTATTACATCGCTAATTGTGGCGATTTAGGTTGGGATGAGGCCAAATTTGTTGCCAAGTCTCTTGTTGAATTGATAAATGATCAAGTTTCGCCAGAGAGTAGGTTAAAAGTTTAAGAACTGGCTATGGCATTAAGTTTGAATTGCAACGCGTAATTTATTTTGTTCGGTAAAATTATTTGTTTGCATTATTTGGATGTTGTTTTTTGGAAGGGGAGTGATTGTGATATTGCCAAGTTATTATACGGAATGGCTCAATAGTATTGATACGGCTGAAGCGGTCTGTTACAGAGGAAGTGAGTTCTATTTATTTTCAGAGAGTGAGCTTGCAGATGAAATCACGATAGATAAAAATACAGTTAATACTTTTAATCAGCTTTATGCCTTTATCAAAACTCAATTGGAAGTTTCCGGTAGTTCTCCTTTAACCATTGATCAATGCAGCACTTGCATTACGATCGGAACTGACAATGGTAACCCGGTTTTTATCGACCTAATGCGTGATTCAGACTTGTTCTGCTATTACCTTGATGGTGGTTATATTGAAGCGAAAGGTGGTAATTTGCTTAGCTTAACCATGGAAGCGATAATTGATGATATATGAAGTTTAGAGATATTGGCTCTTTTGGTTGGTTTGGTCAGTTTAAGGTGTGGCAAGGGTTTCAGCGGTATTTAGCTATCCAGAATATGAAGTGATGTTATGGCTGAGTTATTCCTAATTTGTTGCTGTAATGGTTGGGCAATACAAAACAACCAAAATTACCAACTTTAAAGCCCCTAAGTCGGACGCCATATGTGCAGCTATTGCGACCTGTGTCAATGAGGGAAGTCTGACTTACATTTTGGGCTCACCACCGCGCTATCGTTTGCAAAGATGAGTAATACTTGGACATCATACATGCCGTAAAAATAATGTTTAAATGTAACTTCATAAATAAATTTTATAGTTATTAAAAATAATCAATGAGTTGGAACTCGACCAACTATCAAGGACGAAAATAATGAACAGACGTTTTATTTTTTCTGCATGCCTACTAACGCTCGCAAGTTGTGCAACTACTCCATCGGCAGATATTCAAGCTAAACGGGCGCAACTTGAGGCGACAACACCAGTTTGTATTGATGAAAAAGACTGCAAAGCTAAGTGGGAAGCCGCTCAGCTTTGGATTGTACGTAATGCTGGATTCAAGCTACAAATAGTCACCAACATCGCTGGTGGACTTTTCCGACATCATTAGCCGATCGTTTTCTGACATCGCTAAAGGAGTTTTTGGACACCTTTAGGATGAGTTTTCTTACTCTATAAAAAGGGCTACCTTTGCTTGGCAAGTTTGGCTGTTAGTTTCGCTATTCGCTTTTCGTAATCATCAGTCCACCCTTGCTGTAATGCATTCTTGGCCAGTTCAAGTGCACCTTTAAGATCGCCTTCTTTTTCAAGAATGATAGCAAGTTGTTTGTAACCTGTATGTGAAGGCAGAATTTGAGGTTCATCATAATAGGGATGAGTCATACCCGTTAATTTATGAAGCCGTTTTAATTCTTTCGGTTTTTCGGGATAACGAAATTTTTTGACTAATTTACTGGAAATAGATATCTGCAATAAGCAAAACTCTTTGGCCTTTTCATAATGAGCTTGGTCATTTCGCAAACGGTAATGATATTTAATTAAACCAGCTAGAGCTAAGTGAATATCTATGTAATTTCGCTTAGTCTGGCTAAGAGCCTCTTTTACCGCTTGCTCGGTTTTGTTCCAGATGATGTCTTTCGCGGCATCCTTTGCCACACACGCTAAGACGTCCAGTAGGCAGCACTTACCCGTTTCACCATAGGATTTGCCGATTGGCGAGTAGAGAAATGGTGTGCCTGAAGGGTAACCCATCGGCTGATAGTCTCTGGCTATCTGAGCGCGTTGTGCAGGCATTAACGCCGTGTTCCACCATTCCTTTAGGTCGTAATAGTCCAATATGTCCATACAGTCACTTGATTACTTTATTGAGCTTTGAGTGTTGATAGTCATATTTGTTGGCGCGTGGGTTTCTGCGAAGTTCACTACCACACCATTTCTAAGCAAAATATCAAGTGTGTGAGTCGTGAAGTCGGATGTGGTTTTCATGGTAAACGCTTGGGCAGATGCGCTGCCCTCTGTGTAACTGTAAATCCACTTTACGTCTGTTTCGTTGATGACAGCTTTTACTTGTGGCTGACCAAAGAGGTTAACTAAATCTGCTTCTGCCGTTTTGCCCTTTGCTATCTTTGCCACCTGCCCGGAACTGAAATTGGTTCCTACGTTCATGTTAGATGTGTAGGTGCAAGCCGATAGCGTTATTAACGCTGTAAATATCCCTATAATTTTCATGTTAGTCCTTAGATGTACAGTTTAGGAATTGCCACCACTTCAAAAGCGGTTACATGCATACTCTTTGACCGATACTTTATTGGGGAGGTTTGGGGAAGGCAACAAGATATTTTCTAATGCGAGTTTGAACGCTACAGCACCCAGCGCCACATAAACAACAAAGGCTTAGCTAAATTGAATTAGCTAAGCCTTCGAAAAAGTGGTGGCCCCTCCCAGACTCGAACTGGGGACCTAACGATTATGAGTCGTGTGCTCTAACCAACTGAGCTAAGGGGCCGGCTTAAGGCAATCGTCATCACCAGAAGCGGGAGAGAGTATACGAAGTTTAATTGCGCTTGTCACCCGTGTTTTGCGCATTATTGATGTCATTGCTTTCAAGTGGTTATCTGTTAATCAGACTTGAGGCTGAAAGACAATAAAAAACCCCGCGTAGCGGGGTTTTTGTACAAAAGTTTGCTTACTCGTCCAAGAAAGACTTGAGGATTTCCGAGCGGCTCGGGTGACGCAGCTTACGCAGTGCCTTGGCCTCAATCTGACGAATACGTTCTCGGGTAACGTCGAACTGCTTGCCCACTTCCTCTAGGGTGTGGTCAGTGTTCATGTCGATACCAAAACGCATTCTGAGGACCTTGGCTTCACGGGCCGTCAGGCCAGCAAGCACTTCATGAGTGGCACTCTTGAGGCTTTCGCTGGTGGCGCTGTCCAGTGGCAGCTCGAGGGTAGTATCCTCGATGAAATCCCCCAGATGCGAATCTTCGTCGTCCCCGATAGGGGTCTCCATGGAGATAGGCTCTTTGGCGATTTTTAGCACTTTGCGGATCTTGTCTTCCGGCATCATCATCCGCTCGGCCAGCTCTTCAGGAGAAGGCTCGCGTCCCATTTCCTGCAGCATCTGCCGCGAGATACGGTTGAGCTTGTTGATGGTCTCTATCATGTGTACCGGGATACGTATGGTACGGGCCTGGTCCGCGATTGAACGGGTAATAGCCTGACGGATCCACCAGGTAGCATAGGTAGAGAACTTATAACCACGACGATATTCAAACTTGTCTACAGCCTTCATCAGACCTATGTTGCCCTCCTGGATCAGATCCAGGAACTGCAGGCCACGGTTGGTGTATTTCTTGGCGATAGAAATAACCAGACGCAAGTTGGCTTCAACCATTTCCTTCTTGGCACGGCGAGCCTTGGCTTCACCTATGCTCATGCGGCGGTTGATGTCTTTGATTGAGGCGATAGACAGGCCGGTTTCGGCTTCGATGGCTTCCAGCTTGGCGCGGCAGCGCAGCACGTCTTCCTCGACCATTTTCAGGCCTTCGGCGTATGGCTTGCCGGAGTTCATCTCGGCGTTGAACCAGCTGATATCGGTTTCGTTGCCGGTGAAGAGCTTAACAAAGTTCTTCTTCGGCATTTTGGCTTGTTCAACACAAAGCTTGAGGATCAGGCGTTCCTGAACCCGAACTTTGTCCATCATGCTGCGCATGCTCTTGACCAGACGGTCAAACTGCTTGGGCACCAGACGGAACTCTTTGAAAATCTCGCCAATGTGAAACAGGGTGGCGACTGACTCGGGATGATCGCGTCCCTTGAGTTCGATGAGTTTCAGTGAGTTTTCGTAGACGGTGCGTAGTTGCCCAAAACGCTCACGTGCTTCTTCCGGATCCGGACCTTTTGAGCCTTCATCTTCGGAATCGCTGTCGTCATCGTCATCATCGTCGTCCATATCATCTTCATCATCCAGATCTTCATCGGATAACTCTGAGCCAATATGGGTGGCGCTTGGGCCTACATTGTCTTCATCGGGATTGACAAATCCAGAGATAATGTCGGACAGGCGGATCTCTTCGGCCTCGAACTGATCAAACTGTTCGAGGATCATGGCGATTGCCTGTGGGTACTCGGCGACTGAGCTCTGTACCGTGTTGATGCCTTCTTCGATACGCTTGGCGATCTGAATTTCACCTTCGCGGGTCAGCAGTTCCACTGTTCCCATTTCACGCATATACATGCGTACAGGATCTGTGGTACGGCCCAATTCGCTCTCTACAGAGGCGAGGGCAGCAGCTGCTTCCTCGGCGGCATCTTCATCCGTGCTGTCTTCCGACATCATAATGTCATCGACATCCGGTGCTTCTTCAAACACTCGGATACCCATGTCATTTATCATCTGGATAATATCTTCGATCTGGTCAGAATCGACCATATCTGCAGGCAAGTGGTCATTCACTTCTGCATAGGTTAGGTAACCTTGCTCTTTGCCTTTGGCGAGCAACAGTTTAAGTTGCGACTGCGGAGTTTGATCCATAGATATCATCCAAGTTGGGTAACTGTTACAACGATGGGCAGCGGCCTGGGGCTCTTGCCGCACAAATCGTCAATTATAGCCATGTGCGCATCCCTGTGCTAGTCCGGCGACCGGACCCATAAATTGAGAGAGCTTATTGGCAGCTTTTCATGGCTGCGATTAGCTTCTTAAGCTGTATTTTCTCTTCTTTAGTATGGGTCTGTTTCAGACTTAATTCCTGGTAACGTTGCTCAATGTATTGATTATTCAGCCATACCAGGGATTTTTTGAACTCTTGCTCCAGGTTTTCATCCGCCACTTGATGCTCCCATTGGGCCAGTTTTCTCAGGGCGGAAAATTCGTCCGTATCCCTGAATTGCTCAAGTAGTTGTGCGCTGTTCATCTTCTGGGCGCGAGTCAAATCCAGTAATTCGACCAGCAAGTCTATGCCGGCCATCTGCAAATGCTTAAGAGCCGGTTGGGGGATCAAATTCAGCCCCAACTGTGGGTGTTGTACCAGCAAGGCGACGGCGAGTCGCAGCGGGGTACCCCGGCCCTTAAGCGCTTTATGCCGGGCAGAAGCCACCCCTTGGGGGCTCTTGAATCCCAGCTTTTTCTTTAGATCATCTGCGCTGTTCATGCCGAGCCTGTGTGACAGGTCTTCGAGCAATAGATTTTGCAGCACAGTGTCTTGAATCTTTTCAATCAGAGCAATGGCTTGCTTGGCCAGGTTGCCCTTGTCTGTCCCGTATTTTGTGGTCAGGGTATCGAACAGAAACCCTGTCAGTGTTTGCGCTTCATCTATCAATGCTTCGAAGGCTTCTTTGCCTGTCTTGCGCACCATGGAGTCGGGATCTTCCCCCTGGGGCAAAAACATAAAGCGCACTGTATCGCCGGGCTTCAGCAGTGGCAGGGCGGTTTCCAGTGCGCGCCAGGCTGCTTCTTTACCCGCGTTGTCTCCGTCATAACAGCAAACCACTTCTTTGGCGCTGCGCAGCAACAACTGAAACTGTTCGGCCGTGGTTGAGGTGCCCAGTGAGGCTACCGCATAATCGACCCCAAATTGCGCCAGCGCTACCACGTCCATATAACCTTCGACAATCAGCACTTGCCGAGGTTCTCTGTGGGCTTGTTTCAGCTCATACAGACCGTAAAGCTCATTACCCTTATGAAATATGGGCGTTTCCGGAGAATTCAAGTACTTGGGGGTACCATCTCCCAATACCCTGCCACCAAAGGCTATCACCCGGCCGCGCCTATCGCGGATCGGGAACATCAGTCTGTCACGGAAGCGGTCATAACGCTTACCGTTGTCGTTGCTGATGATCATCCCCGCAGTCAACAGCTTGTCCTGCGACTCTTGCTGCGAGCGGTAACGGCTCAGTAAACCGTCCCAGCCATCGGGGGCAAAGCCTATGCCGAAGCGTTCGACGACCTGGTCTGATAACCCACGAAAGGCCAGATAGTCCAACACCTTCTGTTTGTCCTGGTGTTGTCTGAGCTGGCTTTGATAATACCTGTTGGCCTCTTCCATCAACTGATAGAGATCGCGGCTGAGCCCTTCGTCACGACGACGGTTGGGGTTATTCTCCCGCGGCACTTCCAACCCCAGTTGGCTTGCCAGCTCCTCAATAGCATCGAGGAACTCGAGACGGTCATACTCCATGATGAAGTCGATGGCATTGCCATGGGCTCCACAGCCGAAGCAATGGTAAAACTGTTTGTCTCTGCTGACGGTGAAAGAGGGTGATTTTTCACTGTGGAAAGGGCAACAGGCAGAATAATTCTTACCCGCTTTTTTAAGGGGTACTTTGTGATCAATAAGATCAACTATGTCTGTGCGAGCAATCAGCTCATTGATAAAATCACGAGGTATAGCCATCAGACTGAGTCATGCACCCTTGACCGATGTAAACAAACAAGCCGCGCAGATGCACGGCTTGTTCATACGTGGAAACCCGCTTATTGCAGTTTGGCACGGATCTGGGCACTGATGGCACCCATGTCTGCACGACCCTGAACTTTGGATTTCAACGCTCCCATTACTTTGCCCATATCCGCCATGGTGCTGGCGCCGCTATCCTGGATAGCAGCATCAATTAGCGCAGCGATTTCGCTTTCGCTCAGAGGCTGTGGCAGGAAAGTTTCAATAACTTGAATCTCTGCTGCTTCGGCTTCTGCCAACTCCGGACGACCCGCTGCTTCATATTGGGCAATGGCATCACGGCGTTGTTTCACCATTTTGGTCAAGACAGCTATTATCTGCTCATCATTCAGAGTTTCGCGGGTATCCACTTCAATCTGTTTGATGGCAGCTAATGCCATACGAATCGTACCCAGGCGGACCTTCTCTTTGGCCACCAAGGCTTGTTTCATTTGGTCTTTTAGCTTATCTATCAGGCTCATAAGGAATTAGTATAAACGTACGCGACGTGCGTTTTCGCGAGAAAGCTTCTTGGCCAGACGCTTAACTGCAGCAGCTTTTGCACGCTTACGAGCAGTAGTTGGCTTCTCGTAGAATTCACGAGCACGCACGTCGGCCAGGATACCGGCTTTTTCACAAGAGCGCTTGAAACGACGCAGAGCTACGTCGAATGGTTCGTTTTCACGTACTTTAATAATTGGCATACGCCATCACCCCTTAGGTGTAAGTTTGTATTGAGTCAATCACTTGACCCAAGTGGATTTAAAATGGTGCGGAATTTTAAACCGACAGGCACTGAATGTAAAGTCCCTAAAGTAAATTCACTTTAGCCTACAACTGGAGAAATCTCCTGGTTAGGGGTAGAATTGGCGCCCCTTTTCAGGTGGAAAGATTTCATAGATGCGGGTTTTAGGTATTGAGACATCCTGTGATGAGACAGGAATAGCGGTTTACGACGAAGAGCAGGGGCTGTTATCCCATGCACTCTACAGTCAGGTCAAGTTACATGCCGACTACGGTGGCGTGGTGCCTGAGCTGGCATCACGGGATCATGTACGTAAAATAGTACCGCTGATCCGTGAGGCACTGGCCAAGGCCGATACCCGTATCGAAGATCTCGACGGTATCGCTTACACCAAGGGCCCTGGGCTGATTGGCGCGCTTTTGGTGGGGGCTTGCGTCGGTCGCTCCTTGGCATTTGCCTGGAATAAGCCTGCAGTAGGTGTTCATCATATGGAAGGACATCTGCTGGCGCCCATGTTGGAAGAGGATGCACCTGAGTTCCCCTTTGTGGCGCTCTTGGTTTCCGGAGGTCACTCCATGCTGGTGAAGGTAGAAGGCATAGGTCGCTACGAAGTACTGGGTGAGTCCATAGACGATGCGGCCGGTGAAGCCTTCGACAAGACCGCCAAACTGATGGGACTTGATTATCCTGGTGGCCCAAGACTGGCTAAACTCGCCGCCAAGGGCGAAAAGTCCGGTTATAAGTTTCCTCGGCCGATGACGGACAGACCGGGGTTGGATTTTAGTTTCTCAGGGTTGAAAACCTACGCCGCCAATACCATAGCCGCCGAACCGGATGATGAACAGACCCGTGCCAATATCGCCAGGGCCTTTGAAGAAGCCGTGGTCGATACCATGGTTATCAAGTGCCGCCGCGCACTGGAGCAAACCGGCTTTAAGCGCTTGGTTATTGCCGGCGGTGTCAGTGCCAACACCCGCCTGAGAAGTTCACTGGCCGAGTTGATGCAGAGCCGAGGCGGCAAGGTTTTCTATCCCAGAGGTGAGTTCTGTACAGATAACGGCGCTATGATAGCCTACGCGGGCTTGCAACGCCTCAAAGCCGGCGAGCGTGAGACGTTGGCGGTAAAAGGGCAGCCGCGTTGGCCGCTGGATACGTTGGAAGCGGTTTCCTGAAACCCGGCAATATAGTTTAATGTACCTGAAAAGCAAAAGGCGCCACTGGCGCCTTTTGGGTTTTTAATATTGTCTTCACAACCGTGACCTTGCAGGCCCTATTTAGTGCGCCTGGAGCGGGATACTTTGGACTCCTCTCCTTTGAGCAGGCGGCGAATATTATCCTTGTGGCGCACTATGATCAGAGTCGATAGCATCGCCACAGGTAGGGTAAATCTGTCATCCAGCCACCAGGTATATAAAGGTGCCAGCAGGGCGGTAACCAAAGCCGCCAGCGATGAGTAGCGGGTCAGTAAAACCACCACTAACCAGGTGCCCATCAAACACAGCGCCAAGCCTTCACCTATGGGCGCCATGGCACCGAGCGCTGTGGCTACGCCTTTGCCGCCTTTGAAACCGAAGAAAATCGGGTATATGTGCCCCAGGCAGGCGGCAATGGCTATTACTCCGAGCCAGACGGCATCTATCCCCATCAGATAAGCGGTATAAGCGGGCAGAGCTCCTTTGAGCATATCGAAGAAAAACACCATGGCGGCGGCCCAGGTGCCACCGATACGCAGCACATTGGTCGCGCCCGGGTTGCCGGAGCCCTTGCCTCTGGGGTCCGGAAGGCCCTTGAGGCGGCATACCAGTACGGCGCTGGAGATAGAGCCGAGCAAGTAAGCGGCCACAATCATCATTGGGGTCAGTACCATGGTACTCAAATTGGTTTCCTTACTCGTCTTAAGGTATTATCGCGCACACTGAAAAATGCAGCCCTTGCCCAGATAACCCAAGGTGAAAATCTTGACCGCCTGCTGGTGGTTAAAATCTCGGGTTCATCTTGTCCTTCAATGCCTTATCCTACTTAAGATCGGGCCAGGTAGAAAGGGGCTACAGTGAATATCTCCGGAACGCGTCGGATTATAGCGGTTTTATCGCCGTTAGCTTATCTGACCTCAGGCCCGGCAGTTGTTAAGGGGGATTTTATGGACAGAGTGCTGATACGGGAATTACAGATAGAGACAGTTATTGGGATCTATGAGTGGGAAAAGCAGGTGCACCAGACGCTGCTTATCGATCTGGATATGGCCTGGGATAACAGAGCCGCCGCAGACAGTGATGATTACAGCCAGGCGCTCTGTTATGAAACCGTCAGCAAGCGCCTTACTGCCTTGATTACCGAAAAGCCTATTGAGCTGATTGAAACCGTGGCCGAAATGATAGCCCACTGTCTGATGAGTGAGTTTGCAGTGCCTTGGGTCAAGGTGCGGGTGATGAAGCCCGGCGCCGTTCCTTCGGCCAAAGCCGTCGGTGTTGAAATCGAGCGTGGTATCTAACGGCAATATGGCACATATCTACATCAGTCTGGGTAGCAATATCGACCCGGAACATTATTTACGTGCAGCTATCAAAGAGCTGCACGCTGCTTTTGGCGAGCTGCTGTTGTCATCGGTTTACGAGAGTGAATCGGTGGGATTCAAGGGCAGCAACTTTCTCAATATGGTGGTGGGCGCTCATACCTCGCTCGGTATTGCCGAAGTGGTGGCCTGCTTCAAGCAGATAGAATTGCGTCATGGTCGGCTCCCGGGAGCAAAGAAATTTGCTCCGCGCACCTTGGATCTGGATCTGCTGCTCTACGATGACAAGGTCTGTCAGCAGCCCATTGTTTTACCCAGAGCCGAGATCCTGACCAATGCTTTTGTGCTTTGGCCGCTGGCAGAGTTGGCACCGCAAACCAAGCATCCTCTGGCACAACTCAGCTATCAGCAGTTGTGGCAGGAATATGACAAGGCCAGTCAGAAACTCTGGCCTATCGCTTTCGATTGGGGCCTGTCGGCCTGATTTTTTAAAGGACAATTATGGACACATTACAGGTCATTATCCTTGCCCTGATCCAGGGCCTGACTGAATTTTTGCCTATTTCCAGCTCGGCGCATCTTATTTTGCCCTCTCAGTTACTTGGCTGGGAAGATCAAGGACTGGCCTTTGATGTGGCGGTGCACATAGGTTCACTGCTCGCTGTGGTACTTTACTTCCGCGCTGAAATCATCGCTATGCTGAACGCCTGGTTTGGCAGCATATTCAAGGGTAATCACAGCGCCGAGAGTAAACTGGCCTGGTGGATTATTCTGGCTACTATACCTGCAGTCATCTTTGGTTTTATGGCCAAAGATCTGGTTGAAACTTATCTGCGGGGCCCGGGCGTTATCGCTATCACTACTGTGGTATTCGGTTTGCTGCTCTGGTGGTCAGATAAGATGGCGCGGCTTGAGCTTAGTGAGTATCAAACAGGTTGGCGCAAGGCATTGATGATAGGTTTTGCCCAGGCACTGGCGCTTATTCCCGGCACCAGTCGCTCGGGGATCACCATGACGGCGGCCTTGATGCTGGGGCTTAATCGCGAGGCGGCGGCGCGTTTCTCTTTTTTGATGTCGATTCCAGTGATCCTGGGGGCTGCGCTGCTGATGGGCAAAGATCTGCTCGAAGGTGGGCATGTGATTGACTGGCAGGCGTTGATTTTGGGGGTAGTGCTTTCTTTTATAGCGGCCTTCACCTGTATTCACTTGTTTTTGAAGATTATCAGCAAGATGGGCATGCTGCCTTTCGTGATCTATCGTTTGGCGCTCGGCGCACTCCTGTGCGGCTTTATCTTTCTGTGAGGCCCTAGATGAATTCAGTGCAATTTCAGTGCCCGGTTTGCCAGAGTGAGCTCAGGCAACATCAGGCATCCAGAGGTTTTTACTGCGCCAACAAGCATCACTTCGATCGCCAGGAGGATGGCTATTGGTTGCTGGCCAAGCCCAAGAGCGCGGCGGTGCACGCCTTGTCGCGTCAGGCGCTGCGGGCCCGGCGTTTTTTGCTGCAGTCTGAGTTGATGGCGCCTTTGCATCAGGCGCTCAATCTCAAGCTGGCCAGGCTTGCTGAAAACTGTGATGCCTTGCTTGACCCCAACGCTGGAGATGGCGCCTTGCAGCAGATGCTGCAACTGCCGGATGGGCTGCAACGCTTGCTAATCAGTGATGCGCAAAATGCCGCCTTCGCCGCGGCCAAGGCAATGCCTGAGGCGCAGGTATTTCTCAGTGTTGCCAAACGCTTACCCTTTGAAGACGCGCAGTTTTCACTGGTGACTTTGCTTGATGGACAGCTCAAGGGCAAGGAGATCCCCAGGGTGATGAAGCCGGGGGCACATCTTGTGATGTTGGCACCCGGGCCCAGACACTTATGGCAGTTGCGTGAGCAATTGAGTGCTGACCTTAAGCTGCGGGAGTTCAGCATCAGCCTGCCGGCGGAGTTGACTGTGCTGGAAACCGAGAGCTTGAGTTTTTCGCTGGATGTCAGTGGTGAACAGGCGTTGACGCTTCTGGAAACCACTCCCTATGCCTGGCGCGCCGGTGAAAAGCAGAAGCGCTCGATTGCAGGACGGGCCATTGAAGGGCTGGAGCTGGATTACCGTTTGTTGGTGATCAAACGAAACTGAGTCTGAACCTGGGGTTTCGGGCTGGAAAGTGAAGATTGGTTGGGAATGCTGGTAAGTACTGACGGGGGACAGCTTGTAGCTTGGAGAATAAATCAAATCGGCAACACCTTGGTGTTGCCGATCCGGGACTGAATTACTTCTTGTAACGAGAAGCAACGTTGTCCAAGCGGTCGTTAGCACGCTTAGCTTCAGACTGAGCGTCCATAGCAGCAGCTTTGGCATCTTTAACGTCAGCAGACAGTTTGCCTTGCTCTGCTTTCAGAGAGCTAACTTCGGCTGATAATTGATCAACTTTGTTGCCCAGGTTAGCAACGCTTTCTTCCAGAGCAGTGGTGTTGGCACAGCCGCCCAGCAGAGCAGTCATTGCTACGCCAGCAATCATCAGTACTTTTTTGTTCATGAAGAAATCCCTTTAGATAGGTTGGATTTTTAATGGCTCGACTGTAAAACAGCCGACACCGCCTAATTATGTCATAGTCAATTTATTTTGCTACGAATATTCACGCACAGGCCGCTTAACCTTATCGAATACTCATTGAATTGCCAAGTCTTTGGGAAAATAGCCAGTTTTTTTCGCTATTTTTTTAACATAACTGAAATTATCACTGTCAATATCTTGCCTTTCTCTCAGGAAACGGCGGAATTCAGTAACAGTTGCTTTTCTTGACGTACGGCGGCAATCCGCTGTCGTACGAGTTGTTCCCTGATGGCCGGGCCTTTGTGCCCTGCTGCCACTATGGGTTTGACATCTATCGCCGATGCCACAGCAAACAACTGCCTCAATGCCTGCGCCTGAGGGTAGGGGGTTTGTTCAAGTCCGGTGCGGCCCTTGGCATCGGCCTCACAGGCCAGTGCCAACTGCTCCAGGCGCTCTGGCTTACGCCAGAAGTCAGCTTTGTGGAAGATTTTCACTATGGTTTCCGGCTTGAGCTCCATCAAATTATGAATATTTTGATGCTGATCGCTGACCAGCAACGCCAGATCCCGATACTCGGAAGGCACTCTCAGCCGCTCACACAGATTGCGGATAGGCGCCAGACCTTTCTGGCCGTGACCGTGATGTTTGGGCAAGATGTCGGCCGGGGTCAAAGCCTTACCGAGATCGTGTACCAGCGCGGCAAAGCGCACCGCTTTGTCCTGGGTCAGTCTTGCGGCTTGCTCCAATACCATTAGTGTGTGAATGCCGCTATCGATTTCAGGATGCCACTTGGCCGGTTGTGGTACGCCGAACAGGGCATCGATTTCCGGCATCAGTGCTTGTAAGGCGTTAACCTGGCGCAGTACTTCAAAAAACACTTGGGGCTGTTCGCAGCCGAGCACCTTATCCAGTTCCTGCCAGACCCGCTCCGGCGTAAGCGCGCTAAGCTCGGGGCCAGTGGCAATTTCCTGCATCAGAGCCAGGGTTTCCGGGGCGATACTGAAACCTTGAGGTGCAAAGCGGGCGGCAAATCTGGCTACTCTGAGTACCCGCAGCGGGTCTTCAATAAAGGCAGGAGAAACATGCCTCAGCACCCGGGCTGCAATATCCTTTTGGCCATCGTAAGGGTCATGCAGCTCGCCATCTTCACTTTGGGCTATGGCATTAATGGTTAAGTCCCGTCGCAACAGATCCTCTTCCAGGGTAACATCGGGCGCCGCATAGCAGGAGAAGCCGCCGTAACCCAAGCCCGTCTTACGCTCGGTTCTTGCCAAGGCATATTCCTCCTGGGTTTTGGGGTGCAGAAACACAGGGAAATCCTTGCCCACCTGCCGGTATCCCAGTGAGACCATCTGCTCCGGAGTCGCTCCGACGACCAGATGATCCCTGTCTTTGACAGGCAAACCCAATAGCTTGTCGCGTACCGCACCGCCAACCAGATAAATCTGCACGCTTGTGAATTCCTTATAATGACTGCTTTGGTATTGGCCTCAGGATAACATGAGACCAGGCCGTGGGGGATTTTCCTGTGCATCACATATATGGCGGCCGGGGTTTTACAATTTATGACCTTGCCTTAAACTGAGCTGTCTCTAACAAAGAAGGATGGTAGTGCCTATGTACAAGGCCTTTTATGGACTGAACGATAACCCGTTTTCAATTGCGCCTAATCCCAGTTACCTGTTTCTCAGTGACAGACACAGGGAAGCCTTGGCGCATTTGACCTATGGTCTGGGGGAAACGGGAGGCTTTGTGCTGCTGACGGGCGAAGTGGGCACAGGAAAAACCACGGTTTCCCGCTGCTTATTGCGGCAACTACCGGAAAATACCGATACTGCTTTTATCCTCAATCCATCTCTGACCGAGCTTGAGCTGCTGGCCACTCTTTGTGATGAATTGAAAATTCCTTATGGTGAGGCACCCACCCTTAAGCAGTTGACCGACCATATCAGTGGTTTTTTGCTGGCTAACCATCAGGCCGGACGCAACACAGTATTGATAATCGATGAGGCCCAACATCTGCGGGCCGAAGTGCTTGAACAACTGCGCCTGCTTACCAATCTGGAAACTGATACTCGTAAATTGTTGCAGGTGATCCTCATAGGTCAGCCCGAGCTGCAGCAACTGCTCAAGCGCCAGGAGTTGCGGCAACTGGCACAGCGAATCACTGCTCGTTATCATCTGTTGCCGCTCACCGAAGAGGAGGTGGGCTTCTATGTGCAGCACAGGTTGCAGGTGGCCGGGCGCAGCGAACCCTTGTTCAATCGCGGTGCGATTCGGGCCTTGCATAAATTCAGTGGCGGTATTCCAAGGCTTATCAACCTCTTGTGTGAGCGGGCCTTGATGGCGGGTTATGGTCAGTCTCGAACCCCTATCGATGCAAAAATGGTGGCCTCTGCCGCCGAAGAGGTACTGGGAGAGAAAATCAAACAGCGTAATTATTGGTTACCGGCATCTGCCGCCGCCATGCTGCTTTTGGCCTTTGCCGGTGGTTACTATTTCTTTGCGCAGCCGGAACAGGCTGTGGCCCAAGATCAGTCCGGACGGCAACTTTATTCAATGACAGATGCCAAGCAGACTCAGGTTTCCGCTAATAAAGCTTCTGTGAACAATCTTTCTGTCAATCAAGCTGGCGCAGACAAGGCCGCAGCCAACCGGGCGCAGCGGATCTTGATGCAGGCCATAGATCAGAGCCGCAATATAGATACCGCCTTCGCGGCGCTGTTTGCGCTTTGGGACAAGGTGCCATATTCAGGCATCAGCGCTTGTCAGGCCGCCGAGCAGCAGGGGCTAGCCTGTTATCAGCAGCAGGGTAATCTCAACTCCTTACTACGGCTCAACTATCCGGCTGTGGTCTATCTGGAAGATGAACAACAGCAACCTTTCTATGGCACTTTGGTTACTAAAGATGGTGAACAGTTGCTGCTGCAACTCAATGAACAGCAACTCTGGGTCAGTATTGATTGGTTCAATCGTCATTTCAGCGGCACTTTTGAAATCATCTGGGATGCCCCCAAAGATCCGCTCAAGGCGATAGGCCCCAGTGCCGGCTTGGCCCAAGTGCAATGGCTGGAAAATACTCTGGCGCAGGTAGATGGTCGCCAAGCCAGATTAATGAGCTATTTTGACAGCGAGTTGGAGCAGTCGCTGCAACAGTTTCAACGCCGCCATGGTTTGAAGCCGGACGGTATTGCCGGTAGCCAGACTTTGGTTCAGCTTAATCTGTATCTGAGCCATCAAGGCCCCAGATTGCATGCGGGGGGAGAGAGCTGATGTCTATTCTTCTTGATGCTGTGACCCGGGCCAAACAACAGGAAATGGGAGAGCAGCTGGATCCTGTGTTGACCCCCAGGGCGCAATATCGTCAGCCTTCATCCGGCGGAGCCTATTTCAAGCCGCTGGCAGTATTGGTAGTTGCTGTGCTGGCAGGAGGAGCCCTGGCCTGGGGATGGCACATGTTGGATAACAGCAAGAAGACTCCGGCTCCCGAGACATCTTCAGTTGAGGCGCAAGCCTCGCAGCAACAAGTCAGGCAACAAGATGAGTCTCAAGGATATAAGCAACCGACTCAAGCCGCTGAGGTGGCTGAACAGGGGGCTGCTGAGGTGCGTTTAGCCGGAAAGGTTGCCTTGCCTTTGGCTCAACCTATACCTCAGGCTCAAGTGGTTCAATCTCAACTAACCCAATTGCAAACTATACAGCCGCAGACCACACAGCTTCAAAATGCTCAAGCTGTGAGTAGCACAAATCTAAACCAAAGACGCGAAGCAAATATTGCCGCTAATCAGAGTCAGACTTTGGCGAATACTGAGCTTAGTAATAATGATACGCTGGCTGCCAGTGTGGCCGAAGCGGCCAAAGAGCTGCAGTTTGAGCAAGTTCAGTCTGGCAGTTCATCTTTTGCAAATCAGCGGCAAGCGATACAGGCAACGGACGAGGAGCCGATTATCCTGGGAGCTAACCCCAATCGCCGTGGGCTTGAGGTGCTTGAATCTCTCAAGCGCCAGGTCAATGATGCGGCTGAGGATGTGGGGCTATCCAGTGCCGAGAGTCGCCGTCAGGATGAACTGGTGGCTCAGTTTCAGGCTGCATTAGCCGATGTTGAGCACCGGCACTCGGCGGAAAAACCTGTATCGCCTCCTGAATTGGACCCCATTCCCAAAACTGAGGAAGAGGTGCCTCCCTATGGCGGCTTGCCTGCCGGACTGCAACTGCAAGTGCCTGAATTTGATATCAGTGCCCATGTATACGCTTCTGAGCCTTCCAAGCGTTGGTTGAATGTAGACGGTGCCGAATTGCAGGAGGGCGATAGTATCAAAGGAATATTAAAGGTTGTTGAGATCCGTCCAAGAGATGTGGTGCTGGAAATTCAAGGGCAGAGGTTTCGGGTACCGGCTATTTGACTTGGTTTTTTAGACTGGCGGTGAACTTGATAACGAACTGCCACGAGGGCGGATAGCTTCTGCATCCAGAGTTAATCTTCGCCGTCGGGCCTGTTCAAACAAGCACTCTGGATGATGTTTGTTTGAACAGGTCTTTAATACCAGGTGCAGCTATGGCTCTAAGCTATGTATAACGACTACATGGGGAAGATAAACGATTAGCAACAAGGAGTTGGGCGGGTAGAGAGTTACAGAAACAAAAACGCCACTCAGTGAGTGGCGTTTTTGCTGTTTCATGGTGCCGGCACCAAGAGTCGAACTCGGGACCTACTGATTACAAGTCAGTTGCTCTACCAACTGAGCTATGCCGGCTAAATTGTGGTGCCCGAACCCGGAATCGAACCAGGGACACGCGGATTTTCAATCCGCTGCTCTACCAACTGAGCTATTCGGGCAACTGAACTGAGTGTCAGTCATCTACTTCGAACCGGGAGTTAAGGCCCGTGTCGTTCGGAGTGCGCGTATAATATAGTTCTGAATTTTTTCCTGCAAGTGCTTTTTCGGCATAAATCCTGTGTTCGCTCAGTTAATGCTCAGAATTGGGCTTTTTGAGCTGAAATCAAACTGATATCGCTTGAAAAGCCAGCACGCCGCCTATTGCATCAAACTATCTTCGCCGCCATCTGCCGTGGTACCCGCATCACTGTGGCTCTTTAAGCCCACCTTTTGTCCTACTTTCTAAAATTTCGAAAGAAATGGCCAATATTTAATGATTTTAGTTTTCATTTAGCCTCCATATGATGTGCTTAAGACCTAGCTTAAGGATAGAAAATGCTTGCCAACACTCGTCAGGGCTACGGCCTTGTCAGCATTTTAAACCATTGGTTATCGGCCATTGCCGTGATAGGCCTGTTTGGGCTCGGCTACTGGATGGTTGATTTGACCTATTACAGTGCCTGGTATCAGAAGGGGCCGCATCTGCACAAGAGTATCGGCATTTTGCTGTTGGCGCTTACCCTGGTCAGATTGTTGTGGAAACTGCTGAGCCCCTCGCCACAGGCGATACCGGACAAGCCTTTACTGCAGAAGGCGGCCCGTTTGACGCATTGGGGACTCTACCTGTTGCTGCTGCTGATTATGTTGAGCGGCATATTGATCTCCACCGCCGATGGCCGGGGTATCGCGGTATTTGACTGGTTTGAGCTGCCGGGTGTCGGTGAGCTGTTTAACAATCAGGCCGATATCGCCGGGGCGATACATAAATACGCCGCCTATAGCTTGATAACCCTGGTGGTGCTGCATGCCTTGGCGGCGCTGAAACACCATTTTATCGATAAAGATCAGACACTCATCAGGATGATTAAACTCAAGAGAGGATAGCGAAATGAAAAAGACCCTGTTTGCCGGTTTGCTTGGCAGCGCCCTGTTATTGCCTTGTGCCGTGAATGCCGCCGACTATGTGATTGATACCCAGGGCGCCCATGCCTCTATCAACTTTAGAGTCAACCATCTTGGCTACAGCTTTGTAGTCGGGCGTTTCAATGAATTTGAAGGCAGCTTCAGCTTTGACAAGGCCAACCCGGCAGATGCCAAGGTGAATGTGACCATCAACACCCAAAGCCTGGATTCAAACCATGCCGAGCGGGACAAGCACCTGCGTTCGGCCGACTTCATCAATGCCGGCAAGTATCCCAAGGCCAGCTTCAGGTCCACCAAGGTGGAGGACAAAGGGAATGGCGAATTGGCGATCACCGGTGACTTTACTCTCAATGGGGTCACCAAG
Source organism: Shewanella chilikensis (assembly GCF_037953065.1). Classification (NCBI taxonomy): domain Bacteria; kingdom Pseudomonadati; phylum Pseudomonadota; class Gammaproteobacteria; order Alteromonadales; family Shewanellaceae; genus Shewanella; species Shewanella chilikensis. Next base: position 3,349,977 of record NZ_CP149966.1, on the reverse strand, counting down.
CCGCTGACCATAGATGCCAAGGCTATCGGTGAAGGGCAGGACCCTTGGGGTGGTTACCGCGCCGGGTTTATCGGCTCTACCGAGTTTGCCCTCAAGGATTACAAGATTACTACCGATCTGGGCCCGGCTTCCACTCACGTCAAACTCGATCTGGTGGTTGAAGGGGTTAAGCAGTAATCCACAATAGTTTTTACAGAAGGCGCCGTCGGCGCCTTTTTCTTTTTGGCCTGTAAACTGGCTGCGAAAGTCACCGAAAGCCAGCGCCGATATGGCACAATGAGCGCCAATATAAACAATAGAGCCCGGGTACTTGGGCTACCGGTGAGTTGTGAGCTGAAACCATGTTGAATATCGAAACCCTTGAGCAGCTTAAACAACTGCTCGAAAGCCAACCCGCGGTATTACTGCTGTTCGGCGGCGAGCATTGCGGTGTGTGTCAGGCGTTGAAGCCCAGAATAAGCGCCATGTTGGCCGACGAGTATCCACTATTGCAGGCGGCCTATATCGATTGTCAGGGCCCTGGCCAGCAGCTGTCTGCCCAGATGAGTATCTTTAGTTTGCCCGTGGTGCAGGTCTATTTTGACGGCGAAAAGTTTGCCGAGTTGCAGCGGGTATTTTCTCTGGCGGATCTGCGAGAGGCAATCGACAGGCCCTATCGGCTCAGTTTTGAGTAGTTTTAGCCCAAACAATGATGTGTCAGTATTCGATGCTTGTTTGATTAAGTTATTAAATATAGTTTCAACGCAAGTCGCAGCTGCGCCTGGGATTGAGGTTAGATTATGAAGAGAGCAGTGAAGGCAGTCCAATTATCGCTTGAATAGATTCTTAGCAATAATTGGACGCAAAAATGAATAGAAACAATATCTGGAATTACTCATTCTTATACTCTTTGGTACTTCTGGTACCTTTCGATCTGCTTGCTTCACTGGGGATGGACTTATACCTTCCGGCAGTGAATGACATCGGCACAAGTTTCAAGGTAGGAAGGGAGCAGGTTCAGCTGACGCTGACCATGTATATGGCACTCCTAGGCCTTGGGCAATTGCTGTTTGGTCCCCTCTCGGACAAGTTTGGCAGAAGGCCGATAGTCGTTATTGGCGCTGTCTTGTACTCATTGTCCAGCCTGGCTATTCCCTTAAGTCCGAACTTTGATTACTTCCTGGGACTGAGATTGTTACAGTCGCTGAGCGCGTCTGCACTATTGGTTGCGGCGTTTGCCACGGTCAGAGATGTATTTGCCGAAAGGGAAGAAGGCGTAGTCGTTTATGCCATCATGGGTTCAGTGTTGGCTTGTGTCCCGGCAGTGGCTCCGTTTCTGGGCGCCTTGATAGAAAAGCAGTGGCATTGGCAGGGCATATTTTACTTCCTGGGAATATTCGCTGCCGTGGTTGCCGTGCACACAGTGTTTAAATGGCCAGAAACCCGGCCGGCCAAAACCCAGCCGTTTCGTTTCAATAGCTTGTTCACCATCCTGGGGTCCAAGACTTTTATCGGTTATACCTTGGCTTATGCAACGGCAATGGGAACCTTCTTCGCCTACTTTTCCACCTCGCCCTCGGTGCTGATGGATACCTTGAGCCTGAGTAAAGTCGAGTTCAGCCTCTGGTTCGGCTCGGTGGCGATTGTGATGATACTGACCACCAGGTTCGTCAAGCCTTTGGTTAGGCGTTGGGGAATCAGCGGCACAGTGTTTCGGGGGCTGGCGGGGCTATTTGTCAGTGGGCTTATCCTCTATCTGTGCGAGTGGCTCTTTGGCGTTACCCTGCTGGGCTTTATGCTTCCCATGTACCTGATTGGAGTCAATATTGCCTTAACTTGTGCTGTCTCGGCCAACGGCGCGCTGCACGCCTTCTCCGCTTCGGCGGGTTTGGCAACGGCGCTTTATTATGCGCTGGAAAGCCTGTACTTAAGCCTTATGGTCAGTGTGCTGATAAAGCTGATCCCGCCCGGAACCTCGGCCACCATAGCCGTGTATATCTTTATCTCTTCCCTGTTGGCTGCGGGCTTTATCCTGCAGGGGCGGCGGCAGAGTAAATAGCTTCTTATAAGCTTGCCGGCCACACTTGAGCTTGTTCAGGTGTGGCTTTCGCTGCTGATCGGGCACTTCTTTGAGGAGGCTATTGTGGTTAATGGGTGTTTTTCGGCTCACTCTTGAGCAAGTTTATGGTCAGAACCCCAATTGAGATTGCGGCAATAATGGATGCCAGTCTAACCATTTGAGAAGAGAGCGATAATACACTTGGATTATTGACTATTTGATAAGTCAATACGATAAAGTTGGTAAACAGTAACTGGTAGATAGTCAGGTGGGTTTTACGGCGTATTGCGAAACAGGCTAATTGTAATCCTGAAAAAATAGTTACCCCTATGATCACGAAAGTCGGTGCATTCACAGAGGTTAACAGCATGCATGGTATGGTAAATAGTATCCCGACAGAAGTTGTGATAAGTCTATGGTAGCCAAACGTGTGGCTGTCTTTGGTAATAGGCGATTTTATCATGCTGCCAAAAGTTATGGCTATCAACAAGGCTTGTGAGCTGCCAGCCCAGATTAATGCATAAAGCACAATGCTTGTAGCGGTTGCTTTAAAGACGATTTTCCCCATGTTTTTATCAGCACCTTCAATGCTGGTTTCATCGGGCGGGATATTTGTCTCGTCACCAGGAAATAACCAAAAACCAAGGTAGGTTGCCAACACCGCAATGATAAAGCTTTCGAACAATGTCCATGGTAAGGCGCTTAATGGTATGGACATCTGTTGCTTCATTACCACCATGAAAATGACGATAACTAAAGTTAAATTGGCAATAATATCTTTGGGATCTTGATGGCCACGGTAATAGCTCAGAAACATCAGTGACCAAGTAAACAGTAAAAATCCAGTGGGCGTACCTATCAACAGATTTCCCAGTGTTACTATGCCAAAACTGATAAGCAGGAGTACTACCAGTAGCTTTAATAGCACCTTAAGCTGTGGCCTGGATGGCATCAGGGTAAACAATATCACTACAAATACAGGGGCGATAACAGGTATGGCGGCGCCTGAATATATGAGATAGAACAGGAGCAGCACTGGCGTGAAAACCAGCCTGATGACTGAATTTGCTGCACTATGAAACATAAGTCAAAACGCTCAGAATGTTCATCCAGATGGACGCCAACCAATCACCAAAGCTACTTTGCTCGGTTAAGAATGCAACCGTTGCTTTAGAACCATAACGAACATTACCGGGCACATTACCGTTCTCAAAGATAATGTTAACCGGATACCGTTGCGCATTTAGGGAGTTATTGTTTGCGACTAAAAAGCCGGTAGCCTGATCCGTTTCATTACTCCCTCCCGTGCCCCAGCCTATGCTTTCGACTCTTCCTTCGAGCACTCGACCCGGTAAAGCGTCCATGACAATTTTTACTTTTTGATTGACACGGATATGCTCCAGAGAATTTTCTCTTACCAGCGCTGATATCCAGACACCTCTTGGGTCGATAAAAGTAAGTAGCGGAGAGCCTACACTGGCTTTTTGCCCAACAGTGAGCTGTAGGTTGGTCACAATACCTTTGGAAGGGGCAATGACTTTAGTGCGTTGTAAGTCTAACTGTGCTTTTTCCAGGCTGGCTATTGCGGCGAGGATTTGCGGGTTGTCTTGCCCTTCAGGACCAAGGTTTTGTTTTGCTTGTACCAGAGAGGCTTCTGCTGCATTTAAGGCGGCTTGGGCTCGATCCCTGGCTTCAATCGCATTATCCAGCTCAGCTTTACTCAATACGCCTTTTGCTGCCAATTCAGTGATTCGCGCCGCTTGCTCTCTGGTATTATCGCGCGCCGCCAATGACTCAATCACTTTGGCTTGCGCGACTTCAACGGCTGCAGTACTGGCGCCGATATTTTGCCCAGCAATAGCCAGGTTGGCTTGAGCCGTGCGCAAGTTGATTTGGTAATCTCTGGAATCAATTTCAAATAAAGTCTGGCCGGGTTCCACCACCTGGTTATTTCTGACCTTGACCTCGGTAATGTTGCCTGAAACTTCGGGAGCGACTCTAACCAGATAAGAGTGGATTCTGGCCATCCCTGTCATTGGGGTTACACGATCAGCCCACAAGCTATAGAGCCAAATGAAAAAGACGAGGCCAATGATGAAAAAACTCAACTTTCTGGAGGAGGACTCTGCTTGGGACATAGGGTAACTCTCTTGACGATCTGCTATAGCACGTGGCATTTGTGTCTGAAATTATATGTTTGTTAATAAATGTTTGATAGTTTTTTGGGGGACGATAGTTTGATTGAGTACTCATTTGGATAAGTTTTTCTGATTACAGCGTGTTGGAGTGACTTGAGGAAGCCTCAGATAGCTTGTTAAACACACTGGTACAGCAATGGGACTTTACGGACGATATATAAGGTCTGTTGGGGGAAAAGACTATAACGTAGCAAAGTACCATTCTATTGGCTGCATATTGTGCGGCTATGCTGGTAAGACTATCAGTGTAAGTACTTAGCGTAAGTACGTTGATAATTTTGTTGGCAGGAGTAACTTATCGGCTCGTCTTGAGTCTGTTCTTTTAGCTCTGAGAAATATTAGTGGTCAATAAAACCTAACTTTGCATTTTGGTTGGTTGGATTAGTGAACAACGAGAATTGATTCTTAAAACTGGTTAACAGGAGTGATAAAGGCCCATAAGGGCCTTGTCTCATTTCGCTCGCTATAGTTACAGCGGCTTATTCATCTTCTGCCGGTGGCACATAGCCTTCAATCTGTACTTCCTGACCTTCGAACAGGAAGGCGACCATCTGCTCTTCCAGCAGTTTGCGATCATCGACATTCATCATGTTCAGTTTCTTTTCGTTGATCAGCATGGTCTGTTTTTTCTGCCACAGTCCCCAGGCTTCTTTGCTGATATTGTCGAAAATGCGCTTGCCGAGTTCGCCGGGATACAGTTGGAAATCCAGGCCATCGGCTTCTTTCTTGAGATAGACGCAGTTAACTGTGCGTGCCATGTTTACTCCTTGGTCAGACTCGGTTCCAGGCTGGCCAATACCCGCTCTGTTGCAGCGGCCAGTCCCACCCGGGAAGGTTGGTTTAAGTTATACCAGAGACAGGGTTTGGGTTCCATTACCCTGTCTTTACTCTGGGCGCTGTGACCTTGGTCCAGCAGCGTGTCTGTGGCTACTTTGCTCTTTAGCCGCAGCAGCATAGGCTGGGCGTCCAGGTGAAAGTGGCTGAAGGTGTGACGAAAACCGGGTAGCTCTGTGATGCTGTGCTCTGCAAGCCCCAAGGCTTTGGCTGCTTGCAGCAGGTTTTGTCTGTTGTTGAACTCGGGGAAACACCAGAGGCCACCCCAGATCCCGGCGGGTGGCCTTTGCTGCAGCATGATCTCGCCATTGTGTTCCAGCACCAGTAGCCAGGCTTCTTTGGCCGGAATCGCCTTCTTCGGTTTCTTGCCGGGGAATTCGCCCTGGCGCCCCATAAGCTGCGCCTTGCAGTCGCGGGCGACCGGGCACTGGTCACAGGCGGGGCGGGAGCGGGTGCAAATGGTGGCACCTATGTCCATCATCGCCTGGTTGTATTTTTGGATCTCGGCTTTGGGCGTGAGTGCTTCAGTCAGCTGCCAGAGTTGGTTTTCCACATCCTTTTGCCCGGGCCAACCTTCTATGGCGCCGTGGCGTGCCAGTACCCGTTTGACGTTGCCATCCAATATGGGGTGGTGTTGCCCCAAAGACAGCGACAGTACCGCACCTGCGGTTGAGCGGCCAATGCCCGGCAGTGCCAGTACCGAGTCGAAGTCGGTTGGAAACTCGCCGTTAAACTCATCACGCACCTTGATGGCGGCCTTGTGCAGGTTACGGGCACGGGCGTAATAGCCCAGACCTGTCCACAGATGCAGCACTTCGTCCGTGTCGGCATTGGCCAGGCTGACGACATCGGGGAAACGGGCAATGAATTTTTGGAAGTAGGGGATAACAGTCGCGACCTGGGTCTGCTGCAACATGATTTCAGAAATCCATACTTTGTATGGGGTCTTTTGCTGTTGCCATGGCAGAGTCTTGCGACCATTCAAGTCGTACCATTTAACGATACGTTCTGCGAAAGAGGCTGTTTTGTTCATCGGCGCAGTGTAGCCGTAGCCAAGGGGCGAAACAAGGAGATTGATCCCCCAAATGATTGACTTATTTCGTTCTTGTGGATTGTTGGTATACTTTTTCAGCATCAGGGCTTGCACTGTATGGTGAACTTTGGATAATGCCCTTCTTTTTCACACCTCTCTAGGGGCAAAAATGAGCGAAGTCACAACGGCCGAGTTTAACGAAGAAGGCAAGTATCTGCGCAAAGTAAGAAGCTTTGTGCTGCGTGAGGGTCGCCTCACCAAGGGCCAGGCCCAGGCCATAGAAGCGCATTGGGGCAGCATGGGGCTGGATTATTCCCCCGAGCCTCTGGATTTGAACGCCGTTTTTGCCCGTGAGGCAGACACAGTGCTGGAGATAGGTTTTGGTATGGGTGCCTCACTGGTGACCATGGCCAAGGAAGCCCCCGAGCTTAACTTTATCGGTATCGAAGTGCACAAGCCCGGTGTGGGCGCCTGTCTTGCCGATGCCGGCGAAGCCGGAGTCACCAACCTGAGAGTATTCCATCACGATGCCATGGAAGTGCTGGAGCACACCATTGCTGATAATTCTCTGGCGCGGCTGCAGCTGTTTTTCCCCGACCCATGGCACAAAAAACGCCACCACAAGCGCCGCATAGTGCAGCCGGCCTTTGCCGAGTTGGTGCGCCGTAAACTGAAAATTGGCGGTGTGTTCCACATGGCTACCGATTGGGAAAACTACAGCGAGCATATGCTGGAAGTGATGAATGCCGCCCCCGGCTATCGTAACCTTTCCAGCGATGGCACTGTAGTGCCACGCCCGGATTATCGTCCGTTGACCAAGTTCGAGGCCCGCGGCCAGCGCCTGGGTCACGGTGTTTGGGATCTGATGTTCGAACGTACAGAGTAATTACACCAGAGGGAGAAGCAGTATGGCTATTCGCAGTCGTCGTTTGCGCAAGAAGTTGCGTGTTGATGAATTCCAGGAGTTGGGATTTGACGTTAGTTGGCGTTTTGCCGACTCTGTGTCGGAGGAACAGATAGATCCCCTGGTCGACCGTTTTATTGATGAAGTCATAGAACCTAGAGGCTTGGGCTTCCACGGTGGTGGCCACAGAGAGTGGGAAGGCATTATTGCCACCCAAAGAATTGGCAAGTGCACCGAAGATGACAGAAGCGCAGTCAAGGCATTCTGGGAAGCTCAGCCAATCAGCGAGTTGGAAGTTACTGAGCTGTACGACATTTGGTGGAGTTAATCCCGGACGAGGCCTTGCTTGAGCAGGTGCTCGACAGGGTTCGCCCTCTGATTGGCCAGGGTAAGGTGGCGGATTATATTCCGGCCCTTGCCCAGGTCAATGCCAACAAGCTGGGGATTGCCGTCACCATGGCCGACGGCACCACAGTGGGGGCAGGGGATTATTTAGAGCCTTTTTCCATTCAAAGTATTTCCAAAGTGTTCAGCCTGACACTGGCGCTGACACTCTATGAAGAAGGCGAAATCTGGAGCCGGGTAGGCAAAGAGCCGTCGGGTCACTCATTTAATTCTCTGGTGCAGGTGGAGTTGGAGCGCGGCATTCCCCGTAATCCCTTTATCAATGCAGGTGCGCTGGTCATAGCCGACTTGCTGCAGAGCCGCCTCGGAGCGCCCAAGCACAGAATGCTGGAAGTGGTTCGCCGTTTGGCGGGTAATCCGCATATCTGCTACGACAAGGTGGTGGCCGATTCCGAGTATCAGCACAGTGCCCGCAATGCAGCCATTGCCTATCTGATGAAGTCCTTCGGTAACTTCAACAATGATGTGGATACTGTGCTGCGAAGCTATTTCCATTACTGCGCCTTGAAAATGAGCTGCGCCGATCTTTCCCGGGCCATGATGTATCTGGTCCAAGGCGGTAAGGCATTGGATGGCAAAGCGCTGATATCACCGCTGCAGAGCCGCAGACTCAATGCGCTCCTGGCTACATCCGGGCTTTATGATGGCGCCGGTGAGTTTGCCTACCGGGTCGGTATGCCGGGCAAGAGTGGAGTCGGTGGTGGCATCATCGCTGTGATCCCCGGTGACATGTCCATCTGTGTCTGGTCGCCTGAGCTTGACCGCAGCGGCAACTCACTCGCCGGTACGGCAGCGCTGGAGCAACTCAGGCTGGCCGTTGGCCGCTCAATCTTCTGATCCCAAAGGCAGCATTCCGCTGCCTTTGTTTTTTACGCCATACCATAGCTTTCAGCCTAAAGTCGCACATTAGGCGCTTGCCGGGTTTCCGGCGACGGATGTTTCTCATTGCCTGCCGCAGGCTTATGCACAGGCGATCCTGTGACTCGGCGTTAATACGTCCCTTATCTCCATGGATGGAGTGTATGCCGACATTTGTCTGGAACAAATGCGGTGGTAGCCTCGACGAAAACATCTGACCTACAGGGACGTAGGAAATGCCGAATTTGTCGGGAACAAAATTCGGCTCTGTTTTCGACGGTCACAGTTCCGCCTGTGCCAGGGAAATAGGCGTATGTTAGTGGGTATATAAGCAATTTCAAGCAACGCTATGATTGCAGAATTGCACCAACTCCCGCTCGAAGCGGCCGCAGGGCGTTGATGACAATCGCGTAGCGAGGCATGGCCGTTCACGGGCGTCCAGCCCTTCACGGCATTGGGACTCCTGTCCGGCAGATGCTGACGCAGCTCAGTTGAATCAGGGGCGAGTGTCGCCTAGCGACGAGCTAACGAGCGCGAAACAGGATGTTGAGCTGGGCCAGAGTCACATGGATGTGACTCTGAGCGTCTGAAGCGATAGTTATTTGCGCCATTAGGCCGAGGGGCTTTCGACACCGTGTGGGGCGGCAAGGGAGATCCAAGAGGGGATTGCTGTTGATCCCTTCTTGGTCGGGTGTGGGGCGAAGCTCCACGACTTTAGGCTGCTGGCACAGCGGCTAGCATAGCTTCCAGCTAAAAGTATCTAAGCTAGTATTGCCCAAGCTTCCGGCAACGGATGTTGCTCATTGCCTGCCGCAGGCTTATGCACAGGCGATCCTGTGACTCGCTGCGAGTACATCCCTGTAAGCTCTGCCTCGCCATCCCTGGCTCGGAAGGTCACAGTTCCGCCTGTGCCTGAAAATGAGGTGTATGTCTGCGGGCATATAGGTCGCTTCAAACAAGTTAACTCTCACAGAATTGCACCGACTCCCCTTTGGAGCCGTCGCTGGCATTGTTGCCAATTGGCGTAGCCGAGACAGGGATGTCGAGGCTCGAAGGTCGAGCAAGGCGAATGTTGCGAAGCGACAAGTTCATGAGCGCGAGCCAAGGAAGGCGAGCTGGCCGTTATGTATGGATGCATTTGGCGAGTCCTGAGTGTAGCCAATTTGTTTCATAAGCCAGCGGGAATTTCGGCTACGTCGGGGTGTCCTTGGGGATGCAAGGGGCTTTGGACAAGCAAAGCCTCTTGCTCGGTGTGGTTTGGCGAGAGTTGCGTAGCAACGTGCTTTCGAGCGAGAGCCAGGGATGGCGAACTGGCCGTTGTGCATGGATGCATTTGCTCCACGACTTTAGGCCGCTGGCACAGCGGCTATCAGGCTTTGAACCAAATCCCACCAATAAACCTGGTTTTAGCTGCCAGCTAAGTTGCAGCCCATCACCTGCGGTGCGCTTTCGCACAGGCGATCCTGTGACTCGCTGCAAGTACATCCCTGTAAGCTCTGCCTCGCCATCCCTGGCTCGGAAGGTCACAGTTCCGCCTGTGCCTGAAAATGAGGTGTATGTCTGCGGACACTTCAGATGTTTCAAGCTACTCCATTCTCACAGAATTACACCGACCCCGCTCGAAGCTCCACGACTTCAGGCTGCTGGCACAGCGGCTATTATGGCTTTTAATCCCGAATGCAGTGAAGAAAAGGAACTGTCTTGGCCATCCAGAGTATTCCCTGTTAAACCTTTCTTTGGATTCTTGTGTCTTATTCATCATAACGGCTACAAGTTGGCAAAATTTGCCACTCGCAGATGGTGGATTTTCATGTTTTACAGCCTTGCTTGATGTTAATTCATTTAGTATCAGTTAATTATAACTTTGGCACAAAGTCTGCTTTATTCTGAGCCATAAGCGGTAACCAAGTTTACTCGGCAGATTAAAACGAGAGGGAAGACAGAATGAAACAAGCGATTGGTGGAATATCTTTGGTGTGTGCACTGTTTGCGGCGGCGCCTGCTATGGCGATCAACTTTGAGCCAAGAGATGAGCAATGCGAGATGTCGCTAAACTACGACATCTCACTGGAGCCCAAGAAGCTGAGTGTCAGTAATCAAGGGAAAGAACATTATCGAATTGAGCCGGGCCGCCTGTATGTGGAAGGTGAAGAAGTGGTCTTGAATGCCGAGCAGAGCAAGCTTGTCAACGAGTACTCGGATGCCATGGCTCAGCAGTTACCCGAAGTTATCTCTTTGGTGGAAGATGCCGTCACCATGGCGAGCGAGGCCGTGAGCATGGCCCTGACACCACTCTTGGGTGATGCCGCCGCTGCCAAGTTGGATGAAACCATGGGTAGTCTGCAACAGAGAGTCTATGAAGTGGCTCATCGCAATGGTGACCAGTACTTCCTTGGAGCCACTGAAGAGTCGCTGGAAAACGCCTTTGGTGATGAGTTTTCCAAAGAGATAGAGCAACTGGTGCAGCAGTCGCTAGGCAGTTTGATGATGGCCATGGGCAGCGCGATGATGTCAGGTGAGGGCGAAACCTTTGATGAGAAGATCAATGCCTTCAGCCAGAAGATGGAAAAGATGGGCAAGGATATTGAAGTGCAAATGGAGTCCCGCGCCCAGGAGATGGAGCAGAGAGCCGACGCGCTTTGCGACAACTTCCAACGTTTGGTGGTGCTGGAAGACAAGTTACGCAAGCAGGTCCCTGAGCTGGGCGAATTCCAGGTACTGTCCGGCAAGGTTGAACTGCAGCAATAATTTTTAAGCCGTGAGAGCCTAAGGTTCAAAACTAGGAGCCAAGGGCTTATAACCTGAAGCCCGAGTAGTTAACGGCATATTTTTACGATTACTTTGCAATAGTTTCCAATTGAAGTCTTTGACAGTTTAAGCTGGTGATTCCCCCTGTATCTACCCCTCCCTTGATACAGGGGTTTTTTATTGGTTGTCTGCCGATTATGCCATCACTGCGGCGGTTTTTTTGGCTCAAGGCTATCCTTGGGTTAGAGTCAATAAGAAAGAATTGGTATACTTCGCAAAAATAATAAAACTGACACCCAAGTCAGGACTCAGTGACTCTACCCAGTGCGCTTTCCAAAACCCGGCAGCCCACACCCCATTATGGGGTCTTGACGGTGAGGCCCGTCGCTTTTCCAGGAAAGCTTTTACCAGTGTTGTAAACGGCTTAAGGCGACTTTCATGTTAGAACTGTTAGAACCTATCGCTATTTTCACTCATGTCGCCCGTGCCGGCAGCTTCAGTGCCGCGGCGCGCAGGCTTGGAATATCCAAATCCAAGGTCAGTACCCAGGTTGCCGATCTTGAACATAAACTCGGGATCCAGTTGATCCAGCGAACAACCCGTAGCTTAAGCCTCACCGAAGCCGGTAATCTGCTGTATGTGCAGGGGGAAGAACTGCTCCGGGATGCGGATCAGGCGGTGGCCAGTGTGCACAACCTCAATGATGCCACCCGAGGCGTGCTCAAGGTAGGGATCTCCCAGTCATTCGGCACCATGCATATTATTCCGGCACTGCCCGAGTTTATGACCCGTCACCCGGATCTCGAGTTGCAGGTGAGCCTGTTGGACCATAAGGTTGATGTGGTCAGTGAAGGCCTGGATTTGCTGCTGACCATGTCAGAGCAACTGCCTCTGGGTATGGTGGCCCGCCCGCTGATGAAGTGTCAGTTCCTGCTGGTGGCATCCCCCGGGTATGTTGCGGCCCACGGTATGCCGGCCCGTCCGGAGCAGTTGGTGGAGCACAACTGTTTGGTTTACCACGGTGAATGGCATGAGCACAGCGTCTGGCAATTCAAGAAGGGCGATGACTACTGTGAGATAGGGGTTTCGGGTAATTTCAGAGTCGACAATGCGCCGGCGCTCAAGTCTGCCGCTGTCAGTGGGCTTGGGGTGGTTTATCTCGCCAGTTATCTGCTGGAAGATGAAATAGAAAAAGGCACTCTGGTTCCTCTACTTCCCGATTGGCAACTGACCCATCATCTGCCGCTGCAGGCGGTTTATCCAAGACGTAAACACTTGGCTCCCAAGGTGAGTGCCTTTATCGAGTTCATCAAGGATCACATAGGTACACCACCCTATTGGGACAAAAAATACGCAGATCTGTTTGCCCAACGCCAGGAAAAATAAAGAAATATCGTTCTTATAATAGAACAATGAAAAACACTCAAGTTTCGCTTGGGTGTTTTTTGTTTATATATCATATGGATGGTGTGGTTTTATTGGTTTTTTAAGCGCTTTATTATTTGATGGGCTTTAAAGATTTTTAATAACTCAGTTGCAGTCTGTTCTGAAATCAATACAATGGTTGCAGTTGATTCGGGTAGAACCAACATACGGGTGTGCCGCGGGACTGACCCCTCCTGCTGTAGACTGCTTGGTTCAACACAGAGTGTTAAGCCCTTATCAATGCCGATCCAGGTTTTCGAACTAAAACAATGTCGGCCTTAAAACCATCATCCTGATTTTGGTTTACCCCGGCCCAGGTGGCCGGGGTATTTTTATGCCTGTTTTCAGGACGGAATCAAGCGCATAAAAAGCCGCTCAGGGGAGCGGCAGTTGATTCAATTTCAAGCTTGGCTTTGCGCGGCTACCCAGTCTTTTACTTCCTGCTCAAGTACATCCAGCGGCAAGGGGCCGTTTCGCAATACCAGGGTGTGGAAGGCGCGAATGTCGAAACGCTCACCCAGCGCCTCCTTGGCGTAGGCTCTAAGCGCAAGTATCTTGTTCATCCCCACCTTGTAAGCGGTTGCCTGCGAGGGCATAACTATGTGCCGCTCAACCATTTTTACTGCGTCAGATTCGGCATTGGGAGTGTTGTCCATGTAATAGGCTATGGCTTGCTCTCGAGTCCATTTCTTGGCATGGATCCCGGTATCTACCACCAAACGGCAGGAGCGCCATAGCTCCATCGCCAATCTGCCAAAGTCTGAGTAAGGATCGCTGTAAAGCCCCATCTCCTTGGGGAAGTACTCACTGTAAAGGCCCCAGCCCTCGATATAAGCCGTGTAAGAGCCGAAGCGACGGAAGCTGGGAAGTCCTTCCAGTTCCTGGGCTATGGCTATCTGCATGTGATGCCCGGGGATCCCTTCATGGTAGGCCAGTGCCTCCATCTGGTATTTGGGCATAGCCATTATGTCATAGAGGTTGGCATAGTAAGTTCCCGGGCGACTGCCATCGGCCGAGGGCTGGTTGTAGAAAGCCTTGCCGGCAGACTTCTCCCTGAAGGCTTCCACCTGTTTGACTATCAAAGGCGCTTTGGGCTTTACCTTGAACACTTCATCCAGGCGCGAGTTCATGTTATCGATAAGGGCGGTGGCCTCTCTCAGGTAGGCCCGGCGGCCGGCGTCATTGTCCGGGAAGTAGAAGCCCTCATTCTGGCGCATAAACTTGAAGAAGGCTTTGAGATCGCCCTTGAAGCCAACTTTGTCCATGATGGCGCGCATTTCGCCGTGGATCCTGGCGACCTCGTCCAGTCCTAATTGATGAATGGTATCGGCGCTCATCTCTGTGGTGGTGGTATTGGCCAGGGCATTGTTATAGAAGGCGCTGCCGCTCGGAAATTTCCAGACTCCATCTCTGCTGTCGGCCCGTTTTTCCAGGGTTTCGAGATAGGCAATCAGCTTTTGGTAAGCTGGCCTCAATTGTTCTTTGAGGGCGATGGCGGCTTGATCCAGCAGTTTATCTTGGGTGTCTTCATCCAGCTTGAGTTTTGCCAACTTGCCCTTGAAGTCGGCCCAGATGGCGCTGTCAGGCTCACCATCAAACGGCGCGCCATGAATAATATTGCGGCTGTCTGAAAGTACGTGGGGGAATACGAACTTGGGGGCGATTATGCCTTCCTCGGCGCGAACCTCGAGGGCGGTGATCAGCTGCTCAAACAGCTCAGGAACCCCGGCTATACGGCTGATATAGGCGCGGGCATCGGCTTCGTTGGCTATCGAGTGTTGGTTTATCAACAATGAAGGTACCAGCGAGTGAATGCCGTACATCTGGTTGACCGGGTAGTTGTAGTGGCGGAACTTATCATCGCGGATCAGGCGTTGCAGCTTGGCGGTCAACAGCTCCAGGCTCAACTTGCTCTGTGAGTCCAACTTTGTCGGATCCAGTTGTGACAGACGCTCAAGCTGCTGCTTGGCGCGAGCAAGCGCGGCATCATCGGCCGCATCGCCCAGTGAGTCCCATTTGCCGTAATCTGTCTTGATACCAAGAAAGGTCTGCCGCACCGGGCTGGCGGCGACATCCTCGTTGAAGATGGCTTCAAACAGGGCGTTGGCTTTGGCGGATTCGGCCTTGATGACCTCAGGAGCCAGGTTTGATGCTTGGTTACTCTGCCCGGAGACAGAGGCTTGGGCGAGAAGGGGATAACTGCTGCTTAAAACGGCGCCAAGGGCCAGCGTCAACAGACTTTTTCTTATGGTTATAGGCATGGACAACTTCCTTTTTGCTTGGCAATGGCAGGCCGGATGACGATGGCCCGAGTCAGGAAAGACGCACAGAAACCGCGACTGCTATGGCTCATTTGCGTCTAAAGAAGTTAATCCTAATGAAGTTGAGTAATTAAGTATTGGCGTAAATGTTAGAAAATATTTCCTCTTGCTGCTTTTGCTTTCGCAGCAGCAAGAGGAGGCTAATAAGAGATGGAGTTAACAAAACTGCGACAGCAGATCGTTGACGAACATATGTCCCTTGTTGGTGAGCTTCCAGTAACCGGGAGTGATCTCCACCAGCCCGCGCTCGGCGGCCTGCTGCATGCCTTTATCCAGGGTGTTGGCCGCAACGCCGGTGCGCGCTTCAAATTCGCTCCAGGGGATGGGGCTCATCAGTCGCAGCCTGTTCATCAGGTACTCCAGCGCCCTGTCTTCCGGCAGCACGTCACTTACCTCAAATAGATAATCCTCTGTGGCCAAATAACCCTTTGGATGTTTTATCTTTACCGTGCGTACTATGCGGTCCTGCTCCGGTAGCGTCAGCTTGCCGTGGGCGCCGCAACCAATTCCCAGATAATCACCGAACTCCCAATAGTTGAGGTTATGGCGGCACTGAAAACCGGGTTTGGCGTAGGCGGATATTTCATACTGCTGGTAGCCAAGGGCTGCAAGTCTTTGCTGGCCCTGTTCATAGATGTGCCAAAGCGCTTCATCGTCCGGCAGCTGCGGCGGGCGCGAATGAAACAGGGTGTTTGGCTCTATGGTGAGCTGATACCAGGACAGGTGCGGAGGATTGAGCGCCGCCGCCGTGTCGATATCGGCCATGGCCTCTTCAAAGCTCTGGTTCGGCAGCCCGTGCATCAGATCCAGGTTAAAGCTCTGGTATCCGGCTGCGGCAACGCCTTTGGCGGCGTTGACGGCTTCGTCCTTGCCGTGAATTCGCCCCAGCAGGTTGAGCTTGTCTTTGGCAAAGCTCTGCACACCTATGGAGAGGCGAGTGACACCTGCGGCGCGGTAAGCGCTGAAGTCATCATGTTCCAAGGTGCCTGGGTTGGCCTCCATGGTGATCTCTATGTCATCGGCAAAGGCAATGCGCCGGTTCACGCCTTGCAGCAGCCTGCCTATCTGGGCAGCATCGAACAGGGAGGGGGTGCCGCCACCGATAAATATGCTGTGCAGTTGCCGACCTTGAACATAGTGCAGGTCGGCGTTGAGATCGCCAAGCAGGGCATCGACATATTCCTGCTGCGGCAGCTCACCCTGTTTTCCGTGAGAGTTGAAATCACAGTAAGGGCATTTCTGCACACACCAGGGAATATGAATATAGAGACTCAGCGGTGGCAGCGTCAGCATCAGCCGAGGATCCCCTGTTGTTTGAAGGCTTCAAGCAGCAATTTCAGCGCCTTGCCTCTGTGACTGAGATGGTTCTTTTCATCACTGCTTAGCTCGGCGGCAGTTTGCTGGTAGCCACAGGGAATGAATACGGGATCATAACCATGGCCGTTGTTGCCCTTGGGTTCAAAACCTATTTCACCTTCCCAGGCGGCCTGGCAGATGATGGGAGTCGGATCCTTGGCATGACGCATATACACAAGTACACACTGGAAACGGGCGGTACGGGGGGCGGGCGTTGCCTCTATGGCGCCAAGCAGCTTGTTGTAGTTGCCTTCGGCCGTGGCGTTGGCGCCACTGTAACGGGCGGAATAGATGCCGGGAGCGCCGTCCAGAGCATCAACTTCGAGGCCTGAGTCATCGGCGATAGCGGGCAGGCCGGTGATTTCGGCGGCATGGCGCGCCTTGATAATGGCATTTTCAACAAAAGTGGTGCCGGTTTCCGCCACTTCAGGCACATCGAATTGGTTTTGTGGCAACACCTCAATATTGAAGGCGTTGAACATCTCGGCGAATTCTTTGAGTTTTCCCTTGTTGCCACTGGCAAGCACTATCTGTTTCATCTTGGATTTTCCTTATTTCGCAATGCCGGCAATAGTACCATTTTGCAAAAGAGTTTACTCACTCAGCGACAATGAAAAGGTGCGAAAACAAGTAGAGCTGTGGAAGGTTTGAGCCCTAATGGCTGTTGTCGTTTCTCTAAGTCGGCGGCCAATACCCACTCGGGGCGGCCATAAAAAAACGCCGCTTATTCGGCGGCGCTCTATTGACGGAATGTACAGCTCAATCGACGTAGAATTTCTGTTTGAAGGCCAGAGTGGTGTTGAGCTCGTTACCGTGTTTTATCAGGATTTGAAAGTTGATCTCCTGATCGTCGCGATAGGGCACCTCGGCAATATAGTAGATGGCATCACCCTCGCGAATTTCGCGGAATTTCAACTGCATTCTGGCATCGATAAGATTGTTGGCCAGGCCGGATATCTCGACCGGTACTGCCGGATTGCCCTCTTCGCTGGTATCCAGTACGGCGATATTGATGATACCCGTGTAACGGCTGCGTTCTATACCATAGTTCTTGGCGATGGATGGCGTCAAAAAGGTGCTGCCCAGCGCCATATAGTGGATGTCGAACTGGCCGACGGTCTGCTTCTGTTCGGCCTGAGCGACACCGGCCAGAGAGCCGAGACACAAAAGCAGGGTCAAAAATTTGCGCAACATAATGCTTTACCTGAGGTTAAGTGTGTTGAATTGATTATAGTCCCTTGTCTGCTGCCATGGCATCAGAGCAAGGCCTCGATTTCTGCGGGCAATATCTTGGGCGACTCAATACGCACCTGCTTGTGGCGGCCCAGTTCTCCCTTGACTATGGCTATCTGCCCCTTGGGCACCTTGAAGGCTTTGGACAGATACTTGGTCAGGTGGGCGTTGGCCTTGCCGTCCACAGGTGGCGCGGTAATGGCCACCTTGAACTCTTCACCATGCAGGCCAACCAGTTGATCCCGGCTGGCCTTGGGCTGGATATAGAGATTGAGCAGCAGATCCTGCTGCTCCCAGCTAACAGCTTTCATCAGGCAATGGCCCAGAAAGGAATCGTCTTGGCCAGCAGTATGTTGATGAAATTCATCAATACCATCAGTACCAGCAGCGATAAGTCCAGCCCGCCGATGGGGGGCAGGAAGCGGCGAATGGGCGCCAGCAGTGGCTCGGTCAACTGCATCATCACATACTCAATCGGATTGCGGCCCTGGCTGACCCAACTGAGGATGGCGCGGATGATCAGGATCCAGAACAGCAATACCCCGGCCTTTTTAAACAAGGACACCAGGGCAAACATCAAGGTGGCAATCAGGTTGAACTCCTGGCCCGCCATCAGGGTCAGCAAGAGTATTTTGACCACCACCACCAGCAGCGCCAGCACCACAGAGGCCGTATCCAGACTGCCTATGGAGGGCAGTATCCGCCGCATGGGCGCCACAATAGGATGGGTGGCCTTGACGATAAACTGGCTGAAGGGGTTATAAAAATCTGCCCGCACCAACTGCAGCCAGATCCTTAGTATGACTACCATAAAATAGAGGTCGAATACGACTGTAATCAGGTAAATCAATGCGTCATTCATGAAAAGTTTCGCCCTTGGGTCGTTTAGAATTCTTTGGCCATGGCTTCAGCCCTGGCAATACAGTTGTTCATTGCTTGTTTGATCAGTCCCTTGAGATCACTTCGTTGGAAGGTTTCCACCGCTTCATGGGTGGTACCGCCCTTGGAGGTGACATTCTGCCGCAGTTGGCCGGCGCTCAGCTGAGGATTTTGAATCACCATCTGTGAGGCACCCAGCGCCGCCTGCTGCACCAGTAACCTGGCCTTGGATTCATCCAGCCCCAGTTCTTTGGCCGCATCCATCATGCCTTCCATAAACAGGAAAAAATAGGCCGGAGAGCTGCCCGCCAAGGCGATCACCAAATTGAGATCCGCTTCTTTGTCTACCCACAGGGTCTCGCCGCCACTGGCCATAATCTGCTGGCAAAGATCTTTATCCGCCTGCTCAACCCCGCTTGCGGCATAAAGGCCTGTCATGCCATAGCCAAGTTGGGTTGGGGTGTTGGGCATAGTACGGATAAGCTTAATCTGCTGGCCGAAGTAGTCATTGTATCTGGCGGCTGGGATCCCTGCCGCTATGGTAATAAACAGCTTGTCGGCCAGCGGCAGTGTTGCCAGTTGCTCACACAGCTGCTGCATCAGTTGCGGTTTGACTGACAGCACTATGATATCGGCCCAGTCACAGGCGGCTTGGTTGTCTGTGGTGGTGAGGATGCCGAAATCGCGCTTGAGGGCATCGAGTTTAGCTGTACTTGGGTTGCTGGCCTGGATCAATTCAGCCGGATAACCGCTGCCCACCAGCCCGCTGATGATACTGCGGCTCATATTGCCGGCGCCGATAAAACAGATTTTCTTTTGAGCCATGCTGTCCCCTGTCACTTGTGATTGGAGTGTATCCCGCATCGGGTTTGACCGTGCGGGAGATATTAGTATTTGGGCCAATACTATCAAAAACAAGGTCTCAGCGGCCAATCTCAGATCTTATTGGCTGGTTTATCAGCCGTAGTTCCGCTCGCCGAAAATAGCGCTGCCGACTCTAACCATGGTAGAGCCCTTGGCGATGGCGAGTTCAAGATCCTGACTCATACCCATGGACAGGGTATCTACCTGGGGAAACTTGAGCTTCAGTTCGGCAAACAGTCGCTGCATGTGCGACAGCTCCGCCTCAAGCCTTGGGCCTTCACCGGCACTGGGAATTGTCATCAGTCCCCTGAGTCTGAGGTTGGGCAATGAGTCCACCAGGCTCGCCAGCTCAAACATTTCGCTCTGTGTTGCTATTCCTGCTTTGGAACTCTCACCCGAGACATTGATTTGGATACAGATTTCCAGTGGAGGCATGCCTTCTGGGCGCTGCTCCGACAGGCGGCGGGCAATTTTTTCCCGTTCCAGGGTGTGCATCCAATGGAAGTGCTCTGCGACAATTCTTGATTTATTGGATTGCAGCGGGCCGATAAAGTGCCATTCTATATCGGGACAGCGCTGCGCCAATTCCATGGCTTTCTGTTGCCCCTCCTGGACATAGTTTTCGCCAAAGCAACGTTGCCCGGCGGCATAAGCCTGTTCAATGTCGGCGATCGGCTTGGTCTTGCTGACAGCCAGCAGCTTGATCTCGCTTGCATTTCGGGACGAAATTTGCGCCGCTTGAGCTATCCTGCGCTGGGCTAGTGCCAGTCTGTCTGCTATTGTTGTCATGATGTAAACTTTTTGGTTGAACGGATATCCCAAACTATGGAAATCACTGAATTATTGGCCTTTAGTGTAAAGCATAACGCTTCGGATCTGCACTTATCGGCCGGTGTGCCTCCCATGATACGCGTCGACGGTGAGGTCAGAAAGATTAATGTCCCTGCGCTTGATCACCAAGGGGTTCACAGACTTGTCTACGACATAATGAATGACAAGCAGCGTAAGGATTATGAAGAGTTTCTGGAAATCGACTTTTCCTTTGAAGTTCCCAATCTGGCGCGTTTTCGTGTCAATGCCTTCAATCAGTCCCGCGGCGCCGCCGCGGTTTTTCGTACTATTCCCAGCGACATTTTGACTTTGGAACAACTGGGCGCGCCGGAAATCTTCAAGAAAATTGCTTCATATCCTCGCGGTTTGGTGTTGGTAACCGGCCCCACAGGTTCGGGTAAGAGTACCACCCTGGCGGCGATGATAGATTACGTCAATGAGAACCGCCACGATCATATTCTCACCATTGAAGACCCTATCGAATTTGTGCACCAAAACAAGCAATGCCTTATCAACCAGCGGGAAGTGCACCGCCATACCCACAGCTTTAACGCCGCCCTCAGAAGCGCCCTGCGTGAAGACCCGGATGTCATCCTGGTCGGTGAGATGCGGGATTTGGAAACCATACGCCTGGCGATGACCGCGGCAGAAACCGGCCACTTGGTTTTCGGTACCTTGCACACCACCTCGGCGGCCAAGACCATTGACCGTGTGGTTGACGTATTCCCCGCAGGCGAGAAAGACATGGTGCGTACCATGTTGTCTGAGTCGTTGCAGGCGGTTATCTCCCAGACTCTGATCAAGAAAGTTGGCGGCGGCCGGGTGGCGGCCCATGAGATCATGATGGGAACCCCGGCTATCCGAAACCTTATCCGTGAGGACAAGGTGGCACAGATGTATTCTGCTATTCAAACCGGTATGGCCCATGGCATGCAAACCTTGGAGCAGAGCCTGCAAAACCTGGTGAATCGCGGCTTGATCAGTCGGGAAGATGCCATGGCCAAGAGCTCCAACAAACAAGCGAATTTCTAAGGAGTCCCCATGGACGTCAGACCTTTTCTCAAGGCTATGGTGGAGCGCAAGGCCTCGGATCTCTTTATTACCGCCGCCTTTCCTCCCAGTGCCAAGGTGGACGGTGAACTCAGGCCGTTGGCGGAAAACGCCTTTACCCCGGCGCAGTCGCTGGAGTTTGTCGAATCTTTGATGACGCCGGAGCAGAAAAAGGAGTTTCACGAGACCCGTGAATGTAACTTTGCCGTGGGCGCCAAGGAGCTGGGGCGTTTCCGGGTCAGTGCCTTCTGGCAACGGGAGTCGGCAGGCTGCGTGATGCGGCGCATCGAAACCAAGATCCCTACAGTGGAGCAGTTGTACCTGCCGCCCATTCTCAAAGACTTGGTGATGAGCAAGCGCGGATTGGTGATCATGGTCGGGGGAACCGGTACCGGTAAGTCCACCTCGCTGGCGGCACTTATCGGTTATCGCAATGCCAATGCCAGGGGACATATACTCACCATCGAAGATCCGGTGGAATTTGTTCACCAACATGGCAAGAGCATTATCACCCAGCGGGAAGTGGGTATAGATACCGAATCTTTTGATGCAGCGCTCAAGAGCTCATTGCGCCAGGCGCCGGATGTTATCCTTATCGGTGAGATCCGTACCCAGGAAACCATGGAGTTTGCTCTGTCGTTCGCTGAAACCGGCCATTTGTGTATGGCAACTCTGCACGCCAACAACGCCAACCAGGCGCTGGATCGCATCATGCACCTGGTGCCTGAGAGTAAGCACCAACAGCTGTTGTTTGACCTGTCGCTTAACCTGCGCGGTATTGTGGCCCAGCAGTTGGTGCCCAAGGTGGACGGCACAGGTCGGCGCGCCGCCATCGAAGTGCTTATCAACACTCCCAGAGTGGCCAGTCTTATTCAAAAGAACGAGCTGCACGTGCTCAAGGAGACCATGGCCAAGTCCAACGAGCAGGGGATGCAAACCTTCGATCAGGCGCTGTTCAAGCTCTACTGTGAAGGGGAGATCAGCTACGCCGATGCACTGCATCATGCTGACTCGCCTAACGACCTGCGACTCATGATTAAACTCCACAGCAATGACACCGGCAACTCAGGTTTCATGGAGGGAGTCACCCTGGATATGGACTAATGGGGGCTGCATTTCCCCATAGAATATTGACCATTCTACTTGGATGAAAAGGCGTCACTCTGACGCCTTTTGTGTTGGTATTGAGCGGATTGTTCGAAAAACAACAGTGTTTTTGTTATTGTGTTGCGCCTGTTTTGTGAAAAGGATGGAAGGGGAATGCAATTGCGGCAAACCACTTTATTTTCAGCTTTGGGTCTGGCGCTGGCCGGTTGTTTCACTCTGCCGGCCGTGGCCGTGCCGGTTTCCGATGAGCTGGATATCGGCGGGGCGGTACGAGTTAACTATGGCTGGAAAGACTATGATGACGATGCCAAATTGGAGTTCGAGCTGTTTCGTGCCGATGTCAAATACGACAATGGAGAGCTGTTTGCATCGGCTCAGTATCGCTGGTATCAGGATCAGGATGTGATCCAGCATGCCTTCTTTGGCTATCGTTTTTCAGAAAACTCGGACATTCGCCTCGGGGTCACCCAGGTGCCTTTCGGTTTGCTGCCCTATGCGGCTCATTCCTTCTGGTTCGGCGCGACTTATTACCTCGGCTTTGAAGACGACTATGATGCCGGTATTCACTGGCAGTACAGCAAGGACGGCTGGCGCTACGATCTCGCCTGGTTTGCCAATGATGAATATGGCGACGGTAGCCGCTTCAAGCGCTATTCCTTCGATGTCGCCACCACGGAAAATGCTCCCTATGAAGAAGCCGGGCAGTTCAACGCCAGAGTCGAGCGCAGCCTGAAGTATGGCGAGTTTGCCCATAAACTGGGCGCTTCTGTGCAATATAGCCGTTTGGACTACAAGCCAATGGCCGGCGCCGTTGCCGGTGAAGACACAGATGGCTTGGCGGTAGCCGCCCATTGGCAAATGGATTGGCACGCCTGGCAGACTCAGGTGCAGTATCTGCATTATGACTATGACATGCCCGGCGAGCGTTTGGCGCTGTCGGCCTTTGCCTACCCGTTTGAGATAGCGGCCGAGGCCGATGTGCTCACATTTAATTTGTCGCGCAGCATAGATGTTGATTGGGGCCCTATTACTCAGCTCAACTGTTATAACGACTACAGCCAGGTATTTGCCTCGGGTACCGGGTTGGATGATTCGGTGCAAAATGTCACAGGTTGCGCCATCAGTGCCGGTAAGTTTTACTCTTATGTCGACTGGATTGCCGGTAAAAATATGTGGTTTGTCAATGGCCCCGGCATAGGTATTGCCGAAGGCGACAGCAGCTGGCATTCGAGGCTGAATATCAATGTCGGCTTCTATTTTTAATTGCTGAAGCTAAACTGCTGTAGAGTGCAAACAAGAGATTAAACAAATGGAGGTGTTATGCTGAGGACATTCAAGCCCATGGCAAGATTGAATTTAACCGTGCCGACATTGAAGGGACTGGCTTTGACTGGTTTGGCTTTTACAGCATGGGTTTTGGCGCCCATGGCGGCTGTTGCCGCTCAGTGCCCCGATTACCTCAATATCAAGTTGAGAAAGCTCCATTCCCAGGAGTCTGTCGACCTGTGTGAACTCACCCAAGGTAAACCTGTGCTTCTGGTCAATACCGCCAGCAATTGTGGTTTTACGCCTCAATTCAAGGCGCTTGAAGCCCTGCATAAGGACTACCGCGAGCGCGGGCTGGTGGTGATAGGTTTTCCATCCGATGACTTCTTCCAGGAAGAAAACCAAGAGAAAGATACCGCCAAGGTGTGCTACATCAACTATGGCGTGACCTTTACCATGGTGGCTACCTCTGCGGTTCGCGGCAGTGATGTGAACCCGGTATTTGCCTATCTGGGGCAGCAGGCCGGCGCGCCCAAGTGGAACTTCTACAAGTACCTGGTCAGTGGCGACGGTAAACAGGTGCAGAGCTTTAACTCCAGAGTCAAACCCGATAGTGATGAATTGATCAAAGCGATTGAATCTGTGCTTTAATATCTGACTTATTGATTTTCTATCTGAGGTGATTTTGGCTAAGTTTATCGGTCTTGATAAAGACAAGGGCCACGCCGGGCGTGGTAAAACCGGGATATTGCTGTTGAATCTGGGGACGCCGGACGGACCGACACCCGCGGCGGTGCGGCGTTATCTGGCCGAATTTCTCTCCGATCCCAGGGTGGTGGAGATCCCCAAGGCGCTGTGGAAGCTTATTCTCCATGGCATTATTCTCAGGGTCAGGCCGGCCAAATCGGCGGCCCTTTACCGTGAGGTGTGGACTGATAAGGGCTCACCACTGATGGATATCAGTGAGCGCCAGACCCGGGCCTTGGCAGAAAAGCTCAAGGCCGAAGGTGTTGAAGCCGAAGTTGCCTTGGCGATGCGTTATGGCAACCCGGCGGTGGGCGATGTGCTCAAACGCCTGCACAACCAAGGGGTTGATAAACTGGTTGTACTGCCGCTCTATCCTCAATATGCCGGCCCTACCACGGGCTCTGCGTTTGATGCCATAGCCAAAGAGTTGACTCAATGGCGTTACCTGCCGTCGCTGCATTTTATCCATACCTACCACGATAATCCGCTGTTTATCGAGGCGCTGGCCGAGTCCATCGAAGCAGACTTTGCCCAACACGGCAAACCGCAGAAATTGGTGCTGTCGTACCATGGTATGCCGGAGCGGAATCTCAAGCTGGGCGACCCTTACTACTGCTTCTGTATCAAGACCTCAAGATTGTTGGCCGAGCGTCTTGGGCTGGCAGAGGATGATGTGATCAGCAGCTTCCAGTCCCGTTTCGGCAAGGCCAAATGGCTGGGCCCTTACACGGATGAAACCATGATGGCTCTGCCAAAGCAGGGGATCACAGATGTAGCCGTTGCCTGTCCGGCATTCAGCGCCGATTGCCTGGAAACTCTGGAGGAGATTGCCGGGCAGAACCGTGAGTTCTTCGAGCAGGCCGGTGGTAAGTCATTTCGCTATATAGCGGCGCTCAATGACAGACCGCGCCATATAGAGATGATGGCGGAGCTGGTTCGTCCCTATCTGTAAGCGCTCTTTCCCCCTATTCAGGGCTGCAATCCGGCAGCCCTGCCAACAATATTTGACACTACCTTTCTTTGCGGATCGCTTCGCTGCCCTTGTTGCCTGCCACGCTATGCCTTAGCTTGGCAAGTTGAATGTTAATTTATGGTTAACAATAGAAAAATAAGGATAAGGCATCATGGATCGCGAGCAGATATATGCCAGCATGGCCGGAGAGGGTCGACTGGATTATGAAAAGTACCTCAATACTCCCAAATTGCTCAGCTGTCAGAAGCCCTATGAGCAGCTGTGTAACGCCGATGAGCTGCAGTTTCAAATAGTGCATCAGTCGGAGGAGTTGTGGATGAAGCTCATCTGTTACACCCTGCTGGAGATTGATGAGCGTATGGCCGCAGGGGAGACCTTTAAGGTGTTGACCCTGTTTGCCCGGGTACATAAGGCGATGGGGTTTCTTATCGAGCAACTGAGTATTCTTGATACCATGTCCATCAAGGATTATCAGGCAATTCGGCTGCAGCTGGGCAACGGCAGCGGTCAGGAATCACCGGGATTCAAAACCCTGTTGCAGCTTTATAAGCCGCTGTGGCTCACCTTTGAGCGAGTCTACCTTGAGCAAAAGGGGCTGACGGTCGAGCAGATATACAACAGTGAATACTGTCATGATGAAAGCTATATGGTGGCCGAGGCCATGATAGAGTACGACCAGCTGTTTCAGCACTTCCGTTACCATCACATCAAACTCATCCACAGAAGCATAGGCATAGACAGCATGTCGCTGAAGGGGCGCAGCACTGAAATCCTCAACTCAGGTATGAAGATGCAGTTTTTCCCTAAACTATGGCAAATTCGCGGTCAGATGACAGATATCTGGGGCGGTGTTTACGGCGTCAAACGCGACTCGATTGCTGACTGAGGAGCCTGGAATGTCGTTGAAATCGCGTTTTCATCTGCCCGAAGGGCACTATTTTTTGTCCCACTCTGTGGGCGCCATGCCAAAGGGCTGCGAAGCTGTGGCCGGCGAGTTTCTCGGTGCCTGGAAGCATCAAGGCGGTGACGCCTGGCCTGTGTGGCTCGAGGGGGTTGAGCAGTTTTTGCAGCAACTTGCGGCTTTGACCCGAGTTCCCGCCAGTGGCTTTTGCCCGCAGCTGAATCTCTCTTCGGCTTTATCCAAGCTGGTCGGCGCCCTGCCGAATGCCAAGCCCGGTCAGCGGATCTTGGCCACCGAACTGGATTTCCCCTCCATGGGGTTTGTACTGCAACAGGCCGAGAAGAAGGGCTACCGCCTGCAGCTGCTTGAGCCGCAAGCCGGGCTGGTGTCTTTGAACCAGTGGCAACAGGCCTTGGGAGAGGATGTGGCGCTGGCCTTTATCACCCATGCCATTTCCGAAACAGGTCAGTTACAGTCTGTGAGTGAAATTTGCGCTCTGGCCCGAAGTTTAGGAGTAATGACTGTGGTGGACATTGCCCAGTCTCTCGGAGTCATACCGATAGATTTGGGGCAGTGGCAGGCTGATGCTGTCTTGGGTTCCTGCGTTAAATGGTGTTGCGCTGGCCCGGGGGCGGCCTTTTTATGGCTCAGCGATAGGTTGGCCCAGACGCTGGAGCCTGTGGATCTGGGATGGTTCTCCCATGAGGCGCCGTTTGAGTTCGATATCCATGACTTCCGCTATGCCAAGGGAGCAAAAAGGTTTTGGGGGGGCACGCCTTCCGTATTGCCTTACATGCTGGCGGCGGCGTCACTGCAGCAGCTGCGCGCTTTCGGCGATAGTCAAATTTATCAACACAATCAGCGCTTGGGGCAGGGGATCCTGGATTGTGCCCTGAGTTATGAACTCAAGGTGGTGACGCCCAATATCAGCGGCGAGCGCAGTGGCACTGTGGTAGTCGATTTCGCCGATAGGCAGGCGGCGCAGCAAGTGTTCAATAGATTGGGGATCAAGACAGACTTGCGCCCAAGATTCGGCTTTCGCTTTTCGCCGCATATCTATACCGATGGTGAGGATATGGAGGCTTTGCTGCAGGGGCTCAGACAGTTGGCCGGCAAAAGGCCCTGATAGCTTTGGGGCAGGGGCTGGGGCCGGACAGATGAGACTCATTCCTGGGGAAGCCGAAATAAGATTGGGCCAGCTGCGGCTTAAATTCTCCGGGAGTCTTTAAGCCGCCTGAGATTTCAGTACTGGTTCTCGAAATAGCTTTCGATGATCAGCACAGCAGAGACGGCATCGATCTGGCCCTTGGTCAGCGCCTTGAAGCCACCGAGTTCAAATAATCTGGCCTTGGCATCGGCCGTGGTCAGGCGCTCATCCTGAGTGGCCACCTTGACACCGAAACGCCCGGCAATACGGTTGGCAAACTTACGGGCTCTCTGGGTCATCTCCTGCTCCGTGCCATCCATATTGAGTGGCAGCCCCACCACCACGAGATCCGGCTGCCACTCTTCGATTAAAGCCGCTATCTGCTGCCAATCGGGAATACCATCCACTGCCTTGATGGATGTCAGTGGGCTGGCACTGCCGGTCAACTGCTGACCTATGGCTATGCCTATACTCTTGGTGCCGAAATCGAAGCCCAGTACGGTTTTTGCAGTCATTTTGCCTCTGTAATCAAGCGTGTCCCATCTGGCTGGACATTTGCCAGATATCGAATCCCAGTGATTGGGTGGCCTTGAGCCAGCGATGCTCATGGGGAGTATTGAACAGTATCTCGGGTGTGGCGGGAATGGTCAGCCAGCTGTTTTCTGCCAGCTCCTGTTCCAGCTGGTGGCGGCTCCAACCCGCGTATCCCAGTGCCACCAGAAAATGCTCCGGCGCCTTTGAGGTGCCAAGGGAGGTCAGAATATCCCGTGAACTGGTCAGCATTATCTCGTCATTGATGGCAGTGCTGTTGGCCCAATAGGGTTGACTGCTGTGCAGTACAAAGCCCCGCTCCGGGTTGACCGGGCCGCCCACCAGTACACTGTTGTCTACTGATGGCTTGAGGGATACCTCTTCTGCCAACTCCATCTGCAGCAGCAACTCGTCAACTTCAATACCTATGGGGCGGTTGACCATGAGTCCCATGGCACCCTTGTTGTCATGCTCGCACACATAGATGAGTGAACGCTCGAAGAAGGTATCATCGAGCGAAGGCATGGCGATAAGAAAATGATTTTGCAAACTGTCCATCATACTGCTCCTGGTACTTGTTGCCTGTCAGCCGCCGGCCAGCTTCACCTTGTAGCCCAGCTTCTCCAGCAGGCCCTGGAGTTGCTCTCGATTGTCGGTTTGAATCTCGATATCGAACGCTTTTACTGTGCCGCCGCAACCGCATTGCTTCTTGAGTTTTTGCGCCAGATCTTTCAGCGCCTTGGCGTCTAGTCCCAGCCCTTTGATCACTGAAACACCTTTGCCTTTGCGGCCCTTGCTGTCTTTGTGGATCCGGACGATACCATCGGATGTCGGGACTGTGGCTTCTTCCTTGGGCTGGCTAATACGGCCTTTGTCGGTACTGTATACCAAACTGACATTGGGATCTGTTTTCATTGTTGATGCTGATCTATGGCTTATGGGCGCAGTCTAGCAGATTTAGCTTAAGCGCCCAATGGCTTGCTCCAAGCCGCTGAAATCAAAAAAAAGCCACCGTTAAGGTGGCTGGTAAAAACTGAAATTGCGCAGGGAACAAGATCAGTAACCGGCGTGGATGCCGGCAATCACAAGAAATGTCAGGAAAGCAGTATTCCGCCAAGCACTGCCATCACAGATAAAAAGGCGCAGGGCAGCATCAGTATTCTTAGCTTGGGCAACAGTAGTGTCAGTGTAGTCAGGACGAAACCGAAAGCGGCCAGATCAAAAGGTGAAATCTGTTGCTCGACCAATCTGGCACCGAGCCAACCGAGAATGAGCAGCGGCAGGATAAGCAAACGTCTGGCTTGATTGATGCTGCCTATTCCAGCCAGTTGCTGGGTTTGTTGCAGCAAAGAGTTTCGAGTCAGCAAAACACCACTGGCAATAATAAAGAATGCGAGATACCAAAGCATCATGAGTCATCCAAGGTTTAATCTAGATGATAATCATTATCATTTGATAGTGTGCTGAAGTCAAGCTGAATCGGTAAACTAAATTTTGTTAAATTCGGTTGTAGAGCAGAAGATTGAAATGTAAGCTGATTTCATGGGGTTTTGTGGCCATTTTCAGGCCTGGGTAAACGAGGGAAATTCGATGAAGTATCTGATAACAGCCGTAATGGCACTGATGCTAAGTGCTTGCAGTACACTGAATACTGGCTGGGATTATGACCCGGGTGTGAACTTCAGTCAGTACAAGAGCTATGCCTGGGTGGAAAAGCAATCCGAAGACACCAGTTATCATCTGGATGGTTTGATGGATCAGCGAGTACGTGATGCCTTGGATCGGCAGTTGGCGCAAAAGGGCCTGCAGGCTGCAGCCAAGGAAAACGCCGATATCCTGGTTAACTATCTGACCAAAGTAGACAAGAAAATCAATGTCGACACTTTCAACACCAACTATGGTTACAACCCATATTGGGGGCCGGGTTGGGGCTGGGGCGGCAATATGCAGACCCAAACCACAGTACGCGAATATGAAATCGGTACTTTGATTGTGGATCTGGTGGACGCCAAGTCCGGCAAACTCATCTGGCGCGGATCAGTGGCTGACACCATTCGCGACAGCGATACTCCGCAAAAGCGAATTGCCAAGGTTAACGAGGCGGTTGCCAGTGTTATGAGCAACTTCCCGCCCAAGGTGGAAAAATAACCTCTGAGTTCCACTAGGTCCATTTAGGAAATCCGGTATCGGAATAAAGCGGCGCAAAGCCGCTTTATTGTTTTTTAAGCAGTTCACGCAGCAGTTGCCGCATTCTGACATTGACTCTGGATATCTGGCTGACCGATGACTGGAGTACATCTGCATTAGCCTTCAAGCCGCCTAGTTCAAAATCCAGTTTTACGGCCAGCAATTCCCCCCTTGCTCATTGCCTCTTGGACCAAGGGCAGTTCTGTGGACACAGTGACAGGCGTGAGTGTTTTCTTAAGTCTTATGCCATTGAGTGGAACTACTTGTACAACCTGGGGTTTAAGCGGTTTTACGGCAATAACCCTGATGCGTATGGTATTGGACTCAGGTTATTGCATACCCTTGGGGGGAAGGCCGACTCATTTTGGTGACGGTTCCAGCTATTACCTGGGCGCTGGAAGCCGGTATTCTGGGAGCTTCTTATTCTACAACCCCTTGTTTAACTGGCTCTATTACTGCTTGCGGCGCACGTCCATCGGTCCATCAAGGTGTTTTATTAAAAGGTAACTACTATGTAGGAGATTTCTGCTGCAGTAGCAACTCATTACCGCAGATGTTGGTTTATCTTGGCTAAAATTAAAGACGATTATACAATGCGTTAGCCGGTGACCTGTGACTTGGCGCACTAAAGCCAAGTGAACCGGCGGCGGATTGTGTTCTGCCTGAAACTCATCTATATAGTTGAAGGATTGATAGTTAGGGAGGCCTGGGTGAATCGTTATTTGGGCTTGGCGGGGGGGATTCCGCTGCTGTTGCTGAGCAGCGCTGTGCTTGCCTGGGAAGATTCTGACGGTGACGGTGTCCCTGACACTAAAGATGCCTGTCCCGATACCCCGGCACAGGCAGCTGTGAGCGCCAATGGTTGTGTCTTGGATAAGACCCCCTCCATGACGGATATCTGTTTACCGACAACGTCCGGTGGTGTCTATCCCCCAAATTGCGATACAGCCAATCCAATAAGGCTGTATTTCGACTTGGGTTCGGCGCAGATCCCCCTGGCGCAGTGGCCGCAACTTGCCAGAATGAAAGCATTTCTTCATCAATATAAGGTAAACTTGCATATTGAAGGACATGCCGACATCAGCGGCTCAGATGCCATAAATCAACCTTTGTCAGCAGCTAGGGCCGAAAGTGCCAAAATGGTGCTGATTGAGGATTATGGTTTTCCGGGGGCACAATTCAGTACTCACGGATATGGCAGCAAGCAGCCTGCCGCAGATAATACCAGTGTCTTGGGTCGCAGCCTTAACCGCAGGGTTGAGTTTGTGGTCGATTTAAAAAAGTAAGTTAAATAAGGTTTGTAAGGGAGTATTTTAATGGAAAATCTCGAAGGGCTGTTCAAACAAGCGCCCGAGTTAATCGCGGCCTATGGCATCAAGATACTGCTTGCCATTGTCATTTTCTTTGTCGGTAAGTATTTGTCCAATGTGGCCAAGAAAGTCACTGCCAAAATGTTGGGCAAGCGCAAGATAGATCAGACAGTGGTTTCCTTTGTTGCCAATATGGCTTGGGCTGTGGTGTTTGTATTTACCGTTATCGCTACCTTGGGGCAGCTAGGTATTCAGACAGCCTCTCTGGTTGCGGTTCTCGGTGCTGCCGGTTTGGCCGTGGGTTTGGCACTGCAGGGCTCACTGTCCAACTTTGCCGCCGGTGTCTTGATGGTACTGTTCCGCCCTTGCCGTGTGGGTGACTATGTTGAAGCCGCAGGTGTTGCCGGTACTGTAGATGAAATCACCATCTTCTCTACCCGCCTGAAAACGCCGGACAACAAGGTCATCATAGTGCCTAACTCCACTATCATGAATGGTAGCATCACCAACTACTCTGCCATGGACAAGCGCCGTATCGATCTGGTGATCGGGGTTTCTTACGATGCTGATATCCGTCATACCAAGCAAATACTGACAAGCATTCTCGATAATCACGAGAAAGTACTGAAAGAGCCTGGCTATACTGTGGGTCTGCACACACTGGCTGACTCTTCGGTCAATTATGTGGTTCGCCCTTGGGTGAAGTCCGCTGATTACTGGGGGGTATACTTCGAACTGATGGAGCAGATTAAACAGTCTCTGGACGAAAACGGCATTGGCATTCCATATCCTCAGATGGATCTGCATGTCAAAGAGCTACCTTCCAAGTAAGCTCTTAGAAGAAGACCGGCAGATGCCGGTCTTTTTGTGCCTGTGTTCTGATAATTCGTTATATTAGCCAGATCAAATTTAAAGCGGCAGCGAGGGAGAAAACTATGTTGCAACTGACAAAGTGGAGTGTTGTGTGTGCATTGACCTTGGTAAGTGCCACGGCTATGGCAGCTGAAGGGAAAGTGGCCGCCGAAGTCAAAATGGGTGGCCAGAGCGTCACCTTGATGGGCAAATTGCCCGAGCTTAACCAGCTTGCTCCAGGGTTTAAGGTGGTGGATGACAAGTTTGCCCCAGTGACCTTAAGTGACTTCAAGGGTAAGACGATACTTATCAGTGCGGTTCCCAGTCTGGATACCGGCGTCTGTGCCCTGCAGACCAAGAGATTCAATAAAGAGTTCAGCAAGTTTGATGATTCAGTGGTCATGTTGACCGTCAGTGAAGACTTACCCTTTGCCCAAAAACGTTTCTGCAAGGTGGAGAATGTAAATAAAATCAAGGTATTGTCAGACTCTGTCTGGCGCGACTTTGGTAATAAGTATGGTTTGTTGATCCCAAATCGAGGCTTGCTGGCCAGAGCGATATTTATTATCGATACCAATGGCCAGCTCAAGTACCGTGAGTTGGTGGCGGATGTGTCTCACCACCCGGATTACGATGCGGCGCTCAAGGCCTTGAAAGAAATCAGCCAGGGACAAATATAAGGCTAAGAACACCATGTGTCTCGGCCCTTTGGCGCTGGCTTGGGTTCAGCGGCTGAGGCTTTTAAGCCAGGCAATTTCTTCGGGCCAGATCTCTGGGCGTATGGTTTCTAATATCAAAGGTATCCTCTTGGTGGCGGGGTGGCCGAGAATATACTCGAAAGCGGTTTTGCCTATTTCGCCCATACCTAAGGAGTCGTGGCGGTCGACCCGGCTGCCGAGCCCTGTCTTGCTGTCGTTGAGGTGCATGCCCTTGAGGTATTGAAAGCCCACGATATGGCCAAAGGCATCAAAGCTTTCCCGGCAGCTTTCCTGAGTACGGATGTCGTAACCTGCGGCAAACATATGGGCGGTATCCAGGCAAACGCCGACTCGGGATTTATCCTCAACCCCGTCTATGATCTGCGCCAGTTGTTCAAAGCTGTGTCCCAGGTTGGAGCCTTGGCCCGCGGTATTTTCGATGACGGCACAGACGCCATCACAAGCTGCCAATGCCAGGTTGATTGAATCGCTGATGTTACGCAGACAGTGGTTTTCACTTATCTGTCGCAAGTGGCTGCCGGGATGAAAGTTCAGCAAGGTTAATCCCAATTGTTTGCAGCGAAGCATCTCATCGACAAAGGCATCGCGGGATTTTTCCAGCAGCAAGGGATCCGGGTGTCCCAAGTTAATCAGATAGCTGTCGTGGGGCAGAATTGCCTCGGGTCTGAACCCCAGCTGTTGGCAGTTTTCCTGAAAGGCGGCGATGGACTGTTCGGTTAAAGCTGCTGCCTGCCAGCGCCGTTGATTTTTGGTAAACAGTGCAAAGGCACTGGCCCCTATCTTGTGGGCATTAAGGGGAGCATTTTCCACGCCACCCTGGGCGCTGACATGGGCACCAACCCACCTTTCCTGACTCGTCACCCAGACTCCTCTATAGCGTTTGGCAAGCTGGATAAGTCGCTAATATTGCAAACTTGTCTATGCTTGAATGACTGAAAAACAACGGAAAGGGACTTTAACGTGTTTTCCTCTGCGGCTCAAACCGAATTCCCTGGCGACTGGTCCCGACTGCTGATTGAACTGGCTAAATTGCAACTGGGTTTGACCCAGGGACAGGACGTATTGCCGGCCCTGTGCCAGACCTTGGTTCATACCTCAGGGGCAGAGGCCTTGCTGATGGTGGAGCGTTCAGAGTTAGGGGGCAACGATATGCCTGAGTCAGTCACCTGCTGGTGTCGGGATCCGGTTATCTATCTGACGCTTTGGAGCAGTGTTAATCAGTGGGTCAAAGAAGCGGGCCAGCAAGAGTTGCACCAATGGTTGAAGTTTACCGTCTGGCCCATCAAAGATTCGGAACTATTGCTGTTTTTTCACTCATCGGCTCCCGGGTGGTTTGAGTATTTGGCTGCATGCCAGGCCAGTATCGGCCCTTTGGTGGGCGCCATCTATCAATGTCAGCTCAGTCGCAGTTCATCACAGTCGGTAGAGGATGAACTCTGCTTCAAGGCCGTTATAGACGGTGCCGATAGTTTATTGCTGCTTTTTCGTCTCGAACCTGAGCAGGAACCTATTCTTTATGCCAACCCGGCGGCAACTGCTGTGACCTTATATGCCAACCGGGAGTTGGTGGGTGCCAATTTGACCGCCCTGTTGTTTGAAGGCGAAGAAAGTGATTCCTTTCGAGAACAGTTACACCGCAAGAGCAGTTATAGCGGGGAACTTTGGTGTCATAAGGGCGATGGCGGCAGGGAGTTATTGCATCTCAACTGTTACTGTATTTCCCGAAGTCGGCGTGTATACGCCATTATAGGTCGCGATTACAGCGAGCAGCATCAGTTGCAGCAGGCCGTGGCCAGAACCCAGAAGATGCAGGCCATTGGGGAGTTGGTCGGT
This sequence comes from Shewanella chilikensis, assembly GCF_037953065.1. NCBI lineage: Bacteria > Pseudomonadati > Pseudomonadota > Gammaproteobacteria > Alteromonadales > Shewanellaceae > Shewanella > Shewanella chilikensis. The sequence goes on along the minus strand of NZ_CP149966.1, from coordinate 3,315,427 downwards.
GGCATAGCCCACGACTTCAACAATATTCTCGGGGTATTGAAGGGCAACCTGGAGTTAATGCAGCTTAAAACCTCTGATCCCAAAGCTGAAAAATACCTCAATACCGCCTTTAAGGCCTGCCAGCGAGGCACAGATCTGACTCGCAGACTGTTGTCATTTTCGCGCCAGGAACAGTTCAATGCCGCGCCTTGCCAGGTCAATGAGGTGATTGAAGGTTTGCAGGAGTTGTTTGCCAAGTCCTTGACCAGTCAAATAACGCTGAGTATTGAGCTGGCACCGGATAACAAGCCTGTGATGCTCGACAAAGGGGATCTGGAAGACGCCTTATTGAATCTGCTGCTCAATGGTCGTGATGCCATGGAGGGCAAGGGAGAGCTCAAGATCCGTACCGGCAGTTGCTATTTGAGTGGTTATCTGCCCGGGATCGCCATAGGCAAGACCCAGGTGGAGCCCGGGCATTATGTATGGATCAGTGTGATTGATAGCGGCAATGGAATTCCAAAAGCCTTTCAGGACAAGGTATTCGACCCATTTTTTACCACCAAGGACAAGAGCAAGGGCACAGGTCTTGGACTAGCCATGGTGTACGGTTTTGTTAAACGTTCCAAGGGTTATATCGCCATTTTGAATACTGGGGCGAGTGGCACTGAGTTCAGATTATGGTTTCCGCAGAGTCGCAAACTGACACTTGAACCTCAGCTTGGCTCCTACACAAGTGAAGTGCCCAGAGTCAGGCGTCCGATAAAGGCGATAGTGGTGGATGATGAGCCGGAAATGTTGGAAGTGATGGCTGACTATTGCGACCTGCTGGGAATAGAGGCTGAGTTGTTCCACGACCCCCTCATAGTGCTGCAACGCTACGAGCAGCAGCGTTGTGATGCCGAGCTTCTTATCACAGATGTGTTGATGCCTGGCGGTATCAACGGCTATGAACTGGCTCAAAAACTCAATGTTAAACACTCCCTGCTGGTGTTGCTGATCTCCGGTTTTATCCAGAACATAGGGATTTCCAGTGCCGATGAGATGCCGTTTCCGGTACTGCATAAACCCTTTGAACTGACAGGATTGATTCTGGCGCTCAAGCAGGTGGGAATAAGGTTTGCTGATGACAGTAAGGGAGAATTATGGACAATTTAACTGTCTGGGTGGTGGATGATGATCTTGATTATCTGACTTTGATAGAGGAAGTCTTGCAGGATGATTACTTAGTCCAAGTTTTTGACTCGGCAGCAGTTTATTTGTCGGCGTTGGAATCGGCGACACCGGAAATCATCCTGATGGATATCAACCTACCGGATTCCAGCGGTGTGGACTTCTGTGCTCACTTGCAATCACAGGGGCGGGAGGCGTCAGTGGTATTTGTTTCCGGTATGAATACCCTCAATGAGCGCCTTAAAGCCTATGAGGCTGGGGCGGTGGATTTCATCGCCAAACCCTTTGAGTTGAAAGAGCTGTTGGCCAAGGTTCGCAGTGTGGCGCAATATCAGCAGCGCAAACAGTCGCTGATGCAGGCTGAGTCCATGTCGAGAAACATGGCGTTTCAATCCATGAGTGAATCGTCCCAATATGGCTGCGTGCTGCAGTTTTTCCGCCAATGTTTCCTTTGTAATAACTTTCGTGCCCTTGCCGATGCCTTTTTTGAACTGATGAGTCAGCTCAATCTCAATACCTGTCTGAAAATATGCACAGACAGCACCGAGTACTTTGTGCCGGACAATGCCCAGATAAGCCCGATAGAAGCCAATATTTTCGAGCTTTTGGATAAACAAGGACGCTTGTATGACTTTGGTAACCGAACCATGTGCAACGACAAGCATGTGTCATTCTTGATCAAGAATATGCCCGTCGAGGATGAGGTGTTGTATGGCCGCCTCAGGGACGTAATTGCCGTTGTGGTCGAAGGATTGGAGGCCAGGGTATTGGATATAGAACGCCAGCAGATGCTGCGTCGGGTGATGGATAGGTTACACCTGTTGATGAAACAACTGGGCGATTCCATGCAGCAACAGGATCAGCGTTTCTGTGATACCTTATCGGGGATCACCACAGAAATTCGCAGTAGCTTTCACGTGTTGGACATGACAGAAGAGCAGGAGAGCTATTTTACCTCAATGGTCGAGCGGCACCTGCGCGAAGCCAGCTCTGCCGGTGAAGCATTTAATCGTATCCGCAGTTCTCTCAAAGGAATGTTGGTGATGATGGAGGAAAGTCTGCGGGGCTGATATGCTTGCTAAAGCTTGGATGAGAGCCAATAACAGGATGGCCGGATAGCCTCACGGGACAAACAGTGCTTAGATAACAGGTGTTGCACTTACCGCTAATTTATGAATTATTGATTTAGAAGGTTATTTTCCTTGATCTTTATCATGTCCCTGGAAAACATCTATGGTTAGTATTGAGTAATCTTTGGCCTGTTTACTACTATTATCTAGAAAGGCCCGACTCAAGATGGAGTGCCCTATGCTGCAAAGATTGATGAATGACCACAAGCATATTGCCATATTGCTGAAGTTGCTAAAGGGGAAATACCAGAAGCTGGCCGAAGGTGAGCATGTCAATTTTAATCTGGTACGGGATGTTGTTGAGTACATGCAGGGCTATGCCGAGCATAGCCATCATCCGCTCGAAGACATCATTTATGACTACTTTCTTATCAAGGAGAGCCGTACCGAGCCAACCAGGCGCCTTGAACAGGAACATCAAAAGCTAATCGATGCCTCATCAACCTTGATGGCGACCCTCAACCTTATTCTCAATGATGTCGTCGTGGCCAAGGAAAAATTGGTTACTGAATTAAAAGAGTATGTAGATTTGCAGGAAAAGCACATGCTATACGAGGAAAGGGAAATTTTTCCTCTGCTTGCCAAGAGCCTGCAGGATGAGGATTGGCAGAAGATCCAAAGTATGTGTGAATTGAAGTTGATAGAGGATCCTTTGTTCAGCAGTGATGATAACCAGTTGTTTGATGAGCTGAGAAACTACATTCATACAGCCGATAGATAATTATATATTCTTTAACTTGCATTGAATGGATATTAAAAAAGAGCGCTACGCGCTCTTTTTTAATGACTCTCATATTCAGAGGAGGCTATCGATATCATAATTAAAACTGCTGTCTATCTCCTGTAACTCTTTCAGCAGACGATGCTTGTCTTTCAATGCTTCAATCTCTCGCCATTTACGCTTCTTGCTGGAGCTTCGAGAGCGGCTTGGTCTTTCAACGACTTCATCTAGCGCACTACCATAATCCAAACGATCCATGGCAACCTCCTTTGTTGTATGTTTTATCAACACTTAAATATCATACTTGGCAAACAGGGTGCAAGAAGAATGTTTCTTTTTTGTTAAAGCGAGATGATGCTTTGATGAAGTCGTTTAGATGAGATGGGTGGTAAAAAAATACCAGCCAGTGGAGCTGGCTGGTATTTCTTGATTTGTAAGCTGAAAAGGCTAGATTTTACCTTGTCTGAAGAGATTAATTAGAGCATTGCTGGAAGAGTCTAGATCCTTACTGTCTAGCTCTGCACCAATACGCGACAGTACTTCATTCCCCAGCTTTTTACCCAGCTCGACCCCCCATTGATCGAATGAGTTAATATCCCAGATAGCGCCTTGAACCAGCGTCCTGTGTTCATAAAGGGCAATCAAGGCGCCCAGGGTTATAGGGGTCAACTTGTCCATCAACAAGGTATTGCTCGGCTTGTTGCCTTCCATGACCTTATGTTTGGCAATAAGCTGTTTCTCTGCCTCAGTGAATGAGCTGTCTGCCAGTTCGGCCAAGGCTTCATCAAAGGTTCGTCCCTGCATCAGCGCCTGGGTTTGACCAAAACAGTTGGATGCCAGTTGCGCATGATGCTCCCCAATAGGGTTATGGCTTTGCAGCGGCAGGATAAAGTCAGCCGGGATCAATGCAGTACCTTGGTGCAACAATTGGTGGTAGGCGTGTTGGCCATTTGTGCCTTCTCCGCCCCAAATGACCGGGCCTGTACTGTAATCCACTGCATTGCCGTCCAGAGTGACGGACTTGCCGTTACTCTCCATATCCAGTTGCTGGAAATAGGCCGGAAGTCCTCTGAGGTAGTGGTCGTAGGTCAACACCACATGGGACTGGGCATTGAAGAAGTTGTTGTACCATACAGAGAGCAGGCCCATGATCACAGGCATATTCTGCTCAAGGGGCCTGGATGCGAAATGTACATCCATAGCTCTGGCGCCTGCCAGCAGTGCTTTGAAGTTATCCATGCCTATCAGGGCGGCTATGGGCAAACCTATGGCCGACCAAAGAGAATAACGCCCGCCAACCCAATCCCACATGGGGAAGATATTGTCTTCATCTATGCCAAACGCCGTTGCCTTGGCGACATTGGAGGTAATTGCCGCAAAGTGTTTGCCGATATCTTGCTGTGAGCCGCCTTTGGCCAGGAACCACTCTTTGGCGCTGAGGGTGTTGGTCAGGGTTTCCTGAGTGCCAAAGGATTTTGACGACATCAGGAACAGGGTGGTTTCAGGATCCAGCTTCTTCAGTTTTTCACTGATGGCCGTGCCGTCGACATTGGCGACGAAATGACACTGTAGCTTACCGTTCCAATAGGGACGCAGGGCCTCGGAGATAATCTTGGGGCCGAGGAAGGAACCGCCAATTCCTATGGAGACAAGATCTGTGATTTTCTTGCCGGTATAGCCGCGCCACTGACCTGAATAGAGCAACTCGACAAAAGCCTCCATTTGAGCCAGGGTTTGCTGAATTTCAGGGACCACATTGACGCCATCGACACGAATATCTGCATCGGCCGGAGCTCTCAGGGCTGTGTGCAACACGGCACGCTGCTCCGTGGTATTGATTGCTTCGCCGGCAAACATAGCCGCTATTTTTTGCTCAAGTCCGGCTTCTCGGGCGAGCTTGAGTAACTCCTGCAGAACCGCCTCAGTGAGGCGGTTCTTGGAGAAATCCAACAGCAGTCCACAATCTTTAATCGACAGTTGATCAAAGCGCTGCGGGTTTTCGGCAAAGAGTTCACGCATGTGAGGCAGATCTGCACTCATCGCCTTGAGAGTCTGCCAGGTAGCAGATTGAGTCAAATGTGTCATGAGTAGTCCCTGATCTTCAGTTTCAGAACAATCCTTGATTAGCTCAGTTTAGCTTTAAGCATGGTCTCGAGTTTGCCCTGATCTATGGCAAAGTTACGGATACCTTCGGCCAGTTTTTCCACTGCCATGGGATCTTCGTTGAACTCCCAGCGGAACTCAGCCTCGGTCAGTGGCTTGGGTGGCTCTTGGGTTTCAGTGGCCGGTTGCAGCTTGGTTATTATCTGGGTGTTTGAGTTGGCCAGTTCTTCCAGCAAAGATGGGCCTATAGTCAGGCGATCACAGCCGGCGAGTTCAATGATTTCACCTGTGTTACGGAAGCTGGCGCCCATAACCACAGTCTGATAACCATGCTGTTTGTAATAGTTGTAAATCTGGGTCACTGAGATCACACCAGGATCTTCACTGGCATTATATTCTTTGCCAGTATCTTTTTTATACCAGTCGAGAATGCGGCCGACAAAGGGTGAAATCAGGTAAACTCCGGCTTCGGCGCAGGCTCGGGCCTGGGCGAAGCTGAACAAGAGTGTCAGGTTGCAGTTGATACCCTTTTGTTCCAGTTCCTTGGCGGCGCTGATGCCTTCCCAGGTGGAAGCCAGTTTGATCAGAATGCGAGACTTGTCGATACCGGCCGCTTCATAGAGTTTAACCAGCTTGTTGGCCTTGGCAATTGAGCCGGCTTTATCGAATGAAAGGCGAGCATCTACTTCGGTTGAAATACGTCCCGGTACCAGCTTGAGAATTTCCACCCCTATGTTGACAGCCAACTTATCTGCGGCGTCTTCCAGTTGTTGCTGTGGATCCTGGCTCTGAGCTTTAGCCCAGGAAATCGCATCATCGATCAGTGGCGCATACTCTGGGATTTGCGAGGCTTTGAGGATCAGCGATGGGTTGGTGGTGGCATCCTGTGGATGATAGAGCTTGATCGCCTCGATGTCACCGGTATCAGCAACTATGGTTGTAACGGATTTGAGTTGCGTGAGTGTGTTTGCCATGAAAAACATCCTTCTCAGATTGCGGCCGTTTACGCGGAAATTGCATTACGCTATTAAAAGCGATTTTGCCTCTGTTTCCAACCAGGATTGAAAAAAAATTACAAAAATGGTGAGAAATTGTCAATGAAGGCCGTTGTCGGTTAAAGGAAGTGTACTCCCATAGCCGAGGGAATTCTAATGACAAAAAAGAGTGAAAATAAAAAAGTCGCTGCAGGGCAGCGACTTTTTCAGAAGAAGTTCAGCTTATTTCAGCAGGGCTTCTTTTTCTTTAAAGCTCAGGAGAGCTTCGATACGGCGGTTAACCTTGTTGGCTTCTGCAGAAGAACCCTGCATCAGCGGCTGGCTTTCACCGTAGCCCTTGGCGCTGATACGGCTGGCATCGATGCCATACTGTTCAACCAGTACTTTGGCAACTGCGTCGGCGCGCTTTTGAGACAGCCACTGGTTGTAATCGGCTTTACCTGGCAGAGAGGCGTGGCCGGCGATTTCCAGATCAGCTTTAGGATACTTGCTCATAAAGTCAGCAACTTTCTGGATTTCAGCCATAGAGTCGGCTTTCAGTACAGATGAGTTGTTATCGAACTCAGCTTTAACTTCCAATGTTTCCAGTTTTTCAACATAGATAGAGCAGCCATTGGCGTCTACCTTGTGGTTGGCTGGTGTGTTTGGACACTGGTCCATATCGTCGTTAACACCGTCGTTGTCGCTGTCAACGGGTTCTACGACCACAGGAGCGACTACAGGGGCTGGTTTTGAAGTGCTGCCGAAACGGTAGCTCAGTTCAAGACCCCAGTAGTTACTTTCCATTTCCAGAGTGTTCCACTTTTCTTCGTCGAGGTTTTCATAACGACGATACTTGGCGGCCAGTTTCAGGTTCTCTGTGATGTTGTAACCGATACCGGCACCGAAGTAAGGCGCAACACCGCTATCGCTGTAGTACTCGCTACCCCATTGTTTGTTGTTGGAAATGTGGTAGTTCATGGCACCGGCTTCAGCAGACAGGCTCCACTTATCGGCGAAAGGCCAGAAAGCCACCAAGCCCAGAGTGGCGCCCTTGACACCAACGTCGTTGAGTTTGTTGCTATAGTCGGTCCATTCGGCACGACCCAGGTCGCGGTACCCCAGTTCTACACCGAAGTAATCATTGAACAGGTAACCTGCAAATACGTCCCAAGCATATGGATCGTCTTCACCACAGGTTTTCATGGTTTTCTGATCACAGTTTGGTTCGTAGTTGTTTACGCCGAGGCCAGCACCGACATACCATGGGCTGAGCTCATCTGCTGCAGATGCTGCAAAAGGCATCATAGATGCAAGCAACAATACTTTAAATGTCTTATTCATCATGTTCTCCAAGTCCATTGCTATTTAATTACCCATATGTCCCGTATAGGAAACACGACTAGCACTTAATGTGGGGTTCCGTTTAGTGTTTTAGCTAGCTGGCTCAATTATCCATTGAAATAAAGCAATTTTCCACTTTTCAAGCGATAATTTTATTGTTCACTATTTGAACTGCTTGGTTTTTTAACAATTGAGACTAAAGAAAAAGCGCCTGTTAGAAGGCGCTTTTTTATTTTTGCAAAACAATTTCTTAACTAAAATTTTTGCTTTTTGTTTAGCTATGGTTCAGCTTAACGGGTCCAAATCCAGTTTTCGATATACTCAGGATCAACACCATTGGCCTTGATATAGTTTCTATGGTCAACCAAACGTTGCAGCATATCTGTGGTAATCGCTACGTGACGGGTCTCATCAATAACACCTTGCTGGAATAATTTGTAAGCCATATCTATTACCAGGTGATAACGAGAAGTACCGTTACGTACGCCCATATCAAATGGCGTGGTGGTTGAGCCTTCTTCTTCATAACCCTTAATTCTGAATCTATGGCTACCTTTGTAATCGAAGATCAGTTTTTTGATGGTGTTTGGATAACCGTGATAGTTAAATACCACACCTTTGTCTTCGGTAAATATCTCATCCATCAACCAAGGCTTTTCCTGGAATTTAAGGCTACCCAGACCACTGCTGTGTAATTCAGTGACGCTGACAAAGCGGATACGCACTCTTGGCAGTAATTCGCGGATTAATACCAATGCCGCCATACACTCCTGAGTGACATAGTCACCACAACCTGCCAAGACGACATCCGGGTTTTCATCAGAGGCAAAATCCCACACCATTACACCTTCTTTGGCTTGTTTACGGGCCTCTTCAAGGCTCAGCCATTGCGGCAGCTCTTTCTTACCGGCGACCAGAATATTCAACTTGTCACGGTCGGCGAAAGCTCGCTCTGTGTAAACCAAAGTGGTGTTGGCATCGGCTGGCAGGTAAGCCGAGATTATCTTGGGGTGTTTCTCAAGCATGGCCCCCAGGAAAGAAGGGTTCTGGTGAGAGTAACCGTTGTGATCCTGACGCTCCAGCAGAGAGGAGAGAACTACGTTACAGGCCGGCAGCGGCTTACGGAAGTGAACCCCTTGGCTGGCATAGACATACTTACAATATTGGTCGGCCATGGAAGACACTACCTGAGAGAAGGATTCATAGGTAGGGAACATGGCGTGACGGCCGGTAACTGTGTAGCCGTGCATCATGCCGAACAGCAGGTTTTCAGATAACAGCTCCATGACCCGACCATCACGGCTCATATCTTCATCCCAGCTTTCAATTGGCCATTGCCAGGCGCGATCTGTGGCTTCAAATACTGCTTGCAGCTGGTTGGAATAAGTTTCATCCGGGCTGAAGATCCGCAGGTTGCGCTGATCTTTATTGAGGCGGAAGGCTTCGCGCATCCACTGACCCATTTTCAGCATGGAGTAACCACGATGGCCTCTTGGGACTTCAGGGCCGTAGGCCAGCTTGGATAGGTCAGGATTGCTGAGGGCGCGCACCACTTCACCACCATAGCTCATCTTTTGACGGCCACAGCAGAGCTCCGCTGGGGGCAGCAGTGACTGGATGTCTTTGTCGAAGACAATCTGGTTCTGCTCGTTGATGGAGTAGAGTTCGGAGAACTTGTAGCTGTCGAGCCAGCCATCTAATGCGGCCAGATGACCTTTGTCGGTGGCACACTTATTGACAATTACCTGGTGAGACTCGCAGTTGCCTTCGAGTTTCTTGCCATCGTATTCGGGAACACCTGTCCAGCCTTTTGCTGTACGCATCAGGATTACCGGCCAACGTGGCTTGACGACATCTTCGCCGTTGCGGGCACGTTTCTGAATATCGTTAATCATCTCATAAGCCGTATCCATCGCCTTGGTCATCTGCAGGTAGACATCTTCTTCCTGCTCGCTGTCCACTATGATGGGATGGTAACCCAGGCCTCTGAATTCAAGTTCCAGCTCTTCGTGGCTCATGCGTCCCATACGGGTAGGGCCGGAAATCTTGTAACCATTAATATGAACAATCGGCAGTATGGCACCGTTGGTGGCGGGAGAAACCAGGCGGTTGGCATACCAGGATGCAGCCAGTGGACCAGTTTCAGATTCGCCGTCACCGACAAGCACTGCGGCAATCAAGTCTGGATTATCCAGCACCGCACCCCAGGCTACAGACAAGGAGTAGCCTAGCTCGCCCCCTTCAAGGATTTGTCCCGGAGCTTCGGGGTTGGCATGTGAAGGGTAACCGTAAGCGGCGGAGAATTTACGGCAGATATCTTCAATACCGGTTTCGTTGTAGGGGATGGTTTCTGGATAGAAGTGGCTTAGAGAGCCTTCAAGGAAGAGGTTGGCCTGTACGGCGGGGAAACCGTGGCCCGGGCCAACCAGATAGAGGAACGGACGCTTGTGCTTGGTAATCAATCTGTTCACGTTAGCATATACAAAGTTGATCCCCGGGCAGGTTCCCCAATGGCCCAAGAGCCTTGGCTTTATATCACTGTGTTGTAACGGGCGTTTGTACAATACATTGTGCTTGAGGTAAATCTGTGAGGTTGCCAGGAAGTTAGTGGCCCGGACAAATTTCTTCAGTGCACCTATCTCTTGCTTTTGGGTCATATCGTGCCTCGCTTGAGCTAGCTAAAAGTGAATCAGATTATCTTGTGGCTACTATATTTGTAGTTTTATTACAAAAACGTGCCCAACATCCAAGTTTTGAAAGTTTGTTTAGCTGGTGGTTTTTTTAGAAAATTCGTGTGACACCATTGTTGTTCAAGTTAAAACTCTAGTTTGTTCTGGTATTTTTATGGTGAATTTACTGTCGGTCGAGTGATTAAGTGTGATCTTGATCACGCGGTAATTTCAAGTTCCTATGCTATTTTCTTCGCCCTCAAGCCCGGCCGGCATACCTTGGGGTATGTAGGATAATTCGAAAAGAAACTGGCCGATGCTTATCCTTTTTCATTCAGGAAGGAATCTTAACCACAAACTTGGCGATATACCGTCAGAGATGGGCCAGGTTTGTCACGGGAAAGCTTACAATTATGATAATAGAAACCATAGTCGATTTTTTGAACTCTCTGCTTTGGGGAAAACTATTGGTCTATGCCTTGGTGGGCGCTGGCTTGTACTTCACTCTAAGGCTTTTGTTCATTCAGCTCACTCACCTGGGGCATTCTGCCAAGGTGATGGCTACCAGTAGGCAGGGCTGTGACAGCGGCTTGTCTTCATTTCAGGTATTTTGTACCAGTATGGCCGCAAGAGTCGGTGCCGGTAATATGGCCGGGGTGGCCGTTGCCATAGGTGCAGGTGGCCCTGGTGCAGTTTTTTGGATGTGGCTCATCGCTCTGTTGGGTATGGCTACGGCCATGATTGAGTCTACTCTGGCTCAGATCTATAAAGTAAAAGATAAAGATGACCAGTTTCGTGGCGGTCCTTCTTATTATATGGAAAGGGGGCTTGGCCAGCGCTGGATGGGGATTCTTTTCTCCGTATTCTTGATCATCGCCTTTGGTTTGGTTTTCAATGCCGTTCAGGCCAATACCATTACGGGGGCATTGGAAATTGTGTTTGATGTCAAAGAGGCTTACTGGTTTGACATTAAAGCAACTTATTGGATAGGTATTCTGCTGGTGATCACCAGTGGCTTGGTCATCATGGGTGGGCTGCGTAAAGTTGCGCGGGTATCCGAGGTAGTTGTACCTATTATGGCTTTTGCTTATATCTTGATCGCCTTGGTCGTTGTCGGGATGAATATTGAGCAATTGCCGACCATTCTCAAACTGATAGTCAACAGCGCCTTCGGTTGGCAAGAGGCCGCTGCCGGTGGGGTGGCTTATACTGTGGCTCAGGCGATGCAGTCCGGGATCGCTCGTGGTTTGTTCTCTAACGAGGCGGGCATGGGGAGTGCTGCCAACGTCGCTGCCAGCGCCTCACCGACACCAAACCATCCTGCCTCCCAGGGGTTTGTACAGATGATAGGGGTGTTTATGGACACTATTGTTATCTGTAGTGCAACAGCCGCAATAATTTTGCTGGCCGGTGATCTCAGCAGTGTTAATATCGGCGAGGGGGACAAAGGGATCCAACTGACAATAGCGGCATTGACCACTCATGTTGGAGATTGGGGTGGCTTTTTTGTGGCTTTTGCCATCTTACTGTTTTGTTTCACCTCAATAATCGCCAACTACTCTTATGCCGAAACCAATGTGCTGTTCCTTTCCAATAATAGCCGTAAGGTGTTGCCCCTGTTCCGCTTGTGTGTGCTAGGCATGGTGATGTTTGGAGCTGTGGCGAAAATAACCTTGGTATGGAATTTGGCCGATCTTTCCATGGGCTTGATGGCGACAGTCAACATCATTGCCTTGGTACTACTTTCCGGTATTGCCATGCGGGTGATTAATGATTACCGCGATCAGTTGAGTGAAGGCAAAGAACCTGTGTTTGACAAGAGCAAGTTTCCTGAGCTTGAAGAACATATTGAAGAGGGTATCTGGACCGGTGAACCTGTGGTTCGCAGTGACAAAGGCTGGTAACTGAATCCGGCCCCAGATTGGGGCCATCGGAAAAACCACGCTATCAATGCGTGGTTTTTTTATTTACTGCCAGTATCATGGGCAGTTCTATACCAAATAAGACGGAGTGAATATGCTGATTTTGGTTTCACCGGCCAAGACGCTGGATTATGACAACCCGGCGGCGGTATCTGAATACAGCCTGCCACAGTTTCTCGAGCACAGCAGCGAGCTTATTCAGGTTTGCCGGGATCTGACCCCAGCCAATATTGCTTCTTTGATGAAAGTCAGTGACAAAATTGCTGGCTTGAATGCCGCCAGATTCGCCGAGTGGCAGCCTGAATTCACCCCCGAGAATGCCAAGCAAGCACTCTATGCTTTCCGTGGTGACGTATACACAGGTCTGGATGCAGACAGCCTTGCCCCGGAAACGGTTGCTCGGGCTCAGCAGCATCTGCGTATTTTATCCGGACTCTATGGTCTGTTGAGGCCTCTGGACTTGATGCAAGCTTATCGGTTAGAAATGGGTACCTCTTTGGCTAATCCCAGGGGCAGTAACCTGTACGCCTTCTGGGGGAATATCATCACAGATGCCATTAATCAGGCATTGGCTCAGCAAGGGGATGATATTGTAGTGAATTTGGCGTCCAACGAGTACTTCAAGGCGGTTAAGCCCAAGCAGGTTGCCGGACGTATTATCACGCCGGTGTTCAAAGACTGCAAAAATGGTCAGTATAAGGTAATAAGCTTCTACGCCAAGAAGGCCAGAGGCATGATGGCGCGCTACCTGTTGGAGCAAGAGGAACAGACTCTGGAGCGATTAAAGGCATTTAACAGCGCCGGCTATTATTACAGTGAAGCCGAGTCCAGCCCAGGCTCCCCTGTGTTTTTGCGGGAAGAACAGAGCTGATACCCCGTCCCGATATATAAAGATAAGAAAGCCGTTCATTATTGAACGGCTTTTTGCTTCTAAAGCGTGTGTGATTTACTGTTTGGCAGGCAGCGGCCGCAGTTCCAGTTCTGACTGTGCCATCAAATAGGCGAACTGGGCATAGGCCGCAACGTTTTGTGCCAGCGCCTTGGGATCTATCTTGTCCAGGGTATCGTTGGGGGTATGGTGGTAGTCAAAGTAATCGGTACCATCCTGGCGCAGGGACGCCACAGGAACGCCACTGGCCGGTAGCATGGAAACATCCGGGCCACCATAGGCGCTGTTGTCACCTGCGGCAACGCCGTTTCGCTGCATTACTTGGGTCAGTTGCTGTAGTTTGGGCAGCACTTGCTCATTGACCTGAAAGTCGATGCGATAGATAGGGCCAGCCCCGAAATCGGATTCGGCGGCGATATAGTGTTTATCCAGCTCTGCAGCGTGGGCCTTGGCATAAGCCTTACCACCAACCAAGCCTATCTCTTCGGCCGCATAGAGCACGACACGTACTGTGCGTGCAGGTTTTTCCGGTAAATCCTGGATAAGCTTACCGGCAGCGGTGACAATCGCGACCCCGGCACCGTCATCTATGGCTCCCGTGCCTTCATCCCAGGAGTCCAGATGAGCGCCAATCAGCACGATTTCATCTGGCTTGCTGCTGCCGGTGACTTCGGCGATGACGTTATAGGAAATGGCACTGCCCTTGTTCTCGGGTGACATCTTTAAAGCGAGGGTGATATCGGCAGATCGCTTGAGCATGGCATTGACCAGATCCGCATCCGGCGCCGACATGGCCGCTGCCGGGATCCGCTTTAAGCCTTCTTCATAACGCATGGTGCCGGTATGGGCCATACGGTCATGATCTGTACCTATCGAACGGATAACTATCGCCAAGGCACCTTTTCGCGCGGCCTCTATTGCTCCTCGTGAGCGGCCACCTACGCTCTTGCCATAACCTTTACCTGTCTTGTGGCGCTCGGTTTTCTGATCGATAAAGACAATTTTCCCGGTAACATCATCAGGATTGGCTTCTTTAAGTGCAGCCAGGCTGTCGAAACGAACTATCTTGGCCGTGATCCCTTCTGCCGGAGTGGCCACACTACCTCCTAATGCCGTGATAACCAGAGGCTGTTGGAAGGGGGCCACTATGCTGGCACTGGCTTCACCGCGTTCCCACACCGGGACTTCCACTGCTTCTTTATAAACACGGTCAAAACCCAGTGACTGCAGCTTTTTTTCCGCCCAGGCAACTGCCACAGCGTCTTTTGGGCTACCAGCCAGGCGAGGGCCAACTTCCACTGTTAAAGATTCCACAATTTGAAAGCCGAGGTCAGAACCTAGGGCTTTTTGCTGCAATGATTCAGCAAGCAGTTGATTTGTATCGGAAGGTGAGGGGGATTGACAGCCAATAAGTGATGAAATCAACAGTGGAAGTAACAGGGCGGTTCGATAGTTTTTCATGTGTTTCCTTTGTTTTTATTAGGTATGTCCCATTTTTGAAAACAATCTAACAAAAAGTGTGCTTTATGTCCCGACTATCTCCGTAAGGCAAGGCTATATTAGGGACGGAGTTTGTATTAGGAGAATAGGCTCGTCATGAATATTGAGTTGATGCAGCAGCGAGCGGACCATGCCGTCGTATTATTGAAGGCGCTGGCCAATGAGAGGCGTTTATTTATTCTGTGCTATCTCCTGAGTGAGGGAGAGATGTGCGTTGGGGAAATGAACAAGAAACTGGGATTGAGTCAGTCGGCTTTGTCTCAGCATCTGGCTTGGTTGCGTAAAGACAATCTGGTGGCAACCCGCAAAGAAGCCCAGACAGTGTACTATTCGCTCAAGAGTGAAGAAGTGCGCGAAATCATCAAGCTGTTGAATAACATCTATTGTCATTGATGTTATTGAATTTCAGATATAAAAAAACCGGCAAATGCCGGTTTTTTTTATGCTTGTATCGAATTAAGCAGCCAGTGCTTTGATACGAGCGTTCAGACGAGCCTTATGACGGGCAGCCTTGTTCTTGTGGATCAGGCCTTTGGTTGCCATACGGTCAAGAATGGGTTGTGCAACAGCGAAAGCTTCAGTAGCCGCTTTGTGATCGCCAGCTTTGATAGCAGCGATAACTTTTTTCACGTAGGTACGCAACATAGAGCGACGGCTAGCGTTGTGTTGACGACGCTTTTCTGATTGAAGCGCGCGCTTCTTTGCAGTCTTGCTATTAGCCAAGGTGCAACTCCTAAAAACTGGATTTGATACTTTTAAAGGCCGAGGAGAATGCCCGGTTTTCGCCACTTTGTCAATGACAATGATTGAATATCCATCATAAAGATAAATTAATCCAACCTGATTTGGCTATCCTCAACCCAACTCGTGTAAGATGTGGCGCAATTCTACCAGCAATTGCTGGCATGTGACAGAGCTTAAGTGGAATTTTTGAGACTTGTCGCCGTTTATGGCGGCCTGAGTCTTCTGGGGGAATATTTGAGCAAAAAATTGGTACGGTCCGGCGCCATTGTCAGCGTCATGACCTTGATTTCCCGTGTGTTGGGATTAATACGGGATGTGGTAGTCGCCAACTTGATGGGCGCAGGCAGCAGTGCCGATGTGTTCTTTTTTGCCAATAAGATCCCTAACTTTTTGCGGCGATTGTTTGCTGAGGGTGCCTTTGCTCAGGCCTTTGTACCTGTATTGACTCAATATCAGGAGAAAGAGTCCAGCGAAGAAGTCAAAATCTTATTATCAAAGGTTGCCGGTACCTTGGGGTTATTGGTGACAATAGTGACCCTGATTGGGGTTCTGGCTTCGCCAATACTGACGGCTTTGTTCGGTGCCGGCTGGTTTATGGCCTGGGTTAATGGTGAGCCTGACGGCGCCAAGTTTGAACTGGCCTCGTTAATGTTGAAGATTACCTTTCCCTATCTATGGTTTATCACTTTCACCGCCTTGGCCGGCTCGATTCTCAATACCCGGGGCCGCTTTGCCGTTTCAGCTTTTACCCCGGTATTTCTCAATGTTGCCATTATCGCTGCAGCCCTGTGGTTGAGCCCCACCCTTGATAAGCCTGAAATAGGTTTGGCCTGGGGAGTATTCTTCGGCGGTGTGATTCAGTTTTTGTTTCAAATTCCTTTTCTGCTGCAGGAAAAAGCGTTGGTCAAGCCCTCATGGGGCTGGAATCATCCCGGAGTGGTCAAAATCCGTACTCTGATGATCCCGGCATTATTTGGGGTTTCTGTGTCGCAAATTAACCTGCTGCTGGACACTTTTATCGCCAGTTTTCTGGTCACAGGTTCCATCAGTTGGCTCTATTATTCTGACCGCTTGTTGGAGTTTCCGCTGGGGTTATTTGGTATCGCCATTGCCACAGTTATTTTGCCTGCCTTGTCCAAAAAACATGTCAATGCCGAGGGTGAGGGCTTTGGTCGCACCATGGATTGGGGGATTCGCGCCATTCTGCTGCTGGGTTTACCGGCCATGATGGGGCTGATTGTATTGGCTCAGCCCATGTTGATGGTGCTTTTTATGCGTGGCGCTTTTAGCATTAGTGACGTGGAAATGGCTTCCTATTCTCTGGTGGCCTACGGCACAGGTTTGTTGAGTTTTATGCTGATCAAGGTGCTGGCGCCCGGATATTATGCCCGTCAGGACACTAAGACACCTGTGCGTTATGGCATCATTGCTATGGTTAGCAACATGGGTTTCAATATTATTTTTGCGGTGCCATTTGGGTATGTAGGACTGGCGATCGCCACTTCGCTGTCTGCTTTACTTAACGCCGCCCTGTTATATCGAGGTTTGCACCTGGCTGGTGTATATAGAGTTAGTAGGCAAACTATTATCTTTTTTATCAAGACTTTATTGGCAACAGCGGCAATGGTTTGCCTGCTGATCTATTTTTCACCAGAGCAGGCTCAATGGCTTGAGTGGTCATTTATTGAGCGAGTTAGTCATCTGTTTTCCCTGATACTCGGCGGTGCTTTAGGGTACTTTATGGCACTGGTACTACTTGGGATCCGTCCGTGGCGGCTCAAAGCCCGGAACTGAGGGCTGATTCTGCTGCCGAGCTGTTATATAATCCGCCAATTTACGTTTGAGCAGTCATTGATTTCATGGAACTGATTCGCGGAATACACAATATATTGCCGGCCCATCGCGGTTGTGTGCTGACCATAGGTAACTTTGATGGTGTACACAGGGGCCATGCCGAAGTGATAGCCAATCTGGTCAAGAAGGCGCGTCACTTTGGTTTGCCCGCCACCCTGATGACATTTGAGCCGCAACCGCAGGAACTGTTTCGCGGCCAGGATGCCCCTGCGCGCTTGAGCCTGCTTCGTGATAAGGTCAGGTTGCTTGCTGAACTGGGAATAGACAGACTTGTGTGTGTCAATTTCAATCAAAAGTTTGCCCAAATGCCGGCCAAGGAGTTTGTCGAAGAGCTGCTGGTGCGTAAACTTGGGGTCAAGTATCTGGTGGTTGGTGATGATTTCTGTTTTGGACGGGCGCGTCAGGGCAACTTTGAACTGCTTCGAACAGCCGGTGAACAACATGGTTTTGCGGTAGTCAGTACCCAAAGCTTTTTGGTTGGCGATCACCGGGTCAGTTCCACCATGGTCAGAGAAGCGCTGGCCAAGGGCAATCTTGATCAGGCCAGACGTTTATTGGGACATCCCTATACTCTCAGTGGTAAGGTGGCCCATGGCAAAAAGCTGGGCCGGACGCTGGGGTTCCCCACAGCTAATATTGCTATGAAGCGTAAAGTGGTTCCTGTTAGGGGCGTCTTTGCGGTCAGGCTCTGGTGGGACGGCAGTGAGCAATACGATGGTGTTGCCAATGTGGGTTTTCGCCCGACGGTTCAAGGACAAAACTGCCAGTTGGAAGTGCACCTGTTTGACTTTGACGGTGACCTCTACGGGCGTAAAGTAGAAGTGGAATTAGTGGCCAAGATCCGTGACGAGAAACCGTTCGAGTCCCTTGAGGCACTTAAGAAACAAATAATGAATGACGCTGATGAGGCTCGCGCCTTACTCAGCAATGAAGCAGGCTGAGCTCTCTTAGCTAAATTAATGGTATTAGGATCAATGAGCGACTATAAATCAACTTTGAATTTGCCGGAAACCGAGTTTCCGATGCGTGGTAATTTGGCAAATCGCGAGCCAGAGATGTTGAAACGCTGGACCGAGGAGAATCTGTACCAACAGATCCGTGATAGCCGTATTGGCCGCAAGCTTTTCGTTCTGCACGATGGCCCTCCATATGCGAATGGCGATATTCATATTGGTCACTCAGTTAACAAGATCCTCAAAGATATTATTATCAAATCCAAGACTTTGTCTGGCTTTGATGCGCCTTACGTTCCCGGTTGGGATTGTCATGGTCTGCCGATTGAACTCAAGGTAGAACAGAAAGTGGGTAAGCCAGGGCAGAAAATCTCTGCTGCCGAGTTTCGTGACGAGTGCCGTAAGTATGCCGCCAAACAGGTGGATGGTCAGCGCAATGACTTTATCCGTCTCGGTGTGCTCGGTGACTGGTTTAAACCTTACCTGACCATGGATTTCAGCACTGAGGCCAACATCATTCGCTCATTGGCCAAAGTGATTGATAACGGCCACCTGCACAAAGGGGTTAAGCCGGTGCATTGGTGTACCGACTGTGGTTCTGCCCTGGCCGAAGCCGAAGTGGAATATGAAGACAAGACTTCACCGGCTATAGACGTGGCCTTTACCGCTGCGGACAAGGCTAAGGTTCTGGCCGCTTTTGGTGTTGACGCCTACCAAGCCCAAGTCTCCATGGTTATCTGGACCACTACTCCCTGGACCTTGCCTGCCAACCGCGCACTGTCTCTGAGCCCGGATTTGGACTATGTGCTGGTAGAGGTAGAGTCTGAAGACGGCGCCAAGCAAGCCGTTATTCTGGCGGAAGCCTTGGTGGAAAGCTGTATCGCCCGTTATGGCGTTAAGAGCCATCAGATCCTTGGTCGTGCCAAAGGTGCCGAGCTTGAGTTGATGCAGTTCCAACATCCTTTCTATGATTTCAGTGTACCGGCGATTCTTGGCGATCACGTGACCACAGAATCCGGTACCGGTGTGGTACACACTGCCCCTGGACACGGTCAGGACGACTTTGTGGTTGGCCAGCAGTATGGTCTGGAAGTGGCTAACCCTGTGGGTGATAACGGCGTTTACAAGGCAGATACCCCGCTGTTTGCCGGCAAGCACGTGTTCAAGGCCAATGATGAAATTGTAGCGCTGCTGCAGGAAAAAGGTGCCTTGCTGCACCGCGAAGCTTATCGTCACAGCTACCCTCACTGCTGGCGCCACAAGACTCCTATTATCTTCCGCGCCACACCGCAGTGGTTTATCTCCATGGATAACAAAGGGCTGCGTGCTCAAGCCATGGGTGAAATTGAGCAAACTCAGTGGATCCCGGATTGGGGACAGAGCCGGATTGAGAAGATGGTCGAGAACCGTCCTGACTGGTGTATCTCGCGCCAGCGTACCTGGGGCGTGCCTATCACTCTGTTTGTTCACAAGGAAACCGAAGAGCTGCATCCAGACAGCGTGGCCTTGATGGAGCGTGTTGCTCATCGCATTGAGCAGCAGGGCATTCAAGCCTGGTGGGATCTGGATGAGTCTGAGATCCTGGGTGAAGATGCGGCCCAATACCGCAAAGTGACCGACACTCTGGATGTTTGGTATGACTCAGGTTCGACCTTCTCATCAGTGGTTGCCGCCCGCCCTGAATTCCAGGGGCAGGGAATTGACCTCTATCTGGAAGGCTCGGATCAGCACCGTGGTTGGTTTATGTCATCACTGATGATTTCAACTGCCATGAACGGCAAGGCTCCTTACAAGCAGGTACTGACTCACGGCTTTACCGTGGATGGCAAGGGCCGCAAGATGTCCAAGTCTATCGGCAATGTGATTGCACCACAGCAGGTAACCAACAAACTGGGCGCCGATATTCTGCGTCTGTGGGTGGCTTCTACCGACTACAGCGGTGAAATGACGGTATCCGATGAGATCCTCAACCGTAGCGCCGATGCTTATCGCCGTATCCGTAACACAGCCCGCTTCCTGCTGGCCAACCTGAGCGGTTTTGAGCCAGAGACAGACATGATCGCCATCGAAGACATGGTGGCGCTGGATCGCTGGGTGGTGCGCCGCGCTGCCAAGCTGCAGGAAGAGTTGTTGGAAGCCTATGATGCTTACAACTTCCACATAGTGACCCAGAAGCTGATGCAATTCTGCTCGGTTGAATTGGGCAGCTTCTATCTGGATATCATCAAGGACAGACAGTATACCGCCAAGCGTGATGGTCACGCCCGTCGCAGTTGTCAGTCGGCTCTGTATCTGATTGCCGAAGCCATGGTGCGTTGGGTTGCCCCTATCCTCAGCTTCACTGCCGATGAAATCTGGCAGTTGCTGCCGGGTAAGCGTGACGCCTATGTGTTTACTCAGGAATGGTTCCAGGGCCTCAAGGCCGTACAGTTGGACTCAGATCTGAGTGATGAATACTGGGCTCAGTTGCTGCAGGTTCGTGATGAAGTCAACAAGGCGCTGGAGCAGGGCCGCCGCGATAAACTGATCGGCGGCGCGCTGGAAGCCGAGGTAACTCTGTTTGCCGATGCAGCGCTGACTGAAGCTTTGGCCAAACTGGGTGACGAGCTGCGCTTTGTGCTGCTGACCTCCAAGGCTGTGGTCAAGCCGCTTGCCGATGCACCTGCCGATGCCCGTGAAACTGAACTGGCATCACTTAAGCTCTGCGTCGCCAAGTCCGAAGCGGCCAAGTGTGACCGCTGCTGGCACCACAGAGAAGACGTTGGCCAGATCGCTGAGCATCCACTGCTGTGTGGCCGCTGTGTGACCAATATCGAAGGAGAAGGTGAACAACGCCTGTTCGCCTGAGGATAATAAACATGCCCGCAGACTGGAAACAAAGTGGCCTGCGCTGGTATTGGGTGGCTGTGTTGGCTTTTTTGGCTGACCAGCTGTCCAAACAGTGGGTATTGGGTAACTTCAAGCTGTATGAGTCGGTGCAGCTGTTGCCTTTTTTTAATCTGACCTATGTGCGCAACTACGGCGCAGCCTTCAGCTTCCTTAGTGATGCCGGTGGCTGGCAGCGTTGGTTGTTCACCGCCGTCGCCGTCGGCTTCAGTGTGTTGCTGACCGTTTGGCTTAGACGGCAATCGGCTGGATTGTGGCGCCTAAACCTGGCTTATACTCTGGTGATTGGCGGCGCGCTGGGAAATCTTGTCGATCGTCTGATGCATGGTTTTGTGGTGGATTTCCTCGATTTCTACTGGAAAACCAGCCACTATCCGGCATTCAATATCGCTGACTCGGCTATTTGTGTTGGCGCAGTCCTGATCATCTGGGATTCATTTTTCGGCGGTGACAAGGCCGCTTCCAAGCAGAATGAAGCCAAGGAGTAACGCAGATGTCTGATGTAAAATCCCTCTTGTGCCACCTGAATATCCTGCTGGAAGACGGTTCGACCGCCGACAGTACCAAAGCCTCCGGTAAACCTGCCAGGCTCAATATTGGCGACGGCAGTTTGAGCCCGGCGTTTGAAGCTGAGCTCCTTAAGCTGAAAACCGGCGATAATCACAGCTTTACCTTGGCCCCTGCCGATGCTTTCGGCGAGTCCAATCCCGATGCCATTCATCATCTGGATCGCAGCCGATTTCCGGCAGATATGACGCTGGAACCCGGTGTTATTGTCAGCTTTGCTGGCCCTGGCGGTAGTGAAATACCCGGAATCGTGCGGGAGATAGCCGGTGATTCTGTCACAGTCGATCTTAACCATCCGCTGGCGGGCCATCAGGTGACCTTCGAACTGGAAGTATTGCAGGAGCTTTGATATGTCAGTAGCAAAATCTACCGGTCTTAACATATTGCTGGCCAACCCCAGAGGCTTCTGTGCCGGTGTTGACCGGGCTATCAGCATAGTGGAACGGGCGCTGGAACTCTTTTCCCCGCCTATCTATGTGCGCCATGAAGTAGTGCATAACCGTTATGTAGTTGAAGATCTCAAGCAGCGCGGGGCGATTTTTGTCGATGAACTGGATCAGGTGCCCGACAACAGCATAGTGATTTTCAGTGCCCATGGGGTGTCGCAGGCGGTGCGCAATGAGGCCAAGCGTCGTGGTCTTAAGGTGTTTGATGCCACTTGTCCTCTGGTCACCAAGGTGCATTTGCAGGTGACTCGTGCCAGCCGCAAGGGGATTGAGTGCATTCTTATCGGTCATGCCGGCCATCCCGAAGTGGAAGGCACCATGGGGCAGTACGATAACCCGGAGGGCGGTGTTTATCTTATTGAGTCTCCGGCCGACGTGGATGCATTGCAGGTGAAAGAGCCGGACAACCTTTGCTTTGTTACCCAAACCACGCTGTCGGTGGATGATACCCTGGATATTATTGCCGCGCTGCAGAAGCGATTCCCTTCGATTGAAGGGCCCAGGAAAGACGATATCTGTTATGCGACCCAAAACCGTCAGGATGCGGTACGTAAAATGGCCCAGGATGTGGACTTGCTGATTGTGGTTGGCTCCAAAAACAGCTCCAACTCCAACAGACTGCGGGAACTGGCGCTCAAATCTGGCACTCAGGCCTATCTGGTCGATAATGCCGATGATGTAGAACGTGAGTGGTTTGATGGTGTCAGCAAGGTTGCGGTTACCGCCGGGGCTTCTGCTCCTGAGGTGTTGGTGCAGCAGGTTGTTGAGGCTATAGCCAAACTGGCGCCGAGCGTGGTGACCGAAGTGGAAGGGCGCAAGGAAGATACCGTATTTGCCGTGCCGGTTGAGCTAAGGTAAGAAACTGCGAGTTTATCGCGCTTAGTTAAGCGAACAGCATTTTAAAAAGAGGCTATCTAAGCCTCTTTTTTTTATGGAAAAAATACTTCTTATCAGGCTTGAATTTATTAGCGATACTTGTTACTGGCGATTTACATTCGACTCAACTATCATTAACAGGTATTATTGTTGCGTTTAGCTAACTATAAGATATTAAAGAACTAATAGGCTGAATTTATTGTCAAAAACATGGCGCTGTCTGGAGATTTGACACCTATGAAAAAACGCAGGGAGGGGTTCTCTCTGATTGAGGTTATGGTAGCGCTCGTCATTTTGGTGATAGGGCTTATCGGGATATTTAACTTACATATAGTAGCCAAGCGTGCCAGCTTTGAATCATTTCAACAGACTCAGGCGGCTTACTTTGCCAACGATATCCTCAATCGAATGAAGCTCAATAACAAGGTTTTGAGTAGTTATGAGGGCTCCTATGATGGGGGCGAAACTGCCCCGGCAAAATCCTGTGATGTGGGCCTTGGCGCCACTGTGACCTGCACTACTGCCGAGACTTTGGCTTGGGATCTTTACCAATGGCAGGAGCTCTTTACCGGCGCTGCTGAAAAGGCAGATAGCCGGAATGTCGGCGGCCTCGATAGCGCCACTGCTTGTCTGACTGTCGATGGCAGTGATGTCACTATCGTGATGGCATGGCGAGGCATTCAGGAAACCGCCGGCACCGCCTATGAAGCGACTGACTGCGGCGATAGCCTGGGGAAGCGTCGGCGGGTTTTTATCCTCAAGACTGTGATTAACCAAGGTTAAGGCGATGAGTGTGACAAATTCAAAGCAGTCGGGCTTTTCTCTGGTTGAACTCATGGTGGGCATGGTTATCAGCCTGTTTTTGACGCTAGGTTTGTTTGCCATGTTCAGTATGTCTGCCACCAATGTTACTACCACAGGGCAGTTCAATCAGTTGCAGGAAAATGGCCGTATCGCGCTGGCTATCATGGTGCCGGATCTGAGCCAGGTAGGTTTCTTCGGAGATATGACGGGTACAGACTTTGTGCTGGATACCAACACTCGGGTCGATAATACAGTTGGGACAGATTGCTCCGGCGAGGGGCTCAACAACGCCACTCTGCCTAATGATAAACCTGCCCACTTCAGACGTCTTTGGGGCTATGAGGCCGGGGTGAGTACCGGTTCACTGAGCTGTGTCAGTTCAGTGATTGATGGGACAGATGTGATTCAGATTAAACGTCTGGTGGGGCCTCCCGGTACCGGCGGTGGTTTTCGGGTAGCGACAACGGCCAGCCAGGCGGTGTTTTTTAACGATACAGATCCTGGCCTTGAAAACCAAAGGGTGTGGGAATATCAACACCATGTCTACTTTATCAAAGACAACAACGGCGTGCCGGTTCTGACCCGTAAATCACTTTCTAAAAGTGGAATGGATGTGGACGAACCCTTGGTCGAAGGCATAGAGAATATGCGCATTCTCTATGGGTTTGATGAGGATGGTGATGACACGGCCGATAGCTTTATGCCGGTGCAGAGTGTGACGGATCTAATGTGGGATAACCAGCTGTTTCAGCGAATTGTGGCCTTGAGAGTCTTTTTACTGGTACGTTCAGTTGCAGAGGACAAGGCATATACAAATGAGAATACCTATCAAATAGGTGATAAAACAATTACATACCCATGGCCAGACGAGAATGACAATGTAAAACCTGATCACTTCCGCCGTAAGGTGGTTTCGACCACTGTGGTACTTGAAAACCCGGTGTTGATAAGGAATTAAGTAGATGAAAATAAGGCAGCAGCGGGGAGTTGTACTTTTTTTTGCACTTATCCTCCTGATTATTTTGACCTTAATTGGTGTGGCACTGGCGGTTAACTCCAGTCAGTCGCTGCGCATGGCCGGCGCCGGTGCCGAGCGGGTGGAAGCCAAAGCCTTGGCCGATGGTGGGCTGCAGGCGGTATTGAACGCCAAGAGCCAGGCAGAATTGGCAACGATGACAGCGGTTGATGATGATAATAGTTTTTTGGGTGGTAGTCAGGTTTTGACACCTTTGCCATTGAAGAGTGATGGCACTGTGGACGCCAAGAATGTTGCCTGTCAACGGAGCAGAGCTGCCAGCGGTACAGATCTTATCAAGTGCCGGCGAGTTGAGGTTTCAAGCCAAGTGCAGTATGGGCGGGATAATCTTGGACAACTGACAGTTATCGAAGGGGTTGAGCAGGAAGTGCTTAACGGGAGCGGATCATGAAACTCAAAAAGTGTTTATGCGGTTTGTTGTTTGTGCTGGTGGGCTCTTCCGGGCAGGTTTCTGCCGATGATACAGACCTATACCTGATACCTCCTCCTAATCAAGGGCGAGCCAAGGTGTTGATTATCTTTGATAACTCAGCGTCCATGGATACTATAGAAACAGGAGTGCCAGGTGGGTATGATCCTACAAAAGAGTATCTTCCCGTAGGTTCTTCCCATTCCTATGATGAGCGGTTGATCTACTTTACCGTTGGCTCCGGAATGGATGAAAGCGCATTACCCGTACCGGACAGCCCCTCGGAGTCGCGCCGCTTCAATCAGCTTCTTAATGGTTGCGCTGTAGCCCAAGAAGCTCTGGATACTTATGGTCGTTTTACCGGTTATATCCGGGAGTTTGTGTTTTCCGGCAACGGCGCGGGTACTTGGCAACCTATTAAGGAAAACAGTGGTGCAGAAAGGAACAACCCGATTGATTGCTGGGAAGATATTGCAGGAGATAACGCAAGCAATAATGACGTGTATCCTAATGGCTACCCTCAAAATAGCGTTGGAAATAATAAAAATTATCAGCCATATGGTGGTACAGATGCTGCGGCGTTGGAAAATGCTGAAAAACTTGGCTTCAATCAAGGTGAGTTGGTAACTCTTTACACAGATAATTATCTACGTTGGTATACCCGCTATAAGAACGATTTACTGGATGATGTTCAGGATCTTAGCCGGTTGGATATTGCAAAAACTGCGATTTCCGGGGTGATTAGCTCTATGCCGTCGGTTGATTTCGGCCTGGCAGTATTTAATATGAATTATGATGTGGAAGGGCAGCGAGATGGCGGCCGAATCATTGCCGGTATTCGTAATCGCACCGCATCACAGAAAGACGTTCTGCTTAATACAATTGAAAATCTACCGGCTGAAACCAACACTCCACTTTGTGAAACTTTGTTTGAAGCCTATCAGTATTTCAGTGGTGGCCCCATTACTTTTGGTCATAGTGACTTTAAGTATGATGGGAATGGCATACATTACACTCCTAATCGACCCCCATACGATACAAATGTAGAGGATAATGGTAGTTACCTGTCTCCAATGAGTGTTTGTAGTGATATTGCTTATATCATTTATATTACCGATGGTGTGCCTACCTTGGATGCTTCGGCTAACGATAAGATTACTTCTCTTGTCAATGAGGCGAATGACGAGGGAAATTACTTTCCTTATACTTTCATAGGTAATAATGGCGAAGAAATCAGCTATCTGCCGGCGTTGGCCAGCTATATGGCGCATAACGATATACTGCCGGATACGGAAAAGTTTCAACGGGTGGTGACTCACACTATAGGCTTTGCGCTCGAGGAAGGTTCTGCCGCTGAGCCTTTGCTGGAAGAGACGGCCAGGAGAGGTAACGGCCATTATTATACCGCCAACAGTGTGGCCGATTTGCAGCAAGCCTTCAGTAATGTGCTTGACAGTATCACGGATGAAGGCCAAAGGTTTTCGGCGCCCGGGGTGGCCTTTAGTAATGCTGACCCAACTCGGACCCTGATGGTAACGATGTACAGGAAGGCGGGGCGGCCAGAACCATAGTGCCTGATAGCCGTACTATCTACAGTAACATCAAGGTAGGTGGTGACCTGGCAATTTTGAGTAAGAACCAGGCTTCCAGCTATGCCGGTGGTGACATTGACTTGTTGGCCCATATGAACATGAGTGTGGCCGCCGGTACTGAAAGCGCTGAGCTTGAAAAAGCCTTTGAGTGGATCAAGGGGAAAAATGTCGATATAGATGAAAATGACGAGTTTACCTCTGACGATTATAATGGGGTTCGCGGCGATATCATGGGTGACCCCATGCACTCGCAACCACTAGCCATTGATTTTAGTAGCGGTGATAGCACCAATGTGCGCATTTTCGTTGGCACCAACCATGGTATGTTGCATGCCTTTAAAGATACAGGTAGCAGTGTTGAAGAGAGTTGGGCCTTTATGCCCTATGAGTTTCTCAGTAATGTGCAGGAGCTCAGGGAGAACAGTTATGCCAATGGCCACAGTGTTTATGGCATAGATGGTTCGCCGGTTTCCTATTTGGAGCGCAATGAGTCGGGTGTTATTACCAAGGCCTGGCTATTCTTCGGTATGCGTCGGGGCGGGAGTGCTTACTATGGCTTCGATGTTACCGCACCGGATTCACCTATACTGATGTGGCGGATTGACAGCAGTAGCGCCGGTTTTGCAAACTTGGGACAAACTTGGTCGACACCTGTTGTGACTAAGGTGCCGGGTTTGGATACCCCTGTAGTGATTTTCGGTGGCGGTTACAATCTGGGCTATGACGCCAACACAGGCAGTAACTCAGATGGCCGCAATGTGTACCTGGTCAATGCCGAAACCGGGAAACTCGAGCATAGCTTTGGTGTTGATGGCAACACGGCTTTGACCGGCATAGAGCACAGTATTGCCGGTTCAATTGCCACCCTCGATAGCAACAGCGATGGCGCAACTGACAGGCTGTATGCCGCAGACCTTGGCGGTAATGTCTGGCGCATGGATATGCCCTCTGAAAATACAGCCAGTTGGAGTGGCTTTAAGTTTGCCTCTTTGGGAGGTGCGCTGGCTTCTTCTGATCGTCGTTTTTTCTATGAACCAGTGGTTGCTCAGACGGTATTTACCAATGTCACCCAGGTGACAGTGACAGATGCTGATGGTAATACCAGCACGACTACGGCCTATCAAAATGTACCTTACGATGCTGTGACTTTGGGCAGTGGTAACCGGGCCTCACCTTTGGACAGCGCCGTGGAGGATATGTTCTTTGTGCTACAGGATCGTCATGTGGTGACCAAGACTTTTGGCGGCTCCGGCGCGACTGTTCCTAGTCCCATTACCTTGACCAACCTCTATGACGTGACATCGGCGGCTCCGAGCAGCGACAGTGAGAATATTGAATTTGGTACCAAGCTGGGTTGGTTCCGTAATTTCTCCATTGCCGGGGAAAAGAGCCTGTCGCCTTCGGCCATTATTAAGGGTGACGTTTATTTCACCTCCTTTGTACCCGCGCAAACAACACCGGAAACAGCAGACAGTTGTCTTATCTCCTCGACTGGGCGTTTATACCGCTATGACCTGCATAAAGGTGGGCGTTACAATTATGAGTTTTTGGAAGTGTGTGAAGATTGTATTCCTCAGCCGCCCAAAATTATTACCCCGCCCAAAGATCCTGATGATCCGGATAATCCGGACAATCCAGATGCTGCCTTGATTATTGGTCGCGGTGAGTGTGATGAAACCGGTGAAAACTGTTCAGGTACAGTGGCATTGGAGACGGGTCTGACTACCAACAAGATTTATTACCATGTAAATGAGTAGGATAAGAGATGAAAAGACCAGCGGGTTTTACCCTGATAGAAGTCATGATCACTGTGGTCATTATCGGCATACTGGCGTCTATCGCTTATCCATCTTATGTGCAGTACATTGCCAAGAGTACTCGCTCCGAGGCTCATGCGGCCTTGATGCGACTGGCCAATCTGCAGGAGCAATACTATTTGGATAATCGCACTTATGCCACGGATATGACCAAACTGGGGCTCAATGCCAGTCCCTTTATTACTGAGAATGGTCATTACAGTATCGCGTCAACCGGCACCGCGGATTTCACCCTGACCGCAACGGCACAAGGAGCGCAGGCCAGCCGCGACAGTAAGTGTAAAACGCTGACCTTGACCGATGCCGGGATTAAAAGTGGTGCTTCAACGGAGTGTTGGAAATGATTAGATCAATTAAATATGGTTTGCTCCTGCTGCTGCCCGGTATGCTATTTACAGCCCAAGCCGCCGATCGGCAGGATGTTAAGTGTCACTTGATTACCAGTAAGGGAGAGCAAATCGCCTTTTATCGCTGGGACTTGGACAAGCAGCAGCTATTTATGGCACGTTTGAGCGGTAAGTCGTTAAAGGATGCCCGCGGTAAGCGTTACTTTATCAGGGAAGCCAGAGAGTGTGTGTTGCTCAAGGAAGCATTCAGCTCTGAGAAGGCCCGTAAGTTGGATGAGATGACTCTAAGATAACTTTCCCTAAGTCATGACACTTGAGCTTGTTCGGGTTAACAGCAATAGGCTCGTAATAGATCCTTCCAGGTCACTATACCGACAATTTCGCCGTCTTCCAGTACCGGCAGTGAACCTATATCTTTCTCCAATAAGAGCCTGGAAGCCTGCGCCAGGCCTACGTGGGGCGCAACGGTTACAGGGTTACGGCTCATTACTTGGTGTGCCCGCTTATTGAGGGTTTCCAGATCTCTGCTGCTGGCGGTATCGCTGCCAAGGTTGGGGCTTAAGGCTCGCAGCAGATCCCGCTCGGACAGGACGCCTTCCAGCTTGCCTTCATCATTCACTACCAGTAAGTGATGAAAGCCTGCATGATGAAATATCTCTTTGGCCACACTCAGGCGATCGTCCATTTCCACTGTGACAACCCGGGTGATCATGATATCGGCGATGCAGAGCTGCATAGGGATCCTCCATAACCTTTTCTTTGTTATATCAGAGCCCTGTCAATAATGCTAACTCAGAGCATTT
This sequence comes from Shewanella chilikensis, assembly GCF_037953065.1. NCBI lineage: Bacteria > Pseudomonadati > Pseudomonadota > Gammaproteobacteria > Alteromonadales > Shewanellaceae > Shewanella > Shewanella chilikensis. The sequence continues at coordinate 3,285,889 of NZ_CP149966.1, read as the reverse complement.
TCATCTTGCTGATTGAGCTCCTGCAGATGGCAATCGATATAGCGGCTGCGTTTTTTGAACTTGAGTTTGTCCAAGTCTACCAGCACCAAGCCATCGATACAGTCGGCAAAGTCGGCATCCACTCCAAAGGCGAGGAAGCGCACCCCATCAGGCTGACAAAGTTCGCCGTATTGCTTGTAGAGAGTAGGCACAGCGGCTCCCATACTGGCAAGGGTCTGCTTGAGCTGTTTAAACGCGTCTTGATAATCTGAATCGATATAGAGTTTGTCCAGCTCAGTCTGGCGCTCAGGTGACAGACCAAAAGGCGCGAAAGACTGTGCCAGTTGTGTTTTACAGGGAAACTGCTGCAGGTAGAAGTGTACTAACATCTCCTTGGCTGGTGCCGGCAGTTGGTTGCTTATGGTCACCGGCCCGAACAGATAGCGGTAGCCGGGATGACGAGCCAGAAAGGCACCTATGCCGTACCAGAGGTAATCGAGACTGCGCTTTCCCCAATATTTAGGTTGCACAAAGCTGCGGCCGAGTTCCAGGCCCTTGGCGAAATAGGGCGCAAATTCTGTTTGATAGTGAAACAGTGACTCACTGTAGAGGCTTTCTCCGGCGCTGTGCAAGTTCGCAACTTCGGCAAAGCGGTAGGCGCCGACTATTTCCAGCTCCTTGGGATCCCAGAGTACCAGGTGCAGATAACTGGAGTCGTACTTGTCTATGTCTCTGCGTTTTCCCGTACCTTCACCCACGGCGCGAAAAGCCAGTTCCCGCAGCCGACCTATTTCCCGCATCACAGGGCTGCAGCCCTGATGGCGGTAGAGGAAAATCTGCTTGTCATCCTGAGTTTGACCAAGTTGTTCGCACTGCAGTAAAGCCTGTTGCAATTCACGACGTTTTTCCGGATGGGCGATGGCGCTTTGGGTGTTGAACAGTGGGCTGCGGTTCTTGCCGATGCGATAGAGGTGGTTCTTCAGCAGACTGACCCGGGTTTTGAGCGGGAAGTCACTGCCGCTGACCGCTTCTGCCGGGATAAGCTCGCCGATACGCACCGGCAAAGTGTTACTGGCTTGTTTAAACATCTCCTTGACCAATAGCAGAGTAGCCAAAGGTTTATATAACATGGAAGCGCCGTAAAAGGTGGCCGAGTTCTTGGCATCGACATACATGGGCAGCAGCGGCGCATTGCAGCTGATAGCCATCTTCAGGAAGCCGGTCTGCCACTGTGTATCGCGAATGCCGTTTGGTCTGAGCCGGGAAACCTCACCCGATGGAAAAATGAGCAAGGCGCCTTCACTGCGCAGATGCTGATGGATCTTCTCCAGGTGTTGTCTGGGGGTTCCGCCAGTCATATTGCGAACCGGCAGCAGGATGTTGTGCAGTGGCGTCAGTGTCATCAGCAGCTCGTTGGCAACCACTTTAATGTCAGGCCTGACTTCGCTGATAAGTTTTATCAGCACCAGAGCATCCAGCGAACCTATCGGATGATTGGCGAAGATAACGACCCGGCCCTGATGGGGAATGTTTTCCACCTCACTGTCCGGCACCGTATAGCTGACGGCAAAGCTTTCCAGCACTTGTTCAACAAAATCCACGCCCTTGAGAAAACTGAATTGGCCAGCGATATCATTGCACTCCCGCTCATTGAGCAGATAACGCAGTAAGGCCTTGGTTGGCTTGGCGAGCCAAGGCTTGCTGTTGATATTGGGCAGATTGGATTCCACGACTTTATCGACGGTAAACATCATAATGGGGTACCTGATTTAAGCAGCTTGTTGTTCTTGTCCCTGCCAGGCGAAGCGTTTCAGTACTTCGGTCCGGCCCAGTTGTTCATTCCAGCGCTCGAGTTGCAGTTCGCCCTCGAGGGTTTCAGTCAATAGGGTGCAGTTCTCTACCCAGTCACCATCATTGGCATAGATAAAGCCGCTCATTTCCGTGAGCTCAGGCTGGTGAATATGACCACAGATGATGCCGTCCACCTTCTGTTTGCGACCATAGCGCACCACGGCTTCGCGAAAACTGTTGATGGCTTGTTGAGCCTTGCCGACTCTTTGCTTGATAAAGCCGGCCAAAGACCAATAGGGATAACCGAGACGGCGGCGAACCTTGTGCAGATGGCGGTTAAGAAACATCAAGACATCGTAGAGGTGATCGCCGAGACGGGCGGTGATACGGCCGATACAGACTTCGGAGTCAAACTGATCGCCATGCAGCATTAGCAGGGTTTTGCCGCTCAGGGTTTGATGTCGGTACTCTTTGCTGATAATGACATCGGCGAGTTGCAGCTGGTGGTAGTCCTTAAACAGCTCGTCATGGTTGCCGGGCAGATACACAAGTTTGATGCCGCTCTGCGCCATCTGCAGCAGTTTTTGCAGCAGTTGGTTGTGACTCTCGGGCCAGAATACCCGGCGTTTGAGGGCCCAGATGTCGACTATGTCCCCCACCAAATACAGCACCTTGGGCTGAACGCTGTTTAGGAAATGCAACAGGTATTCGGCCTTGCAGTCAATGCTGCCCAGGTGAATATCCGAGAGCCAGAGGGCGTTGAGCTTGGTGACAGACTCGGCTGCGCGGCGGGAGTATGGGTGAAATGTCGATGGTTTGTTGACCAATGACTTGCTGCCTTTCATCGCGGCTCCTGGATAAAACCAGTGAAACGGGTTTGACTGTGAAAGACTCTAAGTCAGCTATTTGACCTTGAAGTGACGTCTTGATGACCTTATTGTGACGTCCTGGAACTTGCCTCGATATCATTGGGCAATATGATGCGAAACTCGCTGCCATGCCCCGGCGCACTGATCAGACGGATCTCGCCGCCAAGCACTTGAGTCACCAGGTTATAAACTATGTTCATTCCCAGACCACTGCCGCCTTGACCACGTTTGGTGGTAAAAAAGGGAACAAAAATATTCTGTTGTACCTCGGTATTCATGCCGCAGCCATCGTCACGATAGACAAGCTCTATACCACAATCGCTACGGTTGACATCAAGCGACATCTGTCCCTCGCTTCCTTCTGGAAAGGCGTGTACCAGCGAATTGGTAAACAGGTTGCTGATAATTTGGTAAAAGACGCCCGGAGTGGCGTAGAGGGTGATATCGGCCGGACATTGATAGCTGTACTTGTGCGGTGAGCGGTGCAGCATGGGGTTGAGCGACAGGAAAATCTCATCCAGATAGTGCCCCAGGTTAAATTCCCGCAGTTCTTCATGGGACTGATCGACGGAGAGTTGTTTGAAGCTGCGGATCAGCTTGGCGGCGCGCTCCAGGTTGGTCAGCATCAGACGGCTGCAGTCGACCACTTCATTCTGGTACTGTTCGAAATCCTGCTGATCGACATCCTCGGCGTAAAAGCGTTTGTTGAAGGCTTTAACATTCTCCGCCAGATGCGAAGCCGCGGTGACACAGATACCTATGGGAGTGTTGACTTCATGGGTGATGCTGGCAACCAGACCACCCAGAGTGGCCATTTTCTCCTTATCCAGCAGTTCAGACTGCGCCAGTTGTAACGCTTCCAGGGTGTGGTTCAGTTCATCATTGCTCTGTTGCAGCGCTTCAGTGCGCTGTTTAACCCTCAGCTCCAACTCCTGATTGAAGCGGCGCAGTGCCGATTCGGTTTCTTTCAGTTTCTGAATATCCTTGATGGTTCCTGTAATCCTTAAAGGGCGCCCCTTTTGATCCCTGGTCATGACCCGGCCACGATTGAGTACCCAAAGCCAGCGCTCATCACGGGTTTTGCCGCGATAGCTGAGTTCAAATTCTTGCCGGCCTTTATGAAGGCAGGCATCAATCTCGGGCCAGATGAGCGGCAAGTCCTCTGGATGGACACAGCGCTCCAGCGTATCTTTCAGGTGGGTTTCGGGCTCGGGATACCAGAGAAATGCGTTATTGCGATTGGCCTCCTGTGCCTGCAAATCCCAATCCCAAAACTCATCGCCACTGCCGATAAGTGCCAGTTGCAGCTTTTGCTCGCTGCTCGCCACCTGTTGCAGCAGTTTTCGTTGCTCAATAAACTTCTGCCACCTGTTATAGGCAAAGCCAAATATCAGGCTCAGCAACAATAAGCTGTAAATAGTATAAGCCCAGGGGCTTTGCCAGGGCCTGGGGGTTATGCTCAGCTGCAGGCTCTGCGCCGGGCTGGTATTGCCGTCAATATCCACGGCTCTGACCATAAAGCGATAGTCACCGGGTTTGAGCGCCGGAAAGAAGGCGGTTCTGGCCCCCCGGGTATTGAGCCACTCCTGCTGCATGCCTTCGAGTTTGTATTGATACTCAAGATGCCTGGCGTGATGCAGGTTCGGACTGTGGAATTTGAGACTCAGCGGCAAGGCATCAACCCCCAGAACCAGTTTCTGTCGGCTCCAGGGTTTTGGTGCGTGTTCTTGTGTCTGCCCCAGCGCCTGCAGTTCATCTATGATCGGCTGCTCAGGTGGTTTCCTTGCGGTTATAGCGGGGGGCTGAATATGGTTGAGGCCTTTTACACCGCCGAGAAACAAGCTACCGTCCCGATCGAGAAACCCGGCACCAAAGTTGAACTCGTTGGCTTGCAAGCCATCTTCATAAGCAAAATTCCGGCTTGTGCCTGCTGCGGGATCCAGCCATGACAGGCCGCTGGCGCTGCCAATCCAGAGTTTGTTGTCGGCATCATGTTGCATCAGGTAGGCGACATCGCCTATCAGGCCGTGTTGGCGGTCAAACATTTGATACTGCCCGCTATGTGGGGTGAATGAAAATACGCCGTCGCTGGACGCTATCCATAACTGTCCATCCGGGTGTTGATAGATGGAAAACAGGTGCTTGCTGGGTAGAGGAATTTCAGTATCTGTGGACCAATGAGATACACTGCCATCCGGCTTGAGCCTGAATAGGCCTTCACCGTAACTGGTGATCCAGATATTGCCGCCGTCATCCTCCAGTATCGAGGTGGTTTCTGTTTTGGGCAGTGGCGTGGCATCCGGCGCGGCAAAGCCTTTTTCGATACCAAGATAACGGCTGACTCCGGCTTCTTTGGTGGCTATCCAGGCGATGCCACTTTGATCAAAGGTTAAACTGTAGAGGGTGTTGGCCGGTAGTGAGCCAGGTTCATTGGCCTGATGGCGATAGTGCAGATAGCTGTCGCGCTCGGCATTGAAGATCAGTAAGCCTTCGCCCCGGGTGCCAATCCACAGCCGGCCCTGACTGTCTTCTTTGATAAAACCGATAAAGGCCTTATCCAGCAGTTGGCTTGCCAGCGGCGAGGGTTTGAAGCCTTGAATTTTGCCCGAGTCAGACTCCAGTGCCTGATAAAGGCCGCTGGCGGTGCCGACCCAGAGTTGCCCCAGATGATCGCGAAAAATCGCTCTGACATCGCCATTACCCAGGTTGTGGCTTTCGAAACTGTTGGGGAGCAGTTTTCCCATGGCTTCCTGATTGAGATCCAGCTTACCGAGACCGGCTCCCTTGGTTGCTATCCAAAGTTGGTTGCTGTCATCCAGATGCAGCGTCTGAATGGTCTTGCCATCGCTGTTTGGTTGCCAAAGAAGCTCCCGGGTTTGAGGTGTAAACCGCACTAGACCGAATTTATCCACCGCCAACCAGAGCCGTTGCTGTGGATCCAAAACCATATGTCGAATGCCGGCATCGCCAAGTTGGTTGATGGAGTAAGGTACAACTTCGGTTCCCAAAGACCAGTGCCAGAGTGCTCCTTTGCCCGCGAGCCATAAACTGCCGTCTTTGGCCTGTATCAGAGACTCGACTTGAGCAAGTGCTGGCAATATTGTCATCTGTTGCCATGACTTGCTGTCATCCAGCTGCCAGAGCGAGTCTCCTGCAAGATACAAGTCGCCGGAAGGCGTTGCATAAAACCTCAGTTGTGAAACGGCATTGGTCTGAAGCTGCTGGCTACCCAGGCGTTGGCGGCGTTTGGGGTCGTAGCGCCAAACCTTGGCATCATCCATCAGCAGCCAGAGCATGCCTTGCTTGTCTTCTGCCAGCTCGCGGATCCCGGTCAGCGGCAGATCGGCTTCGGCACCCAATATTTCAAAGCGACCACTGTCCGGATGATAAAGATTCAAGCCATCACTCAAGGTCAGCAACCACAGCTCATCTTGGCTTGAAAACAGCAACCTTTCAATGTGATTGCCACTGGGACCGTAGGGGGCGTCTTGCTTACTGTAGAGCCTGAAGTGTTCACCATCGAAACGGTTCAATCCGGCTTGAGTGGCTATCCAAAGATGACCGCGATCATCTGTGGCGAGGTCATTGACAGTATTCATCGACAAGCCGTCTTCGGCCTGAAATTGCTCAAGGACGGGGCGATAGCCCAATGACGGCGTCAGGCTATCGAGACACCAAAGTGCCGTAAAAAGGAGTAGAAGCGCAGAGATTTTCACCGAAAAGCCTCAAAAACGAACTTTTTTCAGTGTAGATGCTGGTGGCTCAAATGCGAATTTTGTCAGCACATTCTAGTGCTTATAAATAAAACGGCCACATGTAGCGGCCGTTGTCGTGAAGTCCGGTTAAATGGCTTTTAGAACAGTAGATGTGCCATCCCGGCAATGACAGGCAGGGTGACCAGGGTACGCAGCAGGAAGACTGCGAACAGCTCCCAAATTTTCACTGGTATCTTGCTGCCGATAAGCAAGGCGCCTACTTCACTCATGTAGATCAATTGGGTGACCGACAGCGCCGCAATCACAAAGCGTGTCATGTCGGCTTCTATGCTGGTGGCCAGAATTGAGGGGATAAACATATCGGCAAAGCCAACGACTATGGTCTTGGAGGCCTGGGTGGCTTCGGGAATTTGCATCAATTCCAACAGCGGAATAAAAGGCATGCCGAGATAGTCAAATACCGGGGTGTATTCGGCGATGACCAAAGCTATGGTGCCTATAGCCATTACGACAGGGAGCACCCCGAAGATCATATCGATGACATTCTTTATCCCTTCGGAGAGCACCTTGAATATACCGCCGGTATTGGCTGCCTTGGTGAGCGCCAGATCCAGCCCCCAGGACAGGGAGTTATGGCCTTCGGGCAGCGACTCATCATCTTTCTGCCTGGGGCTGCCATCAACATAGACATCTTTCTTGCGTGACAGCGGCGGCAACTTGGGTACAACTATGGCGGCAACAATACCGGCCAGGCAGACGGTCAGGTAAAAGGGCACAAACATCGCCTGCAGTTTTACTTGAGTGAGCACCACAAGGGTAAAGGTGATGGAGACTGCCGAGAAGGTAGTGCCGATAACCGCCGCTTCACGTTGGGTGTAGAAGCGGTTTTCATACTGCTTACTGGTTAGCAGAATACCGACACTGCCATCCCCGAGCCAAGAGGCCATGCAGTCGATGGCGCTGCGTCCCGGCAGGTTGAACACCGGCCGCATCAATTTGGTCAACAAGGTACCGAAGAGTTCCAGCAGGCCAAAGTTGAGCAATAAAGGCAGGAACATACCGGCAAAAAAGAACACGCAGAAGAGCAGCGGCAGCAGGTCATTCATCACCAAGGCGCCGGTGGAATCCGCTCTGAGCATCTCTGGGCCAACCTGGAAGAAGGTCAGGCAGATAAATATAGCTCCCAACACTCTGACCAAGAGCCAGGCAGGGCTGATATTCAACAGGGAATTGAGAAACTTGCTGTGGCGAACGAAGCCGGGACGAAGGAGTTTTACCAACACACTGGCCGTGGCCATAAATACCACTATGGCGCAAATTATGCCGGTCAAATAATCATTGAGCAAACTTTTGAGTTCACCGGCCAACACAGCTACAGGGATCGTCAGTTCGTTGTTATAACTGATAGGTGTCATAAAGAGTAAGACACCGAGCAGAGATGGCACCAGGAAGGTGAGTATGGTTGCTATGTTGCGGGGTTGTTTTTCGCTTGCCACGTTTGTTACACCCTGAATTTACACTAATGAATGAGTAAAAAATTACTCGCCAGGGGCAATATTGGCTTTGGATGCATTTTCATTCAGCCAGCCCCAGAATTTAAGGGGGCAAGATTACCCCCTTAATGCGGCTATGTAAATTCATTCGCTGTCAGTTCTGTCTCTTTGATCACAACAGCATAGTTATTAGCAGTCTTTGCGTAATTATTGTTTGAGCAGTTCCTAATGAAAAAGTCTTCAAAAATAAATAGTTAAATAATTGTTGCTCAAGCCGGATCCGGGCTTGAGCGTTAACCGAAGGTTTGTCTCAGATTTAGTGACCTGTCGGCACTGGCCTTTAATTGCAATACGGCTTGCTCTACTTGACCTAGGGCAGAAACGTTGTCATTGGTGGCGCCATGAATCATCTGGATGCCGTTTGCTATTTCCTGTACCACTTGCCCCTGCTGGGTGGCTGCCACGGCATTTTGTCTGGCGAGATCGTGTATTTCACTCATTCCCTGGTTAACTGTGTTGATGGACTCAACTGCCGATAATGCTTCGGTTGCACATTTCTGTGCTTGCTGTCTACTGGCTTCCATCTCAGTGGCCCACTTGGTCAGCATGTTGAACATAGTCTCTATGCTGGCTGAAATGCTTTTGGTGGACTCTTGGGTGCGAGCCGACAAGGCTCTGACCTCGTCGGCGACCACGGCAAAGCCGCGTCCTTGCTCACCGGCTCTGGCTGCTTCTATGGCCGCATTGAGGGCCAGTAGATTGGTTTGATCGGCAATGGCATCGATTTCCGACATGGCATTGGCAACCTGCTGAGCTTCATCGTTCAGATGCTTGGCATTGGAAGCCGCTCTGGCTACATCATCGGCCAGGTGGAGAATATGTTCGCTGTTCTGATGCATCACATCTCGGCTTTGGCGGCAGAGACCATAAGCCTCATCTATACGGCCAGAAGTTGCTCGGGTATTGTCGGCTACCTCGCTGATAGTAGCGTGCAACTCTTCAATGGCGCTGGCAATTTGATGCATCTGTTGCTGCTCCAGATCCATACCGACTCTGGCCTGCTCGGTGGCCACCACTAATTGAGCGGCAATATCATTGGTTTTAAGCGCCTGATCCTGAGTCCGGCCCAATACGCCTTGAAGCATGGCAGCTTTACGTTGTAACTGGAATTCGAGCACTGATGAGGTATCGTGCCCGGCATAGATGAAGCGACTGACAGAGTCGTACTCTTGCTTGAGTGTTATCAGTCGGGCGGGAATACGAAAGGCTTCGTCATAGAAGATTGCCAGATTGAGCGCCATCAGTATGGCTCCGGCCAACATCACGCCCCAACCCCAAATATAACCACAGAGCAGCAGACCTGCCCCGGCCATCAGTGCTGAAAGTAAGCGTTTTTGTGTCAGCGTCAGTGGATCTTTAACTACTTTCCCTTGGTTCAGGCGGCGGTAAACTTTGATGGCCCGCTTAACAGTCTCTTGGCTTGGCTTAACTCTGACGGATTGATAACCAATGATTTTTCCTTGCTCAAAGATAGGAGACACGAAAGCATCGACCCAATAAAAGCCACCGTCTTTACAACGATTTTTGACCAACCCTCGCCAGGATTGGCCAGCCTTGAGGCATTGCCACATTTCGGTAAAGGCCAACTTGGGCATATCGGGATGGCGAACCAGGTTGTGACTGTGGCCCAATAACTCGGCTTCAGAGAAACCCGATATCTTGGCAAAGGCAGGATTGACGTAAGTGATAACGCCGCGAAGATCTGTAGTAGAGATGAGTTCGTCGGTGGATTGCAGACAGACTTCCCTGTCTGTAGTGGTGGAATTCCTTCTGGACATCTTTATTCCGGCTCAGAGTTAGTGGCCCTATGTCGATCCGGGCCTTATTATTACTTTAAGTGTGATAAGCATAACATTTTTGTGGTTATTGGAGTGAGTGCTTTTTTGACAAATATTCTAGAAACCAGTATTTGCATATCATTGATATGAATACTAATTGTAAAATTCGGCGGTCAGAGTTTTGGCCGGGATAAAACGCTATAAACAGACAGACTATCGGCTGGCTACAGTGAAATCTGCTGCCGCTTTTTTTGCCCTTGGATAAGTCATAACAATTTACGTGGTTGTCATCATCTTGACGATTAGAATCAATATCATCAGTTAGTTACTGAATATGCCAGAGCATCAACGAACCTGAATCTATACTCTGACGCCAAAATGCAATAATTCGACCGGGAGCGACTTTTGTTGTTTAAACTCGGGTAAATAAGCGATCAGTAACGCAAAAAGACCTTGCCCGGACTTTAAAAAAAATCTGGAGCATGTAAGTTAGACTGCAGAAACCTAATCCGGGGCAAACACTGGCATGTTAAGAAGACAGAGACTGGCAAGAATGGCGTTGAGCTTTGGTTTGCTGGGACTCTTTGGACTGCTGCAGGGCCTGGGGTTGGTTGTCTGGGGCTATCATAGTAGCGATGGGCGGGACTTCAGTTTACTCAATCACAGTTTGAGTGAATTGGGCAGTTATGGTCATTCATCTTTGGCTGTGGTTCTCAATGGTGGCCTGTTCTTCGGCAGCTTGAGTTTGGTACTCTGCTGGTTGTTTACCCTGCAGCTATCTCGCCAATTGAGTGGTCATCTTCTATATCTCAGTTTGACTCTGACTTGCATGGCGCTCGCCGGGGTGGGTTTATTCCCGGTCAATGTCTATCACCTCCACACTATGATGCTGAAGTGGTTTTTCATCTTTGGCAGTATCAGCGTAGGTTGTTATTTAATTTATCTAGTGCAACGTCCCTTTGTCGCAGCAACCTTATGGACTTTGATCCCGGCGCTTATCAGCGGCATCAGTTTGGGGGCTTTTCTGATTTTGCCATATCTGGAGCTTGGTATTACCGAGGGGGACAATCCTTTTTACTATGAGTTGGTACTGCAATTACCGCGGCCCGATTTTTGGTTACCGGCGGTGCTCGTATGGCTGGGACTCGGTAGTTTTATGCTCTGGGTTCTGTGTTTGCTGCTGTGTACAAAAGAGGCTCCCGATGAACAGGAGCCTATTGAAAGTCCATATTAAAGGCTGGAAAGTCCAAAGTACCGGCTTGCTTAAGACCTAACGTCTATAGTCCATGCCTGGCGCGCCGTGCCAGTATCCATTACAGGCTTCTTTGCCTATTTCAGGGTCGACTTCACTCCCTGCACCTTGCCGTAAAGATTCTGCCAGAGCGATAGAATCATGGCCATCCGGTGATACCCTGAACCAGTCAACGCCCAAACGTTCCATTTCTGGAATATCCCGTCTGAGATCGCAGCGGCCTGCCGACTGAGTCTGGATACCATTGAGTCGCAATAGCGGCTGTTGCTCCTGGGTTTGGGCGACCAGGCCTTTGGGGTGCTGGATGCATATTGTCTGACAGTCATCTTTGGCTAGTCCCTGATGGCGGGCGGTGAAGCAGCGAGCCGAGTGGGCCAAGGGCAGATAACCATAGCCCAATAACTCGACTTCAAAGCTTGGTGTCGGAGTGATGACTTTCTGTAGCCAAGTCTTCGACAGTTCAATGGGCATCACAAAGCGCCGCATACCCCATTGATGCAGCTTGTCCAGGCTGGCCCTATTGTAGTTATTGATACTGGCGCCACAGACAAAGGGCAGTCCCTGCTCTCGCGCCATACCTACTGCAGCCATATCGTTGGCTTCAACAATAAACTCGCCATTATCGAGTTGTTTCTTAAGCTCTTTAAGCTCTGATTGTGCTTCTATCAAGGCCAGGGTAGAAAGTACAACCTGTTTACCGGCATCTTTGAGTTCATGGGCCAGGGCCAGATAATCGGCAAACTTCATCTGCCTGCGGCGGCTGCAAACGGCTTCTCCCAGATAAACCAGTGGAATAGTGCTGTCTGCAACTTCACGGTAGAAGGCCTGTACCTGTGTTTTGGGCCAGCAATAAAGCAGCGGGCCAAGAGAAATATTCATAGAAAACTTCCTATTGCCAGCTGCGCTCGTAGGCACCCAGCGTAGTGGTTTGTCCCTCGGAAACTTTGGCCAGCGCGGCATGCCATTCTGGTTTGGATTGGAACCGCTCAGGTGCATTTTGATAGGTGTCCAGAGCCTGACGCCAAACCCGGGTAACCTGTTCTACATAGGCGGGGCTGCGCTGACGGCCTTCAATTTTGAGCGACACTATGCCAGCCTGAGCCAGGTCTGGTAACAAGTCCAGGGTATTGAGGCTGGTGGGGGACTCCAGCAGGAACCCTGGTTGGCTGTCTTCTTCGGTCAAATAACGTCCCTTGCACACAACCGGGTAACCCATCTGTTCATTCAGTCCCGAGCTGTCAATCAAGACTTCGTTGAGGCGGGTCTGGCGACAGCCTTGATTTTCCTGCCAGCGCACATGTTTTGCCGGTGAGCAGGAGCCACCTGAATTGGGCGATTCCCCGGTCACATAGGAAGATAACTGACAGCGGCCTTCGGCCATGATACATAGACTGCCGAAGGCGAACACTTCCAGATCAACCGGACTGGCTTTGGCGAGATCCTTGACTTGCTTGATGGAAAGCACTCTGGGGAGTACGGCGCGCTCAATGTTGAATTCACGCTTATAGAGTGACAAGGCGCCGATATTAGTGGCGCTGGCTTGTACCGATAAATGCAATGGCAGGTGAGGGTAGTGGCTATGGGCATAATCCAGCAGCGACAGATCGGCCATGATCAGCCCATCAATATCAGTGTTGGCAGCCAGATCGACGGCTTGATACCAACGTTTCTCTTCACCCGGTTGCGGAAAGGTATTAATGGTCAGATACAGTTTGCGCCCTTGTGACTTTACCTCTTTGGCTGCCTGTTGCAGCTTGGTCGGTGTGAAGTTCAACCCGGCAAATGAGCGGGCGTTGGTGTCGTCTTTCAGCCCCAGATAGAGGGCATCGGCGCCGGCGTTGAGAGCGGCCTTGAGTGAAGCCAAGTTCCCGGCCGGACACAGGAGTTCCATGTTAATTTTCTCCCTAATTACAAACAAAGCCGCAGTTTATCGACCTTTGGATCTCATAGAGTTGATATAAAACAGGTTTATGATCATAAAACTTGGTTAGACTGCCGGAGTTTAGGCTTTTTTATCAGGAGTAACTCAAGATGCGCACGGCTTTAGCCGCCAAGGCGGCGCGCGATATTCTCACCCTGGCTCCCAAGTTGGCCGGGAAACCGCTGACTTTGGTTCCTTTCACTATCAAAGCGAGTGTACTGCAACAGTTATTGGCGGTATTGCTCAGCGAACAGGTTCAGGATGGCGAGTTGGATTTTCTTGAAGGGCAATGGGTTGGCGTTCGGGTCGAGGATATGGAATTGGCATTTGAAGTCAGTTTTGAGCAAGGTTTCAAGGTGCGACCTTTTACGGCACCGGAAGTCACCTTCAGCGCCAATAGCGCCGAACTCTTGCTGGTAGCAGCGGCCAAAGAGGACCCTGACACCCTGTTTTTCCAGCGCCGACTCAGTATTGAAGGCGATACCGAATTGGGGCTCGAGGTTAAAAACTTGCTGCTCGGCATAGATGTTCAAAGTATGCCAAAGGGGTTGAAGCTGATGTTGGATAAGCTGGCCAATATGCTGACCACACTCCTGCAAAGTTCACAAACTGCACCTCAATGGGCCTGACAAACAGTAAAATCCTGACATAAAAAAAGCGACCCATTTGGGTCGCTGTCAGAGTTCAATCTAAACTCTGGATGGTGCGCTAGAAACCATCTTGAAGGGAGGATAATGATGAAACACTCGGTTCACTAATTCTGACTGCCGATTTTTCCGCGAGTTCCCGCACCAAGCAAAATAATTCAGTTTTATTTGCTTCACGCCTATCTGTAGTTCCCCAAAAAGTCTGTCACATTATGGTCTTACAGTGAGTTTGATTCAGCTTTTTCATTTTATTGAATGGCAATATTGGCATTAACTATTTATCTATCCGAATGAGTCGAGCTGTAGGATAAAAAAATGGCAACCCAAGGGGCTGCCATACAAACTCGTACAAAACTGATTCGTACAAAAAGTCGTGCAAAGAATGAAAACCCGCTGCGCTAGCGTCGGGCCCCCATCCAAGGGAGGTGATGATGAAACACTTAAAAAAGGTTCTGTTATTCAGAGTCGGCTTTGATGAAAAAGTTTCCTTGAAGGAGAAATTTTTTGCTGGCCTTGGTTTGCAATGAAAAACCGGGGATAAAAAAATGGCAACCCAAGGGGCTGCCATACAAACTCGTACAAAACTGATTCGTACAAAAAGTCGTGCAAAGAATGAAAACCCGCTGCGCTAGCGTCGGGCCCCCATCCAAGGGAGGTGATGATGAAACACTTAAAAAAGGTTCTGTTATTCAGAGTCGGCTTTGATGAAAAAGTTTCCTTGAAGGAGAAATTTTTTTGCTGGCCTTGGTATGCAATGAAAAACCGGGGATAAAAAAATGGCAACCCAAGGGGCTGCCATACAAACTCGTACAAAACTAATTCGTACAAAATTAAGTCGTGCAAAGAATGAAAACCCGCTGCGCTAGCGTCGGGCCCCATCCAAGGGAGGTGATGATGAAACACTTAAAAAAGGTTCTGTTATTCAGAGTCGGCTTTGCCGAAAAAGTTTCCCTGATGGAGAAATTTTTTATGCCAGTCCTGGTTTGTGGTGAAAAATACCAAAATTCAGAGACATAAAAAAAGGCAGCCATTAGGGACTGCCTTATGATCTATCGAAGATCAATGGGGCCGCGCTAGAAGCCCCTTAGGGAGAATGATGAACATGAAAAAGTAAATTCACTGCTCATTATGTTGGAGTCTGTAGTGATGTTTTGGTTCCCCCTGAATGGCGAAAAATAATCATGTTTTTTTAATTGGTTTATTTTTCAATTAATTATCCTGTAACAGCTGGAGAATCTGTTCACGCAGAGCCTCGGGTTTGGTTGTGGGAGCATAGCGCTTGATGACTTTGCCATGGCGATCGACCAGAAATTTGGTGAAATTCCATTTAATTCCTTCCGAACCCAACACGCCAGGGGCCTGCTGCTTGAGCAGTTTAAACAAGGGATGAGCATTGGGGCCATTGACTTCCAGCTTGGCAAACAGTGGGAAGCTCACACCAAAATTCAATTCGCAGAAGGACTGGATCTCCTGCTCATTGCCCTTTTCCTGAGCACCAAACTGGTTACAGGGAAAGCCGAGTATCACCAGGCCTTGGTCTTTGAATTCCTGATACAGGCTTTCCAATCCGGCATACTGAGGGGTAAAGCCACAGGCACTGGCGGTATTGACCAGTAACATGACCCGGCCTTGAAATTCGCTGAGATCCGTTTGTTGTCCTTGGATATTCTCCAGTGGGATAGCGTATATTGAGTTAGACATAGTGGCTCCTTGGTTGAAGCTTTACTATATAACACAATTTCCATTGCCAGCAATTTATTGGTGTGCAATTTAAATTTTGGCCCAAGCGCATACTAAAAAGAAAGAGGAGAGTTGAGTGACACAAACAGCAGCCGAGCCGGAGCTTCAACCTCAAGCAGAAGTGGGGCAGGTGGTACAGCAGTTAACGCTATTGGAGGGCGAAGCTCAGGCCGAGGTTTTTGGTGAGATCCTTGAAGAGGCCGAACCTGGCACTATAGCCTTATTGCTGGAATCCTTGCCGCTGGATGAACGCTATGAGCGCTGGGATCAGATAGCCTTCGCCGTGCGGCCTGCAGTGCTCAGCTTGATGCGCGCCGAACCCAGGATGAGCCTCCTTAGGCAGATGTCGGTGGAAGAGGTGGATCTGTTGCTGGCGCAGTTGTCAGCTGAAGAGATGATTGAATGGAGCGATTATCTGCCCGACAGCTTTATCGACCGCGCTTTGGCGCAAATGGGTGAACGGCAACGCAAGCGCTACGAGCTTTATGATCAGTACTCGGAAAATGAAATAGGTCGTTATACAGAGCATCAGGCCTTGGTGCTCAGTAACAAGAGCCGGGTGGAACAGGCGCAACGTTTTTTCCGCCGTATTGACTTGGATTGCTGCGAAAATCTCTATCTGGTGGATGAGGATAATCACTACCAGGGAACCGTCAGTCGCTATGAGATTTTTCGCCAGGATCCACAAACCCCGCTTATTTCGCTTATTGAACCGGACAGCCGGGTATTGTCGGCCGACTCATCCTTAATAGAGGCGGCCGAAGCGATAGAGCACAGCTCAGATATTGAGTTGCCGGTGGTCGATGAAGAAGGCACCTTAATCGGCCGCTTGACGCTGCGAACGGCAACCGCCTTGGTCAGGGAACACTATGAAGCGCGTTTGATGGCTTCGGCCGGTATGGATGAATCCGATGACCTGTTTGCGCCTATCGTCAAGGGTGCGCGTCGCCGCGCCATTTGGCTGGGGATCAATCTGCTGACGGCATTTTTGGCCTCTGCCACCATAGGTTTGTTCGAGGATGTATTGGCAAAAGTAGTGGCGCTGGCGGTATTGATGCCGATAGTGGCCTCTATGGGGGGGATTGCCGGCTCGCAATCATTGACCCTGATGATCCGCGGCATGGCGATGGGACAGATTTCCATAGGCAACCTGTTTTCCTTGATGAAGAACGAACTCGGAATAGGGGCACTCAACGGCATTCTCTGGGCCATACTCATAGGTTTGGTGGCCGGGCTCTGGTTTGACGATAACCTGATTGGTATGACAATAGCCGTAGCAATTTTGGTCAATATGCTGGTTGCGGCCTTGGCCGGGGTGGCAGTACCCATGATATTG
This sequence comes from Shewanella chilikensis, assembly GCF_037953065.1. Taxonomy (NCBI): domain Bacteria; kingdom Pseudomonadati; phylum Pseudomonadota; class Gammaproteobacteria; order Alteromonadales; family Shewanellaceae; genus Shewanella; species Shewanella chilikensis. The sequence continues at coordinate 3,269,307 of NZ_CP149966.1, read as the reverse complement.
CAGAAATTCAATCAGGATGCCGCGCTTTCTGGCTCGGTGATTCTGACCACTGTCACGGATGTTGTCGGCTTCTTTACCTTCCTTGGATTGGCGACCTTGTTGTATCTATAGTCGTTAGCTTTTTATGTGGCAGCATTTTATGGTGCAGCATTGGCCCTTCTGCAAAGTGAGCTCAATAGAAGACAGTCAAAAGAAAAGGGAGCATAGGCTCCCTTTCACATAAGGCTTTGAAAACTATTGGGCGACAACGGCGTTGAAGTCTTGCACAGTGTCGGTTTGGTTGCTCAGGGTGACCTGATGCAATTGAGGGGCAGGGTTGGGAATGATGAGACCATCATATTGCTCGGGATCGTCATTTTCCGCGCTGCAGCTGAAGGCTACTGTATAATCCCCGGCGGGAATAAAGCCAAAGGCGTATTTGCCGAAGTTACCCGCTTCATACTCCACTTCGACCGAGTTATATGGCACTACCGCGCCTTCTGGTACGGCATTCTGATTGACATCCGGATCCAGGTTGTCGGTCAGCAGTGTTGGGTCCAGATCGTGGCCGGGATAGAGGTAGACAAAGTTGCCGCTATCGGCAGCACACTCACCTGCGTTGAACAGGTTGATATCCACCTCACCGGACAAGGAAGCCACAGTCGCGTTGTCGACTATAGTCACGCCATGAGGCTTGAGGTTGTAACGCTGGCCATTTTGGTTCTCCACCAGACTACGGCGCAAGTCAAACTCTATGGTAAAACGCTGAACGCCGGCGCTGCCGACCTCAAAGCTGCCCAAACGCAGTTTATTACTGGGTTGTTTGAGTGGCACTTGACCGGTTTCGTCGATCACATAGCTGAGATCTGAACCGACCGATTCATCCAATACATGCAGGATGAGTTCTGAATAAGTGCCTACTTCCAACTCGGCATCGCTGAGGATGAGGGCGCTGTCGCTGCCTTGATATTCCAGCAGATCCAGTTGGCGGTAGTCCTCGCCATTGGCGCCGGAGACCTCGAGGAGGATGTTATCCTGTCCTGCCCTTACCAGCTCAATTTTGTCAAATGCCACTACCACTTTTTCGGCGCTGTCGACCGGGGCATCAGACACGGCAAAGCTGACTTTGGCGGTATCAGGCGTCGGTGTCGGCGGGGTGTCATTGTCGCTGCCGCCACAGGCAGTCAGCAGCAGGCCTGAGCCACAAAGCAGTGCGATACTTGAGATACTATGGTTCATCTTGTTTCCTCTTGTTGTTTCCCGGAGCGTGACAGCTACCCAGTTACCTGGAGTTACTCAGAGAATTGTGTTTGTTGTCTGCCATAAACTCCCTCAATGGGGCTAACATAAGGAAGGTGCGAACAGGTCCCATGTGTGCTCTGCGTCGGCTTACAGGCCAGGATGCAAGGCGTGGTTCGCAGTAAATGGCTCAGTCCTTTGCAAGAAGCACAACACAGCAGACTGGCCTATAAGCCACGCCCTTCGGGGCTTACACAGCAACCGGCTTTCGGCGTTATCCGACTTCGACAGGCCCCGGCATGCCTTCAGTCAGATGCCTTGAACGCCAATTGCTGTGTAAGCCAGAGTGCCATGAGGACTTATTCGCACCTTCCCGAACTAATTGCGGCTTTTACCTGTAGTCATACGTTAATCTGGTTAAGCCGAGGTTAAGTTTTATCGGGGCGCCTTTTCAATAGCGCACATATCCACCAAGTATAGTCACCAAAGGAGTATCTATGCCTAATCCTGTCCAGGAGATCACGCTTTCCCTGGCTCAAAGCCCTGACCTGACTGCAGCCGCCTGCGCTTTGGTGGACAGTCGCGACGATAATGCTCACCCCTTGGATCATCAGGCCTTTATGGCGTCCCGCGCCGTGATAGTGGCGCAGAACGTGGCCGGGGAGCTGGTGGGCTGCGCTGTGATCAAGGCCGGTCGCGGAGATATCGCCGAGCTCGGATATTTAATGGTGCGCCCCGACTATAGACGGCGGGGGATTGCGGCGGCCCTGACTCAAAAACGGATCCAAATCGCCCGGGAAATGGGTATCCGGCTATTGTTTGCTACAGTTAGAGAAGAGAATCGTGCCAGTCGTGACAACTTGCTCAAGTCCGGGATGCAGTTTTGGGGTAATTATCTGAGTATCAGGGGCACAGGCAATACTGTGGGGTGGTACTTTTTGGTGTTGGATAACCAAGTGGATGTCACTACAGAAATGCTCAAGTTGGTGGGGGATAGGGTCAGAATCGATTGAAGTTACACTTTTTCGTCACCGGAGCGTGGCAAACTGGCATTTCTTGACAGGATTTTATCACGAATGCTGTGAGCTGGATTGCAAAATGTGGTTCACCCAAATAGAGTTAAATCATTAACAATAAAAAATAGATTCAGTGCCTTGGGCGTTTGTGTACTCAAGGATAAGGATACCGCCATGGCCTTGGACGGAAATCGATTTGCCGACAGACAAACGTTCGCCCTTCAATATGGATAAACACCCAGGTTCCCTGCTCAGGCTATTGCTGGCGTTTGTTCTGCTCCAGTTCAGTGTGAGTGCCTGGGCCACTCAGGTGCTCGACAACAGCTACATTCTTAAGGCTGAGCCACAACAACTGGCACCGACTTCGTTCGAGGCGGTACCAGCCTGGATCCGAGAGCAACAGGAAACCAGCTTGAGTTTGACCGGCGGCAGTTACTGGCTGGTGCATCCTTTACGAGTGGCAAGTCGTGAACAGACTTGGGTCATAGACGTACGCAACTCCATTATAGAATCCATTGATCTTTTGCTGCTGGGGCAAGACGGCAGCAAACAGCAAGCCCACTCGGGTTATGATGCCGACTATCAGTATCTGTTTGATTACGGAAGGCGGTTTACCATCAAGCCGGGGATAGATTATTGGCTGGTGGTCAAGGTTGAAAGCCGTTACTACTCATCGGCACCCGAGATCCGCCTGGCTCCGGAAAGGGAACACAGGCTCAGCGCCGACAGGCATGCCACAGCCGTGGTGCTATGCCTCGGTGGCTTGATTTTTATCGCCTGCTATAACCTGTTCATCTTCTTTACCACCCGCGACAAGGCATTCTTCTGGTACGGTCTTTATGTGCTGGCCTACTTCTGTGGCTGGGCCCTGACCTTCCACTTGCCCGCGCACCTGTTTCAGTTCCGGCAACTCGAGTTGCACCACCTGTTCTTTATCAGCCTGCCCATATTGAACATTTTGTTCTATAACAATTTTTTGCAGCTTTCTCTCTATTCGCCCAAGCTTTGGCGCCTCAGTCGCATCTTGCTGTGGGCCTGCGTGCTGGCTCTGCCTACCAGTATCTGGCTTTTGTCCTATACGGCGATTATTGCCTCTGTGCTTATCATGCTCTGGATTGGGCTGGCGATAGTTTGCGGTAATGTCTGTCTGATGAAAGGCTTCTCGCCGGCACGCTATTTCATTATGGCTTTCAGCTGTTTGCTATTGCCGGCAATCATCATATTGCCCGGTAACATGGGTATCACCCCGGACTTCTTTGAGTATGCCGAGCTGGCGACTCTGCTGGGCGGCACTGCCGATGCTTTGCTGCTGTCCCTGGCGTTGGCAAGTAAGCTTAAACTCTTGTCGGAAGAGCGCCAGGAGTATATCCGCAAGTTGGGTATTGCTTGGGAGCGGGCCCGCAGTGATAGCCTCACAGGTCTTGCCAACCGCTTGGCCTATGATGAGAGTCTGGCGGATACTTGCCTGAGTAGTGGCATGCCCAAGCCGGGATATCTGTTGGTATTGCTGGATATTGAGGGGCTGAAACGGGTCAATGACACCCTGGGGCATGGGGAAGGGGACAGGCTGCTGCTGGCGGTAGCAGAAGAGTTACAAAGCTGGTCTGAAGCCAAGTTCAAGCCTTTTCGCATTAGTGGCAATGACTTTGCTTTGCTGCTGCCGGAAGCCGAAGCGCAGCAACTGCAGAACTTGCTGCCGAGGCTTGAGCAGCGTATTGCCAGTGAAGGTTTTGCCGAGCTCTGTGTCAATCATGGCTCTGCCACCAGTACAGATAAAGAAAAGATCCAGGATTGGGTCCGCGCCGCCGACAAAGACTTGTATCAGTGCAAGAGTCTGCGTCGCCGTGAGCTGCACGCCAGACAACTGGCTGCAGCCGAAGGATTGCCCCGCTGAACTCACGGGGCTAATTCCTAGGCTAAGTCCGGCGCTAAGTCAGAAGCTCAGTCCGGAGCAAGTCCAAAGCTGAGTCGAACCGGCTAAATCTCGCCTGTATGCCTATCAGAAGTCTTCTTCACCCTTGATATGGCGCGGATAGCCACAAATAGCCTTAGAAGTGTGCATACCCGCCATGGTTGCGGCTTCGACGCAGCCCACATTCAGCCCTGTTTTTATCCAATCGCCGGTGACATAGAGGTTGTCCAGCCCAGTACCGTCTGTGGTGATGCGAAAACGCGAGCTATCTTTCACCGACAACACATACCGCTCGGACGGGTCGATATTGGCACGCCAGTATTGGCTGTCAAAGCGCTGTTGTCCTTGACGCTCCTCTGGGTCGTGCAGCCAATCCCAGACAAAACCATTTTTGGCTTCCGACCAGAGATTGCCTATTTGATGCTCGAGTTGCCCCAGAGCCCCGGACTTGGCCAAGGCATTCATTTGCTGGTTAAAGTTACTCTGCTCTTTGGGGGGATATTCGGCAACCGGCAGTGCTGAGCAGAAGTAACTGGCATTCTTGACACTGCCTATCGGCCAGCTTTCTTTGTCAATCAATTGATCCATGCTGGCCCAGGTGTCATAGGGCTCGCTGAAGGCCGACAGCACAGGCTCTTCGCCGGAAGCCGGGAAGAGCTGCCAGCCAAGGCCGTTGAGATCTGTGTTGAGCCACAGCTGATAGGCCTGGGTCGCCACGGTTTGCACCTTGGCCACAGCTTGGGATAGCGCCGGACTTTGGGTCATCACCTCTTTAGCTACATGAGGAACGGCTCCTATGGATAGACCGAAGATCACCTTGTCAAAATCCACCCCCTTACGCAGCTGTTTCACCGGCAGAGCGTGGCCGGTTTCTTGCTGGTACAGCTGCGGCCAATCACTCCAGAAGTGTTCCAGGTTGACCCGGTTTTCGGCAATTAATCTGGCTTGAGTTTCATCCAGTTGTGATAGCAGAGGCTCACTTGGCCAGCAGCCGAGTCCTTTGACATCCACCAGCGGCTGATACTCGCTGAGTCCGGGTTTGAGGCTGGCCTGCTCCACTATCTCTATGCTGCTGACGGATTGCCCCTGACAATGCAGCTGTTGTACCTGATGGAAGAAGTGAAAATGCACTCCGCGGCGTTTCAGCACTTCATAGTAGGGGGTGAATACTGTGTCGCCCATTCCGGCCTGCATTTTCCACATCACGCCCCCTTGGTAGCAGAGGGCAATTCGCAGCATGGAGCGGATTATGGTGCCGGCTTCCACATTGGGGCGGGAGAAATCGCCCTGTTCGTAGGCGAACACCAGATCGTAGAAGCCCCTGACCGGTGCGGAATCGACAGTGTAGCGCTCGCTGGCGCCATGGCGACGCAGCCATTCGCGGTAGTCATAGCCGTTGATAACATCGAATCCGCCCTTGAATACCCCATCGACAAACATCCCCTTGAGTATGGTCAGGCCGAGGTCGGCACCTATGTAGAGGCGCCTGAGCTCGTCATTGTCACTCAAGTGATCGCCAAAGCGGCGCTTGAGACGCCGATGCAGTATATCGACGGCATTCTCGATTAGGCCATCGTCCTCGACAGCCTGGTGGTGGTGTTCGTCACACTCTTGGCCTATCAACTGGTTGAAGCGGCACTCCAGCTTATCCCCCAGGGTTTCCAGGCTATCTTTGGCGTCATCCAGCGCCTCTTCGATGCGATCGTTCAGACGTTCAAACCAGTCGCGGGAGAACCAGTCTCTGGGGCTATCCTTGGCCACGGCCTCATCGACTTCATCCATCTGTTTTAACCATTGGCGGATCCAGTAGAAGGCCGCCTTGACCAATTTCCACAGCGTCAGGGTTTCTGTGCTGTCGCCGGGGATACCCGGCATGGGCGGGAACTCTATGGGCCAGCTCAGGCTGCGACCCTCTATCTGCTCCTGCAGCACAATAAAGTTATGGGGCTTGAAGGCTTCGACAAAGCTGGCCAGCGGCGCTTCATCCGCTCGCCCCAGTTCTTCATAGGCCTTGCGCATCAGGGCCGCGGCATTTTGGTAGAAACCAAACCAAATATGCAGCCCATGCTCTTCGATACGATCCCCCATGGCGGCATTGCGCCCGGAGGCTCCCTTGCCACCAATGCGCCAGCCCTGTTGATAGATATCTATCTGGTACCGGTTTTGCCAGCCAGGTTGTTCGGTCAGGCACATGGCAGCGGTAATGGCGGCAACGCCTCCACCGAGAATGGCAATTTTCTCTTTTTTGACCACAGAGTTGTCCACCAACACTTCGCCCGGCGGTACCTCAAAGTCAAAGTTCACATGGTAGGGCAGCAACACCTGCTGCTCGCCGAGTTGTACCCCCAGGGTGTCGGCCAGCGGGAAGCTGTCGTTGGCAAAGACGGTGGCCACCAGGGAGTTATCCAGCAGCGACAGATGATGCACCTTGTTGACTCTGGCGGGCGCCTGCAGCAGCGCCTGATATACCGCTTTGGTGCCGGAAGCGTCGGGGAACTGCTTCAGGAAAACTTGCTCTACCGCCGGTTTGAACAGCAGTTCGAATACCTGCTCGGCTCCAAGAGCATCCAGATCGGGAATAAAGTCGGTTTGGGCCTGAATAAAGTCCCAGGTTTGGCCTATGGCTTCGAGTGGTGAGAGGGAGTTCTCCTGCTGCGGCCTGCACTTAACCTGGAGCAGTGGTGCCATTGCCAGTTCGGCATCCGGGGAAAATTTTTGAAAACTCTTGGCCGACAACGACAGCTCGGTCAACGGCTCATCTACGCCAGGCATCCGGTATTCGCAGGCGTATTTGGGATAACCAAACAGCTCGCGGCCATTGATCAATGCCATGGCATCATTGACCCAGATATGCAGCGGCTGAAACAGGATTTCGCTGATTTCGCCGGAATCTGGATTGGCCTGTTTACCCACCATCACCCAGGTGATGATATCGGTTTCCTGGATCCAACCCTTGTTGCGATCCACCTCGACACTGGAATAAGCCTTGGCGATTTGAGTGAAAGTTGTCAGTACATAGGGGGACAACACCTTGAAATACATCTTGTTGTTGGCGACCCGGTTCAGGGTTTGATCGACACTCCGTTGCAGATTGGCAAGCTTGCCCTTGAGGAAAAAGCCGTACATATCGGCCTGGGTTAACACCAGAGGAGAGTGCATAAGCACTGAGCCGGGAGGGTAGATAAAGTCGGGGCGTTGTTCGTTCATGGCGACCATCCTTGTGTACTGACGTTTGTCAGATTTATCTGACTGAATTAACTGAATAAACCTAGCGTATATTCATGCTTCTTACAATTACACGTTCGTTGCCTGATGTGTGTTCCTTAGTGTAAGCAACAGTAATAGGTTGCTGATTGACTGTGTTGCCTTCTCCACTTTCTATGGCTTGGCTGGAGTAAACTTCTTTTGGGCAACAATACTTATTGATGACTGGACATAACCGCCGGGTTGGCGTTAATTTGAGCAGGTGAACAGTTTTTATTACTATCAATGGATGAACCCAAGCATACGCACCGCCAGGTTAAGCGATATTCCTGCCATAATGGCGTTGAGATTGAATGTGCGCGAAAACCGCCTGCAGGATCCCGGGCGGATCACTCAAGCTTGCTATCTCAGCTATTTGACAGGTCGGCGGCGCACTTGGGTTGCAGAGGATGAAACACAACTATTGGGTTTTGTCTGTAGCGATCGTGATGATGCCAGAATTTGGGCGCTTTTTATCGCGCCGGAGTCGGAAGGAAAGGGCATAGGTAAGGCCTTGTTACAGCAAGCGGTTGATTGGCTCCATGCCGGAGGCTGCCATAAGCTACAACTCAGCACCGAACCGGGTACTCGCGCCGAAGGTTTTTATCGCCATCTTGGTTGGCAGTCTCTGGGGCTGACTGAAGAAGGTGAGGTGGGTTTCCTGTTGACTTCACCATCAGATTAAAGTGACTTGTGATCATGGCTCTGACATAGATTCACTCTACTGAAACCGGCATGACCTCTGTCATTTAATTTGGGCAGGCCAGGCCATCAGCGCCGTATTTGATCATCCCTGAGCTGGAAACCGTCACACTTCTTGAGCCATTGGCTTGCTTGGAAGGGCAATAGATAAAGGTCACTTCGCCTGTGGTGTTGCTGAGGCCATCGGCATGAAAGCCAACATTGCTGCCCACGATGGCATCCTTGCTGTCGATGCCTTCCACTACCCGCAATATTTTTTCGCTACTTCCGGCCTCGGTATAGACCTTGAGGCCATCATTAAAATTGGCGGCACAACCTGTATCACTCTGATAGCCACAAACTTTCACCTCCATACCATAGCTGATGGCCTGGTTGCGAGCGAAGGACAGGGCTTGTTCAATTCGGCTTATTTCCGACTTACTGCGATAGCTTTCATATAAAGAAGTGAGTGAGGGAACTCCCACAGACAGCAGTATGGCGGCAACAGCAATGGTGACCATGAGTTCGACCAGAGTAAAGCCGCTGATTCTGGAACTGGAAAAATGTGCTACAGCCATAGTCAACTCTTCACGTGAATAGATACACTTAAGTATAAGTGAATGAGTTGTTAATTACAGTAATCTTTGCAAATCCTGTGCAGTGGTCGTTAATTCCACCAGCATCAACCATCCTGACAACTGATGTTTTTATCCTGAGAGTGGCGAACTCGTCCGGCTTGATTGATTATCAAGGCTTTTGAGTGGGGGCTATTAGCCTTACCAGGACAATACTTGAAGGTGCCATTGGTTCCTGATGCCAGTCCATCTGGCAGAAAGCGTATCGCTTTTCGGTTGTACTTGAGTATGTCTTTGCTATCAAAAACGCCGCTTTGAAACAGCAGCTTGTCGTCATCATCCAGGGTCAGATTACCGTTGCGGTCGCTGAAAACCGTAATCCCTTGCTGCCAGGCATCGGCTTCACAGCGGCCATCCTTGAGCACACAGACACTGACTCTGACACCATAACTGATGGCTTGATTACGGGCGAATTGCAGCAGTTGTTGTACTTGTTTGATACCGGTTTGAGCGCGATAACCTTCATAGAGCGACTTGAGTGATGGGGCCCCGACTGAGGCCAGTATTGCCAGCAGCACCATGGCGACCATGACCTCTAGCAGCGAAAAACCAAGTGGTAAATGACGCATAATCTCATCCTTGAGCGTTGGGCGGCCCGCATCCGGCGAACCTTAGTGTTAGTTTAGTCCAGGCAGTGGCTCGGCTCTGGTGTCCTTTTAGATGAGTTTGCACTAAATATTGCACTTGCTTACCTAAGGGATGAATAAGTACACCGAGTTGAACATGGCTACTACCAAAGAATAGGCCTTGGTTTTTTCATCTGAGCGGACAATCACTTCTTGCCCGCAGTATGTCGTGATAAGCTATTGCGATTGTATCCGAACAAGCAAAGTCGCGAGCTATTTCTCCGGTCAAATTGCCGAGGGAATGGTCATGAGTCGCAAAAGAATTCCAAGCCCTAAAGGAGTGCCTGATGAAGAAAGTGGAAGCCATAATCAAGCCGTTTAAACTGGACGATGTCCGTGAGGCGTTGGCTGAGATAGGAATAACCGGTATGACGGTTCTGGAAGTCAAAGGTTTTGGCCGCCAGAAGGGACATACAGAGTTGTACCGTGGTGCCGAGTATATGGTCGACTTTCTGCCCAAGGTGAAGATAGAGCTGGTTATTCAGGATGATCTGCTGGAACAGGCACTGGATGTGATTGTCGAAACCGCCCGTACCGGTAAAATCGGCGACGGCAAGATCTTTGTGACCGATATCGAACGCATTATTCGTATCCGTACCGGTGAAGAAAACGAAGAAGCGGTATAAAAACGAACGTAAAAAATGAGGTTCATTGCAGGTTAGCGTGAACTGAAAATGAAAACGGTTGGAGAGTTATTGTTTAGTTGCCAAATAAACACAATGACCCACTCCAATCGTTCTCGATGTCGAATATTACCTGCACTAGCTCAGACTTGTGCTGACAGTGTAGTGGTCAAGTTAATTGACCACTACAAGCCAATCACACTCAGAACCAAAACCACCGAATGTTCCTGCGTCCATTTAAGCAGTTTGTTATGTGTAAAATCACGATTATCGGAGTAAAGAAAAATATTTATCCAAGGTGATCTCTGCTACCCAACACTCCAGCGTACCTTCACAGGATAAACCTAATGGGTTCAAAGGAGTACAGGCACTTTTGATAGGTACTAGAGAGTTTTCAATTTGATATTCAAAAGTGTAATATTCCGTTTTATATATGAATTTATCCCCCAATAAACGACCATTCTCATCGTCGTGCCTCATAAAATAACGCGTAATTACGTGGACTTCCTCATCGTTCTCTTCAACTAATTGAGAAACAACATTGGCCATTCCTTCGTAACATTCAAATATTAGTTCAGAGAACTTATATTCATTAAAAGTATCAGTCATATTGATAGGGCGAAAATATATATGAGGTCTAAGAATAACACCTTCCTTAGAACTAAAAGCCACATTTAATCCACTATGAGGCACTTGTTCATATAAGCTTTTTTTAAGAATCAAATGTTGGTCGAAATATATAACCTCATATAAATCATCACTCATTTACACTACATCTCCTTAACTTGTTGGCAGATTCAAATCCACACATAAAAATCAAGCCACCCACTGTAAAACAATAACTTAATCTTCTTTCTGTCTGCGTTCAAGCACCAGTAGGGGATTTGAGCACCCGGAGGTAGAAAGATATCCATGAGTTGCAGAGGTTTGATGAAATCGAACCTATTTCACGCAAAAATGCGAGATTTGAGCCGTGCTAGCCCAACCCATGCTTCAGGGGATTTCAACAACTGTGGTTGAGATAGAGTGGGGTTCAGGCCGTTTGAAAGTACTGACAGCTGGTTGCAAAATGCCGTCGTCGCTTCTCCAAGTGTTCGCAGTAGCAGCTGAGCTCTTGCAAGGTGCCTACCGGCCCATGAAATAGTCTTCCAAATTCAGGGGAAAGGTCACACCCAACCACGGCGGTGGTCATAATTCTTGCCCGAGTAGGCATCATCACCACACAGAAAGGCACGCCGCACCACGCGGCTGCAACAATGGTAGTAAGGCGTATCTTCAAGGCTGATTTGAGTTCGGCGAGGGCGCGGCATAATAACCTCCTTGTTAAATGCTTAAACAAAGCATAGTCGGAGGCTAACCTCCGCGCCATTAACGTTGGGTGTCCATTTTTTCTTTTAATAGCCTTCTTGTTAAATGCTTAAACAAAGCACAGTCGGAGGCTAACTACCGCGCCATTAACGCTGGGTGTCCATTTTTGTTTTGCATTTTGTTTATTTTACTGCACTTGTTGTACGGCTTCTTCTTCATCTTTACCTTTACTACTAGGTCTACTTCGATTGATAGTGCTATTGACAAGCTTAAAGACTTTATCCCGAAATTCAGGTATGTTTTTTAAAGCTTCTTTAAAGTCACTCGAGTCGGCCAATTCATGCCAAGGAGTTCCGTGAGACGGGTCATCCACGAATCTTAAAGGTGCCTCCTCCACTCGGCTCAAAGCTGATTCAAATAACCTCGCTTCTAATTTTTCATCAATGCGAGCCGCTTCTTTTCTATAACCTTCATATGCTTTTGCGACTGAGGCTTTGAAACCATAGTCTTCAGCAAGCTTGAATCGCTGACCGATTTGTTTAGTTGAAAGCCAAGCAAACCACAATGGTGCACCGAGACTGACTATAGCTAGAAGAAAATGCATTAAGACCATTCCCCATTTGGGGTCGGGATCGGATAATGAGCCTGTAAGTATTTCTATTCTCTGCGCACCGACATACCACGCAGCTCCTAGCGCACAAAGCAACCCAAAAACCCAAACCCACATAGATCTAGCCAATTGCTTCGCCCGTAGATCAAAAGCCCCAGCCAAGCCTTTGCTTGTTGTTATTCGGTATGCTTCCTCGCAATTCTCTACTAATTTATCAGTCTCGATTTTGTTTTCTCTAACTGAGGCCAATAACTTATCTGCCTCTTCTTTTGCAGTAGACACTTTGGCTGAAGTTTTTGTAATCTCCTGACCAATAGAATCTACTTTTTTTCGAGCTATTTTTAAATCTTCTAAATCAGAAGGAAGAGACTCTGCTGTTTCTGTAGCTTCGTTGATTAATCTTATCTGGCTTAGTAACTTTTCTTGATCGATGTCGATTTGGTCAACTTTTGCTTGAAGCCCTTTAATCCTCCGAGAAATTGCAGGAGGCATAGCTTTAGGATCATTTGAAATCACCCAAGATAAGTGCGGCTCAATTACACTAGATATCCAATTTAGCGTCGTAATATATGCAGGAATCGCCTGATAACCATTTCCGGTAAAAAACTGAGGTAAAGTACTACTTTTCAATCGCTCTAGCTTAGCGGGAATACCATCTACGACCTCAAGAAATTCATCATTATCAACTTCAAGATTTGCGTTTCGAATTTTTTGAGACAAAGCCTTTGGCATGTATGCCAATTCCATCCTATCTATAGCTGGATGATGCCATCCAAAAGCCTCATTTAAATTTCGTTTGTCATTCCACCCCTTTACCACTGCTTCGGCCAATGAATCTAAAGATTCGCAAAGATTCTCTATTTCTTCATTCATAATCATTCCTTAAAATTGGCACATATTCAGTTTGGCCGTACAACACCTTGTTATGCAGCTATGAGGTCGGCTTAGCCTCTTTATCTACTCCAGCGACGGTGACTTTAAAGCCTTTCTGAGTTAGATTCTCGTGCGGACTATCTAGCCACCCACTGTAAAACAATAACTTAATCTTCTTTCTGTCTGCGTTCAAGCACCGCTAGGGGATTTGAGTACGCTGAGGCCGAAAGATATCCGTGAGTTGTAGAGGTTTGATGAAATCGAACCGATTTCACGCAAAAATGCGAGATTTGAGCCGTGCTAGCCTTCCTTCCATGTTTCAGGGGGGGATTTCAACAACTGTGGTTGAGATAAATAGCATGGGGTTCAGGTCGTTTGAAGGTACTGACAACCGGTTGCAAAATGCCGTCGTCGCTTCTCCAAGTGTCCGCAGTAACAGCTGAGCTCTTGCAAGGTGCCTACCGGCCCACGAAATAGTCTTCCAAACTCAGTGGTAAGCTTGGGCCAATTATCATGAGGGATATTCAACCGCGTCAGTAGCTTGGTACTAATCTCGGGGAAAGGTCAGTTTCAAGCCAAGACGATACGTGACAGAAACGTGCTATCTGTGCTCCGGCTCGGCAAAGAAGTGAGACGACATCTGGAATACTCAATCAAAGAATCGCATTTTCGCTGGGCTTGGGGTGAATTTCTTAAACTGGTTAACACCTCTGGGAGGCCCGAATTATGAGGGGATCATCCAGCGCCGCGTAGGCTGTCCCGCGCAGCCCGCGCTTTTCGCGGGCGGAGTGAACTTGACCACCTTGTTAAGCATTGAAGTACGTTGCCAATTCTTGCTGTGACCAACCACCACGCCCAGGTTTGCCAGGTACGCCAGCAAGGCCAGGACGCCCCGGCCTACCTGCAAAACCTGGTGTGCCCGGCGTGCCGCCCATTCCCGGCCTGCTTGGTAAATAACCTGTCGAATTTCGGAGAAAGCCCAAGGCTTGGTTTCGGTTATCATATAGAACTCCGCCCTCAAACCAGCCGATGTGTTGCCCACGCAGAGAATAAACATTATCTCCGTTTATCCATGCCACAACTTGCCCACGATTATTTCGGAAACAATCATTATCAAAAATTATTGTTGCTTGACCGTTTCTACTAAACATCCAATTTGACACGTTACTCTCCTTGATGCTTAACGCCCGCCTAAGGGGCTGACAACGCATAACACTAAACTCAAACACAACAACCGTAACCACCGCGGCTCATTGGGACTGGAAACGCCACGCGTTGACAGTCCCTCTTAAGGCGTTTGTTAGATTTCATTAATCTTTTGCTTAAGCGGATAGCAATTTTTAACAACGCTTTCAATTTCATCATGATTGAAGCCAACAACTTTCATAAAATGTAACTGAAATATTACTTCCATTTTTAGACATAGATTCCAGAGCTCTTTCCCATCAGCAGCGTTGTCTTTTAAGCTTTCACTATAGTGAGTAAGGTAATTCCTTGTATCTACAATTTTTCTTAGAAGCTTATTTCTTTCCTTGCTAGTACCTAGCTTTTCCTTAAATGGCTCAATAATTCTTTTTAATCTTTTACCTAAATTAATTTCATTACCATGCATCAGTCGACCACTCAGCCATTCGGTATACTCTTCTGGACAACTCTCTTTAATTTTCGAAACAAGAGACTCGTATTCAGATGAATCCATAAGCTTTTCATCACTTGTTCTTCTATGGTAAGTTTCCAGTCCTTGTGCCAAAGCTAAAAATTTGCCATCAAGGTATTTTTGTGCCCCATTTTTTGTCGAGAAATATAAGCTTAGTGCTGGTGCAATAACCTCATATGCTCGTAGCCAATTATTAAACACATCCTGAGCATTACTTTTTATCGTGCCGTAATTAAATAACATTCTGTGCCAGCTTTTGTCTGGCGCATTTTCCACAAATGGAATACTAGGGTAATAAATCTTAACCGGTACTGGGTATTTTTTTCCATCACCACTGTCTCTTTGTATTTCTTTTGATGTGGCTGACAAATCTTTCATTGTTACTGTCGCGTCCACAGCAAAACACATAAAATTTGTTAGTTTATACGCTATTTCTGTATAGTCGCTCAACGGCCTTAACTCTTCAGAACTGAGCTTAAAGTACACTCGTTGCGTAATCTTAGCTTCAGTAGTACAGGGAAAGCCTGGTAGAGTATACGCAAAGCAAATCTCTAACTTCATACCGTTATCTAACACATATGTAATATTTTCAGGAGGAATATAGCTAATTGTGGCCGTTCTGTTATTCCAGTCAAGCTCGTTGGTGATACCACTAATACCAACCCATTCGTCTAGGCAATCAACAGAAAATGACAATGAGTTAAATGTTACAATTTCGTTTTGTTCATAGGCAACACCACTCAAAACTTTATTTACACAGATCTTTGATTTGCTTATGCCACCAAAGGACATGCTTTTGTTGGTGTAAAAACAGTCCTCAAGAGTTACTAAACCGTCCTTTTCAATATGTCCTATTATTCTTTCAAGATTATCATCACTGTTAAGTGACTTAATGCTGTCTTCAAAGAGGCCAACAACTTCTAATTCAATACTCCCCCCATTTTTAATAGTTAACACCCCAGGAATCTTTTTGTCATCTTTCTCAGGAAGCCAAAAATAACCCGTTTTAATATATTCATCTTCTATTCTCATGCGATCCTCTTGAGAAATCTAACAGCTGTATAGTGCGCATGCGCGTTTTAGTCCTCGGAGGAGTGTAAACGCGCATCGCTATCTGTTTGTATTAGCTGGATATAATAGAGTTTAGTCCTAATATCCCTTGCAGCTAAACGCGCATGCTCGGTTTCCAAACCTATTATCTACCAGCTGTATTGTTTAACTTTATGAATTTAATGTTTTTTTCTAAAATATTACAGAAATAACGCGCAAGCTTAGCTTCAAATTCCCGGCATTTTGCCCAGAAGGTCAATAATACTGTATAAAAATCAGCTCTGAGGTGCTTGTCATAAGCGCTTTAAGCCGTACAACCCAGGCTCAACAAAAAACGTCGAGTAAAGCAATAGCTACCGCACGGGTGCAAGCTCCGTTTGTCCTTGAATTCCGCTTAATACGGAAAAGTGTTGTTGCTTTCGGCCTTAAGCTTAAGAAAGTGCTAAAGCTAAGTACTTGAATTGGTTATACAATACCCAGTACTGAATTTGAAAACAATTAGCCAAAGGTCAAGTTTTTGACAAAGGCAACAAAACCCTGATTTAGTTTGTTTTTGAAGCAGAATTGACTGGGTGTTTGCATTCTTCCCTGTTTTCAACGGTCACAGTCCCACTTAGTACTGGCCGAGCTTCCGGCCACGGTGTAGCCAATCACCTGCGGTGCGCCTTTCGCACAGGCGATCCTGTGACTCGCTGCGAGTACATCCCTGTAAGCTCTGCCTCGCCATCCCTGGCTCGGAAGGTCACAGTTTCGCCTGTGCCTGAAAATGAGGTGTATGTCTGCGGACACTTCAGAGGTTTCAAGCTACTCAGGGCTAACAGAATTGCACCAATTCCCCCTTCGGAGCCGCCGCTGGCGTTGTTGCAAATTGGCGTAGCCGAGACAGGGATGTCGAGGCTCGAAGGTCGAGCACGGATGCGAGTCCTGAGTGTAGCCAATTTGTTTCATAAGCCAGCGGGGTTTTCGGCTACGTCGGGGTGTCCTTGGGGATGCAAGGGGCTTTGGACAAGCAAAGCCCCTTGCCCGGTGTGGTGTGGAACACCACGACTTTAGGCCGCTGGCACAGCGGCTAGCATGGCTTTAAGCCAAAACTTACTAATGAACTTGCTCCTAGCGGCTAGCTAAGTTGTAACCCATCACCTGCGGTGCGGATGGGCAGGAAGCCCGAATGCCGAGAAGGACAGGACGTCCGAGAACGGTCCTTTCGCACAGGCGATCCTGTGACTCGCTGCGAGTACGTCCCTGTAAGCTCTGCCTCGCCATCCCTGGCTCGGAAGGTCACAGTTCCGCCTGTGCCTGGAATTAGGCGTATATCTGCAGATCTATCAAATATTTCAAACTACTCAGCGCTAACAGAATTGCACCAATTCCCCCTTCGGAGCCGCCGCTGGCGTTGTTGCAAATTGGCGTAGCCGAGACAGGGATGTCGAGGCTCGAAGGTCGAGCACGGATGCGAGTCCTGAGTGTAGCCAATTTGTTTCATAAGCCAGCGGGGATTTCGGCTACGTCGGGGTGTCCTTGCCCGGTGTGGTGTGGAACTCCACGACTTTAGGCCGCTGGCACAGCGGCTATCATGGCTTTAAGTCAAAACTCATCAATAAACTAGGTCTTAGCTTCTGGCTAAGCAGCCGCCAATCACCTGCGGTGCGCCTTTCGCACAGGCGCTCCTGTGACTCGCTGCGAGTACGTCCCTGTAAGCTCAGCCTCGGCATCCATGCCTCGGAAGGTCACAGTTCCGCCTGTGCCTGATAATTAGGTGTATGTCTGTGGATATATAAGCAATTTCAAGTAACGCTATGATTGCAGAATTGCACCGACCCCCGCTCGAAGCGGCCGCAGGGCGTTGATGACAATCGCGTAGCGAGGCATGGATGCCGAAGCAGCGCCAGTCGAATCAGGGATGAGCGTCTGGCGCGGTAGCGAATTGGCATCATAAGCACAAGGGGTTGTCCGCTGCGTCGCGGGTCGCTGGGGGTTTGGAAAGGGGGCGAGTCGATACAGCCCCCTTTCCTCGGGTGTGGGGTGGCGAGTGTCGCATAGCGACATGCTTACGAGCGAGAGCCAGGGATGGCGAACTGGCCCTTGTGCATGGATGCACTTGCTCCACGACTTTAGGCCGCTGGCACAGCGGCCTAGCATAGCTTTCAGCTCAAAATAGCCAAATAACATTGATTGGGCTTCCAGCGACGGACGTCTCTCATTGCCTGCCGCAGGCTTTCGCACAGGCGATCCTGTGACACGGCGTGAATACGTCCATGTAGCCTCGACGAAAACGTCCCTGTTTTCGATGGTCACAGTTTCGCCTGTGCCTGGAAATGAGGTGTATGTCTGCGGACACTGCAGATGTTTCAAGTTACCCAGTGCTAACAGAATTGCACCAATACCCCCTTCGGAGCCGCCGCTGGCGTTGTTGCAAATTGGCGTAGCCTAGACAGGTGAGTCGACGCAGAGCACAAATGGGGCTTATTCGCAGCTTCCTTATTCGCACCTTCAGCCCCTTTGTTTTTGATTTGTTTTCTTGAGATTAAGCCAAGATTATTTCCATTTATCTCTGAGGAACTCAGGCTCCATATATTCGTCCGGATAACGTCTCTTGCTGTCCCGGCGGCGTTGTTTGACCCGTTTGTTCTTTTGCTTGCCTCTGACATGATCTCCCCATGGAGTATCATTGTCGTCGAAATCATAGTGGTTTGACATGGTCCATTTCCAATAACACAGTGCATATAGGTTGCACCGCTCCTTTTTACCTAAAGCGCCGGTCAAGCTAAAGTGAGAAATTTAGCGTCTCAAGGTAAAAATTATTGCATGTCTGTCCCCGATTCCCTTCGGGCATTAACCTGACTCTTGCTAGCCTTGTTTACGAAAACGAACAACAAACATCCCATCGGCATTGGCTTCAAAGGGCCAAATCGTCAAATACTGCGTCTGTTCACCATTGAATGGGTGGCTGAGCGTTTCCAGAGTAAACTCGGGCCGCTTGGCCAGGAAGGCATCGACCACCTGGCGGTTTTCGCTGTCCGCCAGTGAGCAGGTGGCGTAAACCAAAGTGCCACCAGGCTTGACCGCATCGCAGGCGCGGCTGAGTATGTCGAGCTGCAGCGCGGGTTTATCGCTGATGGCCTGGCTGTCATCCAACCAGCGCATGTCCGGATTTCGGCGCCAGGTGCCGGTGCAGCTGCAGGGGGCATCGACCAGCACGCCGTCGAAGGCTTCTCTGGCAACCGGCAGGGCATCGCTGCGCCAAGGCGCGACCTTGATGTTGAAACCGGCGCGTTTGGCGCGTTTTTCCAGTTCATTGAGCGCTGCCGGGCGGATATCCGAGGCGGTAATAGTGCCCAAAACGCCTTTGGCGGCGTTATCTTGCTGCATCAGCGAGCTGAGTTGCAGGCTCTTGCCACCGGCGCCGGAGCATGCGTCCCACCAGTTTTCGCCGGCTTTTGGGGCGCAAACCTGGCCTATGACCTGGGAGGCCAGATCCTGCACCTCAATAAACCCTTCTTTGTAGAGTTTGATTTCATTGAGATTGATACTCTTGCTGCCAAGGCTGATGGCATCATTGAAGACGGGAGCGGCGCTTGCATCGACTCTTGCGCTTCTGAGCTCGGCCAGGGCTTTGGACAGCGGCATATTTTGCACCCTGGCCCAGATGGGCGGGCGGCTGCAAAGCGCGTCTATCAGCAGCTCTTCCCGGGCCTCTGGCAGCGGCGCCACGGCCTGCCAGAACCAGTCAGGCGCCAGGTCTCTTACCAAGACATGTCGGCCAGAGACCTTGGATACCAATTCGGCGGCGGCTTTGGGGGCCAGAGCCTGCTCAGGCAGGGCAAATGACTTGCCGGCTCGTTGCTGCCAGGCACAGATAATGTCCGTCCAAGGGTGGGCTTCTATTGCCGCCGCCAATGCCAGGCGCTGGAACCACAGGCTTTGCTCATCGGTAGCTTCAAGTTGTTGTAACCAACCCCACCAACGAAACAAGGCAAACAGGGTCTCTCGAATGACTCTTCTGTCTTTGGAGCCGTGTTTCTTGTTGCTGCGGAAATAGTTCGCCAGCACCCGATCGGCACTCTGGCGACTGTCGAGAATTTCAGTAAACAGTGTGTTTATGGTGTTGGCATAACTGGCGGCACGTTTTTGGGCCGGAGTCAGTGAAGGGCTTGGCGCGGTCAAAGGTTTCTCTGCATCAAGTGTGGATAGCAATGGCGCCAATATTAGCAGAAGTGCCGCGGCCTGTCCCCGGCACCTTGTTTGCTAATGTTTGCTAATGTTTGCTAATGGTTGCTACTGTTTGCTAATGCTTACCACACTGCTCAGACTTAGCGGGTAACCATTTGCGCTATCTGTTTGGCCCTGTCTTCATCGCTTAACTGGTCTCTGGACTCAGGGGTGACTATGCCTTTTTGACAGGCCGGGCGCAGGGCCAGTGTATCGAGCCAACGTTGCAGATGAGGCAGGCCTTGAATATCTATGCCGCTCCAGTCATAGATCCGCACCCAGGGCCAGGTGGCCATATCGGCTATGCTGTACTCATCACCGGCCAGATAGGCATGTTTGGCCAACTGATTATCCATCACCTCAAACAGGCGCCGGCCTTCTTTTTGATAACGCTCTATCGCGGCCGGGATCTTATCCGGAAAATAGCGGTAGAACACATTGGCTTGTCCCATCATGGGGCCTACGCCGCCCATCTGGAACATCAGCCATTGGATGACCTTGGAGCGCTTCTTGGCATCAACAGGTAAGAATTTCCCCGTTTTTTCAGCCAAGTAAAGCAGGATGGCACCGGATTCAAACACCACGAAATCATTGTTATCCCTGTCTATGATGGCCGGGATCCGGCCGTTGGGATTGATGGCTAAAAACTCGGGTTGTTTCTGTTCATTGGCACTGAGATCCAGATGGTGTACCCGGTAGGGTAAGCCCATCTCTTCCAGGGCAATACTGATTTTAAAGCCGTTGGGGGTTGCGGCGGTATAGAGTTCAATCATGTGTGTCTCCTTGATTTATCCTTGCTTTTATCCTTGTTTTGGCTGGCTCATTGCCGGGCGTTGTCCGGTTTGCTCATACCAGTTTTGGAGCACAGGGAAAGGTTGCAGTGAAATCTGCAGATTTTTGATGAATCCCAATAAGATATAGGCGGTAATATCGGCAATGGAGTAGTTGTCACCGGCCAGATAGGGGGATTCACTCAGGCGCTGCTCCAGCAGAGGCAGGAAAGATTCCAGGCGCTTGCGGGATTCTTCGCCCCAGGCTTGAATGCAGGTTTCCCGGTCGCTGTAGATGCCGCTGATATTGCGAAATGCCTGAAAGGCAGGTAACAACCCCTGCAGTTCAACGATGCGCTGCCACATCTCCACCTTTGCTCGCTCCAGCGGCGTGCTACCAAAGAGCTTGAGTTCGGTAGGGAACAACTCGTCGAGATAACGGCAGATGGCCACAGATTCGCACAGATAACTGCCATCATCCAGCTCCAGCAGCGGAATGCGGCCATTGAGACTCTTGGCCTTGAATTCGGCCGAGAGATTTTCTCCGCCGCGAAGATCGACGTGTACCCGCTCGATATCTATGCCTTTCTCCGCCATGAAAATACTGACTCTGCGGGCACTTGGGGTAGGTCCGAGTTCATACAGCTTCATCTATCTTTCTCCATCTGTCTTGGGCCGTTTTGCCCCTGGCTTGGCTGTCAGGAAAATGTATTCAAATCTTTTTCGGAACGATCGTTTAGGTTAGACTTTAGGGGATATCAGAACGATCAGTCAAGAATTAATTTGACTAAATATACAGCACGTCATTCGCTGGAAACGCTTGGGAGCAGTATGGCAAGAAGTTGCAATTTTGACCGGGAAGATAAGCTGAAATTGGCAATGGAGCTCTTTTGGCAAAAGGGTTATGCCGCCACTTCAGTGGCGGATCTGGTCGAGCATCTGGGGATCAACAGATTCAGTCTCTATAACACCTATGGCGACAAGCTGAATCTGTACCGGGAGGCGCTGCGTCTGTATCTGCAGCAAAACTCGTTGCCAGCGCTCGACAGCCTGCGCGCCGAAGGCGCAGGGTTGCAGCAGGTAATTGATTATCTTGAACAGTTTGTGGCCCAGCAGCGAGAGCAAAAATACGGCTGTTTCCTGCAAAATGCGCTGCTGGAGATGAGCCTGGAGGATGCTGTCGTGCAGCAAGAGAGTCGGCACTTGTTTGACTCCATCAAGGAGGCGTTTGCCAAGGCGTTGACCCACGCCAGAGAGCGCGGCGAGCTTAGCAGCGACAATCCCGAGGCGCTCGCGGCCTGGTTACTGCTGCAACTGCAGGGAATTCGGGTGCTAGGCAAGGCCGGTTTGCATCAGGAGTTGCAGCAGGCACTGAGCGTGATGCGGGCTCAGCTTGGACGTTGAGCCAGATTGTACCTGGGCGGTTTAAGCCCGGGTGTGGCAATCAATAATCCAAGTCCAGGGCAAAGCACAGATAGCGCATCAACGCCTGGGTGTGTTGGAACTCACTGGCACAGACGTCGACAAAATCGCTGCGACAAACCTGCTCTTTTGTCAGCATCTTAAGCGCCACAAAGTCTTTGCGTTTCAACTCGTTTATCAATGGGTGGCTTTTATCGAACCCCTTGGGTGGCCGCACCAGGCTGTCACCGTCCATCGTAAACCCATGGCGCTGTAATTCCTCCAACGCCTTGTTGTAGGCGCGTGGGTTGTCGTCGATACATTGTCTGATGGCGCCGAGCACCTTGGATTCGGGGCGCCAGATCCCGGCAGCGATAAAGCAGCCATCGTTGGCCAGATGCAGATACAACCCGGGAGCGTGGACATCCTTACCCTGAAAATGGCGAAACTGGATCCCGACATTGAGCTTGTAGGGCGACTTGTCGTGACCAAAGCGAGTGTCCCGCTGTGGTCGCATCAAACTGCCTCCGACCTTCTTGGCGACCGCCGTCAATCTGGGAGACAAGGCCTGAATAGGCTGCTGCATCTGTTCAATAAATGTCAGTGCCGGCCCCCTGAGCAGGGTTTCATATTCGTCCTGATGTTGCTTGAACCAGGCCCTGTCGTTGTTGTTTTCCAGCCGGGTCAGAAAGGCAAAACCTTGTTCGCTGAAGCTCATCTTTGTTCTCCATTTTCTTCAGGGCGATATCTCAGGTGAAAGCCTGTTGTGAGTCAAGTGGTTTTACATTTTTAAAACAAAGATAACCAAATTGGATCCTGTGTAAATATCGGTGAGAATAATTCTCATTTGTAAGCTTGGTTCTTATAATGCCGCCTTATTTTTAAGGGGAGATGATAGATGACAAGCGAACAATCCCGGCGAATGGCGCCGAGCGGCAAGCTGCCATTACTGCTGTGTGCCTTGGCGCCCTGGCCCTTGCTGGCCGCCACTTCTCTGCCGTCCAAGAGTGGTAGCAGTGTGCTGGGTGAGCCTAAGGTGGAAGCGATAGAGATCATAGAGGTGCGTGGCCAGCCTTTTCGTCGGGAACTGACGCTGACCCGTCCGGGCGAAGCCTTGGTGACATTGGAGGACATAGAGGAGCAACAGGCGGGAAACTTTGCCGAAGTGCTGGACACTGTGCCCGGCATCACTCTTGATGGCGGCCCCCGTAGCGGCGGTGAGAAAATCAATGTTTGGGGCTTTGGTGAGACAGAAGATCTCAATGTCTATGTCGACAACGCCCCGGTCGGGTTTGAACAGTATCGCTACGGCTCTTTCTTTATCGACCCGGATATGGTCAAGCGAATTGAGGTGATCAAGGGCGCCCACGATCCCCGCTCCGGCAATGGTGGTTTCGGTGGCTCCATGTATGTGGTGACCAAGAGTGCCGATGATTTTCTGGATTACGGCAAAAAATTGGGCGCCAGAGTCAAGGCCAGTTATGCCGATAACAACGGCTTGGAGACTTACACAGGTACGCTTTATGGCCGCTTGAACTCAGGGCTGTCGGCACTTGTTAACTACAGCTATAAAGATGCCGGCGATCTTGAGCTGGGCAACGGCCAGGTGTTTCGTTTCTCAGGCTATCGGCAAAACAACCTCCTGGCCAAGCTGGATTATGAGCTGGGAGCGCACAAGTTGTCTTTGAGCTATACCTCCTACGATGATGAAGGCCGTAAACCCTGGGCCAACCGCCGCGGCGAAATGCCCACTGTATCTGAGTTTAATATCAAAAAGTACGGCTCTTTTGAGGCGGCAGAATACGCCAATACCGCCCTCAACAGTTACAAAGACAGCACAGTTTCACTCAACTACCGTTATACACCGGCCAGTCCGCTGTGGGATCTGCAATTGGCGCTGTCCAGCAGCAGTAACGACAGACACTGGGTAAGGCCCCAGATAGCCTTCGATAAGATGTTTGTTTCTGTGGGTAACTTTGGCCATGAGTCCTGGCTCGAATACGACAGGGACTTTATCGATATCAACAACACCAGCCAGTTGGGTGACCACTTATTGACTGTGGGGCTGCAGTACCGCTCGCTCGATCGCCGCTCACTGGTATTCAACAAGAGTTATCAGAACAAGGCGGAGAAAAACTTCGGCCTGTACACGCCTTACTACCAGCCTGGAGGTCGCCAGGATACCTACGCCTTTTATCTCAGCGACAGCATTGCCCTGACGGATAACCTCATTCTAAAACCATCGTTGCGTTTCGACAGTATTTACAGCATAGGCCATGGTAATCTGGCGCCGGATTACAACGACCCCAGTGTCGGTCATGATTTTTCCTCTACCCGCCACAGCGGTTGGTCGCCAAGGCTTGGGTTGGAATACCGTCTCGGTGATGTCAGCTTTCTGACCCTGGATTATGCCTAC
Organism: Shewanella chilikensis; assembly: GCF_037953065.1. Lineage (NCBI taxonomy): Bacteria > Pseudomonadati > Pseudomonadota > Gammaproteobacteria > Alteromonadales > Shewanellaceae > Shewanella > Shewanella chilikensis. The sequence goes on along the minus strand of NZ_CP149966.1, from coordinate 3,245,059 downwards.
AGCCTGCAGGCACCTGTGGTGGATGAGATTTACGCGGTGCAATATGCCAAGGCCAGTAGTGCTCAGGCGACCAGTCGCGGGATAGATGTCGAGCGGCTGCACGCCTATAAGCTTGGGCTGAGCAGCGCCTTTGATGGGGTCTTCGCCGGTGATGACAGGCTCTCGACCCAACTGACTCTGTATTGGAATCAGGGAAAACAGGATATCGCCCAGCGCAAAGGGCTCTGGGTCGACAAGAGTCAACCATTTGAGAGCGGTTATGTGAATCTCGACGGCTACCATATCTACGGTGGCGACTTCGAGGCTCAATACCGTTGGCACGATTGGTTTGCCGACTATACGGCTTCCTATACCCGCGGCAAGCACAGCGGCAGCCTGCGTGACAGCAGTGGCAGGGATGAAAACCTGGCAGACATTCCTCCGCTCAATATGCGTCTGCACCTGGGGTATTATCTGACTCCCGAGCTGTCGCTCTCCTGGCGTGGCAGTTGGTATGATGCGCAGCAGAAGGTGCCGGATGAGGGCCTGTTTGTCAGCGATAGACCGAGCCAGGCCTATTTTCTGCAAGACTTGTATCTCGGCTTCCAGCCGGAAGATATGTTGCAGGGGCTTGAGCTGAGGCTGGCGCTGCGTAACCTGACCAACCAGTATTACAGTCCGCATCTGGCCGATGGCATTGCGGCTCAGGGACGGGATATTCGCCTCAGTCTGGCGTACCAGTTCTGATAAAACCCCAGTTATTTTGTGCTTTTGTGAGCTGCAAACCTGATCAAGCTCTGATTTTGCGGCATAATGTGCGTTTTGCCTGAACGAAGAATATTAGTGATGACTTCAGAAACTGAACTGCAAAGCCGCTGTGGCGGGAAATGTGAACTCTGTGGAGCCGAAGGCGCTCTGTCTGTCTATGATCTGCCTCACTCGGGTGATCGCACAGATAGCGACATTATGATCTGCGCTACCTGTGAAGGCCAGATTACCGCTCCGGACACCATGGATGTTAACCACTGGCGTTGCCTGAACGACAGTATGTGGAGTCAGGTTCCTGCCGTGCAGGTCATGGCTTATCGCATGCTCAAGCGTCTCAATGGCGAGAGTTGGGCTCAGGATCTGCTGGATATGCTTTATCTGGAAGACGATCTCAAAGCTTGGGGCGATGCCGAGTCTTTGGCGGCCGAGAGCGATGATTCGGCGCCGACACTGGACAGCAACGGCACTCAATTGGCCGCCGGTGATAGCGTGGTGATCATTAAAGATCTCAACGTGAAAGGCACCAGCTTTGTGGCCAAGCGCGGTACAGCCGTGCGTAACATTGCTCTGACCAACAACCCTGAGCATATCGAAGGCCGGGTCAATGGCACTCGCATCGTTATCCTGAGCTGTTATGTGAAGAAATCATAAGGGGAGTTATTCGCCTCTTCACTGATTGATTCAGTTAAAAAACGCCGCAGAAATCGATTTCTGCGGCGTTTTTGCTTTTCAGGCTTGGGAATAGCCGCTTGCTGGCATAATATTCCTTATAAAGAATCTTGCTATAGAGATAGTTATGTCGCAGGAAGAGCTAAAAACACAAACCCACAAGCCACAAGCCCACAAGCCGCAATCCACAGCTATCAAGGATGGGGTAGACACCATAGTCAGCCAGTGGTTGGTTGCCGGGGTGACTGACGATCTGCAGCCGATGGAAGTCTTTGGCCGCCTGGCCAGGATCTACAAATATATAGATGCTGAAATCCTCCGTTGCCATAGCGAATTTGGCTTGCGTCAGGGGGAGTTTGATGTGCTGGCAACCTTGCGTCGCAGCGGTGAGCCATACACTCTGACTCCGGGGCAATTGCACCAGAGCATGATGCTGACCTCAGGCGCCATGACCAGCCGTTTGGATAAGTTGGAGCAGAAAGGGTTCATTTGTCGCAGCCACAGCACCGAAGATCGCCGCGCGGTGAATGTAAGATTAACCGTCGAAGGCAAGGCCAAAGTTGAGGCCGCACTGCCTGCTCATATGGCGACTCAGCAGCAGTTGCTCAAGGGCATTTCTGCCAAAGACAGGCAGAGGCTGGCGGCTTTACTCAAAGTGTGGCTGGCAGAGCTCGAGTCCTGAGCTATCTATCTTGAGCCATCTATCTTGAGTAAAGGTAACCTTCCGTCCTTGGTGGAGCAGTGAGGTTTCATCAGTGCGCTTTTTCTGTCATTCAATCTGCAGCTCGGGTTGTAAATACCCGAGTTCTCAATCACCAAACCCGAGTTCTCAGCGACTCAGTTGTCTGCTACTGTATTTTATAAACAGATGGCATTGAAGCTGGTTGGCTGAAACTCATTGGCAAGTACCTTTGATGGCTAACGTTTCAGTCATAGGTGGGTGTTTCAACAGATATTAAATATTGCGCTCTTGACTGAACCCGGGCTGACAGGCCCTAAGATCCCGGCTGCGGCTACTTGGCTTTGAGGTTAAGGTAAGCCCAGTGTGCCGATATGGTTGGGTTTGTTGTTGATAGGATGAATTATGAAGCTGTTTATTCGTGTGGCTCTAGTGTTGGGTCTGGTGTTTCTGGCGGTGATTGCGCTTGGGATCTACAGGTTCAACTTCACCGAGGATGACCTCTATGTCAGGGAAAACGATATGGTGCGTCCACTGGCTGAATTCGATGGCGGGGCTCAAGGTGTGATGCAGCGGCTGTTCAATCTGGACACCCGAGAACAGTTCAGGATCCGTTTACCGGACAATAATAAGGCCGTCACTCTTACCGGCTTTAAAGAAGAGCAGCATCTGGCGTTTGGCGAATATCAGGATGAAGTGGTTCGTGGGGAGGTGTTGCTCGATTATCGTAAGCTGACCTCCTTAAACTTGCCCGGCAATGCCGAATCGATGCAGTTTGTTGTTCCCTTCGCGGTGACAACCCAGGGCTCTGGTGTGTTCTGGTATCTGGGTATGTTCAGATTCGACTATCAAACCGGCGCCATCGCGCATCTGGCCAGCCAGTTTCTCGGCGACCGAATTGAGATAGAAGCCATCACCCCCAAAGAGCCGTTCGACCCGCCTTACAGCGTGACTTTGGCGCTGAAGACCCGCACCCAAGAGCAATCCATGGCCGAAGCGCCGGGCGAGTATATGGAACGCACTTTCTTTGTGACGCTTACCTCGATTCTGCCGTCTTCTTCCCAATAGGCGCCCGACTGAATGAGCCATGAATCTATGTCTCATCAGGCTGCTTTCCGGGCGCTGACAGACTTTTTCCTTGAGTTGGGGCTTGAACCCAGTGCTGTGGCGCCACTCTTGGATAAGGCTCAGCTGAAAAGTTGTCATGCAGGTGAGGTGCTGCTGGCACAAGGTGGCAAACAGCAGTCGGGCTTTTTATTGCTCAATGGTCTGCTGCGGGCCTGCCACTATCTGAGTGATGGTCAGCAGCGCTGCAAAGAGTTCTATTTCCCTGGCGAATTTTGCCTGCTTTACAGCAGTTTTCTCAGTGCTGAGCCTGCCCGTTATCAACTTGAAGCACTGGAAAACAGTACTCTGGTGGTTGTGCCCTTGAGCCTGTTTGAGCTTGGCGGGTTTCAGCGCGCCGAGCTTTCATTGCTGCGTGCCCAACTGCGTTACAAGGAGCAGAAAGAAGCTTTTCTATTGCTCAAGTCGCCAGAGCAGCGCTACCTGTGGTTAAAAAATCATTGGCCACACTGGATAAGCACCCTGAGCCAGGTGCAGTTGGCCAACTATATCGGCATCACCCCAGAGAGTCTCAGCCGCATTCGCCGGCGTCTTAACCTAAGTTAATGCCATCGCCTCAATGGCACAGCACAATAGCGGCCGGTTTCAATCTTCCGGGATACTGTGTTGTCCATTTTTGTTATTTCACAGCTATTGGTCACTCTGGCGCTGCTTAGCGATCTTTTGTCATTCCAGTTCAGGCACAGGCGTGCCGTGCTCGCTTGTCTGCTGGTGTCGGGCCTGCTGATCTCGGCGCATTTTATCTTGCTCAACCACTGGAGCCCGGCCATTTTAATGTTGGTTGCCAGTGTCAGATTCTTTGTCAGTATCTTCACCGTCGACAGACGTCTGATGTGGCTGTTTATGGCCGCTTCGGTCACAGCCGTGGCCCTGAGTTTCAATCAATGGCTCGATCTTTTGAGTCTGGCCGGCAGTTTGTTGCAGACCAGGGCGGCCTTTTGCCGTGATGACAAACGATTAAGGGAGCTGATGTTCATCGGCAGCGGTTGCTGGCTGCTGAATAACATCCTGTTGGGTTCGCCGATGGCGGTATTGATGGAGTCTGTGTTTATCGGCAGCAATCTGTTGGGATACTACCGTTTCTATCTGCGCCGCAAAGGCTCGGCGCCCGCACAAGGGGGCTAATTCATGCGCGCCTTGCCACCGATAATCTTGAATGCAGGCACGCCGCGGATCAGTGCCTGACGTGCGAAGACCTGGCCGCAGCCGGGGCAGGTACAGGGCGTTTGCGTATGATCTGTCAGGATCCGTTCGACAAAACATTTAACCAAGGCGCCTTTGCCGCCCTTTCGATATTTGAACAGTTTTGCCTTGCAGCCGCAGCAGATGATTTCCACCGTCTGTTGCGGTCCTTTTTTATTGGGCTTACTCACTTGCCCGGCAGTTCGGTTTCCAGCTCAATATCTGTGCAGCCCTTGGGGCAGCGGATGCTGGCAAGCTCTGAGGTGGATTTTGCCGGTGGCAAGGTGGCACTCAAGGTTTGTTGGCATTTAGGGCAGGGCACTTTTTTACCGGCCAGCAGTTGTTTGATCAGATTCTTCTGCGCCTTGAAGGACTGGGCGCTGCTTTGGTTGATATTGGAAAAGTCGGTGGATTGAGCTGTCATAGGCAGTATCTGAATTCGTCTGTTACGGGTAAATAAGTCAGCAGCGATTATAGCCTTGCCGGCGTGGCAAATAAAAGAGGGGCGCCTGGCGCCCCCTTTATCAATGCAGCTTGAGGTGGGGATGGATTATCCGGGTTATCCCCTTGGCAAACATCAGCAGGGTGCCCTTGACCACGCCGTGAAGCTCTATCAAATGGCGGCGATAGAGAGAGGTATAGACAAATCTGGCTATCTTGCCTTCGACCATGACGCCTCCACCAATGAAAGACATCAGGTTGCCGACCGTGTGGAAGCGCGACAGGTTCACCAGTGAACCGAGATCCTTGTAAAGGTACTCTTTTGAGGGAGTCTTGCCGCTGAGCATGGCTATGATGTTATCCGCTGTCATCAAGGCCATCTGCCTGGCGGCCTGGCCCCTTGGCGGCACCCAGTTGCCGTCCGGTTGCGGACAAGCGGCACAGTCTCCAATGGCAAAGATATGCTCATCCAGCGTGGTTTGGGCATTGGGTTTGACCAGCAGCTGATGGATATGATTGCTTTCCAGGCCGCCAATACCGTGGAGAAACTCAGGCGCCTTGACCCCGGTGGACCAGATCACCATATCGCTCGGGATCTCTTCGCCTTCACTGGTAGTCAACGCCTTGGCTGTCACCTGGGTGATACGGGTATTGGTCATCACCCGGACTCCCAGAGTGCTCAGCTCTCTGGCGACTGCCGCCGAGATCTCTTCTTTTTCCACCTTGGGCAGTATTCGTTTGTCGGCCTCTATCAGGGTGACTTCCAGTAGGCTGGTATCTATCTTGTAGCCAAAGCCCTTGAGCTGATCCACTGCGTGATGCATTTCGGCCGACATCTCCACCCCGGTGGCACCGGCGCCGACGACGGCGATTTTGATCTTCTCATCCAACTGTTGATGGCTGGCATAACGCATAAACTTGTTCAACAAGCGCTGGCGGATGGCCATGGCCTGCTCTGTGTTGTCGAGGAAGACGCAGTGTTCCCGCACCCCGGGAATATTGAAGTCGTTGGCGATACTGCCGATGGCAACCACCAGATAGTCATAGTCGATGCGCCGCGATGGCAACAGCTCTTCACCTTTGTCATCACAAATGGGCGCCAGTATCACTTGCTTGGCTTTACGGTCTATGTCCGTCATGGCGCCTTGCTGAAAGTGATAGCCGTGAGCGGCTGCGTGACTGCGGTAGCTGATGGCATCAACCCCGACATCCAATGCGCCTGTGGCGACCTCGTGGAGCAGGGGTTTCCAGACATGGCTGTCGGCGACATCGATAAGCGTGACTCTGGCCTTGGCTTTGCGACCCAGTTTATGGCCCAGTTTGGTGGCGATCTCCATACCACCGGCGCCGCCGCCGACGATGACGATATTGGCTAACTCGTGCATTTAATGGCTTTCCTGTTGCAGATTTAAAAACAAATTCTGTTGTTTCGGCGGGCGAACTCGGTCGCCCTGATTTGCATCAACCCCGCAAGGCCTGAATGATTGAGATCTTTAGACTTTGGCCCGCGCAGGAAAGTCTAGCAGCGCCAGGGGTTGCCAACAATTGGCCTAAAAATGGATTATATCTGAGGTAAGTTTGAGTTTTCTTTTATTAGCTTTTGAAAAATAAGGAAATGATTTTCTCAAAAATGATATTATCTATCGGATTTGTGCCGGAATGAATTGAATAACTGTGATCTATCGCCGTTGTCCGTAGTAAATCTGTGAGCTAGCGCTTGTTTGACCGTATCTTTACCAGAAATGACAAGGATACGGCCAATTGAGAGTACTGCCTATGGCAGCTTAATTGACTCAGGGGTAATCAGCTTCAGGGCGGTTTAACCCAGGCTTTTCAGGCGAGTCTGGCAGTCTTGGTATATGTGTTCCACTATCTCCTCAACAGAGGTATCTTTGGTGCACTTGTCCATAAACACTTTGAGCGTGATCAGGGCATGGCCAGAGGATTTTAATCTTTCGCTGATCATGGCGAAGTAAGCCTCCTCCTTTTCTGCCTTACGCACCACTATGTTTTGAAAACAAAATACCCTGTTACCTGAGTGAGCATGCCACTTACTAAGTCGGTCAAGGGCGATTTCTGCCGAGTGATTGATTTCGATGTGATTGCGCCATGTGGCTTCGGCGCTCTGATCTTGGTAGTGGGGGCAACGAACTGTGTAATTGATTATCTGGCTAATGGCTGTCATAAGGGATCCTGCCTGGTTGATTCCTGAATTCATCATAGGGGCTGAACTAACAATCGGCCACTGTGACAAGGGTTACAAACGCGGGGGTGTACTCCTTATTGCTTGCTGTTGTTAATCTCATTTAGCCTGTATTCGACAGAAATAAACCGGGGACAGATCTCAAAATTTAGCTGTTGCCGAATAACCGTTGAAATGCTGAGCTGATGGGCTTGGAAGCTTGAAGCGAGTGGTAACTGCAAGAGAAGAGGCCCGCTCTGTGAGCGGGCCTCTTGTACAGCTTTCTCATTGCAGGGAAAAAGCGGACGATGAAATTATATTACAAATGTATCAAAGTGCGTTAGTGAAAATTTGGCAAATTTCCTCGTGAGTCGCCTGTTTAGGGTTGGTAAAGCCGCAGGCATCTTTCAGAGCATTCTCTGCAAGTACAGGAATATCTTCGGCTTTTACTCCAATTTTTGTCAGGTTTTCAGGGATTTTTACTGCCGAAGCCAATTCTTTAATCGCCTTGATTGCCGCCGCAGCACCCTGTTCATCGCTCATGGCACTGACATCAACACCCATGGCTTTGGCAACATCTTTCAGTCTTGGTGCCGCCACTTGAGCATTGTATTCCTGCACATAAGGCAGCAAGAGGGCGTTACATACGCCATGGGGCAGATCGTAGAAACCACCCAACTGGTGCGCCATGGCATGTACATAACCCAGGCTGGCGTTGTTGAATGCCATACCGGCGAGGAACTGGGCGTAAGCCATCTGTTCACGGGCCTGGATATTGTCACCATGCTCTACCGCATTGACCAGGTTGGCGTGAATAAGCTCAATGGCCTTGATGGCACAGGCATCAGTGATGGGGTTAGCTGCTGTGGAAACATAGGCTTCTACCGCGTGTGTCAGGGCATCCATACCGGTTGCCGCGGTCAGGCTGGCAGGTTTTTTCAGCATCAGTTCAGGGTCGTTGACCGAGATGATGGGGGTAGTGTGCTTGTCAACAATGGCCATCTTAATATGGCGGCTTTCATCTGTGATGATGCAGAAGCGGGTCATTTCACTGGCGGTGCCGGCCGTTGTATTGATAGCCACTAAAGGCAACTGGGGTTTGGCTGACTGATCCAGGCCTTCATAGTCTTTGATGGAACCTCCATTGGTTGCAACCAGGGCAATACCCTTGGCGCAATCGTGTGGTGAACCGCCGCCCAGGGAGATTACGAAGTCACAGTCGTTGGCACGCAACAGCTCAAGGCCTGCTTCCACGTTGCCAACGGTTGGGTTGGGTTGAACGCCATCGAATACTGTGGCGCTAATACCTGCCTGTCCCAGCTTTTCGGCGATCTGTCCCACCAGACCTATGCTGACCAGAGGCTTGTCTGTCACTATCAGGGCTCGTTTGAATCCCAGAGTCTGGATATCACCGATAGCATCGTCTACAGCGCCCTGACCCAGGACGTTTACTGAAGGGATAAAGAATTTAGCAGCCATAAGTTCACCTGTATATGCTGTTGAAAATGAAATCTGTATCTCTCTCTTGATGTCAAATTACCAACTCATCTGACCAAAAAGTGTGAGGTGGCGCCAAGAATTGCGCCAAAAAGAAAGAAAATTAAGAGAGAAATGAAACTAAGTGACATAAAAGCTGTTTTTATGACACATATGCGGATAACACCTTTCCTTCCATGGTGGTTAGGGGTCCCACGGTCACCATATTATCCCTTAACAAGGGGAGGGCTATTAGTCGAAAGCATGGAATTTTCTCGACAAAGTCCCGTATTTATATTGGGTAATCGAACCTTTCCGTGGTAGACCGATCCTTTAAGTACCACATAAGTGGTAGCTAAACAAGTAATTTATGCCAGAGGTTCATGCTCTCTATCTGGCCGCCTATTTGGGTATTAAGGTGCAGACGGCCGCCATAGCGGTAATCTGCCGCGGCAAAGGTACGGTTCATACCAACGGAAACGGCTCTGGCTATGGTATAGGCGGTTCGGTAGCCCTGGTGGAGTATTGCTTGTTCCATATGTGCCAGCAAGGCTCTGGCGCAGCCCTGTCCGCGAGCCTGTGGCAGAGTGGCGAAATCTGTCATCTCTGCACTGAGACTCTTGGGATCCTTTTCGGCAGAAGCCAGGGCTATCAGTCGCCCTTGCTGGCGGATCCCAAAGTAGTCGACATCACTGGCCATGCTCTGCCGCAAAAATTCCGGATCTTCAATGGGGAAGGGGTAGCTGGGAAACACCTCGGCATAGAGCCTGGCCATCTGCGGCAGGTCCTCTTCGCGGCAGCGACTGACCTCGGCCGCTGAATGGAATTCAGGCTTGATATTCGCCCTGGCGCGCTCCAGCAGGGTATCCAACTCCGGCATGTTGCGAAATTGTCTGGTTTTGTCCTGGTAGCGGGCGAGAAATACGGCGTCCTGGCCTTGATAAAAATTGGGGATCCTGGCCTCTTCGCTGAAACCATATGCCAGAAACAGGCCGGCCTTGTGCTCAGGTAGCTTGGCGATGATCTTGCCGTAGCCATGTTGCAGCGCCAGAGCATTCAGCGCATCCAATAAAGGACCGGGGGAGGCATTACCAAGGGAGATCAGATAGATGCGATCATTGGCCGGGCCATGCTGGATGTGGGCACCGAGTAAGTTGAGTTGCTGATCAAATTGAGCTCGGGTCATGAGTGTTAACTGTCCTGATGTGAGGTGAGCCTGGGCTTGGGAGCTGGTTGGTGAATGACATTGACCAGTAGCAACAATCCGGCGGAGACCAAAATGCCATAGATACTGGGATCCAGACCGAGTTTTGCCAAGCCATCCGGCAGCTTGAGCAACTCTGTCAGTAGCGCCAACGCCGTGAGGCCGCCCCCTAACATGGCGCAAAGTGCCGCAGTGGAGCTGACTCTGGACCAAAACAGCGCCGCCAGAGTTGGGACAAACAGCCCGGAAACCATAAAGGCATAAGCATAGAGAATGGCATCCAATACCTGCCTGGCCTGACTGGCGAGGTAGATGGCTGCCAGCCCCAGCAATAGAGTGGCAATCATCGACAGTCTCAGGGTGTTGTTCCCTCTGGGATCCAGCCCGAGCAGATCTTGGGTCAGGTTGCCGGATGCCGCCATCAGGCAACTGTCGGCGGTGGACATGATGGCGGAAAAGTATGCCGCGATAATCAGCCCGGTAAAGCCCATTGGCAAGAGATCGCGGATCATCGCCGGCACCGCCATTTCACTGTCCATATGTGGCAACATGACTCTGGCGCACATCCCCAATAAAACCCCGGATATCGCCATCAGGGGATACTCAAGCACCCCGGCCAGATACCAGGCGCGCTTGGCGGTGGCGCTATCTTTACAGGCAAACATTCGCTGATAGAGAGTCATGGCAATTAGCCACACAGGTGTGATGGTGAGTAGCCAATTGATGGCCGTGATGGGATCTATAGCGGTCAGTGACATGTGGGACGGCGGCAGATTGCGGCTCAGCCCCTGCCAGCCACCGACCTCCACCAGGGCGTAGGGCAGGGTAAAGCCAATCAAGCCCAGCAATAAAATGAGCCACTGTACGCTGTCGGTATAGATAACCGCCTTGAGCCCCCCAAATACAGTGTAAAGTATGGTGGTTCCGCCTATGACCCAGAGTGCCAACTGCAGCGGCGGCAAGGCATCGAAGCCCTTGGGCAAAAGGGTCGCGGCCGCCAGTTTGGCACCGGCGAGGATCTGCGCGCCGGTAAACCCCAGATACCCGATACAGGAGATCAAGGCGGCCAACATGGCGACTCTGGCCCCGAATCTGTGCTTGAGCAGATCCGGATAGGTATAAAAGCGCTCGCCCTGCTCCAGACGTTTGACCCTGGGAATAACAAACACAGCCGATAACCAGGCCCCCAGCAAACCGGTAAACAGCAGCCAGCTGCCCGCCAGCCCCATACTGAAGCCGAGACCGGCAAGACCTATGGAAAATCCGCCGCCCACATCCGTGGCGGCAATGGAAAAGCCTACGTGCCTGGCTTTGATATTACGGCCACCGAGATAGTAGTCATCACCGTCACTGTGGCGTTTGAAATGGAAGTAACCAAACCCAAGTAAACCTACGAGGTACGCCAGGAAAATCCCATAATCCAAAGGGTGCATGGATCACTCCTGTAGCAGGAATGATACGTCGGCACTGCGCCCCTCAAAGTTGGTGGCTATCAGGCGCTCGCCTTCCGAGCCAGTTTGCCTGCTGACATATTCCGGCTGCACCGGCATTTTGCCCAGGCCGCCGACGCCATCGACGATAAAGGTGGGAATAGCCGGGCCGGATACCCAGCCGCGGATGCCGTGATAGATTTCCAGCATTCGCTGATAACTGACCTGAAACTTGCTGTTACCCGGCGCCGGATCCATGGCATAGACGTAATAGGGACGTATGCCTATGGATACCAACTCCATCACCAGTTCCTGCATAGTATCTATGCTGTCGTTGACGCCTTTGATCAGTACGCTCTGGTTGCCGAGCATGATGCCGGTTTCCCTGAGCATAGTGATATGTTTGCTGAATAAAGGGGTGATTTCTCTGGGATGGTTTACTTGGGTGTTGATCAGTGTGACTCGGTTACGCTTCAGTACCCGGCACAACTCGGGCGTGACCCGGGTAGGAAGCTGCGCCAATAAACGGCTGCCGATACGCAGTATTTTCAGATCCGGTCTGGCCTCTCGGATCATAGACAGAATTTCATCCAGTTTGTCATCTGTGAGCAGCAAAGGATCGCCGCCCGACAGGAGCACGTCCTGCACCTCTGTATGTTGGCGCAGATACTCCACCGAGCGACGTATTCTGTCCATGGAGATCACGTTGAGCGGATCGGACACCATGCGTTTGCGGGTGCAGTGGCGGCAATAGGAGCCGCAGATGTTGTGTACCAGGAACAACACCCGGTTGGGATACCTGTGCACTATCGAGGTGCCTTCGGGCATCATGTCATCTTCCGCCAATTGATCGCCCATTTCATGGGGGGCGACCTCCAACTCATCCTGTTCTGGAACATACTGCAACCGAATTGGGCATTTGGGATCATCTTTGTCCATCAGCTGGGCTATATAAGGGGTGATCCTGGCGGCAATCACTTCATAAACTTGGTCATCAACCGCGCGAATATTGTTGAATACCTGGGATAGTTGCTTGTCATTCTTAAAGCTCAGCGACAAGGTTTCCCGCCAGGAGCGATTGGCAACATCAAACTGCATCAGCGCCTGATGGCTGGAAAATGGCCGCTTCTCTGTGATGACTTTCAGTGGAATAGGATTTTCTTCGCTCTTGTACTTCAGGCTGGTGGCCGACATGGGGATAGTCCTTTTCTGATAATTAATACTCAATAATTAATTTGAGCCCTAATCGTTAGTTGTCTAATGATTGCATTATGAGGTTTTCGTATCAACAAAAGATGAATGATTTGTTGATCTAAAGTTGCATTTGTCGGCGCAGACACTTTGGGAAATTCAGCTATTAAGTTGATGGGCTATGAGTTTGCCGGGCTTTTCTGATAAGCTGGCGCCTTTCGGCTAGCTGTGATTTCAGTAGCCCTTTTCGAACCAGTGTGAGTAGGAAGTATTCATGGAAAAGTATGAGCAGTTATTAATCTCGCTGCGCAAAGTGATCCGCGCCATCGACCTGCATTCCAGGCAACTGAGTAAGCACTCGGGCCTCACCGGACCGCAGCTTATGGTGATGCAGAAAATCGCTTCCATGGGATCGCCGCTCGCCAAACAGGTGGCGACCGAGATCAATCTGAGTCCTGCCACAGTCACCACTATCATCGACCGTCTTGAAGCCAAGGGCTTGGTTATACGTCAGCGCAGCCAAACCGATAAGCGCAAGGTACACCTGTTGCTGAGTGAGTCCGGTGCTGCCTTGCTGGCACAGGCGCCCAAACCGCTGCAGGAGCACTTTATCAAGCGCTATCAGGCGCTGGAGGCCTGGGAGCAGAGCCAGCTCTTGTCGGCTGTGGAGCGGATTGCCACCATGATGGATGCCGAAGAGCTGGATGCCGCCCCCATGCTGCTGGTGGGACAAATTCAGCCGAGCGATGAGCCGGAAACTGTGACCCCAAAGCAAACCAAGAGCTGAGTTTTCCTCTTTACAAGCGGGTCGCTGTCAGCGACCCCAAGATTGATTTCTGTCTGAACCCCGTTTTCAACCCCTGGTTGCCAATCCCGGCTTTTGTCGGCGATGTCTTGCACTCAATTGGTGAAAGATTGCACAGTCTTGAGTCATTGGTGCAACTCATTTACTTTTGATGCCTTTTGCGAGACGCTCGCCAAGCATCAGGGCGAATTTTCACAAGCTACTGAATTAAAATATTAAATACTTGTCACTTGGCTGACACACCTCTGTCTTATTGCTGTTATTTTGCCCTGGCATGCTATCTGCTCACAGGGAACTTAAGGTGATTGGCGTGGAGTGCTGAGATGGGACTGGAGAAGTTGCTGTATCTGCAAGGGATAGGGGACGGCTTCAGCGACAGCTATGGGCGTTTTTGCCCTACATCGGCCGGCACACGCAAACAGATCCTCAGCGCCATGTGTGGCCCTATACCCGAAGAGGCGAGCGAGCTCTGGATTGAGCGGCGGATCTATCAGCTCGATGCCGAGCCCTGGCAGCAGCTGTTGCCTTCATTTCAGTGGTGCTATCTCGACAGTCTCGGTCTGAGGTTCAGACTCGAGGCGCAGTCTTTGCCATCCAAGGCGCTGCAGCTGACGCTGACGAGTGAACTGGGTGAGGAGTTTGTTGTCAGCTTTTCAGCGGCAGACTGCCCGGTGCGCGGCGATTATCGTATCGGTGAGCGCTGCTATCTTGAGCTCGAACTTAAACTGGACGAGGTTTCCGGCAACTGTGGCATCGCCGCAGGACTTGGCTACCACAGGGTGTCTTTATCTATCATCGAGCCTGATGGCGAGGAGAAGCTGCTTGCTATGGGCACCTTGATGGTGGCGCCAAGGCAGGCCTTTCAAGGCGTACTGCAAAAAAACAGGGCGCGGCAAACCGAGCCTCACCGCAGGCCCTGGGGCGTCAGCGTGCAGTTGTTTTCGCTCTGGCAGGAGGATACTCCTGGGCCTGAGGCAATGGGCGACTTTGGAGCCTTACTGAAGCTGATAACCCAACTGGCCCCCAAGGGGCTGGACTTTATTCTGCTCAACCCCCTGCATGCGCTGGCGCTCACTGAGGATGCCTCCCCAAGTCCCTACAGCCCAATAGACAGACGCCGCCTGCACCCCTTGTATATCTCGCCGCCGCTCTGCGCCGAAGGGATGGCATCAATCCGTGATGCTGAATCTTTTGCCGAGCAAACGGCCTTCAGCCCTTGGCTGGACTATGCCGCTGTCAGCCGTGATAAGTGTGCCCGCCTCAAAGCAATGTGGCAGCGTTTCAACGCTTTGCCCAAGGATGCTCCCAGGCGCCTGGGCTACGACGGCTTTGTGAGTCGGGAGGGACTGGCGTTGCAGCACTATGCCCGGGATCAGGCGAGTTTCGCCACAGGGGATTGGCCCACAGATGCCAACTTTTATCTCTATCTGCAGTTTGTTGCCGAAGAGCAGTTGGCCTTGTGTCAATCCCGCGCCATAGAAGCCGGCATGAGTATCGGCCTTATCCGGGATCTGGCTGTCGGCACAGTTGGCAGCGGCACTGAGGTGAGTCAGCATCAGAGTCAGTTTTGCCAAGGTGCCAGCATAGGGGCGCCGCCGGATGCCTTTGCGCCCCAGGGGCAGAACTGGGGGCTGACGCCTCTGGATCCCGTCGGTCTCAAGCAGGCAGATTTTAGTCACTTTATTGAGTTGCTGCGCACCAACATGCGCCACTGTGGTGCCATTCGGATAGATCACGTGATGTCGCTGTTTCGTCTCTGGTGGTGGCCGGTCGGCGCCGAAAACCAGATTGAAACTGCAGTCGAAACTGAGTCTGGCGAGCCTGAAGGCGCCTATGTCTATTACCCCTTCGATACCCTGCGGGCGATTTTATTGCTGGAGAGCCAGCGTGCCCGCTGCCTGGTGATTGGCGAAGACCTTGGGCTGGTGCCGCCGCAAATCGTAGCGCCGCTTAAGCTTGGCGGGTTGTACTCCAATGAGCTGTTCTATTTTTGCCGTGAGCAGCAGGATTTCCCTGACTTTGGTGGATTTCGGCCGCCAAATGACTACAAGCCAAACGCCATCATGATGCTGAGCAACCATGATGTAGCGCCGCTCAAAGCCTGGTTGGAAGAAGAAGATCTCAGGCTCAGGCGGGAACTTGGCCTGCTGGGCGCTGAACAATACGCAAGGGAAAGCGAAGACCGCCGCAGGGATATTCAGGCTCTTGAAGTTTGGCTGTCGCAATTTTATCCCTTTGAAAACAAGTTAAAAGTTTCACTTGAGCCGAACTCTGTCACCTATACCCACAACTTGATCCATAACCTCGCCGTCACAGTCGCCTCGGGGCGCAGTGCGCTTTTCAGCCTGCCGCTGACAGATCTGCTCGGCGATAAGGTGGCGGTCAATATCCCGGGCACCAGCGCTGAGTATCCCAACTGGCGCCGACGTTATTCGTTGGCCGTGGAAAGGCTCAATGATTCCGAACTGCTGCAAAACCTGCTCAGGGATATCCGCCGGGTGCGCGAGCAAAGTTGCAGCGCTGAACCGGAGCGGCTTCGAGCTCAATCAACAGGAGATGCAGATGAAACAGCAAATCGTCGCCAATGAACCCGCGCCGCACTTTAGTGAGCCAATGCAGGAAAGCCTGGTCCCGGAACTGGACTTTGCCGCTGCCTGCGCCTTGGCCGAAGGGCGCCATGGCGATCCCTTCGCCTGGCTCGGAATGCATCTGGTTGAGCAAAATGGCCGCAGCCGCTTGCTACTGCGCGCCGTGCTGCCCGGCGCCGCCGCCGTCGAGGTGCTGGACGCGAAAACCGGCCGTAAGGTGGCCGAGCTTAACCCTGTCGTTGGCGCCGAGCCCCTGTTCAGTGGCTTTATGGGGCGCAGGGTCAAACCCTTCAACTATAGGCTCCGCATCAGCTATCCCCAGGCGGAGCTGGTGCTGGACGACCCTTACCGCTTTGATGCTTCGCTCGATGAACAGGCATGCTTTCTCTTCAATGAAGGCTGTCTGCTGAAAGGCTGGCAGTTGCTCGGTGCCAATTGGCTGGAGTGCCAAGGCGTAAAAGGTGTACGTTTTTGTGTTTGGGCTCCCAATGCCAAAAGTGTGTCTTTGCTGGGGGATTTTAATCATTGGGACAGACGCCGCCACAGTATGCGCCGCCACCCGGCCTCAGGTCTTTGGGAGCTGTTTTTGCCGCAAGTCCAGGGCGGTGAGCACTATAAATTTTTGCTGCAAACCCAGGATGGCAGCTGGCTGGAAAAGGCCGACCCCTGCGCCAGACAGATGCAAGGTGCGCCCCACAACGCCTCGATAGTGCCGATGGCGGACAGTGATTGGCAATGGCAGGACAGTGATTGGATGGCCGCCAGGGCGCAAAGCGCCTGGCACCGACAGGCGGTCAGTATCTATGAGCTGCATCTGGGGTCCTGGCGGCGTAACGGCGAAGGCGGTTTTCTCAGCTACGCAGAGGTGGCCGAACTCTTGGTGCCTTACCTGCAATCTCACGGCTTTACCCATGTGGAATTTATGCCGCTGAGTGAATACCCCTTCGACGGTTCCTGGGGCTATCAACCCGTGGGGCTGTATGCTCCCAGTCACAGGTTTGGCGATCCCGAGGGGCTTAAACTGCTGGTGGATGCCTGCCACAGGGCGGGTATCGGTGTGCTGCTCGACTGGGTGGCGGCGCACTTTCCTTCCGATCCCCACGGCCTGGCGCATTTTGATGGCACTTGCCTGTATGAGCATGAAGATCCCCGCCGTGGCCGCCATCCCGACTGGGACACCTTGATCTACAACTATGGCCGCAAAGAGGTGCAGAGTTTTCTGCTCAGCAATGCCTGCTATTGGCTGGAGGAGTTTCACTTCGATGGCCTGCGCCTCGATGCCGTGTCTTCCATGCTCTATCTGGATTACAGCCGCGAAGAGGGCCAGTGGCAGGCCAACGAATATGGCGGCCGTGAGAATTTGGAAGCGATAGCCTTTTTGCAGCAGCTCAATACGCGTCTCTACCATGAGTACCCGGGGATCATCATGATTGCCGAAGAGTCCACCGCCTGGGATGGCGTCAGCCGGGATGTCGCTGCCGGCGGCCTGGGGTTCGGCTTTAAATGGAATATGGGCTGGATGCACGACACCTTGGATTATCTCACCAAGGAGCCGGTACATCGCAGCTATCACCACGGGCAACTGACTTTTTCCCTCATCTATGCCTATACCGAGCAGTTTATTTTGTCGCTGAGTCACGACGAAGTGGTGCATGGCAAGCGCGCCTTGTTGGAGAAGATCCCCGGCGATGACTGGCAGAAGTTTGCCACGCTGCGGGCTTTTTACGGTTTTATGTGGGCTCATCCGGGGAAAAAGCTGCTGTTTATGGGCGGCGAGTTTGGCCAGCGGCGCGAATGGCAACATGATTTCAGCCTCGACTGGCACCTGCTGCAGTATCCGTCTCATCAGGGGCTCAGCGATTGGGTGCGGGACCTTAACCTCTGTTACCGCCGGCAGCCGTCATTGTGGCAGTGTGACGGCGAGCCGCAAGGGTTTCGCTGGCTCGACTGCAACGACAGTCAGCACAGCCTGCTGGCGTTTACGCGTATCGATTCCGACGGCAACATGGTGCTGGTTATCTGTAACTTTACCCCTTGTGTCAGGGAAGGCTATCGACTGGGATTGCCAGAGCCCGGACGTTACCGCGAGCTGCTCAACAGCGACAGCGCATTCTACGGCGGCAGTAATCAAGGCAACGCCGGAGGCATCGAAGCCGAGGAGATCCCCTGGCAGGGCATGCCATACAGCGCGCTGATCCGGGTGCCGCCACTGGCGAGCGTCTATTTCGCCTTGGAGCGTGGCTGATGCAGATGCTTGCAGGCAAACCCTGGCCTCTGGGCTCAACTCTGGTACATGAAGCCAATGGCGAGCCGGAAGGGGTAAATTTTGCGCTGTTTTCGGCTCATGCAACCCGGGTAGAGCTGTGCCTGTTTGAATTCAAAAATGGCCAATGGCGTGAGTCGGGCCGTTTCGAGCTTATGCCGTCCTCGCAACAGGTGTTCCATGGTTTGCTGCAGGGGGCCGGTGAAGGACTTTGCTATGGCTATCGGGTGCATGGCCCTTATCAGCCTCAGGAAGGGCACAGATTCAATCCGGCCAAGCTGCTGCTGGACCCTTACGCCAGAGCCTTTTGTGGTCGCTGGCAGTATGGGCCCTGGCAACTTGGCTATGCCAGAGTCGATGAGCAGGGCCGGCCATTGGCCGCTGTGTGCCATCCGGGGGATGCTGAACCCCCAGTACCAGGGGCCCAGAAGCGGGAGTCCGGCAGTGCCGGTATAGGGGATGACTTATGGGCCGATCCCTGTGACAACGCCTGGGCCATGCCCAAATGCCAAGTGGTAGCCGATACCCGCTTTACCGGTAAGCGCTTACCGGGCGGCCAATGGCGTAATGAAGTGATCTACGAGATGCACCTCAAGGGCTTCACCGCCGCCATGGCAGGGATCCCCCCTGAGCTTCGCGGCACCTTTGCCGGTTTGGCGCACCCGGTGGCGATAGCTTATCTCAAGTCGCTCGGGATCACCTGTGTCGAACTGCTGCCGGTGCACGCCTTTCTGTCCGAGCCTTTCCTGCTGGAGAGTGGTCGCAGTAACTACTGGGGTTATAACAGCATAGGTTTCTTCGCTCCCCATGGGGCATATTCGGCCTCTGACGATGCCATTGGCGAATTCAAGCAGATGGTCTCTGCCCTGCATGATGCCGGTATCAAACTCGTGCTGGATGTGGTCTTCAACCACAGCGCCGAGGGTAACCGCCAGGGGCCGACCGTCAGTTTTCGCGGCTTGGATAACGTCAGCTACTACCGTTTGCATCCGGCAGATAAGCGTTTTTATATCAATGACTCTGGCTGTGGCAACTGCCTGGATATCAGTCATCCAAGAGTGGTACAGCTGCTGATGGACTCGCTGCGTTACTGGGTCGATATCATGGGGGTGGATGGCTTTCGTTTCGATCTGGCTACCAGCCTTGGCCGTGAGATGCAGGGATTCAGCAATCGCGCCGGATTGTTCGATGCCTTGCTGCAAGACCCTGAACTGCAGCAATGTGTGCTGATAGCCGAGCCCTGGGACATAGGCCCGGGCGGTTATCAGTTGGGGCAATTTCCCAATCGTTTTGCCGAATGGAACGACAGATATCGCGATACTCTGCGGCGTTTCTGGCGTGGTGACGCCGGGCTCTTGCCCGAGCTTGCCAGGCGCCTTTCCGGCTCCGGCGATCTGTTTGAACACTCGGGGCGCGGCCCGCAAAGTTCAATCAACTTTATCTGCAGCCATGATGGTTTCACCCTGAGGGACCTGGTGAGCTATCGCGAGCGGCACAATCAGGCCAACGGCGAAAACAACCGCGATGGTCACCATGAAAACTTCAGTGCCAACCATGGCGTGGAAGGCGAGAGCAAAGATGCCGCCATACTGGCCTTGAGGGCGCGTCAGAGCCGTAATCTGCTGGCGAGTTTACTGCTCTCCCAGGGCACGCCCATGTTACTGGCCGGCGATGAGTTCGGTAACTCCCAGAGCGGTAACAACAACGCCTATTGTCAGGACAACCCATTGGGCTGGCTCGATTGGCACAGGGAAGATACTGCGCTTGGCGCCTTTGTTCGCCGGCTTATCCATATTCGCCGGGATTGCGGCTTTTATGACAGCGATGACTATGTTCACACCGATGCCCTCCAGGCTCCCAGAGCCCTGGCTTGGTTTGCTGCCTCCGGCGAGGCCATGACCCCCGGCCATTGGGGCGAAGTCCAGTGCCGCAGCTTGCAGTTGATGCAGAGCCGTCAGCTCAATAGGAGCCTTCAGCGGGCAGAGAGCCTTCAGCTGAATAAGAGCCTTCAGCTGAATAAGAGCCATCAGCTGAGCGAGAGCCATCAGCTCAATAAGAGCCGTCAGTTAGATATTAGCCCTCAAGGAGAAAACAAACTTCAGACCGAAGCTCTGCTGATCCTGCTGCATGCCGGTGACAGCAACAGCCAGTTTTGTCTGCCATCTCCGCCGCCTGGAGCCGGTGAGCAGTGGCAATTGCTGCTTTCCAGCGAAGCCGGACGGGATGAACAGCAATCCTGCTATCCCACAGCTTCATCTTTCGCCGTTGCCGCCAGCAGTTTTCAGCTGCTGGCCGCAGGTGACCGTTATCTGTCGTCCTCAGCCAAAGGAGCCAGCCATGACTGATACTTCAAGGAATAGAGTCAAGAGCCGCAGTAAGAGCCAATCGACAACAGCATCAAAAGCATCAAAAGCCGCATCGCCAATAGCGCCCGCTAGTCAACAAGCCCCAGGCCATCTGGTGCACCAAGACTGCGAGCCCTGTGATTCACTGCCGGCGGCCTTTGCCAGACAGCTGAGATACGATCTTAACCGCAATGAGCGCAGGCCACAGGAGCTCTATCAGGCGTTGGCCCTGAGTGTCAAAGAGCAGCTGTTGGACGATTGGTGCGCCAGTCGCAGCCAGGACGCTTTGTACCAACGCAAACAGGTGGCTTATTTGTCGCTGGAGTTTTTGATGGGCCGAAGCCTGGGCAACGCCTTGCTCAATCTGGACCTGACCGACGAGTGCCGGGAGATGCTGCAAGGCTATGCGGTAGCGCTTGAAACCCTGCAACAGCAAGAGCATGACGCAGGTCTGGGAAATGGCGGTCTCGGGCGGCTGGCGGCTTGCTTTATGGACAGTTGCGCCAGTCTCGGACTGGCGGTCACTGGCTATGGCATTCGTTATGAGTACGGCATGTTTGCTCAGCAGATAGTCGATGGTTACCAGCAGGAGCAGCCGGACCGCTGGCTCAGGGATGGCAACCCCTGGGAAGTGCGGGCTTCACAGCACAATGTGACAGTGCCTTTCTTCGGTCATGTGCAGAGTCATGTTGACCGCGATGGCCGTCGGCACAGAGCCTGGGTGGATACCCAGGATGTACTGGCGGTTGCCTATGATATGCCGGTGCCGGGTTATCGCAACGGCCGGGTCAACACCCTGAGGCTTTGGAAGGCCGAGGCCACAGATGAGTTTGACCTCGCTGAGTTCAACCAGGGGGATTACACCGAAGCCGTGGCGGCGAAGAATCTGGCCGAGCAGATCACCATGGTGTTGTACCCCAATGACAGCAGTGAAAACGGCAAAGAGTTGCGGCTGCGGCAGCAGTATTTCCTGTCCTCTGCCAGTTTGCAGGATCTGTTGACGACCTGGGTTGCTAACAAAGGCCTGGACTTTAGTGAGTTTGCCAAGTTTCATGTGCTGCAGCTCAATGATACCCATCCGGCGATTGCGGTTCCCGAGTTGATGCGCCTGCTTATCGACGAATATCAGCTGGAGTGGCAAGCCGCCTGGGACATAGTCAGCCACTGCATGGCCTACACCAACCATACCTTGTTGCCGGAGGCGCTGGAGCGCTGGCCGGTGCGTATGTTCGCCCAGATGCTGCCGCGTATTCTGGAGATCATTTATGAAATCAACGCCAGATACCTGGAGTTGGTGGCACATCACTGGCCCGGCGACGTGTCACGTCTGCGGCAGATGTCCATCATAGAAGAGGGGGATGAGCCCTATATCCGTATGGCTTATCTGGCAATAGTGGCCAGCTTTTCGGTCAATGGTGTGGCGGCGCTGCACTCAAGGCTGTTGACCACAGGGCTGTTTCGGGATTTTTACGAGCTCTGGCCGCATAAGTTCAACAACCGTACCAATGGCGTGACTCCCAGGCGCTGGCTGGCTCACTGTAATCCCCGTTTGGCCGCGCTCATCAGCAGCCGCCTGGGGCAGGATTGGCTGAGCGACCTAAGATGCCTGACTGCCCTCAACGCCTTTACCTCGGACAAGCCATTTATTACCGCCTGGCGCGAGGTGAAGCAGGCCAATAAACAGGCGCTGGCCGAGCTGGTGGCGCAGCGCTGCCAGGTGAACTTCGACCCCTCCATGATGTTTGATGTGCAGGTTAAGAGGATCCATGAATACAAGCGGCAACTGCTGAATATCATGCATGTGATCCATCTCTATCAGCGGATTGTCAGTGGCGATACCCGGGGGATGCAACCACGCTGCGTGCTTATTGGCGGCAAGGCGGCACCCGGTTATGCCATGGCGAAACTGGTGATCAAACTGGCCAACAATGTGGCTCATATGGTCAATGAGGATCCCAGAGTCAGTCCCTGGTTAAGGTTTGCCTTTTTGCCCGACTATAACGTCAGCGCCATGGAGGTGATCTGTCCGGGTACGGATTTGTCAGAGCAGATATCCACCGCCGGCAAGGAAGCCTCGGGCACAGGCAATATGAAGTTCATGATGAATGGCGCCCTGACCATAGGCACTCTGGATGGTGCCAATATCGAGATGCTCGAAGAGGTAGGTGAAGACAACTTCTTCCTGTTTGGCCTCAATGCCCTGGCGGTGGAGGAACTCAAGGCGCACTACTGCCCGGCGCAATATATAGCGTCTTCGGCGGCGCTCGGCGGCGTAATGACGCTGCTCAAAAGTGGTCATTTTAATCTGCTGGAGCCGGGGATCTTCGACCCCATCATAGCCGCCATTGAGTCGCCCCAAGATCCCTGGATGCTGGCGGCCGACTTTGAAACCTACCGTCTGGCCCAGCTGCAAGCCGCCAAGGCTTATCAGGACCCTCTGCGCTGGACCGCCATGAGTATTCGCAACACCGCGGTCAGTGGCCGCTTCTCCAGCGATGTCACCATAGCCGGTTATCGCGACCATATCTGGGGCGCGCAGTGAGCGCCTTTTTCTGTTAATTGGGAGCACGCTTTTATGCCGAATCCGAGTCCGCGTTATATCAGTAACCTTACCCGTGAAACCTATGCCCTGATCCTGGCCGGAGGCCGGGGTTCCCGTCTCCATGAGCTGACCGATTGGCGGGCCAAGCCGGCGCTCTATTTCGGCGGCAAGTTCAGGATTATCGACTTTCCGCTGTCCAACTGCATCAACTCGGGGATCCGCCGGGTAGGGGTGGTGACCCAGTACAAGTCTCATTCGCTTATCCGCCACGTGACCCGCGGCTGGGGGCATTTCAAAAAGGAGTTGGGGGAGTCGGTGGAGATATTGCCGGCATCTCAACGTTATTCGGACAACTGGTATCAGGGCACGGCCGATGCAGTGTTTCAGAACATAGACATCATACGTCACGAGTTGCCGCGCTATGTGATGGTGCTTTCGGGCGATCATATTTACCGCATGGATTACGCCGGTCTGCTGGCCGCTCATGCCGAGTCCGGCGCCGATATGACGGTTTCCTGTATGGAGGTGCCGGTGGCCGAAGCGGCCAACGCGTTTGGGGTGATGGAGGTGGACAGCAGCAACCGTATTCTGGGGTTTGAAGAGAAACCGGCCCAACCCAGGCCCTTGCCGGATAACCCCGAATCCTGCCTGGCATCTATGGGTAACTATGTGTTCAACACAGAGTTTCTGTTTGAGCAGCTGAAAAAAGATGCCCAGAATGCCGATTCCAACCGGGATTTCGGTAAGGACATTATTCCGGCCATCATAGAAAAGCACCGGGTTTATGCCTATCCATTTCGCAGCGCCTTTCCCAACGAGCAGGCCTACTGGCGCGATGTAGGAACTCTGGATTCTTTCTGGCAAGCCAATATGGAACTGCTGTCGCCGACGCCGGCGCTCAATCTCTATGATGCCAAATGGCCCATCTGGACCTATCAGGAACAACTGCCGCCGGCCAAGTTTGTATTTGACGATGATGACAGGCGCGGTATGGCGCTGGACTCAGTGGTTTCCAGCGGCTGCATTATCTCAGGTGCCACTGTGCGCCACTGCGTTCTCTTCAATGAGGTAAGGGTTTGTTCTTACTCAGAGGTGGAAGACTCAGTGATCCTGCCCGATGTGGTGGTGTTGCGTCATTGCCGCATTCGCAAGGCTATTATCGACCGGGGCTGCATTATCCCCGAGGGGATGGAGATAGGCTTCAACCATGACCACGACAGGGCCAAGGGCTTTCGGGTCTCGGAAAACGGTGTGGTGCTGGTGACCCGCGACATGTTGGGACTGCCTGTGGGGTACGAATAATGGTGGCGAAAGCAAAACTGCAGGTGTTGATGTTGGCAGCGGAAAACGCTGCCCTGGCCGGCGCCAAAGTCGGCGGTATGGCCGATGTGCTGGCCGAGTTACCTCCGGCGCTGCAAAGCCAAGGCGTGGCGGCGCATATCATAATGCCGGACTATGGCTTTTTGGCCAGGGAGCAGGGGGCCGATTTTCTGTGCCAGTTTGAATTTGCTTTCGGCGCAAACACCACCCGGGCGCGGCTGTATCGGATTGCTAATCCGGCGGTTCAGCCAGGCCCCCAGGGATTGTGGATCTATCTTCTGGCTCATGAAGGTTTTTGCAGCGTTAAGCGTGAAGTCTACAGCCTGGATGGCCCTGAGCGCCCCTTTGCCACAGATGCAGGCAAGTTCGCCCTTTTCGGCGCTGCAGTGGCGGCGGCGTTGAAACAGGAATTATTGCCGCTGCCGGACAGGTTTCACCTGCACGACTGGCACTGCGGCGGTTTTGCCATGTTAAGAGCACTGGATCCCGCCTATCGTGGCCTATCAAAAGTGCCCTGCATCCTCAGTATCCACAATCTGGCGATGCAGGGGGTACGGCCGCTTGCCGGCGAGGCATCTTCCCTGGCGGCCTGGTATCCCTGGCTGTTGGCCGAAGGGGGAAATCCCAAGCTGCAATTGGCGCTGGATACCCGCTACCCCGGATGTATCAATCCGCTGCGGGCGGCGATTCAGTTCAGTGATGTTATCCATCTGGTCTCGGCGACTTATGCCAAGGAAGTGCTGTGTCCGTCACAGCCAGAGCTGGGTTTCTTTGGCGGCGAAGGATTGGAGGCTGACCTGCAGGATAAAGCCAAGCTTGGCCAGCTGTTCGGCATTCTCAACGGTTGTGACTATCAAAAAGGATTACCGCTCGCTACCGGCAAACGGCAGCAACTCAAGTTGCAACTGCCCAAAATAGCCACAGAGGCATTATTGAGTAAACTCGGGCGCAGCGATGCAGTGACGCCGGCAGATATGATTGCTCAAATCCGCTTGGGGCAGATATCTGAGTCACCGGGAATGCTGCTGACCTCGGTTGGCAGGCTCACTGAACAGAAGTTGCTCTTGCTGTGTCATCCCTGGCAGGGCAAGACAGTGCTGGAAGAGCTGTTGCTAAGGCTGGCGCAGTTCAGCGACAGCGCCTGTTTTTGGCTGCTCGGCAGCGGCGATGAGCAGATAGCGGCACTCTTTGGTCGCATCGCCGCGAGCAACAGCAATTTTCGCTTTATCAATGGTTATCACCAGGAGCTGGCCGATGCCCTCTATCAATGCGGCGATCTGTTTGTGATGCCAAGCTCCTTCGAGCCTTGCGGTATCAGCCAGATGTTGGCTTTGAGAGCAGGCCAACCCTGTTTGGTGCATGCCACCGGCGGGCTGGCCGATACCATCAGCGACGGTGATAATGGCTTGGTATTCGCAGGAACCGGGCTGGATGAGCAGGCCAAGGCGCTACTCGACGCCCTGTCCCGGGCCTTGGAGCTCTATTCCACTGCCAACTGGAATGTCCTTAGAAAAAGGGCCTCCGCCAGCCGCTTTTCATGGCAAGACAGTGCCCAGCTTTATTTGGAGTTGTTATATAACGCCTAAAGTTTCAGCAGCAATGAATGCTGCGCCGAGGTGAGTGCATAAATTAGTCAGGTTTCCAAAGGTGCTCTGCTACACTAGACCTGTAGATTTCTTCTTTGTTATTCACAGGCTTGGGAATAGATGGAACAGAGCATTTTCCTTCCTTTGGCACAAAATGCCGCTTTTCTGCTGGCGTTGGTATTTATGTATGATGCTATTCCCAGACAACAACAACGGGACTACTTCCTGCTGTGGCGCTTGTTAATAGGCGTCATTATCGGTGGTATCTGTATTGCTTTGATGCTCACTCCCTGGAACTATGAACCGGGAATTTTCTTCGATAGTCGCTCTGTACTTTTAAGTATTTCAGGCCTGTTCTTCGGCGGTTTGCCGACCTTGATAGCATGCAGTATTGCAGCCGCTTTTCGTATTTATCAGGGGGGCGGTGAAGGTGTTTTGATCGGCGTGGGAGTGATTCTCTCCAGTGGTTTGCTTGGCCTGTTGTGGCGCAGGCGACGCAAGCAGTCCCTCGCCGATATCGGCTATTGGGAATTAGCCGGTTTTTCCCTGTTGGTACACCTGTTGATGTTGGCCTGGATGTTGCTGCTGCCCTGGGACACCGCCAAGGGAGTGCTGGCAAGTATCAGTTTGCCTGTGCTGACTTTGTTCCCACTCACCAATGTGTTGTTGGGGCGCTTGCTGTCGCGGCGGCTGGAATTTGAGCGTGACAACCGCATTCGACTGCAGGATGACTTTCTGTTTCGCTCCCAGTTCAATATTGGCAATATTGGGATTTCGATTACTGCGCCGGATCAGCATTGGCTTAAGATAAACCCCCATATGAGCAAGATGTTGGGTTATACAGAGCAGGAACTGATGCAGTTGACTTGGTCTGAAATGACCCATCCAGATGATCTGCCCGCCGATATGGCGCAATTCAGGCGGATGCTGGATGGTGAAATCGATGAATATGAGATGGAGAAACGTTTTATCACCAAGGCGGGTGATTATGTTTATACCCATATGACAGTGGCCTGCCAGCGCTATCATCAACAGGTGCAGTTGGTGATTGCCGGTTATATCGATATCACCTCGGCCAAGCTGGCTGAGCAGGCGAGTGCCGCCAGTCGCGAACAGTTGGAGCTGGTGCTGCAAAGTGGTCAGCTCGGTTTCTGGGATTGGGATCCCATCAAGGATACCGTAGTGCGCAACAAACGCAGTGCCGAGATCCTTGGTTGTTCGCTTGATAACCTCAATGATAACAAACGACTGTGGCTAGATGGTATCCATCCCAAAGACAGGGCCTGGGTGCTGCGTTCTTTGGATGAGCATCTGGCCGGAAAAACAAAGCAGCACCAGGTGCAATACCGGCTGATCCGCCCGGATGGTGAGTTGCGCTGGGTGCAGGACACCGGCAAGGTGGTCAGCCGTGATGAAAAAGGACGGCCGCTTAGGGTTTGCGGTGTACATGTGGATATTACCGAGCAAAAACAGCAGGAAGCTTCCCTTAAACTGGCTGCATCCGTCTATGAAAACTCCAGTGAGGCGATGAGTGTACTGGATGAAGTCGGCACCATAATAACGGTTAACTCGGCATTCAGCGCTATCACGGGATATCAAGCGGAGGATATTCTTGGCAGCAATATAGACATGCTCAAGTGTGATGATCATGAAGAAGTGTTTTATCGTGAACTAAGTCAGGCGTTCGAGCACAAGGGGCGTTGGCAGGGCGAAATGTGGCTGCGCTGCAGTGATGGCCGCAAGATAATGATCTGGCTCAGCATTAATACCATTCATAGCTCAGGCGATGCGCCGCTGAGAAGAGTGGCGCTGTTTTCCGACATTACCGACAAAAAGCAGAACGAGCGTCTCATCTGGCGTCAGGCCAACTATGATGCCCTTACTGGCCTGCCGAACCGGCGCATGTTCACCGAGCACCTGGGCAATGAAATTCGTAAGGCTGTTCGTCATCAACAAAGATTTGCGCTGCTGTTTCTGGATCTGGATTTTTTCAAGGAAGTTAACGATACCCTGGGCCATGATATGGGCGACCTGTTGCTGGTGGAAACCTCAGAGCGGCTGCAGGCCTGTGTCCGCGAATCCGACGTGGTGGCCAGACTCGGCGGCGATGAGTTCACCCTATTGCTCTCGGATGTGCAGGATCATAACGGAGTTGAGCGGGTAGCCAATCATATTCTCAGCAGTCTGGCCGAGCCTTTCAAGTTGGGCGATGAAACCGCCTTTATCAGCGCCAGTATCGGTATTACCCTGTATCCCGATGATGGACAGACAGTGGAGTTGTTACTTAAACATGCGGATCAGGCCATGTATGCCGCCAAAGATCAGGGCCGTAACCGTTTCAACTATTTCACCGCCTCAATGCAGGAATACGCCAGATACAGGATGCGGCTTATTCAGGATTTGCGTCAGGCATTGGAGCGGTGCGAATTCGAACTCAGGTTCCAACCCATAGTCGAGCTGGGCAGCGGGAAGGTGTTCAAGGCTGAAGCCTTGCTGCGCTGGAATCACAGTGAGCGCGGCAGTGTCTCGCCGGCTGAGTTTATTCCGGTGGCGGAAGACACAGGGCTTATCTTTGAAATCGGTAACTGGGTGTTTGAGCAGGCGGCGCGTCAGAGTGCCGCCTGGCGCAAGGCTTATGGCCGCGAGGTGCAGATCAGTATCAACAAGTCGCCAATCCAGTTTCGCGACGAGGGTAACCGTTTTGCCGAGTGGCTGGAGCTGTTGGCAAGCCTTGAGGTGTCCGGTTCCGGGATCTGTATCGAGATAACTGAGGGATTGTTGCTGGATGCCAAAATGGGGGTCAGTGATAAGCTATTGGCCTATAGGGATGCCGGCATTCAGGTGTCTCTGGATGACTTTGGCACCGGCTATTCCTCCTTGGCTTATCTGAAGCGGTTTGATATCGACTATCTCAAAATAGATCAATCATTTACACGTAATTTGGAAACAGATGAAAGCGATTTGACTCTCTGTGAAGCCATCATAGTAATGGCACACAAGTTGGGGATGAAGGTAATAGCCGAAGGGGTGGAGACAGTCGGTCAGGCCGAGATCTTGACTCGTATAGGCTGTGACTATGCTCAGGGGTATCTGTATTCCCAGCCATTGGACATCGAAGGTTTTGAACAAAAATATCTTGGCAAGCATCAGGTCATAGAGGGCGGAAATGTCAGCTGATTGCTTGCCTTTGCGTTATACTCGCCGACCTTTTTATGTTTCAGGTGTTGAAGATGCAGTTTTCTGAAACCCAGCTGCCGGGGCCGCTGCTCGAAGCCGTCGCCCAGTGTGGCTATCGTGAGCTGACGGCGGTGCAGCAGCAGGTGTTACCGGCGGCATTGGCCGGGCGGGATATTATGGCCTCGGCCCAGACAGGCACAGGCAAAACCGCGGCCTTTGGCTTGCCGCTGTTGGCCACCTTGATTGATGAGTGGCAGCAACAGGGGCTCACTGAGCCTGAGTATGGCGCCGCGCCGAGAGTGCTTATCCTGACACCAACCCGCGAGCTGGCGCAGCAGGTGGCGACTCAGCTGGGCAAATATGCCGCCCATACGCCATTTCGCATTTTGGCCATTTTCGGCGGCGCCAACTTCAACCCTCAACGCAAGGCGATAGCGGCCGGTATTGAAGTGCTGGTGGCGACGCCGGGGCGGCTGTTCGATCACCTTAGCCAAGAGCATCTCAGGCTGGATCAGGTTAAGGCCCTGGTGCTGGATGAGGCTGACCGCATGTTGGATCTGGGGTTTTTGCCGGATATTGAGCGCCTGGGGCGCTATCTGCCAGCCGGACATCAGACCATGTTGTTTTCGGCGACCTTTCCCGAGGCGGTTAAGCGCCTCGGGCACAAGCTGCTCGATAAGCCAGAATGGTTTGAAGTGGATAAAGAGAGCCGTACTCAGGCACAGATCCAGCAAAAGGTATATCCGGTGGACTATCGCCGTAAAGCCGAGTTGCTGGCTGAGCTTATTGGCCGCAACAACTGGCAACAGGTGTTGGCCTTTGTCAGTACCAAGGAGAGCGCCGAGCAGTTGCAACAAGAGCTGAAACTCGACGGCATCAAGAGCGCCTGTTTTCACGGCGACAAGACTCAGGGGGCCCGTAGCCGCGCTCTGGCGCAGTTCATCGATGGAGAGATTCGGGTATTGGTGGCAACCGATGTCGCGGCCCGAGGCCTGGATATTCCCGCTTTGCCAAGGGTTATCAACCTCGAGCTGCCATCCCAGGCTGATGACTATATTCATCGCATCGGCCGTACCGGCAGAGCCGGGCGCAGCGGCGAAGCTATCTCTTTGGTGAGCCCGGCTGAAGAGCAAAAACTGGCTGAAATAGAAGCCCTGCTCGGTTACAAGCTGCCAAGAGAAGTTCTGCCGGGTTACGAGAAGGGCGCGCCGTTGCCGGAGCGCTATTTACAGTCTATCGAGAAGCCCCGACCTGCCAAGACTCACAGAGGCCATAAACCCGGCCGCAAGGGTCCGCTTCCCAAAGGCCCAAGACGCAGATAATGCAATCTGCCCTGCTATACTCAATGCGTTGCCTTAATAAGCCGTCGGCAGCGCAGCCCCCTTAGCTTAAGGAATAGTAAAGGTATCAGGAGATGAGTATGTGGCGAAAATCAGTGATCTTGCTGTGGTTGAGTATGCTTGTGGCTTGCAGCTCCATTCCCAAAGACTGGTCCGGTATGAGTTCAACCGAGATAGCCTCCTGGAAAGAGGCAGGTTTTGATTCCCGAAGCGCCCAGCAGTGGCATGTTGCCGGATTTGACGCCTCAAGCGCAGGCGCCTGGCAGGATGCAGGCTTTAAACTCGATGATGCCAAGGCCTGGAGCAAGCAAAACTTCACCCCGGTTGAGGCCAAGAGTTGGCGCGCCGGTGGCTTTGACTTGGAGGATGCCATGAAAAACCGTGCCAAGGGGCTGACACCGATAGTGGATCACGAACTCAAGCCCTAACCGGTCAGGTTCACAGAAATAGGCGCTATCCGCGCCCATTTTGCATCTGTTTACAATTTCGAGCTAATTCTTTCCCTGCTTGGGTTACACTCTGCTGCCTCAATGCTGTAAGGAATGGAGTCACAGATGATCCTCAAACCCGTTGCCACCAATCTGATCACCGGCTTTCTCGGCTCAGGCAAAACCACCTTTATTAAAGCGCTGCTGGCCAATAAGCCTGCGGGCGAGACTTGGGCGGTATTGGTCAATGAGTTCGGTGAAATAGGAATAGATGCCGGTCTGATGGGGCAGAGTGACTCCGGCGTTGTCATACGAGAAGTGCCCGGCGGCTGTTTGTGCTGCGCCGCCGGGGTGCCGACTCAAGTGGCGGTGACTCAACTGCTGGCCCGGGCCAAACCCGACAGGTTGCTGATAGAACCCACCGGCCTTGGCCATCCCAAAGAGATTTTGAAAACCCTAAGCTCGAAACAGTTTGCCGAAGTGCTCAGCCTCAAGGCCAGTATCTGTCTGTTTGACCCGCGTAAACTCAGTGACAAGCGCTACAGCGAACATGAGAACTTTCTCTCCCAGTTGCAGATAGCCGATATCCTGCTGGCCGGCAAGCAGGACCTTTGGCAACAGCAAGAGCCAATGATTCCGTCTGGGGATGAGTTGCAAAATGATCTGGGGGGAGATCTGCTAAGAGAACAGATAGCCGCCTTTATTGCCGCTCAGCAACTGCAAGGGGAGCTGTTCTACTGGTCCAAAGAGCAGAAGCTCAATGATGAATTGTTGCGTTCGCTCGCTCGGCCGGCAAAGGCCAATTTGAACGCTAAAGCCACTCCCTTAGGCGCCGGGCTGCTGCGGCAAAATGCCGGTGTGTTTGCCATCAAGCCACTCGGCGCCGAGCCGCAGAGCCCGGAAACGCCTGAGTGGGACGCTCGCGGCATAGTGTTCAAAAGTAATAAAGGCGAGGGCTGTTACAGCTATGGCTGGATCTTTACTCCGGATTGGCTGTTCGATCTCGAGCGCCTCTATCGCTGGGCCAAGGCACTCGATGTGGTGCGGCTAAAAGCTGTGATGATCACCAAAGACGGCATAGCGGCGCTCAATATGCTCGACGGTGAATTGAGCGTTGAAGAGCTCGATGATGCCATGGACTCCAGGCTGGAGATCATCAGTCGCGCCCCTTTGCAGCCTGAATCTTTGGAGCAGCAACTGCTCGCCATGAAAGTCGCCGAATAACGCCCTATTCAAGGCGGTGGCATCCAGGCTGATAACTCGGGTACAATCCGCCATTCACTTTTCTAAGGTGATTGATTTCGGAGCGCTAATTTGAAAAGAGGCCGAGCAGGTGCCTCTTAATATGGCCTCTGATATCGAACTTATGGTTTAACACCTTCGATGTTGAGAAAGCGTCATGACCCCAAACAGCCCACAGACTGAGCAGGATCTCGCCTTACTGCAGCAACCTGTCAGTAAACTCTTTTGGCGTTACACAGTCCCCACTGTGATGTCCATGTTGGTGACCGGAATTTACGTCACCATAGACGGGATGTTTATCGGCCACTACCTGGGGGAAACGGGTCTGGCGGGTATTATGCTGGCTTACCCTGTGGGCGCCATTCTCTATGCGCTCGGTGCGCTTTTGGGCATGGGCGGCGCCGCGCTTATCTCCATCAATCTTGGCCGCGGTGATGTCGCCAGGGCCAGAAAAATTCTCGGCAATACCTTCAGTCTTTGCCTGTTGAGTGCGCTGGTGGTGTCGCTTGCCGGTACCATGTTGACCGACGATATTCTGCGCTGGCTGAAAGCCGAAGGTGAGGTCTATGAAGGCGCCTACCAATACCTGTTCTGGTACTTTGCCTTGGGCATTTTCCCCATCATCTCCATGGCCTTCTCGGCGCTTTTGCGTAATGACGGTCGCCCCAGTTTCGTCACCTGGATCCTGGTATTTGGGGGCGTGCTCAACACCCTGCTGGATTGGCTGTTTATTGTGGTCTTTCCCTTTGGCCTTGCCGGTGCCGCCATTGCTACCATGTTGTCCCAGGCGGTCACCGGCGGCCTGTGTCTGCAACATTTCTTCGGCAAGCGCACCCGGCTTAATATCGACTGGCAGCAGATGAAACTGAGCCTGGAGCTGGTTTGGGAAATCGTCAAGCTGGGGATGCCCAGTTTCCTGATGAATCTCTACCTGTCGATTGTATTGACCATGCATAACATGGCGCTGCTCTGGACCGGCACTTCGCTGCATGTGGCCGCCTATGGCGTGGTGAGCTATACCGAAGCCCTGTTTTACTTTGTGTTTGAAGGCATAGCCCTCGGCACACAACCGATTCTCAGCTTCAATGCCGGTGCCGGTCGATATGACAGG
The DNA here is from genome assembly GCF_037953065.1 of Shewanella chilikensis. Lineage (NCBI taxonomy): Bacteria > Pseudomonadati > Pseudomonadota > Gammaproteobacteria > Alteromonadales > Shewanellaceae > Shewanella > Shewanella chilikensis. The sequence continues at coordinate 3,211,986 of NZ_CP149966.1, read as the reverse complement.
GTCAAGCAGACCGCCAAAATGGCGTTTTCCGTCACCTTAATCTGCGCCTTGCTGGGATTAGTGCTTATCTACAGCCGCCCGGAATGGATGGTGTATCTGTTTGCCGGTGACAACCCGACCCTGGCCCCGGTTGCCATTGAGGGCATGTATCTCTATTTCTGGGGCTTGCCGATGGAAGGCTTGATTTTGGTGGGAGCCAGTTTCTTCCAGGCCATCAATCGTCCGGCAGAGGCCTCGATACTCACGGGCAGTAAGTTGCTGCTGATAGGCCTGTTCCTCTGGGGGTTTGCCTGGGCCTTTGGCGTGCCGGGCGTGTGGATCTCCTTGGCGTCCTGCAGCAGCCTATTGTGCCTGTGGATGTTCTACAACTTAAAACGCACCAAGGTGGCATTACACCAGCCTTGAGCGACAGGAAATGATGGCAAATATTTACCTGCATCAGTGATATATAAAGAAATATTAATTTAGAACTCGGGTTATTTTTGAGCGGGATCATGTTATAAAAGACTATCTTGCATTAGTTCATACTCTTGGGGGAATTTGTGACCAGTAAGCGGATTTTGATTGTGGGCGGCGGCGCCGGAGGATTGGCGCTGGCATCCAAGCTGGGACGCAAATTGGGCCTGAAGAAAGAGGCTGAAATAACCCTGATAGATAAGAGTCCGGTACATATCTGGAAGCCCAAACTGCACGAAGTGGCCGTTGGGGTGATAGATCAATCGGTAGAAGGCTTGCTGTATCGCGACCATGGCCTGAAAAATGGCTATCGCTTTCTACGCGGTGAAATGCTGCAATGCGATCCCGAGGCCAAGACCATCACCTTGGCCGGAGTCAGTAATGATGACGGCGAGCAGATTATCGCCGAGCGTGAGTTACCCTATGATTATCTGGTAGTTGCCATCGGCGGAGTGGCCAACAGCTTCAACACCCCGGGTGCCAAAGAGCACTGTATCTTCCTCGACAGCCTCGATAGCGCCAATCAATTTCACCACAAGTTACTGGACAACCTGTTGCTGCTGGATGAAACCAGCGAAAAACTCAGTATCGGCATAGTGGGCGCCGGCGCGACCGGAGTTGAGCTGGCCGCCGAGTTGCATCATGTGCTGGACTCGGTCAAAGAATACGGTTACCTCAATGTCGATAAGCATCATCTGGAAATTCACCTGATTGAGGCGGCGCCCAAGATATTGCCGGCGTTGCCGGACAAGGTGAGCTCCAGGGCCCAGTCTGTACTGGATCATATCGGAGTTCGCTTGCATATCGGGGTGCAGGTCAAAGAGGTGACCAAGCAGGGATTTGTGACTCAGGAAGATGTGCTGATCCCCGCCGGACTCAAAGTATGGGCGGCCGGCGTCAAGGGGCCGGATGTACTGCAACAGTTTGATAAGTTGCCGGTCAATAACCGTAACCTTATCGAGGTCGATGCCTGTATGCGGGTTAAGGGTCACAAGGATATCTACGCCTTGGGCGACTGCGCCTTTTTGGTGCAGGACAACGGTAAGCCTGTGCCTCCCCGGGCCCAAGCCGCATCGCAGATGGCGGAAACTCTGTATAAAAATATTCTCAACCGTTTGAAGGGCAAGGCAGAAAATCCTTTTGTTTATCGCGACTATGGTTCATTGGTGTCACTGAGCCGTTTCTCGGCGGTGGGCAATCTGATGGGCAACCTGAGATCCGGCTCCCTGTTTATTGAGGGTTACGTGGCGCGGATGATGTACATGTCTCTGTATCAACGCCATCTGGCGAGTTTGTACGGTTGGTTTTCGGCGTTGGTGTATCGTCTGGCGCAGCGGCTGCTGAAGTGGCACAGGCCCAAACTCAAGTTGCACTGATAAAGTGTTTTGAATCTTATCGCAAAGGCGCTCTGTAGAGCGCCTTTTTAGTGGCTGGAATTTCAGCTTGCTTGCACCCTGGCGCTCGAGTCTCTGATAACCGGCTCTGGGGTAAAGATTTCGCTGCGAACGCTCTGCTCACGGCGATTGGCGATCAACAGCTCGGTAGCTATCTGGGCAATCTTGCCGTTGGGCTGATGCACTGTGGTCAACTTGGGCCAGGTTTGGCGTGAGAAGGGACTGTCCTCAAAGCCGACAATCGAGAGCTCGGTGGGAATATCCATCCCTTCCAACCTGGCGGCAAACAGGGCTCCGGCGGCGATTTCGTCGTTACAGGCCACTATGGCGCTGGGCCGATTCGCCCCTTTGAGCAGCTTCTTGGCACCCTCAACTCCGGATTCAAATGAGTATTCTCCCTCGACAATCAGATCGGAAGACTCGTCCAGGCCGTTATCTCTCAAGGCCTGACGATAACCTTCCAGGCGCTCCTTGGTGGATTGGTGCTGATAGTCGCCGCTGAGAAAAGCGATTTGCCTATGCCCGAGATCAATAAGATGTTGGGTGATGGCCACGGCGCCGGATCTGTCGTTAACCAATACCGCCAGCCCGCTATCGGCCTTTACTCTGTCACCTGCCATGATGCGAACATAGTTGGCGCCTATGGCATCCAGGGCTGAGAGTACCTTGGGATCTTCCGATAGCGGCGGCGTCAGTACCAGCCCGGCCAGGCGAGCATGTTTCACCATGGTGGTCAGTTGTTCACAAATACCCTCGGCCTTGGCATCACAGGGATGGATCAACAGCTCATAGCCCTTGTCCCGACAGGCGGAGAGAATACCGTTTTGCATATCGATAATGTAATAGGCATTGGGGTTGTCATAGACGAAGCCTATGACATAGGAACTGGTGGCAGCCAAGTTGCGGGCTGCTAAATTAGGTTGGTAATTCAACTCTTTGATTGCAGCATTGACCTTGTCGATAGTGGCCTGTTTAACCGAAGGCTCATTATTGGTGACCCGGGATACTGTCTTGATGGAAACGCCGGCATATTTAGCCACGTCATTGATGGTTACTTTCATTCAACTTAGTCCGAGATATCAGGCGAATACTCACAGCCAGCAGGGGCCGGAAGCGGCATGGCCGCTGTCGAGCATCTTATACTGCTGACTTTTAACCAGTTTGGCAACGCAGAATTTAGCCATGATTTAGTCTAGGACTAAATTTGTTTCCCGCTACTGTTGCCATGCTTGGTTGTATAAAACTCTGCTTGAATAGTTTTTAACCAGTTTAAAAATCTGTTTTACCCCATTAATACAGTAATATGACAGTTTTTGTTTGCTTGGCAGTTATTTTGTTGTGGTAAGGCTGTTAATTATTGTGTAATGTTTATTCCTGGACATGACAGCGTTGTCATTCTCTTGGAGAGAATGGTTATGGCGACAAAAAAGATAATAAAGTGATGGAAGGGAAACGAGATGAAAACATCTACCTTTAAGAAAACTGCCCTCGCTGCAAATATCGCTATCCTGCTTGGGGGAGCGGTATCTGTTGGCGCGCTGGCTGCCGAGGCAGCAGATAACAACAGCAACGAAACTGCCAATATAGAAAAAATAGAAGTTCGCGGCATGCGTGCCTCGATGAAGGCTTCGGTCAATACCAAGCGTTTTTCTGATGCCGTGGTCGATGCGGTAACTTCAGAAGATATAGGTAAATTCCCCGACAGTGATGTGGGTGAGTCTCTGGGACGTATTCCCGGGGTCGCCGTTAACCGCCAGTTCGGTCAGGGGCAACAGGTTTCTATCCGCGGTGCCTCGGCGCAGCTGACCAGTACCCAGCTTAATGGCCACTCGGTAGCTTCTACCGGTTGGTTCGATCAGCAGGCCATCGACCGCAGTTTCAACTACACCTTGCTGCCGCCAGAGATGGTGGGCTCGATTGAAGTCTACAAATCTTCCCAGGCCGATATTGCCGAAGGTGGCATAGGCGGTACTGTCATCATCAACACCCGCAAACCGCTGGATTTGGATGCCAACTCGGTTTTCCTGAGCGCCAAAGGGGACTATGGCAGCGTCTCGGAAGAGATAGATCCTGAAGCCTCCGGCCTCTACAGCTGGAAAAATGAAGATGAAAACTTCGGTGTGTTGCTGGCCGGTTCCTGGAGCCAAACAGACTATCAGCGCAATGGCATCGAAACCCTGCTTGGCTGGGGGGAGATAGTGCCAACCACTTTCCAACAGGATCGTGAGCGCACCGCAATTAACCTGGTGTTGCAGTATCGTCCTACCGACAGATTGGAACTGGGGCTCAACTACATGAATCTGGAGCTGGACGCCAACAACGCCAACACCTCCATCTTCCTGTTCCCCACACAGCGAGGCGACTACACCTGTGAACAGGTTAATGCCGCTGGTGTCTGTACCAAGATAAACCACAGCGATCAAGGCGGTTTTGCCTGGGCACAAACCTGGGCCCGTAAGGCGAGCATGAGCTCGGATACAGTGGATTTCAACTTCAACTATGAAGCGGATAACTTCACTGTTGAAGGCCGTATAGGTCGCACCGAAGCCGAGGGTGGTACCGACTTGACTGCCAACTATGGCAACTCAATTGGTGTCCCGGCTGACTTTGCCGGTATCTATGACGCCACCGGCGATAAGATCAATATCGACATCGCCAACAAGTATTTTGAGGCCGGCGACTTTAACGACCCATTGGCCACTGCAGGCTGGGCGTTGAAGAAGCAGCCCAACACGGATGAAGAAACCTTCGCTCAGTTGGACTTCAACTTCCCGGTAGCCTGGGGCGCTATCAGTGCCATCAAGACAGGTGTGAGCTATGCCGATCATGAAGTCACCCAGATGACAGATAAGGCGATAGTCAATGATGCCAAGGTTCTGACCAAAGATGCTTCTGCCTACTACAATGGCACCATGTCATCCGGCGCCGGTTTCACTCTGCCTGAACCGATATTTGATGCCATGATTGCCGATGCCTATGCCGCCATCGATGGCTTTACTATCGACAAATCCGGTTATGGCACCATCCAGGAGGAGAACCTGGCCCTGTACGCCATGGCTACTTTTGCCGGGGAAGGATTTCGCGGTAACTTCGGTTTCCGTTATATCTCGACCGACATCGAGTCTGACTATTACGCGCTTAATAAACAGGGGCAGTTTGCCGATGATCTGAGCACGGACAAGTCCAGCTATAACGACGTACTGCCGAGCGTTAACATCGCCTTCGACTTGAGCGAGGATGTGATACTGCGCGCCTCAGCTGCTCAGGTGATCTCTCGTCCCAACTACGCCGAGCTGTTTGCCACCTCGACCCTGCCGGGTTACAACGATGGCACACCTTACAATGAAAAGCTGGTGCGTGGCAGTGTGGCGTTGGATCCATTCAAGGCGACTCAGGCCGACCTGAGTCTGGAGTGGTACTTCAGTGATTCTGGCCTGTTTGCCGCTACTTACTTTATCAAGGATGTCAGCTCCTTTATCACCACTAAACAGAAGCTGAATCAGCAGATAGGGATTGAAGATCCCAACCTGGTAACCGAAGGTAAAAGTTCTTGTGGCGTAGGTATTTATGACTGCTGGACAGTGAGTGAGAAGTACAATGCCGACGGCGGCAGCATAGATGGTATCGAGCTGCAGCTGCAGGACTCCTTCGACAATGGTTTGGGTTACTCAGTGAACTATACTTTTGCCGATGCATCCTCTCCGGCAGAAAACTATCCGGATCGTGTGGGCGTGTTCTCTGATTCATCCAAGCATACCGTCAACCTGGTAGGTTACTATGAGATGGACGACTTTAGCGCTCGTCTGGCCTATAACTGGCGCTCTGAGTATATGATGCGCGAGCTGCCTGGCTTTTACGGTAACCGTCAGCACGAGTCTTACGGGACCTTGGACCTCAGTGCCAGCTACTCGGTAACCGACTATTTGGATATCACCTTTGAAGCGGTCAACATCACCGAAGAAGACAGCATACAGACGGGTGTTTCCCCAATTAGTGCAGAGGATGTGATCAAGGAATTCAAGGCCGATTACCCAGTGTGGAGCTTTGAAGGCGAAGCCAGATATAAAGTGGGCGTAGCCCTGCGCTTCTAAGCACAAGCCTTTATTTTCAATACCAAAGCCGACCCCAGGGTCGGCTTTTTATTCTGGGTTATTGTTCGAGGTGTTCACAGTGTCATTTACGTCGTCAGGATGAGCTATCTCTGAGGGTAGAGGAATGACTGATTTGGCTAATGATATTGACGATGCATTAGCTTCTGGAGGTAAACCGAACAAAGTTACTTGGATAGCTTTGTGCAAGTTGTTCAATGATGGGGAGTTATTGTCACCTAGGAGGTGTTGCGTTAATCTCAAACCATTAATTGGCCTAAATTGTCTTTGATAATTGGTGGCTGAAGCATAAGTAAGCGTTTGCTATGAGCGCTGTGACTCATTACCCAGGCACTCGAGGTCCCTGCTCAGCGGGAGGAGAATAATAACAAAACCAAGGAGAGTATTATGAAGTCGGCTGTTGAGCAGTTGTCCACCTATAAGAGTGTGCATCTGAACCCCACCAATATCAAAAGCCATTTTATTGGTATCCCATTGATAATCTGGTCAGTATTTTTAATGCTGTCGCTATGGCGTCTGCCTTTTGTTGAAGGTACGTTCAGCATAGCCATGCTGCTGGCTGTCGGGGTCATGGTCTATTACATTAAGCTGCATTGGCGTTTGGCGCTGGGACTGGCGCTGTTTATCCTGCCAGTGATTCTGACAACTGAATGGCTCTATAACCTGGGCTATGCCAGTATCTGGTTGGGAATAACCGTTTTTGTTATAGGTTGGATATTCCAGTTTATCGGTCACAAGTATGAAAAGGCCAAACCGGCCTTTATCGATGATCTCAACCAGCTGCTTATTGGCCCGTTTTTCCTGATGGCCGAAGTATTTTTTATGCTGGGACTGGAAGAGGAGTTGGATAACACTATTACCGCGATTGCTCGAGATAAACGCCGGGCATTGGAAGCCGCCAAAAGGGCAGACAAAACTGCCCAATGACTTAGTTCAAAGCAAGTTGAGTGTCAGGATGGGCGATAAAATTGTGGCATGATCCGTACTGTTTTGATCATGTTGTCGGCCACTTCTACCACTTCCATCGGGTAACCTGCGAGCCGCAGGCTGGTGTTGGCCTGGGGGATCTCCTCCAGATATTCCAGGATCAAACCATTGAGGGTCTTGGGGCCGTCGGTGGGAAAGTCCCACTCCATCTCTTTGTTGAGGTCGCGGATATTGATGGTGGCATCGATCAGGAAGCTGCCATCCTGCTGCGGGGTAATATCTTCGCTGGGAGTGGTGATCATGGAAGTGGTAAAGTCGCCGACGATTTCTTCAAGAATATCCTCCAGCGTCACCAAACCTTGAATATCACCGTATTCATCCACCACCAGGCCGATGCGTTCCTTATTGTGCTGGAAGTTGGCCAATTGCACGTTGAGCGGCGTGCCTTCGGGAATAAAGTACAGCTCTTTTACAGCCCTCAGCAGGGAAGATTTACTGAACTGTTCCTTGGATTGCAGTCTTAACGCATCACGCAGATGCACAAAACCCACGGCATCATCTATGTTGTCACGATACAAGAGTACCCGGGTATGCGGGCTCTGAATAACCTGTTTGTTAATGCTCTTGAAGTCATCATTGACATTAATGGCGTAGAGTTCGGAGCGGGGCACCATGATGTCTTCCACTGTGACCTTTTCCAGATCCAGAATTGACAACAACATCTCCTGGTGGCGCCTTGGGATAAGGGCTCCTGCTTCATGCACAACAGTGCGGAGTTCCTCCTGGCTCAGGGCGTCATCGGTACGTATGGTGCGGATCCCCATCAGTCTGAGTATGAAAGACGTGATGATGTTGACGCTTTTGACCAGAGGCAAAAACAGCCATAACAACCACTTGAGTATCAGGCTTGAAGGGAAGGCGATGCGTTCTGGGTGCAGTGCAGCTACAGTTTTGGGAGTCACTTCGGCAAACACCAATACCACGAGTGTCAGTACCCCTGTGGCGATGGCTAGTCCTAAGTCGCCCCAGAGTCGGATACCCAAAATAGTGGCGATTGAGGAGGCGAGAATATTAACCAGGTTATTGCCTATGAGGATCAGGCCTATGAGTTTGTCGGGACGGTCGAGTAGTTTGATGGCGCGTTTGGCACCTTTGTGGCCATTATTGGCCAGATGACGTAACCGGTAGCGGTTGAGGGTCATCATGGCGGTTTCCGAACCGGAAAAATACGCCGAAATCAGGATTAACAGCAGTAGAATTATCAGGAGTATGCCGGTCGATATATCGTCCAAAAAGGGGCCCCGTCAGGAATAGCGAAAGTTAGTAAATACTGGCAATTGGATGGAGTGTCAAGTCAGGCAAAGGTCTAGCCTTGCCCGACTTAATTCAGATTAACTCAGGATAAGTTCTTTGACGATGCGGGCGCCAAAGTAAGCCAGGGAGAGCAGGCTGGCACCGGTCAGACTGTAGATTACTGCCGTGCGGATACGACAACCCAGAGTATATTGCTGCCACAGCATAGCGATATAGACGAACCAAGCCAGAATGGAAAGTACCGCCTTGTGGCCCTTGCCATCGGCAAACATGTCATCAAGGAAAATAAAGCCGGTGGCCAGTGACAGACTCAGCAGAATCACCCCTATGATGATCAGATGATACAGCTGCTTTTCGACCGTCATCAGTGGCGGAAGCGCGGGGTTCAAAATCAGTTGCTTTTTCTTTAACTTATTTTGGATTACCGCCAGTTGTATGGCGTAAAGCGCTGCTATCATCAAGGCACTGTAGGCCATTAGCGACAACACCACATGGACCAATACTTCTGGGTGCAGTTCAAAATGAGTGATGTACTTAGGTGGCAGTAGCCATAGCAGGGATACGGATATCACAGAGCAGGCGTACACCACAGGTACCAGCACTATGACCTTGATACGGGAAAGTACCAAGGTAAAGGCCAGGGCGATAATCCAGTTCACCATAGATATTACATTGGTCAGACTGAAATTCTGGCCATCGACAGTAAAGATCGCCTGGTACAAGGCTGCAGCGTGCAGAATCACACCCAAAGCGGCAAAACCGGCAACGGCGCGGCGATTGGGCCCCTCGGCGTGAAACAAGCGGCTTGTCACTAATATCAGCGCTATGCTGTAGAAAAACATCGCGGCAGCAGAGAGAATGACCATCTGGGATTAACCTATCCTTATGTGTAATTGGCCTCTGTGGGCAGCTTTAGAAAACTTGCTGGTATTAGAATAACATGAGCCACTGGTAATTGGGCAGTGACCTAGACGACAAAATTACTCAGTGCCCGGTAGATTAGTGCGTAATAAAGGGTAATTGGTTCCCGTCAAAAACATTCATTTGTACCTTGATAAGCGTCTATTTAACCCCATGTTGAGAACAGGGCTGCATTAATACCCCGGCTATAGTTATAATATGCCCCATCATTTTACATTCATAAACGGTATAGAACTGGACGATGTTTGAGAATCTCACCGACAGATTGTCCCGCACCCTGAAAAATATCAGTGGTCGGGGTCGCTTGACTGAAGAGAACGTGAAGGACACCCTGCGCGAAGTTCGTATGGCACTGCTAGAGGCCGATGTGGCTCTGCCTGTGGTGCGGGAATTTGTCAGCAGCGTCAAAGAGCGTGCCGTTGGCCAGGAAGTGGCCAAGAGCCTGACCCCTGGGCAGGTATTTGTCAAAATCGTTCAGAGTGAGCTGGAAAAAGCCATGGGGGAAGCCAACGAGGCTCTCAACCTGGCTGCTCAGCCACCTGCTGTATTGATGATGGCAGGACTGCAGGGTGCGGGTAAAACTACCAGTGTTGCCAAGCTGGGTAAGTTCCTGCGTACCAGACAGAAGAAGTCTGTACTTGTGGTCAGTGCCGACGTATACCGTCCGGCGGCGATTAAGCAGCTGGAAACCCTGGCCAATGAAGTCGAAGTCGAATTTTTCCCATCGGACGTCAGCCAAAAGCCGGTGGATATCGCCAATGCCGCCATCGCTTACGCCAAGCGTAAGTTTATCGATGTAGTGATTCTGGATACCGCCGGTCGTCTGCATGTGGACGAGGCGATGATGGATGAAATCAAGGCACTGCACGCCGCGGTCAAGCCGGTTGAAACTCTATTTGTGGTTGACGCCATGACAGGTCAGGATGCGGCCAATACCGCTAAGGCCTTTAATGAAGCGCTGCCGCTGACCGGGGTGATCCTCACCAAGGTGGATGGTGATGCCAGAGGCGGTGCAGCCCTGTCCATTCGCCATATCACAGGTAAACCGATTAAGTTCCTGGGGGTGGGTGAAAAAACAGATGCGCTCGAGCCTTTCCACCCAGACAGGGTAGCTTCCCGTATTCTGGGGATGGGCGACGTATTGTCGCTCATCGAAGAAGTTGAACGCGGTGTTGATAAGGAAAAAGCCCTTAAGCTGGCCTCTAAAGTGAAGTCCGGCGGCAGCTTTGACCTTGAAGACTTCCGTGAGCAGCTGCAGCAGATGAAGAATATGGGCGGCATGATGGGGATGCTGGAAAAACTACCCGGTGTTGGTCAACTGCCTCCCGATGCTTTGGCTCAGGTGCAAAACGGTAAGCTCACAGGCCAAATGGAGGCTATTATTAACTCCATGACGCCAAATGAACGTAAGCGTCCGGATATGATCAAGGGCTCACGAAAACGCCGCATCGCTGCCGGTTCCGGTACTCAAATTCAAGATGTAAACCGTTTGCTGAAGCAGTTTACCCAGATGCAGAAAATGATGAAGAAAATGTCCGCCAAAGGCGGCATGCATAAGATGATGCGCGGCCTGGGCGGCATGTTGCCCCCGGGAATGAAGTTCCCCGGTCGCTGATACAAAATGACCTTACTTGATGTTCTTAGCTATTGTCCCGCTTGGGATAAGCTGTGAATGGGCGTTGTAAAATTAGCCGGGATCGGTTGCAATCGCCCGAAAGTCAGGTAAAATCTTCCGGCTTTCTATCTGGGACTCTTCGCGAACACGGGGTTCCAGTTTTTATTTTTGCTGAAAAGCAAATCATTAGAGGATAAAGAACGCATGGTTACCATTCGTTTAGCTCGTGGTGGCGCGAAAAAGCGTCCATTTTACAACATCGTTGTTGCTGATAGCCGCAATGCCCGTGACGGTCGTTTCATCGAGCGTGTAGGTTTCTTCAACCCTCTGGCCAAAGGCCAGGAAGAAACTCTGCGCCTGGATCTGGACCGTGTTGAGCACTGGGTTTCAAACGGTGCTGCAACTACAGAACGCGTAGCAAAACTGATCAAAGACGCTCGTAAAGCAGCTGCTTAATAGCGTTTAAGGTATAGATTGATGAGCAGTAACCCACAGCCAATCGTGTTGGGCAAACTTGGTTCCAGCTATGGCATTAAAGGTTGGCTGAAAATCACCGCCTATACCGATTCTGTTGAAGGTATTTTTGACTATTCACCTTGGCTCATTAAAGAGCAGGGCGAATGGCGTGAAGTGAAGGTCACCCAGTGGCGCTATCAGGGCAAGGCGGTTGTTGCCGCACTTGAAGGGGTAGAGACGCGGGAGCGGGCGCAGATGCTCACTAACTGTGAGATCGGCATCTTGCCTGAGCAGATGAAAGACCTGCCGGAAGATGAATTCTACTGGCGCGATCTTATCGGCTGCGAAGTGATCAACACCAAGGGCTACAACATGGGTAAGGTCGATCAGATCGTGGAAACAGGATCCAACGACGTCTTGCTGGTGAAAGCCAACGCCAAAGATAGCTTTGGCAAAGCGGAACGTATGATCCCCTTTGTCACCGAACAGTTCATCAAAGAGGTGAACGTTTCGGCAAAACAGATTTTAGTGGATTGGGATCCGGACTTCTGAGTCGAGGAAACAGCTTATGTGGTTAGGGGTAATCACCCTGTTTCCGGAGATGTTTCGAGCAGTAACAGACTTTGGCGTGACGGGTCGGGCCGTGAAGAATGGCCTGCTGGAAGTACAGACGTGGAATCCCAGGGATTTCACCCATGACAGACACAACACTGTGGACGACAGACCTTATGGTGGTGGTCCAGGAATGTTGATGATGGTTCAGCCCCTTCGCGATGCCATTCATGCAGCCAAGGCTGCGGCAGGTGAGGGAGCCAAGGTGATATATCTGTCACCTCAGGGACGCAAGCTGACTCAGCAAGGCGTATCTGAGCTGGCACTATCATCCAAGCTGATCCTGGTGTGCGGTCGCTACGAAGGTATCGATGAGCGCATCATTCAGACGGAAGTGGATGAGGAGTGGTCGATTGGTGATTACGTGCTCTCGGGCGGTGAATTGCCGGCAATGACCCTGATAGATTCGGTTTCGAGACTGGTTCCCGGCGTGCTGGGCAAACAGGCCTCGGCAGAGCAGGATTCCTTCTCTGACGGATTATTGGATTGTCCTCACTATACCCGGCCTGAATGTCTCGATGGACTGGATGTTCCGGCGGTGTTGCTCAGCGGCAACCACGAACAAATTAGACGCTGGCGTCTACAGCAGAGTTTGATAAGAACACTGCAGCGACGACCAGAATTATTTGAAAATCTAGCTCTGACTGACGAACAGACGACTCTATTAGCGCAGTTCGTTGACGCAATGGACTCAGCCTAGTCGCAGCTCAGTTAATTCTAGAACGGAGTAAGTTATGAACAACATCATTAAAATGCTCAACGATGAGCAAATGAAAAAAGACGTACCTGAGTTCGGTGCCGGTGATACCGTAGTCGTTCAGGTTCGTGTTAAAGAAGGTGACAAAGAGCGTCTGCAGGCCTTTGAAGGCGTGGTTATCGCTAAGCGTAACCGCGGTCTGCACTCTGCATTTACCGTACGTAAGATCTCTAATGGTGAAGGTGTTGAGCGTGCTTTCCAAACGCACAGCCCACTGATTTCCAGCATTGAAGTTAAGCGTCGTGGTCGCGTTCGTCGTGCCAAGCTTTACTATCTGCGTGAGCGTTCAGGTAAGTCTGCACGTATCCGTGAGAAGCTGGCTACTAAGTAAGCCGCTACATAAAGACGCAAGTGTTCGCACAGAGACCCGCCTATATGGCGGGTTTTTGTTTTCAGCCCCTAAACCTCCTTCATAGCCGAAGGCGTACATTCAGCTATGCCTGATGAATGTTTTTATTAGAAACTTCCCCTACCGCAACCAAAGCGCTCTGCTTGGGAATGTAAATTCTAAATATGGCATATGGGGCGGTAAGTTCCTGACAAGCGGCTTTTATAGAAAAGCGTTAACGTATTTTAGGGCGACACCTTTATCCCTTATTGAGATTATTGATGTTTGAGTAATTCTGTTGCAGATTTATAGGCGATATGTTTTTTGCTACACATCGTTTTCCATTAAAGCCGGGTCTTGTGTGCGAGATGTCTCACAAGGTTGTGAGACAAACAAGAGTTAAACAGCAGATTTTGTCGCTGGAAAATAATTAAACCATTTAAAATTAATTACTTATTAAACCCACTTTAATTGCTGCAAAAAAGTTACATGAGTTATTGAACGGTTTGTGTACAACTCCTGAGCCCGGATTGGATTAGTATTTAAATTATCCAAGGAGAAGGATGATTCAGGGAGCAAGGTCAGGATGATCTCAACCGTGAGGAACTCGGTCCAAGGATGATTCAAGGAAGATGCCTATCAGGATGATGGCAAATAGGGAAAGGTACTGACCCAAGGAATGTGGTCAGCGTCAGGAAGACGAAACAGGATGTATTGAACGGATGCGCAAGGACGGTACTGGACACGCTTAAGGATAGAGCAAGGCCCGATCAAGGGATAATCGGGACTAAGGGAACAGGTACGCAAGTACAGGGACTCACCAGGATGGTACAGGGAGTGCAGGACGCACGGCAGACGCATGGATGGTGCAGGGAAGCAACTTAATAGCTGGAAGGCTTAACAGAGAAACAGATGGGCGCGGCTTAATTGTCGCGCCCTTTCTTATTTTGAGGCTTTGACCTCGGGAGTATCTGCACATCAGGCTTTGATGGCTTAATATTTCAAAAGACAGCTTAATAGATAAACTCAGTCGTTCAATACTCTGAATTTTAATGGCAGAACAAGCCTCACTTGCTTTCAGCAGTAGGGAGGACCTCAACGGCACTTACCCGAACTGCACCCCCCTCGTGAGCCACAGCCGCCACCGACGCTGCCCCTGGCCGTTGGCGCTTCATGCCACTCGGGTTCGGGAAATATTGGCCATTCAATTTTCTGGATCTGTTTGCCATGCATCAGAATATGGCCGCGATACTGGTTGATGCCATCGGTACTGAACTCAAACATAAAGCGTGCCTTCCAGCACAGACCATTCTTGCCACCTATGCTGGGACGCGCCGACTCCATGGCAATGGCCAGCATCTGCACCTTTTGTCGTTGGCATTCCCGCTCGGCAAATACCCGGCTGAGTTCGGCCATTTGTCGCAGCTGCCAGAAAAACGCAGCAATCATAACCAGCGCTGCGATCAGTAGAAAATCTGTCATCATTCTGTGGTCGCCCTGAACAGACCGCCAATGGCGCCGGATAGGCGGTCACTGCGGTGAGGATTGCGAAGTTCGCTCAATACCTGGGTACGTATCCCGGGTATGGCCACAATATCAGCAAAGATTTGATTAAAGAAGCTTTGCTCCTGCAAAGCCAAAGCCTCGAGATAAATTTTGCGGCATTCATCCTGTTTCAGACTAAGCCAGCAGCGGGCGGCGATGGCGACCAGGGCATCAATATTTAGCGTTTGTTGCTTGTCCAGCTCAGTTATCGCCTGTTGGCAGAGTCCCGGGTGAGACGCCAAGGCGCGAAGGAAGTAAACCTTATGCTCAGGGGCAGCTTCTTTGAATGCCTGGAAGATCGTTTCGGCAAGCGGCTCAGGCAGCAATATATGTTCCAATTGTTGGCAAAGGGCAATCTGCACCTCGGTGGCGCCTTTGTTCAATCCTTGCTGCAACAGGGCTGAGTGGTCCAGTTCATTGACCCGGGCACAGATATCCGCCAGCCCTTGCAGTCCCAGATGTTGCCAGTTATCGGCAGCCACCTTGCCGCTCAGGTATTGGCAGGCATATTCATACTGTACCGAAGCGGCTTGTCCCAATTGTTTACGCACCAAGGCGTTGAACAGGGCCAATTTTTCCTGCGATGGCTTGAAACTGAAGGGGTGATTGGCCATCTGTTGCTGCTGGGCTTCACTCAGTTCACGGGTCAGGTTTTCCCCCATGGCTTCAAGCAGCATCTGAATAAACTGGCTACGCGCAGCGGGGACCAGGAGTCCGCGCTCATCCAAGGGTAATTTCAAGAACCAGATATACTGCTGATTACTGCCATCCCAGAACACCAGGGCAAACTGGGCGTGCCCTTGAATGGGAAAGGGGTAGGGGCTTTGAAGGGCTTCTATTTGATGAAAAGCCATGGGATCTATGTGCTGCACCCTGCGGCCGAGATCATAGACCTGATATTGGGTGTTGGCGGCGCTGAGAAGTTCGCTGAGGGTAGTGATACTGTCCATGCTCGTTTGACTCTTGTACAACAAATGCGGTGCATTATAGGGATAAGCTTGGCCCGATGGTATGATTGACGCCAATTTATTGTTTTGGATCTGCGAGGTAACAGATGCCTTTTCTGGCGACTGAAAAACTCCTGTTGGCCTTAGAGGTCGAATTGAAAGCGCTGGGAATGTGGAGCACAACTGCTCCAGACGAGGCAGCCTTGACCAGCCAGGTGCCCTTTGCCTGCGATAGCATGGCGTTTGAAGCTTGGCTGCAGTTTATTCTGTTGCCGAAAATGCGCCTACTGATAGAAGCACAAATGCCGTTGCCATCGTCCATAGCAACTGCGCCTATGGCCGAGCACGTTTGGGGTGAAGCGCCCACCTACCGTAATTTGATCACTTTGTTGAGAGCCTTGGATGAACTCCTTACCAAACAAGCAAGATGAGACTCAGCTTCAAGCCGAGCTTTCGGAGCAACCTTTGACTCCTGTGGATGAAGAATGCCCCGAGATCCGTATCCTCTATGAAGATGAACACCTGGTTGCCATTCATAAACCGGCCGGATTGCTGGTGCACAGAACCTATCTGGCGCGAAAAGAGCGTTTTTTTGCCATGCAGCTGACCCGGGATCTGGTGGGTTGCCACGTGTTTCCTGTGCACAGGTTGGATAGGCCGACCTCGGGCGTCCTGTTGTTTGCCAAGAGCAGTGAAGTTGCTGCTATTTTGTGTCAGCAGTTTGCTGGGCGCGAGACGCGTAAGGAATACCTGGCCCTGGTGCGCGGCAATATGCACCAAGCCGGTACGCTCGACTATCCACTCAAAGAAGAGCTCGATGCCGTGGCCGATAAACATGCTGATCACAACAAGGAAGCCCAGGATGCCATTACTCAATATGCGCCGCTACTCAATGCTGAGATCCCTTTCCCATCAGGGCGGTATCCCAGCAGTCGTTTCGCCTTGATGCGCCTTTCGCCGTTAACCGGACGAAAGCATCAACTCAGAAGGCATATGGCACATCTGCGTCACCCCATTATCGGCGACACCACCCACGGCGATGGCAAGCAAAACCGTTTCTTTCGTGAACACTTTGGTCTCAACCGTTTATGGTTGCTGGCTCAGAGCTTGAGCTTCACTCACCCAAAGACAGGCGAACCCGTCACCATAGTGACAGAGCCGGAGGCCGAATGGCAGCAAGTGTTCGATGGCCTGGGCTGGGATGAGTCCCAGCTTGAGTCAGACAGCGGTTTACTGCTGGCTTAGGGAAGGTGCGAATAAGTCCTCGTGGCACACATGGGACTTGTTCGCACCTTCCTTAGGTTTCGTCTTTATTGGTGCGCTGGTGCATCATGTCAAGCAAGGGACGGTAGGCGTCGAGTGGATAGTGGGCATGGTGTTGGTCTTGTTGAGCGGCTCTAAAGTAACACATACGGCGCACATGAGTTGCCCTTTGATGTTGCTTCTGAAGTTTCTGTCTGCTGCTCTGTCGCATCGCTGCGTTTCCTTATCGCCAATGGCGTGTCGGCTTGGTGTCTGTTGATGCTTATGCTTGCAGCATAAGCAGACGATACAGTATGGTGGAGAACAATGAATATTGGCTCCGAGGTGCAGAGTATAACATGAAAAAAGTGAACCTGGTGTTTGGAACTGTCTATGGTAATGCCCAGTTTGTTGCCGAGACGCTCCAGAAGCAGCTCCAGACTCATGGTGTGGATGCCAAACTTTGGCAAAGTCATGAGCTTAAAGGATATGTACCGACTGCCGATGAGTATTTGTTGCTGATATCTTCCACTACCGGGCAAGGGGATCTTCCGGATGATATTTTGCCTTGGTTTTTGGAACTGAAAGATACGGCCCCCTACTTACCAGAGCTTAGATACGGGGTTATTGCCCTGGGAGACTCGAGCTATGAGACCTTCTGTGGTGCCGGTAAACAATTGGATGAACTGTTTGCGGAGCTTGGTGCCAAACGTATCGGTGAGCGTTTGGAGATTGATGCCTGCGAAACCATGGAACCCGAGGTCGAGGCTCAAGAATGGCTCAACAACTGGCTACCCCTGCTGAAAACAGAAGCGGGCGCCTGAAAGGCTTTTCACAACATTGGTTTAAGTTTGCTCAGCGCCTGAGTCAGGCGCTGCTTGTCCCCATAGCTATCCTGCCCGCTGCCGGGGTGATGAAAGGCCTGGCCAGTACGCCGACAGGTATTTTGTCTCCTTCGCTCAATGAGCTGTTTGCCACCACAGGCAATCTCATCTTCACTATGATGCCGCTGCTGTTTGCCATCGCCATTGCCATAGGTTTTTGCCGCGATCAGGGGATTGCCGCCTTCAGCGCAGCGTTCGGTTTTGGGGTATTCAATTCCACTTTATCGCTGCTTTCCTCGCAAAACCCCGTGCATACCTCGGTTTGGCTCGGAGTGGAGACCATAGATACAGGTATAGCCGGTGGTATGTTGCTCGGGGTAATGACCTGCCTGGTGATGGCCATGAGTCGTCACTTGCGTTTGCCGGCTATCTTTTCCTTTTTTGAGGGCCGCCGCAGTGCGCCATTGCTGATGCTGCCGTTGGCTATGTTACTGGCTTATTTGTTGGCGCTTATCTGGCCACCTTTGGCTCACTATATTGAGGTGTTCTCCAACTGGGCTGTGTATCAAAAGCCGCAGCTGGCCTTTGCCATCTATGGCACAGTGGAACGCCTTTTGTTGCCACTTGGGCTGCACCATATCTGGAATGCGCCTTTCTACCTGGAACTTGGGCAGTATTATCAGGATGGTCAATGGCTCAGAGGCGAAGTGGCGCGCTACCTTGCCGGTGATCCCCAGGCCGGCAATCTGGCCGGGGGCTATCTCATCAAAATGTGGGGTCTGCCGGCGGCGGCCCTGGCGATTTGGCGCTGTGCCGACAAGAGTGAACGCAATCGGGTGGCAGGCATCATGCTGTCGGCGGCGGCCACCAGTTGGCTCACCGGGGTGACAGAGCCGATTGAGTTTGCCTTCCTGTTTGTGGCGCCTTTGCTGTATCTGGTGCACGCACTGCTGACTGGGCTGGCTTATGCAGTCTGTATCTGGCTCGATATTCACTATGGGCTGGTGTTTTCCAACGGTTTGCTGGATTTTGCCCTTCTGTGGCATCAATCTGCCAACGCCGGTTGGTTTCTGATCCTGGGTCCCTTGACAGCTGTCATCTATTACCTGATTTTCCGTGCTTCCATTATGGCATTCAATCTCAAGACGCCGGGGCGGCTGGAGCCGGAAAATGCCTCGGGCGGCAATCTGCTGGCCATGATAGGTGCCCTTGGCGGCGCCGCCAATATCCGCAACCTCAGTGCCTGTATGACCCGTTTGCGCCTGAGCGTCGAACGTCCTGAGCTAGTGGATAAATCCCGCCTATTGGGATTGGGTGCCAAGGGCGTGATAGTGGTGGGGCAGGGTGTTCAGGTGGTGTTTGGCACCAAGGCCGAGACCTTGAGAGGGCTTTTGCAAAGGTATCTGGATAGTCGTCAGGCCAGCCGGGGATAACGAGCTGCTTTCAATGAATAAATTTTAAGCGCACCAGCGGCGAGACTGTGGCATATTCAAACTTTGATACTGCGACAGGAACCGATATGCCACGCAAAATACTGATGATTGATTGTGCCGATGAATATGGGCTTATCGCCAGAGTGACTGGAGTGTGCTTTCAGCACAGACTGAACATCATCAAGAACAACGAGTTTGTCGATAATCAACAGGGGCGCTTTTTCATGCGAACCGAACTTGAAGGCGAGTTCGATGAAACTAAGCTGCTAAAGGAGTTGGCCGAGGTACTGCCCAAGCAAAACCATATGAAACTGGTGGATGCCGGACGCAAGCGCATAGTGGTGCTGGCGACCAAGGAGGCCCATTGCCTCGGTGATCTCTTGATGAAAACCTACTATGGTGCCCTCGATGTGGAAATCGCCGCCATAGTGGCCAACTACGACACACTGGCACCGCTGGCGGCTAAGTTTGAGGTGCCTTTTCATCACGTCAGCCATCAGGGGCTGGATCGCAGCGCCCACGAGCGTGCCATGTTGGAAATTATTGCCGGCTACCAGCCTGAGTACCTGGTACTGGCCAAATATATGCGAGTACTCACCCCAGAGTTTGTCGAGCAGTATCCCAATAAGATAATCAATATTCATCACTCCTTTCTGCCGGCCTTTATCGGCGCCAATCCCTATCGTCAGGCGTGGGAGCGCGGGGTGAAAATTATTGGTGCCACGGCACACTTTGTGAATAACTGTTTGGATGAGGGACCTATCATCAAGCAGGATGTGATCCCTGTGGATCACAGTTACAGCGCGGCAGATATGGCCAAAGCCGGCCGAGATGTGGAAAAAAGTGTTCTCAGCCGGGCTCTGGCGCTGGTACTCAACGAACAGGTCGTGGTGTACGGCAACAAGACCTTGGTATTTTAACCCGAGTATTTGGGGCTCAGTAGATTCAGCGGAAACTCACGTAGAGTTTTTCCTCCTCTGGGATCATAGCCATATCGGAAATGGTCACTTTGCCGGGCAGGAAGCGGCCAATCTTTTTGGCGGTGCGATCGGCGCCATGACTCATGGCAAATTGATGCAGTGACTCACCATTGCATACCAGTCGAGGGAACACTCGCTGTTCATTGATCCGGTACTCACGCAGGGTGGTGGAAAATTCTATCATGCTGTTGCTGGCACTGGACTTACAGACCTGGATCAACGCCTGCTCAATATAAGGATCCATTGCAGCCTGGGCACTGAGAGAGCCAAAGCTCAGGCCGGCCACAGCCAGTAATACGGCGCCGGTGCGGGTACGTTGGCAAATGTTCATGGCTTGCTCCTTTTCGGGATGCTTCAAGTACCACTTAAGTACAGTCGCAGCAGCGGCATTTTCCAGTGATTGAATAGAGGCTTTCTGTCAGCAGTTGTTGCTGTTTGGGCAGGGCGTGTCCCAAGGTGTGGAAGTTTGTCTCTTGGTAAGTAAATGTGTCTGCCTGTGCCCTTATGGGCAGAGCAGACAGACACATAGATGGGATACTGACCTAATAAAGCGTTTATTGCTCGAGGTTAGCTCCCGAGGGCAAGGGTCAGTCGACCATCCGCAGCAGTTCGTTGATACCCACTTTACCACGGGTCTTTTCGTCTACTTTCTTGACTATGATGGCGGCGTAAAGGTTGTACTTGCCGCAACTGGATGGCAGGGTGCCTGACACCACCACAGAACCTGCTGGAACCCGGCCATAGTGAATTTCACCGGTTTCGCGGTCATAGATGCGAGTGCTCTGGCCGATATAGACCCCCATGGAGATCACTGAGCCTGCCTCGACTACTACGCCTTCAACTATTTCAGAGCGGGCACCGATAAAGCAGTTGTCTTCAATAATGGTCGGGCCGGCCTGCAGTGGCTCAAGTACGCCACCGATGCCGACACCGCCGGAGAGGTGCACGTTCTTGCCAATTTGTGCGCAGGAGCCAACCGTGGCCCAGGTGTCGACCATGGTGCCTTCATCTACATAGGCGCCCAGGTTAACGTAAGAGGGCATAAGCACAGTGTTTTTACCGATGAAAGAGCCTTTACGTACTGCAGCAGGTGGCACGACACGTATGGCTTCGGCGCGAAAACGCGCTTCATCATAGGCGGCAAACTTTTGTGGTACTTTGTCGAAATACTTGGTTTCGGCCCCGTCGATTACGCCATTGTCGAAGATGCGGAAAGACAGCAAAACGGCTTTCTTGAGCCATTGGTGCACATGCCATTGGCCGTCCAGTTTCTCGGCCACTCGGGCCTCGCCTCTGTCCAGCATGTCAATCACTCGTTCCACGTCGGCACGCAGCTCGGCGTCAACTGTGGTTGGGCTTATCTGTGCGCGAGCTTCAAAAGCCGCCTCAATACGTTGGCGTAAAGCCTCCATTGGTTTCTCCCGTTTACTTAGGTTGTTGGGGTCCCGAATTGGGACAGGGCACTGATCAGTGACTCTTTCAGCCTGTGTTGCTGGGCTTCATCCAGTGCCAGTCCCTGATTGGTTTGTAGAATAAAAAAGTCCTCGGCGCGCTCGCCTATCGTGGTGATCTTGGCCGCCAGAAGGGTGACATCACAGCGATAGAAGGTTTCACCTATCTTGGCCAGCAGACCCGGGCTATCCAAGGCTATCAGTTCCATCATACTTGTACCATGGCGGCGGGTCGGCAGAAAACTGACCTGAGTCGGAACTTTAAAAGGTTTCATCTTGCGCGACAACTTGCGAAAGCGCGGGAGCTTGGGTTGTTCGCCACTGAGCGCCTTGCCAAGGGCCTTGCGTATGCTTTGTATCCGCGATAGCTGACTGACAGCTTTGCCGTCCTGCTCGAGGATCACAAAGGTATCCAGAGCGTAATTGTCCTTGGATGTCATAATGTTGGCATCATGAACATTGATATTCTTGTTGTCCAGCACCGCCATCACAGTGGCAAACAGCTTGGGTTTGTCCTGGCAGTAGACAAACAGCTCGGTGCCGCCACGGGTGGTGTGTTTGGATACCATCACCAGAGGTTCATCCTGCTTGTGCTTGAGAATGGCTTCGGCGTGCCAGGCGATTTGATTGGGTTGATGACGCAAAAAGTAATCGGCCTTGAATCTCTGCCATAACAGATCCAGCGCTTTTTCCTTGAAGCCGCGCCGCAGCAACTCTTTCTTGGCCTTGGCTTGATGCTCCCGCACCCGAGCACGAATATCCACAGGTTTTTCTTTGCCGCGGGCAAGCACCCTCTGAGTGGCAAAATAGAGATCCCTCAGCAGAGAGCCCTTCCAGTTGTTCCAGGTTTTTTCATTGGTGGCACAGATATCGGCTACCGTCAGGCAGTAGAGGTAACTCAGGTGCACCGCATCGCGAACTTTATCGGCAAAGTCGGCGACCACTTCCGGATCGGAAATATCCCGCCGCTGGGCGACAATCGACATCAACAGATGATTCTCCACCAACCAGCTGACTAAGCGGCCGTCGTGGTCGTTGAGGCCGTGCAGTTTGCAAAATTCCAGCGCATCGACGGCTCCGAGCTTACTGTGATCGCCGCCGCGCCCCTTGGCGATGTCGTGGAAAATGGCCGCCAATACCAGAAGCCCCTTTTTTGGCAACTGATTGATCAGTACCGAGCCGAGTGGGAATTCCTCTTTCTGTTCTGCCTGGGCAAATTTGTCGATATTGAGCAGCAGCCTGTGGGTGTGTTCATCCACAGTGTAGGCGTGGAAGAGGTCGAACTGCATCTGGCCCTCAATGGCGCGCCAAGCAGGTAAATAAGCCGACATCACCCCGTGTTTGTGCATCAGCGACAGAGCGGCAATACCGCGAGGATGGCGGAGAATTTCCATAAATACCCTGCGGCAGCCCTCCCGGGCCATCAGAGGTTGTGGCTGGGCCCGTCTGGCTCTTCTCAGTGCCCTCAGGGTTGGGGCGTAAATCCCCTGAATGTTGGAATTGCGGGCCACATGCAAAAACAGCCTGACGATTTCTTCCGGATCGTCAAACAGCGCCAAGTCCAGCGCCTCGATAAAGCGGCCGCGACGCTGATAGAGTTCATCTATAGGCTGGATTTCCAGCGCTTGGGTATGTCCCAAGGTGGCGCGTTTGAACAGTTGCAGCAGCATCTCGTTGAGCTCCATCACCCGCCGCACTGTGCGGTAATAGTGCTTCATCATCTGCTCGACAGCCAGTTGGGTAGCGTCTTCGTAACCCATGAGGCCGGCTACTTGGCGTTGCAAGTCAAACAGTAAACGGTTTTCGTCGCGGCCCGATGCCAGGTGCAGGGCAAACCTCAGCTCCCAGAGGAAGTGCTGACACTCCAGCAGCTCTTCGAGTTCGGCCTGCTCCAGAAAACCGTGCCCGACCAACTCTTCGAGTTTGGCGGCATCGAAGTGGCGCATGGCGACCCAGGCTATGGTTTGAATATCCCTGAGGCCACCGGGGCAGGTCTTGATATTGGGCTCGAGGTCGAAGGCGTTGGCCCTGGCGTGGCGGGCGCGCTGTTCATCGCGCTTGGCGCTGAAAAACTCGTTCGATGGCCAGAATTGGTGCTCGCGAATCGCGTCATAGAGAGTATCAAACAGGATTTCCGGGCCGGTAAGCAACCTGGCTTCCAATAGGTTGGTGGCTATTGTGATGTCCTGGCGACCCTGCTGCAGGGTTTCTTTCAGGGTTCTGACACTATGGCCTATTTCAAGACCAGCGTCCCAGAGAAAGGCGATATAGGCGCTGAGCCTGCTCTCGGCTGCCGGGTCCAGGTTGTCATCCACCAGAAACAGCAGATCTATGTCTGAATAGGGGTGCAGCTCGCCGCGGCCATAGCCGCCAACGGCGATAAGGGCGATGGGATAAGCATCTAACCCTTCGACCTGCCATTGTTCAATCAGCTGCTTATCGACAAAGCGACAGCGGCTGGTAACCAGTTCGACTATCTTTTCTCGCGAGGTAAACCTGTCAAACAGGGCCTGATTTTGCTCACAAAGTGCCGTTTTGGCTGCCAGCGCTGTGCTCATTCTATTCCTTGGGTGACGCCTTATTTGGCGTGATTGATGATCCTCGGGAAATCTTCCTCGGCGCGCAGCGTCAGAACTTCTACGCCGGTCTGGGTGATCAACAGAGTATGTTCCCACTGAGCTGAATTTTTACCATCTGAGGTAGTGACAGTCCAGCCGTCATCCTTGTTCAATACAGAAGTATGGCGACCGGCGTTGATCATCGGCTCAATGGTAAAGCACATGCCGGGGCGCAGTATGGTCTTGTCGTTGTTTTTGTAGTGCACTACCTGTGGTTCTTCGTGGAAGCCGGCACCTATGCCGTGACCGCAGTAATCCTGCACGATTGAATACTTGTCCAGGCCTGACTTGCTGGCCTTGATAAACTTCTCAACCGTGGTGCCAATTTCGCCCAGCTGCATGCCGGGGCGAACTTTACGAATGGCGGCGTAGAGACTTTCTTGGGCGATGCGGCACAGGCGGCGATCTTTCGGGCTGACATCGCCAATAAGGAACATTTTGGAAGTGTCGCCGTGATAGCCATCCTTGATGACAGTGATGTCGATATTGAGAATATCGCCGTCCTTGAGCACGCGATCGCTGGGAATACCGTGGCAGATCACTTCATTGATAGAGGTGCAGATGGACTTGGGAAAACCGTGGTAGTTGAGTGGCGCAGAGATGGCGCCTTGTTCTTCGGTGTATTTGGCGCAGATATCATTGAGTTCGTTGGTACTGACCCCGACCTTGACGTGTGGGGCTATCATTTCCAACACATTGGCGGCCAGCTTGCCGGCGGCGCGCATTTTCTCAATTTCTTCTGCTGTCTTGATGACTATACTCATGGGGCTTTCTCTTAATAACGAGTGCCTTGGCCAAGGCCAATTCACCTTGTTTGTGAAACGGTAAAATAACGCTGCTGACGCGGCTTTGAACTGAGTTTAAGGCCGACATGAGAGCGGTAAAAAGTTTGTGTTTGCCGGCGATTTATGGTATAAAGCGCGCCGTTATGTTTGACTCTAAGTGACTTTGAGTTGACGACTCTATGAGTTCGAATTAGCTTCAAGTCGGGCTGCCTTTGATGGGGAAACCCATTTTGTCGGCAGGTCAGAGTAAAGATGGCGGCCATTATACATGGCATTTAACTCAAATACTAAATCACACACGTATCGACACATTCTTCGGGGTGCCCGCGGCTTGGCCAAAGGGTCGAAGACATGGGATGCGTGGAGGTCTAACCCCTTAAATTAAGGTATAGAAAATGACTACAGTTTCAATGCGCGATATGCTCCAGGCCGGTGTACACTTCGGTCACCAAACCCGTTACTGGAACCCTAAGATGAAGCCTTTCATCTTCGGCGCCCGCAACGGTGTACACATCATCAACCTCGAGCACACTGTGCCAATGTTCAATGAAGCTCTGGCTTTCATCAGCAACATTGCTTCCAAGAAAGGTAAAATCCTGTTCGTAGGCACCAAGCGCGCTGCCAGTGAAGCCATTAAAGAAGCTGCCGTATCTTGCGAGCAGTTCTACGTGGACAAGCGCTGGCTCGGCGGTATGCTGACCAACTGGAAAACCGTTCGTCAGTCAATCAAGCGCCTGAAAGATCTGGAAACCCAGTCTGTTGACGGTACTTTCGACAAGCTGACCAAGAAAGAAGCGCTGATGCGTACCCGTGAGCTGGAAAAGCTTGAGAAGTCTCTGGGTGGTATCAAGAACATGGGCGGTCTGCCAGACGCCATTTTCGTTATCGGTGCCGACCATGAACACATCGCTATCAAAGAAGCCAACAACCTGGGTATCCCAGTTGTTGCCGTAGTAGATACCAACTCTGCTCCAGATGGCGTTGACTACATCATTCCTGGTAACGACGACGCTATGCGTGCAATCCGTTTGTATGCTGAGTCTGTAGCTGCTGCTGCCAAAGCTGGCCGTGGTCAGGACCTGGCTGTTCAAGCTGAAGAAGACGGTTTCATCGAAGCTGAATAATAAGGTGCGATGCTAGTACATCACCCTTATTAACCAAGAGATATGATTGGTTAACAGGGGCCATATGGCCCCTGTTTTATACCTACTTATCAACAGGTTAAATTTGTCGAATTATCAATTGAGGATTTAACAATGGCAATTACTGCTGCCCTGGTTAAAGAACTGCGCGACCGTACTGGCGCAGGCATGATGGATTGTAAAAAAGCCCTGACCGAAACTAACGGTGATATCGAAGCTGCAATCGATAACATGCGTAAGAGCGGCGCGGCTAAAGCGGCCAAGAAAGCCGGTAACATCGCTGCCGAAGGTACTATCCTGATCAAAAACGGTGCTGGTTACACTGCTCTGGTTGAAGTTAACTGCCAGACTGACTTCGTAGCCAAAGACTCCAACTTCCTGGCTTTCGCCAATGAAGTTCTGGACGCTGCCGCTGCTGCCAAAGTGACTGTTGAAGATCTGAAAGCCCAGTTCGAAGAAGCACGTGTTGCCCTGGTTGCCAAGATCGGTGAAAACATCAACGTTCGTCGCGTTGAGTACATCGACGGTGACAAGATGGCTTTCTACCGTCACGGCGATCGCATCGGTGTTGTTGTTACCGGTGAAGCCGATGAAGAAACGCTGAAGCACATTGCAATGCACGTTGCTGCCTCCAAGCCTGAGTACGTTAACCCAGAAGACGTTCCAGCTGAAGTGGTTGAGAAAGAGCGTTCCGTTCAAGTTGAAATCGCTATGAACGAAGGCAAGCCTCAGGAAATCGCTGAGAAGATGGTTGCCGGCCGCATGAAGAAGTTCACCGGTGAGGTTTCTCTGACTGGTCAGCCATTCATCATGGAGCCAAAGAAAACTGTTGGCGAAGTTCTGAAAGAGAAAGGCGCCACTGTGACTAACTTCATCCGCTTGGAAGTGGGTGAAGGTATCGAGAAGAAAGAAGAAGATTTTGCTTCTGAAGTAGCTGCCCAAATCGCTGCTTCCAAGAAGGCTTAATCGCCAATTCTTAACCCTCCCAAGACCGCAGCAGCCGCTGCGGTCTTGTTATGACCAGGACAGAAAAAGATGAGCACCAACCCAAAACCTGCATTTCGACGTATTCTGCTGAAACTGAGTGGCGAAGCCCTGATGGGCGAAGAAGGCTTCGGTATCGATCCCAAGGTACTGGATCGTATGGCCCAGGAGATTAAGGAGCTGGTTGAGCTCGGCATTCAGGTTGGCGTGGTCATCGGTGGCGGAAACCTGTTCCGTGGTGAAGGGCTGGCCAAGGCCGGTATGAACCGCGTGGTGGGCGATCACATGGGTATGCTGGCGACAGTGATGAATGGTCTGGCAATGCGTGATGCGCTGCACCGTGCCTATGTTAATGCCCGTCTGATGTCTGCTATTCCGCTCAATGGTGTGTGCGATAGATACAACTGGGCCGAAGCTATCAGCTTGCTTAAGTCCGGGCGCGTGGTGATTTTTGCTGCCGGTACCGGTAACCCATTCTGTACCACAGACTCTGCTGCTTGCCTGAGAGGGATTGAAATTGAAGCAGAAGTCGTGCTAAAAGGCACTAAAGTTGACGGCGTATATTCAGATGACCCTATGAAGAATCCTGAAGCCGTCAAATACGATGAACTGAGTTACAATGAAGTTCTGGATAAAGAATTGAAAGTCATGGATCTGGCTGCTTTCACCATGGCCCGTGACCACGACATGCCTATATTGGTCTTCAATATGAACAAACCAGGTGCGCTGCGCCGGGTTATCATGGGTGAAGAAGCCGAAGGCACGCTGATCAAAACGAAATAACCGACTGATTGCAAAAAGGACATTTAACGTGATTGATGCGATTAAAGAAGATGCACAGGTTCGTATGGACAAGTGTGTGGAAGCCACCAAGGCACAAATGGCCAAGGTGCGTACCGGCCGTGCTCACCCCGCACTGCTGGATTCTATCCAGGTGTCTTACTACGGCACCATGACCCCGCTCAAGCAGGTGGGTAATATTTCAGTTGAAGACAGCCGCACTCTGGCGGTTAACGTGTTCGACCGTAGCATGATCCAGGCAGTAGAAAAGGCGATCATGAGCTCAGATTTGGGCCTGAACCCTATGTCTGCCGGTGCCACTATCCGTATCCCGCTGCCGGCCCTGACCGAAGAGCGCCGCCGTGATCTGGTTAAAGTGGTTCGCGCCGAAGCGGAAAACGGTCGTATTGCCGTGCGTAACGTTCGGCGTGATGCCAACTCTGCGGTGAAAAACCTGGAGAAGGATAAAGAGTGTACCGAGGATGATGTACGCCGTAGCGAAGAGGAAGTGCAGAAGATAACTGACGCACATATCAAGAAGATAGACGAGCTGTTGGCCGCGAAAGAAGCGGAATTGATGGAAGTCTGATATTGACTCGCTAAACTAGAGTTGATGCGCCGTGTAGGGGTATACTACGCGGCGTTTGTCTATTTATAAGGGTTGTTTATTCAGATGTCATCCAATATGGAAGCCGATCCTACGACTCCAACCAGCACAGGTGACTGCCAGACTTCAGAGTGCTTACCTGAGCAGCTTTCAGAGCTGGTAAAACAGTCTATCCCGCAGCATGTGGCTATCATTATGGATGGTAACGGCCGTTGGGCTCAGGCCCAGGGTAAAGCCAGGGTTTTTGGGCATAAGGCCGGAGTCAAAGCCGTGCGCCGGGCCGTGAGTACAGCAAGGCAGCTCGGGGTACGTTCATTGACCCTGTTCGCGTTTTCCAGTGAAAACTGGCGTCGTCCGGACCAGGAAGTCAGCCTGTTGATGGAACTGTTCTTTACCGTACTGCGCCGGGAAATCAAGCTACTGCACCAAAATGGTGTCCGGTTGAATATTATTGGGGATACCAGTCGTTTTTCCGAGAGACTGCAAAAGCAGATCCGTGCAGCCGAAGAGAAAACCGCTGCCAACTCAGAGCTGACCCTTAATGTCGCCGCTAATTATGGTGGCCGCTGGGACATAATGCAGGCCGCCCGCAAACTGGCAGAAAAAGTCGAATCCGGTGAAATGACCAGCAGTCAGTTCAGTGAAGAGGCCTTGGCAGAACATTTGTGCATGCAAAATCAACATGAAGTTGATTTAATGATCCGTACGGGCGGGGATTACCGCATCAGTAATTTTATTCTCTGGCAGGCGGCCTATGCCGAGTTGGTCTTTACCGACACCCTTTGGCCGGATTTTGATGAGCAGGCATTTCGCCAGGCTGTGGCGACTTTTGCCAGCCGCCAGCGTCGTTTCGGTCTGACCGGAAGTCAGATAGAAGAAATACGCAGCGAATAACATCTTACGAGGGACATTTTTTGCTAAAACAACGAATAATAACAGCAATTTGGTTAATCCCACTGGTTATGGGAGCCATTTTTTTGCTCCCGGCGAGTTATTTTTCATGGGCCCTGGTGGCGGTATTCTTGATTGCGGCAAAAGAGTGGGGCCGCATTATCGACAGCCGTTGTGAGGTCACTCAATGGAGTTTTACCGCCACTCTGGCGATAGTCTTGGTGGCGATTAACCTACTGGTGCCGACCGATGCCGTCTGGTCCAGAGGTCAGTTACACCCCATCATGCTGGCCATCATTCTTATTGGTGCCTGTTGGTGGCTGTTCTCTCTGGTGCTGGTGATCTCCTATCCCCGCAGCGCCAAACTCTGGCAGGGCAGCCCCATGCTCAAGTCCATGTTCGGCCAGTTGACCCTGCTACCTTGTTTCGCTTCCCTGATCGCCCTCAAAGCGCTTAGCAGTCCTGCTGACCCTTATTTTGGCGGTATCCTGGTGTTCTTGGTGATGCTGACGGTATGGGCCGCTGATTCGGGCGCCTACTTTGCCGGTAAAGCGCTGGGGCGGATTAAGCTTATGCCCAATGTCAGCCCGGCCAAGACCCTGGAAGGTTTACTGGGCGGCCTGCTGACCACCATGGTGGTGGTGGCCGGAGTTTGCTATTTCTCCCCCGAGCAGGAGCTTGGATTGCTGATAGCAGTGACTCTATTTACCGCTCTGGCCTCGGCGCTCGGCGATCTGTCCGAGAGCATGTTCAAGCGCGCCGCTAAAATTAAAGACTCGGGCACCATATTGCCCGGCCACGGTGGTGTGCTGGATCGCATCGACAGCCTGACCGCAGCCTTGCCCGTATTTACCCTTATCTATATTGCATTCTGGATGTAGTGCTATGCAAAACATGGTGATTTTAGGAGCGACTGGCTCAATTGGTGCCAGTACCCTCAGTGTGATCCAACATAACCCGGCGGCATATAAGGTTTATGCGCTGGTGGCCAATACCAATGTCGACAAGATGGCCGAGTTGTGTGCGATCCACCGACCTGAAATTGCCCATATGGTTGACCCCAATGCTGCCAAGTTATTGGCTGGGCGTTTGGGGGCCGACTCTGCTACCCGCGTCAGTAGCGGTGAGTCAGAACTACTTGAGCTGGTGGCTCACAGCCGGGTCGATACCGTGATGGCTGCCATAGTCGGTGCCGCCGGCATGTTGCCAACGCTGGCGGCAGTCAAGGCCGGCAAGCGGGTGCTGCTGGCCAACAAAGAGGCACTGGTGATGTCCGGGCGCTTATTTATGGAAGCCACCCGTCAGTCGGGCGCGACTCTGCTGCCGGTAGACAGTGAGCATAACGCTATTTTCCAATGTTTGCCGGAAGCCGTGCAGCAACAGCTGGGCTATTGCGATCTTCAAGGTGCAGGTATTTCATCGATTTTGCTCACCGGCTCAGGTGGGCCATTCTTGAGCGCTGAGCTTGCCAGTCTGGCGAGTGTGACACCGGCCCAGGCCATCAAGCATCCGAATTGGTCCATGGGGCCTAAAATTTCTGTCGATTCGGCGACTATGATGAATAAGGGACTTGAGTATGTGGAGGCGCGCTGGTTGTTCAACGCCAGTGCCGAGCAGCTTAAGGTGGTTATCCACCCCCAGAGTGTGATTCATTCCATGGTGCAGTATCAGGATGGCAGCGTGTTGGCACAGCTCGGTAATCCGGATATGCGTACCCCGATAGCTCATTGCATGGCCTATCCGGAGAGAATTGTCTCAGGGGTTGAACCTTTGGACTTTTTCAAAGTCGGACAATTGAGCTTCTGTGAGCCGGATTTTGCCCGTTATCCTTGCCTTGAGTTGGCAATGACTGCCAGTGTCGCGGGGCAGGAGGCGACCACAGTCATCAATGCGGCCAATGAAATGGCTGTTGCCAGCTTCCTTAAAGGGGAAATTGGCTTTACCGATATCGCCCGGGTCAATGAAGCCTGCTTGGCCCGTGTGCCGCAATCGCCTTTAAATTCCATAGCGGATATTCTGGCATTGGACGGCCAAAGTCGTCAGTATGCCAAGGAAGCTATCGCCGTATGCAAGTGAGGAAAATAAGGTCTGATGTTTGATTTTTTATGGAACCTGGGCGCTTTTATCGTCGCCTTGGGGATACTGATCACCGCCCATGAATATGGCCACTTTTGGGTAGCCAGGCGCTGTGGTGTCAAGGTAGAGCGTTTCTCCATCGGCTTTGGTAAGGCAATTTGGCGTCGCTTCGGTAAAGATGGCACCGAATATGTGATTGCCATGATCCCGCTGGGTGGCTATGTCAAAATGCTCGACGAGCGGGTTGAGGATGTGCCCGAAGAGCTTAAAGATCAGGCCTTTAATCGCAAGAGTGTCTGGGCGCGTATCGCAATAGTCGCTGCCGGGCCGATAGCCAACTTTATCTTTGCCATTTTCGCGCTCTATATTATGTATCTTATCGGCGTGCCTTCACTCAAGCCGGT
The DNA here is from genome assembly GCF_037953065.1 of Shewanella chilikensis. Classification (NCBI taxonomy): domain Bacteria; kingdom Pseudomonadati; phylum Pseudomonadota; class Gammaproteobacteria; order Alteromonadales; family Shewanellaceae; genus Shewanella; species Shewanella chilikensis. Next base: position 3,180,388 of record NZ_CP149966.1, on the reverse strand, counting down.
GATCAGCGATGTCAGACCCGGCTCGCCAGCGGCCGTGATGCAGATAGATGGCCCTCAGCAGATAGTGGCGGTTTCCGGGCAAAAGGTACGCAACTGGGAAGAAGTGAATCTGGCGCTGGTCGGTCATATCGGCGATGACAGCATGAGCTTGACCCTGAGGCCGCTCGACCAGATATCTCAGCCTGACGATGGTCTTGAGCCTTCCGGGCGCACCTATCAGTTGGATATTCGCAACTGGCGTTTCGATCCGGAAAAAGAATCCCCCTTCAGTACGCTGGGGCTGGATATCTTCCGCCCGGATGTGATCCCTGAAGTGGAGACGGTTACCGAAGGCGGTGCGGCCGCCAAGGCCGGAGTTAAGGCCGGTGATATTCTGGTGGCCGTCAATGGTGAGGTATACAGCGACTGGCAAACCTTTGTCGGACAAATTAAAGTATCAGCCGGTAAGCCGTTGCAACTGACGGTTAAGCGCAGTGGGGAGCAACAGACCTTCACTCTGATCCCGGACAGCCGCAAGGGTGCCAATGGCGAAATGGAAGGTGTCATCGGCCTGGCGCCCAAAGCCCCCAAGTGGCCGGACAATATGTTGCTGGATTTGCAGTATGGCCCACTTGAGTCCATTTCGGTGGCGGCAGATAAAACATGGCAACTTGTGGTCGTCAGCTTTAAGATGATCGCCAAGTTGTTTACCGGTGATGTTTCGGTTAAAAATTTGAGTGGCCCCATCTCCATTGCACAGGGGGCCGGTAACAGCGCCAACATAGGGTTGGTATATTTTCTCGGGTTCCTCGCCCTGATAAGCGTAAACCTCGGCATTATTAACCTCTTGCCGTTGCCAGTGCTGGACGGGGGACACTTGATGTATTACTTGGTGGAAGTAATAACAGGTAAGCCTGTATCCGAACGGGTACAGGAAATTGGATTCAGATTTGGGGCGGCGTTGCTGCTGATGTTGATGAGTATTGCCCTTTTCAATGATTTTGCCCGACTCTGAGCAAGGACAGACAAATAATTAGAAGTGCGCTATGCGATTGAATAAACTTTTTGCCTCGATGTTATTAGTCGGCGCGTCGTTTTCAGGGAATGGTTGGGCAGAGTCTTTCCAACCTTTTGAAGTGACCGACATCCAAGTTGAAGGTTTGCAACGAGTGGCACTCGGTGCGGCCTTGCTGAGTTTGCCTGTCAAAGTGGGTGACACAGTCGACCAACTCAAGTTGCAACAGGCGATAAAGAGCCTGTATGCCTCCAGTAACTTTGAAAATGTTCAGGTGTCCCGCGATGGTGGGGTGCTGATAGTGTCGGTACGTGAAAGACCGACCATCAGTGCCGTGACCTTCGACGGTAACAAGGACATCAAAGACGAACAACTGCAGGAAAGCCTGGATGGTAGTGGTGTGAAGGTGGGCGAAGCCCTCGACCGCACCATGCTCTCGGGTATCGAGAAGGGCCTGCAGGACTTCTATTACGGCGTAGGTAAGTACGGCGCCAAGGTAGAGGCTCAGGTGATCAACCTGCCTCGTAACCGGGTGGAACTTAAGTTTAAGTTTACCGAAGGTCTGGCGGCCGAAATCCGTCAGATCAACATAGTGGGGAATGAGCGTTTCAGCGATGCCGACCTTATCGGTATGCTGGAGCTCAAAGACTATGTGGCTTGGTGGGATCTGTTCGGCGAGCGCCGTTATCAGAAACAAAAGCTGCAGGCCGACCTCGAAACTATCAAGACCCACTACCACAATAATGGTTATATTCGTTTCAAGGTGACCTCGACTCAGGTGGCTATGACGCCGGATCGTAAGGGCCTCTACATCACCATTAACGTCGATGAAGGCGAGCAGTATAAGGTTAAGGAAGTCAACCTGACTGGTGAACTCATGGGCCGCGAAGAGCTGCTCAAGGGAATCTTGCCTATCAAGGCCGGTGAGCAATACAACGGCGCCGATGTGACCTTTACCGAAGAGATGTACAGTAAGTATCTGGGCCGCTTCGGTTACGCCTATCCAGAGGTGAAGACTTTCCCTGAGATCGATGATGAAACCAAGGAAGTCACCCTGAATGTTAACGTTAAGCCCGGTAAGCGTGTTTATGTCCGCTCTATCAACTTCACAGGTAACACAGTAACCAAAGATGAAGTGATGCGCCGCGAGCTGAGACAGATGGAAGGGGCCTGGTTGAACTCGGCATTGGTCGAGCAATCCAAGGCGCGTCTCAACCGTCTGGGTTACTTTGAAACTGTCGATACTGAAACCGTGCAGGTGCCGGGCACAGACGACCTGGTAGATGTGGCTTTCAAGGTGAAAGAGCAGCCATCAGGCTCCTTTAACGCTGGTATAGGTTATGGTACTGAGTCCGGCATGAGTCTGCAGTTTGGGGTTCAGCAGTCCAACTTCCTCGGTACGGGCAACCAGGCCGGGATTAACCTGAATACCAACAAGTACTCCAAGAACGTCAACCTGTCGTATACCGATCCTTATTTCACCAAAGATGGGGTCAGCCTGGGTGGCAGCATCTACTGGAACGAGTTCGATGCTAACGAGGCCAACCTCGAACGCTATAAGAATAGCTCCTATGGTGTTGCACTCAATAGTGGCTTCCCCATTAACGAGTACAACAGGCTCAACGGCGGTATAGGCTATCGTCATAACACCATTTCTGAGATTTCCAGTTATGAGCAGGCGATTCGCTTCTATAACATTTACCGTGACAACGAGGATCCCAACTCTGACTTGAGCTTCGATAACTTCGAACTTAGCCTAGGTTGGTATCGCAGCACCCTTAACCGCGGAACCTTCCCAACCGACGGTTCATCCCAGCGTTTGAGTGGTAAGATCACGGTTCCAGGTTCAGATCTGCAGTACTTCAAGACTGACTTTGACACCAACTTCTACTGGCCGCTGACCCGTAGCCATAAGTTTGTGCTCTTGACCCGTGCCCGTCTGGGTTACGGTAATGGCTACGGTGGTTTCAATGACAACGACCAGATCCTGCCGTTCTGGGAAAACTACTACTCAGGTGGCTCCAGCTCACTGCGTGGCTTCAAGTCCAACTCTGTGGGGCCCAGAGCCTTCTATCTGTATCGTGGTAGCGAGCCTTGTGGACCCAATCCGGATGGTGAAGGCTGTAGCTTGCCGGGCGATCCCAACCAAGTTTACATCAGCTCAGGTCGTTCTATCGGTGGTAACGCCATCGCTACGGCCAGTATGGAGCTGATTGTGCCGACTCCTTTCCTGGATGAGGCCTATAGCAACTCAGTACGTACCAGTTTCTTTATTGATGCGGGTAACGTCTGGGATACGGAGTTTGATTATGACTCCTATCGTTTCTTGCCGGCGGATGAGTTTTCCAAGTTGGCCGACTACAGTGATCCGAGCCGTATCCGTGCTTCCTGGGGCCTTAGCCTACAATGGCTGTCGCCCATGGGACCCATGGTGTTCAGCCTGGCCTGGCCTGTTAAGGAATACGACGATGACGAGACCGAGATCTTCTCGTTCAATATTGGCAAAACTTTCTAAATTACATAAACTCGGCAAGCATTGCTGAAGAAAAACAAGGAGTCTGACTTTGAAAAAAATGGTAAACGGCGCACTGATGACGCTGATGTTGATGGGGGCTCCTCTGGCCGCCCAAGCTGAGAAACTGGCGGTTGTCGATATGGGCGCTGTGTTTGAACAACTGCCACAACGTGAGCAGATCAGCAACGCACTCAAGACTGAGTTCGGTGATCGTATGGCCGAAGTTCAGAAATTGCAGGAAGACCTCCGTGGTTTGCTGGAAAAGCAGCAGCGTGATGCCGCGCTGATGAGCGAAGCGCAAAAGACCGAACTGGTTCGTAAAATGGAATCTCTGAAGGCTGACTATCAGCTCAAAGGTAAGGCGCTGGATGAAGATCTGCGTCGTCGTCAGGGCGAAGAGCAAAACAAACTGCTGGTAAAGGTGCAGAAGGCTATTAACACCATAGCTGAAAAAGAGAAGTACGACATGGTACTGCAACGCGGCGCTGTGGTTTATGTTAAGCCAGCTGCTGACATCAGTTCCAAAGTGGTTGAAGCCTTAAGCAAAGGCAACTAAATCGATGAAGTTTTTTTCGTTGAAAGAGCTTGGCCAGCTACTAGGGGCTGAAGTTCGCGGGGATGACAGTGTGACTGTCTCCTCGGTGGCGACACTTGAAAAGGCGCGGCCGGATCAGATCACCTTTCTGGCCAACACCAAATATCGTAGCCAGCTGGAGCAGACTCAGGCCGGTGCGGTATTGATCTCGCCTAAAGAGTTGGACGGTTTTGCCGGTAACGCCTTGGTACTCAATGACCCTTATGTCGGCTTTGCCAGAGTTGCACAGTTGCTGGACAGCACGCCGGCCGCGGCAGAGGATATCCATCCCTCGGCGCAAATTCATCCCAGTGCCAAATTGGGAGAGGGCGTTGCTATTGGCGCCAATGCGGTCATCGGCGCCAACAGTATTTTGGGCGAAAATGTCCAGATAGGTGCCGGTACTGTGGTTGGTCAGGATGTCATCATAGGCTCAGGCAGTCGTCTGTGGGCCAATGTCACCGTTTATCACGATGTGCATATGGGGCAAAACTGTATCGTTCACTCGGGGGCGATTATCGGCTCCGATGGTTTCGGTTATGCCAACGAACGCGGTCAGTGGATCAAAATCCCTCAGACCGGCGGCGTGCGCATAGGTGACAGAGTGGAAATCGGTGCAGGTACCACCATAGATCGCGGCGCGATCGATCATACTGAAATTCATGATGGCGTGATCCTCGATAACCAGGTGCAAGTGGCTCATAACGATATTATTGGAGCCAACACTGCGATTGCCGGCTGCACTGTGCTGGCAGGCAGCGTGACTATAGGTAAACATTGTATCATTGGTGGCAATTGCGCGATTTCCGGTCATCTGAGCATTACCGATGGGGTGCATGTCACTGGCAGCACCAACATTACTAACGATGTTCGTGAACCTGGGGTATACTCCTCCGCCACTGTGGCCATGCCCAACAGGCTGTGGCGTAAAAATACGGTTCGCTTCCGTCAATTGGACGAGCTGTTCCAGCGGGTCAAGACCCTGGAAAAAACCGTTAAACCCCAAGATTAATACCGCTGTGTGTTAAGCGGCATGAGGAAACGAGTTCGTGTCTAATCAATTAAATACAATGGATATCAAAGAGATTTTGGCTTACCTGCCACACAGGTATCCATTTTTGTTGATCGATAGAGTACTGGATTTTACTCCGGGTGAAACTCTGCATGCGATCAAGAACGTCACCATCAATGAGCCTTTCTTTCAGGGGCATTTCCCTGTTCAGCCGGTTATGCCTGGCGTGCTCATTCTGGAAGCCATGGCGCAGGCCACCGGCTTGTTGGCGTTCAAGACCATGAGCGACAAGCCGTCTCCGGACGTGTTGTATTATTTTGCCGGTATCGACAATGCTCGTTTCAAACGGGTTGTTGAGCCAGGTGATCAGCTGCACTTTGAAGTGAAGATGATCAAGGAACGCCGCGGGATTGGCGTTTTCTACGGCGAGGCCAAAGTGGATGGTGAGCTGGTGTGTTCAGCAGAAATCATGTGTGCCCGCAGAGAGATTAGCAAGTGATAGATAAATTAGCTTTCGTTCACCCCGACGCCAAGATAGGTAAGAATGTTACTATCGGTCCCTGGAGTTATATAGGACCGGATGTGGAGATCGGCGATGATTGCTGGATTAGTTCCCATGTGGTTATCAAGGGACCCAGCATCATTGGCAAGGGCAACCGGATTTTTCAGTTTGCCTCAGTTGGTGAAGATTGCCAGGACAAGAAATATGCCGGTGAACCTACCCGGCTTATCATGGGTGATAACAATATCATCCGTGAATCTGTCACCATTCACCGTGGCACAGTGCAGGACAACAGCGAGACCCGTATCGGCTCCAACAACCTGTTTATGGCCTATGTACATATCGCTCATGACTGCGTGGTGGGCGACAATGTGATCATGGCCAACAACGCCTCTATTGCCGGTCATTGCCATGTGGGTGACTGGGCTATTCTCGGCGGTATGACAGGAGTGCACCAGTTTGTGCACATTGGTGCCCATGCCTTTACTGCAGGTTGTTCTTTGGTGCTGCAGGATGTGCCTCCTTTCGTGATGGCCTCTGGCCAGGCGGCCATTCCCCGAGGTCTGAATATGGAAGGCATGAAGCGCCGCGGTTTTTCCAAAGAGACCCAGCAAGCGCTGCGCCGGGCTTACAAGACCCTGTACCGCAGCAGCCTGACTCTGGAAGAGGCAGTCGCAGCTATGGCTGAAGACGCCGCAAAAGAGCCACAGGTACAAGCATTTGTTGATTTTGTGACCTCCTCTAATCGAGGAATTATTCGCTGACACAGTGAGAACGAATGACACAAAATAGAAAGTTAGTCTTTGCAATGGTCGCCGGAGAAATCTCCGGCGATATTTTAGGTGCCGGCCTGATGAAAGCATTGCAACAGCGCTATCCGGACGCCCGTTTTATCGGTATAGGTGGCCCTCGCATGGAGGCGCTCGGATTCGAGTCGCTGTTTGCCATGGAAGAGTTGGCCGTGATGGGAATTGCCGAGGTGCTTTCCCGTCTACCGAGATTGTTGAAGATACGCTCGAGTCTGGTCAAACAGATAACCGCGCTGCAGCCGGATTGCTTTATCGGCATAGATGCCCCGGACTTCAATATCGGCCTGGAGCTCAAGCTCAAGGCGCGTGGGATCAAGACGGTGCATTATGTCAGTCCGTCGGTTTGGGCCTGGCGCCCTAAGCGGATCTTCAAAATCGCCCGCGCTACCAACATGGTGTTGTCACTGCTGCCGTTTGAAAAAGCCTTCTACGACAAGCATCAGGTGCCTTGCACCTTTGTCGGCCACACTCTCGCCGATGAGATCCCGATGGAGAATGACAAGCGTCATGCCAGAGAAGCGCTCGGCTTGAAAGTCGAGGCTGAATATTTGGCCATCCTGCCGGGTTCTCGTGGTGGCGAGTTGAAGATGTTGGCCCAGCCCTTTGTGGAGGCGGCCAGGCTGCTGAAACAGCGCTATCCGGATCTCAAGTTTATTACCCCCTTGGTGAATGAAAAACGCCGCCAGCAGTTTCTTGCCGCGCTGGAAACCTATGCGCCGGATCTGGAAATTCATATGACGGAAGGGCGCTCGCGGGAAGTGATGGCCGCCAGCGATGCCATCTTGCTGGCATCGGGCACCGCCACGCTGGAAGCCATGTTGGTCAAGCGCCCTATGGTGGTCGGCTATCGGGTCAGCCCTATCACTTACCGTATTGCCAAGCGGATGATGCAGATAAACCACTTCTCTTTGCCCAATTTGTTGGCCGGAAGAGAGTTGGTGGCAGAGCTTATCCAAGATGATTGCACTGCCGAGCGGATAGCCGAAGAGGTGGGCAAATTGCTGGATAAAGATAACCGGCCGCTGCTGGCCGAGTTTACTAAGCTGCACAGCCTGCTGGCCTGCAACGCCAGTGAAAAGGCGGCCCAGGCGGTTGTGGCCTTGCTCGATAAAAAAGCCGAGGAAAGATGACAGTCTATAAGCAACTCTCGGAGGCCGAAGCGCAGCTGTTGTGCCAGGGGCTGGTCGCCGGGGTAGATGAAGTGGGGCGTGGCCCCTTGGTCGGCGATGTGGTCACCGCAGCGGTGATCCTGGATCCCGCCAATCCAATTAGCGGCCTTAATGATTCCAAGAAGCTCAGCGAAAGGAAACGCGATGCCCTCTATGAAGAGATCCTGGCCAAGGCGCTGGCGGTCTCAGTCGGTCGAGCCAGCCCGGCGGAAATCGATGAGCTCAACATACTGCATGCCACCATGTTGGCGATGCAGCGCGCAGTGGCGGGCTTGAGTGTGCGTCCCGAGAAAGTCTTGGTAGATGGTAATCGAACCCCGGATTTTGGCCTGCCTTCAGCCGCAGTGGTTAAGGGCGATGGCTTGATTCCGGCCATCAGCGCCGCCTCTATCATAGCCAAGGTCACCCGCGACCGGGAGATGGCCGAGCTTGACTTCCGCCACCCTGAGTATGGTTTTGCCGCCCATAAGGGTTATCCCACCAAGGCGCATTTCGAAGCCTTGAGTCAACACGGTGTCTTGCCTGAACACAGGCGCAGCTTCCGGCCGGTACGCGAATGGCTGGAGCAGCATTCATAAGCCGTTCTGAAATCTAAAGATGTAATCAAAAGGGCAGCAGCGGCTGCCCTGTCAGGTTTTGCTGCTGCATCTTTTCGTTGGGATACAGGTGAAAGCGAATCTGAGCCGAGAGTCATTTCTCGGTTAATTGGCGCTTCTGTCAACAGCAAGGTTAAATGACCGGTTTTAACTTTGGTGAACCTCTTCCGGCGTGTTATCTTTCCCTATTGATTTTTAGCCAGTCAGAGCAATCGGATTTTCATGTCACAGCCCCGTTTCGTCCATCTACGTGTTCACTCAGACTTTTCCATGACCGATGGTCTGGCCAAGGTCAAGCCCATTCTGGCCAAGGTGGCCGATGAGGGCATGGCGGCAGTGGCGCTGACGGATCAGAACAACCTCTGTGGCCTGGTGAAATTCTACGGTGGCTGCCATGGCGCCGGGATAAAGCCCATCATAGGGGCCGACTTCTGGATGTTGGTGCCCGGCTTTGAAGATGAGTTCTGCGCGCTTACCGTGCTGGCCATGGATAACGACGGCTACCAGAACCTGACTCAGCTGATCTCCAAGGCCTATCTGCGCGGCCAGGTACGTGACCGGGTTGCTATCGATCAGGAGTGGCTGCTGGAGCACGGCGCCGGTATTTTGCTGCTCTCCGGCGCAAGGGAAGGGGACCTGGGCAAGGCACTGCTTAAGGGCAACCTGAACCAGGCCCAGGAACTGACCGATTTCTACAAGCAGCACTTCAACGACCGTTACTTTATTGAACTGATCCGCACCGGGCGTCCGGATGAGGAGCGCTACCTGCATATGGCGGTGGAACATGCCGCCAACACAGGCCTGCCTGTGGTTGCCACCAACCAGGTGGTGTTCATGACCCCGGAAGAGTTTGAGGCCCATGAAATTCGGGTGGCTATCCACGATGGCTACACTCTGGCTGACCCCCGTAGACCCAAGAAATACAGCGAGCAGCAGTATCTCAAGACAGAAGCTGAGATGTGCGAGCTGTTTGCCGACATTCCGGAAGCGCTGCAAAACACGGTTGAGATCGCCAAGCGCTGTAACGTTACTGTGCGGCTCGGCGAATACTTCCTGCCCAACTTTCCCACGGGTGAGCTGTCTACCGAAGACTATCTGGTAATGCGCTCCAAAGAGGGACTGGAAGAGCGTCTCGAGTTCCTGTTTCCGGATCCAGAAGAGCGGGCGGAAAAGCGCGGCGAGTATGACGAGCGTCTGGATATTGAGCTCAAGGTAATTAACCAGATGGGCTTTCCCGGCTACTTCCTTATCGTGATGGAGTTTATCCAGTGGGGTAAGGATAACGGTATTCCCGTGGGCCCTGGGCGGGGGTCGGGTGCCGGCTCCCTGGTGGCCTATGCGCTTAAGATCACTGACTTGGACCCGCTGGAATTTGACCTGCTGTTCGAACGTTTTCTTAACCCCGAGCGGGTGTCGATGCCCGACTTCGACGTCGACTTCTGTATGGACAGGCGCGATGAGGTTATCGATCACGTGGCCGAACTCTATGGCCGGGATGCAGTATCGCAGATCATCACCTTCGGTACCATGGCCGCCAAGGCGGTAGTGCGTGACGTGGGCCGGGTGCTGGGTCACCCCTATGGCTTTGTCGACAGAATTTCCAAGATGATCCCGGCCGAGCCCGGGATGACGCTGGCCAAGGCTTTTGAGGCCGAGCCTGCGCTGCCCGAAGCCTATGAGGCCGATGAGGATGTCAAAGACCTTATCGACATGTGCCGCAAGCTTGAGGGGGTGACCCGTAACGCGGGTAAGCACGCCGGGGGCGTGGTGATTGCGCCGACCAAGATCACTGACTTCTCGCCGCTTTATTGCGACGCCGAAGGGAAAAACCCGGTGACCCAGTTCGACAAGAACGACGTGGAAACCGCTGGTCTGGTGAAGTTTGACTTCCTGGGTCTCAGAACCCTGACCATTATCGACTGGGCGCTGGGGATGATTAACCCAAGGCTCGCCAAGCTCGGCAAGCCGCCGGTCGATATTGCCGCCATTCCGCTGGACGATGCCAAGTCCTTCGGGGTACTGAAACGCTACGAAACCACGGCGGTATTCCAGCTGGAATCCCGCGGCATGAAAGATCTTATCAAACGTCTGCAGCCCGACTGCTTTGAAGATATGATCGCTCTGGTAGCCCTGTTCCGCCCAGGTCCCTTGCAGTCGGGGATGGTAGATAACTTTATCGAGCGTAAGCACGGCCACGAGGCCATCTCCTACCCGGATGAGAAGTGGCAACACGAGAGCCTTAAACCGATTTTGGATCCTACCTACGGTATCATCCTCTATCAGGAACAGGTGATGCAGATTGCCCAGACGCTGGCGGGTTATACCCTGGGCGGCGCGGACATGCTGCGCCGGGCCATGGGTAAGAAAAAGCCGGAAGAGATGGCCAAGCAGCGTGCCGGTTTTGAAGCCGGGGCGATAAAAAACGGCGTCGACGGCGAACTGGCGATGAAGATCTTCGACCTGGTGGAGAAATTCGCCGGTTACGGCTTCAACAAATCGCACTCTGCCGCCTATGCACTGGTGTCTTATCAGACACTCTGGCTCAAGACCCACTATCCGTCTGAATTTATGGCGGCGGTAATGTCCGCCGATATGGACAACACAGACAAGATAGTGACCCTGGTGGATGAGTGTGAGCGCATGGGGCTCAAGCTTATTCCGCCGGATGTCAACAAGGGCCTGTTCAAGTTTACCGTCGATGAAGAGCTCAATATCGTCTACGGTATAGGCGCCATCAAGGGCGTGGGCGAGGGGCCGGTCGAATCGATTCTGGAAGCCCGCAAGGGTGGGCCGTTCAAAGACTTGTTCGACTTCTGCGCCCGGGTGGATTTGAAAAAACTCAACCGCCGGGTGATTGAGAAGCTGATCAATGCCGGCGCCATGGACAATCTGGGGCCGCACCGGGCTTCAATGATGGCTACCTTGCCGGAGGCGATACGCGCCGCCGATCAGCACGCCAAGGCCGAAGCCATAGGTCAGTGCGACATGTTCGGTCTGCTCAACGACGACCCCGAGGACAGCAAGCAACAGTTTGTTGACTGCCCGCGTTGGCCGGACAAGGTCTGGTTGGAAGGGGAGCGTGAGACCCTGGGGCTTTACCTCACAGGTCACCCCATCAACCAATATCTCAAAGAGCTCAGGCACTACACCTCCGGGCGGCTCAAGGATATTCACCCCACAGACAGGGGCAAGACGGTCAAGGCCGCCGGATTGGTGGTCGCCACCAGGGTGATGCTGACCAAGCGAGGCTCCAAGATGGGGCTGCTGACACTGGACGACAAGAGTGCCCGTCTGGAAGTGATGCTGTTTACCGAGGCCTTCGAGAAATTCAATCACCTGCTGGAGAAAGACAGGATCCTCATCTGTGAAGGTGAAGTGAGCTTCGATGACTTCTCCGGCGGCAACCGGATGACGGCGCGCAACATCATAGATATGGGCGAAGCCCGCAGCCACTTTGCGGCGGCGGTGGAGCTGGATCTCGACGCGGCAATATTAAGCCCGGAATGGCTGACACAGTTTTATGAGACCCTTTCGCCCTGGCGCGGCGGCTCTGTGCCTGTGGCGATCAACTATCGTCAGTCCCTGGCCAAGGGGCAGTTCCGTTTGAGTGACGACTGGCGGGTGAACCCCAGTGATGAACTCATGATGGCACTGGAAGCCATGCTCGGCACAGATAAGGTCAGGATCCTATTTTAATGTCTCACACTCTGGTCGATACCCTGGTACTCAAGTTAACGGCGCTGCTGGAGCAAATCGGCGCTACGGCTGACAACCACCTCTGGCTGGGTTATAGCGGCGGTATGGACTCAGAGCTGCTGGCCTATACCTTGGCGCGCTTTCGCGAGACTCATCCCAAGACGCCTTATCAAATCTCCCTGGTGCACGTACACCATGGCCTCAGCCGCAATGCCGATGCCTGGGCGGCCCATTGTCGCCAAAGAGCCGAGCATTATGGCCTAAATTTTGTTCTTCGGAAGGTGCAACTTGAGCTCGGCCCGCGCGTTAGTATTGAGGCCGAGGCGCGGCGCGGCCGCTATCAGGCGATTGCCGAGCTGCTCAATCCCGGCGATATTCTGCTGACGGCCCATCATCAGGACGATCAGTTGGAGACGCTGCTGCTGGCGCTCAAGCGTGGTCAGGGCCCCAAGGGACTGGCGGCCATGGGGCAAGCCCAGCACTTGGCTCTGATATCCAGGGCAGAAAGTTCCTTAGCTCAGACATCCAGGGAAGAAAGTGCACCATGCTGGCAATTACGGCCCATGCTGGACAGCAGCCGGGCTCAGGTAGAGCAGGCGGTGGCGAGCCTCGAGCTGCCTTATATCAATGATGAGAGTAATCAAGACACCCAGTATGACCGCAACTTCCTGCGCGCCGAGGTGATCCCTGTACTCAAGCAGCGCTGGCCTTCGATTGCCACTACGGCCTCACGCAGCGCCGCGCTGTGCGCCGAACAGCAGTTGCTGCTTGATGAAGTCAGCGCCGAAAAGTTACAGCCCTTGCTCGGCCGTTGCCGCTTCAGCGGCGTTCGGGTACTGGATAGCGCCGGGCTCAAAGCGCTGTCACCCCAGTGGCAGGCACAGTTGCTGCGGCAGTTTATTCAGATGCAGCGCTTGCCCTTACCGGCACAGGTGCAGTTGCAGCAAGCCCTGGCGCAGTTACTTGATGCCAGGGAGGATGCTCAGCTTGAGCTTAGCTTTAAGGGATTGCTCCTCAGGCGTTATGGGCAACAGATCTATGCCATGGCGCCTCTGCCGGGGGCTGCATTCCAGCTGCTTGATGGGGTAGGTTCGGCTGAAGATGTGGCAGCAAAAAACTCGAAACAGACCCTGAGCCCAAAGCAGCTGCAAGCATTGAGCCAAGGGCAGAGTCTGAGTGTTGGGCTCGCCTCCCCCTGGCAGCGCCTGGAGCTGACATTGGCAGACTCAGGGCCCAGGGTGGCGCTGGCTCAGGTCATGGCTCCCCTAATGGCTTCACTATCGGCTCCGCTAATGGCGTCAATACCGGCGTCACAAGGGACAAAAGTTCAGCCATCAGATGCAGCAGCACCTGAACTGGTCATGGGGCTCAAGGGCAGTTACCGCTGTCAGCCCCACAATAGAGACAAGGGGCGGGAGCTCAAGAAACTTTGGCATGAACTTGGAGTGCCGCCCTGGCTCAGAGACAGAGTGCCGCTGCTGATGCAAAATGGCCGACTGCTGGCGCTGGCTGGTGGTTTTGTCGAGCGTAGCGCACTGGCATCTGGCGCAGAACCCGGAATCTTATTGAAGCTGGTTGCTGAAGCAACCCCTTAGCGCCAATAGTTTGGGCACAGCGGCTAACATGGCTTTTGGCTAAAAGTTCCTAAGTGAGTATTGGCCGAGCTTCCGGCCACGATGTAGTCCATTACCTGCGGTGCACCTTTCGCACAGGCGATCCTGTGATTCGCTGTGAACCCATCCCTGGGCGCTCGACGAAAACGTCCCTGTTTTCGACGGTCACAGTTTCGCCTGTGCCTGGGAATTAGGTGTATGTCTGCAGACTCTTCAGATGTTTCAAGTTACTCCATTCTCACAGAATTGCACTAATTCCCCCCTCGGTGTCGCCGAGAGCCGCTGGTACCGCGGCTATCATGGCTTTAAGCCAAAACTCACCAATGAACTTGATCCTAGCGGCTAGCTAAGTTGTAGCCCATCACCTGCGGTGCGCCTTTCGCACAGGCGATCCTGTGACACGGCGTGAATACATCCTTGTAGCCTCGACGAAAACGTCCCTGTTTTCGACGGTCACAGTTCCGCCTGTGCCTGGAAATAGGTGTATGTCTGCGGGCACTTCAGATGTTTCAAGTTACTCAGTGCTAACAGAATTGCACCAGCTCCCCTTCGGAGCCGCCGCTGGCGTTATTGCAAATTGGCGTAGCCGAGACAGGGAAGTCGAGATTCTATTAAAAAGAGTGCAAGGTCAACCGCCGACACTTACTCGCCAAAGTCCGACTGTCAGAGTGTCCTTACCGGAGATTTTTGGGTCTCCGGTAAGGACACTTTTATCTATTTGACAATGGGAATCATATCAACGCTTAATTAAGGGGCCGAAAAAGCGTAGCTTTTGAGGTCCCAGCCCGCTTGCGGGCGACTTGAATTTTTTGTTATGCATTTGACTATTTGTGCTTAGTGCAAACATACCGCACTAAATCAGACTTACTGGAACCTGGCACCAATGATGTCCATTTGGAGTTAGACCAGTCTTTAAGTGGTTTTGAGGGAGATTTCTTAGCACCGTCTTCGCTGCTGCCAGCTAGTTCAAAATATTGCTTGCTTTCACAATTTACGTTGAGTTTAGTGAAGTCAGTATAGGCGTTGCCTTTACCGATACGACTTGACAGGACAGTGATTATTCCGTCGCTGCCTTTTTCGCTAGTGATAATGAAATAACTACCGCTGTCACCAGATGAAGGAGCACGATAGATTTCATTTGCTGTGACCGGAAAAGAACTCGCAGCGAGTGCGACGGTGAAGATGACTTTTTTCATGATATTGCTCCTTGCTGCATGAATGCATAACGCCTCATTATGTGGTATTACTCAGATGTCTGATTCGATTTGTTCTAAAGTCAATATTCGGCTTTTCAGTCGATTTAATACCTGAGGAGAAAACCTCCCCTTAACACTCTCAAGGTGCTCAATTAACTCGGATATTTCATTATCATTTTCAACGATTAAGTATCTTATGTCTTCAGGTTCAAAGTGTAAGTTAATATGAGATATAGAACGATTTAGTTCTTCTTTCTGACTACTTGTTTTTATTCTCGCAATAGGGACAAATGGTGCTAATTCAGCGTTTTCCAGCGGTGGCACATATCTCCACTCTCGCTCGTCTGCAAAACGATATTTGTCTATTTTTTTGTAGCCTTTTTTATGAAGTGGAGCTTCATAATTTTTAATGTAACGGTACACATTGTAGATATTTAAGTAAGCTGTATTTATTGCATCTGTATCAGACACACCATGCATCGCATGATTTCGAATATGAGTGTGAACTTTATCGAGTCCTGTAATTAGGCCATCAGTAAATGGGGAGTGTTTACTGATATATAGGACAGGGTTAAGCCCATTTCTATTCGCCCATTCTTTAGTTAGCCCTATGCCATAATTGCCGTACTTACACATATGTGTGCTTACTTCGGATAGTCTTAGGTCACAAAAAGAAATCATTGGAACACCGATTTCTCTTGTTTTCTCTTTTCCAATGATCTTCTCTCTAGCGTAGGACACCCTAAAAGTGCTTTCTAATATTGCCAGTAAAGCTTCTTTTCCACTAAAGTGAAACAAGATTTCTGGATAAAGGCTCTTACCTTGAACTAATTCTTTTTCTTCTTTCACAAAACATCCCAATTAGATTACGAAACAAAAATCCGATGACCACATAACGCCGCAAGAAGCGGCGAGTTTACGAGTCCGACTTACTTGTTTTGTTATGTTCTTTAATATTTGCGCTACCACTCTGACTTATCATATATAAGCTGGATTTAGGTAATGAAATTAGTGTGTTGTCATTACCTAAATATGCTCCTCTAATGTACATCACCCCTCCAAGATCAAATATGACATTCAAAGGTTTAGTTTGACAGTAATCTTCTTTCTCACATCTATCAATTAGCTCTGGCGGTATAGTCACTCGAGATCTCTTCGAAAAATAGTATGAGCGTTCTATACCTCCCCCTACATTCAAAAACTTAAAAGATACTGAAGCAGTACTGTAAGCAATATTTGGAATTAGAGTTAGCAGAAGGGAAAACGAATAAACATAAAAAGCCGGAACCCTTAAAACTTCTTTTGAAAATTTCCTTTTTGAATACTTATCGGCATTTTTCTGGAATCCATTTTTCTTACGCGGCGGAAGCAATATGAAGAAACTAAGAATAAAAAAAACGACCAAAGCCAACCAGTACTGAGGATCAGTTTTTAGGGCAAGACCAAACTCAAGATATTTCAAGTAGACAAAAACCGATAAAAGAGCAAAGAAGCCAATATAAAAAAAAGTAATAACAGACTTCCAAAAGCGCAAAGTTAAAAAAGTTTTTAGCTTTTCTTCTTTTATAGTTTGATTTGGTGTTAATGCATAATAGACAAACAAAGCAGGTATTAAAAACAACGTTAGAAAAACCATTTCTGCCGTGTGATCGTATTCAATTGTCGAAAGAGAAAAAAGTAAGACTGGTGCCATACAGAAGAAGATAAGAAAATTTACTACATTTGCTGCCATCTCGGATTTAATCCAATTGGGTCTCGCCACTATTAGGTCTTCATAGCCAATTTCAACAGGATCAGAAACCACAATAACCGAAATAGATGAATATAGGATAACCACGCATGTGAATAATAAACACAGCATTCCTAAAGCAATCAACATGGTTGGTAAGATAGACATGTCGAGCGGAAAAGGGATTCCCTCTTTGAAGGTAAATACGAATAGATAGTACAGACCAAGCAGGCTCGATACCAACGCTCCATTTTTAGTAATACTTTTTAAAAATTGCACTTTCACTCCTTAAGCGCAAACATAACGCCGACAGCAGAGGCGCAGCTTTGCTGCGTCCTACTGACTGGCTTTGTTAGCCTGCAGGTGACTGTTTGTCATTTAAAGGCGTATTCTTGGCAGAAGCTGCTGGTTCACTAACAGCGGCCTCTGGTGGAATCCTATCTCGGATAACAGAGATTATGTTTGCTATGCTTGTTCTAGTTTTCCACCAGCTAATAAGAAGATATATACCAAGGAGAATTCCAATTACAGCAACGACAACAAATACGGTTTCCATAATTGGCCATTTGACCGTAGCTGTAGCCAATGTGAGTATTGCTGAAAACGCAATCGAGAGTAAGAATACCGAGAAATTCAACTGCAACCCCGCAGGAGATCCCTTTTCTAGAAGCTCTAACTCGTTTTCTTTTACCTCATAAAGATCTACTGAATCTACAAGTCCACGCCTTACAATTAATTTTTCACCGGATACTGGGTTGTTTTGAGGAGACATTATAATTTCTCCTTAAGCCAGTCTGCATTCGCTGTTCCGTATATTCCGTTCCACGCTGCCTCGACACCGGACTTAATTACAAAAACTCTATCGGAAGGAGTTATAATTCCATTTAGCCTATCTCGAATCTGCACAGAGCTTTTATCGGTCACAATTGCCCAACAATTATCATGAATAGGGCAGTATATGTTATACAGCTTCAGGTGCTCTTTAAGCGCATTTCGCCTAGCGGCGTCCGGCACCTCAAAGGTGACAATGTATGTTGACATATTATCTCTCTAAAATGCTTTAAATAGGCTAACAGCTGTATAGTGCGCATGCGCATTTTAGTCCTCAGAGGAGTGTAAACGCGCATCGCTATCTGTTTGTATTAGCTGGATATAATAGAGTTTAGTCCTAATATCCCTTGCAGCTAAACGCGCATGCGCGGTTTCCAAACCTATTATCTACCAGCTGTATTTTTTAACGTTATGAATTTAATAGTATTTTCTGAAATGTTACAGAAATAACGCGCAAACTTAGCTGCAAATTTCCGGCATTTTTCCTAGAACGTCAATAATACTGTATAGAAAATCAGTTCTTAGGCACTTACCATGAGCGCTTCAAGCCCTGCAACTAAGGGCCTTAAAACCAAGCGCCCTAAAACCCAGGTCTTACAAAAAACGTTAAGTAAAGCCATGGCTACCGCACGGGTCCAAACTCTGTTCGTCCCTGCATTCCGCTGAAAATGGAAAAGTGTTGCTGTTTCTGACCTTAATTAAGCTTAAGGAAGCGCTAAAGCTAAGCGCTTGAATTAGCTTTACAATAGCCAGTACTGAATGTGAAAACAATTAGCCAAAGGTCAAGTTTTGACAAAGGCAACAAAACCCTGATTTGAGGTGTTTTTGAAGCAGAATTGACTGGGGGTTTGCATTCTTCCCTTTTTCGACAGTCATAGTCCCACCAGAACTAGAACCAGAGCCTGAAAATGAGCTGCATTTCTGCAAGCACTTCAGATATTTCAAGCTACTCCATTCTCACAGAATTGCAGCAACTCCCGCTCGAAGCGGCCGCAGGGCGTTGATGACAATCGCGTAGCGAGGCATGGCCGTTCACGGGCGTCCTGCCCTTCACGGCATTGGGACTCCTGTCCGGCAGATGCCCATTCTGCGCCAGTTAATCAGGGGCGAGTGTCGCTTAGCGACGAGCTAACGAGCGCGAAACAGGATGTTGAGCTGGGCCAGAGTCACATGGATGTGACTCTGAGCGTCTGGCGCGATAGCGAATTGGCATCATAAGCACAAGGGGTTTTCCGCTGCGTCGCGGGTCGCTGGGGGTTTGGAAAGGGGGCGAGTCGATACAGCCCCCTTTCCTCGAGTGTGGGGCGAAGCTCCACGACTTTAGGCCGCTGGCACAGCGGCTAATATAGCTTCCAGCTAAAAGTTCCTTAGTTAGTATTGGCCGAGCTTCCGGCCACGGTGTAGTCAATCACCAGCGGTGCGCTCTCGCACAGGCGATTCTGTGACTCGCTGCAGACACTTCAGATGTTTCAAGCTACTCAGTGCTAACAGAATTGCACCAATCCCCCTCGATGTCGCCGACAGCCGTTGGCGTAAATAACGTGGCTGAGGGCGAATACTCATCACTAGCGAAGATGGATTTGAGTACCAAATCCGCGCGGTTGAAATGAAAACCAAGAGAGTCCTCTTGGTCTAGGGGCAAATCGAGGGGCAAAACGCCGCGACTTATAGTCTCGATCGCGGGCTAGTCACAATCGCCGGCTGTCTCAGTCGCGGGTCGCGACACAATATCTATTACGGCCGGTGGCCTTGGCGCGATAAAGCGCGCGGTCGGCCTGTTCAAACAGTTGATCCTGATTTATTCCAGCGCTCCAGACGGCGATACCTATGCTGCTGGCTATGCCGTGGCGCTGAAACAGCGGCTCCTTGGTGAGCATTTCGAGCAAGCGTTCGCTCATGCGCACCGCCGACTCCAGATCGCCTTCCACCAACACCACAAACTCATCGCCGCCTATGCGAAAAGCCTGGTCGGCATTACGGATGCCACGCTTAAGCAGCTTGCCAAACTGAGTCAGCACTCTGTCGCCGAACTTGTGCCCGAGACTGTCGTTGAGCTGCTTGAAATTATCCAGGTCAAGCACCGCCAGAGATATTGGGCTGTGGGCTCGTCCGGCTCTTGCGAGCGAGGTGCGGATACACTGACCGAAATAGTGGCGGTTGCCAAGTCCGGTCAGTGAGTCAAACATCGCCTGCTCTGACATCTGCGAATAGGCGATAGCGTTGAACAGTGGCTGCGACAGCAAAATCTCAATCTGCTCAAGTTCCGCCTGTTCTACTGGGCTCAATACTCTTTGCAGCCGGTAGAGTAACTTGGCGGTACCCAGTTTACTGACCAGTTCTCTGCTTACTGTGCTCTGAGAGGTGCGTCCCCAATGAAATTGATGTCCTTGAACTTGTAACTGCACTCCCTGTACCGGCAAATATTGTTGTAACAGTTTGCCATAGCAGGCAAATACTGTCCGCGGATCGAGACTTGCGTGTAACCGTTGAACCGCCTGTAGCAGATCCATTCTGGGGTGGATAGCCTGAGGTTGATCAGACAGATACTGATAGTCTTCAGGGTAAAACTCTGTTGCCAGACCAAAGTCCATCATAAATACTCCAATAAGGCAGAACCTTTTTCTATAGTTAATTTGCAAGATTCGTGCCTGGTCGACCTTGGGCTGATTTGTATCGAGATCTCATTGAGTTAAGCTTTGTAGTGCTAAGTATATTGGGGTGACAAGTATTTGACACTGACAGAATAATGAACTGAACCATTGATAGCGGGGGAGTGTGCATGGAACATGGATTCTTTATCCAGATCCTTCTGATGCTGGTTATCGCCATAACGGCGATAGCTTTGCTCAGGCGCGTAGGCTTACCTGCTATTCTTGCTTATCTGTTGACCGGGGTTATCAGTGGCCCCTCGGGATTCAACTGGTTCTCGCAGCACCAGATGCAATCGGTAGCCGAACTTGGGGTGGTACTGCTGATGTTTACCCTGGGACTGGAATTTTCCGTCCCCAGGCTCTGGGCCATGCGCCGCACTGTATTTGGCCTCGGCAGCGCTCAGGTGGTATTGACCACCTTGCTGGCCATGGGGGCCGGATTACTCTTTATCAGCGACGTGACTCAGGCGCTGGTGATAGGTTCAGTGACGGCTTTGTCTTCCACCGCCATAGTGCTGAAACTGCTTAACGACAAGGGCTGGCTCAAGCGCCGCCATGGCGAACTGTCGGTCAGTGTGTTGCTGTTCCAGGACTTAGCTGTAGTGCCCTTGCTTATTCTGCTGCCTTTGCTGGCCGATGGCAGCGAGCCTTTGACTGTCCTGCAGCTTGGGACTGCGCTGGGGAAGGGGGTCCTGGCCTTTATTGTGTTGATGGCCTTTGGTAAGTGGGCCCTGCCCAAACTGTTTGATGAAGTTGCCCGTTCCCGCTCCAACGAGCTGTTTGTGTTGTCGACTCTGGTAGTCGCGCTCTTGACCGGTGCCTTTACCCAATGGTTGGGGTTGTCCATGGCATTGGGGGCCTTTATGGCCGGGATGCTTCTGGGGGAGAGTCAGTACCGGCGCCAGCTGGAGGCGGATATTCGCCCGTTTCGGGACCTCTTGATGGGGCTGTTCTTTATCTCTATTGGTATGTTGCTCGACTTCAGTCTGGTATTGGCCTATTGGTGGCAAATCTTGCTGTTGCTGTTGGCTGTTATAGTCGGTAAGACAGTTATTGTCTTTGCTTTGCTGAGGTTGGTTAAAGAGCCTTTTCGGGTAGCCATGTCTACCGGCCTCAGCCTGGCACAGGTGGGAGAGTTTTCATTCGTGGTGCTGGCACTGGCAGTGAGTTATCAATTGTTGGCGCCCAGTGTCAGTAACACTTTGGTGATGGTGGCCGTACTGTCGATGGCGCTGGCACCGGCATTGGTGCGTCATAGCATAGACATAGCCAGGCTGTTGCAGGGCCTTAAACCCAGGCCGGAACCGGCAGAAAACCTGCCGCCTTTGGATCCCCAGCAAGATCTGGTTCTGCTGCTGGGTTATGGCCGGGTTGGGCAGACCATAGGGCGGTTTCTCAAGGCCGAAGCTATCCCTTTTATTGCCCTCGACCGGGATCCCTCCCGGGTTGCCGAGGCGCGCCGGGCCGGAGAACCTGTGTATTTCGGCGATGCTTGTAAGCGCAGTTTGCTCAAACAAGCCAATGTGCGCCACGCCAAGAGCATAGTGCTGACCTTTTGTGAGCAGCCGCAGTTGGAAGAGGCCTTGGTGCTGTGCCGGCAATTGGCACCCGAGGCGAAGATTATGGTGCGCACCCGGGATGACAGCGAGCTTGAGCAACTGGAGCAGGCCGGTGCCAGTCAGGTTATTCCAGAAACTCTGGAAGGCAGCTTGATGCTGGTGTCCCAGGTGTTGTATCAGTCAGGGGTACCGCTGTCGCGGATCCTCAAACGGCTGGAGTCGGAGCGGCGCAATCATTATCAGTATCTGCACGGTTTCTTTTCCGGTGAGGAAGCCGACTTCTCTCTCGAATTACTACATGCAGTGGCTCTGCCAAGAGGCGCCAACGCCGTGGGAAAATTCAGTGCCGAGATCCCCTGGCAACAGCTCAGGGTGGAACTGAGAGCCGTGCGCCGCGGCGGCAGGGAATACGAGCCACCGGATGAAGATTGGCAGTTTCGCGCCGGTGATACCTTGCTTATTCGCGGCAAGCCCAGAAGGGTGGAGAAAGCCGAAGTTATTTTGCTTCAAGGCTGATTACCCGGCCGCTGGCGTTGGTTTTATTTGCACTTTAAATGGGGTACTCTGCGACCTTTGTGGAGCTGAATGCCGGGAAGGACAGCTTGGCTGCATGTTGCAGCGACTTTTCCTGAATAAGCGCAAACCCGAGTGACTTACAAGGAGTTGGCAACCGTGACCCATGACAGTAATCATGGCCTCGATATCTCGTTCGAGGAACTGTTTGAGATTTTGACTTCTACCCAGCAGCTGCTGTTTTGCCGTGATGGCGATGTGCCGCTGATCCTGCCGGTGAATATCGATGGCAATGAACAGGCCAGTCATTGTTATGCCTACCTTCCCATGATGGATGAGCCTGAGGCGAGTCGGGTGCTTGCAGAGAATCTTAAACAACCGGATGATTACTATCTCAAACCCATTCATTGGCAACGGCTTATTCTGACCGCTCATATCAATGAAGTGCTGTTGCTGGATCTGGCGGGCAAACTCGT
This sequence comes from Shewanella chilikensis, assembly GCF_037953065.1. NCBI lineage: Bacteria > Pseudomonadati > Pseudomonadota > Gammaproteobacteria > Alteromonadales > Shewanellaceae > Shewanella > Shewanella chilikensis. The sequence goes on along the minus strand of NZ_CP149966.1, from coordinate 3,157,953 downwards.
GCTGCCGCTGGAAGATCAGCAAGCCTACCTGAGCTATATGGCGGCGCGCCTCAATGGTGAAGACTGCGTGCTGCGGGTCAACAATGTGGAAATCAGCCCTTGGCTCACCGGAGAGGCCGACGCCTGGGAACTGGTGGAAGCACTGTTTGCCCGTCACGCCTCACTCAAGGGGATCTGGCTGGCCGACTGTCTGTGGCAACACGCCGAAGGCAAACCCGGTAAGCTGGTAATTCTCGATGCCGAGCTGGCCAGCTACGAGATGTCGACCGCCTTGCAGGATCAGGCCAAGGCGCTGGGTTATACACTTGTCCAACTGAGAGATTTGACCCTGGATTATCAGTTGGATGCGCTGACCATACTGCCGCCGCTGGTGAGCCGAAGTGATGCGGGGGAAGTGCGTCTCTATGTCGGCGACCCGAACCAGCCCTTTATTCCGTTTCAGCGCCACCAGATAGTGCAAACCATAGTCGACAACCAAGAGAGCGGTTCCCATGGTTTACAGCAGGGGGCTGAGAATATAACCGTGACCGCCAATGAGCGGGAGCAAGGCTCCACACCAACCTTCGCTGTGACTCTGGTGTCAGTGTTGCTGGTGCTGGCTCTACTTATCTTTTTCGCCTGACTCATGCTCAACTGATATCGAAAAAGGCTTTTAATTCATCAATCTGGCACATGGCGTCCTGATAGCCCAAATCTATCAGGGCGCCTGTGTAGGCGTTCTCAAACAGCAGATAAGACACAATACTGGTGTCCGACTGGCTGTCTATGCCAATCAAAGCCAGCAGCCGGCGAATGGCGAAGGGCAGCTCCTGATAGTAACGCTTGGCCAGCTCACTGAGATCTTCACTGGGTTTAATCACCAAGGTATCAATCGGCCTCAAATCCAACTGTTGGCGGCTCTGTTCCGGCACCAGCGCCAGAGTGCTGTTGATGCGCCTGAGCCGCTCCAGATCTGAGTTCAGGGTATCGGAAAATATGGTATCCAGCAGATGACCGGCAATGGTGGCCGTCTTGGGATGATAATCCAGTTCAAGGGGCGTGTTCTTGTGTGGGCTGTCCAGGTTGATCACCATGATCCGCTTGGCGCCCAGATGTATCGGGCTGGACAGTGGTGCCAATTGATGCACTGAGCCATCGCCATAGTAAGACTGGGACAGCTTAATTGAGGGGAACACCAAAGGAATGGCGGAGCTGGCCATCAGGTGCTCTGTGTGCAGCCGGGTGCGCTCGCCGCTGCGTCTGGCTCTTTGCCAGTTTTCCAATTCCTTGTGGGCCTGAAAGAAGGTCACGGAGCGGGAGCTGTTGTAGCAGGAGGTGTCTATGCTCAGTGCCATCAGGGAGCCGCCGCGGATATTGCGATCGATTCGCTCGAAGTTAATCAGCTCATTGAGCAGTTGCCGCAAGGGTTCATTGTCCAGCAAACTGCCGGCGTCGGTATTGACCAGATCCCCCTGCATGCCACGAAGGGCCATCTTGGCCAGGTGTGCCAGCACGCCGGTATTGGAGGCGCGGTAGACTCTCTCTGTGTGGATATTACGCCAGATCCACTCCAGCTTTCTCAGCCCCAGATGAAAACAGGATGCATGGGTGGCGATAGCGGTGCCATTGATGGCTCCGGCCGAAGTGCCGCAAACAATCTTGAATGGAATGGCGTGATTGCGGGGATAAAACTGCACCAGTGCCTTGAGCACCCCAACCTGATAGGCCGCCCTGGCACCACCGCCCCCCAACACCAAAGCCCTGCTTTCCGGCACAGTGCCTCCTTTGCTAAAGCCCAAAACCATAAGAGAATGCCAAGGTATTATTTTGCAGACACTGCTTGGCTATCTCAGTTTAACTCTAGTTGGCTTTACTGTGGTCGGAGAAGCAAAAACCGCCCTGAGGCGGTTTTTTATAATGATAGCGGATGCTTATCTTATGCGAACCGGTTTTGGATCTGCTCGAGAATGCCACTGGCATCCAGCTTGAGCTCAGTCAGTATCTCTTCCGGTGAGCCGTGCTTGATAAATTCATCCGGCAGGCCAATTTGCAGAACAGGCTTACAGATCCCCTGGCTGGCCAGATACTCGAGCACGCCACTGCCGGCGCCGCCCATGATGGCGTTTTCTTCCACAGTTACCAGCAAGTCATGATTGGCGGCCAGTTCCTTGATCAAATCTTCATCCAAGGGTTTAACAAAGCGCATATCGGCGACTGTGGCATCCAGGCTTTCGGCGGCTTCCAGGCTGGCAGCCAGGGTAGTGCCGAAGTTGAGAATGGCAATCTGTTTGCCCTGGCGCCTGACAAGGCCTTTACCTATCGCCATGGCCGTCATCTCTTCAACCTGCTCGGCGCCGGTTGCATTGCCGCGAGGGTAGCGCACTGCGCTTGGGCCCTTGTCGTAGCAGTAGCCGGTGTAAAGCATCTGCCGACACTCGTTTTCATCGGATGGCGCCATTATCACCATGTTGGGTACGCAGCGCAGATAGCTGAGATCGAAGGCACCCTGATGGGTTGGGCCATCGGCGCCCACAATGCCGCCACGGTCAATGGCAAACAGCACAGGCAGGCGCTGCAGTGCCACATCGTGGATCAACTGATCATAGCCGCGCTGCAGGAAGGTGGAGTAAATGGCCACTACCGGCTTATAGCCTTCACAGGCAAAGCCTGCGCCTAAGGTCACAGCATGTTGCTCGGCGATGGCGGCATCGAAGTATTGCTCGGGGAATTTCTGGGAGAACTCCACCATACCGGAGCCTTCACGCATGGCCGGGGTGATCCCCAGTACCTTGTCATCCTTGGCGGCGATGTCGCACAGCCATTTGCCGAACACCTGGGAAAAACTGGGTTTGCCCGGCTTAGTGGCCGGCTTGCAAAACAGTGAAGGGTCAAACTTGGGCACCGCATGCCAGCCGATGGGATCTTTCTCTGCAGGCTCATAACCTTTGCCTTTCTTGGTCATGATATGCAGTACCTGCGGCCCCTTGAGGCTGCGCATGTTACGCAGGGTTTCCACCAGCGCATCCACATCGTGGCCATCGATAGGGCCTATGTAGTTGAATCCCAGCTCTTCAAAAAGGGTTCCCGGAACCACCATGCCTTTAAGGTGTTCCTCGGTGCGGCGCGCCATCTCTTTGATGACGGGCATGCCCTTGAGTACCTTCTTGCCGCCCTCACGTATTGTGGTGTAGAAGCGACCGGACATCAGTTGTGCCAGGTGGTTGTTGAGGGCGCCGACGTTTTCCGAGATAGACATCTCGTTGTCATTGAGCACCATCAGCATGTCTTTGTGCAGATCGCCGGCGTGATTCATGGCTTCAAATACCATGCCGCCCGTCATGGCGCCATCGCCTATCACGGCCACCACTTTACGGCCGGCTTGCTCTTTATCGGCGGCGACGGCCATTGCCAGCGCGGCGGAAATTGAGGTGCCTGAGTGACCAACACTGAAGGTGTCGTATTCACTCTCTTCCCGCCAAGGGAAAGGATGCAGACCGCCTTTTTGGCGTATGGTAGGCATGCGATCGCGACGACCGGTAAGGATCTTGTGCGGATAGGCTTGATGACCCACATCCCAGACCAGGCGGTCGAAAGGGGTGTTGTAGACATAATGCAGCGCCACGGTCAGTTCGACCGTACCTAAGCCAGAGGCAAAGTGACCGCTCGACATGCCCACAGATTTTAATAAAAACTCCCTGAGCTCGTCGGCCAGCTGAGGGAGCAGGCTTTGTGGAAGTTGACGTAACTCTTCCGGGGTATTGGCCTGTGCCAGCACAGGAAACTGAGTGATATCCAGACTCATAACGAGATACTTTGTCTCTTTTTATACTCTTCGCTCAACGATATAGCGGGCGAATTCGGCAATTAACTGGCTATTGTATGGCAATTTTGCCAGCGCTGATAGTGCATCTTCCAGCAGTTTTTGAGCTGTGGTCTTGGCGCCCTCCAGCCCCAAGAGTTTCGGGTAGGTACTCTTGTTGGCATCGAGATCCGACCCTTGGGGTTTGCCAAGCTCTTCTGTGCTGCCGGTAATATCGAGAATGTCATCCTGTACCTGGAACGCCAGGCCCACGGCATCGGCGTATTCCAGCAGTGCCAGTTCTTCTTTGGCGTCAATATCGGCGGCAATTACCGCAAACTCGACGGCGCAGCGGATAAGGGCCCCTGTCTTCAATCTGTGCAGGGCGGTGAGCTGCGCAAGGGAGATCTCTTTGTCTGTGGCATTGAGATCCTGCGCCTGGCCGCCACACATACCGCGGTAGCCGGAGGCTTTTGCCAGCGCCTGTACCAGACGCAGGTGTTGGCGGTCGCTGAGGCCTTCAATGTCGCTGCTGATAAGTTCAAAGGCCAAGGTTTGCAAGGCATCACCGGCCAGAATGGCGGTGGCTTCGTCAAAGGCGATATGCACGGTTGGCTGACCGCGGCGCAGGGCATCGTCGTCCATGGCCGGCAGATCGTCATGGATCAGCGAATAAGCATGGATACACTCTATGGCGGCGGCGCAATCATCGAGACGTTCAAGGGGAACGCCGAGCATCTCGCCTACAGAGTAGACCAGAAACGGCCGAATACGCTTTCCACCCAGCAGGGCTCCATGGCGCATGGCGGCCTTGAGTCTGGGCTCGGTATCATCCAGGGTGTCCAGTATGGTGCCAATCCTTTGATTGACTCTCTGTTGGTATTGGCTAATAGCTTGGGTTAACACTCACTCACCCTCGACTGTAAATGGGCTCAATGGCGCCTGGGGATCCTGGGCCAGCAGTATGGCTACTTTCTGCTGTGCTTGTTCCAGCTTGGCCTGGCTGCTGCGTACCAAGCCTATGCCACGTTCGAACTGTTTTAGCGCGTCGTCCAGCGATACTTCACCGCGTTCCAGTTCGGCGACTATGCGTTCCAGTTCGTTGAGAGATTCTTCAAAACTCAGATTTTCGGGTTTTTTGGCCACAATCGGTTTCCTTGATGCACCTTGGTTGCCGGCCCATTCCTGCGACCTGATTGGCACGGTGCAAAGGTAAAAGGAGAGAGGGAGGGCTGCAGGTGTCTTGGCGTTATGTTCAGCGTGACACAAGGTATATCAGGGCGCGATAAGGGTCAAATTGAAGCGTCCGTTATTTGCTCAATAGCACGCTTTGTCGCGGATTTTTTTTGGAGAAAATTAAAATCTTCCTAAACTTGCTTAAGCCCTGTCCGATAACTCAAAATAGAAACTATTGAAAATTATCATATTCATCTCCTGTGAAAAGCCAAGATCCTATATCACCCTTTGGGGCGGATCGGCTTGTATGGGATAGAGATCCCGGCCACACTGTGTCGGGTCTGCTTTAGAGGTGAGGAGCCACTGTGGATTTAGCAACCCTGATAGGACTGGTCGGTGCTTTTGCTTTTATTATCATGGCAATGGTCAGCAGTGGCGGCATTGCCATCTTTATCGATGTACCCTCTGTATTGATTGTGCTTGTCGGCTCGCTGTTTGTGGTGATGATGAAATTCAACCTCAAGCAGTTTTTAGGCGCCGTCAAGATTGCCGCCAAGGCGTTTATGTTCAAACTGGACAAACCCGAAGAGTTGATTGAACAGTCGGTTACCATGGCAGACGCCGCCCGCAAAGGGGGCTTCCTGGCGCTGGAAGAGGCGCAAATTTCCAACAGTTTTATGCAAAAAGCGATTGATATGCTGGTGGACGGCCACGACGGCGATGTGGTGCGTGAAGCACTGGAGAAAGACATTCAGCTGACCGAAGATCGCCATAAGGCGGGGATCAGTATTTTCAAAGCACTGGGTGATGTGGCGCCGGCTATGGGGATGATAGGTACTTTGATTGGTCTGGTGGCCATGTTGTCCAACATGGATGACCCAAAATCCATCGGTCCGGCAATGGCGGTGGCCTTGTTGACTACCTTGTACGGCGCCATTATTGCCAACATGGTGGCGATCCCGATTGCCGATAAGCTGGCGCTGCGGATGAACGAAGAGATGCTCAACCGCAACCTGATTATGGACGCTGTACTGGCGATTCAGGATGGCCAGAACCCCAGGGTGATTGAGGGCTTCCTCAAAAATTACCTGTCTGAGAAGCAGCGTAAAATAGATACAACGGACGGAGAGTAACACTATGGCCAAGCCCAAGTGTGATTGTCCGCCACCCGGCGCACCCATGTGGCTGGCAACCTTTGCCGACCTGATGTCGCTGCTGATGTGTTTCTTCGTGTTGCTGCTGGCCTTCTCCGAAATGGACGTAATGAAGTTCAAACAGATAGCCGGCTCGATGAAATACGCCTTCGGCGTGCAGAACAAGGTGGAAGTGAAAGATATTCCCAAAGGCACCTCTGTGATTGCGCTGGAGTTTCGCCCCGGACGCCCGGATCCCACCCCGATTGAAATAATCAACCAGCAAACCAACGAGATGACCCAGCAGATCCTTGAGTATCAGGAAGGGGATGACGACAGTGCTGGTGGTGTGCAGCAGCAAAGGGGCGAACAACGTGGCGGCGAGGCTTCGGCCACGGCGCAGGAGCAGGCCGAAGACAAGAAGACCCAGGAACAGCAGGCGGCTCAGGATCAGATTAACGAGCAGGTCAAGAAGATGGCCGAGGCGCTCAACAAAGAGATAGTGGACGGCGCGATTGAAATCGAGTCTCTTGGGCAGCAGATTATCATCCGTATCCGGGAGAAGGGCGCCTTTGCCTCAGGTTCGGGGTTCCTGCAACCCAGATTCAAGCCTGTGGTGCAGGCGGTTGGTGAGCTACTCAAAGATGTACCCGGGATCATCACAGTCTCCGGCCACACGGATGACATGCAGATAAGCAATGAGCTGTACAGCTCCAACTGGGATCTGTCCAGCCAGCGGGCGGTGGCGGTGGCCCACGAATTGGTCAAGGTGTCCGGCTTTGATGCCAGCAGAATGAAAGTGGTGGGCATGGCTTCCACTGCGCCTTTGGTGGCCAACGATTCGCCGGAGAATCGCGCCCGTAACCGTAGGGTGGAAATCTCCATTGAGCAGGGCAAGGCCAAAGAGTCTGACGAGATTGAGGTCGATCCCAATCTTTGATGGCGCAGTATCATCAGAATCAGAGCAGCCTGAAAACGGCTGCTTTTTTTATGCTTCTGCAATCCGGGCACGGCTTTGGAGTGGCAAATCTCTGTGCCAGTTAGCGGGTCTTTGTTATAATCCCACGATTGCTGTTTGAAATTTTTTTCCTCGGGATCCCCATGAAGTTTATCGTAAAGCTGTATCCAGAAATCATGATGAAGAGCAAACCGGTAAGAATGCGTTTTACCAAGATGCTCGAGTCCAATATCCGCAATGTACTCAAAAAAGTGGATGAAGACGCTGCCGTTACCCGCCAGTGGGATCGGATTATGGTGCAGGTTCCCAAAGACAAACCCCAGCTAAAACAAGTTTTTGCCGAGCGTCTGGCTTGTATTCCGGGAATTTCTACCATCAGCCAGGTCAATGAATATAGCTTTGAAACCGTTGATGATATTTACCAGCATGCTCTCAAGGTGTATGCCGACGAGCTGGCGGGTAAGACCTTCTGTGTCCGCGCCAAGCGCAGCGGCAAGCACGACTTCAGTTCGCAGGATGTGGAGCGTTACGTAGGTGGTGGCCTGAACCAGTTTACCGAAGCGGCCGGTGTGCGCCTCAAAGATCCGGATATGACCATTCATCTGGAGATCAACAACGACAAACTCTACCTGGTGGAGAGAAAGATCCCCGGGCTTGGTGGATTTCCGATCGCGACCCAGGAAGATGTGCTGTCCCTGATCTCCGGCGGTTTTGACTCAGGGGTGTCCAGTTTCCAATTTATCAAGAAGGGTTCCCGTACCCACTACTGCTTCTTCAACCTGGGCGGTGCCCAGCACGAAATCGGGGTCAAGCAGGTGGCGCACCATTTGTGGAAGACCTATGGCGAGTCGCATAAAGTGAAGTTTGTGACCGTTCCCTTTGAGCCCGTGGTGGCCGAAATCCTCGAGCGCATAGACAATGGCTTGATGGGCGTCATACTCAAGCGGATGATGATGCGTGCCGCCGCCAGAGTGGCAGAACGTATGGGGGTTCAAGCACTGGTCACAGGTGAGAGCCTGGGGCAGGTATCCAGCCAAACCTTGACCAACCTCAATGTGATTGACCGCTGTGTCGATACCCTGATCCTCAGACCTTTGATCACCATGGACAAGCAGGACATCATCAACGAGAGCCGCAAGATAGGTACGGAAGACTTTGCCAAGTCCATGCCTGAATACTGCGGCGTGATTTCACAAAAACCCACGGTCAAGGCGGTATTGTCCAAGGTTGAAGCCGAGGAAACCAAGTTTTCCGAAGATCTGCTGGACCGGATCATCGCCGATGCCGTGGTTATGGATATTCGGGAGATAGCAACCGACATGGATACCAAAGTAACGGAAACCGAAACCGTCGCCAGTGTCGGTCAGGGGGAAGTGGTGCTGGATATCAGGGCGCCGGAAGAGGAAGAGAGCAAGCCGCTGCAACTGGAAGGAGCAGAGATAGTTCATATTCCTTTCTTTAAACTGGCCAGCGCCTTTGCCGAGCTTGATAGCAGCAAGACCTATCTGCTCTATTGCGACCGCGGCGTGATGAGTAAACTGCAGGCGCTCTACCTTCAGGAGCAAGGGCACGGTAACGTCAAGGTTTACCGCCCCTGATAAACAAAAAGCCGCCTCTCTCGAAGCGGCTTTTTTGCTGCTGACGCTCAGCGAAATCCAATGGGGCTCAGTTAAGCTGAACCTTTGATGGACTGGCTGCCGCGTCTTCGGCCAACAACAGTGTCGGTTCGTCCAGCGCTTGGGTTCTGAGTTCTTCGCCGCTGGCGGCAATATCATGGCTCAGCTCCTGCTCAAGCATTTTGAAGTCTATCTGCACCGCAGGGACTTCGACAGTGACTCTGGGCAGAGGGCGAGCTTGGGTTGGCGCAGAAAGGTTTTCCGCGGCCACGGCGCTGGTGCTCATGCCAAACAGCAGGAGCACAAAAGCGGATTTAAAGTTCAACATGGGATGCCTCCGGGTGAGAACGGGCACTGAGTGCCAGTGTCAGACCTTCCCTTCGACTGCTCAGAGATTGTCTGAATATTCAACTTTTCGGCGCAAAATTTAACCAAAAGCGCTGGCTTTAACAAACGATAAAATGTAACAATCTGGATTAGAAAAACTAATTAAAAAATGAGAAGTGGATCACTATGTCAAAACGACTCCCTCCGCTGAATGCGGTCAAGGCATTCGAGGCAGCAGCAAGGCATTTGAGCTTTACCCGCGCCGCCGAAGAACTGTTCGTTACCCAGGCCGCAGTGAGTCATCAAATCAAGGCGCTGGAAGACTTTCTGGGATTAAAATTATTTCGCCGAAAGAACCGCTCGCTGCTACTGACCGAAGAGGGGCAAAGCTACTTCCTCGATATCAAGGATATTTTTACCCAACTATCGGATGCCACCGACCGGCTGTTGGCCCGCAGCGCCGTGGGTTCCTTGACTGTCAGCATGTCGCCCAGCTTTGCCATTCAGTGGCTGGTGCCGCGTCTGGCAAAATTCAGTGAGAAGAATCCCGATATTGATGTGCGGATCAAGGCGGTGGATGCCGAGTTCAGCGCCTTGTCCGACGATGTGGATGTGGCAATTTACTATGGTCAGGGTAACTGGCCCGGGCTCAGGGCCGACAAACTGCGCAACGAAGTGTTGATCCCCGTGTGCTCGCCAATGCTGCTCAACGGCCCCAAGCCATTGGAAAAGCCCGCCGATCTTAAATATCATACCCTGCTGCACGATATGAGCCGTCATGACTGGCAGGCCTGGTTCCGCCAATGCGGCGTAACGGATGTCAATGTCAATCAGGGGCCAATTTTCAGCCACTCATCTCTGGTACTGCAGGCGGCGGCCCATGGCCAGGGGGTAGCTCTGGGCTACAGCGTGCTCGCCCGCCCCGACATCAAGGCCGGGCGTTTGGTCTGTCCGTTCCAGGAGGTTCTGGTCAGCAAAGATGCCTATTATCTGGTGTGCCAGCAAAAGCATGCCGAGTTAGGTAAAATCGTCGCGTTCCGCGAATGGATGCTGGATATGTTTGCTGAGGAGTCACGTAGTGAATTGTTGCCGGGATAAGTCGGTAACACGTTTCTCTGCATATACAGGAAGGCACTACAAAGAAGTGAAAGCTTGCAGTTTATAGGGAACTTTGATGGAACTGGCTTACATAAACGAAAACACGGAAGAGAGTGATGCCATGTTTAGTTGCTCTGATAACAGAGGGCACCTGTACGAAGACATGGACTACATTCCAGTGAGCGCATTGAGTGCGGTTATTTGGGAGGATGAAGACAGTTATTCAGAAGCTGTTTTCGATATCACAAATTCAGGGGATTTAAGCGTTACCAAACCTATAGCAGACGTTTTTATGAGCTTTGACCCATATGGCGTCGCTTTTTTGCCCAATAAATTACAGTGCATGGATGGTCTGTCGACTCAGCAGCGATATATTATCGCGATAAATAACGAGTTGGATGTATTGGATGAAGAAAAGTCAAATATTGAATCTTTTGTTGAACATTACGATCCCAAAGAACATGGTTATGATGTGCCTCTTGAAGAGAGAGAGAGAGTCGTTTCATTCCGTTCTAGTTCAAAAATTATATCTGGACCGGGAAAAACTTGAAACCTACCCTATGAACCGCAGGCATATTTTTAGGGTTAAAGGCACCAACAGCTTTTTCTTTTCTTCAGAAATATATGATGAATTGTATATTATCGCTCGACAGGGGTTAGCTTGTGGACTGACCGCTTTTAAGTTTGATGTCGATGATGAAGCACCAAGGAGATAATAGTAAGTGAAAGATGAATACTCGATACTCACTAAACAAAATATGGATACTTTCCCATTCCAACAAACACCTGCACCAGTAGGTGCTGCAGCACCGGATCTGTTATTGGAAATGACCTTTTCTCCAAAGCTGTTCATTATTGGTGATATAGCATCCAAACTGGAGCCATTGGTGCAGCATGGTGTTGAATGGCTGGATGCTCGTGTTGACAATTCGCCAAGTCAACCTTCGGATGAACAACTCGAGGTATATGACAACTATCGAATGCCTTATATCCAGCAGACGTACAGATTGACGGATAAAGAAAAGCAATTTGGTAAGTTGAATTGGTTAGATACTGATTCGACAGAGTTCGATTTTTCTAAACTGGAAAATATTCCTGTGGAACAAAGGTTAATATTTAAACTGGAAGAGGACTTTGGCTTGGTGTTTATTCATCAAAGTGTGATTGATTTATTGAAAGAACATGTAAAAACGGTATGGGTAAGAGATATATAATTACCGCTTGGTCGTTTTTTAACGCTATTTTTTAATAAATTGATTTGTCAGGAAAGTACGGTATTTAATATTGTGGTTTATTCGAATCCAAGCATGAAAATTATTGTATCTTCGAACAGGGCTAATGATGGACTTGAACACTAACTGGCTGCTGGATCAAGGTAAGGACAATGACACTCTGGTGTTGTTTGCCCATGGCGCCGGTGCCGATATGCACAGCGACTTTATGGCGGATTATGCCGCGCTGTTGGCCGCCAGCGGCCCGAGCGTGCTGAGGTTTAACTTTCCTTACATGGTCAAGCGTGGCGAGGATGGCAAGCGGCGTCCGCCGGACCGGGCACCTGCGCTGCTGCAGTCTTTCGAGCAGACCTTGGCGGCAGCGGTTGCCGCGTTTGCGCCCAAGCGACTATTTTTGATGGGCAAATCCATGGGCGGGCGGATGGCGGCCATGCTGGCGGCCAATGATAAATTGGCAATGACCCCCAGCGGCGTTATCTGCCTTGGTTATCCGTTTTTGCCGCCGAAGAAGACCGAGCCCAGACTTGAACCCCTGTGGGAATGTGCCTCGCCTCTGCTTATTCTGCAGGGCGAGCGCGACAGCTTTGGCAAGCGCGAGCAGTTGGCCTCCTGGGCGCTGCCCGAGCAGGCCAAAGTACGCTTTATTACCGACGGAGATCATAGTTTTGTGCCGCGCAAGTCGTCGGGAAAGGATCTTAAGGCTAACCTGCAGGATGCAGTGAAAGAATCACTTTTATTTATCGGGAGTTAGTTATGCGTAAGGGGTTATTGTTACTGGCGGCCATCAGTGGTTTCTTTGCCGTTGCTCTGGGAGCTTTTGGCGCCCATGGACTCAAGACCATTGCACCTGCCGAGTTGATTGCAATATTCAACCTGGGGGTTGAGTATCAGTTCTATCATACCTTTGGTTTGATAACCTTGGCCTTTGCCGGTCACTGGTTTAAGTCGCGTCTGATTGACTGGGCTGCCGGGCTGTTTATCGCCGGGATCTTTATGTTCTCCGGCTCGCTGTATCTGTATGCCCTGACCGGCACCAAGTGGCTGGGCATGGTAACCCCCCTCGGTGGCAGCTGCTTCCTGGTGGGTTGGCTATTGTTGGCGGCAGCGGTATGGCGTCATCGCATGGATGAAACCGGGCTCTGAGTTTATGACTTCCGCAAGCGATGTTTTTTAATTGGCCTCCTGAGGTTACGGCAACTGGATTGCTAGCCAGATAAGCGTGAGGCTTTTAGGAAAAGAATAAAAAAGCACCTTAGGTAATAACAACCAAGGTGCTTTTTGTTGTTTAAGCCACAGATGAGTCTCTATGGCTTAGATTGCAGGCTTATTAGAGCAGACCGCGACGCTTGAGCAGGGCATCGGTTGTCGGCTCCTGGCCACGGAAGTTTTTGTAGGCTTCCATAGGTGGCACGCTGTTACCCACTTCTCGGATAGTCTTGCGATACTTCATGCCGATATCGCGCTTGAGGCCGCCTTGGCTCTGCACATAGGCAAAGGCGTCGGCCGCCAGGATTTCGCTCCACATATAGGCGTAGTAGCTGGCGCTGTAGCCACCCGGGAAGGCGTGGGCAAAGTAGGTCGACTTGTAACGTGGTGGCACGGCTTCAATGTTCAGGCCGTGTTTTTCAAGTGCCTTGGCTTCAAATTCGGCCACATTTTGCAGTGGTGCGTCTTTGCCCAGCGAATGCCATTCCATGTCTACCAGGGCGGCTGCCATATATTCCAGGGTGTCGAAGCCCTGGTTGAAGCTGCGGGACTTCAGCAACTTGTCCAGCATCGCCTTGGGTAAAGGCTCACCGGTTTGGTAGTGCTTGGCATAGTTGGCCAACACTTGTGGATGACCGGCCCAGTCCTCTTCGAAGGTAGATGGGAACTCGACAAAGTCACGGGATACCGCAGTACCTGACAGGCTGGGATAGGTTACTTTGGAGAACATGCCATGTGTGCCATGGCCCAGCTCGTGGAACATGGTGGTTACTTCATCATAGCTGACGAAGGTGGCTTCGCCTTCCGGTGCCTTCTTGATGTTCATCACATTGACCACCACAGGCTTTTCACCCTTGAGCAGGTTCTGACTGACGAAAGAGCTCATCCAGGCACCGCCGCGCTTGCCTTCACGGGCGAAATAGTCGCCGTAGAAGATGGCCATGCTGCTGCCATCGGCATCAAACATTTCCCAGGCTTTGACATCAGGGTGATAAACCGGCAGATCCGGCCGTGGCTTGAAGGTCACCCCATAGAGTTGGTTGAGAGTAAAGAAGACGCCGTCTTCCAACACTCGATTGAATTCGAAGTAAGGCTTGAGGCTGGCCTCATCCAGATCATACTTCTCCTGGCGCACCAGCTCGGCATAGAAGGCCCAGTCCCAAGGTTTGAGCTGGAACTTGCCACCTGTCTTGTCGATCATCGCCTGGATATCGGCGGCTTCTTTCTGGGTGTTGGCGACAACGGCAGGCACCATGGAGCCGAACATCTCATAGACGGCCTCGGGCGTCTTGGCCATTTGTGGGCTCAGACGGTAACTGGCCCAGTTATCAAAGCCCAGCAGGGCGGCACGCTCGGCACGTAGTTGTGCCAGACGAGCGACCAGAGAGGCGGTTTCATTCTCTCCTTCAAGGCCGCGGTAGGCAGAGGCTTCCCAAATCTGCTTTCTCAGCTCTCGGTTTTTCAGCTGAGTCAGCACAGGCTGGCGAGTGGTGTTGGTGATGCTGATAAGGTATTGGCCATCAAGACCGGCGGCCTTGGCATCGGCCGCGGCATTGCGAATGGCCGAGTCGGACAGGCCGTCCAATTGAGCGACGTCAGCCACAGTTACGGCAATCTCTTTGTTCATCCGCATCAGTCGTTGCTGGAATTCGTTCACCAGCTTGGACTGTTCTTCGTTCAGAGCGCGGATCTGGACTTTCTCGTTCTCGGTCAGCTTGGCGCCGGCGAGCACAAAGCGTTGGTGGTACACCTCAATAAGGCGCACTTCTTCGCTGCTCAGGTTCAGTTGCTGACGCTGGGAGTAGAGGCTGTCGATACGGGCAAACAGCTCCGGGTTGAGATTGACGTTGTCTGAATGGGCCGCCATCTTTGGTGCCATTTCACCCTGAATTTTACGCAGTTCAGGGTTGGAGTTGGAGCTGGTCAGGTTATAGAAAACGCTTGAGGCGCGGCTCAGTAGTTCACCGGACTTTTCCAACGCCACAATAGTGTTGGCAAAAGTGGGTTTCTCTGGATTGTTGGCAATGGCCAGCACTTCCTGGTAGTGCTCGGCAATACCGGCTTCCAGCGCAGGCTTGAAGTGTTCATCTTTGATCAGGCGAAAATCCGGAGCCTGATATTGCAAGGTGCTCTTGGCAAAAAGTGGGTTGTTTTGGGTGGCTTCAGCTCTTGCCAGATTGGTGTCTTGAGACGTGTGGGTGCTGCAGCCAGAAATAGCCAGAGTGGCGCCAACGGCCAGCGCCAGAAGAGATTTTCGCATTGATATGACTTCCATCTTTAGTTATGAGTTTTTTAGCGCAATTTAGCACTTGTTGCTTAAAAGTGGCTGAATTTGATGATTATAGCCTACATAATCCTGATGTTTATATGCCAGAGGCTTATTGAGGTAGAAGTGTAACAAATTGATTTTAATGACTAGATTCAGTGAATACTGAATCAATGCCCAAGTTTGATGGCATGGGGCATGCGTCCTGTATTTATGTGGTAAAAAGTGTAAAATTGCGGCCGGAATTTTTCTCAGGGGAGAGCCGTTTTGGCGCAACTTTATTTCTACTATTCGGCGATGAATGCCGGAAAATCCACCTCTTTACTGCAGTCATCCTATAACTATCGTGAACGCGGCATGCACACCCTGGTGATGACCCCGGCGATAGATGACCGTTTTGGAGTGGGAAAGGTCGCCTCCAGGATCGGTATTGAATCTGATGCACGCATTTTTGCCCATGACGATAATCTGCTTGAGATGATCCGCGCTGAACACGAACGCCAGCCTCTGCACTGCGTGCTGTTTGATGAATCCCAGTTCCTCAGTAAAGAGCAGGTCAAGCAACTGGCCTATGTGGTCGACATCCTGGATATTCCCGTACTCTGTTACGGTTTGCGTACCGATTTCCAGGGCGAACTGTTTGTCGGCAGCCAGTACCTCTTGGCCTGGGCCGATAAGCTGGTAGAGCTGAAAACCATCTGTCACTGTGGTCGCAAGGCCAATATGGTGATCCGTCGTGATGGTACGGGCAACCCGGTACGAGAAGGAGAGCAGGTAGCCATAGGTGGCAACGAGAGTTATGAGTCTGTTTGTCGTAAGCACTATCGCGAACTGATTTGGGACTGATGCGAGGCGCAGTATTTAAAATACTCAAAAGATAAAAATTCAATCGCGAAAAGCCAAAGATATAAAGAAAGGAAGCTTATGTCGTTCAGTTCTCCCATCGGATATTGCCTGTTATGGCGGGTGTTACCGGTTTTATTGTTGAGTTTGTCACTGGGCTTAAGCCAGTTGCAACATGCTGTCGCCGGGCAGAAGGTGCCAAATTCAGAAGTTAAAGTGATTCAAAAGCTTATTTTTGAAAGGAAGATGGCAGAGGCGGCGCCCAGGCTGGATACGGCCATGGCAAACTACCCGGATTCGGGGCGGCTGGCATTTTTGCTTGGTCAGCTTTATTACTTCAGTAATCTCCCTAATTATCCCAAGGCGGTGGCAGCCTATGATAAGGCCGAGCTCATGCTGTCCAAGGACCCTGAGCTGTATTTTTTCCGCGCCGCGGCCAAGGCTCAGGTGCTGTCCGCTTATTCCCAGCGCCAGAGTCCGGACTATGTCGGCGCACTGGCCGATTACCGCAAAGCCGAGGCTTTGGGATCGGAGCGGGATCTCAGGTTGGATATTGCCAGGGCAATCTATGAAACCCGGAACTATTCGGCGGCGCTGGAACAGATAAACCGCTATCTCAATAACAAGCCTCAGCTTTGGGCCGATGGCCAGATGCTCAAAGGTAATATCTTGGCACAAATGGGCCAGCATGAGGCGGCGCTCAAGAGTTATCAACGCGCTGCGAGGCAGTATGACTATCTGGATAAGCTGCAGTTCTATCAGGCTGTCAGCTTGCGGGCGTTGGGACAATCCGATGAGGCTCTAGCGCAGCTCGACAAGGGGTTAAAGCGTCAGGGCCGTGCTTACTTGCAGCTTGTCTATCTCAAAGCCATGCTGAGCTATGAGCAGAAACAATACCAAGAGGCGGCCCTGTTGTACCAGCAGCTGATTGAAAGGCGCCGCGACTGGGCCTTACCCTTACTCGGCTATTACAACAGCTTAAGCCAGATGGGCGAGGGACCCATCAGCATCAGCCATATACTGGATCTGGCACTCAAGCTCGACCCCGAGGTTGTGGTTCACTTTCATCAGCAGGATCTGTTGCGACTGTAACGCCCGGCAATTGGCTGATTACTCGGCCAATTACTCGGGAATATCCAACTGGCGCTGGGCAGATGCTTTGCGCTTATAGGCCAGATCCAGACTGGCCAGCTCGCCATGAATGGCCAACAGTGCCTGGGCAAGTTGATAGATAAGCCAGCTGTAACCGCTGAGCGCAAAGTCTTGATGCGCCGCTTCCGGCGAGTCGTCGCTCGATTCAGATGGCAGTTGCTTAAGCAGCTGTTGCTGCAATTGATAACCAAGTCCCAAGGGGAGTTTAGGACAGTCGGGCGTGTTGCCGGCCACATAGTCCGCCAGATAGGCGAACTCTCGCTGCAGCCCACTGGCCACCTGCTTAACTCTGGCGTAAGCCGCATCTTCTTCGGCCTTCCAGCGGGTGAGCAGCAGTAGTTCCAAAAGCGTGATCACCCTTATCTGTTTGTTGGCCAGCTCGGTTAGAGTCTGGGCCTCTTTCTTTAATGTTTGGCTTTCCCATTCCAGCGAAAACAGCAGCTTTTTCTGCGCCAGCACCGCCTTCATTGCCGTCTCCAGCGACTTACGGGCATTTTCCGGCTCTTCCTGGCCGGCATTGAGATGCTGCTCCAACACTTGGGTCATGATTTTCAGTGAACTTGCCAGTTGTGCCCGCCAGTCCTGTTTGGCCTTGATTGGCAGCACAAACAGGGAGACCAGCACGGCAATCACGCAGCCGATGAGAATATTGGCGGTACGCCACAGAGCTTCTGAGGTGTCGTGGTTGGCGTCACCTATCACTATGATCATGGTGAACCCAGCTACCAGATAGGCATAGCTGTAACGGCCGGCGTTGAGATAACAGACTATGCTGACCCCGAGGATCAGCAACCCCATCAGATCCCAATAGCCGTTCATCAAGATCACCAAAGAGACCCCGTAAGCCGAGCCCAGGCAGGTGCCTACAGCCCGCTGCAGCGATTTTTCGATAGCGCCGCCCACCTGTGGCAGGCCCATCATGATGATCACTATGGTGACCATACTCCAGACAAAATGAGGCAAAGACCAGATGGTGTTGATGGCGGCGGCAATAAACAGCGCCAAGGCCAGTTTTACCGTGTGTACGGCACGGGAATGGCGGTAGATAAAATCGGCGAAGGCGGAGGCTCTGGCAAACAGGGGCATGGCAGTGTCTCAAAAAATGTGGTTGACCGTCAGCGGCAATTATGCCAGAGATGTGCGGCGATAGCGTCTCGGGGATGAGCTAAAGATGCAAACTGGGAAGCTGAATTAGCGGCGGATAATATGGTTGTGAGCTGGGTCACGGCTATAGTGCTCTGGGAGTAAGCATCTTTGGCTCCGTCATGCTTTTTCTTCGCTAGATAAGCGGCTAAATCCAGCGTCTGACTTTTTGACAATACAAGCGGTAGCTGTCACCAAAGAGTTGCTGCATTGCCCGTTCTTCCGGAAGGATTTGAAAGCGTTGCAAATAAGCAACAAAAAGGGCGATTAAAAACAGTAACCAGAGACTGTTGAGAAAGACGGCCTGTGCCAGCAGCAAGAGTACAAACCCCAGGTACATGGGGTTGCGTGAGCAGCGGTAAATACCTGAGGTCACCAAGGCCGAACTCTGTTCCGGCACCCTGGGATCCGGCGTGGTTCCATGGCGTTTGAAGCTCAGTACTCCTGCCAAAGGAATAACCAGCCCAGCAGTCAACAGAGAAACAGCGAGCCCCAAACTAAAGGTCGGATGCAGGTTTGAAGAGGGTAAGTAATAGGATGTCAGTTGCAACAGTAGCGCAAACAGCAGCAAGAGCGCCAGGGGTGGCAGTTTCTTTTCCAGTCCGGACATGAATTACACGGTTTTGAGTATTAGGTATCGGTTAAGATGACATGGACAAGGTATTGAATACAAGGGCATACCATTGGCTATTCCCGTTTTGGCGCAGCCGCGTTCTGTGCTTTGTGCCAACACCAGTCAGTTTGCCAGTCGATTTGACTGTGGCGATAAAAGACCCGGCCAGGTGCTCGGGTCTTTATCGAACTAAATATGCTTCAAGCGCGATCAGAAGGGAGCGTTGATATCCACCACGTTGATCAACTTGTGGTTGACGAACTCTTTCAGGCCTAAGTCGATCAGTTCACGACCATAGCCGGAGCGGCGGATGCCGCCAAAGGGCAAATCAGCCTTAACCATGGTGGGGTGGTTGACAAACATCATCCCGGTAGAGACTTGCTTGGCTACCGCCAGACCGCGCTGTTCATCGGCGGTGAACACAGAGCCACCGAGGCCGAAGGGCGAATCGTTGGCAATGGCAATCGCTTCCTGTTCATCCTTTGCCTTGAGGATCATGGAGACAGGGCCGAAGAACTCCCAATAGTAAGCCGGGTTGTCCGGGGTCACATTGGTAAGTATGGTCGGCTGTACAAAAGCGCCTTGCTCCGGCACTTTGGGACCAACTTCGGTAGCTGTGGCACCATGCTCAACCGCTTCACGAATTTTCTGCTTCACTTCATCGGCAGCACCCTGGGAAGACAGGGGCGCCAGAGTCGTGTTCGGATCCATAGGGTCACCGGCTTTAAGCGCGGCTACGCCTTTGGTATAGCCTTCCATAAACTTGTCATAAATGGCTTCCACCAGGATCATCCGTTTGGATGAAACACATACCTGACCGGCATTCCAGTGACGGCCGAATACCGCCCAATCTATGGTTTTCTCAAGCTCGGCATCTTCCAGCACGATAAAGGCGTCAGAGCCGCCCAGCTCCAGAGTGGATTTTTTCAGCGCCTTACCGGCCTGAGAGGCAATAACGGCGCCTGCACCTTCAGAGCCGGTCAGAGCTACGCCATGTACCTTGGGTGAGTTGATGATCTGCTCGACTTGATCCCGGGTAGCATACAGGTTCTGGAAGGCGCCCTGTGGCAGTCCGGCATCCCGCATCAGGCTCTCAAAAGCGGCGGCGCACTGAGGCACATTGGAAGCGTGTTTCAGCAGCAGGGTGTTGCCGGCAGAAAGTTGCGGAGCCAAGATCCTGGCTATCTGGTAATAGGGGAAGTTCCAGGGTTCAATGGCCAGCAAGACCCCAAGAGGTTCATTGACCAGCAGCGCTTCCCCTTCGGCGGGATCGGCCACAGGCAGTTTCTGCGGTGCCAGCAGTCTCTCGGCATGCTCGGCATAGTATTCGAGGATCTGCGCCGACAGTTCTACTTCGGCCTCGGCCTCTCCAATGACTTTACCCATCTCTAGGGTCAGCAGCTCTGCATAGCGGCGCTTGCTGTCTCTGAGCAGGGCAGCAGCCCGATTGAGTATTTCAGCCTTGTTGGCAAAAGAGGTATTGCGCCAACTCAAAAAGGCCTGGTGGGCCGATTCAATTGCCTCTGTGACTTCGGCATCAGTGGCATTGGGAAATTCTTTGATGAGCTCTCCCGTGAAGGGATTGATCGTTGCATATGCCATGTGTTCCTCCCAGCGTTGCAAGTAATAGGGTATTGATGCCAACTCCTGGCATCGGGTGAAAATGTTTGAAGTTATCGTGGGTTTTGCCCCTCAGAGGCGAGTGGCAAGAAAAAGCTCAAACCTTTCTACGCTTTAAATGGCGACATTTGTGTGATCTTGATCGCATCAGTCGCCTGATGTCTACCGGTCGGTGATTTTTAATCCTTTTTTGTTAATTCTTTGTTTTTAAAAAACTTAAAAACAGCATTGACCAACAAAAATGCAACTTATCGTTTTGATCTTGCGCAAGGGAAGATGCAACCCCTCGCTTTCGGGAGAGAGGTTGCATCCTTTGTATCTTGTCAGTTCTGGTGGCTATAGCGTTCGGCCATGGCATTGGCTGCGATCATTGCCTGATAGACATCATCGGCACTGACCGCCATAGGCATATTGCCCATGGTATCGCCTTCGGCGCAGGCGATTTCGGCAACTTTACGCCACTCCTCCTCACGGAATTGTTTCAGCCCCATATCTGCCAGAGTCAGCGGCAAACCCGCGGTTTTAATGATGCGGATAACATTGTCGATTTCGCTCTGTGGGGCGTTTTCCAGCACCAGTTGGGTCAAGAGGCCAAAGACCACCTTTTCGCCGTGCTGGGCGTTATGTAATTCGGCAACTGCCGACATGCCGTTATTGACTGCGTGCGCTGCCGCCAGGCCACCGGCTTCGGCACCAACACCGCTTAAATAGATGGTTGCTTCTATGGTTTGCTCCAGCGCCGGGGTGACTATCTTATTGTTTACCGCATCCATGGCGGCGGCCACATTTTCACTGAGCAATTGATAGCACAGTTGTGCCAGACCAAGGCCGGTACGCGAAGGCTTTTTCAGCACCAGGTTGACACCGTCGGCTTGATAACAGGCCCTGGCTTCAAAGTAGGTGGCCAGGGCATCGCCTATACCTGCAGCGAAGAAACGCGCCGGCGCGGCAGCGATTATGCTGGTGTCGGCAATCACGGCATCCGGATTTTGTGGCAGGAACAGATAGCGTTCAAACTCACCCGCTTCGGTATAAATCACTGATAAAGCCGTACAGGGAGCATCGGTTGACGCTATGGTGGGGTAGAGAACGACAGGGTGCTTAAGGTGGAAGGCAACGGCCTTGGCGACATCCAGTGTCTTACCGCCGCCGACACCGACAATTACGTTGGCATGAGCCTGCTCAGCCAGGGCGACAAGACGCTGGATCTCGACTTCACTGCACTCGTAGTTGAATTTTTCCAGTTGGTTGTTGATGCCGTTTTGCTCAAGCCCCGTCAGGGCTTCGTTCTCAAGCCTGCTGAGAATAAACTCATCGGCGATAATAAAAGCATTGTCGCCGAAGTCATGCACATATTCGTGCATTTGCGACAATAAGCCTTTGCCAATAATGAACTTTTTTGGAGAAGTGACGGTACGTGGAACTGCTGTGCTCATATGGCCTCCATTACATTCAGACTCGGATCCTTGTTCAAAGAGACTCTATCACAGCCAAGATTTAATGCTATGGCGTAATCATCTGGTTTTTATTGGATTAACAGTAAAATCAACTGCAATGAGGTTTTGGTCCCTGGTCGGGGAACTGCCACTGGCCTTTTATTTGGAGAGGTTGCAGTGATGGATATTAAAACCTAACCGGGCAAGGACTGGGGAGAGCGGCGGCAAGATAGCAACAGTTATTGAGCTTTGCTTAAGGTGGTGGCAACTGGATAGTCGCCACCTTTTTTAGCGGAACGATGTTCGGCCGCTATCCATTCCCTTTAGGAGGGGATTGGCGGCATTGGTTCAGCAGGGTTTGCAAGTGGCCACCGAGCTGCTGATCTTTAATATCAGTGCCGTTTTTCAGTAGCTGTTCGACATCCGCCAAAGCCTTGTCTATTCCCTGGGATTCGATAAGTGTGCTGACATAGGCGGCGAGATCCGCGCCCTTATTCAGCAGTGCGGCTGCGTTTTCAAAGCTGAAGCCTTGCTCCAATAGCTGTTGAATTTGGCCGAGTAGCTCGCTGACCCTGGCGGGCTCTGCCAATACGCCATCGACCTGGATCAGTTCACCAAGCGGATCCTGGCTGAGCTTTTCAGCGACGCAGGCGGTCACTGAGCTGACCTCGGCGCCGCGATTGATGGCATCCAGACCTTGAGAGCGGATCTGCTCAATGGCTTGTTGTAATTGCTGATCCCTGGCGAGCCACTGCTGCTCCAGTTGTGCCTTTTCATCTGTGGCAAACCAGCCGCAGCCGGAGAGAGTGCCAAGGGCAAGCGCCGAAAACATCCAGAGAGCTGCTTTTCTGGCGGGGAAATGCTTTTTGCCTAGGGTGTTGGACTGCTTCATCCACAGGACTCCTGCAAAGGTTCTTAGAAGTCACAGTATCGGCTATCAGCCTTAAGCCGGGCTGAACAGCTTGAGTCCTTTAGTTGGTATGCGCATTTAACAGCAGGTTGGGCAAGGTAGACGGGAGCCTAGGCTCCCAGCCTGTTTAGAGATTAAAGCCCGGCGAACGTAAAGGGCTTGGCCGTGACAAAGTCCGGTAGTGCGTTACCTGAGTAGAGGCTGCTGTTGTTAATGGTCAGCTTTTTCACCTTTTGCAGCTTGTCAAAGTTGATGCCCTTCATATCGACCCAGAAGGTGTTGGGGGTCAAGGCGGTTTCAAAGTAATACACCCGATTTTTATGATCCGAGACCGAGCGCCACCGGGTTGAAGAGATATTCGGCTCAGTCTCGGAAGCTATGCCGAAGGGCACAGAGGCGTTACGAATGACGCTGAAGGCGCCGGCAACCGCTACTCGGGTATTGGCTGTCTTGGGAATGGCATCCATATAGAAAGAGGCCCTGACAAACCTGTCAGCGGCGCGGTTGGTTCCCGGTAACATGGTGAAGCCGCCAATCTGCTGCCAATACTGGTTCAGTGCCAGTTGCTGCTCGAAGATGGGGGAGTTGGTCATGACCCGGTACTTTGGGTCGTGATGGATTACCAGCTTGCCGTCTATGTACTCGAATATGGCGCTGTCACCTGTGGCATCGGAAATCGACAGATGCAGGGTGGCAAAGCGTTGGGTGCCGGGAATATTGGCGGAAACCACCACAAAAGGCTCGGCTCTCAAAGCATCGACAGTTTCGGCGACTGTGGCAAAGTTATCCAGTACATATTGCACCCAGGCGGCGACCGACAAGCCTTTTCGTTTACCCTGGTATTCGGGATAACTCGACTCTGCCAGCCAGAGCAGATTGGCCACCAGGCCCTTCTCATTCATGCCGTCGGTGCTTGAGATATCAAAGGCGCTGGTGATCAGGCTGCCGTAGCGTGAGGTCCAGGTGACTGAGTTGTCGCCGACTGCCCCATGACGCTGCATGCCGCGGGGAAACAGCCACAGACTCGCCGGGATTTCGTCGCGCCAGTCCATGGAGCGGGCGGTGATCACCAACTGGTCTTCGCCGTGATAGACGGCGCGGGTACAGGCCTGCGCAGTAGTGCCAATAACCAGCATTAACGCGCTGCTGATTAAAGCGATGAGTTTACGATTCATAGTGACTTCCCTGTTTGATTGCCAAAGAGAATGAATAAGTTAAAGGTGTTGAATACCTGATGGCAAGCCTGGTTTGTTTATTCTGCCCATCAGTGCTGCCTCAAGTGAAACAGTGCCTCCAGACCTGGGTTTTCTGTGTCTTCCCCCGGATGATACAGGTAACAGCTGATGCGGGCATAGTTATCCAAATCGCCGCGCCACAGGCAGTTGGCTTCAATATCCCGCTCTTGTTGCTGAAAGCGGATCCTAAGCACCTTGGCATCGCCGTTCAGCACCGGCTCTATGGTCGCGGTCCCTTGAATGCTTACACCTTCTATCTCCCGATGCACCTTAAGTTCGCCGCCCTGCTCATAAATGCTCATTTTGCCCGTGTAGCTGGCATCTGAGTCAATGGCTTTGCCAACCAACTGATAATGGCCCTGCAGATACTGCTTGAAAAGCTCATCTACTTCGGCCATTGCCGTAGGCACCAGGCAGAGGGAAATTAAGGGCAAACATAATATTGCCAAACGGCGAATAAACAGTTTATTCATTGACCTTCCTTAGATTTGTACATCTATAGCTTGGTGCATCTTTGCTGCTGCTCTGGCAGCCTACTTACCGCTTTGATTGTTTCAGGGCCTTGTTGTGGTTAAAGTCGGCAGCGGCGCTTATCAGTGCCTTGAAAGCCGCTTCATCCAAGGGTTGGCCCTGGGTAATATCTATGGCTCTACGCTGTTTGCCCTCAAGACCTGCATTAAACAGCTGGTGGGGATCCGCCAGCGAAGCGCCATTGGCAAATGTCAGTTTCAATTTGGCTTTGTATGACTCGCCGGTACAGAGTATGCCTTGGCTTGACCATACAGGTACACCGGACGGGTTAGTTGGCTTTACCCATTTGCACTCTTCAACTACCTCGGGAATCGCCGCCTTGATAAGTTCGCGGATATGGCCAAGCATCTCGGCGCGCCAGCCGCCCAGGGCGGCAATCTTGTGGTCGATAGAAACGCTACCGTCAGTTTGCTGCAATTTTTTGTCCATCTGTGTTCTCCCTGGCTCGCTTGCGAGTGCGAGCCTGACTCTGTGTTATCTGGCTGCAGGATAGACCAAGTTGGACAAAGGTGCTCCGGCGAACGTCGATTCAATGGTCGCTGCCAAGCAATTTTACGATTGCCTGCTGGGCCGCCGGTGCGCATTTTGCCATATCTGCTATGCCTATCCAGTCCAGGCTTTCTATCTCGGCTGCGGTATTGATGTCGCCACTAAAGCCCGCGCTGAAACAGTGCATGGTCAGCTCAGTGTCCTCAAGGCCAAAGGCCTTATCCGTGATGCTGAACCTGTGGCAAATGGTGTCTTGCTGCAGTTCTATGCTGAGCTCTTCCTGCAGTTCCCGTGTCAGGGCTTGTTCAAGGGTTTCACCTGGTTCAGGTTTGCCGCCGGGAATAAAGAATTTATCTTTGCCCTTGGATTTGACACACAAGACTTCAGCGTTTTTTTTATGTAGCCAGGCGACACTATGTAATTGTTTCATGGGGTTCCTTGTTTACAACTAAAACCAGCTATTGGCTCTTCAGCGGTTGTCATGTGGACTTTGGGGGGCAGTAAAATACTGCTGAGGCTGGATCAGTTTAACCCCTAACATATTGGCCAAATACTGCTCCAGAAACACCTTGTGGCTGGCTCCGACTATCACCAGCACTCGACCTCCAGGGTTAGCTGCCACCACGCGCATGATGTGCGAGCTCATGTTGAGATTGCGTATCTCCCAAAGGGCAACCCGGGAGAGCGCCGCATCCGGGGGTAAATCTTTATCGATAAACAGGCTCCACTCCTGGTCAATGACGGCTGTCTGGTACTCCTGGCTGTTTAGCCAGGAAAAGAGCGGCAACCAGTTGCCTGTCTCGAGCGCCTCAGTCTTTAGCCTTTGTGGCTTGTTGATATAGTCGCTTTTGGCCAAAGCGGCGGCATGAGGCGACTGATTGTAAGACTCCAGCAGTCGCGCTTCGATGGGGCGGTAGAGATCTTTATCCAGATGATCATCTATCGGATAAATGCGCTTGAGCTTCAGTGCCATGGCCAGGTTGTTGCCAAGGGTGTTTTTCTCGTTATTGCTCGCGGCAAGTTGCTCCAGGTAGTGCTGTAACTCGGTGGAAATCGCTGTGCTCGCTGCAGTTTTGTCCAAATAATGCCAGTGCAGCAGGGCTAGCTCTTTGTGATAGGCGGCAACGGCTAACTTGATGAGTCTTGCTCGCTGCACAGGTTCAAGGCTGGCCTTATCCAATAAGGGCTCCAGACTCTCAAGCGCCTTTTGCGCCGAGAGCTGCAACTTCTGCTGCTCCTTTATCGCCAGCGCCAGAAATCTTTGTCCTACAAAATGATCCAACACAGTTTGATACTCGCCTGAGCCGTTGATCATGGTGGCAATATCCTCTGGCCGCAGTGACTCTACCGCTATGGCCGTAGGCTGGTAACGGGAGAGTGGCTCAAGGATCGAGGATAGCGAGCGGCTGTCCAATTGCTGTTTGATATTGCTCAGGTGCAGGCTGCCAAGCACCATCACCTGAGTCTTGGGTTGGCTTTTGCTACTGAGCCTTTGCAGTGCATGCTCAGCCCCTGGCGCTTGAGCGGCGACAGGGTCTGCTTTGGCCGTTGTTATATGGACAATACCCGCTGCCGACAGGCAGATAAGAAAAAGCAGCGCTTTAATGGTCAAGTTGAGTCTCCCAAAAGTGATTGTTTTTGGCTAATACCATGAGATGGCAGAGGTATAACAATACTGGCCGTAGAAAAACTTCTGGTTAACTTTTCACATAGAGACTGTTGGATGATGCTGATGATTAAAGCATCTTGAATTCCACCAGACGGTATGTTGAGTTGATTTATTGCAACTGGGAGAGATGACAAACTTCCCTGTTACTTGGTGGATGATCCTGAGGTCATCCCATCAAGTCTTCACGTCCCGGCCTAAAGCGGTTGCTTTCCATTAAGACTTATGTCGCTTCTTGGGTTTGGACCTTTGGGCTGAAGCTAAGCTATCCATTGCCAATATGGTTTCAGAGTAATTGATAGTCAGGAGGGAGACAAGAATGATTTGATTAAATTCAAGGCCCTGGAGAGCCAGTTCTTCAAAGCACCTAAACCCTAAGCCGGACTATTTGCCCGTCCGGCCTTGTGGGTTGATACTTTTGCGGAAATGCTTCTTTGGGGAGAGCTGTTTATTTCTTGTCTTCCCTTGTGGAGCCGATGAATTGCCTTTGACTTGCTGGTCAGTCATTTTGGGCTGTGGCAATATCCCCAACTCTTCAAAGAAGTTGATTTGTCTTCTTAGTTCGAACAAAGAACCGGTGCGGCTGGTCTGGCCTATGGTCAGGGTCCAGCTGTCGGTGAGTCCATCGGTATTGCTGAGGATATAACCGCGATAAACAAGCTTACGCATCTTGTTGAACGCTTATTCCTATGTTGGACACGCCGTTCATGACGATTTCTTTGCGTAGTGCTTTGACAAAATCCGCAGTTATCTGCGGGTTTTCCTCGATAATTTCCAGCAAGGATGCCTGCAACTCGCGCTCTTCCTGCATTACTTCGTGGCTGAAGACAAACTCGTCTAATGCCTCACCATCCAATTCGGGATCGGCTATGGCTTCGATATAGTGGGCCACGGTACCGGATGACAGCTTGGAGATATTGGTGATGTCGTCTTCCACCTTGCTTTCCAGTGCGCCCAGCAGTGAACTGAGTGCCACTGCGGCATCCATCGCCGGGTAGACTCCATAGGCGTCGAATTGGGGCGGCTCCGGGGTGTTTTCTTCCAGTTTTGCCATCTGCAGCTCAAGGTTCAGCTTGAGTTTGCGGTCATATAAAGACTGCCACAACAGGTTGAGTACCGTATCCAATACCTGGGGATCGCCGAATTCACACACCTCGGAAAACAGTTGGTAGTTGGGGTACATACGCTGGCACAGCGCCACGGCAAAGAGTTTCTTTTGTGGCAGTTCCAGCGCCTTTAGGCGTTTAAAGAAGCCAGGTTTAGTTGTCATCGGTTAAATCCATCGAAAGTTGGGATATCACTTGTTTTGCCGCAGATTCTACCTTAGTTAACTCATCAAGTAACTCCAGTATTTCCGGCTCCAGCTCGGCAATGCTGCTGCCTTGTTTGAGACCGCCTTCCACGGTTTGACAGAGTTTTTGCAACGTCGGTACGCCGCAGTAGCAACAGGCACCGTGCAGTTTGTGGACACAAGCCTGCATTTTGGCGGCGTCATCCTGCTCCAGCGATTCCTGAATGTTGCTGGTGGTGTCCGGTATGGAGTCAATTAGCATTCTGAGCATATCCAGCGCCAGATCCTGTTTCTGATTGACCTGGGTCAGACACAGCTCCCAGTTGAGGGTGTGCTGGTCAAAATGGGTAAACTTGGGCCGGGTAATCCAGCGGCTGATCACTCCTTTCAGTGCAGCTTCATCTATGGGCTTGGGCAGGTAGCCATCCATGCCGCTATTGAGGATCCGCTCGCGCTCCTCATTGATGGCGTGGGCGGTTACCGCAATGATGGGGGTATTGCGGTTCAACGAGTCCTGACGAATGAGCCGGGTGGCGGTAATGCCATCGGTTCCCGGCATCTGGATATCCATAAAAATCAAATCAAAGCTGCGCTGTTTGGCCAGATTCACCGCTTGCTCGCCATTACTGGCGGTGGTCACCCCTGTAACCAATTCATCGAGCAGGGTGTCAATCAGCTTGAGATTGGCCGGGTTGTCATCCACCGCCAGCACATTGAGTTTGTGGCGCTGCTGCGGCTCAACCAGCTTGGGCAGGGCGGGCTTGAGTTCAGATTCCTGTGGCAGATAAATCATGTTGCGTGCCATCAGGTATTCGCTGGCAGGAATGCTCAGAACAAGGTCTACCACAGGGCGAATATAGCGCTCCAGTGCCTCTTGATCATGGCAGTCGAACAGCGCAATAAGGGCCTCAGTCACTTGTCTGGCACTCTTGAGCACCGACTGCAACTGAGTCGGGCCATCGAAACCGTGACAGCCGAGCAGCACATAGTGGAAATGCGCCTTGTCTTGAGCAAGCTCGGCTTCCAATTGCGGCACAGTGTGAACACTGTTGACCTGCATCTGCCATTGTTGCAGACGGCGGTTGAGCACAGAGCGGGTCAAGGGCCTGGGTTCAAACAGCAATACCGTCTTGCCTCTGAGCTGCTCCAGTGGCAGCGGTTCACCTATCGGGAACTGGCTGGTCATCAGTGGCAGGGTAAACCAGAAGGTGGAGCCTTTACCCACCCGGGAGCTAAAGCCTATCTGGCCGCCCATCTGGTTAATGAGGCGTTTGGTGATCACCAGCCCAAGGCCGGTACCGCCGAAGCGGCGTGAGATAGATGAATCGGCCTGGCCGAACGCCTGAAACAGCAACTCCTGCTGGCTTTCTTCAATGCCAATACCTGTATCTGACACCTCACAGTGAAGCAGCAACTTGTCTTCCTTGATGTTGCTGATATCCACCTTCAACAGCACGCTGCCCTGATCGGTAAACTTGATGGCATTGCCCACCAGATTGGTGATGATCTGACCCACCCGCATGGCATCGCCGCTGACGGCATCCGGCACTTCCGGGGCCACATCCACCACAAGTTCCAGCCCCTTCTCGTGGGCAGAACCGGCCAGTAGCATCATGGTGTCATCCAGGGTTTCCCTGAGGGCAAACGGCATGGTTTCCAGCACCATTTTGCCGGCTTCCAACTTGGAGAAGTCGAGGATGTCGTTAATGATACTCAGCAGGTTGGTGGCACTGCGTTCAATGGTGCGAATATATTCCATCTGGCTGGCGTGCAGCGGCGTTTTCAATAGTTGACGGGCAAAACCTATCACGCCATTGAGCGGCGTTCTCAGTTCGTGGGACATGTTGGCCAAAAATTCAGATTTTATTCGGCTGGCTTCCAGCGCCCGTTTCTTGGCCAAGTCCAGTTCAACGTTCTGAATTTCAATCTGCTCCAGGGTTTCCCTGAGATCCGAGGTCGCCTGATCGATATTCTGCTGCATCTCGTCATGGTATTCCGACAAGGAGCCCGCCATGGCGTTAATCCCCCGTTTGAGCAGATCCAGCTCACCAATGAGATTGCCCTCCAGCCGGGTATCCAGCTTGCCCTCGCGGATTTTGGCCACCACCCGCACCATGTCTGTGATTGGCTGAGTCACATTCTTTACCAAACGGAAGGTGAACAGCAGATTCAGCTGCACCCCGATAAGCACTATGATAAAAGCCGCCACCGCGGCTCTGTGCTGTTCCAGCAGCGCCTTTTCCTTGTTGAGCAGCAAAGAGATATAACCCAGAGGTTTCTCATTGAAGCCGGGAGCATCGTCTACCGCCAGCAGACTGCCGGCGGCGAAAATAGGCGCTCTCAGCACCAGACTGTCGCCTACCTGATCGTACTCGGTGCGGGCCAGATCCGAGATGGCACCCTTGTAGCGCATAATCTCAAAGTCTTTGTGATAGTGGGAGGTGACAAACAGTTGATTGTCGGCATCGAAGATGGCGATGGATTTCACCAAGGTCGACTTGTTGAGCTGAGCCGCGGCGAGTAGGCGTTTGGTGGCCTCGCGGTTATTGGCGGCCAGGCCTACCTCACTGGCGATAGCCAGCGGCTCTATGATATTGCTGCCCTGTTCTATGAGAGTATCTTCAAGCTCATAAAAGCGATTTATGGTAAAGTAACTGCCCAGAAGAATACCGACCAAAATGGTAGGAGCCAGGGCCAATACCAGCACCCAGGATCTGAGGCTGTACTTGGTCATGTTATTCGCACTGTTCATGGGCGGTATAGGTATTCCAGATAGTTTGTTTTACGGCTATAGATAGACTGCCAGATATCCCGGCGTCTTTGCCAGTTTTTTATTGTTTCAGGGGCCTAGATGGCACAATTTTTTAGAGAAAAACCAAACAGATCCAAGAAAGTCTCCGCAAAACTGTCACTAACGGCTTCCGGATTGGATCATCAGGGTGCCGGGATCGGTCAATATCAGGGCAAAGTGGTGTTTATTCCCGGCTTGTTACCCGGTGAGAGCGCCGAGGTGCAGCTCACCGAACAAAAAAAGAACTATGCCAGGGGCAAACTCATCCGCATCACCCAAACATCGCCGGAGCGGGTTGAACCCCAATGCCCCCATTATGCGCTTTGCGGCGGCTGCGATCTGCAACACTTGTCAGATTTGAGCCAGCGGCAGCACAAGCGCCGGGCCCTGGCCGAGTTGTTTGCCAAACTCTCTGGCCTATCCGAGCTGCCGGAGATAGGCGAGCTGGCTTCCGCCCCTTGGCATTATAGACGCAAGGCCAGACTGGCGACCTGGTATGACAAACAAAGTCGCGAATTCACCCTGGGGTTCAGGGCCAAGTCCAGCAGCAAGGTAGTGGCCATTGGCGAATGTCCTGTATTGGCGGCTTCGTTGTCGGAACTGATAAAGCCGTTAGCAGCGCAACTGGCACACCTGCAGGGCGTGGCTCAGCTTGGTCATGTGGAGCTGATTGAAACCGAAGCCGGTCGTTTTGTGGTGCTGAGAATTACCCGGCCACTGGTGAATAAAGACAAGGAAAAGCTTAAGACTTTTGCCGGGCAGCAAGGATTGCAGTTGGTGCTGCAGGACAATCAGGGCGAGTGTGATTACCTCTCGGGCAATCAGCCAAGCTACCGCTTGTCCGGCGCTGATGGCGATGAGCTGACGCTTAAGTTTAATCCGGGGAATTTTATTCAGGTCAATGGTGAAGTAAACCGCGCCATGGTGGCCAAGGCCATAGATTGGCTGCAACCCAAGGCCGGCGAGCACATACTGGACCTTTTCTGCGGCATGGGTAACTTCAGTCTACCGCTGGCGGCCACCGGCGTTAGGGTCACAGGTGTCGAGGGCGTGCCTGCCATGGTTGAGCAAGCCAGACAAAATGCCAAACAGGCCGGGCTTGAAGGGTTGCAGTTCTTTTGCGCCGATCTCAGCGCCGACCTCTCGGCCGAGCCCTGGCTTGGTAAGGTGGATAAGCTGCTGCTGGATCCCGCCCGGGCCGGCGCCTATGAGACGCTTTCTTATCTGAAAAACATCGCGCCTGAGCGGGTGGTGTATGTCTCCTGTAATCCGGCGAGCCTGGCGCGGGACAGCGTCTTGTTGCTCGAGCAAGGCTATCGCCTGGAGCGCCTCAGTGTGTTGGACATGTTTCCCCAGACCCATCACACCGAAGCCATGGCCTTGTTTGTGCGGAATTGATGCTTTTATTGTCTATCGAGTCAATTTTATCAATAAAGGTACTCACGGGGGTTTGACATCCCATCGGGTATGCTCAAGATAGGGAGTCTTGTTGAGTCTGTTAATCGGACACTAAAGGAAGGTGAGATGGTATCTGTTCGCGAAGCACACTTTAAGGATCCTGATTTCAATCTGGATGAGTGGGTTAATCGTTATGTGGCCGACTCCGCCGATGCCGGGCGTTTGTTGGAGCTGATAGCCAAGGTGGAAGCACTGCCTATGGGTAAGTGCAAGCGTCCCAAAGCCGAGCTGCAGGCCAAGGCGCGGGAAATGATAGAGATCCTCGCGCCGCTCAACATGGATATCGAAACTCTGCAGGCTGCCATCTTATTTGTGTTTTTCGAGGTGGGCATAGTCGATGAAGCCAAGCTCACCGAAGACTTTGGCCCCGAGTTGGCAACCTTGGTCAACAGCGTCAAGACCATGGATGCCATAGGCGCACTCAAGGTGGGCAATGACAGCCGCAGCAGCGAACCGCAAATCGACAATATCCGTAAGATGTTGCTGGCCATGGTGGAAGATGTACGCGCCGTGGTGATCAAACTGGCCGAGCGAGTGTGCTTGCTGCGGGCCGTGAAAAACGACGATGAAGAAACCCGGGTATTGCTGGCCCGGGAAATTGCCGACATCTACGCGCCGCTGGCCAACCGTTTGGGTATAGGTCAGCTCAAGTGGGAGCTGGAGGATATCTCGTTTCGTTATCTGCATCCCGAGACCTATAAAGAGATTGCCAAGCAGCTGGACGGCAAGCGCCTGGACCGTGAAGTCTTTATCGACAATTTTGTCAATCAGTTGCAAACGCGGCTGGATGAAGAAGGCATTCGTGCCAAGGTCTATGGCCGCCCCAAACATATCTACTCCATCTGGCGCAAGATGCGCGGCAAGCAGCTTAAATTTGACGAGCTGTTTGACGTGCGAGCGGTGCGAATCGTCACCGACCGGCTGCAGGACTGCTACGGCGCGCTCGGTGTAGTGCATACCCTTTGGCACCATATTCCCAGAGAGTTTGACGACTATATTGCCAATCCCAAACCCAACGGCTACCAGTCGATTCACACTGTGGTGGTGGGGCCGGAGGGCAAAACAGTCGAAATCCAAATTCGTACCCAGCAGATGCATGAAGATGCCGAGCTCGGGGTGGCGGCTCACTGGAAATATAAAGAGGGCAATCACTCCGGCAAACAGAGTGGCTACGAAGAGAAGATCAACTGGCTGCGCAAGATTTTGCAGTGGCAGGAAGATGTGGTCGAGAGCGGCAACCTGGTGGAGGAGATCCGTGCCCAGGTCTTCGAAGACAGGGTCTATGTGTTTACCCCGTCCGGTGAAGTGGTGGACTTGCCAGCCGGCTCAACCGTGCTGGACTTTGCCTACTATATCCACTCCCAGGTGGGCCACAAGTGTATTGGCGCCAAGGTCGATGGCCGCATAGTGCCGTTCACCTACCAGGTGGAAACCGGTGAGCGCATCGAGATCATCACCTCCAAGCATCCCAATCCGAAGCGGGATTGGCTTAACCCCAACCTGGGTTATATCAAGACCTCCAGAGCCCGCAGCAAGATCCAACACTGGTTCAAGCAGCAGGACAGGGACAAGAACCTGGTGGCCGGACGCGAGATGCTGGAAGCCGAACTGGCGCGGGTGGGGCTGACACTCAAGGATGTCGGCAGCGCAATTGAGCGCTTCAACATGACCAACATGGATGACCTGTTGGCGGCCATAGGTGGCGGCGATGTGCGCCTCAACCAAGTGGTTAATCATGTACAGAGTCGACTCAGAACTCAGGAGCCTTCTGACGAAGAAGCGGTGGAAGAGCTGGTCAAGAAAGGTCAGCAGAAACCCATAGGCGCCAATCGCGGCCAGATTGAGGTCAATGGTGTCGGTAATCTGATGAGCCATCTGGCGCGCTGCTGTCAGCCGGTGCCCGGTGATGAAATTTTCGGTTTTATTACCAAGGGGCGCGGTATTTCGGTGCACAGAGCCGATTGTGAGCAGGTCAAGGAACTGATGCGCGCCCATCCCGAGCGGGTAGTGGATGTGGTCTGGGGCGAAAACTACTCCGGCGGCTACAAAATCCGTATTCGAGTGGTGGCCAATGACAGAACCGGTCTGCTGCGGGATCTCACCTCTGTGCTGGCGGCGGAAAAGTCCAATGTGCTGGCGATGAGTTCCTCATCGGATCTCAAGAACCAGACTGCGGCCATTGAACTTGAGATGGAGCTTTATAACCTCGACGGTTTATCCCGGGTTATCTCCAAGCTGACCCAGATAGACGGGGTAATAGAAGCCCGCAGGCTCTGAGGTCAGTTCGGTATTCGACCGGTATTTAAAACAGGACGCATAGGTTGCGTCCTGCTGTTTTTTAAGACTTATCAAAGAGTCGTTGGATTGGTAAGCGTATTAGCAACAAAGGAGTAACGGCGGTGGCGGCAGATATCAATGCATTGCTTGAGATTATGGCAAAGCTCAGGGACCCTGAGCTGGGTTGCCCCTGGGACAGGGCGCAGGATTTTGACTCCATAGTGCCCTACACCCTGGAAGAAGCCTATGAAGTGGCCGACGCCATAGAGAGCCGCGACTGGCAGGAGTTACCTTCTGAGCTTGGCGATCTGCTGTTTCAGGTGGTGTTCTATTGTCAGCTTGGCAAGGAAAAGGGCTGGTTTGATTTCGCCACTGTGCTTGAGCGGATATGTAATAAGCTTATCAATCGTCATCCCCATGTGTTTGCCGCCGATACCGACTTGAGTTTTGACTCGGCGCCGGATGCCAAGAACAACTGGGAGCGTATCAAGGCGGCAGAGCGTGCCGGGCGCGAGCTGCACTCAGTGCTGGACGATATTCCCAAGGCGCTGCCGGCGTTGGCGCGGGCGGGTAAGATCCAAAAGCGGGTCGCCCGGGTAGGGTTTGATTGGCCCGAGCTTGAGCCTGTGGTCGGCAAGGTACAGGAAGAGATTGAAGAAGTGTTGCACGAAGCGCGTCAAGCCATGCCGGATAAGGCCAGGGTTGAGGATGAAGTGGGCGATTTGCTGTTTGCTGCGGTGAATCTGGCGCGCCACTTGGGAGTGGATCCCGAGCAGGCCCTCAGAGGGGCCAACAACAAGTTTGAGCGGCGTTTTCGCGCCGTCGAGCAAAAAGCCAATGCCAGTGGCAAGCCGTTTGCAGAACATGATCTGCAGGCACTGGATGCTTATTGGGATCAGGTCAAGCGTGAAGAGCGCGGTGAAATCCAGTAGAAGGCGAAGCCTGGATTAAAAATGCGCGAATGAGATCAGAGCGTAAAAATTATCGTCATTCCTGTTTGGTAAATGGCAGGGGCTTTGATATACTGTCGCCCCGTCCTGGTGCTTTCATTCGAGCACCTATTTATCATTCTTTTTTCTCAGGTTCAGCATGACTACAAGGTATATCTTCGTTACTGGTGGCGTTGTTTCATCACTAGGTAAAGGCATTGCAGCAGCATCGCTCGCGGCAATTTTAGAGGCCAGAGGCCTGAATGTAACCATCATGAAGCTGGATCCTTACATCAACGTTGATCCGGGAACCATGAGCCCAACCCAACACGGGGAAGTATTTGTCACTGAGGACGGCGCAGAGACAGATCTGGACTTGGGCCACTATGAGCGTTTCATCCGTACCAAGATGAACCGCCGCAACAACTTCACTACAGGTCGTATCTACGAGGAAGTGCTGCGCAAGGAGCGTCGTGGTGACTACCTGGGTGCCACTATTCAGGTTATTCCGCACATCACCAACGCCATCAAGGAAAAAGTCCTCGAAGGCGGTGAAGGCCATGATGTCGCCATCGTTGAAATTGGTGGTACTGTGGGTGATATCGAATCTCTGCCTTTCCTCGAGTCTATCCGTCAGCTGGGTGTTGAATTGGGCCGCGATCGCAGCCTGTTTATGCATCTGACTCTGGTGCCTTTTATCGGCCCGGCTCAGGAAGTGAAAACCAAGCCGACTCAGCATTCAGTTAAAGAGCTGCGTTCTATCGGTATTGCGCCGGATATTCTGGTTTGCCGTGGCGACCGCGCTATTCCAGCCACAGAGCGAGCCAAAATCTCCCTGTTCTGTAATGTTGAAGAGCGGGCGGTTATCTCCCTCAAAGACGTGGATTCCATCTACAAGATCCCGGCGCTGCTGCGCTCACAAGGGCTGGATGAGCTGGTAGTCAAGCGCTTTGGCCTGAGCTGCCCTGAAGCCGACCTGTCCGAATGGGAAAACGTGGTTTATCAGGAAGCCAATCCAAACAATGAAGTGACCATAGGTATGGTCGGCAAGTACATCGAACTGCCGGATGCCTACAAGTCAGTCAACGAAGCGTTGAAGCATGCCGGCCTCAAAAACCGGGTTTCGGTGAACATCAAGTATATCGACTCCCAGACTGTTGAAGTCAAAGGCGTTGAAGTGCTGGAAGGTCTGGATGGCATTCTGGTTCCCGGCGGCTTTGGTGAGCGTGGTGTTGAAGGTAAGATCCTTGCCGCTCAATACGCCCGTGAAAACGAACTGCCATACTTTGGTATCTGTCTGGGTATGCAGGTTGCCCTGATTGAATTCGCCCGTCATGTCGCCGGCATGGAAGGTGCCCACTCTACCGAATTCAACAAGGAAACCCCGTTCCCTGTTGTGGGCCTGATCACCGAATGGATCGATGAAGAAGGCAATCTGGAGCAGCGTGACGAGGCCTCAGATCTTGGCGGTACCATGCGTCTTGGCGCTCAGCTGTGCCATCTGATTGAAGGCACCAAGGCCGCTGCGGCTTATAAGAGCAACACCTGTATCGAGCGTCACCGCCATCGTTACGAAGTGAACAACGCCTTCCGTGAGCGTCTGGAAAAAGCCGGCCTGGTCTTCAGTGGCTTGTCTTCGGATCGCAAGCTGGTAGAGATGATCGAGATACCTGGTCACCCTTGGTTTGTTGCCGGTCAGTTCCATCCGGAATTCACCTCCACACCTCGCGACGGTCACCCGCTGTTTGAAGGTTTTGTCGCCGCCGCCAGTACTTACCAAAAGCGTAATCTGGGTTAAACTAGAAGAGCCGGACTGCTATGGCAGCTCCGGCTTTTTCATCCCCGGTGCGCCGGGAAGTGTGAAGTGAAAGTCCAATACCCATATGAGAGACGCTGAACGCTCAGATGGGTATGGGTTTTTTCTTTAACTTTAATCGAGGACATTATGGCTAAGATCATTAACGTCATTGGACGCGAAATCATGGATTCTCGCGGTAACCCCACTGTAGAAGCTGAAGTGCATCTGGAAGGTGGTTTCATCGGTATGGCAGCAGCTCCATCAGGTGCTTCTACCGGTAGCCGTGAAGCGCTGGAACTGCGTGATGGCGACAAGGCCCGCTATCTGGGTAAAGGCGTGCTAAAGGCTGTTGACAATGTCAACGGTCCTATCCGTGAAGCCCTGCTGGGTAAAGATGCCACGGCTCAAGCCGAGCTGGATGGCATCATGATCGCGCTGGACGGCACCGAAAACAAAGACAAGCTGGGCGCCAACGCCATTCTGGCCGTGTCTTTGGCAGCTGCCAAGGCCGCTGCTGCCTTCAAAGGTATGCCGCTTTACGCTCACATCGCCGAACTGAACGGGACTCCTGGCCAGTACAGCATGCCGGTTCCTATGATGAACATCTTGAACGGTGGCGAGCATGCCGACAACAACGTCGACATTCAGGAATTCATGGTACAGCCAGTCGGTGCCAAGAGTTTCCGTGAAGCCCTGCGTATGGGCGCTGAAATCTTCCACAACCTGAAGAAGGTGCTCAAGTCCAAGGGCCTGAACACTGCCGTGGGCGACGAAGGCGGTTTTGCGCCTAACCTGTCATCCAACGCCGATGCCCTGGCTGTTATCAAAGAAGCCGTTGAAGCTGCTGGCTACAAACTCGGCACAGATGTGACTCTGGCGCTGGATTGTGCGGCTTCCGAGTTCTACAAAGACGGTAAGTATGACCTGGCCGGTGAAGGCAAGGTATTCGATTCCAACGGTTTCTCTGACTTCCTCAAGTCGCTGACCGAGCAGTATCCTATCGTTTCTATCGAAGATGGCCTGGATGAGTCTGATTGGGATGGCTGGGCTTACCAGACCAAGATCCTTGGTGACAAGATCCAGCTGGTGGGTGATGACCTGTTCGTGACCAACACCAAGATCCTGTCTCGCGGTATCGAGCAGGGCGTTGCCAACTCGATTCTGATCAAGTTCAACCAGATAGGTTCTCTGACCGAGACTCTGGCCGCTATCCGTATGGCCAAGGAAGCCGGTTATACCGCCGTTATCTCTCACCGCTCAGGTGAAACTGAAGATGCGACCATTGCCGACTTGGCAGTAGGTACCGCAGCCGGCCAGATCAAGACCGGCTCTCTGTGCCGCTCTGACCGTGTTGCCAAGTACAACCAGCTGCTGCGTATTGAAGAGCAACTGGGCGCCAAGGCAGCCTACCGCGGCCTGAGTGAGATCAAAGGTCAGGCGTAATTTTCGCCCCCAGCTACAAAAGGCCGCCACTTGGTGGCCTTTTTTGTTGTACTATCAACACTAATCGTATTTTTAGGACATGAGCTGAATTTATCACCATGAAACGACTGCTTTTTGTCATCGTCTTGCTGCTGGGGCTACTGCAATATCGTCTTTGGCTGGGAGAAAACAGTCTGCCGGAGTACTTCCATCTTGAACAGCAGATAGCGGCTCAAAATGACAGCAATGCCAGGCTCGAAGAACGTAACCAGGTACTGAAAGAGGAGATCCGCGATCTACGCAGCGGTACCGAAGCCCTGGAAGAGCGTGCCCGCAATGAGCTGGGGTTAATCAAGAAGGGTGAAACCTTTTATCGGGTTGTTGGTGGTGAGCAGCGTTCCATGTCTTTGGCCAATCAATAACGGCCTAATTTCAACATAACGGATATCCATGAGCGAATCTATTTCCTCCCGAGCCATAGCGGCCGGGCTCCCCAGTGATGAACAAGTGATTGCCATAGTGCCTGCGGCGGGGATAGGCAGTCGCATGGGCGCCGATTGTCCCAAGCAGTATCTGCCGCTTGCCGGCTCCTGTATTTTGGAGCAAACCCTCAAGGGTTTGCTGAGCCACAACGGCATCTCAAAGGTGATAGTAGCGCTGAACCCAGAAGATAGCTTTTTTGGCAAACTGACGGTGGCCAGTCATCCCAAGTTGGAGACTGTCACTGGCGGTAAAGAGCGGGCCGATTCTGTGTTGGCGGCGCTTGAGAGCCTGGTAGCCGACAAGCAATTGCCCGCTAATACCTGGGCTTTGGTACACGACGCTGCCAGACCCTGCCTTACCCATGGCGATATTGATAAGCTGCTTGCTTCACGGAAACAACATCCACAAGGGGCGATACTGGCAGCACCGGTGCGCGACACCATGAAACGCAGTGGCGTCGATGGCTGCATCAGTGAAACGGTTGCCAGAGAAGCACTCTGGCATGCGCTAACGCCGCAGCTGTTTCCACTGCTTACTTTGACCGAGGCGCTGAAAGCGGCGTTGGCCGCCGGTGTGCTGGTGACAGACGAAGCCTCGGCGATGGAGTGGCGCGGAATACACCCGGCGCTTATCAGCGGCCGCAGTGACAATATCAAGGTAACCCATCCGGACGACTTGCCGCTGGCAGCGCTTTATCTGGCGCATCAGCGGGGCAACTGAATACAGGAACAAGCAATGAATATACGTATTGGACACGGTTTTGATGTACATAAATTTGGTGGTGAGCCGCCCTTGATCCTGGGAGGGGTGGAAGTGCCGCACCACACAGGCTTGTTGGCGCACTCGGATGGTGATGTGGTATTGCACGCGATTTCAGATGCGATACTCGGCGCCATGGCACTTGGTGACATAGGTAAACACTTCCCCGATTCAGATGCCGAATTCAAGGGAGCCGACAGCCGGGTGCTGCTGCGTCATTGTTATCGCCTGGCACTGGACAAAGGCTTTCGTCTCGGCAACCTGGATGTGACCATTATTGCCCAGGCGCCCAAGATGGCGCCGCATATTGAAGCCATTCGGCAGATGTTGGCTGAAGATCTGCACACAGATCTCGATTCCATCAACGTCAAGGCGACCACGACAGAAAAACTCGGCTTTACCGGCCGCGGTGAAGGCATTGCGGTAGAAGCCGTGGTGCTGATGTTCGGTATGTAATACCGACTCATTTACAGGAAAAGATTTCAAATAAGATGAATTCATTACACTTTCTCTATGGCAAGCCTCTCTCCAAAGGCGATATGCGCACCAGCAACAGCGATTTTCAGGTGCAGGAAATACTGCCTTTTCTACCCTCGGGCGAGGGTGAGCACCATCTGCTGCATATTCGTAAAGATGGCCTGAATACGGTTCAGGTGGCTGAGATGCTGGCCAAATTGGCCAAGGTGCATCCCAAAGAGGTGACCTTTGCCGGTCAGAAGGACAAGAATGCCATCACAGAGCAGTGGTTCGGCGTACGAATTCCGGGTAAGGAAACACCGGATTGGTTGAGCCTCAACAGTGAGTCGATCACGGTATTGAGTGCGGCGCGTCATAACAAGAAGCTGCGCATTGGCGCGCTTTCCGGGAACCGTTTCAAGCTGGTTCTGCGCCAGATAACCCAGCCGGAAGATGTATTGCAGCGGCTGGAGTCGATTGCCGGGAGCGGCGTACCCAACTATTTCGGTGAACAGCGCTTTGGTCACAACGGCCGTAACATAGAAATGGCGCGGCAGATGCTGCAGGGGCGCAAGGTGAAAGACAGAAACAAGCGCTCTATCTACCTGTCGGCGCTGCGCTCATTATTGTTTAATCAACTGGTCTCTCAGCGCCTGGCGACCCATGGGCTTGAGTGTCTGGATGGTGACTGTGTCATGCTGGCCGGCAGCCGCAGTTTCTTTGTTGCCGAGCGCTGGGATGAGGTATTGCAACAAAGGCTGGCAGAGAAAGATATTTTGCTGTCGGCGCCCATGTGGGGTAGGGGCCAGCCACTTAGCAGTGCCGATGCGTTAGCCTTTGAGACTCAGGTGCTGGCCGAATACCGCGCCGATTGTGAAGGCCTGGAAAAAGCTGGGCTCGAGCAGGAAAGGCGACCACTGTTGCTGCGTCCCGAAGGGATGAAGTACCAGTTTATCGAGCCGGACACTTTGGAGCTGGAGTTCAGCCTTCCAGCCGGCAGCTTTGCAACTTCAGTACTGCGGGAACTGCTCGATTATGATGATGTGACCGAACGTTTGTGGCGTGAGCGCCAGGCGGCTCAGGAAGGAAATCCCGCATGAAAATCTTGGTCAGCAACGATGATGGGGTAACGGCACCAGGGATCCGCGCCCTATCGGAAGCCTTGTCAGCCGTTGCCGAAGTGCTCACTGTGGCACCGGATCGCAACTGCTCTGGAGCCAGTAACTCTTTAACCTTGACGAACCCCTTAAGGATTAATAAGTTAGACAATGGCTACATCTCGGTAAACGGTACACCAACCGATTGTGTTCATCTGGCGATTCGCGAACTCTATGAAGGCGAACCCGACATGGTGGTCTCGGGGATCAATGCCGGTGCCAATATGGGAGACGATACCCTCTATTCAGGCACAGTGGCAGCAGCGATGGAAGGGCGTTTTCTGGGGTTACCGGCTGTGGCCGTATCCCTTGTGGGACGTGAGTTTACGCATTATGACACTGCGGTGGCCTATGCGGTGAAGATCATCATGGGGCTTAAGAAGCATCCTATTGCCTCTGATCAGATCCTCAATATCAATGTGCCGGATCTGCCTCTCGATGAAATCAAGGGGATACGGGTTACTCGGCTCGGCGCCCGTCATAAGGCTGAGGGTATGGTCAGAGCCAGAGATCCTCACGGCCGTGAGGTATTTTGGTTGGGGCCACCCGGGATTGAACTGGATGTGGGTGAAGATACCGACTTTTATGCTGTGTCTCAGGGATATGTGTCCATCACCCCATTAACTGTAGATTTAACCGCCTATCGGCAGCTGTCTCAATTGCAACACTGGATAGAAAAACTATGACCCGGGTAGCCTCCACATCGGCATTGAATTTAACCAAAAAACTGCAGGAAGCAGGGATCCGTCATCCGGGTCTGTTGCAGGTGGTGGCCAAAACCCCCAGAGAGTTGTTTCTTGATGGCGCATTGGCGCATAAGGCTTATGAAAACACTGCTCTCCCTATAGGCTCAGGCCAGACCATATCCCAGCCTTATATTGTGGCGAGAATGACTGAGTTATTGTTGGAGCATAATCCTGCCAAGGTGTTGGAAATTGGTACCGGCTCAGGGTATCAGGCGGCGGTATTGGCGCAGTTGGTGCCTGAACTTTTCACCGTTGAGCGGATCAAAAGCCTGCAAATCCAAGCTCGTCAACGTCTCAAACGCCTGGATCTACATAATGTCCATTTCAAATACGGTGATGGTTGGCAAGGCTGGCCCAACAGGGCACCCTTCGATGCCATCATGGTGACTGCGGCGGCCTCTGATATCCCTGCCGCCTTGCTGGAACAGTTGGCTGAGGGGGGAGTATTGGTGATCCCTGTCGGTGATGAGAGTCAGCAGTTGTTGAAGATCCGTCGGGAAAAGGGACAGTTTATTTCTCAGGTGATCGAGGCGGTGAAATTTGTGCCTTTAATCAGTGGCGGCTTAGCCTGATACTTATTACAGCGTGCAGGAGTATTCTTGAATCCATTGCATTTCAGCCAGTTATTGCAACGAAAGACGTCATTGTTTTGGCGTCTTGGCTCAGTGCTGTTGGTCACTCTGGTTTCTGGATGTAGTTTTCAGGCTCACAGGCCGGCTCCGGTCGAATCTATTTATGGTGTAAAACGGCCGGCAATAGAAAGAGGCTCAATCCAATCTGATACTTACAAGGTGAGAAAAGGCGATACCCTTTATTCCATTGCCTGGGGAGCCGGTAAAGACTATGCGCAAATAGCCAAGTTAAATCAGCTAGATAAGTCTTATACCATCTACCCTGGACAGGTACTTATTCTTGAAAGTAAAAAAAATGTTAAACATTCATCGCGGCTGAACTCGAGTAAAAACTCCAAACCTCAATCTCAAAAACCAAAAGATAAGGTATATAAAAAACAAACGGTTAAGCAGAAACAGGCCGTTGCTCAAGCTAAGCAAAATAAGCCGAAAAAAACACTTGATCCCAAACCAAAGTCTGCTTACCCTGTATCCAATGGTAAACAGAATGTTAACCATGTTGTCCGCAAGCCGAGTTCGACTCTGCCGGACAAAGTCAGTCGCTGGATATGGCCGGTCAATGGCCGGGTGATTGGCGCTTTCTCTGCCAAAGAGCAGGGAAATAAAGGAATCAAGATAGCCGGTAACCGAGGCGATATTATTAAAGCCACTGCCGATGGTCGGGTGGTCTATGCGGGTAATGCTTTGCGGGGTTATGGAAACCTCGTCATTATCAAACATAGTGATGACTATCTCAGCGCTTACGCCCACGCCGATAAGATCTTGGTCAAGGAAAAGCAGCATGTGTCTGCCGGGCAGACGGTTGCGAAGATGGGAAGCACAGGCACCAACCAGGTCATGCTGCACTTTGAGATCCGCTACCATGGTCAGTCTGTCAATCCACTCAATTATTTACCCAAACGCTGATTGTTTGGGAGCCAAAATTGGCATATGGAGGATAAAAAACGATGTAAATTAGTTTGTTAAGGTTTGGGAGAGAATATTATGAGCCGCAAAAATGCTAGCGCACCCGTGGAAGAGCTTGTAGATTTATCCGTAAACGACACGGAAGTGGCGTCGAAGAAGGAAGAAGCTCTGGCCGAAATGGTTCAGGATGACCTGCAAAAAAACTTAGACGCGACCCAACTTTATCTGAGTGAAATCGGATTTTCCCCTTTGCTGAGTGCAGAAGAAGAAGTTTTTTTCTCGCGCAAGGCCCTCAAAGGTTGTGAAAAATCACGCAACCGCATGATCGAAAGTAATTTACGCCTCGTGGTCAAAATAGCCCGCCGTTACAACAACCGTGGCTTGGCACTCTTGGATCTGATTGAAGAAGGCAATCTTGGTCTGATCCGTGCCGTAGAGAAGTTTGACCCCGAGCGCGGCTTCCGTTTCTCCACTTATGCCACCTGGTGGATCCGCCAGACCATAGAGCGAGCCATAATGAATCAGACCCGCACCATACGTCTGCCTATTCATGTGGTGAAAGAGCTCAATGTGTATCTGCGTACAGCCCGGGAGTTGGCCCATAAGCTGGATCACGAACCCACAGCCGAAGAGATAGCCGAAAAGCTGGAACTGCCGAGCAGTGATGTCAGCAAGATGCTGAAGCTGAATGAGAGGATCACCTCGGTCGACACCCCGATAGGCGGTGACAACGACAAGGCTCTGCTCGATGTGTTGGCAGACGATGATGAGATGACGCCGGATGCCCAGGTGCAGGAAGAAGACATTTCCAACTCAGTGGTTAAGTGGCTCAATGAGCTTAATACCAAGCAAAGAG
Organism: Shewanella chilikensis; assembly: GCF_037953065.1. Taxonomy (NCBI): domain Bacteria; kingdom Pseudomonadati; phylum Pseudomonadota; class Gammaproteobacteria; order Alteromonadales; family Shewanellaceae; genus Shewanella; species Shewanella chilikensis. The sequence goes on along the minus strand of NZ_CP149966.1, from coordinate 3,113,564 downwards.
AAGTGCTTGCCAGACGCTTTGGCCTACTGGGATATGAGCCTTCCACTCTGGAAGATGTGGGCTCGGAAATTGGCCTGACCCGTGAAAGAGTGCGGCAAATTCAGGTGGAGGCATTGAAACGCCTGCGCGACATACTCTCTTCTCAGGGATTGTCGGTAGAGGCTTTGTTCAAGGCCTAGATAAGTTTGCAATAGCGCCCAAAGAATCTAATCCCGAACAGATGTATCTGGCGACTTGAAGGGGTTCATGCAAAAGATAAAAATCCGATGCTCATATGTCATCGGATTTTTTGTCATTCAGCTTCGTTGCTTCCCAGCCTCATCCAGCGTCTTGGCAAACAAAACTCGTTAGCATGGCGTCGCCAGCCTCAGGTTCGTACTCGAAGGCCATGAGTTGCTTTTCGTTTTCGGGCTGGTTTCAGGTACTAGCCTGATGGTGTTTCATTGAACTCCCGTGTTTGTTTATCGCCAAAAATCGCCGGTAATCACACCAGTTGACTTGATTTCAGACCGGCAAGTTGGACCGGACATGCGATCACTTTAAGCATCGGCAGATTATGTGTCAGCGCCTTGAGCTGTGTCATATGTTCCGAGCCTGGTTCAACTTGATTATTATCTTTTGGGAAATGTGGGATTTATTTCCAGGTAAGATATTGTTTGGTATATGTTTTTGTTATGGATTTACACGCATTAGGATTGTTGCCGATAGCGGCTAATGGAGAGGTTTTAAAGATATTTTTATCAGGGTTTCAAGTGTTTAATCCGGAAAATTATGACAAAATGGTGGCGTTAATAGGGCTTAAACGAGTCTTTTTCATAATTTTGTAATAAAACTGTCCAATAATGGCCACGTGGAAATTCACTGACAGAAACCGTTATGACTGCAAGGATTTTAATAGTAGAAGATGAGTTGGCTATCCGTGAGATGCTGACTTTTGTTATGGAACAACACGGGTACACCACCAGTGCCGCCGAGGACTTTGACTCTGCGCTAGCACTGCTCAAGGAACCTTATCCGGATCTTATTCTGCTGGACTGGATGTTTCCGGGTGGTAGCGGTATCCAGTTTGCCAAGCGATTGAAGCAAGATGAGTTTACCCGCCAGATCCCCATTATCATGCTCACCGCCCGCGGTGAGGAAGAGGACAAGGTCAAAGGCCTGGAAGTGGGCGCCGATGACTATATTACCAAGCCGTTTTCCCCCAAGGAGCTTGTGGCTCGCATCAAGGCGGTTCTCAGACGCGCCGCGCCAACCCGCCTGGAAGAAACCATAGATGTGCAGGGCCTGACCCTGGATCCTGTCAGCCACAGGGTCACTGTGGGAGATTCCGTGCTGGAGATGGGGCCGACCGAGTTTCGTTTGCTGCACTTTTTTATGACTCACCCGGAACGGGTCTACAGCCGTGAGCAGCTGCTGGACAATGTTTGGGGCACCAATGTCTATGTCGAAGACAGAACCGTGGATGTGCATATTCGTCGCTTAAGGAAAGCTGTGGAGCTGTCCGGGCACGATAAACTGATCCAAACGGTTCGCGGCGCAGGTTACCGCTTCTCTACCCGTATCTAGCGGGGTAACAATGGGCACGGGCCGGGTTTTGCGTTATCTTGTGCAACCATCGGCCTTTTGCCTGGGCATTTTCTATGTTTGATTCCTATTCGGGTTATCGGCTGTTTTCCCGTCTGATGCTGTACCTGGCGGCTTGTCTGCTTCTTGGGTTGCTGCTTGGTCAGTTGCTCTTGGTACTGTGTCTGGGAGCTTTTCTATTATTGGGTTGGCATTATCGCCAGCTTATTCGGCTCAATTACTGGTTGTGGCGCGATCGCCGCTTAACGCCGCCTCAGGGCAGCGGCAGCTGGGAAGGGGTGTTCAATGGCATCTATCGCCTGCAGGGGAAAAACCGCAAGCGGGTGAGTCAGTTGGCCGGCTTATTGGGACGGTTTCGTCAGGGGGCAGAAGCGCTTCCTGATGCGGCTGTGGTACTTGATTCAGAGCACAATATCCTCTGGTGTAACAAGTTGGCGCAGTTGCTGCTCGGCTTTGTCTGGCCGCAGGATAATGGTCAGCGAATAGATAACCTTATCCGGCATCCCGACTTTTCGACCTATTTGAAAAAGGGCCATTACAAGGAGCCGCTGGAGCTGCCGTCCCCGGTTTCGGATAGACGTTTGCTGGAAGTGCGTTTGATGGCTTACGGCGACAGGCAGCTGTTGCTGATTGCTCGGGATATCACCCGGGTTAGGCAACTCGAGGGAATGCGTAAAGAGTTTGTTGCCAACGTCTCCCATGAGCTGAAGACGCCGCTCACTGTGCTGCAGGGATACCTTGAGATGATGCAGAGCATGGCCGAACCTGATTCCCCCAATGTCAAGGCGCTGGAGTTGATGCAACAGCAGACCGGCCGGATGCAATCCATGGTAGAGCAGCTGTTGGCGTTGTCGCGGATTGAAGATGCCGCCGATATCAACCTGGAACACACAGTGGATATGCAGCAGTTGATGACCACCTTAAAAGAGGAGGGCGAAGCGCTCTCCCGTGGCCGCTACCAACTGAGCTTCTATGCCGAACCAGGGCTCAATACCCATGGCAATGAGTTGCAGCTGCGCAGTGCCTGCTCCAATCTATTGTCTAACGCCATACGTTACACAGAGCCGGGCGGCAGTATTGAGGTGCGCTGGCAACGGGTGGCAACCGGCGCCATGTTCAGTGTTAAAGACAGTGGTGAAGGGATTGCACCGCAGCATATCAGTCGTCTGACCGAACGCTTCTATCGGGTCGACAGTGCACGCTCGCGGCAAACTGGTGGCAGTGGTTTGGGGTTGGCGATAGTGAAACACGCCCTCAGTCATCACCACAGCGAACTTAAGGTGGCCAGTGAGCTGGGTAAGGGCAGTACTTTCAGCTTTGTGATCCCGCAGCATCTGCTGGAGCAGCAAGATTCTTGAAGCGCTAGAATGGACGAATGTTATTAAGGAGCCGCTGGCTCCTTTTTGTTATCTGGTGCGAAGGGGAATTACTTTGGTGCTTGTGTCACCGGCAGTAAGCTTCAGATTTTGATTATACAAACTCTTCGCCACAAAAAGTGAGCGGCTTAAACAGTACCTTTAGTCGAAGGCCCTTTATGTCGAAACTATTGAAACTGTGCTACCGGCTAATTTCAATCCCTTATTGGTTTCGAATTTATTTTGGGCTGTCATGCAACTGTCATTTTAAAGTCATAGACTTGTCATTGTGGCAATTGATACTGGCTGCGTTTTAGAAACCAATTTCGGTAAACACTGGAGCAAATAATGAAATTGAAACAGCTTGTCGGTGCGGTGACTCTTACAGCCGCTGGTGTATTCTCAGCAGCATCTATGGCTGCTATCGATCAGTCACTGCCAACCTACGAGAAAACAAGTGGCGTATCCGGTAACTTGTCTTCTGTCGGTTCTGACACTCTGGCCAACATGATGACTCTGTGGGCAGAAGAATTCAAACAGATGTACCCTAACGTCAACATCCAGATCCAGGCTGCCGGTTCTTCAACTGCGCCTCCAGCTCTGACTGAAGGGACTTCTCAGTTCGGCCCTATGAGCCGCAAGATGAAGCCAAACGAAGAGGAAGCGTTTGAAAAGCACTTTGGTTACAAGCCAACTGCGATTCGTGTTGCCATTGATGCTCTGGCAGTATTTGTTCACAAGGACAACCCAATCAAGGGGCTGAGCATAGAGCAGGTTGATGCCATCTTCTCCTCTACCCATAAGTGTGGTGGCAGCGATATCACTCGCTGGGGTGATGCCGGTCTGGACGGAAGCTGGTCTGCCAAGGACATTCAGCTGTATGGCCGTAACTCAGTATCCGGTACTTACGGTTACTTCAAGAAGAAAGCCCTGTGTAAGGGTGACTTCAAAGCCAATGTGAACGAGCAGCCAGGCAGCGCCTCAGTGGTTCAGTCCGTATCTCAGTCGCTGAACGCTATCGGTTACTCAGGCATAGGTTACAAGACAGCCGGTGTTAAAGCCGTGGCTCTGTCGAAGAAGGGCGACGACTATATCGCTGCAACGCCAGAGAACGCTGCCAGCGGTACTTATCCACTGTCACGCTACCTCTACGTCTACATCAACAAGCATCCAAACAAAGAGCTGTCACCCATGCAGCGCGAGTTTGTCCGCTATGTCCTGTCCAAGCAGGGTCAGCAGGTTGTTGAGAAAGACGGTTATGTTGCACTGCCAAGAAGTGTGATTGCCAAAGACCTGGAGAAGGCTGGTATCCGTCTGTAAGACTTACCCCTTCGAACAAAAGCCCGCATCGCGGGCTTTTTTGCGTCTGCGTTTCAGTCCATGGAAAACAGTGCAGGGGCGCGCTGTTGCATGAACTCGATAAAGAGTTTTACCTTGAGTGGTTGCTGGCTGCGTTGATGATAGAGCAGGGAGATACGGCGTTTTTCTCCTTTCCACTCCGGCAGCAATACCTGTAGCCGGCCATCTTTCAACTCCTGTTTGCAAAAGAGCTCAGGGCCGTAAAGAATACCGCCGTCATTCAAAGTTGCGCGGATGGCACCGTGGAGATCCGTCAGGGTCAGGTTGGCCGGGCCGTCATAATAGAAGGCGTCGCCATCGGGATGGCGCAGCGACCAGTTGAACAGAGGCCAGACCTTGATAACCTTGTGCTGGCTGAGCTGCTGCGGATGATTGAATACCGGCGCCTTTCGAAGATACCCGGGGGAAGCCACCAGGCGATAATCCAAGACCCCGAGAGAGCAGGAGACCCAGGAGGAGTCCGGCTGGGTGCCGCCGACTATGGCAACATCTATGCCTTTGTCGATAAGGTCCACCACCTCATTGCTTTGGGCAATATGCAGTTTGATATCCGGATAGCACTCGCAAAATTCGTTCAGTGTCTCGATGAATATCATAGAGATAATCGAGATGGGGGCGGCAATTCTCAAGGTGCCTTCGGGCTTGTCGGCGCAGGTGCCGCTGGCCAGGGCATCAAACTGGGCTATCAGTTGCTGATAGCGTTGGAACAACTCCAGTCCCTCTTCGGTCAACCTCAGTTTGCGGGTGGTGCGCATCAGCAGTTGTTTATCCAGCACAGATTCCAGCTTGGCTAGTTTGCGGCTGACGGTGGCCACCGGCATATTCAGTACTTTGGCGGCCTGGGAGAAACTACCGGCATTGACCAGATGTACAAACAAGTAGAGCAGTTGCAGTTCGGGAGCCTGATTGTCACTCATTGCTGTTCCTCAATGTGCCAAGGATATGTTTAAAACGCTTGTCTGCCGATGTCTACGACCATAGCGCAATGGCTGGCAGAAAACGGCTGTGGTAACTTGTCGGCAATCTCTGCCGAACTTAACTTAGCTGTACTGATAAGGGCAGGCAAGATACAGAATTCCCCGCCATTTTCGCAGATCCTCGGCGGGAGTACGACAGTCAAAGTCAGCAAAATGGAAGAAGTATGACTGGAATCATTACTCCGCTGATCTCTGTGTTTGGCATTATGCTCGCAGGTTCACTGGTACAGAAAAGCAAAATCCTGCCGGATGGTACGGACGCCGCCCTTAATCAATATGTTTACTACATAGCTTTTCCGGCCATTATGATGATAGTGCTGGCAAGAACCTCTTTCGAGGAGATCTTCCAGTGGCATTTCATCTTCGGTTTCAGCTTGGCAATGATGCTGACCTACCTTCTGGTGTTGCTGATTTCCGGCTGTTTCAGGGCCGGCCAGGGGGTAGGGGCAATTCGCGCTTTGAATGCCACCTTTGGCAATACCGCCTTTATTGGTATCCCCATGATGATGATAGTCTACCCGGGAAACCAGTTGGCGCTGGCCGCTGCGGCCATTGCCAGCCTGTTGTCTGTGGTGATGTTTGCCATCGCCCTGGTGTCGCTGGAGCTCGCTAGAGATACAGAAAATAAGGCCCATCCTTTGCTGATTATTGTTGAAGCGCTGGCGAAAAACCCGATTGTTATCGGCAGCGCCCTGGGCGTTGCCGTCTCGGCATCCGGTATGGCTCTGCCGGATGGGATAGAGATGATGATAAGCCAGATAGGCGCCACCTCCAGCCCCTGTGCCCTGTTTGCCATCGGCATGGTGTTGGCCAAGGCGACCCGGGTTCGCGGCGCCACCCGTGTACCTGGGCCTTGGCAGTTGGCCGAGCTTTTTGGTATCAACGCCTGCAAGCTACTGCTGCAACCTCTGCTGGCTTATCTGTTATTGAAAGCCATGGGGATCAGCGGCACCAATCTGCAGATGGGCGTTATCCTTGCGGCCCTGCCTACGGCAGCGAGTGTATACTTACTGGCGCAGCGTTATGACACCAAGGCCGGGGTCAGTGCTCAGGGGATACTACTGGGCACGCTGATCACCTTTATCAGTTTGCCTTTGATAGCGGCATGGGCTGTTTAGGGAAGAACACAGGGAATAATTAATCGACAGATATTTACTGTATAAAAAATCAGTATATACTGTTTATCAATACAGTGTTTTGGGAATTCATTATGCTTTGCCAACTCAGCATCAATAACTTTGCCATAGTGCGTTTTCTGGAGCTGGACTTCCGTCCGGGAATGACCAGCATTACCGGCGAGACCGGGGCGGGTAAATCCATTGCCATCGATGCCCTGGGGCTTTGTCTCGGCAACCGGGCTGATGCCGCCAGTGTGCGTCCCGGTGCCAGCAAGACGGAAGTCAGTGCCCGTTTCTCTCTGGCGGATGTCCCTCTGGCCAAGCGTTGGCTGGAAGATAATGACCTCGAACTCGAAGATGAATGTATTCTCCGGCGCACCATTGGCAGCGATGGCCGCTCCCGCGCCTATATCAATGGTAACCCTGTGCCGCTGACTCAGCTCAAGGCGTTGGGGCCCTTGCTGGTGGGGATCCACGGCCAGCATGCCCATCACGCCATGCTCAAGACAGAGCAGCAACTTTACCTGCTGGACAGCTATGCCAATCATAAGCTGTTGCTCGATGGTGTCAGCAGTGCCTATCAGCGTTATCGCCAAATCGAGCAGGAACTGCGGCAACTGGTGCTGTCGCAGCAGGAGAGAATTGCCCGCAAGCAGTTACTCAGTTATCAGGTGGAAGAACTCAACGACTTTGCCCTCGGGGAGCATGAATTTGCCGAGATAGATCAGGAGCACAAGCGCCTGGCCAACAGCACGGCGCTGATCGAGTCCTGTCAGTTGGCCCTGATGCTGCTTAGCGAGGGCGAAGAGGCCAACATAGAGTCATTGCTGAACCGGGCCGTGCATATCAGTGCCGAGCTGGAGAGTGTCGATGCTGAGCTGGCCAATGTCGGCGGTATGCTCAACGATGCCCTGATCCAGGTGCAGGAAAGCAGCAGCGAGCTGCAGCGCTATCTGGACAAACTCGAGTTGGATCCTGAACACTTTGCCATGCTGGAGGCGCGACTTTCCAAGGCGATGCAATTGGCGCGCAAGCATCAGGTGATGCCCTCAGAGTTGTATCAACACCATCAGCAGTTGCTGGCCGAACTGGGTAGCCTCGACTCAGATGAGCAGAAGCTCGAAGAGATAGAGCAGCAATTGGAAGCCAGCAAACAGAATTATCTGACCCAGGCGCAGAAACTCAGTCAGAGCCGCAGCCGCTATGCCAAAGAGTTGGACAAGTTGGTCACGGCTTCCATCCATGAACTCAATATGCCCAAGGGCAAGTTCAGCATAGCGGTGGAGTTTAATCCTGAGCAGATGTCGGTCAATGGCAGTGACAGGGTGGAGTTTCTGGTGACCACCAACCCGGGACAACCCCTGCAGAGCCTGGCCAAGGTGGCCTCGGGGGGCGAGCTTTCCCGTATCGGCTTGGGTATTCAGGTGATAACTGCCCGTAAGGTAGCTACCCCGACACTTATTTTTGACGAGGTGGATGTGGGGATTTCCGGGCCAACGGCGGCCGTGGTGGGCCGCATGTTGCGCACCTTGGGAGAATCGACCCAGGTATTGTGTGTGACTCATCTGCCGCAGGTGGCAGGTAACGGCCATCAGCACATGTTTGTTGCCAAACATGCCAAGGGCAGTGGTACTGAAACCTCTATGGTGGCGCTGGATAAAGAGCAGCGGGTACAGGAGTTGGCCAGGTTGCTTGGTGGCGATACCATTACCAGCAATACTCTGGCCAATGCCCGAGAGTTGCTGAGCAGTTAAAAGCGACGTTTTGCAAGTTTTGAGATAAAACAGCCACAACCAATATTATCCGCGGGATTTTTGAGTCGCGATGGCGACTCAAAAACTATGGTCCGCTGAAAATCGGCCCGGTCAATGTCGGCCTATTGAGAGTCACAATAGGCCTCAGAGACTTAATTTCTTACAAGATCATCTCTGGCACATGTTCCGGGACGATAAGCTTGCCGGCGGTTTTGGCAACTATCTCCTCGACACTCACACCTGGCGCCCGCTCCAGCAGGTGGAAGGCGCCGTCCTTGATTTCGATAAAGGCCAGGTCTGTCAGTACCCGCTTGATGCAGCCGTAACCCGTGAGCGGCAACTCGCATTTGCTCAGTAGTTTGGAGTTGCCGTGTTTGTCGGCGTGCATCATGGTGACTATGATATTGTCGGCGCCGGCCACCAAGTCCATGGCACCGCCCATGCCTTTAACCAGCTTGCCGGGGATCATCCATGAGGCGATAGAACCTTCGACATCCACCTCGAACGCGCCCAGTACCGTGAGATCCACATGCCCGCCACGGATCATGGCGAAGCTCTCGGCGCTTGAGAAGAAAGACGCGCCCTTGACGGCGGTAACGGTTTGCTTGCCGGCGTTGATCAGATCCGGATCTATAGTGTCTTCGGTGGGGAATTCACCCATCCCCAAGAGGCCGTTTTCCGATTGCAGCATCACCTGCATGCCCTCGGGGATATAGTTGGCCACCAGAGTCGGGATACCTATCCCCAGGTTGACGTAGTAACCGTCTTTGAGTTCCTTGGCGACGCGTTGGGCCAGTTGTTCTCTTGAAAGTGCCATTTTGCTCTCCTGCCCTTATGCCTGTTTTACTGTGCGCTGTTCGATACGTTTCTCGAACACACCCTTGATGACGCGATCCACATAGATTCCCGGGGTGTGGATATGATCCGGGTTCAGCTCACCCGGCTCGACTATCTCTTCCACTTCCACCACGGTTATCTTGCCGGCGGTGGCCATCATGGGGTTGAAGTTGGCGGCTGTCTTGCGAAATACCAGATTACCCATGGTATCGGCCTTCCAGGCGCGGATCAGCGCGAAGTCGGCGGTCAGTGCCTCTTCCAGCACATAGTGGCGGCCATTGATTTCACGGGTCTCTTTGCCCTCGGCCACAGGGGTGCCGTAGCCGGTGGCAGTAAAGAAGGCGGGGATCCCGGCGCCGCCGGCGCGGATCTTCTCCGCCAGAGTGCCTTGCGGAGTAAGGATTACATTGAGCTCGCCACTGAGCATCTGCCGCTCAAAGGTGGCATTTTCACCCACATAGGAGGCGATCATTGTGCTTATCTGCTTATGTTGCAGCAGTAGCCCCAGTCCGAAGTCGTCTACCCCGGCGTTGTTGGAGATGGCGGTCAGGCCGCTAACGCCCAGCTTGACCATTTGATTGATAAGGCCTTCGGGAATGCCGCAAAGGCCAAAACCGCCCACCATGACTGTCATATCATTGGTGAGACCTGCGAGCGCTTCGTCGTAGCTGCCGACAACTTTATTGAGTCCTGCCATAGTGATGTCCTTGCTGTTTATTATCTGTCGTTATACTGCTTATCTGTTGTGCCACCTGGAGGCCTTAAGCTCCCAGGGCTCTGGCTACTTTTGAACCGGTTTGCCGGCCAAGCTGCTGGCTTATCTGCCGTCCGGCCCGGGCCAGTTTGTTGAGATCTATGCCTGTGTCTATACCCATACCATGCAGCATGTAGACAAGATCTTCACTGGCCAGATTACCGGATGCGCCTTTGGCATAGGGGCAGCCACCGAGTCCGGCGACCGAGGTATCTATTACACTGACGCCGGTTTCCAGGCAGGCGAGAATGTTGGCTAGCGCCTGACCGTAGGTATCATGGAAGTGTAGCGCCAAGCGCTCTACCGGTACGCGATCGGCCACGGTTTCCAGCATTTTGCGGGCCTTGAGCGGTGTACCTACGCCTATGGTGTCGCCGAGGGATATTTCATAGCAGCCCAATTGATGCAGAATGTCGGCGACCCGAGCCACTTCTGCCGGGGCGATTTCACCATCATAGGGGCAACCCAGTACGCAGGAAACATAGCCACGAACCCGAATGCCTTGCTCCTTGGCCCGGCTCAGCAGGGGCTCGAAGCGGGCGATGGACTCTTCGATGGAGCAGTTGATGTTCTTCTGGCTGAAGCCTTCGGAGGCGGCGGCAAATACCGCCACTTCATCGGCGCCGGCAGCCAGCGCCAACTCCAGGCCCTTGAGATTGGGAGTCAGGGCGCTGTAGCAGACGCCGGCGCGGCGTGAAATGCCGCGCAGCACCTCGCCCGAGTCTGCCATTTGCGGCACCCACTTGGGCGATACAAAGCTGGCGGCTTCGATGCGCTTCACCCCGGCATCGGCCAGGGCTTCAATCAGGGCTATCTTGGCCTGAGTGCTGACTGAGGTTTCATTTTGCAGGCCGTCTCTTGGGCCCACTTCAAACAGGCTTACCTTGGGAGGCAGCATTTTTAAGCCTCCTTGAGTTGTTCGCTGAGCTCCAGCAACTGGGCGCCATCGCTGACCAGTTCGCCGGGCTGGAAGAAAAACTCACTCACAGTGCCATCGAAAGGCGCGGCTATGGTGTATTCCATCTTCATCGCTTCCATCACCATCAGCCCCTGGCCGGCCTTAACGCTGTCGCCCACAGCCACCAGATGGGTGACTATGGTGCCGTTCATCGGCGCCTTGAGCAGATCGGCGTGGTTGGCCTGCTCCTCTTCCAGTTCATTCTGAATGGCGCGGAAATGGCAGGCGCTAAGCTCGCCGGAGCGGCCAAGCAGGGTAAAGTCCATGCCCTGGCGGCTGATTCGCTGGCTGCTGATATGCCCATCGACCACACAGCGAAGCGTGTCACCACCGGCCTCATCTGTGCTCAACTCGCCTTCGATAACCAGGGTTTGACCATCCAGTGTCAGTTGCCAGCTATCGGCCTTGGCCAGCTCAGTCAGCTGCAGGTGATGAATATGGTGTTCATCGTCCATCAGGGCAATATCGTGGCGCTTGGCGCTGTTGAGTCTAAAGCCACTGGCGAAGCCCCAGGGCGAGGAAGGGTCCTGACTGTTTGCCTGTTTGGCCTGAGAGTCGCGTTTGCGCCACAGCATTTCATACAGGGCGGCTTTGGCCAGCAGCGGCAAGGGCAGGGCGCTGTCTTTCGCTTGAGGCAGCAGCTGTGCTTGATAACGCTCAATAAAATCTGTGCTGAAGTCGGCGCCGGCAAAGGCCGGGTGAGCGGCGATTTTACCCAGGAAACCGATATTGTGTTTCAGGCCGGTGAGCTGGAAGTCATCCAGAGCCCTTTGCAGGCGCTGCAGCGCTCTTGGGCGTGACTCATCCCAGACAATCAGCTTGGCTATCATGGGGTCGTAGAAGTTGGAGATTTCATCGCCTTCACGGACACCCGAGTCGATACGCACATGACGCGATGGCTTGGGCTCGCGCAGGAAGTTGAGCTTGCCGCTGGCAGGCAGGAAGTCGTTATCCGGATCTTCGGCATAAATCCGCACTTCAAAGGCATGGCCATTAATGGCAACTTGCTCCTGAGTCAGGGGCAGAGGCTCTCCGGCGGCGACCAGCAGCTGCCAGTGCACCAGATCTGTCTCTGTCACCAGCTCGGTAACCGGATGCTCTACCTGCAAACGGGTATTCATCTCCATAAAGAAGAAGCTGCCGTCTTCCTCTGTGGCATGGGTGTCCAGCAAAAACTCGACCGTGCCAGCGCCCACATAATCGATGGCGCGGGCGGCGGCCACGGCGGCTTCACCCATGCGGCGGCGCAGGGCGTCGCTGAGGCCGGGGGCCGGCGCTTCTTCCACCACTTTCTGGTGGCGGCGCTGAATCGAGCAGTCCCTGTCTGACAGATAGATGGCATTGCCTTGGGTGTCGGCAAATACCTGTACTTCCACATGGCGCGGCTGCTCCAGGTAACGCTCCATCAACAGCTTGTCATTGCCAAAACTGGAGGCGGCTTCACGGCGGGCCGAGTCGATGGCCGACTTGACTTCCGTCAGGCTGCGGACAATCCGCATTCCCTTGCCGCCGCCACCGAAGGCGGCCTTGATCAGCAGCGGGAAACCGATTTTTTCGGCTTCACTGAGCAGCACTTCATCGCTCTGGTCATCACCGTGATAGCCGGGCACCAGTGGTACTCCGGCGCGGCCCATGATGAGTTTGGCGGCGCTCTTGCTGCCCATGGCTTCTATGGAATCGGCCTTGGGACCGATAAAGGCGATATTGGCCCGTTCACAGGCAGCGGCAAAACCGGCGTTTTCCGACAGAAAACCATAACCCGGGTGGATCGCCTCGGCGCCACAGGCCTTGGCGATATCGATAATGGCATCGCCCTTGAGGTAGGAGTCGGCCGGTGCCGAGCCCCCCAGATAAAAGGCTTCATCGGCCATGGCCACGTGGGCGGCATGGCGATCGGCATCCGAGAACAGTGCGACAGTGCGTACACCCAATGACCTGGCGGTACGTATGATGCGACAGGCAATTTCGCCGCGGTTGGCAATCAGAATCTTGTTGAACATCTTACATCCTTCCTTAGTCACGGCGCTGTGGCGGGTTCGAGCTATTGCCTGGATTGTAACTGGAGTTGTTGGCCGGGTTGTTACTTGTGCCTTGCCAGTTCGGCGGGCGTTTTTCGAAAAAGGCGTTCAGCCCTTCCTGGCCTTCAGCAGACACCCGGATCCGGGCGATGGCCTCGCCGGTGAGCGCCAGCGTCTGTTCATCTATCAGTCCGTGGCGGATATCGCTTATCAGCTGTTTGCACCAGTTGAGCGCCTGCGGACTGTTGCCCAGCAGCGACTCGATAAGGGGCGCTGCGGCGGCCTTGAGATCGTCTGCTACCTGATGCACCAGTTGCAAAGTTTTGGCGGCTTCGGCATCAAAACGCTCTGCGGTCAACATATAGCGTCTCGCCTGACGCTCACCCATGGCGCGGCGCACATAGGGGCTGATGACCGCCGGGATCAGGCCAAGCTTCACCTCGGACAGGCAAAAGCTGGCCTTGGGCGTCGCTATGGCGATATCGCAGCAACACACTAGCCCAAGCGCCCCGCCAAAGGCTGCGCCCTGTACCAGTGCCAACGACGGCTTGGGGAATTGATCCAGAGTGGCCATCAACCGTGCCAGCTCGGCGGCGTCTTTGAGGTTGTCATCAAAGTCCATCGCCGCTTGTTTGCGCATCCAGTTCAGGTCGGCGCCGGCGCTGAAATGTTTGCCGTTGGCTTTCAGCAGCAGCACCCGGCAGGCGGGATCCCGGGCCAGGGACTCCAGCGCATCAATGAGCTCGGCAATCATCATCTCATCGAAGGCGTTGGCCAGCTGAGGGCGATTCATCACCAGGGATGAAACGCCGCGGGAGTCGGTGGTTAATGTCAGATATTGATAATCCATACCGGCCTCCATTACATGCGGAACACGCCGAAACGTGTGTCCTCTATGGGCGCATTCAGCGCCGCCGACAATGCCAGGCCGACCACATCCCGGGTCTGGGCCGGGTCGATAATGCCGTCGTCCCACAAACGGGCGCTGGCATGGTAGGGGTGACCCTCTTTATCGTATTGGGCTATCACCGGGGCCTTGAAGGCGGCTTCTTCCTCGGCGCTCATGGTCTGCCCCTTGCGGGCCAGGCCGTCTTTACGCACTGTGGCCAATACTCCGGCGGCCTGTTCGCCCCCCATCACTGAGATGCGGGCGTTGGGCCACATCCACATCATGGTGGGTTCAAAGGCGCGACCGCACATGCCGTAGTTACCGGCGCCGTAGGAGCCGCCGATGATCACGGTAAACTTGGGCACAGTGGCGCAGGATACTGCGGTCACCATCTTGGCGCCGTGTTTGGCTATGCCTTCATGCTCATATTTCTTGCCGACCATAAAGCCGGTGATGTTTTGCAAAAACAGCAGCGGGATCTTGCGCTGGCAGCAAAGCTCGATGAAGTGAGCGCCTTTTTGTGCCGACTCGGAAAACAGAATGCCGTTGTTGGCCACTATGCCAACCGGATAGCCATGAATACGGGCAAAACCGCACACCAGAGTGGCACCGTAACCGGCCTTGAACTCGTCGAATTCTGAGTCATCGACGATGCGGGCAATCACTTCTTTGACATCGAAGGGCTTTTTCAAGTCGGTGCCGACTATGCCGTAGAGCTCATGAATATCGTACTTGGGTGGCTTTACCTGGCTCAGAGTCTGGGCAATCTGTTTTTGGTGATTGAGGCGGGAGACGGCATTGCGGGCCAACTCCAGCGCGTGGTCGTCGTTTTGCGCCAGATGATCGGCCACACCGCTTATCTTGGTGTGTACCTCGGCGCCGCCGAGTTCTTCGGCACTGACCTCTTCACCCGTGGCGGCTTTCACCAGCGGCGGGCCAGCCAAAAAGATGGTGCCCTGTTCACGGACAATAATCGATTCATCCGCCATCGCCGGCACATAGGCGCCACCTGCGGTACACAGGCCCATGACCACGGCGATTTGCGGGATCCCTTTGGAGGACATGCGGGCCTGATTGAAGAAGATACGGCCGAAGTGATCCCTGTCCGGAAACACTTCATCCTGGCGTGGCAGGTTGGCACCGCCCGAGTCCACCAGATAGATGCAGGGCAGGTGACAGCGCTCGGCTATCTCCTGAGCCCGCAGGTGTTTTTTCACCGTCAGCGGATAATAAGTGCCGCCTTTGACCGTGGCGTCGTTGGCGATAATCATGCACTCGATTCCGCTGACCCGGCCGATCCCGGCTATGATGCCGGCGGCGGGCACTTCTTCGTCATAGACTTCGAAGGCAGCGAACTGGCTCAGTTCCAGAAATGGCGAGCCGGGATCCAGAAGTTTCTCTACCCGGGTGCGCGGCGCCAGTTTACCGCGAGACAGATGGCGCTCCATGGCCACAGGGCCACCGCCTTCGACTATCTTGTTGAGCTTTTGTTGGACATCGGCCACCAGGTGGGACATGGCGGCTTGTTTTTCCCTGAATTCATCGCTGCGGGCGTTGATTCTACTGCTGATTTGAGGCACGGCTTGTCATCCTTTTCGACTGAATGGGGGAGCGTGAAGGGCCGCTTGAACGGCCCAGGCATTCGCCATTACTTGGTTTCGTTGAACAGCTCGCGGCCGATGAGCATGCGGCGGATTTCCGAAGTGCCGGCGCCGATTTCATAGAGCTTGGCATCGCGCAGCAGGCGACCTGTAGCGTATTCGTTGATATAGCCGTTGCCGCCCAGTAACTGAATGGCGTCCAGTGCCATCTTGGTGGCGAGCTCGGCGCTGTAGAGAATGGCACCGGCGGCATCTTTACGTGTGGTTTCGCCGCGATCGCAGGACTTGGCGACGTTATAGATATAGGACTTGGCGGCATTCATGCCTGTATACATGTCGGCCAGTTTGCCCTGCACCAGTTGGAATTCGCCGATGGATTTGCCGAACTGCACCCGCTCGTGCATATAGGGCATCACTATGTCCATACAGGCGGTCATTATCCCAAGAGGGCCGCCGCTGAGCACCACCCGCTCGTAGTCGAGGCCGCTCATCAGTACCTTCACACCCTGGTTGAGGCCGCCGAGAATATTTTCTTCCGGGACTTCGCAGTCTTCGAATACCAGTTCACAGGTGTTGGAGCCGCGCATTCCCAGCTTGTCGAGCTTCTGCGCCTGGGAGAAGCCTTTGAAGCCGCGCTCGACGATAAAGGCAGTAATCCCGTGCGGGCCCTTGTCCAAGTCGGTTTTGGCGTAAATCACATAGGTGTGGGCATCCGGGCCATTGGTGATCCACATCTTGTTGCCGTTGAGAATGTAACGGTCGCCTTCCTTGCGGGCATGCAGCTTCATGGAAACCACGTCCGAACCTGCGTTGGGTTCACTCATCGCTAGTGCGCCTATATGCTCGCCGCTGACCAGTTTGGGCAGGTATTTTTCCTTCTGGGCCTGATTGCCGTTGCGGTTGATCTGGTTGACGCACAGGTTGGAGTGGGCGCCGTAGGACAAACCTATGGATGCCGAAGCGCGGGAGATCTCTTCCATGGCGACGACGTGCGCCAGATAACCCATGTTGGCACCGCCGAACTCTTCGGGGACTGTTATCCCAAGCAGCCCCATGTCGCCGAACTGAGGCCAAAGCTCGTTGGGGAAGGCGTTGTCCTGATCCACCTTGGCGGCAATGGGGGCGATTTCATTGGCGGCGAAACCGTTGACTGCATCCCGCAGCATATCGATTTCTTCACCGAGTCCAAAGTTGAGGCTTGAGTAGAGAGAGTTCATTGGCTTGATGTCCTGTAAGTTAATATTTTTATTTTATTATTATGGTGTTTGGTCAATGGCTCAGGCTCTTTCCTGCTCCATGTCATCCAGCGCCTGACGGCACTGAAGTTCGGCAGAATTGAGTTCCATCAACACCACCTTGATATCGTCCATCTGCTGTTGCAGTGAGGTTTTTTTCTCTTCGATCAGGGCCAACATGGTATTGAGCTGTGCATGGCTGCTCTTGTCGGCATCGTAGAGTTCAAACAGTCGGCGGGTTTCCGCCAGGGAAAAGCCCAGACGCTTGCCGCGCAGGATCAGTTTCAGTCTGACTCTGTCCTTGAGACTATAGATACGGGTCTGACCACGACGCCTGGGTTTGAGCAGACCCTGATCTTCATAGAAGCGGATGCTACGGGTGGTGATATCAAATTCCTTTGACAGATCACTGATGGAGTAAGTGGTTTGTGGATTGTGGTTTGCGCTCATCGATAACACCATAAAATGGAACTTGTTTGGCAAGATATATGAAGTTTACGTAAAGGTAAAGTTTGTTGTGGCATTTTGCTAACTGTGAGGTGTCAATCCCTGCTGCCATCGGCCTTTGCCCGTATTGAAACACTTGCTTCATTAACCTGCTAATTTGTCTTTCCAATATGGGTAATGGTGCATGGCACCCTTCACTATGCATGTTTGCATTCCAATGGTTGTGATCGCCGGAGCGGATGAGCAGCAAAATACCCGCAAGTCAAAAGGCGCAGTTCGAGCGGGGTTTTAGGCTAACGTCTAATTGGGTACAAGGCCAAAAAGGACTTTAATTGTCCCAGGAAGGAAGGGAACGCAGTGCCGTCGCAGAACGGCGTCCTTTGGGAGGACAGATAATGATAGATCCGGGTTTAGCCCTGCATAAGGCGTCACTCGAGGACAAGACACAGTTTTGGGGCGAGTGTGCCCGTGCCATAGATTGGCAACAGCCCTGGGAGCAGGTGCTGGATGAGAGTGAGGCGCCATTTTACCGCTGGTTTAGCGGTGGCATGCTCAACACCTGCTATAACGCGGTGGACCGGCATGTGGCCGCAGGGCGTGGCGAACAGACCGCCATTCAATATGTCAGTCCGGTAACAGATACCGAGTACGGCATCAGCTATAACGAATTACAGCAGCAGGTGAGCCGCCTGGCGGGCTGGATGCAATCTGTCGGGATCAATAAGGGCGATAGAGTCGTTATCTATATGCCTATGGTGCCGGAAACCCTGTTTGCCATGCTGGCCTGTGCCCGCATAGGGGCAATACATTCGGTGGTGTTCGGCGGCTTTGCCGCCAATGAACTGGCAACCCGGATCAACGATGCCAAACCCCGGCTGGTATTGTCCGCCTCCTGCGGCATTGAACCCTCAGGTGTTGTGCCTTATAAGCCACTGCTGGACAAGGCGCTGGATCAGTCTGAGCATAAGGTGGAAAACTGCCTTATTCTCGGCCGCAGTCAGTATCAGGCCGAGTTGCAGTCAGGGCGGGATCATGACTGGCAGAGTGCTATCTGTCAGGCGACTCCTGTCGATTGTGTGGCGGTCGAAGCCACTCATCCCCTGTACATTCTCTATACCTCAGGCACCACAGGCCAGCCAAAGGGGGTGGTGCGTGATAACGGTGGCCA
Organism: Shewanella chilikensis; assembly: GCF_037953065.1. NCBI lineage: Bacteria > Pseudomonadati > Pseudomonadota > Gammaproteobacteria > Alteromonadales > Shewanellaceae > Shewanella > Shewanella chilikensis. The sequence goes on along the minus strand of NZ_CP149966.1, from coordinate 3,095,510 downwards.
TGCCGTAGCGCTGGCCTGGTCGATGAAGGCCATCTATGACATAGAACCTGGTGATGTCTTCTGGGCCGCCTCTGATGTGGGTTGGGTGGTGGGTCACTCCTATATTGTCTATGCACCGCTGCTGGTAGGTGCCACCACCTTGCTGTTTGAAGGCAAACCTGTGGGCACCCCGGATCCCGGCACTTTTTGGCGCACCATAGCCAAGTACAAGGTCAAGAGTTTCTTTACTGCACCGACGGCGATTCGTGCCATCAAACGTGAGGACCCTGAGGCAAGCTATGTGGCTCAAAGCGATCTCTCTTGCCTGAAGAACGTGTTTCTGGCCGGCGAGCGTTGTGACCCGGATACCTTGAAGTGGGCGTCAGAGAAGCTGGCCAAGCCAGTGATAGATCACTGGTGGCAAACCGAAACAGGATGGGCCATTGCCGCCAACTTGATGGGAGTGGCGCCTATTCCGGTCAAAGCCGGGTCACCGGCCAGAGCCGTGCCCGGTTATCAGGTGGAAGTATTGGACGAAATGGGGGAGCAGGTCGCTCCCGGGCAATCGGGCAATGTGGTGATTAAGCTGCCTCTGCCGCCCGGAACCCTGACTACCTTGTGGCAAAACGATAAGCGTTACCATGACAGCTATCTGGCCATGTATCCCGGTTACTATCTTACCGGGGATGCCGGCTATATGGATGAAGAGGGCTATCTCTACATCATGAGTCGTATTGATGACATCATTAATGTGGCCGGTCACAGATTATCGACCGGGCGTTTTGAAGAGGTACTTTGTCAGCATCCGGCGGTGGCTGAAGCGGCGGTTATTGGTGTGGAAGATAAGCTCAAGGGGCAGGTGCCGCTGGGGTTGGTGGTGCTCAAGATGGGGAATACCCTGAGCGAAGAACAGCTGCACAAGGAGCTGGTGGCCCTGGTGCGCCAGGAAATTGGCCCGGTGGCGGCGTTCCGTTTGGTGAGCGCTGTGCCCAAGTTGCCCAAGACCCGCTCCGGCAAGATACTGCGTGGCACCATGCGTAAAATTGCCGACAACCAGGAGTTCAAGGCGCCGGCAACCATAGAGGATCCCGGCACTCTGGATCTGGTACGCACCGCACTGACCCGCATGGGCTATGCCGATTCTCTGGTGAAAGAGCACGCCTGAGGTTGACTTTCTCCTTTTGCGCCTGCCGCTGGCAGGCGTTTTTTTAGCTGTTTTTCATGTTGTAAAGGCGCGCCTCTTACACTTTGCCCTTTTAGTCGGCCTTTGCTAAGATGCCGCTGCTCCGTTCGGGGCAACAACAAGTAGTTACATACAAAGTAGTAGCATCCAAGTTTTACATTCAGGCTTGCAACTTAAGCTACACTATGTAGCCTTATCATTCCGGCCGCAGGGACGACCCTGCAAGCGCCTTTTCCACTATCGGGGACGACCCCTCTTTAAAAAGGGATGGGTTCATGAACTGGTTACTCTTAATCCTCGCAGGTTTGTTTGAAATCGGTTGGGCCATAGGCCTTAAATATACCCAGGGTTTTACCAAGTTAATTCCGAGTCTGTTGACCTTGGGCGCTATGGCCATCAGTGTCGGTTTGCTTGGGCTGGCGACCAAGTCATTGCCTATAGGCACGGCTTACGGTGTTTGGGTAGGCATTGGCGCTATGGGCACGGCATTGGTGGGTATCTGGCTATTCGGCGAGAGTGCCAGTCTGATGAAAATCGGCAGTTTGCTGTTGATTTTTATCGGTGTTTTGGGACTGAAACTGGCTAATTGAACCCGGATGTTTGTCTGTTAATCGTGTTTTTCAAACAAGGTTATCGTCAAGGGCGGCTGGTAATTAACTTTCGTTAATCAGTATAATTAATCCACTCAAGGCCGGTTGTTGGCTCACAAAATGGCCGGCTCCTCTGCTACCCGTGGAATTAATAACAATGCAAACCCACAAGCATCTTTCTGACATCGGGGTCATAGGCCTGGGTGTTATGGGCAAGAATCTCGCTCTCAATATCATAGATAACGGCTATCGGGTCGCGGCGTTCGATCTGGACAGTCGCAAAGTGACAGCTGCCGAAAACCAGGCCAAGACGGAAGTGACCGAGAGGGAACAATTGCTGTTTGGCTGTAATAATCTTACTGATTTGATGGCAAATTTAGCAACACCGCGCATCTTGCTGCTGTCCATTCCGGCCGGTGCGGCGGTCGATGCCGTATGCCAATCCCTGCTCGATGCCGGGATTGAGCGCGAGGATATAGTCATAGACACGGGCAATAGCCTGTGGACAGACACTATAGCGCGGGAACAGCGCTATCGCGATCAGTTTATCTTCTTCAGCTCAGCTGTGTCCGGCGGTGAGGTGGGGGCTAGATTCGGGCCTTCTCTGATGCCAAGTGGTGATATCAAGGCCTGGAAGCGGGTTGCTCCCATTTGGCGGGCGATAGCTGCCAAGGTGGATGGTGACACCGGATTGCCGCTGGAACGATTTGAGCCCGGCAACCCGGTTACCCAAGGGGAGCCCTGCACGGCTTACATAGGCCCGGCCGGTAGCGGTCACTATGTGAAGATGGTGCACAACGGCATTGAATATGCCGACATGCAGCTGATTTGCGAGGCTTATCATTTGCTAAGCCAAGTGCTGTGCCTTGATGCCTATGCCATTGCCCAGGTGTTCGAGCGCTGGAATACAGGTGTGCTCTCCAGTTATCTGATGGAAATCAGCGCCGAGGTCTTGCGGCAACAGGACCCATTAAGCGGCAAGCCTCTGGTTGAGATGATCCTTGATAAGGCAGGGCAGAAGGGCACAGGTCTGTGGACGGCTGTCAGCAGCCTGCAGATAGGTTGCCCGGCGCCCACTATCGCCGAAGCGGTTTATGCCCGCGCCATCAGCACTCAAAAGGTTCTGCGCCAGAGCTTGGCCACCAAGTTGGTCGGTCCCGAAGCGAGAGGCACTCAACCGGCAGGCTCGGACGAGCAACAAAGCTTTATTGATGGCCTGGAGAGCGCACTCTATTGCGCCAAGGTGAGCTGTTATGCCCAGGGGTTCCAGTTGATGGCGATGCAGGCTCAGGAGCTGGGATGGCAGCTGGATTTTGCCGCCATCGCCAGGATCTGGCGCGCCGGCTGTATTATTCGCGCCAGATTCCTGCAATCCATAGCCGCAGCCTACGACAGTGAGCCTGAATTGGCCAATTTACTGTTGGCCGATGGCTTTGCTTCAACGCTTTCGGCGCGCCAGCAGGCATGGCGGCAAACAGTTGCCAAGGCGGTACTTGCAGGTGTGCCTGTGCCCTGCATCTCATCGGCGCTTTCTTACTACGACAGTTATCGCACTGAGACGCTGCCGGCCAATCTGTTGCAGGGACAACGGGACTTTTTCGGAGCGCACAGTTTTGAGCGTATAGACCAAGCTGCCAACGAGCGTTATCACCTGGATTGGAGTGACCCCAAGCGGCCGCTGATTAAACTGGATTGAGGGAAAACGGGCCGGGCAGAACACTATCACCGGCCAACGAAAAAGGCTTCCAACTGCGTGGCAGTGGAAGCCTTTGTTATTTCTATCCCTTTTTTATAGCTATACCTGGGTTAAAGGGTAAACACTAAACCTAAGCTGAATAGGGCGCTGAATATCATAGTCAGTTTGGCGGTGCGCCCCAGTAATGGATTCAATGCTGCGCCTGACTCCTGAATAAAATCGCTGGACAGCTTGCGGGCCATTAGCAGCGCAAGACCCGTCAGCAGCACAGGTAGCCCAGGTAGCAAACCCAGCAGGAAGCCGGCGATAATCAGGCCGAAGGGTAAGTAAACCAGCGCCTGGTACAGCACCTTGGATTGGGCCTCACCTATGCGTACCGCCAACGTGCGCTTGCCGGCTTTTTCGTCGGTATAGATATCACGGGTGTTGTTAACCAGGCAGATAGCGGCATTGAGCAGGCCTACGGCGCTCCCCAAAATCCAGGCTGCAGTGCTGGTATCACCGGCCTGTAGATAGTAACTGCCGACTACGGCTACCAAGCCAAAGAAGATAAAGGCCGCCACTTCACCCAGGCCGTGTGAGGCCAGCGGGTATGGGCCGCCGCTGTAACCCAGGGCGCCCATAATGGAAGCCGCCGCCAGGATGGCAATCGGCCAGCCACCGTGCCAGATCAGGAAAGATCCCACAGCTAATGCCAGCAAAAGGCAAAAAATCATTGCATTACGCACTTTCAGCGGGTCGAGTAAGCCGCTCTGGGTGACCCTTATCGGCCCAAGTCGCTCCTCGGTATCTATACCATTTTTGAAATCAAAGTAGTCGTTGGCCAGGTTAACGGCAATCTGCAGCAACAGGGCACAGACCATGGATGCCACTGCAATGGTCCAACTAAAACTCTCCAGTTGCAGAGCCAGAATGTTGCCTATCAGCAAGGGGCCTATCGCCGCAGGCAAGGTGCGCGGCCGTGAGGCTAAAATCCAGGGATTCATTTTGTCAATTCTTCAGAGTTAAAGATGGGAAAACATGCTAAGGATACCAATTTTCCACTTGAAAGTTAGCACAATCGGATAAATGCATTTAACAGAGTTTGAGTCAGCGCACATTTGTACCCGTGCGGATTGAAAAAATGCAGCCATAATCAAATAACCTTAGGGGATTATGTGTTCTTATTGTTAAAGAATACCCGGTATTTCATGAGCTTATTACTAAAGCAGAGGTTAATATGATGGGGTTTGGGGGCAGGACAGCCCTTGTCAGCGGTGCCGCCTCGGGGTTGGGGCGCGCCTTCGCCATAGGTTTGGCTCAGCGTGGTGCCAGCCTGGCACTGCTGGACATAGACAGCTGCAAAGATACCTTGAATGCGATTTCTGCTTTGGGGGCCGATGCCAAAGCCTGGCACTGTGATGTTGCCGATGAGCAAGATGTTGCTTTGGTGCTGCAGGAAGCCTGTGACCACTTTGGCACTATAGAGTTGTTGGTGGCCTGTGCCGGGATCCATACCCCCTGCTCATTTGAAAAACTGACACCACAGCAGTGGCGACGGCAGTTGCAGGTGGATCTGGATGGCAGCTTCTTTCTCTGTCACGGACTCTGGTCGCGAATGAAGGCACAGGAGTATGGCCGGATCCTTTTGTTGGGTGGTGTTAGTGGACTGTTCGGAGATCTTTTCGAAAGTGCCTGGGCCAGTGCCAAGATGGCATTGTTTGGATTAACCAATAGTCTCAGTCGAGAAGGTGGCAATCATAACATCCGTGTCAACAGTCTCTATCCTTTGGCTACCACCCCAATGACGGAGCAACACCTGGCACTGCCGGTACAACCTTTATTTGGTTTGAACGCGCCATTGGCAGCCGGATTGTTTCTGCTCAGCGAGCAGGCGCCCAATGGGCAACATTTGTTGGCTGCAGCTGGCAGTATCAGTCGGGTGAGAATAGCGCAGACAGAGCCGGGTTACTTTAATGCAGATGCTTGTACTCCTGAACTTTTGGCCAGAGCTTGGCCAGAGTTAAGCGTGGCTACGCCACTGGGGTTCAGCGACAGCGGCGAGGCGCAAATTGTTAACTGGGCCAGACAAGCTGCCGCCGAGCATGATATAGAGATAGAGTAAAGTCATCTGGTCACGAAGGGCGGTTCTGGGTTAATCTTTGCGGTATATGTCAGCCAGTTAATAGAGTTTTATGAGCCAGGTTTTAGATGATCTCTTGTCACTGCTCGCGCTTGAACAGATAGAAATTGGACTTTATCGGGGCCAGAGCCAGGATCTGGGTTTTGGTCATGTGTTTGGCGGTCAGGTCATGGGCCAAGCCCTCAGCGCTGCCCGTCGCACTGTGCCGCAAGAGCGCCAGGTGCATTCACTGCATTCCTATTTTTTACGGGCAGGCGATGAAAAGTTGCCGATAGTCTACGAAGTCGAAAACATGCGTGATGGCGGCAGTTTCAGTGCCCGTCAGGTGAAGGCGATTCAGAAAGGGCGGCCGATTTTCTACATGACCTGTTCCTTCCAGGAGCCGGAAGTTGGGTTCAGCCATCAGGCCGAAATGCCAGAGGTTCCCGGCCCTGATGGGATACTCAATCAGCAGGAGTTGGCGATGACCATGAGGGATAAGGTGCCCTCCAGGATGCTGGAAAAGTTTATGGCCGATGCCCCCATCGAGATGCGTCTGGTCAATCCGCTTAACCCTGTAGCTCCAGCGGCCACTGAACCCGTTCGACATGTATGGATGCGGGCAAATGGTGCCTTGCCGCCCGAACATGAAATGCACGACTACCTGTTGGCATATGCTTCGGATTTCAACTTTTTGGTGACGGCGGCTCAGCCTCATGGAGTGTCATTTTTGACCCCGGGGATGCGGATGGCCACTATAGATCATTCACTCTGGTTCCACAGACCTGTCAATATGGGGGAGTGGCTGCTGTATGCCATAGAGAGTCCCAATGCCAGTGGTGGTCGGGGATATGTGAGAGGGCAATTCTTTAATCAACAGGGCGAGCTGGTGGCTTCGGCCACTCAGGAAGGCTTGATGAGAATGACCGCCAAATAAGGGAAAGCAAGATGATTAAGTATGTGAAAGGACTGGTAATTGCTGCCGGGATAGCGTTTCTCGGCGCTTGTGTCACTGTTGACCCCAAAGCACCTATTATCGTTAACGGGGCTGCTGGTTACTTGGAAAGAGTGGCTTTGCCTCAAGGGTCCAGTATCACAATCGCCATCATAGATTTGGACACCCCCGGGGTAATAGTGGCGCAAAAGAGCTTTGATATCGCCAGGGCGCCGGTGCCGTTTAAGTTCATTTTACCGGCTGAAACCCTTGAGTCTGATGTCAACTATGGTGTAGTCGCCATGATCCAGTATCAAGGACGGGTGATTTTCCAAACCTACGACAGATACCCGGTGATCAACAATGACAAGTTCACCACCGAAGTGTTGATGAAGGCGGTGCCAATACCTCAGTTGGAACAACAACCTTGATTATTTGATATTGGTGCTAGGATCCCTGTTCGCGTGATGCCGTTTACTTTTGTAAACGGCATTTTTATGGTTACTGATGAGGCGGGCTGCGAAGGGGGGCTGTTTATTTCGGTAACCTGATATTAGCCGATTCTGCCAGGCTGGCTTACGACTCTAGCCTTGGCGACTTGTCTATTGAAACCATTTTCTCGCCAATAGATGTGCCAAAATTCATTATTCCCAACTAACGCCACGAAACCAAGGGGAAAATTAACCATGGTGTTCAGTCTTTATCAGCTTGCCGAACTGGTCATAGAAGTTCCAGTCGCCTGACTCGCGATTGCTGATATAGCTGCCTTCGGTACGCTTCTAGCCATTGGTCCAGAAGGTCTGCCACAGCCCTTCTTTTCTGTCCCTGAGGAAGCTACCTTTCTCGGCCAACTTGCCGTTGTTGTGGAAGTAACTGGCTTTACCCTCTTTCTGGCCTTTGAGCCACTGCTCATGGCTCTGTGGCTTGCCATTTTGGAAGTACTGGCTCAGTTTGCCATCGAGTTTTCCCTGCCAGTAGTTGGCTTGCTGCTTTAACTGACCGTTGCTGTAGTACTGCTCAGACTTGCCGTGCAGTACATCGTCCTTGAACTCCTGACTGGCGGCGAGCATGCCATCTTCAAACCAGCTTTGCCACTGGCCGGTTTTAGCTCCTTTTAGCAACTCGCCGGCCAGTTTCTGCTGCCCATTATCGACATAGTACTCGCTGTAGCTGCCGGTCTTGTCGCCATTGGCATAGGTTTCCTTGCGATAAAGGACGCCCTTGAAGCTGTAGTGCTCGCGTGTACCGTGCAACTTGCCGAGTAACCACTGGCTCTTGATCCTGACATTGCCCTCGGGGATGGTGCCAAAGGTGGGATCCTCCTCTTCGTAGCGGTAGTCTATCCAGCTACCTGTCTTCTTGTTGTTCAGGTACTCCCCCGTGACGCGACGGCGGCCATGATAATACTCGGCATATTGGCCATTGAGTTTGCCTTTGACAAAGGTCTGCTCCCGGCTCTTGACCCCTTCGCGATACTGAATCCAGAGCCCGTCCTTGTCGCCGTTGAGATATATGCCTTCCTCATTGGGATCGCCGTTGGCGTACCAGCGCTTGAAGACGCCATTAAGCGGATAGCGATAATCCTTGGCGGCCTTGTCTTTGGCATAGTGGGCCAACTCCCTGGGGTTGCCATTGTCATAGAAGCTTTCATATTTGCCGACCCACTTACCGTCTATGACTTCGCCCTGTTCCTGCACTGTGCCATCTTCAAAGTAGCGGATGGACTTTCCGGTTTGCTTATCGTGCTGGTATTGCACCAGGCTGCGTTTTTTACCGTTCGGGAAATAGCGGACAAAGTCGCCGTGACGCTCCCCCTGTTGCCATTGGCTGGACTCTTGTAAAACACCGGCGCTGAAACGCTGATACAAGCCGTCACGCAGGCCCATGGCAAACTGGGACTTTTCCAGGGGCTTGCCGTCGATATCGAAACGCTCATACTTGCCATGGCGGGGATACTGACCGTTGTCGCTCACTTGGCTATCGTGAAAGGTTTCCAGCTCAGCTAACTGGCCATTGGGGTGAAAACGCTTCTGTACGCCAGTTTGCAGGCCGTTTTTGTAGTGCTGCTCTATGACCAGCTTGCCTTCACTGTTGAAATACTCTTGGATGCCATCTTTTTCGCCGTCATTGAAATGTTCATTGCCCAGTAGCACGCCTTTATCGTCGAACGTTTGACATTGGCCCTGACGCTTGCCTGCGCGGTAAGCACATTTGACCGCCAGTTCGCCGCCGGGGTGATATTTCAGACTTTCGCCGTCACGTTCTCCGGCGCTGAAACGGGTTTCGCTCTCTTTACTGCCATTATCAAAAAAGCTCTGCCAGACGCCCTGACGTTGGCCATTGGCATCGAATTTACCTTTGACCCTGATGACTCCCTGGGCGTTTTGTTCCAGGTACTCGCCAAAGAGTTGGTTGTTGGCATATTGCTGACTTTGGGCCTGGGTGCCGTTTTCATAGAAGCTCTGCCATTGGCCATGGCGCAGGTTATTGGTATAGGTTTCACTGGCCTTGAGTTTACCGCTGGCGTAGAAGCGTTTGACCTGCTCTTTGTTACCGTTGCGGTAGAATACGCTTTCATCGAGGCGGCCATTGCTGTCAAAGGTTTGCCATTCCCCTTCGGGAACGCCTTTATTGAACACCTGTAATTCGGTCATCTGGCCGCTGAGGTCATACATGCGCCAACTGCCATTTTGATAGCCCTGGTAATACTGGCCTTCAACTAATTTGGTATTGTTGGGGTGAAATACTTGCCAGCGGCCATTGGGTAATCCTTGAGAGAAAGTCGCTTGGGTATAACCTTGGTTATCGCGAACGATGGTGACCTCGCCATTGAGGGGCATGCCACTGGCCAGATTGTAATAATGGGGGATACCGTCCTGCTGCCGGACTTCCACCATTAAGGAAGAGAGGTTTTGTGCCGCCTGCGCCTGTTGCAGCAAAGTCGATGTGCCCACTACCAACATTGTCATGATGGTGAGATGTTTATGCATAGCTTCTCCTTGTTACCGACCACTACAATCCCGTCATTGGGATCCGGTTCTTTCCTTATTTGAGCTCACTCTTGCGGGCTTTTTTATATTGGTACATCTGGTTGTCTGCCAACCTGAGACTCTGTTCCACATTGCCATTGAAAGGTGCGATGCCGGCGCTGAAATACACGGCAACCTTATCGGCGGTCAGCTTGGACTCGACTTGCCGTAAGCGTTCTCTGAGCCAAGTTTCACTGCCGTAACAGAGTAGCACAAACTCATCGCCGCCAAAGCGGCTCACCAGCGACGGTGTGGGGAAACCAAGTTTTAGCTCGGTTGCCAAACGTTTGAGCGCAAAGTCACCGGCACCATGACCCAGACTATCATTGATTTTTTTCAGGTTATCCATATCCAGCAGCACCAGCATGCTTTCTATGTTGTTCTTGGGCTGCCACTTCAGGGCTTGCTCTTCAAAATATTTGCGATTGGTGAGCCCCGTCAGGCTGTCAAAGTTGGCTAATCGGTGGATCTGACGGGACTTTTGGTACAGGGCGATGGCATTGGCGGCTTCATGGGTCAAAATAGCCACCAGATCCCTGTCATAGTTGCTGAAGCTGGCAACCAATGAACTGTCGAGGTTGAGCATGGCATAGAGCTTGCCATCAATATGGAGTGGGCTCGAAAGCGTTGCTCTAATAGGAGGGGTGGCGGCGTTTAACAATAATGCTTGAGCTTCAGGACTTAGGCCACTTTGGGCGTTGAGTTTACGCATATCGTTGACGACCACTACCCGGTTGCAACGGCCACTGGTCAACCTATATGCGAAAGACTGCTCCAGAGTCATATTCAACTGCTGCAGTTTAGTCATATCCAGCCCTACAGCCGCTTCAAAATGTAACTTGTTGCTGCCGGGCTCCACCAGGATAATGGAGCCCATTTCGGCGCCATCTATCATGGCAACGGCTTTACTCAACAGGGCATTGAGAAAGGCGTGTTCGGTTTCATATTGACTTGAAAGATGCACTAATTCGAAGGTGGCTTCGTTGATACCCAGTACCTGCTCCAGGTGTTGCCACAGTCGGCCCAGCCGCCCTTGATGGACAAAGTAGCCCAGACTGTAGGCCATGAAATAGATAACAGAAACCCCGCCCCACTGCAGCCAGGGAAGTTCTCCTACTGGACTGGTAACCCAAAATAATAAGGCTATCAGTAGCAGCGGCAGTAACATAAGCAGCAGATGATAACGCAGATCCAATGTGTCTATCTTCTGCTTTTTGAGTCCGTTCTGATCCAACAAATCCTGAAAGCCCTAAAGTTATACCTTGAATTGAACTAAAAGGCGGGCAACCCTTGCCCGCCCGTTTTTCAGCCAAACTCTGCCTGTATCCATGAGAGTGGTGCCTGATACTGAGTCGGCATCCACTGCTTAAGCTGGTTGATACTGTCTGTCAGCGCGTTTTTATCCAGTACCGATAGGTTCAGGTGGCCAACCTTACGGCCGGGGCGCACCTCTTTGTCGTACCAGAACAGCTCGGCATTGGCCAGGCTCAGCCAACGGTCGTCCTTATCTATGCCTATCAGGTTTACCATCACACATTGGAAGTTAACCTGAGGCGTCATCAGTGGCAATTCGCACAAGGCCCGCAGGTGCAACTGGAACTGATCCATATGAGTGCCTGCTTGAGTCCAGTGCCCTGAGTTGTGCACTCTGGGAGCCAGCTCATTGACCAGCAGGTGATTGCCCACCCGGAAACACTCCATCGCCATCACCCCCACATACTCAAGCTCATGCATTATGCTGCTGAGCATAGTCTCGGCCTCGGCCTGCAATGGTTGCAATCGCGCCAAGGGGGCTATCGATGCCATCAGAATGCCATCCTGATGCAGATTGAGTGTCAAGGGATAAAAGAAGCACTCGCCGCTGCGGCTGCGAACCCCAACCAGAGATACCTCTTCATCGAAGGGGATCGCCTGTTCGGCAATCGCCTCATTGCGCCAATCGGCTGGGATAGTGCTCGACTCGGCTTGCTTCAACCAGTGCTGCCCCTTGCCATCATAGCCGCCGGTGCGGCGTTTCAATAGAACTCTTTCACCATATTTGTGATAAAGATCATTGGCTTGGGTGTTATCATCCAGCAGTTCCCAAGGCGCAGTAGCCACCTTGAGCTGATCCAGCAGGGATTTTTGGGTGTATCTGTCGGCGAGGCGGCCAAATACCGGGCCATTGATGAAATGGCAGTGCTGCGACAACTGCAGGCTCAGGGGCGATTCCGGCCACTGCTCACGCTCGGCGGTAATAATATCTGTGTCTGTCAGCGGCAACTTTTCATCGCTTGGCGCCATGATATCCACGGGGCGGACATCTATGGCCAGTGGTTGGCCGGCATGACGCAACATGGCACCCAGTTGGCCATCGCCCAGTACCCAAACTCTCTTGTCAGCCATCTCAGTCTTCCCTCGGATCCGGATTATCCAGTACCGCGCGGGTTTGAGCTTCGCGGAAGGCTTCGAGGCGCTCGGCCAGTTGCGAGTCCTGAGTTGCCAGCATTTGGCAGGCCAGCAGGCCGGCATTGAATGCTCCGGCTGTCCCTATGGCCAGCGTTCCCACGGCAATCCCCTTGGGCATCTGCACTATCGATAACAGGCTGTCCATGCCGCTGAGGGCCTTGCTTTGTACCGGCACGCCCAGTACAGGCAAGCGGGTCTTGGAAGCTATCATACCCGGCAGGTGAGCAGCGCCGCCGGCACCGCCTATGATGACCTTGTATCCTTTGTCTGCTGCTGATGCGGCAAATTCCATCAATTTGTCTGGGGTTCTATGGGCCGAAACCACTTCGACATGGTAGGGCACCTTGAGAGAATCCATGATCTCTGCGGCCGCTTCCATGGTGGGCCAATCACTCTTGGAACCCATTACAACAGCAACGAGGGCTTGCATGATAACTCCTTAACTACTGATTTTATTTATAATATTTTGCCTGTTTCCAGGTCGGGTACAGTAACGGAAGGTGCAAACCAGTCCCATGCGTGCTCTGCGTGGGCTTACAGGACTGGATACAAGGCGTGGTTCGCAGCTTCCTTATCCCGGCGTTGTTCCCAAGGCCGGGCGATAATGGCTGCAGATAATATCATGACAGGACGGCGCGCGCTGCCCTTGAACACTGTGTTTCGGACAAAAATCAGCCCGAATAAAAGATGCGATAGAGGCGGCCTTGGGCATCGTCGGCTATCAGCAAGGAACCATCCGGTAACTGCAGTACATCGGCGGGGCGTCCGGATACGGTTTCGCCCTTGAGCCAGCCTTCGGCAAACACCTGAGGTTCACCGGCCTTGCCCTGTTTTATCGGCACGAAACGCACTCGATATCCTACCTTGCTGGACCGGTTCCAGGAGCCGTGCTCGGCAATAAAAATGCCGCCGTGATAGGCCTTGGGGAAGCTGTCGCCGCGATAGAAGGTCATCCCCAGCGCCGCTACATGAGCACCCAGCTTGACTTCAGGAGAGCTGAAATCGGCAGGCTGCTTACCTTTGCCGAATTCAGGATCCAGGGTATCCCCTTGATGAACGTAGGGATAACCAAAATGTTGGCCGCGCTGACTCAAATGATTGAGCTCATCGGCTGGCATATCGTCTCCCATCATGTCGCGGCCATTATCGGTAAACCACAGCTGGCCACTGATAGGGTCGAAGTCGAAACCGACACTGTTGCGCACACCGGCGGCTTCGAGCCTTGGTTGTTTGCTTTGGAGATCCAGGCTGATTATTTTGCTGTAGTCGCTTCCGGCATCACAGATATTGCAAGGCGCACCTATGGGTATATACAGGCGGCCGTCGGCGGCAAACTTGAGGTATTTCCAGCCGTGATGCTTATCTGTGGGTAAGTCATCATAAAAGATTCGATAACTCGGGGAAGCACTCTGACTCAGTTGCTGCTCGATATTGTCAAAGGCGAGAATTTGGCTCACGGCGCCCACATAGAGAGTCTGGTCCCGAAAGGCCAGCCCGGAAGGCATATTGAGCCCGGAGGCGATCACTTTGACCCTGTCGTGGCGGCCATCGGCATCTGTATCTATTGCGGCATAGACTTTACCTTCGCCGCGACTGCCGATAAAGAGTGTGCCTTGGCTGCCAAGCGCCATCTGGCGGGCATTGGCGACATTATCCAGATAGACTTCTATCTCAAAGCCCTGGGGCAGGCGGATATCCTTCAGTACCGATGGCGCTGAATTTTCAGCCAGTGCAGAGCCACTCACGGTAGCTGTCAGCAAAGCCGCCGTCGAGAGAGCCGCTGCAAGCGAGATAGCGCGGCGTAGCGGGCGCAGTGAAACGGATGAATGCATAGACATAAGGCCTCCTTGCGGTTGGGCATATCAGTATGACCTGAAATGAAGGCAAATAAAAAGGGAGGCCGAGCCTCCCTAAAATTGACTTTCTAACCAGTCCGTTATTTAACGGATGCTTTGCTGCCAAGGGCGGTGCTTTTTTCCATCAGTCCCAACGCCGACAAGCCGGTGATCACGTCCAGATTGGAGGTCATGCCGTTGCCGCCACTGCCGTTGATATAGTTCTTCGGCATATCCACCTTGAAGTTGGGCAGGTTCTGATACAGGGCGTTGGCCACATCCCGGTTCAGCTCGGCCAGATACACCTTCTCATGAGCACCCAATGCCTTGTATTTCGCCGCCAGTACGTCGGCTTCGGCTATCCCTTTTTCACGGATCGCCTTGGCCTCAAACATGGCCGAGGCCGAGTTGGCTTTCTGGATCTCCAGGTTGGCCTGGGCGATTTCCAGCTCCTTGGCCTTGCTCAGAGTGGCGATATCTTTCTTCTTGCGTTCTTCCACCAGTTCACGCTCGGCGATTTGCCGCGCCACTTCAACCTCTTTTTGCTGGGCAATAACCGCCAGCTCCTTGGCACGCTGGGCATCCTGTACTTCGCGGGTCCGCTGGATCTCTTTGCGCAGCTGCTCCGTCTTGGCCTGAGCCTTGGATGTTTCCTGCTCCTGAATGGTGCGGATCCGCTCGGCAACCAGTTTTTTCTTGTCGGTCAATAGCTTGTCCAGCTGATCTTCCGGCTTGGGATCGCCAATGGTGACCTGGGTGACCGTGATGCCATAGTGTTTAAGCGGGTTGTCCTGACGTACAGGATTACCGCTCTTGTCGGTAATAGGCACTGTCTTCCACACCAATTGTTTGGTGGCTTGCAGCTTGTTGGAATCTTCCTGATCGAAGCCAACCGGCACCAGATCCACTTGCTCGACTTCAACCTGGCGCCGCTCAGTGGTGTAGATACCGTTGCTGAGCTGATCCGACAATTGTGCCTTGAACTGATTGAGGCCGCCCTGGAAAAACTCTTCGCCGGTATATTGGGTCGAGGTGATCACAGTGACGTTGCGGGCGTTCTTGATCAACATGGTGTCAATCAGGTTGTCGTTGGAGCGAAACTCCCGATGCATCGTCTTGAGCTGCTCGGGATCATAAGACAGCTTGAAGCGGAAAGTGGCCGGTACCTGGCCTGTGTAGGTATCGGCAAAACGTACCTGCAGCGCCGGCAGACGTTGGTAGAACACCTCGCCCTGGTTGTTGCCAAAGGAGACGGTAACGACCTGATCATAGCGGGTTATTTTCGACAGAAACGGCATGCGAAAGTGGATGCCGGGCTCGGTGAACACATCCAAAGAGCCGGTAACATTGTTTTGATGCACATAGGTGTAACCGGCATCTGTCATCAATACCGAGCTTTGGGCAATTCCCAGGGCCGCCAAAACGCCCACCCCAATCAGAATGCGCTTGGGGGTAAAATAGGATTTAAAACCTGAGGCACTTTTCAGTTCCATCTAATCTTCCTTAATTGAGTTCCAATACGAAATTGACATAATCCGGGTATTTCTGCTGCCAGGCATCATCAAAGAAATGCCCGCCATGATGCGGTTTGACCTGCAGTTGATTACCCGGGCTAAAAAATTGTTCCAGCTGTTTATCCAGCGCCAGATTACTGCTGTGCTCCTGTTCGCCGTATGAGATAACCAGCCGCTTACCGGCGGGCGCCGAAGCCTTGATTTCGGTTTGCATACCGCCTGCAGACAATAGCAGGGCGCCGACATAATCATTCGGGTGTTTGGCCAGCAGGTGAGCGCTGTGAAGGGCACCCTGGGAAAAGCCCATCAATGCCACTTTCTGCCTGTTGACAGGGCTGTTCTTTGCCGCCTTGGCTAAAGCCTGCTGCACTGCCTGGTGACTGGACTCGGTTTCGGTTCTGGCCCAGCGGAAGCTGTGCTCATTGAGCTTTTCCGTGCCGTTGATGCCGATAAATATTGCCCGTTCAGTTGTCAGCAGTTTGGCCATATGGGCACTGTTACTGCCTTCGGTGCCATAGCCGGATAACCAGACCAGCACGGGCCAGCCATCTTTGGGGGCAGGCCCCTTGGGTTGGTAGATATAAGCCTTACCCGTATCCTTGGCGTGCTGAAGATAACGGCTCTGACTGTTTTTAAGTACAGTGCGGTACTCATCCGTGTCTCTGATGGCGTTAAGTTCGTCGTCTTCCTCGAGCATGATATATTGCCACAGGCCACGGTTGTCGGCTTGCAACAGCATTTCGATGGCTTGCTCTTTAAGTTCCAGCATTGCCAGAGTACCGGCGGCTTGATAGGGCGCCCAGATATTACTGCTATCGCGCTCAGTAGCCATCAGGTAATAGGCGAGGGCGCCGGCGTAGTTGTTGTAGCGGCTTTTTTCATTATCCCCCTGGGCGATAAAGTCTTCCGCATTGGCCTGACTCAGATACAGGTTGGCTATCGGGCTCATCGCCTGCCAGCGGATCTCTGCCTCCGTTTTTTCTTCATCTGCCAGCGCCAGTTGGCTTAGGCAGAGCAGTCCCAGTCCGGCTCCCCATTTCAACAGGTGGTAGCGCTTAGTGTGTTTGGTTTCCATCCCCAGTCCTTTGTCTTGTGGCGGCGATTCGCATTGCACTTTTTCGAGTGCTTTTTTAGTCAGCGCGCATACTAGCAGATTAGCTTTAGTGGGGGGATAGCCAATTTCTTACAATTGTGTCAGTAGTTTGCGATGATTATTGCTTTGGCTGGATAAGCGAGCGCCCGGGTAAAACCGGGCGCGGGAAGATATAAGCAACGGCAAGTTAACGCTATTGTGCCGGTTTGCTCTGGGTGGCTTTTGCAGGAGTTTGGCCATCCGTACTGAGCGGCACCTGTTCTTCAATCAGCTCTCTCAAAGTGGGATAGAACTTGAGTACACCTTCGATAGGCTGAACCTTGGCCTTGGCCAGGGTCCGGATCGGCTGGAACTGCAGATCGGCAACCAGCAGACGGGTATCGTTACTTTGGCATTTGCGTATCAATTTATTCAACGCCGCCATGCCACCGGCATCGAGAATCGACACCCCATCCATATAGAGCACGATTGTTTGTTTATTCTGGGTCATTTGCGCGATTTCAGCAAAGATGCGCTCTGCCGCGGCAAAAAACAGCGGGCCGTTGATCTTCATTACTACCCAATCGTTCGGTAACGGCCGGTCAATATAACGTTTATTGTGGCTGATATCGTAGAGCCGGGTCATCTCGGCGATCTCTTTCATAAACAGCAGGGCTGCCAGCATGATCCCGAAGGAGATGGCGATCACCATGTCGAACGCTACCGTCAGGAAAAAGCAGCTTAAGAACACCCAGATATCGCTGCGCGGCGCGGTTTTCAGCAGTTGCCAGGCTTTGGGAGCTTCGCTCATGTTCCAGGCCACTACCAGCAGCAAGGCCGCCATGGCAGCCATTGGCAGGAAGGAAAGTAAGCCTGCCAGCGCCACCAGCCCCAGGAGTACCACCAGGGAGTGGATAATTGCCGATATCGGGCTGAAAGCACCGGCCTTGACGTTGGCCGCGCTGCGGGCGATTGCGGCTGTGGCTGTGATACCGCCAAAGAAAGGGGCCACTATATTACCTATCCCCTGGCCAAGCAGCTCACTGTTGGCGCTGTGACGCTTACCTGTCATGCCATCGAGCACGACGGCGCACAGCAGGGATTCGATGGCGCCCAACATGGCGATGGCAAAGGCAGCCGGAGCCAGCGCTTTTACCATCTGCCAGGAAAGCCCCAGAGGTTCCCCATCCGGCCCAGGTTGCAGCCAAGGCCACTCAAAGCTTGGCAGGAAGGGCGGAATGCCATTGCCTTGGCTACCATCGGGCAGTAGATAATGGAAGCGGCTGCCTATGGTTTCGACCTCTTGCCCAAAACTGCCAAGCAGCAGTGCAAGTAGACTGCCGACTATGATAGCCGGTAGATGCGCCGGCACAGGCAACTTCAGTTTTGGCCATAACAACATTACAGCCAGAGTGACCAATGCCACCACTAAGCTGGGAAAATCGGTTTGTGGCAGCGCCAGCGCCAGTACCTGCAGCTTTTCACCGAACTGCTCCGGCATGCTGTCTATGGGGAGGCCGAAGAAGTCTTTCAGCTGCAGAACGGCAATGACCACGCCTATCCCGGCGGTAAAGCCCAGCGTTACCGATTGGGGAATATATTGGATAAGGCGACCAAGGCGCAGCAGCGCCATGGCTATCAGAATCCCCCCTGACATCATCCCCGCCATTAGCAGACCGGCGAGACCAAACTCCTGGGCTATGGGATAAAGCAGCACCACAAAGGCGGCGGTTGGGCCAGAGATGGAATAGCGTGAGCCGCCGGTAAGGGCGATGATAAAGCCGCCTATGATAGCGGTATAGAGACCATATTGAGGGGCAACACCACTGGCGATAGCCAATGCCATGGCCAATGGAATGGCGATGATCCCCACTGTGACCCCGGCCATCAGATCTTGGCCAAAGTGCTTACCACTATAGCCTTCCTTGGCGATGACTTCACGCAGGGCATGGCCCAGGCGCAAAGAAAAGAGTTGGGTTCTGAAATTGCTTATGTGAGGCACGTCGACAGGGCTCCAGAAAATCGAACACGGCTTGTGGCCGGAAAAAAAGAGCCGTTATTTTAGGCTTCTGCAAACCCATCTTGTGTGATGTATGGCTCAAAAGCTAAATTTTAAGCTTTTTTTTGGGTTGAAAGTGTGTTTGGTCGGAGGTGGTTATGCTTCTCAGGTTTGCCCATCTTTTTTCTCTGCCTTGGTCGCTTGGTGTTTCTCAGCCATCATCCAACAGCGCTTTGGTTTATTGGCAAGATTTATTGTGGGTTCAATAACCCTTTTGCTTCTGCTGTCCGTTTGCAATAACAACAGCCAAATAAGGAGAAATGTTATGAAGGCGACAATGTTAGCAGGCACGTGCAAGGTGAGTAGCAAAGGGAAGATGGGGATAAATCAAAGCGCGGCCATTGCCGGGCGTCGGTATCATCTTAGCCTGTTGGCCATTTTAGTTGGCAGTTTGGGGTTGGCCGCTTGCCAGCCACAGCAGTCCCATGAGCCACCCAAGGTCGCCAATCAAGCGAGTGAGCCTCAGTCCTCTGAGGTTGAAACTACTGTGCTGCCAAGCAAAGACCCCGGGCAGGATATTGTGAATGCTATAACCCAAGCGCAAGCCCAGAAATTAGCCGTCAGCGCCGCCGCATCGCCGCGGACTTTGTATCAGCCCAATGTCCAGCCAAGAAGCTTGAGCGTGCCATCTGAATTGACTCTGGCGGATGTGAATTATCCCAGCGCCACAGTGCTCGCCAATGGCTCGGAGGTGTATATCGCCAACGGCATCATGGTGGCGGGCGAGACGCCGCTATCGACCTTTTCCGTTGACGTGGACAGCGGCAGTTACAGCCTGATGCGGCGCAGTATCAACCTGGGAGCATTGCCCCCCAAGGGTACAGTGAGAGTCGAGGAGTTGATTAACTATTTCTACTACAACTACCCACAGCCGGACAAAGGCGAGCCTTTCTCCATCAGTACTGAGCTGGCGCCGTCGCCTTACAATGAAGGCAAGATGCTGCTGCGTATCGGGCTTAAGGGCTATGAAGTGCCGGCCAGTCAGATAGGTGCCGCCAACCTGGTGTTCTTGCTGGATGTTTCCGGCTCCATGTCATCGCAGGACAAGTTGCCGCTGCTGAAATCGGCCATCAAAATGCTCAGCGACACGCTCACCTCACAGGATAAGGTGTCGATAGTCGTCTACGCCGGTGAGGCCGGCGTAGTACTGGACGGTATCAATGGCGCCGATAGCGAGAGCTTAGACGCCGCTTTGGCTGAGCTTAAGGCCGCCGGTGGCACCAACGGCGGTGAAGGCATCCAAACAGCTTACCGTTTGGCCCGCAAGCACTTTATCAGTGGCGGGGTAAATCGGGTTCTGCTGGCCACCGACGGCGACTTCAATGTAGGCCTGACCAGCAGGCAGGAGCTGCTGGCGCTGGTTGAACAACAAAAGCAGCAGGGGATAGGCCTGACAACTCTGGGGTTTGGCCTAGGCAACTACCGCGACAGCATGTTGGAGCAGTTGGCGGATAAGGGTAATGGCCAATACGCTTATATCGATACCCTCAACGAGGCTCGTAAAATCCTGGTGGAGCAGCGTAGCGGCACCCTGCTGACCATAGCGTCGGATGTCAAAGTGCAGCTTGAGTTCAACCCGGCGCTGGTGGCCGAGTATCGCCTCATCGGCTATGAGAACCGCGCCCTCAAGCGGGAGGATTTCAACAACGATAAGGTCGACGCCGCCGAAATGGGCGCAGGGCATGTGGTGACGGCCCTGTATGAGCTCAGCCTTACGGATTCAAATAATCTGGCCAACGATGCATTGCGCTATGGTCGCGACCCTGTCAGTGGCAAGGAAAAATATAGCCGTGAAGAGCTTGGTTATCTGAAACTGTGAGCTAAACCACCCTTGAGTGACAGCAGCAAAGACAGCAAGAGTCGGCTTTATACTCACGCCATTCGCCTGGACTCGGCCCAAAAGTCGCTTGCGCTCGCCAGTGATGATCTGCGTTTTGCCGCGGCGGTAGCCGGGCTTGGGCAACTGCTTAACGGCTCAGTGTATCTGCACGACTTTGACTGGCGCCAGGTCGCCGAGCTTGCCGATTCGGCCAAGGGCGAAGACCCATACGGTTATCGACATGAGTTTGTCAGCCTGGCTCGCAGCGCCGCACTGTTGGCCGAGCAACCCGGGATTAAGAAAGCCATGATTAACAAAATCAGCGCCGAACCTATGTCCGAACCCATGCTTGAACTTATGCCGGCCTCCGGATTTAAGCCGCTGGAATAGGGGCATAGGCAAAACTGAGACCCAGAGTCGCGCCATTGGGGTTTACAGTCCAATGGCATGGGGGCAAACTCTCATCCCAATAGCCAACTAAGCTGCCGGTCAGGAGAGAGAATTTGGAACAGCAAAGGCAAACGGGATTGCCAAGTGGTGAGGATGAGACCTGGATGCTGGCTTATGCCGCCGGAGATGCCCAGGCCTTTGAGCGCCTCTATCTTAAACATAAGGGCGGACTCTACCGGTATTTTGTCCGCCAGTTAAGTGACATGGCCTTGGCTGAAGACTTGTATCAGGAAACCTGGAGCCGGGTGATCAAGGCGGCGCAGAGCTATCAAGCCAGTGCCAAGTTTACCACCTGGTTGTACCGGATAGCCCACAACCTGCTGATTGACCATGTGCGGGCGGTTAAACCGGTCGACAGTCTCAGCATAGATGAGGACGAGCCGGATGCGCAGGCCAATCTGGTGGGCCCACAAACCGCCGAGCCGGATAGCGAGTTGCTGCGAAGTCGTCAGGTCGCCTGGCTCAAGGAGTGCATCGGTCTCTTGCCCCAGGTGCAGAAGGAAGCCTTCTTGCTGAATCAGGAGTTCGGGCTGACGGCGCAACTGATCAGCGAAGTGGCCGGGGCGACGCTGGAGGCCACCAAGAGCCGGATACGTTATGCCTATCAGAGCCTGCGTGACTGTTTGGGGCGCAAGACCCAGGAGAGCATTGAATGACAGAGAGCAAACGCGATGATGCTGCCACACCAGAGTCGCAGATAGATGCGCTCTATCGTGAAGGTGCTGTCGAGCAGCCGCCCCAGGCCTTGGATCAGCAAATTCTGCAGCAGGCGAGGGACAACTGCCGCCAAGCACCAGAGGTGATCCGTCCGGCGCCCGGATTCTGGCAAAAGCACAGATATGGCCTATCCGCCGCGGCTTCTGTGATGCTGGTGGCAGGGCTGTTTATTCTGAATCCCGAGCTGCGAAACTCATCGGCGCCGCAGCTTAGTGCTCCGGCCAATTTGGAAATCAGCCCGCAGGCAGATAGCGCTGAAGATGCGGCGCAGCCCGCCAGGCTGCAACCCATGACCGCCAAGCGAGCGGCACCTCAGGAACAAGCTGTTCAGCAACAGGATATGCCTCCTCAAGAAAGTGCTGTAAAGAATCGCGCCGTGGCAGAGGATACTGTGCAGCAAAGAGCGAGAATGGCCCCCAGGCAGCAACAAGCTCTGGCCGCGTTGCCAAGGGATATCGACGGCCGTTTGGATCGGCTGACAAGTGCCATCGAAGTCGGTGAACTTGAGCAGGCGGCAGTGCTGGTACGAGGCATAGCCGCAGATTATCAACTGACGCTGCCGGATACCTTGGCCAAGGCCTTGAATCCAAATGAATCGGCCCTGGTGGAAGAAGCGGCACTGCAGCAACTGAAGCAGCAGTCCTTTATCCATCAGGATACGGCGCCCGAGAATGCGCAAGTGCTTAACCGGGAGCAGAGCGAGCGCTGGCAAGCCTTGCTTGAGCGTCTCAAGCAGAGTCTCGAAGTCAAAGAGAATCACTGAGACTAAGGACTGAGCTTAACTTAAAAAGAGTTATCGGGAAGTCCGTCAGTTTTAATCCATCACGGGGCAGGGAGCCTGCCCTCATTTTAATAACAGGAGTTTTTATGTTGACCGCCGATGATGTTATCCAGGCACTCGAGCTTGAGCCCCATGTTGAGGGCGGGTATTTCGGTCGTTCATTCGTCTCGGACAGCCGGTTTGATGACAGCCGTAACCTGTGGACCAGCATCTACTTTATGCTCAAGACGGGTGAAAAGTCCCACCTGCATCAACTGACGGCCGATGAGATGTGGTACTTCCACAGTGGTGAGTCGCTGACCATCTATATGATCTCCGAGCAGGGTGAGCTGACCGAGGCTCAACTCGGGATGGACTTGGCCAAAGGTGAGCGGCCACAGGTCTTGGTGCCCAAAGGCACTATCTTTGGTTCGGCAATGAATAACCCGGGCTATTCGCTGGTAGGTTGTATGGTGGCACCTGGCTTTACCTTCGATGACTTCAAGCTGTTTGGCCGTGATGAACTGCTCGAGCGTTTCCCTCAGCATCAGGCGTTGATAAACCGCCTGACCCGCGACTAGCGAGCTTTACAAGGTTTACGCTTATTTTGAGCCGTGACTTTTAAATCGCTATTTTTGAACCGTGACTTTTAAACCGCTATTTTTGAACCGTCAAATCCCCGGGGGGCAGGTGCTAACCTGCTCCCGGTCTTTTAGCCCAAGTTAGTGGATAATTCTCAGTCTTAATACCGCCCAGGTGGTGCAGATATTGGCCTAAGATAGGGGATAAGCACCGAAACTGAGTTTTATTTCAGGGATTATTCACCGGCCCTTGAGCTTGGCTCTTCCCGGAAAAGACAGCGCAATGGAACCAGGGAGTAACAGCAGGCAACCCAGGCTGTATGCCAGCAGATCCAGCCAATCGAAGTGGCTGCCGATAACGATTCGTGCCAGGCGAATATGGCCCAGCCCCAGCTTATCCACCAAGCCAAAGGCCTGGCCAAACTCTATGGCGAAGGCAAATACCAACACCAAGGGAAGCAGCAACCGACTTGCCCAGGGGCTCACGGTTTTAAGGGCGCAAAACATCAATATGACTACCAGCAGATCGCCGATAAACCCGCGGATGAAGCCGGGCGGGGCGTAGCGGGCTATCAATACTTCAATACCGAATAATAAAACAGTGGCCAAGGCAAAATGCCAGCGCTTCAAGCCATCGAACCAGGGCACAGGTTTCATTGGGGCTCTCCCGTCAGCAAGTCGGCGTTTTGCTCGGCAAAAAGGTGCATCTGTTCCAGCAGCGGCAACAGTGCCATTCCAAGCGGACTGAGACGATAGTCGACTCTGGGTGGCACTTCAGGGTAGAGAGTACGGGTGAGTACGCCGTCTTGCTCCAATTCCTTTAGCTGAGCGGTCAGCACTTTTTGACTGACACCGGGCAGATGTCGTTTTAGGTAGCTGAAGCGCTGTGGTTGCTGTTGCAGCAGGAACAGAATGGCGGGTTTCCACTTGCCGCAGATCAGCCGCAGAACCTGATAGGCCGGGCAGAGAGGGGCTTGCTGATTGAGTGTCATAAGGCTGGGCGCAAGTTACTTTAGGGTAACTATGCCACTAATTTGTGCCTCCTTGTAGCGAACGCGCAGCAGTTTTATGATTTTATCAGGAAGGTCCTCACGGCGCTCTCTTGAAAGAGAGCGGCTAAAACAGTGACAGGCGTTCAAGGCCTGTCACTTGTTTGTATCTTCCCTGACATTTATCCGCAAACCAAGGGGAGGGTTGAATGACCACTCTATTGCAAATCGATTTTGAATTTCCCGCCGAAATGATGGGCGATGCCCTGACTGAGCAAGCCAAGCCTCTGGCCGAGTCCATTACCCGGGAGCCGGGTTTCATTGCCAAAATCTGGACTGAAAACCCACGCAGCGGCGAGGCCGGTGGCATCTATCTGTTTGAAGATGAAGCCAGCGCCGAAGCTTACGCCTGCATGCACTCACAACGAGTGGCGGCCATGGGCGCCCACAACATACGCATCAGGCTGTTCGATGTGAATGAATCCTTGAGCAAAATAACCCACGGCTGGCCGCTATCAGTTTGATTTTTCAGTATGCCTGCCGACACATTTGCTAAAACTTCTGTCGTCGGCAACAGCTGAATCCCGCTGCTTTCTCTGTTAACTTGTTGGGCTCGTAAAACCGTACCAACAGACTAATAACAGAGATAGAGGCATTCATGAAACTTCGTCACTCCGTGGCCTGCTGTATGCTGGCATTGGGAACTTTGGGCAGTGCAGCCGCCTACGCCGCAGAAGCGGGCCAGGGCTATTACCGTTCGCCCGCGATTCATGACAACACCCTGGTGTTTACTGCCGAAGGGGATATCTGGACTCAGAAGCTCGGGCAGGACAAGGCCGCCCGGTTGACCAGCCTGCCGGCCGAAGAGTTGAATGCCAAGATCTCTGCCGATGGAAAATCGCTGGCGTTTACCGCCAACTATGACGGTGCCCAGGAAGTCTATGTGATCCCCATGAGCGGCGGGATAGCCAAGCGCGTCAGCTTCGAAAACAGCCAGGTACGGCTGCAGGGCTGGACCGCAAATGGCGAAATTCTCTATGCCACAGACAATGCCCAAGGGCCGGCGAATTACTGGGTGCTGCGTTCGGTAAACCCGGATACCCTGACAACCCGCGATCTGCCGCTGGCCGATGCCATAGAAGGCGTGGTTGACCCACAAGGCGAGTATGTCTACTTCACCCGCTTTGGGCTGCAAACCACAGGGGATAATGCCAAGGTGTACCGCGGCGGCGCCATGGGCGAACTGTGGCGTTATCAACTGGGGCAGGACAAAGAGGCCGTGCGGCTGGGCAAAGAGCATCAGGGCTCGCTGCGTCATCCCATGCTGTGGCAGGGGAGGGTCTATTTTGTCTCGGATGCCGATGGCAACGCCAACATCTGGTCTATGGCCAGCGATGGCTCAGATCTTCAACAGTTGACTCAATATCGTGATTTCGAAGTGCGCAGCCCCTATCTGGATGGCGGCCGCATAGTGTTCCAGCTGGGCGCCGATATTCACCTGTGGGACCTGGCTTCCGGGAAGGAGCAGAAGCTGGATCTGCGTCTGGCCTCCGACTTCCCCGAGCGGCGTGAACATTGGGTTAACGATCCGCTCGATTTTGCCACCAGTGCCAGGCTGGCCCCGGCAGGAGACAAGGTGGTCATCACTGCCCGCAGCCATGTGGCGCTGGCGACTACAGATGGTTCCCGTCTGGTAGAGCTGGACTCGGACGGCAAGCATAGAATGCGCAACGCACTGATGAGTCATGACGGCCGTTGGGTCTATGCCATCTCGGATGCTTCCGGTGAGCAAGAGATCTGGCGTTATCCCGCCGATGGCAGCGCTGGCGCCAAGCAGCTGACCCAAGATGGCAACACATTGAGAATGAGCCTGGAGCTGTCGCCCAATGGTCGTTATTTGGCCCATGATGATTATGCCGGTAATTTGTGGCTGCTGGATCTCAAAGACGGCAGTAATAAGAAGATAGTGACCAACAACGAAGGTCTTGGCCCCTATGCCGATATCCGTTGGTCGCCGGATAGCCGCTTCCTGGCTTTGACTCGCTCGGAAGTCGGTGCCCAGCGCAGCCAAGTGATGCTTTACTCACTGGAATCCGCCAAGGGCGAGATGCTGACCAGCGACAAGTACGAGTCTTTTTCGCCCAGCTTCAGCCCGGATGGTCAGTGGCTCTATTTCCTGTCAAACCGTGAGTTCCAGGCCACTCCAGCTTCGCCCTGGGGCGATCGCAACATGGGCCCCGTATTTGACAAGCGTAGCCAAATATTTGCCCTGGCATTGAGTCAGGATGCCCGTTTCCCATTCCAACGTCCCAACGAACTGCAAGGCGTTGCTGCCGGTGATGAAAAGGCCGCTGACGATAAGCTGAAAGTGGATTGGCAAGGCCTGAAGTCGCGGCTGTGGCAAGTCCCCATCGAGGCGGGTAATTACCAGAAACTGCAGGTGTTGGGCCCGGGCCTCTATCTGCTCGATAGCGATATCACAGGCAAACAGTCGGCGCTCAAGCTGGTGAAGTTTGACCCTTTGAGTCCCAAGTTGGAAACATTCGCAGATGATGTGCGCGATTATCAACTCTCGGCCGATCAGAGCAAGGTATTGCTGCGGAAGCAGAGCAATCCCAAAGAGATGGTGATAGTGCCAGTGGGTGACCAACTGCCGGGCGATCTCAGCAATGCCGTGGTGCAAACATCCCAGTGGCAACTCGCCATTCAACCGCGTCAGGAGTGGCAGCAGATCTTTGAAGATGCCTGGCTGATGCACAGAGACTCTTTTTTCGACAACAAGATGCGCGGGGTCGATTGGCAAGCCGCCAAGGCCAAATATCAGCCATTGCTGGACCGGCTCACCGACAGACATGAGCTGAATGATATCTTCACTCAGATGATGGGTGAACTGGATGCGCTGCACTCGCAAGTGCGCGGCGGTGACTTTGCCAAGGATCCCGATATGCCCAAGGCCGCCGAGCTGGGAGCACGTCTGAGTCAGGTGAAAGATGGTGTCAAGGTCAGCCATATCTATCGCACCGACCCTGAACTGCCGATGCAGGCCTCACCGCTGGCGCGCCCCGGGGTCGATGTCCGTGATGGCGACATCATCACCCATATCAATGGCCGGAAATTGGCTACCCTGGCGCAGCTCACCTCTATGCTGCGTAATCAGGCCGACAAACAGGTGCTTTTGGGACTCAAGCGCGGCAGCAAACAGCACAAGGTAATAGTGCAGGCGATCAGCAACCGTGACAACGCCAAACTCAGGTATCTCGATTGGGTCAATGCCAATGCCGATAAGGTGGCCAAGGCCAGCGACGGCAAGATAGGTTATCTGCATCTGTATGCCATGGGCAGTGGTGATATTGAGAGCTTTGCCCGCGAGTTTTACGCCAACTACGACAAGGATGGTCTGGTTATCGATGTGCGCCGCAATCGTGGCGGTAATATCGACAGCTGGATTATCGAAAAGCTGCTGCGTAAGGCCTGGGCCTTCTGGCAACCTACAACAGGCGCGCCTTATGTCAACATGCAGCAGACGTTCCGCGGCCACCTGGTGGTGCTGACAGATCAGTTGACCTACTCCGATGGTGAAACTTTCTCCGCCGGCATAAAGGCACTGGGATTGGCGCCCTTGGTGGGTAAACAGACGGCGGGCGCCGGGGTGTGGCTTTCGGGCCGCAACAGCCTCACCGACCGGGGCATGGCGCGGGTTGCTGAATATCCTCAGTATGCTATCGATGGCCGCTGGGTGCTTGAAGGCCGCGGTGTCAGCCCGGATATCGAGGTCGACAATCTGCCTCTGGCAACCTTCAAAGGCAAAGATGCTCAGCTTGAGCGGGCTATCAGTTATCTCAAGGATGAACTGGTTCGCGAGCCGATACCGGCATTGAATGCTCGCCCCATGCCCCCCAAGGGCGAAGCGGACGATATTAAGTAAGCATGCAGCGATAAAAAACAGGGGATGCATTTGGCATCCCCTGTTCAGGTGTTAGGGTGTTATCGGCCAAGTGGTTCCCGGGCCGGTGACACCCGTTTTTATTGCTCAGAAATTGATTTCCACTTCGGTATCTGCCGCCAGTGAGTTGGCGATAAAGCAGTTGGCATGTGCCTTTTCGTGGATCTTTTCCAGTGTTTCCCTATCTATCTCAGTGCCTTCGGCAAAAGTGACTTCAGGGTTGAGGCTCATACGGGTCACGGCAATTTTGCCAGACTCCTTCTTGCCGATTTCTGCGGTGGCGTTATCCCGGTAGCTCTCGACCGGTAAGCGCTTCAAGTGAGCTATGGTCAGGAAGGTCAGCATATGGCAGGACGACAATGCCGCCAGCAGACTCTCTTCCGGGTTGACCTTGGCCTCATTGCCTTTGTATTCGGGGGCTGCTGACGCCAGCAGCTGTTGGCCAGTACCAAAGTCTATTTGATGATCTCGATTGAACTCTCCCTCGGGCGCCGGGCTGGTTTGCCAGGATACGGTCAGATGAAAACTCAATTGGATGCTCCTTGAGACGGTTTGCAAAGTAGCGGCCACTATAGCCTATTTGCCAAACCCTTGTCTGCCACAGGTCATCACGATTCCATTTGGCTTATTTGTTTTGGGTGTTTTCAATAATTTTGTTGTTTTATTTGGTTGATTTAATTTGTTATTTTTAATTTTTTACTTCTAATTCTTTAGTCTGATCTCTTTGGTCATTCCACCTACTTTAGTCTTGCATCTGAAGTCTTGCAGCGCTATAACAACATAGTGTGTAAACACTTTGTTTCAATTGTTAATAAAAATAATATTTCGAGATGAATCGAAATGCAGACCAAAAACAAATTGCAGGAGAACATTATGCAGGCATTTTACAAGCCCCTCGCAGCAGCGGTGACTTTGGCGCTGTGCGTCGGTGCACAGGCTGCAGATAACGAACGCTACATAGTTAAGTTCAAGGAGGGGAAAGGCCCCAGCACTATGGCGCAGATGAAGGCCATGGGTGCTAAAATGGAGCTGGATCTGTCGGCCCACAACGCCGCCGCTTTTTCTATCCCGGCTCAGGCTCTCAAGGGTCTGGCCAACAATCCCAACGTGGAATATGTCGAAGCGGATGTGAAGCGTTTCCCGCTTTCACAGATAGTGCCTTATGGTATTCCCATGGTGCAGGCCGACCAACTCAGTGACGCCCAGACCGGCAATATGAAGGTCTGTATCATAGATTCGGGTTACCAGTTGGCTCATGAAGACCTATCGGGCAACAATGTTGATGGCACCAATGATCCGGGTACCGGCAACTGGTACACAGATGAAAACCATCATGGTACCCATGTGGCCGGGACGATTGCCGCGCTCAACAATGGGGTTGGTGTGGTAGGCGTAAACCCCAACGGCAATCTTAACTTGCACATTATCAAGGTATTCAATGCCGATGGTTGGGGCTATTCATCCAGCCTGGTTGCCGCACTGGACAAGTGTGAACAGGCCGGCGCCAAGGTAATCAACATGAGTCTGGGTGGCAGCATGAAGAGCCGCACCGAGGACAGCGCCTTTGCTGCCGCCGACAGTCGCGGCATTCTGAGTATTGCTGCAGCCGGTAACGACGGCAATACCCGTCACTCTTATCCGGCATCTTATAACTCTGTGGTGTCGGTTGCCGCAGTGGATGCCAACAAGCAGCATGCGGATTTCTCACAGCGTACCAGTCAGGTTGAGCTCTCCGGCCCGGGGGTCGGCGTACTTTCCTCTGTGCCTATGGGCACTGCATTGGTAGCTGCTGCCGCTGTTGCCGGCAATGGTTATGAGGCCATAGGTATGGAAGGCTCACCTACAGGTAGCGCCGCCGGTACTCTGGCTGACTGCGGCACAGGTGAGAGCCAGTGTGATGCCGCCGGCAAGGTGTGTTTAATTCAGCGCGGTAATATCGCCTTCTCCGACAAGGTGCTCGCCTGTGAAAACGGCGGTGGTGTTGCGGCCATTATCTACAACAATGAGCCGGGTGCCTTGAACGGGACTCTGGGTGAGGTGGTTACCGCCATTCCGTCTGTGGGTGTGAGTGATACCGATGGTGCGGCCATGTTGGCGGCCGTGGGCAGCAATGCCAGCGTTGATATCGGCGCGGGTAACTATGCATACTTCGACGGCACTTCGATGGCGACACCTCATGTGGCCGGGGTTGCGGCCTTGGTGTGGAGTCATTTCCCTCAGTGCAGCAACAGTGACATTCGTGCGGCATTGCGTGCCACCGCCGAAGATCTTGGCGCTTCCGGCCGTGATGATGAGACAGGTTATGGTCTGGTACAGGCCAAGGATGCTGTGGATTATCTGACCGCCAATGGTTGCTCCGGCAGTGGCACCGGCGGTGGCGGTGACACAGGTGGATGTAAGGGTAAAGGCTGTAAAAACCCGAAAAATCCTCGCTGATTGCTGGATCTCTTTTGAGATACACACTAAAAAGCGCTGCAGTTGCAGCGCTTTTTCATGGCGAGTTTGAGGCAGAGTTGGTTAGATAAACCAACCCGCTATCAGGATGACAGGTGCCAATATTAACGTTTTTGGTAGGCTACGGCTGGCATAGCTGAGCTGTAAAACCACAGGCAGGGCGGCCAGCGTCATCAGACCGAAAAACAGTATGCTACCGTAACCCCAATCATATTTTGTGACACACAGTATCAGGCTCATCAGTAGCGTCAGCCAACCACTGACATACAATAGCTGGCTTTCCAATGTTTTTGGCGCGCGCCCCATGGCCTCACGGAAATGACCGAACATGGACATGGCCAGCAGGCCAAAGGCGAGATAAGTCAACGCAATAAGTGCAATCATCATCCGCGCACCGCCTGAAGTTTTTGGGCCTTGGCCGTTTGTTTCATTGGCAGTCTCCCCAAACGCTTGAAGGCAAATAAGCCAAGGGCAGCGAAGGCCAGCGCCAGCAGATCAAATCCTGCCAATTGCCATTGACCGGCCGCGAAGTTGCTCAGCAGGTTGGCTGGCGAGGTCAGGGCGTTCAGCAGCGGCAAGAACGCCAGTGCGGCTGTCAGCGCCGCCAGTTGAGCGCGCCACATGGCTTTGTCTCGGCGCCAGATAGCCAGCAGGCCACTGATCACCAGCAGAATAAAGAAACTGTGAACCTCCCATTGACTGCGGCCAGGCAAAGAGGCCGGCAGCAGGCGATTGGCATAGAAAAAGGCCACTGTGCCCAGGGGCAGACCGAGGATAAACATCAGGTTCAGCGTTTCCACCAGGCGCAGACCCAGGCTGGGCTTGGCGCCCTGACTGATGGCTTTTTGTTGTTTCTGGCGAATCTTAACCGCCCACATCAAGGTGCCGCTGGCTATCATCACGCAGCCGCTCAGCCCCAGAAGGAAGAAGAGCCCCCTCAGTACGGGGCCGGAGAAACGGGCGGTGTGCAAGGACATCATGGCGTCGTGAGTTGCCTTGGCGGCGCTGATGTCGTTGTCCGCGCTGTAGAGAAGCTCGCCATCAGTACCGCTGAACACCATAAACAGCTCCCGCTCTGTGACCTGCTCGCCTGTGTTGAAAGTGACCACTACCCGGCTGTTGGCATCATCCGGGTTGATCACTGACACCGACTTGAGCGGCAGTTCGGCAAAGGTTTGCTGCACCTTGGGCAGGAAGCTTGCCAGTGGCAATTGAGGCGCGGCTTCATTGGCGGCAGCTATGCGGGTAAAGCTGCTGCCGGGACGGGCTTCATTGATAAATTCCCGGCGGTCACTGTCATAGTTGACCAATATGCCCCAGGGCATATAGATGATCATCAGGGTGATAAGCCCGGTATAAGTGATCATCAAATGGAATGGCAGTGCCAGTACCGAACTGACATTATGGGCATCGAGCCAGGAACGACTGCCCTTGCCGGGGCGGAAGCTGAAGAAGTCCTTGAAGATGCGTTTATGGATCACTATTCCTGAGATAATCGCCAGCAGCATAAACATGGTGCAGAAACCGACAATCCAGCGCGCCGTGATGGCCGAGATATAGTGCAGATCGAAATGCAGGCGATAAAAGAAGTTGCCGCCGCGGCTCTCCCGCACTTCAGTCACATAGCCGCTGTTATCGGCCTTGACTGCATGTTCACTGAAGGCGCCGCGGCGCTGTCCCGGCTCCGGCGGCTGTTGCCAGCCATAACTCAACATGGGATGACGCTCAGTGGGGAATTCAATCAGCCAGCGCTGGGCGTTGACCGCATTTTGCCTGAGATAATCCTCGCCCTGACTCAGTTGCTCAGTAAGGCGGGTGGTATCGTAGGATTGGAACACCTCTTTGTGTAGCTCAGGCTGATTCCACAGGCTGATTTCATGGCGATAGTAGCTCAGGGTTCCGGCAAAAAACACCAATAACAGTACCCAACAAACCAGCAGGCCTACCCAGGTGTGTAGCCAGGTCATAGTTCGAAAAAAACTGTCTTTCATCTCAAGCCCCCAGCAGTTTCAGCACGCCAAACAAGGCGGCCGCCAGCAGCAGGAGTTCCTGCCAGGCCCGCAAACTGCGTTTGATGCAAAATACCCTGATAACCACCAGGGCGTAGATCAAAAAAGACAGCATCATGGCGCACACTGTACTGTCGATACGGCTCATCGGCAGACTCACAGCCAACAGGGCACAGGCCAAAGACGCAATAAGATAACCGCCAATAATAGATGCCAGCGCCCGGCTGATAATGGTCAGGGCTTGGGGATGGCGCCTGGGAAACTGTAATAGAGATAAAGATTTCATGATTGCTGCGGATAGTGCATTGGTCATCAAGGGAAACAGATGCGCTGATTCTATCTTAATAATGCTTAATGATAAACATTAGCATTCGTGTTTTACTTGTAAATGATGCCTGTATCAAGTTGGCCAGGGTTTGATAATGAAGGGGCTGAAAATATTGAACTGAATTAAATCGAGCTAATTACAGGCGATAAAAACAGCACTAAACAGGGAGTATGATGAACTCTGGATTAATTTTGACCATACAAGAGCAGAATAAGGCACTTATCGAGCTTTATTTGAACATTGCCCCTTGTGTTTTACGCTGAAAGCCCCAAGCTCTATAAGTGAATCAGCAGAAAAAAGGAAAACCTATGAAAATTCAGCTTTCAGGTCATCATGTTGAAGTTACAGCAGCAGTACGTAGCCATATCGAAGAGAAGTTTTCCAAAATCGCCAAGCATTTTCCCAGCCTGATTGGCTTGGACATCATTATTGCCAAAGAGCATGGCGTACATCAGGTTGATATTCGAACCAATTACGAGGGGGTGGCGGTCGCGGCCTCCGGCAAGAACGAAGTCATGTATCCGGCTATCGCCGAGGCAGGCAAAAAACTGGAAGCGGCGCTCAAGCACAGAAAGGGACAACTCAAGGCCGATCTTCATGAAAAGCCCGAGGTGACCACCCCGGAAATAGCCCACGAGATCATCCAGGAAATGGAACTGCGTTAATTCAAGGACTTAACTTTGATGCAGAAATGAAAAAGGGACCATCTGGTCCCTTTTTCATATTCTAAATCTTTGAGATTATTCGATGATCTCGGCGTTGTGATAGACATTTTGCACGTCATCACAGTCTTCCAGCGCGGCAATAAACTTGTCGAACAGGGCGACATCTTCACCGGACACTTCCACCATGTTCTGTGGTACGAAAGTGATCTCTTCCATCTCAAAGTTGACCTCGGGGAAGGCTTCCAGCAATGCCGTCTTGGCCTTGTAGAATTCGGTGTTGGGGGCGTAGACACTGATCATGCCGTTTTCCAACTCGACATCGGCAACATCGACATCGGCCATCATCAGGGCTTCGAGCACCACTTCATCGTCTTCACCGGGGAAGACAAATACTGCCTGGTGATCGAACATGTGGGCCACAGTGCCTGGGCCACCCAGCTTGGCATCATTCTTCACAAAGGCCTGACGAACCTCGGTGAAGGTGCGCTTGCCGTTGTCGGTCAGACAGTCGACAATCACCATGCAGTTACCCGGGCCGAAACCTTCATAACGGGCAGTATCATAGTCTTCACCGCCACCACCTTTGGCCTTGTCGATGGCCCGGTCAATAACGTGTGCCGGTACCTGATCTTTCTTGGCGCGCTCAATCAGGCGCCGCAGTGCCAGGTTACCGTCGGGATCGACACCGCCACCCTTGGCACACACGTAGATCTCTTTCCCGTAACGGGAGTAGACCTTGGTCTTCTGTGCAGCCGTTTTGGCCATGGATTCCTTGCGGTTTTGATATGCTCTGCCCATCTTTGCAATGTCTCATCAATGCGTTGAAAAAGAGTGGCAGATTCTAGCAGCTTTCCCGCACTAAATGCACCTGTCGGCCCATCGGGCTGCCGGCAGTGTGAAGCCACGCCTGATCATGCTTACCGTCTCCGGCCGTAGAAGCTCATTACCTCGCTATAGACTTATGTCCAATTCGGCAGAGCGCCGTGCTTTGGGTTATGCTGAAAACTCAAGGATCCCTTATTTGGTACAAACCAACAATAAGGATAGGAAGGGAGGCTGCATGTCTGAGAAAAACCGTATTTTGCCTATGCTGGCGGGGTTGCTGCTCGGGGCGCTGGCACTGGGTTGTGTCCAGTTGGCTTTAAGTGCTGACAATCTATTACTTTCACTGCTTGGATGGTGTCTTGCGCTTCTTGGCCCTGTATTGGCGCTGCGCTGGGCTTCCCGCCCCGTGGTCCAAAGCGCCAAGCAAGCATCCAGTGAGGGCGCAAGTGATGACAAGGCGGCGCAGCAACTGGGCCGGGATGCCAGTCGTATTGCTATCGGCGCTGCCGAAGTGTCCCACTTTGTTGACCAGCTCAAGCTCACTCTGGACTCCAGCGGCCAGCAAGCCGGGCAAATTGCCGTGGCGGCCAATCAGCTGAGTCATACTACCGTGGCTTTGAGTGAACATGCCGAAGTGGTGCTCAATCAGGCACAGGCATCGCGCAGTGTCAGCATGGAAGGGCGTCAGTATGCCGCCAGTGGTTTTCGTGCGGTTGAAGCCTTGAGCCTGGATGTTGACAAGGCCGCCTCCGGCGTGGGACAACTCAAGGCGCAGGCCGATGCCATAGGCAAAATTACCGAAGTGATTGACAGTGTTGCCGCCCAGACCAATCTGTTGGCGCTCAATGCCGCCATTGAAGCCGCCAGGGCCGGAGAGGCGGGCAGGGGCTTTGCCGTGGTGGCCGATGAGGTGCGCAGTTTGGCGGCCAAGACCGCAGAGGCTACCCAGAATATTGCCGCCATGTTGACCCAGATAAGAGAGCTGACCGATGGCACCTCACAGCTAATGAATCAGGTGGTTAGCCAAACGGCCGGCGCCGTGGATGCCATGAATTCACTGGAGCAGAGGTTTGACAGTATCGCTTCGGGTGTCGAGGATTCGGCGCAGGCGCTAGAGCAGATTGAGGCGGCTTTACGTGAATATCGCGGCACTACGGCGGATATTTCCAATGCCATTACCCATATCAGCGAGTCGCTGACAGATACAGGTCGTCGCAGCGAGCAGATCTCCCGTCAGGCTTTTGGGCTGTCGCAGACCACAGAGGGAATGTTCCGGGCGCTTTCGCATTGGGATACCGGCAGTTTCGATCAGCTTATTCTCAAAGAAGCGCAGCAGGCCGCCAAGGCTTGCGCCCAGGCGCTGGAGCAAGGATTGGCGGAAGGCAAGTTTACTGAGCAGCAGCTGTTTTCGCCGCAATATCGGCCGATAGCGGCGACAGAGCCGCCCAAATACAACACCGCCTTTGACGGTTTTACCGACAAGCACTTTCCGGCCTTGCAGGAACCGATACTGGAGCGTCACCGGGAGGTGATTTACGCAGGTGCGGTCGATAAGAAGGGCTACTTTCCTACTCACAATCAGCGTTTCTGCCAGCCGCTGACCGGTGATAGGGAGCGGGATATGCTGCAAAACCGCACCAAGAGATTGTTCAACGACCCCACAGGGATCCGCTGCGGCCAGCACACAGAGCCGGTGCTGCTGCAGACCTATAAGCGTGACACGGGCGAGGTGATGCACGATCTCTCTGTGCCCATTTATGTTAAGGGCAAACACTGGGGTGGCTTTCGGATAGGCTTCAAGGCCCAGTGATGCTGAAGTGCGGAGGCGCCTTGGGCGCTCAAGGCTTGCGGCTGGCTCAGAGACTCAGATGCTCATACAGCTCTGTTGCCAGGGCACTGAGTTCATCGGCGCTCGGATGAGTATGGGCATAAGTGCGCAGGCCATAAATACCCATCATCAGAAACCGGGTCAGCTGCGCCGGATCTTTATCGGCGCCCAGTTCACCTTGCACCTGGGCCTGCTGCAGTATCTGCTGCAACGCCGTTTGCCATTGCTGTAGATGTTGGCTCACTCTCTGTTGTACAGCCAGATCTTGCTCACCCACTTCGCTCAAGGCCTTGACCAAAAGGCAGGCCTGACTGGCATCACAGCTGAGGCACTCGCTGACTATGTTGTCCAGATAACGCCGCAGGCACTCGAGTCGTGAACCCTCGGCCGGGAAAAAGCCCTGCAACTGCTGCTCGCGATCGGCGTGGTACTGATCAATTGCCGCCAGAAACAGCCCGTGCTTATTGTCAAAGGCACAATAGATAGACCCCGGATGCAAGCCGGTTGCCCGGGTCAGATCCTGCATGCTCGTCTTGCTGTAACCCTTGGCCATAAAGGCATTCATGGCGCTGCGCAGCACTTTCTCGCGATCGAATTCGGCGTTTCTCATAAGATGATTTCCCACTGTGATGCGCCGAGTTTACTGCAATTTGAATATTTGTTCAAAAAAGGCTTGAATGATCATTCAACAATCTTTATCTTGAACGAACATTCAAATAGGGGCTCAGCTCCTCAGGCTCTGAATAAGGCGAATGCCAGTGACTGAGCCGTTAACTCGCCAAGGGCAGGAACCATGTACCAGAACTTGTTTGAACAGTATCGTCTCAATGACAGCATCACACTCAATAACCGCTTTTTGATGGCGCCGCTCACCCGTTGTATGGCCGATGCCGATTTGGTGCCGACAGATGCCATGTTGGCTTACTACGCCCGCCGCGCCGAGGCTGGGCTGATCATCAGTGAAGCCACCATCATTCGCCCGGATGGGCAGGGCTATCCCAACACTCCAGGGCTCTTCACTCAGGCTCAGATTGCCGGTTGGCGCCGGGTGACCGATGCCGTGCATGAAAAGGGCGGCAAGATTTTTGCCCAGCTGTGGCACACAGGCAGGGTCGCGCATCCGCACTTCTTTAATGGTGAACATGTGTTGGCACCATCTGCCGTGGGCGTTGAAGGTACAGTGCCGAGAATGCGCGAGCTGAGTTACCAAATTCCAAAGGCGGCCAGCAAGGCCGAGATTGCCGAACTGGTGCGTGATTACGCCAAGGCGGCAGAAAACGCCATTGAGGCCGGTTTCGATGGCGTTGAGATCCACGGTGCCAACGGTTATCTTATCGATCAGTTCCTGCATTACGACAGCAACCGACGTGAAGATGAGTACGGCCAAACGCCTGAAAACATGAGCCGCTTTGCCCTGGAAGTGGTGGATGCCACCATAGCCGCCATAGGTGCAGATCGCACGGCGCTGCGTTTGTCACCCGGGGCATACTTTAATATGAGTGCCGATCCCCGTGACCGTCAGGTGTTTGATTATCTGCTCGCCGAGCTTGGCTGCCGCCGATTGGCCTATCTGCACGAGGGCATGTTTGACGACAGCATGCGCTTCGACTTCCTCGATGGCCGGGTATCGGATTACATGCGCCGTTACTACCAGGGCAATCTGGTGGGTGTGGGTGGTTACAGCCCGGAAACGGCCGCCGAGGCGATTGCTGCCGGGCGTTTTGACCTGATCGCCATAGGCCGCCCCTTTATTGCTAACCCTGACT
Organism: Shewanella chilikensis; assembly: GCF_037953065.1. NCBI lineage: Bacteria > Pseudomonadati > Pseudomonadota > Gammaproteobacteria > Alteromonadales > Shewanellaceae > Shewanella > Shewanella chilikensis. Next base: position 3,057,936 of record NZ_CP149966.1, on the reverse strand, counting down.
ATATCGCCAAGGTTCGCAGCGGCGAGAGCCTGCAGGATTACTCGGATGAGATGTTGGCCACTCTTGACTGAAGCAGAGCACTCCGGCCAGATTCTCATCTCTAATCCACTTTGCCATGGCGCCATCGAGATGCAGTACCGGCGGCGCCTGGCGTCCTTGTAGAATTGCCCCATATTTGGCGAGTATTTTGGCATACTCGCCGTTTTTTTTGATTGTCTCCAGCCCTTGATTGAACTCGGCTATCAACTTGGCGCCATGGGGATGAAGGCGACTGGTGCTAAGGTGCAGGTTGCGAATATCCAGTGGTGGACCGGTAAAGTCGAAGCTATCTTCCTGTTGCAGACGCCAGAATGTATCTGTGGCGACAATTTCATCCTCCAGAGTCAAATCCAGACGTCCCACTGCCAACATCTTCAGACTGGACTCCAGACTGTTGTTGGGTACGCGAATAAAGTTGCTCGCGGCGCGAAAACCGGTTTGATAGCTGTATCCGCGTACCACACCGATTCTTTTCCCCTTGAGGCTGTCGAGCTCAGTGTATTCAAAGGGATCGCCACGGCGCTTGATGAAACGCTGGCGATTTTGCAGATATGGCTCTGAAAACATTAGTATTTGCTCTCGCTCCGGCGTATGCCAAGTGGCCAGCAACAGATCGGTTTTGGCCTCTTTAACTGACCTCAGTGCCCGTGCCCAGGGCTTTAACTCCACCTGTAAGCGATAACAGTGAACCGCCAGGGCGCTCTGAACTATTTCCAGTGCCAAACCGGCTTTGCCATCGGCCTCAATAAAAGGAGGCCAGGGATCATTGGTCAGTGTTAGATGCAGCTGCAATGCCGGTTCAGAAGTTAAAGGGGCTGCTGGATTACAGTTGGCGCTGGTCGGCCATGGCTGTAGTAGAAACAACAGAGCAATTACCCAAGTCAGTTTCATATTTAACCTTCATATCAGAGGCTTGTAATCCAAAAGCGGCGAAAGAAAGTTGCAGGTTTCATCAGCATCCCATAAATCCGCATGTAATTGCAAGGTTACTAAATGCTACGAAGTTGTTTGTTTTTGTTTGTTATATCTGTAGTGCAGATTTTCTGCGTAATTGAAAGCAAGAGTCTTAAAGAGGACCTATGACTATAACAAATAATCAACTTGGAACGCGGTTCCGTCAGACGGCGTTGGCCAGTCTGACCGCGCTCTATTTCGGCGGCATGATGAGCGCCAGTGCCCAGGTTCAGATGCAACCTGTGGGGAAAGGCAATTTCTATCAGCCAAGCTTTACCAAAGAACAGGTATTGGCGGCAGACAAGGCTCGCAAGGCGAGTCTTGAAGGTGATATCTATGCCGGTCAGCCGGGAGTGCTTAATCAGGTGTTGCGTCAACGGACGCCGGAACAGATATTTCAGCCGGATCCATCTGTCAGTGGCGTTCAGAGCTATATAGTGCAGCTCAATGAAGAACCTCTGGCAACCTATGACGGCAGTATTTCAGGGCTAGCGGCTACCAAGGCACCGAAAAATCGCTCGCTGATCGCCAAAGGTCGGGTCAGTGTCAATACGACTGATGCCAGGGCTTACAGCCGTTTCCTGGAAAAGCGTCAGGACAGTTTCGTCAATCGCGCCCGTCAGGCCGGTGCCAATCTACAGTTGAAACAGCGCTTCACCATTGCCAGCAATGCTATGGTGGTGGAGATGACTCAGGAAGATGCCAAAATTCTTGCCCGCCAGAGCGGCGTCAAGCGGATAACCCCCAACCGCATTTTCCAACTGCGTACCGACAGAGGGCCTGAGTTTATCGGCGCCGACCGGATCTGGCTTGGCCAGGACCCGAGTACAGGCCTGGCCGCCAAGGGTGAAGGTATGCTGGTCGGGATCATAGATACCGGGGTTAACACAGATCATCCGGCCTTTGCCGAGGATCAAGACTATGTGCGTTTGAATCCGCTTGGCAGCAACAAGTTTACCGGTGATTGTGTCGACAGCCCTGAGCTGTGTAACAACAAACTGGTGGGAGTTCATTCCTATCCCGAGATCACAGATGTTTACGGCGCGCCGGAATTTCAGGCCAACCCTTGGGGGGCGCCTGTCATGGTGCGTCCGGCCAATGGTGAGGACTATAACGGCCATGGCTCCCACACCGCCAGCACAGTAGCAGGTAACCATCTGGACAATACGCCTTTGCAGGCTGCAACAGGTGAGGCCACCAGTGACGGGGTCAATGTACCCTTTAACTTCCCGGCTACCAGCGGTGTCGCGCCGCGGGCGCATATCATCTCTTACCAGGTGTGCTGGCCAGGCAACGGTGGTGATCCCTATGCCGGTTGTCCCGAGTCGGCGATTCTGGCGGCCTTTGAAGATGCCATTGCCGACGGGGTCGATGCGATAAACTTCTCCATCGGTGGCGCAGAATCTCTTCCTTGGGCCGACCCTATGGAGCTGGCGTTTCTGGCAGCCCGTGAGGCGGGAATTTCTGTGGCTGTTGCCGCAGGTAATGCCGGTGCCTATTGGAGCGCGGATCACAGCTCTCCCTGGGTGACGACAGTTGGCGCCACCACCCACGACAGGGTGCTGGAAGCCGGTAACAAGCATATCGACAATTTCGGCGGCAACGAGCGTTATCGCCCGTCCGAGCCTATTGCAGGCAAGAGCTTCTCCGGCAGCATTACCGGTGAGGTGGTATTGGCTGAAAATTATGCCGACCCTGATCCCAGTGATGATTTCAACGCCGCTTCCTGTAACGCTCCTTTCCCTGCCGGAACCTTCCGCGATGACCAGATAGTCATCTGTGAGCGCGGTGACATTCCCAGAGTGGACAAGGCCAAGAATGTGGCGGCCGGCGGCGCCGGTGGTTTTATTCTGCAAAACGTGGACTATCAGGTCGACAATCTGGTGGCCGACAGCTTTGTGATCCCTGGGATCCAGGTAAAGCAGAGCGACAGATACAAGCTGAAAAACTGGGTTAGATACAGTGAGCCAGGCACGGCCATAGCGACTATCTCGGATTTCAGCAACGAGTATCTATTTGATGATGCTCAGGCCAATAACCTGGCGCCTTTCAGCTCAATGGGCCCGAGCCGCACCAACAACACCCTGGTACCGGATCTCACCGCTCCCGGGGTACAGATTTACGCTGCCAACGCCGATGATCAACCCTTTACCGGCGCGCCGGATGCCTCCGACTGGACCTTTATGAGCGGCACCTCAATGGCGGCGCCTCATGTGACAGGTGCCATGACCTTGTTGATGCAGCTGCATCCCGAGTGGACCCCTGCCGAAGTGCAGTCGGCGCTGATGATGACAGCCGGACCTGTGTATCTCAATACAGGTTATGAGTTGCTGGAGCCTTTCTATCACTTTATGGCCGGCGCCGGTGCCATTAATGTTGCCCGCGCGGCCGATACCGGCTTGGTGATGGATGAGACCATAGAAAACTACCGCAATGCCAACCCGGAAAACGGTGGGATAGTCAACTGGCTCAACTTGCCTTCCATGGTGGAAATGGCCTGTGAGCAAAGCTGCAGCTGGATGCGCACAGTTACTGCCACCCGTGACGGCAGTTGGAGTGCCGAGGCTTTGGGTAAGGAGCAGGGCTTTGAGCTCAGTGTATCTCCCGAGAACTTTACCCTGGCCAAGGGGGAGAGTCAGACCCTGGTGATCAAGGCCAAAGTGCCGCCGCTGATTGAGTCCAACGTCAATCCGGGTGAGCCGGGAGCGCCTTGGCAGCAGGTACAAAACAAGGACGCCTTCTTCAACGGTGAGCTCAGACTCACTGAAGCGTCAAGCACTTCCCCTGAGTTGCATATGCCGGTAGTCGTGGCCAGTAAGGCTGATCAGATGCCGGTATCCATGGACCTGGAGATCAGCCGGGCTCAGGGCAGTGAAACCCTGAAGATGAATACCTCGGCCTATGCTCAACTGACGCCTCGTTTCTACGGCCCGGTGCAGCCTGAACTAAAAACTGCCACTCTGGAAGCCGTGGCACCATTCCTTGATCTGGAATACATAGAGAAGGGCTGGGATATTCAAACCGTCACGGTTCCCGAAGGCGCCAAGCGTTTGGTGGTGGAAGTGCAGAGCGCCAAGCGCACCAGTACGCTTGAGGAGATGAACCCCCGTTATTCAGGGGTGTTCCCCTTTGTAATCCTGGGGCGGGATGCCAACGGCAATAACGGCTTTATCCCTTCGCAAGAGGAGATGGAGCAGGATGACAGGGCGCTCAAGGCAGAATACGATGCCGAGCTGGTGTGTTTCTCCTCCAGCCAAGCCGAGCACAACCTCTGTAGCTTGGAAAACCCGGCCCCCGGCACCTATTGGTTTGCCACCGCCATGGCCTATGGCAAGGGGGAAGTGGAAGCTGTGACCGGCCATGCGGTGATCATGGCCGATGACGATTTCGGTATGTTGAGCCTGGATGGCCCGGCATCGCATGATGGCAATGGTGACTATCAGTTGACCCTTAACTGGAATATTCCCGATGCCAAGCAAGGGGATGTCTTCTATGGCGGTATGGATCTCGGTGCCGGCCCTGGCGCTGAAGGCTCGTTCGGTTTCAGTGCCCTCAATATCCGCCGCGGCGAGGATGCCGTAAGTTGGTCCGTCAATCAGGACAAGGCGCTGAGCGAAGATGTGGTGGATGTTACCGTTAAACTGGCGGCCAACCTGGAATCCCGCGATCGCAACTATGAGCTGCAGCTCAAGTTACCCGAAGGCATGCGTTTGGCGCCGGCGACCATCAAGAGCAATAATCCTACGGTTGCCGAAGCGATTGTTGCCGATGAAAACGGTCTAACGCTGACAGGCTTGCAGCCCAGCACCCGCTTGGTGGAGCGGCAATACAAGGTTAGTACCAACCTCAACGATGCCATGTGTCGCACACCTATGATTGATGACTACTCCACAGATGGCTACATAGATCTCTTCGGCGAGTTTGGTATGCAGCCCAACGCCGACTGGTTGGCTGGTGACTCTCAAACCAGTGTCGATGTGCCTATCGATTGGTTGTTCTATAAAGAGGGCGCCGAGTTTAAGGTGTACAACCAGGCCAATGCCGGTTATATGCGGATGCACACTGTGGGTGCACTGCAGTTTAATACTGCCTACTGGTATATGGGCGCGCACCGAGGTCCGGGTTTCCTCTACGAGGCGCTGGCTCCCTTCTGGCGTGGCAGTTTCGAGATGAAGTACCGCCGTCATTGGGAAGAGCCTTGGGGCTTGACCATAGCCACTCAGTACAAGGAAGAGCGTCCGGATCTGGGGGACTTGTTGTTCCTCGAGTTTGATAATGTTACCGACCGCCAGACAGGTCAGGAGTTTGACTTCCAGACCATACTGCGCAGTGGTATCGACGATCATCCCGGCATGTACGAGATCATCTATGCCTACCAGAATTTGGGGGCCGATGTAGCCGATGGGGCTGTGTTTATCGAAGGTTTTGACAGTACCTGGTCCAGCGATGCAGGGCCGAAGAATGGCTATCTGTATGAGATGTTGGGCTTCGATAACCTGGATACCTTGCTTAAGGACGATCTGGTAATCTGCTTTGATTACTCAGGGCCTGAGCAGAGCCGGGTCGAGCTGAGCTTCAAGGCGGCGATTCAACCCGGCGCTACCGGGAAGGCGCTTGCCATGACACTGGATTACGATCTCGAGGGCGGCGAGCCGGGCACTTTGAGCCATCAGATTCAGGTTAAAGGCAATATCCAACTAGCACCTCTCAGTGACATGAGCGTTGCCGAAAATGGCCGCATAGACGGTATCGCCGTGACCTATATCGATGCCGATAAGGTGCCGAATCTGTTGGAGGTCAGTGGTGAACACATCAGCGCCGAGATTAACGGTGATAGCTTCAACCTGATCCCGGAGGCAGATTTCCACGGTGAAACCCAGGTCACTGTGACAGTGCGTGATAGCCTCAACACAGGTGATGCCGCCAGCACTAGCTTTATGCTGAAGGTGGAGTCCGATGGGGTTGACCCTGTGAGTCCACCTGAGCCGCCGCTGGAAGAGTCAGACTCGGGTGGTTCACTCGGCTGGAGTCTATTGCTCTTGTCGCTGGGGTTGCTGCGACGTCGGCGTTAAGCCCAATCCTGGTGATTCGCCTGGAAAAATAGTCAGATAAAAAATCCCCGCCTTGGTAATGGCGGGGATTTTTATTTGATTTCACTGCCTGTCCACCGAGGTTTTACATTATTTGGGAAAAGAGTGAGTTTTGCCCCGACTGGGTTTAAGCCTTGTCTTGGCTTTTAGTTTTCAGGGTTGACAGCCTGGCCGAGGCTAGCCCCAGTAAACTGCCATTCGGGTAATGACCGCGCTTGTCGGCCTTGCCGGTTTCCATATCACTCAGCAATGCCATCGCCTCGGTCACATGCTCGACCGTCCAGATATGGAATTTGCCCTTGCTGATGGCGTCCACCACAGGCTTTTTCAGCATTAGGTTGTGGGCGTTGGCCGCGGGAATGATTACCCCTTGGGTATGTCTGCGCCCCTTGATGGCACAGACATCGAAAAAGCCTTCAATCTTTTCATTGACCCCGCCTATGGGCTGGGCTGCACCGAACTGGTTCATTGAACCTGTGATGGCGATATCCTGGCGCAGGGGAACCTGGGCGATTGCAGAGATAATGGCACAGCATTCGGCCATGGAGGCACTGTCGCCATCGACCCCGGAATAAGATTGCTCGAAGGTCAGGGAGGTGGTCAGCGGAATATCGGCCTCGCGTCCCAACAGGGTTTTGATATAGGCCGAGAGGATCCACACTCCCTTGGAGTGAATACGGCCGCCGAGGCGCACCTTGTGTTCAATGTCCAACACTTCGCCCTTGCCAAAGGCTGTGGTCGCGCTGATACGGTTGGGCAGGCCAAACTGATGATCTGTGGTGGCGATGACCGACAGGGCGTTGACCTGGCCGCAGACTTTGCCGTGCACATCAATCAGGGTGGTGCCCTTGTGAAAGCTCTGCATCAGTTGATCCCTGAGACGCGATACCCTTTGCTCCTGCTGCGCCAGAGCCTGCTCTACATGGGCGAGACGAATACTGCGGGCGTTGGCCGCCTTGGCGCAGTAGTGGGTCTCCCGCAGCAGGTTGGCGATATTGGCCGAGTGCAGTGACAGCTGGGTTTGGTCATCGGCCTGGCGCGAGCTGAATTCGATTATCCGCGCAATGGCGCTGCGATCGCAGTGCAACATCTGGTTATCGTGCACTATCGAGGAGATAAATCTGGCATAGAAGCATTCGGCCTTCGGACTTCTTGGCATCACATCTTCAAAGTCGGCGGTTACCCGAAACAGCTCGCTGAAGTCGGGATCATAATGCTGCAGTAACTGGTAGGTCTGGTTGTCACCGAAGAGCACGATTTTGACATCCAGAGGGATAGGCTCCGGCGCCAGTGAAACTGTGCCGGACAGGGAGACTTCACGCTCCAGCGAGCTGAGATCCAGACTGCGGGAACGCAGTGCCCGTTTGAGCCCGTCCCAAACGTAGGGCCGCTCCAGCACCTTGACCGCATCCATCAGCAGCACCCCGCCATTGGCCTTGTGCAGGCTGCCGGGGCGGATCAGCGAAAAGTCGGTAAAGACGGTGCCGCGGTAAGTGGCGTTTTCCACATAACCGAATAGGCCGTGATAGGTGGGGTTTTCCTCTACCACCACAGGGAATTTCTGCTCCTCTTGACCCACCAGCAGGTTGACCTGATAACGCCTGGGCATTTTCTTTTCCAGCGAGGCATAGGCCAGCGCCAGTTGGTCTTCACTCTCCTCGAGGAAGATATCCAGGTTACCGAGCATATCTTTCTGCATCGCCGTCAGAAAAGAGCGGATCTCCGGCAGGCTGCGGTATTCATCCTTGAGCGGCTTGAAGAAATGGCTCAGTACTTCGCGGGCCACCTGTTCATCGTGCTCCTGCTGTTTGGTGCTGAACTCCTCTTCCCATTCGGTCAATTGGCGAATAATGCCCCTTAGGCGCGATTCCAAGTGTTTGATATTCTGTTCAAACGCCTGCTGCTCGGCTTCTGGCAGGGCGTGATAGCTTTCCTCGGTATGCGGCTCTTCGCCGTTCAGCGCCATCAACTGATACTCGCCCTGAGTGTTGATGGAGAGGCTTATTTTCATCCCCTTGGCTTCTTCGCTCAGAGCCAGCAGCGCCGCTTCCTGTTTTTGCGCCAACTGACTCTTGAGCTTGTCGGCGCGGCGGTAATACATCTCGTTGTCAAACGCCAACGGCAGCGCCTTGACCAGCCGGAGAACCAGTTTTTCCATCTCTTTCTTGAAAGTGACGCCCTTGCCGGCGGGCAATTTGAGCACCTTGGGGGTACGGGTCTGGTCGAAGTTGGCCACATAACACCAGTCGTTAAGTGTCTTGTCGGTAAATTCATGGCGCTTGAGATAACGCAGCATCATGGTGCGTTTGCCCAGACCATTTTGGCCTATGGCATAGATGTTGTAGCCCTTCTCCTTGATGGACATGGCAAATTCCACCGCACTCTGGGCCCGCTCCTGGCCTATGATGTCATCCAGCGGCTCCAGTTCGCGGGTAGACTTGACCTCATCTCCCAGATTGTCGAGATTGGCGGGACGGTATACCTGACTGGCATCTAAGCTGGTGACGGCCATGGGCGCTTCCTTGTTCAAATAGGGCAGAGAAAAGTAAAACTGCTTTTTATGACAATAAGATGCGCTGCAGCCTAAAGCAAACGTCAAGCCGAATAAGTCTCTCGGGCGGTTAATTTTTCACCCGTAAGCAATGTTTGCTGCTCGAACGCAGGGGTAACGCCTATTCGTCACCGGGTTGCAGGGTATAATGGCGGTTTGCCCTAAGCTTTATTTTTGAAGGACTCTCCATGGAATTTGCCGCTTTTTCTCTGCCCGAACCGCTACTGACCAATCTGGCCGGACTGGGTTTTAGCAAGGCAACCCAAGTACAGGCAGAGGCCATTCCTATGGTGCTCGCCGGCAGCGATCTCCTGGTGCAGGCACAGACGGGTACAGGGAAAACCGCCGCCTTTGCCTTGCCGCTGCTGGCGCGTTTACTGCCCGCTACGGCTGAGAGAGCAGTAAAACCCGCAGCGCCCAAGGCTCTGGTGCTGGTGCCTACCCGGGAGTTGGCGCAGCAGGTTTTCGATAACATTAAAAGCTATGCCAAGGGCTGCGAGCTGAAGATTGCCATTGCCTATGGCGGCGTGCCGCTCGATGGGCAGCTAAAGAACTTCAAGGATGGCGTCGATATCTTGGTCGCCACGCCCGGGCGCCTGCTGGATCACCTTAAAAAGCGCAGTCTCAGGCTGGATAAGGTTGAGACCCTGGTGTTTGATGAGGCCGACCGTATGTTGGATATGGGGTTTGAAGATGAGATCTCGGCGCTGATGAAAAAGATGGCCAAACAGCGCCAGACTCTGTTGTTTTCCGCCACCTTCAACGACAACATCTGGCGGCTGGCCAAGACTTTGCTGCAGTCTCCCAAAGTGCTGGAGCTGCAAGCATCAGAGCAGGGTGGCAGTATCAAGGAGCGATTGATTGAGCTCGATAGCGAGCGTAAGGCCGCCGCCGTTGCCGCCCTTTGTCGCCGGCACGACTGGCATCAGGTGTTGCTGTTCAGCCGCACCAAGGAGGGGGTCGACAAACTGGTCTGTGAGCTCAGTGCCGAGGGCTTGGCCGCCAGTGCGCTGCACTCAGATCTGAGTCAGGCCCAGCGGGAGCAGACCTATCAGGCGTTCAAGGCGGGTGAATGCCGTTTGCTGGTGGCCACAGATGTTGCCGCCAGAGGCCTGGATGTAGCGGCCTTGCCTTGCGTTATCAATCTGGAGCTGCCGTTCAAGCGCGAAGATTATGTGCACCGCATTGGCCGCACCGGCCGCGCCGGCATGGAAGGGCTCGCCATCACCCTATTCAGTCGTGACGACGAGCGCCTCCTCGAAGAGCTGGAAGCCATGCTCGACAGACGCCTCCCCAGAGAATGGCTGCCCGGGTTTGAGCCGGATCTCAACCGCAGTTTTGACGCACCGAGAAACCAGAGTAAAGCCGCCAAAAAGCAACGTGCCCGCAAGAGAGCGCTTGGTAAAAGATAACAAGTCAGGTTTAGTCGAGCCTACTTGAGTTAATCAACCGTAAGTGCAAACAACACAAGTATTCTGGTCCTGATGGCTCTACTCTGGCATGGATGCCAGAGTAGAGCCATCAGGGATGATTTCACGGCGTGCCGAGAAGCCGTTAGGACGAAAGTCCACGGCAGGTGCTCGATAGTTGTGTGGATTGGAAATCTATGCTGTTCAAGCCGTTTGAGTCGATGCATACCCTTTATCTTTGGGGTGGCCGATGGGCAGGAAAGCTATTGGGTTCATTCGCTAAAGTGGGTCAGTTGCGCTAAGCTAGTGGCCCGGTTTTCAAGAAACAGTCTCCTGGGGGAGCCATGTTCGCAGTCGATACCCACACCCACACAGTTGCCTCTACTCACGCCTACAGCACGATCCATGATTACCTGGCAGTCGCCAAGCAGAAAGGGATCCGTTTGTTTGCCACCACAGATCATGGCCCGGCGATGGCCGATGCGCCGCATTTCTGGCATTTCGTGAATCTCAGGGTATTGCCGCGGATAGTCGACGGCGTAGGGATATTGCGCGGAATTGAAGCCAATATTACCAATCTGGAGGGGGAAATCGACTTCTTTGGTGAGTTCCTGGAAGAGCTGGACTTGGTGCAGGCCGGGTTTCACGAGCCGGTATTCCCTCCCGCCGACAGTGACAGCCATACTCAGGCGCTGCTGAACTGCATTCGCAGCGGCAAGGTCGATATCATTACCCACCCAGGCAACCCCAAATATCCATTGGCTCAGGAGCTGATTGTCCGCACCGCCGCCGAGCATAATGTGGCGCTGGAGATCAATAACTCCTCTTTTGCCTGCTCCCGCAAGGGCAGTGAAGACAGCTGCCTCAATATTGCCAAACTGGCGAAACGATTCGACGCCCAGTTGGTGATGGGATCAGATTCCCATGTTGCCTTCAGTCTGGGGGAGTTCCCGCTGGCGCTTGAGATAGTGGATGCCGCCGGTTATCCAAGAGACAGGCTGCTCAATCGCGAGCCATTGGCGCTGCTGAATTTCCTGCAGCAGCGAGGCCACAAGACGCTTGGTGAGTTAATCGACTACTTTAAGAGTGAGGCGGCCGCGGGCTAACCTGGTTCGCCTGCCTTGAGGATACGAGCCACAAAATCCATCAACTGATTAGCCATGAATCCCGAATCGTGAAAGCCAAGACTACCCGAATATTGATCACCGGCGCTCATGGCCAGCTCGGACAGGCACTGCTGGCGAATTTGCCTTGGTTGCCCGAGTTTTCGCCTTCCAGGCTGCGAATGGAGATACCTGAGGCAAGCCTGGTGTCCGGCAGTGCTGTAAAACCCCGCAGTGCTATAGCACCCGGCAGCGCAATTGAAATTGTGGCGCTCGGGCATCAGCAGCTGGATTTAACCTCAGCAGATTTGCCCGAGCGGCTCAGTGAAATCAATGCCGATGTGATAATCAACTGCGCCGCCTACAACGCCGTGGATGCGGCCGAGCAGGATATGGCTACCGCCATGGCGCTCAATGCTGAGGCGCCGGAGCGTTTGGCCATCTGGTGCCGGCAACAGGGTGCTTGGCTTATCCATATTTCGAGCGACTATGTATTCGGGAATGTCTTCGGAAATGTCTTCGGGAATGATTTGGGAAGTGTTTTCGGAAACGTTTCTGGGAATGCTTCTGCCAATATGCTCGGGAATGCGCCCAGAGCCTTGACCGAGAGCGATGTTTGCGAGCCTTTGAGCCTGTACGGTCAGAGCAAGCTCGCCGGCGAGCAGCGCTTGCTTAAGGCCAATCCCGGCGCCCTGGTGCTGAGAACCTCTTGGCTTTACAGCCGTTTTGGCAGCAATTTTGTGTTGACCATGGGGCGATTGCTGACCGAGCGCCCCGAGCTCAAGGTGGTGGCGGATCAGGTCGGCACGCCAACCTGGGCCGAGGCGTTGGCGCGGCTTATCTGGCAGTTGCTCATCTGGTTTCATCTTAAGCCAGAGAAGTCCGCGGTGCTGAGCGGCTGCTTTCATTACGCGGCAACGGGGCAGTGCAGCTGGTATCTTTTCACCCAAGAGATAGCCGAGCAAATCGCCAAGCCGCAGTGCAATTCAGCGCCAAGCTCTCAGGCGGCGCCATTGCAAACCGCGTCGCCATCTCAAGCCGCGTTGCAATCTCAAGCTACATTACATTCAGCAGCAAACCCGGCGCCAATCACGCCAAGGTGCCGGATAACGCCTGTCAGCACAGCAGAATACGGCGCCTTATTGAATCGAGCGCAGGCGCCGCGCCCGGCGTATTCGGCGCTCGACTCAAGCGCTCTCAAAGATGCCATGGCGGCCATGCCTTCGGCATTTCGCTGCTATTTGCCAAAAGATTATCCGTCACCCATCTGGCTTTCCTGGCAGGCGCAGCTGGCGCTGATGCTTTCGGGGCTTGGTGCATCTTCCTTGGGTTGAATCGGCTTAAACAGGATGAAAAGTAAGGCAAAACCGGCTGTAGATTATAACCAGTAGCTAAAGGTTATACCCGCCAAAGCCGGGTGGCTGGCATAATAAACTATCTTGTTGATCCAAAGGATGAAACCTTGTCGAATAATCCCCCCAAGACCTTGCTTGATGTCAAGCAGCTGACACTTTTGGCCGAGATGGCCCGCGCTGCCGGTGAGGCGATAATGCAGTATTATCAGGGCGGCGAACTGGCGATTGAGCGCAAGGCCGATGACAGTCCGGTCACGGCTGCCGATCTTGCCAGTCACGCCGTGTTGCAACAGGCGCTGGCGCGTGAGTTTCCAGCCTGGCCACAGATGTCGGAAGAAGCGGCGGATATCCCCTGGGCGCAGCGGCGGGGCTGGGAAACCTATTGGCTTATCGACCCTCTCGATGGCACCAAGGAGTTTATCAAGGGCAACGGCGAATTTACCGTCAACATTGCGCTTATTCACCGAGGCCAGGCGGTCGCAGGTGTTGTCTATGTGCCCGCCACAGCCGTGTGCTATTTGGGCGCGCTGGGACTTGGTGCCTGGCGTGAGACCCCAAATGCGGCTGGATACCAGCGGGTGGAATTGAATGCCAGGGCCGGGGTTAAGCGTCAGGTTCCTGTGATTGTCGGCAGTCGCTCGCACTCGAGCCCGGGGCTTGGCGAGTATCTGCAGCAGCTTGGCGAGCACGAAATGAAGAGTGTCGGCTCATCACTCAAATTCTGTCTGCTTGCTGAGGGCAAGGCAGACATCTACCCCAGATTGGGCCCTACCAGTGAATGGGACACGGCGGCGGCTCAGGCCGTGCTTGAGAGTGCCGGTGGCCGGGTTTTGGAATATCCAGCAGGCAACAACTTAAAATATAACCAAAAAGAAACTATCCTCAATCCTTGGTTTATCGCATACAGTGCCGATTGGGCTTGCGATTGAAGCAGATATACACACCGGAGTTGCAAGCATGATGCGTATCGGCGTTGATTTGGGCGGCACTAAAATTGAATTGGTGGCTTTGGGTGATTCCGGGAGTGAGCTGTTTCGCAAGCGAATAGCTACCCCCAGAGACTATCAGGCGACCCTTGAGGCCATCTGTGCCTTGGTCGATGAAGCCGAGACGCAGCTGGAAATGACAGGAACTGTGGGTATTGGCATTCCCGGAGTGATCTCGCCCTTTTCCGGTTTGGTGAAAAATGCCAACTCCACTTGGTTAAATGGTCATCCGCTCGATAGAGATCTTGAGCAGCGTCTGGGGCGCAAAGTGCGGGTTGCCAATGACGCTAACTGTTTTGCGGTCTCCGAGGCGCTGGATGGCGCCGCCGCAGGTAAAGAGGTGGTGTTCGGGGTGATCATAGGCACAGGCTGTGGTGCCGGTATAGCCATCAATGGCAAGGTGCATCAGGGTGGCAATGGCATAGGTGGTGAGTGGGGCCATAATCCCTTGCCCTGGATACGTGCCGAAGAGTTCAACAGCACTGAGTGTTTTTGCGGCAAGCACGACTGCATCGAAACCTTTATTTCGGGAACCGGGTTTGTTCGCGACTATAACCAGGCCGCCGGGACGCAGCTCAGCTCGGGCGCCGAGGTGATGGCATTGCTGGAGCAGGGGGATGCCGAGGCCGGCGCGGCCTTTGAGCGCTATCTTGACCGTCTGGCCCGTTCTCTGGCCCATGTGATCAATCTGCTGGATCCGGACGCCATTGTACTTGGCGGCGGTATGTCCAATGTGCAGGCCATTTATCCGGCATTGCCGGAAAGACTCAAGCGCTATGTGGTCGGCGGCGAGTGCCGAACCCCTGTGTTGGCCAATCACTACGGCTGCTCCTCCGGGGTACGCGGCGCCGCTTGGTTGTGGGGCCGGGACTGAGTTTGGCAAGGCGCCCGGGCCGTGTTACTGATATTCGACTTAGGTACTTTAGACACTCTAGGCACTTTAGACAAAAGGGAAAAGCGTTCGAACATGTATTGGGGCAAGCGAGTCCATAGCCCTTCGCCAATCACTGGTCAGTCGGGTAAGGCTTCTGTAAGCTATGGCTACTTTTGCCAACCTTCGGATATCAAGCGTGTTCTGGCTGAAAAAAATCTTATCTCAATTCTTTATGCCCATCCCGCTAACCTTGGTCACTCTGCTATTGGCCTGTTTTTATATCCGTCGCAGGCCGGGAGTAGCGCGCGCTCTGATGGTTTTTGCCATCACTTGGTTGCTGCTGCTTTCCAGCTCTATCGGCAGCAGCACTTTGCTTGCGGGGCTTGAGCGTCAGTATCCACTTTATACCGCTGCGCCGGCGCGCTCCTGTGTGGTGATGGTACTGGGGTCTGGCCATGATGATCAGGTTGGCGGACTCGCGCGACATATGTTGTCGGCAACGGCGCTTGAGCGTCTCAGTGAAGGGGTGGCGCAGCTCAAGGCCGCCAACAGCAAAGATTGCCTGTTGGCGGTCAGTGGCTGGAACGGCGGTCTTGAGCAGCAGAGTCATGCCCGGCGAATGGCCGAGGCTGCCATCGAGTTGGGGGCCGAGCCATCGCGAATTCTGATGCTGGAGTCGGCCCGCGATACCATAGAGGAAGCCCAGGCGTTGCGGCAGACCTTCGGTGCCGGCACTGATGATAAAGGGATAGATGCCTTGGGTGGCAGACAACTGATCCTGGTCACTTCTGCCAGCCATATGCCAAGGGCGATGCGAATATTCCGCTCGACCGGGCTTGAACCTCAGGCGGCACCGACCGGTTTTCTGCTTAGGCGCGATCACTGGTGGCGCCTGAGCACATCCAATCTGGATGATTCACAAAAGGCGCTGCACGAATACCTGGGATTGGCCTGGTTGACTGTTACCGGCCGCTAATGGTTCTGAACCCTGGTCATGAAATGAATAAACGGCTGACAAGCCGCTGATAATAGAGCGAAAGCGTTATGGAAACTATCACTATAAGGCCGGGCAGCAAGCGCAATGGCATTACATTGACTCTGGCTGGAGGGCTGGGCATAGTCCTGGGGTTGGTGTTGTTTATCGGTTGGCCCTGGATGTTTGCCCCTGGAATCGCGTGTTTTGCCCTGGGGGCCGTGTCTTTGGTGCTGGGTATTGCCAAGCAGCTCGAGCCCCATGTCAGTCTTGAATTCAGCGCCGAAGGGCTGAGGTTCTTCCATCGCCGCGGTAGCTTGTTTGTGGCTTGGGATAATATTCAGCGGCTGGATCAGCCCAGAGTCACCCAAGGTATGGAGCAACTGACGTTGCCCTATATAGGGCTCAAGCTCAAACGTATCAACCCATTACTGGATGCCATTTCCCCGAGGTTAGCGACCGGGCTCTTGTCGGAGCAGCGGCCCTTGCTGATGACAGCTGCTGCCCAGGATGAAGAACTGCAAACACTGGAAGCGGCACTCAGCGCCGAGTTTGAACCCCTGACGGTCAATACTGAACGCTACCGAGGTGTATTGGCCATGTTTGGTCGCCGCTGCCTGACGCTGGACAAGTACTTGGGGTATCACCTCTATATTCCCGTGGATGCATTGGATCAACCGCCGGAGAGCTTTGTCCATAAACTGCGACAGCTGTGGCAGCAGAGGGTGTCGGCTACTGAGTTGTAAGTTATGGCTTAAGTAAGTTGAGAAAAGGCAAGGGGACCCGGTTGGGTCCCCTTGTTGTTGCAGAGTTGAGGGAGGGCCTTGCAGGGACAGCCCTCAAGGTACGGTACTAGTGAGCACCCCCTGCGTGTACCTTATCTACGCCATAGGTCTTTCCTTCGGCGTGACAGGTGGCACAGGACTCAACCGGTAGGTTGGCGTCTGTGGCAGCATCACCGGCAACTAAGGCACCATTACTCTTGAAGTGGGCCAGAGCGGCCGCATCAGAGTGAGCGTGACAGGTACGGCAGGATTCGGCAACCGGGGAGATATACTCGGTTGCTGAAATCTTGATCCCACGCTTGGCGGATGTCAGACCTCCGTCGGCGGCGAACAGCGGTGTGTCGTCTTTGTGGCAGGCGGTACACTCGGTTTCCACTGCAGGGTAGCCATGCAGCTCGCCTGAAGCGTCACGGAAGATGGCGGCTTCACCCCAGTTACCACTGTGGAAGCGGTGGGCAACTGTCATCAGATCCCGGTTGGCATACAGGAGTCCGGGGACTTCGGCAAATATAGGATTGCCATCGGCATCCAGATTACCTGTATTGTACTCGGAGGTGCCGTGATAGGAGCCATCATAGCTGTTGTTGTGGCAGTCCATACACTGATCGAAGGTGTAGGTGCCGTGGCGGGTACCCTTGATATAGTCCAGGGTGCCGTGACAGGCATTACACTTGGCTTCGCTGGCGCTCATCCGTTCTGCAATGGCAAAGCGGGCTGTGACAGCATCACCACCATCAAGGTTATAGAACTTAACGCTTGAAGTGGCGCCAATCGGATTGACGGCATCGAATGGCATGCCTTCGGCACAGGCGGCTATCTTACCTGAGTTATCGACACAGAAGTTAGCCTCGGTACCGACGTAAATGGTGCCCATCGCCTGAGCTTCCGGTACATCAGCAGTCAGGGTCAGCACGCCATTGACGGCGTTGCCGCTGGCTAGACCGGGCCTGCTGCCCCAGCGGGTGACTTCGCCTCTGGTATCCACATTGCCTATCAAAGTAGCGTCTTTATTGAGCACCGCCAGTTGAGCTGCATCTGTCAGTGGTTGACCATTGAAGCTGACATTGGCTGTGATGGTGACTAGTTTATTGCCGGCTGTGGTAGAAGCTACAGCCGTGGCAGAGGTGAATTCAACGGTCAACAGCTCAGCATATTCAGCCCGTTTACCCACTTTGTGAGCTTGCATAGGGCTGAGTGCTCCGCTGCCATGACAGGACTGACATTGGCTGTCATCTGTCTGGGCCAGGTTGAAGTCTGAGTGGCCGGCGCCGGTTTCAAAGTTGACATTGATATGGCAACCGACACAGGCTTCACGGTAGATATTGGCGTTCCAGGAGTCACCGTTGTTGTGGCAACTGGCACAGTTGTTAATTTCTGCCGGGAAGCCGATTTCACCGAAGTACTCTTTGGCTTCACCTGAGAGGAAACCTGCGATGTGATGGCCGGCATGCAGCCTGTGAACCATGGGACCGAAATCAAATACCCAACCTTCGGCTTTTTGGGCTTCGTTCGGTACCAGAGCCGGGTTGTGGCAGGCAACGCATTTCTCTGTGCTTTGGTAGTTGTGGTGCGCGTTTATCTTGGCGATGCGGCCTTCGACTTCACTGTGGCAGGCAATACAGGCGGCATCTGTTACCGTATCCTTACCTGTGGCTTCAACCAGTTCGCCGGATGCCGGAATATAATCCAGCGGCGTAGAGAGCACCTTGTCTGCTATGGCTGTGCCACTGGCATCCTTGAGGTTATAGGCGCGCAGGAACAGGCGATGAGGTGCGCTGAGGTTGTCGTTGGCATTCATAATGGGGGCGACCCCGTCATGTGCCCAAGTGCCGGTATAGGTACCTGGTTCGGCCGGATCTTCAACCAGGAGACAGGCATCGCCAGTCTGACCTCTGGAGCTATAGGTGCCATCCTGGGTGCAATACATGGAGCTGCCCAGTTCCTGAGCCGTGGCATTATTGACCCATTGCAGCGGTGCACCGCTGCCCGAGTCATTGCTCATGGCGGTAATAGAGTAGAGGGCGACCTGATCCAGGCCAGTCAGAGGGACTCGCTCCCCTGAGCTGTTGGTGGCCGAAGCCTTGAACTTGAGGGCGAAGGTTTCGCCGCCTGCCAGTGTGTTGTCGGCCGGCACTATCTCGAAACTGACATCGCCGGCACTGATAATGGTGGAAGTACTTGAACCTGCGGGGGCACCTGGCTGTCCGGGTTCGCCTGGTATACCAGGTTCACCGGGGGCTCCGTCTTTTCCGTCCTCACCGTCCCCGCATGCGGTAAGGCACAATAGACTGGTCAGAGCCAGCGCCAGTAATGACTTATTGTGTTTTTTCATCATAGCGTCCCTTTATTCAAATTATGGGTACTGCCTTTGCAGTTATTTGAATATACATACATCTAAAGTAGTAGTTTTGATTTATTGTTTTATTTGTGAAATACGAGTTAATAAATTGATAAAGAAATAGCGAGTGGCGAAATCAGTAATTTCAGTTTTTGAAATTACCGAATGCACAGAGTTACCAGCGGAAGTTGGCTATAAGTAGCAGATAGTTTTGGACAAATGGGAGAATGGGCTGATTCTGAAGGTAGCAAAGATGCCAGGTAATGAGCCGGAATCAATCAGTTCTCAATATTCAGCCTTGGGGTAAAGTTCTTGAGTGACCAGGCTCAGCAACAGTTTTCTTTGTTGTTCGGAATAACGGCGATAGCTGGGGGCCTTTTCCACCAAGGAGTAGCTTGGCAGCGAAAATGCTCGGTGGAGTTTAGTTACTTCGGTTTCCGGCAGATGTTGCACTCTCAAGCCAGGCATGCCTTCAATAAGCGCCATTTCATTGGGGGTGCTGAAGGCTACACTGCCCATGGTCAACAGATGAGCATGCCATTCTTCCCTGTCGTGTACGGCGTGCACCTGGGATAGGGGAATGCCTTCCTGCTGACAGAAGAGCTCCATGGGATCCATGCGCTCGTTGAAGCCCTTGATGGTCAAGTAAACGAAAGTATATTGGCTGATATCTTCGAGGGTGATGGCCGGCGATCTTTGCCACAGGGGATGATCTTCGCGGCTGACAACACATACCCCCATGGTTTGCCCGAGCGAACTCAGAATGAGATCCAGCTGTTCGGGGTGCTCCAGGCAGACCCCCAAGTCCAGTTGCCCGCGGTGAATTTTTTCTGCTGAATCATCTTGCCAGGGATAGAGTCTGATCTGGCCCAACTGCTGTTGAATGTTCGTCTGTCCCAGTTTCATCGCCAGCGAGGAAAGTAACCCATGCGCTACGGCTACATGAATACAGATATCGCTCGAGGGCAGACGGCTCTGATGAACTTGTTGTTCCAGACGGTGCACTGAGTGGATGAAATCGCAAACCGGTTGGTATAGATTCTCCGCCAGAGGTGTAGGCTTGAGTTGTTGCTGACGGCGATAGAAAAGCTCGTCGTCAAAGGCTAATCTCAGCGCCGCCAGGCAGCGGCTGATTTTAGGGGCGGACACTGCCAATTCTCGCGCTGTACAGTTGGCGTGCCCTGTTTCATAGATGTTCTTGAACACCATGAGGGTAAAAATATCCAGCTCACACAGCTGTTTCAATAATCGACTTGACATTAGCATCCATCCTATGGATTTGTACCTCTTTAGGGATAGATGCTAGACCAGCACAGATATGAATACTGTGACTAAGCACAATTCAATGCGTTTTTCGAAATCTTTGTGAATAAACTGTGATAAAGATCCTGTGTTAGTGCGTTTTTTGATCACTACTCTTGGGTTTGGAGCTTGAGTTCAGCCATTGGGGGAATATCATCACCAAGCTCTTTAAGCAAGTTAACTTCGTCTTTGACTCTGATGCCGATAAATTGACCACCTTCGAAGATCTCCATCGACTTACTGGCGACTTCTCCCTCGACTGTCCCGGTACCGCAGATAGTCAATTTTTCACAATGGAGTTTACCGCGAAATAGCCCTGATACCTTGAGTTCTTGGCAGTTAAGTTCGCCATCAACCAGGCCATTGGCTTCTATGATCAGCTTATTTTCAGCTGTCACCTTTCCATATATAGCGCCGCCGATTAGGGTCTCATCATCGAAGTGGCTTTCGCCGGTAATCTTGCTGCCCTGGGCAATATAGGTGAGCCCTGCCGTTTTTTTATTTTTACCAAACATAGTACTTTTTAGTGGTTTTTATCAGGGGAAACTCGATATTACCTGTTATCGCAAAGTAACAAAACCACTAATATTTGGCGCTGTGGGAGTCAGATTTTTGGCTCCCGGATGGGAGTCAGTCGGGGTTTGGCTCTCGTAGCTTGATGGCAGAGGCGGGGCAGGGCGCAACGCAGGCGCCGCAGCCATTGCAGCGCTCTGCATCCAATACCGGCAGGGCGGTAGCCCCTAAAAGGGGCGGAAAGCGGATCGCCCGCTCGTCGCAGGCATCCTTGCAGCTCTGGCAGACAATCCCCTGGCGGGCGAGGCAACTGTCGGCAAACTGGACAATGAGCCGCCAAGGCGCTTCGCCAAGAGGCCTGAATACCGGCTGTTCACAGTGGGTGACACAGGCCTGACAAAAGCTGCATTCGGCGCGCTGAAAGTCAAGCTCCGGAAAGCCACCATCCCCCTTGATTAACACTTGAGTCTCGCAGGCATCCACACAGGCGCCGCAGCGAGTACAGGCGTCGGTAAATTCCGCTTCCGGTTTGCTCCAGGGCGGCCGAACCACATCACTCTTGCGGCGACTGAACAGGCGTCTGCGGGACAGATCCATGATTAACCTTTGTAACCGTTAGGATTGTTGGATTGCCAGTTCCAGCTGGAGTCGGCCATATCCTGCAGGTTGCGCTCAGCCTTCCAGCCCAGTTCTTTTGCGGCATGGGCGGGATCGGCATAACAGGCGGCGATATCGCCGGGGCGACGTGGGGCAAACTCAAAGGGGATCGCCTTGTTGCAGGCTTTTTCAAAGGCTTTAACCATCTCAAGTACGCTGTAGCCCTGACCGGTTCCCAGATTATAGGTGACCAGACCTGGATTGGTGGCGAGCTTGTCCAGAGCCTTGAGGTGACCTATGGCCAGGTCAACTACGTGGATATAGTCGCGCACACCTGTGCCGTCTACCGTGGGGTAATCATTGCCGAAGACGCTGAGTTTATCGCGCTTGCCGACTGCAACCTGGGCGATAAAGGGCATCAGATTGTTGGGGATATCGTTGGGATCTTCACCGATGCGGCCGCTCTTGTGGGCGCCGACCGGGTTGAAATAACGCAAGCGGGCGATGTTCCAGTTGGGTTCGGCTGCGGCCAGATCCGCCAGAATATGTTCCACCATCAACTTGGACTGACCATAAGGGTTGGTGGCCGATGTAGGAAAAGTTTCGGTGATCGGCAGACTGGCGGGATCGCCGTAAACTGTGGCCGATGAGCTGAATACCAGGTTGCGAACGCCATATTCTTTCATCACCTGGCACAGAATAAGGGTGCCAGTGACATTGTTTTCATAATATCTGAGCGGCTGGGCAACGGACTCACCCACCGCCTTAAGGCCGGCGAAGTGAATCACGGCTTCGAAGCTGTGGTCGCTGAAGACTTTCTGCAGGAATGCCTTGTTGAGGATATCACCTTGATAAAAGAGTACGTTCTTGCCGCTGATCTCTTCGACTCTGGCCAGGGCTTCGACACTTGAGTTGCTCAGGTTGTCTATTACTACAACCTCTTTGCCCGCGGCCAGAAGTTCAACCAGTGTGTGGGTGCCAATATAGCCGGCACCGCCGGTGACCAAAATTGTCATGCTTTACATCCTTTTATCAAATCGCCCAGATAGGCGGCAAATTCACATCCAAGCTCGGGGTGGCGCAATGCATGCTCTACCGTTGCTTGCATATAGCCAAGCTTGTTGCCACAGTCATGGCTCTTGCCACGCATATAGTAAGCGTTGACCTGCTGGCTTTGCATCAACATGGCAATGGCATCCGTGAGCTGGATTTCATCACCGGCACCGGCTGGGGTTTTGCCAAGCAAGGGCCAGATAGCGGCAGGCAGCACATAGCGACCCACTACAGCCAGGTTGGAGGGGGCTTCGTCGATATCCGGTTTTTCAACCAATTTAAGCAGAGGCTGGGATTCGCCCGGCTTAAGGTCGTGACCGTTGACATCGGCTATTCCGTATTGGTCTACCTTCTCGTGAGGTACACCCTCGACCATGATCTGCCCGGTTCCTGTGCGGTCGAACAGGCTGACCATTTCGGCCAGGTTATCGCGGGAAAGATCGCTGGCAGCATCGTCTATCAACACATCCGGCAGCAGTACGGCGAACGGCTCATCACCTACTACCGGACGGGCACAGAGAATGGCGTGCCCCAGCCCTTTGGCCTGAGCCTGGCGGACGCTGATCACAGTGACATTTTGCGGGCAGATGGACTGCACTTCATTGAGCAGTTGCCGCTTTACCCGCCGTTCCAGCTGGGCTTCTAGTTCAAAACTGGTATCGAAATGGTTTTCAATGGAGTTTTTACTGGCGTGGGTAACCAGCACGATTTCCTTGATGCCGGCGGCAATGGCTTCGCTGACAACATATTGGATCAAGGGTTTATCTACTACCGGCAGCATCTCTTTGGGAATGGCCTTGGTGGCCGGCAGCATACGGGTGCCAAGACCCGCAACGGGGATTACCGCCTTGCGGATGGTGGTCGATTTTATCGGCATTCAGATACCTTGGGTGCTCGGGATAAATCAGCCCCTATTGTAATGCAGTGGCACCGAAAAGCCATTTGCAAAAAGGGCTAATTTTGCTGGAAACTTGCAAAAAATCCTGCCTGGGCTGCAAGAGTAAGCTACTGAACTTACCGAGCTAAATACTATTTTGTAACCAATTCTTTACAAATCTTCTTCGCTCGCCTCCGGAAATAAAGTGTGAGCTGGTTAACAAAAGTGCGGCCTTGAGTGAACATGAAATCAGAAACGATTCAGGCAGTGAGTATGGACTATGAGTAAAGCAACTCAATATGTGGCTCGTCACCCGGGCAGTGATGGCCGAATAGATTACCCGCAGGACGAGCACGCCATCTGGCAGGAGCTGTATGCCCGTCAGGAACACAACTTGCCTGGCCGTGCCTGTGATGAATACATGCAGGGGCTCAAGGCGTTGGACTTGCCTAAAGACAGGATCCCGCAACTGGGCGAGCTGGATGCCGTGTTGCAGGATACCACTGGCTGGAAGACGGCAGCGGTGCCGGCGCTTATCTCATTCGGGCGCTTCTTTGAACTCCTGGCGAATAAGGAGTTTCCGGTGGCGACTTTTATCCGCAGCAGGGAGGAGTTTGATTATCTGCAGGAGCCGGATATCTTTCATGAGATTTTCGGTCATTGTCCCTTGCTGACCAACCCGGCTTTTGCTCATTTTTCCCATATTTATGGTCAGTTGGGGCTTGATGCCAGCAAGGAAGACAGAGTCTTTTTGGCGCGTCTCTACTGGTTTACCGTGGAGTTTGGTTTGTTGCGTACCCAGACCGACGGCCTGAGAATTTACGGTGGCGGTATTTTGAGTTCGCCCGGCGAGACACTGTATGCCTTCAGCGACACGCCGGAGCGCAGACCCTTTGAGCTGCTGGATGTGTTACGTACTCCCTATCGGATAGACATTATGCAGCCCATCTATTACGAGATAGAGCATATTGATTTTCTCGATGAAATCGCCCGCATGGACATTA
Organism: Shewanella chilikensis; assembly: GCF_037953065.1. Lineage (NCBI taxonomy): Bacteria > Pseudomonadati > Pseudomonadota > Gammaproteobacteria > Alteromonadales > Shewanellaceae > Shewanella > Shewanella chilikensis. The sequence goes on along the minus strand of NZ_CP149966.1, from coordinate 3,034,133 downwards.
TGAAGGCGGTTACCCAAGCCAAACGACTAGGACTCTTTACCCCCAAATTTCAACCCAAAGCCAGCTGATACTGGCGGTAATGGCCTGTGTGCAAGAGTGCAGGCCACTTTCAAGGAGATGTTATGACTGAACTGGCCAATATGAAGTGCGAAGCATGCCGCGCCGATGCTCCCAAGGTGACAGATGCCGAGCTTGCCGAGCTTATTCGGATGATCCCGGATTGGGGCGTACAGGTGCGCGATGGCATCATGCAGCTGGAACGGGTTTACAAGTTTAAAAATTTCCGGCAGGCAATGGCTTTTAGCAATAAGCTGGCGGACTTGGCTGAAGAAGAGTTTCACCACCCGGGGATCCTCACCGAATGGGGCAAGGTGACTGTGACCTGGTGGTCGCACTCCATTAAGGGGCTGCACCGTAACGACTTTATCATGGCTGCCAAGACAGACCAGTTGCTGGATTAATCTTTTCCTAATATATTCAGTGTGTTGATTATGTCTTCACACTGAATCCTCTCCCTTTGTTACAAATACGCTGTAAAGCGAGCTTGCCACTTGTGTCAGAACCTTCTAACGTATAGGGCGCATTTTTACATCGCCTGCCGACCTCTCAAAGCAGGCGATAATCCCAAAGAATCTGAATTATAAAAGGGAATGACAGTTATGCGCTTGGAAGTTAGTTGTCAGGATCGCGTTGGTTTAGCCAAGGATATTTTAATGGTGCTGGAGCGATACGGGATTAACCTTATCGCTATTGATGCCAGTAACAAGGGATTCTTATATTTGCAGTTTGCCGAGGTCGGTTTTGAGACCTTGAGTGAGTTGATGCCCCAAATCCGTAAGGTGGAAGGGGTGCACGACGTCAGAACCGTTTCTTTTATGCCCTCGGAGCAGGAGCATTACGCCCTCAAAACCCTATTGAAAACCCTGCCGGATGCCGTGTTCTCTCTCGACGGAAAGGGGCGAATTCGTATCGTCAACGAGTCGGCCTTGCTTATTCTGGACATGGCCGAACATGAAGTAATAGATGAATCCCTCAATCACTGGGTGCAAGGCTTCAATTTTGGTCGCTGGCTCAGTGAGCCCAAGGTGTTGGCGCAGGCCACTCGGGTCTCTATTGGCAGCAATGAATATCTGGCCGAGATGCTACCCATCTATCTGCCGGATGAAAACGATAAGAGCATTCTCGCCGGCGCCGTGGTGGCGCTTAAGTCGCCGGCGCGGGTGGGCAAACAGTTCAACGCGCTGCAGAGCCAGAGCAGTGGCTTTGATTCCGTGCTGGCCGTCAGCGATAAGATGAAAGAGGTACTCAAGCAGGCCAAGCGTATGGCACAGCTGGATGCGCCTTTGCTGATCACCGGAGAAACCGGCACAGGCAAAGAGCTGATGGCCAGGGCTTGTCACGATGCCAGCATGCGGCGGGAGAAACCCTTTATTGCCATCAACTGCGCCGCCATGCCCGACAGTGCCGCAGAAGAGGAGCTGTTTGGTTATGTCAGTAAGGGGGAGGTGGTTAAGCGGGGTTTCTTCGAAGAAGCCAAGGGCGGCACCGTCTTCCTCGATGAAATTGCCGAGATGTCCAAGGCCGCTCAGGTCAAATTGTTGCGCTTGCTGCAGGATGGCAGTTTCCGCCGTATCGGCGGCGATGTAGAGGTGCGCGCCGATGTCCGTATCATCTGCTCGACCCAGAAGAATTTGGCGGAGTTGTGTCAGACCGGTGAGTTCCGTGAAGATCTCTACTACCGAATTCATGTACTGAGTTTCCATATGCCGGCGCTGCGTGAACGCAGGGTCGATATTATCCCGCTGACGGAGATGTTCCTTGAACACTACAGCCAGCAGCTTTCCAGCCCGGTGCGGCGGATCTCGGCGTCCTGTCGCGATCATCTGTTGACCTATGCCTGGCCGGGAAACGTGCGGCAACTGAAAAACGCTGTATTCAGAGCGGTATCCATGTGGGACGGTTCGGCCGAATTGACCATAGAACAGTTGAAACTGCCTTCTTATGCCGAAGGTTTTGGCTATTTCGACAAGGAGTTTGAAGGCACCTTGGATCAGGCCATGAAACAGTTCGAAGCCGGTTTGCTGAGGCGGCTCTACCCGGCGTACCCCAGTACCCGCCAGTTGGCGAAAAAGTTGGGGGTATCCCACACCGCCATTGCCAATAAACTCAGGGAATATGAGATCAGCAAGAAGCGCTGAAGCCCTGTAAAGCGGATTTGCCGCCGGAATGGCTGAAATTTAGGCTATCTTTGACCGCAAAGCCTTTACCGGCGCTTGCGGTTGGCAAGCGTCAGTGAAAGTTTACAAACCGGTTCTCAAAGCGGTTAAACGTGAAGTGAGTCACAGAGTTTTCATTGCCCGCGGCATGAGGTATTACTGGCGGGATAACAGAAACGGATTGAGCCGGGCACATAGCCTGATGAAAACCATTAATCCGGGCAGAGACAGGAAGGAGCAGGTATGAAATTAGCGACATATGACAATGGACGCCGCGATGGTCAACTCATGTTGGTCAGCCGAGATTTGAAGAAGACAGTGGCTGTCCCCGCCATAGCCCAGACCATGCAGCAATTGCTCGACAGTTGGTCACTGCTGGAACCTCAGCTCAGAGAGCTTTCCGATGCCCTGAATGCCGGCATGTTGGACAATACTCAGGACTTCGACGAGAGTCGTTGTCTGTCACCTTTTCCCCGCGCTTATCAGTGGGCCGACGGCAGCGCCTATGTCAATCATGTTGAGCTGGTACGCAAAGCCCGCGGCGCCGAAATGCCGGAGTCTTTCTGGACAGATCCCCTGGTGTATCAGGGCGGTTCAGACAGCTTTATCGCTCCCAGAGCCGATATCCCGCTGGCAAGCGAAGATTGGGGCATAGATTTCGAGTCGGAAATTGCCGTGGTCACAGATGATGTACCCATGGGCGTGAGTGCTGAAAACGCCGCCTCTCACATCAAGCTGTTGATGCTGGTTAATGATGTGTCGCTGCGTAACTTGATCCCGGCCGAGTTGGCCAAGGGCTTTGGCTTCTTCCAGTCCAAACCTTCCAGCAGTTTCTCACCGGTGGCAATCACACCGGATGAGCTGGGGGATAAATGGCAGGATACCCGGGTTCATCTGCCGCTGATCACCCATCTGAACAACGAGCTGTTCGGCAAGCCCAATGCCGGGGTGGATATGACCTTCAACTTTGCCGAGCTGATCGCCCATGTCACCAAGACCCGCCCCTTGGGTGCCGGTGCCATCATAGGCTCGGGCACCATTTCCAACTATGACAGAAGCGCAGGTTCCAGCTGTTTGGCCGAAAAGCGCATGCTGGAAGTGATTGCCGAGGGCAAGGCCGTCACGCCATTTATGGGCTTTGGAGACAGGGTCAGAATCGAAATGCTGGATGATGCCGGGAACAGCATCTTCGGCACGATAGATCAGCAGGTAGTTGAGTATATAGCCGAGTAAAATAACTCGATAACAAAACGGGGCTTTCAATAAAGATAAGGAAGGTGCGAACAAGTCCCATGTGTGCTCTGCGTCGGCTTACAGGCCTGGATGCAAGGCGTGGTTCGCAGCAAATGGCCTTAGTCCTTTGCACCTTCCATAAAGCCCCGTTGGTTTTTATACCGGCTTGGTATTGCCTTCGAATGTGTCAGCGTTAAGGCTTTGGATAAAGCGTCACCAGAGCGGAGTTGCAATCTAAGGTTAGCGAGCTTTGGGAGAACAACTTATGTTGAAATTATATGGTTACTGGCGCTCCAGCGCTGCTTATCGGGTGCGGATTGCGCTCAACCTCAAGGGACTTTGCGCCGAGCAGCTTTCGGTTCATTTGGTGCGCAATGGCGGCGAGCAGCATCAGGCCGCTTTCAAGGCGCTAAACCCGCAGGAGTTGGTACCGGCTTTGGTGGTGACGGATGACACCGACGAGCGCGCCGAGTTGGTGTTGTCCCAATCGCTGGCGATCATTGAATATCTGGATGAAGCCTTTGGCGGTGAGGCACTGTTGCCGGGTGATATTGAACAGCGGGCGCTGGTCAGGGCCATGGCAATGGGAATTGCCTGTGAGATCCATCCTTTGAACAACTTGCGGGTGTTGCAGTATCTGACCGGGACGCTCAAGTTGGATGATGCGGCCAAGAATGATTGGTATCGCCACTGGGTCGAACAGGGCTTTGGCGCATTGGAGCAGCAGTTGCAGCAGTACTCGGGCAAGTATTGTTTTGGCGACCAGGTCAGCCTGGTGGATATCTGTCTGGTTCCCCAGGTTTATAATGCCAAACGTTTTAATATCGACTTGTCTCCTTATCCCAATATTTGCCGTATTAATGATGAGTGCTTGACGTTGCCAGCCTTTATTGATGCCGCACCTGAAAATCAAGCGGATGCTCAGTAGTTTTCTTGTTTTATAGTCATCTATACGGTGACTATAGAATAACCTTCCAAATACCCCCGTGTTTGAAAAACTTCTCTTATAAAATGATGTCTTTCTGTTAATAACAGGCTTTTAAAAATAAAATCCAGCCGGCAATTTGTAACCAATTGTTTAAACGGCATGCTGTTTTTATTACATTTGCGATTTGGTTTATATAGGAAATTGTTTTTATATTTATAGGTTTACCATTTCTTTTTTTAGTTTTTATAAAATACTTAAAATAACGTATTTTGTATCGTAAGTCGGATTTTTTCTGCTTGTTGTTTTTCTATTATTGAATTAGTTGATGCATATGATACATATGTTAAGGCTTGATTTTGGCCAAACTATAACAATAAAAAATACGTCATACCTATTAACTGGCTGTTTCCGAAAACCAGTTTTCGGCGATATGACGTTTTATTATCAAAAGGAAAAGAAGCATGCATAAGTCGGTTATTTCACTGAGTATAGCTGCAGCCTTATTGGCGGGCTGTGGCAGTGACAGCAAGAAGGCACCTGAGCCGGTAAATACTTCTCCGGAAAGCCGGGATGTAACCTATGACGTTCGTCAATCAGTACGTCTCAATGGACAACTGGAAGGAAAAGATGCCGAAGGAGGGATCACCTTTTCACTGGTTGATCCCAATGAAGTCAAGCTAGGGACTTTGACCATCAATGATGCGGCCAAGGGGAGTTTCAGTTACCAGACAGATGCGTTGGAAGGCACAGAAGTCGTGCGTTTCAAAGTCAGTGACGGTAAGAGTGAATCTATTTCTGCATTAACCTTGAGAATAAAGGGAGGCGACCCTCTGTATCAGCATCAGTGGCATTTGAAAAATACCGGCCAAAATGCCTTTGCCAGAAACCGTGGTGTGCTCGGTGAAGATATCAACGTCAATGATGCCATAGCTTCAGGTGCTACCGGCAAAGGCGTCATTGTCGCTGTGGTAGATGATGGTCTGGAGATCAGCCATCCGGATCTCAGTGCCAATGTGATTGCGGGCGGATCCTATAATCTAATCACAGGTACAGTTGACCCGACACCATTTTCCAACAGTGCGTCACATGGGACTTCGGTTGCAGGAATCATAGCCGCTGCCGGTTGGAATGGCATAGGTGGTCGGGGAGTTGCACCTGAAGCTAAGCTTATCGGTTTTAACTTCCTGGATAGAGATCCTAGCCGCGAAATCCGCAATGTACAAACCTTTGAAAATTTCGCCAAATCCCATGGCGCCAGTGCTTATAGCGACCGAGCCAGGGTGTTTAACCAAAGTTATGGAAACCAACCTGTGATTCCAGGCCTAATGAGAGAAAATGAGTTTGAAGTTTATCAGCAGGTGACAACCAAGAGTTTTAATGGCAAGGGCAGTGTTTTCGTTAAGTCTGCCGGTAATGGATATAATTATAATTTTTTGGGTTATAACGCTACAGGGCAACCTAGATATTTATTACCAAAAGACTTCTATACAGCCAGAGATGAAAATAGGCCGGCCAATAAAGGATTACCCTATCACAATGCCAACATGTCTCCGAATAATACCAACCTCTATAACCTTGTGGTCAGCGCAGGAAGTGCAAATGGTAAACGCAGCAGTTATTCATCTGTGGGGGCCAATGTTTTTGTTAACGCTCCCGGCGGGGAGTTTGGTACTTATAACCCTGCAATTGTGACAACGGACAGAGCTGGTTGTGACAAAGGCAGTTCGGTTACCCAAGAGCGCCCCAGAACCCCTTTTAATGGGGGCCAGCATCCGCTCAATCTTGAGTGTGACTATGTCTCCAATATGAATGGCACTTCGGCGGCGGCCCCGAATGTCAGTGGTGCGATTGCCATGATAATGAGCGTCAATCCATCACTCTCCTGGCGTGATATCCGGCATATTCTAGCCATGACGTCCAAGCAGGTAGATGTCAATATTCAGCCCATCAGAGTTCCATTAAATACGGACGCTAGTCAGCTTTATGAAGCCGTGCCTGCTTGGTTTACCAATGCTGCCGGGTTTAAATTCCATGATTTTTATGGTTTCGGGCGCATTGATGTCAGCAAAGCGGTTGCCATGGCTAGAAATTATAAAGCGAATTTAGGCGAATATCGGATAAGCGATAGCTTGTCTCGTACCGAATTGAATGCGGCAATACCGGACGCCTCCCTGGAAGGCGTCAGTGATGTACAGAGGTTCGATTCAGATTGGATTATTGAAGGCGTACAAATTAATCTTACAGCAGAGCATAAGCGTTTGGCTGATCTGGCTGTTGAGTTAATTTCGCCTTCTGGTACTCGCAGCGTTCTTATGACGCCTTACAATGGATTTGTTCCTATTCGAAACTCCGGATACACAAATACTCCCATGTTATCCAATGCTTTTTATGGTGAAAATGCCAGAGGAAATTGGACTTTAAAGGTTATCGATGTAAATAGTGGCGAACAGGGATACATTTACCGAGAAGGAACGGTAAATTTAGAAGAAAAACTATTGGAAAATGAGGCTAATGGAGTACTCAAATCCTGGTCTTTACGTATTCACGGTCACCAAGCCGTAAGCGCTTCTTAATAAGGGGGGAATATGAAAAATATCACAGTGATAGTTGTTTCGTTACTTATTTCTGCTATGTCTATGACAGTGCAGGCTAAAGCTTTTTTGAAAGATGATTCTTTATTGGATAAAGTCGCTCCCGAAGTTTATGATATGGATACCCTATTGGTAAAAATTAATGATAGAGTTGTAAAGGCAGAGACTTTATCAAAGGGGCAACCTTTGGTTGATTCTGCTGGTGGTGTTATTGCGATTCCAACAGGGAAATTCATTATAAAATTGGCAGAAGGCGTCTCGGCTACCGAATTTTCTCAACAGCATAATTTGCGTTTGGATTGGCGAAGTGATAATAACCTCCTTCTGTTATCTGCACCGGATGGAAGCGATTTGTTAAAGGTTTTGGGTTCAATAAAACAGAATCCACAGGTCCTCAGAGCAGAATTGGATCTGGCACAGGACTTCTATCAAGCTTGGTGATTAAGTTGAGTATGAGCCTCTCTTTATTGATAGTATATTTAAAGGGATTGATAAGAGGAATAGGCAGGGGCTTAAGCTTCTGCCTTTTGAATTTTGTTAAAATATTTTTCTATATATTTCATTCCATTTCTCAAATATGGAAAGAGACTTGCGATGAGATTTTTTACTTATTTGCCAGCAAAAACTCCACAAAGGCTCGGTCGGCCTGGCTCACCGGGCGCTGTTTCTTCCAGGCAATATGCAGGTCGAGATACACTGGCGGTGCGAAGGGCAGGGCGATGATGTCATCTCTTTCATTGACCACCATTTCCAACACGCTGGTGACGGCAAATCCTTGACTTACAATCTGTTTTATCAGGTTTATCAGGTTGGTTTCAAAGGCGATCCTAGGCTCGAGTTGCAGCTCTCTGGCTCGGCTCAGCATCCATTCACGATGAAAATAACCGGGTTTGAACATCACTAACTCATGGGCGAAAAACTGCTCCAGCGTTACGGCCTCGTTTGTGGCCAAGGGATGTTCAGGGCTTGAAGCTACCACCATCTGCTCTCTAATTAACAGACAGGACTCGAACTCAGGCTTGAGATCCTGGGCCGTGATAATAGCTATATCAACCTCTTCCTGCTCCAGCATCCTCAGGGCATCGCGGGTGCCTCCCTCAAACAGCGACAGCTTCAAATCCGGATACTGATGGCGAAAAGCCATCACCCGTGACGGCAGGTAGAAAGAGCCCAACATACCGGGCACGGCAATTCGCACTTCGCCCTTGGCCAGCTCGGCCATGGCCCGGATATGGGCTTCTGCCTGACTCAGCTGTTTGAGGATCAATACCGCATGTTGATGCAGCGCCAGCCCTTCGGCAGTGAGGCGAATGCCGTTTTCCTGGCGACTGCCACTACGGTCGACCAGAGTGACGCCGAGAGATTGTTCCAGCCGCTTGATACTCTGACTGAGGGCGGGTTGGGCCAAATTCAGCTTCTCTGCTGCTCGGGTAAAACTGCCGTACTTAACCAGGTTATCCAGGTGTTTTAGTTGTCTGATGTCCACGTCTCGCCTTACTCTTGCGGATAATCTTGAGGAAGTTTTTCAAGCATAACAAAAATTGATGAAATCGATATTATTTATCTATTATTGTTATGCATTGCCCGGTGCTAACCTTGTTGTGGTGAATCCTTTGCTAATTTAAGAGGTCAGAGTGACTAAGGTCGAAGCCGTTGGCCGGCATGCGCGTGATACCCGTTTGATTTGGGCACTGTGCGTGGCCTCAGTGGTGGTTTATATCAATCTGTATTTGATGCAGGGGATGCTGCCTTTGATTGCCGAGCATTTTCAGGTAACGGCGGCCAAGTCAACTCTGGTACTGTCTGTCACCAGCTTTACGCTGGCGTTTTCCTTGCTTGGCTATGCCATAGTTTCGGACAGAATTGGCCGTCACAAGCCGATTATTATCAGCCTCTGGGCTCTGGCGCTGTCCAATATCTTGTTGGTATTTGTTAAAGACTTCAATGTGTTGGTGGCTGTGAGGTTGCTTCAGGGGATATTGCTGGCGGCTGTGCCGGCCATCGCCATGGCTTATTTCAAGGAGCAGCTCAGACCTGAGACCATGCTCAAGGCCGCGGCGGTTTACATTACCGCCAACAGTTTCGGTGGCATTATCGGTCGGCTGTTTGGTGGGCTGATGTCGCAACATCTATTGTGGCAGGATGCCATGTGGCTGCTGCTGGCGGTGAGTCTGTTTGGGGTGGCGCTGGTCAGTTATTTGCTGCCCAATGCCGTCAGCGCCGCCAAGCGAGAACGGCTGCCGAAACAGTGGCGTTTCTGGCGCGGTGGCAGTGAAGACTTACGGGGTTTTGTGCATCACCTCAAGGATGGTCAGATGCGACTGGCTTACCTTATCGGTGGGCTGGCATTTATGATGATGGTCAACCAGTACAGCTTTATTCAGTTGCACTTGATGGCACCGCCTTATGATTGGAGCCGGTTTGAGGCGACACTGATCTTCCTCTGCTATTCGAGCGGCACACTGGCATCGTATTACACCGCCAGGTGGATTGCCCGCCATGGACAGTTGCCTTTGTTCAGAATTTCCTTGTTGCTGATGTTGTGCGGCAGTCTGCTGACTCTGCTGGATACCCAGGTGTGGATCTGCGTAGGCTTTTTGCTTACCTCCTGCGGTTTCTTTATTACCCACAGTTGCTGTAACTCCTTTGTGGCCATGCGTGCCAGCAGCCACAGGGCCAAGGCAACTTCATTGTATCTGTGCTGCTATTACCTTGGCGCCGCAATGGGAGGCCCTTTTTTGATGCTGTTCTGGCAGCGGGGCGAGTGGCAGGGCGTGGTGATGGGATCCATGGTTTTGCTGTTTTTGACTTCGCTTGCGGTTTGGCGCCTTGGCTGGCGGCAAAAACAGCCGCTCAGCCAGGAGATGGATACGCCTCAGGGGGCATCGTTGAGGTAGTCTTTACGCTCAAGACCGTATTTGCGCATCTTGTCGTAGAGGGTCTTGCGCGGTAGCTCCAGCTGTTCCATGGTCAGCTTGATGGAGCCCTTGTTGTGCGCCAGGGCTTCTTCAATCAGCAGTCTTTCGAAAAACTCCACCCTTTGAGTCAGTGACATGCCGCTTTGCAGGCTGTCACTGCTGCCCATGGCGCCGGCAAAGGCTGCCTCGGCGCCAAGCAGAACATAACGTTCCGCCAGATTTCTCAATTCGCGCACATTGCCGGGCCATTCATGGGTACTGAGACGGGCCTGCTGCTCACCGCCAAGGGCAATCAGCGCCTTGTGGTAGCGGGCCGAAGCGATACGGGCAAAGTGCAGAAACAGCAAGGGAATATCTTCCCGTCGCTCCCTCAGCGGCGGAATGGCCACAGTCACCAGATTGAGACGATAGAAGAGATCTTCGCGAAAGCTGCCCTGGCGGCACAGTTCTTTGAGGTCGACCTTGGTCGCGGCAATCACCCTGATATCCAGCGCTATGGATTTATTGGAGCCCAGACGCTCGACTCTCCTGTCTTCCAGTACACGCAGTAGCTTTACCTGCAATGTCATAGGTGTGCTTTCAATTTCATCGAGGAACAGGGTACCGCCGTTGGCGTACTCAAATTTGCCAATCCGGGTCTTGTCGGCGCCGGTAAAGGCTCCTGCTTCTGCACCAAACAGCTCACTCTCTATGATGTTTTCCGGGATAGCACCACAATTGATGGCGACAAAGTTGGCGCCGTGTCTGGGGCTGTGATCGTGCAGGTAACGGGCAACCAACTCTTTGCCAGTGCCGGTTTCACCCTCAATCAGGATATCGGCCGGAGTATCCAGCACCTGGTGGATGAGATGGCGCATCTGACGGATACCCGGACTGTTGCCGAGGATCCTGGGGCCTGGCAGGCTCTGGGATTCCAGCTCCTGCTTGAGCTTGCGGTTCTCCAGCGTCAGGCTGCGCTTGTCCAGTGCCCGCTTGACGACGTCCAGTATATGTTCGTTGTTGAAGGGTTTTTCCAGAAAGTCATAGGCGCCCTGTTTAACGGCGCTGACCGCCATGGCAATATCGCCAAAGCCGGTGATCAGTATCACCGGCAGATCGGCATCCAGCTGTTTGATTTGCTGCATGACACTGATGCCATCCATGCCTGGCATGTTGACATCGGTAATGACCACTCCCATCCAGTCGCGGCTGAGGTGGCGCAAGATCTCTTTCGGTTGGGTCGATGCCTTGGCACTGATGCCTTCGAGTTCAAATAATTGGCTCAGCACTGTGCCTATATGGGGTTCGTCGTCCAGGATCAGGACTGTGTATTCTTGTTCGCTCATTGGGTTTCCTCGCCGCGGTACAGAGGCAACAGGATCTGAAATATAGCGCCACCTTCGGCGGCGTTGGTGACGCTGATGGAGCCCTGCATGGACTCGACAATTCGGCGGGAGATGGAGAGTCCCAGACCCAATCCCTGTCGTTGGTTGGTGGTAAAATAGGGTTCGAAAATTTTCTCCATCTGGCTTTCGTTGACGCCGGGGCCGGAATCCTGAATACGGATACACAGCATATCTTCTACGCTGATGCTAATGGTCAACAAACGCTCATCGACTCGTTGCATGGCGACTATGGCATTGCTGATAAGATTCACCAGTACCTGTTGCAGGCGTATTTTATCGCCGTAGAAGCACCAGGGCTTACCCGGGAGCTGCAGTTCGAGCCGGATCCCCTGCTTGTCGATTTCCGGATGCACTATGGTCAGCGCCTCCTGCACGGTTTCATTGATACTGGTGGGCTTGTCCTGGCCTTGACTCTTACGGGTGAAGCTCTTGAACTGGGCAACTATTTCCGCCAAGCGGTCGGTTAGGCTGATGATGGTGACCAGATTTTCCTGTGCCTTGTCATGCATGCCCCGACCAAGAAAGGTTTGAGTGTTTTGGGCATAACTGCGCAGCGCCGCCAATGGTTGATTGATTTCATGGTTGATGCTGGCAGACAGACTGCCGATGACAGTCAGCTTGGCGGCCTGGATCAATTCATCCTGGGTTTGTTTCAGTTGGGTGTTGGCATCTTCCAACTCCCGGGTACGTTCTTTGACCCTATGTTCCAGCTGGCTCTGGGCCTGGCGCATGCGTCTTAGGTTACGGCGTCGCTCGAGACTGAACAGCAGCCCCAATGCCAGCAACAGAAAGATACTGGCGGACAGCAGCATCACAGGGGGCAGTGAACGATACAAAGGTGCCACAGGTGTCAGCACATGTACATACCAGCCTACCTTGATCATTTCATTGCGGGTATCCAGATATTGGGCCCGCCCCTGATCGTTTTCTATCCGATATAGTGCCCTGTGGGGGAGAGTTTCCTGCCGGTAGGGCGGATCTATCCTGAGTTCCTGCAGCTTACGGTCGGCATAACGGCGGCTAAGGGTTATCTGTTGCAACCTTTCCGCAGCCAGGGGTTGCAGTGACCTCAGGCGCCAATTGGCAATACTGGCCAGAAAGATGACTTCATCCTCACCGCTGATGGCCAGTTCATACTGGCCCGCCTTGGCCAGCCCCGTCATCTGCTCTTCAATATCGGCAATATCGACCTTGACTACTATGACACCGAGTACTTTACCCTGATCGTAAATCGGGTAGGAGAAATAAAACCCCCTGGTGTTGGACGAGGTGCCGACGGCGTAATAGCTGCCCAGCCTGCCGGCTATGGCTTCTGTGTAGTAGGGGCGAAAGGCATAATTCTGACCGATAAACGAATAGGCTTGCTGCCAGTTACTGGCGGCAATAGCATCCCCTTGGCTATTGAGCAGATAGATATCTGAGGCTTCGGTGACATGCTGTATCTCTTCAAAGTACTTGTTGATTTTGCTGATTTCGCGCTTGTCTGCACTACTCTTGATTACCCGGGCCAGCATGGGGTTGGTGGACAGCACATGGGGAATACTCTCATAGCGAATGAGTGCGCCTTCAATAAAGCTTATGACTTCGCTGAGCTGTTTGTCTGCCAGGGCCTGGTATTGGGTGAATCCCTTATCCAGATGGTACCAGTAGGTCAGTTTGAGGGTAATAAACAGACCCGTCATCAGCATGGTGGTGATAAGCAGGCGCTTTCGGGTCTTGTTGTTGAGCGGCATCTTATTGTCCCGGCGTCATTGCGGTGTAGTTCCGGCGTAAGAAATCGGCGAGTCTTAGACTCGCCGATAGCCCTGTTGATTTCAAGGATTAAAAGCCCCGCAGTGAATCCAGATACTCGGGCAGGAACAGGGACACTTGAGGAACATAGGTGATCAGAATAAGGAACCCCAGTAACAGCAGCAGCCAAGGCAGGCAGGCATGGATTACCCAACCTATGCTCTTGCCTGTGATCCCCGAGGTCACAAACAGATTAAGCCCCACCGGCGGCGTCAGCATTCCTATCTCCATATTGACCACCATGATGATCCCAAGGTGAATGGGGTCGATCCCCAACTGGGTGGCGATGGGGAAGAGGATGGGCGCCATAATAAGCAAAATGGCTGATGGCTCCATAAAGTTACCTGCGGCCAGCAACAACAGGTTGACTATGATGAGAAAGCCCCAGGCAGGCAGGCCCATGCCGACTATGTTTTCGGCAATCATGTGAGGGATCCGCTCTGTGGTCAATACATGGGCGAACAACATGGCGTTGCCTATGATAAACAGCAGCATGATACTGACTTTGGCGCCATCCCTGACGACGGCGCGTATCTCTTTGTCGGCCGGCGTCTTGAGTAACCCCAGTAAGCTGTACCCCAGATTGCGGCCTATGGCTTTGACTTTAGGCTCACCAGGATTGCGCCAGGCGACATTTTTCAGAGGCCCGATATCGCGATAGCCGAAGACGGCAATGAAATAGGCATAGACGCAGGCGACTGCCGAGGCTTCCGTGGGGCTGGCGACCCCGCCGTAAATGGAGCCCAGCACTATGACAATCAACATCAGGCCACCCATGGCCTTAGCCGTTGAGATAGAGAGCTTGCGAATCCCGGGGAAGGGTAGGGAGGGCAAGCCCTTGATACGGGCTACTATATAGATGGCCAGCATGATCAACATCCCCGCCAGTAAGCCAGGGATCAGTCCAGCCATAAACATCCGCGCCGCCGATACCTCGGTAGCTGCCGAATAAACCAGCATCACAATCGATGGTGGGATCAGTATTCCCAGGGTGCCGGAGGTGGTAATAACCCCGGCGGCAAACTTTTGTGGATATCCGGCGCGGATCATGCCGACGATAACTATGGAGCCGATAGCTGCCACTGTGGCCGGAGAAGAGCCGGAGACGGCAGCAAACAACATACAGGCCATGACCGAGGCCATGGCCAAACCGCCGCGGATATGGCCGACGCTGTCCATGGCAAAGTCGATGATCCGCCTGGCGACGCCGCCGGTGGAGAGAAAGGCCGAGGACAGAATAAAGAAAGGGATCGCCAGCAAAGTATAGTGCTCTGAAGTGGACTCATAGAGTTTCAGGGCCACAGAGGCCAGCGAATCGTTGGAAAACAGTAAAATAGTCAGCATGCTGGAGAAACCCAGTGCAATGGCAATGGGCATGCCGAGCAGCATACAAACAAATAAGACGATAAAGAGGGTAGCTATTGTCATGGCGTTACCTACTCATGCTTGGAGTTGTTTTTGTCTTCGCCGGCTTCGTTTTCATCTGCCAGGTGCATGCTTTCCTTGGCTTCATCGTGGAAGCTGAACCCTTGTGAACGGTTGGTCAGAATGGCAAAAAACAGTTCAATGAAACGCCAGGTCAACATGGCAAAACCGATAATCAGAATGCTTTGGGAGATCCACAGCGGCACCGCCGGATCTTCCACATCTATGCGCAGGGTTTCCCAGGCAAAGTCGGGGTCCAGTTTGGCAACCAGGGCATGGGGGAAGTCGATATCTTCCATGGGTATCCCAATCTGATACATCTGGCTGAGGTAATCCCAGCTGCCTTTAAGGAACAGGCCGCAATAGATCAAACAGATGACAGCAGCCAGCATAGCGGCGTATTTGCGGCCTGTCCTGGGAAGCTTTTTGACGAAGGCATCGACACCTATATGGGCACCGACTTTAACGCCGTATGACATGCCAAAGAGGACAAACCAACCACAGAGGGTCAATGTCAGCTCCTGCATCCAGAGAAACCCTGTATTGAAAAAGAAGCGGGCAACGACTTCGACAAAGACAAGTACCGTCATCAGGGTGATCAATAAGTTGAGAAAGCCTTCCTCAAAGTAGCCCAAGGCGCGTGAAATCATATTGCTCTCCGCAGAAATTGCGGGGGCCGGAGCCCCCATACTGACTTACTGGTTGGCGGCCACGGCGGCATCTATCACGTCTTTGCCGATTTGGTCTTCAAATTTAGCCCATACCGGCTTCATTGCATCAACCCAGGCCTGGCGTTGCTCTGGGGTGAGCTCAACCACCAAAGAGCGTTTGGAGTCGATGATCAACTGGCGGTCCTGGTCATTCTTGTCACCGGCAATTTTGTTACCGTAGGCAATGGCCTCATCGAGCGCTTCTTTGATGATTTTCCGCTTATCGCCGGGCAGACTCTTCCAGAACGTGTTGGAAGTCACCACCATGTAGTCGAGCACACCATGGTTACTTTCGGTGATATGGCTCTGCACCTCGAAGAATTTTTTGGAGTAGATATTGGACCAGGTGTTTTCCTGACCATCTATGGCGCGGGTTTGCAGCAAGGTGAACACCTCGGAGAAGGGCTTTTTAACCGCAGTTGCATCGACGGCGGCAAACTGAGCCGCCAGCACGTCAGAGGCCATAACCCGGAATTTTTTGCCGCTGGCGTCCTTGGGCAACAGCAGCGGCTCATTGGCAGAGAACTGCTTCATACCATTGTGCAGATAACCGAGGCCAACAACGCCTTTTCGCTTCATGGAGTTCAGCAGCTTTTGCCCGGCTTCACTCTGTTGGAACTTGTCGACAGCGGCCATGTCTTTGAACAAAAACGGCAGATCGAACAGCTGCAGTTTTTTGGTGTAACGCTCGAACTTGGAAAGTGATGGCGCAACCAACTGCACATCGTTGAGCAGCAGTGCGGCCAGTTCATTGTTGTCTCCGAAGAGTTGTGAGTTGGGGAACACACTGACCTGATATTCACCCGGCAGGCGTTCTTCGACCAAGGCCTTGAATTTCAGTGCCATCTGGCCCTTGGGGGTGTTTTCTGCCACAACGTGGGAAAACTTAATCTCTACCGGTTCTGCCAGAACCGAGAAGCTCGCCAATGCGCCGGCCAAAGCTGTCACTTTGGCAAGGGTTTTCAGTGGCTGGGTAAAGAGTTTGGATGGATTGAATGCACTCATGATGTGTCCTTTTTATATGCTCTTGAGTTATTGAAAAATACGTACCCCAAAGTTCGTATCTCCAGCGGGAATACAGCCGACTTTCCCTAAGGTCTGTATTAGTTAAGGCAAGTAGTGCGCCAACTTGATTACTTTTTTGTAACTCATTGGTTGCTAAAGTGTAGTTTATTTGATGTTTGTCACGCATTTTTGCTGTTTGGGTGAGATCTTGCTCACGGTGCTATCGACTTTGGGTGGAAAACCGCCTATTGCGACTTTGATTTACTTGGGGGGATCTATGCGCTTGAGCACGGCGTCACTGGGCAGTAGCTCCAGGTGCCCCTGCTCGTCAAAGTACCAGCCGGTAATAAAGCCTTTCTGACGCATAGTCACCAGGTTATGCATCACTTCTCTGGCTTCTTTTTGCGCCGTTTGCTCGTCATAGTCGTTGGTGTGCTTCAAATAGGCCGCAATGCTGGCGAGGGAAGCCGATTGACTGATTCCTGTCATAGCCTCTGTTCCACAAAAAAGATGCTTTCCTGAAGCGTAGTTGAAAATTTAGCCAGAGTGAAAGAAGCGATGGTATTGCAGCCCAGGATAATGATCTGGGCCTGCTTTGTTTATGTCATGTCAAGTCAGGACTGCAATATCTATCTTATGACTGTCGGCCAGAGCCCTTTTCCCCTGTAGGGTTAGGCTGCTAGAATATGCGCACTTTTCATTTGCCTGCCTGGCAGGCGTTTATTCTTAAGGTTAGTGTTCAATTATGACCACCAAGACGCGTTTTGCTCCCAGCCCTACCGGCTTTCTTCATGTGGGCGGTGCCCGTACTGCTCTATACTCCTGGCTGCACGCCCGTGCCAATAATGGCGAGTTTGTGCTGCGTATCGAAGATACGGATCTTGAGCGTTCTACTCAGGAGGCGGTTGATGCCATTCTGGAAGGGATGGAATGGTTGGGCCTGAATTGGGACGAAGGGCCTTACTATCAGACCAAACGCTTCGATCGTTACAATGAGATCATCGCTCAGATGCTGAAAGAGGGCACGGCTTACAAGTGTTATTGCTCTCGTGAGCGCATTGAAGCTCTGCGTGAAGAGCAGGCCGCCAAGGGCGAACGTCAGAAGTATGATGGCTGCTGCCGTGATGCCGCTCCCCGTGATACAGATGAACCATATGTAGTGCGTTTCAAAAACCCCAAGGAAGGCAGCGTGGTTTTTGATGATCATGTTCGCGGCCGGATTGAAATTGCCAACGAAGAACTGGATGACCTGATCATTGCCCGCAGTGACGGTACGCCTACCTATAACTTCTGTGTGGTGGTTGATGACTGGGATATGGGTATTACTTGCGTGGTTCGCGGTGAAGACCATATCAACAACACCCCAAGACAGATCAACATTCTCAAGGCCTTGGGTGCACCTGTTCCTGAGTATGCCCACGTATCCATGATCCTGGGTGACGATGGTGCCAAGCTTTCCAAGCGTCACGGCGCAGTGAGCGTAATGCAGTATCGTGATGACGGTTATTTGCCGGAAGCCTTGCTGAACTATCTGGTGCGTTTGGGCTGGTCCCATGGCGATCAGGAGATCTTCTCTCTGGAGGAGATGAAGCAGTTCTTCAAATTGGACGATATCAACAAGGCGGCTTCGGCATTCAATACCGAAAAGCTGATTTGGTTGAACCAGCACTATATGAAGTCGCTGGATCCAGAATATGTGGCCGGTTTCCTTGAATGGCACATGCGTGATCAGCAGATAGATACCAGTAATGGCCCGGCACTGGCTGAAATCGTTACTGCATTGGCAGAGCGCAGCAAGACACTCAAAGAGATGGCTGCTTCCAGCCGCTACTTCTATGAAGACTTCGAGGCGTTTGATGAAGCGCAGGCCAAGAAGCACTTGCGTGGGGTCGCATTGGAACCCTTGCAACTGGTGCAGCAGAAGTTGGCAGCTCTGCCTGAGTGGACCGTGGAAGGGATTCACAATGCCATTGAGTCAACTGCGGCCGAACTGGAGGTAGGAATGGGTAAAGTCGGTATGCCTTTGCGGGTTGCCGTGACAGGTGCCGGCCAATCTCCTGCTGTGGATTTAACCTTATTTCTCATTGGGAAAGCTCGTTGCGAGCAAAGAATCTCCAAAGCGGTTGAATTTGTAGCAGCCAGAATAAATTCCTAAAAAAGGCGTTGACACATTTGGGTGTGCTGCATAGAATGCGCCTCGCAGTTGAGACACAGGGCAGCAAATTGCTGGCAGTACACTCAAATGTAATGAGAGATAGCTTGGGGCTATAGCTCAGCTGGGAGAGCGCTTGCATGGCATGCAAGAGGTCGACGGTTCGATCCCGTCTAGCTCCACCAACTTCTCTCAATAAGCTCTTTTTAAGCCGAGTTTAAATGCTTAAGTCCGGGGTCCCCTTCGTCTAGAGGCCTAGGACACCGCCCTTTCACGGCGGTAACAGGGGTTCGAATCCCCTAGGGGATGCCAATTTTCACAGTGTTTAGTAAAACCTGTACTCTTTTCACAGAGGTTAAACAGTGAGTCCGGGGTTAGCTTAGTATAGAGACCTAGGACACCGCCCACTTCCTCTGGGTAGAGAGTCGGCGGTAACAGTGGTTGAAATCCCCTAGGGAATGCCACATTTTGCAGTGTTTAGTAAAACCTGTACTCTTTTCACAGAGTCTAAAGTGTGAGTCCGGGGTCCCCTTCGTCTAGAGGCCTAGGACACCGCCCTTTCACGGCGGTAACAGGGGTTCGAATCCCCTAGGGGATGCCAATTTTAGCAGTGTTTAGTAAAACCTGTACTCTTTTCACAGAGTCTAAAACGTGAGTCCGGGGTTGGCTTAGTATAGAGGCCTAGGACACCGCCAACTTTCTCTGGGTAGAGAGTCGGCGGTAACCGTGGTTTGAATCCCCAAAGGGATGCCACTTTTTGCAGCGTTTCGCAAAACCTGTACTCCTTTCACAGAGTCTAAAACGTGAGTCCGGGGTTGGCTTAGTATAGAGGCCTAGGACACCGCCCACTTTCTCTGGGTAGAGAGTCGGCGGTAACAGTAGTTCGAATCCCCTAGGGGATGCCACATTTTGCAGCGTTTAGTAAAACCTGTACTCCTTTCACAGAGTCTAAAACGTGAGTCCGGGGTCCCCTTCGTCTAGAGGCCTAGGACACCGCCCTTTCACGGCGGTAACAGGGGTTCGAATCCCCTAGGGGATGCCACATTTTTCGCGAGATTTTGTTTTTGACAGAATTTCGGGGCTATAGCTCAGCTGGGAGAGCGCTTGCATGGCATGCAAGAGGTCGACGGTTCGATCCCGTCTAGCTCCACCAAACACTCTTATCACAGAGGTTAAACAGTGAGTCCGGGGTTAGCTTAGTATAGAGGCCTAGGACACCGCCCACTTTCTCTGGGTAGAGAGTCGGCGGTAACAGTAGTTCGAATCCCCTAGGGGATGCCACATTTTGCAGCGTTTAGTAAAACCTGTACTCTTTTCACAGAGTCTAAAACGTGAGTCCGGGGTCCCCTTCGTCTAGAGGCCTAGGACACCGCCCTTTCACGGCGGTAACAGGGGTTCGAATCCCCTAGGGGATGCCACATTTTTCGAGAGATTTTGTTTTTGACAGAATTTCGGGGCTATAGCTCAGCTGGGAGAGCGCTTGCATGGCATGCAAGAGGTCGACGGTTCGATCCCGTCTAGCTCCACCAAATACTCTTATCACAGAGGTTAAACAGTGAGTCCGGGGTCCCCTTCGTCTAGAGGCCTAGGACACCGCCCTTTCACGGCGGTAACAGGGGTTCGAATCCCCTAGGGGATGCCATTTTCGCAGTGTTTAGTAAAACCTGTACTCCTATCACAGAGTCTAAAACGTGAGTCCGGGGTTGGCTTAGCCTAGAGGCCTAGGACACCTCCCACTTTCTCTGGGTAGAGAGTCGGCGGTAACAGTAGTTCGAATCCCCTAGGGGATGACACATTTTGCAGCGTTTCGCAAAACCTGTACTCCTTTCACAGAGTCTAAAACGTGAGTCCGGGGTTGGCTTAGTATAGAGGCCTAGGACACCGCCCACTTTCTCTGGGTAGAGAGTCGGCGGTAACAGTAGTTCGAATCCCCTAGGGGATGACACATTTTGCAGCGTTTCGTAAAACCTGTACTCCTATCACAGAGTCTAAAACGTGAGTCCGGGGTTGGCTTAGCCTAGAGGCCTAGGACACCGCCCACTTTCTCTGGGTAGAGAGTCGGCGGTAACCGTGGTTCGAATCCCCAAAGGGATGCCACTTTTTGCAGTGTTTAGTAAAACCTGTACTCCTTTCACAGAGTCTAAAGTGTGAGTCCGGGGTTGGCTTAGCCTAGAGGCCTAGGACACCGCCCACTTTCTCTGGGTAGAGAGTCGGCGGTAACAGTGGTTTGAATCCCCAAAGGGATGCCACTTTTTGCAGTGTTTAGTAAAACCTGTACTCTTTTCACAGAGTCTAAAGTGTGAGTCCGGGGTCCCCTTCGTCTAGAGGCCTAGGACACCGCCCTTTCACGGCGGTAACAGGGGTTCGAATCCCCTAGGGGATGCCACATTTTTCGCGAGATTTTGTTTTTGACAGAATTTCGGGGCTATAGCTCAGCTGGGAGAGCGCTTGCATGGCATGCAAGAGGTCGACGGTTCGATCCCGTCTAGCTCCACCAAAGATTCTCCTTCAAGAGAAGCACTAACCACCTTAGGGTGGTTTTTTGTTATCTGTCCTTCAACGTTTGCTTCCTATCGAAAACAGCACTCTCTAACCCCGAATGGGATTGTTAGAGTATTTATCCAACCATGTATCTAGAAGTGTCCCCAAAATGCAGCTCTTATTGGGCTCAGGTCTTATTAACCGATACGCCAGATTGTTTTGCCCCGATACCCATTGAGTGACTACTTGAATAAAAAGTCGTTACTTGAGTAACCAAGTCACAGTTAGTCAAGGTGAGTGCTTCTTTATATGGAAGGCTTAAAAAAACAGGAAGCCGCGATGGCTTCCTGAAATGTTGTTCTATGCCGAAAAGCAGGGCGGTAAAGATATCTCAGTCTACACCGATAAAACCGCCTGTTTGGTGAGCCCACAGCTGAGCGTAAATTCCTTTGCTGCGGATCAGTTCCTGATGGCTGCCTTGTTCGACCACTTTGCCCTGATCCAGCACTATCAATCTATCCATGGCGGCTATGGTTGATAGCCTGTGAGCGATAGCGATAACGGTTTTTCCTTCCATCAATTGATAGAGGCTTTCCTGAATTGCCGCTTCCACTTCCGAGTCGAGTGCCGAGGTGGCTTCATCTAGGATCAGGATTGGCGCATCTTTCAATAACACCCTGGCGATGGCAATACGCTGCCTTTGACCGCCGGATAATTTGACACCCCGTTCACCCACCTGGGCATCCAGCCCGGTATTCCCCGACGGATCTGTCAAAGAGGCGATAAACTCACTGGCCTGGGCCTTGATGATCGCCTGCTCCAGTTCCTCTTTAGTGGCATCGGGACGACCATAAAGAATATTTTCTCTGATGGACCTGTGCAGCAAGGAGGTATCCTGAGTCACCATGCCTATCTGTGAGCGCAGCGAATCCTGGGAGACTTTACGTATATCCTGACCATCTATCAGAATTCTTCCCTTTTCCACATCATGAAAACGCATCAGCAGATTGACCAAGGTGGACTTACCGGCACCCGAGCGCCCCACCAGACCGACTTTTTCACCTGGCTTAATCTGTAAATCCAGGCCTTCCAGCACGCCGCTCTGTTCTCCATAGTGAAAGCTGACCTTATCGAAATCGATTTGCCCTTGCTCAACTAAAATGGCTTTGGCATCTTCGGCATCCAGAATGCGGGTGGGTTTGGACAGGGTGCTCATACCATCGGCCACTGTCCCTATATTTTCAAACAGTGAGCTGATTTCCCACATTATCCATTGCGACATGCCGTTGAGGCGCAGAGCCAAACTGACGGCAATCGCTATGGCGCCGACACTGATGGCACTGTCGCTCCAGAGCCAGATGGATACGGCGGCTACGCTAAAGGCCAGGAAATAGTTCAGCAGCTGCACACTGACATTAATTCCGGTGACCAGGCGCATCTGCCGGTGCACGGTATCCAGGAAGGTTTTCATGCTCGACTGAGCGTATTCGGCTTCCTGCTGGGTGTGGGAGAAAAGTTTGACCGTGGCAATATTGGTGTAACTGTCGACGATTCGACCCGTCATGGTTGAGCGGGCATCGGCCTGCTCGGTAGACACGGCTTTCAGCTTGGGCACGAAATACCACTGCAGGCCGATATAGATGGCAAGCCATGCCAACATGGGCAGCATCAAGCGCATATCGGCACTGGCTATCATCACCAACATGGAGGTGAAATACACCATTATGTAGACCAGCACGTCCAAGAGTTTCATCACGGTTTCCCGCACCGCCAGAGAGGTTTGCATCACCTTGGTGGCTATGCGGCCGGCAAAGTCGTCCTGATAGAAGGAAACACTCTGTTTCAACAGGTATTTGTGCGCCAGCCAGCGGATAGCCATCGGATAGTTGCCCAGCAGACTTTGGTAGACAATCAAGGCGTGCAGCAAGATGAGTACAGGCAAGAGCACGAGTACCAGCAAGGTCATGCCGAGTAGTTTGAGTCCTTCATCCTGCAGCAGGGTTTGTGGATCCTTGTCTACCAGCCAGTCAACCAATTGGCCCATAAAGCCAAACAGTGACACTTCCAGCATGGCCAGAATCGCGGTCAATATTGACATCAATATCAGCGGTCGCTCGAACCCTTTGGTGTAGTGGCGGCAAAAAGCATAGAGCCCTTTGGGTGGCGGAGACGGTTCTATATCCGGCAGTGGATCCGTCCAGCGTTCAAAGCGGGAAAATAACGTCTTTATCATGGGCTTCTCTTGGCAAACTGTTATGGGCGATATATCTCTTGGCAAAGATTGATCCTTGCCCGGTTATGCGAGCAGACACAGGGCCTTGCGGATCAGGAGTGATTTTTATTCAAACCGTTCCAGCATAACCAATTTTTACCGGCAGGGCAGCTATTAATCAGCAACAACGGCTTGGATTTCGGGAGGATGCGAATAAGTCCTCTTGCGGGGCTCTTTTTGTAGAGAGTGGCCTGGTGTTCAAGGTGTCTGACTGAAGGCATGCAGGCGCGTGTCGAAGTTGGACTTATCTAACCTCGGGGTTAAGTTCCGTTTTCCGCTGGTTTCACCTGTGTTCGCGGGGTAACCTGCATTCAGGATACCCCGCAATAGCGAAACAGATGATGACGATTTTGACCGAGCTCAGCACCGACACCTGTCGCCGGGCGAGACTTAGCCGCGATCCCAGGTTTGATGGCCGCTTCTTTATCGGGGTGAAGACGACGGGTATCTATTGCCGGCCTATCTGTCCGGCAGTGGCGCCAAAAGAGGAAAATGTCGAATACTTTTTCTCGGCCGCCGCCGCGGCAAATCAAGGTTTGCGCCCCTGTTTGCGTTGTCGTCCGGAAAGTGCCCCAGGCTCCTGTGCTTGGAAAGGCACGAGAACCACGCTGGAGCGGGCAGTAACCCTGATAGAGCAGGGCGCCTTGAGCGGCGAGTCGGCGAAAGGTGTCGAGCACTTGGCACAGCGCCTCGGGATCAGCAGTCGTTATCTGCGCAAGCTGTTTGTCGAAGCGTTGGGCCTGTCTCCCAAGCAATACGCTGCGTTTCAGCAGTTGATGTTTGCCAAGCAGCTGCTGCACCAAACCCGGCTCCCTATCACGCAGGTGGCTTTGGCTGCGGGATACACGAGCATTCGTCGCTTCAACGAAGTGTTTCAGAGTCAGCTGCAGCTTACCCCGTCGGCGCTCAGACGCAGCGCTGATACGCAAATGGACGACAGTAACAGGATGCAACTGTTTTTGAGTTACCGGCCGCCATATGCCTGGCAAGCGTTGCTTGATTTCTATCGCCTGCGGGCGGTAACAGGAATGGAGTGGTTTGAACTTAATGGCCGTCAGGGCTATGGTCGCAGCCTGTTACTCAACAGCGACAAAGGCGGGTTCAAAGCTTGGTTTTTTGCCGAGTTGCAGGCCTCGCAAAATAGAGTCGCAGTTACCCTGGCATTGGAAGAGGGCGCCGAGCTTAGCTTGTTGCCGGTATTGGTCAATCGGATAAGAAGGATATTGGATCTCGACGCTGATATGCAGCAGGTTGAGCAAGTGTTGCAACCTATCACACTGGCAGACTCCACCTTTGGTTGGGAGCCGGGGCTGAGGCTACCGGCAGCAGGCTCTCTGTTTGAAGCCGGTGTGCGGGCTGTTCTGGGCCAGCAGGTCAGCGTTACCCAAGCCACAAAACTGTTGGGGCAGTTGGTGGCAGCCAGAGGTGAGAGGCGAGTTATCGCCGGGCGGGAAATTAGCTTCTTTCCCGAGCCCGAAAGCATGTTGGCGGCGGACTTTGACGAGTTGAAAATGCCCGCAAGCAGAAAGACGGCATTGGCTGAGTTGGCGCGTTTTCAGCTTGAGCATGGTGATACCGAGCCCGAGGCTTGGCTCAGTTTGAAAGGGATTGGCCCTTGGACCATAGCCTACGCCAGAATGCGCGGGTTGTCGGATCCTGATGTGTTGCTCGGCGGCGACTTGATAATCCGTAAGCGTCTGCTCACGCTGCTTGGTGAAACGGCAATCTCGACCGAGGTTAACGGGAACTTGGCTCAAATTAACCCGGATTCGGCTACACAAGGTGCAGTTGCTCAGCACAAAGGCAAGAAAAGTGCGGCCCATTACCAAGCGTTACTGCAAGGTGTTACTGAAGCCGCGTCGCCCTGGGGCAGTTATCTTACTCTGCAACTTTGGCAGTCGGCATAGAACCCATTAATAGCAATGAATGAAGAGCTCGGATATGGGTTGCAAAGGTGACAGGCATCAGAGTCAAACACCTATTCAAAAGCCATAAAATCAAGGGATTAATCCTATGAATACACAAGATAAACCGAGCTTGGCCGTATCGCTGAGTAAAGAGTGGCCAGCAGCAGAATTGCTGCCGGTGGCGGAGCTCATCATGGATTCGGCTGTGGGCCGGCTATGGCTTGCTGCGGGGCCTCATGGGCTGTCCCACCTGTCGGTTTTGACAGGGGATGACAGAGAGCGCCGGATAACGCTGGTGAGCGCGAGTGCAGCGCAAAAGGCGCGGGCTGAGGTGATATTGGCGCAGACCAAGAGCCAGCTCTTGGAGTATTTTGCCGGAGCCAGACAGGTCTTCGAGCTGCCGTTGGCTCCCAAGGGGACACGCTTCCAACGTACCGTTTGGCAGGCGTTGGTGGGGTTGCCCTATGGCAGTTTTACCAGTTACGGTGAGCTGGCCGTAAAAATTGATAACCCGAAAGCGGTCCGCGCTGTCGGCACTGCCAATGGTGCCAACCCGATAGCGATCATCGTGCCTTGTCACAGAGTCATAGGCAAGGATGGCAGGTTGACCGGCTATGCTTGGGGGCTCGCCATGAAGCAGCAATTGCTGAACTTGGAAGCTGGCCGCCCCAGTTAACCTTTTTGGCATAAATCAACGAAATTCTCTATCGATTTGGGGTATTCTGAAGCCAAGCAAAAGTTGCGTATTACTGAGGAAAACACAGATGCAACCACTCTTTTGGTTGGAAGAGGGAGAGTTGGCAGGAAGCCGGGGGCCAGTAGGCCAGAACTGGGATTTCGATGAGCTGCAGCGCTCCGGGATAGGCGCTGTTCTTTCCTTGGCTGATAATGTGGCGGCCTATTGGCCTCAGTCGCAATTTGAGTTTGCCTGTATCCCTTTACCTAGTGGAGAAGCACCGCTGGATGCCGATTTGCGGCGCTGCGTCGAGCAGTTACCCAAGGCGCTCGACTTTATCCAGCGCCAGCGTGCAGCCGGGCTAGGGGTATTGGTACATTGTGAGTCGGGGCAAAACCGAACCTGCCTGTTGTTGGCCTACTACTTGATGGAGCATGGCGTGGCGCCGCTGCATGCCGTTGCCCGTATTCGTGCGGTGGCCGATGCGGCCTTTGATTCCCATGGTTGGGACCAGTTTGTGTTCGATGTGCTCTATGCTTTGCAGGAATAACATGCGAAAGCCGGAGGCGGGAATGCTGGATCCCGGAACGAATTAATGCTTGAATACTCTTCACTATTTCGAAGAATATTCAAAATGTTGCCACAGTTTGGAATATTGCTGGTTCTTTTGTCCTTGCTTAGCGCTTGCAGTTCGGCACCGACACGGGATCCCGCTTACAGCGACTCCAGCTATCTGGCAACGCCGGAGAGTTCTGTCTTGCTGGATTATCTGGAACCTCAATTGTCCGTCCACCCATCGCAGACGGGCGTACTACCACTGGCCGAAGGTGTTGATGCCTTCATTGCCAGGTTGGCACTTATCCGCAGTGCCCAGAGCAGTATCGATTTGCAATACTATATCTATCGGGCCGATGAAACCGGTAAAACCCTGGTGTGGCAATTATTGGAAGCTGCTGAGCGCGGCGTGCGGGTAAGGCTGCTGCTTGATGATACCACTAGCGCGCCGCTCGAATCCGGGCTGGCGGCCTTGAATCATCATCCCAATATTCAGGTTCGCCTCTATAACCCAGTTTATTCCCGTACCTTCAGAGGCATGTCCTGGTTGTTCGGTTTTGCCCGTTTGAACCACAGAATGCACAATAAGTCGCTGACAGTGGACAATATGGTCTCAGTGGTGGGGGGGCGCAACATAGGCAATGAGTATTTTTCCGCTAACGATGAACTTGAGTTCGGTGACTTTGACTTGCTTGCCATAGGCGAGGCGATACCTGTTATCTCTGAGCAGTTTGATCTTTATTGGAATGCGCCGTTGACTATTCCGCTTGAGCAATTGCTGCCCAAGCGCATGACCCGGGAAAAACTGTTGCAGGCCGATGCCAAGATGCGGCAGGAGCAACAGGCGATGCAGGATCACCCCTATTATCAACGCCTGTTGCAGAGCCAGTTGATAACCAACATGGAGCAACAGCAACTCGACTGGTATTGGGGCGAAGCCAAGGTGTTGTTCGATCCGCCCGATAAGTTGCGCAGTGCCGAGCCTGAGAGTTGGATGCTGGCTGATATCGGTCGTTTTCTGTCCCAGGTTGAGAATAACATACTGATCATCTCGCCCTATTTTGTGCCCACATCCAAAGGGGCAGATGCCCTGGCACAGGCGGTAGCCAATGGTATTGAGGTTACTGTGGTGACCAATAGCCTGGCAGCTACAGATGTAGTGGCCGTGCATGGTGGCTACAAGAAGTATCGTCGGCAACTGCTGGAAGCCGGTGTCAGGCTCTATGAAGTCAAGGCTGACCCCGACCATAAGCCTTCTTCATGGCGCGGCAGTTCACGCACCAGCCTACATGCCAAAACTTTTGTGCTGGACGGCGAAGAGGTGTTCGTCGGCTCGTTCAATTTTGATCCCCGTTCTGCCTGGATCAATACTGAAATGGGAATACTGCTGCGTCAGCCCGAGCTTGCTGAACATATTCAGCAGCAGCTGGGCGGCGCTTTACTACGTAATGCTTACCGATTGGCGCTGGAGGAGGATGAGCTGGTGTGGCATGACGATGCCAAACAAGAGGTGTTCTATAACGAGCCCGCCGCCGGTTTCTGGCGCCGTCTCAGCGCCGATATTCTCAGCCTTTTGCCTATTGAGTCGCAATTGTGAATTGCAGCTGACCACCAAGGTCCCGGGCCTGTGTTATCCTGAAGCGTTTAACTTATTGTCTGTAATGGTGTTGTTATGAAGAGTAAGGCCAATCAATCTCAGGGACTGCTGCTGTTTCATCTGTCGGCAAGCCAGCTGTTTGCCATAGGTACCCTGAAGATCCGTGAGTTGGTACCTTATATGCCACTAAACCAGATCCCCCAATCTCATCCGGCTGTGATGGGGGCGGTAAACTTCAGAGGACATACCATTCCTGTAGTGGATATGGCGGCGGCCGTTGGTTATCGCCCGGTCAACGCAGAGGAGCGCAAGAGTTGCTTTATCATCATCACAGATTGTCAGCGGATGGAGATAGGCTTTCTGGTTCGCGGCATCGACAAGATCCTCGAATGTAACTGGCGTGATATTGAATCACCGCCGGATAACCTGGGACGCAATGCCTATCTTACCGGAGTGACTCGTTACGACAATAAGCTGGTGCAATTGCTGGATGTTGAGTTGCTGCTGTCAAAGATTTTCCCGATTGCGGCTCAGAGTGTGGCCACGCTGACCGATGTACAAAGGGAAAGGTTGAAACCGCTGCGGATCTTGTTGGTGGACGACTCCAAAGTAGCCAGAAAGCAACTGTCTGATGCGCTGGACTCCATAAATATCCCCTATGAAGTCACCTCAAACGGTGCCCAGGCTTTGGCTATTATGGAAAAGGCTGCGGCCGAAAAGCGCCCAGTGGATCTCCTGGTAAGTGATATCGAAATGCCAGGTCTGGATGGTTATGAACTCGCCTTTGAAGTAAGAGACAAACCGGCACTCGCCGGCGCTTATATTATTCTGCATACCTCGCTTTCCAGTGAGATCAGTGTCAGCCAGGCGCACCAGGTGGGGGCCAACGAAGCCCTTACCAAGTTCGATGCCCACGAACTTATCGATGCCATGCTCAGAGGCGCGCAAATTGCACAAGATAGTCAAAAATGACATCGCTGTTGCCAAAATGCGTGTTCAGGGTTATCCAGACGACACAAATTGGCTTCAACGCTAGACATTAGCGGTTTCATCCGCTAAAAACGTAACTCCTGTGGCACTGGTGCCAGAAAGATAATAAATACAGGTCAGGCAATGAACCAATTTTCTTTACTTTTGGCCCGATTGGCCAAGAGCAGTCTTGTACTGCAAATCCTTTTGGGGATCATCGCGGGCATGGGGCTCGCACACTTTGCTCCGGAATGGGCAAAGAGCGTTTCTTTCCTTGGAGATCTTTTTGTCGGCGCGCTTAAGGCGATCGCGCCGATCCTGGTATTTCTGCTGGTGGCGGCATCGATTGCCAATCAGAAGAAAAATACCAAGAGCAATATGCGGCCAATTATCGCCTTGTACCTGTTTGGGACTTTTGCCTCGGCACTCACAGCTGTGGTAATGAGCTTTATGTTTCCCACCACACTCAAGCTCAGGGCGCCTGAACAGTTGTTAACGCCGCCGCAAGGTATTTTGGAAGTTCTCAATACCCTGCTGTTCAAATTGGTCGACAACCCGGTCAATGCCCTGATGAATGCCAACTATATCGGTATTCTGGCTTGGGGTATTGGTCTTGGATTGGCGCTGCATCATTCCAGTGACTCGACCAAACAGGTATTTGCCGATGTCAGTCATGGGATCTCGCAGATGGTGCGCTTTATTATCCGCTTGGCGCCGATAGGCATTTTCGGTCTGGTGGCCGTGACCTTTGCCGAGAGCGGTTTTGAGGAAGTGTATAACTATGGCCGTCTGCTCGGCGTCTTGCTGGGAAGTATGGCTATTATAGCCCTGGTGGTGAACCCGCTCTTGGTGTTTTATAAGATAAGACGCAATCCTTACCCATTGGTGTTCGCTTGCCTCAGAGAGAGTGGCGTAACCGCCTTCTTTACCCGTTCGAGCGCCGCTAATATTCCGGTGAACATGGCCTTGTGTGAGCGCCTCAAACTGCATAAAGACACCTATTCGGTCTCTATTCCTCTGGGGGCCACTATCAACATGGGGGGCGCGGCAATTACCATTACTGTACTGACCCTGGCTGCTGTGCATACCACGGGAACCAGTGTCGACTTGCCAACTGCCTTGCTGTTGAGCCTGGTGGCCGCCGTGTCGGCTTGTGGTGCCTCCGGGGTAGCCGGTGGTTCATTGCTGCTGATCCCTCTGGCTTGTAGCTTGTTTGGCATCAGTGACAGCATTGCCATTCAGGTGGTGGCCGTGGGCTTTGTTATCGGGGTTATTCAGGATGCGGCTGAAACTGCGCTGAACTCTTCCACTGATGTGTTGTTTACCGCGGCAGTCTGCCAGGCCGAAGATCGTAAGCTAAGCTAAGGAAGGTGCGAACAAGCCTCATGTGTGCTCTGCGTCGACTTACAGGCCTGGGTGCAAGACGTGGTTCGCAGCAAATGGCCCTAGTCCTTTGCAAAAATCATTCCCTAAGAAATATTGTTGAAGATAAAGGGCGGCCTCTGGGCCGCCCTTTGTTTTTGGTCCCCATTTGCCACGGTGTGACCGTTCAAACGGCCGGTGGTAAGGGGATTGTGTGAGTTATTTCATAAATTGCTTAAATTCTCCGCAATAGGCGATCTTGATCACACTTTTATTTTGTCACTGGGCTACACTGCGCACATTCGAGAGATTTTATTCTAACTTATTGGTTTTTAATGATTTGGAATCAAATTTTTCACTTCTACGTTACTTTTGGCCGGATAAAGGGGCACTATGAGTTCTATGCTTAATGTCATGCATTTGGGGTCAGCCAAAGAGGCTGGGCTGACATGGTTTAAGGGTATGGATATGTCTGGAGTAGAAAAGCGCAAGCGTCTGCACCGACAGAACGAACAACAGCGAGAATTTCTTGGTTGTTGGCAGGATAGTCGCCCAGGCAGTGGTGAAGAACTGACCTTGTATCGTGAAGGTGGCAAGCTGTTTCTGGAAACCTGGTTCAGCGATGGTTGCCACAGCGTGGATGAGATGAAGTCCAAACAGACCAATGCCGGTTTATGTCTGGAAGATATGGGTGGTAACCTGTTTGGTGAATACTTTATTTTAACTGCAGAGGGCAAGCTGCAGTTTTGCACTGAAGGAGGCGATAGCTTCAGCCTGGAACCCAAATCAGTGATGAGTGCTTAATAATTGTTTGACTCATTGTAAAAAAAAGAAAACGCCCGCTTAGCGGGCGTTTTCTTTAGCTGCTTTTTCTAAGGCTTTCTTTATCAAGCCTTGCAAGGGTCAGAAAGGCGACAGGCTGACAAAATGCATCTCGGCACCCGAGTAAGGGTGGCAAAATGCCAGGCTGGCAGCATGCAGACAGAGCCGCGGACGGGCATTTTCAATCTCACATCCACCATAGAAATCATCCCCTAAAATCGGATGCCCCAATGCGAGCATGTGGACTCTGAGCTGATGAGTCCGGCCGGTTTCCGGTTGTAATGCCACCAGGCTGGAATCTTCACGGCGCTCAAGCACTTTGTAGTGAGTGACCGCTCTCTTACCTTGCTCTGAGACTTGCTGCAGCGGTGGGTTGGCTTTATCCGCTGCCAGTGGTAAGTCGATAACACCGGCTGGCTGTTCGAGATGTCCAGCCACCTCGGCCACATACAGTTTATCGCTTTGCCGTTCCTGAAACTGAGTCTTGAGACTGGACTCGGCGGCTTTGTTACGGGCGAAAACCATTATCCCTGAGGTGGCGCAGTCCAGCCTGTGCACCAATATGGTTTCCGGATACAGGCGCTGTAAGCGGGTGAGGGCGCAATCATGGGTTACGGCGGCGCGACCAGGGTTGGACAACAGCCCGGCTGGTTTGTTGATGATAATAATATCGCGATCCAGATAGCGGATATCGAGCCAGGGCAGGGCCGGTGGGCGGTACTCAAAAACTTGCATGAACTCTCCTTCGTGAAGGCGTAATTCTAACAAAGCCACGGGGCCGGCAAAAGTGGCTTTGTGGCGTCAACCAAAGCGGCCCTTGGGGTTTGGTTTACATCAGAGAAATTCAGCCGGAGTCTTTCTGGCCCATATCCGGCTGTAAGCCATCAATTGCGGGTAAAAGGTTCGAAAGGCGATTTCGATTTCGGTATCGAGTTTTTGCAGCGCTTGTTGGGCACCGTTGAACAGTTCCGGCTTTGAAAGGCGGCGACTCACGCCTGTCACTGCACTGTTGAGCCCCTGACGGCTTTGATAACTCAATAGCCAATTCTGCTGCTCCATCACAGGTGCCAATTGGGTTAAGCCTTTGGGCAGAGAGGGGGTTTGCCTTAGGCTCTCGTAGGCCTTGTTGCAAAAGGTGGCCAAAGGTTGATGATGATATTCCTCCCAGTATTTTGCCAGCATATGGTCAAAGGCCAAATCCATCAGTACAGGTGCCACTCTGGCAAGTGGTTTGGGGAAAGTACGCACTAACTCGCGGGTTAACTCGTGGCTATCGGTTAATTTGTCTATTTGTCTGTGGAGCCAGAGCCCCTGTTGCAGATGTTTGGGAAATTGTTGAATATTGCCTTTGGCAAAGTCGCCGGCGAGATTGGCGCCGAGAGAGGTTTGGCTGATATCGGCCAGATGCAGGTGTGCAAGGAAGTTCATATTGGCTACTGGGTGTCGAATTCGCCCTCAAGTTACCATGACAAGCCGGCAAATGAAAACAGTCTCTGACGCTGATTAATGTTCTCTTTTTGCTCAGTGGAAAAAGATGCTACGCTTAGCGTTCGGTGACACAGAGGATCAAGGATGATGTGGGACTGGTTCAATAAACTTATCAACAAAACGTCAAGGCCCCAGAGGCGCAGGGTAGATATAGATATTCCGTTCGAGCAACTCGAATATCGGCGCGAGCCCTTTGATGACAACAAGCCCCTTGCCGAAAAGGCAAACGAACCGCTGGAGCCTTGATCTTAACGCCTCAAGTCCCTAGACTAGCCGCCGTTTCCAGCTAAGCCGAGGCCCATTCATGCGTGTAGCAGACTTTTCTTTCGATCTTCCAGAGGAACTGATCGCCAAGTTCCCTATGGAGAAACGCAGTGCGTCCAGATTACTGACTCTGGATGGTAACAGCGGGGCTCTTAGCGACTGCCGCTTCACCGAATTGTTGAACCTGGTTCAGCCAGGCGATCTCATGGTATTCAACAATACCCGGGTTATTCCGGCGCGCCTATTTGGGCAGAAGGCGACCGGCGGTAAGTTGGAAATCCTGGTGGAGCGGATGCTGGATGATAAGCGGGTGCTTGCCCATGTGCGTAGCTCCAAGTCGCCGAAGGAAGGCAGTGAAATTTTACTCGATGGCGGCTTCAAGATGTTGATGAAAGCGCGTCATGATGCGCTGTTTGAACTTGAACTGGTTTCCGGTTCGAGTGTGCTTGAAGTGCTGGAGCAGGTAGGCCATATGCCATTGCCGCCTTATATCGATCGACCCGATGAAGATGCCGACAAAGAGCGTTATCAGACAGTTTATAACCAAACTCCGGGGGCTGTTGCGGCGCCGACGGCCGGTTTGCACTTTGATGACAATATGTTGGCCGAGCTGAAAGCCAAAGGCGTGGATATTGCCTTTGTGACTTTGCATGTTGGCGCCGGTACTTTTCAGCCGGTGCGGGTTGATAACGTACTGGAACACAAGATGCACTCTGAGTGGGCCGAAGTGCCGGCCGAGGTGGTGGCCAAAATCCATAGCACCAAGGCGGCCGGGAAACGGGTGATCGCGGTGGGCACCACCTCCGTGCGTTCGCTCGAGAGCGCTGCTCGCGCCAGTGAAGGCGAGTTGCAGGCCTTCAAAGGGGATACCGACATTTTCATCTATCCCGGATATGAGTTTCAGGTAGTGGATGCCATGGTCACTAATTTCCACCTGCCGGAGTCGACTCTTATCATGTTGGTCAGTGCTTTTGCCGGCTTTGATGAGGTGATGAATGCCTATCGGCACGCGATTGCCGAAAAATACCGCTTTTTCAGTTATGGTGATGCTATGTTTGTGACTAAAAAAGCTCACTGAACGCTACTTTTGCTTTAAAATACCCGCCTCAATGAGCGGGTATTTTGTCTTAAGGGTGAACCTTTTGCCTTTTCGACCCTCTGTTGTCTATACGCTGCGGCCTAAGTCCGCGCAATTAAGGTCAGACTGTTTCTCTGACGAGGTAAATCATGAAATTTGAATTGGATACTACTGATGGCCGCGCGCGCCGGGGCCGATTGATTTTTGACCGAGGCACGGTCGAGACTCCAGCCTTTATGCCGGTTGGAACTTACGGCACTGTGAAGGGGATGACCCCGGAAGAAGTGCGTGCCACCGGAGCCGATATTCTGCTGGGGAACACTTTTCATCTCTGGCTGCGCCCAGGCGAAGAGATCATGCGTAAGCATGGTGATCTGCACGATTTTATGAACTGGCAGCGGCCGATTCTCACCGACTCGGGTGGCTTCCAGGTTTTCAGCCTAGGTGATATCCGTAAGATCACCGAAGAAGGGGTGCATTTCCGCTCGCCCATTAATGGCGAAAAGATTTTCATGGATGCCGAGAAGTCGATGCAGATCCAGTATTCGCTCGGCTCGGATGTGGTGATGATTTTCGATGAGTGCACGCCGTATCCGGCCACTCACGACGAAGCCCGCAAGTCGATGCAGATGTCACTGCGCTGGGCAAAACGTTCACGGGATGAGTTCGACCGCCTGGAAAACCCCAACTCACTGTTCGGGATTATTCAGGGCAGTGTCTATGAAGACCTGCGTGATGAAAGCCTTAAAGGCTTGTTGGAAATAGGTTTTGACGGCTATGCCGTCGGCGGTTTGGCTGTAGGGGAACC
This sequence comes from Shewanella chilikensis, assembly GCF_037953065.1. Taxonomy (NCBI): domain Bacteria; kingdom Pseudomonadati; phylum Pseudomonadota; class Gammaproteobacteria; order Alteromonadales; family Shewanellaceae; genus Shewanella; species Shewanella chilikensis. Next base: position 2,999,500 of record NZ_CP149966.1, on the reverse strand, counting down.
CAAGGCGGACATGCACAGAGTACTGGAGCATGTTTGCCCGCAGATCCCAACAGACAAGCCCCGTTATCTGATGGGGGTAGGCAAACCGGAGGATCTGGTTGAAGGCGTACGTCGCGGTATCGACATGTTTGACTGTGTGATGCCAACCCGTAATGCCCGCAACGGTCACCTGTTTGTCACAGAAGGTGTTATCAAGATCCGCAACGCGCGGCATCGTGACGACACATCACCGCTGGATCCGGAATGTGACTGCTACACCTGTAAGAACTACTCACGGGCGTATCTGTATCATCTGGACCGCTGTAATGAAATTCTCGGGGCCCGTCTCAATACCATACATAACCTGCGTTACTACCAAAGGTTAATGGAAGGTTTGCGCGGCGCCATTGAGACAGGTACATTAGACGCCTTTGTGAAGGACTTCTATGGTCGTCAAGGCCGTGAAGTACCTGAATTGGTGGATTGATTTTATTTGCTGATAAGAAGAGAAAAATATGTTTATTTCAAATGCTTACGCTAGTGCTGCCGGTGCTCCTCAGTCTGGCGGTACCATGGAATTGGTGTTCATGCTGGTGATCTTCGGTCTGATCTTCTATTTCATGATCTTCCGTCCTCAGTCCAAGCGTGTTAAAGAGCACAAAAATCTGATGGCGTCCCTGGGTAAGGGCGACGAAGTCCTGACCAGTGGTGGCATCATAGGTAAAATCGCCAAGATCAGCGACGAGAATGATTATGTTCTGCTGAGCCTGAACGACAGCACCCAGATCACCATCAAAAAAGATTATATCGCGGCGGTATTGCCAAAAGGCTCTATCCAGTCGCTATAAGCCAAGGGGGCTGAGGCGTGTTAAATAAGTATCCTTTATGGAAGAACCTGATGGTGATCATTATCATCTCCATCGGGGCTTTCTATGCCGTGCCTAACCTTTTTGGTGAGGATCACGCGGTACAAGTGGTGGGCACCCGCGGTGCGGATGTGACTGTCACGACCCAGACACAAGTTAACGACTTGCTGCAAAGCAAGGGGATAGGTGTCAAGCGTTCCGAGTTGGAAAACGGTCAGTTACTCGTCAGAGTCAACAATGCCGAACAGCAGTTGTTGGCCAAAGAAGCGATAGCCGAAGCCTTGGGTGACAAGTTCAGCGTGGCGTTGAACCTGGCACCGGCGACACCGGCCTGGCTCGAGTCACTCGGTGGTTCACCGATGAAACTGGGTCTTGACCTACGTGGTGGTGTGCACTTCCTGATGGAAGTGGACATGGGCGAAGCCATCCGCAAGATGGAAGAAGCCAAGATCGCCGATTTCCGCAGTCAGCTGCGGGAAGAGGGGATACGCTACTCGGGTGTCAAGGCTACGGCCAAAGGCATTGAGATCAAGTTCCGCGATGCCGAAAATCTGGCTAAAGCCGAGAGCTTCCTGAAGAGTCGCTCCAACGATATGGTGTTCAGCGACGCCAGCGAGGGTAATAACTTTGCCCTGATGGCCACCATGAGCGAAGTTTACCTCAAGCAGGTGAAAGAAGATGCTCTGTCGCAGAACATCACCACTATTCGTAACCGGGTGAACGAACTTGGGGTTGCCGAACCTGTAGTACAACGTCAAGGCGCCGAGCGCATTATCGTTGAACTGCCGGGGGTACAGGATACTGCTCGCGCCAAAGAGATCCTCGGGGCGACCGCTTCCATTGAATTCCATATGGTCGATGAGAAAGCCGACATGAACGCGGCGCAATCGGGCCGGGTTCCGCCTGGCTCTGAGGTGTATCCACGTCGTGAAGGCGGTATTGCGGTATTGAAGAAAGAAGTGATGCTGACCGGTGATCATATTACCGGTGCTCAGCCAAGCTTCGATCAATACAGCCGGCCTCAGGTGAGTATCAGCCTGGACGCCAAGGGCGGTAATATCTTCTCCAACGTGACCAAAGATAACATCGGCAAGCCGATGGCGACCCTGTTCATCGAGTATAAAGACAGTGGTAAGCGTAACCCAGATGGCAGCGTGAAGATGGATAAGATAGAGGAAGTGATCTCTGTCGCGACCATTCAGGCTCGCCTCGGCCGTAACTTTGTTATCACGGGTCTGTCTCACGGTGAAGCCCAGAATCTGGCGTTGCTGCTGCGTGCCGGCGCACTGATTGCACCTGTATCCATAGTGGAAGAACGTACCATAGGTCCAAGCCTGGGTGCCGAAAACATTGAAAATGGTATGCAGGCGATGCTCTGGGGTATGGCTGTGGTATTGATCTTTATGCTGATCTACTACCGAGCCTTTGGTGTTATCGCCAACCTGGCGCTGTGTGCCAACCTGATCATGGTCGTGGGTGTGATGTCGATGATCCCGGGCGCAGTGCTGACGCTGCCGGGTATCGCCGGTATGGTGCTGACTGTGGGTATGGCGGTGGATGGCAACGTGCTTATCTACGAACGTATCCGTGAAGAGCTTCGCGCAGGTCGCAGTGTTCAGCAGGCTATTCATGAAGGTTATGGTAATGCGTTCTCCACCATTGCCGATGCCAACATTACTACCTTCATCACCGCGCTTATCCTGTTCGCAGTGGGTAGCGGCGCGATTAAAGGCTTCGCCGTGACCTTGATGATAGGTATCGCGACATCCATGTTTACCGCTATTGTCGGCACCCGGGCGATTGTAAACGCCATGTGGGGCGGCAAGCGCGTGAAGAAACTGTCGATCTGAGGAAGCTGATTATGTTGCAGATTTTATCATTTAAAGGCTCTATCAACTTCCTGCGTCATGCTCTGCCCATCAGTATTATGTCGGTAGTGTTGGTCGTGGCTTCTCTGACATCCCTGGCAACCAAGGGGATCAATTGGGGGCTGGATTTTACCGGTGGCACCTCTGTTATCATGGAGTTCAGCAAACCTGCTAACCTGGACGAGCTGCGTCTTGCCCTCGATACCGAACTGACCTCGGGGGCCGTGGTGCAAAACTTCGGTTCCAGCCGCGATGTGGTAGTGCGTCTGCAGGTGCGCGAAGACATCAAGAGCGACCTCCAGGTTAAGGAAGTTTTTGCCGCTGCAGCCAAGCAAGACCCGGCTGTGCAGCAAAAGAGTGTGGAGTTTGTCGGCCCTCAGGTCGGTAAGGAATTGGCAGAGCAGGGCGGCCTGGCAGTATTGGTTGCGCTTATCTGTATTCTTATCTACGTCTCTTTCCGGTTTGAATGGCGTCTGGCCATGGGTTCGGTCGCCGCACTGGCGCACGACGTGATAGTGACTCTGGGCTTGTTCTCCTTCCTGCAGTTGGAGTTCGACTTGACGGTACTGGCAGGTTTGCTGACCGTGGTGGGGTACTCACTCAACGATACTATTGTGGTGTTTGACCGTATCCGTGAGAACTTCCTCAAGATGCGTAAGGCAACACCTGTGGAAGTGGTGAATACCTCAATCACTCAGACCATGAGCCGTACCATTATCACCACAGGGACCACGCTTATTACTGTGGTTGCGCTGTTCCTCAAGGGCGGCACCTTGATCCACGGCTTTGCCACGGCATTGCTGATGGGGATTTTGGTAGGTACCTACTCCTCCATCTATGTGGCGAGCTTCCTGGCAATTAAGCTTGGGATCAACCGCGAACATATGATGCCGGTAGAAGTGGAGAAGGAAGGCGCCGATCAGCCCTCCATTATGCCCTGATAAACCGGGTAGAAAATAGCCACCTGCGGGTGGCTTTTTTGTGTCTGGGCATTACGGGGATAGCGCCAAAGTTAGAGTAAAACCTGAGTTTATGATCCAGATATGCGCTTTTGTTATCAAAAGGTAAATTCGCTTGGTGCTGTCACTCGACAGCCCAGGCGTTTATCAGTAGCATGGGCTGCGGATCCTTCCATAGGATCCATTCCTTAATTTCTCTGCGGTGGCAGGGCCTAAAGTTGTAGGAAGAAACATGGAAGAACGAAAAGTCATGGTAGCCGGTGGTAATCTGCTGCAGGCTCATACCTGGAAGGGAATGCTGGAGACCTCAGGATTGAGGGTTGAACTGCGCGGTGAAGCCTTGTTGGGTGGCGTGGGAGAGTTGCCGGTTGATATGCAAACCGTTGAACTTTGGGTTCCTGAATCGCAGCGGGAGCAAGCACAGTTACAATTGGCCAGTCTCGATGCCGATAGGCCCCAGTGGCAATGCCTCCAATGTCATGAGTTCAACGACGCCAGTTTTGAACTTTGCTGGCAGTGCAGCGCCGAACGCAGTGAGTGCCATAATTAAGCTATCGATGGCAGGATCCGGGAGTGGCAAATGACAAATAGCCTTGATTTTATGGCCTTGGTTGAACAGGCCAGGGAGCTGGTTCGTGAATTAAGCATAGAAGAGTATCAGCATGATGATAGCTGGCAGCTCATTGATGTGCGAGAAGATCATGAATGGCTCAAAGATCGCCTGCCGCTGGCTAAGCACCTGTCCCGAGGCATATTGGAGCGGGATATCGGTAAGCGATTTCCAGACAAGTCTGCAGCGCTGCTACTCTATAGTGCCGGTGGGCAACGCGCTATACTGGCCGCATTGAGTTTGCAACGCTTGGGATATCGGAATGTGGCCTCCCTTGACGGTGGTTATCGCGCTTGGTGTGCCCACGAATTGCCTTTGGTACAGGATTAATGCAGTATTTTCCCCTTTTTGTTGACACTTCACGCATAAGAGTGCTGTTGGTCGGTGGCGGTGAAGTGGCCAGCCGTAAACTGGATCTCTTGGCCAGAACCCAAGCTGAAATTCACCTTGTAGCGCCCAAGGTGAGTGCAGAGGTGGAGGCCTATGCCGCCAGTGGCCGGATTTGGCTGTCTCGCCGGGGCGTGGAAGAGCGGGATCTTGTCGAGCGGGAGCTGGTTTATCTGGCTACAGCCGACAGTCATCTGAACCAAACCCTGGCGGCCAAGGCGCGCGAGTTTGGTGCATGGGTCAATGTGGTTGATACCCCATCCGAGTGTGATTTTATCACTCCCTCCATCGTAGATAGAGGGCGGCTGGTAATGGCCATTAGTACCGCCGGTGCCGCGCCTGTGTTTGCGAGAGACTTGCGAGCCAAACTTGAAACTCTGCTGCCGCCAAGCCTCAACCCTTTGCTGGATTTTATCGCCGAGCGCAGAGAGGAAGTACAGCAGCGCTTGCCTTCGGTGGATGCCAGGCGACGCTTCTGGGAGCATTTCTTTAAGCTCAATGGTGACAGGTTTGACGCCAGCACCCGGGAGAATTTCGAGCTGAGTTTTGCTTCTGGTAAGGCGCAGGGAGAGTTATTGCTGCTGGCAGATGACTGTCATCTGCAGTTGTTGCCGCTGGCCTCCATGCCAATGTTGCAGCGGATAGACAGCCTGATTACAGATGCCGCCCCTACGACTGAGTTGCTGGAGCTTATCCGCCGGGACGCGTCACGCACTGCGCCCATGGCAGACAGTGCCCTGTTGGCATCATATCAAGCCGGTATGCGGATGTTGCGTCTTGCCGACGCAAACGAAGTCGCCAGGCTCAAGGCGGCGTTTCCGTTTGCCAAACATCTGCGCCCCGGCGCTATTTAGACCCTTTATTTCCTTATTGAGGCAGCATCTGCCTCCTTATCACAGAGAAGTTATCATGGCCTTGAAGGCGAGTATTTTTAAAGTTCAGCTCAGTATTGCTGATATGGACCGGCATTATTATCAGGATCATCAGTTGACCATTGCCCAGCATCCGTCGGAAACCGATGAGCGTATGATGGTGCGTTTGTTGGCCTTTGCGCTCAACGCCTCTGACAGTTTGGCCTTCAGCAAGGGCTTATGTGTCGATGATGAACCCGAACTTTGGGATCGCGAGCTTAACGGTGATATTCGTTTGTGGGTCGAGTTTGGTCAGAGCGATGAAAAATGGCTGCGCAAGGCCAGCGGCCGCGCCGACGAAGTGCAGCTGTTTGCCTATGGTGGCCGCAGCGTGCCAGTATGGTGGCAACAGAATCAGCATGCCTTTAACCGTTATGCCAACCTCAAGGTGTGGGAGATACCTGAAGAGCAGGTGAAGGAGATGGCGCAGTTGGTCAGCCGTTCAATGAAACTGGGTTGCAATATCAGCGACGGGATTATTTACCTGAGCAGCGATAGTGCCAGCGTGATGGTAGAACCTAAAGTGTTGAAGCCCCTGGCATTGTGATTGTCTCGGTTGCTGCGAGTCGTCTTAAATAACAAGAGCCGCCTCAAAAGGGCGGCTCTTGGTTTATGTAGCGTTTTATCTCCAGAGCTTAACCTTCTTCTGGGAGTACTTCATCGACCTCGTTGCGGCCCTTGGTCTTTATTATCACCAAGGCGGTTACCAGCAGAGTCACCACTATGCCGCTGATGGTGGATACTGTCATTGGCAGACCTGCACCCAGGGTACTGGAGTTGAGCAGGAAGCTTATCACCACTGTGGTCATAAACATCGCCGGAATGGTACAGATCCAGTGCAGCTTATTGTGACGCAGCAGGTAGGCTGAAGCTGTCCACAGCATCATTACCGCAGTTGCTTGGTTGGCGACCCCGAAGTAGCGCCAAATCACGCCGAAGTCCACCTGGGTCAGTATCGCCCCTATGATGAACAGCGGAATTGCCAACATCAGTCGCTTGGGCATCTCAGTCTGAGGCATATTGAAGTACTCAGACAAGATCAGCCGGGCAGAGCGGAAGGCGGTATCGCCGGAGGTGATAGGCAGAATGATGACCCCAAGCACAGCCATGAAGCCACCGACTGCACCGAGAAGGCCGGTTGAAGCGCTGTAAACCACGTTGGCAGGGTTGCCGTCCATTCCGGCTTTTAGTCCCTCGACACCGTCGAAGAAAGACAGAGCCACGGCACACCAGATAAGGGCAATGATACCTTCGCCTATCATGGCACCGTAGAACACGAAGCGGCCATTGGATTCATTTTCAACACAGCGGGCCATCAGTGGGGACTGAGTCGCATGGAAACCTGACACGGCACCACAGGCGATGGTGATGAAGAGCGCCGGCCACAACGGGGCGTTGTCAGGGTTCAGGTTCTGCAGAAAGTCACCGGCTTCAAAGCCCGGCAACAGAGTATGTTCACTGGACAGCACTATGGCTATGGTCAAACCGATAGACATAAACAGCAGCAATGCGCCGAAGAAGGGATAGAGGCGACCTATGATTTTGTCTACCGGCACTATGGTGGCAATCAGGTAGTAAACGAAGATGATGCCGACAAACAGACCAACGCTGCCGCCGGTAAGCTTACCGAGCAAGCCGGCCGGAGCCGAGATAAACACTACACCCACCAACAACAGCAGTATGATGGCGAAGATGTTCATAAAGTTCTTGGCGCCTTTGCCAAGGTACTTACCCGCCAGGTTAGGCACTGATTGACCGCCGTTACGTACCGACAACATGCCGGAGAAGTAGTCATGCACAGCACCGGCAAAGATACAGCCGATAACAATCCACAACATGGCTGCCGGGCCGTATAGCGCCCCCAGAATAGGACCAAAAATTGGACCCACACCGGCAATATTCAACAGTTGGATAAGGTAGACCTTGCCCTTGGACATGGGCACATAGTCGACACCATCTGTTTGGGCGTAGGCGGGTGTTTGTCTTTTATTGTTGATCCCGAATATTTTTTCTACAAAAGTACCGTAGATGAAGTAGCCGCCGATCAACAGACCGACACACAACAAAAACCACATCATAGTTGTTATCTCCCCGATTTGAGTTGACGCAATTGTAAACACTTTGGTTACAAGACCCAGCGGGAACTGGGTCAGCGGTCAAAAGTCGGGGGTGAGCGGTTACCTAGGTCGCCGAGCGGTTGTTAGCTTGTGCTTTACTGGTAACCAAACAGCTGCTTCAGTGGCTTGAGAAAGCGCCTCGATACCGGGATCTTGGCGCCGCTGCGGGTGGTGACTTCGGCGCCTGTCTCCAGCAGTTCTATCTCGGCAATGGCCTTTGGGGCCACCAGATATTGGCGATGGCATCTGAGCAGCGGGGTTTTTTCTTCCAGCAGTTTCAGCGTTAACTGGGTATGAACCTTTTCTCTGGCAGTCGCCACATGCACCCCGCCGAGATCGCTGAAGACAAACTCTACCTCGGCGACCGGGATCACCTTGAGACGGTTACCGCTGAAACAGGGTAGGTGTTCCAGTTGTTGCGGTGCTATGGCCGACAGCGACTGAGGTTTGAGATCCCGGCGCAGCTTATCCAGGGTCTGACTGAGGCGCTTCTCATCCAAGGGTTTGAGTAGATAGTCGAAGGCATGGTTATCGAAGGCCTTGACGGCAAATTCATCGTAGGCGGTAACAAACACCACTCTGGGCATATTGTCGGGATCCAGCATGGCGATAAGTTCCATGCCGCTGATCCTTGGCATTTGAATATCCAGGAACAACAACTGAGGCTTGAGCTTGGCTATCGCCTGCATGGCCTCTATGGCGTTGCCACATTGGCCGAGAATTTCAATGTCGCCGGCCTGAAGCAGTAGCTCGGCCAACTCCTCACGGGCAAAAGGTTCGTCATCGACAATAAGACAAGTGATCACAGGGCTGTTTCCGTTATGGGTAAATGTATGCTGACTCTAGTGTAACTGTCGCTCTGGCACTCGACACTGACGCCATAATCTGGGCCGAAGAGATTCTGTATTCTTTTGTGCACCAGGTTCATCCCCAGGCCATCGGATTCTTCGGCGGGTTGATAAAGGCCGGCATTGTCCGTAACTTCCAGTATGAGTCTGTCATCTGTGCGGCGGCCTTCTACCCGAATACGGCCAGTGTCTATCAGATGCGAAGTGCCGTGTTTGACTGCATTTTCTATGATGGGCTGCAGGGTAAAGGCCGGCACTCTAATGGTCAGCAGAGATTGGGGTATGGCGATATCCACCTCGAGCTTATCAATGAAACGGGCCTTTTCTATGGTGAGATAGGCTTCGATATGCTCCAACTCATCTCCCAGAGTCACCAGGCCAGCAGTACGCTTGAGATTAATCCGCAAAAACTGACTCAGCTGTTGCAACAAGGTTCTGGCCATGGGCGGATCGCGACGTATGATAGCGCCTATGGTATTAAGCGCGTTGAACAGAAAATGTGGGTTAACCTGAGCCTGCAACAGTTTGAGTTCCGCCTGGGTCAGCAGGTTTTGTTGCTGCTCGAAACGGCCGTAGAGAATTTGGTTCGACAGCAGACGGGCGATCCCTTCCCCCAAGGTGCGGTTGATGTTGAGAAACAGCTTGTTCTTGGGTTCATACAGCTTGATGGTGCCTATGACCTCATTGTCGCTACGAAGTGGGATCACCAAACTGGAACCCAGTTTACAGTTGGGGGAAATGGAACAGGCATAGGGAACTTCCACTCCATCGGCAAACATCACCTTGTTCTGGTGTATGGCATCCAGGGTTATTTGGGACGATATCAAGGTGCCGGGCAAGTGGTGATCGGCTCCTATACCGATAAAGGCCAAGAGTTTTTCCCTGTCAGTGATGGCCACTGCGCCGACATTGGTTTCCTCTATGACTATCTTGGCAACCTGAGTACTGGTTTCCTCGTTGAAGCCGGAGCTCAAGAGCCCCACGCTGCGCTCGGCAATTTTCAGCGCCTTGGTGGAAAAGCTGGATGAGAGCTTATCGAACATGGTTTTTTGATCCCGTACCATGCTCATAAACAGGGCCGCACCTATGGAGTTGACCAGCAACATGGGCGGAGCTATTTGACGCACCAGTCCCCAAGCTTCATCAAAGGGCTCAGCCAGCAACAAGATAATGCTCATCTGCATCATCTCGGCATAAAAGGTAATAAGGCACACCAGGATTGGATTGAACACCAACTCGGCCTTGCCCTGACGGCGCAGATAATAACTGATCATCCCGGCAGATAAACCTTCCAAGGTAGTGGAAACCGCGCAGGCCAGATCGGTGAACCCACCCAAGCTATACCTGTGTAAACCTCCTGTCAGGCCGACCAGCAAACCTGTTGTCGGGCCACCGAGCAGGCCACCGAGCACTGCACCCATGGCGCGGGTATTGGCGATGGCGCCATGGGTCTGCTCACCGAAATAGGTTGCCATGATGCAAAAGCCGGAAAATACCAGATAGAGAAAGATCTTATGGGGCAGGCGGGTCGATGCTTCGGTAAACAGCTTGAACAAAGGGGTCTTGCTGACCAGATAAACGATCACCAAATACAGGCTCATCTGCTGTGTCAGCAATAGAATAAGGGACATGACAACTCCTCTTGCACAAGCAAACAACCGCCATAATGACAAACAAGTTGCGCTAAATCAGGGAATACTGCAGCAAAATCCGTTAAAAATCGGCTGCGACTCATTGTTTTGTGGAGGATACATGAATTCGTCGGTACATGGCCATCAGGTGTTGCAGTTGTTGCTGGAACAAGCCTCTCCCATTAAGCGGGACAAGCTCAAGGCATTGATGCAGGAGCGTTTCGGTAAAGACGCCTGTTATCATACCTGCAGCGCCGAGGGAATGGACGCAGAGGCTTTGCTCAACTTTCTGGCCGCCAAGGGCAAATTTATCGAATCATCTCAGGGGCTGAGCACCCTTGAGAGTAAAATTTGTCGTCACTGAGTTTCATTTGTCTGATCTCTGGCAATCATTTCAGCTTGGGCTTTGTCGCTCAGACTGTGAAAATCACGAATGAAGATCCGCAGCAGTTTGGACTTGGCAATACCCGTCTTGCGGGCAATACCGTCCAGCTGACTAATGCTGGCTTCAGTCAGGGTAAAAGTGGCATGGCGATAGAGACGGGTTGATTTTTTATCCAGTCCCGTTCGAGATTTGGCCACAGAGCCACCGCCCAAGCGGCTGGGTTTCCCATGGGCGTAGTTATTGGCATCTTCGATGAAATCGTCGACAGAGACCTTTTTGGCCTTGGGTTTGATCTTGTGACGTTTGAGATCAGTTAAGCTCATAAGAGTTTTCCGGCGGAATGGCTAACAGCTCGTCGGCAATATTGCGTATCTCCTCGGCGGCTTTTCCATCGGGCTCAATTTCGATGACCGAGGAGCCTTTTTCTTCGCTGTCATCATAGATATTGCGGCTAAAAGTGACCGAGTCCAGCGCCCTCAGACCGAACGATTTTACTACATCTTTTGCTTCCAGAATGCGTTTGAACTGTGAAGGCAGCGCCGGACATTGAGTCAACACTATTGTCGCCACCATCTTGGGGTTGACCATCTTACAGGTGCTGAGCATATCTTCCATATGGGGCAAGGTTTTTAAATCACGCCGCTTGGGTCTTAAAGGGATCACCACATAACTGGCAACCGACATGGCGGCTCGCATCGCCAGGTTATCCTGGCCGCCGCAGTCGACTATTACATAGTCGAAGCGTTCATCCAGGCTCAGGAGATCGTTACGGATCTTGCCGTAGAGCTGAATACAGTTGATTGCAGGCAGGGAAGGGTCATTGTTGCGGGCCTGGATCCAGTCGGATGTGGTGCGCTGGGGGTCACAGTCGACCATTAACACGTTGGCCCGATATTTCTGGGTAATGTGTACAGCCAGATTTTGGGCCAGACAGCTCTTGCCACTGCCCCCTTTCTCTCCGCCTACGAGCAGTATCATGGATTTTCTCCCCGTGTCCTTGGTACTTAAGTTGATGTAAAGTATAGAACACCCCGGATACTACGTCGGGGATCTAGATAAGTTGCATGGCGATGTGAAAACGCTTTGGGTTGATCTCGCTGCAACGGCACACCTGTCCCTTGATGGTATTTTGTGAATCCGTTCCTGCATGGAAGGTTACAGATAGCAGTTCTCCCAAGGTAAAGGGTTGATGGTACTCAAACAAAATCCCCCGTCTGGACAGATCAATACAGATGCCATCGTCATTGAGTTCATCACCCGCTTTATTTATCCAATGAAGCCTGATCCGCTCCGCCTCCAGATCGACCCGCAGTGATCTGCGTCTTTCGATAAAGTCATCCAGATTTTCATCCATGGCAGTCCCCTTAAGTTCAATGGATAGTAGGCCGTTATCCCATATTTCTTAGGTTTGAGTCTCTCGAGGCTATGGATGCGGTAACGGCTCTGGGTATGTGTCCTGATAACCCTGATTTACCGTATTTGTACCGCACATTTTCATTATTGCTGTGAGAATCAAATCCTATGTGAAATGGGGTAAGTGTTTTAAAAATAGCATAGATTTGTCGGTAGCTAGGGTCAGTTCTAAAGAGCTGATAAAAAAGAACCCGGCGTCTGCCGGGTTCCAGTTAATTGTCATACTCTTGATTCTTGGGGTAGGGCATCTTCAATTGCCCCCAGCGGATCACTATCACAGTTGCTGCAAGCACCAAGGTTGAGATTGAGATGGCGACTATGCGCCAATCTTCCATCGATTTCATGTCCAGGATAAGATAACGGGCCAAAGCCACTATTGCGATATAGAGCGGCATACGTACAGGTAACTTGCCGGATTCGGCATAATTGGCCACCATGGCCAGCACTTCCAAGTAGATAAACAGCAGCAGCAGATCGGCAAGGGCCACAGCGCCCATTTTGAAGATATGCACTATCTCCTGGCCAATGGCGACGACTGTGGCAATGGCAATAACAAACAAGACCAGATGTTCGACGGCTTTAAGGCTCTTAGAGCCGTATTGGCGATACAGTTCCATGAAAACTCCCTGAAATCATTTCCTAAATAGTATCAGTAAATTTCCTGCTCGCCGCGAAATCTGTGTGATAGCTTTCACAGAACCTTTAACCGGGGCGGCCATCCAACCTAGCTCGGCAAAGAATAGGCGCGTAAACTACTATAAAAGTGGTAAATGCCAATAGCCAGCAGAGAATCGCGCCTATTAGTAAGATTTGGCTTAGCTGAGGCACAATGGCTGCCGCGACCCTCAAGGCTGCAGCCAGTAACATCAAGCCAAAGGCGGGGATCATAGGCCAGGCAATCTGCAGTGGCCTGCCGGAATGCCCCAGAGATACCCTCGCCATCATAGCCAAGATCATTCCTCCCATACCGCCAACGGTCAGGGCATGAAACCCCAACATCATCTGGCCGCTGACACCAATAATCAGCAGTCCGATCGGAATACACAGGTAACTTAAATGCAGTGACCACAGCAGCGGTACCTTGAGGCTGGCGTGCCAGCCCCAGCGTGCCCAGCGCAACAACAGTACTGTGCCTGCCAGTAAGGCCAATGTTTGTGTCAACCAGGAATAGGGTAAAAACAAGCTGATCAGCATGAGAATCAAAGAGGCGAAGCTGAGAGCTTCAAGTACAGGGCTTGGTGCCCCGCGCTTGAAATCTGTGGCGCGTTCGGTAAAGAAGGGGATTACCCTGCCGCCAAGTAGAGCCACCAGAATAATGATCAACAGCGCCGCGGCCTGCAATGCCTTTTGTGCCAACCCTGGCTGTTCAAGGCCAAGATAAGAGAGGAGGTTGGCACAAAAGAGCAACAGCAGCAGGGGGACAAACACCAGGTTGCGCCACTGTTTTACCCTGAAGACAGCTAACCCCAGTATTATTGCCGTGACCGGAAAAAATGCCAGATCCAATAGCATTACTAAAGTAAAAGGGGCTATGCCGGCATAGAGCAAGAGTAGTCTGGGAGCCAGCCATAGACACCAGAGCAGCAGTAAAGGCCAGCCTCTTATGCCCGGGATCCCTGTCCAGTTTTGAACTGCTGTTAACAAAAAGCCTGCGATAACAGCGCCGGTGAAACCGAACAGCATTTCGTGTCCATGCCACCACAGGGGATTGGCGTGGGGAATCAGTTGGACTTGACCACTGAGTAAGGCTCCCCAAAGCAAGAGCGACAACAAGCCGAACAGGCTGGCACCGAGAAAAAAAGGCCTGAAACCCAAACGAAAAAGCGCCAGCGGAAACTGCTTGTTGGCCGGTTCGTCAATGTTGAGGATCCCTCCCCGGGTGTTGCGAGTGCCGGATTTACTCATAGTCTTGCCTCAAATACCCAAACAAAATACTCGGGTATTTTAAGGTGCAATATAAATGCATGTAAATATATCCAAAGAGTTATCTGTTTGAAGGGTAGGGGGGAAGATACTCATCCTTGGTTATTTCGGCTTAGCTCATTCAAAGCCTTATTGATTTAATCCTGTTTGATTCAATCTGATTACTCGAACGGATTGAAGTCCGCTCTATCTTCTTGGTATTCAGGCATAAAAAAACCGCCACTCGGCGGTTTTTAAATAAATTCAGTACTTTAGCGTGTTGTTTCAATGTTTGCTCAAGTACTTGTCTGATAACTTACTTCAGAGCGTCGCTCAACAGGGGACGGAAGCGTTTGACCAGCAGGCTGGTGGCTTTAGGTGCGCCGGCAACGATATGGCCGGAGAGCAGGTAGTTGTGGCCACCACTGAAGTCGGTAACTGTACCACCGGCTTCACGAACAATCAGATCGCCGGCGGCGATATCCCAAGGCTTGAGGCCCAGTTCGAAGAAGGCGTCTACACGACCGGCGGCTACATAAGCCAGATCCAGTGCGGCAGAGCCGGCGCGGCGTAAGTCGGCACTCAGAGAGAAAGCTTCGCCAAACAGCTTCATATAAGTTTCGGTGTGCTGACGAGCCTTGAAAGGGAATCCTGTGGCAACCAGGCTTCCACCCAGATCGTTGACATTGTTTACTCGCAGACGGAAATCATTCAGCTTGGCCCCTTTACCGCGGACGGCGCTGAATAGTTCATCGCGAACGGGATCATAGACAACGGCAACTTCAGTTTTGCCCTTGTACTGCATGGCGATAGAGACGGCGAAGTGAGGTACACCATTAACAAAGTTATTGGTGCCGTCCAGAGGATCAACAATCCACAGATAATCTTGGTTGGTGCCGCGGTTTTCGCCATTTTCCTCACCCACTATACTGTGGTCTGGATAGGACTTGCGGATCTGATAGATAATTGCTGCTTCTGCTTCCTTGTCTACACTGGTCACAAAATCGTTGACACCTTTGGCATCGACCTCAATACGGTCGAGTTCGGTGTAGGCACGCATAATAGTTTGGCCTGCAGCGCGAGCAGCGCGCACGGCAATAGTCAGCATCGGATGCATTGCAATCCCCTGGATGTTAAAGAACGGACAAAAATTCGGCGCAGATTATATCCTAGTTGACGCTGATATCAAATGGCGATTTTTCTATAAGCAAAAAAATATGCCTGTGGTACCATCCGCCTCCTGATTTTTTTATTTTTGAAGTTGTTCCATGCTCTCCAATATTCGTGTCGTCCTGGTAGGTACCACGCATCCCGGCAATATAGGTTCTGTGGCCAGGGCCATGAAAACCATGGGATTATCCAACCTTTATCTGGCGGAGCCCAAAGTTGAACCAGACGGTCAGTCCATTGCGCTTGCCGCCGGCGCCTCTGATATTCTCAAGCATCTGGTCAAGGTCGACAGCCTGGAAGAGGCAATTAAAGACTGTAGTCTGGTGATTGCCACCAGTGCCCGCAGCCGCACACTCGACTGGCCCGTGCTTGAACCCCGTGAAGCGGGCAGCAAATTGGCGCTTGAAAGTTGCCAGGGGCCTGTTGCTATTGTCTTTGGCCGTGAAAGCCATGGCTTAAGCAACGAAGAGTTGCAAAAATGCCACTATCATGTGTGTATCCCTGCCAACCCGGAATACAGCTCACTCAATCTGGCTCAGGCTGTGCAGCTTATCTGTTATGAAACACGGGTGGCATGGCTGGAGAAACATCAACAAGTCGAGCAGGAACTGGCCGAGTATCCCAGCAGTGAAGATCATGAGCGTTTCTTTGAACATTTGGAACGGACACTGCAAAAAACCGGCTTTATTATCAAGAATCATCCGGGACAGGTGATGATTAAGCTGAGGCGCCTGTTTACCCGGGCCAGAATCGAAACGCAGGAGATGAACATACTGCGCGGGATCCTGACATCGGTAGAAAAAAAGGTCGACAGTAAAGAAGAGTAATCCGAGGAATCAAGATGGGTGTGATAGCCAGACTGAAAGAGGACATAGGATCCATTTATCACAGGGATCCTGCCGCGCGGGGCACATTGGAGATATTGCTCAACTATCCGGGAATGCAGGCTATTTGGCTGCACCGTATCAGCCATAAACTGTGGAAGGCCAATTGGTGTTTTCTGGCGCGTTGTCTGTCCACTTTTTCCCGTTGGCTCACAGGGGTGGAAATACACCCGGGGGCAACCATAGGTAGGCGGTTTTTTATTGACCATGGCATGGGAGTCGTGATTGGCGAAACGGCCGAGATTGGTGATGACTGCACTCTTTATCACGGGGTGACACTGGGGGGCACCACCTGGCAAGCCGGCAAACGCCATCCGACCTTGGGCAATAACGTGGTCATAGGTGCCGGAGCTAAGGTGCTGGGCCCCATTACCATGCATGATGGGGCTCGGGTTGGTTCCAACTCTGTGGTGGTTAAAGACGTGCCCAAGGACACTACCGTTGTGGGTATTCCTGGCCGAGCTGTGACAGTCGCATCGGCTCAATCCAAGGAAACCAGTGAGCGCCGCAGTGCCATGGCCAAGAAATACGGTTTCGATGCTTACGCCGTTTCTCCCGATAATCCAGACCCTGTTGCCAATGCCATAGGCCAGATGTTGGATCATATGCATTTGATGGATTCCAAAGTACAGGAAGTTTGTCATGCGGTTCAGAAAATGGGCGGCAGTGTCTGCACTGAACGTCTGCCTGAGTTGGATGTGGGCGAGTTCAGTGATGCTGAAACTGCTGCGGCACAAAAGCGGCAACAGTCAATGGATGAGTTTGATCCCATTATCTGATACTCGATGACCATTTTATCGGCTTTTGCCATTGAATAATCGTGGCGAAAAAGGTTAAATACCCCACCAAGCAGACAGGGTATTCAACCTGATTTATGAACCACAATACCCGAGTAAACAAGTAGGATTTATACTTGACTAAATTGCTCGGGTATGTTGAAATTCCCACATACCTGTTTGGGAGCCGTGGTCGTTTTATGAAACTTACATCTAAGGGTCGCTACGCAGTGACAGCCATGCTGGACGTGGCCATACATTCGGCGCAGGGGCCGGTACCGCTGGCAGATATTTCAGAGCGCCAGGGGATTTCCCTTTCTTACCTAGAACAACTCTTTGCCAAACTGAGAAAGCAGGGCTTGGTCGCCAGTGTGCGCGGTCCCGGTGGCGGTTATCGCCTCGGATTGGAAGCCAATGACATCTCGGTGGGCATGGTGGTACATGCGGTAGATGAATCTGTCGATGCCACCCGCTGTCAAGGCCAGGGGAATTGCCAGAGCGGCACCCGCTGTCTGACGCATTCGCTCTGGGGTGACCTGAGCAAACAGATTTCTGACTTTTTAAATGGCATCAGCCTTGCTGCACTGATGCAGAAACGGGATGTGCAGTTTATCTCGGTAAAGCAAGACAAGATGCAGCAGGAGCAGAGAGTCAGCGCTTGAGCTGATCCTCTGTTGGATATAAAAACGAATAATGTACGTTGTATGTAGCCTCGGCCGAGACTGCGAAGTACGGAGTGTGTAATGAAGCTTCCTATCTATTTGGATTATGCCGCAACAACGCCTGTAGACCCCCGGGTTGCAGACAAAATGGTACAGTACATGACAATGGACGGTGTATTCGGTAACCCCGCATCCCGTTCACACCGCTACGGCTGGCAGGCCGAAGAAGCGGTGGATATCGCCCGTAACCAGGTCGCGGAGCTGATCAATGCTGATCCCCGTGAAATTGTGTTCACCTCAGGCGCTACCGAATCTGACAACCTGGCTATCAAAGGTGTTGCCCACTTCTACCAGAAGAAGGGTAAGCACATCATCACCAGCAAGACAGAGCACAAGGCCGTACTGGATACCTGCCGTCAGCTGGAACGTGAAGGTTTCGAGGTCACTTACCTGGAGCCTGCGGCCAACGGTATTATTCCTATGGAGCGCCTGGAAGCGGCCATGCGCGACGACACCATTCTTGTCAGCATCATGCATGTTAACAACGAGATTGGCGTGATCCACGATATCGATGCCATCGGCGAGCTGTGCCGCAGCAAAGGCATCATCTTCCATGTGGATGCAGCCCAGAGTGCCGGTAAGCTGCCTATCGATATTCAAAAGACCAAGGTCGACCTCATGTCTATCTCGGGTCACAAGATGTATGGCCCCAAAGGCATAGGCGCCCTGTATGTACGCCGTAAGCCTCGTATTCGTCTGGAAGCCCAGATGCACGGCGGTGGTCATGAGCGTGGTATGCGCAGCGGCACCCTGGCGACTCACCAAATTGTGGGTATGGGCGAAGCGGCGGCCATTGCCAAAGCCGATATGGAAAAAGATAACGAACGTATTCGCTATCTGCGCGACAAGTTGTGGAACGGTATCAAAGATATCGAAGAAACCTATCTCAATGGTGATATGGATCAGCGTGCTTGCGGCAGCTTGAACGTCAGCTTTAACTATGTGGAAGGCGAGTCGCTGATGATGGCGCTCAAGGACCTGGCCGTATCTTCCGGCTCTGCCTGTACTTCTGCCAGTCTTGAGCCCAGCTATGTGTTGCGTGCCCTGGGACTGAACGACGAAATGGCGCACAGCTCAATCCGTTTCTCCATAGGTCGTTTCACTTCTGAAGAAGAGATAGATTACGCAATCGAAACCATTAGAAACTCTATTGGCAAACTGAGAGAAATGTCACCACTTTGGGAAATGTTCAAAGATGGTGTAGACCTCAACCAGGTGCAGTGGGCACACCACTGATCCCCGCGGATAGATGAATTTGGAGCAGTATCATGGCTTACAGTGAAAAAGTGATAGATCATTACGAGAACCCGCGTAACGTAGGTTCTTTCGACAAGAACGACCCATCCGTAGTAACCGGTATGGTGGGTGCGCCCGCCTGTGGTGACGTGATGAAACTGCAGCTCAAGATTGACGACCAGGGCATCATTGAAGACGCTCGCTTCAAGACTTACGGTTGTGGCAGCGCCATCGCATCAAGCTCTTTGGTGACCGAATGGGTTAAAGGCAAATCCATTGAGGAAGCGGCCGCCATCAAGAACACGGATATTGCAGAAGAGTTGGCTCTGCCACCTGTGAAGATCCACTGTTCGATTCTGGCCGAAGACGCCATCAAGGCGGCTCTGGAAGAGTACAAGTCCAAGCAAGATAAATAACGCCAGGAGTTAAGATGGCTATTACTATGACGCCTGCCGCCGCCGAGCGTGTCCGTGCCTTCCTGAGCAACAGAGGAAAAGGTATAGGTTTGCGTTTGGGGCTTAAAACTTCAGGCTGCAGCGGGATGGCTTACGTTCTGGAATTTGTCGACGAACTCAATGAAGATGATGAGGTATACAACATAGATGGTGTCAACATCATCATAGATGCCAAGAGCTTCATCTATCTTCAAGGGATCGAGCTGGACTTTGTCAAGGAAGGACTCAACGAAGGCTTTAAATTCAATAACCCTAACGCCAAAGGTGAGTGCGGTTGCGGTGAGAGCTTCACGGTTTGAGTTCCACCGCCGCCTTGAGAGTATATGAATTATTTCGAGCTGTTTGATTTAACTCCCTCCTTTGATGTGGACACCGCCGAGCTGGCCAGTCGCTACCGCGAGCTGCAGCGGGCGGTGCATCCCGACAAATTTGCCAACGCCAGTGAACAGCAAAAGCTGTTGGCCATTTCCCGCACTGCCCAGATCAACGATGCCTTTCAGACCCTGAAAGACCCTATCCGTAGAGCCGAACATATGTTGGCGCTCAAAGGTGTGGATATCAGTCACGAAACCACCACGGTTAAAGACACCGCCTTTTTGATGCAGCAGATGGAATGGCGTGAAGCGCTGGAGGAAATAGGCCAGAGCGGCGATGCCCAGAGCGATATCGATGAGCTAGATGCTTCATTCGCGGCTTATCGTAAGCAAGAGACAGAGCTGCTGCGCAACCAACTTCACAGTTCCAAAGAGGCCGATGCAATAGCCGCGGCAGATCAAGTCCGTAAGTTGAAGTTTATGGCAAAATTGCAGGATGAACTGCAGCGGGCCCAGGATGCGCTGTTCGACTGAATTCGCTTTCGGCCTTAAAGCATATTCCTACAGTTGGCTCAATTTCTGATTGAGCCAACTTTTTAAACACAAGATGGAAGACTATGGCACTTTTGCAGATTGCTGAACCCGGCCAAATGGCCGCTCCTCACCAACACAGATTAGCCGCCGGGATAGATTTGGGGACCACCAACTCCCTGGTTGCTGCGGTTCGCAGCGGCGAGACCAGTACACTGGCCGACGAGCAAGGTCGGCATTCATTGCCATCTGTGGTGCACTATGGCGAGCAGGGCGTCCGAGTAGGTCACGATGCCCTGGCCGATTCGGCCAAGGATCCTGAAAACACCATAGTGTCGGTGAAGCGCTTCATGGGCCGTTCTTTGGCCGATGTACAAAGCGGTGCGCAAGCTTTCCCCTATCAGTTTGAGGCCAGTGAAAACGGCCTGCCATTGTTTGTTACCCGCGCAGGTAAAATGAATCCGGTTCAGGTGTCTGCCGAGGTTTTGCGCCCCCTGATTGCCCGCGCCGAGTCCACTCTGGGTGGCCCATTGGAAGGCGTGGTTATCACAGTGCCAGCTTATTTTGATGATGCCCAGCGTCAGGGAACCAAAGATGCGGCAGCCTTGCTTGGTATCAAGGTGTTACGCCTGCTCAATGAGCCAACGGCGGCCGCCATCGCCTATGGCCTGGACTCGGGTCAGGAAGGCGTCATTGCCGTCTATGACTTGGGCGGCGGCACCTTTGATATCTCTATTTTGCGTCTCAACCGCGGCGTGTTTGAGGTACTTGCAACCGGTGGCGATTCCCGCCTGGGTGGTGATGACTTTGATGAACTGCTGCAAGGCTTACTGCGTGAACGCATGGCGCTGGAGTCGCTTTCCAGCCAGGAAGCGCGGCAGTTGCTGATGGAAGCCCGGCGGGTAAAAGAGGCGTTGACCGATAGCGACAGCACTATTGCTAAGCTGACACTGCAAGACGGCACTGAGCGTGAAGCCGAAGTGAGTCGCAGTGAGTTTGACCAGTTGATAAACACACTGGTGAAGAAAACCATTCAAGGTTGCCGCAAGGCTTTGCGCGACGCCGGAGTGGATGCTGACGAGGTGCTGGAAACTGTGATGGTTGGTGGCTCTACCCGTGTGCCTCTGGTGCGGGAAATGGTCGGCGAATTCTTTGGCAAGGCGCCGCTGACATCGATTGACCCGGATCGCGTGGTTGCCATAGGTGCAGCGGTACAGGCCGATATTTTGGTGGGTAACAAGCCTGACTCGGATCTTTTGCTGCTGGATGTGATCCCACTGTCGCTCGGCATTGAAACCATGGGCGGTTTGGTGGAGAAGGTGATCCCGCGCAATACCACAATTCCGGTGGCCAGAGCCCAGGAATTCACCACCTTCAAAGACGGTCAGAGCGCCATGGCGTTTCATGTGGTGCAAGGTGAACGTGAGCTGGTCGCCGATTGCCGCTCTCTGGCGCGCTTTACCCTTAAGGGCATTCCACCATTGGCCGCTGGTGCCGCGCATATTCGGGTGACCTTCCAGGTCGATGCCGATGGCTTGCTCAGTGTCACTGCCATGGAGAAGTCGACCGGGGTGCAATCCAGCATCCAGGTTAAACCTTCCTTCGGCCTGAGTGATACTGAAATTGCCGGAATGCTCAAAGATTCGATGCAGAACGCCAAAGAGGATATTGAGCTGAGAATGCTCACCGAGCAGCGAGTGGAGGCAGCCAGAGTACTGGAATCGCTGCACTCGGCACTGGCGAAAGATGGCGATTTGCTTAGCCAGGAGGAACGCGTTTTGGTTGACCGCGCCATGGCTGACTTGAATGAAACTGCTGCCAATGGCGATGTTGATGCCATCAAGGCGGCGATAGAAGCGGTGGATGCGCAGACCCAGGAGTTTGCCGCCAGACGCATGGACAATTCGATTCGGACCGCGCTGAAGGGTCAGTCGGTCGATAACATATAGGTGAGACTATGCCACAGATAGTATTTTTGCCCCATGAAGAACTGTGTCCAGAAGGCGCCGTGGTGGAGGCAGAGGTGGGTGAATCCATTTTGGATGTCGCGCTGAAAAACGGCATCAACATAGAACATGCCTGCGAGAAATCCTGTGCTTGTACCACCTGCCACGTGATAGTGCGTGAAGGCTTCGATGATCTCGAGCCCAGCGATGATCTGGAAGACGACATGCTGGACAAGGCCTGGGGCCTGGAGCCAGAGAGCCGTCTGTCTTGTCAGGCCAAGGTGGTTGAAACCGATATGGTGGTGGAAATCCCCAAATACACAGTCAACATGGTCAGTGAAGGCTAGGGAAGGTTAGAACAGGTCCTTGTGGCCTTCTCTTTTGTAGAGAGTGGCTTGCACAGTAATGGGCGTTCAAGGCACCTTCCCTAAGTGCTGACATCGTTTGAAAACCGGCCTCAAGAGGCCGGTTTTTTATTGCTATGCTTGGCATGCAGAGATTGATTTCCAACACGGCAGGCGTATGATGCGCTGTCTTTTTCACTCTTCGGGATACTGACCGGGATGCAGATTGCAATTTTGTCACAGAACAAAACCTTATATTCCACACGCCGTTTGGTGGAGGCCGCCCAAGAACGGGGTTATCAGGTGCAGGTGATCAATCCACTGGAATGCTACATGAATATCAGCATGCAGCAGTCCAGTATCCATATCGGGGGCGTTGAGTTGCCGCCCTTCGATGCGGTGATCCCGAGAATAGGCGCCGGCATTACCTTCTACGGCACGGCTGTGGTGCGTCAGTTCGAAATGATGGCTACCTATACACTCAATAGCTCCATGGGGATCTCTCGCTCGAGGGATAAACTGCGCTCCATGCAGTTACTGTCCCGCAAAGGCATAGGACTGCCAGTGACAGGTTTTGCCAATAAGCCCAGCGATATTCCGGATCTTATCGACATGGTCGGTGGTGCTCCCTTAGTGATTAAACTTTTGGAAGGTACTCAAGGTATAGGTGTGGTACTGGCCGAAACCCGTAAGGCGGCCGAGAGTGTGATTGAGGCCTTTATGGGTCTTAAGGCCAACATCATGGTGCAGGAATATATCAAGGAGGCTCAAGGAGCCGATATCCGCTGTTTTGTACTCGGTGACAAGGTGATTGCTGCGATGAAGCGCCAGGCTCTGCCGGGAGAGTTTCGCTCCAACTTGCACCGGGGCGGCACGGCAACCTTGGTAAAGTTGTCTCCGGAGGAGCGTTCAATCGCGGTGCGTGCCGCCAAAACCATGGGGTTGAATGTCGCCGGTGTCGATATTTTGCGCTCCAACCATGGGCCTGTGGTGATGGAGGTCAATTCTTCACCCGGGTTAGAGGGTATTGAAGCCGCTACCGGCAAAGATGTTGCCGGCGCCATCATAGAGTTTATTGCCAAGCAGAAGCGCAAGAGTAAGGCGCCCAGTGAAGCCTGATTTCGCTAATGGAAAAGTGTTAATCAATGCTATAAAGCCTTCTTCTGCGGCGCTATACTCAAAGTCAATTCTTATCTGATGCAGGAGTAACTATGGGACTCAAGTGGATAGATTCATTGGACTTGGCTTTGGAGCTGCTGGAAGCACATCCCGATGTGGATCCGCAGCAACTGCATTTCCCTGAGCTTTACGAGTGGATATTGGCGTTGGAAGCCTTCGATGATGATCCCAAACACTGCAGCGAGAAAATCCTCGAAGCCGTGCAGCAATGTTGGATAGAAGAAAAGTAGCGTTCGCTGGCTGAAAGCTGATTCCGGTCAAATTATCACCACCAGGAGTCAACTATATTTATTCGGTTAATAAATTGTTGAACCCAGATTTTCCGGAGGTGAGTCATGACACGTATTTTCGCCTGTAGTTTTGGATTATTTGCCCCGGCCGTGCTTGCGCATTCAGGACACGGTGGCATAGGTTTTTTTCATCATTTACCGCCGTTTATGCCTTTGTTGCTGTTGCTTATTTGTCTCGGTCTCGGCTATTTGTGGCTCAAGCATAGGCACTGAACCGAGAATTACCTGGCTTGTATCATAGCTTTTACTGAAGGGCTTATCAGATAAGATTAGGATTTGACGCGATTATTTCGTATAATCCGCGCGAATTTTTAAACTCGCTGATTAAGGAATCTAGTCATGGCGATCGAACGTACTTTTTCTATCATTAAGCCTGATGCGGTAGCCAAGAACCACATAGGTGCTATCTACAACCGTTTTGAAACTGCCGGCCTGAAAATTGTTGCCGCCAAAATGGTTCACCTGACCAAAGAACAAGCCGAAGGTTTCTACGCTGAGCACAGCGAGCGTCCTTTCTTTGGTGCTCTGGTTTCTTTCATGACTTCTGGTCCTATCATGGTTCAAGTTCTGGAAGGTGAAAACGCCGTTCTGGCTAACCGCGAAATCATGGGTGCTACCAACCCAGCAGAAGCTGCCCGTGGTACTCTGCGCGCTGACTTTGCTGACAGCATCGATGAGAACGCTGTTCACGGTTCTGACGCCCTGGCTTCAGCCGAGCGTGAAATCGCTTATTTCTTTGCTGCCGATGAGCTGTGTCCTCGCACTCGTTAATTAACAGCAAATAGACAAAAGGGAGCCAATTGGCTCCCTTTTTGTTTGATTTTTGTATGAATTGAAAATGCGACCTATATCGCATTTTTTATTAAAAGCGTCGTTCTAACAACAGGTTAAAAAATAATCTTTGTAACGGATTTGTATCGATACAAAATGATACGAATTCACGGAACCCGGCATGGAACCTGTAAAATCATCATTAGATCTTAATTGATAAGATGCTTGTGTTTTACAAATTAAACCAGGTATAAACATATTGTTATCATTTAAGTGATTGATAATATTGCTGTTATTGGTATGTTTCTCGTTTGGGGGGCTGAGTATTACATAGAATAAGAACACGGTGTTCCCTCCCTGCCACCGTGCTTTGTAAAAGGAATGAGAATATGTCAACGCAGACTGCCGTCGCTAAGGCTATCCGCTTTAGTCTGTTTGCTTTTGTTTCCACATCAATCCCTACAATGGCTTACGCTGCCGATGAGGCTCAAGCCACTGAACAAGTCGAACGTATTGAAGTCACGGGTTCCCGTATTAAACGCACCGATATGGAGAATGCTTCCCCCATCGTGGTAATGAGCGCTGCTGATATTGAAAAAGGTGGCTTCAACTCGGTTCAGGATGTGCTGGGTAACCTGTCACAAAACTCAGGTGGTTCCATGACCCAGCAGGAAGTCCATGGTTTTACTCCTGCGGCATCATCGGTCAACCTGCGTGGCGTGGGGGCCGGTCGGGTATTGACCCTAATCAACGGTAAGCGGGTGCCTAAGTATCCTTTTGGTGCCGGTGGTACAGACAGCTTTGTGGATACGGCCAATATCCCACTGGGCGCGATTGAGCGTATCGAAATCCTGACTACGGGTGCTTCGGCGATTTATGGCTCAGATGCCATGGGTGGGGTTATTAACATCATTCTTAAGAAAGATGTTGAACAGACCACCTTCAAGTATCGTTTCTCCGATACGGATGAAGGTGGCCTGCGGAACAACCAGTTCTCCTTTATGACAGGTGTCAGCAGTGACACGGCCAACCTGACTTTCTTTGCCGAATATGAAGACAGAACGGCGCTGAAAGGAACAGATCGCCCAGAGTGGGGCACAGATATTGTCGACGGTCAGCCATACTCGGGTTACAGCTCCTATGGCGCCAACCTGGTGCAGGATCTTGGCAACAACAAAACTGAACTGGAAAAGACCTTGTCACCGGCCGAGTGTGAGGCCCGTGGTTATGTGGTGATGGAAAATGGTCGCTGTGGTTTCGACCGCTCCAAGCAGCGGGATTTCCTGCCGGAGCAGAAGCGTTACTCCACCATGATCAACCTCACCAAGGAGCTGAATGCGGATCATCAGCTGTATTCCCGCATCGATTACACCCACTCCTCGACTTTTACCGAGATTGAGTCTGCGACAGTGGGCAATGACTTCATGTTCAATGTAGCCGGCGACAGTGTAACCATTGCCAATAAAGACAAGGGTATGTCCCAGACCTTCAAAAAGGACACCGCATTCGGCGGTGACTTTGCCAATGCTGCAGATGGCGATTACTTCTACACCCGCCGTATGAGTGAGCTGGGGCCACGTACCTCTGACTTTGAAACCAATAACTTCTCTTTCATCATAGGTGCCAAAGGCTTTTTGACCGACAGTATCGAGTATGATACTTCCTGGTCTATTGCGCGTCAGACAGTGGAATCCCGCAGCTCAGGCTAGCCGACTCATCAGGCTATGTTTGACTATCTGACCTCAGGCGAAAACGGCAAGTCTTTGATGGATGTGATCTCTCCTGAAGATGCGGCGCTGCTGAACTATGAAGGTAACAAGAAGGGACAATCTACTCTGTCCAGCTTTAGCGCCGGCATCAATGGCGATGCGTTCGAACTAGCCGGTGGCACAGCCGCTTACGCCGTGGGCCTTGAGTACAGCAAGGAGTGGTTCTACGATAAATCTGACAGCTTCACCTCCAACGGTGGCGTTATAGGCAAGGGGGGCAGCAGCGCCGAAGGTGAACGTGAACAGTATGCTGCCTATGCCGAACTGGCCTTGCCACTCTTGGATCAGTTGACCATGACATTGGCCGGACGTTATGACTACTATGATGATGAGTCTGATGTTGGTGGTCAGTTTACTCCGCAAGTGTCACTGGAATACCGTCCAATCGATAGCCTGATGCTGCGTGCTTTGTATGCCGAGACCTTCCGCGCACCGGATATGCAGCGTTTGTTTGGCGATCCCACCACTGGCTACAGCACTGTTATCGATACTCCGCGCTGCGAAGCCTATGACGAATGTGACAAGATTGAGTCTTTACCTATTGCTATCGGTGCCAACCCAGAGTTGGAAGCCGAAGAGGGTAAAAACTACAACCTGGGTCTGGTTTGGGACTACGAAGGTATCAACCTGACGGTAGATTACTGGATGGTTGAAATCGACAATCTGGTGAATGACCCAAGTGCACAGTACATTTTGGATCACGCCGATGCCTTTGCCGATAAAATCATTCGCGACAGTGAAGGTAAGTTGCTGAAAGTGAACACCCAGGCGATGAATATGTCTTCCCGTGAGACTGCCGGTATCGACTTCTCCTTGGGCTATCGCTATGAAACCGAGAGCTATGGTGAATTCAGCAGCCGCCTGGAAGGGACTTATCTGACCCGTTGGAAGGAAAAGCTGACTCCGGATTCTGAAGAGCTGGATCTTATCGATGGTGAAGGTTCTGCGCCTCAGCTGCGTGCCAACCTGAACCTGGGATGGTCTTACAACGACTTCTCCACCAACATTCTGTTCAAATATATCGACAGCATGAACGGTGAGCGGATGGACTACTTTGTTGAAAATGGCCTAGATAGCCAGTACTCAGTGAAAGTTGACAGTCATGTGGAGGTCAACCTGGCTGCCAGTTACTTCATTTATGACAATCTTAAGGTTTCGGCAGGTATCAACAACCTGTTTGATTCAGGCCCTGAGATAGATTACACCCAGTCCAGCTGGCCTCATTACCCAAGAGCCTATTATAACGTTATCGGACGTGAATATTATGCAGGGGTAGAGTTTACCTTCTAATCATATTTAAATTTAAAAACCGGCTTAGTTTAAGCCGGTTTTTTTATGCCTGTTTTTAGTAAATAAGGACTATATTCGATACACTTTAATTCGTATGTTGTTTTATTGTTATATTTTTCTCTTGGCGATTAATTTGTTATTTTTGTTTGTTGTGCCAAATTGTTTCATTAGTGAGATATTTTTAACTATTTAAAAACCTAAGTATCAATATGTTTCAACTTGGCCTTTTTGTGGCTATCTTGCTGATTTTTATTGGTTAAATTTAATGCTGTTGAATGCCTGTGTAATTATTTGTATCAATTTGTTGTTGCGCAGTTGTTTTGGTGGTTTTTAATGTTGACCAAATTGTTTTATTTGTGGAATATCATTGTAAGCATTGCAATATGCTTGCAAATTTTAAAACAAAAAATAATCAGATATTTCTCATAAAAGAAACATCAGGGAGACAAGTATGAGTTCCATCAGTTTAACTGCAAAGGCAGTTCGTCGCGGTTTACTTGCTGCGGCAGTTACGGGAATTGCATTCAGCGGATATGCCACTGCTGAGGAAGCAAAAGAAGGCAAAGTTGAGCGGATCGAGGTAACGGGTTCACGCATCAAGCAAGTGGATATGGAAACGGCTTCACCTGTGACTGTTATCACAGCAGCCGATCTTAAGGTTACCGGGGAAACTTCGGTTGCCGATGTATTGAATAACTCCAGCATTAACAGTTTTGGTTCCTGGCGGGGTATGTCCGGTTATGGTGCCGGAGCCAGTGCCACCAGTGATGTGGATTTACGTGGTCTGGGGTCTCAGGCAACGCTTATTCTGCTCGATGGTCGTCGCATGCCAGGTACCAGCTCAAGCTCAGGAACCGTTGCCGATACTTCGAGCATCCCCATGGCGATTGTTGAGCGAATCGAGATACTGCGTGATGGTGCCTCGGCGGTTTACGGCTCAGATGCGGTTGCCGGGGTAATTAACATTATTACCAAGAAAGATTTTGAAGGTATTGAGCTGAACTACACAGGCGAATCTCCGGACGTGGAAGGCGGTGATTCTTCACGCTTTTCCGTGGCCGCCGGTTTTAGCACAGATAAGGGCAATATCACCCTGACATTTGAGCATTACGATACAGGCTCAGTATACGACAAAGATGTTTGGCGTTTTGATGACCCAACCTGGAATGGTATTAGCTCCTACAGCGTGATCCCAAGAGCTACCTATATTGGCGCAGATGGTAAATCAGCCAATTATACTAATAGCGAGCTTTGTGCCCAGGCGCCGAATGTTATTGATGGCACCGATGGCGCCAATGCCGGAACCTGTTACTATGACTTTGGTAAGGTGACCAAGCTGTTTGGTAATGTGAACCGCAACAGTATTCTGTCAAACTTCAATTATCAGCTGACCGATGATATTCAATTCCGTGGCCGCGCTTCTGCCAGCCTGAGTGAAACGAATACCCGTTATGCGGGCACCCCTGTATCAACCAACGCGCCAACCATGGCTGCCGACAACCCAATGAACCCATTGGGCACGGATATATCTGAGATCCGTATGCGTTCAGTACAGATTGGTGAGCGTGACACCACCACTGAAACCAACTCAATCGACTTCCTGGCCGGTTTGGTGGGTTATTGGGATGTGGGCAGTGGCATCGACTGGGAAATTAATGCCCAGCATACCCGCTCAACCACTGACTCATTCAACTACAACCTGATCAACGACAATATAGTTCAGGACCTGATCAACACAGGCAACTATGATGTCTTCAACACTACAGGCATGAGTTATGAAGACTGGGATGCGCAAATGGCCGATCTTTATGGTCAAGCAGCCCACACAGGTGTGTATCAGGCACAATTCAACAGCACCCAATTTGATGGTTTGCTGTCCGGCATGCTGTATGAAGGCAATGGCGTTACTTTGGCCGCGGTTGTCGGTGCCGAGTATGAAATGATTGAGTTCGTACAGCTGAGTGATCCGCAATCAGCTGCCGGTATTATCTCAGGTGGTTCAGGTGGTGATGATGTTGATGCGACCCGGGATCGCAGCTCTGGCTATCTGGAATTGCAATCTTCGCTGCCATACAATGTGGACTTGTCCGCTGCGGTTCGTTATGAGCGTTACGAGCAGGAGGGTAACATAGCTTCCGGATTTGCTTCTTCAACCTTTGACTCTGTTGTGCCCAAGTTCTCTGCGAGTTGGCGTCCGGTTGATTCCCTGTTGCTGCGCGCCAGCTGGGGTGAATCTTTCCGTGCCCCTAATATGGGCGAGATGTTCTCTGGTGAAGCATTGAGTTTTGAACGTACCCTGGATACTGTCTGGTGTAGTGCCAACCCTGGTGCTGATGAGAACTACTGTAGCCCAAGTAACCAATATAAGACCTTCTACGGCGGTAACCCAGATCTGCAAGCGGAAGAGGGTGAATCCCTGACTCTGGGCTTTGTCTGGAACGTGACCGATGATTGGAGTATTGAGACTTCATATTATGACATCAGCTACGACAGCAAGATTGAAGTGGTCGATGTTGCGGATCTGATCCGTGAAGAAGAGGCCAATGGTGGTTCTCAGTACATAGTTCGTGGCAGTGATGGCAAGATTGAGACCATTCACAGCCAGTATCGTAACCTGAGTGCCCTGGAAACTTCCGGGATTGACTTTGTTACCAGCTACAACCAGGAAACTGACTTCGGTGATTTCCGTCTGAAGCTGGAAATGACCCATGTGTTGGATTACAAGACCAAGGCCGACGCCGAGTCTGACTTCTTCGATGAAGCCGGTCTACAGGATAAGCCCGAATGGCGTGGCAGTGCATCGGTTAACTGGACCCGTGATAACTGGAGTGCTGCTTGGACTACCTATTATATAGGTGGCCAGGATTCAGGAGCTGTTGAATACAACAACGAGTATCTGGTCGACGTATCAAGCTACTTCAAGCACAACGTCCAGGTAAGTTACGCTCACGACTGGAATGGTTCCATCACCTTGGGTGTGAACAACGCCTTCGATGAAGAAGCACCAACCTGGTACAACTACGCTGATTATCGTGATGTCAACACAGGGCTGTACGACGTACTGGGCCGCACTTGGTTTGTGACCATTAATCAGAAGTTCTGATAAAACGCCGATCCTCCCTTACGGCTTAGCCCCGTCATTTTGACGGGGCTTTTTTATCAGTTCTTAAACGTCAAAATATAACCTCAAACAAAAAAGCAACCTCTGGGGTTGCCTTTACTGCTGTAACTGACTAGTGATTCAAGCGCAACTCTTGTCTGTGTTCATGTTTATATTGCTCATGGCAACGTTCACAGCGCTGCTCGGTCGGATCTTTCACGAGTCGATGTGACTCGATTTCTGCTTCACAGTCTGCGCAAAGACCATAAAGTCCTAAATCCAGTTGGCACAACGCGGCATCCAATCGCAACAGTCTGTGGTAGAGGGGGTGTTTGCAAAGATCGGCTTGAGTCATGGTTTCAATCAGATCACTGAGTGACATCTGGGGATCCCAGTGGGGTCCGAGCACCATTATCTCTTTCCTGAGATCGATTTCTAACGCCGACAATGCTTGTCTGATATGGGAGCTGCTCACTGATAATAGCCTGTAAAGATTGAGTCTACGGTCATTTAGTCTAAACAGCCGGGTCAATGTCACTATGATGAAGATCAAATCTGGGTGACATTTTCTGTCGTTAAGGCGTTAATTTGTCAGAATTGCTCAGATCTTGTCATCTATTTCGCGATAAGCCTGACTGAGCGTGGTCACTATGTCGTCGGTTTGCTTGTGTACCCTGAGCTCTCTGAACAGGGCATCGGCCTGAGGGTATTGGCGATTGAGGTAGCTGAACCACTGTTTTATTCGCGCCGGGTAATAGCAACTTTTGCGACCGCTGAGTTCTTTTTGGCTATAACTCATCAACAGCGCCAGGGTTTGCTGCCAGCTATATTGCTTGGCATTGTTTTTGATGTGATCCGCCAAATTGGGTAAAGAGATGGCACCGCGGCCCACCATGATACTGTCGCAACCCGTTACTTCCATGCAGCGCAGGGCATCTTCCCGGTTCCAAATCTCGCCGTTGGCGATCACGGGAATGGCCATTTTTTTACGGATCTCAGTGATATATTCCCAATAGGCCGGTGGACGATAACCGTCTTTTTTACTGCGGGCATGGACGGCCAACTCAGTGGCACCGGCTTCATAAATCGCCTGTGCGTTTTCCATAAACAGGCTCTTGTCTTCAAACCCCAGGCGAATTTTAGCGGTCACCGCATGCGGTTCAGGAACTGCTTGACGCATGGCTTTGACTATCTTGTGGATTTGCTCCGGATACTGCAGCAATATGGCGCCGCCCTTGCTGCGGTTAACCATCTTGGCCGGGCAACCAAAGTTGGCGTCTACCCCTTGGGAGCCGAGTTCTATAGCCCGTAAGGCGTTTTCGGCCATCCAATCTGGTTCCTGCCCCAAAAGTTGTACCCTGACCGGCGTACCGCTGAGGGTCATGCCGCCTTGCAGCAGCTCGGGGCAGAGACGATAGAAGACTTTTTCAGGCAAAAGTTGATCCACCACACGTACAAACTCTGTGACCATCAGATCATAAGGATTAATTGCAGAGAGCAGTTCCCGCATCAGATTGTCAACAACCCCCTCCATAGGGGCGAGAATAATACGCACGTGTTTAAGGCCTGGCTGAAATAGAAAGTGGCGCATTCTACCTTAAATCCCATCCGGCACCAATCGACAGCTTAAAAGGCACAGGCTTATTCTAGATATGTAACTGTTAACAGCTTGATCTTATCTGCATTTGCTATTTTACTCATGGTTCCCTACATGGGGTTTTGGATAAAAACTGTGATCCGTGGTTGAAAAAGTGAAATAGATTCTGCTGTCCCCGGGTCTGATATTGCAAGCCGGCAATTGAGGTCGGTCACTCGTAACAACTCTATGAGCAAAGGCAGGAAAGACAATGAAGACAGTCAAGACAAGTACAGTAGCAGCCGCTTTGGGTATGGTTATCGCCGGTAGCGCCGTCGCGGCAGAAGCAAATGCCAACCCGTTCGGGTTTCAGACTATGGAAGCCGGTTATCAATTGGTTGGTAATGAAGGCAAGTGCGGCGAAGGTAAATGTGGCGATAAGAAAGCCAAAGAAGCCGAGCAAAAAAGCCGTGAGGGCAAGTGCGGCGAAGGTAAATGTGGTGAAGGGATGAATAAGGCTGCCGAGGGCAAGTGTGGAGAGGGAGTGAATAAGGCCGCCGAGGGCAAGTGCGGTGAAGGCAAGTGCGGTGAAGGTATGATGCACTCAGCGGAAGGAAAAGCCAAAGCTGAAGAGAATAAAGCCAAGGCAGAAGCCAACAAAGTCAAAGAAGGTAAGTGCGGTAGCAACCACTGAAGTTGAATAGTGCAGGGCGCTTTGCGCCCTGTCTGAAACCACAAGGCGGTAATTATTTATGAATAACAGTGTCGGTTTGGGGCTTAGGCGGGAGATGTTGGCTGAGTTTTGTCAGGCAGCTCCTAAAGAGGCCGACTTCTTTGAAGTGGCACCGGAAAACTGGATGCGTCTTGGCGGTAAGTTTGGCAAGCAGTTTCGACAATTGACCGAAAGGCATTCATTTTATTGCCATGGGCTCAGTCTTTCCATCGGTAGCCCGGATCCGCTGGACCTGGTGTTTATCAAGGAGATTAAGCGTTTCCTCGATTTGCATCAGATAGATGTTTATTCAGAGCACTTAAGTTATTGCTCCGCCGCTGGGCATATGTACGATCTTATGCCAATCCCTTTTACCTACGAAGCAGTGCGGCATGTCAGTGCCAGGGTTAAACAGGTTGAAGCGATTCTGGAGCGGCCACTTATTCTGGAGAACGTGTCCTTTTATGCTGCGCCTGGCGCCGAGATGACAGAGCAAGAGTTTGTCTGCGCCGTGCTGGAAGAGGCTGATTGTCGTCTGCTACTTGATGTCAATAACATCTATGTCAACTCGGTTAATCACGGTTATGATCCCAAGGCTTTTCTAGCGGCTATGCCCAGTGAGCGTATCGCTTACCTGCATATCGCGGGTCATTATCAGCAGGATGAAGATCTGATTATCGATACTCATGGCGCCGATATTATCAATCCTGTCTGGCAACTGCTGGCAGAGTGTTATCGATTGCACGGGGTACATCCCACCTTGCTGGAGCGGGATTTTAATATCCCTGAAACCCGGGTCTTGTGCCAGGAGTTGAGGCAGATAGGCTCGCTACAAGGGCAGGCCTTGGATGTTTTTGCACAAGAAAGGAGAGCTTAATGGCCTTGGCTCAATTACAACGGGCTTTTGTGGCCTATTTGCGGCAGGAAGATATGCCTTTACCGGCCGGCACCGACGAGCGACACATGCAGGTATATCGCGAGCTGTTTTTCAGCAATGTCAACGGCTTTGTCTCCAATGCCTATCCGGTTCTCAAGTCGCTGCATACTGAAGCGCAGTGGTTGGCGTTGGTAAAGGATTTTTTTGCCCGTCATGAATGTCAAAGCCCGCTGTTTATCGACATTGCCGCCGAGTTTCTCGACTATCTGTGCCGGGAGCAGGCAAGTGGGTTGGATGCCATGCCTTTTATGCTGGAATTGGCACATTATGAACTCTTGGAACTGCAGGTATCTGTGGCTCTGGACAGTTCGGCGCCTTGGCTGGAGCCGGCCGAATACCAGGCGCTGGAGCAACTGGCAGTAAAGCTGCAGTTGGCCGCCACCGCCAAAGTGGCGCAATATCAGTTCGAAGTTGATCGAATTAGCGCAGATTTTCGCCCAAATACAGTATCATCCAAGCCGGTATTCTTCTGCGTTTATCGTGATCGGGAAGAGGAGGTATGCTTTTTAAGGCTCAATCCGATGACGGCGCAGCTGCTGGCCAAATTGCAGCAAACGCCGCTGAGCTTTAGCCGGTTACTTGCTTGGCTGGCGGAGACATTTCCTTCATTTTCAAAGCAGCAGCTTTGTCAGGGCGCGGCCACAACTTTGGCTGAGTTGGCGGCGCTGGGTATTATTCGTAAACAGCCTGCAGCCGCTATTGCGGCCACAACGTCTTGTTAGGCATGAGTGTATTTTAGCTGTATTTGCCTTTGGCTGACACTTTCGCTGACATTGATGCCTGAAAGCGACCTTAATACAAGGGATTGGCTAATCCCATTGAAAAAACATGGTTTTTATCGGCGTGATAAAGGGCTAGAATGGCCGGGTTTTGTGACTAAGGTCACTCCCACACTAGCCCTGGAAGTAGAGGAGCTGTCATGAGTCAGCCGTTTAAAGACCCATTCAATATTTTGTATTTTCTTGGTTTTGTTCTGGTAATGCTGTTACCTACATTGCCGGCCAGCCTATCTTGGCTGAAACACGCGGGATTGATCTGAAGCAACAAAATACCATTTTTGCTACAATGGCCACCCTCAGCGGTGGCTTTTGTTTAGGAAAGGTGCGAACAAGTCCCATGTGTGCTCTGCGTTGGCTTACGGGCCTGGATGCAAGGCGTGGTTCGTAGCAAATGGCCCTAGTCCTTTGCAAGAAGCACTTCCTTATGGGCGGCCGGTTTTCCAGAGGAAATTGGATGGTTATCAAAAGAGGCTTCTTTTTAATTTTCGGTATCCTAAGCCTGGGCATGGGATTGCTTGGCATCGTCTTACCTGTGTTGCCGACAGTTCCCTTTATTTTGTTGGCCGCTTTTTGTTTTGCTCGCTCCAGCGAAAAGCTACACGATTGGCTGCACAGCCATCCTTGGTTTGCCCAGCCTCTTGCCGATTGGCATTCCCGTAAAGCGATGCGTAAGGGATTAAAGCGAAAAGCCTTTTTGATCAGTGGTGCCAGTTTTGCCCTCAGTATTGCCTTGGTACCGCTTTGGTGGGTGAAACTCTTGCTGGCGGTATGTTGTATTAGTCTGTTGTTGTTCCTGTGGCAAATTCCTGAACTGGAAGACAGTGAGTGATCCTGTAGACAAAAATGTCGGCTCGTCGTGCTTTTGTCATTCAGTTGGGGTAGCCTTGGCGCGCCTTGAAACCACCAGGGAATTTTAATGAGTTTCAATATTTTGCTTGTTGATGATAATAACATCAGCCAACAGGCTTTGGCGGAATTGTTCCAGAGTCAAGGTTGGCGCTGTACGCTGGCGGCCAACGGTATGCAGGGGTTAGCTTGTGCTGAACGGCAAAGCTTCGATGCAGTGATCAGTGGATTTTTCATGCCTTTGCTTGACGGGCCGCACTTCATCCCGTTACTCAGACAACTAGACGGTTATGCCAACCTGCCTGTAGTGGTGTTAAGTACTCACACTCGGGAGGAAGTCGCTGCCAGTATGGATATGTCGCAGGTTAACGGCTTTTGGAGAAAACCATTGAACTGTGACACAAAGCAACAACTCCTGGATCACTTATCGACAGAGATTGTTGCATGGCGGATTAAAGCGGCTTAAGCTTTAGCCGGATTTTTGAAATGCAGTCCACCTCAGTGTGGACTTTTTTGTTGTAAAGAGCCGGGCCCAGTGTCTGGAAACGAAGTATTGAGACTATGGCAATGAACTCCGACAGCTTAAGCCTGATTAAGCAAAGCATTAAAACCATTCCGGATTATCCAAAAGCCGGGATCCTGTTCCGTGATGTGACCAGTTTGCTCGAAGACCCGGTCGCCTACCAGTTAAGTATTCGCTTACTAGTGGATCATTATAAAGATCATGGTTTTACCAAGGTTGTCGGTACCGAAGCCCGAGGTTTTCTCTTTGGCGCTCCGCTGGCGTTGGAACTGGGATTGGGCTTTGTTCCTGTGCGTAAGCCCGGCAAATTGCCAAGAGAAACCATAGCCGAAAGCTATGAGTTGGAATATGGTCACGACACCTTGGAAATGCATGTTGATGCCATAGTACCGGGTGACAAGGTATTGGTTATCGACGACCTGCTGGCAACCGGCGGCACCATTGAAGCTACGGTTAAGCTTATCCGTCGTTTGGGCGGCGAGGCCAAACATGCTGCGTTTATCATTTCTCTGCCTGATCTGGGTGGTGAACAACGTCTGACCGAACATGGGCTTGAGTTAGTCAAACTGTGCGAGTTTGAAGGCGAATAAAAGCTCAGCCCTGCCGCTTTGCGGGTCATCTCGGTAGCATGAAGTTATACCTCATGTTATTGTTTTACGATCCGCGGAGCTTGCTCCCGCAAAGATATTTTTATGGATTTTGGGGAGTTTCATGTCCTATCAGGTACTAGCCAGAAAATGGCGACCTGCCAGTTTTGATCAGGTAGTCGGCCAATCTCATGTCTTGCATGCATTGACCAATGCCCTGAGTCAGCAACGACTGCACCATGCCTACTTATTTACCGGTACCCGCGGCGTCGGCAAGACCAGTTTGGCGCGCCTGTTCGCCAAAGGGCTCAACTGTGAAACCGGGATCACCGCTAAGCCATGTGGCCAATGCAGCGCCTGTCAGGAAATTGCCCAGGGGCGATTTGTCGACCTTATCGAAGTCGATGCCGCTTCCCGTACCAAGGTAGATGATACCCGCGAACTGCTGGATAATGTTCAGTATCGCCCGACCCGGGGGCGTTTCAAGGTTTACCTGATAGACGAAGTGCACATGCTGTCCCGCAGCAGTTTCAATGCGCTGCTCAAGACTCTGGAAGAACCCCCTGAGCACGTCAAATTCCTGCTGGCCACTACAGATCCGCAAAAGCTGCCGGTGACTGTACTGTCCCGCTGCCTGCAATTTAACCTAAAGAGCCTGGATCAGACCGAGATGGCCGGTCAGCTGCAGCATATTTTGCAAAGCGAAGGCCTCAAGTTTGAAACCTCTGCACTGACGCTTCTGGCGCGAGCCGCCAATGGCAGTATGCGTGATGCCCTGAGTTTGACAGATCAGGCCATCGCCTTTGGGGCTGGGCAAGTGATGCTGGAGCAGGTACAAACCATGCTCGGCGCCATAGATGAGCGCCAGGTGCTGGCGCTGTTTGATGCGCTCCTCACAGGTGATATCGCCAAAATGATGCAGGAGGTGGCCAAGGTGCTGGCATTTGGCGCCGATGCTGCCGAAGTGCTGCGCAGCCTGCTGGAGCTCTTGCATCAGATAACCCTGAGCCAGTTTGCACCGGCGGCGGCCAATCTGTCGCTGTTCGGCCCCAGAATTAACCACTACGGTGAAAACTTGGCGCCCGAGCAGGTGCAGCTCTATTACCAGTTGCTGCTCAGTGGTCGCAAGGAGCTGCCTTATGCACCGGATCCCAAGTCAGGATTGGAGATGGCGTTACTCAGAGCCGTTGCCTTTGTGCCGGAAACGCCGCCCAAGCGCTGGCAAAGGGGCGAAGTCGCCGATCTATCTGCCTTGGATAACAGCCATAGTGCAGCTGCAGTTGCAAGGGCGCCGAATCAAGAAGTGGCAAGCAGTAACGTCGATGAGATAAAGCCTCAAGCCGTCTCTGCTCAATCTGTTATAAGTCAGGCTGTCGAAGCGCAAGCTGAAAAGATACAAGCTGCCAAGATGCCAACACAGGTAAGCTCGGCGGCTGAGACGCAGGCGAGCAGTGGTGGCGCGCAGATGGCTGCCGGTGAAGGCGAAGATGCAGATGAACAGGCCTTATTAGCCGAACAAGCGCTGCTGTTATCCCAAGCCGGTAGCATGGGGTTTCGGAATAAGGCCTCAGTGCCTTTGCAAGCTTCCCCTTCACAGATGAATGCGTCAAAAACAAGTGTGGCTGAAGCAAATGCGGCAGTTGAGTCAGTTAAAGTGACCGAGTCTCTGCCTGTAGAGCAAACGGCTGCAGCTCAGCCTCACAAGCCTGTTTCACAAGCTGAAACCTCGGTTGTTAGCGATGAGCAGCAGTCCCAGGATGATTTTTACGCTGCCATGGGCTATTCACAACAAGGTGAAGGGCAGGAGAGTAGCCTGGATTTTTATCAGCAGCAGATGTCGATGGACGGCCAAATGCCATCCGCTGCTGACAATAGTACTTCCGAGGTATCGCTATCAAATAAGCCATCGAGCGAGTCATCTGTGCCTGCCGATGCCAACATAGAATCTGGCAGCGATGACATCTTGGCTGATGATCTGCTCGATCAGGTACTTGCCACCCGGGATTTGCTGCTCAGTGATATAGAGGCGGCCAGCCCCAAGGACGGTGAAGAAAAAAAGCCTTTGCTGGAGCGCCGCAGCGCGGCCGCAGCACCTGAGTCCGATGGGGCAGCTGCCAGTCAGTCTGAAGCGTTGGCAGAGCCAGGAAACAGCCCTGAGCTGAGCAAAAGCTCTGAGCTGAGCAAAAGCCCTGAGCGGTTCAATAGTCCTGAGGCCTCCCGAGCAGAAACGCAAACTCCTGTCGCCGGGGAAATGGCTTTTGGATCTGGCCCTAGTCATGTTGCGG
Organism: Shewanella chilikensis; assembly: GCF_037953065.1. Classification (NCBI taxonomy): domain Bacteria; kingdom Pseudomonadati; phylum Pseudomonadota; class Gammaproteobacteria; order Alteromonadales; family Shewanellaceae; genus Shewanella; species Shewanella chilikensis. Next base: position 2,960,602 of record NZ_CP149966.1, on the reverse strand, counting down.
CGCTCAAGGAAGACAGCCCGCCATGGGAAGATGCCCCAGAGGGTACGGTTGCAGCGGGTCGCGAGGCGGTGGAAGACAGTGAAACGCTTCAAAATGCGGCTTTCCCAAAAGCCGAACCAGAGTCTGTGCCTGAGTTTTTGCTTGAACCTAAGCCTGAACCTAAGCCACAACCACAAAATACCGCGCCGCAGACAGCACAGGAAGCTGCACCACAGGCGATAGATGAGCCGGTACAAGAATCTGCAAAAGCGATTGGGCAACCGCCAAGCCAAAACATAATGGCAAACGCCGAAGTTCGGCCCGCACCTGAGCCGGGCTTAGCACCTCACCCAGGGGCCGCGGATGCTTTTGCCCATGCTCTACCCAGCGGCCATCCACAGGATCTTTATTGGTATAAATTGATGTCGGCGCTGGAGATTGGCGGCCGGGTAAGGCAACTGGCGGTGAACTCAGTCTGTGAGCGGATAGCTGAACCGCTGCCCTTGCTGCTTAAGCCGGATCAGAAGCACTTGGCGGCAGATTCGGCCATCAAACAGCTCGAAGAGGCGCTTTCCAAATTGTTTGGGAAACCTTGCCGCACAGAGATTGTCGTAGGAGTAGATGACCAAAGGGAAACGCCGTTGGAAATTCGTCATCGTTTTCATCAGGAGCTCCTGAGCGGGGCTCATGCTTCATTGATGAATGATGAAAATATTCAATGGCTTGTCAGTCATATGGGGGCCGAACTGGATCAGGATACTCTCGGCTATCCCCCTGAGCTGCTCAGTCAAAGGGCTAATTTGATTGCAGACAAGGCGCCCTAGGCCCGGTGGATGTTACCCGCTTCATAAGATTGCCGCTCAAAGCGACTCTTGGATTGCCAAGCGGGTTTATTTCAGTAAGATTAGCCAACTTTGACCTGTTACTCACAACTTGAATTGAAGAGATAAAGCTATGTTTGGAAAAGGCGGTATGGGCAACCTGATGAAGCAAGCCCAGATGATGCAAGAAAAAATGGCCAAAATGCAGGAAGAGATCGCCCGCATGGAAGTCACAGGTGAGTCAGGCGCAGGCTTGGTGAAAGTCACCATGACCGGCAGCCACAATGTTCGCAAAGTCGAGATAGATCCCAGCCTGCTGGAAGACGACAAAGAGATGCTGGAAGATCTGATCGCCGCGGCCTGCAACGATGCGGCTCGCCGTGTTGAAGAGAACCAAAAGTCCAAAATGGCCGAAGTGACAGGTGGCATGCAACTGCCTCCTGGCATGAAGATGCCATTCTGAGTCGGAATAACAGATGAAATTCAGCCCTCTGGTTGATGAATTGATCCAGTCGCTGCGCTGTCTGCCCGGTGTTGGCCCTAAATCGGCACAGCGGATGGCGTTTCAACTGCTTGAGCGCGAGCGTAAAGCCGGGCTTAAGTTGGCTGAAGCGTTGGAGCGAGCCATGAAAGAGGTGGGACATTGTCAGTCTTGCCGTACCTTCACCGAGGAAACGCTTTGTCCCATCTGCGCCAGTCCTCGGCGCGGCAACGCCGATACCATCTGCGTGGTTGAAACGCCGGCCGATGTTTTGGCTATCGAAGCCGGGGGGCATTTCAGTGGCCGTTATTTTGTGTTGCTGGGGCATCTATCGCCGCTTGATGGTGTCGGACCCGAGGAGTTGGGGCTGGCGCTGCTGGAAGAGCATCTGGCCAAAGGTGAGATTGCTGAGCTTATCCTGGCCACTAACCCGACGGTGGAAGGCGATGCTACGGCGCATTTTATTGCCGATATCGCCCATCGTTACCAAGTCAAGGTGAGCCGAATCGCTCATGGGGTTCCGGTAGGTGGTGAGCTGGAATATGTCGACAGTACCACTCTGGCATTGTCGTTTAATGGACGATTGCCGCTCTGACGTTTGATTTAATGAGCCTTCTGTGAAGATACCGGCCCCGCTTATGCGGGGCTATTTTTTGGTCTGCGTAGCGTGGGATAAGTAGCGGCGGGCGTAATGTTTCGGGGTGATATTGGCCAAGGTGCGAAATTCCCGGGTCATATGTGCCTGATCGGCGAAGCCAAAGTCGGCTGCCAGTTCGGCCAGTGATGTTGACGGTGCCAGCTGGAGTTGTTCCAGTGCCTCCTTGACCCGAATAACGCGTTGATAATACTTAGGGGTCATCCCCATCCAGCTTTGGAAGTGGCGTTCTATTTGACGTAATCCCAATGTGGTTTCTTTGGCATGCTTGTGGTGTGTATACCGGAGGACTTCCTTAACCCTTTGATGCCTTTCACTACGGCTGACGATATGTTGCCGAGAAAACTGATATATGGTGCGGATGCGGGTATAGTGAACGCTGCAGGTATGGAGCTGCAAATATAGTGGGTTAAGAAGGGTATGGATATCCGTTTCCTGCTCACTGCGGACAGGGCTGTCGAAGCGTTTTCCCAGGCATTGATAGCCCATAGCTGGATGAAAGCGGATGCCTGCCATTTGGGTCCCCGGCGGCATGATGATGTTTTGGGAAGTCTGACTAATAGGCAACAAAATGATCCCTGGAGGATGCCATATCCCATCAAAAAACACCTCAGGGCCAAAATTGAATAGGATACCGCTGCCGGCGTCGCCCAGCAGTAATCGAACAATTGGCTCCCTATGCCCTGTTGATACGCGAACAGACCATATAGCTTGAATATCAGCTGCGATATTGCCTTTGGGGGAAAATAGCTTTAAGTCCATACTCAACCTGAATCACTTGGGCTGGTAATTGCCGACCTCGGGTTTAAATACTTTAACGATACGGTTCCAACTATTGATGGCATTGATGGCTATGGTCAAATCTGTCATCGCCTGAGGGCCGAAACAATCCAGCACCTTTTGGTACTCTTCATCGCTGACGCTCAAGCCTGCGGTCAGATGCTCGGCCCAAGCGAGGGCAATACCTTCTGCAGTGCTGTAAATAGGCATGTCCCGCCAGGCATTGAGACCAAAAATTCGTTCGGCTTTCTCGCCATACTTCAGCGCGTCTTTACTGTGCATGTCAATACAAAAGGCGCATTGATTAATTTGTGAGACTCTGAGTTTGACCAGTTCCCAGATGGTTATAGACATGGTCTTCGATGAGCTGAATTGGTGGTGGAAGTAACGCTCTTGTTGGTATAGAAGTTCCAAGGCTTGTGGCGCTGTATTTACATAGTTGAGTCGTTTCATCATGATATCTCCTGAGAGGGGGTTCCCAGACGATAGCCGGGCAAAGCGGACAAAGATTGAATATTTTCGACATAGATAGAAACCGACAATCGGCGCTGGGCTATTTTCATAGCGCTCTACGGGCTATTTTTTCTGCGGCTGTTATCAGTCTGTGTCATCCCGCCCTTGAATTTGAAAATCGCATCCCCATTTAGTTAAGCAACTCAAGTTGGTTTAACCTATTGCGATAAACAAGGGAAGCTATTCATGTCACATCAAGAAACTCATGGTTTTCAAACTGAAGTCAAACAACTTTTGCATTTGATGATCCACTCTTTGTACTCCAACAAAGAGATTTTCTTGCGTGAATTGGTATCCAATGCCGCCGATGCTGCCGACAAACTGCGTTATCTGGCACTTACCAACGATGCGCTTTATGAAGGTGATGGTGAGCTCAGGGTACGTATCAGTACCGATAAGGAAAAGGGCACTATTACCATTGAAGACAATGGTATAGGTATGACCCGTGACGGTGTTATCGAACACCTGGGTACCATTGCCAAGTCTGGCACGTCAGAATTCTTCAAAAACCTCTCCGGCGATGCCGCCAAAGACTCGCAGCTGATCGGTCAGTTCGGCGTGGGTTTCTACTCGGCCTTTATTGTGGCCGATAAGGTAACGGTGAGAACCCGCGCTGCCGGTCACAAGGCCGATGAAGGCGTGCAATGGCAGTCTGCCGGTGAAGGCGATTTTACCGTTGAAGACATAGTCAAAGAGAGCCGCGGGACCGAGATTATTCTGCATCTGCGTGAAGAGGAAAAAGAGTTTGCCGATGACTGGCGTTTGCGCTCTATCATCACCAAGTACTCAGATCATATCTCCATTCCGGTAGAGATGTGGCAGGAAGGTTCGCCCGAGTCCGAAGGCCCGGATGGCGAAAAAATTCCGGCGACCGAAGGTCAATGGCAAGTGATGAACAAGGCCACCGCGCTTTGGACCCGCAACAAGTCTGAGATTTCCGATGAGGAATATCAGGAGTTTTACAAGCATATCTCCCATGACTTCAGCGATCCTCTGCTGTGGAGTCACAACCGGGTCGAAGGTAAGCAGGAATACACCAGCTTGCTGTACATTCCTTCCAAGGCGCCTTGGGACCTTTGGAACCGGGATCGCAAGCAGGGCCTGCAACTCTTTGTTCAGCGTGTATTTATTATGGATGACGCCGAGCAGTTTATGCCTTCTTACCTGCGTTTTGTAAAAGGTTTGGTCGATTCCAACGATCTGCCGCTGAACGTCTCCCGTGAGATACTGCAGGACAACAAGGTGACCCAAGCCATGCGTACAGCCATCACCAAGCGGGTGCTGGGTATGCTGGAGAAACTGGCAAAAGACGACAGCGATAAGTACCAGCAGTTCTGGGCCGAATTTGGCCAGGTACTGAAAGAGGGCCCGGCAGAAGATTGGAGCAACCGCGAGCGTGTGGCCGGCTTGTTGCGTTTTGCCTCGACCCACAATGACACTGCGGCGCAAACCGTATCGCTGGACGATTACATAGGCCGGATGAAAGAAGGTCAGAGCAAGATTTACTATATTGTTGCCGACAGCTATGAGGCGGCGGCCCACAGCCCGCATCTGGAACTGCTGCGCAAGAAGGGCATCGAAGTGCTGTTGATGTCTGACCGTATCGACGAGTGGCTCATTAACCATCTGACCGAGTACAAGGAAAAGGCGCTGCACTCTGTGACCCGCGGCGAGTTGGATCTTGGTGAGCTGGAAGATGAGAATGAAAAGGCCGAACAGGAAAAACTGGCGGCCGAATCCGAGTCTTTGCTCAAGCGTATCAAAGAAGCGCTGGGTGATAAGGTGAAGGATGTGCGGGTGACCACGCGTTTGACCGACACTCCTGCCTGTGTGGTGGCCGGTGAAGGCGAGATGTCGAGCCAGATGATCAAGTTGATGCAGGCAGCCGGTCAACAGGTGCCGGAAGTCAAACCGACGTTTGAGCTGAACCCGACGCACCCGCTGGTGGCAAGGCTCAATGAAGAGACAGATGAAAGCCGCTTTACTGACTGGAGTAACCTGTTGTTGCAACAGGCAATGCTGTCAGAAAAGGGCAGCCTGGCCGATCCATCTGAGTTTATCCGCTTGATGAACCAGATGTTGCTTGCCAACCTTAAGTAAGCCAATCAAAAAAGGGCCTTTATGGCCCTTTTTTACTCGGGCTTAGCCCGACCATCCAACAAGGATTGCTATGGAAACACGTATCGAACTGACCCGCGACAATATTCAACAGGTGGTGGAAGCCTCGAAACAACAGTTGGTCGCGTTGGTCTTTTGGGCCCAGCAGAGCCCGGAGAGTCTGGGGCTGCTCGGCACCATGGAAACATTGGCAAACCGTTATCAGGGACAACTGCTGCTGGCGGCCGTCAACTGCGAAACCGAAATGGAAATCGCCTCCTATTTCCAAATCCAGAGCCTGCCGACCACTTTGCTGCTCAGCCAGGGCCAGCCGGTTGATGGCTTTGCCGGGGTGCAGGACGAGTCGCAAATACAGACCATGCTGGATAAACATCTGCCTGCCGCCTGGGAGCTGAAACTTGCTGATGCCAGAGAATTACTCGCCGGAGGCAATGCCGCTGCAGCTCTGGTATTGCTGAAGGAGGCCTATGGCGAGCACAATGGCGCCGAGGTGGCCTTGCCCTATGCTGATGCATGCCTGTTAAGCGGTGATATTGCCGCTGCCAAAAGCTTGCTTGCCGGCATCAAGCTTGAAGATCAGGATGCTTATTACGCCAGTTTGCAGGCTAAACTCAAGTTGGCGGAAGAGGCGGCCGATACGCCGGAAATCCGTTCTTTGCAACAGGCGCTCGAAGCCACCCCGGGGGATCTGAGTATACTTGGCAAGCTGGCAACGGCATTGCATCAGGCGCACCGGGATGAAGAGGCACTGGAGCTGCTGTTTGCTCAATTGCAGCAAGATCTCAACGCCGGCAATGGTGAGTTGAAACAGCAGTTTCTGACGATACTTTCAGCCCTTGGTCAGGGGAATACACTGGCGAGCAGCTATCGTCGCAAGCTTTATAGTTTACTCTACTGATAGAGTTAAGCTTGGCAGGCCAAGCCTCTGTCTGAGCGGTTTTTTACCGCTTTTAACAGGTCGGAGTTGTGAGGTTTTTTTGGCGTTTCTGTGGCTAAAGTCGAAGCCAAAGGCCTTCTCATGGGCGGTCAGATGTGCGAAGATCGCCGCCCTAACAAGAATATCAATGCGAAAAGAGGACTCTTGATATGCGCATTATCCTATTGGGCGCCCCTGGTGCCGGTAAAGGTACCCAGGCTCAGTTCATCATGGAAAAGTATGGCATTCCACAGATCTCAACCGGCGATATGCTGCGTGCAGCCGTCAAGGCCGGTACGCCTTTGGGACAGGAAGCCAAGAAGGTGATGGATGCCGGACAATTGGTTTCAGATGAGCTGATCATAGGTCTGGTTAAAGAGCGCATTACTCAGGACGACTGCGCCAAGGGATTCCTGCTGGATGGTTTCCCACGCACTATTCCACAGGCTGATGCCATGGTGGCCAACGGTATCCATGTTGATCACGTGATTGAGATTGATGTGCCGGACGAAGAAATCGTTAAACGTATGAGCGGTCGCCGGGTGCATCCTGGTTCCGGCCGGGTTTACCATGTGGTCTTCAATCCGCCTAAAGAAGAAGGCAAGGATGATGTTACTGGTGAAGAGCTGGTTATCCGTCCGGATGATGAAGAGAGCACAGTACGCAAGCGCCTTGGCATCTACCACGAACAGACCATGCCGCTGGTGGATTACTATGGCGCCATGGCTGCCAAGGGTGATACCAAGTACAGTAAATTCGACGGTACCCAAAGTGTTGCTTCCGTCAGCGAAGCCATTGTGAAGGCGCTGGGCTGATTAATTATCAGAACCGGTTCTCATAATCGAAAAAAGCCCGCAACTGCGGGCTTTTTTTATGGTTTTAGCGATGTTAACTTGGCGCCACCTCTCTTGAAACAGGAATAATACAGTGCAGGATCCCCGTTCTCCATTCGGTGTGCTTTTGGTTAACCTGGGTACTCCCGCTGCGCCAACCAAAGCGGCAGTACGTACTTTTTTGAAGCAGTTCCTCAGCGATCAACGGGTGGTGGATCTGTCTCCCTGGCTGTGGCAACCCCTGTTACAAGGTATTATTCTCAATACCCGCCCGGCGAAAGTCGCCAAGTTGTATCAATCTATCTGGCAGGCGGAAGGCTCGCCTTTAATGGTGGTCAGTAAGCAGCAGAGGCAAGCTCTGGCTGATTTGCTTCGGGAGCAAATTGGCTGTCATATTCCTGTTGAGCTGGGAATGAGCTATGGCAGCCCTTCCTTGAGTGATGGCCTGGCAGCATTGAAAGATGCCGGCGTTGACAAGGTGTTGGTGTTGCCTCTCTATCCTCAATACTCCTGCTCCACTGTGGCCAGTGTGTTTGATGGTGTTGCTGCGGCACTGAAACGGGAACGTAATCTGCCTGAGCTGAGATTTGTGCGTGATTACCACGACAAGCCTGGTTATATTCAGGCCCTGGCAGGCAGTGTCCGAACCCATTGGCAGCAAGAAGGGCGGGGACAAAGGCTGCTGATGTCGTTTCATGGGGTGCCCGAGCGTTACATTAAGGAGGGGGATCCTTATCGCAGTCAATGTGAAACCACTGCCAAGTTGCTGGCCGCCGAGCTTGGCCTGGGTGAAGGCGAATGGCAGCTGTGTTTCCAATCTCGTTTCGGCAAAGAGCCTTGGTTAACGCCCTATACCGATGAGCTGCTTGAATCCTTGCCGGGACAAGGGGTTACCTCGGTCGATATCATGAGTCCCGCCTTCGCCGCCGACTGCCTGGAAACCCTGGAAGAGATAGCCCAAGGAGGCCGCGAGAGCTTCCTTGAAGCCGGTGGTGAGCGTTATCAATTTATTCCTTGTCTCAACGCACAATCGGCTCATATGTGTTTTTTGGCCGAGTTGGTGAAGTTTCACTCTGAAAATTGGTATCAAGCCCGTTAGCGTGCACTGGTGTGGCGGTGGATTTGTGATAGAATCTGCCGCCATTTAAAGTGGTCGCTGGCAGCTCCGTCAGCCTGACTTAAGATCATTATCAGGAAAGTGTACCCAAACGGTACACTACTCAGGGACGATGAAAATGAGAGCCCAATATGAAATTTCCCGGTCAGCGTAAATCCAAACACTATTTTCCGGTCAAAACCCGTGATCCTTTGCTGGCGCAGTTGACTCAGCAGCCACAACCTTTCAGCACCTGGATTTCAGGTATAGACCAGACTTTGGTGGATATTGAAGCCAAGGTTGAAGATGAACTGCTGCAGCGTTACGGCTTACCCAAAGGCAACTCGACTCTGATTGATGATGCCAGTGCCCATCAACTGTATCAGGAGCTTAAAAGCCGTGAGTTGGTCAGCGATGAGTTTGCCGGCGGCACTATCGGTAATACCATTCACAACTACTCAATTCTTGCCGATGACAGATCTGTGCTCTTTGGCGTGATGAGCAAGCATATTGAAGTAGGCAGCTACGCCTATCGCTATTTGTGCAACACTTCATCCAAGGTGGATCTCAACTACTTACAGCCGGTTGAAGGCCCGATAGGTCGCTGTTTTACCCTGATCTCCGATGACGGTGAGCGCACTTTTGCCATCAGCAAGGGCTCAATGGACAAGTTAAGTCCGGAGTTTATCGATAAAGAAGTGATTCAGGGCAGTTCTGCTTTGGTGTTGACCGCTTATCTGATGCGGGCCAGTGATGGCGATCAGATAGGTGAAGCGGCGTTGACGGCGATTCGCTACGCCCAGGAAGCAGAAGTACCAGTGGTACTGACCTTGGGAACCCGCTTCCTGATCGCCGAAGATCCCAAGTGGTGGCAGCAATTTATTCGCCAATATGTGACTGTGTTGGCGATGAATGAAGATGAAGGTGAGGCGCTGACCGGATTTGCCGATCCTTTACTGGCCAGCGAAGCGGCACTTGAATGGTGCGACATGGTATTGACCACTGCGGGTGCTTCGGGACTTTACACCGCAGGCTATACCGATGACGCCGAGAAACGCGAGACGGCCCATACTCTGTTGCCCGGCGCTATTCCTGAATTTAACCGTTATGAGTTCTCCCGCCCGAAATTGAAAAATGATTGTGATAAACCTATCAAGGTGTATGCCCATATTTCGCCTTATATGGGCGGGCCGGAGAAAATTCATAATACCAATGGCGCCGGTGATGGTGCCCTGTCTGCGCTCTTGCATGATTTGGCGGCCAATACCTTCCACAAGACCAACGTGCCGGGCTCCAGTAAGCATAAGCGCGATGGTTTGTGTTACTCCTCATTCTCGCAAATCTGTAAGTACGCCAACCGGGTCGCTTATGAAGTGCTGGCGCAGCATAGCCCACGCCTATCAAGAGGGTTGCCCGAGCGGGAAGATAGCTTGGAAGAAGCCTACTGGGAACGTTAAGTTTGGCTCAGCTAATCTCAATGGGTTAAATCAAACCCGTTAAAATAGAAGAGGGCGTCCGAATGGGCGCCCTCTTTGTATTTCCGTTGTCAGCGAACCCGGCTTAAGCCTTACATGGGAGTATGGTGTTCCTTGTGGAAGTTGACATTGGCTTTACCGGCTTTAGGGTCGTTGAAGGTTTCTTCATTGAACTCATTTTCCGACTTGGCTATCACCACGGTTGCAACAGTATCGCCTGTGACGTTCACCGCGGTGCGTACCATATCCAGCAATCTATCTACGCCGATAATCAGTGCTATACCATCTACCGGCAAGCCTACCTGATTGAGTACCATTGCCAGCATCACCAGGCCCACGCCCGGTACGCCGGCCGTGCCGATAGAGGCCAGGGTGGCAGTGACAACCACAGTGATATAGTCGGTAATTGTCAGGTCGATACCGTAAACCTGAGCGATAAATACCGTTGCCACACCCTGCATGATGGCGGTGCCATCCATGTTGATGGTAGCGCCCAAGGGTAAGGTGAACGAGGCTATCTTATTATCGACGCCCAGGCGATGCTCGGCCGTCTCGATAGTGACCGGAAGAGTAGCGTTGGAACTGGCGGTACTGAAGGCAAACAGCTGCACATCGCGCATTTTGCGAATAAAGGTGAAAGGGTTGAGTCCTGAAAGCAGATTGAGCAGTACCGGATAGGTAATAAAGGCATGCACCAGCAGTACGCCCAGTACCACAAAGAAGTAAGCGACCACACTACCGAAAGTTTCTACGCCGAGTGTTAGTGCCAGTTTACCCATAAGGGCAAACACCCCGTAAGGCGCTAGATGCATGATTAGGGTCACCACCTTCATGATCACCTCATTGAGGTCCTCAAACAGCGCTGCAACCCGCTTGCCCTTGTCGCCCACATGAGAGATGGCAAAACCAAAGATCACTGCAAAGATAATGATCTGCAGCATATTGCCTTCGCTCATCGCCTGCATCGGGTTGGTTGGTACTATGTTAATCAATACTTCTGCCAAGCTGGGAGCATCTTTGGCTTCAAAGCTGTTACCTGCGGTAGACATGCTGCTGTGGCCGGGATGGATCATCACTGCAGCCATAATTGACAGTGTTAGAGCTATGGCAGTGGTGAAAAGATAGAAGGCGATAGTTTTGCCACCCAAACGCCCCAGTTTTGAGGGATCACTGAGTGAGCTGGTACCGCACACTAGAGAGATAAAGACCAAGGGCACTACCAGCATTTTCAAGCTGGAAATGAAGATAGTACCGACGACATTGAGAAAGCCTTCGGTGATGTAATCCTGCACAAAGATGAAATAGGGATCTTGCTGGACTTGCGGTGAATCCAACTCACCAGCGGGGAAAAAAGATCTCAAAAGAAGACCGACAATGATACCGGCTGCCATGCCAATAAGGATCTTGCCGGTCAGGCCCATTTTCTTGGTTGGAGTGAATGCCATAAATTTTCCTGTTTAATTCTTGTACTTTTGTAATTTGGCGCACTAAAGCCTAGCAAGAAAGCTCTCTTGAGGAAATGGTATGCTGGTTAAATATTGAGGCTGTTAATTACAAATAACGCTCACATGTTGTGGAAATGTTTAATGAAAATTATACAATGTTGCTCTATAAGTAATACACAAGTAGATCATTTGCATTTATTGAGTAACAGGGAGTCTGACAATGAAGTCAGCGTTTAAGTTTTGCTTCACTCTATTATGTAGTTTTCTTTTATTTGCCTGTGGTGGTGGTGGCAGTATTTCCGACGGTGGAGATGGCACAACGCCGACTCTGCCTACAGATACTTATACCATCAGTCTCAAGTTAACCGATGCCGATGGTGAGCCTTTATCGGAAGTCTCCAATGCCGTACCGGGAAAGCTGGTTGCGACGTTGAGCAAAAACGCAGTGCCATTCCAGGGCGGAAGAATTGTCTTCTCTGTTGAAGGTCAAGGTGTATTGGCTTCCGATAGTGGGGTTTCGGATGCACAAGGTGTGGTGCGAATTGATCTCTTGCCCGGCGATAAGTTGGGTTCGGGGACTGTAACAGCCCGGTATATTCCTGGCAGTGGCGATGGTGCTGAAGCTCAAGTCTCATTCAATACCAAAGGTGACGGTGGCGCCGATACCGGGGGAGCTCAGATTTCACTTGTGCTTGTTGCTGATCCTGACAGTACAACTCCTTTGGAAGCGATCACCTCATTAACGCCGGGTTACTTGGTGGCCAATGTCACCGGGATTTCCAAACAGACCATTGTCAAGTTTACCAGTGACAGGGGCGAAATCCCCATAGATACGGCGGCCACAGATAATGGTAAGGCCTATGTTCAAATCTTGGCCGGTACTCAGCCTGGAGCCGGGATTGCAACCGCGACTTTACTGTCCGGTGAAGAGACTTCCTTGGTATTTAAAGTCGGTGCAACCAATGTGTTTATGGGCAGTGGCTCGCCATTTCAGGATGGGGTGGCAGCTGTGGCACCAGCCGTTGTCTCTGCTGGTGGTACAGCGAGTGTCAGTGTGACATTGCAGGATGATAACGGTAATCCTTTTGTCGAACCTGCTGAAGTTAAGTTTACTTCAGTCTGTGCCGGTAAAACGCCTTTGGAAGCGGAAATCAGTTCACCTGTCATTGCAGTTAATGGTGTCGCTACCAGCACTTATCTCGCCAAAGGCTGTGTCGGTGATGATACTATCAATATCAGTGCTAATGTCGGAGGCAAATCACTGACGGCCAAAGCCGTGGTCAATGTGTTACCGGCGAGCGTGGGCAGTATCTTTTTCATGGATGCGACTCCGCAAACTATCCGTTTGAAAGGCACGGGCGGTGCGGAATCGTCAACTGTTAGATTTAAAGTGCTGGATAAAAACAATAATCCTGTAAGTAATCAAAGAGTTAACTTTTCCCTCAATACAGACGTTGGTGATATAGAGATAGATCCTGTGTTTGCGACGACCAATGCACAAGGGATAGCCCAAACTGTTATTAACTCAGGAACCGTATCGACTTCAGTCAGGGTAACCGCTGAAGTGGATGGCAGCTTGCCATTGATTTCGTCCCAGTCCAGTCAACTGGTGATTTCGACCGGCCTTCCGGATCAGGACTCCTTCTCTCTTTCTGCTGATAACTATAACCCGGAAGGTTGGAATTATGATGGCGTTGAAGTCAAAGTGACTGCCAGGTTGGCAGATGCTTTCAACAACCCGGTTCCGGATGGCACTGCAGTTAGCTTTACCACAGAGGGTGGCGTCATTGAGTCTTCATGTACAACAACAGCCGGTGCTTGTACCGTGACCTGGACCAGCCAAAACCCTCGTCCTACAGGCAACACCCTTGGGGGCGGAGATCAACCGTCCCTGGATAACCTTGGTCAACCCTATGGCGGCCGGGTAACCATTCTTGCTACGGCAATTGGAGAAGAGTCGTTCCCGGATCTCAATGGTAATGGACGATTTGACCTTGATGAATGGGACGACTTCGAGAATAAACTTGATGTCTCCGGTCGTTCCTTTGATTTATCGGAAGCCTTCGTCGACCATAATGAAGATTATATGTATGACAGATCGCTAACCGGTGGAGAGTTAGAGACTTTTGTGGACTTTAATAATAGTGGTAGCTTTGATGAGTCGGATGGCGTTTATAACGGTAGTCTTTGCCGGCTTGATGACAGCAATAATCCTCACGAAGGGTGTTCAGCAACCGACAAGTCGCTCAATGTCAGGGCTTCTATTGTATTGGTGATGTCGGGTAGTGACCCGGTTGCTTCAACTCCTGAAATTACGGATAGCTGTACTGATGATAAGAACCAAGTGGATGTTTGTGACGGCCTCAATGACAACCAGACCTTGGATATCATAGGTAAATCCGTTGGCGCAGTATCAATTATTGTCGGGGATCTCCATAATCAACCCTTGCCATCCGGCACGAGTATCACTTTCAGCACCTCAGCAGGTAGTTTGGCAAGTAAGGGGAACTTTACTGTACTCTCAACCAATCAAAATAGCGCATTGGAGTATAGTGTGATGGTGAAAGGTGCCGACCAAGCCGATGCAGGTAGTCTGTTGATTGAAATCACCACCCCTAACGGAGTTTCCACCATCTTGCCCAGTATTCCCGTGGTTATTCATTAACTGAATAGATAACTCTCTGACAAGAGACTCAAGTGCCTGATGGAAACATCAGGCACTTTTTTTTGAATTCATCGAGGATCTCCGGCCTGCAATCTACCAAGAGTTATGGGGTCTCAATTTTAATATCTCGGTTTTAATCTCTTTGTTTTGTCCCTTTGTTTTGTCTCTTGGTTTTGTTACTGTTCCGGCCCATTGTTGAGCTACTAAAGTCCGTGGACTACTGAATTTTCAAAGCTTCAGATATTTAAGGGAATAAAAATGAGTGTTTCGATGTATCGCAATATGATTTGGTTGGTCGTAGAAAGCACAGATCTGGATGGAATCGTTGACCATCTGAAGGGGGAAGCAGATATCACGTCCATCAGTGATTTGGGATCTGCAGGCGATCTGAAGCTTATCTGGAAAACTTCACATCTGGTTGTCGCGGATCTTGATGGACTTATCTACCTTGGTGGTTGGGGCTTGCCGTTCCGGCAATATGGCCTCAGGGACAGTATGGAAATGCTGGATGAATGCCTACGCAATCTTTCAGAATTCGCTGCCAGGTTAAGCCAGAGATTTGGAAAAACTTATGGCTTCGGTGACCATCAAGGAGGTATATACAATTTTTGGTTTATGGCGGAAAACGGTCAGGTAACAAGAAAATATGCTGTGTATCATGACGGGCTCTATGAATATGACCAAAGCTACATCTCGGCGGGTGAACCCACTGAGGCAGAGGTACAAGCCGCTAAACGTTGTTATATTAATGGTTTGTCTACAGGGGGATGTTATCCGGATGGTGCGAATGTTCGGGAAATCGCTACTAACTGGGTTCTTGATCCGCAGCAGTTTTCGCAACGTTTGGTCAGAGCCAAGTTGATAGAGTGGAGCCTGAGAAAGCCCGTGGCATGAGAAGGTGAAATATAAGCAGTGGGCAATCCAGGTGTGGCTTACAGACCTGTCTGCTATGTTGAGTTTCTTGCAAAGGACTAGGGCCATTTGCTGCGAACCACGCCTTGCATCCAGGCCCGTAAGCCGACCCACAGCACACATGGGACTTGTTCACACCTTCCTTAGATGAGTGCACTTGCAGTAAACATGTTTATTTTTAGAAGAGTAAAGAGTTTATTGCCTGTGTTCATTTAAGCGGCAGTTTTCAAGTCAACCCAGAGCGGCAAGATAGAGATTAAGGATTTGCCGCAGATGCGCCCTTGAATGCCACAGATACGATAGTGGGTTGCCAAGGGCGTGGCTTACGGGTTTGTAAGTCACGCCGCAGAGCACAGATGAAACTTGTTCGCCCCTTTTTAGCAGCAGGCTTGCTTTAGCACCTGTAGTAGCCCGGTTTCAGAAGCTGCCAGCTCAGTTTGTTCGTTTAATACATCTGCCAGTATGGTGTCTGTGGTCAGCGGGTTGGCCAGCACCACCCGGAATACAGTCACGGTTTCTCTGTGATATCGGGCGGGTTGGATCCGGGTGCGGGACACAAAAGACTTGCCTTGTTCACGTTGTTTTTTCTGAATGGCACGAGTGAGGTCATCAAGAATGCCATTGATCTCTTTGACCTTTTCAAGATTGCCCTGTGCCAATTGCCGGTTCAGAGCAGTTTGTGCCCAAGAGGGGCACCAACGGTAGGTGAGCAGACACAACTCGGGCGGACTCACCAGTTCAAATTCGCTGTGTTGCTCAATCAAGCCGGCAAAGAAGCGGGCCTTTTCAAGCGAATTATTGATCAGTATTTCATAGCCTTCCTTGCCGATTATCTGCATGCAGGCATGCACCAGCATGGCCATTCCTGGACGGGAACCTTCCAGAGTCTGGCTGCCCAAATCCTTGGAACCTTTACGCAAAATATATTCGGCATGATGCACAATTGCCCGGGCCAGTTCAGGCTGTTTGAACAGCACCATACCGGCACCCATAGGAACATACATCTGTTTATGGGCATCTATGGTCACTGAGTCTGCCATTTCTATCCCTTTGAGCAGATGGCGATATTTGCTGGATAACAAGCTGGCTCCGCCCCAGGCGGCATCAACATGAAAGTGGCAATTGAGCTCGGTTGCCAACTCGGCCAGCTCTGGCAGAGGGTCTATGTTACCGGTTTCTGTGGTGCCGGCGACGCCGACTATCGCCATGACTCGGATGCCCTGCCTGGCCAGCTTGGTGGCCGCCTCGCGCATGGCGTCGACATCGACCTTATTGTTGGCATCGGTCGCGATTGAAACTATGTTATCCCGGCCAATGCCCAACAGATCGGCGGCTTTGCCCAGGGAGTAATGGCCGCGCTCGGACACCAGTATCGCCAGGCCCTTCCAACCGTAATGGCAGAGCGCCGCGCCTAAGCCTTCGCGGTTGATACCGCGAAATTCATCGTCAGCCTTGAGCAGTTGGTTACGGGCAATCCATAGGGCGGTGATATTGGCTACAGTGCCACCGGAGCAGAAGGCTCCCAGAGCATGATTGGCGCTGTGCATCCACTGGTGGTAGAAGTCGGTGGTTTCGCCATAAATGAGGTGATGCATCATTCCCAGCACCTGCCGCTCCAAGGGAGTGAAGGCCTTGGAGGTTTCGATTTTGACCAGATTCTGATTCAGGCCCACCATCATTTTCGACAAGGGCAACACGAAGTAGGGCAGTGCCGATGTCATATGGCCGATAAAGCTGGGGGCGGCGGTGTGTACTGAATGCGCCACCAAATTCTGCATCATCTCTTCTGTGTAGTCAGAAACAAATCTGGGTTGACGCGGGATTTCAAAGGCCTGGAAATCTTTTTCGATTTCACTCAGGGGCTTTTCCAGCGCGGCGATATTCTGGGTCAGGAAACCGGCGAGATCTTGAGACAAGGCCTGCTCTATGCGGCTCAGGGTCGATTCCGGTGCTTCGGGCACGGTAAAGATACGCATCAGAGAGTTTTCTGAGGCGGTGGCCTGGCGTTGCTTGCTGGCGGTCATTGGGCTTTGGTCTCACACTGTATCTGCCTGTGTCTGCACAGGTCTTGAAATGGCAGCTCACTTTACTGCAAGGATTACGGTCAGACAAGTTGAAACTGAAACGAAAAAGCGGCGGGCCACAGAGGTTGGCCCGCGAAAAATCAATTGGCGTTATTCAGTTGCAGAGCCAGCAGAGCGGCGATATTGCTTGAGGTGCGCTGCAGATTGGTTCTGGCTTCGGCCAGCGCCTTGGGCAAGTCGCTGGCTGAGGGAATGATATCAAAAATGGCGCTCATTCCCTGCTCCAACACCAGCTCTGAGCCCGCTCCCAAACAGCCGGCAATACCAATCACGGGAATGTTGCGTGCCTTTGCCAGGCGCAAAACTCCCATGGGCGTCTTGCCATAGATGGTTTGTCCATCTATACGTCCTTCGCCGGTGATAACCAGTGCAGCGCCTTCGAGTTTGGCATCAAGCCCCACGGCCTGCATGACTATGTCGATACCGGGGCGCAGCTTGGCGCCCAGAAATGCCATTACCCCAAGCCCCATGCCACCGGCGGCGCCGGCGCCACTTTGCAGGCGCTTATCTTCAAAGCCGCTCTGAACCAGAATATCGGCAAAGTGGCCGAGGGCGGCGTCAAGCTCGGCGACCATTTCCTCTGTGGCTCCCTTTTGCGGCCCGAATACCGCCGAAGCGCCGCGCTCGCCACATAAAGGGTTGTCCACATCACAGGCCACTTCAAAATGGCAGTCAGTGAGCGCCGGATGCAGTTGGCTGCAGTCCAGTGTTGCCAGGGCCACGAGCGCCGCGCCGCCCGGGCCTATCTCCAGCCCGGCACTATCCAATAGTTTGGCGCCCAGCGCCTTGGCCATACCGGCGCCGCCATCATTGGTGGCACTGCCGCCAAGGCCGATGATGAAGTGGCGAATACCACGTTCCATGGCATCGACAATCAGCTCGCCGGTGCCGTAACTGGTGGTGAGCCTTGGATTGCGAAGCGCCGGGCTGACATGATGCAGCCCGGAGGCGGCCGCCATTTCGATAACTGCAGTTCTGGCGCCATGAGTGCCTTCTGTACCCAGAATGCCGTAATGGGCCTTCACTGGTTGTCCGAGTGGGCCACAGACTTCAAGCTCGACCAGGTGACCATTGGTCGCATCGACCATAGATTGCACTGTGCCTTCGCCGCCGTCGGCCACCGGCACTTTGAGGTACTCGGCATCCGGCAGCCTGTGTTTAAAGCCTGCTTCAATTTCATTGGCAACTTCGAGGGCGCTCAGGCTTTCCTTGAAGGAATCCGGTGCTATCACTATTTTCATCTGATTTCCTGTACAACGGGCTGCCGGTGAAACCGGCAGCAGCAAGGGAAGAGTTTAGAGCAGAACCAGGCTAAGCAGCCAGACGAAGATGATGGCGGTGATCCCCTGAATTAGGGTCGCCATGGTCTGAGCCCGATAGGCCTGGGCTACGCTCATACGGCTGAACTGAGTAACCACCCAGAAGAAGCTGTCGTTGGCGTGGGACACTGTCATGGCACCGGCGCCTATGGCCATGACGGTCAGCACCCGGCCCATTTCGCTGCCAAGGCCGATATCTCCCAACATGGGGGCTACCAGAGCCGAAGTGGCTACCAGCGCCACAGTGGAGGAGCCTTGAGCCGACTTCAGTGCCGCCGCCACCAGGAAGGGCATAAAGATACCTATACCCAGAGCTGACAGTGAAGTGCCGATAAAGTCACCGATAGGCGTGGCTTTGATCACAGCGCCAAAAGCGCCGCCGGCCCCGGTAATCAGCAGTATGGGGGCGGCAACAGCCAGGCCCTGTGAGATACGATCGGAAAACTCTTTGACCTTGTTGTCGCCCTTGAGCAGCAAGAGTGACAGCCCCAGGCCTATCATCAAGGCGTTGAGCGGTTGGCCGAGGAAATGGAACAGGCTGAACAGCATGCCTTCACCCATGGGCTTGGAAGGGAAGGCGGCGATAGAGCCAAGGCAGATCAGCAAAATAGGAACAAAAATAGGTGAGAACGCCGCCAAGGGGCTTGGCAGCTTGCCATAAGCAGCCTTGAGTGTTTCAAATTCTTCGGCAGAAGCCTTGAGCTCTTCGGCGCCTTCACCATCCGGCTCAGTGTTCATAAAGCGGTTGGCCCAGAGTAAACCGGCGAAGGCGGCAACGGCAGAAACCAGGATGCCGACGGCAATCACCAGCCCCAGACTGGCTTCCAGTTGCAGGTTACCGGCGGCGGCAATCGGGCCGGGAGTGGGCGGCACAAAGGTGTGGGTAGCATAGAGGCCGGTGGCCAGGGCGACGCTCATGGCAACGCTGGAAACCTGCATTCTATTGGCCAGAGACTGTTTCAGGCTGTTGAGGATCACAAAGCCCGAGTCACAAAACACCGGGATGGAAACGATATAACCTATGATGGACATGGTCAGAGTCGGGAAGCGCTGCCCGAGCACCTTGATGACCACATCGGCCATGGTGATGGCCGCGCCGCTCTTTTCCAGCACTGTGCCTATGATAGTTCCCAGGACTATCACCAGCCCTATATAACCAAGAATACCTCCAAAACCACCACTGATGGTTTTGGCGATTTCCCCGGCGGGCAGGCCGAATCCGAAGGCGGCGATAAATGACGCCAGCAACAGCGTCAAAAAGGGGTGTAGTTTAAATGTTGAGGTGGCGATAACAATAAAGATGATCACCGCCAATAGTACTAGTACCAGGCTCATAAGTGTCCCTTATTGGGTCGTTATTTGTGTAGGGTTGGGGCGCCGGCGCAAAGGCGGGCTGGCGATTATTATCCCAGTTGCCGCGCCGTGATGGCTTTAGGGGAAAATACGGAATTCCCCCCTGAAAGAGGGGAGTTTTTTGTGCGTATGCACAATTATTTGTGTTCCAGGCGACTGAGGACTTCCCCCAGGTAGAGTTGCAGTAATCCATCCAGGCTTTGCAGTTCTATGCCGGTGATTTCACTGATACGCTCCAGGCGGTATCTCAGGGTATTACGATGGATAAACAGGGCCTTGGCACATTGTTGCTGGTCGCCGAAGTGTTGCAGATAGGCACTCAGTGTACGCAGCAACAGGCCCTTTTTGTCATGCTGTTGCAGTTTGCGAAAAGGCGCAGCCAGTTCCTGACCGCGCCAGCTATTAACCAGCCCGGACAACAATACCGCCAGCGCGTGATCCTGATAGAGGTATTTGGTCTTTTCCGGCGCGCGTTTCTTTCCCAATCTCAGGGTTTCCAGCGCGGTTTGATATGAGCGCCGAATACCGCCTTCACCGGGAAAGAAATGCCCCAGCGCGATTTTGAGCCGGCCCTGGGTGTCGGCCGGCAAACGGGCAAGCAATTTCTCGATTCGCAGATCCTCAAGCGCCGGATCCCAGCTGCGACCATCGAGAAAGGCGGGTTTGAGGATCACCAACTGATCCATGGCGGTCATGGCCACCAGGTTGTCCCTTTGGGGATACTCGAGTAAGCGCTGGATCTCCTTGAGATCTGTGGCCTTGCTTTCGCCTTTGGCGAGTTCTATCACGGCGGCAACTCTGGGTTTTTGCAGATCTATCTGCAGCTGGGCGGCCCAGGCACAAAAATCGCTTTCGCTATAACTGTCACGTTTCAGCAGTTGCAGAATAAACTCTTCCCGCTGGCGTTTATGCCAGAGATCCAGCTCGAGGGAGTTGGCTTGCTCGACCATCATTTCGGCGGTCATTTTCAACAACTCGCCATAGTGCAGCAGCTCCGCCGGATTACCGGTAATGCCAACAACGCCGATTATCTTGCCGTGGTAGTGCAGCGGCAGGTTGATCCCGGGTTTGACGCCGTGCAGGCTGTGGCGACTGCCTTCATCTATCACTACAGTGCGGTTTTGGGCTATGGCCAGAAGGGCGCCTTCATGGACACTGTTGAGTCGCTGCTTGTCGCCGGAGCCGAGGATCACCCCTTGACTGTTCATCACATTGATATTGTGGTCGATGATGTTCATGGTGCGATCCACTATTTGCTGCGCGGTCGCGGCGTCGAGAAAATACATGCGAGCCTCTAGGGTCTGTTGACCTTTCATGGTTGAATTTTGCTCGTACTAGACGCGTTTTAATCGCGACGCAAGGTATGCAGCCTAGGGGCCTAGGTAAATACCTTGCAACAAAAAGTAAAGCGCGTCTAGCCGAGCCCTTTGAGTAGCATTTGTCGTTGTTTGGTATAAAAAACGACAAAAGCTGCAAAAACCATCTTCAAGGGTCAACAGACCCTAATGTGCCAATAACTCGGCGACTCTCTGCCTGAGCCTGGGTAACAGGTTTTGCTCAAATTCCGGGTGCTGTTTAAACCAGAGGCGATTACGCGGACTCGGGTGAGGCAGCACCAGTTTTGTCGGCCACAGCGAGTCAGCTTCTGCCACGGCGGTGCTGACGGACGCCTTGGCCAGCGGACTGCCATTAAGGTGCCAGGCCATGGCGTATTTGCCAAGGATAAGCGTCAGCTCAATATTGGGCAGGGCGGCAAAAAGCCTTGGGTGCCAGGTAGCAGAGCATTCTGGCCGCGGCGGCATATCACCCTGCTTGCGACCCTGTTTTTCAACTGTTCCCGGATAGCAAAATCCCATGGGAATGACAGCAAACAGCCTGGGGTTATAAAACTGCTCTCGGCTCACCCCCAGCCACTGCCTTAGCCGGTCGCCGCTGGCATCGTCAAAGGGCAGGCCACGCTCATGGGTTATTCTGCCGGGCGCTTGCCCCGCGATTAAAATCCTGGCGTCAGGGTGGGCCTGCAGTATCGGCTTGGGCGGCAGCGGCAGTTTATCCCGGCACAGGGTGCAGGCTCGCACCTCATTGAGTAGCGGGAAATCACTGGGCAGAGCGGCAGTTTTCATTATATTTCCTGGTTTTTGATGGATATCAGACCCTACTTAGGCTTCGAAAACTAGGCTCCGAAAATCAGGCTTCGAAAATCAGGCACCGAAAAAATGTTGCCAGGCCTGAAAGCCTTCATACAATGTCAGCCCCAGCGCCGCCAGCAGTAACACTATCCGGCTGAGCTTAAAGCCGTTTTCTCTGCGCTGCTGCCAATCGCTAGCACTCCAGGCGATAAGCATCGCCGGGATAGTCAGTGGCCAGATGAAATTGGCCAGCAGCAACAATAAGGCGGAGGTTGCCAGCAGGCGCCAACCAGCCTGAGGTCCGGCGCCCTTGGCCGAGTTTTTCAGTTGCAGTGGCAACAACGCCAGTGCCACGGCTATCAACACCAAACCGAAGTTCATACTGAGATCGGCAACAGAGGCATGATCCCAGAGGACAAGTAACAGGGTAATGAGCGGAATGGGCAAGGTCCAATAGATATGGCTGCGGACAAACCTAGGGCGGCTATATTGGCCGTTGAAGTAAAAAACCAGCTGCAGTAGCAGGTTAACCAGAGTAAAACCACCCAGCACCAGTATGGTAAACACCCCGGCCATTAACCCCTCGGGTTGTGCAGCCATGGCCGATAGCGGAAAAAGGGCGACCAAGGCACAAGGATATTTCAACTTCATCAATAGATTCTCATCATAAAGGTTGCGCCTTACATTGGCTTAAAGGCGAAAGGCTTGCAAGTGCTTGATGGCTGTTATGGGATGGCTCTGAGACTATGAGGAAAAAAGGGGGCAGTTCCGTCCGCCCAAGCTCACAAGGTAACAGGGAGGTGGGCCGGAGGAGCCGGCCCACGAAAGGTAAACTAATCTGCTATAGCTTCCTTAGTTTTGAAAGGGGGTGTTTTCAGCAAAGTATTCGTGGCTGTCGGCGTTTTGAATCGCCTGGGCAGGATTACTCAGGGCCAGCGATTTGGCGCCACTTTGGCCGTAGACAATGTCATCGGTTCCCGCCACCACATTGAAGTGACTCATTTCATGGACTATGGTGCCGCCCTTGGAGTCGGTGCCCGATACCGGTGCGCTCCAGAAGGCGTTACACATGTAGATCTTGTAGGGTTGAGTCGGGTAAACGTAGGCGTAATAGCTCTTCTTACAGCTGCAATCGAAGGTCAGTGGCTGATTGTTCAAGGCCGAGTCTATGGCACTGAAGTTGCTGCTGACGCTATTCCAGCGGCTGCTGTTGTAACTGCCAAACCAGGTGGCATAACGCACCGAGCTTGAGGGGTTGTTGTTGCTCGCGAGGTATTGTTTGCTGTCGGCCGCCATGGCGCGGGCGGCATCCAGTCCCGCCAGAATATCGCTCTGTTGGGAATTGCTGCAACGGCCGGTAAAGCTGATACCGTCGGGTGACGTACCGCCATCGCCACTGCCGGGTTTACCCTTGTTGGCGCCGGACTTGAATTCACGGCCTTCCACATAGAAGCTGACCGGATCTGAATGTATCCCTTCTATCCCTAAGCGGGCCAGTTTCTTTTGTTGGCCCGGGTTGGGGGAGAAGAGTT
Source organism: Shewanella chilikensis (assembly GCF_037953065.1). Lineage (NCBI taxonomy): Bacteria > Pseudomonadati > Pseudomonadota > Gammaproteobacteria > Alteromonadales > Shewanellaceae > Shewanella > Shewanella chilikensis. The sequence goes on along the minus strand of NZ_CP149966.1, from coordinate 2,937,496 downwards.
GCAACGAACTGACATCATAGCTTATCTCGTAGTTGCCGCTGCTGCTCATGTCGTAAAGTGAGGATAACTCTACCTGATAGGACACACTCTCACCGGATTTGAGTTTGATATAGTCCTGTTTGCCGGGTGCCGGGCGTTTGAAATGGGCACCAAGATAGTGACGGTCAAGGCCATCGGCATTGACTTTGAACAGGGATTCTTCCACTCCATCAGCGGCTGTGTACCACTTGAGCAGTTTTACCGGCTGGTTGGCGTCATTGGTCAGGGTCACAGTGACCAACACGTTATCACTGGCCTTATAGCTCTGCTGGCTCATCTCCAGGCTGGCACGAATGTTATCGGCCAGCGCGCTGGTGCTGGAAAGGGCCGCGAGCAAGGCTATTCCTTGTAGTGTATGAGTGATTCTCATGCCATTGTCCTCAGGTCATATAATCTTAATTGTTATAATTGTTACAAAGATGTAACGTTTCGCAGTGTAAGCTGCAAAAAGGGCCGCTGGCAAGAGGAATTTTACCGAATGCTTGTTGGTTTGGGGTGAGGGTGGGAAGAGATAAAAAAGCCCGCGAAAAGCGGGCTTTTGGGAGCTAAGAGCGAGAATTACAGACGGTAGTTGACGCTCAACATGATCAGGTGAGCCGTGTAGTCATGGCTGTTGTCACCAAAGCTGACCAGGTTCCAGATACCATCCGGGGCGATATCGTTACCTGCGTCGTTGTCCTCGTATTTCTCCATCTTGTAGTCAAGACGCAGCGCCATTTTCTCAGTAGCCTGATACTGGGCATAGAGGTTAACGTTGTGCACTTTGGCATAGTAATCGCCATAGTCGCCTGTGATGCCTTGGCGTACCTGAGTGCTGGAATCCGAGTCAGAGTAGGTGTAATCCAGCCCCAGACGCAGTTTCTTCTCCAGCAGGTTGTCGTAGGCCAAACCGGCCCCTATGACATCTACCTTGTCTTCCACGGTTCCTGTCCAGGTGACAGTGCTGAAGTTGCTGCTGCCGGCCTGATCTGAGTCTATGGTCTGATGGTTGTAGAAGGCACTCAGGCTGAGATCGTCTGTCAGCAAATAGCTGATGCTGGCGTCATAGCTGAGGTCTTTGGATTCAGTCAAACCGATAACCGTGTTGTTGTAGTCATCCAGCGCATAGCGGGCACCGAAATCCAAGGTCAGGGTGTCGATAGGGCTGTGAGTCACCCTGGCCTCAACCTGAGTGCGCTTGCGGTCGGCCAGATTGTACTTGCGCAGCAACTTGTTGGACTCGGAAGAGGTCCACTCAGATGTTTCGTACTCTGAGCCATCGCGCTTGCCATAGCTGCCCTTGATCCACATATTCCAGTGTTCAAAGCTGTTGAGACTGAAACGGGCCCAAACGCTGTTCTCGTCGGTGATTTCCCTGTCCTGATAGCTGCGTTCATCACGACGGTAGTCATAACCTGCGTCCAACTTCATGCCGTTGGCAATCCGGTAATCCATGGCCAACTTGGCCTTGTGACTGGTGTTGTCATAAGGGGTGTTGTAGGCCACACGACCACTGACGTTATTGATACTGATCTGAGTCCATTCCTGGATCTGGGTCTGGTTGTCCCTGTCGTAGTAATCATAACTGCCGCTTATCCGCAGATTGCGGGTGGCGCGTTTGACCGCCTTGAGGTTCATCCCGAGGATATCGACTTTACCGTCCAGGGATTCCTGCGGCAATTGATAGCCGTAACCCGAGGTGATAAAGGCCTCATCCTGGGTCATCTGTCCGGCAAACAAACGGCCGCTGACCACGGCGCCTTTCTGGGCAAATTGGCCGCTCAAGGTCACTGTGTGAGACTCGTTATCCGGATCCAGGCTCATATAGCCCGCCCTTTGGGCACCAAAGGTTGGGTTGAAGGCGTTATCGAATCTCAAGGTCTGGATGTCATTCTTGAAGAATGAACCATTGTAGTTGAGTGCGGTAAACCAGTTGTCACCCTTGAGTTTGATCCCGGCCTCTATGGTGTCTGTGGTGTAGTCCACAGGCTCGGCCAGCATCATTGACTGGTTGAAGAAGCTGCCGGACGCAGTTTTCAGGCCGGTTTTTTCTTCGCGCATATAGGTGACATAGGTGCTCCACAGCTCTTCACCTTGATATTCAAGGCCCAGGCCCGCGCGCTTGCGCTTGAGCGACAGCTCAAGTGGGCTCAGGCTGTCATACAGCATGGGCATCTCGCTGCTGCCACCGGCTGTCTGCCAGTTAGCCGGCAGTGTCAGGTTGCCGCTGCCGGCTCCCAGATAAGGGCTCATGGCTGAGTCTGTCTTATAGGTGTGGATCTGACGGTAGTTCAGGTTGATGTTGTACTGCCCGAGTTTACCGGCATTGATATCGACCCGGCCGTTTTCCATACCCAGATTATCGGCTTCGATACTGGCTCGATAGCCGTTTTCACCGCGATAGCTCAGGTCTGCGTCCACCTTGCCGGCAAAGTCATCTTCGGCGGCAAAGGCGTTGGCAGAACGGATATCGTCAGAGTCGTTATAGCCGACCCCGGCGCCAATAGTGCCGGATACACCGGTTTCACTGACGCAACCCTTACAGCTCCAGGCCGAAAACTTCACCTTTTCGGTATTGGCGTTGGCCAAGTCATAACCGTCAGCGGCCATCGCCAGGCTGGCAGGAGCCAGCAGAGCCAGGGTGATCAAATTAAGTTTGAATTTCATCTTCCCGCCTCCTTAGCGTTGGAACAACTTGCCGGATGGATGGTTGGAACCATGGATCTGGCTGTGACAGTTCAGGCAGCTGCGACCACCGGTAAAGGCGTTGTCGTTGACCTGAGAACCCATGCCTGTGTTACCCAGATAGGCACGGCTGGCGTGGCCGTCGCTGGCGTGACACTGTTGACATAGTTGCGGCGCTCGGGTCTTCAGCATGCCATCGTTAACACTGCCGTGGGGATTGTGGCAAGTGACACAATTCTCAGTGACGGGTGCATGCTCCCAGAGTTTTGGGCCGCGCTTCTCCGCATGGCAGCTGTAACAAGTGTCATTGACTGACGCCTTGTTCAGATCGGCATCTGTGGTGCTGCCGTGAGGGTTGTGACAGTCGCTGCACACCATCTGTGCCCACTTCAGCGGGTGGCTGGAACGCTTGTTCATATCAGCCTTTTGCTTGGTGTGACAGCTGGTACAGACTTCCATTTCAGTGTTCTTGGAGAGCACAGGATCCTTGGCGGTATGCACGCTGTGGCAAGAGGCACAGGCAACATCGGCGTTGTCGTGGTGACCACCGTTCCAGGACATACGCTTGTCATCCTGGTGACAGGAGAGACAGACACTGTTCTGCTTGTCGGCTGCCAGGGTTGAACCCTTACCGAAGGTAATCATGGGTTCGTTACCGCCACGGTTGTGTTTGCCCATAGGGCCGTGACAGGCTTCGCATTGTAGTCCGGCCATAGGACTCTTGCTGGAGTCGATGGCACCGTGAACCCCTTTGAACAGGTCCATGACCTTCTCTGACTTCTTGTGGCACATCAGACAGGAGTCGGCGCCCTTGGAAGAGTAGCTGCCTTCGGCAAACTTCTGATCCAAAGTCGCTTCCACTTCTTCCGGGCTCATTTTGGCGTCCCACTTGGAGGCGTGAGCCACCTGGGTGATACCAAAAGATAACACTGCCGTCGCCAGCAGGGCGCTTAGCAGTGTTGGTATATTTTTGCTGATTCTCATATTAGGCATCCTTAATTTGTCCAAACCCTTGAAAGACGGGGGAGGTAACTCCCCCGGCCTGGGCAAATTACATCTTCACCTGAGTGTGATCTGCGGCGGTTGGTTTGTGGCAGTAGAAACAGGTTTCCAGCTGCGCAGCCTGGTTGGCAGGGGTGTAATCACCATCTACCACAGCGCCGTAGGCTTCCAGTTGCTCCTTGGTGTGTACCATGTAGTCACCACCGACAGTGTGACAAGAAGTACAGGTAGCAGTGATAGGCGTGGTGTACTTACCTGCTGAGGTGGCCAGAGCGCCTTTGTTCTTGAAGGCATCAAGATTCAGCTTACTGTGACAGGCTGAACAGTTGCCACCGATCAGGCCGTGAGCCTTTTCAATGTGGGTCTTGTGCAGTTTCATCTCCAAGGCGCCTTTGTTGGCACCGCTGGCGTAAGTCCCATCAGGTGTATGACAGGCCACACAGCCATCAACACCGACGGTGAGCTTGCCATTCACTTCGCGAGCAAGCTGGTCTGTCATCACAAAGCCGGAGTGGTGGCCTTTGTGCAGTTCGAAGGTGTCGCTGTGACAGCCTTCACAGGTGGCAAAGTCCACAGAGTCGATATGACGGTGACTAGGCGCATCACCCGACTTGGTAGCGAAGGCCAGTTGAGCTTTCATACTGGTAGTGGCAACGCCATCGGCACAGGCGATGAGCTCGCTGCCTTGGTTGCACATTTCCAGACCGATAAAGCTGAAGGCAGTATCGGCATCACCGGCACCGAAAGGCAGATCTTGAACGGTAAATTGCAGCTTGCCGTCAACCAGGGTCACGGCGTCCTGCAGCTGGCCGTCTTTAACCAGATCTTTGGCAACCTTGGCTTTACCGCTTCCAGGGCTGACGTTGTAGCCCATGACAGGGAAGTTAGGGCCCACGTTAGTGATGGTTTCCAGGCGCTTGATCTTGGCCAGCTCCTTGTTGGCATCCAGCGCATTACCGGCTTTATCCAGCAGAGTCACAGTCAGAGTGGCACTGTTGTCGGCATTGCCTGTCATCTCTGCGGCCAGACCGCGCTGAGCGATAACGGCGCGCTTATCACCGGTTACACCTGTGTGCAGCTCTTCTGTCCACTTGCTGTTGTGACAGGCGATACAGTTGGAGTTGTCGGTTTGTTGGCTGTGGCCTTGGCCTGCAGCAAAATCTATGTTGCTGTGGCAGCTACCGCAACTTGCAGCAGTAGGCACTTTGGACCAGTTGCCCCAATCGGGCGTCAGCTCGACATTGGTGTCGTTGTGACAGGATTGGCAGCTGTTAAGCGCATCCAGCCCCAGGTCCTTGTGCTTGGCGTGAATAAGGACATTGAACTCTTTTCCTTCACCAACCCGACCAGGAGTGTGGCAAGTGGCACAATAGTTGACGTCAGGATAGCCACCGTTATGTTTGACGTCGGCCAAGTCACCGTGACAGGTATTACAGCTATCAGTACTCACCAGCATGCGGCTGTATGCGGCAGCACCTGAGTCGGCACTGAAGTCGACGAAGGCGTTGCTGTTGGGGATCAGAGTGCCGTCAGGCAGTGGTGTGTTGTAAGCACGCAGCAATACCCGCTGAGCCAGCTCAGGGTTGAAGCTGATGCTATCTTTACTCAGTTCATTGAGTGTCTTGCTGAAGGTGTAGCTGTAGCTACCGTTTTTGTGGTCAACGAAAGTGCCTGCGCAGCTGCTGCTTACAGTGCAGTCTTCGTTGCCGAAATATTGCCACTGAGAGGCGTTACCTGCACCGGTTGCGCCTTCCGGCAGCAACTGAGCGGCGGCGAAGCGGAACTTCTGCAAGCCAACTACCGGCATATCGTCTTCGTTGGTCACGGTAAATTCGACAGTTGGGATACCGTCTTTGACAACGGCCTGCTCAAAGCTGAAATGCAGTGCTTTGATTTCGCCTGCCGGCTCGCCGCCTGGGTTACCTGGATTACCATCGTTGCCATCATCGCCACCACAGCCACCTAAGGCCAGAGTAGCTGCACTGGCTGCCAGCAGCAGTGCGATTCTGGTTTTTTGTGCGTTCATCATCTTGTTCCCTGCAATAGTGGAAGTATCTGGTTTAGGGAGTGGTTGATTTGAGTCAACCAAATTGATTATGTAATTGGCCCTTAACCCGATACCGGAAATAGGATTTCCCCTTGAAAAGGCTAACTCAAGCAGGGCCGAAAAGCTGCATAACTGGTGTTAATGTGTGACTTGGATCTTTCTATTTATAAAGAGGTATTTGAGCTGGTAGGAAAAACTTAATCTCGATCAAAAAAACGCTGTTTTTTAATTCGATTTTAACAATTTGACAGATAAAAAAAGAGAGGCCGAAGCCTCTCTTTAGGGTTAAGTATTAGTGATCGAAACTCCAGTTGGAGTGAGCTTCCAACAGCTGGGAGTCTGTATGACAGGTAGCGCAGGCTTCTTGGCCTTTCTGGGCGTCATAATCACTTGCAGCTACACCGTGGCCTGTACCTATCACACCACCATTGGTCACTATGTGGTTGATAGTGGTTTCACTCAGGCCGTATGGCGGTTGGTGACAGCTGGCGCAGGCGGCAGTCTGTGGTGATACCAGAGTCTGCTCTGTTTCATCTTCGGTCTTGCCGAAGGCAACCGGCGCGGCATCGGCGGCAATTTTCTTCAGTGAGAAGCCGTCTTTACCGTGACAGGTCTGACAGTCTGTCTTCTTGAAGAAGCCATTGCCTGAGCTGTCATACAGGTAGTGCTTGGAGTGCACTATGTATGCCAGGTTAGATGAGCCATTACCCTTCTTGTCTTTGGTTCCGTTGTGGCAGGAGGCACAACCGTCGATGTCGTTGGAGAAACGATGCTTGATGGCAGTGGTGTGACACTGCTGACAAGCTGTCATTTCGGCATGTTGAACCCTTGGCGTCTTGTCGACTTTGCTGCCATCCACATTGAAGTAAACTGTGTCAGATGGCACGTAAGGACCGGAGTTAGGGATAACACCGTCTGCGACTGGCTTACAGTTGGCTACAGCGCCTTTGCCATCGAAGCAGACATGCAGCTGGCTGCTCAAGGCCACTTTGACCTCAGGTGTACCCATGACTTCGGCTACTTTGAAGTCGCCGTCGCTGAAGGTGACATCTATGCTGCCGTCGGCGCCTTCACTGAAGTGGTCGTAACCCACTTTCTGGTAGTTAACCAGGAAGTCGTCTTTAACCACGCCGTTGAAGACGATGGCGCTGGTGAAACCGCCGTGTGAGTATGGGCTGGAGTCAATCTGCGCCAGCGTCACATTGGTGTCGCCGTGCTTGACCGTCATATTGGCCGTGACTGTCTTGCTGGCCTCATCATAGGTCATGCTATTGAAAATGACGCGGGTTTTGGCGGCCTGAGCACTGTCGTTGCTGCTATAGTGGGCGCGTTCGGCACCTCGGGCACCATCAGGATCATTGTGGCAGGAAACACAGTTTTGCTTGTTTTCTAGGATCTGGTTGTTTTCTGCATCCCAGTGCCAGGAAGGCACGGCATATGGGCTGTTGTGACAATTCAGACAGGTTGCGGAATCCTTGTCGGCTTTCCAGGCATCGGCCATGGTTAGAGTTTCACTGGGTTGGTGACAGGTCTGACAGTTGCTGGCTGATTGCGGGAAAATACCGTTGTAGAAGGCATGACTGTGCACTTCGTGTGCCATGCCTTTGATGGAGCCGTCGAATTTGTGGCTACCGATCACTTGGTCATTTTCGTCCTTGTCATCTTTCATGTAGCTGTTGTAGTCGGTGTGACAGAAAGTACAGCTTTCCAGGGTGACGTGTTTGCCACCGTGCATGGCCAGTGCGCCATCATGACCGGGTCTGTGACAGCTTTGACAGGTTTCATCGGCGATAATCGGCTTGGGTTTGGCCTGAGTAGTATCGGAAGAGGGTTGCCAGTAGAAGAAACTGTTGTTAACCAGATTAACGTTGGCCGCATTGGCTGTCTTGATGCCAAGATAAATACCGTTGACCATGTCGGCCTTGTAGTCGTATTTACCCAGAGTATCTATGGCTTTGTTCAGTTTCAGTGTGTAGGTGCCGTCCTGATTGTCGGTCAGACAGTCTTCACAGTTTTTACCCTGGAAGTAGGAAGAGCCAGTGTAGAAGCCATCACCTTTGTCTTTGTTAAAGTAGCTCAGCCAGATTTCTCTCGCTTGGCCTTCTACATCGGTCAGGCCTTCAATCTCATCTTCGCTGCCGACACGGCCGAAGGAGACTGCACCTATGTCAGTGTTTTTCAAACCAAAGACGGCGGCGCCGTTGGCATCAGACAAGCTGAAGTTGATTGTCAGGAAGCCGTTGGTGTCTACAGACGCGGAATTAATCTTGGATTTCAGCGTGTTGACTTTGCTTATAGGTGTGCCGACAGGACCTGGCTTACCTGGTTCGCCATCTGAACCGTCGCTGCCACAACCGGCCAGCATCAGAGACAGCAAACCGGCACCCAACATCGCTTTCGTCGCGGCATTGAAATTAAACCGTTTCATCATGATATTTCCCTGCAAGTGATTTTAATCATCACTAACCAGAGGTTAAATAAGAATAAATCTCATCAACCATGGAAAGTGTGTGGAATTATTTTTCCAAGGCCAAGGCTACCCAAGTGGTGGGGATTAATCAGTCACTTTAGATGGGTTATGTGATTAAGATCCGACTATTTCTTTAGGGGTATACCGCTAGATCAAAAAAAGTTAATCCTGATCAAAAAAACGTGTGTTTTAAAGGCTTTTTTAACGAATTTTGCTGCATAAAAAAGGGAGGCGAAAGCCTCCCTTTGGTAGCAATATTGAGTTTAATTGCCGTGTGCTGTCATCAGCTGAGCCGGGGTGTGACAGGTGGCACAGGCCTCTTTGGCACGATTACGGACATCGGCTTCATCCATGCCATCCAGAATACCGCCGTTGGCCTGAATATGCGATTTGGCTGCATCACTCAGGTACTGCTGGTGGCAGCTCAAACAGGAGCCGGCATCTGAGGATACCCAGATATCCGCGCCGCCATTGCTGATGTCACCATAGCGCCAGACGCGATCCGGTGAGCGACCCAGAGTGATACCTGTGACGCTGCCGGAGGACTCTGCATGACAGGTGGCACAATCGGTTTTCAGCACAGTGCCGGACTTAAGCCCTGCATATTTGAGGAAGTGGCCTTCACGCTCGTGTGCCTTCCAGGCAAAGCTTGAGGGGATTTTGCCGCCGGGATAATCGGCATCATTTCGCAGTGTCTTATCCGGTGTATGGCAGGTTTGGCAGTTGACGCCATTGTCATAGTGATGGATCTCCTTGCCATGACAACTCTGACACTTGGTCGGGTCTATGATGGCGCGGCGGGCCATGGCATCCATACTGCTGTCGACACCATTGTTGCCCCAGACAAAGCGGTAGGGTTCCTGCTGGATAGCCACAGAGCGAACGCCGTCGGTTGCACAGTCTGTCAGTTGAATATCGGCAACACCATAACCGCCGTTATTGAAGCAGGCTTCCAGTGCCGACCAGATTTCAAAGCTCTTGCCATCCGGGTTTGCCGGCATATCAAACGCCGGAGTCAGCGTATAGCTCTTGCTGGTGGCGTCAAAACTGCCTTCACTGAGACGAATACGGCGCTGGCTGTAGGAGGCTTCGTTGTAGGCTGGGTAGTCCTTGTCTACATCCCAGCCCACTATCATACGGCTACTCTGATCGATAAAGCTTTGCTCCATGGCGTTACCGTCTTTGTCCAAAACCTGCACTTTAAAGGTCATCTTGCCGGTGTTGCTGCTGACCTCCAACACCTTGACGCTCAGTTCGGCAGCCAGAGTGAAGGCTTGCATCACATCACCGTGGCGCTTGGCTGCGCTGCCGGTACCGTGATAGGTATTGTCCGTGTTGTGGCAAGCCATACAATCTGTGCTGGAGTGGTGGGATGAAGGTTTTTCCGTGTGACAGGCGACACAGGCGGTATTGCTTTTCTCTGCCTTGAACAAGTCGGCATTGGCCGGGGCGCCACTGCCTTCCTGGTGACAGACGCTACAGTCTGAAGCAGGCTTACGGGGGAAGCCGACCACACCATAGTCGTGGACGCTGCCTCCATAACCGACAATCTTGTATGGTGCCGGCACTTCATTGCCATCGGCATCATAGGTATGCCGTTCTGCGCCGCGGTGAATGGCGTGGATCAGATAGGTGAACTCCACACTGTTACCCGACTCAGGATCACCAGAGGTCGCAGTATGGCAGGAGGCGCAGTTTTCCAGCGCTATCCGCCGTCCGCCGTGCAGCTCCAGGCTGTCCGGTTGGTGACAGGTGTAACAGGCATCAATGGTGACCACATTGCGGGTCTGAATGCCTTCTGTCTTGCCGCTGGACGGTTGCCAATCATAATGGGCATTGGCGGTAATTTGAGGCAGTTTCAGTTCCAGCGTGGCCCTTTGAGTGGCATCGGCATCATAAGCTATGGCCAGCGGCTCTGTGACTTCGGCAATATTGACCTGATAACTATAGCTATAGCTGCCATCGCCATTGTCCACCAGACAGGTATCGCAGGCGCTGGCGGCTTCGACTCCAGCCTGATACTGAGGCGATGGACTGAGGTTGTCCACCCCATCGGGAACCGATGATGGTTGTTTGAGGCTATTGATATAGGCTTGCCATTGGAATCCCCAGTCGGCTTCTCTGGCTTCTTCGCCTTCACCTATGGTTTCGGTCACATGTGTCAGCTGAGCGATACCAAATCTGAGGTCATAGTCTTTGTTCAGACCCAGCACAGCTACGCCATTGGCGTTGGTCAACATAAAGTCAACAGTGACCTTTCCTGCTTCCACTTTGGCGTCGGTAAACTTGACCTTGAGGGTGGGAGTGGCATCGATATTCACTCCGATCACGCCGTCCTTACCGTCTTCGCCATCCTTGCCGTCACTGCCACATGCCATGAGCGTCAGCGACATCAGAGTGGCCAATGCCAGGCGGGTATGCCCTTTAACCAGTCTTGAGCTTTTCATCATTATTTCCCTGCATTGCTTTGATTGCACGACTGAGCCAGTGTTTAAATACCGGCTCTTTCCTGTTATTGCCGCCCTTAAAGGGCGGCTTATTGTTGTTACTGAGCGATAGGATGCACCTTGGTGACATCGGCCAGGCCGCCTTGTCCATGACAGGTGGCGCAGCTTTCTGTTCCTGCCTTGGCATCGGCTTCAGAGCCCTGGAATACGGCTCCCTGTTGTGTCATATGGTTGCGGGCACCATCGCTCTGGTGGCAGTTACTGCAAATTGCCGCCGTTGGGCTGGTGAAGCTGCCGTCATTCAGACTTAAGGGTTGCACTGCCGAGTTGAGCGGCAGCGCCATACTCAGCACGCCATTTTCATCTTTGCTGTGGCAGTGAGCACAGTTGCCTATGTTCCCCGGGAATTGCAGCGTCTCGAACCCTTCGTAGCGGGCAGAGTGCAGCGCATGGATCAGCTGTTTGAAGTCGGCACTCGTTGCCGACGGATTGGCAGCGGTGGCATCGGCCTGCATATTGGGGTTGTGGCACAGTTGACACTGACCGGCCAAGTCGTTGCGGGCACCGTGGAAGTTCAATTGCTGATCGCCATGGCAGCTGCCACAGGTTTCGTTGCTGACCACCTGGCGCCGCCCGGCCGTGGTGAGGCCCGCCATGTTGAACGACTGATGGCTCGACTTGATAACCAGCACACTGGCGGCGCTGTCACTGCAGTCAACCAGCATGCCTTGGCTGGCACAGACGCGGCCCTGAATCGCCAGGGTGCCTGCATCGGCTTCACTGCCGGCTGGAATGGTCAGTCCATCCAACTGATACTGATAGACTCCATTACTTCCGGACAGCGGCGCCACTTCATGCACTCGAATTGAGCGGGCAGAGCGGGTGGCGTAATCAAAGCTGGTGCCCCAGTTGGCGTAGATCCTGAGATCGCTGACAAACAGCTGTTTGTCGGCGCTGTCGTTATAGGCTGCACCTGTCTGCGGGTTACTCAACTTGAGCGAGAAGCTCAAACTGCTGCCGCTGACACTGGCGTTGGTGACCTCGGCCTTGAATTGCTCTAGGGCCACCATGTTCTGCTGATTGGCATGGACTTCGCGGGTCCAATCCGGATTGTGGCAAGCGACACAATTACTGTTATCCGCTTGCGCCGGATGACCTTCGCCTTTAATGAAGTCGATATTGTTATGACAACTGCCACAGGACTCCATGGTTGGCACCCGGAACCAGTTGTGCTGTTCGCTGAGGGTTTCATCCTCTTTATGACAGGTCTGACAGTCAGACAAGGGTTTGGGGAATCCGGCCAGATGTTTGGCATGGATCATTTGCGGGAAGATGTTTTCCGGATTGCTGATCCGAGTGGCATTGTGGCAAGTGACACAGGTTTCCACCTGGTTATAGTTACCGCCGTGAAACGCCAGGTCATTGTGACAGCTGTTACAGGTGTCGATGGAGACAATGTTGCGGCTGTAGGCCGGAGCCCCAGAGGGTGGCTGCCAGTCGTAATGGTCATTGGTTACCGGCAATGCGGTGCCATCGGCCAAGGTATCACCACCGAGTTTGATCACCACTCTGTGGGTGGCGCCGGCGATTTCAGCTATTTCATTCATACCGTCGAAAGGGGCACTGAAACTGTAGGAGTAGTTGCCATTTTTATGGTCAACATAGGTGCCAGGGCAGCTGCTGGAGCAGGTCTCGGCGGTGAAATACTGCCATTCACTGCTGTTGCCTGCGCCACTGGTGCCTTCCGGCAACAACTGCGCGGCAATGAAGCGCCCGGAGGGGATACCAACCACAGGCTCGTCATCCTGATTGGTGACCCGGTAATCTACCCGGGTAATGCCCTCTTCGAGAGCCGTTTCCTTGACCTCAATTTTGAGCATACTGATATTCATCGCCGGCTCGCCGCCCGGTTCGCCTGGGGTTCCCGGGTTGCCATCATCACCACCGCAACCTGAGAGAGCCAACATGGCGGTCAGCAGGGGCGCGCCTAGATAAAACAGGGGAGTTTTTGGGGTGTATTCCTTTGACATCGCTCTTCGCCTCTTGCTCTTATAGGGAGTAACTCAGTGTCAGCCCCAGATAGTGGGCGTTATAGTCCTGGCCAAGATCTCCAAGGCTGAGCACGTTGGGGATGCTATCTGGGGTTAATCCCTGATTGAGCCAGTCACTGTCCTGATAGTGTTCAAACATCCAATCCAGCCTCAATGCCATCTTGTCGCTGAAGTGATACTTGGCAAAGGCGTTGAAGGTATGACGGCGTGAATAATAGTCGCCGTAATCCAGTGTGAGCCCCTGGCTGACATCTGTGTCGCTTTCGCCTTTTGAGTATTGCCAGTCGAAGCCCAGATCCAGTTGTTTATCCAGCAACTCGTTATAGTAGATGCCGAACCCGGCGACTGTGCTGCTGTCACTGGCACGGCTGTACCAACCGCTGGGGCCGAAAGAGGCTGAGCCGGTTTGATCTGTATCCTGCCAGTCCTGATTGAGCCAGGCATTGAGGCCAAATTGGGCTGAGAATTGATAGTTGCCACTGAGGCCATAGCCCCAACTGCTGACTTCATCCAGGCCGATAAGCGTCTCATCATAGTCTTGCTTTTTGTGATTTAGCGCCAGGCTGAACGACAGGGCATCGCTGAAGCGGTAATCGTTTTGCAGTCGCAACAGGGTTTGCTTGCGATCCGCCAGCCAATACTGACGCATCCATGGATTATTGGGGCTTTGGCTCAGCTCGGAGGCCTGATAACTGCCGCCACTGCGCTCACTGAGTTCACCTTTGAACCACAACTGCCAATCGCGGCTGGCACGCAGGTTCAGCTTGGCAAACACGCTGGATTGGAACAGGGATTCGCGCGCCAGATCGCTATAGCTGTGGTGTTCATACTCGTAACCTGCGTCAAGAGACAGGGCACGGGTAAAACGGTAGTTAAAGGCGATATCGGCTCTTTGGCGGGTGTGGTCATAGGCCGCGGGCGTGGCGCTGCCCTGGTGCCAGCTGTCACTGCTCACCTGCGGCCAGTCTTTAAGTTGTGTCTTGTTTTCCCGGTCGCGATAGTCATAGCCACCGCGAACCGACAAGCCTCTGCTGATGCGGGCGGCATACTTGAGTTTGAGTTCCAGCACGTCGACCTGCATGTCGCCATCGATTGCGGGCAACTGGGGTGAAGGACCATTGATGGTGGCCGGTAACAGCGCCTGATCCTGAGTCATGCGGGTGAATGCCGTGTGCATTAATATTTGATGTCCGGCCTCGGATAACTGCAGATCGGCGCCGACTCTCAATGCCTTGTTGTCCGGATTGTCGGCGAGTTGACCATTATAGGCGGCGCCAAATGTGGGTAAGAAGGCGTTTTCCCAATAGAGTGCCTGATAGTCGTTACTGTATTGGCTCAGGGTCGAATTGAAGCCGGCCAACCAGCCCTTTCCTTTGAAATAGAGTTTGGCTTCCAGTTCGTCGGTGCTGTCATCCACTCGGGTGGCCAATGCCATGGAGTTGGTTAGAAAGTTGCCGTTGGTTTGGCGAGTACCATCCCTTTGCTCGTGACGGTAATTGAGCCCCGCTTTATAAAAGCTGCCCAGGTAATGGGCATCCAGGGTGAAGCGATCCCGCTTCATTTCCAGTCGCTGGCTTGTCAGGCTGTCATTAAGCCCTGGCATCTGCGAGGTGAGGGCGGCCGCTTGCCAGTTGTCCGGCAACATCAGCCTGTTGTCCTGATTGATATAGGGGCTCATGCCATTGTCCGGGCCGAAGTTGGCCAAGGCGCGATAACCCAGACGGATATCAAATTGGCCGGGTCTTCCCATGCTCAGGCTGGCACTGCCGGTGTCATAGCCCAATTTGTCGGCTTCAATGTGGGTGCGGTAACCCCGCTCACCGTAAAAAACGACATCACCGCCAAGGTGCCCGGTGGCGCCATCGGCGTCTGTGCCGCTACTATTGGCAAACACCGCATTGCCGCCATCATTGTAGGCCACACCGGCTTCAAGCGTGCCGCGGCTTTCCTGTGGCAACTTGCACTGGCCGCAACTCCACTTGTCTTGCTTGAGCTCGGCGCGATTGGCCTGTTGCAGCGAATAGCCACCGGCCCAGGCCGGTTGCAGTGCACAGGCTATGGTGAGCGTCAGCAGTGACAGCTTCATCTGTGTCTGTTTCTCGATAACCATACTCTGCTCCTTATCGCTGCAAGAGTTTGCCGGATGGATGGTTGGAACCATGCACCTGGGTGTGGCAGTTCAGGCAGGAGTTGCCGGCGTTATAGGCGTTGGGCATCAAGCCGGTTTGCTCATTGGCAGGGAAGTAAGCTCTGGCTGCATGGCCATCGGAGGCATGGCACTGCTGACACAACTGAGGCGGTTTGGCCAGCAACATGGCTTCGTTGACACTGCCATGAGGGTTATGACAGCTGGCGCAGTTGTCTGTCACCGGGGCGTGTTCCCATAGCTTGGGCCCGCGCTTTTCGGCGTGGCAGCTGTAACAGTTTTCGTTGACCGTCATCTGTTTCAGGCTGGCGTCCCCAAGACTGCCGTGAGGATTGTGGCAGTCGCTGCAGACCATCTGCTCTGTGCGTATCGGGTGAGCGGAACGTTTGTGGATGTCGGCACGTTGCTCTGAGTGACAGCTGCTGCAAACGGCGACCTCGGTTTCACGGCTCTGGATGGGGTCATGGCCTGTGTGCACTTGGTGGCAACTGGCACAGGCAACTCCGGCGGTGTCGTGGTGGCTGGCACTCCAGCCAAGACGCTGTTCATCCTGGTGGCAACTGAGGCAAACGCTGTTTTGTTTGTCTGCCGGTATCGGCGAGTCGGCACCGAAGGTGATCATCGGTTCCTTGCCGCCGCGGTTGTGTTTTCCCATAGGACCGTGGCAGGCTTCGCATTGCAGATCGGCCATCGGAGACTGAGAGACGTTGGGATTGCCGTGGACACCATCAAAAAGCGCCATCACCTTCTGGTTCTTTTTGTGACACATCAGGCAGCTGTCAGCCCCTTTGGGAGAGTATTTTCCTTCAGCAAACTTGGCATCCAGGATGGCTTCAACTTCGGCCGGATCCTTGTCGTCCCATGGGGTGGCTTTGGCTGCAAAGGCCAACAAAAACAATAAGGGGAGAGCACAACCCAACCCCCAAAGGCTTGGTTTACTCGAGTTATCCATTTTCATCATTCCATCCTGAGCGCGTTCATTGCCGATTTATAGTTATTGGGCATGCTTCAGTAATTTACTGAATTGCTAATGTTAAAGAATAGAGCAAAAAAATGACAAGGCGATAACTTTTTAATGATGCTTATGAATAAAGAAGGCTGATTTAAAAAAGAAAACAACAAAGTGTGATCTGCGCCACATTTTGTTGTGGCACTCTTTAAGCTGAAATTGGGATCTGAAGCAGAAAAATACCGGATTCAGTTTGGGTTATTTGAGCTTAAGCGGTTTATTCCCGAGCGCTTTTGACTCATAATAGCCAACACAATTGAAAACTATTATCGTTACCAGTTGAAAAGCTTGATCCAGATAAAGTTCTTATTTGACGGTTTCAGGTAAAATCGAATCATTACCCGCATGCTTGCATGCTGTTTTCAGTGGTAGAGGCAATGAAGTTAAGTGAATTGAAACCCGGTGATCGCGCCATGATTTCCGAAGTTGGCCATCTGGATCTGCCTGCAGTGGTCAAACGCAAGCTCCTGTCCATGGGGATCACCCCAAATACCCGTTTTTCTTTGATCCGTCGAGCTCCCATGGGATCCGGGTTGGAATTGGACATCCGCGGCAGTAAGTTGTGCATGCGTCAGGATCTGGCACAGATTATAGAGGTGGAAAAGGCCAATGACTAAGCAGTTTCATTGTGTCACTGTCGGCAACCCCAATGCCGGTAAGTCGACATTGTTCAATGCCCTCACAGGTGCCAATCAACAGGTGGGTAACTGGTCAGGGGTGACAGTTGAAAAGAAAACCGGCCACTTTTCGCTTAATGGCGATGATGTCTTTCTCACTGATTTACCCGGCATTTACGATCTTCTTCCCGCCGGTAGCAACTGTGATTGCTCGTTGGATGAGCAGATTGCCCAGCAGTATCTGGCCAGCCAGAAAGTAGATGGCATTATCAACTTGGTGGATGCCACCAATATCGAACGTCACCTGTATCTGACAGTGCAGCTGCG
Organism: Shewanella chilikensis; assembly: GCF_037953065.1. Classification (NCBI taxonomy): domain Bacteria; kingdom Pseudomonadati; phylum Pseudomonadota; class Gammaproteobacteria; order Alteromonadales; family Shewanellaceae; genus Shewanella; species Shewanella chilikensis. Next base: position 2,920,677 of record NZ_CP149966.1, on the reverse strand, counting down.
TGAGCTGGGTATTCCCATGGTTGTGGTACTCAATAAAATGGATGCAGCGGTCAAGCGTGGCATTCGGGTCGATACTCAAGCCATGAGTCGAGAATTGGGTTGCCCCGTGATAGGCGTGACTTCAAGAGAAGCCCAAGACGTCGAGCGGGTCAAGGAGCAGGTGATAGCACTGCTGGAAGGGCGGGTTTCAGAATCGCCTTTGATGCTTAAGTATGATGCCACGATTGAAAGCGGTGTCGCTGCCATTATGGGTAGCGACAGTCAATTAAGTCGGGGCCGAGCCTTGGCTATGTTGGCTAATGGTCTGGGTTGTGGTTCCTGTCAAAACAATTTACTCGATGAACAAGTCTCCAGAGTGACAGAACAATTGACACTCGAAGGCAAAGACATTGAGATCATGGTCGCTACCACACGTTTTGACTTTGTCGAGCGCGTTTACAAGGGTTCTGTCAATGCCGACGGTCAACTGACCTTGAGTGACAGACTCGATAAGTTGGTATTGCATCCTGTATTGGGTATTCCGGTATTTTTGCTGGTGATGTACCTGATGTTCATGTTTGCCATCAACGTGGGCAGTGCCTTTATCGACTTCTTCGATATCAGTGCCGGTGCACTGTTTGTTGATCATTTCGGTGCTTTTCTCACCAACATAGGTGCTCCTGCCTGGTTGGTGACTCTGCTGGCCGGTGGTATAGGTCAGGGTATTCAGACGGTATCGACCTTTATTCCGGTTATCGCGGCGCTGTTTTTGGCTTTGTCTGTGTTGGAAGGCTCTGGCTATATGGCCCGTGCGGCCTTTGTTGTTGACGGTTTGATGCGCCGCATCGGCCTGCCCGGCAAGGCCTTTGTGCCCATGATAGTCGGTTTCGGCTGCTCTGTGCCTGCCATCATGGCGACCCGCACACTGGGTAGTGAACGTGAACGTATCGTCACGGGTATGATGGCACCCTTTATGTCCTGCGGTGCCAGATTACCGGTATACGCCTTGTTTGCTGCGGCTTTTTTCCCTGATTCAGGTCAGAACCTGGTGTTCGGTCTCTATCTCATAGGTATTTTGGCTGCGATAGGCACAGGCCTGCTGCTGCGCAAGACCTTGCTGCCCGGTAACAGCAGTGCCGTAGTGATGGAGCTGCCAAGCTATGAAATGCCCAAGCTAAAAGCTGTGGCTTCCCGCACAGGTAAACGTACCAAGAGCTTTATTCTCGGTGCCGGCAAGACCATTGTAGTGGTAGTGACTCTGCTTAACTTTATTAATGCCATAGGGGTCGATGGTAGTTTTGGCCATGAAGACAGTCAGGAGTCTTTGCTCAGTGTCGCCAGTCAGAAGATCACTCCGGTGTTTTCGCCCATGGGGATAGAGGAAGATAACTGGCCGGCCACGGTTGGGATAGTGACAGGGATCTTCGCCAAAGAAGCGGTAGTGGGTACGCTCAATAGCCTGTATAGCACGGCTGATGGCGGTGATGGCGAGCTTACTCCATTGATGGACAGCTTCTCCGAGGCGCTGGCGACCATTCCGGCCAACCTGTTCGGCATAGTGATGGAAGATCCGCTTAAGCTGTCTGTGGGCCATGTTGAAGATAAAAACCTGGCTGCAGAAGAGCAGGGGGTTGATCAGTCCACATTCGGGGCTCTGCAGGCAGGGTTCAGCGGACAATTGGCTGCCTTCTCCTATCTGCTGTTTATTCTGCTCTACACGCCTTGTGTGGCCGCTATGGGCGCACTGGTGAATGAGTTTGGCAGTCGCTGGGCTACTTTCGCGGCGACCTGGACCTTTGCACTGGCTTACGGTAGTGCCACTGTGGTCTATCAAGGTGCGACTTTTGCCGAGCATCCATTGCAGTCCACCGCCTGGATAAGCTTCTTTGTACTTGCCCTGATTAGTTTCTATATGTGGCTGAAGCGCAAAGGCCGCAAGACCCAGGAGATTATTCCGGGTATCAAGATAGTGACTGAGTAAGGTCGCAGATAAAAAGCAGCCATTTTGGCTGCTTTTTGGATCATGGCGCCGGGTTTGACGAAGCGCGCCGCAGTTTTTATTCTAGAAGGATTGTAACCAGGCATGATCTGTAGGATCATGCCTCTTTTCGTTAGACTGCCATTGTTCGCAAAGAGGAATTTCATGAGTCATGTGGACACCGAAGTACGTCCAAGTAACTTCATTCGCAATATCATAGATGAAGATTTGGCGAGCGGTAAGCACACCAATGTGCACACCCGTTTCCCACCAGAGCCTAATGGCTTCCTGCACATAGGTCATGCCAAATCTATCTGCTTGAATTTCGGTATTGCCAGGGATTATCAGGGCCAGTGCAACCTGCGCTTTGACGATACCAATCCGGAAAAGGAAAATATCGACTATGTGAATTCCATTAAAGCGGACGTGCAATGGCTGGGCTTCCAGTGGGCCGGTGATATCCATTACTCCTCAGACTACTTTGATAACCTCTACGGCTATGCTGTTGAGTTGATCAAAAAAGGTCTGGCTTATGTGTGTTTTCTCAATGGCGAGCAGATGCGCGAGTACCGCGGCACTTTGAAAGAGCCGGGCAAGAACAGCCCTTATCGTGACACCAGCGTTGAAGAAAACCTGGCACTGTTTGAAAAGATGCGCGCCGGTGAGTTTAAAGAAGGTGAGTGTTCACTGCGGGCCAAGATAGACATGGCATCACCTTTCATGTGTATGCGTGACCCGGTAATCTACCGGATCAAATTCGCTCATCACCATCAGACGGGTGATAAGTGGTGCATCTATCCCATGTACGACTTTACCCACTGTATCTCTGATGCGCTGGAAAATATCACTCACAGCCTTTGTACGCTGGAGTTCCAGGATAACCGTCGTCTCTATGACTGGGTGTTGGATAATCTGGATGATTTCAAGATCCCCAACCGTACCCGTCAATATGAGTTTTCACGCCTGAATCTGGAATATACCCTGATGTCCAAGCGTAAACTCAACGAGCTGGTGGTGCGTCAGTTGGTCAATGGCTGGGATGATCCTCGCATGCCGACTATCGCCGGTTTGCGTCGCCGCGGTTATACCCCGGCCTCCATCCGTGAGTTCTGTGATCGCATCGGCGTGACCAAGCAGGATAACCTGGTGGAAGTGGGTATGCTCGAAGCCTGTATTCGCGAAGAGCTCAATGACAACGCCCCGAGAGCCATGGCGGTTATCGACCCGGTTAAGGTGATCATCGAGAACTATCCTGAAGGGCAGTTGGAGCATGTCAGTGCACCGGTGCATCCCAATAAGGAAGAGCTGGGTAATCGTGAGCTGGCCTTTGGCCGTGAGCTTTATATCGATGCGGCCGACTTCCGTGAAGAGGCCAACAAGCACTACAAGCGTTTGGTGATGGGCAAAGAGGTGCGCCTACGCAACGCTTATGTGATCAAAGCCGAGCGTTGTGACAAGGACGCAGACGGTAAGGTCACCACTATTTACTGCAGTTATGACCCAGAGACTCTGGGTAAAAACCCTGCCGATGGCCGCAAGGTCAAGGGCGTGATCCACTGGGTCGAAGCCAGCAGCGCTGTGCCTGCCGAGTTCCGTCTCTATGATCGCTTGTTCGTCGATGCCAATCCTGCCGCGGCAGAAACTGTGGACGAAGTGCTGAACCCGGAATCTTTGGTGGTTAAGCATGGTCTGGTTGAAGCCGGTTTGGTGCAAGCTGAGGCCGAAAAGGCTTATCAGTTTGAGCGTGAAGGTTACTTCTGCGCCGACAGCAAGGACTCAAGCCCAGATAAGTTGGTATTTAACCGCACTGTGGCATTAAGAGATTCATTCGCTTAATGCTTCGGGTATACAGATAGAAAAGGCGCTCATTGAGCGCCTTTTTCATGTTAGCCGCGTTTACTATTGCAGTATTGGGCCGAGTCCCATGCTCCAGAGGATCACACTACCGGCCATCAGAGCGACCAGAAGCACCAAGCCTGCAGTCACCACAGAGCTGGCATAGATAAAGCCTTTTTCTTCGGGAATGTTCATTATGATAGGGACTCCTGTATACAGCAGGTATACCGAGTAGCTAAGCCCTATCAATCCTATCACCATAATAAACCAAAGCTCTGGATAGAGCGCCGCCAGTCCCACCATAAACAGCGGCGTGGCGGTATAGGACGCCAGTTCCAGGCACTGGGTAAAGTCCGGGTGAGCATCAAAGGTTTGACCCATCCAATAGGCCAGATAGGCGAGGGCAAATACGCCGAATACCAGGCTACAGTACATACCGGCACACATAAAGAAGCCGCTTTGAGCCGTTAGAAAAAGAGGTTCGCCGGCACCAGGGTTCCAGCCGATGTGCACAGCGGCGATGTAACTGCAGATAGAAGGGATGAGCGCAATGAGTAGCAGGTGACTGAGACAGCTTTTAAGTGCCTCATGGTTTTGTTCTATGGTTTGCCATTCCTGTTTGGGATGGGTATACAACCCCATTAAGTGATTCAATACCATTATAATTATCCTTATTCCGCTTTGACTTTTGCTCGCCAAACTGCAGACGAGCGTTTTACCGCTCTGAGTCTATTTATTGAACAAAAACGGCGGGGCGTCAAGTTTGTGCTCCGAGAGGCAGTGGGCATAGCATTGGCTTGCTGGTAGACTTGGCGGCCTTGAAAACTCTTGTGGAAGCTTGACCTCAATGCAGCAGTTACTCGCCCCTGTAAAAGAATTCTTGGCCTGTGAAACCCCGGACAGCTGGATAGCGGCTGCCAAAGAGGAGCATAGACTGGCCGAATTGCTGATAGATCACTGTAATTGTGAGCTTAAGGCGGCGCAGACGGCGATGTTTTTGGTACGCAAGTATGCGGTGGACAAACAAAGTGGCGAGCAGTTGCTAACCTGGGCCAGGCCCTACGAAGAGTTTGTTTATCGAAACGACAGGGATATGGCGGCTTTTCTGGCCAGAGAGGTGAAGAAGAACGAGTTGATTGGTGAGTTGACGCCCAGGGCGGGGTTCCCCCATGGCCCTGAACTTATCGCCAAGATGATCCGCCTTATCAAAGAGGAGTTCCATCACTTTGAACAGGTGCTGGAGCTGATGTTGGCGCGCAATATCCCATACAGCAACATCCGCGCCGGCCGTTATGCCAAGGGGATGATGAAGCATGTTCGCACCCATGAGCCTGCGACTCTGATAGATAAACTCATAGTGGGCGCCTTTATCGAGGCCCGCTCCTGTGAACGTTTCGCCAAGCTGGCGCCTTGGCTCGATGATGAGCTTAAACGTTTCTATATTTCACTGCTGCGTTCTGAAGCGCGCCACTATCAGGATTATCTTTCATTGGCCGAGGCGATTGCCGGCGAGGATATCAGCGCCAGAGTGGCTTATTTTGCTGAGGTGGAAGCCGAGCTTATTCTAGCGCCGGATGACGAATTCAGGTTTCACAGCGGCGCGTCGCTTTAAACTACTCGATGTTGAGCCAATACTAGGTCAATGCAGATGCCGACAGGGTCGGCATCTGATGGATTGGAAGGGTTTTATAGGTTATCAGGGCTGGATAGATTTAACGCGAGCCGACCAAGCCAAACAGATAAAATCCGAGTCTACTGGCTTTATTCTATGAAAGGCAGGCTGGTCAGTGCTATGTTATCGGCACTGATGCTTAAGACACTGCCCTGCTCATACCAGTCTCCCACCACCAAGCGCTGCTTATTACCGGCCAATTGATGGATATCCGGTCTATGGGTGTGACCGTGGATCATCAACTCGGCTCCTGTGTCGGCAAACAGTTCTTCCACCGCGCTCGGCTCAACATCCATTATTTCAACGCTCTTCAGCTGATTCTGCATCTGGCTGTTTTGCCTGAGCTTGGTGGCAATATTGCTGCGGGTCTTTTTCGGCAAATGGCGGTATATCCAGCGGGGCAATGCCATATTGCGAAACCGCCGAAAACGCTGGTAGGCCTTGTCCAGAGTGCAGAGGCTGTCGCCATGCAGCAGCACTGTCTTGTGACCATAGAGATCCAGTCGATACACCTCGGGCAGTAAGGTTATTCCCGCTTTGGCTGCATAGTCTTTCCCCAGCATAAAGTCGCGGTTGCCGTGGATAAAGTACACCGGCAGGCTGCGGCTGACTTCATAGAGCCGCTCGGCCAGCGCCAGGGCAAAGGGCTCGGCCAAATCATCACTGACCCAAACCTCAAACAGATCTCCCAAAATATAGAGTGCATCGACCTGTTCAAGACCGGTATCGAGGAATAGATAGAAGGCGTTGAGGATATCTTGGCGATCGGCACTGAGGTGCAGATCGCCGATAAAGAGAGTGCGCATTCAGAAGTTATCAGTCTGCTATGGTCACTTTCTCGATGATCACAGCTTCCAGAGGCACATCCTGGTGCATGCCGCGGTTGCCCGTGCTCACGCCTTTGATAGCATTGACCACGTCCATACCTTCTACCACTTCACCGAATACACAGTAACCCCAGCCTTGGATGGATTCGTTTTTGAAATCCAGGAAGGTGTTGTCGTTGACATTGATAAAGAACTGCGCGGTGGCGGAATGAGGATCGGAAGTGCGGGCCATGGCTATGGTACCTGTCTTGTTTGACAGGCCGTTGTTGGCTTCGTTACGCACAGGGGCATTGGTAGGTTTCTGTGACATCTGCTCGGTAAAGCCGCCACCCTGAACCATAAAACCATCGATAACGCGGTGGAAGATAGTGCCGTCATAGAAGCCTTCCTGGGCATACTTGATAAAGTTGGCCGCGGTCAGAGGGGCTTTTTCACTATCCAGCGCCAGTTTGATGTCGCCGTGGTTGGTGTGCAATGTAATCATGATTGGATCCTCAGGATAAATTTTGTTGGCGGATTCTAACTTATCCGACTCCGGCTATAAAGGGCAGTATTCAAGAGCTTGTGGCAATGCTAAACTGCCAGATTCGTTTTACCCACTAATCCTATATTGTTGAAGAGAAAGTCGATGTTGAAGATATACAACAGTCTGAGCCGCCAAAAAGAGGAATTTAAACCGATTAACCCAGGTAAAGTGGGTATGTATGTGTGTGGTGTCACCATATACGACTTGTGTCATATCGGTCATGGCCGGACCTTTGTTTCCTTTGACATGATAGTGCGCTACCTGCGTTACGCGGGTTACCAGGTTAACTTCCTGCGCAACATCACAGACGTGGATGACAAAATCATCAAGCGCGCCAATGAAAATGGCGAAAGCTGCGATAGCCTCACTGAGCGTCTTATCGGTCAGATGCATCAAGATTTTGATGCTCTGAACATGCTGCGCCCCGATATGGAGCCAAGGGCGACTCTGCATATTGCCGAGATTATCGACATGGTTGAGGCGCTGATCGCCCGTGGTCATGCCTATGTAGCCGATGATGGCGATGTACTTTTCAGCGTTGCTTCTTTCCCTGAATACGGCAAGCTTTCCGGGCAGAACCTGGAGCAGTTGCAGGCCGGTGCCCGGGTCGAGGTGGACGAACACAAGCGCGATCCCATGGACTTTGTGCTATGGAAGATGTCCAAGCCCGGTGAACCTACCTGGGATTCACCTTGGGGCCCGGGTCGTCCCGGTTGGCACATTGAGTGCTCTGCTATGAACAGCAAACACCTGGGGTTGCATTTCGATATCCATGGCGGTGGCAGCGATCTGCAGTTCCCGCATCATGAAAATGAAATCGCCCAGTCTTGCTGCGCCCACGACACGCCTTATGTGAACTACTGGATGCATACCGGCATGGTGATGGTCGACAAAGAGAAGATGTCCAAGTCGCTGGGTAACTTCTTCACCATTCGCGATGTGTTGGCGCATTATGATGCCGAAACCGTACGCTACTTCCTGTTGTCCGGCCACTACCGCAGCCAACTGAACTATTCGGAAGACAACCTCAAGCAGGCCAGAGCCGCGCTTGAGCGAATTTATACTGCGCTTAAAGATCTTGACCTGAGTGTCACTGCTGCGCCTGCCGAAGAGTATGTTGAGCGCTTCAAGGCGGCGATGGATGATGACTTCAACACCCCCGAAGCCTACTCAGTGCTGTTTGAGATGGTGCGTGAAATCAACCGCCTCAAGAGCGTGGATATGGCGGCAGCTTCGGCCCTTGGCGTGTTACTGAAACAACTGGCGGATGTTTTGGGGATTGTCAGCTCAACACCTGAAGCCTTCTTCAAAGGCGAGGGCAGCGACGATGAGGTGGCTGAAATCGAAGCGCTTATTGCCGAGCGTAACCGTGCCCGCGCCGAGAAGGATTGGCCGGCAGCAGATGTTGCCCGTAATAGATTGAATGAGCTGGGGGTGGTGCTGGAAGATGGCCCACAGGGTACCAGCTGGCGCAAGAAGTAACCCTCATCGAAATAATAACGCAAACAAAAACGCCGGCTGTTGAAGTCGGCGTTTTTTTATCGCTTGAAATTGAAAACCAAACTGAGGTTGGCTTCAATCAAGATGCAGCTCGGAAGTTTGCTTTCAGTCGTGATATTGCTCTGCGGCAAACAGGGTGTTTTCCAGCAAGCTGGCTATGGTCATTGGACCCACGCCACCGGGAACCGGGGTGATGTGGCTGGCGCGCTCACAGGCAAGATCAAAGTCAACATCGCCCACTAAACGGCCACTGTCGAGACGGTTAATGCCCACATCTATGACTATGGCGCCTGGTTTGATCCAGCTACCGGGGATAAAGCCGGGTTTGCCGACGGCAACCACCAGAAGATCGGCGCGGCTGACCTTATCCTCGAGATCTTTGGTGAATCTGTGACAAGTGGTGGTGGTGCAGCCTGCCAGTAAGAGCTCCAGAGTCATGGGACGGCCCACAATATTGGAGGCGCCCACCACAACCGCATCCAGACCATAAGTATCGATACCGGTAGACTTGATAAGGGTCATGATCCCCATGGGAGTGCAAGAGCGCAGTACCGGGATCCGTTGGGCCAGACGGCCGACATTATAAGGATGGAAACCGTCGACATCTTTGTCGGGACGGATCCGCTCAATGACCTTGGATTCTTTAATATGTTCCGGCAGCGGCAGCTGCACCAGAATGCCATCAATGGCGGCATCTTCATTGAGTGAATCTATCAGGGCCAGCAGTTCTTCTTCACTGGTGGAATCCGGCAGATCATAGGAGCGGGAGATGAACCCCACTTCTTCACAGGCTTTACGCTTGCTGCCGACATAGACCTGAGAGGCAGGATCAGCACCCACCAGAATAACAGCCAAGCCTGGGATACGTTGTCCCGCTGCTTGACGTGCAGCGACTTTTTGCTTTAGCTGTTGTCTTATGGATTGCGCAATCGCTTTGCCATCTATTAGTTGGGCTGTCATGGGTGTAGGATATCCTTTGTATGGCGCGATGATGTTGAAAACGGCGCCATTTTACCAGTGAGGCTTGGGAGTGTCATGGACAAACCGGGTCCAGAACACAGAATTTCGTTAAAGCAGCACGTAATTTCGCCAAGCAGATAAAGCGCTTAAAAAAATCGTTGACGCTTGTCGGGTGAGGGGCTAAGATGCGCTCCGTTCTCGAGGCGAGCCGGTTGTAACCGCGCTTGGAGAAAATTTTCGGTGATTAGCGCAGCCTGGTAGCGCATCTGCTTTGGGAGCAGAGGGTCAGAGGTTCGAATCCTCTATCACCGACCAGATTTCAAGGGCAGTGTGGATAGCATTGTCAGTACCGCTTAGGATGCAAATTGAATTTGCAGGTCCTGCGCCCGTAGCTCAGTTGGATAGAGCATCCGCCTTCTAAGCGGATGGTCGCAGGTTCGAATCCTGCCGGGCGTACCACTTTCGGTGGTGATTGTAGCTCAGTTGGTAGAGCCCTGGATTGTGATTCCAGTTGTCGTGGGTTCGAGCCCCATCAGTCACCCCACTCTTTATTAAAAAAAGCGACCTTAGGTCGCTTTTTTTATGCCCTTTTCTGTGGCATTGAGGCTCGACTCCACTAAGAACGGTCGATATAATGCTGCGTCTTGATAACAATCAACAATGTGCGACCGGTGCCGGAATTCACTTCTGATGGGCATTTAAGTCAAGTTAAAGATCAAGAAACGAATACCTGAATAGTTGAAACAATCGGCTATTGCAAAGGACGTTAGACACATTTCGAGGTAAAACAATGCAAGTTTCTGTTGAAACAACCCAAGGCCTGGAGCGTCGCCTGACCATCTCTGTTCCTGCAGAGCAGATCGAACAACTGGTTAAAGACAGCCTGCAACGCGAAGCCAAGCGTGCCCGTATCCCAGGTTTCCGTCCAGGTAAAGTCCCAGCAAGCGTGATTGAAAAGCGTTATGGCAAAGCGATTCGCCAAGACATTACCGGTGAAGTAATGCAGCGCAACTTCATTGAGGCCATCATTGCCGAGAAGTTGAACCCTGCCGGTGCTCCTACCTTTACCCCAGGTGCCACTGACGCCGAAAAGTTTGAGTTCACTGCGACCTTTGAAATTTATCCAGAAGTTGAAATCAAAGGCCTGGACGGTATCGAAGTTGAGCAGCCTGTTGCCGAAGTACAACAAGCCGACGTTGATAACATGATCGAAACTCTGCGCAAGCAACACGCGACTTACGAAGCGGTTGAGCGCGCTGCCGAAGACGGCGACAAAGTGGTTATCAACTTTGTTGGTAGCGTTGACGGTGAAGAGTTTGAAGGTGGCAAGGCCGAAGACTTCGAACTGCAACTGGGCAGCGGTCGCATGATCCCTGGTTTTGAAGAAGGCGTTAAAGGCCACAAAGCCGGTGAAGAGTTCGACATTGACGTGACTTTCCCTGAGGAATACCACGCTGAAAACTTGAAAGGCAAAGCCGCCAAGTTCGCTATCACAGTGAAAGAAGTCAAGGGCGCCAACCTGCCTGAAGTTAACGACGAGTTCGCCAAGCTGTTCGGTATCACCGATGGCGGCATCGATGCTCTGAAAGCTGAGATCAGCAAGAACATGGGCCGCGAGCTGGAACAAGCTCTGAAAGCCAATGTGAAAGAACAAGTTCTTGAAGGCCTGCTGGCTGCCAACGAAATCGAACTGCCAAAAGCGCTGATCGACGGTGAAGTTGACGTACTGCGTCGCCAAGCCATGCAGCGTTTCGGTGGTCAAGGTGCCAACATGCCTGAGCTGCCAGCCGAGCTGTTCACCGAACAAGCCGAGCGCCGTGTTAAAGTCGGTCTGCTGCTGGGCGAAGTGATTAAGTCCAACGAGCTGAAAGCCGAAGAAGAGCGCGTACAGGCATTGATTGCTTCCATGGCTTCTGCTTACGAAGATCCAAAAGAAGTGATCGAATACTACAACGGTAACGAAGAGTTGATGCAGAACATGCGCAACCTGGCTCTGGAAGAGCAAGCTGTTGAAGCGGTTCTGAAATCAGCCAAAGTGACTAAGAAAGATGTCGCTTTTGAAGAATTTATGAACAAGGCTACCGGCCGCGCATAACCTAAGCTTGACTTGCTTGGTTGTTCGCCATTTATAATGGCTCGTATGAGGTCCCTCATGCGGGCCGTTTTTTATTTAGGGAAAGTTAATGATGCATAACGCGCCAGAATCAGTACTTAATGCACTCGTTCCTATGGTGGTTGAGCAAACCGCCAAGGGAGAACGCTCTTACGATATCTATTCACGTCTGTTGAAAGAGCGGGTGATCTTCCTGGTTGGTCAGGTTGAAGAGCACATGGCCAACTTGATCGTGGCACAGTTGCTGTTTTTGGAATCAGAAAACCCGGATAAAGAGATCTCTCTTTATATCAACTCACCAGGCGGCTCTGTCACTGCTGGTATGGCTATTTATGACACCATGCAGTTTATTAAGCCGGATGTCAGCACTGTATGTATCGGGCAAGCGGCCAGTATGGGCGCCTTCCTGTTGGCCGGTGGTGCCAAGGGTAAGCGTCACTGTTTGCCGAACTCGCGGGTGATGATCCATCAGCCTTTGGGTGGTTTCCAGGGCCAGGCATCGGATATCGCTATCCATGCCCAAGAGATCCTGGGGATTAAACAGAAGCTGAACCAGATGTTGGCCGAGCACACAGGTCAACCATTGGAAATCATCGAGCGGGATACCGACCGAGATAACTTTATGAGTGCTTCTCAGGCCATGGAATACGGTTTGGTGGATTCGGTTCTGACCAAACGTTAAGGCTGATTTTTGCTTATGGCTGGGCTATGCTCAGATTGAAGACGCTTAAGTGTATGGCAGTAGAGCAGACTGCAAAAGAGGTAGAGTAATGGGTGACAACAAAGGCAACGGTGATAGCGGCAAATTGCTGTATTGCTCTTTCTGCGGAAAAAGCCAGCATGAAGTTCGCAAACTGATCGCCGGGCCATCTGTGTATGTATGCGACGAATGTGTTGAGTTGTGTAACGACATCATTCGCGAAGAGATAAAAGAGATTTCGCCCAATCGGGATCAGGACAAGCTGCCGACTCCCCATGAACTGCGCGCTCATTTGGATGATTATGTTATCGGCCAGGAGCAGGCCAAGAAGGTGTTGTCTGTAGCGGTTTATAACCACTACAAACGCCTGAAAAACAGCGCCCCCAAAGATGGTGTGGAGCTTGGCAAGAGTAATATTCTGCTTATCGGCCCAACTGGTAGTGGTAAAACCTTGCTGGCAGAGACCCTGGCGCGGTTCCTGAATGTGCCTTTTACCATGGCGGATGCCACCACATTGACCGAAGCCGGCTATGTGGGGGAAGACGTTGAAAATATCATTCAGAAGCTGCTGCAGAAGTGCGACTATGATGTTGACAAGGCGCAGCGTGGTATTGTCTATATCGATGAGATTGACAAAATCAGCCGTAAGTCAGATAACCCTTCCATCACCCGGGACGTGTCCGGTGAAGGGGTGCAGCAGGCACTGCTGAAACTGATTGAAGGCACTGTTGCCGCTGTGCCTCCTCAGGGCGGTCGTAAACACCCACAACAGGAGTTCCTGCAGGTTGATACCTCCAAGATACTCTTTATTTGTGGTGGTGCCTTTGCCGGCCTTGAGAAGGTGATTGAGCAGCGCTCCCATGTGGGCAGCGGTATAGGTTTTGGCGCTCAGGTTAAAGGTCAGGCTGAAAAGGCCACCATCACAGATACTCTGCTGCAGGTTGAGCCGGAAGACCTGGTCAAGTATGGCCTTATTCCTGAGTTTATCGGGCGTTTACCTGTGGTTGCGACCTTGGGTGAACTGGATGAAGCGGCGCTGGTGCAGATCCTGTCCGAGCCCAAAAACGCCATCACCAAGCAGTTTGCCACTTTGTTCGAGATGGAGAATGTCGAACTCGAGTTTCGCGATGACGCCCTCAAGGCGATAGCACAAAAAGCCATGTCCCGTAAGACAGGTGCCCGCGGTCTGCGCTCCATCGTTGAGGCGATACTGCTGGATACCATGTATGACCTGCCGTCCATGGATAACGTGGTCAAGGTGGTTATTGATGAGTCTGTGGTGAAAGGTGAGTCAGCGCCTATTCTTATTTATGAGAATAATGACTCCCAGGCTGCTGCCGGTGACCAATAACTGAGCAATAAGCTATCAGGTTGAAAATTAAGGAGTCCACTGGGGCTCCTTTTTTTATCTTTACCATTGAAAGCCGGGAAAGCGTCCCAATATACTCAATGTAATCTTTAACTGAAACGGAATCGAACTATGACCCTAGAGCGTGAAGCGCGAATCGAATTGCCCGTGCTGCCACTGAGAGACGTGGTGGTCTATCCCCATATGGTAATTCCGTTATTCGTAGGACGTGAAAAGTCCATCCGTTGTTTGGAAACTGCCATGGCGCAGGATAAACAGATCATTCTTGTGGCGCAGCGGGATGCGGATCTGGACGAGCCTGGCATAGACGATATTTTCGACGTAGGTACAGTCGCTTCCATTTTGCAGCTGCTGAAGCTGCCCGATGGCACAGTCAAGGTATTGGTCGAAGGCGGCAAGCGCGCCCGCATAGAACGTTATACCCAGGAAGAAGAGTTCTTTGTTGCCACCGCACACTACCTGGAGTCTGAAGCGCTGGATGACAAGGAAGAAGAGGTGCTGGTTCGCAGCGCTATCAGTCAGTTTGAAGGCTATATCAAGCTGAACAAGAAAATTCCGCCCGAGGTACTCACCTCACTCTCTGGTATTGAAGAGGCCGACAGACTGGCCGATACCATGGCGGCGCATATGCCGCTTAAGCTGGCAGACAAGCAGTCTGTACTGGAGATGGTCAAGGTCGGTGAAAGACTCGAATATCTGATGGCCATGATGGAAGCGGAAATCGACCTGCTGCAGGTAGAAAAACGTATCCGCTCTCGGGTCAAGAAGCAGATGGAAAAGAGCCAGCGTGAGTATTATCTCAACGAACAGATGAAGGCTATCCAGAAGGAGCTTGGCGATCTTGACGAGGGCCATGATGAATTTGAAAGCCTTGGCCGTAAGATTGAAGAAGCCGGCATGCCGGAAGAAGCCAAAGAGAAGGCGTCTGCTGAACTCAACAAGCTGAGAATGATGTCTCCGATGTCGGCCGAAGCCACTGTGGTACGCAGCTATGTTGACTGGATGACCTCAGTGCCCTGGAAACAGCGCTCCAAGATTAAGCGTGACCTCTCCAAGGCCGAACAGGTGCTGGATACAGATCACTATGGCCTGGAGAAGGTTAAAGAGCGGATCCTTGAGTATCTGGCAGTACAGAGCCGGGTGAAACAGCTTAAGGGGCCTATCCTGTGTCTGGTTGGCCCGCCAGGGGTAGGTAAGACATCCCTGGGGCAATCTATTGCCAAAGCGACCGGTCGTAAATATGTGCGGGTCGCATTGGGCGGCGTGCGTGATGAGGCGGAAATCCGCGGTCACCGCCGTACCTATATAGGTTCTATGCCGGGCAAGATTATCCAGAAGATGGCCAAAGTCGGGGTGAAAAACCCGCTGTTTTTGCTCGATGAAATCGACAAGATGAGCTCGGACATGCGCGGCGATCCGGCCTCGGCATTGCTGGAGGTGTTGGATCCCGAGCAGAACGCCACCTTTAACGATCACTACCTGGAAGTGGATTACGATCTGTCCGATGTGATGTTTGTGGCCACCTCCAACTCGATGAACATCCCGGGCCCCTTGTTGGATCGGATGGAAGTTATTCGTCTGAGCGGTTACACGGAAGATGAGAAACTCAATATTGCCAAGCAGCACTTGTTGCCGAAGCAGATTGAACGTAACGGCCTGAAGAAGACTGAAATCACTATCGATGACAGCGCTATTCTCGGGGTGATCCGCTACTACACCCGTGAAGCCGGGGTGCGGGCGCTGGAACGTGAGCTGTCAAAGATTTGCCGTAAAGTGGTCAAACAGATCATGCTGGAGAAAGATACCAAGCATGTGGATGTCAATCAGGACAACCTCAAGTCTTTCCTCGGGGTACAGCGCTTTGACTATGGTAAGGCCGAGTCCAAGAACCAGATTGGCCAGGTGACAGGTTTGGCCTGGACCGAAGTAGGCGGCGATTTACTGACTATAGAAGCCACATCTGTGGCCGGTAAGGGTAAGCTCACCTATACAGGCTCTTTGGGTGATGTGATGCAGGAGTCTATCCAGGCCGCTATGACTGTGGTTCGGGCGCGCGCCGAGCAGTTGGGGATCAACCCTGACTTCTACGAGAAGCGTGATATCCATGTGCACGTACCCGAAGGGGCAACCCCGAAAGATGGTCCATCTGCCGGTGCCGCCATGTGTACCGCGCTGGTTTCCAGCCTGACAGGTAACCCGGTCAAGGGTGAAGTCGCCATGACAGGTGAAATTACCCTGAGAGGCGAGGTGCTGCCAATCGGTGGCCTGAAAGAAAAACTGCTGGCGGCCCACCGCGGTGGCATTAAGCTGGTGTTGATACCCAAGGAAAACGAACGGGATCTGGAAGAAATTCCGGCTAACGTAGTGGCAGACTTGGAAATTCGTCCGGTTCGTTGGATAGACGAAGTGCTGCAATTGGCGCTTGAGCGACCAGTCGAAGGCTTTGAAGTGGTTAAAAATTTGGGCTAACGCAAGAAAATGTCCTATGCCACTAAAAAAAATGAAAAAAGGGGCTTAACAAAACCCAGACCTGTGGTAGCCTAGGTCTGTGGAGAGCCAGTTGTGCCAAGCCCTTGGGGCAACTGGCTTTGAGCTGTATCCAATTTAAATTCTTTGGTTTTCCAACTGAGCTTGAACTTTGGTATCAAGCTTGTTATAAAAGCCTCCGCAGACCGCTCTAGAGAAGGATTTGGTTGCGGCGCGAAAACTACATTCAAGGGGATGACATGAACAAATCTGAACTAATCGAGAAAATCGCTTCTGGTGCTGACATTTCTAAAGCCGCTGCCGGCCGCGCACTGGACTCTTTCATCGCAGCTGTGACTGATGGTCTGAAAGAAGGCGACAAAATTTCTCTTGTTGGTTTCGGTACTTTTGAAGTGCGTGAGCGCGCTGAGCGTACTGGTCGTAACCCACAGACCGGGAAAGAGATCAAAATCGCTGCAGCTAAGATCCCTGCATTCAAAGCAGGTAAAGCTCTTAAAGACGCTGTTAACTAATTAACATCGTAGCCTTTGTAGGCTTTCGTAAAGATTAAGCACTGCCAGGCAGTGCTTTTTACGGATTGGGAAGCGCCGGATTAGCCGACGTTTCGGAGTGTGAGGATAAGCTGAAGTAGCGTCTGCAGACTCCATTCATGTTACAGATAGGCGCATCCCACAAGAGATGCGCCTTTTTTTTACTATTAATCGCTAAGCGAGACGTCTGATGTTAGAGAAGATTCGCGAAGGGTCACAGGGCGTAATAGCCAAAGGTATTTTGGTACTGGTGATACTTTCCTTTGCATTTGCTGGTGTAAGCAGTTACCTGGGTTCCTCCTCAGTGGCTCCGGCCGCCACAGTCAATGGTGAAGAGATTTCCACAACCGAACTGGACCAGGCCTATCAAAGCGAGCGTGCCCGTCTGGAACAACAGTTGGGTGAGATGTTTGACGCCCTGGCGGCCAATGATGCTTATCTGGCCAGTATCAAGCAAGGCGTGCTTGAACGTCTGGTAGCGCAAAAGCTGCTGGATCAAGCCGCTGCTGAAATGGGCTTGAGAGTGTCCAATGCTCAAATCGCAGAAGCCATTAGACAAGAACCGGCTTTCCAGACTGAAGGCAAGTTTGACAACGATCGCTTCGAAGCGATTCTGCGCCAACTGGGCTATCAACAAGCCACTTTCCGTGAAAGCATGCGGGTGGACATGACTCGTCGACAGCTGATTAGCGCCTTGATTGGCAGTGAGTTTGTTCTCAATGGTGAAGCCGAATCTCTGGCAAAGCTGCAGGGACAAACCCGTGATATTCGCTATCTCTTGGTTGACGCTGAGCCTTTCCTGGGCCAAGCGACAGTGACCGAAGAGGAAGTCAAATCATTCTACGACACCAATCCGGCCCAATTTGAACGTCCGGAGATGGTCAGTCTGGAATATGTTGAGCTTGATGCCAAAGATTTGGCCGATAGCATTGAGGTCAGCGATGAGCAAGCCAAGACTTACTATGATGAGCATCAGAATCAATATCAGACTGCCGAAAAGCGTCTGGCTGCCCATATTCTGATTGATGCCTCGACCGACAACGCCGAAGCCAAGGCCGAGGATATTCATAAGCAACTGGAAAACGGCGCTGATTTTGCTGCGCTGGCCAAGTCCGATTCCCAGGATACCTTGAGCGGTGAGAAGGGTGGTGAATTGGGTTGGTTTGAGCCTGGTGTGATGGATCCTGCTTTTGATGACGCTCTGTTTGCATTGAGTAAGGGTGATGTCTCCAAAGTGGTCAAGACACCATTTGGTTTCCATATCATCAAGTTATTGGATATCCAAAGCGGTCAGACTGCTCCTTTCGCCGAAGTGAAAGACAAGATAGTTGCCCAACTCAAGCAGGATGAAGCAGTCAACCAATTCTATGGTTTGCAGCAAAAACTGGCCGATACCAGCTATGAAATCCCTGATAACCTGCAGGAGGCGGCCAAGGCCGTTGGTGCAGAGATCAAGACTACCCGGTTGTTCGGCCGTGATAACGCGCCTGCGCCTTTCGATAAGCCGGAGCTGTCCAAGGCCGCCTTCTCCAGTGATGTACTGGGAGGTATGAACAGTGAGCTGCTTGAAGTAGAGCGCAACCATGTCGTGGTTATCCGCGTTAAGGAACATCAACAAGCCGGCACGCTGGAATTCGCCGAAGTGAAGCCTGCCATTGAAGCGCGTCTTAAGCAGCAAAAGGCTAATGAGATTGCTCGTGACAAGGCGCAGGAATACATGGTCAAGCTCAAAGAAGGCAGTGCTGATATCGCGCTGCAGAGCCGTGCTAACCTGGGACGTTTCACCCAGGACGTAGATTCGGCTTTGGTGAGCAAGGCATTCCAGATGGCCAAGGCCAAAGAGGGCTTGAGCGTTGATACTGTATCGCTGGCGACCGGTTATGCGGTAGTGGTATTGGATGCAATCCATGCCACTGAAAGCGTACCTGCCGATCAGGTTGCGGCCATTAAGCAAGGTCTTAATAGCCAGTACGGTGAGAATGACTATCGCGCTGTTATCGATATGCTGAAGGCCAAAGCTGAAATCGTTTACCCGGAAGGCGATGAGTAAATAGCTTCATTGATTTAGCTTAGAAGCCGGTCCAAGTGACCGGCTTCTTTATGTCTGGGATTTATGTTCTGTGGTTAACCAGGGTGCCAGGACTTTGGCGAGCGGCAGGTTAGTCTGGTAAGCGCCAATCTATGGGCGCCTTGCCTTTGGTTATGAGGTAATCGTTGGCCCGATTGAAATGATTACAGCCAAAGAACCCTCTGTGAGCCGAGCGCGGCGATGGGTGAGGGGCCTTTAAGATAAGATGTTTGCTGCCATCAATCCGCTGAGCCTTGAGCCCGGCAGGCTTCCCCCAAAGCAGAAACACCACGCTTTTTGTGTATTTATCGACCGCCTCTATCACTCTATCGGTGAATAGTTCCCAGCCGATATGGGCATGGGAATGTGGCTGATAACGCTCGACACTGAGCACAGTATTGAGCAGCAGCACGCCTTGACTGGCCCAGCTGCAAAGATTGCCATGGCTTGGATAGCGAAATCCCGGGACTGTATTGGCTAGCTCCTTAAACATGTTCTTCAATGAAGGCGGTGGCATCACCCCTTTGGGCACTGAGAAGCACAGGCCGTGGGCCTGATCTGGATCATGATAGGGATCTTGTCCCAGGAGCACTACTTTGACTTCTGATAGTGGTGTATAACGCAGGGCGTTGAAGGTATTGTTTTTGGGAGGGTAGATGATTTTTCCCCGGGCACGCTCGGCGTTGATATAAGCCAGCGTCTTTTGAAAATAGGCTTGTTGTTTTTCAGGGCCCAGCACTTTGGCCCAACTGATATCCGTATGCATAACAAAAAGCAGCGCCTTGCGGCGCTGCTCATTGATTATTCGTCAACCCCCAGCATTACGCTGCTGGCTTTGATCAGTGCGTATGCACTGTCACCGACTTTAAGCCCTAAACGCTCACAGGAGGCTTTGGTGACTACGGAAGTTAATTCGACACCCGGAGCCAGTTCAATGGTGACTTCGTTGTTTACAGAGCCTTCTTCGATGGCTTTGATGGTACCGCCAAGACAGTTGCGTGCACTGATTTTCATGGTTTTCTCCTGGAAGAATAATTAGCAAGGTAAAGAGTATAAACTCAATCGTCCTCAAGATGGATGCCTGAGCGACAAATTTGGGCTCCAAGCGCTGATTCTGCAACCATAGGTAAAATGCCCACGGTCGATTCATTGCCTGAAAGCTTATAATTTAACCTTTACTTGTGGTGGTAAAAGAAAACGCCGCTTGATAGCGGCGTTTTTCGGTCAGCGTTATTGTTTCAATTTAGAGTTCAATCACGTCAAACTCAACGGCTGGATTAACGTCGGCATCATAGTC
The DNA here is from genome assembly GCF_037953065.1 of Shewanella chilikensis. Taxonomy (NCBI): domain Bacteria; kingdom Pseudomonadati; phylum Pseudomonadota; class Gammaproteobacteria; order Alteromonadales; family Shewanellaceae; genus Shewanella; species Shewanella chilikensis. The sequence continues at coordinate 2,900,835 of NZ_CP149966.1, read as the reverse complement.
TATGCCTTCGATACCAAAGCCAAACAACTTAAGGAATTCGGCCTTGTACTCACGGTAATCAGTCAGCTCACTGAGGTTTTCTGTGGTGATTTGTGGCCAGAGATCGCGACAATGCTGCTGGATGTCTTCTCTCAGCTCCCAATCGTCCAGGCGCAGGCGGTTGGCATCGTCTACTTCTGGCTTGCTGCCATCGGCCTTGTATAGGCGCTCGCTGAACATACGGTAAATCTGTTCCATACAGCCTTCATGCAGGCCTTCTTCGCGCATCTTCTTGAAGACCATGGCGATATACAGTGGCATTACCGGAATAGCCGAACTGGCCTGAGTGATCACACTCTTGAGCACGGCGACATTGGCACTGCCACCCTTGGCGGCCAGTCTTTGGTTCAGTTCGCCGGCGGCGCGGTCGAGATCCATCTTGGCTTTACCCAGAGCACCATGCCAGTAGATAGGCCAGGTCAGCTCTGTACCTATATAGCTGTAAGCTACTGTCTTGCAGCCATCGGCCAGCACACCGGCTTTGTCGAGGGCATCTACCCACAGTTCCCAATCCTGACCACCCATCACAGTCACAGTGTCGTTGATTTCCTGCTCTGTGGCCGGTTCAACCGAGGCTTCAATGATGGTGTCTTTGTTGGTGTCCACCGCGGTAGAGCGATATGACTCGCCGATAGGCTTGAGGGCTGAGCGGATCACTTCGCCGCTGTCAGGCAATTTACGCACAGGCGAGGCCAGTGAATAAACTATCATGTCTATCTGGCCCAGATCGGCCTTGATCAGCTCAATCACCTTGGCTTTGGCTTCATGGCTGAAGGCATCACAGTTGATGCTCTTGGAATACAGGCCTTCTGCCTTGGCAAACTTGTCAAACGCCGCCGAGTTGTACCAACCGGCTGTGCCTGGTTTGGTTTCAGTGCCGGGCTTTTCAAAAAAGACCCCTATAGTGGCAGCGTCGGAACCAAAGGCGGCGGCAATACGGGAGGAGAGACCATAACCACTGGAAGAACCTACCACCAGTACTTTCTTGGGGCCATTGGCTATCTTGCCTTTGGCCTTGGTGGTGTTGATCTGCTCCAGCACGTTGGCTTCACAGCCCAGAGGATGAGTAGTGGTACAAATGAAACCACGAATTTTAGGTTTAATAATCATGTCTTAGCTTCTTCTTCCGAAAACTGTCATTAGGATAAGTATTTCAACTTGAATTGGTACTGATTTTTTCAAAAAGCCTGCCGACGGGGCAGTGGTTGGAGCAGTTTGAACCCTTATCAACGCTTGCGGGTCAATTGTGCCTGCTCTTGCAGCAATCTTTGGGTGTATTCATGTTGCGGGTCATTGAACAGGGTCTCAGTGGCGGCTTTTTCCACCATCACCCCCTTGTGCAACACCATGATCTTGTCGCTTACATGGCGAATAACATTGAGGTTGTGGGACACAAATATATAGGAAAGTCCCATCTCTTTTTGTAGCTTGAGCAGCAGGTTGAGGATCTGCGCCCGCACCGAGAGATCCAGGGCCGTCAGGGCTTCATCGGCGATAATGATCCTCGGGTTGAGCATTAAGGCCCGAGCCACCGCCACCCGCTGTTTCTGACCTTCGGAAATCATGTGGGGGTAAAACTCCACATGTTCCGGCAGCAAGCCGACTTTGCGCAGGGTCTCAATCACTTGTTCGCTGCGGGCATGGGCCGACAACCGGGTATTAAATCTCAGCGGCTCATTGAGCAACTCCCCTATGGTCAGCCTGGGGTTGAGTGAGGTGTTGGGATCCTGGAATATCATCCTGATAAGTCTGCAGCGCTGTTTCAGATCATGGCTGTCGAGCGGCTCGCCATTGAACAGAATTTGTCCGCCGCTGCGATACTCGGCGCCGACTAAAATGCGGGCCAAAGTACTTTTGCCGGAGCCGGCTTCACCGGCGATGGCCAGGGTTTCGCCACTGTTGAGTTCGAACGAAATGGGCGCCAAAGCTTCAGTATATTGGCGGCGAAAGCCCTTGTAGCCGCTGAAGTAGCGTTTGCTCAGGTCCGTGACTTTAAGCAAGGGAGTCGTCATCAATAGGCTCACTCTGATAAGGGAAATGGCAGGCGTAATATCTGTCTTTGTGATGGCTCAGTTGCGGTTGCACCACGCATTGTTTGCGGGCTTCCGGGCAGCGAGGCCCCAGGCGACAGCCTATCGGCAGATGTTGCAGCGCTGGCACTGAGCCCGGCAGGGTCGGCATCAGCGTCTTGTGGGCTGCAGGGCCGGAATAGTCCGGCATATTATCCAGCATCGCCTTGGTATAGGGATGATAGGGCTGCTCAAGAAGCTCTGCGGTAGGGCCGGATTCCATCACCTGGCCGCTGTAGAGTACAGTCAGGCGGTTACACCAGTTCGACAGTGTGTCCAGCTCGTGGCTGATCAGCAAGATGGCGACGTTCTGCAACTGATTGAGCTGGGTCAACAGACGAAAAATCTGCGCCTGGGTACTGGGTTCCATCGAAGCCGTGGGTTCATCGGCTATCAGCAACTTGGGGCGATTGGCGAGCGCCATGGCGATCATCACTTTCTGGCATTCACCTTCGGAGAGTTCCCAGGCGTAGCTGGCCAGCACCCGCCGCGGCTCTTTGACCCCCACTTTGTGCAGCCATTTCTGGGCAGTGAGGTGCCGCTCTTTACTGCGGCGAAAGAAAGGTGTCTGCCTATTCAACGGCATGGCTTCAATCAATTGGCTGCCCACGGTCAGCGCCGGGTCGAAACTGCCGGAAGGGTCCTGAAATATCATTGACATATCAGAGCCCATCAGACTACGGCGTTCTGCATGGGTCATTTCCATCAGGTTGCGGCCATCCCACATCATGCGATCGGCGGTGACAGTCCAGTTGGGGCCGGGAATACCGAGAATGGCCCGCGCCATGAGAGAGCGGCCCGAGCCGGATTCACCGACCAGACCATGGATTTCTCCGGCATTGACCGTCAGGCTGACTTTTTCCAGCGCCTTGACCCGCCCTTGTGGCGTGTCCAGTTCTATGGTGAGATTTCGTATATCGAGTAATGGCATAATCAGTTTCTGATGGGCGCAAGCGCCGATCTCAGTCCATCGCCGACCAGGTTGACGGCCAATACACTCAGCAGGATAGCGGCTCCCGGAATGGTCACAGTCCAGGGAGCGGTCAGCAGGTTATCCAGCCCCTGGAACACCATGGCGCCCCATTCGGATTTGGGCGCCTGGGCGCCGAGGTTGAGAAAACCCAGCGCGGCGATATCCAAAATGGCCGCTGATATTGCCAGCGTGGTTTGAATAATCACAGTCTCCCAGACATTGGGCATAATCACAAACCAGAATATCTGCAGACCATTGGCACCATCCAACTTGGCGGCGGTGACATACTCTTTTTGCAACTCTTCATGCACGGCTTGATGTATGGCGCGCACAAACTGAGGGGTGAGCGCAATCCCCACGGCCCAGAATACGTTCATCAGCCCTGGGCCCATTACCGCCACCACCAAAATGGCCATCAAGAGTGATGGAATCGACAGCAAGGCATCGAGCAGGTGCCCAAGGATACTGGACTTGAGGCCGCGCATCATCCCCGAGAATGAACCTATGATAAATCCGACCAGGAGCGCGGTGGCAACAATCGCCAGCGCCATGCCGAAGGTGTAGCTGGTGCCGTGCAGCAGGCGGGAAAAGATATCCCTGCCGAGATCGTCTGTACCGAGAAAGTGCTCAACCGTGCCGAGATCGTCCCAGGATGGTGGCAGTAACAGGGCGTTGGGATCTTGAAAATCGGCCGGGTAAGGGGCCATCATGGGCCCGAACATTGTCAGGATCAGCAGGCAGAGCACTCCCCAAAGCCCGGCAAGCGCAAAAGGGTTGGCGGCAAAGGTACGCCAGAGCTTGAGGCTGGGGGACGGAATATCGTCTTCCTGATAAATCTTAATTTGAGGCATAGAGTTCCTTCCTGCTGAGCGGATTGGTGGCCGTATGCAGCACTTCAATCAGAATACTCAGAAAGATAATCAGCAGCGCTACCGCCAGTGTACCGCCCTGGATCACAGTGTAATCCCGCTGATAGATACCAGATACCAGCCAGGAGCCTACTCCAGGCCAACTGAAGATTACCTCCACCACTATGGCATAACTGGCAAATGGCCCCAGCATAAGTCCCAGATGCTTGAGCAAGGGGATCAAGGCATTGGGCAGGGCGTGGCGCAAAACGATTTTGCTGGTTGGCAGACCTCTTGCCTCGGCGGCGCGGATATAGGTCTGGTTCATCACATTCATCATCGCCGAGCGGGTAATACGTACCACCACGGTAAAGGGCAACACAGACAAGGTCAGCGCTGGCAAGATTATATGCAAGGCGGCATCCTTAAAGGCGGATAAGCGGTATTGCGAGTCGGAAAGCAGGGTGTCTATCAGCATAAAGCCGGTCACAGGCTTGATTTCATAGAGCAGGTTTATCTGGCCGGAAATTGGCAGCCAACCCAGCCTGACACCGAACCAGAGTGACAGGGACAGCCCGAGCCAGAATACCGGAATTGAGTAACCTGTCAGTGTTACCGCCATGATGGCGTTTTGGGTTAGTTTCTGTTTACTCAATGAGGCCAGCACCCCCAGTGGCACCCCGAAGATGATGGCAAATAAACCGGATACAGTCGCCAGTTCGAAAGAGGCCGGCAATACCGCCAACAGCTCTTCTGCCACTGGCCTTTGAGAGGTCACCGAAATACCGAGATCGCCACTGAGTCTCTGGGTTAAATAACCCATAAACTGGGCAAAAGAGCCGCCATCGAGATGATAATCGGCAATGATTTGCGCCTCCTGGGCATCAGTCGGTGCCTGGATCCCGGTCAGGGCGTAGATGCGGTCAACCGGAAACAAACTGGTGGCATAGAAGAGTACACCAATCAGCAGCATAGAGGTGGCGACAAAGAGGTTGAGTCTGCGCAATAGGTAAGCAGCCATCATTCTTGATCCTTTGCGGGCGGCATTGGGGCATCAGCAGTCGCTTTATTGCCGTGGCCTATGTTGGCAAAGGCGATACCGCCAAAAGGCGTTAGGCTGGTTTCGGTCACGCTGGCATTTTTTAGCGCCATACGTTTGGCATGTGCCAGACTCACTAGCGGCATATCCTGTGCCAGAATCGCCTCGGCCTGGCGGTACAGCAAACTGCGACTTTCTCTGTCGGTCACGCGTCTGGCCTGGTTGAGCAGGCCGTCAAATTTGGGGTTACACCAGCGGGAACGGTTGTTGTTGGAGGCGATGGAGCCACAACTGAGCAAGGGGGTAAAGAAGTTATCCGGATCGCTGTTGTCGGCGTTCCAGCCGATGAGTACTGAGTCATAGTCACTGCGCGCCAGTTTTTGGGTGAACACACTCCAATCGTAGTTGACGATATTGACCTTGACACCTATGGTCGCCAAATCGGCCTGGATCAGCTCGGCGGTCTTCAGCGCATTGGGGTTGTATATTCGTGCCACAGGCATCGCCCAGATATCCAGCTCCAGTTTATCTATGCCGGCTTCATCCAACAGCGCTCTGGCTTTGTCAGGAGCATATTCATAACTCTTGGCTGAATCGGAATAGGCCCAGGAGGAGGGCGGCAGAATACCGGTTGCCTCGACGGCAGTGTCCTGATAAACGGCTTTGAGCAGGTTTTGCTTGTCGATGGCGTAGGCCAGCGCCCGTCTGACCCTGACATCATTGAACGGCGGTTTTTGGGTATTGAAGGCCCAATAGGCCACGTTCATCCCGGGGCGGCTCTCCAAAACCAGGTTGTCGTGCTGCTCAATAACCGGCAACTCACCGGCCTTGGGCAAGGCCGAGACGCTGCAATCGCCGGTGATCAGCTTGGCCAGGCGGGTAGTGCTTCGTGGCGTGATATCGAACACCAGCATTTCAGACTGCGGCATATTGCCCCAGTAACCTGGGTGGCGCCGGTAGCGGATATATTCATTCTTAACGTATTGCACCAGCATAAAGGGGCCTGTCCCTACCGGCTGGTTATCCAACTGTTGTGGGCTGCCTTGGGCGAGAAGCTGATCGGCATACTCTTTGGAAAGGATTACCGCAAAGTCGGTGGCCAGATTGGACAGGAATGAAGCATCGGGTTGGTTGAGTTCAAATCTGACTCGGTATTCGCTCAGTTTGCTGATGGATTTTATCAGCCCGGCAAAGCCTATGCTTTGGAAGAAGGGGTAACCGCCCTGAGCTACCTCATGGAAAGGGTGCTGTTTGTCTATGATGCGATTGAAACTGAACAGCACATCATCTGCATTGAAATGCCGGCTGGGGTGAAAGTATGGCTGTTCGTGAAATAGGGTACGCTGGCGCAACTCAAACTCATAACTGAGGCCGTCTTCGCTTATTCGCCACTCGGTTGCCAGTGCCGGGATGATATCGCCGCTCTCGGGATCATAATCCACCAGGCGGCTATAAATTTGGTGCGAGGTGGCATCGATTGTGGTTCCCGAGGTCACCAGCTGCGGGTTGAACGACTCGGGATTGCCCTCGGAGCAGTAAACCAGGCCGGAAGGCACTTTCTGTTGACCACAGCCGCCAAGCAGCATTGTCAGAGCCAGGCCGGTCAGTATGCACCCGGTCAGTTTCAGGCGCCGACATGAGCGGAATAAACGCCCAGTGGCAAGGCGTCCGTAGAGCTTGCTCCTGGAGACTTGCGCCATTGCATCAGAGCCTCGCCCGGGGCTTAACGTCAGCAGATTCATTACAAAATCGTTAGTTATTCAGATGTTGACCGAACATTTTAGCAGTGCAGCCGTTACCTGGGCAATCGGCTTATGCCTTATCGAGCAAATTGTATTTTTTCAGTATGCCTCTGAGCTGATGGTAGCTAAGTCCCAGTAGCTCGGCGGTTTTCTTTTGATTGAACTGGCTGGCACTGAGCGCACGTTGAATCAGGTCGGTCTCGAAGTCTTCACAGCATTGTTTGAAGTCCACCGGGAACTGTATCTGGTTTGCCGAAGGTTCCGGGCTATCGCTCGTCGGTGCGGCGGCACTGCCGGCAAGGACTTCATTGCCAACTTCAGCGGTCGCCAACTGGCGACTATGGGTCTTGACTCGCTTGGTGGGCCGGTAGGGCGAGGCAAAGGGGTCGAGCACTATGTTTTCAATCGGTTCGGGGTTATGGCCATGGCGATAGACGCTGCGCTCTATGGCATTTTTAAGCTCCCGAATATTACCCGGCCAGTTGTGATCCATCATGGTCGCCACGGCTGCGGCGGCAAAACCGGTAAACAGCTCCAGCTTGAGCTGGCGCGCCATCCCCACGGCAAAGTATTCGGCCAATGGCAGAATATCTTCCCGGCGGCAGCGCAGCGGCGGCAGGGTGATCACATCGAATGCCAAACGGTCGAGCAGATCGGCTCGAAACTCGCCGGCTTCCGCCAGACTGGGTAAGTCTTCATTGGCGGCGCAGATTAGACGTACATCGGCATTGAGGGTCTTACTGCCGCCCACCCTTTCATATTCACCATATTCAATAACCCGCAGCAGCTTCTCCTGAATGAGGCCGGACGTATTGGCCAGCTCATCAAGAAACAGGGTGCCGCCGTCGGCGCGCTCGAAGCGGCCTTCATGACGTCCCTTGGCGCCGGTAAATGCGCCGGACTCATGGCCAAACAGTTCACTTTCCAGTAGATTTTCACTCAGAGAGGAACAATTGAGCTTGATAAAACTCTGATCCCAGCGTTGGGAAAGATAGTGCAGACGTTCGGCGATCAACTCTTTACCCGTCCCCCGCTCACCTATGATAAGCACAGGTTTGGACAGTGGTGCGATTTGGGAAACGTGCTCCAACACCTCCAACAGGGCATTGGATTGACCGATAAGATTGTCTTGCTGATAGGGATTGGCCACGATAACAGTTAGTCTTTAACGCTAATAATTGGTGAAAATCATAATATGCGGGTAGGTTAAATAAATAAAGCAAAAGTTAAGATTTATATTAACTCATTGATATTATTAACAAATTAAAAGTTGGCACGGGATCTGTATTACAAGAACCGAGACCCACAATAAATGTAGAGGACAGGATTATGGGAATTTTCACACGTTTTGCCGACATCATTAATGCCAACATCAGTGCCTTGCTGGACAAGGCAGAAGATCCGGAAAAAATGGTGCGCCTGATCATTCAGGAAATGGAAGATACCCTGGTTGAAGTACGTTCTACTTCGGCTAAAGTATTGGCAGAGAAGAAAGAGTTACTCCGCCGTATTGGCAAAGTGCAACTTCAGGTGCAGGATTGGCAGGAAAAGGCCGAGCTGGCACTGACCAAGGACAGGGAAGATCTGGCCAAGGCCGCGCTGGTTGAAAAGCAAAAAGCCGCAGCGCTGGCGCAAACCCTGGAGCAAGAGCTCGAGGTGGTTGAAGAGCATATCGCCCGCCTGAAAGAGGAAGTGGGTCAACTGCAGGAAAAGCTGGCCGATGCCAAGGCTCGCCAGAAGACCATCATAATGCGCAAGCAAACTGCTTCTTCACGCCTGGAAGTGAAAAAGCAGCTGGATTCCAGCAAAATCGACAATGCCATGCTCAAGTTTGAACAGTATGAGCGTCGCATCGAAGGTCTGGAGGCTGAAGTTGAGTCCTATGATCTGGGTGGCAAGAAGTCCAGTCTGGAAGAGGAATTTGCGGCACTCAAGGCCGAAGATTCTGTCAGCGCCGAGCTGGAAGCCTTGAAGGCCAAGGTGAAAGGCGATAGCGCCAAAACCAAAAAATAATACAGACTCAGAGGTGATTTATGGATATGGACTTACTGCTGGCACCCCTGATTATCTTCATGATCTTTGTGGCGCCAATCTGGTTGATTCTGCATTATCGCAGTAAAAGTCAGGTGAGCCAGGGGCTTACCGAGGCAGAGTTCAAACAGCTTAACGATTTGATAGACACAGCTGATAAGATGGGCCAAAGGATTGAAACGCTGGAAGCCATCCTGGATGCCGAGTCCCCGGAATGGAGGCAACGTCATGACTGAATCAGGCAAGCGTACTCTTTACCGCATTCCCCAGCAAAGGAAGATAGCCGGGGTCTGTGCCGGGGTAGCCGAGTACTTTAATCTGGAACCTTGGTTGGTTCGGGTCGCTACGGTTTCAATCCTTGTGCTCGGTGGCTATGGAATGGTGATTATCACCTATCTGGTGCTGTGGATGATACTGGATGTCAAACCTTGGACAGCTAAAGACACCCATAAGGACATTGGGGTCAAGAAAAAGGTCTGGCAAGCCGGGGAGCCCGCCGGGCAAGCGCTCAGAGATGTAAGCAATCGCTTTCAATCGCTGGAGCATAGGCTCAGGGCACTCGAACAACATGTCACCTCTGAGCAGTTCGAGTTGAAAAGACAGTTCAACAACCTATAAATCCTTGTTCAAGGGGCGGTGTTTACCGCCCCGTTTGTTTGTATCAGGAGACTTATGGCAAGCGTCAGGCAAGAGTTCGGCAAACTCAAATATAAAACCCGCGAGTTGGCACAGCGCACTACAGACAGGCATCTTAGGTTGGCGGTTACCGGCCTTTCCGGCGCCGGCAAGACGGCCTTTATTACCGCGCTGGTGGATAGACTGCTGCGCGCCGGTACTGAGGCTGATGGCAGGGGCTTACCCCTATTTCAGGTGTGCCGCGACGGACGTTTACTCGGGGTTAGGCGGGAGCTGCAGCCGGATTTGACCATAGCCAGTTTTGACTTTGATGCGGCGATTGCCAGCTTGACCGCGGCCAAGCCCAGTTGGCCGGCATCGACCCGCAGTATCAGTGAGCTGCGGCTGACGCTCAAATATGTGCCTACAAGAGGGATGCTGGCAAAATTGGCTGACAGCGCCAAGCTGCATCTTGACATAGTCGATTACCCCGGGGAGTGGTTGCTGGACTTGCCCATGTTGAGTCAGGACTTTAACCGCTGGTCCGAAACCCGTTTTGCTCGGCAATCAACCCTGGAAGCCTCGCCTCTTTACCCTAAATTTGCTGCAGCGCTGGCGGCGCTGGATTTGTACGCCGATGCCGACGATCAGGCGCTGGCCGCCATTGCCGAAAGTTATCGGTTACTACTGCTGGATCTGGTGCATCAACAGGGGTTTTATCAGGCACAGCCGGGGCGAATGTTGCTGCCCGGAGAACTGGCCGGTACGCCACTTTTGGCCTTTTTTCCCCTGTTACCCGAGCAACTCAAAGACAAACAGCAACTGGCATCGGCCGGACGTCGCAGTAATTATCAGGTGCTCAGGCACAGATATCAGCAATATCTGGCCAAGGTGGTTAAGCCCTTCTATCAGGAGTATTTTGCCGGTTTCGACCGTCAGTTAATTCTGGTGGATTGTTTCAGCGCCCTTAATCGTGGCAAGGCGCAGTTTGAAGATATGGCCGAAGCACTCAATGCCATTAGCGCCAGCTTCCAGTATGGCCAGTCCAATTTGCTGCGCCGTTTGTTTGCTCCTCGAATAGATACTCTGCTGTTTGCCGCCAGTAAAGTCGATCAGGTGACCCGGGATCAGCAGGGCAATGTGTTGTCACTGCTCAGTGCCATGCTGGCGCCCAGTCGGCAACAGGCCGGATTTGCCGGCAGTAGGGTGGAAACCATGGCCATCAGCGCCATCAAGGCGACCCGTCACGGTATGGTAAAAGATGCCGATGGCGCAGAAGTGGAAGTAGTCTGTGGCAGGCGCATGAGCGATGGCCAGAAGGTGACCCTGTATCCGGGCGAGGTGCCCAGAGCCTTGCCTGAGAAAGCGTTTTGGCAAAGGCAGGGATTTCATTTCTGTGAGTTTGCGCCGCCCGACAGCCAACCGGAACTAGGCTATGAACATATCCGGCTCGATCACCTGCTGGAGTTTCTTTTGGGCGACAAGTTGAGGTAAGTCGTGGCAAAACACAGTTCAGAAAAGCGTGTTGACAATGCTGCCGGCAACGGCAGTCACGCTGATGAAGCGCAAACCACAGAGTTGGCGCCGCAGAGAATTTTCAGTCATCAGCCGGAATCCGCCGTCGAATTGGCCGCGGCCAAGGATTTCCAAGGCGATGACTTTGTTGAATACCCCACAGAAGCCGAACTGGAACAAGTGCTGAGTGCACAGCCCAAGGCAGATCAACTCATCTCCCTCAAGCCCAAACGCTGGTCCTGGTTGGCGCGTTTGGCTCTGCTGGGCGTGATGGCGGCTGTTGTGGTGCAGACACTGCTTGGTCTTATCGATGCCTGGCGGGAAAGCCCTTGGCTGTTTGGTTTTTACAGCCTGGTGCTAGCCTTGGTGCTGGCCTGGGTTGGCAAGCTTTGTTTCGGGGAGTGGCGTAAACTCAAACGCCTGCGCCAGGTGGAAGATACTCAGCAAACCGGGCAACGCCTGCTCGGCAGTATGCAGATGGGCGAAGCGCGCGATTTTATCTATGGTATTTGCAAGCAGATGCCCAAGGGGCCGGAGCAGGACAGGCTGCAGACGCTGCTGAATCCGGAGCAGAATGATGCTGAGCAGTTGCAACTGTTTGATCAGGTAGTGCTGACCGAGCGTGACAAGGTTGGAATGAAGCTGGTGCGCCGTTATGCGGCCGAATCGGCGTTGTTGTTGGCGGCCAGCCCGCTGGCGGTACTGGATATGGCGCTGATCCTCTGGCGCAATCAGAAGATGATCCAGGATATCGCCCGCTGTTATGGGGTAGAGCTGGGTTATTGGAGCCGTATTCGGCTGATCCGCGGGATCCTGGTTAATATTCTCTATGCAGGCACCACAGAGCTTGCTAGCGACTTGGGTACCCAATTGCTGTCGGTAGAGATGTCCGGCAAGCTTTCGGCGCGGCTCGGTCAGGGACTGGGGGGCGGTTTGTTGACGGCGAGACTTGGCTATCAGGCGATGGCGCTTTGTCGGCCGCTGGCATTTTCCAGTGCCAGCAAGCCCAAACTGTCGCGGATCCACAAAGAACTACTATTGGAACTGAAGGATTTTTCCGCCTCAGTGCTGGCCAGAAAAACTGAACGTAACAAAGATTTTACAACCAAGGGGTAATGATTTTTGCTTGCCGATTTGGGCAAGTCTTGCTGACTCAGTATGTTGGTGCCAGGACAACTGAATCATCCCGGGCGAGAAGCCGAATAACAATATAAGGGATGGGCGGACTGACATGGGGAGTTAAGCATGCAACACAAGCAGCCAAAAGTACTGCACTCAGCCACACTGGCTATTCATGGTGGCCACTCGGGCGAGTCTTCCGGGGCATTGGTGTCGCCTTTATATCAGAGTGCCACCTTCTGTTTTGATACAGCCCAAAGCGGTGGTCGCCGCTTTGCCGGTGAAGAAGAGGGCTATATCTATACCCGCTTGGGTAACCCGACGGTTGCCGAGCTTGAGCGGCGTCTGGCGCTGCTTGAAGGCGCTGAAGCAGCAGCTGCTGCCGCGTCCGGCATGGGCGCGGTATCGGCGGCCTTGCTGGCATACTTGAGCTGTGGCGACCACCTGCTGGCTTCCTCGGCCGTCTATGGTTGCACTTTTTCATTGATGACAGAGCAGTTTGCCCGCTTCGGTATTGAGGTGTCTCTGGTGGATTTTGCCGATCTCGCGGCCGTCGAGGCGGCTATACGCCCCAACACTCGGGTGATTTTTTGCGAAACCCCGGTGAACCCGCATCTGGCCGTGTATGATCTCCGCGCCATAGCCGCTATCGCCAAGCGCCATCAACTGACCAGCATAGTGGACAACACCTTTATGACGCCGTTGCTGCAGCAGCCACTGCAGTTGGGAATCGATCTTGTTGTTCACAGCGCCACCAAGTATCTCAATGGCCACGGCGATGTTATTGCCGGTATCATCTGTGGCTCACTGGCGGCGATAACGGCCATCAAGCAACAACAACTAAAAGATATTGGCGCCGTGCTATCACCTTTCGATGCCTGGTTGATTTTGCGAGGCCTGAAAACCCTCTCGGTACGACTCGAACGTCATTGCGATAACGCCGAGCGCCTGGCGCAGTATCTCGAATCCCATAAAGCCGTGGCCAAGGTACATTATCCCGGGTTGGTTTCCCATCCGGGCCATCAGTTTATCGGCTCGCAGATGCGCAGGGCCGGTGGGGTGTTGGCGTTTGAGCTTAAGGCCGGTTTGGAGCAGTCCATGGCCTTTGTCAATCGACTGGCACTGTTCAAAATTGCCGTGAGTCTGGGGGATTGTGAGTCGCTTATTCAGCATCCGGCGTCCATGACCCATTCCCCCTATACCCAGGAGGCGCGTCTTAAAGCCGGCATAGGTGACAGCCTGCTGCGAATATCGGCCGGGCTTGAGGATGTGGATGACCTGATAGCTGATCTGGAGCAGGCACTGACAGTGATCAGTTAAAAGAGACAAGGCGAGCATGGCTCGCCTTGTTTTTCGGGCTTGAGAGAATCAAATGCCCCAGAAGGTGTGGGCTATGATATAGAGCACCAACATACTGATGAAGTTGATGATAACACCGACTCGCATCATTTCAGACTGCTTTATGTAGCCAGAGCCATAGACAATGGCGTTGGGTGGCGTGGCCACCGGCAGCATAAAGGCGCAGGATGCCGAAATACCTATGAGCACTGACAGCATCACAGGCGACAGCCCCAATGCTTCGGCGATAGCAGCAAACACAGGTACCAGCAGCGCAGCACTCGCGGTGTTACTGGCAAACTCTGTCAGCATGACCACAAAGAAAATGACCGCGAACACGAACAGCGACATATGGGTACTGCCGAAAATGTCTGTCATCCAATGGGCCAGGAAGACGCTGGTACCCGTGGCTTTCAGTACGGCACTCAGGGTCAGACCGCCGCCGAACAGTATCAGTACACCCCAATCGGTGGTTTTTTCTATCTTTTTCCAACCAACCAAGCCAAGTCCTGCCAGCAAAACTACTGCAGAAAGCGCGACTATGGTGTCAAACTGGCTGATACCACCGAGCGCCTCTGATAGGGGCTTACTGAAGATCCAGCAGCAAACTGTGGCCAGGAAAATAAGCAGGGTCAGTTTTCCCTGGAAACTCAGTTTCTGATTTTCGATATCCAGTTTGCATTCCACCGACAAGTCCGGTTTGAAATACAGATACAGGGCGATCAGCATGGTTGGCAGCATCAAGGCCACAGTCAAGAGACCAAACTCCAGCCAGTCGCTAAAGCTCAAGCCAGCTTGGGCAGCGGCAATGGCGTTTGGTGGACTACCTACCAGAGTGCCTATGCCACCAATGTTGGCCGAATAAGCGATACCCAGCAGCATAAAGACATAGGTGTTGTGCTGGCTCTCTCTATCCAGTTGCTGCAAGATCCCCAGTGCCAGAGGCAACATCATGGCCGCTGTGGCTGTGTTGCTGATCCACATAGACAGCAAAGCTGTTACTCCGAACAGCATCATACAGGCGATACTGAGTTTACCCTTGGAAGCCAGTAACACCTTTTGGGCTATAAGAGTATCGATTTTTTGATGGTGCAGGGCAGCAGCCAATACAAAACCACCAAAAAACAAATAGATAATTGGGTTGGCAAAGTTGCTCATGGCAGCTTTGGTTTCAAACACACCGAAAAATACCGCCAGAACCGGAATGAGTATCGCCGTGATACTCAAATGAATGGCTTCAGTAAGCCAGAGCACAGCGGCAAATACCAAGATAGACAGACCGGTATTTACCCCAGGTTCAAAAGGTAAAAAACTGTGCAATAGAAAAAGCAGCAAGATATCTGCGGCCAAGATCAACATGTTACGTTGTTGGACGCTCTTCTCTGTCTGCGAAGGGGGTAAGCTTTCCGTTTGTTCTAAAGACATTCTTAACTTCCTCGTCTTGTTTTTATGGCAAGCAATTTAGGGTATAGCTCACATTTGGCAAAGGGCTTTATTGGGTAACTTAACCACCTTGCGTAATACATTTGTATGAGAAATCTATCACGAAATTGGAAAATTGGAGAGATGGATCACCTAATTTTGATCGCCTTTGAGCGTTTTTTTGTTTCAAACGGTTAACTAAGAGGCACAGCCTCTATATTACTGAAAGAGAATGAAAGTTTAAAACGGTGATGCGTGTCACATTAAGCTGTTGTACTAATGTCTAGTTGCAATAATTTTGCAATATCCGTGCGCTGGTCTACATTTCTCTTAGGCCAAGGAAAAGGATCTCGGCCTCAATGACCATGACAAGGAGTCTTCAATGAAAACACCATTCTATGCTTTATTACTTGCAACTAGTTTGAGTTTCCCCCTTTACGCCGGAGAGCCCACCAAGGATAAAACTTCACAAACCCCGCAAGCCGGCCAAGCACAGGTTCACCAAATCAATATTAATACTGCTTCGGAATCTGAGCTGCAGCTACTGAAAGGGATTGGAGAAGCTAAGGCCAAAGCGATTGTGGAATATCGTAGCAGCCAAGGAAAATTCAAATCCATTGATGAGTTGGCTCAAGTGAAGGGGATTGGGGCTAAACTGGTCGAACAGAATAAACATCTATTGGTACTTTGAAGAGTAAGGGTAAACACAGGTTTTTGTTTATCTTATGTTCACTTAAAAGCACTAGGGGGCAAACGGAGGTTATTTCCCTTGATCCCGGCGGGGGCATGGTGGATAATCCACGGCGTTGCAGCAAGGCTGCAAATCTGTGGTGACCCCAGGGTCCCCCCGCAATGATAACTTGTGAACCCGGCCAGGCCCGGAAGGGAGCAACCGTAGCAAGTGACTCATGTGCCGGGGTGTGGCTCTGGGGGAACCTCCAATTCCAAACCTTTTCAAATGGTTAGCTTGAGATAAACCTTGGTGGTACACAAGGTGGTACACTTTGAGTCTAGCTAAAGCCGATTTCCACCCTTATCTCTGTTACTCCCGACACGATATTTAATGCGCCAGAAGCGCAGCCCCTCTATAGCGAAGACGCGCCAATGGCTACCATTAACACTTTCGTTTGGTATAAACAGCTGGCTACATGGACTGCGATGGCTTGGCTACCACCTCATTAACGGCCAAAACAAGACCGCCAAGAAGTAAAAGAATAGCAGCAGAGCGGCGACTTTATTTCCGCTGGTGAGGCTCAAACCCAGAGTTATCCGTGTTTCTTGATAACTGGGCCTGTGCTACCCCAGCGCTTGCTGCTCGGTTTCCAGTTTCGGGGGCAATTTGGATTTCAAAAACGCCCGCGATTTCTCTAATGCCTGGTAGATCTCGTTGCGCATTCTATCTTGCTCTTGGTAGTCGCCGTAGAAATAGGTGTCCACCAGATGGTGAATGTAGCGCACCGGTAGTTGATTGAGCGTGATACAAGCCAGATCTGCCACATAGTCGGTTGGCAGCTCATCCATCAACCCCTCTTCAGCGAGGATTTCCATTAACATCACTTCGTAGTAGTTGCGGATCTCTAGCTGCATAGGTGACGCTCCCAAAGTTTTGCTGCGTTAGGCTTGGTTGGTAGCAATTGGTTCGTAGCCTTTAGCGATACAGCTTAGTCGCGGCGCGAAATAATTGACTGTGTCTGAATGTTAATTGTAGAGGGTCTTTGCAGTATCCGCCTCCCGTGACACAGGCTATTGGTATTGCCGCGTCTCTGGCATGACGCAATACGCTCATATCCCGTTTGAATATGCCCTCAAGGCTGAGCTGCAGCAAACCGAGTTCATCTTCAGCATGCACATCGACCCCAGCGTCATAAAGAATGAGATCCGGCCTATGAGTCAAGAGCAGCAAAGGCAGTATCTGCTCCAGCGTTGAGAGGTACTCGTCATCAGCAGCGCCTTTTTCAAGCTCGATATCATAGTGAGAGTCTGCTTTACGGGCGGGGAAGTTTTGTCGGCAGTGTATTGAGCAACTGATGATGTTCGCATCGCCGGCTGTCATGGTGGCTGTGCCGTCGCCTTGATGGACGTCGCAGTCGATAATCAAAATCTTGTCCGCCAGCCCTTGGTTTATCATGCGTCTGGCACTGTAGACCAGGTCGTTGAAAATACAGTAACCGCTGCCAAAGTTTTGGTGAGCGTGATGGTAACCACCGCTGATATGCAGCGCTATGCCGTGCTCGAGCGCTTTTCGCGCCGCCAGCTCAGTACCGGCGACTGAGTGCAGTGTCCGCGCTAGCAGATGCTCGCTCCAGGGAAAGCCTATGCGGCGCATTGCCTTAGGATCCAACTGGTTGTGCATAAACCCGGCAACATATAGAGGACAATGCACAGAGGCGAGGGCAGTTTGGTTTGCAGGCTTTGGGGAACAGAGGCTAAATTGCCCGGAAAATGGAGTTTGGCACAGATACTTAAACAGGCGTTGATATTTGCTGATTGGAAATCTGTGCCGGGATGGTAACGCCAGCCTAGAATAGCTGGCGTGATACACCAAAGGGAGCATCTATCAGAGCTGTTTGATGGCCCAGCTCATGAACTCTTTGCGAGTCGCTTCATCGGCCTGTAACCACCAGTATTGCAGCATTTGCTGGGCATGGGCGGCACTGTCACCACCTTGGCCACTGGCCTTGGAAGCTGCTGGCATTGTCATGGCACTGACAGGTGATGGCTGGGATACAGGTGCCACAGGTCGGTTGGAGGCCATGTTACCTGAGGTTACGGCTGCAGCGGCGGTTTCAACATCTGGACCCTTG
Source organism: Shewanella chilikensis (assembly GCF_037953065.1). NCBI lineage: Bacteria > Pseudomonadati > Pseudomonadota > Gammaproteobacteria > Alteromonadales > Shewanellaceae > Shewanella > Shewanella chilikensis. The sequence goes on along the minus strand of NZ_CP149966.1, from coordinate 2,883,281 downwards.
TTGCCATTGAACAGCTGTGACAGGAAAGTGGTTTCTTTCAGTTGAGTCAGTTCCACCTGGTAGTTGACCTGGCCCTTATCGGCGCGGGTAATGACGACCTGAGGGGTTTTGGCAAACTCTTTGGGTTTTTTGACGTAGTCACCATCCGCAGGCTTAAGGATGTACTCGTTGTCGCCTTCGGCTTTCAAGGTCAGAATGAAAGGAGAAGACTTAACGAAGCTTTGACTGTCGGAAAACTCATCATCGACCATGTCATGATAACGAATAGCAATCTTGTGGACACCTTCGGACAGTGCCAGCTCAGATTTGTGGTTGAAGTTGCTGGTTTCAATTTCTTTGCCATCCAGAGCCAGATATTCAAAAGACATAGGGATGGTCAGATTGGCCGCAAATACCGAGGAAGTGCTGAGCAGGGCCAGTATGGCCGAGGCGGTCAAGCGTAGTTTCATTGTTGCTCCTTAACGATTGTAACTCTGATGCGGACGTTCAAATGCCTGAATGCGATCTTCAATATAGCTGATCGCCTGCCTGCACTTACCGAGGCGGCGATGCATCAAAAGGATGTCATTCTGGACGGGGATTTTGTCAGTACTATGACAGTTTTCAAGCTTTGATTGCAATTGTTCAATCTTTTGTTCTATTTTTTTGGCCCAGTTCAGATGTTTGTTCAGCTCTTCGTACAATTGATGGCTGTTTTGCATAACACCTGCAGCTATCCAGCCAAAACCACTTTCCTGGTGTCGGCGGCCCTGACGTTGTTGGTAGCTTCTCCGCTTGCTGGCCTGCTGTAGCTTCTGGACCCTGGCGTTGAGACCTGTGGTGCCAAGGGCCCGTTTCAGGGCGACAAACCTGTCCTGAATACGCTCGCAGCTTAAGGCTATAGTGTGTTGGGCCAACTGATGGCGCAACTGTTTTTCCAGCTGATCTATGCTCTTGTGCAGCTGTTCCACACAGGGATAGAGCTGGGCACCATGCTGAATAAACAGTTCGCTGTTGAAGCGTTCAGTATCCTGCAGCAGTTTGCGCTGCGCCGCTGGTAAAGAAGCATCATGTTGCAGCACTTCTTGCTCCAACTGCCTGAGTTGTTCCCGCAGGCGTTGTACCAGTTGATTGGTGTTCAAAACCAGGCACTCCAGGCTAGATTGGCGGCGATAAGCACCACAATAGCAATAAAGAGTGGCCTGATAAACGGCATTCCGAAGCGGATAGCCGAGTGAGCGCCGATATAAGAACCCAGCATCATACACAAGCCCATCACCACACCGACCAAAAGGTGCACTTTACCTAGCAGCAGGAAAATCATCAATGCCGTGATATTGCTGACAAAAGTCATTGCCCTGGCCAAGGCGCTGCTGTGCAGGAAGGGCAGGCGGTAAAGTGCGGTCGAGCTGACCGCCCAAAAGGCGCCAATGCCCGGGCCGGCAAAGCCGTCGTAGGCGCCAAGCCCCAGCCCCTGAAGTATCTGTTTATGTTTTGCCGGCGTTTCGGTGACGGGTTTACACTGGCTACAGCCCATGGCTCCGGGTGAAAACAGCGAATAGAGTGCGATGGCGATAATAAGTAGTGGCAGAATTTTTTCCAGCCAACGGGTATCGATGAGATAAACGGCAATGCTGCCGATAACGGCGCCTATGGCGGTGGCAATAAAGGCGAACAGCCAGAACTTTGGCGTCAGCAACTGCTTGCGGTAATAGGTAAATGCCGCCATGGAGGAGCCGAAGCAGGCAGCCAGCTTATTGGTCCCCAGAGCCAGATGAGGCGGCATGCCCACGGTCAGCAAGGCAGGAATGGACAGCAGGCCGCCGCCACCGACTACGGCATCAATAAATCCGGCCAGCAGGCCGACTGCGGCCAATATGGCCCAGCTGCTGGGTTCGAGCAGAATATCCACTTTACATCCTGATTGAGCGCATCATTCGATAACGCGGCGGTAAGGCGGCAGGGCATCGAGCAGCGACGATCCGTATCTTTTGGTTACCAAACGCCTGTCCAATATGGTTATTCGGCCATAGTCCTGCTCTTTTCGCAACAGGCGGCCGCAACTCTGGATGAGTTTCCGTGACGCATCCGGAATAGTCAATTGTAAAAACGGGTTACCGCCTTTCATTTTGACATATTCTGCATGGGCCTGCTCTACCGGCGAGGTTGGCACGGCAAACGGTAGCTTGGTCACTATTAAATTGGTCAGGTAGTCGCCGGGAAGGTCGAGACCCTCGGAAAAACTGCCGGTACCAAAGATAATGCTGGGCTCACCTTTGTCACATTTCTGCTTATGCTGCTCGAGTAGATGCTGGCGTGGGGCACTGCCCTGGATCAGTGGTTCTGATACCAGCTTGTTGCGCAGTAGATCGGCCACCTTTTCCATCTGCCAGTAGGAGGCAAACAGTACCAGAGTGGCCATTTCACCCTCCACCAACTGCTTTATCTGGCTGGCGAGTTCTTCTGTGTAGGTGTCTTCGGTTGGCTCAGTGCGCATTTTCGGCAGGTAGAGAGTGGCGTTGTTTTCAAAATCGAAAGGAGATTGCAGCGCCAGATAGCGACTGCCATCATTGAGTGACAGGCCAACCTGATAGGCAAAATGCTCAAAGCGGTTCAGTGCTCTGAGAGTGGCGCTACATAGCACGACGCCGGCGGCTTTTTCCCACAACATATGTTCCAGCATATAGCCGACCTCGATTGGCGATGCACTGAAAAGGTAGTCCTGCTGCTTGCCGCTGAGGGCTTCAATCCAGCGGGCGGTGGGGGCACCTTTGGGGTTGTCCTCCTTGGCCATCATTTTCCAGAGCTTTTGCAGGTTTTCCAGGCGCTGCATCATAAAGCCGGTTTCACTCAAGAGGGCTTCGGCCTGATGCCTTGGCAATTCACCATCCTTGACGCTTTCGCTGAGGATAGCCTGCATCTTGTTGAATTGCTTGAGGGCATCGTTGGAGGCCGTGGCCAGGTTTTCTGCCTGGATCAACAGGGCGTCCGGCAGCTTGCCATGTTCGAACCGCAGGCGGTTTTCCGGGTTGGCAAAGAGTTTGGGTTGGGTATCACAGTAGTGGGCAACCTGATTCAGCAGACCGGTTAACTCTTCGATGCGATCCAACATCGCCTGCGCCGGGGCGATGATATTGTTGCTCTTTATTTGGTTTTGCAGTTTTGCAGTGGTCTTGCTGACTTTCTCCAGCCAATCACAGGCCCCTCTGAGCGTGGCCTGGGCGCTGGAGAAATCCCTGGCCACATTCGGCAGGTGATGGGCTTCGTCGATAACGTAATAAACTTCTTCCGGGTCCGGCAGAATCACACCGCCACCCAGTTCAAGGTCGGCCAGTAATAAACTATGGTTGGCAATAAGCACATCCCAGGTGTCAATATCTTCGCGGGCCTTGTGGAAGGGGCAGTGGCTGTGACTGGCCAGTTGGCGATGACAGCTGTGTTTGTCACAGGCTATCTGCTGCCACAGGTGGTCTGGCAGCGGCGTTTTGAGGGTATCAAGTTCACCATTCCAGCGGCCATCCTGATAGTCTTTGAGCAGAGCCTGCAACTGCTCAACCTGTGAGGTATCCGGCTTGGTTTGCCACATGGCCATCTGGCTGCCGTTGCCGTCACCGACCAACATCTCAAGCTTGGCCAAGCATACGTAACGCTGACGCCCTTTGACCAGACCGTAACGGAAGTTGAGCTTGGAGTGTTGCAGAAAAAACGGCAGATCTTTATGCAGCAACTGTTCCTGCAGCGCCACTGTGGCGGTGGCAATACAGACTTTTTTCTTGCTGGCCAGCGCCAGGGGTATGGTTCCCAGAATATAGGCCAGGGATTTACCTATACCAGTGCCTGCTTCAATCACCATGATCCGCCGCTGCTTGTCGTATTCACCGGCAAGTGTTTTGGAGATCTCCGCCACCATATAATTCTGCTCCCGGCGGGAACGGAAGTTGGGCAGTGCGGAGGCAATGTCCTTGTAGATCTCACGGATCTGGGTCTTTACATGGGCTGCTAGCATGAGACTCGGTTCTGGAAAATTATCCTGTATATAATACCAGTAATTTCTTATGCTAATAAACCACTAAAACGCGATTGTCCCGACACATGCCCCAAAACACGCCGCAAACCCTTAAGGGTCGTATTCTTACCCGTCATCTGGCTCAGAGAAATGAGGGATTATGCCTGCAATACTATCTGGCCACCGAGCAGGGGCCTGTGTTGGTTGAGGTGCCGGAGCAGGAACAGGTTTGCTTTGCCAAAGAGAAGGATGCGGCGGTTTTATGCCAGAGTTTAAGCCAGGTACGGGCCCAGCCGTTGGCGCTGAGAAACTTCGCCAAAGAGAAGGTTGCGGCGCTTTACAGTCGCAGTCGGCAACAGATGCGGTTACTGCAAAAGCAGGCCCAGGATCAGGGAATGCCCTTATATGAAGCCGATCTTAAACCCCAGCAGCGTTTCTTGATTGAACGCTTTATTGCGCTCGATGCCGAGTTTTACGGTTATTTCAGCGAGGAAAGCGGCGCGCTGCAACGGTTTGTTGCCAGCCGCGCCAGGAAAGCCTCGCTCAACAATATAGAACTGGCTGTTATTTCCCTCGATCTTGAATGCAGCATGCAGGGCGAGCTCTATTCCGCCGGACTCTACGGTCGTGACCGCGATGGAGCGCTGTTTCAGCGGGTGTACATGATAGGTCAAGCCCAGGGCGGGCCTGACTATATCCACTGGGTCAGGGATGAAGCAGCCCTGTTGCAGGCTTTGATTGACTGGTTCAGTCTCTGGGATCCGGACATCATAATAGGTTGGTCGGTTGTCAATTTTGACCTGGCACTGCTGAGCCGACGCTACGTCCATCATGGCATAGAAGCACGGCTTGGGCGGGGAGGCGTGCCCATGTCCTGGTTGGTAGAAGGCAAGTATCGGCCGGAAACCCTCTCCTTGCCCGGAAGAGTGGTGCTGGACGGTATAGACTGGCTCAAGGCCGCCTTCTATCAGTTTGAGCGCTATTCGCTCGAGTTCGTCTCCCGCGCACTCTTGAGTGAAGGCAAGGCGATAGATAAAGTTGAAGATCGCGGCCAGGAGATAAGCCAGCTCTTTCAAGAGGATAAATTGGCATTGGCCCACTACAATCTGACCGATTGCCGTCTGGTACTGGATATTTTCGATAAAACCGATTTATTGAATTTTGCCTTGGCCCGGGCGCAACTGACCGGGTTGGAGTTTGGTCGGGTAGGGGCTTCGGTGGCGGCGTTCAATCATCTCTACCTGCCACACTTGCACCGGGCCGGATTTGTGGCGCCAGCAGCACCGGCCAGTGACGGCCTGGAGAGTCCCGGCGGCTATGTGATGGACTCCATTCCGGGCCTTTACCGGGACATTCTGGTGCTGGACTTCAAGAGTCTATATCCTTCGATCATCCGTACTTTTTTAATCGACCCCATGGGGCTGGTGTTGGGTATGGGTGAACCCGAAGCCGAGACGGTACCCGGTTTTCTCGGTGCAAGATTCAGCCGTAAACAACCTATATTGCCAACGCTTATTGCCAAGTTGGCCCAAGAGCGGGAAAGTGCCAAGGCCCAAGCCAATGCGCCCCTGTCTCAGGCAATCAAGATCATCATGAATTCGCTTTATGGGGTACTGGGCTCTCGGGGCTGTGTGTTCCACGATGCCCGATTGGCAAGCTCAATTACCATGCGCGGTCATGAAATCATGCAGCAGACCAAACGTTGGATTGAGGATGAAGGCATGAGTGTCATCTATGGCGACACAGATTCGACATTTGTTTGGCTGGGACAGCAGCATGACATTACAGATCCGCAAGCCTTCGGCAGGGCGTTGGCTGCCAGGGTAACCGCCAAGTGGCAACAACATTTGGCGGATAATTTTCAGCTGCAGAGTCATCTGGAACTCGAGTTTGAGCGCCATTATGAACAGTTTCTGATGCCCACCCTCAGAGATTCGAAAGAAGGCTCCAAAAAGCGCTATGTCGGTGCCAGCCGCAATAGCCAAGGTCAGTTGGATATCATCTTCAAAGGCATGGAGCAGGTTCGCAGTGACTGGAGCCCTTTGGCCAGACGGATTCAATACGAGTTGTACCGGCGTATGTTCAATCATTTGGATGTGGTGGGCTTTCTGGCCACAGAAATAGAAGCGCTCAAACGCGGTGACTATGATAATGAGCTTATTTTCTCCAAGCGACTAAGGCGTAAATTGGATGCCTATCAGGCCAAGGCATCACCCCATGTCAAGGCGGCCAGACAACTGTTGGAGCACACCGGCGATTTGAGTTATGGCCGTTTGGGCACCCGGATTAATTATCTGGTAACAATCAATGGCCCCGAAGCAGTTTCCCTCAGACGTTCAGCCATTGATTATGACTACTATATTGAAAGGCAAATCAAGCCGATAGCCGATCCAATACTTTCCATAATGAAAGAAAGTTTTACCTCAATCAGCACTGGACAGCTGAGTTTAATCTGACACTAAAGTTGTTTCAAAAAGTTAACAAAGTTAATGTGTGGTTTTATTTCTGGATTTTTACGACCTTTATGGTTTTTTTTAAGGCAAAAGTAATAAAAAATGTGATTTTTATCTTTGCCGCTTTACGGAGCTTTTGCTAATCTTCGCTCCCCTTGGAAGGAAATAAAACAACGGAATGGGGTAGGCAGGCTGAAAACACTTAAGGTTACAACAAATGAACAAGACTCTCATCGCATCCGTCCTGGCAGGACTCTTAGCCGTTCCATCGGTACAAGCCATTGAAATCTATAAAGATCAAAAAAATGCAGTCTCAATCGGTGGTTTCGTTGATGTCCGAGTAATCAATACTCAGGGTGAAACGGAAGTCGTCAATGGTGCTTCCAGGATTAATTTTGGTTTTAGTCGTGAGTTAACCCACGGTTGGAACACATTTGCCAAATTGGAATGGGGCGTGAACCCTGTTGGCAGCAGCGATATTGTTTATAACAATCGCTTCGAATCAGTCCAGGATGAGTTCTTCTACAACCGTCTGGGCTACGCAGGCATTAGCCACGATAAATATGGCACTATTACTATTGGTAAACAATGGGGTGCCTGGTACGACGTGGTATACAACACTAACTACGGTTTTGTGTGGGATGGTAATGCTGCTGGTGTTTACACTTTCAACAAAGACGATGGCGCGGTAAACGGTGTTGGTCGTGGTGATAAAGTTGTTCAATACCGTAACAGCATCGGTGATGTGAGCTTTGCGGTTCAGGCACAATTAAAAAACAGTAGCTTCTATACCTGCGACATCGAAAACATCACTGAGAGTGCCTGTGAAGCAGAATGGAATGCAGGTAAGAAAGAAGCGCAACAGGTTACTTACGATTACACCTATGGTGCGTCTTTGACCTACAAGGCCACAGATAAATTCAGCTTAATGGCGGGTATAAACCGAGGTGAGTTTGATGTAGTCTATGGTACTGGTGAGCACAAAACCGCTGTTGATTTAATCTATGGTGTGGGCGCTACTTGGGGTGATTTTGACAAGAATGGATTATATGTTGCCGCAAATGCTCACAAAGAAGAAAATCATGATACTGATAACATCGGACGCTTGATTAAAGATGCCTATGGTGTTGAAACCTTAGTTTCTTACAAGTTTGATAATGGTCTACGTTCTTTTGTGTCTTATAACATTCTGGATGCAGGGAAAGACTATGTTATTCAACCAAACTTTAATGCCGATCCTAACGATGTGTTCAAGCGTCAGTTTGTGGTTGTAGGTTTACACTTTGTTTGGGATCTGAATACGGTTCTTTATGTTGAAGCACGTAAAGACTACAGCGACTTTACCAGCGCCGATAAAGCGCAAGAAGCTAGAATGTCATTATCTGAAGATGATGGTATCGCTATCGGTATTCGTTACACCCTTTGATTGTTAATAGAGTTGTTTAAAAAAGCGCCGAAAGGCGCTTTTTTTATTGGGGAAAAAAGTGTTCGTACGTCTTACCAAAAAGAGATATGTAACGCGTTTGTTACGATTGGGAGGGGTGAGACGGTTTTTATAAAACTCTATTAATTCATGGTGTTAATGTTTTCAGCTCTGGTTGAAGTGGGCAATCTTGGTGTAAGAGCCACTAGATTCATGCTAAATGAAATAATCTCATCTCTCTTTTGTTGTTAATTTTATATGCAATATTAACGTTTCAAATGTTGATAAAATGTTTGTTATGTGATTTTATTTGCGTGAAATTGTTGCAGGTAAACTCGTGTCTACCAGCAAACAACTAAAGGATCCGGACAAAGCATTTGGATCCGTTACCAAGACACAAGATGTCGAAAGGGAGATAAGTATGTATAAGAATAATTCGTTAACCAACGCAGTGCGTCTGGCATTGGTTGGTGGTGTTGCAGCGGCTGCTTTTAGCGCTCCAACCGTTTTGGCGGCCGAAGAAGGTGCTGACAATGTAGAGCGTATTCAGGTTACAGGCTCTCGTATCAAGCGCACCGATATGGAAACTGCAAGCCCTGTCAGTGTGATCGATGCTTCATCTATCATAGCGTCAGGTGCAGTGAATATTGACGACGTTCTGCAAAAAATGACCTCTGCCGGTGGTGCCATGACCAACGCCGGTATCAACAACGGCTCAGGCGGTAACTCGCGTATCAACCTGCGTGGTCTGGGTGACAACCGTACTTTGGTTCTGGTGAATGGTCGCCGTATGATTGCATCCGGTACCGGTGCTGCTTCTTCTGTTGACCTTAACACCATTCCGGTATCCATGATCCAGCGTGTCGAAGTACTGAAAGATGGCGCTTCTGCCATTTATGGTACCGATGCGATTGCCGGTGTGGTTAACATCATTCTGAAAAGAGATTTCGACGGTTTTGAAATCAACGTTCAAACTGGTCTTTCAGGTGAAGGTGACGCTGACGAGTCCAGCATCGACATGACATTGGGTAACACCTTCGAGAAAGGTAATGTCGTTGTTAATGCTCAATACACCAAGCGCGGTGATGCCAGCCAGGCTGACCGTGATTTTTCAAAGTGTCCTATTGCAGAAACAGGTCCAAAAGGGGAACGTAGCCTGTACTGCGGTGGTAGTAGCTATTCTCAAGGCGGTCACATCTGGGGTGACAACAACTTTGGTATCGTGGGCACCGGACCCGAAGGCGCTTATGCCATAGGTGACAAGGGCTACTATGGTGAGTACGTCGATAACGGCGAAGGCAAGCCTAAGTTCCAATACTTTGATGGTATGTCTGAAGCGGACCTGAGTGGCTTGGGTGGAACTTATCATGAGTTCAGCGATGCCGACAGATACAACTATGCCAAAGACAGCTATCTGTCGACGCCAATGGAGCGTTTGAACCTGTCCATGGCGGGTACTTATGAACTGACCGAATCGATTCGTTTCTTCACCGAAGCCATGTACTCCAAGCGTTGGTCCAATCAGCAAATGGCGCCTCAGCCAATCTGGAACAACTCTGCTTGGGTTTACAATCCTAAGTCAGCCGGTGGCTGGATGACCGACGAGCTGCTGCCTTGGGTGCAACCCGGTGAAGCACTGGCTTATGGTCGTCGTATGGTTGAGTCCGGTACCCGTGACTTTGACCAAGTAGTAGACACCATACGTATCGTTGTTGGCCTGGAAGGTGAGTTTGAAAATGGTTGGACTTGGGATGCTTCTTACAATAAAGGCAAGAACGACTCAACCGATACTTTAGCTAACCTGCACAACTTGGGTTCCATCAATGCTGCAGTTCTTGAAGGCACTTTCGATCCTTTCCTGCAATCATCATGGGAAGGTGAGAGCATCAAGCCATACATCTATACCGAAGTGAACAGCGGTGGCAGCGAGTTGGATATCATTGCGGCGACTCTGTCCGGCGATTTGTTTGAATTGCCTGCCGGTATAATGGGTTTTGCCGCGGGTTACGAGCATCGTAAAGAGGCTGCTCACTATACTCCGGATTCTCTGACTTCTCAGGGCTTGGCAAACGATCCTCGCGTTGAGCCAACCTCCGGTGATTTCAGCGTTAATGAATTTTACGCAGAATTGGCGATTCCACTGCTGAGCGAATTGCCTTTGGCGCAGCAAGTGGATCTGAGCGCCGCTATGCGTTACTTCGATTACAGCACTTTCGGTGATGATACTACCTGGAAATTGGGTCTGACCTGGCGTGTCTATGATGACCTGATGATCCGCGGTGGTATGTCCACTGCCTTCCGTGCGCCAACTGTATACGAACTGTATGGTGGTAAGTCACCATCATTCGAGCAGATTGTTCACCCTGCTACTGATCAGGATCAGGCTGAAGTGACTGTTGGTGGTAACGAAATGCTGACTCCTGAAGAGGCTGATATCACTACTTTGGGTCTGGTGTATTCACCAAGCTTTGTAGAAGGTCTGTCTCTGACCGTCGATTACTATGACATCGAGATTTCCAACACTATTACTTCAGTTGACAACAACTATATTGCCAACCAGTGTCTGGATGCAGGTGGGAACAAGATCAACACAGGCACTGCGCTGTGTCAGTCTTCCAATATTGAGCTCGACAATAGCGGTCGTATCAAGTTCGACAACGGTCTGCAGAACATAGGTGCTACCAATACCTCAGGTTACGACATCAACGTTGCCTACGTATTCGATGCCTTTGGATTGGACTGGAAGGCCGGCTGGGACAGCTCTATCCTGAGTGAGTATGAAGAGTTTGACCCGGATGGTAATGCGGTTGACTATCGTGGCTATATCACAGGTGGCGTGGGTGCTTATGCCAAGTTCAAGAGCAACCTGAACATTACCGCTGCCGGTGATGATTGGACTGTCACTTATGAAGCTCGCTACATCGACGGTATGGACTCGTTTGCTTGTAAGAAAAATGATGGCAGCTGCTACGCGCCTTCAGTAGACAGCGTGGTTTACCATGACCTGTCAGGTTCTTACGATATCACAGACCGCATCCGTGTATCCGGCGGTGTTAACAACCTGTTTGACAAAGAGCCTCCGTACTACACTGGTAACAACGACTCGAATACCGATCCTTATACTTATGATATGTTGGGCCGCTACTTCTTCGTTCGTGCCAGCATGAAGTTCTAATGACAAACTTCATCTTTGGATGAATTAAGTCAGCTTCAATGAATGAAACCCCGGGATACCTTCCGCAATGTAGATCAGATAAGGATCGGTTGACCGATCCTTCTGATGAGAGACAATCGGAAACCTGTTTGTAGGTTTCCGATTTTTTATGTCTATTCAAAACTGCTTTGCCGACTTTCTTGAAGAGAGTCCTGTTGATGTCGCTCAGCTAACCACCTTCTCCGAGCATATTCCTGACGAGTGGATTGCTAAAGCGGTAACACTTTCCGATAAAGCGACGATTCGTCGACGTCGCTTACCGAGTGATATGGTTCTTTGGCTTATTGTTGGAATGGCGTTTTTCCGCAACGAACCGATTGCCGAAGTTGCACGGCGAATGAATGTCTGTGCCGAGGGGTTGGCTAATGAGGAGCTGTTAGCAAAAAGTGCTTTAACGCAAGCAAGGCAACGCCTCGGCAAAGCAGCCCCAGAATGGTTGTTTAGGCAATGCAGCCATAGGTGGGGGTTAGAGCGTTACCCTGAGGATACATGGCAAGGTTTGCAAGTCTTTGCTGTGGATGGCGCGCTTTTTCGAACCGCTGACACACCGGAACTAAGAGACCATTTTGGGTCAGGTAATACATCCAGCGACAGACAGACGCCTCATCCAGTATTAAGGGTGGTGACCATGATGAATGTTCGCTCTCATGTCATTGTCGATGCCGCTATAAGCCCTTATCGTCGAGGCGAAATTCCTCTTGCTATGCCCTTTATTGACTCCTTACCGGATAATTCCGTGACCTTATTGGATAAGGGTTTTTATGGAGCAGGCTTACTTCTTTCTCTCCAAAATAGTGGTGCTAACAGACATTGGTTGTTACCGGCGAAGAAAGGGGTGAAATACACCCTGCTGGACGATGAAGAGAGTGACGACATGCGAGTCGAAATGAAAGTCTCTCCACAAGCACGCAAGAAAAATCCTAACCTACCTGAAACATGGCAAGTGAGAGCCGTGACTTATCAGGTACAAGGTAAGCCAAAAACCGTATTTACGTCTCTTCCCAGAGAGCAGTACGATGCGGGAGCAGTCGCGGCGCTTTACCACGAGCGATGGGAAATTGAATTAGGGTATCGAGACATAAAAAGTTCGATGCAACACAATGCGTTAGTGCTGAGGAGTAAGACAGTCGAACTTGTCTATCAAGAGTTATGGGGGCTGCTGCTTGGTTATAACTTGGTGAGACGAGAAGCGAGCCAAGCGGCAGTAGAGCATGGTCGAATGCCCAATGAAATCAGCTTTAAGTACGCTTGTCAGTTCATCGCAAGTCAGCTCAAAGTCATGAGCAAAGCGGTGTCACCAGGTAATACGCCGAAGCGTCTAAACAGTCTACGAGGAGACTTGTCCATCCTCTTTATAGACAAACGCCCTAAGCCAAATCGGCCTAGGGCGGTAAAAATATCAAAGACCCGATATCCTGTTAATCACAAGGCAGCTCCGCTTAAGTGAACTACGTTGGGGATACCTTCCGGGGTTTTTACTTTTTAAACTCTATATAAGTAAGACATAGTCGCAAATTGACAAAACACTATTGCGTAACAACTGCAATCGAACCTGGCTGCCAATTGATTTCATGGCAAGAGAGCAGGGGAGATGGTTTTGTGGTTAAACCGCTTTCCCAAGGACAGTAATCGCTTGGAAAAAGTGGATTACCATCGGTCTGTCGAATTGAATTCTTTCAAGATTGATAAAACATATCGCACCGGCTTATGCTTTTTAATTATATATAAATCATAAGGTTAAATATTAGCTTATGCTGTTTTTACCGCTATTCATCGCCTAAGAAGGTGGCTGACAATTGATCACTAAATGTAAAAAAAAGCCATTGATGATTAATCACACAGTTAGCCTTAGTTTCCAGCGTTTTCGCCTCATTTCAAATGTTGACACAGGTCAACATTTTGTGAAATGATGCCAGCGGGTCTATGCCTTCAGGGGCATAGGAAAGGGAAGATAAAAAACTAACAATCACAAGAGAAAGACATACTTGATAGCACCATCTGCCGTTGAAATAGGGATATTCGGGGCACTGTTGCTGAAAAGTTAAACCTTTTTAATCACTTCAAATTGGTTGGGAACTATGTCCAAGGTAAGCAATAGAACAAAAATCGCTTCTGCGCTTGTTGGCGCGCTGGCACTCGCCAGCAGCAACTTAGTCGTTGCAGATCCTCTTACCGACGCGCAAAAAGCCGCGGGTCGTCTGCAGTCAGACGCCGTTGCGTCACAGAAGAAGATCGATAAGTATTTTGACCAGGCTCAAGATATGCTTTTCGAATATTCCGCCGTTGCTGACGAGCGTGAATCTCTCAAAGCCTACAATGATTATCTGGCAGGACTGGTCGCTGATCAGGAAGCCACAATGAAATCCATTCAGGACGATATCAATGGCGTAGACAAACTGCGTCAAGGTGTTGTTCCTTTGATGTTTAAAATGGTTGATGCCCTGGAGCAGTTCGTGGCTCTGGATCTGCCATTCAAATCTGAAGACCGTGCACAGCGCGTTAAAAACCTCAAAGACTTGCTTAACACTGCCGAAGTGACTCTGGCTGAAAAGTTCCGTTTGATCCTGGATGCTTACAGCATCGAGCGTGAGTACGGCAGCTTTGTTGACGTTGAAACCGGTAAGCTGAACCTTGATGGTAAAGAAGTGCTGGTTGATTTCTTCCGCTTGGGCCGCGTAGCTCTGTACGCTCAGAGCCTGGACCAGAAGACTGCCTGGATGTACAACTCTGAAACCAAGGGTTGGGATAAGCTGGATGACAGCTATCTGCGTGACATCACCAAGGGTATTCGTATCGCCCGTAAACAAGGGGCTCTGGATCTGTTCGCACTACCAATTCCAGCTGCGGAGGCTGCACAATAATGAAAAAGCTAATCACTACCGCCGTCGTTGCTGCCAGTTTCTCACTGTCTGCCGGTATGGCCAGTGCCGCAGAGGCGCCTAAGACGATTGATCAACTGCTGCAGCAAGTTAAAGTTGAACGTGCCGCTCAAGGCAAAATTAATGCTAAGCGTGAACAAGAGTTCCAAGCCGAGCGTGGCGACAAGGCTGCCCTGCTGAAGCGTGAAAAAGATGCGCTGGCTGCTGAAACTCAACGCGGTAAAGACCTGAACCAGGCCTTCCTCGACAACGAGCGTAAAATTGCTCAACTCGAAGAAGATCTGAAAACCGCTCAGGGTGACTTGGGTGAAATGTTTGGTGTGGTTAAAGGCGAAGCAGGCGATTTCGCCGGTAAGCTGATCAACTCCAACGTCAGTGCCCAGTATCCAGGACGTGACAAGTTCGTTCAGGACCTGGGTGCCCGTAAGCAACTACCTAAGATTGAAGAACTGGAGCGCTTCTGGGAAGAGCAACTTTTCGAAATGGCCGAATCTGGCAAAGTGGTTAAGTTTGAAGGTTCAGTAACTGACATTGATGGTAACGTGAACAACACCACCATCTATCGTGTCGGTGCCTTTAACCTGTTGGCTGATAATAAGTATGTGGTTCTGAATCACGAGCTGGGTCTGATCCAGGAGCTGTCTCAGCAGCCGGAAGGTTATCAGGTTAAGCCTATCGCTGACTTCGAAAAAGCCACTTCAGGTACAGCCAAGCTGTATGTAGACCCTGCCCGCGGTACTCTGCTGAATATCTTCACTCAGAAGGCCAGCTTCCAAGATCGTATTGAGGCCGGTGGTACCATTGGTTACATCATCATTGCCTTGCTGGCTCTGGGTCTGCTGATCTCGCTGGAGCGTCTGGTTACTCTGACTGTTATCGGTGCTCGCGTTAAGTCTCAGGCCAAGAATGTTGCCAATCCAGGTAACAACGCTCTGGGCCGTGTACTGAAAGTGTACCAAGAGAATAAAGATGTTGACGTTGAGACTCTGGAGTTGAAACTGGATGAAGCCATCCTGAAAGAAACGCCAGCGCTGGAAACACGTATCTCTATCATCAAAGTATTGGCGGCTATCGCTCCTATGATGGGTCTGCTGGGTACCGTAACCGGTATGATTGCAACCTTCCAGAGCATCCAGCTGTTCGGTACTGGCGATCCAAAACTGATGGCCGGTGGTATCTCTATGGCACTGGTAACTACAGTACAGGGTCTGATTGCGGCTCTGCCACTGATGCTGTGTCATGCTATCGTTGTGGCTCGCAGTAAATCTATTGTTCAAATCCTTGAAGAGCAAAGTGCCGGTATTATTGCTGAACACGCAGAGAAGAGGGCTGACTAATGATGCTATACCTGATGGACATTTGGGATTCCGTCAGGGGCTTCATGGCCTCCGGAGGCGATGTCCTCTGGCTTGTAGCGGCGGTGCTGTTTCTCATGTGGGTATTGATGCTTGAAAGATTCTGGTATCTGAACTGGGTATCACCTAAGAATCATAAAGAGATCATTACTGCATGGAATGCCAGGGAGGAAACCACCTCCTGGTATGCACACCGTATCCGTGAAGCTTGGGTATCCCAAGCGAAGCAAGATATGAATGCACGTATGCTGATCATCAAAACATTGGTAGCCATCTGTCCTATGATAGGTCTGCTGGGTACTGTGACAGGTATGATTTCAGTGTTCGATGTTATGGCAGTTCAGGGGACGAGTAATGCTCGTCTGATGGCAGCTGGTATTTCTATGGCCACTATGCCGACTATGGCTGGTATGGTCGCGGCATTGTCCGGGGTGTTCTTCAGCACTCGTTTGGACGCCAAGATGAAAATCAGCTTGGAAAAGCTGAAAGACAGCCTGCCACACCACTAGAGAGAGATTGAACATGGCACGTAAGAAGCATTCCAGTGTAGAAGAGGAAGCACAGATCGATATGACCCCGATGCTCGACATCGTGTTCATCATGCTGATCTTCTTCATTGTGACCACCTCGTTTGTGAAGCCATCCGGTTTGGACTACAACAAACCCAAGGCGTCCACAGCGACTTCAAAACCTTCGGCGAACATCTTTATCGGCGTCAGTAAAACAGGCGTGATTATGATGGAAAACCGTCAGGTTGATATTGAACGAGTAACTGCTAACGTAGAACGTATGTTGGCAGAGGCGCCAGAAGCCGCCGTTCTGATCCAGGCAGACAAAGAAGCCCAACACGGCTTGGTTGTTAAAGTACTGGATCAGGTGAAGGCTGCTGGTATTGATAAGGTCTCGGTATCTGCGGGGAACGACTGATATGTTAAGAGCACTAGTATCTATCATTATTGGTGCTGCTGTGACTTTTGGTCTGTTCTGGTTTATGGCATTCCTGGTCGGAGGTGGCGCGCAACGTGGCGACACCTCAACCGAAACGCCAGTTATCGAGATCACAATGGACAAGCAGGATTCGAAGGCACAGAAGAAACCAAGGGTGACACCTAAGCCACCCCCACCACCAGAGCAGCCACCGAAGCCAGCGGAAACGCCACCGGATAGCTCTTCTGATATTGATACCAATATGGCATTCAATATGGGTGGAGTAGAAGCAGGCGGTCCAAGCACAGGCTTTAAGCTGGGCAACATGATGACCCGCGACGGTGATGCAACACCTATCGTGCGGATTGAACCTCAGTATCCCATTGCTGCGGCGCGTGACGGTAAAGAAGGTTGGGTACAACTGCGCTTTACCATCAACGAACTCGGTGGTGTTGATGATGTTGAAGTTATCCAGGCGGAACCAAGAAGGATCTTTGATCGTGAAGCGGTTCGCGCACTGAAGAAGTGGAAGTACAAGCCGAAGATTGTTGACGGTAAGCCGATGAAGCAACCCGGTATGACAGTTCAGCTGGACTTCACCCTGAATCAAGGAGACAGATAAGATGCAAAAAGTGAATAAGCTTGCTGCAGCCATGCTGTTGACTTTGTCAGGCAGTGCAGTGCTTATGGCGCCAATCGCCCAGGCCGCTGAGAAATGTCCTATTGACCAACGTCAGGCCAAGGCTGTGGGTCAAACTGCTGCCAAAAAGGTGCAGAGATCCTTTGAAGCCTATCAGGACGGTAATCTGGACGAAGCAATCGCCGTATTGCTTGAAGCCAACGCCCGTAATGACTTCGACAAGGCTTATATCGCCCGTATGCTGGGTAACTTCTACGCTGAAAAAGGTCAGATGGGCACTTCCATCAAGTACCTGAAGCAGGCAGTAGAGGCAGATATCCTCGGTGGAACCGACCACAGTGCAACTCTGAAGTTGTATGCGGATCTACTGCTGCAGGAGAAGAAGTTTAAAGAAGCTATCACCTACTATAACAAGTGGATGGATTTCTCCTGTAAGCAAGATCCTGTGGTCTACCGTCGTATCGGTATTGCCTATACTGAACTGAAAGACTATCCAAATGTGCTGAAAACAGCGGATAAAGGTTTGTCACTGGCGGAAAAGCCTGATAAGAACCTTTACCAGCTTAAGTTCCAGGCTTACTTCAACCTCAAGCAGTACAAGAAAGCGGTTGGTGTTCTGGAAACTATGGTGCCCCTGTTTCAGGACGATAAGCGTCTTTGGGTTCAGTTGGCTCAGCTCTATCTGCTGACTGAGGACTTCGACAAGGCTACAGTGACATACGATTTGGCCTATCAGAACGGTTTCCTGGAAACTGCTGATAACATCACTCGTTTGTCGCAACTGTTGGCGTCCAAAGGTTCGGCTTATCGCGGCGCAGTGATTTTCGAGAAGCACATGAAGCAAGGGCTTATCGAAAAAAGTGAGAAAAACCTGTCTATGTTGGCCGGTTTCTTCCACAACGCCAAGGAGTTGAAGAAGGCCGCGGCTTATTATGGTCAAGCAGCAGCTGCCGGTAACGATGGCAAGCTGTACCTGAAACAAGGTCGTTTGCTGGCTTTGGATCAGCAGTTCAAGGAAGCGATTCCAGTACTCAAGCAAGCGCTGGATGCCGGATTGGAAAATCCTGGCGAAGCTCAGTTTGAGCTGGCTCTGGCCTACCTGAACCTGAAAGACTATAAGTCGGCATACCGCCGTGCTGAATTGGCCTCAAAAGACTCCAAGACAGCACGTAGCGCCACCAGCTATCTGTCATACATAAAAGAGAAAGCGCGGATCCATAACGTTTCACTCTAATGCTATGCCAGCTAAATAAAGCCCCGTATGGGGCTTTATTTTTTTGGTTCATCACTGATCTCCTGCGAACGCCACTCTGACTTTCAAACGCCACTCTGACTTTCCCAAAAGAGGTATGCGGTATCCCGCTAGCCATAGTCTATTCGCTTCAGCAGCTTGTTTTTGTTATTCAAACCTTCCAATTGATACCTGGTACAGCTCAAACAAGGGGATGAGTAATTGGCTGTCAGCATTGGGTCAAGGTTTCTGTTTGGTTAACCTAAAACCATAGTGCTTAAGTTGTTTTTTGAGAGCTTGCTGGCTCATAACCCGTCTGTTTATCAGTCAGCTTGCGGTTGTTTTGAGTAGGCTCAAGAGGTCAGGTTAGCCATACTTTGATCGACAAGTTTGCTTGAGACCGGCATTGCCAATGAGCCCTGTCATACTTGGCAATAATATCAAGCCGAGCATAGCTCTTTTGAGATAAGGCATCAGGTGCGCTAGCTGGAAGGCAGCGCTCATATTTATGATTGCGACTTCAAAGCTTTGACAAAGGTTCGACAGAAAAACGGCTGGAGTCGTTAGTATTTGTTACTTGGTAACGAATCAATGACTTAACAGCCGTTTGCATTTCCAGGTGCGTACGGATCTATGATTTACTTTTTATACGCAAGCTTGACTTCAGCTTCAGTTGGAGCAGTTGGCCGCTGGTAAACGTTTAATCCATTCGCTTATCAGCGCGACTCCTTCCTCGTGGCTGAGGCTACGGCCAATTTCGGGCATTCTGTCGCCCGGCTCATTGCTCTGCATCCGGAAATGCATGATGGACTCGGCCGGATTACCCGGTACCACATCATAGCCCAGAGTGCCGCCGCCATAGGCTACAGGCGATTTACAGGTGCCGTGGCTGAAGCCGTTGTCTTCATCATAGCTGCGCTGGTATTCCAGTTTCAGCCCGGTATTGGAGGCATTACCTTCGGGTCTGTGGCAGTGGGCGCAGTTGATATCCAGGTAGCCCTTGGCAGTTTGCATCAGCTCGCTGTCACTGAGTTGAGTCAAAGTGGCTTCATCACCATCCACATAGGCTGGTACCTTGTCGACGCTGGTAAGGGTTGGCAGGCCGCTGAGAATACCCGCACTTTGCCAATGAAGCAGTTGGTTGGCGCTGCCATCCTGGTAGGGGTAGTCACGGTTCAGATGGCGGGCCTTGGGACCAATCGGCATAAACACCGCCTGACTGGCGCTGTCGGCCTTGAACTGATGACACTGCTTGCACTGATTCATTGACGGGACAACATAGTCAAAGTTCAGGGTTTGCCCCTTGTGCACCACGCTCTTGCCTTGAATGGCACCGGCCTTGGCCAAAGTGGCATCTGTTTGCTCGGCATTCCAGACATAGGGCAGGGCGGTCCAGCCCGACTCTCTGTGGATCAACAACCGGGTTTCAATCATAGTTTCATTGTCCACGCCTCTGGTTGCAGTATCGGTGGGCAGGGCAAATGTTTTCACCAGTACTGTGCCTACCGGGAAGTCAAAGGCCTCATTGCTGCTGTAGTTGGCTTGTTTCCCCTCCGGCACAAACACATAGCGATACTTACTGGCATAGTCGGTAAACAGCGGCGTGTTGAGTTTGTAAGGGATCCCGCCACTGTTTGGCATGGCCACCGGCATAGAGGCGTCGGCAAACAGGCGGTACTGTGCCAGGCTGCTGCAATTGGCACCCGTCAGAGCATCCCAGTTCACACCAGAGCCTTGAGCGCTGCACAGCGACAGGTCGCCATCGCCTTCAAGGCCGCCTTCACCTTCTCCTATAGTACCGCCACCGCCGACCAGCACGCCACCGTCACAACCTTCGGTATCATCATCCACGCCGCAGCCGAAGATCTGTTCGCCGAAAGTGACGGTATGCGCAGGTAGGCTGACCAAAGAGCATTGCAACAGTTGCTGCTGCTTGGCTTCATACATGACATCGGGAATGCTGACATCGGTATTGCTGTTGCCGTAGAGCTGGCCAATACTGACATCTCCATTGTTGCTGGCACAGACATTTTCACTGCCGTCAGGGTTGAAGGGGAGTTCACCAAAGCCGAGATAGGCGCCGGTACCATTGTTGGCGAGCAGTTCACCCAGGCCATCGTAGAGGATCCCCGGGAAGCGGCCATGGCTGTAGATGTAGGCCTTGATGATATCCTCGATAAGATAACCGTTGGGCTTGGTGGCAAAACCGCTTATCTGGTTGTCATGGATATAGATGTTGCGTGGTGTGGCGCGCCAGCCATCTTCAATGGCCTGACCCGGCTGGGCATAGCTGGCGGCAAAGGCGGAGACATCCGGCTCGGCGATAAAGAAGCTGGAGACTGTGACCGCCAGGGTATCGTGGTTGCTGATCTGGTTGTTGAACACTTCCACATCGTTGGTGGAGAGTATGATCACCCCGGTGCCGGGAGGAACAATATGCACTCCGGCCGGGTTGGCAGAGGCGTTGGCGAAGTTGTGGGTATTGTTGTCATAAACCTTGTTGTTGAATACCCGTACGCTGGAGCCGTACTTGTGGTTGCCAATGGGAAGGTCGAACACCAGAATACCACCGGTATTGCCCATGGCCTCATTGTCATAGACATCGGCAAAGCGCGAGTTTTCCACTTCGATACCGGCGACGTTTTCCTTGGCGATATTGCGCCTGACGACTATGTACTCAGACTGGCCCACATAGATACCGGCATCGGCGCTGCCGCGGACATAGCTGTCTTCAATCAAAATATTCTCGCATTCCACCGGGTAAAGGCCGTAGGCGCCATTGCCTTGATCCAGCTCACCTTCCCACACGGCGGAGACATTGCGCAGTATGATGCCATTGGTATTTTTCAGCTTGATGCCGTTGTTTTTGGCTTCATAGACCGACAGATCCTTGATGGTGATATTGAGGGCATTTTGTACAAAGATACCGTCACCGGCGTTGGCATTGGCAAAGTCGAGAATGGTTTCATCGCGGCCATAGCCCATGACAGTGACATTGCTGGCATAGCTGCCGTCACCGTCGACATCGCCGTCAAACAACAAGGTGGCATCTATCTCAAATCGGCCCTTTGGCAACACGATTACAGCGCCACTCTGGGCGTTGATCAGAGCTTCCTGAATTCGGGTTGTCAAATTGTCTCCGGCTTCAACCATGATGGCGCCTTCGGGGAAGGGGCTGGTTAGCGGCGGTGGCGTCACGACCGGCGGTTCAGTGGTTTGAGACGTATTGTCGTCATCCGAGCAGGCAATGAGTCCCAGGGTTAACCCGGCTGCCAGCAACGCCAAAGTCAGGGGGTTTTTCTTGTTGAACATAATCTCTCCTGATTATTGTTATTATTCCGTTAACAAGATCCCGGTTCATTTCCCGACTGACAATGTGAAATCCGGCCAAATTAGCGTCAAATAATGCAAGTAGCGACAGATAACAGATTGAGATGTTATCGCCATATATAAACACTATTTTAACAACCATTTGTTTTTCATCATTTATTCTGGATTTAGTTCGCCGGCAGTGATAAAACCTCATGCGTCAGAATCAAAAGGAGTTGGCATGAGTAAGGATGAACAAGAATACAGCCTTTCCGGTGATCCCATTTTCAGATACACGGATGGTGAAAAGGAGTGGCAATCGCCTATGGGGGAAGAGTGTATCGTCCAGATAAGCGAACATATTGAGCGCCATATTGGTGAAGTCACCTGGGTCTTTCATGAAGTTATCTCGGATACTGTGCATATTGATGTGCATTATGTGGCACCGACAGACGAGCGACCTTTCCATACTCTGGTGACTTCCGGCATGAGTGACTTGCCTATGAGTACCCCCGAAGAGGCGGATATTCCCAGGTTTATGGAGCTGATGATCACCTTGCCGGCGTACTGGCAGATAAGTCAGGAAGCCTTCAGCGATGAAAAGTGGTACTGGCCTGTAAGACAGCTTAAGTTTTTGGCGCGCTTTCCGCATAAATACGACAGCTGGCTGGGCTGGGGACACACAATACCCAATGGTGATCCTGCCGAACCCTTTGCCGAAAATACCCGTCAAAATGGCATGATAGTTCTGCCGTCGCTGCTACTTGATGACGCTTTCCACACCTTGGAGATTGACCGGGACAAGTGCATCAATTTTTATAGCCTGGTGCCGCTTTATGAAGAAGAGATGATGTTGAAACTGGAGCAGGGCAGCGATGCCTTGTTGGAGCTGTTCGACAAGTATCAGGTGAGCGATCTGGTGGATGTGGCCAGAATCAATGTGGTCACGGGGCGGAAATAGCCGAGCCCAGGGGACTCATTCATAGCACACCTATAATAACAAGGTAAAAGCCGGGCTGAGCTGCATTGTCAAAACTAGCCCGGCTTTTTTGAGTCTTAACGCTTGTAACTGATGTGCTGATGGAATCTTAACACCAGTTCATGGCGCTCCGGATCCAAACCTATGGCTTCGGCAAAGTCTTTCAAAGCCGCTTCCACCTGGTTCATATAGCGGCCATAACCAGGCTCTGTATAATCCTCTTTACCGGCGACCAGCAAAAAGTGCACCGATTCCACCAAGTTACCTCCATCCCAATGGCTGACAAACTGAGTGTCGGTTGCCGCAGGATCAAAGCCTATCATCTGGGCTTCGGCAGTGCTTTCCACCTTCTCGAACTTACTGTTGCGAACCAAAGGCATCAAGCCATTAGCTACCATGGCGGTGCGGTGCAATTGCTTGCCGGCCGCCGCGCTGCGGAACTTGTCCTCAAGGAACTGGTACAGAGGGCTGAAGTCCTCGGTATGCTCCTCTTCCAGTACGCTCTGCTTCAGGCGGCGGCTCAACGGCAGACTGACGGTGACATAGGCCAATGAGCTGTGATCTTCCGGCAGTTTGCACCTGCGTGACTTGTAGCGCTGATAGATATCTCTTAGTTTGTAGCCATAGGTTTTTTTCTCACCCTTGGCACGGGCGAAGAGATCGTAGGCCATGTGCTGGTGATCGCGGACTTTGACCTTTAACTCCTGCTCCGGTAGGTTGTCCAATACCCCATTCAATACGGCGTTGACCCGGTTGTGGAAGTTGGCGGCGTTAGCGCGAATATCCTTACCTGTAGCCAAAAACAGCAGTCTTAACTTGCGGGCCTTGTAGTCCGGCTGGAAGAAAAGATTCTGGGCTTCATGGTAGGCTGGGTTGTAAAAGAACAGGATCTGTTCGGCAGTTTGGAAGCAGTAGGCCTCGGTGTGAAAACGCACCACAGGCAGTTTGTCATTGGCGATCACATGAATGTTGTGCAGATCTTCCTTTTCTGCCAACTGGAATACCAACTTGCTGATCTCGCGGTAGCAGTTTTCGTAACTGGCATAGTGACTGAGCAGCGCATCTGTCATCAGTATTTCAGCCATGATGTACTGGCTGGTACGGGTGGCCAGGGGAATATAGACTTTTTGCAGGGACATATGCTTTCCTTGTTTCATGTTATCACGCTGGTATGGGCATACTAGCCGGGTTGCACTGCACTCTCATTGCGACAAAACAACTTTCAATCCGATCGGCTATAGACTTATCGCGCCCGCCCTAGTGTAATCTATGGTTATGATTTATTAAACATTAATAAACTTTAGCCAACCTTAAGGCAACAAGCTGAATTAAAGGAGTCATTAATCTTGATTACCGAAAGCCCCAGATTAATTTTGAGACAGTTCCGAGATGGTGATCAGCAGGCCTTGTTTGCCATGAACAGTATTCCCGAAGTGCTGAGGTATATCCCTGGTGAGCCATTGAAGGATGTTGAAGAGGCCGGTCAGGTGCTTGAAAAGGTCATTTTTGCCGACTACCGCAAGTATGGCTATGGTCGCTGGGCAGTTGAGCATAAGGCCGATGGCAAGGTGATAGGTTTTTGCGGCCCCAAGTTCCTGCCGGAGTTAGGTAAGGTTGAGTTGGGATACAGGTATCTGCCTGAATACTGGGGCCAGGGACTGGGTTATGAAGCCGCCAGCCATGCATTGCCAGAAATAAAAGCGATTTGCGCCGTGGATGAGTTGATAGCCCTGATCATGGATGGCAACCTGGGCTCGGAAGCGATAGCCCTCAAGTTGGGAATGCTGCCGCTGGAAGAAAGTGAACTGATGGGGCACAAGGTGAGGGTATTCAGGTGCAGCCTTTAGTCGTTTTTAGCTATGTCGTCCTGCGGCTATTATGTCCGGCTGCTATTATGTCCGGCGATAGTCTTATCCGCCTGTTGCCGGCGCAGATGCATCTGTGGCTGGGGCTTTGATGGCTTCGATTGCCGATTCAACCCAGGGCAGCACAAAGGCGGTGATCTTGGGCTGGGCCTTTTCGTTCGGGTGCAGCCCATCGGCCTGCATCAACTCGGGGAAGGGGGCTATCTCTGTCATAAAGAAGGGCATTAGGGTGACGTTGGGCTGCTTGGCCAGGTCACTATAAACGGCGCTGAAGGCGTTGGCATATCTGGGGCCGTAGTTTGGTGGCACCATGACTTCGGAAAGCAGCACCTTGGCGCCGGATTGACGGGCCAGTGCAATGATTTTTGTAAGATTTTTTTTCAGCTCCGTTGGCAAAAAGCCTCTCAGACCATCATTGCCGCCAAGCTCCACTAATAGCAGCGAGGGTTTTACCGACTCCAGTAATTGAGGCAATCTTCTAAGGCCACCGGCCGTGGTTTCGCCGCTGACAGAGGCATTAACAATGTTATGCTCGGGTAAGGCTTGTCTCAGCCCTTCGACCCAACCCTGTTTCTCGGCCATGCCGTAACTGGCTCCCAGGCTATCCCCCAGGATCAGTATATCAGCGGCCTTGACGGGCAGCGCAGAGAACAAGAATATGACTGGTATCAATGCCAGCGGACGCAAGCATAAGGAAGCAATTTTGAATAACAGTGCCATTAAGGTTTCCCATCTCGTAAAAACTGTCACTACCCAGGAAGGTGACCTGACTATCCTGAGTGGCATCAATTTGGATGTCAAGCCGGGCCAGAGTGTGGCCATTCTTGGGCCATCAGGTTCAGGCAAATCAACCCTGCTGGGCCTGCTGGCGGCATTGGATACCCCCTCGTCCGGTGAGATTTGGCTCGATGGCAGTGCCCTGGCCGGGCTGAATGAAGAGCAGAAGGCTGCGCTGCGTAAGCAGAAAGTCAGCTTTATTTTTCAGTCTTTTATGTTGGTTGATACCCTCAACGCTCTGGAAAATGTCATGCTGCCGGCTGAACTTGCGGGTATCAAGGATGCCAGAGAGCGGGCCAAAGCCATGCTGGAGCGAGTTGGCCTCGGGCACAGGCTCAATCATTACCCGAAACAGCTTTCCGGCGGTGAGCAGCAGCGGGTTGCTATCGCCAGAGCCTTTATCAGCGAACCCAAGGTGCTGTTTGCCGATGAACCCACGGGCAACCTGGATAAACACAACGCCGACAAGGTTGCCGACATGTTGTTTGAGCTCAATCGCGAGAGTTCGACCACCTTGATTCTGGTGACCCACGATATGCAATTGGCCAGTCGCTGTGAGCGCCAGTTAGAGATGCACGAAGGGCGATTGTATGAACAGGGGCAGCAAACCCCGCCGGAAGAGGCCGGTTTGCATGAGGCCAAGACAGAGAGCCAGGTGTCGGCGGCATCGGTAACGGCAGAGGAGGGGCGCTGATGGAATGGACGCTGGCATGGCGCCTGTTTCGCCGCGAACTCAAGCAAGGGCAGTTGGTATTGATTGTGCTGGCCTTGACTCTGGCGGTGTTGTCTGTCACCGGTCTGGCCCGGGTCAGTGACAGATTGCAGCTCGCCATCAATGGCCAGGCGGCCAAGTTTATTGCCGCCGACCGAATCATTAATTCACCCGTCCCCATAGATGCAGGCATACTGCAGCAGGCCAACGCGTTAGGGCTGAAGCAATCGCATAGTTTGCAGTTCAACTCTATGGTTTACAGCGGTGATGCCTTTCAATTGGTCACTGTCAGGGCGGTTGATAATGCCTATCCGCTCAAGGGCAAAATTGTCTTGCGTCAAGGGGAAACCAGTACCTTGCCGCAGCCAGGTGAACTGTGGTTTGAAATGCGTCTTGGGAGCCTGCTGGGGTATCCCAAGAGTGTTGAGCTGGGTAACGCCCAGATGGCATTGGCCAAGGAGATAGACAGGCTGCCCGATGCCGGTTTCAATCCATTTGCTTCTTCCCCATTGGTGTTGATGCGCCTTGATGATGTGGCGGCAACCGGGGTCATTCAACCCGGCAGCCGGGTGACATATCTTTATCAGTTTGTCGGGAACAACCAGGCGCTGAGCCGTTTTGAAGAATACGCCAAGCCACTGCTGACCAGTAGCCAACGTTGGGTTGATGTACAATCCGGCGATTCGCCGATTGCCGGGGCGGTGCAGCGGGCGGAGCGATTCTTGCTGCTGGCAAGCTTGCTGGGGATAGCCCTTGCCTGTGCCGCCATCGGCATTGCCGCCCAGCGTTATTGCCAGCGTCACTATGATGTGGTTGCCATGCTGAAAACCTTTGGCGCCAGTGCAAGACAAATCCGTTTATTGTTCGGTCTGCATCTGCTGCTGGTGACTTTTCTTGGAGTGATCTTGGGGATCTTCGGTGGCCTGGTGCTGGATTATCTCATCAGCCGAGCCTTACCCGCGGAAATTGCCGCCTATTCTCCGCCTATGCTCAGACCGCTTCTCTTGGGGCTGGCTACAGGGTTTATCAGCGCCTTTATGTTCAGTGCCTATCCGCTGATGCGGCTGCTGGCTATTCCGCCGCTCAGGGTGTTGCAACGCCAGCTCGAAGGAATACGTCTGGGCATGTGGTTGCATCTGCTGCTGAGTTTGGCGGCCATGGGATTACTCGGCTGGCTCTACTCGCGCTCTTTGCCTTTGACCCTGACAGTGGTGGCCAGCGTGGTGTTGCTCGGGGTGCTGCTCAGCCTGATGGGTTTTTTGTTAATCCGCCTGGGGCAGAGTGTTGGCATGCGCACGACCAACCCCTTGTCGCTCGCACTGGCGGGCCTTCGGCGCCGCGCCAGACAAAACGCTGTACAACTGGTGGGCTTTTCCAGCGCCTTGGTGTTATTGCTGACTATAATGGCGTTGCGTCAGGACTTGCTCAGCGAATGGCAGAAGCAGTTGCCTGAGGATGCGCCGAACTATTTCCTGGTTAACATAGCCCCGGATGAAGTAGAGCCGCTGGCGGACTTTATGGCTCAGCGCCAGATTGCTGCCACAGATATCTACCCTGTTATCCGTGGCCGACTTAGCGCTATCAATGGTGAGGAGGTGATTACTGCCGAAGAGCAGGAACAGGGGCAGAGAGGGCGCCTTGGGATTTCAAGGGAACTGAATCTCACCTGGCGAAACACCTTGCCGCCCAACAATGAGATCCTTGAGGGGCATTTTAATCGGCAAACCGATGACGTGTCGGTGGAGTCCGGGGTGGCCGAGCGTTTGGGAATTACTGTCGGAGATAGCCTGAGTTTTGTTATCGATAACCAAACGCTGACTGTCAAAGTGGCCAGTATCCGTTCTGTGCAGTGGGAAACTCTGCAACCCAACTTCTTTATGATTTTCAGTCAGGAAGCCTTGGCCCCCTTTGCTTATACCTCCATGGCCAGTTTTCATCTGGATGATGGCCAAAAGGCCGTTGTGCTTGAAATTATCCGCAACTTCCCCACTGTCTCCATCATAGATGTGGGGGCTATGGTGGCTCAGCTCAAAGAGATAGTCGCCCAGGTATCTTTGGCGCTGACGCTGGTATTGGTGCTGGTGGTATTGGCCAGTGCTCTGGTGATGATAGCGCAGACCGAAGCCGGCATGGCCAGTCGCCAACGAGAGCTGGCGGTTTTACGCACCTTTGGTGCGCCGGGAAGCTTGCTTAAGCTTGCCACGGCGTTGGAGTTTGCACTGCTAGGTGCCGTGGCGGGCATTCTGGCGGTCACAGTGGCGGAGTTTGCGCTTTGGCTTTTGAAAACTCAGGTGTTTGAACTCAGAGTCAGCCCTCATTGGCAATGGTGGCTGTTGGCTCCCCTCTGTGGCGCCTTGTTGGTGGCACTGCTTGGCCTGTGGCGTTGTCGCAGTCTGCTGCAAAAGTCCTGTGGTGAGCTGTTAAGGCTGGAGTAGCGTCAGGAGATTGGTTGTCAGGCTATTTTTTGTCGAACCATTTTTTTGCCAGACTCGGGTGGCGAACTACTGACCTTTTGCTGTTATTTTGAGCGCTTCTGGGGTAGTATTCCGGCTTTCTTTTGGACAGTGAAGGGATGCGCTGCAACAAGTGAGGTGAGGCAAGTTGACACTGATACTGGCAGGCGCGATGGCTTTGGCGGGGACTTTGGGCGTCTCCGCTTACACTCTGGGACATTCAGCCTTCAAGGCGGGGATGGGGGTTAAACGTTGGGTAGCTGCCGGGTTGTTGCTGGGACCCGCTGCCATGTTGTTATTTAATGCACATAGGCAATTGGCGTACCGCAAAAACACTCGGCCCGGCGATAGCAAGCGTTCTTTCTAGAATCCTCTATTGATTCCAAATCACAGCAAAAGGGAGCATAAATGCTCCCTTATTTTTTCGCTGTTTCATCAGTTCCACCAGCCTCTGGCTGGAACCACTTCCAGGTGGCACAGACCCTCTGGCAGTTTCACCCGTTTACGCTCTGGTTTGGTCAGACCCAATAACTTTTTGATTGATATGATCATAATTAGTCCTCCAAGGCTCGGGCTCAGGCGTATATAAATTTGACATTAGGCGCGGCAGCCAGCTCGACAGGCTTGAACTTCACGTTAGGGGCAGCGGCCAGCTCGATAGGTTTGAACTTCACATTAGGCGCGGCAGCCAGCTCGACAGGCTTGAACTTCACATTAGGCGCGGCAGCCAGCTCGATAGGCTTGAACTTCACATTAGGGGCAGCGGCCAGCTCGACAGGCTTGAACTTCACGTTAGGGGCAGCGGCCAGCTCAACAGGCTTGAACTTCACGTTAGGGGCAGCGGCTAACTCGATAGGTTTGAACTTCACATTAGGCGCGGCAGCCAGCTCGATAGGCTTGAACTTCACGTTAGGGGCTGCGGCCAGATCAACAGGCTTGAACTTCACATTAGGAGCAGCGGCCAGCTCGACAGGCTTGAACTTTACATTAGGCGCTGCAGCCAGCTCAATTGGCTTGAACTTTACATTAGGCGCAGCAGCAAAAGCCAGTGAACTGGTAACAACGGCGGCGGTAGCAACTATAAATTTAATCATTATCTTATCTCTCTCAGGGTAGTGGTAACAGTCAGCGGTTAACTTCTTGACGCTGAGAGAGATAAAGCAGGAGTCATGCCAGAAATGTTATTTTAGATTTAAATTGGTTCTGCTTTGACGGTTTTTTGGTTTTTATATGGTTTAGCTTTGGTTGCTAGATTGTGTTCTTCTTGCTTGATAATTCAGGCATATTTTGTTTCAGATATTCAGAAAACTCAGCCTCAGGAACCGCCTTGCTATAAATAAATCCTTGTATTTCTTCACAGTTTAATGCTTTTAAAATACTGAGTTGTGAGGGGTCTTCCACGCCTTCGCCCACAACGGAAAGCCCCATATTGTGGGCTATGGTGATGATGGAGTCGACCATCTTTAGGTCTCTGTCAGACTTATCGATATCGTCGACAAAGGCTTTATCTATTTTTAAGCTGTGAATGGGAAATCGCTTCAGATACGACAGGGACGAATAGCCGGTGCCAAAGTCATCGAGTGCCAGACAGACTCCCATTTTAGCCAGTTGTTGCATGACTTTAATGGCTTTTTCCGGATGCTTGATAACAGTCCCTTCAGTGATTTCCAGTTCCAGATTAGCCGCTGGCAGACGGGTCAGGCGTAAAATTGACGCGATTCTTTGCTGCAGATCGGGTAGCGCGAATTGTCGCGACGACAAATTGACAGCCACCCGACCATCAAACAATCCCT
This sequence comes from Shewanella chilikensis, assembly GCF_037953065.1. Lineage (NCBI taxonomy): Bacteria > Pseudomonadati > Pseudomonadota > Gammaproteobacteria > Alteromonadales > Shewanellaceae > Shewanella > Shewanella chilikensis. The sequence goes on along the minus strand of NZ_CP149966.1, from coordinate 2,853,286 downwards.
GCTCACGCCACTGCTGGGCGGCAAAGCAGGCCTTGCGCATAACAAGGTCACCTATTTCAATAATCAGGCCATTTTCCTCTGCTAGCGGAATAAAGTCATTGGGTGGGATTAATCCATGCTGAGGGTGATTCAAACGAACCAAGGCCTCCATACCAGACACCAAACCGCTGCGCAGATTGATTTTTGGCTGGTAATAGACCTCAAACAGATCGTCTTTCAGGCCTTCGCGGATGAGATTTTCTACCTCCAACTGCCGGATTGCATTGCGGTTCAAGGATTCAGAGTAGAACTGATAGCGGTTACCACCGGCAGACTTGGCATGGTACATGGCAATATCGGCCTTTCTCAGCAGTGCCTGCTCATTTTGCTCGTCTTCGGGATAAAGCACTATGCCTATGCTGACACCGACAACCAGTTGTTCTCCTACCAGTTCAAAGGCTTGACTGAAGGCGTCTATGACGCGGTTGGCTATCACAGCGCTGGAACCTATGTCCGGATTCTTGTCCACCAGAATGGCAAATTCATCTCCACCGAGGCGATAAAGATTAGTGTGTCCGGGTATAGATTGCTGCAGCCTTTCTGCGACTAGGATCAAAAGCTCATCACCTATCTGATGACCAAGGGAGTCATTGATCTTTTTGAAATTATCCAGATCAAGCACCATCAGAGTGTGGTGATGATCTTTTTTCACCAGGTTGCCTAGAGTGACTTGCAGGTTGGAGCGGTTGGGAAGACCGGTCAGGAGATCATTATTGGTGAGCTTGCGCAGCTCTTCTTCCTGCTGTTTACGACGGGAGATATCGGAAAACACCCCAACATAATGGGTCAGGATCCCTTGCTCATCGTAAATCGCATCTATGGTGAGCTCCATCAGGAACTCTGAACCGTCGCCCTTAATGGCTTCTATATCGTTGCTCCAGCGACCGTACTGCTGCAGTAACTGTTTTATCTGTTGATTGTAATTATCTGGATAACGGCTGAATTGCAGCGTTGTGCCCAGCAATTGGTTGCGGCTATGTTGGGTTAGTTCACAGCAGGCTTCGTTGACTTCAACATAATGGAAGTCGGCATCCAGGATAAACATGCCTTCCGAGATATTCTCTATCGCCCGCTCGAATAGGCGCAGCTGCTCTTCTGCTGTCTTGAAACTGTTGATGTTTTTGATGGTTCCCGTCATACGTAGGGCATTGTCATGCTCATCCCGCTCAACAATTTTGGCTCTGTCGAGGATCCACAGCCATTCACCGTTTTTGCTTTTAACCCTGTAGGTTGCTTCGAAATGATCTGTTTCACCGTAAAAGTGTTTATTGAGTGCTTCTCTTACCCGCTCTCTATCTTGAGGGTGAATATTGCTCTCTTCACCATGGTGGCCGGATCGCTGCCCGTCGCGGGGAAACTCGAGTGAGCCCCAGATATTGGAGCGGTATATTTGACCGGTTTCAATATCCCAGTCCCACATCTCATCACCGCTCCCCCAGAGAGAGAGCTTTAACCGCTCTTCACTCAAGGCTATTTGGCGCTGGATCTCTCTCTTGCGCAGTACGGCTTTGGTGAGAGCCGTCAGTATTAGCAGTATTGCCAATACATAGAGAGTTTTGGCAATAGGTGAAAGCCACCAGGGAGGGGTTATTTCTACTTGGAGTTCGGTATTTTGGCCTTTTTTACCTGTGATGGGGTCTATTGCTCTGAGCTGAAAGATGTAGCTCCCGGGAGAAAGATTGGTATAGGTTGCAGAATTAATGCCTTTGGAGCTGATCCAGTCGTCAGAAAGCCCCAGTAGTCGGTACTCGTACTCGAGTTTGATATGAGAATACTTCGGGCTATTGAACCTAATAGTGAAGGGGTAATCGGAGTATTTTAGTTTGATCTTATTTGATAGCGAAAGAACTGAGGATAGTTTACTATTGTCGACGACTTGGGGGATATTAAATATCAATAGCTCATTGAGGTTGGCTTTGGGTTTATGACTATTTTTAAAATTAATGATGTCTTTTGGTGAAACAATAGTTAGCCCTGAAATTCCACCTAGTAAAAAGCCACTTTTCCAAGTGGCTGCACTTTGTGTGTTGTATTCATATTGACTGCCAAAGTCTTCATTTAAAAGATATGTTTCACCAGAGATTCCTATTATTATTTTTCTGATAGATGTTGCAATGTAATTACCATCTGAATCAGTTGCGATTGAGTAAATGGGACTGTTGGAGATATACGTTTTTGATATTTTCTTTGTGGCTTTATCGTAGAACTTTAGGCCTGTTCCAGTGCCTAAATATGTGCCTGAATTTGTTGGTGCAATGCTGTAAGTGATCTCATCACTAAAAATATGTTTGATGCCTGTAGTGTTACTGGCAGTAAATACGCCAACTTGAGTTGCGATATAAAGTTGGTTGCTTTCGTAAGCGATGTTGAATATTGATGGCTTCTCACTTATTTCATATTGGCTGACGATACCTAGTGTTTTTACATCAACTTCATATATTAGAGAGTTTGCTGTACTTATTGCAATCCGGGTTTCATCTTTATTGACAGCTAATGCGACTATAGGGCTGTCAATTATTTGATACCGTGTTCCAGTATAGACATTTATAGCATATAATCCATCTAGAGAACCATAGAAAATTGTGTCATTTACAAGTCCTGCTGTTTTGGGGCCTTTTAGTCCGGTATCAACGGATAAGATAACGTTTAGGTCTTCATTCAGCAGTTTAAGAACCTGTGTATCATCTGATATCAAGAGGTTTTTTTGTTGGTTTTTTTGTATATTCCAGACGCTTTGGGTATTACTGGCAAGAGTTGAAGCGAGTTGACTTTTAATATCTATCGTAGAAAAACCTTTATTAAGAGATGGAATGTAAATTCGGCTTTTTTCGGCATAAATAAAGCTCATTGACGTAGAGAGTGATACATCCTTGATTAGACCTAGAAGCTTTTCTTCTCCTTTAGAAGAAATATTAAATACCTTGTTGTTTCTTAAGGCATATAAATCATTTTTCAAACTGAATATACTATTGTAGTTTTCTGTGGATATTTTTTTTAGTTTATTATCTTTCCATCTGTGTATACCATCTTCTTTTAAAATGTAAATGCATTCCGTTCCTTGGCTGATTGATATTGACTCTTTTGATATTAATTTACTTGCTTGCGAATCTTTATTTGTCTGATAGACAGAACCATCGTGATTGCGCGTTATATAAAGATTTTTGTAGGAGATAATCTGTTTTACATTAAGAAAATTTTCTGATTGCAATAATGTGATTTTAGGGGTTGTAGTAGTTATCTGATCTACTTTAGCTATTTTGTCGTTGAGACCAACTAATATTGAATCTTCCATTCGTTGGAGAGACCAAACTGCACTGTTCATACTGCTTATGGGTACAAAAGTGTTTTTTTCCTTATTATAGGTATAGAGACCATGGTTGGTGCCAACTAAAAGAAGGTCTTTGTGTGAGTATAAACTTTGGATGAATGAACTTCTCAGACCAGTCCCGTCATTGGCGAAATATTGTTTGAACTCCTTGCCATCGAAACGGTTAAGACCATTGAGAGTACCTATCCAGATATAACCATCCGAATCCTCGGTTATCGATGTGACTGTGCTTTGTGAGAGCCCTTCAGGAACGCCGTATGTTTCTGCTTTTAGAAGGATCGGAGCGGGAGTATCAATCAGAGGAAGTGCTGCAACTGTAGCCGGGACAAAGGCGATAACCAAACACCAGAGCATTGTGAGGTAGAGCAGGAAATTAGGCATAAATTTAGTAAATTTTATAATGAGTGATGCCAGTATCGTGAGTGATAACTCTTTCAGAAAGTTACCTGATTGTCAAAATTAAACCTTTCTATCACATAAGCTTACCTCAAATTTGTTCAATGTTACTGTTGGTAGATTGAACTGTAATGACAGCTAAAAAGCACGCTGTGCTGATATTGAATATAATACCTTTTGTTTCCAGCTGCTGATTTACTTACTCTTGGGATAATCTGCGATACCGATTGGGGATGAAAAAATCCCCGTTTAAGCAAGTGCAGCCCAGAGATTAAAGGTTAAACTGCTCAGCCTGCTGTTTGAAGGCACGTAAATCAGTGATCAAAGAGCCGGCTTGCAGGCGTTCCAGGTGTCTGTGTTGCTCTCCTGTGCTGAACAGCACCAGACGGTCACTGTGTTTGGTACGCATTTTATCCATCATAAACTTAATCAGCCCGGCCCGGGTTTGGCGCTTGATTTGTGCTACCACCAGTTCGCGCTGATTAAAGTGGTAATCCTTATTGCCTATGCTGACCCAATAACGTTGACCGCGGGTCTTGAGGTTGGCGTCATGTTCCATGACTTGGTTGATCAATCCCTGCTTGGTGCTTTCCCACTGTTCATTGGTTATCTGCATCACGGCGTAATTAAAGTCGGCGATAAACTCATCTATGGCTTGCAATAACTGCAGCGGCCCAGCGGTCGGTGACTGTACATAGAAGATCATTCCCGGGTGGCGGTTCAGCGGCAGATAACCAGTGCCCACCATATAACCGAGTTGCCTTTGGGTTCGCAGCTCGTGGAAGAAGGTCGATGACATGGTGTGATTCAAAAGGCTGAACAACGCCATTTTCTCCGGAGTGGCAAACACGGATTGGTAATAGACTATGATGGCGCTGTCCGGGTGGGCTATGTTCAGCTCCCTGAGTACGGTGCCTTTACCCTGAAGGTTGACCAATTCCCTTGCCGATTCACGGCTGGGCTTGGAAACCAGCGATAGAATATGGCTGAGTCGTTTACCAAGAGACTGGGCTTCTTGCTCCAGCCAGTCACCATAGACCAGGCCTTCCAGATAGATTTTTTCATAAAAGGCGCTCACATGGTCGTGCAGATCGTCCAGGGTGATATCTTCCAATAACTCTGCCATCCGCAGTGGTTCATAACTGCGTTTTTGCAGGGTTACCGTCAAGCTTGTGAACAGCTGGGAGATGGGTTTCGCCTGGGCATGGTTATACCAACTGCGTAGCAACTGGCGTTTGATAAGGTTGAATCTCTCTTGGGTAAAACTGCGCTCCCGGGCCTTATTTATCAGCAGCGACAGCAGGGTTTCCTGATTGCCGGTAAAACCGGTTAAATGTAGGGTCAGCCCGCCTTGATGGGGGTAGATGTTGTAGCTGAGGCCAGCCACTTCCGCCTGGTAGGTGTGTTCGGTCAGATGATCGAGCAGCATTTCCACATACAGCCGGGTCAAGGCGGCATGTCTTGGAGTGGGGCTGGCCTGATCCGAATCGAGAGACAGATACAGATGCCCCTTGGGGACATTGAATTCATCATCTTTCTTGTGCCAGATACGATAACCGGCGCCTTCGGCGACAATCACCGGCTCAGGATGCCGACTGGGTTCACTTCGGGCTATGGCGTCTTCAACGATGAAAGGATTGGGTTTTGGCAGCTCCATTCCGGTTTCAGCCTCGGCGCTGCGCCACAGTGCCAGCCTGGCGTCTTCTATGGGCTTAATTTGATACGGGGTGTGATACCAGGCCGCCTGTTGTTCGGTATCCAGATCCTGGGCCACCAGTTGCAGGCGCATATTATCCGGAGTCATCAGGCTCATCAGTGCCCTGGCTTCAGCGACATCCAGGCCATCCATGCGATAGTCGCCATAGACGGTATCTTCAACCTGATAGTGCTGCATATTGATGCTTAGGTGACTGGCCAGATCCAGTGCTTTTATCTGTTCCTGGTAGCGAAATGCCAGTTTGAGTAGATTGGCTCTTTCCTGATAGCGCCAATCTTCCAATCCCTTATCGGCAATGAGTTTGATATAACCGAAGCAGGCTGCAACCACCCTGTCGGTTTGGTTCAAACCTTTGTCGGTCAGCTGAATACTGATGCTGTATTCCTTGAAGTTGTAGCCGTTGATGCCACCACCGGCAGATAGTCCGTTGATAAGGCCGGCGTCCTTGAGTTTGGAAAACAGGCTGCCGTGGCTCTCGCTTCCTAGTAGGTGACTGATAAAGGTCAGTGGTTTACTGCGATAGAAGCGATCGATAGCGGGCAGGGCAAAGCTCAGGGTCAGGCGCTTTTGCTCTTTAAGCGGCACTATGTGGATCTGCTTTTGCAGTTGCTCACAGGAGAACAGTGGCACTTCGGGATAGGATTTTTGCAGGTCATGATTTTTTATTAACGAGAAATAGCGTCTGGCATACTGCTCCAGCTCATCAATTGCCATCGGAGCCACCAGACACAGGGTCATCAGGTTGGCGCTGTAATGGCTGTTGTAGAAGGCAAGCAGTTCTTCCCTGAGCTGTTGCTCGTCTCCGCCCAGCGTTTGTAGATTCCCGACGGAAAATTTGCAAAAAGGGTGTCCCGGATTAACCGTCTCTTTCAATACCTGATAGATACGGCGGATATCGTCTTTCTGCTTGAGACTGAACTCAGATTCTATGGCGTGTCTTTCTCTTTCAACCAATTCCTGATTGAACAGCGGCGCAATAAAGAACTGGCTGAATCTGTCCAGCGCCTCGGCAAATACCAAGGGATCTATGGCAAAGAAGAAGTTGGTGTGCTCAGTACCCGTCCAGGCATTATTGCTGCCACCATGTTGGTTGATAAAACTGTGATAGCCTCCGGCCTCGGGAAACTTGGCGGTTCCCAAGAACAACATGTGTTCAAGAAAATGCGCCATTCCGGGGCGGGATTGGGGATCATCGAAGTGGCCGACATTAACCGCCATGGATGCGGCGGCCTGGGCAGAATGCATATCTTGCACCAGCAGCACCCGCAGGCCGTTGGTCAGAGTCAGATGACGATAGCTGCGGTGGTCATTGGGGCTGGAAATGACAGACTGGCATGTGCTCAAGGGATAACTCCCGTATAGACAGATTGTTATATATTGATAGCCTTGCGCTTTTTTGGCAAATATCTCTTGGATTTTTCGACTAAAGATTGAGAGCTGTGCGGTTTGTTGCCGCGCTATAAAGGGCTACAATTGACAAAGAACCATAAGAACTTTTTTCTGTAGTGAGTGATGTATGCAGCTTTTTCTAATGCGCCATGGTGAGGCCAGTTTCGACGCACCCTCGGATCGGGAGCGAATACTGACTGATGCCGGACGCCTCCATACGACACAGATGAGCAACTGGCTGAATGATTCAGTCTCTGCCTTTGATCTGGTGTTGGTGAGCCCTTACCTCAGAGCGCAGCAGACCTGGCAGGAGCTGGGAAAACACTTTCCAGAACCGCGTAAATGGATGGTATTGGATGAATTGGTACCATCGGCTGACCCGGAAATGGCTGCCAGCCTGGTGAAGGCCTACGCCGAACAATTTAAGGCAGACAAAGTGTTGGTGATAGGTCACATGCCATTATTGGGTTATATGGTCAGTGAATTGGTGGCCGGTATTGAGCCGCCGTTATTTGCGACTTCGTCAGTGGCACTTATTGATGTGCATGGACAGCAGGCAAGTGTAATGTGGCAACAAGGACCGCACAATATCGCCTAGTGGTTCCAGATTAAAGCTGCCTTCAGGGCTGCAATTAACCTGAATTCAAGCGCCTTACGTTATTAAAAAGGTGATCCTTGGACAAAGTACCAGCAAAACAAGCAACCCGGCAATGACCGGGTTCTTCGTATTTATAGTGCTAAGTATTTAAAGGGGCAGCTCAACTGCGGTTAGCGTCTGTGGGGATGTTCGCCAATATCTATCAGTATCAACAGCGCTGCATCGCCGCCCCATTCTTTGGGGGCCTGATGAAAGGCTTTGACCTTGGGGTGCTGCGCCAGCCACATGGGTAACTGCTGTTTGAGAATGCCGGTGCCGTAGCCGTGCATGACACTACAGCAAGGGCTGTGTTCACGGATACAGGCCTGGATCAAGGCCGCCAGTTCCAGCTTGGCTTCGGTTTGGCGGTAACCATGCAGATCCAAAAGAAAGTCAGGCACATAATCGCCTCTACGCAGACGTTTGACTTCCATGGCGTCCACATCGTCCCGACACCAACGCATAGGGCCGTTTACTGGCAATAATGGCTGGTAAACGTCTGAAAAATAACTATCCGCCTGGATCTGAACTTCTTTTTCAGCCAGTTGTTTTTTGGTTTTGCTCGGCGGGCGGAAATGGCGCTTATCCTGGTCGAGCGGGGTGATCCCGGATACCAGTGCCTGAAATTCCGCCAGGCCTTCTTTGTCGTTTTCTTCGTTCATCAGGCTATTTTATTGAATCCTGTTTCTTCTGAACAGACTTCAGTTACAATGGTTGCGGAATAAGAATAAAGCCGGAGTCAGATTTTGGATAAGATCTTTGTGGATGAAGCCGTCACCGAATTGCGGACGGTAGGCGACATGTTGCGCTGGGCCGTCAGCCGTTTTAATGACGCCAATGTTTATTATGGTCATGGTACAGATAACGCGTGGGACGAAGCGGTTTCCCTGGTATTTCACGCCCTGCATCTGCCCGATGACATTGGTCAGCAGGTGATTCACGCCAATCTCACCAGCAGCGAAAAACACAAGATAGTTGAGCTTATCATTCGCCGGGTACGCGAGCGTTTACCCGTGCCTTATCTGACCAACACCGCCCGTTTTGCCGGGCTGGACTTCTATGTGGATGAAAGGGTGCTTGTGCCTCGCTCACCGATTGCCGAAATGATCCAAAACGGATTCGGTCCCTGGCTGTACAACAAGCCGGTAAGACGGATCCTCGATCTCTGCACCGGCAGCGGCTGCATCGCCATCGCCTGTGCCTATCAGTTTGAAGAGGCTGAGGTCGATGCGCTGGATATCAGTGAGGATGCACTGGAAGTGGCGCAGATAAACGTTGAGTCGCTCGGCGTGATGGACAGGGTGTTTCCCATGCAGTCCAACCTTTTCAGCGCAGTGCCACGAGCGCCGCAGTACGATCTGATTGTGTCCAACCCACCTTATGTCGATGCCGAAGATATTGCCGATATGCCGGATGAGTATCGCCATGAGCCGGAAATTGGTTTGGCGTCCGGTCGCGATGGCCTGGATATCACCAAGCGCATTTTGGCCAATGCCGCCGATTACCTCACAGATGACGGTATCCTGGTGGTTGAAGTGGGCAACTCCATGGTGCATTTGATTGAGCTTTTCCCCGATGTGCCTTTCACCTGGGTCAGCTTTGAACATGGCGGCGATGGGGTGTTTGTGCTGACAAAAGATCAGTTAGTTGAAAATCAATCACTGTTCGCCATCTATAAAGACAGTGAATAATAAAGCGGCCCATTAGCCAATGGGCCAGTAAAGCCGAGGTTCGGATAGCCGAACCTCTATGCTCGGTCATTTTATCTCCAGGGGGAAATTAAGCGGATGTCGGGAAACAGCATAGGTCAGAACTTTGTCGTCACCACTTTTGGTGAAAGCCATGGGCTTGCACTGGGCTGCATTATCGATGGCTGTCCGCCAGGGCTTGAGTTGACCGAAGCCGATATGCAGCAGGATCTTGACCGTCGCCGTCCGGGGACTTCCCGTTATACCACTGCCAGGCGCGAGCCGGATCAGGTGCGTATTCTCTCCGGCGTGTTTGAGGGCAAGACCACAGGCACCTCCATTGGTCTGTTGATTGAAAATACCGATCAGCGTAGCCAGGACTACTCCAATATCAAAGATTTGTTCCGTCCCGGACATGCCGACTATACCTATCAGCAAAAATATGGCTTGCGTGATTATCGCGGCGGTGGCCGCTCCTCGGCGCGGGAAACTGCCATGCGGGTGGCGGCAGGGGCCGTGGCGAAGAAATACCTCAAGGCGGTACACGGCATTGAGATCCAGGGTTATCTCTCCCAGCTTGGGCCTATTTGCGCCGACACTCTGGATATGGCCCAGGTGGAACAGAACCCCTTTTTCTTCCCCGATGCCTCCAAGCTGGAAGCGCTGGATGACTATATGCGCGAGCTGAAAAAGTCCGGTGATTCCATCGGTGCCAAGGTCAGTGTGGTGGCCACCAATGTGCCGGTCGGTCTTGGCGAGCCGGTATTTGACCGTCTCGATGCCGATATTGCCCATGCGCTGATGGGGATCAATGCGGTCAAGGGCATTGAAATCGGTGATGGCTTTGCCGTCGTCAACCAAAAGGGCTCAGAGCACAGAGATCTGATGTCGCCTGCCGGGTTTGACAGTAACCATGCCGGCGGCGTGCTCGGGGGTATCTCTTCCGGGCAACCCATAGTGGCCCATATGGCGCTGAAACCCACGTCCAGTATCAGCGTGCCAGGCAAGAGCATGACAGTGCAGGGCACAGAGGCCGAAGTGGTGACCAAGGGGCGGCATGACCCCTGTGTCGGGATCCGAGCCGTGCCCATTGCCGAAGCCATGTTGGCGATAGTCTTGATGGATCACTTGCTGCGTCATCGGGCCCAAAACCAGGATGTCAGCAGCCTTACACCTGTACTTGGAATGCGATAAATGCGCGGACTGTTTCCCGCAGGGGGACAGCTCGCCTGGCTTTCTGCCTGCTATTTTTTCTTCTTTGGCATACTCGGTGTCATGGTGCCCTATCTGGGGGTATTTTTTGACAACCGTGGCTTCGACGCCGCCGAAATAGGCTTTCTGCTGGCCATACTCATGGCAACCCGCATAGTCGCGCCCAATGTCTGGGCGCTAGTGGCGGATCGCACCGGTATGCGCTCTGAGCTTATCAAGCTCGGCGCCTTTGCCGCCGCCTTGACCTATCTGAGTTTCTTTTATCATGGTGGCTTTCTCTATCTGGCGCTGAGTCTGGCCCTCTATACCTTCTTCTGGAATGCGATTCTGGCGCAGCTTGAGGTGATCACCTTGGAAACCCTGGGTACTGAAGCCAACAAGTATGGCCTCATTCGCAGTTTCGGCAGTGTCGGCTATATCGTGCTGGTGGTGGGCACCGGCTGGGCCATCAAGGAGTTTGGCCCCGAGGTACTGCTCTATGTGGGGCTGAGTCTGTTTCTTGGGTTACTGGGCAGTGCCTTACCCTTGCCATCGAATCGGGCTTCGGCGGGAGCCGGGCAGGATAAACCGGCACTCAAACTTGGGCGGCCGCTGCTGTGGTTTTTACTGTCTGCCATGTTGCTTCAAGCTAGCGCCGGGCCTTTCTACGGCTTTTTCGTGCTTTATCTCAAGCAGGTGGGTTACACAGAGGCCAGCGCCGGTATTTTTGTGGCTCTCGGGGCAATGGCGGAAATCTTCATGTTTATGATAGCGCCCAGGTTACTCGGTCGCTATGGGGTCAAGACGCTGCTGCTGGTGAGTATAGGCATGACGGCGCTGCGTTGGCTGCTGGTGGCTTTTGGCGCCGAAAGCATGTTGCTTTTGGGGCTCAGCCAACTGCTGCATGCCTTTACCTTCGGTTTGACCCATGCTGCATCCATCCAGTTTGTTCACCGTAATTTTGATATCAGTCACCGCAGCAAGGGCCAGGCACTATACGCCAGTTTGAGCTTTGGCGTCGGCGGCGCTTTGGGCACCTGGATCTGCGGCCTGATTTGGGGCGATGGCAGCGGCGCCTTCTGGTGTTGGGTGTTTGCCGCCGCGTGCGCCTTGCTGTCCATGTTGGCCGTGCTGGCTATTCCGGGTAGCGACTCCAGGCGTCAATCACAAAGTGACCCCATTGACGCCTGATGATTTGTTACAAGAGCAGAGCATCATTTGCCGGAGAGAGTTATGAGTAAAATGTTTCGACTGGGCCTTATCATTAATCCGCTGGCCGGGCTTGGAGGCAGTGTGGCCCTCAAGGGCAGCGACGGTGTGGCAAAAGAGGCGCTTAGCCTTGGCGCCACCCCCAAGGCCGGACTGCGAATGGAACAGGCCTTGGCTGTGATAGCGCCTTTTGCCGAGTGCCTGCAAATCTATACCGCCTCGGGTAACATGGGCGCCGACCTGGCGCAAAAGCTGGGTTTTCGCACAAAGGTGTGTTACCAAGCGGCGACGGATACCAGTCGCAGTGATACCCAAGCTGCCGCCAAGGCCTTGATGGCGCAGGAGCTGGACTTGCTGCTGTTTGCCGGCGGCGATGGCACGGCAAGGGATATCTATGGAGTTGTCGGTGAGCACTTCCCGGTGCTTGGTGTACCGGCCGGGGTCAAAATTCATTCGGGGGTTTATGGCATTACTCCCCATGCATCCGGGCTGGTATTGAAGCAACTGCTGGAAGGCGCCCTGGTGAGCCTGATGAGCGCCGATGTGATGGACATAGACGAAGAGGCCTTCCGCCAAGGCCTTGTCAGGGCGCGGCGTTATGGTGAAATGACAGTGCCTGCCGAGCCGCGATATATCCAGGCGGTGAAGATGGGCGGCCGCGAGGTGGATGAACTGGTGCTGGCGGATATTGCCGCCGAGGTGGTAGGCGATATGGAAGATGAGCTCTATATCATGGGCTCCGGCAGTACAGTGGCGGCCGTAATGGAGGAGCTGGGGCTCGACAACACCCTGCTCGGGGTGGATCTGGTGCAGAATAAGACCCTGCTGGCCTCGGATCTTAATGCGGCGCAGTTATTGAGTGCCACTGAAAATCAAAAGGTTAAGTTGGTCATTACCCTGATAGGCGGCCAAGGGCACATTCTTGGTCGTGGCAATCAACAGTTGTCGCCCGAGCTTATCCGGCGCATTGGCAAGGAAAATATCATCATCCTTGCCACCAAAAGCAAACTAAAAGCACTTGAAGGCAGGCCGCTTATCGTGGATAGTGGCGACCAGAAATTGGATAGCGAACTTAGTGGCTATTATCGAATTGTGACAGGTTACCGGGATTACGTGATGTATCAGGTGGCCAACCCAGACTTAGCGGAGTAGAGCATGTTAGAGAAGTACGAACAGGCATTGGAGCAGTGGATTGGCGAGATAGTGGCCGGCGGTGACGATGATGCCCTGTTTGCCAGCGGTTACCTGCAGGGGCATTTTGCCGTGGTGCTGGCCGAGCTGGAAAACGAGTCAGAGCAAGGGCCGGATGCCTTGAATGAGCGGATGCAGCAATGCCTGAAACTGGCAGCCAAAGAGCTGGAAGATGCCGATTACCGTCTGGTGGATAACGCCTGGTCAGAACTGAAACAGCGGATCGCTGCCTGAGTTCTGTCGGCACAGCGAGACAAGTTTGTTGTTGTGGTATAAAACCTGCAGTGGCTCCTTGTTGAAAAGGAAAGCTGTAATACCGGCAATTTTATCGAAATAATTATTATCCGATGACAAGAGTCATCGGATTTTTGTCTCTTTAAAGCCCTACGTAAGAATAGTTTTATCCGACAGCGTTTTTGTACTCTGGGCCGGGTTACCGGAGTAAAGGTGACATTGGGTGAAATGCTGCGGTAAAAGGGGAAATGTCAGTCTTAGTGTTCGTTGTGCATTTTGCAACTGCTTGGTCTGAGGCTGAGAGACTATCTCTCGGATAGTCGCGGGGTGACCCGGAAAAATGGCAAAAATAAAGAACACAGGATGAATTCAATGGAGTTGGAGATCCCGGAGCAGGACAAGCTGGCCTTCGGCCAATATTACGGGAAACAGATTGCCCCCAAGTGCCGACGTTATGAGTCGGTGCGAGAGGCAGCCGCTGCCAGGTATAGAGAGCGTAGAAAGATAGTTGCGCCTCTCACCTTTATCGGCATTCCGGCATTTTTGCTGTTTTTTGCCATGAGTTTCTACGGCGCTTTCATGCTGGATTTCGAAGATGGGGTGTTCTTCATTGGTTTTGGTGGCGCCGTGGTATCTTTGGGGGTGGTGGTGTTGGCCAATATCTGGGCAGGCAGTGAGATAGGTGAACTACGTACCCAGATAGTTGAGGAGATCTATCCTTTACTGCTGGGTTATTTCGGTAAAAGCTTTGCGTTCAATCCTCCGGGATTGCCTGAACTGGAAAGCTATAAAGACTATGGTCTCTTTCCCTCCTATGACAAAGGTTATTTTCAAAACTCGGTCAGAGGCAAGTATCTTAATGTGCCTTTTCTGCTTAGGGAACTGACGTTGCTCGAACGCACAGGCAAGAATGATAATGGTCCCCAATATAAGACGCTGTTCGATGGCATAGTGATAGAGTTTGAGCTGCCGAAGACATTTTCCGCTACCATCCAGGTGCGCCGCGATAAAGGTTTTATGGGCAATGGCTTGGCCCAGTTCAGAAGCAAACTCTCGAGGGTGAGGTTGGAAGACCCGGACTTTGAGCGTAGATTTGAGGTCTACAGTGACGATCAGCTCGAAGCCAGATATGTGCTTAATACCGCGACCATGGAACGTTTGTTGTCACTATCAGGATTTTATCAAGGTGAGCTGGAAGCTTGTTTCAAACAGGGGCGATTGTTTGTCAAAATAGCCTGTCAGCACAGCTATTTTGAGCCACAACTGGATCTACTCAAGCCGCTGGATCTCAGCGCAGACATAGAGCAAGTGTTTAAAGAAATCCATGAAGTGTTCGATTTGATTAAAGCTTTGAAACTAGACAGTCGCACCGGGCTTTAAACTCGAGGCTCAAGACCTTGGTTTTGAGCCGGAGTGTCTTTGGTTTCTGGTCGGTGGTTGCTGATGCACCTTTAAGCCAAACGCTCAAATAGTTTGGCTTAAGGCCAGGAAATCCCCCAGTTTGAGTCGGCTTATATGTCTGAGCCGGTTTAGATAGCCTCTGGTGGGGTGTCGGTTTCGGCAGTGGCAGGTAAAGGCCAGCCGCCAAGGGCTTTCCAGCGGTTCACTATGTAGCAGAATAGCTCGGCAGTGCGCTCTGTGTCATAAAGCGCCGAATGGGCTTCTTTGTTGTCAAAGGGGATCCCGGCCAAGGTGCAGGCCTTGGCCAGTACTGTATGGCCTATGGCCAAACCGGCCAGAGTGGCGGTGTCAAAAGTCGCAAAGGGATGAAACGGCGAGCGCTTGATATCATTGCGCTCGATTGCTTTGCTGACAAAGCCGTGATCGAAGGCGGCATTGTGAGCCACTATAATAGATCTGTGGCAATCGGCCGCCTTTTGTGCCTTCTTCACCGCCTTGAATATCTCCAGAAAAGCTTCTTTCTCGCTGACGGCTCCCCTGAGAGGGTTGTTGGGATCTATGCCGTTGAATGCCAGCGCCTCCGGCTCGAGATTGGCGCCTTCAAAAGGTTCTATATGGAAGTGCAGGGTTCTGTCTATGCCCAGATTACCCTCTGCATCCATCTTCAGCAGGGTGACCGCAATCTCCAGCAGCGCGTCTGTCTGCGCATTAAAGCCAGCAGTCTCTACGTCGATCACCACAGGGAAATAACCCCTGAATCTGTGCTTGAGTTGGTTGGCTAGGCTTGGCTGAGTCATGCATTTCCCCTGGAAAATAACGAAGCGGCTATTATGCTAAAACATCAACAGGGTGTCATGTTCGATTGTTGTTTTTATAGGCTAAAGGAATGAATTTCTTTGCCGATAGAGACAACATGGTGTGTGAAAAGAGAGATTTCTATGTGGCGTAAACTGTTTCTGCTGTCGACTCTTTGTCTGCCGCTGTCGGCGATGGCGGATCTCAGGCACTATGTGGCGTCGCTCGACGACTCTCATTGGCGCGTGGCGCAAAACACGCCTCTAGGTTGTAGCCTGGAGCACGATATTCCCGCCTACGGTAAAGCCGTATTTTCCAGTCATGCGGGAAAAGATCTGAATTTGCAATTTACTCTGGATATGTGGCAAAAGCCCGATGCCGTGACCCATGCCCGCTTGATGAGCAAAGCACCGGCCTGGCGTCCTGGAGTGACGTCCAAGGCGATTACCGAGCTGAGCTACCAGAAATATTTCAATGGTGAAGTACCGAAAAAGGCCGCCTGGTCCATGCTGGCAGAGCTGGACCGCGGCATGGAACCCACTTTTTACTACAGCGATTGGTACAACCAAAGCAACAAGGTGGCGGTCGGTCTTTCCGCGGCCAACTTTGCCCAGAAATACCGCCAGTTCAAACAGTGTTTGGCCAATCTACTGCCTTACAGTTTCGATGATATCGCTTTTACCGTGCTTACCTACGAGATGGGGGGGACTGAGTTGACCCGTTATTCCAAGGCGCAACTGGCGCGGGTGCAGGAATATCTGGCCTACGATCCTGAAGTGGAGCTGGTACTGATTGATGCCTATACCGATAGTTATGGCGGTCGCAGTATTAACCAGAAGGTGTCACAACAGAGAGCTGACTCAGTTAAAGATTTTTTTGTCGCAAGGGGGATCCCGGGAGACAGGATCCATACCGAAGGACACGGCGAACGGCGGCATGTGGCATCCAATGACTCCAGTGATGAACGGGTCCGTAACCGCCGGGTAGTCATCCGGATAAGCAAACCGCTCAAGTAGGGCCAAGAACTGACCTAAGAGAAGGTGCGAATAAGTCCTCGAGGCCTTCTCTTTTGTAGAAAGCGGCACAATTGAGTTAGTGTATTCCGGTAAGCGTTTTAGGCTATATTCGTCAAGGTAACTTTTTGTAGCTACAGGACATCTTATTCCTGGCCAAGTATGGCATCTAAAAACGAAAATGCCGTTCACTTTCCATGAACGGCATTTTTGTTTGGGGTTCTGCTTAATTCGTTTAAGCCTTATCGCGATGGCAGAAATAGTCTACTGCGCGTTTTACCAGTTCAATACCTGTCTGCTCGCATGGCGGCAGCTCGGCATCACTCTGTTTCAGCGGTGTGACTCTATCACCCCATTTCAGCAGCAAGGCCGCGCTGGTGAGGCCAGCGCCGAAGGCACAGGACAGAATGTGTTGTCCTGGCTTGATCATGCCTTTTTCCAACGCATCACAGATGGCGATGGGAATAGTCGCGGCCGAGGTGTTGCCATAGTTGGCTATATTGACGAAGGCTTTCTCTTTGGGGATCTTCATTCTGTGCACCAGAGTGTCGATGATCCTCTCGTTGGCCTGATGGGGGATTACCCAATCGACTTCTTCCTTGTCCAAGCCACATTTGTCCAATACTTGGGCGCTGAGTTTACCCATGCCGTTGATGGCACGTTTGAAAATCTCCTGACCGTCAAACTGAATGTAGAAGTCCAGCGACTCGGCGACAAATCTGTCCATACCCGTACCGAAACTGGCCTTCAGAATGTCACGACCGTCTGGGTCATTATTGAGCTCATAGCCCAGTACGCCACATGGGCTGTCTGTCGCTTCCAGTACTACAGCACCAGCACCATCACCGAATAGTACTGCAGTTTCTCTTCTTGACCAGTCGAGATAAAAGCTGAGACGCTCGGCACCGATAACCAGTACTTTTTTGCATTGACCACTCTTTATCTGGGCGGTTGCAAGGCCTACGCCGTAGAGAAAGCCACTGCAGGCGGCGTTAATGTCAAAGGCGGCACAGGTTGCGCCTACATTGGCCTGTACGGTCGAGGCTATGTTGGGGATCAGAGTGTCCGGGCTGGCGGTGGCCAGGATAATCATGTCCAGTTCGCTACCTTCTATGCCGGCGGCGGCCAGCGCATGCTGGGCAGCGACTGTAGCCAATTCAGAAGTGTTGACGTGGCTGATATGACGCTGGCTAATCCCTGTTCTGGGTTTAATCCATTCATCGGAGGTATCGATAAAGGTAGCCAGATCATGATTGGTCAGTACGGCAGGGGGAACGCACTTTCCCCAGCCGGTAATAGTGGCGTACTGCATTGAATTTACTCTCAAAATAAAAAGACAGAAGCCAGATCTGTCTTTTGGACAACTAAAGCGCTATTGCTTGGAAAGGGTCGTGATTTTTCAGCTCACCTGTTGGGCTACCAATTCCTGAATGGCATTGGCAGCGTGCAGTATGTGGGCCCTTAACAGGACCACGGCCTCATCTATTTTCTTTTGCCGACATAATTGCAGTAGATCCCTGTGATCCTGTTCGGCTCGAGGGATCCCGCCTGTCAGCAACAACTGTAAGCGTATATAGCGATCACAGTTGGTGTTCAGACCATGTACGACTTCCATGGTATGGGGACGGTTGGCGGCGCGGTACAAACTTGTGTGGAACTCTGTGTTGAGTTCGCTCCAACTGCCCACGGCATTATCCTGTTTAAAGGCGGATTCCAGTTTGTCCAGTACGGCTTCGGCCTGACGCAGATCTTCATCCTGCAGGTTTGGAATGGCTTTGGCAAGGAGATCAGTTTCAATCAGTGCTCTGAGTTCAAATAACTCGCTGACTTGTTCAACCGATAGTTCGGTAGCCGTGGCGCCTTTATGAGCTTCAAACTTGACCAAACCCTCGGCTTCCAGTTGCAAAAGGGCTTCCCTGACCGGAATCCGGCTGACATTCATCTCTTCTGCCAGGGCGCTCTGACGCAACGGTTCACCGGCTGCGATTTCCCCTGAAAGAATTTTTTCCCGCAACACTTCGACCACAACCTGAGTGCGCGTTTTATGAACGATGGGCGTAGTTCGGCTCATAGATCCCGTCTTTGTATACGTTATTCGGTTTTGATCCGATTAAGACTACAGCGAATATTCAGATAAATAAAGGGAAACCACTAGGGGGTCCTGTTTCTGCGTTGTTCAAGGTGATGGTGGATTTCGAGCAGAGCAGTGCTAAGTTGGTGCAAACATCGCAGCTATGTCGGATTGGCAGGTTTGAGCTCCTGAATTGATAAAAACAGCATACAAAAACGGCGCCTAAGCGCCGTTTTGTCCGATAAGACAATGTGGCTCAATCCTTGAGGCCGTGTACCTTGTCGACACCGTTATTACGTCCCTCGGCATGACAGATGGCGCAGCTTTCACTGCCGCTCTGATACACAGGTCCACCACTGGCATCTTTTTGGAAAACGCCACCGAAGGCTTCGGCATGGCTGGCCCATTTATCCACCTGGATATGGCAGCCACCACAGGCTGCAACCGTTGGCGAGTATTCAGCCAACTGGCCTTTCTCGGTGGCGCCGGGAGTGGCGACCAACACGGAGGCGCTTTGGCTCAGGCCTTCCAGTGTAAGTTGACCCTTGCTATGGCAGGCGCGGCAATCATTGGCTGGCTTGGGATAAGTGGCCGCCTCTCTATCGCCACCCATACCGGCTACAGTACGGGTACCACTGTGCAGCGAATGCACCATTTCCCTGTAATTCAGACTGTTATTCAGGGTACGGACCGCTTTTACTTGATCCATGCCCGGAGTATGTTTCAGCCCGGCATTCAGGTACATATTGGTGCCATTGTTGTGGCAGTCGTTGCAGCTCTTATCAGTCAGGGCCGTGGCACCTTGAGGCGCATGACAACTGCCACAACTGTCATTAGCTGGCTGGAAATGACTGGCCAGCGTATGAGCGCTGACAACCCGCTGCTGCATATCGCTGTCATGACAGCGCTGGCAAGCGGTTTCATCAGCAATGGCTTTGCTGCTCGCCGGAGCGCCGGTGAGCGACAATGCGTTCTCGGCAATCACCTCGATGCGGGTAGAGTTGGTATCGCAAGCCACCGCAAAGCCTGTATTGGGATCGGCGCAGACAAGCAGTTTCGCCCGAACCCGAGTCTTGTCCAGCTCACCGAAGTCCGCTATCTGAAGCGGGCCTATGGCGGCGCTGAGACTGTGCCCCTGCATGGCAAGGGTGACGTCGTCCCCAGGTTTGGCCAAATTCCAAATCTTGTGCTGACCATTGTTGAGCGGACGATTAAGCGGCTCGGGATCGCCACTGACGGTCAGCCACAAAGACTCAATAGCCGGATCATCAGTCGGCAGCCGTCCTTGACTTCGATAATCCAGGCCGATATTCAGCTTGTCGCCATCGATAGCGGCAGCGGAGATCGTAAAGGCATACTCCTGTTTGATGAGTTTACTTGTCTTGCCAAGGCTCAAGTGGATTTTACCTGCGCCTTCTGGATTGCTGGCATCCGGATGGCAGCCTGAGCAACTCTGTTGCCATCCTCTGGGGAAGAGTTCTCTATCGTGGAATAAAGCACTGGCACTGCCATTCCAGTCATCCGGGGCATCTTTACTGTGACAGCTCAGGCAGCTGTTACTGCCGGGAATAAAGTATTGGTTGGCTTGCGGCGCCGCATCGGGAATATGACAGCTCTTACAGTCGTTGATATCACCTGGATAGTGCAACTGGCTGTAGTCATATTCATGGCCTCGATAGCCAACGACCTTATAATCGGCCTGGTGAATTTTGTGAGTCAGGGTCGCCATATCAAGCGCCGAGCCGGTTTCAGGGTCGCCTGAATAGCTGGTGTGACACATAACACAGCCTTCAAAGGCAAAACGCTTACTGCCGTGCATTAACAAACGCGCCTCACTGTTATCCCTGTCACTGCCGTGGCAGCGATAACATGCTTGCTGCTGATCCATCAGTACCCGGCTGTCTTCGGCTGCGGCGGCTTGGCCGGTTGCAGGAATAAAGTCATAGACACTGTTGATCAGCATACTGCTCGGGGAACTGTCGGCAGCGGGTTTGAGTTCAAGATAGACCCTGTGAGTCTTATCACTCTCATACTGGGTATCTAGCCCTTCAAAGCTTGGGTATTGATTGAGTGCCTTGCTGAATTGATAACGGTAACGCCCCTGGCCTAAGCTTTGCAGACAATCGAGTTTACAGTCACTCTCAATCCCGGCTTGCCACTGTGCTGCGGCCTTTGCTGTTGCCCCTGTTCCCGGCTCAACCAGTTTATTGATATAGCTTATCCATTGGGGGGCGCGGCTTATTTCATAGCGTCCCTCCACCGGCTTTGAATCGCCGTACATGGGCTGAGCGCTGCCCAATTTGGCTATGCCCATGGCCAAGGCTGAAACCTGTTCCAGTTGTTCCAGCCCTGTTACGGCAACACCGTTGGAGTCGCTTAAGAAAAAGTCGACCGAAACCCGGGTTTGCTCATCTATGGTGACGGCTTCGATATTGGCCTGCAGTGATTTGGCTTTGGCAATATTGATCCCCACTTCGCCCGGAGGACCCACTTGGCCGTCATCGCCATCGGAACATGCAGCCAATAAGCAAACCACCAGTGGAGATAGTTTCCACCAGGCGTTTTTAGGCTTGAATTTCATCATTTCCCATTCCTTTAAGTTTTTAGATTCTGTCGGGATTTCTAATTAGGAATGTATGCGAGGCTTAATCTATTTGATTTGAATAATTTGTCTGTGACCATCGTCAATATGTTCCAGCTATAACTGATAAGCGCAGGTTCAGTCTAAATTGTGTTTTTCTATTTTTAGAAGATTGTAATTTTAATATTTGATTGTGGTTTTAGATAATGAGATTGACTGACTTGCCTGTGAGTAAATGTGACTCAGATTGGGAAAAAATGTCTGGATTTAATTAGCATGAGTCGTCGGGTTTTTGGTGTATGCATATTTAAATAATATTTCTTAAACTAATTAAGGAACGCAATATGATTACCAGACGAGGAATGCTGAAAGGGAGTATGGGAGCTGCCGTAGGCACTGTCTATGGTGGAACGCTTATCAGCTTTCTTACCGGTTGTGGCAGCGACAACGACAGCGATGAAAAGGTTGAGGTGTTACCCGGTGGATTGATGGTGGTTAATCCGGTTATCTGCGTCAGTTGCCGTCGCTGTGAAATCGCCTGTGGCTGGAACCATGAAGGCGATTGCAGCCCAACCCTGGCAAGGGTCAAAGTCGAACACAACATGAACTATGGGCCTCATGGCGTGCAGTTCAATTACACAGAACAGCGGGGGGAATGCGGCGACCGCACTGTGGTGCCGGCCACTTGTCGCCATTGTGAGGTTTGTACAGAGGTCTGTCCGCAGCAGGCTATTTCAACTCATCCGGAAACCGGCGCTAAAGTGATAGATGAAAAGCGCTGTGTCGGCTGTGGTTATTGTGCCGATAAATGTCCGCAACAAGTGATCAAAGTTGTGCGTAGCAAAATGAAAGCCGTGAAGTGTGATCTGTGTCAGGGCGAACCGGCTTGCGCCCAGGTTTGTCCAACCGGTGCGATTAAGTTTTATACCTGGGAACAGGCGGAAGCTGCACTCGAACAATATGAAAAATATACTGGCCTGATCGGTTAATGAGGTAATAGAAAATGACAGATAAACTTGGTGGATGGGCCGGTAAAGTATTAAGAGTTAATTTAACAACCGGTGATATTACAACAGAGTCAACCGATAAGTATCATGATTATATTGGTGGTATGGGGATAGGCTATAAGATTCTTTGGGATGGCCATAAAGATAATATTAAGGCCACAGACCCTGAAAATATTATTGTATTCTCCGCCGGACCATTAACCGGTTCCGGGGTGATTTGTACTGGTCGTACTACTATTACTTCCCGCAGCCCAGTGATTAAAGATCATCTGATTTCTGATGGACATTTCGGTGGTCACTTTTCACCGGCAATGAAATATGCTGGATTTGATGCCATCGCCATTGAAGGTCGCGCCGCTGCACCGGTATGGCTCAGAGTTGAAGACGGTAAAGTTACATTGGAATCAGCCGCCGCGCTCTGGGGTAAGGGGATTTTTGATACCCACGCCATGATAGCCGAAATGATGGGCCCCAATGCCCAGGTGGCTGCCATAGGCCAGGCGGGGGAGAATCAGGTGCCCTTGTCAGTGATTATGACTCAGGGTGGACATTCTGCCGGAGGCCATGGAGCTGTACTAGGGTCAAAGAACTTCAAAGGGATAGGCATCATAGGTACAGGGGCTGTGGCCATTGCCGCCGATAACACTAACATGCGTCGGCTCGATGACCATATTCTGGGAATTATAGGCGCCAATAACCAAGGGGTTGTGCCTTCTACTCCGCAGTCCTGGGCCGAATATTCCAATGGTATTAGCCGCTGGAAGGCGCGTCCCGGACTTAAATGGGGGCAATCGGATCAGCAGATTGAGCTGGGCGAGGTGCCTTGGAATGAACGTAACAAGGTAGGCTTCCGTACCTCAATGGCCGAGATGTACTTCGGTGAAGAGTACGCCAACAAATGGATGAAGCGTACCGGTGGCTGCCATGCCTGCCCCATTCGCTGCTTCTGTGAACTAAAGGTGCCTGAGCTGAAACAGAAATATGGTCGCAAGAGCGAACATATCTCCAACGTCTGCATGGGATTCCTGGCGCCTCAGTATCTGATGGATACCAAGAAGGGCTCGGAAGAACATGCTATGACAGGTGCGCTGGGTGGTAACTTGATCGACGATTACGGCATCTGGTGTAACTATGGTCTGATTTCGCACCTGTTCAAGTACCTCAAAAAACACGATATGTTCCAATATCTGTTGCCTAAAGAGGAGTTTGACAGCATCCCATGGGATCTGTGGGACAAGAAAGATCCGGCGTTTCTTATCGATTTTTACCGCCGTATCGCCTATCGCGAAGGGGAAATTGCCCATATGGCCGATGGCATGTCGGATCTCATTGAGCGCTGGAAACTGGATGGACGTAATCCGGATCTCGGTTATTGGGATATCCACAAAGAATCCTCGGTGAAAATTTTCAATAAGAAGACCAACGCCGCTGTGCACCATGCCAGTGAGACCGCAGGGCAGGTGGGCACCCTGATCAACATGGTGTTCAACCGCGATGCTCAGTGTCACTCCCATATCAATATTGTTAACTGTGGCTTGCCTCAGGATATGATAGAAACCATAGCCGCCGAATTCTGGGGCGAAGGGGCCTTTGATAAGGTGAAATGGTATACCCCAATAAACCCGGCCAAGGTTAAGTTCGCCAAGTGGTCTTTGGTGAAAAATGTGCTGCACGACTCATTGACTCTCTGTAACTGGATGTTCCCCTTGCTGGCTTCGCCGGACAAGAATCGTAACTATCGCGGAGACAGCACCATAGAATCCCAGATGTTCTCTTTGGTCACAGGTAAAGAAGTGACTGAGACTGAGCTCGACTTTATGGCCGAGCGGGTACTGCATTTGCACCGGGCGCTGACCATCATTCAAATGAATGAGATCAATATGCGCAATGAGCACGATGTGCTCAGTGATTGGGTTTACGACCTGGATCCCGACAAAGCCTTCGGCGATGAAGGCACCATCAAGATGGACAGGGACGATATTCAAAAGGCGTTGGATATGTTCTATGACGATTTTGGTTGGGACAGGCAAACCGGGGCACCGCTGAGATCAACCCTGGAAAAATTCGGCCTGGGTTATGCCGCCGATGCGCTGGAGGCCCGTGGCTTGTTGCCGGGATAAAGCATGCTGGAACTGGTGGACTTTATCCGGTTGTTCAGCCAGCACGGACGTCTGGTTTCCCTGCCGCAGCTGTTGGCTGTGGCAGGGGATGACACAGAGAAGGCTGTGGATGCGGTACAAGAGTATATCCGTTTGATCCTGGCGCCTGAACACAGGGATCTGAAGATGCGTGTATCAGAGGGAGAACACTTTTTCTATTCAGACCGTTACATGGTCGACAGCTATGCCAACCGTTGGTTGGCACTGCAACGCGGCGAGGTTGCCGCGACCCTGGCGCAGCAGATCCGCGAAGCCAGTTGTCGCCATACCGCTGTGCTTGAGGCTTCGGTTTTGGGGTATCCCCCTTATAGCCTGGATGTCGAAGCGCAGCAAGCGCTGCGACAACAGTTGCTGGCGATGCCGGAATATGACGACATACGCTATGACATAGGCAACGATGGCAAGGGGTATTACTTCTCCACCGATGGTCTGAGTCCTGAATATGCCAGAGTGCTCGCAGACTACGACCCGTTTGAATGGTCATGCTGAGCCCGGAAGTCTGATGCCTCCCTGCGGGCGTGCTCCCGAGCATCAGACATCCGGGCGAGGCACTTATCCCGGGCTCCAATGCCCGGGTTTTCTTATCCTCTGCCGTCAAGCTCACAACATAAGCCTGTTCTCACAGTGCATTTTGCCGCAATGAGTGGAATAATATCGCCATTCGCTTTCTGGGAGGCAAACAGTGAACCGAGCGGTTTTTTTGGATAGAGATGGTGTAATCAATGTCGATCACGGCTATGTACATCAAATAGATGATTTTGAATATATCGAAGGCGTCTTCGATGCTTGCCTGGCGTTGAAGCAACAAGGCTATAAGCTGGTGGTGGTGACCAATCAGTCGGGGATTGCCCGTGGGCTCTACACTGAAGAGCAGTTTGCCAGCCTGACTGAATGGATGGATTGGAACTTTGCCGACAAGGGCGTGGATCTCGATGGTATCTATTACTGCCCGCACCATCCGGAGAAGGGCATAGGTGAATACAAGCAGGATTGTGACTGCCGTAAACCCAAGGCAGGAATGATCAACAGTGCTGCCAGTTTTCTTAAGCTGGATCTTGCCGCCAGTGTAATGGTTGGTGACAAGGCTGATGATATGCGCGCCGCCAAAGCGGCGGGGATCCCGGTGCGGATCCTGGTCAGAAGTGGCAAAGAGGTGACTCAGGAAGCCATGGATGAGGCGAGCGTAGTACTGGATAGCATTGCCGATGTACCTAAATATCTGGCATCACTGGCCTAATTTGGCGGATTATCGGACTTCTTGGTGTAATAGTAATCACTCGAAGGCTTTGATAAGAAAAATCGCCTTTTAGGGGTTGCGCAAAAATTCAGGCTCCCTATAATGCGCAACCACTGACCCGCGACAGGGTCTGGAAGTCAAAGATTCAAGCATCGAATGCTTTAAGTTGAAATGCTTGGCTGGCTTCTTTTGCTCTTTAACAATATATCAAGCAATCTGTGTGGACACTCACAGGCATTGAGAAATCGACAAAACGATTTAACTCGATGAAGAGTGTTCATACGAACAGAATTCATTGAGTCGATTCTTCGGAATCAACCAAAACTTTAATTGAAGAGTTTGATCATGGCTCAGATTGAACGCTGGCGGCAGGCCTAACACATGCAAGTCGAGCGGTAACATTTCAAAAGCTTGCTTTTGAAGATGACGAGCGGCGGACGGGTGAGTAATGCCTGGGAATTTGCCCATTTGTGGGGGATAACAGTTGGAAACGACTGCTAATACCGCATACGCCCTACGGGGGAAAGCAGGGGAACTTAGGTCCTTGCGCTGATGGATAAGCCCAGGTGGGATTAGCTAGTAGGTGAGGTAATGGCTCACCTAGGCGACGATCCCTAGCTGGTCTGAGAGGATGATCAGCCACACTGGGACTGAGACACGGCCCAGACTCCTACGGGAGGCAGCAGTGGGGAATATTGCACAATGGGGGAAACCCTGATGCAGCCATGCCGCGTGTGTGAAGAAGGCCTTCGGGTTGTAAAGCACTTTCAGCGAGGAGGAAAGGTTAGTAGTTAATACCTGCTAGCTGTGACGTTACTCGCAGAAGAAGCACCGGCTAACTCCGTGCCAGCAGCCGCGGTAATACGGAGGGTGCGAGCGTTAATCGGAATTACTGGGCGTAAAGCGTGCGCAGGCGGTTTGTTAAGCGAGATGTGAAAGCCCCGGGCTCAACCTGGGAACCGCATTTCGAACTGGCAAACTAGAGTCTTGTAGAGGGGGGTAGAATTCCAGGTGTAGCGGTGAAATGCGTAGAGATCTGGAGGAATACCGGTGGCGAAGGCGGCCCCCTGGACAAAGACTGACGCTCAGGCACGAAAGCGTGGGGAGCAAACAGGATTAGATACCCTGGTAGTCCACGCCGTAAACGATGTCTACTCGGAGTTTGGTGTCTTGAACACTGGGCTCTCAAGCTAACGCATTAAGTAGACCGCCTGGGGAGTACGGCCGCAAGGTTAAAACTCAAATGAATTGACGGGGGCCCGCACAAGCGGTGGAGCATGTGGTTTAATTCGATGCAACGCGAAGAACCTTACCTACTCTTGACATCCTCAGAAGCCAGCGGAGACGCAGGTGTGCCTTCGGGAACTGAGAGACAGGTGCTGCATGGCTGTCGTCAGCTCGTGTTGTGAAATGTTGGGTTAAGTCCCGCAACGAGCGCAACCCCTATCCTTACTTGCCAGCGGGTAATGCCGGGAACTTTAGGGAGACTGCCGGTGATAAACCGGAGGAAGGTGGGGACGACGTCAAGTCATCATGGCCCTTACGAGTAGGGCTACACACGTGCTACAATGGTCGGTACAGAGGGTTGCGAAGCCGCGAGGTGGAGCTAATCTCATAAAGCCGGTCGTAGTCCGGATTGGAGTCTGCAACTCGACTCCATGAAGTCGGAATCGCTAGTAATCGTGGATCAGAATGCCACGGTGAATACGTTCCCGGGCCTTGTACACACCGCCCGTCACACCATGGGAGTGGGCTGCACCAGAAGTAGATAGCTTAACCTTCGGGAGGGCGTTTACCACGGTGTGGTTCATGACTGGGGTGAAGTCGTAACAAGGTAGCCCTAGGGGAACCTGGGGCTGGATCACCTCCTTACCTAAGCGATAATTGGTGTTTGTTGAGTGTTCACACAGATTGCTTGATAAAAGAAGTAGAGCATGGGGGTCTGTAGCTCAGGTGGTTAGAGCGTTCGCCTGATAAGCGAGAGGTCGGTAGTTCGAGTCTACTCAGACCCACCAATTCTTCCGCTGTTTGTGTTAAACCGGTTTCGGTTTAGTTGGCGAAGGAATCAAATACGGGGCTATAGCTCAGCTGGGAGAGCGCCTGCCTTGCACGCAGGAGGTCTGCGGTTCGATCCCGCATAGCTCCACCACTTCCCTTGGAAGTGCTGGAACCGTCACTCTACAAAGGACGAGAGACGCCAAAGATAAGTCAGTATTTATCTTTGGCTTTTTTAAGCCCGGTCGAAATTGTTCCATACAATTTTCGACACTCCCTCCTTCCATGGAGGTTGCTCTTTAACAATTTGGAAAGCTGATAGTAGACATCAAGACGACTCTTAGAAGTTGGAATTGATGAATACAAAATTGAGTTCTCAAACACTTCAATCAAGTGTTTTGGAAATTCTTCAAGGCGAGTCCACTTCCTTAACCCGGAAGTGAGACAAGTAAACCTAAGCTGGTTGCAATACAATCCGATGAAAACTCATCCGGGTTGTATGGTTAAGCGACCAAGCGTATACGGTGGATGCCTTGGCAGTCAGAGGCGATGAAGGACGTAGTAACTTGCGAAAAGCGTTGGTGAGCTAGTAACAAGCATTTGAGCCAGCGATGTCCGAATGGGGAAACCCGGCAGCATAAGCTGTCATCAATACGTGAATACATAGCGTATTGAGGCGAACGAGGGGAACTGAAACATCTAAGTACCCTCAGGAAAAGAAATCAACCGAGATTCCCCAAGTAGCGGCGAGCGAACGGGGATTAGCCCTTAAGTCTTTGGGGTGTTAGTGGAATGTGTTGGAAAGCACAGCGGCACAGGGTGATAGCCCCGTACACGTAAACTAACCAGAGATGAAATCGAGTAAGGCGGCACACGTGACATGTTGTCTGAATATGGGGGGACCATCCTCCAAGGCTAAATACTCCTGACTGACCGATAGTGAACCAGTACCGTGAGGGAAAGGCGAAAAGAACCCCTGTGAGGGGAGTGAAATAGAACCTGAAACCGTATACGTACAAGCAGTGGAAGCGGTCCTTGAGACCGTGACTGCGTACCTTTTGTATAATGGGTCAGCGACTTACATTTAGTAGCGAGGTTAAGCGAATAGCGGAGCCGTAGGGAAACCGAGTGTTAACTGCGCGTTTAGTTGCTAGGTGTAGACCCGAAACCCGGTGATCTAGCCATGGGCAGGTTGAAGGTTGAGTAACATCAACTGGAGGACCGAACCGACTAATGTTGAAAAATTAGCGGATGACTTGTGGCTGGGGGTGAAAGGCCAATCAAACCGGGAGATATCTGGTTCTCCTCGAAAGCTATTTAGGTAGCGCCTCGGACGAACACCTTTGGGGGTAGAGCACTGTTAAGGCTAGGGGGTCATCCCGACTTACCAACCCTTTGCAAACTCCGAATACCAAAGAGTGCTATCCGGGAGACAGACGGCGGGTGCTAACGTCCGTCGTCAAAAGGGAAACAACCCAGACCGTCAGCTAAGGTCCCAAAGTAATTGCTAAGTGGGAAACGATGTGGGAAGGCTTAGACAGCTAGGATGTTGGCTTAGAAGCAGCCATCATTTAAAGAAAGCGTAATAGCTCACTAGTCGAGTCGGCCTGCGCGGAAGATGTAACGGGGCTAAGCAATTCACCGAAGCTACGGGTATCAGCGCATCACCTGATGCGATTTGCTGGCGTGATTCACTTTGTGAATGACGCCCAAGCACCCAACACGTTGAGTCGAAAGATGCAACGGGGTGTTTAAGTCGTATGAGGGATGCGCTGATGCGGTAGAGGAGCGTTCTGTAAGCCGTTGAAGGCGAAGGGGTAACCCCCGCTGGAGGTATCAGAAGTGCGAATGCTGACATGAGTAACGATAAAGGGGGTGAAAAACCCCCTCGCCGAAAGACCAAGGGTTCCTGTCCAACGTTAATCGGGGCAGGGTGAGTCGACCCCTAAGGCGAGGCTGAAAGGCGTAGTCGATGGGAAACGGGTTAATATTC
Organism: Shewanella chilikensis; assembly: GCF_037953065.1. NCBI lineage: Bacteria > Pseudomonadati > Pseudomonadota > Gammaproteobacteria > Alteromonadales > Shewanellaceae > Shewanella > Shewanella chilikensis. Next base: position 2,824,015 of record NZ_CP149966.1, on the reverse strand, counting down.
CCGTACTTCTGCTAACTGCGATGGAGAGACGGAGAAGGCTAGGCCAGCGCGGCGTTGGTTGTCCGCGTTTAAGGTAGTAGGTGGTGTGCTTAGGCAAATCCGGGCACACATACACTGAGAGCTGATGACGAGTCCCCAAGGGGATGAAGTGGTTGATGCCATGCTTCCAGGAAAATCTTCTAAGCTTCAGGTTAGCAGGAATCGTACCCCAAACCGACACAGGTGGTCGGGTAGAGAATACCAAGGCGCTTGAGAGAACTCGGCTGAAGGAACTAGGCAAAATGGTACCGTAACTTCGGGAGAAGGTACGCTGCCGGCGGTGAAGACCTCGCGTCGTAAGCTGCTGGCAGTCGCAGATACCAGGTGGCTGCAACTGTTTATCAAAAACACAGCACTGTGCAAAATCGCAAGATGACGTATACGGTGTGACGCCTGCCCGGTGCCGGAAGGTTAATTGATTGGGTTATCTTCGGAGAAGCTCATGATCGAAGCCCCGGTAAACGGCGGCCGTAACTATAACGGTCCTAAGGTAGCGAAATTCCTTGTCGGGTAAGTTCCGACCTGCACGAATGGCGTAATGATGGCCACGCTGTCTCCAGCCGAGACTCAGTGAAGTTGAAATTGCGGTGAAGATGCCGTATACCCGCGGCTAGACGGAAAGACCCCGTGAACCTTTACTATAGCTTGGCACTGAACATTGACCCTACATGTGTAGGATAGGTGGGAGACTATGAAGATGAGACGCCAGTCTTGTTGGAGTCAACCTTGAAATACCACCCTTGTAGTGTTGATGTTCTAACCTTGGTCCCTTATCGGGATTAGGGACAGTGCCTGGTGGGTAGTTTGACTGGGGCGGTCTCCTCCCAAAGAGTAACGGAGGAGCACGAAGGTTGGCTAAGTACGGTCGGACATCGTACGGTTAGTGCAATGGCATAAGCCAGCTTAACTGCGAGACAGACACGTCGAGCAGATGCGAAAGCAGGTCATAGTGATCCGGTGGTTCTGAATGGAAGGGCCATCGCTCAACGGATAAAAGGTACTCCGGGGATAACAGGCTGATACCGCCCAAGAGTTCATATCGACGGCGGTGTTTGGCACCTCGATGTCGGCTCATCACATCCTGGGGCTGAAGTCGGTCCCAAGGGTATGGCTGTTCGCCATTTAAAGTGGTACGCGAGCTGGGTTCAGAACGTCGTGAGACAGTTCGGTCCCTATCTGCCGTGGGCGTTGGATGATTGAGGGGAGCTGCTCCTAGTACGAGAGGACCGGAGTGGACGAACCGCTGGTGTTCGGGTTGTCATGCCAATGGCATTGCCCGGTAGCTACGTTCGGAATCGATAACCGCTGAAAGCATCTAAGCGGGAAGCGAGCCCCAAGATGAGTCATCCCTAGGTCCTAGAGACCTCTGAAGAGCCGTTCGAGACCAGGACGTTGATAGGCAGGGTGTGTAAGCGTTGCGAGGCGTTGAGCTAACCTGTACTAATGACTCGAGAGGCTTAACCATACAACCCAGATGGGTTTTACGGACTTGAAGAAGTTAGATACTTGATTGAAGTTTGAACTCAGGCTCTGAAAAGAGCACAGCCAAGAATACCGGTCGCTTAGCTCAGCCGGGAGAGCACCTCCCTTACAAGGAGGGGGTCACTGGTTCGATCCCAGTAGCGACCACCATATTTCAAAGCAACAGCTTTCTGAATTGAAGAACAAAGGTTAATGACGCAGGTAATTGTTTGGCTGACAAAGCCGTGACGAGCGAGCCGCGCAGTGTACTGAAGTACATGAGCAGCGTAGCGAGGAAACAATACCGTCAGACGGACAATTAACCAGTAAGAATATGTCTGGTGACAATAGCATTGTGGTCCCACCTGATCCCATCCCGAACTCAGAAGTGAAACGCAATCGCGCCGATGGTAGTGTGGGGTCTCCCCATGTGAGAGTAGGTCATCGCCAGACGCCACTTTGGTTTTCACTTTTTACTCTTTATCAAAGAAATGAGTGAAGACAAAACAGTAACGATAAATCCCCAGCACTTTGTGTTGGGGATTTTTCGTTTTAATAGTATTTTGATATGTCCACTCTCACATGGGGAAGATACAGAGTCCGAACGCAGTGAGGCACAATCCCATGTGGAGTAGGGTGAGGTTGTCGTGTTTATCAAACTCAGTTTGATGCGACAGACGAATGCGTAGAGCTTGCTCGAAGCTGGCCATCGCCAGACGCCACTTTGGTCTTCACTTTTTACTCTTTATCAAAGAAATGAGTGAAGACAAAGCAGTAACAAAAGAGCCCTAGCTAAATGCTAGGGCTTTTTTGTTTATCTCGTTTCCAGCGAGATGCAGCCCAAAGCGGCTGGCGCAGTGTGTGCCCCTCAGCTCGCAGCCAAGCGGCTTCGCGCTACAGCCATCTATCAAGCTGTGCTTGATGAGCAGATGTCTTTCGCCCCCATGTGAGATGCTGCTGTGGAGATATTGAGAATGGCTCGACCCGTTTGTCTAGTCAGATTTATCCAGTCTCTGATTTATCCAGCGCTTGGAGCACAGAGATTTCATCCGACCGCTATCTTCAATAAAGGTACTCGAGACTTAAGTAGAGAAGCCACCTGAATCAGGTGGCTTTCTGTATTTGGAACTACTTTATACTCACTTTGTGTTTAGTGCAGCTTGAGTCAGTCAGATGGTTACTCTTGGGGATCCGTCTTGGTTCCGTTTAGAAGCGGCCGCGAATACCTACGGCTATCTGGGTTCCGAAGCGTTCCAGATAATTCACCTGATCTTCGCGCTTGATGTAACCGGAGTAGCGGTTGTTGGTCAGGTTGGAGGCTTCACTGAACAGGGTCAAGTTGTCTGTGATGTCGTAGCTGATGCTGGCATCCAACTGGCCGTAGTCGTCTATCCAGGCCGGGCCGCCCCAGGCATCCGGATCCACCAGGAACTTGCTGCGCCAGTTATAGGCAAGGCGCGCCTGCAAACCATACTGCTCATAGTAGAGCACGGCATTGTAGGAGTTCTCGGACATCCCCTTGAAGGGCAGATCCTTGGCTTTCAGCTCAGGATCGTCATAACTGCTGTCCACATAGGTGTAGTTAAGCTGCCAGCCAAAGCCGTTGAACGGCTCAGGCAACCACTGTTCGAGGGATTGTTGCCAGGCAATTTCAAAGCCCTGCACTTTGGCACCGTACTGTCCGGAAACCGGCTGGCTTACCAGGTAACGGTTGCCATCGACCTCCATGGGGGTCTTTTCATCAGAGATAAAGGAGTCGATATCCTTGATGAACAGGGCGCCGCTCAATGAACTGCTGTCGCCGTAATACCACTCCAGCGCCAGATCCGCCTGTTTGGCCTGCTCGGGTTCAACTCCGGGATTACCGCGCACCAGAGTTGGCAAGCCCTGTTCCTGACTGGTGAAGTTGGGCGCGGCCCAGACTCTGAGCGAGTAGAGTGACGGGCGGCTCAATACTTCGGCGGCCGAGATACGCAGCAGCAGATCGTCCTGCAGGTTCAGCTTGAAGTTGAGGCTTGGCAATATGTTGGTATAGCTGTCGCTGTAGTTTACCGGGCTGACAGTGCGCCAGTCATCGTTGAGCGGCTGACCGGCATCATCCAGCACTACCTTGCTCAAGTCATAGCCAAAGCCTTCGGAATCGACTTGGGTGCGACTGGCCCTGACCCCCAGATTGAGCATATAGGGCAGATCGAACAGCAGCTCTTCAATAGTTATCTGCACATAGGCCGAGGTCACAGCCTCGCTTACCTCATAAGTACCGGCCTGATTGGCACTGGCTACTATGGCCTCATTGGCGGCATCGCTGTTGATGGAGCGGTAGTATTCCAGCAACTTGTCATAGTCAAAGCTGGGCCAGGGATCCGGTGAGATGCTGTTTTCGCCGTCGAGGAAGTTATCGAAGTTGGCGGGCACAAACACATTGCCCGGAATTTGGAACAGCTCAAACTCGCCTTGAGTGAAGACTCCCGAGCCGTCAAAAGCATAACCGTCGCGGGTTAGATAGTAGCCGCCGCGACTGAATTGGCTGGGGTTTTTCGATCTGAACTCATTCTGGCTCTTGACCTGTTTGACATAGTTTATCCCAGCATCCAGCTTGCTGATAAAGCCGCTTTCCGGCAAATACTGGGTCATCAGCTTAAGATCCGTTACCTTGTCATCCACGCCTGTGCCACTGTTTAGGCTGTAGTGGGCACCATAGGTCTGCTCGCTGGTGAGTCCCGGGCCTATCACCACATCCGGCAGCATCTGACCATTGGTGTAGTCGATATCTATGCTGTCGACAAAGCCGCGGGCGACGATGAAGCGATTGTCGCCCTTGTTCTTGTTCTTGGCGGCCGAGTAGGCAAGATCGGCGGTGACCGACCAATTGGGGGTGATAAACAGCGCCGTATTCAGTGCCAGTTGGTAGGTGTCTGTCTTGCGCGGTGTGCTCAGGTTAAGCAGCTCCACCATAGTGTTGTCGCCCTGCTGACGCATGGAAACCACTCGCCCCAGCTCATCGAACTGCGCATCGCTGAACAGCGGGGTACCCGGTGTCCACTCCTCGTCGTAGTTGACAAACCCTATCTGGTATTTGTGTCCATCGGTATTGTAGCGAGAGTAGAGGGCGTCGAAATTGACATCTAGATTATCCAGAGGCCGCCATTGCAGCGCCAGGGTGCCACCGATGCGTTCGCGTACGTCCTGGGCGTTGGCATAGTACATGTAACTGGGTATTTTGGAGGCGTAGATTTCGCCTTCATCAATCACACCATTGCCGTTGGTGTCTACCGGCACCCCGGCGCTGTCGACACCCCAGCCTTCCTCTTCATCGAAAAAACCATCGGCGGAATAGGTGTCGGCCCTGAGGGTTTTCTTGGAGTAAACGGCGGAAAACAGAGCGCCGAAACTGTCGTCATCGGACTTGTCGCCTATGATGAGAGATGCGTGCGGGTGCAGGTCTTCGGTGCGCGACTCATAGATACCCTTGGCCGAGGCCTGCAGGGTAAAACCGTCCAAATCCAAAGGCTTGCGGGTCTGAATATCCACAATTGCCCCTATGCCTCCCTCGGTGAGCCGCGCTTCGGGAGACTTGTAAACCGCCAGCACATTGACCAGCTCCGAGGCTATGGTGTCAAAGTTGAAGTCCCGCCCGGCGTTGTCCGACGCCAGTTTGCGGCCATTGAGGGTGGTAATGTTGTAGCCGTCCCCCAGGCCGCGGATCAGTATGTTCTGTCCCTCGCCGCCGTTGCGGGTAATGGTCACCCCGGGAATACGTTGTAGTGCTTCGGCCAGGTTTTCATCCGGAAACTTGCCTATGTCATCGGCCACCACAAGATCCACCACTGCGGTGGCATTCTGTTTCAGAAACAGCGACTCCTTAATGGCTGAGCGGATACCCGTTACCTGGATCCTTTCCAGCTCGGCATCCTGCTGTTGAGCTGAGTTTTGTTGTGTTTGAGCCTTGTTTTCTTGTCGGACTCGTCATTGGCCGTAACCGGCTGTGTTGCCAGCGCACTGGCAACTGCCAGGGCAATTAGGGCAGGTTGGGTGGCTAAGAGCTTCATGGGTTCCCCGCTGTTTGTTTTTATCAGGCTTAATGCCTTTCGCTTTTGTTGTTTAACGAAAGCATTGGAAACAGCGGAATGCTTTCGATTGCTTATTTATAGCGTTAAAAACTCTGTTTGATCAATGAAAAAATGTAAAATGTCTTTTAATTGTTTTCGGTTTGATGCATAGTTTAGCTAGTTGAAAGTGAAAATTTGTTGTTGGTTTTGGCTTAAGTCGTTGTGGTATAAGAATTGTTATTATAATTCGACGATGTTGCTAGTAGATTGAAAGCTTTCGAAAGTTAGTGCAGGGTCACCTGCTCCAGAGCGCAACAAACAAAACAGGAAGAGTGCAGTGAATAATCTCAACACTATTGAGAGGCAGCAGGAGATAGTCCGGCTGACCCAACAACAGGGAAAGGTGTCGGTCACCGAGCTGGCAAATCGCTTCGGGGTCTCGGAAGTCACCATACGCTCGGATCTGGCGGTATTGGATCAAAAGCAGTTGTTGGTGCGCTCCCGTGGCGGCGCCATGGTCAACTCCGACCTTATTCGTGAACTGTCACTGAAAGAGAAGGGCCACTGCTACTCGGCACTGAAGCAGGAGCTGGGCAAGGTGGCGGCCTCTTTGGTTAATGATGGCGACCGCCTGTTGCTGGACTCGGGCACCACTACCCAGCAAGTCGCGGCCAACCTCCTTGAACATCAAGATCTTATTGTGATGACCAACGGCCTTAACATAGCCACAGAGCTGGCGCGTTCCGACGACGTTGAGGTGATGCTCACCGGCGGCTTGCTGCGTAAGAAGTCGATGTCTTTCTATGGTTCCATCGCCGAGAAGAGCCTCAGGGATTACAACTTCAACAAGCTGATCCTCGGGGTGGATGGTTTTGATCTCAAGGCAGGTCTCACCACCCATTTTGAGAAGGAAGCCAGTCTCAACCGCATGATGTGTGAGATTGCCAGCGAGATCATAGTAGTTACCGATTCATCCAAATTCGACCAACAGGCGTTTCATGTCATTTGTGCCAGTCGGCAGATCCAGCAACTGGTGACCGACAGCGGCATTCCCGAGCGCTATGTGGAAGAACTCACCAAGCAAGGGGTGCAGCTGCACCTGATAGATAAAAACAAATAACAAGGGGAGAAGTTATGTCTGGTTTTGATCGTCGTTCCTTTCTGAAAGCTTCAGTGGCCACAGCTGCTGCCTCGGCGCTGGCTGGCTGCGCCGCCAATGCCGGTTCATCTGCACTGGCACCCAAGGCCAGTGGCCGCTCTGTCATGGGGCTGGTGGTTCCGAAAATGGCCGAAGTGCGGGTGGGGCTAATCGGCGTCGGTGAGCGAGGTGTGGGGTTCATTCACCATTTCAACAACATAGAAGGTGCCAGGGTAACAGCTATCTGCGATACCGATCCCCTGGTCATAGAACGTGCCAAGAAGGTAATGAGTGACGCAGGCTTGGCCCAGCCCGGTTATTATTCCCAGGGCAAACACGCCTATCGTGAATTGTTGGCACGCCAGGATGTGGACATAGTGGTCATTGCCACACCTTGGGAATGGCACCACCCCATGGCCAAAGAGGCTATGCTGGCCGGCAAACACGCCTTTGTTGAAGTGCCTATGGGGATCACCATGGAGCAGCTCTGGGATCTGGTGGACACAGCCGAGCAAACCCAGCGCAACTGCATGATGATGGAAAACGTCTGCTACGGTCGCGACGAGCTGATGGTGCTCAACATGGTACGCCAGGGGCTGTTCGGCGAACTGCTGCACGGTGAAGCCGCTTATATTCACGAGCTGCGCTGGCAGATGAAGGAGATAGATCGCAAGACGGGCTCCTGGCGCACCAAGTATCACGCCTTGATTGACGGTAACCTGTATCCTACCCATGGCTTGGGGCCTGTGTCCCAGTACATGAATATCAACCGCGGCGATAGGTTCGACTATCTCACTTCCATGAGCTCTCCGTCGCTTGGGCGCGCAGCCTATGCCAAGCGTGAATTCCCCGCCGACCATGCCCGCAACAAGCTCAACTATATCTGCGGCGATATCAATACCAGTCTTATCAAGACGGTTAAAGGCCGAACCATCATGGTGCAACACGACACCACAACGCCGCGTCCTTACAGCCGCCATAACCTGATTCAGGGTACCAATGGGGTGTTTGCCGGTTTTCCCAACCGCATAGCGCTGGAGCAGGGCGGCAGTGGCAGCTTCCACCATTGGGACGAGGATATGACCCAGTGGTATGCCAAGTATGATCATCCGCTGTGGTTGCAGATGGGCGAGGCGGCCGAAAAGAATGGCGGTCATGGCGGCATGGACTTTTTAATGTGCTGGCGGATGATCTACTGCCTGCGTAACGGCGAGCCGCTGGATCAGGATGTGTATGACGGTGCGGCCTGGTCGGCGGTGCAGCCTCTGTCGGCGGCTTCAGTGGCCGATCGCGGTAACTCCAAGGACTTCCCCGACTTTACCCGTGGCGTGTGGCAGAGCGCCAAACCGCTTGGCATTGTAGGTTGAGGTAAGCATGTCTGCACTCAAATCCATTATTGAGGCCAACAAGGCCGGGCAGCAGGCGGGGATTTATTCCGTCTGTTCGGCCCAGCCGCTGGTACTGCGCGCCGCTCTGCGTCATGCGGCGCGGCAACGGGCGCCCTTGCTGATTGAGGCTACGGCCAACCAGGTCAATCAGCACGGCGGCTATACAGGCATGACCCCCGCCGATTTTATCGCCTTTGTGAAGATCCTGGCCCAAAGTGAAGGTGTTGCCGAAGCGCAGTTGCTGTTCGGCGGCGATCACTTGGGGCCGGTGGCCTGGAAACACCTGACTGCCGAGCAGGCGATGGCCGAGGCCGAAACCATGGTGCGGACCTATGTCGAGGCGGGGTTTTGTAAAATTCATCTGGATGCCAGCATGGCTTGTCATCAGGAACACACGCCCCTTGCCGATGAGGTGATTGCCGCGCGCGCCGCCAGACTGTGCCGCGCCGCAGAAGCGGCCAAGGCGCCGGGGCAACAGCTCTGTTATGTGATAGGCACTGAAGTACCCGCTCCCGGTGGTGTCAGTTCGCTGGAGGAGGGGCTGCAGATCACCCCGGTCGCGGCGATGAAACACACCATTAGCGCCCACAAACAGGCCTTTGCCGCCGAAGGGCTTGGGGAGGAGGTTTGGCAGCGGGTGATTGCGCTGGTGGTGCAGCCAGGGGTGGAGTTCGGCAATGCCGGGGTACATCAGTATGATGATACGCTCACCAAAGAGCAGAGCCGCTTTATTCGTGAGCAGCCCAACCTGGTGTTTGAAGCCCACTCCACAGATTATCAGCTGCCGGAGCATTACGCCCAGTTGGTGGCCGGCCATTTTGCCATTCTCAAAGTGGGGCCGCAGTTGACTTTTGCCCTGCGCGAGGGGCTGTTTGCCCTGGATCATATAGAGGCCTTGCTGGTGCCGGCGGCGAAACGCTCAGGGCTTAGAGCCCTGTGTGAGCAGAAGATGTTGTCTGAGCCCAAATACTGGCAGTCGTTCTATACAGATCCTGCGCTGCGGGATTGGCAACTGGGATTCAGTTACAGTGACAGGATCCGCTACTACTGGCCCGAATTGTCACTGACCATAGACAAGCTGCTGGCCAATCTGGCAAACCCCATTCCCGAACCTCTTATCAGCCAATATCTGCCGCTGGCCTATCCGGCCGTGGTCAGAGGCGAGCTGCCTGCCACGGCGATTGAGCTGGTACTCCATCATATCGGCCTGGTGCTTAACCGTTATGCCAGCGCCTGTCAGCCTGCTGCCATCGAAGGATAAATCAATGCAAGTCAGTGACCTATCAAAGACCCACTTGTATCCAAAATCTGCCGCCAACCCGCTTTGGCAAGCGCCGGAGAGCGGTAAATGGACGGCGACCGAGATAGCCCAGCAGCCGACACTCTGGCGCGAATTACAGGCCGATTTCAAACATAGGGAAGCGCAGCTCAGCGCTTTTCTCAATCCCTTGCTGGCCAAGGACAATCTGCGGATTATTCTCACCGGCGCGGGTACTTCGGCTTATATCGGCGAGGCGTTGGCAGCCTTTTTACAGCGGCAACTCAGATTGCCGGGCCAGAGGGTGGAAGCCTTGTCCAGCACGGATATTGTTTCTCACCCCAGGCTGCATCTCAACCCATTGCAGCCGACTCTGATCGTCTCCTATGGCCGCTCTGGAAACAGCCCTGAATCCCTGGCTGTGCTGGCGTTGGCCGATGAGTTGCTGACAGATGTCAGTCATCTGCTGCTGACCTGTAACCCTGAGGGAGCTTTGGCCAGCTATGCGGCCGAACACAGTCACAAGGCTTGTTTGTGGTTGATGCCCCAGGAAAGCCACGATCGCAGCTTTGCCATGACCAGCAGCTTCAGTTGTATGTATCTGGCGACCCTGCTGCTGTTTGCTGAGGAAGACAAACCACTATCCAGGGTGCTGACACTGACGGAGCAACTGCTCGAAACCCGGCTCGCTGGGGTGCAGCAAACCGCGGCCCATTGCTGCAAGCGGATAGTGTTCCTCGGCGCCGGGCCGCTCAAGGCGGCGGCTCAGGAGGCGGCGCTCAAGTACCTTGAACTGACGGCCGGTATAGTGATCAGCAGTTTTGAGAGTCCGCTGGGGTTTCGTCACGGCCCCAAGTCACTGGTGAATGAAGATACCCAGATAGTGCTGCTCGGCAGCTCTGAGCCCTATGCCAGAGCCTACGATCTGGATCTTCTGTCAGAGCTGCGCGCCGATAAGCGGGCGCTGGATATCTGTTATCTGAGTGAAGAGGCTCTGGCCCAAGATGGTCAGGCCAGTTTGGAAGAGGCTTGGTTGATACTGCCCTTTATTGTTTACTGTCAGCTACTTGCATTTTACAAGGCGTTGGAGCTTGGGGTGTCACCGGATAATCCCTGTCCCAGCGGCCAGGTCAATAGAGTGGTGCAGGGGGTGAAGCTGCATTCGCTTGCGGTTTATACTCGGCCCGGCAACCTGGATAACACAGAGGATTGAGCCATGTACTACGGTGTGGATATCGGTGGTACCAAGATAGAACTGGCGGTGTTCAGTCCACAATTGCGTTTGTTGGATAAATGGCGCATTGCGACTCAGGGTGACGATTATCAGAGCTTTCTGGCCTCACTCGCCTTGCAGATAAGCGAGGCCGACAGGCGCTGGCCGGCCGAGTCCGGCATCCCGGGCACTGTGGGGATAGCCCTGCCCGGGGTGATCCGCGCCGATGGCACTGTGGTCTCCAGCAATGTACCTTGCCTCAATCAGCGTAAAGTGGCCGAAGATCTGGGCGCCTTGTTGTCGCGTCCTGTGGCTCTTGGCAATGATTGCCGTTGTTTCGCCCTGTCCGAAGCCTTACTGGGAGCCGGGAAAGATCATGCCAGAGTTCTTGGGCTCATACTCGGTACCGGGCTTGGCGGCGGGATCTGTATCGAAGGGCGGCTTATCACCGGCGCCCACTGTCTGGCCGGCGAGTTCGGCCATCAGGGCATGGCGGCCAGCGTGCTGCTGCGCCATGGCTTGCCGCTTTACGATTGCGGCTGTGGCCTCAAAGGCTGCGCCGAAACCTATGTTTCTGGCACTGGCCTTGGTCGTATCTACCGGGAGTTTGGCGGCGAGGGTGATACATACGCTTGGCTGGCGGCGCTGCGCGCCGGTGATGCCATAGCCAAACGCAGTTTCGATGCTTATCTGGATGCCCTGGGCAGTGTGTTGGCCGGGCAGATCCTCAGTCTGGATCCGGACATCTTTGTCTTCGGCGGCGGCTTGAGCGAAGTGCCGGAAATTTTGGCGGCGCTGCCGCAGGCTACCGCCAGGCATATGTTCAATGGGGTGCAGTTGCCCGAGTTTTGCGCCGCTCAATTCGGCGCCGCCAGTGGCGTTCGTGGCGCCGCCATGCTGGGAAAGGCGCTGGCGACTAAAGTGGAACAGAGCAATAGCGTGTGCGCCAACGAGCAGGTAGCGGATATGGATACCCTGTTGACCGGAGGTTGGCATGAACAGCAACACTGACAAGGCCCCGTTCTGGATTGGTGCCGATGGTGCCCTGATCGGGCCGCAAATGAGCCGCAGTAATGGGGTTTGGCTGCGGATAGTCGATGGCCGTATTCATACCATTGCCAAGGCGCCCAAGGAAGGTGAGGCGGCAACTCACTATGCAGGCCTTCTGGTTCCCGGTTTTGTCGACACTCAGGTCAACGGTGGTGGTGGCCGCATGTTCAACCGGCAGCCCAGCGTTGAGACGCTTAAGCTGATGTTGGACGCCCATGGCCGTTTCGGCACCACCAGCATGTTGCCGACGCTTATCAGCGACGATATCAGGGTAATGCAAGCGGCACTTGGGGCGGCCATCAGTGCCAGGGAAGCCGGTCTTGACGGCATAGCCGGGATCCATTTTGAGGGGCCGCATCTGTCACTGGAGCGTAAGGGTTGCCACAGTGAAGCCCGCTTAAGGGAGCTTGGTGATATTGAGTTGGCGCTCTACGCCGAGGCTGTGTCCCAACTGGGTGTTTGTGTGGTGACTCTGGCTCCCGAGAGGGTAGGGCCTGAAGATGTTCGCCGCCTGGTGGCGCTCGGTGTCAGAGTGTCGTTGGGGCATTCCAATGCCAACGCCGAAAACGTGATGGCGGCGCTGGATGCCGGAGCCAGCGGCTTTACCCATCTTTATAACGGCATGTCACAGCTGGAGTCGCGTGCCCCCGGCATGGTGGGTACGGCGCTCAGTGACCCAAGGGCATTTTGCGGCATTATTCTCGACGGTCATCATCTGCACCCGGTCAGCGCCACTATCGCCTGGCGTGCCAAGGGGAGTCGACGTTTGATGCTGGTGACTGATGCCATGTCGCCTGTGGGCTCTGAAGAGCAGGAGTTTGAATTTTTCGGCGGTAAAGTTGTGCGCCGCGGTACTGAGCTCAGGGATCTCAACGGCTCTTTGGCCGGCTCAGTATTGGATATGACAACGGCAGTTCGCTATGCCGTCAAGGTGCTGGGGATCCCGCTGGAGCAGGCCGTTGCCATGGCCAGCAGTACTCCAGCCGCTTTTGCCGGGCTGAATGACAGAGGCATGTTGGCCGAAGGCATGCGGGCTGACTTGCTGCTGCTTGACGATGCCCTGTATCAGTCAAAGCGCTGGCAAGGCGGCAGGCTTGCAGCGGGCGCCGAAGTTCGCAGCAAAAGCGTTTGAAAAATAAGCAGCTTCATGGGGCATCTGTCCTTGGCAGCAGCTGGATAATCATTGACAGAGAATAACAATAACAAGAGGAGATGCCGACAATGGACAATAACACCCTGAATAGAGGAGGCGGCACTTTACTGCCCATGGTGCTGATTGGAATACTCTTTTTTGTATTCGGCTTCGTAACCTGGCTCAATGGTGCACTGATCCCTTTTCTGAAAATAGCCTGTGAACTCAATGAGCTGCAAGCTTATCTTGTGGCCTTTGTATTCTATATCGCTTACTTCGTGATGGCCTTGCCCATGTCCGGGCTGTTGACCCGTTTCGGTTACCGTGCCGGGCTACAGATTGGCCTTGGGGTAATGGCGAGTGGCGCACTGCTGTTTATCCCTGCGGCGCTGAGCCACACCTTTGGCCTGTTTTTGCTGGCGTTGTTTGTTCTGGGAACCGGCCTTACCATACTGCAAACTGCGGCCAATCCATACATTGTTTGCATTGGTCCGCGAGAAAGCGCCGCCATGCGGATCAGCTGTATGGGTGTGGTCAACAAGGGAGCCGGTTTTATTGTCCCTCTAGTGTTCAGTGCCTGGGTGCTGACAGGTATGGATGCCTTTACGCCGGAAGCGTTGGCACAGCTCAGTGAGCTTGAGCGCACTGCGGCATTGGAGCAACTGTCTGCCCGCTTGGTGCAGCCTTACCTGGCGATGGCTGTTGTCTTGGCTCTGTTGCTGCTGTATGTGCGATTTTCGCCTCTGCCCGAATTGCAACTTGAACAGGACAGCCAGGCCAAAAGCTGTGACAGCTTGGTACCGAGAACAGATTGGCGCGCCATTCTGGCCTATCCCCAGGCTATTCTCGGGGCACTGACTCTCTTTATGTATATAGGTGCCGAAGTGATTGCCGGTGACAGCATAGGCCTCTATGGCCAGCATCTTAAAGTGGCCGAATTTGGCATTCTGACCTCCTACACCATGGGATTTATGGTGCTTGGCTATTTGCTCGGCATACTCTTGATCCCAAGAGTAATGAGTCAGCGCAGTGCCTTGGTGGGCTCGGCGCTGGCTGGGTTGGTGTTTACTTTGGGGATCATGCTTGGGGATGAAACCAGCATGCAGCTGTCGAGTCTCTTGCTCGAACCTTTGGGGATAATGCCGCTGCCGGATCCCTTGCTTTACCTTGCGCTACTTGGCTTTGCCAACGCCTTGGTCTGGCCCGCTGTCTGGCCGCTGGCGCTGGAAGGGCTCGGCCGCCTGACTGCTGTGGCCTCGGCACTGCTCATCATGGGCATAGCCGGTGGCGCCTTGCTGCCATTGCTCTATGGCGCCTTGGTGCACCAGGGTGTGCCCCATCAAAGCGCCTACGGGATCCTCCTTCCCTGCTATGGGATGATCCTTTATTACGCCGTTGCCGGCCACAAGCTGCGGGCCTGGTCGGGGGCGGCCGCCACCAAAGCCGTGATTGACTGAGACCTCAGTAGATCCAGAAAAATACCGCCATGCTGACGATAGTGGTCAGCAGGGTGTTGCGGGTCAGCAGTGCAAGTAAGGCAGCCAGCAGGGCACAGCTGAGGTAGGGATTGCTCAGGCTCAGTTGCAACTCGCCGTCTCGCAGAAACACTATGGGGGCGAAGATGGCGCTTAATACCGCCGGCGCCGAAAAGCCAAGGAAAGCCTGGGTTTTCTTGCCAAGCCGTATCGGCAGCCCGGGCTCAAGCAGTAAATAACGGCTGAGTATCACCAACAGCGCCATTGTCAGTATGGTTAACCAAATCATGCCTGCTCCTCGCCTTTATCTTGTGTTGTCTCAACCGGTTTAACAGGACTGCTGCCCAAGAGGCTTTGATAGATATACCCCACAGCCATGGCGGTTACGGCGGCGATCAGCAGGCCCCCCGGGATAGCCAGTGCTTCACACAGTACGCTCAACAACATGGCCGTGAGCACACATAAGGCGGTGGCAACATTGACTATCCTCGGCACCACCAAAGCGATAAAGGTGGCTGCGATGGCAAAATCCAGTCCCAGAGAGCCGAGATTATCCATAGAGCTGCCGGCGAGAATTCCGGCCAGGGTTGCCAGATTCCAGCCAAGATAAAAACTCAAACCAGCTCCCAGGGCGTACCAGGGCCTAAGGGTACTTTCCTTGCTTTGATTGGCCACCGCAAAGAGTTCATCCGTGAGCAGAAAACCCAGTGTCAGGCGCCAGCGCAGTGGCAAGGGGCTGATGGCTGGACGCATCGCCATGGCATACAGCAGATGACGCGAGGTGATCAATGCCGTGGTAACCAAAATGGCCAGTAGGCCTGAACCTGCCTTTATCATTCCGAGGGCGACCAATTGCGCCGAGCCTGCGAAAACAAACAGGCTCATGGCTTGACTCTCTACGGCGCTGAGGCCGGTTTCCAGTGCCAGCGAGCCGGCCAATATTCCCCAGGGGATAACAGCTAAAGTCAGCGGCATTACCGCCAGGGTACCCCGTAAAAATTCGCGGCCCCGGTTAAGTTCCTGAACGCATGATGATTGCTGATTGTGAATGGTCAATCTTGACTCCATCTTGATGATTTTTCTGTTTGAACAAATTGGCCCGGAGTGGTGCCGAATGCCCGTTTGAATTGACGGTTCAAATGGCTTTGGTCGCAAAATCCTGAGTCCTGTGCCACCTGGATCGGTGAAGCGCCCAGCCGCAACAACTTTCGCGCCAGAATTAATCTTACCTGAGTCTGATATTGGTGCGGGGTTAAACCAAATTGTGCCCTGAACTGCCTGAGTAACACAAAAGGCGGCAGCTGTACCAGACTGGCCAGTTCCTGGAGCGAGATGTTACTGCTGCAACTGTCTTCCAGAAACTGCCTGGCCCTATTCAGCAGGGGGCCTGCCTGGACAGCAGCAGCGGGCTTCAGCCGACCGTGACGCAGCATCAACAGGCTGAGGGTTTCGTACAAGAGGCTTTCCCGTTGCAGGCGATTACTCGAATAGTTGAGCGCTTCATGGGTGATGGCTATCAGGTGCGCCAATAGAGGGTCCTGTACCACGGGCTCGGCAAACCAGGGCACCTGTTGCTTGCTGCACAGTGCCAGTTCGGCAAACTGCTCAGGGGTAGGGTAAAGTGCCCGATACGACCAGCCATTTTCTGTTGCCGAACGGCCGTTATGCACCTCATCTGCATTCACCAGAATGATGCTGTGTTTGGGGGCAACATGATCTCCGCCACTTCGGAAAAACCGCTGGGCACCACTGTCTATGATTCCCAAGGTGAAGCCTTCATGACTGTGGCGGCCAAAGTTCTGCTGATGATAGCTGGCACTGAGAGTTTCCAGGCCGCCAAGTTCTTCGGCCAGACGATAAGTCGCCCGTTCCCGCCCTTGCCTGCGGGACTTGTGGCGCAGCGATTTGCTTTGCTGTGCATTGGCTGTTTCGGCCATCTTTATTCCCCTGTCAGTCTCTCTATCCTGCATATTAACCAGTTTACCTGGCGTTGTTTTGGATATTTTTGCACGCAGGCGAGTACCTGATTAGCTAAGACTCCCCGGGGATTGTACGGCCAATCCTGGCCGCCATGAAGCAACAAGAATAAGTGTTAAGGTATGATTGAGTGAAAAGGGCGCCACACAGTTAGACCAAGTTTTAAACTGTAACCAAATCAATTGATTAAATTTTGGCGTAAAGGTTGACTCGGATAGAAAGGTTAATCCAAACCCCAGTAAATTTTAAGAAGAAATTTATCAAACCAACTCTAACTTGTACCTATATCGATGCTCAAACTCAGGGCGACCTCATTGCAGATGTCTTTACCCGGTAATAAGCGCATTAACCCATTCATTACATTATCAATTCTTTAACTGCTTCTTCTATTGTGAGTTTCTTTTCTGATTTAATCTCTATCGAATCGGTTAATGGTGGAAAGTCTGTTCTACAGAAAGAAGGTGATACTTTATATGAGTAATCTCTTTCTCCTTCTTTGTAGGTTATTTCGTCGCCATGTAGTGATATAGGACAATCAACATCGAATTGTAGGGCAAAAATGGATTTTATAATTACATTGCCATCATATTCTATTATTTCATTATTGATAGAGTCGAATCGATCCGAAAAGAACCCTCCTAACATATCATCAGCATCAAACTCGTTTATATTAGGGTTGGTACATGTGAATTTTATGCTTGGAGATAGCTCTAAACCGTCAATTTCTATGATTGGGTAATGTTTATCCTCCACTATTTTTGTTATATCCGACGTGCGTAACTTCTGTGTGGCAAAAAACGTAAAACATTTTACTTCTATCATTTTTCTTTAAAAACAATTGGATGGATTATTGGTATGAAATTATATTTCTCGCTGAATGTCAATGCGAATCGGCAGTTTAGCACGGCAGTTGCAGAAATCATGGTGATGGATTAGACAGTCAAAGACCGCGGGTTATCAAATTTTGGTCCATGAAAATGTCCTGTCTCCTACTTCAATCTAACTTGTCTCTTGGCTTCAGAGTAAATGATAATATTTGGGTTTGAACAATCGGAAAACCTTGCCAGTCTGGGCATCAACATAGGCTAGAGATATGGAACGCGATCCAAGTAATATAACGTTTTTTGGAAAGCGAATGATAGCTGAACCGTCATTCATAAGGGACTGAATGTTCTTGTTTAGAAAGGGAAAAACAAGTAAGAAACTGGGCTTATAACGGCCCAGAACTTGTTACTTAACGTTGGGCTTCATGTTTACCATTGCCACTACCAATTTCGCGTTGCGAAAACAAAATAGTCTGCCATCCACTGCTGGTATAGAGCTGTTCCCAGGTATATACCCACCCACCACGAGTTTGCACGATTGTCCTTTTATCTCCTTCAATAGGAGTGTTTGGAACTGGAACTGATAGGGTACTCACTTCCTTTTGCGATGATGTACAAACCTTCCCTGAATAAGTAACCTGGACCTCAATACTTGGGTCAAAGTTTGGGTCGTCTATGCCATCCTGCACGGAGTAACCACTGGCTACAAACTCTGTATCGTTGGTAAGGCAAAGTCTATTGTCGCTCGCTAACGTGGTTTGAGAGAACACAACAGCTGAAACCAATGCCATTGCCACACTTATATTTTTCATATCAACTCCTTATGATTAACCAAAGTGCAATATCATGCTATCTATTGTGTGTTTTTTGTCCATGCCACTAAAGTCTTATCCCCGTAACACTTTGTATTAGCCTGCTGATGTTTAAGCCCTTTAGTGGATAGCTTCAGTGCCGAATTAAGGTGATATTCTGATTGGAATAGGTACAAAAAAGGAGTACAATCCTAGAAAATAAAGGTGCGTAACACTATGATTCAAAATAGTTTATTTTTGGAGTGATGAATTGGCGGTTCAAATTGCTTTGGTCTTAACATCCTGAGCCCCTGTGCCACCTTAAATCCCCAGGGGGCGCCGTTTCCGTGCCAGACTCAGTAAAGGGGGTAACTGGTTTTAGCTTTATCCGAAGGTGGCCAGTTTGGCTGGCAGTTGCTTAAATAACAGAGTGCTTAATCAGGGCTATTTTCGCAGGTTAACATGTTGCGGTATTTAATAAATTACGCGAGGTAGCTTAATTTAGCGAATTGTGCACTTCGGAGTTGAATTTGCGATAAATTTCAGTTGAAAATATTTTATTCAACAAAGCCTATTCGACATCGAGAACCGTTGGGGTTGGTAATTGTTTAACGACTAAATAATAGCTCTCCAATCGTTTTACTTTCCTGTCCGCGCTAATCTGAGATTAACCTAAAAAACCGGATGACATGGGATCATCCGGTTTTTAGTCTTTCGGTTAGCATGTTAAGTTATTTGTCTTAATTGATTGACATTAGAAGTCTATAGTTCTTTCTAAATTATCGAACTATCCAGATCAACTATTGCTTCATACTGACTAATATAAAATTTTCCTTTGAAGTGTTCAAAGAAGTCCGACTTTTGAATATCATCCATTACCGGGCCTTTAACTTCTGATAAGTGTAGTTGAATATTGGAGTCTTTCAGGCGGTCGTGAATTAACGTTAAGCTTTCCAGAGCACTAGTATCGACTGTGTTCACCCCGGATAACATCAATACCAGATGTTGGGTTTTAGGATACTGTTGCAAATGTTCCATTATCTGATCTTCTAGATAACGAGCATTGGCGAAATATAAGCTTTCGTCAATCCGCAGGCTGAGTACCGTTTTACTTTGGATGACATTAAAACGAAGAATGTTACGAAAATGCTGGCTTCCCTCAATTAAACCAACCACTGCAATATGTGGCCGACTGGTGCGCCATAGAAATAGCGCTAGAGATGTAGCCAGCCCCGTTAATACGCCAGTCTCAACATTAAATGCCAATACACCGATAATGGTAAGAAACATGGCGATAGCATCACTCTTTGCACTTTTCCAGGTATGGATAATGGCTCTCACATCAATCAGTGCCGATACAGCAACGATAATGGTTGCCGCTAACACCGCATGTGGCAAATAGGTAAACAGCGGGGTGAAATAAAGCACGGTAATGCCGATTCCAATTGCGGTAAATGTTCCCGCCATTGGCGTTTCAGCGCCAGCATCATAATTGACTACTGAGCGCGACAGACCACCTGTAACCGGGAATCCCCCATTAATAGCTGATGCGATGTTGGCACCACTTAAGGCAATCAGCTCCTGATTTGGCTCAATTCTCTGGCGACGTTTCGCCGCTAATGTTTGCCCAACTGAAGCTGACTCGACGAAACCGATAATACTCAGCAGAATCGAAGCCGGAAGCAGGTCTTCGATTAGTGCGAGATCGAGCGATGGCAGTGAAAAACTAGGCAAACCGCTTGGGATCTGGCCGACTACGCTGACGCCTTTTTTGTCCAGATCAAACAGGGCCACTAACACAATACTCAATATCATCACCATCACTGGAGCCAGTTTGATTGCATGACTTGCCAGTTCTGATGAAAGTCCTAGTTTGATCAAATTGGGTTTGAGGCTTTTGCGTGCATAGATAAGGGCAATCAAACTGAACGCCCCAATCATCAGGGTATAGAGATTAGTTTGGGGTAACGCAAGAATAAGATTGGTCAAGCGCTGCAGCACATTTTCCCCATGCAGTGACACGCCAAAAATATGTTTAAGCTGACCAATAGAGATAAGAATACCAGAAGCAGTCATAAAGCCAGAAAGCACCGGATGGCTTAAAAATGTGGTCAGAAATCCCAGTCTTAGTACCGACATTAGCAATAGCACTATACCGGAAAGAAATGCCAAGGTTGCAGCGGCGGTGATATAACCCTGGCTACCAGTTTCAAAAAGCGGAGCAATGGCTTCTGCGGTCATTAGCGAGATCACCGCTACCGGGCCCACGGCCAGTGTTTTACTGGTGCCAAGCATTGTATAAATGATCAGCGGCAGGATACTGGCGTACAGACCAACAATGGGGGGCAGACCAGCAACCATCGCGTATGCAAGGCTTTGTGGGATAAGCATCAAAGTCACGATAATAGCAGCTAAGCTATCTTTTGTGGCGTCATGACGCGAATAATCAGGCAACCAAGATGATATCGGCAACCATTTCAACCAGGAATTTTTCATGCTTTGGCTATCCTAAGCAATGTGTGAATTCGGTTAATCGGGTTGCTTAACCCAACTAAGATCAAAACCCATTTCGGTAGCTTGGGCAATACGCCGATCAAATGAACCCAGTTCCGTGCAGCTCATCGACCAGAGTGCGCTGCAACGTGTTCCTGTGCGACAGAAAGCAAAAATAGGTTTAGGGGCGTGTACAAAGAACTGACTAAACTGCTTCCCCTGATCCTGAGTAATATTTCCGGAAATAACCGGTAAGTGAAAATAGGTCATACCATGTTCTTTAGCCAGTCGTTCAATTTCTCTATTCAAGGGCTGATTATTTTCTTCTCCGTCTGGACGGTTATTGATGATCGACTTAAACCCCATTGATGCCAGACGTGGTATGTCACTGGGAAAAATTTGTGGTGAAACGGTAATTGATTCCGTTAAATAGATTGGTGTCAGCATAACAGCAACTCCGTTTCAGACTTTATTCAATGGTATTTTCAGATAGTGCACACCATTATCTTCTTCCGGTGGTAACTCTCCGGCACGCATATTGACCTGAACCGAAGGTAAAATCAGGGTTGGCATATTCAGTGTGGAATCACGTGCTCTGCGCATCTCAACAAATTGCTGCTCAGAAATATTCTGTTTGACGTGAATATTGTATAGGCGCTCCTCACCAATCGTAGTTTCAAACAGATACTCTTCGCGATTTGGTGTTTTGTAGTCATGGCACATAAAGACACGCGTTTCATCAGGCAGAGCGAATAATTTCTGAATTGAGCGATAGAGGGTTGCTGCATCTCCTCCGGGGAAATCGCAACGGGCGGTGCCGTAATCGGGCATAAATAAGGTGTCGCCAACAAATACGCAGTTACCAATCACATAAGCCATACAGGCAGGAGTGTGGCCCGGAGTATGAATTGCGTGTGCTTCAATACTACCAAGAGTAAAAGTCTCTTGATCGGCAAACAAATGATCAAACTGACTGCCATCCATCGCGAAATCACTACCGGCATTAAATAGCTTGCCGAATGTATCTTGTACCACAGTGATTTTGTCACCAATACCCAGTTCGCCCCCAAGTTTCTGCTTGATATAGGGGGCTGCGCTGAGATGATCAGCATGAATATGAGTTTCAAGAATCCACTCAACCTTTAAGCCACTTTTCGTTACAAACTCAATCAGCTTATCTGCTGTTTCGTATGAAGTCCTGCCTGAAGCGGGGTCGTAGTCTAGTACCGAATCGATAACGGCACATTGCTGGCTGTTTGGATCTACGACTACATAGCTGTAGGTAAAGGTTTTCGGATCGAAAAATTCGTAAACGCCGGGAGTCATATTTCCTCCTTGATTCCATAAAAGATGATTAACGTCACGTGGGCCGGATAGCTCCTGTTTACATAGCAACAGGCATGGTTTGCGGATTACAGTTTTTTTACTGAAGTACCAGTCAACCTAGTTATAACCTTGAACTTTAAGTACTTCGGCTTCTTGAGCGGTTGCTGGTGGTGGAACAATCACTTCATTGCCTGGGATCCAGCTTTCTGGAGTTGCACATACGTTTGCATCGCTAGTTTGTAGCGCTTCAACTAGACGTAGAATTTCTGCTACTGAACGGCCATTACTCATTGGGTAGTAAAGCATTGCGCGTAGCACGCCTTCAGGGGCGATAACAAAAGTGGCATGAACCGCAGAAGTATTACTCGCACCTGGCTGAACCATGCCGTAAGCACCAGCAATTTTCATATTTAGGTCAGCAATAATCGGGAAGTTAATTTCAACACCGAAGTTATCTTTAACGCTACGAGCCCATGCGATGTGCGCATGAACACCATCGATAGACAGCCCCATCAGTTCACAATTAAGCGCTGTAAAATCTGCACTTGCCTGAGCAAACGCCATAAATTCAGTGGTATATACCGGGGTAAAGTCTGCCGGATGAGAGAAAAGAACCAACCATTTACCTTTGTAGTCTTCCAGGCTAAGCGTACCCTGGGTGGTTTTTGCGGTGAAAGGCGGAGCTGCTTCATTTAGACCTGGCATCGCAGCTACAGTTGTCTGTTCAGTCATATAGCGTTTTTCCCACTTGCATCAGAATTTCATCAATAAGATTTTTCTAATGGATATACTATAATAGCATTCGCTACTAAGTACAAATAGAAATTCTCAATTAGTCCGAGAGGGTATAGCGATTAGGGAAGTGGGGATTCAGATAATAAACATCGGAACAAAAGTGCGTTAAACAGCTCGGCTTCAAACCAAGAACTACGGCTCCGGAGTTACCATAGGGAAGCATAAGAAGGATTATTTGCAGCCTAAAGCTGACTTGGCTAAAATTACTGTAATTTTATCCAGTAATACTGTCCAGTGACAGTCAAAGGACGCAGTGGATGATCCTCTATATCGCCGAAAAGCCCAGCCTTGGGCGCGCCATCGCCGAGGTGCTCCCTAAACCCCATCGCAAACATGAGGGCTATATCGAGCTTGGCAACGGTGATTGTGTTTCCTGGTGTATCGGTCATCTGCTGGAGCAAGCTGAGCCGGATGCTTACGATCCCGCCTACAAGTCCTGGCAGTTGGAACATCTGCCTATTGTCCCGTCCGATTGGCAGGTTAAACCCAAAGCCAGCAGTCGCGGCCAACTCAGTGTCTTGCGTAAATTGGTCAAGCAGGCCAGTGAATTGGTCAATGCCGGCGATCCGGACCGGGAAGGGCAGTTGTTGGTAGATGAAGTGATTGTCCATCTTGGGGTCAAGGGCGATAAGCTGGCGGCGGTCAAACGCTTGTTGATAAGCGACCTCAACCCGCAAGCGGTAAAACGCGCCTTGGGGCAGATGCGCAGTAACCGCGAGTTTGTGCCGTTGTCGACTTCGGCACTGGCGCGCAGTCGAGCCGATTGGCTCTACGGCATGAATATGACCCGTGCCTATACCTTGCAGGGGCGCAAGGTGGGCTATCAGGGCGTGCTGTCGGTCGGTCGGGTGCAAACTCCTGTGCTTGGTTTGGTTGTCCGGCGCGATCTGGAAATCGCTGCCTTTGTGCCCAAACCCTTTTATGAAGTACTGGCCCATCTTAGCACCCAAGAGGGGAGCTGTTTCAGCGCTCGCTGGCAGCCTAGTGAGGCTTGTCAACCTTGGATGGACGAGGAGGGGCGAGTGCTTTCGCGCGGTTTGGCGATGAATGTGGTAGGCAGGATCACCGGTCAACCCGGCCGGGTTGATGAGCTGGAGCGCAGGCAAAGACACCAGGCACCGCCTTTGCTCTATAGTCTGTCAGCGCTACAGATTGATTGCGCCAAACGTTTTGGTATGAGCGCCAAAGAGGTGCTGGATACGGCGCAGTCTCTGTATGAACGGCATAAATTGATCACTTATCCGCGCTCCGATAGCCGCCACCTGCCCAAGGCGCAGTTACAGCTGGCCCCGGCAGTCTTGAATGCCATTACCCAAGGGGCAGCAGAGCTGTTGCAAGGCTGTGAAGCGCCTAATCCCGCCCTTAAGTCCAAGGCCTGGAACGATGCCAAGGTAGACGCCCATCACGCGATAGTGCCTACGGAAAAGACGGCTAACCTTGGTGTTTTATCACAGCGTGAGCGTCAGGTGTATTTGCAGATCGCCCGTCAGTATTTGGCGCAGTTTTACCCTAATTATGAGTACCTTGAAACCCGCGTTGTGATCGACATTGTTGGAGGTTGTTTCGTGGCCAAGGCCAAACAACCATTAAAACAGGGGTGGAAACAGTTGTTTGGCAAACAAAAAGCCGACGATGAAGCGGAAGATATTCAAACCAGCTTACCTGAGTTGACTCAGGGGCAGGTGCTGGATTGCCTCAAGGGTGAACTAGTGGAAAAGATGACCCAGGCGCCCAAGCATTTTACCGACGCCACACTGCTGGCGGCGATGACAGGAATAAGCCGCTATGTGAAAGACACTGAGATCCGCAAAATTCTCAAGGAAACCGATGGTCTGGGGACAGAAGCGACCCGCGCCGGGATCATTGAACTCTTGTTTAAACGTGGCTTTTTGAAACGTCAGGGCAAGAGTATTCTGGCAACTGAGGCCGGCAGCGGGCTTATTCAAAGCCTGCCTGAAGTGGCCACCACGCCGGATATGACGGCGCTGTGGGAAAGTAGCCTGGATGCGATTTGTCGCCGTGAACTTAAATATCAGGCCTTTATGCAGCCCTTGACGGCTAAATTGGGTGAGCTTATTGAGCAGGCCAAGGCACAACTGCCTACGGCCTTGAGTGGCGTGAAAAGTACAGGCTTTAAAGGACGTAAACGTCGCAGTGGCGCTTATGCTGCTAAGGCTGGTGCCTCCAAGGGCACAAGCACCAAAAAGAGCACTGGCAACAAGACGGGCAGCGGCAAGCGCAACTATCGCTCAGCGACCAAGAGCAAAACCAAAGCCCAGTTCGCAACTTCTTGAGGACGGGCGGTTATTTCAAGCGTCGGTATTGGTTGGACAGGGCATGGTACTCGTATCCCAGCGCACTGAGCTTATGCTCGAGCTGGGCAGGTGACAGGTCAAGCTCGTAATAAAGTGCATCTCTGTCCGGGCATTGCAGTCTTAGTTTCTCATTGACTATGCCCAGCAGTATTTCGGCGGGCAGATGTTGCAGGCTTTCCATATTCCCTCCAGGTGTCAGCGGTTGACTGCCCCATAATGCAATAGAGTTGGCTTGGGTTGCAAATCTTGGCTGAATATATTTAAAGTTTTACAAAATCAATATCTTAATAAAGTAATTTTATTTTCTGTTCAAGGCGGTTTTATTGATCATTTTTATCGGTTCCTGTTACATCAAGCATTCGCGATCACTTTAACCAATCTTAACTTAAGTGTTTAAAAATCAATCTGTTAATCTTTGTTGTCAAGGTGATTGATTCAGCCCTTGTCGATACGCATGCATCCCTTTTGCTGCAGAAACAGTTCGCTTGTTACAACGATATTTAATTCTTCCCACGGCATTTAACGCTTTCCAATCACGATATTTCACGGTTTGTCGATCCAGCGCAGGAAACCAGGGGCTGGAATTGGCTTTTTTACAGCTGGCACGCAAACTGCAGCCCTCGAGTAACACATAGAAATATGTCTAATAAATCAGCGTATTAAACGCGTTTTACTTATAAAAGGGTAATGAATATGAACAAGAAGATCCTGGCACTTGTGATCCCGGCTATGCTGGCGAGTGGCGCTTCTCAAGCTGTAGAACTGTATAAAGATCAGACCAATAGTGTAAACATGATAGGTTGGCTGGGTTTTGCCGCCTTTAATGATGGTCATGAAACATCTGTTATCGATAATTTCTCTCGCGTAGGTTTCCGTTTTGATCGCCAGGAACGCAACGGCTGGCGCGCCTTTGCCCACACTGAGTGGGGCATTAACATGGTGACCAGTGATGACGGCCTGATCTACACCCAAGGCCAGGGCGGTGGTCAGATGCGTGCCGAGAAGAACAGTGACTTCTTGTTCAACCGCTTGGGTTATGTGGGTATGGCTCACGACAAGTGGGGTACTCTGACTTTCGGTAAGCAGTGGGGGGCATACTATGATGTGGCTTATACCACAGATATCCTGGATGCCTTCACTGGCTGGTCTGTAGGTGCATACACCTTTGGTGACGGCGGCCTGACAGGTGCTGGTCGTGCAGATGCTGCCTTCCAGTATCGCAACACCTTCTTCGGCAAGCTGCATATCGCCCTTCAGTATGCTTCCAAGCAAAATGACGACGTTGCCCTGTTTGACGAAAACGGCGCGGCGCTAAATGATGGCTCTGAGCTGAGCTTTGACTCCAGCTATGGTGCCAGCGTGACTTACTATGTAACCGATAAGTTCAAGGTATTGGCCGGTTTCAACCGTGGTGACTTTGAAGGCAACCTGGCCGGTGTCGCCGTTGATGATACTAACCAGATCGTCGGTATCGGTGCCCAGTACGGCAGCTTCTACCAGTATGCTCCAGGCCGCGAAGCAGATGGTCTGTACGTTGGCTTCAACGCTCACAAGAGTAAGCAAAACGAACTGGTTGGTGGCAACTTGTACGATTCTACCGGTGGTGAATTCATCGTCGCTTACCAGTATGACAACGGCTTTGTTCCTTCATTCCTGCTGAGCTATCAGGATCTGGATACTGATGCCAACACCGCCATCCAAGGTGACTGGACCCGCCAATTTGCAGTTCTGGGTCTGCACTACCGTTACAGCCGTGACACTGTGATGTATGCCGAAGCCAAGATTGACTTCAGCAGCATGGATGACAAGTCCTGGGAAGATCTGCAGGACAACAACTATGCGGTAGGTATCCGTTACTTCTTCTAAGGGGCTCCCTGTATTTCCCTGCATAGGCCACCTTAGGGTGGCCTTTTTTTACTTTATTCAATAGCTTATCCATTGCATTGGACAAGGGAAACTAGATGCCATCAAGGACATGAGTCCAGGGTGTGAAGGAAACACTAATTGAACAAGGAAATGATGAAACTCAATAGTAGACTAGTTGGGCTGGCCGTTACCGCACTTGGCGGTTTTGGGGCGACTGATGTTGGCGCATCGACTCAAATAGAGGCCGGTTATCTGGGGTTTACAAGCGCCACCCGTGATGATAATCCCGGTGCTTTCAACCAAAGCTTTGCCGCGCTCAGTCATTTCAGCCGTGACGATCGCAATACTTTTTACCAGCTGCTCAAGGTGGAAAACCCCGGTAAATGGGTGGCTGATAAACGAGTCGCCTTCAAGTCTTTGACAGTTTGGCATTATCGGCTCAACGAAGAGCGTACCGCACTGTGGTTGCAAAACTTTCTCGGCACCCATAAGCACCTGACCGAGGACAATTTTTATCTCGGCTTGAAGCAGCATTTTGACTGCGGTGCGCTGCGTTTCAACCTGGGATTGGCGGGGCACTATACTGTGAGTCAGTCCAATCTGACCGATAAAGATTACTCAGGGTTATCCGGCGTAGTGTTCAATGGCAACAGTTATTACGATTTGCCCGTGTTCCCCAAAGGTTGGAAACTAAACTTGGATTACACCGCCGCTTTGGGGCGTGACCACGAGCATGCGGCTGTTTTTGGTTATGACGACGATTATGGTCATCAATTGTTTGCCGCTGTTTCAGGCCCATTGGCACAAGACTTGAGTCTCAAGCTGCAACTGACACACTACAAGAGTTGGGGCACTGCACCCAACGATGGCCTGGAGTACAGCTTCTCTCTTCGCTACGCTTTTTAACGCCACGGGTATATGCGGTTTTAAGCCTGTCGATGCGAAAAGATGCAACAGCAAGACCCGGCAGCAAGGTGCAATAAAAAGGCCGAAAGTGATGACTGTCGGCCTTTTATGTTATTTTTCCCCGTCGGAATGAGCTTGCTCCTTTCCAGAGTCGTTTGCTATGTCCTGTTTCTAAACGATCCCCAGTTTTTTCATCTTGCTGCGTAGAGTATTGGGGTTAATATCCAACAGCTCGGCAGCACCGCCGGGGCCGTATAGCTTGCCGCCGGTCACTTTAAGGGCATGCTCTATGTATTTACGGGTCATGGTTTCCAGCGGTACCAGTTGATTGCCCGCATGGCTGGGGTCGACCACTATGGTCTGGCCGCTGGCAGTGGCCACGGCTTCGGTTTGCGGCGCCAGGAAACTGAAGTCCAGTGGTCCGGCCGGGTTTTGAATGATGGCCCGCTCCAGCACATTAATCAGCTCCCTGACATTGCCGGGCCAATTGTACTGACTGAGAATTGCCAACTGCTCAGGGCGGATACAGGGTAGTTTGAGCAACTGGAATCGGGCGCTCAGCTGTTCAATAAAATGTTGCACCAACAGAGGGATATCTGTACGCCGCTGGCGTAAAGAGGGGATGTCTATCGGGAATACCGCCAGCCGATACCAGAGATCCTCACGAAAATCCCCCTGATGCACCATGGCTTGCAGGTGCCTGTGGGTTGCCGCTATCACTCTGATGTTCAGGTGTACCTGTTCATGGCCACCGACCCGGGTAATGGTGCTGTTTTGCAGTACCCGCAGCAGTCTCACCTGAGCCGAGAGTGGCAGTTCACCAATCTCATCGAGGAAGATGGTGCCGCCGTTGGCCTGTTCAAAATAACCGGCCTTGCGCGATTCGGCGCCGGTAAAGGCGCCTTTCTCATAACCGAACAGCTCTGAGTCGATAAGGGTCTCGGGAATGGCGCCGCAGTTGACTTTGACAAAGGGTTTGCCGGCCCTGGCCGAGAGTTCATGAATGGCGTTGGCAATCACCTCTTTTCCGCAACCGGTTTCCCCCAGCATCAGTACCGTGGTGTTGAGATGAGCGATGGATTGCACTTGTTGCATCACCTGTTTCAGCCCCGAGTTGGCACCGACCACACCGTTTTGCACATCCAGCGTACGTTTGAGGCTAACGTTTTGTTTGGCCAGCGCCTGATTTTCCAGCAGCAGATTACGACCTCTGAGGTTGAGGGCTGTGATCAGGGCAAAGGTACTCATCTGCGGCGCCAGCATATCTGCGTGTCGGGGGCGGAAGGTGCCGGCACTCTTGGAGTAAAAGCCTACTATGCCCAAATGGGTATCTTCCATCGACATACGTAAAATGATTAGAGAGCGGATCCCGGGGATCACCTTAGGGGCAACCTGGGATGTCACGGGATCATGATCAATGTCGTTAACAATCCTCACCCTGGGTCTATCGGGATCTTCCAGCGTTTTGGCCAGTCCCTCAGGGAGGGAAACCTGGACATCAAGCGTGCTTGCCTGCGTTTCGTTGGCCTGGGCGATAAATTGTATGTCGTTGAATTCTTTTCGATAAATGTTAATGAATAGGCCGTCGAGAGGCACTGAGTCACGTACATAGTCGAAGTAGTGTTTAAGCGAGGTTTCCAACTGCAGGCTACTGCAGAGCCGCCTGGTACACTCGTAATAAAAGTGTTTTTCCATTGATATTTCAAATAAACCGCGAAGTTTCGTGATTGTAGATCTTTATATTTCGTGATTCTGTGGCCGTAATCATAAATCTCCCCCTGAGCACCTCTTTTTGGTTAGTTGGCATGGCCAGTGCAACTGGTTGACTGAAGTTCTTTCCCTGCATGAAAGGAAAATAAGTACATGACAGAAAAACAGAAAATAGACAGTAGTCGTCGTCAGTTGCTCAAAGGCGGCGCCGCTCTGGCAGTGACCGGGGTGGGGATGGCTGTCAGCAATGGTGCCATGGCCCAGTGTCGCGAACAGGCGCCGGAATCCTTTGATGAACTGGTAGACGTATTGGTGGTCGGCAGTGGCTTTGCCGGTATGGCAGCGGCCCTGCAGGCCCGTGAAGCCGGCGTCAGCGTAATGGTTATCGATAAGATGCCGGTTTTTGGCGGCAACTCAACCATCAATGGTGGTGCCATGGCGGTTGCCGGTTCTCCGTTGCAAAAGCAGGCCGGTATTGAAGATTCAGTTGATGCCATGGTGGCCGACATGTTGCGCGCAGGTCGTGGCATGAATGATGTTGAGATGCTCAAGCTGGTATGTAACGGCACGGCGGAATCATGCCAGTGGCTGATTGACTACGGCGTCAAGTGGAAGCCTTTCGTACAGCATTTCGGTGGTCACAGTGTGCAGCGGGTACTGCAGACAGTTGAAAGCTCCGGTGCCGGTATCATACGTCCGCTGGTCAAGGCGGCCCGCGCCAAAGGCGTGATCATGAAAAATCAAACCAAGCTCGAATCTTTTATCCGAGATGACGAAGGCCGCGTGATCGGGGTCGAGGTTCGTGAAGGTTATTATTTCCCACGGGAGCGGACAGGTAAGATACGCACCATAGGTGCCCGCAAAGGGGTGATCATGGCGACCGGTGGCTTTGGCCGGGATATTGAATATCGCATGATGCAGCTGCCTGAGCTGAACAATGATCTGGACTCAACCAACCATCCGGGTGCGACATCTGAAGCACTGAAGCAGATGATGCTTCTGGGTGCCAACCCTATCCATCTGGATCAAATTCAACTGGGCCCATGGGCATCACCTGATGAGAAAGGTTTTGGAACTGCATCCCAGTTCAATACCATCGCCACTTATCCTCACGGCATAGTGGTGGATGTGCGCACCGGTGAGCGTTTCTTCAATGAGCTGGCCGATCGTAAGGCGCGTGCCGATGCCATCATGACCCGCAGAGATGAGCACAACAACCCTGTGTACCCCATTGGCTTTACCAATGCCGAAGGCGCCAAGAATGCCCAAACTCTGGATTGGGGCATCAAGTATAAGGTGATCACCAAGGCTGACACCCTGGATGAGCTGGCCAAGGCTTATGGTATGCCGGCCGACAAGCTCAAGGCGCAGGTGGCCCGTTGGAACGAAGCGGTCAAGAGCGGTGAAGACAAAGAGTTTGGTCGTCCAATGCAGGAAGCCATAGTCCTGGACAAGGGCCCATGGTACGCAGTGCGTATGTGGCCAAAAGTTCACTACTGCATGGGTGGTGTCAAGGTTAATACCAATTCTGAAGTCCTGCATCTGGTCAGTAACCAGCCGATTGCAGGCTTGTATGCGGCCGGCGAATCCACCGGCGGTATTCACGGTGCCAGCCGCCTAGGTGCCTGTGCTGTGGCTGAAGGTATTGTTACCGGCCGTAACGCCGGCCGCAATTGTGCTGCTGCCAAGCCGGTTGCACTGAAACAAGCGTAACAAATTCAATAATAAGGAGTAAGATGATGAACAAATCTTTAATGCTGGCGTCGCTGACGCTGGGTCTGATGTCAGGCAGTGCTCTGGCAATGGAACAAGTGGTTCTGGATGGCAAGCATATGACTCAGGAACAAGCCTGGGCCATTGCCGATGGTGCCAAAGTCAAAGTAGCCTCTCAGGCCCGTACCAAACTGGTTAAGGCGCACGAGTTGTTGATGGAAGCTGCGCGTCTGGGTAAGCCGGTTTATGGTCTGACTGTAGGTGTGGGCCTGAACAAAGACCACAAGCTGTTTGATGCCAATGGTAAGCTGAGTGCTGCCGTTATGGATGCTTCCCGTAGCTTCAACTACAGCACGCTGCGCGCTCACAGCGCCGGTGTCGGTGAGCCTATGCCTGTGCGTCTGACCCGTGTTGCTCTGGCTGTGCGTCTCAATACCATTCTGGCCGGTCAAACCGGGGTTCAGCCTGTGGTTGCCGACCTTTACGAAGCTTACTTGAACAAGGGCATCACTCCAGTTATCCCTTCACAGGGTACTGTGGGTGAAGCCGACATCCTGTTGGCCTCTCACGTCGGTCTGGCGATGATTGGTGAGTGGGAAGTGTTCTACAAGGGCAAGCGTGTCAGTAGCCGTGAAGCCATGGCCGATGCCGGTGTTCCTCTGCTGGAGCCTATGGGTAAAGATGCTCTGTCCATCCTGTCCAACAACGCGGTGGCTGTAGCCTATGCGATGAAGGGCTATCAGGATGCCAAGCACTTGCTGGAAGTGTCCCCAACCGTATTCGGTCTGAGCCTTGAAGGTTTGAACGGTAACGTGGCACCTTTCCTGCCACAAACCAATGATATTCGTCCTTTCCCTTATATTCAGGCAACTACCAAGGATATTCTGGCGCAGCTGGATGGAAGCTATCTGTGGCAACTGAATGATGAGCGTCCGCTGCAGGATCCTCTTAGCTACCGTACCACAGCCTACACACTGGCCAGCGCCAAGAAAGCTCTGGTGGATCTGGGCGAAGTGATCGATATTCAGATCAACCACTCAGACGATAACCCTGCCGTGGTACTGGGTGCTTCCAAGGACTACAGCCAGTTCCCTCAAGTAGCCAAGTACATGGTTGAAGGCAAGGGCGGTGTGTTCCCAACCACCAACTTCGAGCCACTACCTGTTGCCCTGGCGGTACAGAACCTGAGCACGGCCCTGACTCACGTATCTCATAACAGCGTGATGCGTACTATCCACCTGTCTGATGCCCACTTTACCCGTCTGAGCCGCTTCCTGGCCGGTCCGGAAAACAATGGTCATGCTTTCGGTGCTATCCAGAAAGCCTTCGTTGACATGCAGGTGCGTAACAAGCAACTGGCTAGCCCGGTTTCATTCGATGGTGTTCAGATTGCCGGTAATATCGAAGACACTTTCACCAACCTGAAACTGGCTTCTGACAATCTGGTCCAGATTGTTGACAACACCAACACCATCTATGGTCTGGAGCTGCTGCACTCTACTCAAGCTATCGATCTGCGCAAGATGCACGATAAGAGCTTGAAACAGGGTAAAGCCACAGGCGCTATGTATGAAGCTTATCGTCAAAAAGTGCCTTTCGTAAGCAAGGATCGCCCTTTCACTCCTGATATTCAGGCGTCACACGACTTTATTGCCAACTACTGATAGAAGAGCGGGGCAGGCAACTGCCCCGCAACAGGAAGCCCAAGATGTTGAAGATGATATCCACTGTTCTTGTAGCCTGCGCCTTGTTGCTGCCTGGAGCGGCCAACGCAATGAAGATCAAGGACTACCACAAAGAAATCATGACGACTGAAAATGGTCGTATTGATTGCGCCGCCTGCCATGGTGATGCCAAGCGCAAGACCATTCCCGATGCGACAGCCTGTGAAGCCTGCCACGGTACTCCTGAAGATGTTGCCAAGCAGACAGCACGTCCGGCCAACGCCGGTCATGATGTTGAACCCAACCCCCATGACAGTTTGCACTATGGCACGGACTTGCCATGTACTTACTGCCATCAGGAGCACAAAGAGAGCAAGGTTTATTGCAATCAGTGCCATGAGTTCACCTATCCAGCAATGAAGCGCTAAGTCGGCGGTTCGAGTCTCCCTGTATTTTTTGGATTGGACCCAGTCCGTTTTTTCCACCGCAGCTTAGGCTGCGGTTTTTTTTGGGGGATAAAAAAGGCCTGCCAAAAGGGCAGGCCGGGACGATACTAAAACAAGTGTTTAAGCAAAGCGTCAATGGATGTGGAACCAAGTTCAGTGTGCGCTTTTTAAATTAACCCAAGCTGAATTCATCTGAGTGCCTGGCCGCGATTGAGCGCAATCAGCTTATCGAGGATCCGCTCACCATCCATGCGTATGCCATTGTGCTCATACTCAGAGGTCAACCAATACTTGAGGTTGCCCACTTTGGTGGCGGTTTCCAGGCTGTAGGCTTGCTCGACATACATATCTTCGCTGTAGATGGCTGCGGCGACAGGTACACGGTTATTGGCGAGAATGTTCGAGTCATAGAGTGAAGGCCAATCGGCTTTGGCGGCCAGCAATTCGGCGCAGGCTTTCAGCGGCTTGAGGTTGGCAAACTGTTCGAACATCCAGGGATAAATCATCTCACCACTGAAAAGCAGCTCTTTGGCGTCCGGGGCAAAAGCCGGATATTCGGCCCGCACCCTGTGGGCAGCCCAGTTGGCGGCTTGCTGCTGGCAGTAGATGGACTCATGCATGATGGCAAACAGCGGGTTGGTATTGTAATCCAGCATTTGGCAGAACTGCCCCTCAAACAGAGGATTGAGCGCCTTGCCACTTGGAGTATCTACCAAGGCTTGCTCCAGCAGATAGTAGACGGCCTCCGGCCCTTGCTCCATGCCTAAGTTAACCCCTAAAAGTTGCAGCATTTCCTGGGTCAGCCGCTCTCCTGTAGCCAGGCGCGCATCATGGTTATTGATAAAGTCTCTGAGCTCGGCCAGCAAGGCTTTGGCATCCTTGAAACGGGCAAAGAAATCCTGGTTTTTGGCCAGCAAGCGCTGATAAGTTGCCCGGTAAACTTCGGCTGCGGTGCGCTCAAGGGAAGGGATACCGCCGGTAATATAGGCTTCCTTGAGTCCTTGCGGTGCGGCGCTCAGGTATCTGAGTACGCAAAAACCACCGAAACTCTGACCGAGAATGCTCCAGGGAGTATCAGGGCTCAGTTGTGCCCGAATCGCCTCGGCATCGCGGATGATATTGTCGGCGCGAAAATGGCTCAGGTGCTCAGCCTGCTCGTCAGGCGTCATGCCGTCCAGTGTCTTGAAGCTGAGCGGGCTTGAAAGACCTGTACCGCGCTGATCCAGTAAGAGTACCCTATACTCCTTGAGTGCTCTTTTAATCCAGCCGCCATTGGCAAGGGGGCGGGCGGCACCAAAGCCTGGGCCACCTTGAAAAAACACCAAGAGTGGCAAGGTCGCGGCGTTATCCTGGGTGCCGATAAGCTCCCGGGCAAAAATTTGCAGTTGTTCCCTGGTGGGATGCTGATAATCCAGTGGCAGAGAGAAGAAGTGTTTGCGGCTCAGGATGCCAGCAAGACGGCTGTCTGTTATCATGTAGGGCCTTGGGCTTGACGGTGGATGGCTCAAAATTGTATACAAAAATCCCTGCGCTGCAAACCGGCGCCAGAAAAGTTGCCTATCTGGCGCTTTCCTGCCCGGGATCAATTTTTCTGTTGCCGGGTTGATGGATCATGCTCCGAGACGATCTATCGATCATGGAACGATAACAGCCTGCGAGTGTGTGTAATGAAATACCAGATCATCCCAGTGACCCCTTTCCAGCAGAACTGCAGCCTCATCTGGTGTGAGAAGAGTGGCAAAGCCGCTGTGATAGATCCAGGTGGTAACCATGAGCGCATCATGGATGCCCTGGCGCAGCACGGCCTGCAGTTGCAATATATTCTTTTGACTCACGGACACATAGATCATGTTGGTGCCGCCAAGGCTTTGGCCACCGAGTGTGACGTGCAGATTATTGGCCCGCATATCGACGATAAATTCTGGCTGGAGAACCTGCCACGCCAAAGCCAGAACTTTGGTTTCCCGGCCTGCGCCGCCTTCGAGGCTGACCGCTATCTCGAAGATGGTGCAGAGGTTATCCTGGGAGAGCAGGCATTGCAGGTTTTTCACTGTCCGGGGCATACCCCAGGGCATGTGATTTTCTTTGACCGCGAAGAGAACCTGGCCTGGGTGGGAGATGTCCTTTTCCGTGGCTCTATAGGCCGTACTGACTTTCCCGGCTCCAACTATCAGCAGCTGATTGACTCCATTCGTTACAAACTCTGGCCTTTGGGCGAGCAGGTCAATTTCATTCCCGGCCACGGCCCTATGTCGAGCTTTGGTGAAGAAAGGCGTAATAACCCCTTTGTTGCCGATCAGCTATTGGCCGATTGAGGCTATCCCTGTTGTAACTGACCCGGGCATGCCCGGGTTTTTATTTGGCTAAAATTCACTCCGTTATTGTTTTTTTACTACCAAATGTTTGCAAAGTGAGCCAGATCTCGGCATTAATAAGCCCTTTTTTGGTGTAGATCCGGTTTTTGTTATCAAAAACGGGGTAATTTAACCAATGTTTACATTTTGGGGAGATACTCCTATGCAACAGCGTTGGCATGCAGCAATATCTGCCGGTCTCTTGGCCACTGTTTGGTGTGGGGTTGCCGACACCTTTGGGCTGATCACCTGGATAGGGTTTCTGGGGTGCAGTACTTTCTTTGCTCAAGGACGCAGTGGGTTCGCCGGTTTGCTTCAGGCCTGGTGCACCAATACATCGGGAGTATTCTGGGCCTGGCTTATCATCAGCGGCAGCAGCTTCTTTGTCTCGCCGGTATTTGGCTGGATCTTCACCGGTATAGCCACCAGTGCCATGTGCCTGCAGGCCTGCTTCGGTAAACTTAACTTTATTCCTGGTGCCTTTATTGGTTGTTGCATCACCTTTGCCATGTCGGCGGATATTGCGGCTATTATGCCGCCGCTGCTGATTGGCGCCGTATTCGGTTATGCCATGAGTCGTTTGACCGATCTCATGGGCTATTGCCAAACCAGCCGCAGTCGTGAAACTCAAACAAAACCTCTGCCGGTCGAAAGGGTGGTGGAGTAATAGATTATACTGCCAGGATCCTGTCCCGGCTTTTAGCTTCGCGCTGAGGAGCACTGATGAAGCAGATCCAGTTTAGAAAAGTTGATGCCATGCTGATTAAGTTCAGTCTCAACGGTAAATTCTGGCTTGTGTGTTCGCTGGTTACCGCAATAACTGCCGCTATCGCACTGGCCAACTGGTGGCAGTTGGATGCCAGTGTAACCCAGGGCGCTGAGGCGCGTTTACAAGCCAAAGCCGAGACCCTGCTCCAGCTGGCGCCCAAGCAGGGGCGCGATCTTTGGTTACAGCAGCAAGGTCTTAGCCGCAATGAACCGCGCGCCGAGGTAAAAGTTATGCTCAGTAGCCGAGATGGTAACTACTGGCTCGGTGACAGCTTAACACTGCAGGAGCAAGAGATGCTCAGTCGGGCAAACTGGTTGCTGCTGTGGGCTTTTGTCGGGCTGTTGCCACTGTTTCAACTCAGCTATTGGATCTCTACCTCTCTTGGCGGCGGACTATGGGATATGTATATGGCGATCAAACGCTTGGCTGACGGCGATTTGAGCTTCAGGCTCAATTTCTTTGGCACAGATGATTTTAGCCTGATAGCCCGCGAGATTGACCGCTGCGCCGATAACATGAGCGAAATGGTCACCGCCATCAGCAGCAATGCCGAAACCTTGTCGATGGCGGCTTCCGAATTTGCCGAGCAAGCCGCCGCCGGTGATGAGATGGGCAAAATTCAGTGGCAGTTTCTCGATACTGTGGCCACGGCGATGGAGCAGATGAGCAATGCCATTACCGAAGTGTCCCACAACGCCGCCGAAACCTCTTCCCAGACCCGGGACAACGCCTCTCAGATGGGCTTGGGCGCCAGACATATAGCAGAAACAGTTGCCAGTATAGGTGAGTTGTCGAGCCGGATTGCCGAGGCTTTCTCTTCGGTATCGCAACTGTCGCGGGATGCCACCGAGATTGGTGCCGTGGTGACCACTATTGATGGTATTTCCGAGCAGACCAATCTGCTGGCGCTCAATGCCGCCATCGAGGCCGCCAGAGCCGGTGAACAGGGGCGCGGCTTTGCCGTGGTTGCCGATGAGGTGCGGACCCTGGCGGGGCGAACCCAGGAAGCGACAGTGGAAATTCAACGTATGATAGAGGGGTTGCAGGCGGGCAGCCGTAATTTGTCTCAGTTGACCGAGGCGATAGTGTCGCAGGCCGACGAAAGCCGCCAGGCGATCATTCAAGTGGGGACGGATGTTGAGGGGATGCGTGGCTCAGTGGATGCGGTATTTGATCGCAGCAGCCAAATCGCTGCCTCGGCCGAAGAGCAAAGCGTGTCAGCCCGGGAGATCAGCTCGCAGCTTGGCGATATCCGCAGCCACTCGGAGCAGATGCGCCAGGCCAGCGAAAGGGCGATAGAGCTGAGCCAAAAACTGGCCCAGGCTTCTGCCTCTCTGACCCGGCTGTTGGCACAGTATAAAACCAGTTGAACGGCTAACATAAAAAACGCCGGCATCATCAGATGTCGGCGTTTTGCGTTATAGCGGTTCCTGAGCTTTGTTTTTTGCTTCAGGCGTGCCGCTTGCTGTGGTAAGCGTCCTGAGCGTCATCAGCGCTCACAACAATGTCAGCGAAAACAGCTCCAGATAGGCGCGTGATCCGAGGGCTTGTCGATGCCGCGAAGCGCGTAATCCACATCGGCCTCACTCAAGCGGCTTGCCAGCGACTCGGTTGCCAGGATCACATCGATACGCAGGCCGCGGTTATCATCAAAGCCACGGCTACGATAATCAAACCAGGAGTAGCGTTCGCTGCGCTGCGGATGCAACTGGCGGAAGGTATCCACAAAGCCCCAATTCAGCAGGGTTTGCAACCATTCACGCTCTTCCGGCTGGAAGCTGCATTTACCCGTCTTCAGCCAACGTTTGGCATTGGCGTCGCCGATGCCGATATCCAGATCCAGCGGCGAGATATTGATATCCCCTATGATGGCAATATCCTGATCCGGGCTGAATGAGTTTTGCAGATACTGCATCAGGTCGGCGTAAAACTTACGCTTGGCCGGGTACTTGGTCTCGTGATTGATATTCTCCCCCTGGGGGAAGTAACCGTTGATCACTGTCAGCACCCGGCCGTTGTCCTGGATGAACTTTCCGGCGATAAGCCGGCGCTGGGCATCTTCATCGTCGGTGGGAAAGCCTTTTTGAACCTCAATGGGGGCTTGTTTGGATAACAGAGCCACACCATAGTGGGCCTTGCCACCGTGGAAATGTACCTGATAACCCATAGCTTCCACTTCGGCCAGAGGGAAGGCTTCGTCGTGCACCTTGGTTTCCTGCAGCCCTATGATGTCCGGTTGGTGGCTGTCTATCAACTGTTGCAGCTGATGCAGACGGGCTCTCAATCCGTTGATGTTGAAGGAAACGATTTTCATCAGGGCAGCACTCGTTTGAAGGGTTTAACGATAACACTCAGATAAACGCCGGCGGCAACATAAGGATCGGCATTGGCCCAGGCCTGGGCGGCTTCCAGCGATTCAAACTCGGCCACTACCAAAGAGCCGCTGAATCCGGCGTCCCCCGGGTTTTCACTGTCCACGGCGGGATGTGGACCGGCCAGCATCAATCGTCCTTCATCGGCCAGCAGTTGCAGGCGCTGTAGATGGGCCGGACGAGCGGCAAGACGTTTTTCCAGGCTGTTTTCAACATCTTGGGATGAGATCATATACCACATTATTTGAGTTCCTTGCGTTGCTCTTCGGGGATGTGTTTAAAGAGATAAACCACGGTTGCTATGGTGTTCAGCAGCGTCACTGCGGTCAAGCCAAAGACCTTGAAGTTTACCCAGGTTTCCTGACTCAGACTGAAGGCGACATAGATATTGATAAGGCCGCAGACAATAAAGAAACTGACCCAGTACCAAGTGACTTGGGCCCATATCTTGTCGGCAACCTTGAGTTCCTGCCCCAGCATGCCCTTGAGCACAGGCTTATTCAGCAATTGGCTGACACCCAGACCCAAGGCGAACAAGGCATAGACTATGGTGACTTTCCATTTGATAAAGGTATCGTCGTGAAACACCAAGGTCAGGGTACCGAATACGGCCACCATGGCAAAGGTGATGAGATGCATTTTCTCAAGCTTGCGGTACAGCAGGTAGGTCACCACGAGTTGCAGCGCCGTTGCGGCTATCAGGGCGCCACTGGCGACGTAGATATCGTAAAACTTATAAACGGCAAAGAAGATGACCAGCGGCAGGAAATCCAGCAGTTGTTTCATAGTAATCAGGCTGAGTGAAAATTGCCTGTGAGTGTAGCACGGCGGGCTTTGAGGGATAAACCTCTTCGGCCCTTGCGTGGGTCAGTGCACAATTATTACAGGGAACCTGAGTTGATCTTGCCAATTTCCGGGAGAATTTCCACTATCACCCAGCCCCGACCCCGTTTATGCAGGCGAATGGTTCTGTCATCGACCCAGGGCCGACCACCTCTATGGCCGGTAAATTTGACCACTATGGTCACGTCATCGGTAAACTTGCGAAAGAAGTCGATATCTATCTCTTCAATCTCCAGGGTGACATCTGTCATCTGTAGATTGAGCATATGGCGCTGTACAGAGGCGGCGATATAGTAACTTTGCAGCACCTCCTTCATAGGGTCGTCGACATACAGGCTCGCCTTCTCGACATCTTTATCTATATAGATGGCCTGAAAGAATCCCAGGGCGACTTGCTCTGGCGTATCTATGGTGGCTTTATTCGGGTCATCATTGCAGCCAAATAGGCCTAGCAGACAAAGAAAAAGTAAATATCTCATAGTGTTGACCCTGGCGATTGGTGCCAAACAGTATCGGTTTTTTTAGTATTGATCGCAAGCCGCTGCCTCGGGCTTGACGGGATCGGCGATCCTGTGGCATATAGAGAGGATAGCGCACGGATTCTTATCCACAGAATCTGTGGACAAGTGTGTTGAAGACTCGATAGATACTTTCTAAGCGATTGATATCGTCGTTAAATTGTCGCTGGTTAATTTTTGACGCTTGGCACTTTCCCCTATCTGTTTCTCTCCTGATGACTCATTCCCGACTGAATCATAACTGGCGTAAAGGATCCTTTGCGTTGATTTTGTACAGCTTTTGCTGATAAAAGCCGCAGTCAGTCCATAATACCGTTTAAATAACAAAATCAAATTGCTGAAGCGAATGGGCTTTGGCTACCTGGATACCGAATACTTCTTGTTGAAAGTCAGAACTGCATTCCCCGGAGATCCGCGATGAACCCAAAAAAAAGCGCCTGCAGTAGCAGACGCTTTTGAGTTGGTTATAGTCCGTTAATCGTTCTGAGTAGCCTGAATGGCCGTCAGGGCGATGGTGTAAACAATATCATCCACCAGGGCGCCGCGGGACAGATCGTTCACCGGCTTACGCATACCTTGCAACATAGGGCCTATGCTGATCAGATCGGCGCTTCGTTGAACGGCCTTATAAGTGGTGTTACCCGTGTTGAGATCCGGGAACACAAACACGGTCGCCTTACCGGCAACCGGGCTATCCGGCGCCTTGGAGCGAGCCACGTTGGGCATGACAGCGGCGTCGTATTGCAGTGGGCCGTCAATCACCAGATCCGGACGCTTCTCTTTGGCAATCCGGGTGGCTTCACGAACCTTATCCACATCCGAGCCTGTACCTGAGTCACCGGTTGAGTAGCTGATCATCGCCACTCTGGGCTCAATGCCGAAGGCTTTGGCCGACTCGGCCGATTGGATGGCGATATCGGCCAACTGCTCGGCATTGGGATCCGGGTTGATGGCGCAGTCACCATATACCAGCACTTGATCCGGCATCAGCATAAAGAAGATGGAAGAGACCAGACTGGAGCCGGGTGCTGTTTTAATCAGCTGTAGTGGCGGACGAATGGTGTTGGCCGTGGTGTTGACCGCACCGGAAACGATACCGTCTACTTCATTCTGGGCCAGCATCATAGTGCCCAGCACCATGTTGTCTTCCAACTGCTCACGGGCAACTACTTCGGTCAGGCCCTTGTGACGGCGAAGATCCAGCATAGGTTCGACATAGCGCTCACGCACTTCATCGGGATCGATAATCTCGACATCCTCTCCCAGAATGACATCCTGCTGGGCTGCGATACGCAGGATTTCGTCGCGTTTGCCTAGCAGTACGCAGCGGGCAATACCGCGCTCGGCGCAGATGGCGGCGGCTTTGATGGTGCGCGGCTCATCGCCTTCAGGCAGTACCACAGTCTTACGGGCGGCGCGGGCCAGCTCGGTAAGCTTGTAGCGGAAAGCCGGTGGCGACAGGCGGTGCTCGCGAGGCGAGTTCTCTGTGACGCTTTCAATCCAGCTCTGATCTATATGACCGGCAACATATTCCTGTACCAGTTCAATACGTACTGCATCATCCACAGGTACTTCGTGGTCAAAGCGTTGAATATTGAGTGAGGTCTGCCAGGTATTGGTGTCGATAAGGAACACAGGCAGGCCGGTTTCAAAGGCCTGTTCACATAAAGCCATGATCTCGGGTTCAGGTTCATAACCGCCGCTCAGTAGCAAGGCACCAATCTTGACGCCGTTCATGGCTGCCAGACAGGCAGATACGATAACATCGGAGCGATCGCCAGAGGTGACCAGCAGCGAGTCGGTCTTGATGTGCTGCACCATGTTGGGAATAGAGCGGGCACAGAAGGTTACCTTGCGCAGACGGCGAGTGTTCATCTCACCGGCATTGATGATGCGGGCGCGCAGGTGCTTGGCCAAATCTGAGGCTCGAGGGGACACCAGATCCAGGTTATAAGGTACGCTGCCGAGGATCCTAAGTGGGCTCTTGCCCGGCAACTGGAACATACCGGCAGTATCGCTGCGCTGAACGCCTTGATGGTCGAATACCTCAGACAGATCCGGACGGGCACGGCCTTCGTCGTCCACCGGCGCGCCAATCTTGTTGATGATGGCACCGATAAGACGCTTGTTCTTGTTACCGCCCCAGGAGTTAAAGGCGATTTCGAGGCGGTTCATCAGCCCGGTCGGGCTGTCGTTGCCTGGGGTTGCGACAAAAATCACATCGGCGTCGAGCGCCTTGGCAATGGCATAATTGACATCATCGGCAAACGGGTGACTACGGGTGTGCACCAGGCCTTCGATGATCAGGGTTTCAGTGTTATCGGCAATTTCACTGGCGCGGGCGATAATTTGCTCCATCAGCACATCCGTCTGATCGGCACGGATCAGTGCTTCGGCGTGGATCATCTCAAACGGCTCAAGCGGGTTGACCGTTGGGGATTTGCTGAGGATGGTGGTTGAACGCTCAGGGCCGTGATCCTGCGGGCGCAACTGGGAAATGGGTTTAAAGAATTGCACTTTAACGCCGTGGCGTTCCAATGCGCGAACCATCCCCAGGCTGATAGACGTCAGGCCGACGCCTGTGCCTATGGGGATCAACATAATGTTACGGGACATAAAAACCTCTTCGGAGTCGATGGTTTTCCGGTGAATCTTGTAAAGTCAAAAAACATGAAAGCCGCCAGGCTAACCAGGCGGCTGATTGGTCATATTATTCTTCTATCAAACTAATAGCGTCTTCGGCGATGACCCACTCTTCATTGGTGGGAATGACCATGGCCAGAGTGCCTTCATCTTTAGTGATAATTCCGCCATTGCCGAAGCGGGCGGCCAGGTTGCGTTCATCATCGACCTGGAAGTTGAAGATGGACAGTAGTTCCAGCACTTTCTTGCGGATAATGTCGGAGTTTTCACCTATGCCGCCGGTAAACACCACGGCATCCAGACGGCCTAATGGCACAGTGTAGGAGGCGATGTATTTTGCCAGACGATAGCAGAAGATTTCCAGTGCCAGTGTCGCACCTTTGTGACCTTCGGCATATCCTTCCTCGATACCACGGCAATCATTGGTCAGTTCGCTGATCCCCAAAAGGCCGCTCTGCTTGTTCAGCAGGTTGTTGACCTCTTCCAGGGTGTAACCCAGTTGGTGCACCAGATGATAGATGATGGAGGGGTCGATATCGCCGCAGCGAGTTCCCATCACCAAGCCTTCCAGTGGTGTCAGACCCATGGAAGTATCCATGCTCTTGCCGCCTTTAACCGCCGTGACCGAAGCGCCGTTGCCCAGATGAGCACAGATTACATTGGTGTCGGCCAACTCTTTACCCAGCACCTTGGCAGCTTCACGGCTGACAAACAGATGGCTGGTGCCGTGCATACCGTAACGACGAATGCCGTGCTCACGGTAGAGCTTATAGGGCAGGGCATAGACAAAGGCGTGCTCAGGCATACTCTGGTGGAAGGCAGTGTCAAACACGGCAACCTGAGGCAAGCTTGGGAACGAGGCCATGGCGGCGCGAATGCCTATCAGGTGCGCCGGGTTGTGCAGCGGTGCCAGAGAGGCACAGTCTTCGATACCTTTGATCACCTGATCGTCAATGATTACCGAGCGGGTGAATTTTTCGCCGCCATGCACGATACGGTGACCCACTGCCAGGATTTGTGACGCCAGTTCAGGCAGGGGAGCCAAAATCTGGTTTACAATAAACTCCACGGCTTCACGGTGCGCGGTAAATGCGCCCAGTGCGGCTTCATGCTTTTCGCCATTGTGTTTCCATTTGATGCGGGAGTTTTCCAGACCAAAGCACTCGGCCAGACCTGAGATCTGATCATCGCCCGTGAGTGCATCCATGACTGCAAATTTCAAAGAAGAGCTGCCGCAATTTAGAACCAATACCAGTTTTTTAGACATGTTAAAAACCTTTCGCCGTTTTTAATTAATAAGTTACGGGTGAACTGGACTCGCCTGTAACCTGTTTCACTGCGTTCCTGCCGTCAAGCCGTTGTTGGGGCCGAATAGGGAACTGTGCTAAGGTAAAAGCAATATTATGCTTGTTTCAGGTGCCTTGATTGAGCCTTAACTTTCTCAAAACCGTGAGGGAAGGTCATCGTTATATGAAGACCTGGCCCATGGTCAGACAACTGGGTTTCTTTTTTCCTGAGTTTCGCGTTATTCGTGCCACTCAGTTGGCGTTGCAGTTGATGCCTGTGTTGGCCATGCTATCGGCTGCCGCGCCACTCTATTTCTATGGTTGGGACTATCTGCCCCAGGCCATTGCTATCTTTCTATTCTTTCTCAGCCTGCCTTTGCAGGGCTATCTGTGGCTGGGTTGGCGTGCTCGCCATCCCTTGCCGCTGTCCTTGCTAGATTGGGGAAATCAACTCAATGCCAAGCTTTCCGGGCTTGGTGTGAGCAGTCGCCCTTTAGGGGCCAAGGCCTGCTATATGGATATGGCGCAGATCCTCAAATTGGCTTTTGAACGTCTTGATGCCGGTTTTTGGGAAGAGCTCTGAATCAGTAACCGGCGTTGATCCCTTTCTGAATAAATATAGCCTTTATTCGCTCCATGGTTTCGCGATCCGGCGGCGATACGCCGTCAAGTTCATAGTGCTCACCCATGGCTTCCCACTTATGTTTGCCCAGTTCGTGGTAGGGCAGTAACTCCACTTTTTCCACATTGGTCATTGGCTTGATAAATTCAGCCAGTTTCTCGGCCGAGGCTTCATCGTCTGTATAGCCGCCGACAACCACGTAACGGATCCAGGTTTTCTGGCCTCGTTTTGCCAGATACTCCGCAAACTGCAATGTTCTCTGGTTGCTGACCTTGGTGAGATCTATATGCTTGGCATCATCCATCTGCTTGATGTCCAGTAGCACCAGATCTGTGTTGTCCAGCAACTGGTCGATCACCTCTGTGTATTTACGGACAAAGCCGTTGGTGTCCAAACAGGTGTGTATGCCTTCGGCCTTACAGGCCTTGAATAGCTCGGCAACGAATTCAGCCTGTAACACGGC
Source organism: Shewanella chilikensis (assembly GCF_037953065.1). Classification (NCBI taxonomy): domain Bacteria; kingdom Pseudomonadati; phylum Pseudomonadota; class Gammaproteobacteria; order Alteromonadales; family Shewanellaceae; genus Shewanella; species Shewanella chilikensis. The sequence goes on along the minus strand of NZ_CP149966.1, from coordinate 2,779,116 downwards.
TTCACCACCGCTGGCGGTCACACCACCACCGCTGGCTTCCAAAAAAGGTCGGTAGCTGACTATCTGTTCCATCAGCTCCGCGACAGTCACTTCCTTGCCGCCATCCAGATCCCAGGTGTCGCGATTGTGACAGTATTTACAGCGCATCAGGCAACCCTGCATAAAGGCGATAAAGCGAATGCCGGGACCATCTACTGTGCCAAAGGATTCCACCGAGTGGATCCGTCCTTTTACTGTCATGTGCTCTCCTTGGAATGGCTGCAGCGGCGGCCGCTGCAGCCTGGTTTCAAACGCGGATTATAGTGCTTTGGTGAAAGTACGGGTAATCACGTCTTGCTGCTGCTCAGGGGTCAGTGAGTTGAAGCGCACTGCATAGCCTGAAACGCGTATGGTCAGCTGTGGATACTTGTCAGGGTTGATGACAGCATCTTCCAGCATTTCACGGTTCATCACGTTGACGTTCAGGTGCTGACCACCTTCATGGCCTGGCTTGTGGGCGAAGTAACCGTCCATCAGCGCAGCCAGGTTGGTGCGGCGGGCATCTTCATCTTTACCCAGTGCATTGGGCACAATGGAGAAGGTGTAAGAGATACCGTCCTGAGCGTGAGCGAAGGGCAGCTTGGCCACAGAAGTCAGTGAAGCGATAGCGCCTTTCTCGTCACGGCCGTGCATTGGGTTGGCACCCGGGGCAAATGGTGCACCGGCGCGGCGACCATCCGGAGTGTTACCTGTCTTCTTACCATACACCACGTTGGACGTAATGGTCAGGATTGACTGGGTTGGGATGGCGTTGCGGTACATCTTCTTGTCACGAATTTTGGCCATAAAGCCTTCAACCAGCATACAGGCGATGTCGTCAACGCGGGCGTCGTTGTTACCAAACTTGGGATAATCACCCTCGATTTCGAAGTCTACGGCAATACCGTTTTCATCGCGAACCGGTTTCACCTTGGCATACTTGATGGCAGACAGTGAGTCGGCAGCAATAGACAGACCGGCGATACCACAGGCCATGGTGCGACGTACGTCTCTGTCGTGCAGCGCCATCAGCGCGGCTTCGTAAGAGTACTTGTCGTGCATGTAGTGGATGGTGTTCAGCGCAGTGACATACTGAGTTGCCAACCAGTCCATCAGACCGTCGAGGCGGCTCATGACGTCATCATAGTTGAGCACTTCGTCTGTGATAGGATCTGCCTTGGGAGCAACCTGAATTTTCAGCTTTTCATCCACACCGCCGTTGATGGCGTACAGCATGGTCTTGGCCAGGTTGGCACGGGCACCAAAGAACTGCATGTGCTTGCCCACAACCATGGGGCTCACGCAGCAGGCGATGGCGTAGTCATCAGACTCGAAGTCAGGGCGCATCAGGTCATCGTTTTCATACTGGATGGAGCTGGTGTCGATAGACACTTTGGCGCAGTATTTTTTGAATGGCTGAGGCAGCTGCTCGGACCAAAGCACAGTGATGTTTGGCTCTGGGCTTGGGCCCATGTTGTACAGGGTGTGCAGGAAGCGGAAGCTGGTCTTGCTCACCAGTGGACGACCGTCCAGACCCATACCACCGATAGATTCGGTAGCCCAGATTGGGTCGCCGGAGAACAGCTCATCGTATTCAGGAGTACGCAGGAAGCGCACCATACGCAGTTTCATCACGAAATGGTCGATCATTTCCTGAGCCTGCTCTTCGGTGAGCACGCCATTTTTCAGATCGCGTTCGATATAAACGTCGATGAAGGTTGAAGTACGGCCCAGAGACATGGCAGCGCCGTTTTGGCTCTTCACCGCGGCCAGATAGCCGAAGTAGGTCCACTGGATGGCTTCTTTGGCATTCTTGGCAGGGCCGGAGATGTCATAACCGTATTTGGCTGCCATCTTCTTCATCTTGCCCAGGGCTCTGTGCTGCTCGGCAATCTCTTCACGCAACTGGATAACGTTGCTTAGATCTTCACCGGCTTCCATCTGAGCCTGCAGTGAAGTGAACTGGGCAACCTTGTCCTTCATCAGGTAGTCGATACCGTAGAGGGCTACGCGGCGGTAGTCACCAATGATACGGCCACGACCGTAGGCATCGGGCAAACCTGTCAGTACACCTGACTTACGGCAAGCGAGGATTTCCGGAGTGTAAACATCGAACACGCCCTGGTTATGGGTCTTACGCAGTTCGGAGTAGACATATTTGATCTCAGGATCCAGCTCGCGATCATAGGCGGCGCAGGAGCCTTCAACCATACGGATACCACCGTTGGGCAGCATGGCGCGTTTGAGTGGCGCATCAGTCTGCAAACCAACAATGGTTTCCAGTTCCTGATTGATGTAGCCGGCATCATGGGAATCTATGGTAGAGACTTTGTCTGTATCAAAGTCGACCGGAGCGTGGGTGCGGTTTTCCTGCTTGATGCCTTCCATGACTTTGTCCCACAGGGCTGTGGTCGCAGTGGTGGGGCCAGCCAGGAAAGACTCATCACCTTCATAGGGGGTGTAGTTCTTCTGGATAAAGTCACGTACATTGACTTCGGTCTTCCAATCGCCGGGAACAAAGCCTTCCCATGCGCTTGCAAACAGCTCAGTTTTCTCGGTCATAGTACTCATACCTTCTAGTTGAGATAAAGTTACTTGCTGGCCTCGCTGCCTTGCTTGGCCAGCAAGGGACGGCGATACACAAACCAGTAAGTCAACCCTACAAATAAAGCTCCCCCCACGATATTACCCAGAGTGACGGGAACCAGATTATGGAACACGAATTGGCTCCATGTGAGATCGGCAAACTGCTCGGGGCTGACCCCGGCGCTTGTCCAGAATTCAGTGCCGGCCATATTTTTGCTGATAATGGCCATAGGAATAAGGAACATGTTGGCGATGCAGTGCTCAAAGCCTGCGGCGACAAACATGGCAACCGGTAGCACCACGGCCAGCAATTTGTCTGTGACTGAGCGACCGGCATAGGCCATCCATACCGCCAGACACACCATGATGTTACACATGATCCCGAGAGCGATGGCCTGGAAAAAGTCATGGTGCAGTTTGGCCTGGGCGGTCTTCATGTAGCCAAGCCCTATCAAACCGTGGCCGGCATCATAGTGTTTGGCGGTGATCATCAGGCCTACCAGTAGCATGGCGCCGATAAAGTTGCCCAGATAGACCAGCCCCCAGTTGCGCAGTAAGGCCTTAGTGGTGACCCGTTTGCTGGCTCTGGCAGTAATGGTTAATACAGTTGAGGTGAAGAGTTCGCCGCCCAGTACTACCACCAACATTAAGCCGAGGCTGAAGCACAGACCACCGATGAGTTTGTTGAGACCGTAGGGAAGGGCGCTGCCACCGGCAGTGGCGACAACATAGAAGATAAACGCGAGGCCAATAAACACCCCCGCAGTCATGGCCAGCAACAGGGTCGACTGGGTATCGCGGCCGATTTTGACGACGGCCGCATCCTCGACCTTCTGCGCAGTATTGGCAGGGGTTGATGCATCAAATGGGCTAGGACTGTTGTTCATAGCTGCCTTCTTTCGCTCATTTGGTGGCTGGCCACCGGTTTAGGTTATGAAGTTCATTTATCGCTTATTCTATAGTGATGGCTTACGAGCCATCGAGTTCGTCAACTATAAGCAAAATGTAATTAAATTACGTGATTTAGATCAATTTAACCGCTGATTAATCTAAATTATGAAATTAAACTACGCTTTGCCACTCCTTTTTTGTCTAAAATTTCCTTGAAATAATTCACCTAAATTTGAGTTATCTTCCAGTGTCATATACCAAGGTTTGTGCTTTTGATTGGTGTTTGACCCAAGTCTAAGCTTGTAACACGTTATAAAAGTCCAGTCTGTGCAGTTGCTCGCGATGAATGGCTGCAAACTGGAAATGTTTACATCTCCCATGTTGCCGTAATCTCCATCTTCTTTACTTACAGAGCCCAGGTTGAGGTTTTAGCTACCCCGAGAAAGTCTGTTCAAAGAATCGCTCGTTATGCATCCAACCCTAAAATTGGTCTTACCAATTTACCACAAAAATATTAACACAGAGCCGTGCTCTCAGCATCTGATATCGGCCTTTACCCATGGGGAAAAGCTAAATTTTGCGAGCAGGTTAACAATTGTATGTCATTGCGTCGACGCAGGGGCTTCTAACATAGGTTTATTTCAGTAAAGGCTTATTTCTGCGGCATCACAAACTCATACCAAAGTTTGATTCAGATCTTGATTTTGGGGCCGTTGTGACCCGCTTGGGAGCAAGCTCAGGGCTGTGAGTCCTGTCATGGTTAATTAAGCATGCAGTAAAAAGTTAACGGAATATCATCAGGTAACCGGGTGATAACTTTATCCCACAACCAAAGTGTAACTTGCGCTATGCCTTGGCACTCGAGGGAAGAGTTGATTAGAATCAAGGCTTTCTTTTCGCTGTCACGCTCCAATGCAAGGGGCTATCCAAGGAAGCCGTTATGCCATCCATGGCACGTCTGGCCATCATACTTACCCTGATTTATGCCCTGTTTTGGGCTCTGGGGCCCCTGTTGACCGATATGGGGATCTGGGGAGCACAAGCTGATTATTACGGCCTGCCTTTATGGTTTTGGCTGTCCTGTATCCTGACTCCCTTATGTTTCATTCTGGGGCTCTTCTACCTGTTTGGCCGAGGAGGGCATAAAGAGTGACCACCCTTATCCCGGTATTAGTTTATCTGTTGCTCAGCCTGGTGTTGACCCGCTTTATTGCCGCCAGACAAGACAAGGCCAGCCTCTATCAGGATAAGGCGGCGCGCTTTTTTATCGGTGGCCGTTTTCTCAATGGCCCCATGTTGGCCTTGACGCTAGTGGCAACCTATACCAGTGCCAGCTCTTTTATCGGTGGCCCGGGCGCCGCCTACAAGATAGGTTTGGGCTGGGTGTGGCTAGCCTTGATCCAGGTGCCGGTCGCCATGCTGACCCTGGGGGTGCTGGGGCCGAAGATCCTCGCGGCCAAGGCGCCTTACGCCACCTTGATTGAGTGGTTGGATGCTCGCTTCGAGCATAAAGGGGTCAGCATGTTGGCGCTGGGCTCCTTGGTGCTTGGATTTATCGCCATGATAACGGTGCAGTTTATCGGTGGCGCCAGGTTGTTTGCCGGGGTCAGCGGTATCGACTACAGCCTGGGGCTGGCTCTGTTTGTGGTGACTGTGTTGGCTTACACCTTGAGCGGTGGTTTTCGGGCGGTAACCATCACAGATGCCTTTCAGGGAATAGTAATGCTGCTGGGGCTTTTGCTGCTGTTTTTCACCCTGCTTGGCCATGGGGGGATGACAGAGTTGATGTCCAAGGTGGCCAGTGAAGATCCGGCCTTGTTGCAGCCCCATGGCAATGAAGGGCAACTGGGCTGGCCCATGATGCTGTCGTTTTGGGTGCTTATCTGTTTCGGCACCTTGGGGCTGCCACATACTGTGGTGCGTTTATTGGCGGTTAAAAATACCCAGGCGCTCAAGAAAGGGATTATTTGGGGCACTCTTATCAGTGTCTTGATGACCTTGTTGCCGCATCTCATCGGATTGATGGGCCGGGCGCTTTATCCTGATTTGCAGGTACCGGATGAAATCATGCCGACCTTGATCTCCGGACTGTTTTCGCCGCTTTTGGCCGGAGTGCTGCTGGCGGCGCCCATTGCTGCCGTGATGTCCTCGGTGGACTCCATGTTGCTGCAGGCAGCGGTCAGTCTGGTGCGGGATGCCTGGGTCAAGGTCAGGCCACAAACCTCGGCGCAAAGCCAGCTGCGTTTGAGCCGCATCGCCATGTTGATGATTGCTGCGCTCGCCTGCTACTGGGCGCTGGAGCCGCCGGCCATGATCGTCTGGCTCAATTTGGCGGCTTTCGGTGCACTGCAGGCGGTGTTTCTCTGGCCGATATTGGCGGCGGTATTCTGGCCTTCATTGACTGGCAACTCGGTGTTTGCCGCGATGATTTCCGGATTGCTGAGTTATGGAATGCTGCAATGGCTGGCCTTGCCTTTGCCGCTTCATATTCACCCTGTGGTCCCGGCCTTGCTGGTTTCACTCATGGCCATGTTGGGCTGTCAGGTATGGTTGACGGCGCGGGAAGTTTTGGCGGTAGCGCCGGATAAGGCAGAGTAAAGAAGCAGGCTTGATTGTTTAGTAGCGGATGAAATAAAAAAGCGCAGTCATTGACTGCGCTTTTGGCTATTAAAGCGCTTATCAGAAGCGGATCTGATAACCCGCGTAGACTACGCGGCCGATAATGTTGTGGGTATCGGCGTCATAACCTGGGTAGGACAGCTCATAGTTAACCGTAGGCATGGCATCGAACAGGTTACGGGCACCGACTGTGACTTTACCGAACTGGTCAAAGTCATAGTTCATGGCCAGATCCCAAGTGGTGAAGGAACCGAAGTCCTGCTTGTCGATGTTGGCAGCTTGCTGCTGCGGCGTTTCACCGGCATAGGAGTCGATGTACTTGGCGATCAGCGAGGCGCTGAAGGCATCGTACTCATAGCTGAAGGTGGAGTTGAAACGCAGCTCGGGATATCCCTTGGTACCCAGCACGTCGTAACGTGGGTCGACCGGACTGGCTTGCTCTGTGTACTCCAGTGCATAGGTGCCGTCCAGGGCAAACTTCAGACTGCCGTAGTTACCCAGCTCGAAGCGCGAGCTGAAAGAGACGTCCAGACCCGAGGTTTGCACCCCGTCCATGTTGATGTAACCGGCGCCAATCTCTTCAATCTTGCCTTCGGTATCACGCTTCACATAGACATATTTAGGATCGTAGGCACCGAGACCTGTAGTGGCTTCCAGATCCAGGATAGTCTGGGCACCGACATAGCTGACCTGGTTGCTGATCTCAATGTTGTAGTAGTCCACAACCAGAGAGATATCATCTGTGATGTTCCACACAGCACCGAAGGCGTACTGATCAGACTCTTCAGGTTTCAGCTCAGGGTTACCAGAGCTCTTGCGCAGATACTGAGTGGACTCACACACATCGGCGCCTTCGCGTTGGTCAGGCGGCAGCATTTGACAGCCTTTGGTGTCGATCACTCGGTCATAACTGGTAGCAGCTTCGCCCAGCAGATCATCCAGTGACGGAGCGCGGAAGCCCTGGCCGTAAGAGGCGCGCAGGACCAGGTTATCCAATAACTGATAACGCAGGTTGATAGAGCTGGACAGCTGGCCTTCATCCGGCAGGCTGTATTGGTCATAACGGCTGGCCAGTTTAACATTCAGATCGTCGGTGACCGGCAGTTCCAACTCAACGAAGGCAGCCTTGTAGTTACGTTCACCGGCGGAGTCGCCACCGTAAGTACCCAGTACTTTGCCGGCAGCTTGCTGCGCATCGCGGCGATCGCTGAATTCCATCTTTTGGTACTCGGCGCCTACGGCATAACCTATGTCACCGCCTGGCAGTGCAATAGGAGCCAGCGCAGCCCAGGAAATGGCAGTTGCTGTGGTCTTGGAATCGGCCTGACGGGTGGCTGTGTGCAGGAAGCTGTCCAGGGTTGCCTGAGTGGCATTACCGCCCAGAACAAATGGATTGTACAGCCCGGCATCAACGGCTTGCTGCAGGTTGTCTTCAAACACATAGGAGTCTGTGCTTATATCCACCTGCTGATCTGAGTACTGTACGTACCAGTTCAGTGAACCGGCATCCAGCTCCAGGTTCAGCCCTGTCACCACGTCAACAACATCAGACTTGAACGTCGTGCTGCGATCGGCCACGCCTGTCAGACGGTGGTAAGCCTGCACTTCGCTGGCGTTAGCCGTGCCATAAGTTGGGTTCAGCGGGTTGTCGGCTGCTATGTACAGGTTGGGGGTCCACAACGCGGTAGAGGAAGTGGTGGACTTGTCACGCATCACAATCGCCTGACCGAACCACTCCAGGTTATCAGTGATCTTGTAAGTCAGGTTGCTGAACAAGGAGTCTTTGGTCTGATCCGGCAGGTAATCGGTACCATCAAACATGCTGTAGCCACAACGTGGACCATCTTTACTCTGAACGATTTGATCGGCCGGGCAGTCTTTACCTGGAACATAATCACCAGTGTAGCTTGGCGTCTCAAAGGTTCCATCTTCTTTTTTGCCTGGGCGGGCAGCTACTGGGCGCCAGGTGCCTTCCGGTGCATACAGAGAGCTGCGACCATAAGCTTTATCCCAGTTGGCAGTGAGATGTTCACGCTGGCCGCCTTTGAGAGGATCAAACTTCTTGTGCTCTATGATAACCAGACTGCTGCTCTTGTCGCTGGTGTTACCAAAGGTCATCGATGCCGACATTTCATCGCGGCCACCCTGAGTTGGGTTGGCGAATTTCAGATCAAATCCGAGGCCATCATAATTCTTCTTCAGAATGATGTTGATTACACCGCCAATGGCATCGGAACCATAAATGGCTGATGCACCGTCACGAAGAATTTCAATACGCTCGATGGCGTCCATGGGGATCAGGTTTAGGTTGGTTGCATCGGCACCGAAGGTGGCTGATGGTGCAATCCGGCGACCATTGATCAGGGTCAGGGTACGGTTTGAACCCAGGCCACGCATGCCTGAGCTGGCGTGGTTACTGGCAGAGCTACCTGCGTCACTGATAAAGCTGCCCGCGGTATTGTATGGCATTTGTGCCAGTACCGCAGAAACATCTGTCAGACCGGTTTTGGCTATGTCTTCAGAACTCATTACCGTCACCGGCAGTGCCGATTCCATGTCGGTACGCTTAATGCGCGAGCCGGTAACTTCGATGCGTTCCAGTTGTTGTTCGTTTTCGTTGGCTTGAACAGCGGGTAAGCTAAGAGAGGCTGCTGCAGCGCCGCCAAACAAGGCGAAGCGCACAGCTTTGCTGACACTGAGATTCATCATTTATATCCTTTTATGATATTTATTTTGTCTTTTTGTATTTATTAGGGCCGACATAAAACAATTCGGCGACAAAATGTAACCATTAAGATACAAATAATACAAGCGGTTAAATGCTTATTGACTGTTTTTTTGTTGTAATAAAGATGTAACCAAGTGTTTTTAAATATTATCAAAACAAAGTTTATTTAAGTGAAGAACACAATTTAAACATTATGGTAACATTTTGGTGGGGAAATTAAGGTGAGCAAATAATAAGCGGCGCTAATGCGCCGCTTATTTACGGGCTTAAGTTCTGTTTAATCCGTTTAGAAGGAATAGTTCAAACTAGTGTAGTAGAAGCGGCCGATGTTATCGTACGCAGCTGATCCTGCACTGGTTCCGGTTGAACCATAAGGCAAGTCCTTATCGAATAAATTATCGATACCAAACTTGAGGGTTATGCCTGAATCAAACTGATAACCCAAAGCAACATCACTGATGAAGTAATCGTCGTATTGCATGTTGGAACTTGGGTTGGCATTAAGGGCCAGATCCTTATCTGTGTACAAGCTGACATCATTGACGAAACGGGTACGCCAGTAGCTGAGCCAGTTTTCATACTTGTAGTTCAGAGTCAGGTTAGCCTGCCAATCGGCATATCCCAAAGTACCTGCCAACTCTTCATAATCACTGGGATCATCTTGGAAGGAGAAGTTACGACGTTTTATCAGGTGGGTCGCGATCAGGTTGGCACTGAAATCACCGCCGAGAATATCAGTCTTATAGGCCAGATCCAAGTCAACACCAGCGGCTTCCAGTGATGCCACGTTCAGCGCATGGCTTTGAATCAACGTTATCTGGTGCGATGAAGGATCGCGGGTGATCAATTCACAGTACTGATTATTTATGCCACTGGTTGAATCCAGGCAGCGGTCAACTATGGTTTGCGCGCCGATGGAACTGATGGCATCGTCGATCTTGATGTTCCAGTAATCGAGTGTCATAGATAGACCTTCGATAAATTCAGGCTGGTAGATAAGCCCAACAGTGTAGCTGGTGGACTCTTCTGGTTTCAGTTCCCGGTTACCACTGCTCTTGCCTTCTATCCTTTTGGCATCGTACTCATCATTGAAATCGGCAGGTACACCCATTGCAGCACAGTTCTTACGGCGGGTGGCTGAATCAGCCAATGTATTGAGGTTATCGATACGGCAACTGTCTTTAACACTGAAGTATGTTTGGCTCGGTGCACCGAACAGTTCGCTGATATTCGGAGCTCTAATGGCTTCTGCATAGGTACTGCGCATTCTCAGCTCATCGTTGATTTCCCAGCTTAGACCGGCTTTCCAGGTGGTCGCATTGCCTATGGTGCTGTAATCGGCGAACCGGACCGCCAGATCCATATCCAACTGGCGGATCAGCGGTAAGTCGGCCAGCAGAGGTATTGATACCTCGGCAAATACTTCCTTAACATCGAAATCACCTTTGTCTTCGCCCAAGGCATTGAAGAATGTCCCTCCGGCATTTTTAGGCTCTTTAGTCTCACTTTCTTCTTTGCGGTACTCAACCCCGGTAGACAGGCCTACATAGCCCGCTGGTAATTCAAATAGCCCGGAATTGGTGATGGTGCCACCCAAAACAGTTTGCTTAATCACTGCATTGCCAACAGAAGTGGTATTGATATAGTCAATGGCTTCCTGGCTTGGATTACCGGCACCAAAAATGTTGACCGGTACACAACCTTCAGCGCGGGCGGTTTCGCTGCGACAAACTATGTTACCGTCGAGCATGACGGCATCGAGGGCATTTTGGTAGTTGGCATAGATCAGGTTGTTTTTGTTCACCCGCTCCAGATCTGTCTGACCATAGGTGGCGTACAGATCATAGTCCCAATCGTCGGCCAAGACGCCTTCAAGGCCCAACACATAGCGCTGGGTTTCACGGGTGTCGTCTTCTATGCGTTGGCCCAGGTCAGCCATGAAACGGTTGATGACGATTGAATCCAGTGGTTGAGGGTTACCGTCGGTATCCTTGTTGTTCTTCATCAGAGCAACCAGGTTGGGATCCAGATAAGGGTTGTCAATCTTCACTGAGTTAAGCTTATTGCCAAAGAAGAAGGCAGGTTGGCTATAATTACTGGCCTGGCTGTTGACATATTTTGCCTCAAAGTAGAGGTTCATATCGTCATTCAACTGATAATTACTTTTCAGGTTGAGGTTATAGCGTTTGAACTCGGGCTGCAGATCTTCAAACTGTCTCAAGTTGGTAAAGTCGCAGTCGACACAGTAGTTACCGTCGACTTTTGGGCCTATGTAGACATCACCTATGGTCCCGTCTGGATTGAAGGTTTTCCAGCCATCCAAAAAGAAGGTACCGGCGTTGCTGATCCTGTAATGCCCGCCGTTTGGCAGGAAATACTTGTCCGGATCAGACGGATTGTTGGAGTCAATGTAATTACCGTTAGCATCCTTGGGTCTATCGGTATTTTTCAGACTGGTAAATGAGGTTCTGGTCTGATCACGATCGAAAGCTCTGAGTCTATCCTGAGCGCTGTATTCCGCAGCGAAGGCGATATTACCGCGACCATCATTAATATCTGTGCCGTAAGAAAGCGAAATTCTGTCTTTACCAAAGTTACTGTCATCAGCCCGACCTTTAATTGCTGAGATATCCAAGCCGACAATATCTTTTTTCAGAATAAAGTTAACTACCCCAGTGACCGCATCTGCACCATAAATGGCCGATGCTCCGCCGGTAATGACTTCTACTTTTTCGACCCAGACACTTGGAATCGTGTTTACGTCAACCGAAGAGCTTCCCGCTGAGCTGGCAACATGACGTTTGCCGTTTACCAACACCAAGGTTCTGTCGGTACCCATGGTACGCAGATCCAACAGGTTGGCACCGGCAGTGCCAATGTAACGGCCAGAGTTGGCAAGGGAATAAGTGTTACCTAGAGCAGGCAACTGGTTGAGGGCTTCACCTATGTTGGTCACACCGGTAGACAGGAGTTCTTCACCTGAGATTACAGTCACTGGCGTTGGCGCTACGGCACCTTCACGAATGATACGTGAGCCTGTGATAGAGATTCGCTCAACGGCTGAATTTGCCGTTTGTTGTTCTTGTTCTGCCGACAATGCTGGTGCGGAATAGGCTGCAGTTGCAACACCACCAATTAACGCAAAGCGCACCGCTTTGGCTAATTTAGAATTAACTTGCATTATATCTCCCTGATACTTATGTATGATTTTTTATTGTCACACCCGAATTAAGTAATAAATGTTTACGGATGTATCAGGAATATAACCTTGCAGAAATAAAAAGTGCAACATAGATGAAACAGATATAAATTGTTTGAATTAATAACAATTAAAATTATGTTGGCAACAAAGATATAACGTACGGTGTTTATTTTTTTAATTGGATGGCAATGTCGTGTTGTGTTTTATTGTTGTTTTTTGTGGGTTTGTTTTTTGATTGTTTTTTGATTGTTTTTTGTTTTTTCTTTGTTATTTTTGTGTTCTTTTGTTTTTTTGTTTAAGAGATATTTTTATTTGTCTAGATACTTGAGTGAATATTTGTTGGCCGTTGAAGATCTGTTAATTTGCCAAAAGCGTGACATGTATCACGCTTTTGGTGTTAATGTAACTCGGTTTTATCATACAGATGACCAGGGGCGGTAGTGTCTGAGGTAACTGATAGCGACGAAGCCAACGATAGCACTGGCTATCACAAGCTCAATATTTCCAAGTAGCGCCAGTGGCCGATGCAGCGATTGCAGCATGGGGTGGCTGTTGCACCAGGCGGCTGTTTTCAGTAGAGCAGTGGCTCCTATCACCATGGGGAAGGTGTAGGCAGCAAACCCTGGGCTGAATGGCAGTCGCAGTAAGTGCAGGAAGGCCAGATAGATGACCAGGGTCATCAGCAGGGCCAGACTCAGCAGCAGGGCGACCAACCAAAGCTCAGGCTCGGGAGTCAGGGTCAAATAGCCGGCCAGAGACAGGCTGGCCGGTGCTGCCAGAATCGCTATGGTCGGCTTGGCTGCATCCGCGACCGGATTACAGAAGATCAAGCGATAGAGCATCACAGGCAGCATCACCAAGTAACTCACCAAGCCGAACATCAGAATGATGTGAGCGATTTGGGCGCCTACTTCGCCGGCTTCGGCGCCGGGAAAGGTCACGGCTGCCACCACCATGCCGATAGGGGGCACGAACCAACTGGGCACCATATGCTCCAGGTTGAAGTCCATTGCTCTATGCAGTACAAAGGCCGCCAGTAAACAGCAGTGAATGGCGATAGCCGTCAACCAGATCAGGAAGCCACACAAAGGAAGATGGATCCCTACGGCTTTGGAGATCACCATCAGTGCCATGGCAAAGGTGGGCAGCACACTGCCGACTACAGGGTGGCGCAGTTCTTCATTCAGTAATTCAGGATGCAGAATGAATTTGACTGTCAGCAGAGACAGTAATATGCCGGCAACCGCCGCGCCCAATACCAGGCCGGGAAATTCTGCTGATACGCTTTCCCAGGCCCAACCCAGGCTGGCGATAGCCAGCGCCAATCCGGCCAGAGGGCTTGGCAGTCGCTTGAAAGCGGCTTTACTAAACTTGGACTCGCGAGTGCTGAGTTCTTCAGTGGTAGTGGCAACGAGTTTCATACTGTGACCTCTAGATTCCAATTTGATGGTCCTAGTCTAAAATCGGTCTTTGATTAATAAAATTGAAATTAAGTTATTCATTGATTCAAATTTATTTAAGCTTGCAGCGCAGCAGAGTATGCCCAAGCCCTATGTCATCGATATCTTCATCGACATAGAAACCCGCCTGTTGCAGTAGTTTCAGCAGTACCTTGGAGTGATACATACGACTGTTGCCATTGGCCATGGCGGTGAAGTAGAGCGAGGTGGCATTGACACAGTAGGCGGAGGCGGCATTGGGCTGCCTGTCCCAAAAGGTTTCCAGAATGCAGAGCTCGGCTGTCTCCGGCATGGCTTTGGCACAAGCCTGTAGGATGGCCAGGATTTGTGCCTCGCTGAAACAGTCGAGGAATTGGCTCATCCAATAAAGATCGCCGTCGGTCACAAAGGGGCCGTCAGGGGCCAGCAGATCGCACGCCAGACCGGATATCCGCTCGTTCAAACCCGCGGCTTTTGCTGCCTCGGCGGCCAGCTTAAGCTGGGGAGCAAGATCCATTATGGTTACCCGGCACTGGGTGTTGTAGCCGGCACATTTCAAGGCCCATTTGCCGGTATTGCCGCCGATATCCACCAAATGAGTCGGCCCTTTGGCAAATATGCGCGGCATCAGGCTGTCAAAGGCATGATCTGAATAATAGTGGTCGAAGGCGAACCAGCTGTGTTTGGCCTCTGTCGGTAACTGGCTCAGGGCTGGATAAATAGTGGGCCAATCGCCGAATACTTTCAGTCCCTCGGGAGAGCCTTGCTCCAGCGCCTGTTGCAGATGAAACAGGCCTTGGTAGCAAATGTCGTGGATAAAATTGAGATTGGTGGCGGCCATATCATCATGCAGCAGAAACCAGCCTGTCTTGTCGAGGATGTAATTGTCTCCCTTGTGCCAAAGCAGCCCCATGGAAAGTGCCATATCAAGCAAAACGCCCAGGGCATATGCAGTTAGCCCGGTTTTTTCTTTGAGTATCTCAAGGCTAATGCCTTCATCGCCGGCGGCATCTATATGTTTGAGGATGTCGAACTGCAGCAGGCAGCGGGTCACCTGAAAACTGACTGGAGCGAAGGCGATTTTTTGTGCTTCAAATTTGGCCTCGAAGGCACTGAGTTTGGCGGGTTCACTAAAAAAGGGCATTGTCTTAGCCGTGGGAAAGGTTCAAAAAGAGTCTTTATGGCGCAAAGCACAAGCCAAGTACAGGCCAGTTGCATAAAACTTTGATCAAGAGGGCAAATATGTGGTTATTACCCCTTTTGATTTCAGGACGAGACGTTGGCATAAAAAAGCCCTCGTCATTAGACAGGGCTTTCAAGTTGCGGTTTATGCTTATTTACTGCACGTTTTCCTGATCGCTGAATTGGCCGACAAACAGGGCTGAGGACAGATAACGCTCAGCGGCCGATGGTAGGATCACTACAATATTCTTGTCTGCAAATTCAGGTAGAGCGGCGATGCGGTTGGCGGCAACGACGGCGGCACCGGAGGAGATACCCACTAAAATGCCTTCTTCTTTCATCAGCCTGTGAGCCATCTCTATCGCTTCGTCATTGGTGACCAGTTCGACCTTGTCAATCAGTTCCAGATCCAGGTTGCCCGGAATAAAGCCGGCGCCTATACCCTGGATCTTGTGCGGACCTGGCTGCACAGGTTGGCCCGCCAGAGTCTGGCTGATTACAGGTGAGTCGGCTGGTTCAACGGCCACAGCAGTGATTGCCTTGCCTTGGGTATTCTTGATATAACGGCTCACCCCTGTGATGGTGCCGCCGGTACCAACACCGGCAACAAATACATCGATTTGACCATCGGTATCGTTCCAGATCTCAGGGCCTGTGGTTTTTTCGTGGATCTCAGGGTTGGCCGGGTTGTCAAACTGCTGCAGCAGTAGATATTTTTCCGGCGCCGATTGACGAATTTCCTCGGCCTTTTCGATGGCTCCTTTCATACCCTTGGCACCATCAGTCAGTACCAGATTGGCGCCCAGAGCCTTGAGCAGCTTGCGGCGTTCGAGACTCATGGTGTTGGGCATGGTCAGAGTCAACTTGTAACCTCTGGCCGCGGCAACATAGGCCAGCGCAATACCCGTATTTCCCGAGGTGGGTTCAATCAGCTCTGTGTCTTTGGTCAACAGGCCTTTTTTCTCGGCGTCCCAAATCATATTGGCACCAATACGGCATTTGACACTGAAGCTTGGGTTGCGGGCTTCTACCTTGGCCAGCACCTTGCCGTTGCTGACGCGGTTAAGACGAACCAGTGGAGTGTTACCAATTGTGTAGGAATTGTCTTCGAAAATTTTGCTCATGGCTTGCTGGCCTCCTTTGATTGCATCCCTAAAGCATAATCCTCATGAGATCAAAGAGAAGTGAATCTTTGTTCTTCTTTATTCTTTTTAGTTATTACATGAATCTCTGTTATTCGTAACTTCGGAGTAAGCCTGTTTCGCTTTATGTTAATCTCAATGCCAAATCCACGTTAACCAAAAAATAACATTCTATTTCAAATAGGAGAATAGCCTTGGATCACACGGGTAATGCCGAGGAGGCAAAGATGAATAGAGCCGGGGAACTGGACGGCTTTAAGCGGTATCCGGGCAAAGATCCCCGCAACATAGTGACGCCGGCCGCATTCAGTGTGGCGCCGGAGCTGCTCTACACCCCCTTGGCAAAACCTTGGAAAAGGGCACTGGCTATCACGATAGACGGTTTGTTGATAGCAGTACTGGCCGAACAGGCCGGCCCGCTGTTTGTGCTTTTGGTGTGCCTGCTGGCTTACTATATACACAATCACGCCAACAGGATCTCCACTTGGGCCAAGGGGCTTTTGTACCTGTTTATGGCGGTGGTTTTGCTTTGGTCTGCGGTGCCGCAGATGATAAAAGTCAACGGCCTGCAAGAGCGTCGCGATAATGAAATTCAGGGGCAGACACTGCTGACCTTGACGCCGCAGCTACTGCGTTTAAGTTTGTGTGAGTACAAGGCCTGCGCTCAACATGAAGCGGGTTTGCTGGTCAATGCCGCGGCTGAGGCAGGGCTGTCACGCACCCAGGTCGAGACCATGCTGCAAGGTGCATTGGATGACCTGCCGCTTGCTGCAGCCGATATTGCGGCGATAAATGCAGACTTGCTGCCGCAGTTGGCTTCAATGAAAACCGAGTCTGTAGCGACGCTCAATGCACAAACCAACGTACAAGCCAATGCAAAGACCGATGCACAAGCCAAGCCGGCACCTACCGAGGATGATTCAAGACTGGAAGCAGAAGAGGACGAGCAGGAGGAAGAGGCACAATACAGTTTGCTCGCTTGGGCCAAGGGGATGCTCAATGATCTCGGGCTTGGATTTGGCTGGGCGGCATTCTATTTTACCTTGTTCACTGCCTGGTTCGATGGTCAGACTTTGGGCAAAAAAATCATGCGGGTGCGGGTGATCGCCCTAGGAGGTGGTAAGCTTTCCCTATGGGACGCCTTTGGCCGTTACGGGGGATACGGCGCAGGCTTTGCCACTGGACTGCTGGGTTTCTTGCAGATTTTTTGGGATGCCAACAGGCAAGCCATCCAGGATAAGATCTCAGCAACAGTTGTCATTGACTTGAGTAAGCCACGCATGAGTCCGACTGAGACGATGCTGCAGGCGGATCCGGTCACAAAACAATAAGAAGGTAGTTTATGAAGGATGCGATTGTCATTTCCGGTACCGGGCTGTTTACCCCTCCGGAAGGAATAACCAATCAAGAACTGGTGGACAGCTTCAATCAGTATGTTGACCTGTTCAATACCGAGAACAGCGCCCAGATAGATCTTGGCCATGTGGCGGCGCTGAATTATTCATCGAGTGAGTTTATTGAGAAGGCTTCAGGCATTAAACACAGATTTGTGATGGTCAAAGAGGGAATTTTGGATCCTGAAGTCATGATGCCCTTAATCCCAGAGCGTGCCAGCGACAGCCTGTCACTGCAGGCAGAAATGGGCTTGTATGCGGCCAAGCAAGCCCTTGATAACGCTGGCCTCAAGGCGGATGACATTGATTTGGTGATAGTCGCCTGTGCCTATACTCAGCGTGCTTATCCGGCGATGGCGATTGAAATTCAGCAAACCCTCGGTACCCGGGGTTATGGCTTTGATATGCAGGTTGCCTGTTCTTCGGCGACTTTTGCGCTGGTGACAGCGGCCAATGCCATTCGTAGTGGTAGCGCCAGACGTGTGTTGGTCATCAATCCTGAGATATGTTCGGCTCAGGTCAATTATCGTGACCGCGATAGCCACTTTATTTTTGGCGATGTGGCTACAGCCTTGGTATTGGAGCCGGCTGCGACTTGCCGCGCCCAGCAAGCCTTTGAGATTCTGTCGAGCCGCTGCTTTACCCATTATTCGAACAATATCCGCAGTAACTTTGGTTTCCTTAACCGTTGTGATCCGGCTACTTCCGGCGAGGCCGATAAGCTGTTTCATCAACAGGGGCGCAAGGTCTTTAAGGAGCTGTTGCCCATGATATACCAGCATTTGGATGCACAGCTCGAAGAAGTTGGTATCACGCCGGAGCAGTTCAAGCGCCTTTGGCTGCATCAGGCCAATATCAATATGAACCAGTTTGTGGTGAAAAAGCTCCTGGGTGAAACGCCTGAGCCTTTGAAGGCGCCCGTGGTGCTGGATCAATACGCCAATACCGCATCGGCCGGTTCGGTAATCGCTTTCCATAAATATCACCAGGACTTCAAACCGGGGGAGTTGGGCCTGTTGAGCTCCTTCGGCGCGGGTTACTCCATCGGCAGTTTAATTCTGCGTGCCTGTTAAGGCAGGGCTTTCCGCTGCAACAAAAAATGCCTGCAACTGCAGGCATTTTTGTATCTCAATCGGCCTTACGGCGCTTAATCTGGCGCTATGGCCGGATTGCGATAGGCTTCGCGATACTTATCGACCCACATGGAGGTAGCACCGCAAATGGCAACCGGCATCACGATAAAGTTGACTATAGGGATCATGGAAAATAGGGTGACGGCGGCGCCGAAGCTCATACTGCTGCCCTTGGTATTTTTCAGGGCAAACTTCATCTCTTTGAATGCCACCTTGTGGTTATCGAAAGGGTAGTCACAGTATTGGATGCTCATCATCCAGGCACTGAAGATAAACCAGACCACAGGGAAAACGGTTTGACCAATCACCGGGATAAAAAACAGCAGCAGGATCAGTATGGCCCGCGGCAGGTAATACACCAGCTTTTGCCATTCGCGGCCGAGGATCCGCGGCAGATCCTTGATTAAATCCAAGGTGCCGCCGGTATTGAGCGGCTTGCCGGTCAACAGTTGCTCTACCTTTTCGGCCAGCAGGCCGTTAAATGGCGCTGCCAGCCAGTTCATCACAGAGCTGAAGATAAACGACAGCAGCACCAGCAGGGTGATAATCGCCAGTGGCCAGAGGATCACATTAAGCCAGCTGAGATAGTCCGGCAGTTGCCCTTCGAGCCAGGCAAACACATTCCCCAGTTGGCCTATGGCAAAATAGATGACCCCGGCAAACAACAGCAGGTTGATCATCAGCGGAATAAACACAAAGCTGCGCAAGCCCGGTTGTTTGATCAGGCTAAAGCCTTGGAGAAAATAGTTGACGCCGCTCTTGGCGGGTCTTGAAGATGCGGACATGTACCACTTACTCTCAATACAAAGAATACTTAGGCCGATTTTGAGCAACCAAGGCCACGAAAACAAGGGAAAAACGCAGCCAAGGGAATAAAAAACGTTACAAAATGCGGCCCGCTTTGCTAAAGTGACAGCGCTTATACAGCTTCTTGGGCCAGGACGGCGGCGTTTCAATCAGGCTATTGAATTTCTTTCAGGATTGGCCCGCAAAACAAAAACAATCGGCACTGACATCCAACGGCAAATATGAGACTCAAACAGATAAAACTCGCTGGCTTCAAGTCATTTGTCGATGCTACCAAAATCCCTTTTCTCAATCCGCTGACGGCCATAATCGGCCCCAATGGCTGTGGTAAATCCAATGTGATTGATGCCGTGCGCTGGGTGCTGGGTGAAAGCTCGGCCAAACACCTGCGCGGTGACTCCATGGCCGATGTTATCTTTAACGGCTCCAGTGCCCGTAAGCCTGTTTCTGTCGCCGGCGTTGAGCTGGTATTCGACAACGCCCTTGGGCGTATCGGCGGCCAGTATGCCAACTACGGTGAAATTTCCGTTAAGCGCCAGGTCTCCCGCGATGGCGAAGCCCTTTATTTTCTCAACGGTCAAAAATGCCGCCGCAAGGATATTACGGATATCTTTATGGGCACCGGCCTTGGACCACGCAGCTACGCCATCATAGGCCAGGGCACCATCTCCCGCTTGATAGAATGTAAACCGCAGGAACTCAGGGTCTTTATTGAAGAGGCCGCAGGTATCTCCCGTTACAAAGAGCGGCGTAAGGACACGGAAAACCGGATTCGCCATACCCGTGAAAACCTTGAGCGCCTGGGGGATATTCGCTCTGAGCTTGGTAAACAGCTGGATAAGTTGACGATTCAGGCCCAGGCCGCCAAACGTTATCGGGAATACAAGCAAAGTGAGCGGCGCTTGCATGCCGAACTCTTGGTGATGCGTTTCTTGGAGCTCAATGAGCAGGCCGAGGCGCAAAACAGCGAGATAGAAAGGCTGGAGACTGAGCTGGCCCAGCAGCAGGCGCAGAAGCAAGAGTTGGAGTTGAGCCTGACTCAGCAAAAGCTGGCTCAGGATGAACTCAGTGAAAAGGAGCAGCGCCAGGTTGCCGATTTTTATCACAACAACACTGAAATTGCCCGTATCGAGCAGCAGCTCAAGTATCTCAAAGAGCGGGATAAACAGCAGGCATCTGAATTGGGTGCGCTGCAACAGCAAATCGCCACATTGAATGAACAGTTGGCTCAGGCCAAACAACAGGAGCAAACCCTGGATGACAGTTTGCAGCAACATTTGCCGCGCCAGGAAGAGCTGGAAGAGCAGCAGTTTGAACTGAGTCAGCAGTATGAAGCGGCACTCTCACAAAGTGAAAGCCTTGCCGGCGAGTTGCAACAGGCGGCGACTGCGGTCAGAGATATCAAGCATCAACAGGAGCTGGCCGCCACCCGGGAGCAGCATCTTAAGCAGCAACATGCCCAGCGCACGGAGCAGCTTGAGAAGCTCAGTGCAAGATTGCCGCAACCTGAGGCCGATAACAGGGCAAACCCGGCTGAGCTTCAGCAGCAGGTCAGCTTGTGTGAGTCACAATTGGCGGCAGCTAAAGCCGATGTCGAACGGCATGGCGCAGAGTTGACCAAGGCCCAGGAGGCGTGGGAGCAGGCAAAACAAGCCGAGCAGCAGTTGGTGCAGCGCCGCTCGGGTCTAACTGGTCGCCTGGAGCTGATAAGTCAGTGGCTCGAAGGCGCCGCTCAAGCAACGCAAGCAACACAAACTGCCTTGACTCAGCTTTGGCAGGACATTCAGGTTGAGGCCGGTTGGGAGCAAGTGGTTGAGGCCTGGCTTGGCCCCTTGATGCGCGCCGCTGTCTATCCTGACTCCAAACCATTTGATGGCCAAGGTTTTGCTCAGACTTATCGCCAGAGTTGGGGGCCGGTCAGCGCTGGCGTCAACTTAAGTCCCTGGCTTAACAGAGTGCGTTGGGCCCAGTCGGCGCAGCAGGCATCCAACATGCTCGAGCAGGGGCTGGCAGAGGGTGAGCTGATCCTCTGCCGCGATGGCAACCTTTTTGCACATGATGTAAAGCTGACGCTCGCCGAGGATGGCCAGTCACTGGTGAAGCTGACCGCCGAGCAGGGCGACATTCAGGCCGATCTCGATAAGCTTGTAAGCGAAAACCGGCAGGCGCAGCAGCAAACCACCGCGGCTCAGGATAGATTCAACGAATTAAGGCGGGCTCAGCAGCTCAAGTCCGAGGCGCTGCAGCAACAGCAACTGGCGTTGACCCGCGCGGTGATGGCTTATGAGGCGGCCACCGAGCAGGCGGCGCGTGAGTTCAAACAAAGGCAGCAGACAGAAGCGGAAATCGCTGAGCTGAAAGAGCGCCTCGAGCAGGAGCAGTTTGAGCTGGAGACGCTGATTGAGAGTCAGTTTGCTGCCGATGATACTCTTTATGAGCGCCAGCGGCAGGAGCGATTGCTGAGTGAGCGCCACAACGAGGCCAATCAGCAAAAAAACAGCCTTAAAGTCAGCTTGAGCGAACTCGAGCGCCAGTTAAAAACCTTGAACGGGACTCTGGCGGAGCAGAAAACCGCCTTGGCGTTGGCAGCGCAGCGGCGTAAACAGTTGACCGAGCAGTTGCAGCAGGCCGAGCACAAGCGCAGGGAATTGCTGGATAAACCGCAGCAGGATGCAGATAGCGCCGAGCTGCAACCGCTTGAGCAACGCCTGGAAGGATTGCTGGCGCAGCAGCACGGGATGCAGGCGGAGCTTGAGCATACCCGGGCCAAACTTGCCGAGCGGCAACAGCAGTTGGATAGTACAGCTTTAAAGCAAAAACAACAGCTTGGACAACTGGAGCACTTGACTCAGACAATCAGCACGTTAAAGTTACGTCGCGAGGGATTGAAAGGTCAGGCCAACAGCCAATTGGCGCAGCTCAGTGAGCAGCAGATCAAGCTGCATGAAGTGGCGGCGAACCTGCCGGATGAAGCAAAAATAGCGCCCTGGCAGGACCAGCTGGAATCGGTTAGGCGCAAGATAAGTCGCCTCGGCGCCATTAACCTGGCGGCCATTGAAGAGTATGAGCAGCAAAAAGAGCGTAAGGCTTATCTCGATGCCCAGGATGAAGATCTCAACAAGGCGCTGGCCAGTCTTGAAGAGGCTATCCGTAAGATAGACAAGGAGACCCGCAGTCGCTTTAAGTCGACTTTTGAGCAGGTCAATGCCGGACTGGGAGAGTTGTTTCCCAAGGTATTTGGTGGCGGCAGTGCCTATCTGGCGCTGACAGATGATGATTTACTCGATACCGGAGTGACCATCATGGCCCGGCCACCGGGCAAGAAGAACAGCACAATTCATCTACTTTCGGGTGGAGAAAAGGCGCTGACGGCTTTATCATTGGTGTTTGCGATTTTCAGACTCAACCCGGCGCCTTTTTGTATGCTGGATGAGGTCGATGCACCTTTGGATGACGCC
Source organism: Shewanella chilikensis (assembly GCF_037953065.1). Lineage (NCBI taxonomy): Bacteria > Pseudomonadati > Pseudomonadota > Gammaproteobacteria > Alteromonadales > Shewanellaceae > Shewanella > Shewanella chilikensis. The sequence continues at coordinate 2,756,517 of NZ_CP149966.1, read as the reverse complement.
AATGTCGACAGATTCTGCCGTCTTTTGCAGGAGATGTCGGACAGCGTACAGTTTATCTATATCAGCCACAATAAACTCACCATGGAGATGGCTGATCAACTGATAGGTGTCACTATGCATGAGCCGGGTGTCTCTCGCATAGTCGCAGTCGATATTGAAGAAGCGGTGGCTATGGCCGACGCCGGATAACCATAGGAAAACAGGTAACCAATGGAAGATTTGCAACTGGTATTGTCTGTGTTGGGCGCGATTGCCATTATTGCCGTGCTGGTTCACGGTTTCTGGTCTATCCGCAAACAACAGCCCAAGTCGCTTAAAGAAAATCCGCTGACAGGTTTCTATAAGGACCAGGCTCGGCGTGACAGTGAAGGTTTCGATGCCGATGGAATTGGAGAGGTGAGGGTACGTAAAGTCTCACCGGATGAGAAGCCGCCCAAGCTTAAGAGCAGTAAGTTGCGTAAACCCGGTTTTCAGTCACCTCAAGCAGATGAGAGCGAAAGTGAACAGGCGTTTTCCCTATCCGGGGCCAAACCTGAGCCCAGAGTAAACAGCAAACCACAACGGCAGGAGCCTGTGTTGCATCTCGATGATGACCAAGATACGGCCGAAATGCAGATGGAGTTGGGGCTGGGGGCCGATGCACAGACAGGCAACGCCCATTCCACAGTCGAAGCCGAACATCAGGAAAACTGCCAGCCAGAGCCACAACTTGCCACTGAACAACAGACCCGCGAGCAGGCCAAGGAAGAGTCGCGCCACGATGAGTTGCCTGAACCCACAGATGTTTTGGTACTGCATGTGGTTGCCAAAGAGGGCGAGAGCCTCAGCGGCGCTGAGCTGCTGCCTTGCCTGTTGGCGCTGAACTTCAAGTTTGGTGACATGAACATTTTCCATCGCCATGAAGACAACGCCGGCACAGGTCGGGTGCTGTTTTCCCTGGCCAACATGGTTAAGCCCGGGGTGTTTGACCCGGACAACATGGAGCAGTTCAGCACTCAAGGGATAGTTCTGTTTATGACCTTGCCTTGTCATGGCGATCCGCTGATGAACTTTTCCATCATGCTCAACTCCGCCCATCAATTGGCGGATGACCTAGGTGCCGAGCTGCTGGATGGCCAGCGTCAGCCATGGCATCAGGACACCAAACAAGCCTACCTGGGCCGTATTCGGGCTCAGGGCTGATATTCATCAGGGAGCCAGTGTGAGTCTCTCTATCCAAGGCCGCCTCTGCGGCCTTTGTTTTGTGCGGAATTTTTATGCAAGCCATTGAAAACGAAATTGATCAGCTGATAAGCACCATTAACGAGCACAACATTCGCTACTATGTGGATGACAACCCCAGCATTCCCGATGCCGAATATGACCGCCTGATGCAGCGGCTCAGAATGCTGGAGGCCGAGCACCCTGAGCTGCAACGCAGCGACTCGCCAAGCCTCAGAGTCGGTGGGTTGGCGCTGGCCAAGTTTGAACAGGTGACTCACCTTAAACCTATGCTCAGTCTGGACAACGCCTTCAGTGAAGAAGACTTTGCCGCCTTCCATAAACGGGTGACTGACAGAGTAGGCGAGTTCAGCTATTGCTGCGAGCCCAAGCTCGATGGGCTGGCGGTCAGTATCCTCTATCGCGATGGCGTGCTGGAGCGTGCTGCCACCCGTGGCGATGGTGCGGTCGGTGAAGATATTACCGAAAACGTTCGTACCATTCGGGCGGTGCCGCTGAAACTCAGGGGCGATGATTATCCGCCGCTGTTGGAAGTGCGCGGTGAAGTATTCATGCCCAAGGCGGCCTTCGAGGCGCTCAACGAGCGTAACCGGGTCAAGGGAGACAAGCTGTTTGTCAATCCGCGTAATGCCGCTGCCGGCAGTTTGCGGCAGCTGGACTCCAAGATCACTGCCTCTCGGGCACTGGCGTTTTACGCTTATGCATTGGGCGTGGTTGAGCCGGAATCCTTCCCGCTGGCGGACACCCATCTTGGGCAGTTGCAGCAGCTTAAAACCTGGGGATTGCCGGTCAGCAGTGAGATCCGCCTTGCCAAGGACCTCAGCGAAGTGGATGACTACTACCGGGATATTATGGCGCGCCGCAGTGCTTTGGCCTATGAAATCGATGGTGTGGTATTCAAGGTCAACAGCATAGAAGCGCAGCAGACACTGGGATTTGTCTCCCGTGCACCGCGCTGGGCCATCGCTTATAAGTTTCCGGCCCAGGAAGAGATGACTCTGCTCGAAGGGGTCGACTTTCAGGTAGGCCGCACCGGCGCCGTGACACCGGTCGCCAGGCTCAAGCCTGTGTTTGTCGGTGGGGTGACAGTTTCCAACGCCACTTTGCACAACGCCGACGAAATCGCCCGCCTCGGGGTTAAAATTGGCGATACAGTGATCATTCGCCGTGCCGGTGATGTTATCCCGCAAGTGGTTGCTGTGGTGCCGGAAAAAAGACCTGAGGATGCCAACGAGATCCGTTTCCCGGCGCAATGCCCGGTTTGTGGCTCTCAGGTGGAACGCCTCGAGGGAGAAGCCGTGGCCCGCTGCACCGGTGGCCTGTTCTGCGAAGCGCAGCGCAAGGAAGCCATCAAGCACTTTGCTTCTCGCAAGGCGCTGGATATAGATGGCATGGGCGACAAGATAGTCGAGCAGCTGATCGATAAGGAGCTGGTGGAGAGCCCGGCGGATCTGTTCTCTCTCACGGCTTCGGCACTGACCATGCTGGAGCGGATGGGACTCAAGTCGGCCACCAATCTGGTGCAGGCCATAGAAGCGGCCAAGCAAACAACCCTGGCCAAGTTTCTCTACGCCTTGGGGATCCGTGAGGTAGGTGAGTCTACCGCCGCCAACCTGGCGCGGCACTTCAAAGAGCTGGATGCCCTGAGGCAAGCGAGTGTCGAACAGCTTATCGAAGTGGAAGATGTCGGTGCCATAGTGGCTCAGCATGTAGCGCACTTCTTTGCTCAGCCCCACAACCTTGAGGTGATAGATAAACTGCTGGCCGCCGGGGTGACCTGGCCGGCAATCGAAGCGCCGTCTGAAGATGAACAACCGCTCAAGGGCCAGACTTGGGTATTGACCGGCACCCTGAGTCAGATGAGCCGCACTGACGCCAAGGCGCAGCTTGAGGCGCTCGGCGCAAAAGTGTCCGGCAGTGTCTCCAAGAAGACAGACTGCGTGGTGGCCGGCGAGGCCGCTGGCTCCAAATTGACCAAGGCCAATGAGCTTGGGGTTAAGGTGTTGGATGAAGCAGGTTTGCTGGCGCTGCTACAGCCCTGAGCCGAATTTCTCTGCAGCAATCCTGAGCTTAATCCTTCTGCTTAAGCACCGCCAAGCCGCGCAACGTAGATCAGATAAGGATCGGTTGACCGATCCTTCTGATGAGAGACAATCGGAAACCTGTTTGTAGGTTTCCGTTTTTTTATGTCTATTCAAAACTGCTTTGCCGACTTTCTTGGTTATAACTTGGTGAGACGAGAAGCGAGCCAAGCGGCAGTAGAGCATGGTCGAATGCCCAATGAAATCAGCTTTAAGTACGCTTGTCAGTTCATCGCAAGTCAGCTCAAAGTCATGAGCAAAGCGGTGTCACCAGGTAATACGCCGAAGCGTCTAAACAGTCTGCGAGGAGACTTGTCCATCCTTTTTATAGACAAACGCCCTAAGCCAAATCGGCCTAGGGCGGTAAAAATATCAAAGACCCGATATCCTGTTAATCACAAGGCAGCTCCGCTTAAGTGAACTACGTTGCGCCAAGCAGCGGGGCTTTTTTTACCTTCACTCAGTGGCAACCAATCCGGGGGGATATGGGACTCTTAAGGTTTTAGAGTCAAAATAGCCAAACAGCTTGCTTCTGGCTTCTATTTATTGCGCCACATACTTGAATTGTGTTGCCACAGGACCCACCTCATTATTTCGTAAGATGGCTGGTCGAGACGCGCTCACAGATCGCCTCATTGAGACAGCTTATGGGAGAGGCGTATCCCGCTGCTTAAAAACAGAGTCAGTCACAAGTGTGAACGCTTTCGGTTATTTTTACCATGGCTGTGCCAGGCCTTGTCTGGGTGAGTCACAATGATGGGATTATGTCCTTGCTTAAATTTGAACATGTACGCTGGCTTGACAATGATGGTCATATCAAGCCGCCGTTACTGCTTTACATCATAGTGCTGTTTTTGGCCCGCGGCTGGTGTGTGTTTGTTGCATCTCTGACCCAAGCCAGCGACAGGGCCGCTTTGGTACGGTTGTTTTATCCGGAAAAGAGTGACTTTCTATTGTCTCTGGCTGCAGGCGCTGGCGCCTTGCTGATCTATGGTTTGATCCTGGCCGAGCGTAAACGGGTATTTGAGGCATTGATCCTACTGTTTCGACAAATTCGCTGGTGGTTGGCGCTGTTGCTGGGAATAGATGGCGTGCTGCTTATTCAGCGTCTTGGTCACAACGATTGGTTGTTTAGTTGGAATCTAGCGTTGGATGCCTTATTCCTGTTCTGGTCCTTGCTCTATCTCGCCAAGTCGGCGCATTTACGCCATTATCTCAACGACTGGCAAAAACAGGAGAAATTGGAGTGATTTAAAAGGCAGATTCGGCAGTTATTTGCTATATAAAACAGAGACCCATTGGCAGCGTTCGGCTTAGACAGTTATCACTAGCGACTTTGGCGGATGAAATCTGAACAGGAAATTGTATGCATGGTGGATTAACGACTAAAACACTGTCAAACAAGCGATTTTTGTCATAAATTTGTCATTTCATTCTTACGTTTGGTTTCCAATGGTCTATAGTTAAGATTCTTGGATTTCATTTTTTAAAACCTTGTTTTATCAAGTTGTTCTCTGGAGAAACTTTGAGTGGCCAAAGCTGAAAGGATCCATCTCCCTCTGTCACGCCTGCAAACTGGCATCACAGTCAAACTGCCGCTGTCCTGGACAGATCATCCCTTTTTGTTCAATCGCATTGAAATCAAAGATGCCAGTCAGATAGAGATGATCCGCAATCTCGGTGTGCCCTATGTCATTTTAATCTCTGACGAAGACCTACTTAATGATGTAATTGAAGAGGAAAACGAGGCACAGCAAGCAACAGAACGAGCAAAGGACAACCAACCGGATCCCAAAGCCTCTGCCCGCAAGGCGATACGTAAGAGCCAGGGACGCTTTTTGAATGCCATTAATGACTGTCGTACTGTAGTCAGTAAGTTAGTGTCTGATCCTGAAGGTGCCATTCGCGAAGCTTCAGCTTTAGTCGAGCAAATGCTGAACCATCTATTGGAGTCTGGCAATCCCAAGTTGGCCTTGGTGTCCAGTGGTGAAGGGACTCCCAGCGTGACTCAGCACGGGATATCAGTTGCGGTACTGGCCTTGATGATTGGCCATTCGCTTGAGTTGTCCAAGGACAAGCTGAGGGATATTGCTCTGGGGGCACTTCTGCACGATATAGGCAAACTCAAGGTGCCCGATGCCATCAGACGTAAGCGCAGCCCCTTGAGTCAGCATGAAAGCAACTTTCTCTCCATGCATCCCAATTTTGGTTATGACATGCTCAAACGTAGTGGCTTGTTTGGTAATGAGGTGTTGCATATTGTGAAGCATCACCATGAGTTTATCGATGGCTCAGGTTATCCCGATAGGCTTAAGCTGGCCAAGCTGCCATTGACCACTCAGATAGTCGCGCTGGCTAATGACTATGACAGCCAATTGGCTCGTCAAGAGATAGTCTCGCCGCAAATTGCTTTGGGATATCTGTTTAAGAATCGGGTTGGCAAGCATCAAGAGCAGCTGATTTCGGCGTTGGTGAAGGTATTGGGGATTTACCCGCCAGGCACTTTGGTGAGCTTGTCTGATAACAGCGTCGGCAAGGTGATGATGACCACATCAGAGGTGCGGCAACCTCAGGTTTGGGCTTGTAAAAACGATGGTAGCGAGCCTAAATTACGTTTTTTGATGGACGAAGAGGTTAGCGTGGAAGCCGTACTCAAGTCTGAAGAGCTGACTGAGGGGGCCGCAAGAACTCTGCAAACCGGGGCTGGCATCAGTTTCTATTTCAGTGCCTTGGAGTAGCTTGCAACTCGCGTTCTCTTGCCGTGAGCGGCCAAACTTTGGTCATTCATAGATCCACCTCTGGTTTTTATTCTCATATGTCTTATGCTTGAGCTCGGTATACAGCGGAGTAGGGCGATGAAACATATTGCGGTTTGGGGCTGTGGTTGGTTCGGTTTGCCATTGGCAAGGGAACTGGTCACCAGAGGGGTTAAGGTTTGCGGCAGTAAGCGTACCGAGGAGGGCGCGGAGCTGTTGAGAAAAGAGGGGCTGGAAGCCGTGATCCTCAATCTTGCAGAACCGGCTCTTTTACCTTCGTTGCCGGATGACTGTGATGCCCTGGTACTCAATATTCCCCCCGGTCTCAGGCGCGGCGATAATGATTATCTAGCTTCTCTCGAGCGTCTATTGCCTGTGATTGCTGCAAGCCGTATCAAACGTCTATTGTTTATTAGTAGTTCAGGGGTTTATCCCCAATCCCAAGGTGTAGTCACTGAGGCGACAGCTGTTGATGTCTCGTTGGACAGTTATTGCACCACCTTGGCAACAGCTGAGCAGAAGATACTGGCGCTTGCCAATGAAGGCCTTGAAGTCACTGTCATTCGCTTTGCCGGTTTGGTCGGTCCAGGGCGCCACCCCGGGCGCTTCCTTGCCGGGAAGACAGGGCTGCCCGGCGCAAACGCCGTGGTGAATCTGGTGCATCTCGATGACTGTATAAATGCTTGCCTGCAGTTATTGACCGCAGCTAACCCCGGGGCCATCTATAACCTTTGTGCACCTTGTCATCCAACCAGGCAAGAATTTTATCCGGCAGCTGCCAAAGCGCTCGGTTTGGCGATGCCCGAATTTGCCACAGATAATGGAACGGGTAAGTGGGTGGATGGTTCTCTCATCTGCCGCGAGCTTGAGTTTGAATACAGGTACTCCGAGGCAGATAGCCTTATTGCTGCTTGCCAATAAAAAGCGTGACTAAAAAATAACAAGAGGAAAGCCTATGTCTTTGTTATCCAAAATGGTGAGAGTCTTACCGCTGATATTCCTGGCCCTCAGTAGTTTAAGTGTCAGTGCGGCCGATTTTCAGGAAGGGCGCGACTATATCAAGGTGCCTGGGATCCCTGAAGCCAAGAGTGGCATAGTCAGAGAGTTTTTCTCCTATAACTGTCCCCATTGCTACTACAAGGATCCCTTGATGCAGCAGACAGCTGAACTGCTCAAGGGTAAGTTGGATTTTGAACGCACTCCCGTCGGCGCCGGGCGCCCCTCCTGGATCCTCAGTCAGGAAGCCTATTATCTGGCGCAGAAATTCAGGATTACCGATCAGGTGCACGGTAATATTTTTAATCGGATCCATGAGAAGCATCAGGCTTTTGAAAGACCTCAGCAGTTAAAGGACTTCTTTTTGGCGCAGGGGGTGAATGAACAAGAACTCAACCAAACCTTGGGCTCGGCCGACAGCAAGCTGGCACTGGCTAATTATGATACCCAAACTCAGCTCTCCGGGATCCGGGGAGTGCCTTCGCTGTTGGTCAATGGCAAATATTTGATCACCTCGAAAAGTTCAGACCCCAAGGAGCTGGCGGCGCTTATCCTCTACCTGAACCAGGAAGCACCCTAGTTACAACACTGTTTTAAATACAATCAAGAGGCCAAAAGGCCTCTTTTTTTTACATAGTTAATCGTGAGCCCATTTCGCCGCAGTTTTAGATGGATTTAATGCAGTAGTAATTGTCGCTAATGGCTTATCTTGTCGGTGAATAGTGAGCGCCTCACGGAAATTATCTTGAAAATCACTTCGACATTGGTCTAATGATTCGTAGCAAATAAACGAGCGTTTAATTGGCGATTTTGGCCTTAACCTTTTGATTATGTTTGCTTTACTTTGGTTGTTAATGGTGTGTAAATTTTGGCTTAGACTAAGGTCTTGATTGTAGCGCTCCCGGCGGTTGCTAGATTAACTGTGACTTAATAATTATTACCACAGGGGAGTCGCTATGGGTTTTGAAAACAATGACAAGGCAAAGGGGTACTGGCGCGAAAATTTGCGCTTGGTACTGGGACTGCTGGCCATCTGGTTTGCTGTTTCCTACGGTTGTGGGATTTTACTGGTGGACGTTCTCAATGAAATTCATTTTATGGGATTCAAGCTTGGCTTCTGGTTCGCCCAGCAAGGTTCCATGTATGTGTTCGTAGTGCTGATTTTCGTTTATGCGGCCAAAGCGAATGCCTTAGATAAAAAATATAACGTACACGAAGACTAAGGAGCGGGCCGATGGATGTTCAAACATTAACTTTTTTAATTGTGGGGCTCTCGTTTACTCTCTATATCGGGATTGCCATCTGGTCAAGAGCCGGCTCTACCAAAGATTTTTATGTTGCCGGTGGTGGGGTTCACCCAGTGATGAATGGGATGGCGACGGCGGCAGACTGGATGTCGGCAGCCTCTTTCATCTCGCTGGCGGGGATCGTCTCCTTCGTGGGGTTTGACGGCAGTGTGTACCTGATGGGCTGGACTGGCGGTTACGTGTTGCTGGCTTTATGTATGGCACCTTACCTTCGTAAGTTCGGCAAATTCACTGTGCCTGACTTTATTGGTGAGCGTTATTACTCTCAGGCGGCTCGTGTAGTGGCTGTGGTGTGCGCTATTTTCATCTGCTTTACCTATATTGCCGGGCAGATGCGTGGTGTTGGTGTGGTGTTCTCCCGCTTCCTGGAAGTGGATGTCGACACCGGGGTGTATATAGGTATGGCAGTGGTGTTCTTTTACGCCGTACTCGGAGGCATGAAGGGGATCACTTACACTCAGGTGGCGCAATACTGCGTGCTGATATTCGCCTTTATGGTTCCGGCCATCTTTATCTCTGTGATGATGACGGGCCACATTATTCCGCAAATTGGTTTTGGCGCTGAGCTGATAGATGCCGCCGGGAACGATACCGGGGTGTATCTGCTGCAAAAGCTCGACGGCCTGCAAACCCAGCTGGGGTTCTCTGAATATACCGAAGGCGCTAAGAGTACCATAGATGTATTCGCTATCACGGCAGCGCTCATGGTGGGGACTGCCGGTCTGCCCCATGTGATTGTGCGCTTTTTTACCGTACCCAAGGTAAAAGATGCCCGTATTAGCGCCGGTTGGGCATTGGTATTTATTGCCATCATGTATACCACAGTGCCGGCTTTGTCCGCATTCTCCCGGGTAAACATGATAGAAACCATCAATGGCCCTGAATCTACCGGTGTTGCCTATGAGTCGGCGCCCCAGTGGATCAAAAACTGGGAAAGCACCGGGCTTATCAAGTGGAACGATAAGAACGGTGATGGCAAGATGTACTATGCCAAGGGTAACCTCACCGATGACAGCAACAATGAAATGGATATCGATCGCGATATCATGGTGTTGGCGACCCCTGAAATCGCCGATCTGCCAGCTTGGGTGATTGCCTTGGTGGCGGCCGGTGGTCTGGCGGCAGCGCTGTCGACTTCTGCGGGCTTGTTGCTGGTGATCTCAACTTCGGTATCCCATGACTTACTGAAGAAAAACTTAATGCCGGACATTTCAGACAAGAAGGAACTGTTCTATGCCCGAACCGCGGCGGCTGTAGGTGTAGTTATCGCAGGCTACTTCGGTATCAATCCACCTGGTTTTGTGGCGGCAGTGGTGGCTTTGGCATTCGGGTTGGCGGCATCTTCACTGTTCCCGGCAATCGTGATGGGCATTTTCTCCAAGTCGATGAACAAGGAAGGGGCCATTGCCGGTATGGTGATGGGGCTTGGTTTTACTGCGGGCTATATCATCTACTTCAAGTTTATCAATCCGGCTGGCAATAATGCCGAGAACTGGTTATTTGGTATTTCGCCGGAAGGTATCGGCATGGTTGGCATGATAATCAACTTTGTTGTAGCGATTATCGTTGCCAAGATGACAGCTGCTGTTCCTGAACATGTGCAGGAAATGGTTGAATCTATTCGCTTCCCTAAAGGTGCAGGCACGGCGCAGGAACATTGATAGTCAGTGCCCTGAACGCCAGTTCTTGTGTAAGCCAGAGTGCTGCAAGGAGTTATGAACACCTTACTTAAGTGCTTACTAAACAGAGGATCCCCCGCTTAGTCGGGGGATTTTTTATCTATCTTGCTTGGGTTGGATACTCATCTTTGGGGTGTGGGCTTTCTGTTTCAGGGCTGGTGGTATTCGACTAAAGCCAGATAGTCAGTACTCTTCAGAGTGGGCAATACTGTGATGAGTCAATCCAACTTTAAAGGCCGCCCATGGATGAGAGTGAACTACTGCCCATTCGCCACTTTCTGCAACAGACAATTCCTTTCGATGAACTGCCGCGCCCTTTACTGGAGCAATGTTGCCGTGCCATCAGCATAGGCTATTACAGCAAGTCGATGAAAGCCGTGCCGCTGGACTCAGCTAATCCCATGCTCTATATCGTTCGCAGTGGCGCCTTTGAAGTACGTGATGCAGAGGGCGAACTGCTTGACCGCTTGGGAGAGGGCGATTATTTCGGCTTTCCCTCTCTGCTGTCGGGCGAAGAGAGCTGTAACAAGGTACTGATCCTTGAAGATGGCTTGGTCTATCATGTGCCGCCGGCGCTGTTTGACACTCTGCGTCTGGAGTGTCGCAACTTCGATCGTTTCTTCAACCGAGCCTATGCCAAACGGCTGCGCCATCAAGGGCGTTTTCGGGCCAGGGATCTGACCACTACCAGCCGGATCAGCACTCTGATGACCCATGAGCCCATTGGCGTCGAACAGCGCTTTTCCATTACCGATGCGGCCAAGTTGATGCGCAAGCACAGGGTGTCGTCTGTACTGGTACTGGATAATCACAAATTGGTTGGGATCCTTACCGACAGGGATCTGCGTAATCGGGTGCTGGCCGAGGGGCTTAGCGGCAATGAAGCCGTATTTCAGGCCATGACCCGCCAGCCTGTGCACATAGAGGCTCAGGCTCTGGTATTTGAAGCCATGCTGCTGATGAGTGAACATAACATTCACCATCTGCCGGTCATGGAGCAAGGTCAGCCGGTGGGGATGATCACCAGCACTGACATACTGCGTAGCCAGGCATCCCAACCTTTGTTGTTGATTGGCGAGATAGAGCGGCAAAAAGATCTGCCGAGTCTCATCAGTGTTAGTCGGCAAATTCCGCTTTTGCTGCAAAACCTTATCAGCGCCGATGCTCGTGCCGAGGAGATTGGCCGGGTACTGACTTCGGTTACCGATGCGCTTACCCGCAGGCTTATTCAGCTCAATCAGGCGCTGCTTGGGGAGGCGCCGATGGCGTTTTGCTGGTTGGCATTTGGGTCCCAGGGGCGGCAGGATCAGGCCGCCTGCTCGGATCAGGATAATGGATTATTGTTGGCCGAAGAGCCGGATGAGCATGCCAGAGGTTACTTTCAGGCCTTGGCCAAGGGCGTATGCGCCGGGCTCAATGAGTGTGGTTACGTATATTGTCCCGGCGATATCATGGCGCAAAACCCCAATTGGTGTTTATCGCTGGCAAGCTGGCAGCAAAAGTTTGCCTCCTGGGTCAACATCCCTGAGCCCAAGGCCTTGATGCATGCCAGTATCTTTTTCGATATGCGCTCCGTATACGGTCCGGACAGCCTGTTTGGTGCACTGCAGGATAAGGTGCTGGCGCAGACCAAAGACAACGATATCTTTCTGGCGGCCTTGACCGGCAACGCCTTAAGTGAGTCGCCGCCGTTGGGGTTCTTCCGTAAGTTTGTACTCGACAGGGATGGCAGTGAGGTCAAGGGAATGGACCTTAAACACAGGGGCAGCGCCCTTATCAATGATATCGCCCGGGTTTATGCTTTGGCAGCCGGCATTAAAGAGGTCAATACCGCCAAACGGATCCGCGCCTTGATGGAAAGTAAGCTTTTAAGCCGTAAAGATGCTCTCAATCTTGCCGATGCCCATGAATTTATTGCCCATATGCGGCTCGCCAATCAGGGGCGTCAGTTTGACCAGGGCCAAGGGATAAGTAATTTTCTGATGCCGCAGGCACTCTCTTCGCTGATGCGCCACCAACTCAGGGATGCCTTCAAAGTGGTGCATGATGCCCAGGCGGCGCTGAGACTCAAGTTTACCCGGAGTTTCTAGAATGCCTTTGCTGCATAGAACCCGCCTGGCCTGGCATTGCTGGCAGGCAAGAGAGCCTCTCAAGTCTTTTTACCAGGCCTTGAGTCCAGTGTTATCCAAGCCTGTGGTAGAGGCGCCTTTAATGGCGCTGGACTTGGAAATGACCGGCCTTAAGCCGGGGTGCGATCAGATCCTCTCCATAGGTGTGGTGCCTATCAACAAAGGACGATTGGAGCTCAGCGGCGCCCGCCACAAATTGGTGAGTATCGCCGGCAGTGTCGGCCAGAGCGCCACGATTCACGGCATTATGGATCGCCATCTTGACCAGGGGGCGTTGGCGCCCGAGCAGCTTTTGCCTTGGCTGTTACGGCAAAGTCAGGGGCACATTTTACTGATGCATCATGCTCCTTTGGACTGCGCTTTTCTCAGCAGGCTTTGTCAGCAGGCATATGGTACTAAGCTGCACCTTCCCGTGATAGATACCCTGCTGCTGGAAAAGACCCGCCTGCAGCGGCAACAAGAGGTGCTGCCAAGCGGGAGTCTGCGCCTCGGTGCCTGCCGCAGCCGCTATAATCTGCCGCCGTACTCGGCCCATAACGCTTTGACTGATGCGCTGGCTTGTGGCGAGCTGTTTCTGGCTCAAAGTAGTGATGCCGCCAAAGAGCCGGTGGCCGATTTCCTCTCCTGGATATGACAAGAGACTGAAAAGTTATATTAAAAACAGCATTTACGGCCGAGGATTAAGTTGGTTTAGTTCGGTGAACTTTTCAAGGTCAACCTTTCCCAAGGCTTTTCATGCTTACCTATGAGTCAGCTACTAGGCAACACTGTCTCACACTTGGTATTGCAAAGCCTGAACCTTTAAATAAAGCTCTGTTTTATTTCTTCTTTAATAGCGTCCAGGTCTTGAGGATACTCGGCTACCAACACCAGGTAAGCTGAGTCGGTTTTTATCGCCTCTCCCCGGTATTCGCTATCGGCAAAGGCTTCGGCGAGCATCACCCTGTGCTCAGCGGGCACAATAAACACTGTTACCTTGCCTTGTTCACCGGCCAATACCAGATGAATACTTTCAATTCCCTGAAAATCGCAGAAGGTGCTGTAAAACACCCGTCCAGGTTGGCTATTGAATCTGGCACTGCCCAACCCCTTAAGCGATGCCAGTTCGGCATTGATTGCTTGATAAGAGATATCGGCATTACTGGTCATGGCCATGGTTTCATGGCGCACATGGGCAAGGGCGTGTTGTCCTAAATCCACCGGCCCCTGGCGCCAGAGACTGAAACTGACTCCGGCAACAAAGGCGACGGATGCGGCCATTGCTAGCATCCAGCCTGTACGTTTGCGTCGATGATAGTGTACGGCCAACTGTTGTTTCAGCAGCAGTTTTTCGCTCAGATCTTCGGCCACAGGAATTCTGAGTGCCTGACTTATCTTGCCATCGAGTGCCTTGAGTTCGGCGACAAACGCCTGACTGTCCTCGTTTTGACTTAGAGCCTCGAGAAACTCGGGATCCTGATTATTGGGGTCGCCATAGGCCTGGCGGCGAAACTTCAGCTCATCCATTGGATTGACCTCTGACCTTGGAGTGTTCCAGTGCTTCTTTTAACTGATTCCTGGCCCGAAACAAGCGGGTCATGACAGTATTTCGGTTTAGATCCAGCAATTGGGCAATTTCATCGCCACTGAATCCGGCTATCAGCTGTAATAACAAAGGCTCCCGATACTCGGGTTCCAATTGGGCTATTTGACGCCTGAGCAGGTAGTGCTCGGCATGTTCTTCCTGGCTTTGGGAACCGGGATCTTGCCAATGTTCTTCGCCGATATCGGCATAATCAAACTGTTTACGCTCAAAGCGGCGGGCATTTTCCCGCCGTAAAATGGTGATTAACCAAGCCTTGGCCGCCTTGTCATCTTTCAATGAATCCAGCGAGCGCCAAGCCCGGAGAAACGTTTCCTGGGTGATATCTTCAGCCACATGACGATCGCCGCAAAGCCAAAAGGCGTAGCGGTAGATATCGGCATGCAGCGCCCTGACCAGGCTATCGTAACGTCTTTGTTTATTCAGCATGTCAGAAATGACCGCATCATCAGACTTTTTCTTTCGCCAGCTATCGAACATTTTCATGCTTGTTTTATTTTTGTTGCCGCTAAGCTTAATGGCCTTGAGGGCATTCTGGCAAATATCATGAACGTAAATTTGGTTACAAGCCCGATTTAGCCTGGATTTAAGTACTATAAGCGGTAAAAGTGGTGGCTCCAATATTGGGAACTGGGTAAACACACTGTTGAAAAAGAAGGGACAACCGTTTGTTTAAAGAGTCAGCTGTTAAAGGTCTTGAAAAAGGGGGGAACTGTGGACTTTGCCCGGACAAGCGCTCAGCCATAGCGATTAGACGCTATGGCTGAAGCTGCAGATTAAGGATTCAGCGGCGCCAGCACCGAGGCAGAATCAGCCGCCTCGGAGTATTGGCTCTTGAAGCGCTCAAAGGCTTGCAGCAGCGCCGGGAAATACTGAGCGGGATCGCCACCTTGTTTGCCATAGCGGCTGGCTTGAATCTTGGCGATTACGGCGGCCAACTCAGGGGCCAGTTTAGGCAGTTCATCGAGTGTGACACTATGGCCCGTGATATCACTGAGCTCCTGCTTCAGCGCCTTGAACACCTGGCTCAAGTCCCCTTGCTGACAAGCCTGAGCCAATCCCGGCTGGGTTTCGCTTGCTTTAGCTTGCAACACTGTTGAAGGTGCCGCTATAGCTTGTTGTTTGCGCGCCTTTAGCCACAGCACACAGGTGGCCAGCCACAGTGATGCAAACAGGGCGGTCAACCAAGGCCAGAAGCCGGCGCTGAGGTTTGATTCTTCCTGCGGCGGGTTGATGACGGGCTGCGGCATATCGGCAGCGGGAGCCACTTGAATAGTACGCGCCGGCAGCAGGGCGAACTCCTGCTGTTTCAAATGCGGATTCCACCAAGGCACCTTGATCTCCGGCAGGGTATAGCTTCCCGGTTTGGAGGGAACTATGGCAATGGTCTGGGTCAGCTGAGATACCAGTTGGTTGTCGCGAACGAAGGTCTTGCGCTGCGCCTTTTCCGGATAGCTCTTGAGATTGTCCGGCAAGCTCAGTTTCAGCTCTGGTAGGCTGGTTTCATCGGCATTGGATGCCAGCAGTGTCAGGTTGCGGGTAATAGGGCGACCCACTTCAAAAGTCTGCTTGTCGTCCCATTCCTCTTTGAGCATCACCAGATCCGATACCAGCCAGTCGCCGTGATATTCGGCCGGAATGGGCTTGATGCTGACCAGCATGCTGTCGCTTTGGGCCTGCATGGGGCGACTTTCCTGAAAGGCGAACATGCCCCGCCTTGGGGTATCGACCAGCACATCGCCAGAGAAGTTGGCACCGGAAATCGCCAGCTCGCCCGGCTCATCGGCTATGATGCCGTAGCTGCGCTCTATCACCCGAAAACGGCGGCCGTTGACGATTTCACTGCTTTCTTTATCCTCGCCGAGCTGTTTTATCTGGGCGCCGCTGATGGAAGGCGCCGACAACACCCCTCGCTGCAGCTCAACGGCCAAAAAGAGTTTTACCTTGTAGGTGAGCAGTTGGCCGACATAGGCTTCCTTGGCCGAGATGCTGGTACGCAGAAACAGGTTTTTTTGCGCCTCGGGGCGACTACCGGCCGGCATCACCTTCAATTCGATGGCATCGCTGCTGACGCCATCGATACTCAGGGCCGGAATTGTAACCTGGCCGGTGGTTTTGGGGGCCAGCATCACTTGCCAGCGGGTTTCCTTGCGGGCATCAAAATTGATGATCTGGGTACTGCGACTGACGCTGGTGCGGCCGACGATAAAGTCTTTCAACAGTGCCGAGGTGTCCAGTGCCTGGGCTTCGAGTTCATCATCTGCCACCACGGACAGCATAAAGTACTCGCTCTCGGTCACGGGATTGCGATCGACCGAGGCCTGAAGCTGAGTCAGTGCCAGTGCCTTGAGCGGCAGCAGGCACAGAAGCAATAGAGGAATAAGTCTAGTTACCACTGTTCATTGTCCTTGGGTGTCTCGCCGCGCTGGCGGCGTTTTTGATACTCGAGTTGCATCTTGTTGCGCAGCAAAGTGGCCGGGTCATCCACCAATGCCTTCAGCGCCCGCTCCATTTCGGGGGGCAGGGGCTCGGTGTCCTCGAGTGACGAGGCGGCAACTTGTGCCTTAATCTGTTCATCGTTTGGCCCTTCTTGTTGCTCGGCAAGGCTCGCCGAGTTGGCCTTGTCTGCATCAGTCTCTGAGCCATCCTGCTGACCAGCACCGTTTTGACCTGCAGCTGTGCTTGACTCATTTTGCGGCTCTTGCTCTTGCGGCAAAGCAGCCTGCATCTCAGGCTCAGAGCTTGCGCCAGTGTTATCCTCGGCATTTTGCGGGTTCTGATCGCCTTTGGCGTCCTTCTCGGCGTCCTTCTCAGTGGCATTGTCAGCATCATTTTGCTGCGAGTCGGTAGTGGAAGGCTCGCTATTTTCTTTGTTAGCGTCTTTATCTGAGCCCTGGTGCGAGTCCTTGCTTGAGCCTTGGTCGGCTTGGCTGTCTTGGCCTTGCTCTTTGTCCTGGTTTTGGCCCTGGCTGTTGTCACCCTGGGCGCTGTCCTGACTGCCCTGACTCTGATCCTTGCCGGACTGAGAATTCTGTTGTTGATCCTGCTGGCTTTGATCCTCTTGCTTATCCTGGCTCTGTTGATCTTGTTGCTGTTTTCGCTGCTTTAGCAAGGATTCCGCCAACGCCTTATTGTCAATGGCATCCTGCATATCGGGCACTATTGTCAGGGCGTCACTGTAACGCTTGATGGCTTCTTCATATTGGCCAAGCTGCATCAGGGCGTTGCCTTGGTTGTATAAGCCTGTGGCACTGTCATCTTGCTCGAAGGCTTGCAGTGCGCCTTGATAATCGCCGCCGCGGTAGCGGGCGCTGCCTTGCCAGGCGGGGTCAACAAACTTGTCGGCGGCAGTGGCAAAATCCTCTTGCTTGAATGCCTGCATTCCCTGCTGATCCCGGGTTTGCCAAAGGTCATCGAAGCCGCTTGCCTGGCTTGGTGGGCTGACAAGCAGGCCAAGACTCAAGGGCAGCAATAGCACCGGTAGGCCGCTGCGAAAGCTCAAGAGCAGCGGCAACAACAGCAAGAGCGCCAGATAGGGGCCAAGGTCGACCCAGGTATCGCCGGCAAGATCTGTTTCTGTGGCATCCGAGCTGGTGGCGAGCCACTGCTGCAGCGTTTGCAGATCCTTGCCGTCGTTGCTGTAGGGCACCAAAATGCCGTTCCCGGCACTTGCCAGCTCGCTGAGCAGACCAAAATCGGTGGCCGGTACTACCACTTCATTTCGGCTGTCCTTGAGCAGTTGCCCATCCGGCAGCGTTATCGGTGCACCCTGGGATGAACCTATCGCCAGAATGCCCAAGCGGTAGTGACTGCCCTCAATCGCCTGTTTGGCGGCATTGAGCTGACGGCTGCCGACGCCATCTGTCATCAAGATGATATCGCCCTGCAGGTGGCCGCCCTGGCTGAGCAGTTCCTTGGCTTTCTCCAGTGCCGCGACCAAATTGGAGCCGCGCACTGGCATGATGGCCGGGCTCAGGGTTGGCAACAGATTGAGCAGGGTGTTGCGATCCCGGGTCAAGGGGCTGATGACAAAGGCGTCACCCGCGTAGGCCAGCAGGGCGGTTTCCCCTTCATTGAGTTGCTCCAGCAGATCCGTGGCGCGGAATCTGGCCTGGGTCAAACGGTTGGGGGCGGCGTCTGTGGCATACATGGACAAAGACATATCCATCACCAGCACCCGTCCTGTGCTGCTGGCAAATACCGGCAGGGGTTTCTTGTAAAGCGCCGGGCCGCTTAAGGCCAATACTGCCACCAACCAGCCCAGACCAAGCCAGGGCAGGCGGTTTCGGCGGCTTTTGTTGCCTTGGGTCAACAGCAGTGGCGCTAGATGCGGCGCAATATAACGATCCCAGTCAGATTGGCCCGCTTGACGGCGACTTTGCAGCACTAACAGCAATGCCAGTGGCACTAAGGCCCACAGCCATTCGGGACGGATAAAGTGCAAACTCATGATTTCCTCCCCCAACGCCCTGGCCAGACGCTGAGCAACAGGCTTTGCAGCTGCAGCAGTACGCTCAGCGCCAGCGCCAGCCCCAGCGGCCAGTAAAACAGCTCGGATTGCGGCCGGTAACTGAGGGCGTCACGGCTGACGGGCTCCAGCTTGTCGATTTCCTGATAGATCTGCTCCAGTTCTTCGGTATTCCGGGCACGGAAATAGCGCCCCTTGGTGGCATCGCTTATTCGTTGCAGCTGAGCTTCATCCAGATCCATCGAGGGGTTGACCCGCTCACGGCCAAACAGGGTGCGACGCTCCATCACATCGGCGCCCACACCTATGGTGTAGATGGTGATGCCGCGCTTGGCGGCAATGGCGGCGGCCTGATCCGGCACTATGCTGCCGGCATTGTTGGAGCCGTCGGTCAAGAGCACCAACACCCGGTTGCTGTCTTTCACTTTATCGAAGCGTTTTACCGCCAGGGCAATGGCATCGCCGATGGCGGTCTGTTTGCCCACCAGGCCGATTTGGGCTTCCTTGAGATACTGAGCCACAGAGCGTCTGTCCTGAGTCAGTGGCGCCTGCAGATAGGCGGCATCGGCAAACAATATCAGGCCGATACGATCGCCGGCGCGGCGCTCGATAAAGTCGCTGACCACTTTCTGGATCAGGGTGAATCTGTCTACCGCCTTGCCATCGAGCACCATGTCTTCAATCTGCATACTGCCGGAGAGATCCACCGCCAGCATCAGATCCCGCCCTTCGGTGGGCAGCTCTATGGGATCGCCGAGCCACTGTGGCCGGGCGATGGCCAAAAGCAACAGGCACCACGCCAGCCAGAGACTCAAGGGCGCTCTGCGTTTGCTTTGTTGCTGCTCGCGGGCATGGGCATCGACGCCGGGCAGTTGCAGTTGCCCGCCGCTGTTGACGGCGGGGCGATAGGCTAGCAGCAGCGGCAAGGGAAGAAGCAGCAGTAACCAGGGCCAATGGAGAGTCAGCATCTTGGCTTGCCTCCCTTGGCAAAGTGTTTCGGCGCGCACTTGAGCCAGCAAACACAAAGCGCCCGCAACTCGGCAGGGGCAGCGCTCGGTTGACCACTGTATTGATTTTCGAGCAAAGAGGCGAAGCGCCCGCGCTGCTCGGCTGGCAGTGCGTTATCCAGGTACTCGGCCCAGGATTTACCGCTGAGTCCGGCCACCTGGGCGCGCTCACCATAGCTGATGGCGGTGCGTTTCAACAATGCACTCATCTTGGATAGCAGCTCCGGGTCCTGGTCCTGCAGCTGTGTCAGTTCAGTCATGGCGGCTTGAGCCACCGCCTTGTGAGCCTTGGCTGCCTGCAGGCGCCGATAGCCAAAGAATACCGCGGCGCCAAGCAGTAACAAGGCCAGCAGCATCAGCAGCCAAATACCGGGAGCCGGAGGCCAAAAGGGCACCTCGGCCGGCAGTTGAATATCCTTGAGCGCACTCAGCGCAGGATTGGCTTGATTGGGATTCATCTTAACAGTGTCAATTGTTGATTGAGGCGCCGGCCGGCATCCAGAGTGCGAACCGGGACCTTGAGTTGTTGCATCAGGGTATCAAACTGCGCCAGGTTGGCGCGCTGACGACCGAGCCAGGCATCATAACCGCTGCGATCCAGGATCAGGCTGCGGCCTGACTCCCGTACCGGCAGGGCAAACTGCCGCGGCAGCTCGAGTGTGCCCTCACGCATGGGATCTGTTACCACAAAGGCCGCCAGCTCGCAGTGGCGTTTGAGTTCCGACAGCGCCTGCTGACATTCGCTGCCAAAACCGTTGCCGTCTGTGATTATCCAGATAAGGGAGCCGGGTTTGGCCAGTCTTGCCAGGCGCTGACAGGCCTGGAGCATTAACGCCTGACCATCTTCATGGGGGCTGTCCAGCGCTTCGAGCTGCGACTTGTGTACCGCCACCAGCGCCGATATCAGTGCCAGGATCCCCTGATTGCGTGCTCTTGGCTTCAGCTCTCTGTGGGCGCTATCGCCCACCACCAGCGCGCCGAGACGGTCGCCCTGCATGATGGCATTCCAGCCCAAGGTCGCCGCCAGATGCGCCGCCTGTACCGACTGTAATAGCAACTGGGAGCCGAAATAGAGGCTGTGCTTCATATCCACCAACAGCAGAATAGGGCGCTCGCGCTCCTCGACAAACAGCTTGGTATGCGCCTTGCCGGTGCGGGCGGTGACCCGCCAATCTATGGTGCGAACATCATCGCCCTGTTGATAATGGCGCACTTCGGCAAATTCCATGCCGCGGCCCTTGACCAGGCTGGCTCTGTGACCGGCCATGGCCGCGCGGGCTTTTCCCTGCCTGTCACCCAGAGCGCGGGCGATATTCTGGCAGGCAAGCAGCTCGGCCTCACACAAGTGGAGGCCGTCGGCAAACAGTGGCAGTGAAGAGTCTGTTGCTGCGGCTTTCATCAGGGAACGGCCACCTGATTGAGCACATGGTCAATCACCTGATCGCGGCTGACCCCTTCGGCCTGCGCCTGATAACTCAGCAGTAAACGGTGGCGCAGTACATTGGGCACCACGGCTTGAATATCTTCAGGGGAGACAAAGTCACGCTGATACAACCAGGCACGGGCGCGGGCGCAGCGCTCGATGGATTGGGTCGCCCGCGGGCTGACGCCGTATTCCAGCCACTTGGCCAACTGGTCGCTGTAGCGCTGAGGCTGGCGGGTAGCCATCACCAAGTCGACAATATAACGCTCCAGCGGCTCGGCCAGATACAGTTCCAGCGCTTGCTCCCGGGCGAGGAATACTTCCTGCTGGCCTATGGGAGTGACTTTCTCCATGCCGTGGGTCTTGGCTTCGCTGCGGGACAAACGCAGGATCTCAAGCTCAGTGTCTGCCTCCGGATAATCCAGGTTCAGGTGCATCAGGAAGCGATCAAGCTGGGCTTCCGGCAACGGGTAGGTGCCCTCGTTTTCCAGCGGGTTTTGGGTCGCCATCACTAAAAACAGCGGTGGTAACTTGTAGGAGTGCTTGCCCACCGTCACCTGGCCTTCGGCCATGGCTTCCAAAAGGGCCGATTGCACCTTGGCCGGGGCGCGGTTGATTTCATCCGCCAGAATAAGGTTGTGAAATATCGGCCCGGCCTCAAATTCAAAGGTCGCGGTTTGGGCGCGATAGATGTCGGTGCCGGTCAAATCGGCCGGCAGCAGGTCCGGGGTAAACTGAATGCGATGAAAGTCGCCTTCAATGCCATCACACAGCGCTTTAACGGCCCGGGTCTTGGCCAGCCCCGGTGGTCCTTCCACTAACAGGTGGCCATCGGCTATCAGAGCGATAAGCAGGTTTTCGGTCAAAATTGGCTGACCTATGATCACTTGATCCAGATAGGTCCGCAGTGCATGAAATCGACTCAAAGGCATGATGCTACTCGTTTTATTTTAAGGCCCAACTATAGACAGCGGTTATGGTAAAGAATTCCCTGCGCCCTTGGCTAGTGTTAAAAAAACAAACAAGTGTTTAAAACCGGCCAACAAGAAGTTAGAATCAGATCACACTTTTAATGGTCAGACCTGTTTAGGGCAGTACGGGTCTCTTATGGAAAAACAATAAAGCGCAGTGTCAGGGCCAGTTTTCGGCGTGCGCTGCTTAATAAGAGGGTGACAAATGAGTGACAGACAACAGGTAACCAATGCCAGGGGCGAGCGAATTGCCATAGTGGCCGGTCTGCGTACCCCGTTCGCCAAACAGGCGACGGCGTTTCACGGCGTGTCGGCGCTGGATATGGGCAAGATGGTGGTCAATGAGCTGCTCAGTCGCAGTGAATTGGACCCCAAGCTGATTGAGCAGCTTGTCTACGGTCAGGTCGTACAGATGCCGGCCGCGCCCAATATTGCCCGTGAAATTGTTCTGGGTACCGGCATGAATTTGCACACAGATGCCTACAGTGTTACCCGTGCCTGCGCCACCAGTTTTCAGTCCACTGTCAATATTGCCGAGTCGATTATGACGGGCAATATCGAAATAGGCATAGCCGGGGGCTCGGACTCCTCCTCTGTGCTGCCTATCGGGGTGTCCCGCAAGTTGGCCCATGCCTTGGTCGATCTCAACAAGGCCCGCACCCTGGGACAGAAGTGGAACATAGTTCGCCGTCTGGGGTTTAAAGATCTCTTGCCTGTGCCGCCAGCTGTGGCCGAATACTCCACCGGCCTGTCCATGGGGCAAACCGCCGAGCAGATGGCCAAGAGCCACGGCATCAGCCGTGCCGATCAGGACGCGCTGGCCCACCGCTCTCATACCCTGGCGAGCCAGAGCTGGAATGAAGGCAAGCTCAAGGATGAAGTCATGGTGGCTCATGTGCCGCCCTACAAGAGTTTTATCGAGCGTGACAACAATATCCGCGACAACTCGTCCCTTGAGTCTTACGCCAAACTCAGACCCGTATTCGACCGCAAGCACGGCAGTGTCACCGCCGCCAACAGTACCCCGCTGACCGATGGCGCCTCGGCGGTGATCCTGATGAGTGAAGGCAAAGCCAAGGCCCTGGGTTACACCCCCATTGGCTATATCAAGAGCTATGCCTTCAGCGCCATAGATGTTTGGCAAGACATGCTGATGGGGCCATCCTACGCCACGCCACTGGCGCTGAAACGCGCCGGTATGCAGCTCGAAGATCTGACCCTGATAGAGATGCACGAAGCCTTTGCCGCCCAGACTTTGGCCAATATGAAGATGTTTGCCTCGAAGAAGTTTGCCGAGGAAAAACTCGGTCAGAGCCGCGCCATTGGTGAAATCGATATGAGCAAGTTCAACGTGCTCGGCGGCTCGCTGGCCTATGGCCATCCGTTTGCGGCCACGGGTACTCGCTTGATCACCCAAGTGTGTAATGAACTGAAACGCCGCGGTGGCGGTACGGGGCTGACAACCGCCTGTGCGGCCGGTGGTCTGGGTGTGGCAATGATAGTGGAAGTGGAGTAATTGCAGATGGAAAACAGCAACAAGAGTTTTAGCCTCAGCCGCCGCGACGACGGCATTGCCATTCTTTCCATGGATGTACCCGGCGAAAGCATGAATACCCTCAAGGCCGAATTCGGCCCTGAGATCAGCGCCTTGCTGAGCGAAATCAAAGCGGACAGCAGTATCAAGGGCTTGGTGATCATTTCAGGCAAGCCAGACTCCTTCGTGGCCGGCGCCGATATCTCCATGCTCGATGCCTGTCAAAGCGCCGCCGATGCCCGCGAGCTGTCGAGCTCGGGGCATAAGGTGTTTGCCGAACTGGAAGGGCTGAAGATCCCCGTGGTTGCAGCCATTCACGGCGCCTGTCTCGGTGGCGGCCTCGAGCTGGCACTGGCTTGTCATCTGCGGGTGTGCAGTGACGACAAGAAAACCATGTTGGGAGTGCCGGAGGTTCAGCTCGGTCTGCTGCCGGGCGGTGGTGGTACCCAGCGTCTGCCACGCCTGGTGGGGATCACCACAGCGCTGGATATGATGCTTACCGGTAAGCAGGTTCGCCCCAAGCAAGCGCTGAAGATGGGGCTGGTGGACGATGTGGTGCCCAAGTCGATTCTGCTGGAGGCGGCAGTTGAACTGGCATTGGCCGGCAAAGCCAAGCGCGGTAAAGGCAAAAATAATAAACCTATGATGAACAAGCTGCTCGAAAGCAACGGCTTTGGGCAGAAAATCATCTTTGATCAGGCCCGTAAACAGGTTGCCAGAAAAACCCAGGGTAACTATCCGGCGCCGGACAAGATCATCGACTGTGTGCGAGTGGGGATGAGCCAGGGGCTAGAGGCAGGTTTGGCCACCGAGGCGCGCCATTTCGGCGAGCTGGTGGTGACGCCCGAGTCGGCGGCGCTGCGCTCCATCTTCTTTGCCACCACAGAAATGAAAAAGGAAACCGGCGCCGAAGGTGCTGAGCCTCGTCCGGTTCACAAGGCCGTAGTGCTCGGCGGTGGCCTGATGGGCGGCGGTATCGCCTCAGTGACCACCACCAAGGCCAAAATTCCGGTGCGGGTCAAGGATATCAGTGAGCAGGGACTCAGCAATGCGCTGGGCTATGCCTATAAGTTACTGGATAAGGGCGTCAAGCGTCGGCATATGACCCCGGCGGTGCGCGATAAGCAGATGGCCTTGATGACGACCACTACAGACTATGTTGGGGTCAAGGATGCCGACATAGTGGTCGAGGCGGTATTTGAGGATCTCAATCTCAAGCATCAAATGGTGCGGGATATCGAGCGCGAATGCGGTGAACACACTATTTTTGCTTCCAACACCTCGTCTCTGCCCATAGGTCAGATTGCTGAAGCCGCCGCCAGGCCGGAAAACGTCATCGGCCTGCATTACTTCTCGCCGGTAGAGAAGATGCCGCTGGTGGAAGTGATTGCTCACGACAAGACCTCCCCCCAGACGATAGCCACCACAGTGGCCTTTGCCCGCAAACAGGGCAAGACGCCGATAGTGGTGAAAGACGGCGCCGGTTTCTATGTGAATCGTATTCTGGCGCTCTATATGAATGAAGCGGCGCAGCTGCTGCTCGAGGGCAACAGTGTCGAGAGCCTGGATAAGGCGCTGGTGAAGTTTGGCTTCCCGGTCGGCCCTATCACTCTGCTCGATGAAGTGGGTATTGATGTGGGCGCCAAGATTTCGCCGATACTCGAAAAAGAGTTGGGTGAGCGTTTTGCTGCCCCCTCTGCCTTCGATAAGCTGCTCGCCGATGACCGCAAGGGGCGCAAGAACGCCAAGGGCTTCTATCTCTATGGTCCCAAAGCCGGCAAGAAGAAGGAAGTGGACAAGAGCGTTTATCAGGTGCTGGGGATAGCGCCGGGTGTTGGCGCCGAAAATGCCAACCTGGCAGAGCGCTGTGTGGTGCAGATGCTCAATGAAGCGGTGCGGTGTCTGGAAGAGGGCATCATAGCCTCTGCCCGCGACGGGGATATTGGCGCCATCTTCGGCATTGGTTTCCCGCCTTTCCTCGGTGGGCCTTTCCACTATATAGACACCATGGGCGCCGATCAGTTGCTGGCCAAGCTGGAACGCTTGCAGAGCCGCTTCGGCGACAGATTCGCCCCGAGCGAATTGCTCAAGACCATGGCCGCCGAAGGGCGACGCTTCTTCGACTGACAGTGATTGGAATGGCTGTTCTTCGAATCGCCTTTGAGTAACAGCACTTTGAATAACAGTGCTTCGAATAACAGCGCTGCTTTACTGTAAAAGCGGTCTCAGGCCGCAACCCTCCAACCAAACGCCCCGGTAAGGCAGTAAATCACCGGGGCGTTTTTTTAAATTTTTCGCAGCTTGGAGTGAGCCGAAAATGAGATCGGCACAGAGTAGACATGGGCAACATAGGGAACCGTTGGTTCGCGGCAGAACTTGATACGTACAGATAATGTCATATTGAAGGTAAGCACTCTGATACCAACACGGACATTATGGAGTTGCATCGGAAATTATCGTTATTTCCGGCGGCAATATAGCCAGGGTGTAGGCTAAGTTTTATCGGGAAAAACAAACAGGCAGCTTTACAGCCCGGCCTTGGCCAGTTCGGTCGCCATCTGTTCAAGGCCGCTCAGACCCTGGATATCGGTTTCCTTGAGGGGCAGTCGAAAGCGGGGCAGCCTGCTAAAGTTTGCGTCTATCTCTTCGAGGTGCACGGCTTCCTGCTGGCGGCGTTTGGCAAGAAAACTGCCGTCGGCCTCGGGTGGCAGCAACCGATTGATTACCAAACCGGCAAGCGGTAACTGCTCTGCCTGCAAACTGGCCACAGCGCGGCGGGTTTCCAGAATAGGCAGCTTTTCTGCGGTCAGGACAAACAGCAGCCCTGTTTGCTGCGGATCTTTAATCAGCTCACGGGTGCGCTGCAGCAGCCGTTGTCGCGCCAGCAAGGTTTCGGCTATGGCCTTGTTGCGCGGCTCCATTCCGGCGGTAGCGTGCTCGGCCGGATCGTCGAAGGGGTTATCGACATCACGGCCCCGCCTGGGTGTCAGGTGCGACAGCATGGCGCCGAGCTTTTCTGATTTCTGATTCGCGCTCAGCATACCTTGGGTCCAGGCGGCCATCGCCTCAGGCAGGCTGAGCAGCCTAAGGGTATGGCCGGTGGGCGCGGTATCGAAAATAATCAGATCGTATTCACCGAGGCCGCTTTCCAGGGTCTTGGCAATTCGCTCCAGCAAGGCCGCTTCCTGGGCACCGGGAGACTGACGGGTGAGGCGCATCTGCCGCTCAATTTCAGCGAACATCTCCGGGCGGGTAAAACTCTTCAACTGTTGGCTGACACGGTCGAGATGTTGGCGCACTTCCTCATCCGGGTCGATTTCCAGCGCATCCAGATTGGGTGCCAGCCGGGTGTAGTGATCGCCTATCTGTTTGGCAAAGGCATCGCTCAGGCTGTGGGCTGGGTCTGTGGATACCAGCAGGACTTTCTTGCCGCGTCCGGCCGCCAATAGGGCCAGTGAGGAGGAGACAGTGGTCTTGCCGACACCGCCTTTGCCACCCACCCACAGAATACGTTTGTCTGTCAGCTGCGCCATAGCCCGTCCTTAATTAACATCTTGTTTCAACAGCATCTGAACTGATCCAGCGGCGAGTGGGGCATACCCATACGCAGGTGCCAGTCATGGAACTTTTCCAGCATCAAGGGCTGTAGCTCCAGAGTGTAGTAACTGGCCGGGTTGGGTACCCCCATCATTTCGGAGAAGATCAGTAGCATAAAAAGATCGTCCTGCTCCCTGCGGGCGCGGGCGACTGCCGAGCGGAAGGGGGCGTTATACGCCTCTTCCGCCAGGTGGCTAAGGTCTTTGACCAATGCCTTGATCTTCGCCAGTTTCATCAGTCGTTCTCCGCCGCAGTTTTACGCGCCTTGAGCGAACGGCTCAGCGTGGCACTGCACTCCAGTGAAATCACTATGGCGGCGATGAGTACCACCAAGTCCAGAGTAAACAGGAACCAATCCTGCTTGTCGTAGAAGCCTTTGAGTTGAATAAGCAGGCCCATGGTGGTCATCACCAGCAGGAAGATAAGCGGAGCCAGGGTATACCACATGGGGCGACCCAGTTTCACCAGCATCACTGTGATCACCAACAATGTCAGGCCAGCCAGTAACTGGTTAGTGGTGCCAAACAGCGGCCAGATCAGCATGCCACCCGAGCCGTCACCGCCGGCGCCGAAGGCCAGCAGCAAGCAGGTGCCCACGGCCAGCAGAGTGGCGACGGCGCCATTTTGCATCCAGTTGAGGTTATAGATGCTGCCCCATTCCTGGAAGATGTAACGCTGCAGCCGCAAGCCTGTGTCCATGGTGGTACCGGCAAACAGCACCACCATTACCGTCAGCAGGGTTTGTGCCATGGTTTCATCCATGCCTATCCCGGATTCGAGGATATTGGCGCCGCCCTTGATAAAGGCGCTGACGCCCCCTTGACCAAAGGCGTGATAGATGGCCTGCCAGTCGGCCAGGGTCGCAAAACCCGCTGTGGCGGCTATGATGGCCGCCAGTGCCAGAGAGCCTTCGCCTATGGCGCCAAAGTAGCCGACAAAACGTACATCCGGCTCTTTATCCAGTTGTTTCGAGGTGGTTCCGCTGGAAACCAGGCCGTGGAAGCCGGAAATCGCGCCGCAGGCAATGGTGACGAACAGCAGCGGTACCAAGGATGGAGTGCCTTCGGGCACATCGGTATTAAAGGCCGGCGCCACTATATCAGGCGCGCCCAGAAGCACGGCGCCGTAGAGCAAGCCTAAGCCGATAAACAGCTGAATACCATTGATATAGTCCCGCGGTTGCAGCAACATCCAGACCGGCAGCAGCGAGGCGATGGCGGCATAGACAAACAGCAGGATGATCCAGCTTTGGTTATCCGACAGCGGCCCCAGGGTTTCCGGCAATGCCAGCGGCATGGATGGGCCGATATAAATCAGCGCGTACAGTGCCGCCACGCCTATAATGGATACCATCAAGAGGTTGATAAGACGACGGTAGATGAGCTGGCCTATGATGAGTGCTACCACAATGGCGCCCCAAACCGGCAGGGTGGCGCTGGGGAAGTTGATCAACTGCTTGGCAATGACAACGGCAAACACGGCGTTAACCATGAGCAGCACCAAAAATATCACTACCATAAAGATGCTGCGGGCCCGTTCACCAATAACATCCCCCGTGACCGCACCTATGGATTTGGCCTTGTTGCGGTTACTGGCCCAGATGGCGCCTGCATCGTGCACCCCGGCAAAGAAGATGGTGCCGAACACTACCCAGAGAAAGGCCGGCACCCAGCCCCAGATAACCGCAATAGCCGGGCCGATAATAGGTGCAGCTCCGGCCACTGAGGTAAAGTGGTGGCCCCAGAGTACATATTTATTGGTGGGCACATAGTCGATACCATCCTGCATTTCGTGCGCGGGAGTCACGAAGTTGGGATCGACTTTGAAGATTTTTTCGCAGATGAATTTTGAATAGACAAAATAGCCGGCCGTCATCGCGCCCAGGCCCATTAACATCAACAGCACAGCATTCATGGGACACCTCTTGTTGTTGTTTTGATGTGTTGATGTTAATGGAAGGTGGTTGTGGCTGATATCAGACTAAAGTCCTATTCGGTCGCAGCTATCAAGAACAGCATTTTTACTGTAGGCGGTTGTCAACAAAGCAATAATTGGCCGTAATATCGCCGTATTTCTTGTGTCTTTTTTGCGTGTTTCACCGCTTATAAGGACTTTCAAGCTTATCCGGATGAAAGCCAAATAGGGTAGTGATTATCTTAAGTGAACAAGTGAACAGATATTGTTCTTTTGCTACCGTTTTCGCTATTTAGCGTGGCATTATGGAGCTCATAGCGCGCGATTTGGCGCTAGAATGGCTCGGTGCTACCGGTTGGTTGTGGCACAGATAATATCAATAACATCGCAAAGGAAGCTGGATTGTGACGAAGAAAATTATCCTGGATACAGATCCCGGTATTGATGATGCTATGGCAATTTTGTTTGCCGAAGGTCATGCAGCTGTGGATCTTATCGGTATCACCACAATATTTGGCAACGCCACCATTGAAAACAGCACTTGTAATGCACTGTATCTGAAACAGAAATATGGCATGAAGGCAGACGTGTCCATGGGGGCGGATAAGCCGCTGTTGCGCCCTCCCGTCGGCCCTACCACCACAGTTCATGGTGAAACCGGTTTTGGTGAGCTGCAAGTCAACGCCGCCGATGTCAAGCTGAGCGCCGACCCCCGTCCGGCTTGGCAATATATTGTCGAGCAGCTCAAAGCGCAACCGGGGGAGATCACTTTGGTGGCTGTCGGGCCTCTAACTAATCTGGCGCTGGCGCTGCAGCATGAACCCGGGATCACCAAATTGGTAAAGGAAGTGGTGGTTATGGGCGGAGCCTTCGGGGTCAACGGTCATCAGGGCAATGTCAGCCCGTTTGCCGAAGCCAATATCCATGACGATCCTGAGGCGGCCGATATCGTATTTACCGCCGACTGGCCCGTGGTGATTATCGGTCTGGATGTGACCCATGAGAGTTTCTTTACGCCCGAGTATCTGGATAAGCTACGCGATGAAGCCGGTGAGCCGGGACGCTTTATTCATCAGATAAGCCGTTTCTATCTTGACTTTTACCAGCGTAGTCTGGGTATTTCCGGCTGCCACGTGCATGACCCCTCGGCCATTGCCTACGTGATAGACCCCAGCCTATTTACCCTGAGAAAGGGACCTGTACGGGTGGTCTGTTCCGGGCCGGCTATAGGACACACAATGCAGAAAACCTATGAGCGGCGCCATCCCCATGATGACTGGAGCGATATGCCGGCGCAAAGTGTTGGGGTAGGGGTACGCGATGAGGCGCTGCTTGAGCTGTATCGCAACACCCTGATAGATTTCGGTCGTCAGTCATAGGTTTTGCTGCGGCAGTTATTTTTCTGCTCAGTCGACTTCATCTGTTGCAAGAGCCCGGTATTTGGCCGGGCTCTCTAACCCCTTGCAGGGGCTCTCTAACCCCTTGCAGGGGCTCTCTAACCCCTTGCAGGGGCTCTTGTCTTGCGGTTTATCCGCCTTTTCATTTTATTTATCTGTTACCTGTTTCAACATGGTTAAGCGTTAGTCGGTTTCCAGGTTCAGTATTTCTCTTTTTTTAGTCATAACTCCTCATACTAATCACTTTTTCTCATTGTCACCTTATTCTCTGCTTCCCTCGGTAGTCCTCCCCTTATCCACAGTCTCAATCTCAGAGTCCGGCTTCCAAGCAAGCAGGTTCGGTCCGGAGTGACAGGCGTATTTATCTGCGCTATCTGGTTAAATAGTTAGGCATAAGGTTTTAGCTCTAATGATATCTGTTGTAACTATTTTGGGCGGTGAGCGCTTAGATGGTTCTGCGGTGATTTTTCGGTTAACACTTCAGAAATAGCGAAGTTTTGTCGGTGAATAGAAACTTTTTCAGATAAATTTCAAGCAACGTAAGCGTTTGTTGCTGTGAGGTAAATCACTCTTTTGTGACTTGTGTGATCTAAAAATTCGGTTTTGGTCAGGTTGATAATTACAGTTCAAATCATTAGGCTTGTTTTTAATTGAACGGTCAATTAACAAAAATATGCCTAAGATTGGAATGAAACCTGTGCGCCGCCAGCAGCTGATAGATGCCACTATGGCTTCGGTGGCCGCCAATGGTTTGCACAATACCACCATCAACAGTATCAGCCGCTTGGCTGGGTTGTCGTCGGGGATCATCAGCCATTATTTCGGTGGCAAGCAGGAGCTGATTGAAGCGACATTGCGGCATTTGCTTGAGCAACTGAAGCTGGCTTTGCTGACCCAAACGGCAGAGCGGCAGCTTTCCCCCAAGGCACGGCTGCACGCCATAGTGGCGGCCAACTTCACCGAGTTTCAACGTTCGGGGGCGGCTACCCGTACCTGGCTTAATTTCTGGGCTCAGTCCATGCACGAGCCCGGGCTTGCCAGGTTACAGCAGGTCAACAGTGCCAGATTGAAGAGCAACCTGGCCTTCTCTTTCAAACAGTTATTGCCCAGGGACCAGGCGCTCAAGAGTGCCGAGCAGGTGGCTGCCATGATTGACGGTTTTTGGCTGCGCAGTGCTCTCAGTCCTGAGCCTGAGTTGTCGTTCGCTGCCGCAGAATCCTGGTGTATCGATTTCATTGACCAAAGTCTGGCTTATCACGGAGTACATTGATGACACAGCCTGTTTATCAGAATTTTATTGACGGTCATTATATGGCCAACGCCTCGGGTGAATCCTTTGAGGTGATTAACCCTGGCACCGGCCAGGTGCAATACCACGTTGAAGTGGCCGATGAGGCCATCAAACAGGCGGCCATTGCCAGTGCCAAACGCGGATTTGCCGCATGGTCAGCCATGAGCGCCATGGCGCGTAGCCGGGTGCTGTTGAAGGCTGTGGCCCTGCTGCGCCAACGCAACGATGATCTGGCCAAAATTGAAGTGCTGGATACGGGGAAACCCTGGCAAGAGGCGTCTGTGGTGGACGTGGTCACAGGGGCCGATGCCATAGAATACTTCGCCGGTATCGTGGTGGGCCTGGAAGGCTGTCAGCAAAGTGTTGGTGATGATTTCTTCTATACCCGCCGTGAACCTCTGGGGATTTGCGCCGGTATCGGCGCCTGGAATTATCCTTTGCAGATAGCCTGTTGGAAGTCGGCGCCGGCGTTGGCCGCCGGTAACGCGATGATCTTCAAGCCGTCTGAGGAGACCCCGCTCGGCGCTCTGAAGCTGGCGGAAATCTTTATCGAAGCGGGTGTGCCCGCCGGGGTGTTTAATGTGGTGCAGGGCGCGGCCGAAGTAGGTCAATGGCTGACTCACAGCGAGGATATCGCCAAGGTGTCATTTACCGGCGAAGTGGGCACAGGCAAGAAGGTGATGGCGGCAGCGGCCTCCAGTCTCAAGGATGTCACCATGGAACTGGGGGGCAAGTCCCCGCTGATCATCTTTGAAGACGCCGAGCTGGAAGATGCCGTCAGCGCCGCCATGCTGGGCAACTTTTATACCCAAGGGGAGGTTTGTACCAATGGTACCCGGGTCTATGTCGCCCGCAGTCTTTACCCGGCCTTTATCGAACGTTTGCAGCAAAGGATGGCTAATATCAAGGCCGGCGACCCCATGGCGCCGGACACCAATTTCGGCGCCCTGATATCCAGCGCGCACAGAGACAAGGTGCTCGAGTATATCGCCCTTGGACAGGCCGAGGGGGCGAGGCTTCTTTGCGGTGGCAAGCCTTTAACGCCGGACTCGGCCCCCGAAGGTTTCTTTGTTGAGCCGACCGTATTTGTCGACTGTGATGACAAGATGCGTATTTGCCGGGAAGAGATCTTCGGCCCCGTGATGTCTGTACTGATTTTCGACGATGAAGAGGAAGTGATCCGCCGCGCCAACGATACGGCCCTTGGTCTGGCTGCTGCGGTATTTAGTCGTGATATTCGCCGCGCCCACAGGGTGATTCATAGGCTTCAGGCCGGGATCTGCTGGATCAATGCCTATGGCGCCTCACCCTCGGAGATGCCCGTCGGTGGCTACAAGCTTTCGGGAGTCGGCCGGGAGAACGGCAGTGAAACCCTCAAGGCTTATACCCAGACCAAATCGGTTTATGTCGGCATGCAGCCCCTGGAAAGTCCATTTTAAGGAGCCGTTATGAACCAGAATTTTGATTACATCATTGTCGGTGCCGGTAGCGCAGGGTGCGTGCTGGCCAACCGCCTGAGCGAAGATAAAAACAAACGGGTCTTGTTGCTGGAAACCGGCGGCAGCGATCGCAGCATCTTTATTCAGATGCCGACGGCGTTGTCCATTCCCATGAATACCCAAAAGTATGCCTGGCAGTTCGAAACCGAGCCTGAACCGGGTCTGGACAACCGGCGCATGCATTGTCCTAGGGGCAAGGTGCTCGGCGGTTCGTCATCCATCAACGGCATGGTCTACGTTCGCGGTCACGCCCATGACTTTGATGAGTGGCAGGCCAGTGGCGCCGAGGGCTGGAGTTACGCCGATTGCTTGCCCTATTTCAAAAAGGCCGAGACCTGGGCCTTTGGCGGTGACAAGTATCGAGGCGATAGTGGGCCCTTGGGGGTCAATAACGGCAACCGCATGGCTAACCCCCTGTATAAGGCCTTTGTTGATGCCGGTGTGCAAGCCGGGTACCTGGCCACAGCTGATTACAACGGTGCCCAGCAGGAAGGCTTTGGCGCCATGCATATGACGGTGAAAAATGGTGTGCGCTGGTCTACGGCCAATGCCTATCTGCGTCCGGCTATGACACGGGATAATTTGAAAGTGGTGACCGGCGCCTTGGTGCACAAGGTATTGCTGCAGGACAAGGTGGCAACCGGGGTGCGCTATGAATGCGGCGGCAAGTTGCAGCAGGCCATGGTTGGCATGGGCGGTGAAGTGATCCTTTCAGCAGGTCCTGTGGGCTCCCCCCATCTGCTGCAGCTTTCCGGTATAGGTGCGCCCGAAGTCCTTAAAGAAGCCGGTATTGAGCTGGAGCATGCCTTGCCCGGGGTGGGGGAGAATCTTCAGGATCATCTGGAGTTCTATTTTCAGTTCCGTTGCACCCAGCCAGTTTCCCTCAACCGCAAACTGGATTGGTGGAACAAGTTCCTGATCGGCAGCCGTTGGTTCTTTACCAAGACAGGACTCGGTGCCACCAACCATTTTGAATCCTGCGGTTTTATCCGCTCCAAGGCGGGCCTGGCCGCTCCGGATCTCCAGTATCACTTCCTGCCCGCCGCCATGCGTTATGACGGCCGGGAAGCCTTTGATGGCGATGGTTTTCAGGTGCATATCGGCCACAATAAGCCCAAGAGCCGGGGATGGGTCAGGGTACAGAGCAGCGATCCGCACCGGCATCCGCAGATACGTTTTAACTATTTGCAACACCAGGATGATATCGAAGGCTTTCGCGCCTGTGTGCGCCTGACCCGGGAAATTATTCATCAGCCGGCGTTCGATGGTTATCGCGGAGAAGAGATCCAGCCTGGTGCCGAAGTGGAAACCGATGAGCAGATAGATGCCTTTGTTCGTCGCTCGGTAGAGAGTGCTTATCATCCATCCTGTTCCTGCAAGATGGGTACAGATCCCATGGCCGTGGTAGACCCGCAAAACCGGGTGCATGGCATTGAAGGACTGAGAGTCGTGGACTCTTCCGTATTCCCCACCATTCCCAATGGCAACCTCAATGCACCTACCATAATGTTGGCAGAGAAGGCCGCCGATATTATCCGCGGCCGTGAAGCGTTACCGGCCTCTGATGCCACAGTTGTTCTGGCTGACAAGTGGCGAGCACAGCAGCGCTGCCACGCACCCGAGCGGCCTAGCTGATCTTAAAATCCAAGGGGCCAGTCTGCAGTCGGCCCCTTACCCCCTGTCAATGCTGAAATCGGCGCAGCCAAGCCGAGGGCTTTTTGCTGGCCGAAATTCGCCATTAGTCAGGGGCTGGAATTGGAAAAATATAATTTAAATCAAAATTAAAGGGAAAAATTATGGAGCTTTGGCTTTCAGCAGGGATCTTATTTACCTTTGCTATGATAGGGGTGATCCTGTATCGGTGGGGCAACATCCCCTGCGTAGGTGTCACCCCGGTGCGAATCAACACCTTTATCGCTATTTTGTTTACCTCAGGCCTGGATGTTGGCTTGATCATGTTCCCACTGACTGAATTCGGCACTTACACAGATACCAACAGCAGCCCCGAATACGCCTTTTCCAATCCATTGGCAATAGAGTTTGGATTTTGGGCCTTTCTCATCTGGGGTTTTTACTTTGTCACCTGTTTCTATTTTTGCGTCATTGAGCCCAGAGTGAAGTTCTTTGAACTCAAGCCGGTAAAATTCATCAACAACATGGTGATTATCGGCACCTGTGCCTTCACCGCTTATCTGCTGCTCAGCAACTTGCCCTGGTATCTGCCGGAGATGGGCGATGGAGAGTCCATCATAGGCGCCTTCTATCTGATAGTGTTTGCCGTTATAGCCATCGCGGTTTATTCCAGTACCAGCATTAAATACGTCAAGGTGCTGAGCCTGGCCAGTACCTGGCTGTTTGTGGCGCTGATAGCCCTGATGTGGAGCGGTGCATTTTTAGGAGAGAACGGCACTGTCGGCGACTTTATTACCACCTTTTCGTTATTGGGTGATTACTTTGTCGATATCAAACATTTTGTATTGCCCCTCAATGACTATCACGCCTTTTACCTGTTCTGGTGGTTTGCCTGGAGCATAATGATAGGCCAGTTTACCTCGCGTTTTGTCGGTGGGATCAAGACCTGGCAACTGCTGTTGGCCATGATGGTTTTCCCCTCCATTCCGGTCGCTATTTGGTTCAGTGTCCTCTATTTCTATGACACCCGGGCTATCTCAACATCCGGCTTTTATAACTTGGCCATGGTCATGGTGGGCATTACCTTTGTGATTAATTCTTTGGACTCATTGATCCGTCTCTACACAGATAATCTGGGACTGACGGTTGCCAGGCTGGGTAAACGCAACTATCTGCTTGGTAATATCGCCGTGATGGTGCTGCTGACTTTGCTGTTCCAACTGGATTTTCTGGAGATCCAATGGGTAGGGGCTCTGGCCATCGGGCTTATCTTAACCTGCGCCGGTTACATGCTGTTGACCAAGCTGAAAACCTTGAGCCGGATCCAAGGCTCTCCCAAAGAAAACACCATAGATTTTAATAAAATAAAGCTAGCCGACTGATGCAAACTTCAATCTATAAAACTAAAAGAGGAACACAGATGGGTTTAAACACCATGGCAAACTGTCTCAAGTGCAGCGGTTTAGCTGCGCTGCTGACACTGACATTTGCAGCCCAAGCCGAATGGTCATCGACCGTGACCCTGGTATCGGATTACAGTTTCAACGGGGTCAGTCAGACAGATGAAGGCCCGGCGTTACAGGCCAGCTTGGATTACAGTAGTGAAAATGGTTGGTATCTTGGCAGTTTTGCTTCCAATGTCGATTTCGGTGGCGCTGATGATACCTGGTTGGAACTTGACGGTTACGCAGGTTATTTCTACCGGTTCAATGAAAACCTGAGCCTGGATGCTGGGCTAGCTTATTACAGCTATCACGGCGAATCCTTTTCCGATGACTACAACTATCCAGAAGCTTATGCCAAGTGGGGTTATCAGTCGCCATTCGGTCAGTCGGAGCTGAATCTCTGGTACAGCTGGGATTACTTTGGTACCTGTGCCGGCCACAGCATAGTGATGCTGGCCCACAGTTTTGAATTGGCGCCTGGTCACCGGCTGAGGTTGAGTTTTGACCGTTCCACATCGGATGATACAGACAAGTGGCAGTGGCAGGGAAGCAGAGGCTATCAACATTATCGCATCGCCTATCAGACTCAATATCACGGCATAGATATTGAGCTGGCAGGTGAAGATACCAGCCTGGACTCGGATAACGCCGATGCCAGGTTGGTGTTTAGCCTGTCGCATAGGTTTATTTTCTAACTACAAGCCTCGATTGCAACAATATTCTTCTATCTCTCAATCACTTTTTGCTTTTTTATAATTTTCGGCTCAGGCAGTTTTGCAGCAGTTTGGCGAAGAATTCGCTGCCCTTGCGGCGGGCAAAGGCGATGTTGCGCTCGGGAATCGACTCAGGATCATCATATTCGGCCAGGGCCTGTTCCATACTGGCTTCACGTATGATGTGCAGAGTTGGATAGGGCGCTCTGTTGGTATAGTTGGCGGCATCATCCTGGGCCTCCCCTTCGAAACAATAGTCGGGGTGAAAGCTGGCCAACTGGTAAACCCCTTCATAACCTTCTTCGAATAACAGCTGCTCGGCAAAGGCCAACAGATCCAGATAGAGGTGAAAACCTTCAAAGCCCCTCGGCAGAATGAACAGGCTGGTTTCCGCTTGTGGGTGCTCATCCAGATATTGGCACTCGTCCAGCAACGCCTGCAAGGCAGTATCCATGCGGCTTTCTTCGCAAACTGTGTAACGAATCGAGTCGCGCTCGACTTCCCGCCTGGCGAAGGGGCAGATGTTGTACTTCATGATCACCTCCTTGACCCAAGCCTGGGTCTGGGCGGCGATAGTCTGGGATCCCATCATGGAGTCTGTGGCCATATTCTGCTCTGTATCTGTGTAAGGGCGTTATTGGCGGCCATCATAGGCAGCCTCTGGGGTACTGGCAAGCACCAAAGGTACTGAGCAATCAAACGGCGCCCATTCCAGCGGCGCCGTTTGTTTGCTCAAATTAAAAAATCAGTAGCTGACTTCCACTTCATAAGAGGTAAATTTGCGGATATTGATTACTCCGGTATCGAAAAGCAGGTACTGCCCCTTGATGCCCATCAGAGTGCCGCTGACAACGGCTTCTTTATCAAAGTTATGGGACTTGATCTTCTTGGGAAACTCACTGACCGGGTAGTGAATTTGCGTCTCTGTCTCGGTCAATCTCTCTATCTTGTAATCACCGCGGCTCATTGCCAGCTCGTGCAAGCGGGTTTCGATACTCGGCAATAGCGTTTCGGCCTTGGCCTTGAGATCTATCTCGTTGTTGTTGCCCTTGAGCATCGCCTGCCAGTTGGTCTTGTCGGCAATCAGTTTGGCCAGTTCGACTTCGATAAGGCCGGAAAGCTGCCTGCTGCTGACCTTGAATATCGGCAGCCCCTGGGTGGCTCCCTGATCCAGCCAGCGGGTGGGCAACTGGGTGTGGCGGGTAATGCCGACCTTTATTCCCGAGGTATTGGACAGGTAAACATAGTGGGGCACCATGCAATGGGTGTCACCCCATTCGGGTTCGCGGCAGGTTCCCTGATCATAGTGGCAGGTTTCCGGTTTCATCACGCAGAGATCGCAGCTGGCGAGTTTCTGCATACAGACATAACAGTGGCCCTGGGAGTAACTCTTCTTGGTCTTCTTACCGCAGTTGCAGCAGAAGATGTTACCCGTGTGACTCAGGGTTAAACTCTTGCCTATCAAAGGGTTCAACGCCAGGCGCTGTTCAGCCACTCTGAGGGTGTATTGTGCCAGATGGTTCTCGTCCAGGGCGACGGCCATCTTATCCAGTGTTCCAAGCATAACGACAAAACTCTGTTCTTGTGATTTTCGCCAGTGTATCAGTTTTCCTAACAGGAATTATCGATTGCACATCGGTTGCTGCTTTTGCAGGCACTCAAGAGTCAGAGGTCGGGTAGCTGCGGTATCGGGCTCAGGTCAGATTCAGCTTATCCAGTACCAGATCATCACCTATGCTGTAGAGGGATTCGGTCAGGCGCTCCTCCTGCATAGGGTCGGTCAATCCCAGGCTGATGGTGGCCCGAAACAGGGCGATGCCGGTATGGCCCGCGGTTTCAAACTTGCTGCTGAATTGCTCGATATTGATGCCCAGGGCATTGATCCTGTTGGAAATGTCCAGCACCAGCCCGGGCCTGTCGTAGGCCACCAGGTTGAAACTCAGGCGTTTGATATATTTCTGCTGCTGGCCGGCCCTGGCACTGGTGAGCGCCATACCATCTATGCACTCCAGGGCATCGAGCAGGTCATCCCAGTGTTCGCTGGGAACCTCAAGCAGCAAAATAGCGGCAAAAATCCCGTCTATATGACGTAATTCCGAGTCGAGCCAATTGCCGCCGTGGCGGCTGACCGCATGGGCAATCTGCTCAACCAATCCTTTTCTGTCAGGGACTTGCAGTGTGATAAGGTAACGAAGCATGGTAGACAGACTCCTGAATAATGTTAAAAAAAGCTATGTAACACTATTGTCATTTTTGCGTCATATAATCCCAGCCACTCGATAAGGGATGGTCTTACCCGGGTTGGCCGAAACGCAATAACGTACGGTTAATTCGGTAAAAAGCCTAACAGCTATTAATAATAGAGGTTCTTAATGGAAAGTCAGGTCATTCAACCTGCTTCTGCGTCGAAAGATTTGTTGGTGAGCAAAGGCTCCGGCCGCAGAGCCTTCAAGGATAAGGCCGCGCAGATAGGGGTAACAGTGGGCGGAACCATGGTGTTCGTCGCTCTTTTGTTGATCTTTTTCTATCTGCTTTACGTGATTAAGCCGGTGTTTGATAGCGCCAGTGTTAAACCTGTTACTGAGGTGAGCCTGCCGGCCAGTTCAGACAAGACGCTGATGGTGGGCAGTGACGAGCAAAATGAACTGCTCTATCGGGTCGGTGACCAAGGCGTGGTGGATTTCTTCAGGGTCAAAGGCAATCAACAGCACCAGCAGGTGAAACTGCCAGTGCCAGATTCGAGCAAAGTGGTCAGCAGCGCTGTCAGCGCGCCGAGCCAACAGTTGTTTGCCCTCGGGCTGGATAACGGTCAACTCTTGTTGGCCGGGGTCGAGTTTGGTGTTAGCTATCCCAATAACCAGCGCCTAATCACTCCCAAGGTTAAGTATCCACTGGGGGAGTCGGCACTGACGGTTGCCGAGGATGGCTCGCCACTCAAGAACCTCGCCTTCGGCTATAGCTCGGAGAGCATGAGCTTTGCCTACCAAGACAGCCAGAATCGCTGGCAACTGACCAAGATGGTCGGCGAAGAGAACATGATGACCGAGGAAGTGGAGTGGAACACACAAACCATGCCACTGCCGGATGCGCCTTCCCGTACTGAACATCAACTCATGACCCCGGATCAGCGCCAACTGCTGCTGCAGTCCGGCAACAAGATTTTTGTCTACAAGATTCAGTATGCGGATGAAATATCGCTGCAACAGGTGATAGATGTTGAGAAAGCCAAGGCCAAGGTCACCAGTTTGAGCCTGCTGGCGGGCGCCAGTTCACTGCTGGTAGGCTACGACAGCGGTGTGGTGGCCCAGTATTTTCAGGTGGCCAGCGACCGCGGCCGTGTCTATCAGGAGATCCGCGAGTTTAGCGGTTTGGGTAAGGTGGACACCATAGCCTCTGAGTTCTACCGCAAGAGCTTTGCCACTGTGAGCCCAGAGGGTGAACTGTCTTTGCTTTACACCACGAGTGAGCGCGAGCTGTTCGACAAGAAGTTCGACTTCAAGGCGCCGGGTGTTATGGGTTTCAGTCCCCGCTCCAATGCCTTGATCATTGAGGATGGCAGCAAGCTGCATCTGTACGCGGTTGACAACGACCACCCGGAAGTTTCCTGGAGCGCCCTGTGGAACAAGGTATGGTATGAAGGTTACCCTGAGCCGCAGTTTGTCTGGCAGTCGACTTCCGGCTCGGATGATTTTGAAGCCAAGCTCAGCCTGATGCCGCTGGCATTCGGTACGCTCAAGGCGGCGTTCTATGCCATGCTGTTTGCCGTTCCTCTGGCGATTGCCGGCGCCATCTATACCGCCTATTTCATGTCGCCCAAGGTGCGCAGCATAGTCAAACCCACCATTGAAATCATGGAAGCCCTGCCGACAGTGATCCTCGGTTTCCTGGCCGGTCTCTGGCTGGCGCCGCTGATTGAAGAGCATCTGCCCGGCATTCTGGCCTTGCTGCTGTTGTTGCCGATAAGCATAGTGACCAGTGCCTATGCCTGGTCCAAGCTGCCGGGTCGCATTAAGGCGATACTGCCTGAAACCTATCAGGAACTGATGCTGATCCCGGTTATCTGTTTTGTCGGTTGGTTCTCTTTTGCCATCAGCCCGGCAATCGAAGTGGCCTTCTTCCACGGCGACACCCGCCAGTTCATCACCAATGAATTGGGGATCACCTTCGATCAGCGTAATGCGCTGGTGGTGGGGATTGCCATGGGCTTTGCCGTCATTCCAACCATATTCTCCATTGCTGAAGACGCCATCTTCTCTGTGCCGCGTCATCTGTCGAACGGCAGCCTGGCTTTGGGAGCGACCCCCTGGCAGACCCTGACCCGGGTAGTGCTGCTGACCGCAAGCCCGGGGATATTCTCGGCAGTCATGATGGGCCTTGGCCGCGCCGTGGGTGAAACCATGATTGTACTCATGGCCACGGGGAACACCGCCATCATGGAGTGGAGCGTGTTTGAAGGGATGCGGACCCTGGCGGCCAATATCGCGGTGGAAATGCCGGAGTCGGCCATCGGCAGCTCCCATTACCGGGTATTGTTCCTCGCAGCCTTTGTGCTCTTTATCTTTACCTTCCTGTTCAACACTGTGGCCGAAGTGGTGCGTCAGCGTCTGCGTGACCGCTACAGCTCACTGTAACGGGAGATAAATTATGAATAGAACACTAGATGTTTCGCCAATCACCTTAAGGGGTTTGTGCAATGGGTAAGTGGTTTAAATCAGGCTCTCCCTGGATCTGGATGACAGGGGGCGCCGTTAGCCTGAGTTTGATTGCGGTGTTGGGGCTATTGTTACTCATCGCCTGGCGTGGCCTGAGCTATTTCTGGCCCGCGGATATCTATCAGTGGGAGATGCAGGATGACAAAGGCCAGCGCTACACCCTGATAGGTGAGCTGTACGACAGAGAAGAAGTGCCGACCGAGCGGTTGAAATCCGCCGGTTACCACTTCAACTCAGAGCCGGGTGAGTTTGTGACCCGCTATCTGGTCAAGACGGGTAACCGTGAGTTTGTCGGCCTGGATTTCCGCTGGATTCTGGAGACAGATATTTTGTCGCGCTCCACCCCGGAAGGCTTGGCCATGATAGAGCGTACCAAGAACGGTAACTTCTACGGCTATCCTGTGGCCGTGATTGAGAAGGGCCAGCGGCTGGAGCTAGGCGGCGATGTGCAGCACTCACTCGAGGAGCATATCGAGCGCGCAGTGGACCTGGCCGATCAGGCGATGACACTGCAGAAGCAGGACATAGGCGCGGTTAACTATGAGCTCGAACGTCTGCGCCTTAAAGAGCGTGGCTATGAGCTTGACGATGCCCTGACGCCTGAGCGCAAGGCCGAGCTTGAGTCCAAGCGTCAACAACTGGATCAGCATTATCAAGGGTTGGAAAAGCAGCTGTTTTCTCTGCGTGAGCAAGCCGGGCGCGACTCTGTGATAGTACGCGACATGCGCGGCGAAGAAGTGACCCTCAGCCTGGATTCGGTGCTGGATGTCAGCTATGTCAACCGCATGGGCTTTATCGACAAGGTTGGCCATTGGTTTGTTGGTCTGGGACGCTTTATCAGTGACGATCCCCGCGAAGCCAACACAGAGGGCGGGGTGTTTCCGGCGATTTTCGGCACAGTATTCATGGTGTTGTTGATGGCCGTGATAGTGACACCATTCGGTGTGGTGGCCGCCATCTATCTGCACGAATACGCCAAGAAAGGGCCGATCACCAAGATGATACGTATCGCGGTGATCAACCTCGCCGGTGTGCCTTCGATTGTGTACGGGGTGTTTGGTCTGGGCTTCTTTGTCTATATGTTGGGGGGCTCGCTGGATCAGCTGTTCTATCCAGAGGCGTTGCCGTCGCCCACCTTTGGCTCTCCCGGGGTTATCTGGTCGGCACTGACTTTGGCGATTCTGACCCTGCCTGTGGTGATAGTTTCCACCGAAGAAGGCTTGTCACGTATTCCAAGCTCAGTGCGTCAGGGCAGCCTGGCACTGGGGGCCACCAAGGCCGAAACCCTGTGGCGGATTATTATCCCCATGGCCAGCCCGGCGATTATGACAGGGCTTATTCTGGCTGTTGCCCGCGCCGCCGGCGAAGTGGCACCCTTGATGCTGGTGGGGGTGGTCAAGTTGGCGCCTACCTTGCCTGTGGATATGAATTTCCCCTTCGTGCATCTTGAGCGTAAGTTTATGCACCTCGGGTTCCATATTTATGATGTCGGTTTCCAGAGCCCCAACGTAGAAGCGGCCAGGCCTTTGGTCTATGCCACCTCGTTCCTGCTGGTATCTGTGATCGTGGCACTCAACCTGACGGCTATCAGCGTGCGCAATCATCTGCGTGAAAAGTACCGCTCGCTTGAACACTAATTGACGATTATCCTGAAGTGATAGGACAGAATATGATTTCGATAGACTCATCGGTAATGAATACTGAGACGCTGGATCTGGCGAACCTGCCTGCCGAAGAGACGGCGCTGGAGATCCGTAACCTGGATCTGCGCTATGGTGACAAGCAGGCGCTGTTTGATGTTTCCATGAAAATCCCCAAGAAGAAGGTCACCGCCTTCATCGGCCCCAGTGGTTGCGGTAAGTCCACCTTGCTGCGCTGCATCAACCGGATGAATGATTTGGTGGATAACTGTTATATCGACGGGGAGATCTTGCTCCATGGCCAAAACATCTACGACAAGAAAGTGGATGTCGCGGCGCTGAGACGCAATGTGGGCATGGTGTTCCAGCGCCCCAATCCTTTCCCCAAGTCCATTTATGAAAATGTGGTCTATGGTCTGCGCCTGCAGGGCGTGAACAATCGCCGTGAGCTGGATGAAGCCTGTGAACGTTCACTGCGCGGCGCCGCCATCTGGGATGAGGT
Organism: Shewanella chilikensis; assembly: GCF_037953065.1. Classification (NCBI taxonomy): domain Bacteria; kingdom Pseudomonadati; phylum Pseudomonadota; class Gammaproteobacteria; order Alteromonadales; family Shewanellaceae; genus Shewanella; species Shewanella chilikensis. The sequence goes on along the minus strand of NZ_CP149966.1, from coordinate 2,713,021 downwards.
GAAAGACAGACTGCATGACAACGCCTTCGGACTATCCGGTGGTCAGCAGCAGCGTCTGGTAATTGCCCGGGCGATTGCCATCGAGCCGGAAGTCTTGCTGCTTGATGAGCCGACTTCGGCACTGGATCCTATCTCTACCTTGACCATCGAAGAGCTGATCTCTGAGCTCAAGTCCAAGTACACTGTGGTGATAGTGACCCACAACATGCAACAGGCTGCCAGGGTGTCGGACCAAACCGCCTTTATGTATATGGGCGAGCTGATCGAGTACTCGGATACCAACACTATTTTTACTACGCCAAAACAGAGTAAGACCGAAGATTATATTACCGGCCGCTACGGTTGATAAACGCTGCGTCCGAGCAAGGGGAAGCAAATGGAAAACAAGAACCTGAATAAACATATCTCAGGCCAGTTCAGCGCCGAACTGGAAGATATCCGCAACCGGGTACTGGCCATGGGCGGTATGGTAGAGCGCCAGCTGGAACAGGCGCTGGATGCTCTGGGCAGCCTGGATGCTGAATTGGCACAGAAAGTGATAGAAGGCGATCACAAGGTCAACGGCATGGAGGTGATGATAGATGAAGAATGCACCCGCATCATTGCCAAGCGGCAGCCGGCGGCCAGTGACTTGCGTCTGGTGATAGCCATCTCCAAGTCTATTGCCGATCTCGAACGCATCGGCGATGCCTGTGTGCGTATCGCCAAGGCGGCACAGGAGAAGCGCAGCAATAATCAGCAGCCGCTGCTGGTCAGTATTGAGTCCATGGGGCGTCATGCCACCCGCATGTTGAATTCTACCCTGGATGCGTTGGCGCGGATGGACGCCGACTCGGCGCTGGAGCTGCACAAGGAAGACGCCAAGCTGGACAAGGAATATGAAGGCATTATTCGCCAGTTGATGACTTACATGATGGAAGATCCACGCTCTATTCCCGGTGTGCTGGATGTGCTCTGGGCTGCCCGCGCGGTTGAGCGGGTAGGGGACCGCTGCAAGAATATCTGTGAGTACGTGATTTACTACGTAAAAGGCAAAGACGTACGCCATGTCTCCTACGAGGAGATGGAAAAAGAGCTGTAAGCTCTTATCCGCGAGCCTTAGAGAAAGCCGCTTGCATTCAAGCGGCTTTTTTGTCGCTGTTTGGGTCGGTGCAGCTCGGTTAGCTGCACCGACCGGTCAACGGAGCTCTTGGTCAACGGAATACTTGGTCAACAGAGACTTAGTCAACTGGGGACTTGGTCAATAGAGCACTTAGTCAACAGAGCACTTAGTTAACAGAGCACTTAGTCAACAGAGCACTTAGTCAACAGAGCACTTAGTCAAAGCAGTCTCGTCAAAGCCCAGCCTAGTCAACACGATATTCTGCCAGCTCGATCAGGTTGCCGTCAGGATCGCGAATATAGACTGAGTCTATCGGGCCTGTGGCGCCGGTACGGGCGACGGGGCCCTCTTCGATGTCGATACCCACGGCACTGAGATGTGCCATAGTATCCTTGAGTGAACCACAGGTGATAAAACACAAGTCCGCCGAACCGCTTTGGGCTTTGGCGGCATTGGGGTAGTATTCGCGGCCAAGCTGGTGCAGGTTGATTTTCTGATCGCCAAATTGCAGCGCCGTTCTGTTATCGGCAAAGGTTTGGCGTTTCATGCCCAATTTTTGGTAGAAGGCGACACTCTGCTCTATGTTGCGGACGGTCAACACCAGGTGGTCCAGTCGGGTTACGCGCATGCTGTTATTCTCCTTATCGCGCCCGAGAGACCCTGCGGCCTTTCGGGGTAATGCACAACATTTTGCTATCGATTTGCGTCTCTGTCAGGATACAGAGTTGAGCGCCTGTTGGGGAAGGGGCTACCGAGAAACCTTCCTTTGAGCCTCTGTCCTGCGCCCTATACAGTCTTAAATATCAAGAGGAATTCAATGAAACAAACCCTGATCCGCGGCTTGCTTAATCTGCTGCCCATGGCGCTTAGTCTCTGGCTGTTCTGGTCCCTGTTTGAATCTCTCGACAGTCTGGGCAAGTTACTCTTCTCTCTGCTGGGCATGGACACTGTGTTCATCGGAGCCGGTTTTATTCTGGTCACAGCCTTGGTATTTATTGCCGGGTTACTGTTTTCTGTTAGCCCCATCGTCTGGCTCTGGAGCTGGATTGAGCGGCAGTTGATGCGCTTTCCCCTGTTCAAGTCCGTCTATGGCAGCATTCGTGATATCGCTTCTTTGATGAACCGTGATGGCAGCAAGCCCAAGTCGCAGCAGACGGTATTGGTGCGCCAGGCAAACGGTGGTTTCGTGGTCGGCTTTATTATGACAGACAAGCCGCCTCAGCCGCTGCTCGATGCCTTGCCCGATGGGGACTGGGTGCCTGTGTTGTTTCAACTCTCTTACCAGATGGCCGGAGTCACCAGCCTGGTCAAGCGAGAGGATTTGATTATGGTGGATTGGTCATTCGAGGAGGCGATGCGCTTTAATCTGACTGCGGGCATTTCGCAAACACCCAAGGTCGTCAAGGACTAAGGTGGTGATTTTTTGAGCGGGAGTTGCCATGAACTCCCCATTTTATTCATTTTTGTGTATAATCGGCGCCGATTGTTGCCAAAAGTAGCAGTTTGTGTCTGAGTCGATTGCCATTCACTATGCCACGGTAATCTTGTCTGTCCTGCCAACACTTTGATCCCGGCGGGCCCTATCTCTTCCATTTAAATCAAGCCGAGAGCTTGTCCGCGGAAGGGTGTCACATATTGCACATAAACACTCTATAAGCTTTTGGTGTGGCTTTGGATAAGCGTTGTCCCTGGCTGAGTTCCGCTATAATTTAGGAACTTGCTCGCAGGCGGCGCTAATTATCCGTAAAAAGGAGCGCAAAATTTGATTAAGTCGAGTATTAATCCTCCGGTGTTTTTTTCGTCACTGATCTGTATCGCTATTCTGGTGTTTGTCGGCGCCGTCTGGCCGAATGAAGCGCAGGAGCTATTTAAGTCAGCTCAATCTTGGCTGGAGCTGAAGGCGGGTTGGCTCTACATCATGGGGGTGGCTATTTTTTTGGTATTCATCATCTTTGTGATGGTGAGTCGCTTCGGTGATATCAAGCTTGGGCCGGATCATGCCGAGCCGGATTACAGCTACAAGAGCTGGATTGCCATGCTGTTCTCTGCCGGTATGGGCATAGGCTTGATGTTCTTCGGGGTCGGTGAGCCTGTGATGCATTATCTGGCGCCACCGGATGCGGATCCCCATACAGTTGAAGCCGCCAAAGAGGCGATGAAGATCACCTTCTTTCACTGGGGCATTCACGCTTGGGCCATCTATGCGGTAGTGGCCTTGAGTCTGGCCTATTTCAGCTATCGGCATAAGTTGCCACTGCTGCCACGAAGCGCACTTTACCCTTTGATTGGCGAACGTATTTATGGCCCTATAGGCCATTGTGTCGACACCTTTGCCGTGCTTGGCACTATGTTTGGTGTCGCTACCTCCTTGGGTTTCGGGGTATTGCAGGTCAACTCAGGGCTCAATTATCTGTTGGGTGATATATTCCCTATCAATACCGGGGTGCAGGTAGCACTGATCATAGGTATCACGTTGATCGCCACAGGCTCTGTGTTTTCCGGCCTGGATAAGGGCGTAAAGCGCTTAAGTGAGCTTAACCTCGGGTTGGCTTTTGTGCTGATGATGATAGTGCTGCTGTTCGGGCCTACGGTCGCACTGCTGCAGTCTTTCGTGCAAAACACAGGCAGTTATTTGAGTGAACTGGTGAGCAAGACCTTTAATCTCTATGCCTATGAGCAGAAGAATGACTGGCTCGGTGGTTGGACTCTGCTTTACTGGGGCTGGTGGATCTCCTGGTCACCTTTTGTCGGTACCTTTATCGCCCGGGTCTCACGTGGCCGTACCATTCGTGAGTTTCTGGTGGGGATTTTATTTGTTCCCAGTGGTTTCACCTTCCTGTGGATGACTGTTTTCGGTAACTCGGCGATTGATGCCATCATGAATCATGGCGCCGAATATCTGGCAACGGCGGTTTCCACCGATGTGTCGGTCGCCCTGTTTACTTTCTTTGAGCATTTGCCGCTCTCTAATCTGCTGTCCATTATCGCCGTGTGTCTGGTGGTGACTTTCTTTGTGACTTCGTCGGACTCAGGCTCTTTGGTGATTGATAACCTGACTTCAGGCGGCGATGCCGGTGCACCTGTATGGCAGCGGATTTTCTGGGCCCTGATGCAAGGTGTGGTTGCTTCTGTACTGCTGCTCGCCGGTGGCTTACAGGCGTTGCAAACGGCAGCGATTGCCAGTGCCATGCCGTTCTTGTTGGTGATGCTGCTTATTTGCTTTGGCCTGTTCAAGGCGTTGCAGGATGACTGGCTCAAAATCAACAGCGTGCAGCTGCATACCACCAGCGTGCAGTACGCCAGAACCAGCGTGTCCTGGGAAGACAGGATAGATGTGCTGGTGTCGCATCCCTCCTATGAGCAGGCACGCCACTTTGTCGACAACGTGGCAACGCCAGCGCTGTCCAAGGTTTCTCAGGGCTTCTTGTCCCGCGGTATCAATGCCGATCTCCAGTACGATGAAGACAGGGTGAGACTGGTTATTGAAAACGAAGAGGTGCAGACCTTTGTCTATGGTTTGCGGATCCGCGCCTTTACTCTGCCTGTGACCCATCAAACTCAGGAAGAGGGTGATGATGAATCACAAAATAACTACTTCCGGGTTGAAGTCTTCCTCGAACACGGCGGACAGTATTATGATGTGATGGGTTATACGGAAGAGCAGATCCAGGCAGATGTGGTGACTCAATATGAGAAACACCTGCACTATCTGCATCTGTCCAGCGCAGAATATGTAGAGGGCCCTTAAGGGCCCGTTCACCGGAAAAGAAAGATGGCAGAACAGAGTAAATTGGATCGGGTGCTGGCACAGGCCCGTGAGTATCAGGCGAGTCGTGAAAAGGGCTATCGGGAGCAGGCGCTCAAGCTTTATCCCTGGGTCTGTGGCCGCTGTGCCAGGGAGTTTACTCACAAGAATTTGCGTGAGTTGACAGTCCATCACAGAGATCACAATCACGACAACAACCCTTCAGATGGTTCCAACTGGGAGCTGTTGTGTCTCTACTGCCATGACAACGAGCACTCCAGGTTTGAAGAACTGGTGCAGTACGGCGATACCAGTGAAGCCAAACAGGCGCCGGCGACCTTTAATCCTTTTGCTGATCTCAAGGCGAGAATGGCGGCCAAAGACTGACCGCCATTCTTGTCAAAGCTTAAGCTATTCGATGTAAAAACCGTCCATCAAAGGGCGGTTTTTTTATATCAAAGGCGCCGATAAAAGCGATTCTAATCTTGGCTGATCGATGATTTTGATACTGATAAGAATTCGCATTAACTAATGGCAAGCCTTATGACAGCTGGGTTTGCTCCGCTTTACTCTTTAGAATAATCCTGTTTTGTTTAAAAAGTAATCAATGGGATTTGAGCTGAGTAGGAGAATTGCGACAAAGTGTGTTTTGCCCCAGAGTTTGCGTTGGATTGTGCGGCCTGCAGTTTTATACTCGTCTGACAATTATTTCAAATCAAGATGGAAGCAAGCAAAATGACATTAGGGTCTCCTAAGGTAAGCAAGACACATTCTTTTATGACTGTGTCACTTATCGAGCTATGGGAACGTTTCGGTTATTACGGTATGCAGGCGCTTATCGTGTACTTCATGGTACAGCGTCTAGGGTTTGAGGACAGTCGCGCCAACCTGGTATGGAGTGCCTGTGCCGCATTGATTTATGTGTCGCCGGCGATTGGTGGCTGGGTCGGGGATAAAATTCTCGGTACCAAGCGCACCATGTTGCTCGGTGCCGGTATCCTGTCTCTGGGTTATGCCTTGATGACAGTGCCGACCGAAAACACCTGGTTCCTGTTTTCGGCTCTGGGGGTAATTGTTGTCGGTAACGGTTTGTTCAAGCCCAATGCCGGTAACCTGGTGCGTAAAATCTATGAAGGGGACGACTCCAAGATAGACAGCGCCTTTACCATTTACTACATGGCGGTGAACGTAGGTTCCACCTTCTCCATGTTGTTGACTCCCTGGATTAAAGATTACGTCAATGCCAACTATGGCAACGAGTTCGGTTGGCATGCGGCCTTTGCCGTCTGCTGCGTGGGTCTGCTGGTGGGACTGGGTAACTACGCCATGATGCGTAAAACTCTGGCCAACTATGGCTCAGAGCCGGATACCCGTCCGGTGGAAATGAATAAGCTGTTTGCGGTACTCGGCCTGGCGGCCCTGTCTGTAGTGGCTTCAGCCTTTATCCTTGAATATGAAGATGTGGCCCGCGCCTTTGTTTACACCGCAGGTGCTGCCGTACTCGGTATCTTTATCTACCTGATTAAAAACAGTGAAACCAGTGAGCGGGCCGGTTTGATAGCCGCCTTGGTACTGACGGTACAAACAGTATTCTTCTTTGTGTTCTACCAGCAGATGTCTACCTCGCTGGCGCTGTTTGCCCTGCGTAACGTCGATTGGAACTTCCAGGCCTTTGGTGTCGATCTGTGGACTTGGTCACCGGCGCAGTTCCAGGCCTTGAACCCTATCTGGATCATGTTGCTTAGCCCTGTGCTGGCCTGGGTTTATGCCTCTGCCGGACGTAACAACAAGGATATTTCCATCGCCGCCAAGTTCGCACTGGGCTTTGCCGTAGTGGCTCTGGGTTTCTTCATCTACAGCTTCGCCGGTATGTTCGCCGTTGATGGCAAGACCTCTTCCTGGGTGATGATCTGGGGTTATGGTGCATACTCACTCGGTGAGCTGCTGGTAAGTGGTTTGGGCTTGGCTATGATTGCCCGTTACGTACCTGAGCGCATGGGTGGCTTTATGATGGGGGCTTACTTCGTCGCCTCGGGCATCTCTCAGTATCTGGGTGGTGTGGTGGCCAACTTCGCCAGTGTGCCTAAGAACATCACAGATCCGCTTGAGACTCTGCCTATCTACACCAGCTTGTTCAACAAGTTGGGAATAGCGGCGCTGGTTTGTACCTTTATCGCGTTGGCGGTATTGCCGCTGATGCGTCGTTTGACTGAAACTCATCATTCCCATAACGGAAATGGTTCTGCCGACTCAGCGCAGTAATGTCTGAGTGACCTATAAATCCCCAAAAGACCGCAATCGCGGTCTTTTTCTTTATTGAAGGCTGGGTTGCCTTGAACGCTTAAGCTATATCACTCTTTTTTGCTTGTTTTGCTCTTGTCGCTATGCCCAAGCCTGGCCTCTGCCTCAAGGTATTTGGCTCTGCTGATAATGCCGCTGTTTTCCATGCCCGAAAAGGCGCGTTTTCGCTCCGGGAGTTTGGCAATAATGGCGCGTTTATCTTTATCCGGGCAACGGCTCCAATTGACGATTTCATCTATATGGCGCAGGCAACCCATACAAAAGTCGTCTTCATTGAGGCCGCAGCGCGCCACGCAGGGAGATTGGATCATTCAACATCCTTCTTATCAATATTCTGTTCAGCGGCGGAGTGTAGCGCCGTGAATTGGCGCGATTGATTTCGCTCGACCAATCTCACTCGACCATTTCATTAGATTGAGTTCGTTCGATTGTTTTGTCAGCTTGAATGCACCAGTCTATTGCGGCAGGTGCAAAGGTAACAGCTTTGAGCAAATTTATACCTGAAAACAGCGGCGGCAGCTTTCATTGCCAGGCCGCCAGGAAAGATGATAATCGGGCTTTAGACATAGTTTATTGAAGCAATAATCCACTTTTAATCAATTTGTTATGTGAATTTGTCTTTACTGCTGGTTTTTCCCTTGGCTGTAAAGCTACCAGCAAGAGGGAGACTCAACCCCAGTTTTTTCGCAGGCTTTGCCCCCTGTTTCCTGCTTGGGTGGCGCTATTTTCCTCAAAGGCAACCAGGGGCTATAATGCGACCCTTTTAAGTTAATCGGGCCAGTAAAATGTGTGACTGCCAACAGAATTCCCCACGGCAAGCCGAGCCAGTGGCCGGCAGGGGTGAAACCCAGCTGACGGCAGTTGATTGCAGCTTGCCCGAGGTGAAAGCAGAGCTTCGACAGCTCAGTCAGTTGTTGCTCTCAAGCCGCGCGCTTTGGAGTGTCAGGAGTTTCGAGCACCGCAAACTTCCCTGGCAGCAGCGCTTTGCCAAGCTGGCCGCGGCGCTTTGGGCTATTGATGACGATGCGCTCGAGACTGTGGATGCCAGTCAGTCATTGTTGTTGGCAAGGCTCTGGCCGGCCTTGGCTGCAGATTTGAGCGAGCAGGAATTGGCCCTGTGGGACAAGAGACACTTTGCCTGGCATCTCTTTGATTATCCGGCACCTGAGCTGGATAATGGCCAACCTAAGCTTTGCGCGTCAACCGAGGCCCGGCTCAGTGCCGGTATCAAGGGCCGAAAATGGCAGCAGATAAGCCGCTTTGCCAATACCATAGCCACCCATAACAACCCCTTTCCTTTATTGGAGTGGTGCGCCGGAAAAGGGCATCTCGGGCGCCTGCTCAGCGCCTTGAGCGGCAAGGCGGTATTGAGCCTGGAGTGGCAAGCATCTTTGTGCGAAGCCGGCGAGCTAGCGGCAAAGAAACGTAACTTGCCGCAGCAATTTGTCTGTGCCGATGCCTTTGTCGCCGAGCCTTGTTATCTCAAGCCCAAGCAGCATGCTATTGCGCTGCATGCCTGCGGCGAGCTGCACCTGACGCTGCTGCGCCGCGCGGTTGCAAGTGGTACTGCCGTGGTCTCGGTTTCCCCGTGTTGTTATCATCTCTTGCCCTCCGGCGATATCACTCCCTTGAGTCAAGGCGCCCAAGAGCAGGCGCTGCGACTGGATAAGACGGCGCTGCAACTGCCGCTTAATCACAGTGTTATTGCCAATCAAAAGGCGCGCGCCGACAGGATCAAAGAGGTCAGTTGGCGGCTCGGATTCGATAGTCTGCAGCGTGAGCTGCGCGCTCAGGACACTTATCTGCCACTGCCTGCGGTGCGGCAGAGTCAGCTTTCCGGCAGCTTCAAGGACTTCTGTCTTTGGGCCGCGGCGCAAAAGGGAGTGCTATTGCCTGAGGCGGTGGATTTTGCCGCCTATCAACGCTTGGGGGAGCAAAGGCGCAGATTAACCGCTCGTATTGACTTGGCGGCACATCTGTTTCGGCCGGTTATTGAACGGTATCTGCTGCTCGATAGGGTATGTTTCCTGTTGGAGGCCGGTTACCGGGTGCAGCTCGGCGCCTTTTGCGAGCAGGCCACCACGCCGCGCAACGCCTTAATCCATGCATGGTTGCCTGGTAGCCGCTAAATGAAACAACAAGGCCCGCTTGGACAGAGATGCCTCTCAAGCGGGGAATTAGTCGGCGCCAAGTACCGGCTTAATGCGTTTTTTATTGAATACCCCGGCGTTTCTTGGTCAAATGACGCCAGCCTGGGGCATAAGACTTAATTATCACGACCCCAAAAGATAACAAGGGCACAGAGCGCCCGAGAGAGTGATTGGCTTTTCATGAATTATTCCCGTGTGTATATCAATAGTCTGGCGTATGAGTTGGCGCCGGAAATGGTGTCCAGCCGCGAGTTGGAATCCCGGCTTGCGCCGCTTTATCAAAAATTCCGTATCCCTATTGGGCAACTCGCTGCTCTGACGGGCATTGAGGAGCGTCGTTGGTGGCCCAAGGGCTTCAAGGTCTCCCAAGGCGCAGTGTGCGCCGCCCAAAAGGCGCTGGCCGAGACTGGGCTGGATCCCAAAGCGCTTGGCGCCTTGGTATACACAGGCGTGTGTCGTGATCAGCATGAGCCGGCCACGGCCTGTGCTGTGGCTTCTGAAATAGGTATCGGGCGCGACTGCGCCGTTTTTGATATCAGCAACGCCTGCCTGGGAGTCCTGTCCGGTATTCTGGATGTGGCCAACCGTATAGAACTGGGGCAGATCCGCGCCGGTATGGTGGTGTCCTGTGAATCATCCCGGGAGATAGTCGAGGCGTCCATAGAGCAGATGCTGGCCGATCCCAGCATGGCGAACTTTGCGGCGTCTCTGGCCACTCTAACCGGCGGCTCAGGTGCCGTGGCCGTTATCCTCACGGATGGCAGCTTGCCGCTTACCACCTCCCGCAAGCATCAGTTGCTTGGTGCCAGTCAGTTGGCGGCGCCTGAGCATCATCAGATGTGTCAGTGGGGCTTTGTCGAGGTCGGTAACCGCCTCTACCGCGAGGTGATGCGCACAGATGCCGTTGCCCTTCTGAAGGAGGGGGTGGAGCTGGCGCGCCAGACCTGGGAGCAGTTTTTGCAGCAGCGCCAGTGGCTTGCCGGACAAGTGGATAAGGTTATCTGTCATCAGGTGGGGGCTGCCAACCGAAAACAAGTACTGGGCGCCCTGGGCATTGCCGAGCACAAAGAGTTTCCCACCTTTGCCCGCCTTGGCAATATGGGCACTGTCTCTTTGCCTGTGTCGGCGGCGCTGGCCCACGGTGAAGGCTTTTTGCAGGCAGGCGACCGGGTGAGCTTTCTTGGCATAGGCTCGGGACTCAACTGCATGATGCTGGGGCTGCGCTGGTAAGCCCTTGATACAGGCTTTAGACAATGCCATTTGACAATGCCCATTCGACAGAGCCCATTAGAATAGTGCCTAAATAACCAAAATTAATAACAGGATAGCCAATGGCCACCCTAGATACACTCTTCCCGTTCAAGCGTCATTTCATCACGCTCGGCGGCCACAAACTGCATTATGTGCATGAAAAACCTGCCGGGATTAACGGCCAACGCCCCGATGCCGTGGTGATGGTGCACGGTAACCCCAGCTGGTCTTTTTACTACCGAAACCTGGTGCAGGCGTTAAGCGACCAATATGAATGTGTGGTGCCGGATCATATAGGTTGCGGCTTGTCCGACAAACCGGGCGATGATGCCTATGACTACACGCTGGCGCAGCGTATCGACGATCTGGAAGCACTGCTGGATAGTCTGGATATTCGCAGCAATATCACGCTGGTGCTGCATGACTGGGGCGGCATGATAGGCATGGGCTATGCCGCCCGCTATCCCGAGCGGATTAAACGCCTGGTGCTGCTCAATACCGCCGCCTTCGGTTTGCCAAAGAGCAAGCCCTTGCCGCTGGCGTTGAAAATCTGCCGCGATACCGCGCTTGGCACCCTGCTGGTACGGGGTTTCAATGCCTTCTCGTCCGCTGCTTCCTATGTGGGGGTCAAACGTGCGCCCATGGCCGCGGATGTGCGCCGTGCCTATGTGGCACCATTCAACTCCTGGCAAAATCGAATCTCGACTTTGAGGTTTGTACAGGATATTCCGCTCAAGCCCGGCGACAGAAACTGGGACTTGGTGCAGTCGATTGATGCCAGTTTGCAGCAGTTTACCCAGGTGCCGACCATTATTCTTTGGGGTCTCAAGGACTTTGTCTTCGACCGGCACTTCCTTGAAGGTTGGCAGCAGCGCTTGCCCAAAGCCGAGCTGCACGCCTTTGCCGACTGCGGCCATTATATTCTTGAAGACGCCAGTGATGAGGTGATAGCCCATATTCGCCGCTTTATTGATGAAACGGCAGTGGCAAAAAGCGCCGACGAACAAACATCTAACCCTGAAGAAAAGGCATCGGCGGAAACAACCTCTGCCGGGAGCGCTGACTGAGATGTTCCCACCCGCCGAAGACTCGCAAGTGGCCGCAAATGAACCGGCCCCAGAGGCAAACTCCGCCAAGGGGCACAACTTGTGTCGCCACCTGAAGCAGGCGGCCATTAACCAGAGCGAAGACCTGGCGGTTGCCGTGCAGCGTCGCCGCGCTGGTAAGTTCAGTTATCAGGAGCTTGATTTCAAGACCCTGGACAGCGACAGCGACCGGCTTGCCAGCGCCTTGCTCGACTATGGCTTTAAGCCCGGGATGAAAGCCGTGCTTATGGTGACTCCGGGGATAGAGTTTTTTGTGCTTACCTTTGCCCTGTTCAAGGCGGGGATCATCCCTGTGATGGTAGATCCCGGCATGGGGATCGCCAAGCTCAAGCAGTGTCTGGCCGAAGCCGAGCCCGACGCCTTTATCGGGATCCCCAAGGCCCATGTGGCCAGATTGCTGTTCGGTTGGGGCAAACCCAGTATCCGCTTGTTGCTGACGGCAGGTGAAGGCTTTCTTGGGCGTAACCCTCCTTGGGGGGGCAGCAGTGTCAGCCGTTTGTTGGCCAGGGCACCTGAGTCAGTCACGTTTCCCATGGCGCAGCTCGGCGCGCAGCAGATGGCGGCCATTTTGTTTACCAGTGGCAGCACCGGCACCCCAAAAGGCGTGGTTTACAGCCACGGCATGTTTGAGGCGCAGATAACCGCGCTGCGAAATGACTATGGCATTCGTCCCGGCGAGCGGGATCTGTCTACCTTCCCGCTATTTGCTCTCTTTGGACCGGCGCTGGGGATGGCATCGATAGTGCCTGAAATGGATGCCAGCAAACCGATAACCGCCAGACCGGAAAACCTGTTTGCCGCCATAGAGCACTATGCCTGCAGCAATATGTTCGTGAACCCCGCCTTGCTCGACCGTTTGGGACGCGGCGGAAACGGGCGCCGGCTGCACAGCTTGAAGCGGGTGATATCCGCCGGCGCACCGGCCGATCCCAAGGCGATAGCGCGTTTCTCCGCCATGTTGGCCGAGGATGTCGAAGTGCTCAACTCCTATGGCGCCACAGAATCCCTGCCTGTCTCCATGATTGGCAGCAAGGCGCTTGGCGCTACCGCCGCCATCACCGACAAGGGCGGCGGCATCTGTGTCGGTAAGCCGGTATCTGGAATAAGGGTCAGTATCATAGGGATCAGTGAAGAGGCTATCGACAGCTGGTCGCCGACTCTCGAGTTGGCGACGGGGGAGATAGGCGAAATCGTCGTTGACGGCGCTGTGGTTAACCAGAGCTACTATCGCCGTGAAGGCGCCAACAAGCAGGCCAAGATTGCCTATGAAGGCAGGCAACTGCATCGGATGGGCGATCTCGGTTATCTTGATGCCGAGGGCCGTTTATGGATGTGTGGCCGCAAGGCCCACAGAGTGGATGTCATTAAGGACGGTGAGCTACAAAAGCGCTATCTGTCCATTCCCTGTGAGCGGATTTTCAATACCCATCCTCAGGTTAAACGGTCGGCACTGGTTGGCGTTGAGCTGACGCAGAATAAGCCTGGCGGCGGGGGGACAGTCCAAGAGAGCGCTTTCTCTTTTACTGCTGGCCCTGATAGCACTTTCCTTGATAGCACTTCCCTCGATAGCACTTCCCTTGATAGCACTGCGCCCGAAAAAGCGCCGCTTATCTGCATCGAGCTTGAGCAATCCCTGTCGCCAGCCGAGCAGCAACAGCTGTTTACCGAGTTGCAGGCACTTGCCGACAAGCAGCCACTGACCCGGGGCATCAGGCATTTTATGTTGCATCCGGGGTTTCCCATGGATGTACGCCACAATGCCAAGATATTTCGCGAGCAACTTGCCGTTTGGGCGCAAAAACAGTTGGCTGGAAGCCAAAATAGATAACAGAGACAGAAACCCACTATGGCCACATCTGCACCACAATCTCAATCACCTGAGTCAATAGCCTCGTCGCAGGATTTGCCCGCGGCTTTGTCACAAGAGACAGCGGTTTTGTCACAAGAAACCGGGCATGATGAACTTCATCCCGAGCTGTTGGCGCTGGCCCGGGAACTCGCGACCCGAGTCAAGCGGGTGTTGGTGACAGGCGCCGGAGGCTTTTTGGGAGCGGCCATATGTCGGCCGCTGCTGGCCGCCGGTATTCAGGTAGTGGGGGTGGCCAGGGGCCATTATCCGGCGCTCGAGGCCATGGGAGCCACCATGGTGCGCGCCGATATTTGCGACAAGCAGGCACTGAAACAAGCCCTCGATGGCTGTGAGCTTATCTTTCACGTTGCCTCCAAGGCCGGAGTCTGGGGCAGCAGAGCAAGCTATTTTCGCCCCAATGTGTTGGGGACAGAAAACATCATCGCCTGCGCCCGTGAATTGGGGATTGGTTATCTGGTCTATACCAGCACGCCGAGTGTCACCTTCGATGGCAAGGATGAGGCAGGTATCGATGAGTCGGTTCCCTACGCCAGGCGTTATCTCAACCATTACGGCGCCTCCAAGTCGGAAGCGGAAGAGTTGGTGCTGGCCGCTGCCCAAAACGGCTTGAAGACAGTGGCCATTCGGCCGCACCTGATTTGGGGGCCTGGCGATCCTCATTTGGTGCCCCGCGTGCTGGAGCGAGGTCGCAAGGGCCGGCTCAAGTTGGTGGGCCGTGACGATAAATTGGTGGACACCATCTATATCGACAATGCCGCCTTTGCCCACCTGAGTGCGGCCAGAAGCCTGCTGGCCGAACCTAGCCGCTGCAATGGCAAGGCCTATTTTGTCAGTAACGATCAGCCCCTGACTATGGCGGCCATGCTCGACAGCATTCTTGCCTGTGACAATTTACCCGCGGTGGAAAAGCGGGTACCGGCCTCTCTGGCCTACGCCATTGGTGCCATGCTCGAAGGAATATACCGACTGCTGGCTATCAAGCAGGAGCCGTTGATGACCCGCTTTGTCGCCAAACAGCTTTCCTGCAGCCACTACTACGATATCTCAGCCGCCAAGCGCGACTTGGATTACAGGGTTATCGTCAGTATGGAGCAGGGGATGAATAAGCTAAGGCGCTCTCTTGGTCACTCGAGCTAAGGAAGGTGCGAATAAGTCCTCGTGGCCTTCACTTTTGTAGAGAGTGGCTTACACAGCAATTGGCGTTCAAGGCATCTGACTGAAGGCATGCCGGGGCAAGTCGAAGTCGGCTTCCCTAAGCTCAAGAAAATCATAAGCAAATGATATGTTGCAGCTGTTGTCCGGCACTTATTTATATCGAGTTCAACGCCAAACGTATCAGGCTCACCCTTGCCGACAGTCGTCATAGTCTGGGGCAAGTCAGCCTTGAGCCCCTTCCTGAGGTGGCGCTGCAATAACTGAAATAGTCCAGCCAAAGTACCGCACATAGCGTAATCCATCACCGGCGACATCCTTTGGAGCGCGAACCAGGGGCGCCCGATCAGGATAATCCATGTATCTGCTAATTCTTCTTGATGACGCCGCGAGCCGTTGGCAACCGGCACAAGAGAAACTATTCAGCAAAAAGTTATCGGTGTTAGCGAACAAAGTATGTTAAATGGTTGATTGTTTGTTACAATTTTTGCGGATCGCAAGGTTTAAATCATGCTAGCTTGGTGATCATTTATCTCTCCGGCATGAGGAAACTATGCTCAGTATCGAAGCCCTAAGCAAGACCTATGACAACGGTGTTAAGGCACTGGATAATGTAAATCTACAGGTAGACAAAGGGATGTTTGGTCTGCTCGGCCCCAACGGTGCAGGCAAATCCTCTTTGATGCGCACCATAGCCGCATTGCAAAGTGCCGATAGCGGCAGCATTAGTTTCGACGGCATAGACATTCTCAAACAGCCGCAAAAATTGCGTCAGACCCTGGGGTATCTGCCGCAGGATTTTAATGTTTACCCCAGGATTAGCGCCTGGGACTTGCTCGATCACCTGGCTATTCTCAAAGGGATCAACAACAAGGGTGAGCGGCGTGAGATGGTGGATGGCTTACTGGCACACACCAACCTTTATCAACATAAGAACAAGGCGGTCAGCGGTTTTTCCGGCGGTATGCGTCAACGTTTCGGGATTGCGCAGGCGCTGCTTGGCGACCCCAAGCTGTTGATTGTCGACGAACCCACCGCCGGCCTGGATCCTGAGGAGCGCAACCGTTTCCACAACTTGTTGGTGAGCCTGGGGGAAGAGAAGGTGATTATCCTCTCGACCCATATAGTGGAAGATGTCTCGGAGCTTTGCGCCAATATGGCGGTGCTCGCCGCTGGTCAGATCCTGCTGCAGGGCAATCCCATGGAGTTGGTGGCCTCTTTGGAGCAAAAAATTTGGACTCGCACCGTTAGCCAGGCCGAGGCCAGCGAGCTTGAACAACAGCTCAATGTGATTGCCAAACGCCTGTTTGCCGGCCGCACTGTGCTGCATGTCTGGGCCGATTCGGCGCCGGAAGGTTTTACTCAGGCAACGCCGGGGTTGGAAGATCTTTATTTCAGCACCCTGCATAGCCACCGCAACAGCACGCCGGTTCAGGCTGCCTGAGGAACTGCCCATGTTTGTTTCCATGTTACGCTTTGAATGGCGCTACTATCTGCGGCAGCCATCTTTTTATGTTGTTTCTTTGCTGTTGTTTTTAATCAGCTTTCTATCCGTTGTATCCAACAATGTGCAGATAGGTGGCGGCGGTGAGGTGCTGAAGAACAGCCCCTTCAGCATTGCCCAGACCCTGTTGATCATGAGCTTTATCTCCATGTTTGCCGTGGTCAACTTTGTCGGTAGTACAGCGGTGCGCAACCAGCAGCACGGGATGGAGGAACTGATCTATTCCAAACCGCTGACACCGCTGGCCTATCAGTTGGGGCGTTTTTTCGGCAGTTATCTGGTGGTCATGGCGGTGTTTTCCATGGTGCCGCTGGCGATGTGGCTCGGCTCTTTTATGCCTTGGGTCGATGCCAGCCGTTTCGGTGAAAATCGGCTTAGCTATTATCTGCTGCCCTTGCTGCTGTTGGCCGCGCCGAGTCTGCTGCTGATATCGGCGCTGTTTTATGCCATGGCCAGCCGTTTTCGCTCCATGATGGGTTTGTATCTGACCGCCGTAGCACTGCTTATTATCTATAACCTCACCGGCGAACTGGCCAGCCAGCCGCAGTTTCGCACGCTGGCGGCCATGTTGGATCCCTTTGCACTGCGCACCTTTGCCGACCTTACCCGTTACTGGACCATAGCGGAGAAAAACACCCAGTTGGTGGAGCTGACCGGTGTTATGCTCAGCAACCGCGCCATGTGGCTTTCTCTGGCGGTCATCTTGCTGCTTGTAGCCAAGGTCTGGCGCCAACCAACACTTACTCGCAAGAAGGACAAAGGCTCCGGCAAGCTGTCTGCAACCCCGGCATTGCAGCCCTTGCAGCAACTGAGCCGTGCAAGCTCGCCATCGACTTCGGCGCAGTTCAAGGCCCGAGTCGGTTTTGAAATCCGCCAGGTGCTTTACACAGCACCGTTTGTGATTTTGGGGCTGCTCACCGTTTTTAACCTGGTCGGGCCCATGTTCGGTGATTTTGGTTGGTATGGCACCTCCAACTGGCCGCTGACCCAGGACATGGTCGATAATATTGCCGGGGCCACCGGCCTGCTGATGGTAATAGTACTCATCTACTACAGCGCCGAGATTGTCTGGCGTGAGCGCAACTCCGGAATGGGGGACATAGTCGACAGTCTGCCGGTGCCAAATCTGGTGTTCTGGGCCTCCAAACTGGTGGCTGTGGTGTTGGTGATGGCGCTGCTGTACCTGTTGGCGACCCTGACCACAATTACTTTCCAACTGTTAAAGGGGCAGTACAATCTCGAACTGGCTCAATACGCCATCAGGCTGGGATTTTACTATCTGTTGCCACTGCTGATGTCGGCGGTTCTGGCGTTCTTCTTTCAGGTGCTCAGCCCGAACAAATATGCCGGTATGGGGCTGTTTGTCGCCTACTACCTGACGACCTTTGTGATGGCCAGTTGGGGATTCGGCCATTCACTGTATAACTTTGGCGCTTCCCCTTACCTGGTCTATTCGGATATGAACGGTTACGGCTGGGGACTCTTGAGCCACAGCCTGTATATGCTCTATTGGGGCGGTTTCTCTCTGCTGCTGTTTGTGCTGGGTTATGGTCTCTATCACAGGGGACCGAAACAGCCTCTGAAACACAGGTTTGCCCTGCTGGGTGGTCAACTGGGAGCCAAGGGACGCTTGCTGGCGGCCTTTGGGGTGTTGCTGTTTGTTGCCAGCGGCAGCTATCTCTTCTACCAGACCAAGGTGGTCAATCATTACTATACCAATGATGAGGAAACCGACCTGCGCGCCGACTATGAGAAGAAATTCAAGCAGTATGCGTCTTTGCCTGTGCTGATCACCACTGCGGTCAAGGCCGATATTGATATCTATCCTGAGTCACGGCGAATCGAGGCAGATATCAAGCTTGATTGGGTCAACAAACAGGACAAGCCGATAAGCAAATTGCTGGTCAGTCTACCGTCCCACACCCGCGCGGAAGATCTCAGCATCACCTTGCCGGGGGCGACTCTGGGCGAGTTTGACGATAAATTCAATGTCAGTTGGCTGGTGTTTGACAAGCCGTTGCCGCCGGGGGAGAAAATCAGCGGCCGCATTCATTTGATTCGGGAAACCCAAGGGGTTGAAGAGTCCAACTTCGATCTGTCCATGGTCGAAAACGGCACCTTTATCAATAATATCGAGCTGCTGCCTCAGTTTGGGTATCAGGAAGGCTATGAACTCAGCGATCGCCACGAGCGTGAGAAACGTGGTCTTGAAGACAAACCAAGAGCCAATAAGCTGGAAGACACGCGCTTTTATCGGCAGAACTTCTTTGGCGTAGACGGCGACTTTATCGATTTTGAAGCCACGGTTTCCACCTCAGGCCAGCAGATGGCACTGGTGCCCGGATACCTGCAGCGGCAATGGCGTGAAAATGGTCGCAACTTCTTCCATTACAAGATGGATAGCCCCATGGTTAACTTCTATTCGATCCTCTCCGGACGTTTCGAAGTGGACCGGCAGAAGTACAAGGGCATAGTGATCGAGGTGTACTATCATTCGGCCCACTATTGGAACGTGGAGCGAATGATAGAGTCGGTGAAAGACTCTATCGACTATTACACCCAGGCTTTTGGTCCCTATCAACACAAGCAACTGCGTATAGTAGAGTTTCCCGGTTATCGCTCCTTTGCCCAGAGTTTTGCCAACACTGTGCCTTACTCTGAGCGTATCGGCTTTATCGCCGACCTGCGCAACTCGGACAATATTGACCCCGTCTATTATGTGACGGCCCACGAAGTGGCACACCAGTGGTGGGGGCATCAGGTTGGCGCTGCCGATGTACAGGGCAGTGCGGTTATCTCCGAGAGCCTGTCGCAATACTCGGCGCTGATGGTGATGGAGCACAAGTATGGCCCGCAGATGCTGCGCCGCTTCCTCAAGTATGAGCTTGACCGCTACCTGCGAGGTCGCTCATCGGAAAGCAAGGGCGAACAGCCGTTGCTGCGCAGTGAAGGGCAGGGCTATATCCATTACCAGAAGGGCTCGGTGATCATGATGGGGATCCGTGACCGCCTGGGTGAAGAACGGCTCAATGCCAATTTGAAGGCATTCCTTGAGCGTTACAAGTTCCGCGGCGATCCTTTCCCGACCACTCTGGAACTGCTCAGCTATCTGAAACGGAATACGGACGGTGCCGAGGCGCGTTTCATTGAGAACTCCTTCTCTGAGATCAGTCTCTATGACCTGCGTCTGACCGAGGCCAAGGTAACCGAAACGCCGGAAGGCCAGTTTAAAGTCAGTCTGGATATCTATGCCCAGCGCCGGGTCGCTTCAGAGAAGGGCGCCGAGCAGGAAGTACCGCTGGATGAATGGATTGATATAGGCGCCTTCAAGGTCAACCCGGACAAGCTCAAGCAGGATGATCAGGTGTTGTCGCTGCAGAAATATCGGCTCAAGAGCGGAGAGAACCATCTCGAACTGGTGCTGAGCGAAAAGCCTGCCTATGTCGGGGTCGACCCCTTCATCAAGCTGGTGGACCGGGATTCAGGGGATAATATTTTCAAGTTTTAGAAAACCTTATAATAATTTCTGACGTTTTGCTAAATGCCTCGCAATCAAGTTTACGAGGCATTTTCGCCTCATGTATTCCCCATCAATTCAGCTGTGCAATTCGGTTTGAAGGCTATTCAACTCCTTAGTTTGCTGTGCTCGACTATAGTTTATGAATATAGCCAGCCGATGACTAACTAACTTGGCTCGCCATAGGCACTCTATGCCATCGCCAATTTGGCTGGGTTTCAAACGGCTGACAAAGCTTTGAGTGGCTCAAACTTCTATAAGGAATGGGATTATGTCTATGGTCAGTGCCAAAGAGTTTGCCGACTGGCTTTACAAGCGCTTCGAGCAGGTAGAGCATGGGGTAAGCATGAGCCGTGAGGATATCAACCAGCTAACCGGGCGGCAGAATTTCTCCATGGTGTTTGTCCATGATATCCACTACGAATTGATGCAGCACGGTATGGCGTTTGTGACAGACACTTCTCGTGAGCAGTTCTTTCTGGTGCGCGTCTGTCCCATGCCCTGGCGGCAGCAACTGGAGCAGCAATTTGACAAGGAGATCTTCAACAATGTCATCTCCATTAATATGTCCCGCTGAAATAGTTGCACCTATCTGTTTGTAAGTCACAGGTGTTATGAAAGCCGAGAGCTCAACCTTCCTTAGTCCTTAATTGCCGCTGTAGACACCCCAAACTGACGACAAACAGCTAACTTAAACCGGAAGAGGGGCTCTAAAGCCTGAGCAAAATCATAAAATTAATGCAAATTCACTTGTCGCGGACCTGAGATTTTCTTACTTTGGAATGAAACTGATTATCAAAGAGGCCACCCTATGAATACTCATCTGGAGCTGCAACTGAAACATTGGCTGGAGATAGATCCCGACCCTAAAACCCGGGATGAGCTATTGAGTCTTAAAGCCGAAGGCAATGAAACTGAATTGGCCGCCCGCTTTGCCGGCCGTTTGGCCTTCGGCACCGCCGGTCTCAGGGGCGTGGTCGGCGCCGGTCCAATGCGAATGAACCGTTTGGTTATCCGCCAAACCACAGCGGGCCTGGGGCAGTATCTGCTCGCCCAGGTTAAAGATGCCGCCAGCTGCGGTGTGGTGATAGGTTTCGATGGCCGCCATGATTCACGTACCTTCGCCCATGATGCCGCCAGCGTGTTGACCGCCATGGGGATTAAGGTGCGACTCACCGCCAAAGTGGCCGCCACGCCGCTGGTAGCCTTTGGGGTGAAACACTTTGAAGCTGCCGCCGGCATCGTAGTGACCGCCAGCCATAACCCGCCGCAATACAACGGCTACAAGGTTTATTGGGGGAATGGCGCGCAGATCATTCCGCCACACGACTCAGGTATTGCAGCCTGCATAGATAAGGCTGCCAACGAAGAGCTGCCTTGGCTGGAGCAGAGTGAAGCCACCAAGCAGGGTAAACTCATCTGGCTGCAGGATGATTTCTATCAGGACTATCGCCGCGGTGTGTTCCATGCCGATGTGTTGCAGCACAAAACGGCGCCCGAAAGGGTGAGCCTGGCCTATACCGCCATGCATGGTGTTGGTGCAGAAATGGCCAAGACAGTGCTCAAGGATGCCGGTTTTACCCAGGTTTATTCTGTCGCCGCCCAAGAAAAACCGGACGGTGACTTCCCAACGGTTAAGTTCCCCAACCCGGAAGAGAAGGGCGCCATGGATCTGGTGATTGCCGAGGCCAAGCAGCATCAGGCGATGCTGGCCTGTGCCAACGATCCGGATGCCGATAGGCTGGCGGTGGCCGTGCGCCGTGATGACGGCGAATATCAAATGCTTACCGGCGATCAGGTGGGAGCCTTGCTGGGCCACTATTTATTGTCCAAGGCGCCGGCCAATCAGCGTCTACTGGGAACCACCATAGTATCTTCAACCTTGCTCTCCAAAATCGCCAAGGCCAAGGGCGGTGAGTTTTATACCACGCTCACAGGTTTCAAATGGCTCACCAATGTTGGCATGCAGCGACAGAGCGACAGCAATAAATTCCTGTTTGCCTATGAAGAGGCGCTGGGCTACACAGTGGGCAGCATGGTGTGGGATAAGGACGGCCTGTCGGCGCTGGTGGCTTTTGCCCAGCTGACTGCCGAGCTGGCGGCACAGGACAAAACCATCTGGGACAGACTGGAACAACTCTATCGCGACTATGGCTTGCACCTCAATACTCAGGTGAGCATAGCGCTCAAGCCGGGAACGCCGGATATCGGAGCCCATCTGCGGGCCAATCCTCCCGAGTCCATCGCCGGTATGGCGGTATTGGTGACCGAGGATCTCAAATCGGCCGAGCGGCGTTACGCCGATGGTCGGCGGGAGATCATCGAATTACCGGCCAGTGATGTGCTGACTTTCCATCTTGAGGGCGGTGCCCGAGTGATAGTAAGGCCTTCGGGAACCGAACCCAAGATCAAGTGCTATTACGAAGTGGTTGAGCCTATGAAGGCAAGCGACAGCCTGGCTGATGCTGAAAGCCGCGCCAGAACAGCATTGGATGCCTTCGTCAGTGGCCATCAGGCATCGTTACCCAAGTAGATACTCGCACCGGCGATATTTTACATAGGAATTGATTCATTTTGAGAGTGAAAGAAAGGCTAACGAATACAAGCGCCAAATGCGGATTAGTTTGCCACTTCTTTAGATAATCAGGCATGTTCGACTCACAACTTGGCCGAAAAAATAAAACGGCGTTTTAATAGGCAAACGATAGAGACAACGAGGGCTTTAGAGGGACTTTCAAACTCCTTCTGAAGCCCTCAAGTTTATTGATGTTCGCTTAACTGATTTGCATCGGGTTTTTTTATCCGTAAAAGGACTGCTAGAATAGCGCAATTTTGTGTGCTTTCTCGCAGTGAAAGGAACCCCTTAGTGGAATTTTTATACGAGTACGGACTATTTCTTGCCAAGGCGATTACCCTGGTGGTTGCTATCGGCGCCATAGTGGTGATTGTGGTGGCTTCGGCAGTAAAACAAAAGAGTGACAGGGGCGAGTTGAAACTGACTCATCTCAGTGATGAACTCAAATCGCTCAAGCATCATCTCAAGGCTGAACTCTTGGGCAAAAAGGCATTCAAGGCCTATGAGAAACAACTCAAAGCGGAGCAAAAAGCCCATGACAAGGCACTGGATGCCGGGGACGTCAAAGATCCCAAGGTATATGTCGTTGAGTTCAAAGGCGGCATAGAAGCCGCCGAAGTCGCATCGCTGCGGGAAGAGATCAGCGCTATTTTGGCGATTGCCGAGGAAGGTGATGAAGTTGTAGCCAGTGTTGAGAGTGGTGGTGGCATGGTTCATGGGTATGGCCTGGCTGCCAGCCAACTGGACAGGATCCGCAGTGCTGGATTGCCGTTGACCATATGCGTGGATAAAGTGGCTGCCAGTGGCGGTTATATGATGGCCTGCGTAGCCGACCGCATTATTGCTGCACCGTTCGCTATCATAGGCTCCATAGGTGTTGTTGCCCAATTACCTAACTTTAACAAGCTGCTGAAGAAGCATGACATTGATTATGAACAGCATACCGCCGGCGACTTTAAGCGTACCCTGACACTCTTTGGTGAGAATACTGATGAAGGCAGAGCCAAGTTTCAACAGGAACTGGAAGAAACCCATTTGCTGTTCAAGGACTTTGTCGGTCGCTATCGGCCGCAACTGGAGCTGGACAAGGTGGCAACAGGTGAGCATTGGTATGGTCAGCAAGCTATAGAGCTGGGACTCATAGATGAAGTGGGCACCAGTGACGATCTCTTGCTGAAGCTGGCCTCGGATCGGACTGTGATCAAGGTAAAATATCAGCTGCGTAAGAAACTGGCTGACAAGTTGGCTCACAGCGCTTCTTTGATGCTTAATGCCTGCTATAACAAGTTGGCTGAGAAAAATCGACCAATCTAACCCTTGATATCTCGCTAACTCGATAATCAGACCCCGGCTTCCCGGGGTTTTTTATGCGGTACGTCTTTAATTCTCTTGCTGGATACGCTAAAACAGTTTTGGGTGATTAACAAAAAGATAACAATGGCAATGCAGATCAAATACCGAGCCAATATGATGGTTGGGGATCAGGCGTACCCGGCTTTTGAACTGGCCAACCTTATTCGTTTTATTCAGTCACAATTGGGAACCGAGGCTACCGAAGAGCTATGCCAGCACATAGGCACGGGTATCAATGAGCTCAAGGAGTGCCAATGGGTAAGGGTTTGGCAACTCAGCGCCACGATAGCGTTTTTAATGCAGCGCAGCCGACGTGAGGATGTTAGCCTGCTGGCCGGTCTCTACACTCGGGTAACTGACTTGGGCTTTCTGTTGCCTTTGCTTGGAGAATGTCGGAGCCTTGGTGAGTGCCTGGAGTTTGTGCTAAATCATCCCAAGTGGGTGGGAAGTTTTGCTGATCTTTTACTGCTGGAGGATGAGCATCAAATCAGCCTGCGCTGGCTCAATACCGGCCGGGCCGAGCCGTTAATCTATCGTGGCGAATTTCTTCACAGCATAGGCGCACTGCTGAGTTTAGCGCGGGAGTTGACCGGCCAAGAGATCGTTTTTAACGCTATCAGTATTACCGGCACCTTGAGGCCGTCTGCAGGCTTGGCAAAACTGGCCAAGCGGGTGGAGTTTCAGAGTGATTTCAATGAATGGCGCCTCGACAAATCTTGGTTGGCGCTTGCTGTGGATCTGACTCAGTTCTCGGCTCGCAGTCAAAACTTTGAGCAGCAGAGTTCGCTGATTGAAAAAATTATTGACGAACTTGATGGCGATTTCCCCTTTGTGCCAACGCTGGAAACCATGGCACTCAGGCTACACATGAGCAGTCGTAGTTTGAGGCGCAAGTTGGCAGCCCTGGGCAGCAGTTATCAACGCCTGGTGGATCAGCAAAGGTGTCAGCGAGCGGTAAGCTGGATCCTCGAAGGCCAATTGTCGGTGAGCGAGATTGCCGAGCGTTTGGGGTATAGCGATAGTTGTCACTTTCGTCAAAGTTTCAAGCATTGGCTCGGGTATCCACCCGGTTATTTCAGCCGTTTGGGGCAGCAAAACTAACCAAGGCCAGGTTCATTTTATCCTGGCCAGTTTAGTCATCAATAATCTGCTGTTGAGACCTTTGCGATTCTGCGATAAACCTTTTGCAATGATTCAGTGGATCTCTCTGACACTGGAAAGTGTGTTGTCTTGCTGTTCCAACTGATGGGTCAGGGTTTCAACATCAATAAACAGGGTTTCGGGTTTCAGTTCTCTGCTGGGTTGGCAAATACAGGCCGCCAGGCGGTAGTCCAGCTGCAGGTGATGAAATTTGTTATATTCTTCGCTGAACTTGTTGATTTTCTCATTAATCCGTTCAATTACCTTCTTGGCTCCCATCTTATCGACGTTGAATAGACCGAGGGCGAACAGCTGGTGGTTCATGCGTCCCAATAGATCAGTATTGCGCAGCAAGGCTTCCTGCACCTGTTTGGCAAAGAATTCCAGCAAGTGAGGTTGGTTAACTGTTTCATGTATGTGAGGGCAAAGATACAATAGCGCCAGACTCTGGTGATCTCGCAGATGGCGAAACCATTCACGGTGAAAGACTTCCATAAAATAGGTTCGGTTATAGACCCCGGTTTCCGGATCCCTGAAACCTGAGTTACTGAAGGAATAAATCATGGGTTGGCTCCGAGCTAGTGACTGCTACAAGTATAGTTAACCAATCCATCTACTGAGTTGTGACAGGAGAATAACGACAATGAAAAAAGGGTTTTTGCTGTGCTCTATTATTTTGGCGTTGAGCGCTTGCTCCAAAGAGGAGAGCAGTTTGGTGACTCAACCACAGCTGGAGCAACAGCCCGCTGCGGCAATGGTACAAACGGCAGAGCAGGCTTATCTTGCCATGGTGGATCAATTTTTTAAGGACTACCTCAAGCTTGAGCCCATCTACGCCACCTTTGTCGGGGTCAATGACTATAACAATACTTTCGGTGGCGACCTCTCTGAGGCTTACCTCAAACAGCGCCATGAACTCAACAGCCGCTACGCCGCCCAGGCCAAGACCATAGATAAACAAGCCTTGCCAGAACAGTTGCAACTCAGTTACGACATGTTTGTCTATGACAGGGACATGGCTTTGGTGGATGAAACCTTCCCCAGCCGTTTTATGCCGATAAGCCAGTTCTACAGTACAGTGATTACCATGGTGCAGCTTGGCAGCGGTGAGAGTGCTCAGCCTTTCAATACCCCGCAGGATTACGCCAACTGGCAGCAGAGGGTGAAAGGTTTTATCAATTGGACCGAACTGGCGAAACAGCGTATGGATGAGGGCATTGCCAGCAAGGTTGTGCTGCCACGGGTATTGGTCGAGCGGCTTATACCTCAGTTGCAGGCACAGTTGGTGGATAAGCCTCAAGACAGTATCTTCTACGCCCCTGTGACCAAGATGCCCGAGAGCTTCAATGCCGCCGAGCGCGCCTTGATTGAGCAGGAATATCAACAGATGATCAGCCAAGAATTACTGCCGGCTATCGCTTCTCTCAAGCAATATTTTGAACAAACCTATCTGCCGGCCTCGCGGGCCACTGACGGTTGGTGGGCGCTGCCTAACGGTAAAGTCTGGTATCAACATCTGGCCAATGCCCATACCACAACCACTATGGCGGTGGACGATATTCATCAAATCGGCCTCAAGGAAGTGGCACGGATCCTCGATGAAATGGACAAGGTGCGCCAGCAAGTGGGTTTTGAAGGTGATCTCAAGGCCTTCTTTGCTTCACTGTCATCCGAGCCCACGTACTTCTTCAGTGACAAGCAGGGCTTAATTGACGGCTATATGGTGCTCAAGGACAAGATCAATGCCGTACTGCCCGATTACTTCAATGTGATGCCCAAGGCCGATTATGTAGTGAAGCCGGTTGAAAGCTTCCGTGAAAAATCAGCCGCCGGAGCCTCCTATGAAGCACCGGCCGTCGATGGCAGTCGTCCAGGGGTGTTTTACATCAACACCTATAACCTGAAAGCTCAGCCCAAGTGGGGCATGACCACTTTGTCATTGCATGAAGCGGCGCCGGGTCACCACTTCCAAATAGCCATCAAGCAAGAGCTGCAGGGCGTGCCTGAGTTCCAGCGTTTCAGCGGTTACACCGCCTTTGAAGAGGGCTGGGCCCTCTATGCCGAATATCTTGGAATAGAGATGGGGCTGTTTGAAGACCCGTACCAGTATTTCGGCAAGCTCTCGGATGAAATGCTGCGAGCGATGCGTCTGGTGGTGGATACAGGCCTGCATGCCAAGGGCTGGAGCCGCGAACAGGCGATTCAGTATATGAAAGACAACTCTCCGCTGGCAGAAAGCGACATTATCGCCGAGGTGGAGCGCTATATGGCAATTCCTGGTCAGGCACTGTCTTATAAAGTTGGTCAGTTGAAGATCCTGGAGCTCAGAGCCCGGGCCGAGAAAGCCCTGGGGAACGACTTCGATCTCAAGGCCTTCCACGATCAAATTATCACCACTGGCTCCTTACCCATGGCGGTGATGGAAGCCAAGATAGATCTCTGGATAGAAAAACAGTTGAAGCAGAAAGCATCAGCCTGAGACCAAACTTAAGTTGGGTCTTTGATAAACAAACTCAAAACGCCGTCCTCTGACGGCGTTTTTATATTTAATTCAAGGCCTGCCATTATTGCTGTGTCAGTTAACTTCTGACACAGAATGATATTATACTGGCCGAGTTTGTTTGGTGAACCACCGAAAAAAGGCCACTTGGCCAAGATTACTGAGGAGCAAATTATGGTGCAGGCAACAGCAAGACATCTACTGGTAAAGACCGAAGAGGAATGCGCCAGCTTGAAACAACAGATTATCGATGGCGCCGATTTTGCCGAGCTGGCCCGTAAACATTCCGCTTGTCCTTCTGGAGCTCAAGGCGGCGAGCTGGGCTCATTCGGTCCGGGTATGATGGTGCGTGAGTTTGATGAAGTGGTGTTCAGCGCGCCGCTCAATGAAGTACAGGGGCCGGTGAAAACCGCTTTTGGTTTTCACCTGCTTGAAGTCACCAGTCGCGGTTAAGCTGTAAGAGTTTAAGCAAGTGATAGAAATCTACACCGATAGACTCAGGCTCAGGACTCTGACGGCGCAAGATTGGCCGGCGTTTCTGGCACTGCATTGCGATCCTGAAGTGGGCCGCTTTGTCAGAGATCCCGAACCCGTTCCACTGCTCAAAGCCAAGTTTGAGCAGCGAAGCCAGCCTTGGCGTTACGAGTCCGGGGATTGGCTGACGCTGGTGATTGAAGAACTGGGTAGCGACTGCTTTGTCGGCTTGACCGGCTTTTACTGTGTCGATCCTGAGCTGGCGCAGGCCGAGGTAGGTTACCTGTTGCATCCGGATATGCAGGGGAAGGGCTATGCCACAGAGTCGCTACGCGGGGTCATAGATTGGGGCTGTTTGAGCTTCAATATCCATAAATTCATCGGTCACTGCGCCAATGACAATCTGGCTTCGGCCAAGGTCATGGAAAAGTGCGGCTTCGAGCTTGAGGGAATATTGCGGCACAACTTCCGTATCGGCGATCTTTGGGTGGATGACAGGGCCTATGGCCTGCTCAGCGATGAGCGTCGTTGACTTCTCTCCCCCAAGCGGATGCTTGCTGCTATAATCCGCCCCAAATCGAGTCAATTCCAGTAAGGCAAGGTCACAGTGACACAGAAAATGAGCGAATTCACCCTCAATAGCGGCGATGAGTATATTGAGCTTTATAAGGTGCTGAAGGCAGAAGGCATGACCAGTGCCGGCGCCGAGGCCAAGCATGTGATTGCCGAAGGGCTGGTGCTGGTCAATAACGAGGTTGAAACCCGCAAGCGCAAGAAACTGCTGCCGGGCGATCTGGTCAGTTTCAACGGCGAAACGGTTAAAATAGTGGCGGCGCAATAAGCGCAAGGGGAACAAAATGCAATTTCCAGATGATGACAACGGCAAGATGCTGCAGGCAATGCAGGAGTCGGGTATCGACTTGAGCAAGCCTTTGGATGTGGACTTTTTCCTGGTGTTTGATGATCAGCGCGACGCTGAATCGGCATTGGAAGACCTGAGTCAATCCGAGCAGGCAGGCGAAGTTGAGCTGCAGTTCAACGAAGAGATTGAAAAGTGGGAGCTGATTGTCTGCATCAATATGGTGCCCGAGTATCAGGCATTGGTGGCGCGCGAAACCGAGTTGAACAGCTTTGCCGCAGAGTTTGACGGCATGACAGATGGCTGGGGCGTGATGCAGCATCAGGACGGCGATGACGAGTTTGCCGATGATGACCACGAGTGTGATGACCACGAGTGTGATGAGCACTGCCACCACTGAAGATAAGTGAATTTTTCCTGAGCCACCCAAATTTGGGTGGCTTTTTATTCTCTAGCTTTTTATTCTGCCCCCACTGATTGCCAATCTCAGGGAGAGTGATATGGCCAAACACATCAGTTTTGGAACCCCGGTCAACGACGCCGAGCGCTGGGCCTTTGAACTGCTGGGTGATGAGTTACCCAAAGATTATCTGCTGCTGACCAATATTGAGATCCCGACTCAGTCCGGGCAAGCGATGGAGGTGGATGCTCTGGTGGTCGGCGAGTGGGGCGTGTATGTCATCGATGTCAAAGGCTATATCGGCCGGCTTAATGCCGGTCTGCACGCCTGGTCGCTGGATGGCCGCGAGGTGGACAACAGCCTGTCCAAGGCCAATTATGTTGCCAGAGTGCTGGCCGGTAAGCTGAAGAACAAGATCCCGGTCGGTGTCTATGCTCCCTGGTGCCAAGGCATGGTATTTGTAACAGGTCACAAGGGCGAAGCCATAGA
Source organism: Shewanella chilikensis (assembly GCF_037953065.1). Lineage (NCBI taxonomy): Bacteria > Pseudomonadati > Pseudomonadota > Gammaproteobacteria > Alteromonadales > Shewanellaceae > Shewanella > Shewanella chilikensis. Next base: position 2,683,533 of record NZ_CP149966.1, on the reverse strand, counting down.
GCTGGAGAAGCAGGACTGTGCCCTGAGCATTTATACCCCAAGGCAGATCATCGCTGCGCTTACCAAAGAGTGGGGCCTGACGGCTCCCCATAAGCACCAGATCAATCAGCGTCAGAAAGAGGCGGTGTTGGACACTCTGGGGCAGGTGGCCCTGGTGGAACAACGCAACAATAAAATACAGGATTTTATCAAGCTCAAATGCCTGTTCCTGCAAAGTGGCCTCGAAGTCTGGCAGGCCGAGTATAATCCCGGCGGCTGGACCGCGCCCTGGCTGCTGAAAATTCTGATCCCTACCCATTTCGAGCAGCTTTCTGAAGCAAGACAGCATGAAGAGCGGCTGCGGGGTGAGTTTCAGCGGTTACAGAAACTGTCCGGTTGCAGCGGCGTGCCTTACTCTGCGCCCCTTATTCAGGATGGCGAGCAGTTGGTGTTGCCTATTCGCATGCCAAGAGGTGTGCCTATTCATCTGCTGGAAATCGAGCGGCTCAGCATTTATCAACTGCTGGAAATATTGCGCCGTGGGGCCACCAGTCTGTCGCAAATTCATCGGCGTAATATCTGTGTCGGCGGCTGGGATGAGCACTGCCTGTTTATCGGTGATGATGGCGAAGTCGAATTTATCGATATCCGTGATGACATCAGTATCGATGAGGATCTTAGGCGCTATGCCGAGCGATTTTTACCTCTGGCGCTGGCCACTCATCAGCCACGTATCTACCTCTGGTTCCAGCGGGTTGCGGCAGGGCGGGGCGCGGATCTTGATGAGCTTAGAGCCGATCTCAGCGCGCTGATTGAAACCGGAGTCTGTGACAGCCTGGATAGCGATACAGAGATAGCCGAGGGCAGCATTATCGACCATCACTTCCGGCTTGAAGAAGTCATCTATCAGGCCGCTCACAGTGAACTCTGGCGCGCCACTCACCTTCAGGGACAGTTCGATGTCGGGCTGTCTGTTTATCGCTTTTTGCAGCAGGACTGGCCCGGTCTGAATCATCAATACCGCAGCCTGAGCCGCATCTATCACCCTAATGTTGAGCGGGTATTGGCCTTTGGCGAACTTGGCGGCAGCGACCGGGTCTTCATTGCCAGGGCCTGGGAGCGGGGAGTTGCTTTGGATTGCGCCGAGATCCAATCGCCGCAACAGGTGATAGGCTGGTTTCGGCAGTTGCTGACGGCGCTGCAGTATCTCCATAGATTGGATATCTTCCATAGTGCCATCTGCCCGAAGAATATTATCTGTAATGGCGACAGCGCCGTGCTTTTGAACTTTGGCTTGGGTCAGGATATAGCGGCCAGACACTATGCTGCTCAATATGCCGACCCGGATCTCTGGGCCCTTGAAGGGGATGCCGAACGGGATCTCTATGGTTTGGTGGCCAGTTTTATTGATGTGTTGACCCCTATAGAGCTCAAGGGCGATGCCGGCCCTGCGGGTATGCTCAGGGCCCTCGATGCTTTTGATCCCCGTTGGTTGGGAGAGTCTTTGTTTGCCATGTGTTACAAGGTGCTGCGCTTTGAGGTCAACCTGACAGACAATGATGACTATATGCCGCTATTTGGTTTTAACTCATAAGCAGCACAACTACGAGTGACAACTGAATATGAATGCATCATGCACAATTTAACTCGATTTTGGGTAAATGATTATTTTGGACATGGATGATAAGAAACAAGAAATGTGACGCCTGTGCAATCAAGGTGATTAAGTTATCCAACGAAACTGCAGGTCATAGTGTTGAGCTCCTAATCCAGTCTCTGGCTTTGAGTCTGAGAGGAAGGATGTTTATACCTGTCGTCAATGTAATACCGAAAAATATTGTAATTGGATCTTGAGTTTGCTGATCACTTCGGAAATTAACATCCACATTAGAAACAGCCAAACTACAACTGGGAGGTTTTATGGCACTTATTTATGAGGTTCAGGTTCGGGGAGCGGCCAAGGTGTTGGTACATGAAGTCAGCTCCCGCGCGGCCGCCGATCTATTGGTTTATCGAGTCGACAGCCGCGGCGCTACGCACAATCAGGATAGCCTCTGGTGTCAGGTGGCGAGCCGCTCAACGGCCACATCACTCATTCATTGGGTCAGCCATCGCAGCGCAGCTGATCTGCTGGTGTATTTTGTCAGCAGCCGCGGAGCCAGCGGTTGGCAAACCCAGCACCCGCTCAAAGGCCGTTTGTAACCGAGCTGCGTCTAAATCCAGGTAAAAAGGACGTCGGGAAGGTGAAAGAATGGATATTGGAAAACAGCGTTGGCTGCGTTGCTAAGTCGGGGCATAGCGTTGGATTACTGCTTTGATGATGACAGTTAATTCGGCGAATATGCTTGCTTGGCGGCGTTGATCTTCGGTCACAACCCAAAAAGGTTTAACCAGCTGTATGCCGATGGTGTCGAGCAGGCGCTTGTCGACAGTTTCGATTGGTCGTTCTTGCTTACCGAGCATGAACTGACTCTTGAGCATATTGAAGCCCTTAAGCTGTTGTCCCTCAGCGCTACGTTACCCATAGATGAGATTGGCGAATGCCTGTTAGAAAGAGAAGATGAAGCACTGCTGGCTGCTTTTGACTCCCTGCGCTGATGTCTTGGGCTGAAGAACTTTATCAATCACGGCGCGAATGGCTGTTGAGGCTGTGAGCGGGAAACTCTGGGTGTTGTAAGAAACTGCCGACTTTCAAGGAGCGAAAAAATATGAATCTACTGCTGCTCAGTAATCACCAAAGCGCAATCGGCCATAAGGCGCTAGCGTTTGTTATTGAGGCTTTGGGGCTTAAAGGACAAGTCGGTGGTTACATAGGTTCAGAGCCTGACCCCGAGGAAGATTTCTACCGGCCAACACAGGCGTTTTATCAAGGCCTTGGCATAGGTCTCAATACCTACCTGGATTTTGAACAGGGCTTTAATGACACTGCGATGCAGACGTTGCTGGATAAGCCTTTAGTGCATCTCTCTGGCGGGGATACTTACCGTTTTTTACATGGATTGTATAGCCGCAATCAACAGCAGAAACTCAAGAGTTATGCTGCATCCGGACATCTCTTGGTTGGTGTCAGTGCCGGTGCCATGCTGCTGACCGCCAACATAGAAACCGCGGCGCTTTGTGGTGACAGCAATACAGTGGGCCTTGAAAACCTGAAGGCGCTGGGCTTGGCCGACCTTTTATTTGTGCCCCATGTGGTTCATTCGCAGAGCCGAGATCAATCCCATGGCCTCAGCCAAAAACAGCGTGCAAAGCAATTGGCTAAGCGGCATGGTTTGCCCGTTTATCTCTGCTCGGATGAAGACGCGCTGGCCATTATTGATGGCTATCTTCACTGTTTTGGCGCGCCGGAGATCATCCTGCCAGAGGCTATCGCCTGAGCCCTGCAGTGCAGCAGTGCCCGTTCATCGGGATGACAAATCCCATTTATTGGGGTAGTTTGAACATTATTGATGGCTTATGCCAACAAGGCCTTAAGGAAGCAAGGCATCACCCAAGAGGAAGCAAGGATGGCAGTAGAACTGATCAAATCGTCAATGACTACAGTGCAGAATGGAGTGGCCAAAGCCGATGGCAAAATCTCCTTGACCGGCAATGAACTCAAGTTTGTGCCTTTCAATCAGCAACTGGGGCTGGGGCCCTATACACTCAAGCGTGATGATATCTGCGCGGTAGAAAAGTGTCTGGCTACTGGCGGCGGTATTTTCCCCATATCGGCAGATGCGCTGCGGGTCATTCTCAATGATGGCAAGCGTTATGAGTTTATTCTGGCAGATACCTCAGAGTGGCTTACGCTGCTGTAATTTTGTGCCTCTTTCGGTAAAAGCGGCATAGTCGGGAGCTGGGTATGAAAGTACTGACGATGGCTCAAGGGCAATGGTACCTGTTGGAGCATGAAGGGCAGCTATATCTGGACGTGCTTTGCCGACATAGCAACCGCTTTATGATCCAGCTCAATGAGCGGGAAGTTGCAGAGTATCGCCGCTCCGGCAATCTATTTCTCGAGCAACTGGCCCGGAATATTCAATATGTAGTACCTATCCCCAAGGGGGCTCGCTCCAGTTTCCAGGGGCGGGATCAGCACCGTCAACTGGGGGAATTGGTTACCACTGCCGAATGTGAATGGCTGGCGGCCAAAGAGGCTGAACAGTGACCCACTGAGAAACTGCCTCAAAAAAGAATTTTATAAGGAAAACCGTGCAAGCAGTATTTAAGCAAACCGAGGGCGATTACCTCGAGGCCGTTATTGAAGTAGCGGGCAGTAGCTTGCTGTGATGAACGAATTCGGCAGTGACAGCCTGACTTATGGTGGTGGGCTTTGTTATCGGAAGATATTTCCGGAAAAATACTGATACTGTCGCAGCGATTTTTGGGGCTCAGCGAATAGCTGGTGTGTCTCTCGGGATTGCAATCATGCTATCAAAGGCCGCATAATCGAATACGGCCTTGCCCAGGCTTCATGCCGATACCTAAAGGCTTTCAAAACAAGGTCACGGAAAACCCAAGGTTTTGTGACAGTTATTCTGATAGGAAAAGGAATTTTACCTCAATGCTTCTGCAATCTTTTATAGAGCATCTGCCACCCGGCGCAGATATCAAATCAGTATCGGCGCCAACTCTTGCCAAATATCGGGACCATTTGCCCGAGTGCTTATTGGAACTGTGGCAACAACATGGCTTTGGCCACTATGGTGATGGTTTAATCCAACTTATTGATCCGGATGAATACCTGGACAATCTCTGGGGCTGGCTGATGTTGGATGAAGACATGAGTCGCATCCCGTTCGCTATCAGCTGTTTTGGCGACATTTTTTATTATCGGCTCCTTAGCGATGAAGGGGATGAAGATATCGCCTTTATCGATCCCCACACTTCGCAGACAGATGTGCTCACCTGGAGCATGGAAGACTTCTTCAATGACTGGTGTTGTGACGATGAAGTGCAAACCAGCTTCTTCAGGAAGAAGGAACTTCAACAAGTCAGCGATCAGCAAGGCAAGCTGCAGCCGAACCAGATCTACTTTTACACCCCGGCACTGCGTCTCGGGGGAGAGCCTGCCGCTGATAAGACTCAAAGAGGCGATGCCAGAGTGCAACTGGACTTCTTGCTGCAGTTGGCACTGGAAGCCTAACCGCGAGAGCAGGATGAGAAATTGAACCGGGTAGCGGTCATAGTTTACTGCCGGGTCTGTTTGTATACGCTCGGCAAGCTGGTTTTGTCGGCGCACTGGGCCATGTTTATCGATTCCCCCTCCATGCTTGGCGTTGTTACGCTCGCGCTGGGTTGTTGCATAATCATCAACTGATTTGCCGCACCATATCTGTTCTGTGGTGCCGAGCAGCAAGTGGGACAAAACGCCGGATAGATAAATCGATATAGTGGAAAAGTGAGCCAAGCAGAGAGTTCTTATGTTTGCCCATTTGTTTCGAAAACGAAAAATAAGGCAATATGCCCGTAAGCTATCCAGGGATTTGCTAAAGCATTATGGCAAGAAGAGATATTATTCCAGAAATCAGCTGGAAAGGGCCTTAATCAGACAAAAGCTCGGGCGTCCTCCTAAAGCCTATGATAGCAATGGCAGGATTTCGACCAACGAATATTATGCCTATGCCATGTACTGCTCACCGGCCGAGTTTTCCCGTATTTCGATGCAACCATCCATAACTCAAGGTCCCAGTGAGCCGGACTATGGTCAACTGAGAAGGGAAGCTGCGGAGGTTATCTTTGGTCGGCCACAGGATTTTTCTGTCGCTTGCCTGCATGATGCCTGTACAGGCCATAGTGCAGCGGAAACCGCCGCTGCGGATCCGGGGTATGATTCTGGCGGTGATTAAGCTAGTTGGCCTTTGCTTCAGTGATAACTTCTCTTGGTTGACGGTTCGTTCGGCGAATGCCGTAAACCGGGTCAAAGAATGAGAAGCTTATACGCAGGGAGAGGGCAATGCCGGAACTATTGATCCAGCTTGTGCTGGGTTTTGCGCTGCTGACGGGCGTTTTGGGCTGGTTTGCCTTGATGTTTGCCTCGCTTCCCGGCGCCGAGCTGCATCGCAGTTTGTCTATGCGTCTGGTGCGAGGGTTGTTTTACAGCTATCCCCTTTGGGTGTTGGTGCCGGTATATCAGCTTAAATACACCTTGGTGGCAAGCTCTGTGGATTTGCTTTGGGGGATAGTCCCAATGCTGCCTTTGCTGTTGGTTTGGTTGATATTTACCCTTCAGGGGCGGGAGCTTAAACGGCGGCAACAATTAAAAGCGGTATCAAAGCCCACGACCAAACAGGAGTAGAAGGGCAAATATGGCTAAACCAGAGGCTGTTAATGCCCAAGTGATACCCATAGCCCATCGATACCCGCAAGAGTGGCCTAACAATCAAGGAGGTTTAGATGGTGACTATCGCCGAGCTGCAAGCTTTTATCGAACGCGAGCTGCCACAGAGCGGTATTGTGATTGAACATCTGGGAGATAAGTCGGCCAGAGTGCGTAAGCCGATAACTCAGGCGCACTTGCGCCCCGGTGGTACTGTCTCTGGGCCGACCATGATGGAGTTGGCCGATATTGCCATCTATATCGCCTTGTTGGCGGAAATAGGCATAGTGCCTCTGGCGGTAACCACTAACCTGAATATCAACTTCCTGCGTAAACCCAGCGCCGAGTGTGACATAGTTGCCGATTGTAGGCTGCTGAAACTGGGTAAATCCCTGGCGATTGCCGAAGTGTCTGTGTTTTCAGATGGACACAGCGAAGTTGTGGCTCATGCCGTGGGCACTTATTCCATTCCGCCGACGAACTAGCCGCTAACTCCATTCAAAAATTGTTGCAGCCCTTGTGACTCTATCCTTCCTCGGGCTTTGGTCCTGTTCAATGCCGAACTCGATAACTGTGATGTATTGTTTTTTGGGCCTTCGGCATCCAGGGAGTATCTGCAACCTGACCAAGTATTTTCTGGATAGGTGCTTGCCTACTTCATCTAGTTTGCGACTCAGTCATGAAACGGCTTCAATAAAATTAAAAAGGCTCCTTTTGGAGCCTTTTGGCTTATCTAAGGCTAAAACTGGTAGGTGACAGAGACCCCAAAGTTACGGGGATCGACTATCGCCGCATAGCCATCCGGGTAGTTACGGGCTGCCGGAGAGCGACTCAACACGGCTTTCTCATCAAAGGCGTTGTTGACGAAGGCGTTGAAGATCCAGTTATCTGTCTCATAATTGAGCGACATACGTGCCAGCACATAGTCACCGGCAACTCGTTCCTCTGTGTTCTCAAAGTCACCATAGTACTCACCGACATAGTTGGCGGAGACACTGAAGGTAAGCTGATCTGTCAGCCAATACTGGGCACCGAGATTGGCGGTCATTGAGGGGGCCGAATCCAGTTCATTGCCCTTGGCAGAGGCATAACCTTCTCCAGGTTCCTTGATTTCCGAACTCAACAGCCCAAGGCCGCCGTGCAGGCGCAGATCCCGGGTCAGCATGGCTGAGGCTTCAAACTCGGCACCATAGGTAATCACCTTGTCCATGTTGATAACCCGTCTGGCAGAACCTGTGGCCTGATATCCATCGTAGTCGTTGTAGAACAGGTTGGCGCTCAGGTTGATATTACCGCCATCCAGGCTGGTTCTCAGCCCAAGTTCATAAGCGTTAACGTACTCTTCATCGTAGAAGTAGAACTCATTCTCCGGAAAGCCTATCGCCGCACCGGCGGCGTTGTAGCCACGGCGACCGCTTAAGGAGACTGTGGTCTCGGCATTGATATCGTATTGCAGCACCAGCTTGGGCAACTTGATGGTCTTGCTGTTGTCCAGGGTATCTTCTATGGGCGTTTGCGGCTGCTTCATCCAGAAGTTACGCAGCTGCGATTCCCGTTCGACCCGGCCTCCGGCGGTGATCCTGAAGTCGTCGGTGACGTTATAGGTAAATTCGCCGAAAACCGCTTTGGAGTCACTATTGTCGTCGCCGCGATAAACTGAACCACCGATACTGTTGAAGTCTTGATCGCGCTTGAAATAGTAGAGGCCGATAAAGCCGCTGTAGAGTTCGCTGTTAAGGCCAAAATGCAGCTTGGTTTCAGCCGTGGTGTTGGACTCCTCCATACTCACCACTTGCTCGGTAGCAGGATCCTTGTCATAAGTATCCATCACCCAGTTGTAGTTCATTCTGGCCAGCAAGAAGTCGACCGAGAAATTGTCACTGATCCTGTAGTCCAGCTTAATGCTGCCGGTATCTGATTCAGTGTCCATGTTTCTGGGGTTGATGGGCTGATACTTCCAGGGATCGTCACCACTGAAGTATTGCCGTCCCGTGTTGCCGCGCTCATGGTTTTTGGCATAACTGAGCATGGCCTTGAGGCCGTCAATGGCTGCGGGCTCCCACAGGAGTTTGGCTCTTATTCTGTCTGTGTTGAGCTTATTCAGATCAAAGCCAGGCGGATTAGCTTCATGGATAACCGGGTTGGCGTAAGTTTCGCCATCGGTATGCTGCGCCGACAGGCGAAAGGCCAGCTCATCTTCAATCAAAGGGCCGGAGATAGCGGCGGCCGAGTCTATATATTGGCTCTCGCTGCGATAACCCACACGAGCGGCACCCTGCCAGTCAAAAGTCGGATCCTTGGTCTTGATAAACATGGCGCCGCCTATGCTGTTGCGGCCATTGCTGGTGGACTGGGGACCACGAAATACTTCAATCTGCTCTATGTCCCACATGCCGGTATCGCCGGTCAAATCCGCCATAAAAGGTTCTGCCACTCCATCGGTTATGGTAGATACCCGGGTCTTGGCGCCGCCGGAAACCCCACTAAAGCCGGTGGCGGCGCCGTTACCGGAAACCCCGCGGATGTTGGGCATCTGTCCGGACAGCACTACCAGGTTGGGGATTTCAGAGATGGCGTCGTGCACCGACAGGTATTGCAGTGTCTTAAGCTGCTCTTCCGTGATGACAGATACAGATGAACTCACGTCTTTCAATGATTTCTCTGTCTTTTCCCCCAAAACGACAATTTTTTCGATTGATTGATTTCCGCGCTCGACAGCATCGTCGGCAAAGGCCGGTGATGCCAGCATAGCGAGCAGCAGGGCGTTGAGCTTAAACGTGTAGCTACTAGGCATGAGTATCTGTCCTGATTAACAAATGAAGTGATTGAGAAAATAAGCGTTAAGTGGGGGCAAATTTATAGATATGAAATTACGATCGCAAGTGATAATTATTATCATTTAATAAAGTGTGATCGAATGCAGGGATACTTTTATCTAACCGGGACAAAATGGATACACGAAATGAGTGGCCGCAGACGTTGGAATAGATGGGGCAAGTATCTGAGCGCTCACAAGGTGAGTTGCCAGGGTTAAGTTTGCTCTTTGAGGGAAGATATGAACAAAAGGCTTGCCGCCGCTTTGATAATCCGGCCTTTACAATTAACCGGGCGCAGTTGAGGTTTACGGCTACTTGAAGGCCACACTCCGGATAAGTGAGCATGGCTTACCTGAGGGGGGTATAGTCGTTTGGCGCCCGAACTCCATTTCGGGCCAGGCCCAAGGAGAACAGACAGCTATTAAACCGTCTGCTCGGTCTTGGGCGCGCGTTTGTGCCGTTTATGCCTTGATTGTTTATCATTGGGAGGCCGATTCTTTGACGGTTTTCCCATTGGTCTATTGGGTGAATGTGTCGCTTTTTTGCCTGTAGCTTGTCTTGGGCTTTTGCCGTCGGCATCCGGTTTTCTTCGTAATCGGCAATGTTTGGGAATTCTGGCTATCACTTCGGCAAACAGGTTTCTGTGTTTCCCGGCGGCGCCAGGGCGACTCAGAAACTCGAGATCGCCGAAGAAGAGCAGGCTTTGCTTGGCGCGGGAGCAGGCCACATTGAGTCGTTTCCAGTCGAGAATAAAGCGCAGGTTGCCCCGGGTTCGCACTGTGGAATAACAGACTATCTCATCTTCGCTGCCTTGAAAGCTGTCCACTGTATTAATGCGGATATTGAACTGACCCAGGCGATATTCCCCACTTGCCGCGGGCGATGATAACTCGCTCATCAGGGCACGGATCAGTCGTTTTTGGGCGCCATAAGGGGTGATGACGGCTATGCCCAGAGGCGTGGCAGGCTGATGAGTCACCCGGCTCTCAGTGGTGTTTTCCGGGAGATTATTTTTGTCTGCCAGATTCTTGATAAAGGTGACTATCGCCTCGGCTTCTTCGCGATTGTACTTACTGGTGCCTTCTTGTTGCTGTTGACCGGCGACATCTTTCCAAATCAAGGTGTGCGGCAGGACGAAGTCTTGTTCATTCAGTTGTCGGCCGTTGAACAGTTGTCGCTCACCGTCCGGGCTGTAAAAGAGCTCGGCGACCAGATCGCCTATCTTTTCCGGCATTCTGAACTGTTCAGCCAAAAAGCTTTTGCTTGTGGGCGGCAGTTGTTCATATAGGCCTTCAAAGAAACTGGTTTCCAGGAAACATTCGTTCAAAAAGGGTAATTCGTCATTGGCTTCATCTGTTTGCAGTAGCGGCGCAACGCTGGGAGGCAGTTGGAAATGATCGCCAATCAGTATCACCTTGCGGGCTCTGAGCAGAGGGATCATGAGTTCGGGTACCGTGGAGCGACCGGCTTCATCAATGATCACGAGGTCGAACCTGAGCTGATCTATGCTTTGACGTCTGGAGGCCAGTCCAACGCAAGTCGCGCCAACCAGATTATGATCTGCCAGTAACATCCAGTTGAGCTCTTTATCAAGCCTTTGTTGTTCCTGCTCTGTGCCCAAAACGCCGTAAAGCCAACGGTGAGCCAGCTCAGGCAAAGGTTCGGCTTCGGTTGTACAGGCCAGGGCACTGCGGCGACTTCGCTGTTCAAAGTCATTCAGTTTTTGTTTAATGGTGTAGTCGCTGAGTTTGCCACTGACCTTGTCATCGGCCCCAATTCTCAATAGCCGTACATCTTGCTGCTCCAGCAAGGCTTGGTGTAAATCAATAAAGCGTGCCAGGGCGTTGTCTACCGCCGCATGTTGCTGCGATACCAATAATACCCGGGTCTCTGGACTATGGTGGAAAATCTGGTGCAGCATCTCCACTATGCAAGTGGTCTTGGCGGTACCGGGTGGCCCCTGGATCAGAGCAAGATACTGCTCACTGAGTGCTGTGCGGATAACCTGCTTCTGGCGTTCGGTCAGTTGGGTATTTTGCCAGCAAAGATCTTCGCGCAATCTGTGTTGCCAGAATGGATCCTGTTGCGGTGTATAGCTGCCCGGTGCCAGAAGTATCTGCTTTAGCCTGGGCTCGACCAAGGCATCGTTACGAAATGCATCCAAAGCCGCTTGTTGTCGCTGAAGCGCGTCGTCAAACAGCTTGAGACTGAGCCGCAGGCATGTTTTTGTTGCACCGACCTGAGTGGATTGCAGCTCTTGGGCCCATTTTTGCGGTAGCCTCAGCTGCATACTATCGGAATCGATAGTCACTTCGAGGCGGTTTTGTTGCCGGGCGGGAAGGGGATTGAGCCAGACAAATTCGCCTGCGGCGGTTTCGCCCCAGTATTCGAGGGTGCAACGAGGCGAGAAACCACTGCTTTGCTGCGCTTTGAACCCGGCTTTGAAATCCGCCAGCAGCTGGTGCTGACTGTCATCGACGATAAAGTGCAGCAGTAAGTCCTGCTCTTGCTCCTGCAGCTTGTCGGCTTGTCCCACCAAGGTGATATCCAACTGCGCCTGCTGATAATCGAGTACGCTTTGCCACTGACCCAGCATCTTCAGTTGCGCCATCCGCGTCTGGCTGTCGGCTTCACTGCTGCTCAAGTGGTTGATAAAGGCGACAAGGGCACTGATACCATCCGGATTGGCCAGCACACTGGACTCAAGAGCACTGTCTGCCGGGATCAACATAAAGGGCAGCTCATACCCCTGACCTCTGTCTTCAAAGTCTTCGACATCGCTGACCCGCAAACAGGCTTGCTTGGTATCAATTTGGCAGTTCAGCGCCAGAGTGTGGCGGGCCAGTCGTAAGTCACCACTGTCCTGTTCCATATCGGAATGGAGCAAGCGCCAGGGCGTTGGATCATCCGCCCGCAGCGCCATGAGCTCCTGCTCAGAAAATAGCTCTGAAGGCAGGTAAAGATAGAGTGAGCCTTCATCTGTGCCGCCGAGTTCGGCCGTGTCCAGCATATTGAGTTGAATTCTTCCCCGGGATTGCTGCTGGCCGGGACTTGCATCCAGCGTCAGGTTGTAAAGCTCTGGCCAGGCTTGTATCTGTTGGCCCGGTAGCAGTTCCAACATGGGGTTGGGGGTCATCTGCCTTGGCAGAAAGGCGGATATGGCCTTGCCTTGAGTATGGGCCAGATAACCTTTGGCTACCCGGCGTTCAATTTCGAATGCCATTGGCCTGGCAGACATTATCGCCTCTACCCAGGCGACACCTCTGGCGACACAGGCATAGAATAACCGGGTGCCATTTTTGCCGCTGCGTTGGCGAGTTATTTGCAGCGGAATGGCTTGTGGATCGTCATAGCTGAAAAACAGCTTGCGCTGCAGGTCGTTGCTCCAGCCCTGCAAGCCCAGGTTATTGCCAAGATGCAGCCTGCTGTTGAAGGGCAGGTCTTTATCCAGTTCATCTTGCTCTACCAGCACCACTTTCCCGACATAGAGCCATTCTGCGGGTAAGGTCGGGCTCGGTGGCGTAAGCTCATCCAGGTGTTTTTTGAGTTCAGATACCGAAGGCTCGGTGTCGAGCGTATCCCGCACGGCTTTGATTTGTGCCAGATACCAGTCGAGATAGTCTTTGTAGGCAACCAGGCGGCAGCGGGCATCTTCTACCTGACAATAACTTTGCTGCAGCGCCCGGCGCCGATAGGGGCTGAGCCCCTCATCATTGAGCTCTGTGGCTATTTGCTCGGGTAGCAGTTGGAGTTCGGCGTCTATCAGGCTGACTTTATTCAGCAGCTCATAATATTGAGCTTCCATTTTGGAGCAGAGTTGCTGCAACGATTGACTCAACTGTAGAGCTTGCTGCCTGTCGTGCTCTGCCGCCATACTGCTATAACGCCGATTGAGAGCGTCTATGTCTCCGCGCAACTCGTCGTGGCGCTGATGTTCTTTAGCTGTGGCTCTATCGAACAACCAAGCGGTCGCAGTTGCTGTGACAGTAACCCCTATGCCTATGATGATGGCTGGCAGCACTCAATGAACTCCTGGATTAAAGGTTTGGCAATTTATGCAACAGTTGCAGCAGCTGATATTCTTCATCGCTGGCTTCACCCAAACTCACCTTATGGCGCAAAATCTCAATCGTCTGCTCGCGACTTTGATGATCCTGTTGCCAGCGTTGATGGGCCTGTTCATTGAGTTGATGTTCATTGTCGGCCTTGAGCCTGTCGAGGGCGATTTCCTGACTGCGCTCCTGGTGTTTGAGTTGCGCCTGACGTAATTCGTTGTCGGACAGCTCTATCTCTTTTAACGCTTCGGCTTTTACTCTTTCAGTTTCCGCTCTGGCAGTTTCCAGTTGGTTGTAACTCTGATAAGCACTGACCGCCTCTTTGGCTAGCGCAACGACTTCTGCGCCGCTTAGCTCCGGGGTTTTACTTTGTGGTTTGGCCGGGGACTTGGTGTTAATTCGGCTGGGAGTTTTCATTTGTGTGTGCCCTCTGAACTTCAATAGCCTTGATTTAGGTGACTAGGGTTGACGATAATGAATCGCAAATCGTTAACTAAGCTTGGTGTTACTCAAAAGCGCCGACCAAGCACAAGAGTTGTGCCTTCATTAACTCATCGGTCAGTCTGCTGAGTCGTCTGAGCTCTGGACACTCACGGCGAGCGGTACTTCTCAGATGCTGCAACTGTCCAAGAAATAGCTCCAGACTCTGGCGGCGGCTCTGTAGTTCTGCGACAAGTTGAGTCGTCAGGTGATTGTCGTGCTGTAATCTGTGTTGCAGCAGTGTCATGCGCTCCTCGGCCTCCATTTGCCAGAGCGTTTGCTCCAGTGCCATCTGTTTGCTGAGGTTTTTGAGTTGATGCTGCAACGTACGTTTTTGTGCTTGCAACTGCTCGGTGACTTCTTTGGCACGCTGCAGCTTAAAATAGGAGTTGAGGCAGTCAAGTACCGAAATGGCGGCATCGACCCACACCAATACAGGGTTAACCCCTTTGGCGCCGCGCATCAGTTGGTAACCTATTCGGCCAGCCTGGTAGAGCCTCGCCTGCCGGGCACTGCCAATTTCCAGGGTTTTACTGGCAAACAGTGAAACAGTTTTCATTGGTTTGGCTCCAACGAGGTTTCAAATTGTGCCTTGAGTGCCGCCATCAGCTGCGGCTTGTCGAGTCGCAGTGGGCGCAGGCTCTGGTTCAGAGTAATGTGACGACTAATGCCGGTATCAAGGGACTCCTCTTTCGCGCCGATGACCTGCAACAGTTCGCTTATGGGCTTTTCAGCGCTCTTGGGCCAACTAGCGTTGCCTTCGACTCGCTCGCTGGTGTTAATAATGGCGCCGCTCAACTGGCACAAGTGGAGTCGACTGGGTGGGGGACTTGCCAGTGTTGAATCGAGCAGGGGCGGCACAGTGTAATTAGCCTGATATTCGAGTGTCGGGGCTTTTAATAGCAGTGTGCCGCGTTTTTCCGAAGTTAATGATGTTTCGCTATCAAGCTCGACCCAGGCATAACTAAGCTCTGTTTCATCGCCGATAATCTCAAGCTGTGGCTGCCAGGCAGTACGCTGCTCCTGCAGCATCCTGTGATACTTGGTCGGACAAAGCTGTTGCATCAGCTCGGTTAGCTCCCCTTGATTTTCCAGGCTGGAGGCCAATCGGCGGTTCAGTCTTTGATGTTGCAGCACCTGCTGAATATTCCAGTCTGTTTCGTACTCTCTCAAGGTCATCCAGGGTTCGGAGGGGTTATTTTTCAATAATAGTTGTTCATCGTGGCACCAAACGGGATTGAGTTGCGGATCCATCACATCAAGCCACAGCACAAATTTCAGCTCGGTCAGCTCACAAGCCAGTGCCATTTGACTCCCTTGTGGGGTCAATTGGCGCAGATCATCTTCCAGCCAGCCGAGTGCACATAAACGTTCGAGCAATGGCGTCAGTTGTGAGCTTGTCAGTGCGGTAACTTGCTGGATCTGTTCCTGGGTTACACCGTATAAGGTAAAAGATTGCAGTAAAAAACGTGAGACCTTACCCAGGATCTCCAACTGCTGATGACGAAAGCTCAACCGATAACGACGCATGGGCAGAAGAATATTCAAAGGGGCTGGAAGGCTATTTGTATGGGCCACTGTTGGATCTTACTTATCTGTTTGAGCTGGAGGTTTATGTCATGAGAGACGGCGCAAACCTTAACACGAAAGTTGAAATAAAAAACCAGATATTGAGTGTTTTTTTGAAAAAAATATTAATATATGCAACAGCTTGCATAAAATTGATTCAATATGATTTCAAAGCTTGTCAGCGAGTGTGTTATTGCGCCTACTATGGATCTGCGCCGATAGCAGTTGCCAGTGAGGTGCTAAATAATCATTGAACATTCGTTCTGCCAAGTGCTGCTTCATTCTTTGCCAAAGATTGGGAGAATTGTTGAGTTGCAGTAAGATTTGCTCCTTGAGCCACTGTTCATCGAAGCCCGCCCACTCACCACAGACGTCGAATAAATTGGGGCCACAAATGGGCGCAACTTCCCGATAGAGAATATGCTCCAGTTCTTTTAGAGAATAAGGGGAAAGAGCACATACCCGGATAATGCCGGGGTAGTGCAGAGTGACATCGGTATCAAGAAACAAGTCTGACAGTGCGCTCCATACCGCTTGGCGGATGGGGAATTTTACTGTTTCTTCCAGCATTATATGGGAGGGGGATTCAGCCATAGGATCCTTCCTTTAAGGCTGTTATTTGTGCAGAGAGGGTAACCAAAGACATCAGAGACATCAAGTTATCAAACTCTCATTGCTAATTTAGCCAGGCAGATCCAATAAAAAGGCCACAGATGTGGCCTTGGGTGATTTATGGATGTGAGTTTATTTGACTCTCATGCCTGGCTGAGCACCTTCATGGGGCTCAAGGATCCACAGCTCCTTGCCACCAGGGCCCGCGGCCAGCACCATGCCTTCAGACAGACCAAAGCGCATCTTGCGAGGAGCAAGGTTGGCTACCATTACTGTCAGTTTGCCTTCGAGATCTTCCGGGGCATAAGCCGACTTGATACCGGCAAATACCTGACGGGTTTCGCCGCCGAGATCCAGCTGTAATTTCAGTAGCTTGTTGGCTTCAGGCACATGCTCGGCCTTCTTGATCAATGCAATCCGCAGATCCAGCTTGGCAAAGTCGTCAAACTCTATGGTTGGGCTGATAGGGTCATCTGCCAATGGGCCGCAGGCCTTGGGCGTATCCTCGGTTGCCTTGAGGCTTTCCTTGGAGGCTTCCACCATGGCGCTCACCTTATCGAGCTCGATGCGTTGCATCATGGGCTTGAACGGGTTGATTTCGTGACCGGCCATATCCAGTGCCAAGCCACTCCAAGTGAGTTCCAGCTTGAGGAAGGCTTCAACATCGGTGGCCAAGCGTGGCAGAACCGGCTTGAGATAAGTCACCAGAATACGGAATAAATTCAGCGCCACTGAGCATACCTGATGGGCGCGGGCCAGGGTTTCTTCGTTTTTCACCAACTGCCAAGGAGCTTCATCGGCAACGTAAGCGTTGGCGACATCGGCCAGCGCCATGATTTCACGCATCGCCTTGCCGTATTCGCGGCCTTCATACAGCTCGGCGATCAGTTCCTGTTTGGCCAGGAAGGACTCGGCCAGGCTGTTGTCTTCCACTTTGGCCAGCTTGGCGTCAAAACGCTTGACGATAAAGCCGGCGGTGCGGCTCGCCAGGTTAACCAGTTTACCGACCAGGTCCGAGTTGACTCTGGCGGCAAAGTCCTCCAGGTTCAAGTCCAGATCGTCAATGCGGCTGGAGAGCTTGGCTGCGTAGTAGTAGCGCAGATACTCAGGATCCAGATGATCCAGGTAAGTGCGGGCCTTGATAAAGGTGCCCTTGGACTTGGACATTTTGGCGCCGTTGACCGTGACATAGCCGTGGGCATAGACACTGCTTGGTTGACGGTAGCCGGCACCTTTGAGCATGGCCGGCCAAAATAGACTGTGGAAATAGACAATGTCTTTGCCGATGAAGTGATACACCTCGGCCTTTGAGTCGGCATTCCAGAACTCGTCAAAGTTCAGCTCCGGGCGCTTGTCGCAGAGGTTCTTGAATGAGCCCATGTAGCCCACAGGCGCATCGAGCCAAACGTAGAAGTATTTGCCCGGCGCATCGGGGATCTCAAAACCAAAGTAGGGCGCATCACGGGTGATATCCCACTGCTGCAGACCTTGCTCGAACCATTCATCCAGCTTGTTGGCCATTTCACTCTGCAGTGAACCTGAATGGGTCCACTCCTTGAGCATGGTTTCAAAGGCGGGCAGATCGAAGAAGAAGTGCTCTGTCTCTTTCATGACAGGTGTGGCACCGGATACCGCCGAGCGCGGATTGATCAGCTCGGTTGGGCTGTAGGTGGCGCCACAGGCGTCACAGTTGTCGCCGTATTGGTCTTCAGACTTACACTTGGGGCAGGTGCCCTTGACGAATCTGTCCGGCAGGAACATGGACTTTTCCGGATCGAACAGTTGGGAAATAGTCTTGCTCTTGATATAGCCGTTGTCGCGCAGTTTGAGGTAGATCTCGCTGGCCAGCTGACGGTTCTCTTCGCTGTGAGTGCTGTGATAGTTGTCAAAGGCAATATTGAACTCGGCAAAATCCTGCTGATGCTCTTGATTGACCTTGGCGATCATCTCTTCGGGTTGGATCCCCATCTGCTGAGCCTTGAGCATGATAGGTGTACCGTGGGCATCATCGGCACAGATATAATGACACTCATGGCCACGGAGTTTTTGGAAGCGGGACCAGATATCTGTTTGAATGTACTCGAGCATGTGGCCCAAGTGAATGGGACCGTTGGCATATGGAAGCGCGCTGGTAACAAGGATTTTACGTTGTGTAGTTGCCATCTTTTCTCTGTTAAATCTAGGCCCTGAAAGAATGGCATAGATACTAACCGATTAATCCGGCTTTTTCATCAAAACCTGACATGAGTGGGTTAATTCTACTCTAATATTCGCGTCATTATCTGGTACACTTGGCGAAATTTATCAAAAGGGGATTGCGTTTTGTCTTCTGCTTCTCAGGACTATCGTCTCAGTGACGATCTGCTCGGTCCGGTTCTTGCCATTCTCAATGCGTTTCAGGATCCATACCTGGCCCAGGGTTTAGTCGATGCCGGTTGTATTCGTAAATTGGATTTGGATGGTAAAAGGCTACTGCTGACCATCTTGTATCCATATCCTTGTCAGACTCAATATCGCGATACTGTGATTGCGCTGACCAATGAATTGTCCAAGCTCGATGCCATCGACGAGGTGGAATGTGAGATTGGCTTTGAGCCTTTCAGCTACTCGGCCCTAGGCAATATTGCCCCTATTCCCAACGTGAAGCAGGTGATTGCCGTTGCTTCCGGTAAGGGCGGTGTGGGCAAGTCTACTACTGCGGTTAACCTGGCTTTGGCCCTGGCGGCCGAAGGTGCCAGGGTGGGTATTCTGGATGCCGATATCTATGGCCCCTCCATTCCATTGATGCTGGGGATCCCGACATTCAGACCCGTTTCCCCCGATGGCGTGCATATGACAGCCGCTGCAGCCCATGGCATCAGCGCCCAGAGCATAGGTTTCATGCTGACCGACGATCAGGCCGCAGTATGGCGTGGCCCCATGGCTGCAGGCGCCCTGGTGCAACTGCTCAACGAAACCCAGTGGCCTGAGCTCGATTACCTGATGATTGATATGCCTCCGGGCACAGGGGATATCCAACTGACGCTGTCACAAAAAGTGCCGGTCAGCGGCGCCGTGATAGTCACTACGCCTCAGGATATAGCGCTGGCCGATGCCAAGAAAGGCATCACTATGTTCCAGAAGGTGAACATCCCAGTCGTCGGTATTGTGGAAAATATGAGTTTCCATCTCTGTCCTGCCTGTGGCCATAAAGAGCATCCTTTCGGTACTCACGGTGGCAGCAAGATAGCCGAGCGTTATCAAGTACCTTTACTGGGTGCCTTACCTCTGCATATCAATATCCGTGAGGATATGGATAACGGGGCGCCGACTGTGGTGGCTGCGCCTGAGGGTGAAGTCGCCGCCATTTACCGGGATATCGCCCGCCGTGTGGGTGCCCAACTGGCAAAACAAAAGAATCACAGCAGTATTTCAATCGCAATAGCAGATGATGAGTAAGGTTTTCGCAGCATGAATTCGCCACAGTGTGTCGTTATCGGTATAGCAGGGGCTTCGGCGTCAGGTAAAAGTTTGATCGCCAAGACCATATTTGAAGAGTTATGCCGAGACTTAGGGACAGATCAGATTGGGGTTATCAATGAAGATGCCTACTATCGGGATCAGAACCATATGTCCATGGACGAGAGGGTCAAGACCAACTATGACCATCCCAAGGCGTTGGATCATGAACTGCTCAGCACTCACCTGGTAGCGCTTAAACAGGGGCAGGCGGTGGATATTCCCTGCTATAGCTATGCCGAGCATACCCGCACCAGCGATACCTTAAAGATGACCCCTAAAAAGGTCATCATTCTCGAAGGTATTCTGCTGCTGACTGACCCTAAACTGCGTGAACTGATGGATGCCAGCGTGTTTATGGATACACCACTGGATATCTGTTTACTGCGGCGCCTGACCCGTGATGTGGCCGAGCGTGGCCGCACCATGGAGTCTGTTATCAGCCAGTACCAGAAAACGGTAAGACCCATGTTTCTGCAGTTTATTGAACCCTCAAAGCAGTATGCCGACATCATAGTGCCAAGGGGCGGCAAGAACCGGATTGCCACCGATATTCTCAAGGCCAGAATCCAGCATTTGCTGGCGAAGTAACTACAAATATCCAGGGAGCTAGAAGGCGAGATGCGATTAACTGATATCGAAATTGAACAATGTCTGGACGAGGGCAGCATAGTCATAGATCCCCGTCCCGGCATAGAGGCCATCAGTGGCGTGAGTGTTGATGTGCGTCTGGGTCACCAGTTTCGGGTGTTCAAGGATCACACGGCGCCTTATATAGATCTCAGTGGCCCCAAGGCCGAAGTGCAGGCTGCGCTGGATAGAGTGATGAGCGAGCAGATAGATATTGCCGATGGCGAAGCCTTCTTTCTGCATCCGGGCGAGCTGGCGCTGGCAGTGACCTATGAGAGTGTTCACCTGCCTTCCGACATAGTCGGCTGGCTCGATGGCCGCTCTTCTCTGGCGCGTCTGGGCTTGATGGTGCACGTGACGGCGCACCGTATCGACCCGGGTTGGCAGGGGCGAATCGTGCTCGAGTTTTACAACAGCGGTAAACTACCGCTGGCATTGCGTCCCATGATGACCATAGGGGCACTGAACTTTGAGCGCTTGTCTCGTCCTGTGGCCAGACCCTACAACACCCGCAAGAACGCCAAGTATCGCGATCAGCAAGATGCGGTCGCCAGTCGGATCAGCCAGGACTGAGCCCTGGATTGCGCATGAGTGGTGTCTGGGTTCAGGGAAAAGAGCAGGATAGCGTCTGCGTTCGCGATCGGGGCTTTACCTATGGTGATGGCCTGTTTGCAACCATGGCGGTGGATGGTAAGGGGCAAATAGCCTTTCTGGGTGAACATCTTGCCCGCTTGACTCAAGGGGCGCTGCGCTTGGGTTTTGTCTGGCAGGCATCGGATGCCTTGCGCTCAAGCCTCAAGCGCATTGCCGTCGCCAATCCCCACAGCTGCGTTAAGTTGCAGCTCACCCGGGGAGAGGGCGGCCGTGGTTATACGCCGCCGGCAGACGCTTTGGTCACCGAAGTCATCAGCCTGGCGCCATTGCCGGCGCATTATCCTGATTGGCAGCAAAAAGGGATTGCCCTCAAGACCTCACCCATCAGGCTTGGCAAACAGCCAAGGCTTGCCGGCATTAAACACCTCAATCGCCTGGAACAGGTGCTTATCAAGGCGCAGCCATTGCCTGAAGGCTTTGATGATTGGCTGGTACTGGATTGCGACGATTTACTGCTCGAATCCTCAATGGCCAATCTGTTCCTGCTACTACCTAATGAACAAGGTAAACTGACGGCGTATTCACCGGCCATGAATTACTCTGGTGTCTCCGGAGTGATGCGACAGCAGTTGATTGTGGCCTTGCTCGACCAGGGCATTGACGTGCAGCTGTGCCCTCTTAACACAGAGATGCTGCAACGGGCGCAGCACCTCTTTATCAGTAACAGCCTGTTGGGTTTGGTCGATGTTATTGCTGTGGATCAGCAAAACTTTGAACTCTGGCCCGGCAGCACACCTCTTCGCAAGGCGCTTGCTATCCAATTATGAAAAAATGCTTAGTTGCGGCCCTGGCCTTTGTGTTTACCCTGATGACTCTGGCGCTGGGCGTTGGTTTTTGGGGTTACAACGAACTCAACCGCTTTGCGGCCACAGAGCTGAAACTGGACGAACCCAGAGAGCTGCTGCTGAAACGTGGCACCTCCTTTTACCAGTTGGGGCAAGAGCTGCAAAATCAGCAGTTGTTGGAGTTTGACTGGCACTGGAAGCTCTGGGGTAAGCTTTACCCGCAGATGACTGCTATTCGCAGCGGTCTTTACCAGATTGAACCCGGCGACACTCCGGTTTCTTTGCTGGAGCGGTTGGTGGCCGGTGACGAGAAGACTTTTACCCTGACGCTGGTAGAGGGCAAGACTATTCGCGAGTGGCAAGCGTATCTGCAGACCTTGGCGTATCTCAAGGTCAGCGACAAGCCATTTATCGATGTGCTCGAAGCTCAAGGGGATAACAGCGGCTTGCCGGAAGGCAAGTTTTTCCCGGATACCTATCAGTATCGTGCCGGCACTGAGCTCAATACTCTGTTGACCCAAAGCTTTATCAAGATGCAGCAACAACTGGAGAGCATCTGGCAGCAGCGGGATCAAAGCATTCCGCTCAAGAGTCCCTATGAACTCTTGATCCTGGCCTCCATCATAGAAAAGGAAACCGGCCTGGCAGAGGAGCGCGGTAAGATAGCGGCGGTATTTGTCAATCGCTTGAAAAAACGCATGCGCTTGCAGACAGATCCCACTGTCATTTACGGCATGGGGGAGCGTTTTGATGGCAATATCACCCGTAAAGATCTGCGCGAAGAAACGCCATTTAACACCTACCGTATTTTTGGACTGCCGCCGACACCTATTGCCGCGCCCGGGCGGGAAGCCTTGTTGGCGGCCGCACACCCGGAAGCGGTGGAGTACCTCTACTTCGTTTCCCGCAATGACGGCAGTCATGTATTTTCCCGTACACTGGCCGAACATAACCGCGCCGTGAACCAGTATCAGAGAAAGAGATAATGCCACAAACAGCCACTGCAAAATTTATCGTTATCGAGGGCCTGGAAGGCGCCGGTAAGTCCAGCGCCATCGCATTGGTGCGAGACTTTATCGAAAAACATACCGGCAAGGCACCTGTCTGTACCCGAGAGCCGGGTGGCACCCCGTTGGCGGAGAAGATCCGCGACTTGGTGAAGGTGGCCGATGCAAGCGACCCTCTGTGTGACGAATCTGAATGCCTGCTGCTGTATGCCGCCAGGGCGCAGCTGGTGGCCCGAGTGATCAAGCCGGCGCTTGCCGAGGGCAGTTGGGTGCTCGGCGACAGACACAACCTGTCGTCCCTGGCTTATCAGGGCGGTGGTCGGGGGTTGATGCCCTTGGTCAGCGCGGTCAGCGCCGCCACCCTTGGGGACTTTAAACCAGACTTGACCCTGTATCTCGACATAGAGCCAAGCCTTGGGCTAACCCGCGCCGCCAACCGTGGTGAGCTGGATCGAATCGAGCAGCAGGAACTGGCCTTCTTTGAACGTACCCGTGCCACCTACCTGAGCCTGGCACAACAGGACGACAGCATAGCGGTTATCGACGCCAGTCAGATCATGGCCGAAGTGCATAAAGATATTCTGGCTGTGTTGCAAACCAAAGATTGGTAAGCAAGCGGCATAAGGAGTGATGAAGATGGACATGCCCTGGTTGAGTGACGCTAAAGCCCGTTTTATGCAGCAACTGCACTCGGCTCAGATGCCTCATGCGTTGCTGCTGGGGCTTCCCCAGGGCTATGGCGGCATGAAGCTAGCCGAAGAGATAGCCGCGGCGGCCCTGTGCAGCGAACCCACAGCTCGGGGAGAGTGCGGTCATTGCAAGAGCTGCCAGCTGGTGCTCGCCGGTAACCATCCCGATTTTCATCTTCTTGAAGCCGATGGTAAACAGATAAAAGTGGATCAGGTGCGGGCGCTTTGTCAGGAGCTGACCTCCACGGCCCAGCAAGGTGGGCGGCGGGTGGCGCTTATCGCCCAAAGTGAGCGCCTCAATCAAGCTGCGGCCAATGCCCTGCTGAAAACCCTGGAAGAGCCGGGGCAGGGGACGCTGATTATTCTACAGACCGACAGCACCGCCGGGCTGCTGCCGACCATATCCAGTCGTTGTCAGAGAGTGCAGGTAAAACTGCCGGACAAGAGTGCCATTCAGTCCTGGCTGGCGCAGCAGTTACCGCTGCCGGCCGATGTTACCTGGTGTTTGCCCGTCGTCGGCGGACCGCTAAAGTTGGCAGAGGTTTTGCAGTCTGACAGATACCAGACCTTATTGGATTATCGCCGCGATTGGCGCGCCAGTTTGTTAACGGGCCATCTGTGTGCTAGTTTGTTAACAGTAGGTGAGGAACAAATCTCTGATGTACTTAGAGTTTTATACTTGGTGTTGCATAGAGAGCTGTTAACCATCGAAGGGGAGGACCCCTTGCTGCGGGCGCAAATAGCGACCCTGGCTGCCAAGGTGATGGATACCTGCAATCGTCTGAGCCAGATGCCGAGTGTCAACTACTTGGCGCTTTGCCAGAATTATGTCTTAGAATATAAGAGACTGAAAACTTAAAAAGTATCCTATGGTCGATCTGACAGTGAATTTTGACACCCTGCACCAGTTGTATCGTGCTTACATGCCTTTTATTCAGCCGGCGGGCCTGTTTGTGGCAACTACCGAGGGACATTTCCTCGGTCAGGAGATCCAGATAGGTTATCGTTTGCCGGGCTCGACTCATGTCAATGAGTTTCAGGGGGTCGTGGTGTGGATCAACCCGCTCGGCGCTTCCGGAGGACGCCCGGCCGGTATCGGGGTTAAAATTCTCTCGGATCCCGAGTCCCACAAGCATCATATTGAAAAACTCCTTTCCAGAGAGCTGGCCTCGGGTGATTTGACCTGCACTATGTAGGGCGCTATCCTTGCCGTCCTTTTCAATTGTGGGTGGATTTCCAAGTGTTAGTTGATTCCCATTGCCATCTCGATCGCCTCAAAGCCGCGCCGGATCCCGAAAGCCTCAGTCAGTTGCTCGATGCCGCCAAGGCTCGTGGGGTAGACTATTTTCTTTGTGTCAATGTCCGGCAAAAAGGTTTTGCAGAGATGAAGGCCAAAGTCGCCGGGTTTGAGCAGGTGTTCCTGTCTTCCGGGGTGCATCCTTTGGATGTGAAAGAGGGATTGGATCTCAATGAACTCAAGCGTTATGCCGCCGACCCGAAAGTCGTGGCCATTGGCGAGACAGGGCTGGATTATTTCTATGCCGATGATACCAAGGCCTTGCAGCAACAATGCTTTGAGCAGCAAGTGGCGCTGGCCAGAGAAGTGGCCAAGCCTTTGATTGTTCACACCCGGGATGCCAGAGAAGACACCATAGCCATACTGAAGAACGGCGGCGCCGAACAGTGCGGCGGGGTACTGCACTGCTTTACCGAGAACTGGGAAATGGCCAAGGCGGCTATGGATCTGGGCTTTTATATTTCGGTTTCCGGTATCGTCAGCTTTAAAAATGCCGCTGAGCTAAGAAGTGTTATCCGTAAAATCCCCAAAGACAGGCTGCTGGTCGAAACCGATTCGCCTTATCTGGCACCCGTGCCTCATCGGGGAAAAGAGAATCAGCCGGCCTTTGTTCGTGATGTCGCCGAGTTTGTTGCCGAGCTCAGAGGTGAGTCCTTTGAAGAGTTGGCCCAGTACACCACAGACAACTTTTTTACCCTGTTCAAGGATGCCGCTAAACTGGCAGGCAGAAGCTAGCTCAACGAAACAGAGAGGCTTTTGCTTATAGCTCGAGCCTATCTGTTTTGCGCTGTGAGTCAATGGCCGGTGAGGGCAGGAGTACAAGCAGCCCACATGATGGTTAGATATATTCGCCTTTGTCAGGACACGAGGCCAGTATTCGTATCTCGCCATCTTCCGCTTTCTGCTCCAGGGTGACGTCAAAGCCCCACAATCTATGTAGGTGTTTGAGTACTTCCCGGCAGCTGTCTGCCAGAGGGATGCCGTTACTGGGGATATACCTCAGTGTCAGCGAGCGATCGCCATTGACCATGACATTATGCACCTGAATATTGGGTTCATTATTGGACAGGTTGTATTGCGAAGATAAAATTTGTCTGATATCGCGGTATCCCTGTTCATCATGAATAGCCGATACCGACAGATAGTTTTTGCTTTCATCATCGAGTACGCCAAACAGCTTGAATTTGCGGATCATGGTGGGGGATAAATACTGGCTGATGAAGCTCTCATCCTTGAAGTTTTCCATGGCGAAATGCACTGTTTTCAGCCAATCGCTGCCGGCGATATCCGGGAACCAATATCTATCTTCTTCAGTTGGCTGTTCGCAGATGCGGCGAATGTCGCAAAACATATTGAACCCCAGGGCATAGGGATTTATGCCGTTGTAATAAGGGCTGTTGTAGGCAGGCTGAGCCACCACATTGGTGTGACTTTGTAAAAACTCCAACATAAATCTGTCGGTGACCAAGCCTTCGTCATAAAGGTGGTTGAGCAGGGTGTAATGCCAGAAGGTGGCCCAGCCCTCGTTCATTACCTGGGTCTGGCGTTGCGGATAAAAATACTGCCCCATCTTGCGTACGATACGCACCAGCTCCCGTTGCCAGGGCTCCAGCAAT
This sequence comes from Shewanella chilikensis, assembly GCF_037953065.1. Classification (NCBI taxonomy): domain Bacteria; kingdom Pseudomonadati; phylum Pseudomonadota; class Gammaproteobacteria; order Alteromonadales; family Shewanellaceae; genus Shewanella; species Shewanella chilikensis. The sequence continues at coordinate 2,657,545 of NZ_CP149966.1, read as the reverse complement.
GGAGCATGCTTCTCGATAAAGTAGAGAATGTTTTCCTGTGGCTCTGACGGAAAACGTTTTTGCTGTTTGGCTTCTTCTTTGGTTTGGTGCGAGGGGATGGTGCGCCAGAGATCGTTGACCTGGGTTTGCAGATAGGCCTCGCGCTCTTTCTGGCGTGCCTGCTCTTCACGAAACGATATTTCTGTTGGCCGCTTGTAGCGGTCGACGCCATAATTCATTAAGGCGTGGCAGGAATCCAGCAGGTTTTCCACCTCATCTATGCCATATTTACGCTCGCATTCACTGATGTATTGCTTGGCAAAGACCAGGTAATCAATGATGGAACCGGCATCTGTCCAGGTGCGGAACAGGTAGTTGTTTTTGAAGAAACTGTTGTGGCCAAAGCAGGCGTGAGCAATCACCAAGGCTTGCATGGTGAGGGTGTTTTCCTCCATCAGATAGGCGATACAGGGGTTGGAGTTGATGACTATCTCATAGGCCAGCCCCATCTGGCCGCGCTTATAACCCTGCTCGGTTTCGATAAAACGCTTACCGAAGGACCAGTGAGTATAACCTATAGGCATGCCTATGCTGGCGTAGGCATCCATCATCTGCTCGGCGGTGATCACCTCTATCTGATTGGGATAGGTCCCCAGACGATAATGCTCCGCGACCCGGGCGATTTCCTTTTCATAGGTTTCCAGCAGCTCAAAAGTCCATTCAGGACCATCGCTTAGCGGCTGGCGTGTTTTCTTTTTGCTCATAATCGCTTCCCCTTAAACCGCCTGCTTCTTGAACAACTCGCGGAAGACGGGATAGATATCCTCTGCCTGGCGAATATGTTGTACCGCCATATTGTCGAATTGTTTTTGCAGGGTTTCATATTCACGCCAGAGCGTCTGGTGCGCCCTGTTGGTGATTTCTATGTAACTGAAATAGCGTACTACGGGTAGCAGTTGTGTTTCGAGGATCTGATAACAGGTGGGCGAGTCATCTGCCCAGTTGTCGCCATCGGATGCCTGGGCGGCATAAATATTCCATTCATTGGCCGGATAGCGTTCCTGTTGAATTTCGTGCATCAGTTTCAGTGCACTGGAGACTATGGTACCGCCCGTCTCCTGAGAGTAGAAAAACTCATGTTCATCCACTTCTTTGGCCTGGGTATGATGACGGATATAAACGACCTCAAGATTTTTGTAAGTGCGGGTCAGAAACAAGTACAGCAATATATAGAAGCGTTTGGCCATATCCTTGGTGGCCTGATCCATGGAGCCGGAGACATCCATAAGACAGAACATCACCGCTTGACTGGTGGGCACTTCCCGTTTGGCAAAGTTGTTGTAGCGCAGATCGAAGGTATCGATAAAGGGCACCTTGGCGATGCGCTGTTTAAGCTCTTCAATCTCCTCTTTGAGTTGCAATATCCGCTCGGCACTGGCACCCGGGGTGTTCTCCAGCTCTGCCAGTTCGTTTTCCAGCTCCAGCAGTCGCCGCTTCTTGTCCGCGGACATAGCGGTGCGCCGCGCCAGAGAGGATCTCAAAGAGCGGACGATATTGATATTGGAGGGCACTCCATCATTGGTATAACCGGCTCGGTAAGTTTGGTATTCCACCAGTTTGTTCAGGCGGTTTTTCTGCAAGTTGGGCAACTCAAGATCTTCAAACAAGAGCTCGAGGTACTCATCTTTGGAGATTTGAAATACAAAGTCATCCTGACCCTCGCCTGAGTCCGAGGCATCGCCCTTGCCGCTGCCACCACCACCGCCGCCCTGAGGCCTGTCTATTTTGTCGCCGCGGGTAAACTGGTCGTTGCCCGGATGTACCCGCTCACGGACGCCGCCAGGGCCTTGATGGAATACGGGTTCGCTGATGTCCTTGGTGGGGATACTGATTTTTTCTCCCTTGTCGACATCTGTGACGCTACGGTGAGTGACAGCATCACTGACCGCTTTTTTAATTTGTTGTTTATAGCGGTTAATAAACCGCTGACGGTTAACCGTGCTCTTTCCTTTGGCATTCAACCGCCTGTCGATAAAGTTCGCCATACGCACCTCCCAAAGCAAATACCGGGGCCCGAAAGCCCCGAAAGGGCACAGCTATGAGGACTTACGTACCCGTAAGTACCACTCGGACAACAGGCGCACCTGTTTCTTGGTGTAGCCTTTCTCCATCATACGGTTGACGAAATCATCATGTTTGCGCTGATCGTCTGTGGAGGTCTTGGCGTTGAAAGATATGACCGGCAGGAGATCTTCCGTATTTGAGAACATCTTCTTCTCTATCACGGTTCTGAGTTTCTCATAGCTGGTCCATTGCGGGTTGTTGCCATCGTTATTGGCTCTGGCCCTGAGCACAAAGTTGACTATCTCATTGCGAAAGTCTTTGGGATTACTTATCCCGGCCGGCTTTTCAATTTTCTCCAATTCGGCGTTGAGTGCGGCTCGGTCAAACAGTTGGCCGGTTTCCGGATCTCTGTATTCCTGATCCTGGATCCAGAAATCGGCATAGGTGACATAGCGGTCGAAAATGTTCTGACCATATTCCGAGTAAGATTCCAGATAAGCGGTTTGGATCTCTTTGCCGATAAACTCAACATATTTAGGGATCAGATAGCCCTTCAGAAACTCCATATACCTTTCTGCGGTATCGGAAGGGAACTGCTCTTGCTCTATCTGCCGCTCCAGCACATAGAAGAGGTGCACTGGGTTGGCGGCAATTTCGGAATGATCGAAGTTAAAGACCTTGGAGAGGATCTTGAACGCGAAGCGAGTTGATAGTCCATGCATCCCCTCATCGACCCCGGCATAGTCACGATATTCCTGGTAAGACTTGGCTTTGGGATCGGTATCCTTGAGGCTTTCACCGTCATAGACCCGCATCTTGGAGTAGACGGAGGAGTTCTCCGGGGTCTTGATCCTTGAGAGCACGCTGAATTGAGCCAAGGTCTCCAGTGTGCCTGGGGCACAGGGGGCCTTGGTCAGTTCTGAATTGGCGATAAGCTTGCGGTAAATCTGCATCTCTTCCGACACGCGCAGGCAGTAGGGCACCTTAACGATATAAACACGGTCGAGAAAGGCTTCATTGTTTTTATTATTTTTAAAGCTGCTCCATTCAGACTCGTTGGAGTGAGCCAGAATAATGCCGTTAAAGGGCAGGGCCGATAAACCTTCGGTGCCGTTATAGTTGCCTTCCTGAGTGGCGGTCAGCAGTGGGTGCAGCACCTTGATCGGCGCCTTGAACATCTCCACAAACTCCATTAAACCCTGGTTGGCACGGCACAGTGCTCCTGAATAGGAGTAGGCATCGGCATCATTCTGGGCAAAGTGCTCCAGCTGACGAATGTCGACTTTGCCCACTAGAGAAGAGATGTCCTGATTGTTGTCATCTCCGGGTTCAGTCTTGGCGATGGCAATTTGATCCAGCACTGAAGGGAATACCTTAACGACCCGGAAGCGGGAGATATCGCCGCCAAAATCATGCAAGCGCTTGACCGCCCAGGGCGACATGATACTGCGCAGGTAACGGGTCGGGATCTGGTACTCTTCCTGCAGTAACTTGCCATCTTCCTCGGCATCAAACAGGCAGAAAGGGTGGTCGTTGACCGGACTTCTGACCCCATCGGCGCTGAGAATATAGATGGGTACTTGCTGCATTAAGGCTTTGAGTTTTTCGGCCAGCGACGATTTACCGCCACCGACAGGTCCCAGCAGATAGAGGATCTGCTTGGATTCTTCCAGCCCCTGGGCCGAATGTTTAAGGTAAGAGACTATCTGCTCTATGGCATCTTCCATGCCGTAGAAGTCTTTAAACGCGGGATAGCGAGAGATTAAGCGGTTGGAAAATATCCGGCTCAGAACCTGATTCTTGGAAGTGTCGACCACTTCCGGCTCGCCGATGGCGATAAGCAGTCTTTCTGCAGCCGAAGCGTAGGCGCTGCGATCTTGCTTACAGATATCGAGAAACTCCTGTAATGTGTATTCTTCATCGAGTTTCTTCTCATAGCGCTGTTGGTAGTGCTCAAATATGCCCATTTTAAACCCCCTGAAACGCCAAATATGTCTGGGAAGGGAACTGTCTTTAGCAGTTGCCTACCATTAATCTTAGACACTAATTCATGCTTCATGTCAAAAAACATAAATAAAAACAAAGGCAAATAGTTGCAAAAGCAATAGTTGCACTTGTGGCGTGAAGGGGAGTTATGAGCTGACGGCGGTTGGATTTGCCGGTGAGGAAGTGTCTGTGAACTATAAAAAAGGAGCCATCAGGCTCCTTTTCAGTAACTCAGTTTTGATGAGAATTAACCGGCGAAGTTTTGGTTAACAAAATCCCAGTTCAGCAACTGCCAGAAGTGCGCCATGTAGTCAGGGCGAACGTTACGGTAGTCGATGTAGTAAGCGTGTTCCCAAACGTCAACGGTCAGCAGTGGGGTCACTGAAGCATCTGTCAGTGGAGTGGCCGCGTTGCTGGTGTTAACGATAGCGACAGTGCCATCAGCTTTTTTAACCAGCCAGGTCCAGCCGCTACCAAAGTTGTTGACTGCGGACTCAGTGAACTGAGTCTTGAAGGCTTCAAAAGAACCGAAAGCAGCATTGATGGCTTCTGCTACAGCGCCAGTGGCTTCACCGCCGCCGTTAGGCGCCAGACAATTCCAGTAAAAAGTGTGGTTCCAAACCTGAGCTGCGTTGTTGAAAATACCGCCGCTGGAGGTTTTTACAATTTCTTCCAGGGTCTTGCCGGCGAATTCAGTGCCTTCGATCAGACCGTTCAGCTTAACCACATAAGTGTTGTGGTGCTTACCGTAGTGGTATTCGATGGTTTCCTGAGAAATGTGGGGTTCCAGTGCGTTCTTGGCATATGGTAATGCGGGTAATTCGAAAGCCATTAGTATCTCTCCATGGACTTGGTTTATCATTTTCAGACTTGCTCACTGCCACCTATTGTACCGATAAAATTTGTGAAGTGAATCATTGTTTGAGTGATTGAGCAGATTGACATCATTGGAAAATCAAATAACTAAATAACCTTACAAATAGTGTGATTTTGTTCTGCGTTTCTCTCGCGTACAATAGCGAATCAAATATAGTGTCGTACTCAGGAACGTAAATGGAAACTGTTGAAAAAATTAAGCAGCAAATCGCTGAAAACCCCATCATCCTTTACATGAAAGGTTCGCCCAAATTACCTAGCTGCGGTTTTTCCTCTCAGGTGGCGCAGATCATGATCAATATCGGCGAGCAGTTCGCGTTTGTTGATATTCTGCAGCATCCTGATATCCGTGCTGAACTGCCCAAGTATGCCAATTGGCCAACTTTCCCTCAGTTGTGGGTTGAAGGTGAGCTGATCGGCGGTTGCGATATCCTGACCGAGATGTACCAAAAAGGGGAGCTACAGACCTTGATCAAGGACACTGCAGCCAAGTACAAGCAGGATGAAGCCTGAGATTAATCTCAGCGCTTTATAAGTGCATTAATGCAAGAGGCCGGAGATGTTCCGGCCTTTTCTTTGTTACATTGAATTCACCTGCCACCTGCCTTGCCGATGGCTTCTTTGCATTTGTGTTGTTAGCCCAAGCCGTTTTCAGCCGAACTCATTTGAATAAGCTCGATTTTGTAACCGTCAGGATCTTCCACAAAGGCAATTTCAGTGCTGCCGCCGGCAACAGGGCCTGGGGCACGGATAACCTTGCCACCGGCGGCGCTGATGGCTTCACAGCGAGCATAGATATCTTCTTCACCTATGGCGATATGACCAAAGGCATTACCCATATCGTATTGCTCTGTGCCCCAGTTGTAGGTCAGTTCGATGACAGCCTGACCACTTGACTCTTCGCCATAACCGACGAAGGCCAGAGTGTATTTATATTCAGGGTTTTCAGACTGACGCAGCAGCTTCATCCCCATGATTTCAGTATAGAAATGGATGCTGCGTTCAAGGTTTCCCACTCTAAGCATGGTATGCAGAACTTGTGACATTACTACCTCTTTTGGTTCTATAGCGGAAACTGAATGAGTTTCCGTAGCGTGGATAATCAAGCTATATTCAGCGAACTGAGAATCTCTCCCAAATGGATTGGCTCCGACCGCTGCGAACTTGATAGCCAGTTCACAAATCCATGAAATAAACATGGTATTTGTGTCTGCTTCATTAATAATGGTGTCAACCCTATCTTAGCTGGATGCAGGAGACAAGCATGACTACAGAATTGAAAATGGCTATTGGATCTACCTTGGTAATTGCAATCGTTTTCGCCGCTATGATTGTACAGATGTTCTGATTGGCGTTGAGCAAGAATACGTAAGACAATGCCGCCTTCGGGGCGGCATTGTCGTTTCCGGCTCAGTCTTCCGGGTAGATTTTTTCTTTGAATTCACACAGATCTTCAATCAGACAACTGCCGCAGCGGGGCTTTCTGGCAATGCAGGTATAGCGCCCGTGAAGAATAAGCCAGTGGTGGACGTCAACCTTGAACTCGGCCGGCACCACTTTGAGCAGTTTATCTTCTACTTCCTGAACATTTTTCCCCGGCGCAAAACGGGTGCGGTTGCTGACCCGGAAAATATGAGTATCTACGGCTATGGTTGGCCAACCAAAGGCGGTGTTGAGCACCACATTGGCCGTCTTGCGACCAACCCCGGGCAGTGACTCCAGCGCCTCGCGGTTTTCAGGGACTTCACCGTTGTACTTCTCTACAAGGATCTTGGACAGCGCCACCACATTGATGGCCTTATTGTTATAAAGCCCTATGGTCTTGATATACTCCTTCAGCCCTTCAACCCCGAGGTCTGCGATAGCCTGGGGGGTATTGGCCACAGGAAACAGCTTATCAGTGGCCTTGTTGACACTGACATCGGTTGCTTGCGCCGAAAGCGTCACCGCAACCAGTAATTCAAAAGGGCTGGAATAATTCAGCTCTGTCTGGGGATGAGGATTGTTGTCCCGCAGGCGTTCGAGTATCGCCCGTCTCTTGTCTTTGTTCACTCAATGACCTCAGTTGACTTTGGTGATCCTGGCGCGCTCCACTGGCGCGGTTTGCATTTTAGGTTGGCGCTCAGCGAGTTTCTTGTCGATGGCGTTTTTCAGGGCAATCAGCAGCCCCATACCCAAAAAGGCTCCGGGCGGCAACATCGCCAGCAGGAACGGGGTATCGACTTGCCAAACTTCAATACGCAAGCTCGCAGCCCAAGGCCCGAGAAGCAGATCGGCGCCGTCAAATAGGGTGCCTTGCCCCAGTATTTCCCTGCCGCCACCGAGCACCATCAATACCAAGGTAAAGCCAATACCCATCATCAAGCCGTCAAAGGCGGCATCCATAGGTGAATTACGCGAGGCAAAGGCTTCGGCGCGACCAATGATGACGCAGTTTGTTACGATCAGCGGCAGGAAAATACCGAGAGACAGATAGAGGCCGTAGGCGTAGGCGTTGACCAGCAACTGCACTGCGGTTACCAGTGCGGCAATGATCATCACAAACACGGGGATGCGGATCTCTTTGGGTACAAAGTTGCGCACCAGGGATACTGTAGTGTTGGAACCAATTAACACTACTGCGGTAGCGAGCCCAAGCCCCAGGGCGTTGGTAAAAGTAGAGGTCACCGCCAACAGGGGACAGAGCCCCAACATCTGCACCAGTCCGGGGTTATTTTTCCACAAGCCTTGCCAGGCGATATCGCGATATAAACTCATTGGCTTGCCTCACATGTCTGTGATTGCGAAAAGAGGGTCTGCTTATTGGCTTCAAAGAAGGCCAGGGTGTTTCTTATCGACTTGACGTAGGCTCTGGGGGTAATGGTCGCCCCGGTAAACTGGTCGATTTCACCGCCGTCTTTTTTCACATACCAGGCCTTGTCATCACGGCCTTGAAGCTTTTTGCCGATAAAGCTGTCCACCCAATCAGATTTCTTGCGTTCAATCTTGTCACCTAGCCCAGGGGTTTCCTGATGCGACAGAGTGCGAACCCCAAGCACTGTGCCGTCAGTCTTGATACCTATGATCAAGCGTATTTCACCATTGTAGCCATCCGGCGCTATGGTTTCGATGGCAATGGCGACCGGCTCGGCATTTTGGGTGGCGATATAAGCCGGCATGGGCTGAGTCGTACCCAGAGCATCTTTGTCCTGCAATAGAACACAGCTTTCCTCGAGCGGGTTGTCGTGCAGTTCATTGGGAATGATCTGCTCCAGGGTGCGTTTAAGCTCCAACTTTTGCTGCGCCAGGATCGCATCCCGGGTACTGTCATTGACAACCGCCACCACAGCTGTGCATATCAGGGCAAACAGGCCTAAAAGCAGGCCATTTTTCAACATGGATTTTTGCACTGTCTATCTCTCTTGCTATCAATGTCCGGCGCGATGGCCATAGGCTCGGGGTTTGACATAGTAGTCGATCAAAGGGGCGCACAGGTTGGCCAGTAGCACCGCAAAAGCGAAGGCGTCAGGGTAACCCCCAAAGCTTCTGATAAGGTAAACCACCAGGCCGATAAGGGCGCCGAAGATCAATCTGCCTCGGTTACTGGCGGGCGCGGTTACAGGATCCGTGGCAATAAAGAAAGCTGCCAGCATGGTAGCGCCACTGAACAGATGAATAAGTGGGCTGACATGGGTATCTGGCCCAAGCGCATAGGCAAAGCCGCTGCAGATAAACAGTGACGCCAACACGCCAACACTGATATGCCAGCGGATAAGTTTCATCTTCAATAGCGCCAGGCCGCCGCACAGGTAGGCCAGGTTGACCCAAAACCAGCCACTGTTGATAGTGCCGGCAAAAATCGGTTTTTGCAGGCTCTCGGTGGTGGTCATTCCCATAGAGAGATCCGTCTTCAGCGTATCGAGCGGTGTCGCCATGGTGACGCCATCGACACCGAGCTGGAAGTACTCGGCAACGCTGCCTTGGCTGGCGCCGAAAATCACTTGCAAACTGGTGAGAAAATCAGGGGAATGCTGGGCAACAGTCGCCGGTGCGACCCAACTGGTCATCTGTACCGGGAAGGCCACCAATAGCAGCACATAGGCTGCCATGGCCGGGTTGAACAGGTTATTCCCCAAACCGCCGTAAAGCTGTTTGACCATGATGATGGCAAAACTTGTACCTATCACCACCATCCACCAAGGGGCGAGCGGCGGTATGGCAATACCGATAAGAACCGCTGTCAGAGCCGCGCTGTTATCCGACAAAGTCGAAAGTACCTTGCGTTTGCGCAATTTGAGGATGGCGGCCTCTGAAATCAAAGCGACCATCACGGCCAGCAGTACCTGAATAAGGCTGCCCCAACCAAAAAATACACACTGGGCTACCAGGCCGGGCAGGGCGCAGAGCAGCACCCTTTGCATCACAGTGCTGGTTTGCAGCGGCCGGCTGACATGGGGGGAGGAGGCTATTTTAAACGCCATATCAATCTTTCTCCTGTGCGCTGAGCGCCTTCTCTTTGGCCTTTTGTTTGGCTTTGGCTACTGCCCTGGCAATACGCGCCTGTTTACTGTCATTAGGCGGGGTACTCTCAGCGGACGTGGGCTCGGTAGCGGTTGTCGACTTGCTTGGAGGCCGACTTTCAGCCGAAACAGGCGTATTTGCTGCGCCGTTGTCCTGCGGTTGTTCACTTGCCGCCGCGGCCTTCTTGGCCTTGGCTTTGGCAACCGCCGCCGCGATACGGGCCTGCTTGCTGTCATCGCCTGCGGCTTGTTTTGCTGCTTGGCTTGCGACTTGGTTTACTTCGGCACCTTGCGCTGCTCCCCCTTCGACATCCGTTGCTGGAGCTGACTTAGACGCAGCGGCTTTCTTGGCCTTGGCTTTGGCAACTGCCGCCGCAATACGAGCCTGTTTGCTGTCATCGCCTGCGGCTTGTTTTGTTGCTTGGCTTGAACTTTGGTTTACTTCGGCGGTTTGCGCTGATCCCACGCCATTATCATAGGTCGCAGGTGATTCCACTGGTTCAGCCGCCGCAGCTTTCTTGGCCTTGGCTCTGGCAACCGCGGCTGCGATACGGGCCTGCTTGCTGTCATCACTTGTGGCTTGTTTTTCTCCTTGGCTTGCGACTTGGTTTTCGGCACCTTGTGCTGATCCTCCGTCGACATCTGCTGCTGGAGTTGACTCAGATGCCGCCGCGGCTTTCTTGGCCTTGGCTTTGGCAACCGCGGCTGCGATACGGGCCTGTTTGCTGTCGTTGCTTACGGCTTGGCTTGCTTCGTTGGCTTGCGTTTGTTCCCCACCATTATCATCGGCTGTCGCTTGAGTGGCTATGGCCTGTGCATCTTGAGTTTTGCCAGTGTCAGTCTCAGTCTGCCCTGAGGCTGCGGCAGCTTTTTTTGCCTTGGCACGGGCGATAGCGGCTGCAATCTGAGCTTTCTTGTCCGAGCCGGATGTTGTGCCTTCAGCTGCATTATCTGTAGTCGCATCAACAACTTCTTTAGTAGGAACTGTGCCTTGTGCAGCGGCTTTTTTGGCCTTGGCACGGGCAATCGCTGCGGCGACATCGCTCTTTCTTTTGTCTGCCTTTGGCTGGATAACTGCCGAGTCGGCGGTGTCGGCCGCTTTTTCTATTGGGCTTGTGGTGGCCGCCACAGAAGCTTCAGCAGCTTTTTTCGCCTTGATCCTGGCCATAGCCTCGGCAACGGCATCTTTCTCACCACTGCCCATGGCGGCGCGGCGCTTGTCGGCTGCTGCCTTGGCTTTGGCTTCCCGGGCCAGTTTTTCTGCCTCTAGCCGCTTGAGCCTGGCATCGAATCTCTGCTTGGCCTGCTCGGCCAGCTGTTTTTCCTCGTGACTGTGTTTGATGGCCGCCTTGGCAATGCGGTAATACTCCACCAGAGGAATATCCGATGGGCAAACATAGCTGCAGCAGCCACATTCGATGCAGTCTCTGAGGTTGTAGGCGCTGGCCTTGTCATACTCTTCTGCCTTACTGTGCCAGTAGAGTTGCTGAGGCAATAGAGAAGCCGGGCACACCTGAGCGCATTCACCGCAACGAATGCAGGCCTTTTCTTCGGCCGGAGGGCTGATTTCACTGGCCGATGGCACCAAGACACAGTTACTGCCCTTGAGTAGGGGCACTTTGATAAGGGGCAGGGTGTAGCCCATCATGGGGCCGCCTATAATGACGGTATCCTGACCGCTGGCGGTAAAACCGCTTTGCTCCAGTATATGGGCTATGGGCGTGCCCAGTGGCACCCAGTAATTACCCGGCTTTGGAATATTGCCGCCGGTCACTGTGACGACCCGCTCTATGAGAGGCTTACCCAGGCAAACGGCTTCGCGAATGGCAAAGGCGGTGCCTACGTTGTGCACTACTATTCCAAGTTGCGCCGGAATGGCGCCGGAAGGCACTTCTTGTCCGGTAATGATCTGGATCAGTTGCTTTTCGCCGCCGGAAGGGTATTTGGTCGGGATCACAGTGATCCTGATACTTCCCTTCGGCAGGTGGCAGCTATCCAGTGCCTGCTGCATCGCCTGTATGGCTTCGGGCTTGTTATCCTCGATGGCGATAATTACCCGTTTGGGATTTAGCAGTCCGTGAACAATTTCAATGCCATCCAGAATTTCCCTGGCGTGTTCGCGCATCAATCTGTCATCGGCGCTGATATAAGGCTCGCATTCCACGCCGTTGATCAACAGCAGTTCAATTTCACTGGCGGGGTTGAGTTTGATGTGAGCCGGAAACATGGCGCCGCCCAATCCGGCTATCCCGGCCTGCCGAATGCGGCCTAGGATCTGCTCGCGGCTCAATGCTGCGATATCTTGCTGATCAAAATCTATGGCTTGATCCTGGCCATCGGCTTCCAGCACACAGGTCAATACCGGCAGGGCAGAAGGGTGGTTGCTGGGTCTTTGCTCTATGGCGCGAATGATGCCTGAGGTGGGGGCATGCACCGCCAGATACATGGCGCTCAGTCCGCGGGTCAGCGCCTGGCCCTTGAGCACTCTGTCGCCGACTTTGACTTCGAGCACGGCGCTGTCACCAACCTGAGGTACGGGCAATAAGAATTCGCTGGCAAGCGGCAGACGCCCAATAGGGCTGCTGTTGGAGAGGTGTTTCATCTGCGGCGGATGAATTCCACCGGTCAGGCGCCACTGAGTTCCTTTATCTAACTGTTCGAGTAATGTCAGCACGGCTTGTCCTCTTCCACCAACTTCACTGGAATTGCGTTAAGCTGCCAGTCCCAAGTTTTCAGATCCTGTTTCACCGGGATCATATCGATACAATCCACAGGGCAGGGTTCAACACATAGATCGCAGCCGGTGCAGTTGCTGGTCAGGACAGTGTGCATCAGCTTGCCGGTGCCTATGATGGCGTCTACCGGACAGGCCTGAATGCACTTGGTACAGCCGATACACTCCTCTTCGCGAATATAGGCGACCTTTTTAATCTGGGTTTCGACACTGGCATCGAGAGGCTCGGGTTCGACCCCCATAAGATCGGCCAGTTTCTCCATAGTGGCGGTACCACCCGGCGGACAGCGGTTGATCTTTTCGCCGTTGGCTATCGCCTCGGCATAGGGGCGGCAACCAGGGTAGCCGCATTGACCACACTGGGTTTGTGGCAACAGGGCTTCGACCTGGTCCACTATCGGATTGCCCTGAACTTTAAACTTCTCGGCGGCGAAGCCGAGTAAAACGCCGAATACCAGCGCCAGCAGAGACAATAAAATGACTGCAATTAGCATGGAAGACATAACTCTATTTGACTAAACCGGTAAAGCCCATGAAGGCCAGCGACATCAGGCCGGCGGTGATCATGGCGATGGCGCTGCCTTTGAAAGGTGCGGGCACATCAGCCGCCGCCAAACGTTCGCGCATTGCCGAAAACAGGATAAGCACCAATGAAAAGCCGGCGGCAGCGCCGAATCCATAGACAGCACTCTGCATAAAATCGTGGTTTTCATTGATATTCAGCAGGGCTACGCCCAACACGGCACAGTTGGTGGTGATAAGTGGCAGATAGATACCCAGCGCCCTATGCAGAGTCGCACTGGTTTTCTGCACCACCATTTCGGTGAACTGTACCACTACCGCGATAACCAGAATAAAGCTCATGGTGCGCAGGTAGCCGAGCTCGAAGGGCAGCAGCAGATACTGGTTAACCAGGTAGCTGAGAATGGCGGCCAATGTCATGACAAAGGTAGTTGCCATGGACATGCCTATGGCTGATTCCAGCTTGCTGGATACCCCCATAAATGGGCAAAGCCCAAGGAATTTCACTAATACAAAATTGTTGACCAGCACAGTGCCAATCAACAACAGGAGATACTCACTCATCTCATTACAGGTGTTGTGACTTCTTGGCGGTTATTATCAGTGTTTCAGTGGTCATAAACAACATATAGAAAGCAGGGTTTACCTTCTTTGCGCCCTTATTGGGTCATAAACGGCATTAATTTCTGTTCATTTCGGCGAGGTCCAGCTGTTGGGGCCTGGCAATGTAGAAGCCTTGCATACCATCAACCAACAGTTTTTCGACGACCATTTTCTCTTCCTGGCGCTCTATGCCGCAGGCTATCACCTTGACACCACTGCGGCGGGCTACATCGACCAGCATGCGGACAAAGAACTGGTTATTGGTATCTTCATCTATTGCCTGGGTATAGCTGGGATCCAGTTTGATATAGTCGGGGCGCACCTCACGGAAGAATTTGAATGAGGTAAAACTCATGCCGAAGCGTTCTACCGATACCCGGCAACCGACGCTATGCATGGCGCGAACAAACTTGTGACTGGCGGCCAGGTTACCTTGCATGCCTGCTTCGTTGATTTCGAACACCAGTCTTGAGGCTAATCTCGGATGTTTGGACAGTAGATCTTTGGCCCAGGCAATAAATCTTTCTTTGGAGGCTGAGCCCGGGCTCAGATTGACGCCGATATTACCGCTGAGGTTTGGCAGGCTCTGCAGTAGTTTCAAGGCGCTGAGTAGCACCAGTTTATCCAGTTCCTGACTCATGCCGTGACGTTCGGCCATGGCGATCACCGTGGCTGTCGGTAGAAACTTGCCTTCACTGTTGTAAAAGCGTGCCAGCAGCTCTCGATAACCATCTACCTCGCTGCGACAGGGCTGAATGGGCTGTTGGTAAAACTTGAGTGCCCGGCGCTTCAGCAAGTCTTCAATGGCCAGTTTCCAGCGGTTATCGCCGAGTGTTTCATTCAGCAAATTTTTATCCTGGAATTGCACTGCATTCGGGCCCAAGGTCTGCGCCACGTTGGCGGCGGTATCGGCCATGGCAAGAGTGCTCATGGGATCTTTGTCGCTGCTGTAGGTCACTATGCCGCTATGGGCGATGGAGTCGGTTTGCAGCTCTGCTTGATACTCTTCCAGTTCACGTTTCAGCTGGGTGGCAAAGGTTTGCGCGTCTTTCAGCACTATTGAGGGGATAAAGATGGCAAAGTCAGTACTGGCAATGCGAAAGCTTTCGCTGTTTTTGTAACCTTGGAGTGCCCGGCGAATACAAACTGCGACACGGGCAAGATAGTCATCGCCGCCCTGACGGCCGCGCAGTTGATTGATATGGCCAAGCTCGGTGGCTTTTACCAGGATTAACACTCCAATTTGTGATTTGCCGGAAAGAGACAGTTGCTGCAGTTTTTCGGTGAAGTGTTGGCGGGTGCCTAAGCCGGTTATCGGATCTTCGTAGGCGAGTTTTTTCAGCGATAGGTTTTCTGACTCAAGTTTCTCAAACCGCTGCTTTATCAGCTGCCGACTTTGTTCCAATGCTTGCCCCAAGGGCCTGAGCTCACCCCGAAAGCGGCTCTGCGCCAGGGCATCGAACTCACCTTGGGACATTTTTGTCAGATACTCGGCGGCATAGGTAAGGGCGCTTTTGTGGCGCTTCATCATCAAGGCAAAGATTAACGCCAATACCAAATAAAGGGGCAATAAGCGTAATCCCTCAAGCCAGAGGGTATGGATCCTTTGCTCTCGAAGAGGGCTGAGGTCCGGCTTAAGTAACACGCGCCCGGAAGCGAAGCGGTATTGGGATTCTAGTTGCAATGGCAGTAGATAATACTGCCAGTTCATCTCCGGCAGGAAATGTCCTCGAGTGAGGTTATTCTGACCATCGGCGTCATCTGTATATTGGAAAAACTGCAATGACACTCTGTCTTGTAGTTGCCGGTGAAAGATAGCGGCATCATCTGCGCCCTGGGCCTGGACTTGCGCTTGTTGTAATCGCTGTAACAGGACATCGGCTTGTTGCTGCAAAACCTGCCGCTCCTGTTGCAACAAGACCAAGCCGGTCGCCAGAAAGCTCAATAACAGTAACAGTTGAAAAAAGCGCGAAATGCCCATCTTTTCCAGAATTCAGACTAGGTTAAAGGGATGTCAGAATTGTATACGTATTTGTTATAAATACAAAACGCAGGAAGAGATAAGATAAGATAAGATAAGATAAGATGGCTCCCCTGACTGGATTCGAACCAGTGACATACGGATTAACAGTCCGCCGTTCTACCGACTGAACTACAGGGGAACAGATTTCGCTGGTTAATCTTGAAGTGGCTCCCCCGACTGGATTCGAACCAGTGACATACGGATTAACAGTCCGCCGTTCTACCGACTGAACTACAGGGGAACAGATTTCAACTAACTAAATTGGCTCCCCTGACTGGATTCGAACCAGTGACATACGGATTAACAGTCCGCCGTTCTACCGACTGAACTACAGGGGAATTATGTATTTAGCTAGGATTAACCTATTGTTTTCAGGTGACTTGCGTAAATTGGCTCCCCTGACTGGATTCGAACCAGTGACATACGGATTAACAGTCCGCCGTTCTACCGACTGAACTACAGGGGAATCGTAATTTCTTGCTTGTCTCGCTGAGAACGGAGCGCATAGTAAATCGCTCTGTGGGTGGAGTCAACTCGCAGCCCCAAAAAAAGTGTCATTAAGCTGTTAATTGCTTATCTAATGCTCACAGTGGTGGATAAAACTGCTTTGTGGGAATTTTTTGCTTAAAAAATAACGGCTAAACACTGATATTTCGTGTCATTTCAATCAAAGCTGATTTCATTGGAAGGCCAAAGTGCGTGTATTTCGGCGGCTTTTGTCTGTCCACTGGGCTGAAATCTTACAAGGGAGATGTTTTTGCTCAAGTTACCCGGCGTCTAACTCGTCATGAGAGGCGCGTAAAAAAGGTGCGATTCAGCTGCTTTGAGTTCATTTGGGTGCATCTTAGCTTGTAAGGTGAGTGCCACACTTTCATATGTTCTTTTATTACAAAACACCCATCAAGATGCGTTGGCTTGCACTGCTTGCCGCAATCCCCCATGGTTACAGGGTTAGACTGACTTATCCACTAAATCTGTGGATAAACCTGTGAGCTTCCCGACTTTATGGGCTGCAAACCCTTGTGGCATCTGCATTGAACTTAAATTGGTCAGTTTGAATGGTTAAAAAATAAATTCAATAAAAACAATTGGATGTGAAAGTCAAGCCGCTTTGGTTTGCTTGGTGTTTTTTGTAACAAAGCTGTAAGGAAGTATCTGCCGATCCTTGTGCATTAAATCTACCTGTTTGACTTATTTGGGTGGAATTCCCGCCTTCGACCGCCACATCTGTCGTCTTGTTGCTGAGTTTCAGCACAAGCTGCTACTGACATCATGTTGGCAGGAGTCTTGTGGCTTTTGGCTTGGCCTTATCTGGCTCAATGGGTAAAATAAACGGCTTAACCGAAGGAGCATTAAAGTGTCAGCTACGCCGTTTCGCTTGGAGTCTCAGTATTCCCCAGCAGGAGATCAGCCCACCGCCATTGCCAAATTGATTGATGGACTGGAATCCGGGCTCGCTAATCAGACTTTGCTGGGGGTAACCGGTTCAGGAAAAACTTTCACTATTGCCAATGTGATTGCCAATCAGGGGCGGCCAACTATCATTATGGCGCCCAACAAGACGTTGGCGGCGCAACTCTACGGCGAGATGAAAGAGTTTTTCCCCCATAATGCGGTGGAATACTTTGTTTCCTACTATGACTACTACCAACCGGAAGCCTATGTCCCTTCGACCAACACCTTTATTGAGAAGGACGCTTCGGTCAACGCTCATATTGAGCAGATGCGACTCTCTGCCACCAAGGCCTTGCTGGAGCGGCGTGATGTGGTGTTGGTGGCCTCGGTCTCAGCCATCTATGGTCTTGGCGATCCCGACTCTTACATGAAGATGCTGCTGCACCTGCGCCAGGGCGACATCATTGGCCAGCGGGATATACTGCAGCGGCTCAGTGAGTTGCAATACAGCCGCAACGATATTGAACTGCAGCGCGGTACCTTCAGGGTGCGCGGTGAGGTAATAGATATCTTCCCGGCCGAATCGGACCGAGATGCCATTCGGGTCGAGCTATTCGATGATGAGATAGAGCAGCTGTCGCTGTTTGATCCATTGACCGGCCAGGTACGTAAACGCATTGCCCGGGCCACGGTTTACCCCAAGACTCACTACGTGACCCCGAGAGAAAAAATATTGGCGGCCACAGAGCAGATAAAGGCCGAGCTCAGGGAGCGCCGTCAGCAGTTGCTGGATGCCAATAAGCTGATTGAGGCACAAAGGATCAGCGAGCGGGTGCAGTACGATGTGGAGATGATGACAGAGTTGGGTTATTGCTCCGGTATCGAAAACTACTCCCGTTATCTCTCCGGGCGTGCACCGGGAGAAGGGCCGCCGACTTTGCTGGATTATCTGCCGCCGGATGGTCTGCTGATCATCGACGAGTCCCATGTAACAGTGCCGCAGATAGGTGCCATGTACAAGGGTGACCGTTCGAGGAAAACCACCCTGGTGGAGTACGGTTTCCGCCTGCCATCGGCACTGGATAACAGACCGCTCAAGTTTGAAGAGTTCGAGTCCTTGATGCCGCAGACGATTTATGTGTCGGCCACACCGGGCAGTTATGAACTTGAACGCAGCGGCGGCGATGTGGCCGAGCAAGTGGTCAGGCCCACGGGTTTGTTGGATCCCGAGCTGGAAGTGCGGCCGGTGGCGATTCAGGTGGATGATCTGCTCTCTGAGGCCAACAAGCGCATTGCCGTCAATGAACGTGTGTTGGTGACTACGCTGACCAAGCGGATGGCGGAAGATCTCACCGAATATCTCGATGAACACGGCGTTAAGGTGCGTTACTTGCACTCGGACGTGGATACCGTGGAGCGGGTAGAGATCATTCGCGATTTACGTAAGGGTGTCTTCGACGTGCTGGTCGGCATCAACTTGCTCAGGGAAGGGCTGGACATGCCGGAAGTGTCTCTGGTGTGCATACTCGACGCCGATAAAGAGGGTTTCCTGCGCTCCGAGCGCTCGCTTATCCAGACCATAGGCCGCGCAGCTCGTAACATTAACGGCAAGGTGATCCTTTACGCCGATAAGGTGACCCCTTCAATGGCCAAGGCCATGGATGAAACCAATCGTCGCCGCGAGAAGCAGCACGCTTTCAACCTGGCCAATGGCATAGTGCCCAAGGGCTTAGTGAAGAAGATAACAGATGTCATGGATGTGGGAGATTCCCCCTCATCGGCAGCGCCGCAGCCGGGTGCCCGCAAGGTGGCGGAGCGCAAGTCGGCTTATCAGGTGGACGCCGCCAATTTGGCGCATGAAATCGACAGGCTGGAAAAACAGATGCACCAGCATGCCAGGGATCTGGAGTTTGAGCAGGCTGCTGCACTGCGTGATGAAGTGGCAAGGCTCAGAGAGGAGCTTATCAAGGCCTAAATGTTCGCACCTTCCCTAAAATTGACCCATTGACAAAGAACCCGGCAAAAGCCGGGTTCTTTATGCTGTTCATCTGTCAACGACTTTAAAGAGCTTGATTTAAAAGCCTAATTTAAAAAAACCTATTTAAATGCTTAGGCTTGGTATCAAAGTTTCGGCGCTTTATAAGCACTCAGTCGCCACAAGCCAAACAGTGCGATACCGCCAATCAGGCCAACAAGATGCGCTTCAACCGCGACTCTGGCGCCAATCAGGGCGCTGACTTCAGCGGCCGCCCCTTGCCATTGCTCCCAGGCGACCTTGGCGATAACGCCAGCAAGCAGCAGGTAACCTGAGTTTCGACCACTGCGAATATCGGCCAGGGCGCCGAAGGCGAACAAGCCGTGCAGTATGCCACTTAGCCCCACATAACCCATAAGCTGCGGGTAGCAAAGATAAAGCCCTACACCTTCAAGCAGACACAGGGCCAGGGTCAATATCAATACGCCCAGGGCGTTATAGTGTTCCTTGTGCAGATAAAGGATCACCCAAAACCCGGCGAGGTTCATCAGCAGATGCCAGAAGTTGGTGTGCAGCAGATTGCCGCTGACAAGCCGCCACAGCTCACCTTGTTCTATAGCGCTGCGGCGAAATGCCAACAGCTCAGTGAGCGGCAGAGAATACAGCAGCAGCGCCAGGGCTGTTAACACAACACCTGAAAAATAAGCGGAGCTCGGCTTCACGCTGTCTTGGCCGCCAGTATTGCCTGGATGCTATCCGGGCTCGCCAGATACTCATCCAATCCTTTTTGACGCAATAAACAGGCGGGGCAGGTGCCACAGCCTTTGCCAAGAATGCCGTTATAGCAGGTAAGGGTTTCATCCCTTACCAGTGGCAGTTGCTGGTATTTATCTGCCAGTGCCCAGGTTTCGGCCTTGTTGAGCCACATGAGTGGCGTAACCAAACGCAGCTGTCTGTCCATGCCTTGTACCAGCGCAGACTCCATCGCCTTGATAAAGTCATTACGGCAGTCTGGGTAGCCGGAGAAGTCGGTCTCGCAGACACCTGTGATCACGGCATCGGCGCCTATCTGATAGGCGTAGATCCCCGCCAGGGTCAGAAACAGAATATTGCGTCCGGGAACAAAAGTATTGGGCAGACCATTGTCCATCAAGTCGTTTGATACCGGAATATTGTCGCGGGTCAGGGCCGAGATGGCTAACTCATTGAGTAGAGTAACATCCAGCACCTTGTGACTGGCGGCGCCGAGTTTTTGCGCCAGTTGTTTGGCAACTTCAATCTCCTGGCTGTGGCGCTGGCCATAGTCGAAGGTGATGGCATGTACTTCATCATACTGGGCTAAGGCCTGAATAAGGCAGGTGGTGGAGTCCTGACCGCCGCTGAAAACGACTATCGCCTTGGAAATCGTTGGCTTAGTGCTTTGGGTTGGCTCTGTGGTTTGCGATGGGTTTGATTCTGATGACATAAGTGATTGATTGGATGAAGACATAAGCGTCTATTCAAAGGGATGACTCAATCGTCACAGTTTACCCTAATTTGGCCGGCTGTCAGCGCTGGCTTGGTAAAAAACGGAAAATTCGCTCATCCTTGCGCTTGGGGCTAAATTCCTCTATAAATGCCGCCCCGGCAAATATGAGGAACCCCGATGTACTACCCCGTCAACGAAGTCTTTGAAACCCTGCAGGGGGAAGGTGTGTTTACCGGCGTTCCGGCTATTTTTGTGCGTTTGCAGGGTTGCCCTGTGGGGTGTCCCTGGTGTGATACTCGCCAGACCTGGGACAAGCTTGAGCATAATCAGGTGAAACCTGCCGATGTGATCCGCACCGATGGCAGTATCGGTCGCTGGGCAGAGCATGATGCCAAGTCGTTACTGGAGGCGTTCAAACAGCAGGGATTCAATGCCAGGCATATAGTGATCACAGGGGGTGAGCCTTGTCTCTATTCACTCACTGAAATGACAGAAGCATTTAATGCCGCAGGCTTTCGCACTCAAATTGAAACCAGTGGCACCTTTGAGGTGAATTGCAGCGCAGATACCTGGGTCACAGTCTCGCCCAAGGTCGGTATGAAGGGTGGGATGCCGGTACTGCGTCAGGCGCTGGAGCGGGCAAATGAGATTAAGCATCCGGTGGCGACCGAGGCTCATATTGAGGAGCTGGATCAACTGCTGCAGGGATTGGATCTCAAAGACAAGACTATCTGCCTGCAGCCCATCAGCCAGAAGAGCCGGGCGACGGCGCTGGCGATGAAAGTCTGTATCGAACGCAACTGGCGTTTGTCTATCCAGACTCACAAGTATCTGGATATCGATTAATCCGTAGTGGTAATCGACAAAAAGCCGCATTGATGCGGCTTTTTGTTATCTGAAGCGCGTTGTTAGCAGCAGAGCTCACCCGTGGTTTCAAACAGTTTCAGTTTGTTTTGATACTGGCTGATATCCCCTATGTTGGCGGCTATCCACTCGGGGTTGTAATAAGTGTCCAGATAGCGCTCACCGGGATCGCAGATCAGGGTCACTATTGAGCCCTGGCGGTTGTCGCGTTTCATTTCGGCCGCCAGTATCAGGGCACCATAGAGGTTGGTGCCGGTTGAGGCCCCGGTCTTGCGGCCGATGATCTGTTCCAGCCAATGGATTGTCGCCACAGAGGCAGCATCGGGGATCTTCAACATGGAGTCGACAACCCCCGGGATAAAGGAGGGCTCAACTCTGGGGCGGCCTATACCTTCAATCTTACTGCCTTGCTCACAGGTGATGGCCGCATCTCTTTGTTGAAAATAGTCATAGAACACTGAGTTATCCGGGTCGACCACACACAGCTTGGTGCAAAGCCGTTGATAGCGGATATAGCGGCCAATGGTGGCCGAAGTGCCGCCGGTACCCGGGCTCATCACAATCCACTCGGGAATAGGGAAGGGCTCGCGCTGCATCTGATCGAAAATGGCATTGGCAATATTATTGTTGCCGCGCCAGTCGGTGGCCCGCTCGGCATAGGTGAACTGATCCATATAATGGCCATTCAGCTCCCGCGCCAGCCGTTCAGACTCGGCGTAGATTTCGCTGGAGTGATTGACAAAGTGACAACGGCCGCCGTAAAACTCTATCTGCTGTATCTTCTTGCGGGCGGTGGACGCTGGCATAACGGCAATAAAGGGTAGCCCCAATAGGCGGGCAAAGTAGGCCTCGGAGACAGCTGTGCTGCCGGATGAGGACTCTATGACAGGAGTATCCTGTTTGATCCAGCCGTTACACAAGGCGTACAGAAACAGTGATCTTGCCAAACGGTGCTTGAGGCTTCCGGTAGGATGGGTGCTTTCATCTTTAAGATAGATATCCACTCCGGCGACCGCCGGCAGTTCCAGTTTAATCAAATGCGTGTCGGCACTGCGCTGAAAATCGGCTTCGATTTTGGCAATTGCTTCGTTTACCCAGAGATCGGCCATTGTTGTTGTTCTTTCTTATAACAGGATGGTCTTAATCATAACCAAAGGTAATGACAATGGATAGCGAAAACTCAGGCGCATTTAGGCACAGATACAGGTTAGGTTATTGATTACTGTGGAGTTGATTAGTATAGGCGTAGATAAAACGCTTTGAGGTTTTACTAAAGAATAAAAAGAAATGGTGGAGGGAGAAGGATTCGAACCTTCGAAGGCGGAGCCGTCAGATTTACAGTCTGATCCCTTTGGCCACTCGGGAACCCCTCCACATATTTGGAGCCAGACATTGGAGTGAAAGATGGTGGAGGGAGAAGGATTCGAACCTTCGAAGGCGGAGCCGTCAGATTTACAGTCTGATCCCTTTGGCCACTCGGGAACCCCTCCACGATTTCACTTTCGTGTCTTTTTAAATTGTAGGCAAATGGTGGAGGGAGAAGGATTCGAACCTTCGAAGGCGGAGCCGTCAGATTTACAGTCTGATCCCTTTGGCCACTCGGGAACCCCTCCTCAATTGCGGCCGCCATAGTAGTCAGAAACCTTTTTCATGTAAAGCCCGATTTTAAAAAAAGGGCTAAAGTTCCTGATCATTTGGTCGATTAACTAACAACGAGTTGTTTGTTGATGTTTTTTTATGCGTACTGATGTTTCCTTAATCAATGAACTGCAATTGGGCGAACGGCTTAATCTGGCTGTTGAGTCCCATCGCCGGGGTGAGTTTGCCCTGCTTTTGGCGTTGCTGTCTCAGGATGTGCGCGATTGGCCTCAGTTTCACCTGCACGACGATATTGCACAGGATGCTGTCCTGCGGCAGCAATTTGACTTGCCTGAGCCTCAACCTTTGCTTGGGGACTTGAGTCAGGAACCTTCCCCGGTAGACAACAGTTATCATTTTCTCAGTGACGGTGAACGTAGCTTTCAGTTGGCCCAGGCCCTGGTGCCCGAACCTTTGGTTATTCGGGGGAAGAGAGACAGCGGGATGCAGGAAGCACTGAATAATTGTGATTGGCACACAAGACTACGTACTGATGGCACCTTAAACCAGCCCAAGGCGGTATTGATGGAGTTTGTTGATCAACTGTCGGAACAACGCAAACTGGCCGGTTTATATCAAACGGCGTGAGTCTTGCCTCAGTCCAGGTGTCGTCCATGGCTTATACTGATGGGTGACTCTCAGTATCGGAGACAAGAGATGAAGAGTATTGAACAGGCTCAGGCCGCCAATGTGCAGGACACTTGTGCCGAATGTGGCAGCTATGTGGATATAGGGACAGTCGTCGAAGAAGGAGACACCTTGCTTTCGTTGACTTTTCAAGGTAAGTCGGCAATGGTTGATGCCGAGGCGCTCAAGCAATTGGCCCAAGGCCGCTTCGCTGATGTCAAGGCAGAACTCAGTAGTTCAGAGCAGACAGTGACCTTGGCGCTGACTTTTTCCTGCAGTGCCGAGAAAATGATTTTTCAGTTGGAAAACGCTTTGGCATAAGCTGCACCATTTAGCCAAATGGTCAGTAGAGTTCTGGTTGTTAAACCAAAGCTGCAAAGCAAGACACAACAAGGTAAATGTAAGAAAGTATGAGTTATCTTGCTGGGTATTATGTAAAAGTGTAATCTCGCGCAGAGATATGATGGCAGGCCCGCGCATTCGGCGCGGGTTTCTTTGAGCCCGAAAGGGAACCTGAGGATATGTGTGAAGCGACGTAGGTATCAGCGATTGCTGGAGTTGTTGACCAACTCGGTTGCCAAGCAGCAGGGCGATTTCGCCAAGACGGCTGAACTGGCTACAGAACTTCTGTGTCAATATCTCGATGTGCAACACGCCAGTGTCTGGTCCTGGTCCAGGGATCAGCATGTGCAGTTTGAAGTTGCCCGCTTTGGCTCGGGAAAGCCTCTTAAAACGCCGCGTCCACTACACCTCAATCAAATTCCATCTTATATCGACCAACTTAAGCAAAAACGCCATATTGACGCCAATGATGCGGTGGCTGATTGGCGTATGAGCGAGCTTGCCGAGGTTTATTTTAGCGTCAACGGTATTGCCAGTGCCCTGGATATCGCTATCAGGATCAATGGACATATTGAAGGTGTTTTGAGCTTGGAGCGAACCTCTGCCGGGCATCACTGGAGTGATTTGGAGATCCATTTGGCCTCGCAAGTGGCTGACCAACTTGCGCTGACTTTGGCGACCCACGACGCCTACCGCAAAGACGAGTTGCTGACTCTGTTTCAGTCGGCCGCAGAACAATCGGCCCAAGTCAGTATGCTGATCAATCTGCACACAGAAGCGATTGAATATATCAACAGCGCCCATGAACAGATCACAGGTATCCCAAAAGAGAAAATGCTGGGCGCCAGTCTAAAGCAGTTGTCTTTTTTTAAACAGCAACCCAAACAGGCTGAAATGACCCTGGCCAAGGTGTTGCGTGGCGAAGCAGCGACGGGTGAAGTGATGCTCAATCGGGAGTCTGGCCAGGAATATTGGCTCAGATACCATGCCAGTCAATTTATTACCCAGCGCGGTAACCATTATGTCTTGGTCTCCAGTGAAGATTGTACCGAGCAGCATAATTATCAGGCCGAACTTGAACGCTTGGCCTGGCGTTGCAGCCTGACCGGACTATACAACCGTACCCATTTCAATCGTTTGCTCGATAGAACCTATAGCGGGCAGTTGCTGCTGGTCGATTTGATTGGTTTTAAACGCTTCAATGATACCTATGGACATGAACAGGGTGATGCCCTGCTGATTGAAGTTGCCCGCCGTCTGAAACATTTTGCTTCTCTTTATGCCGACTGCAGTATTGCCAGGGTGGGCAGCGATGAATTTGCATTGTTGCTTGATGATAGCGGCGATATCGATGTTTGTTGTCATCGCCTCTATCAACAACTGCGTAACCCTATCAATATTGGCCGTGAGCAAGTGGATCCCAAGCCGGCACTGGCGGCGGTGGACATTGCCGAAGTCGCCGAGTTGGTAGCGCCGCTGACTTGCGCCGATATTGCGCTGCAATACGCCAAGAAGAAGCAGGGTACGGCAATCCAGTTTTTCAACAGCGCGTTGCTCAAGGCGTTCAAGGATGATGCCCAGATAGAAAGAGATCTGCATGCCGCCATTCGGGGCAGACAGTTTGAACTTTATTATCAGCCGCTTAAAGATTTGCAAAGCTGCAGTTACATAGGTGCAGAAGCGCTGATCCGCTGGCACCATCCCAAGCGGGGAGTGCTGTATCCAGGCGCCTTTATCGATATTGCCGAACAGTCTGGGCTTATCAATGCCATAGGTACCTGGGTACTGGAGGCCGCCTGTCGCCAGCTGAATTTGTGGCAGCATCACAATATCAATATCGCTATGCATGTGAACGTGTCGGCGCGGCAGTTTTTCGGCAGTAATCTTTATGAACAGGTTTGGCAGTTGCTCAATCGTTACCGCTTGAAACCCGGCACGCTTATTTTGGAGATCACCGAAACCGAGTTGATGGAAGATATACGCTATGCCACCAATTTATGCCAGGAACTGGCTGACTTGGGGGTAGGGCTTGCTATTGATGATTTCGGTACGGGTTACAGTTCAATGCGCTATTTGAAACAGTTTCCCATCAGCAAGCTCAAGATAGACAGGTCTTTTATCTCGGATCTCAGTATTAGCCGCGAGAGCCGCGAAATCGTCAGCGCAATTATTGCCATGGCCAAGGCGCTGAATATCTCCCTGACAGCAGAAGGGGTTGAAACCGCCGAGCAGGAACGCTTCCTTACTTCATGCATGTGTCATCAGGCCCAGGGATTCCTGTACAGCCCGGCGCTCAGAGAGGCCGAATTCAGTGCTTTTTTGCAACAGAGTCAACCTGCATTGCTGCATTGATTAACCAGTTTAAGCTCTCTTGGTTCCACACTTGATTTCGGCCCAAGTTAAATCCGGCCTAAGTTAAATCCGTTTCAGGCAGCAGTGTTTGAACTTGTTGCCGCTATTGCAAATGCAAGGGTCATTGCGTTTGGGATAGCTGACCGCAAACTGCTTACCCTCGGTGTAAAACCAGCAGCCGTCCTCAAATATAAACTCAGATTGTTCAAATATGGTGTCTAACTGGCCATCCGCCAGATACCAGGCCTTGAAAGTGACTCTGGCCTGGTTTTGCCCAGCTGTCAAAGGTTCCCGCTCGACAATTTGTAGGCCCAACCATTGGGTCTTTGGCATCTGGGCCAGGGTTTGTGCGCTCAGTCCCTGGCGATAATCCCGGTGATGGGTGTCGATAAGATAATCAAACTCTGCTTTAACAAAGGCGGCATAGCGGGAGCGCATCAATTGCTCTGGTGTGGCGGCGCTGTGCTGCTTGGTGTGAAGCAGCTGACAACATTCACTATAAGGGAGCTTGGAGTTGCAGGGGCAAAGGAGGTTCGTTGTCATCGAGGTTTTTAGCTTCAATTGAGGGCCGGTTAAACGGCCTGGGTTTGCATTGTCGGAGATCATAGCGCTTTGAGGCCTGGCTTGCATTGAAACAATCAATTTATTCGGGTGAATTTCGCAGTTTTCCGCAAGTGCCGACAGGAGCGCAGCAACTTTATTTGAAGGATAGGGTAAACGGGGGCCATATATCGATATTTGGGGCTCGAATGGCTTGCAGAAGTGCGCCTGGGTGAATGAACGTACAGGCTACTTCAGGATAAAACGACAGTCATTTGGGTTAAAAAATAGCGAACCTGTTTTATTGAATTGAACAATATGCTTTAGTAATGATTAATCTAGGGAAGGTGCGAGTAAGTTCTCGTGGCACTATTGCTGTGAAAGCCCCGAAGGGCGTAGCGTACAGGTTTGTAAGTCAACGCTGAGCACACATGGAACTTGTTTGCACCTTCCCCTGGCAAAGGGTCTGTTTTTAACCATCTTAAATCCAGGCTCAGTTCACTTTATGCCCTACAAGGAAAAGAATATGCAGAAATGGATCCCTTTATTGGCGCTTGGCGCCTTCAGTAACCTGGCACTGGCGGCTGACTGGCAGTTGGATAATGCCGATTCCAAGGTTAGTTTTATATCGGTTAAAAAAGGTGACATTGCCGAGGTACATGAGTTTAACCAGCTAAGTGGCATGCTTGCCGATAATGGCGAATTCAAGCTGGAAATTCCGTTAAACGGGGTTAATACCGGCATAGAAATACGGGATAAACGGATGCAAACCATGTTGTTTGAAGTGGCTAATTTCCCGACCCTTACGCTGACTGCTCAAGTACCCGCTGAGTTGGTGGAAAAGCTCAAGCCGGGTGAGTTGTTGAGTACTGAGATAGATGGCGTATTGTCACTGCATGGTAAGACCCAGAACAAACGTTTTGATGTGGTTGTGGCCAGGCTTGGGCCGTCGAGCCTTTTGGTCACTTCACAGAAAGCCGTCATAGTGAACGCCGAAGAGTTTGGTTTGACCGATGGGGTTGAAAAATTACGTGAAATTGCCGGTCTATCCAGCATCAGTAAGGCTGTTCCTGTTTCTTTTGTTCTAAGATTAAACAAGTAACGAACGACAGCTTGATTTGAGGCAAGACTCAAGGTGGAATTTGTTTCATAATGTGACTTTCCGGTCGCGGCTTGATAGGCAATTAGACCGGAGAGTGTGCCCCTTATATGGGTTGGCCTGAGACGTTGCACGCGGGAAGAAAGATGGTTACAGACAAAGACGGCTATATGCACCTCATTCAATTCCTGACTGAACACCTTGGATTGTTTGAGACCCCAGAAGGGGGATCTTTGAGCGACAGCAGCGTTATGGAGGAGTTCGAAGAGCAGCTGTCGGCACAGATTATTATGGTCTGTGGCCAAAACCCACAACTGTCTTTCGTCCAACGCAACACAGTTATCCGTGAAATCGATGCCATAGTGTATGATCTGGAAGAGATCTTGGCCAAGGTGGCCAACCATAAGGCTACGGCAAAACAAACCTTATTTATTAGTGAGTTTGCCGGTTTGATCAAGAATCTGTTCGATCAGGAAATTGCCAAACTCCAGTCTCAATAATGCACAAACTGGAGGCTTAGGATGCTGACACTGCTTTCCGGGTTTGAAGGCAATACAGTAGCGGTTCGTGCCAGTGGTGTTGTCAGCAGTGAAGATTATGATGCTGTCTTGCTGCCGGCGCTAGAGTCCAAACTCAGAGAACATGTGCTCATTAAACTCTGGTATGAATACGGCGCTGACTTCGAGGGTATCTCTTTGCAGGCCGTGTGGGATGATGCCTGTTTTGGGCTGTTTCATTTGCAAGACTTTTCCCGTATAGCTGTTATTACTGACAGCTCTGTTATCGAAGGGATGGCGCAGACCTTGGCGTTGATGATCCCTTGCCCGGTAGTGGTGTTTTCCAAGGCGGAATTGCCCCAGGCTCGAGCCTGGCTCTCGGGAACCTGAAGCGTTAACATCTGTCTTATCTGTAAGTTCCGGTATTTCTGCCGGATTTTCATCTTGTTAGTTGAAATGAATGGAATAGTCCCATGCTTAAAAAACTTGGTCTTTGTTTTATGTTGCTTTCGACATCCGTGTTTGCCCAGGAAAAAATGGTTATAGGTCAGACTGAAATTATGACGGTCGCCGAAGCCGGCCTCAGTTTTGAGGCCCGAATCGATACCGGGGCTGCCAATACTTCTATGCATGCGGTCGATCTCAAGGTCATAGGCGGCAGTGCCAAAAAGATGCAGGATAATGTGGGTAAAATGCTCAGTTTTACCACAGAGAACGAACGTGGCGAGAAAAAACAGCTCAAGGCAAAAATTGTCAAGACATCTACCGTCAGCAACTCTCAAGGGCGGGAGACGCGCTACATGGTGGAGTTGAATGTCGCGTTTGGCAAACACAAGCGTAAAGTCAAGGTCAATCTCAGAGACCGCAGCCATATGGATTATAAACTGCTTATCGGCCGTAACTGGCTGGCTGATGACTTTCTGGTCGATGTGGCAGAGAAACGTATCATAGGGCCAGTCGCTGCTATCAGTGTGCGGGAATCCGGGCTGATTTTCCAAACCCGTATTGATACCGGCGCGGTAGAAAACTCGTTGCATGCCACGGATCTGAAAGTGGAGAATGGTGACGAGGATATGGAAAATAATATCGGCAAGCAGCTGAGTTTTACGACGGAAAATGAAAAGGGTGAAAAACAGCGGCTGCACGCGATGATCACTAATACCTCGTTGATTCGTAATGCTCAGGGCAGTGAAATCCGGTATATGGTGGAACTCAATATTGGTGAGCCGGGAAGGGAGTATCCGGTCAAGGTTAACCTTAAAGACAGAAGCAAGATGACCCACAAACTGTTGATTGGTCGAAACTGGCTGCAAGGTCACTACCTGGTAGATGTCAGCCTCAAAGAAAACGACTGATATGCGTTTTCAACCTTTAGCATTATTTGATGTTATTTAATGTCGATGCATAAGACAGATACCGAGAGATCGTAACGGCAGTTGTATCTGTAGTGCTTGCCTAAAAAGCCGTTGATTACTGATTCAGGTCATCAATGGGGCACAGCTACAGAAAGGGCGGTCGGCGGGAGCGTCTTCTTGCCGTCTTAGCTAGTACATCTTAGCCCCGTTTTTGAACAGAGATTGCTCTCGAACCTATCAAAAGTGTGCCTTTCCTCGAGTTACCAAGAGCCGTTTACAATATACCCAGCATTGCTTTGCATGTGCTGGCGTCAGGTATTAGTACTGTAAAGGCAGCTGAAGCTGATGGTGAATGGCGTCGAGACGATATGTAAGGTACGTCATAAAGTATTAATTCAAATACTTTAGGGTTTGGCAGGCAGCTTTATGATACAGCTAACTGTCAAGGATGTGCTTTTCCTTTATAATTAACAATTTGATGCTTTGATAGATTCTTGGTTAAGAATGAGGAGTTGAGCTTGCTGACCAAAATCCTGCTGACAGCCCTGGTGTTGGCACTGGCATGGGCCATGCTCAAACGAAGGTCAAGTCCTGAGGTAAGAAAGCAAGAGGTCGCCGAACCTTTGCCTTTATTCAAACGCTTTTTGGTTCCTGGAGCCGTGGGCGTTACCTTGATACTGGCCTGTGGCTTTTTTGCCTGGCAATGGTTTGACGGTTATCAGGTGGTTTCCGTGACCTTGGTTTCACCCAAGGAAGAACGACGGGAAGTCTATCAGGTGCGTAAGAAAGATATCTCGGCCAATGAACTGGTTACCGTGGATGGACTCAGGATCCGTCTCTCCACCGAGGAGCGTTTGATGATAGCCGAGAAAAGTGTCCCCTGACGCCACTGAGCGCTTTTCATTGATGGCTTATCAGGTAAACTAGGCACATTTTTTTGCCGGGCATTTCTTTCTACGGCATTGTTATCTTCAGGAGGACCCATGATTACTGCATACACCTATCAGGATCAGCAGCTTAAAATTATTGAGCTGACCATAGAAGACAGTCTTCCGGAACAAACTCTGTGGCTGGATCTCTACAAGCCGGATGACGATGAGCGGGATTGGTTGAGCCATTATTCGGTGGAAGATGTACCCGACGAAGAAGATATCAATGAGATTGAGGCTTCGGCACGTTTCTATCAAAACAAAGACGGCCTGCATATCAACTCTCTGTTTCCGCAGCGGGTTGGTCAGGATGTTCGTGGGGTTAACGTTTCATTCAACCTGCGTAGCCGGTTTTTGGTCACCATACGTGAAGAGGATGTTGGCCTTATTCGTTTGCTGCGCAACTATTTGCGTCTTGGGCGCATCATGGTGGCCACGCCTCAGGCACTGTTTATCGAGCTCTTTAACCTCAAGGTAGAGTACCTCTCTGACTTGATTGAAGATGTTTACACTGTGCTGGAAAACGTTGGTGAGCAGGTGTTTGAGAGTAATGAACTCGATGATGTGTTTAAGCTGATCACCTTGCAGGAAGATTCCAACGGTAAGATACGTTTGAGTCTGCTCGATACCCAGAGGTCTCTGCGTTACATACAGAAGTATTACCGTAAAGAATTGGCCGAAGATGAGCTCAAGGAAATTCGCGAGATGTTGTCGGACATTGAATCCCTGATGCCTCACAGTCAGTTTATCTTCGATAAACTCAACTTCTTGCTGGATGCGGCCATGGGTTTCAGTGGCTTGCAGCAAAACAAGATCATTAAGATTTTCTCGGTTGCGGCCGTGGTCTTTCTGCCGCCAACCCTGATCGCCAGTAGTTACGGGATGAACTTCAGAGAGATGCCTGAGCTTGAGTGGTACTTCGGCTACCCTATGGCGGTGGTGATGATGTTAGCCAGTGCGGCAGGCACTTACCTGTTTTTCCGCCGCAAAGGTTGGCTGTAAATCCGGTTAAGGGCTTTAGCACCTTGGTTACAGGGGCTTGCGCCTTAATGGTATCACCTGAGCCTTGTGATCTCTGTACTGGTCCGGGGCTTCCAACACGCTCGCTAACGCGGCGAACTTGTGGCGCATAATGCGGATGCTGACCAGGCATCTGTGATAGGGGTTATTGCAGCGTGCCAGACTCTGCTGCAGGTGGTGTTTAATGGTTCTGAGCTGGTCCTGGTTGGAATCGGAACTGTTGATTAACTCGTCACTCAAACGCTCCTGTAGCTTGTCCAATTCTTCCGGCTGGTTTTGAGCCAGCCACATCAAGGTGTCAAAATCCGGTAGTTCTGTCATTGCCGGCCTCCGCCTGTGAGGGGTGAGCCTGGTTTCAGGCTACCCAAATCCAGGTTGCAACAACAAGATTAGTTCAGTCTAACTATGATGGCGATAATGACTTTGGTTATATAGGCCAAAGGGGTAGGCTAAAGGGTTCAGCCTTTGCTTTCGCTGCCAAAGTAGTAGCTGACCCGTTCTCTGGGGTTGAGGTACTTGAAGATTTTCTCCGGCAGAGCCGCCGGTGGCAGGCAGCGCACGATAGAAAGTCCTTCGGCTTCCAGATCGATAATCGGCGCTTGATCTTTGGGCACCAGAGCGTCATATACCAGAATTCGCGGCAGCAGCAGCTTATCCAGGTTGACCGACATTACCAGCCCATATTGGCCGGAAGAAAGCTCAACCACGCTGCCGGGAGGATAGACCCCGAGCATCTTAATCATTTTGCCGACATATTCCTGATTCAGCTTTCCCTTGGAGTATTTATATAGATAGCCCAGAGCAGCATAAGGCGTCTTGGCCTTGGATTGCACTCCAGGGTGGCAAAGAGAGTCATATTGGTTCACCACAGCCACCAACTGGGAAGCTTGACTCAGTTCATCGGCTTTCAAGCCTTTGGGGAAACCACTGCCATCGAGCAGTTCATGGTGATGGGTGATAACGTCCCTGGCATTTTCCGGAAAGTCGGCGGCCAGCTTGATGAACTCAGCGCCCATTAACGGGTGTTGGTTCAGCAGGTTTTGCTCGGGTTTAGTCAAGGGAGCCTGCTTGCGCAGTATCTGGCTTGGCAGTTTGAGTTTACCTATGTCGTGGAATAGCGAACCCAGGCCCACGGCCTCAATATCTTCTCTGGGCCATTGCAGCTCTTTGGCTACCAACATGGCAAGAATGGCTACGTTGAGCGAGTGAAAATAGATGCCTTCGTCTTTATCCGAATCGGCCATCAGATGCAGAATAAGGTTGTCGGAGGACAACAGTTGCTCGGCTATGTCACGGACCAAGTCCTGCGCTTCGGTAACAGCATTGAGAGGGCGGCTGCGTAGTTTGTTAACCAGGTTGCGCATCCTTGCCAGTGAACGGTCGAAATGCTCCTCTGTCTTATGCAGCTCGCGGCGCATTTTCTTGAGAATTTCGATCCGTTGTTGTTTGTCGCTTTCCATCTGTTGTTGCAGAGAGTCGACTTCCTGTGGATTTTCTACCGGGTCAGGTTGTTGATCGGCAGGAAGCGGCGGAGTGTCACTGCGGTCCGGCACGACAAACACACTGTCAATGCCCAGCTTACGGATTAGCTCAATTTGCGCCTGTTGTTTGATACGGAAGCTACTGAAAAGAAAAGGATGATCTTTCCATGCCAGAGGAAGACGGACGAAGTTACCCACTTGCAGTTGTTGGACACTGACTCTACAGCTCTTGTTCATTCAAATCATCTTTTTTAAGCAATCGAATCATTTTATCGCAAAGAGTACGCTTTACAATTAGTTAGCTCACATGTAAGCATGTTCGGATAAAAATATAAGTAAATCGAGATTTTTATGGACTTTATCGAAGTATATCCCAATGCCATCCCTGATGAGTTATGCGATCGTCTGATTGCCGCCTTTGAAGCTCATCCTGGTGTTACCGAGGGCCGTACAGGCCATGGTGTCGACAAGGAAAAGAAAATTAGCCGCGATCTTACCTTGGATCAGTACCCAGAGTTGCAGCCACTGCGGAATGAGCTGCTCGGCCACACACTAAAGCATGCCGGACGATACTTTGATAAGTACGCAATGGCGTTGATGGGAGCCGTTGCCGTGCAAGTGGCAGATGAGTCCGGCCATGCAGTAACCCTGACACCGGATAACTATGCTCGTTTGGGAGCGCCCAGAGCGGAGGCGCTGGTACAATACCTTTATCGTAGTGGTACCATCAATCTGCAAAGGTATCAGCGCGATATAGGGGGATATCCCCATTGGCATTCAGAGCAGTTTCCCCAGGCCGGTCACAACGACGCCTTGCACAGAGTGGTGCTTTATATGTTCTATCTCAATGATGTGGCCGAAGGCGGGGAGACGGAATTCTTCTATCAGCAGCGTAAAATTGCGCCGAAGAAGGGCACCATGGTGATAGCGCCCGCGGGATTTACCCATAGTCACAGGGGCAATCGTCCCAAGAGTGATGACAAGTATATTGCCACTTCTTGGATCATGTTTAATCGCGCCGAGCAGCTTTATGGGCCAACCCGGCGCTGAGGCTCACTGCATGGGAATTTGAATGCGGAAGCAGGCGCCTTCCAGAGCTGAATCCTCAATGCTGAGGGTGCCGCCGTAACTGCTGACGATTTCATTACATACCGCCAGACCAATTCCCTGTCCTGGTGACTGGGTATCGGCGCGCACACCGCGCTGGATAATCTTCTGTTTAAGGCTTTCATCAACACCTGGGCCGTCATCTTCCACCAGTATCTGCAGTATGTTGCCCTGATAACCGGCCGTGACGCGAACGGTTGAGATACACAGGCGGAATGCATTTTCCATCAGGTTGCCGAACAGCTCCATCAAGTCGCCCTGATTGCCGGGAAACTGCAGCTCTTCCTCTATTTCGGCGCTGAACTTCACTTGTTTGTCACGGTATACCTTAAACAGCATCTGTGCCAATTGATCCACCAGAGGAGCAATCGGAGTTTGTTCCTGCTTGAGGCCCTTGCGTCCCAGCATGGCGCGCTTGAGCTGATATTTCACCAACTGGTCCATCTGGCTCACCTGTTCCATGATTTTTTCGCTGCTGGCCTGTTTGTCCAGGCTGGCATCATCCGTGATGGCATGTACGGCGGCAAGACGGGTCTTAAGGCTGTGGGCCAGATCATTCATGGCATTTTGATAGCGCTGTTGCTGGGCGCTGGATTGCTGCAGCAATTGGTTGAGCGCCTGGGTGACACCTTCCAGCTCCACCGGATAACCGCCGGAGAGCGACTTGGATTTGCCGTTGATGATGGATCTCAACTCATTTCGCATCTGTACCAATGGCCGCATGCCCCAATAAGCGGCGCTGATCAGCAGTACCAGTGCCAGTGCCAACACCAGCGCCAGGCGAATATAGGTGCGTTTGGCAAATTGGCTGTATTCCTGCTCCAGTTTGGCCGCATCCTTGAGTACCAACAGGTTGTAGTGAATACCGGCGATATCGACCGACAGCAGATAGGCAAAATAGGCACGATTGTCGGCCATGTTCAGGTAGTAGGGGGGCGCTTCGTTGCGGATTTCATTGAAACGTTCACAGGTATCAAACAGACCTCTGTCCACTGCTAGCGACGAGGTCCACACCTGCTTGAATTTCTCGTCACAGGAGGCGATAACATAGCGCTCCTGTTTGTTGTTCTCCTCAAGCCAGGAGCTGGTGTCCGGGATCAGGTCATGCTCCCTGAGCTCGGCTGCCACCTGAGGGATTTCGGCGATTAGCTGCGCCGTCTCTTCGTTATAGCTGTTTTGCGCATGCAATATGTTGACCATCCAGGCCAAGCCAAAACCGACCACGGCTATGATAGACAACGAAGTGAGAAACATCCGCGTCAGTAGGCGTTTCTTGGGTTTTATTTTCAATTGCATGGCAGGTTGAATTTGTACCCTTGGCCTCTGATGGTCACTATTGGATTTTCGATGCCGTCACGGGTCAACTTCTTTCGCAGTCGGCTCACCATCACCTCAATGGTGTTGGGATCGCCTTCCTTGTCGCCATAAATAACGTCCAGCAGGCGTTGCTTGGCGACCACTTCATGATTGTGGCGCATCAGGTATTCGAGAATTTGATATTCGAAGGCGGTGATTTCCATCGGTTCACCATTCATGGTGACCTGCTTGGCGGCGAGATCCAACGACAGGTCGCCGCTGTTGATCACCGGCTTGACGAAGCCGGCACTGCGGCGTACCAAGGCATCGAGGCGGGCCACAAGTTCCTCTTTTTGAAAAGGTTTGACCAGGTAGTCGTCGGCACCGGCGTTGAGCCCTTCAACTTTATCTTGCCAGTTAACTCGGGCGGTTAGGATCAGAATCGGGGCTTTGACGTCTTCATCCCGTAACTGTTGGATAAGTGCAATACCGTCTTGATCCGGCAAGCCCAAGTCCACAATGGCGACGTCAATGGGGTAGTTGGTTGCCTGAAAAAAACCCTCTTTGGCGGTTCCCGCCACCTGAACCTGATTCCCCAGTTCTCCCAGTTGTACCTTGAGGTGATGGGAGAGTAAGGGATCATCTTCAACAACCAAAATTCTCATATTCTTTACGCCTTTAACTGAAATCAGAACAGTGTACGCAGTTCCCAGGAGCAGCTCAAGCCGAGGCTAAAGCAAGGGTATCAGTCATACGCTAGACCAGAGATCTAAACCTAAGACCCAACTCGTTAAAAAATAGGGCTACATACTGGCTCGAGTGTATAGCCCTATTACTTAACCTATGCTGACCTTTGATGTGGATTGTCGAGTCATTGGCCCAAGATGGAAATGTTGGCGAGTGTGACGACTATGAGCCTCGGTTACGATTGCTCGCCAGTTTATTACCGCTCCAGGCGCTCAGCAGAGTAAACAGGGTGACGCCGCCCATTATAAATGCCAGCCTTAGCCAAGGGGCATCCATGGCCTGGCGCATGGCGACATATTCAAAGCCACTCTTGGCCCATACCAGCACGGCGCCGACCAATAGACCGATTTGCAGAACCCGAACGCCAACGGCGCTTTTAACAAACAGCAATGCCGGTGCCAGCAGGCAGATAGCGGCGGCGACTGTGTGTGAGTATCTGAGAAAGTGGGCGCCCAGCAGCCAATAAGCAAGACAGAGTAAAACAACACGCCACCACATAGAGACACCTTGAATCGATTGAATTTGGGTTATTCTAGTCTGAATTTAAGATGCATTCTATTTACTGCTTCACAATTTGTCCCAGTGCTTAAAAGGTTTTAGCCCGTCTGGCTTAAGGTTTGATATGCCGCTTATTGTTTAATTTCCTGGGGTTAAGCCGTTAATAATCGCAGCAGTATGGCAACCGAGACAGTCAGGAAAATAGCGCCGCAAAGGTAATCTATATAGCGGCCAAATCTTAGTAGACGTTGTTGCACTTGGGCATGAGACAGCAGCATGGCCAACATGGCAAACCAGATAACCGAGAGCAACGGCAATAATATGGCGGCCAACAGCTTGGTTTGATTGCTGACAGCCGGAGTGATGAGGCTGGAAAACAGCGTTAAAAAAAACACCAACGCCTTGGGGTTGAACAGGTTGGTCGATAATCCAAGCAGCAACCCGGCAGTAGCCGACATTGTGTTATCGCTCGCACTTTTACCAAGGTCATTGTCTAGCCTGTTGTTTAACTCCTCGTACTGCTTAGCATTTGTATCATTGATTGCTGACTGGCTGGTTGGCAATTCATTGGCTTGAGCTTCAACGAGTGGCCTTGTCGCCAAGGCGCGTTTAAACCAGGCCTGAACACCAAAAGCTCCCAGTCCCATCCAGCCCAGATAAAGGGCGCCAAAGAGCTGCACCAGCACAAAAAGGGTATGCGAGCTTTGAATGGCCAGGCTGACACCCGTGAGGCTCAGGACAGTGTGCACCAATATCGCCAGAGAGATGCCGACAGCGGCCGCCAATGCGGTGCTGCGTTGCTCGCGGCTGGCGATTTTCAGGATCAATGCAAAATCCGGCCCCGGGCTTGCCAATGCCAGCAGGTGAATGGTGCCCAGGGTCAGCAAAAGATGCAGATCTGTCATAGTCAACTCTATCCTGTAGTGCCTCACTAAGCCGAGGCTGAAAGTGTTTGGGTATAGGGGGAAAGATGCTCAGCCACCAGAGGGGGCGTGTGGCGTTCACAGCATGCGCCGCTGAAACGCCTGCGGAGAAAGCAGGAAGGCACGTTTGAAAGCCTTGTTCAGATGGCTCTGATCGAAGAAGCCGACTTGCTGCGCCACCGAAATCACACTGTCTCCCCTGAGCAGGGCTTTCTTGGCATATTCCAGGCGGATCCGCTTTAAATAGGCATGTGGCGTCATGCCGGTTCTCTGGCGAAACTGCCTAAGCAGTTGGTATTGGCTGAGATCCAGCTCCTTGGCAAGCTGCGGCAATCTAAATGGCGCACCAGGATCGGCATGAAAGGCTTCTCTTAACCTATCGAGCTGACTCTGACTCAAGGTGTGGGGCTGTCTCTCGGTATTGAGCTGGCGGCCATGCAGGCGCAGCAACTTTTCCAAAAAGGCGATAACCGCGGCTTCAGGAACCAGGAGATCATTGGCCGCTATGGGTTGGGTCAGCAAATGGTGCAGCTGGCAAAATTCCCGATACAGCGCCGGATGGTGCAACATAGGCGCGGCAAAACTGAAATATCCCAGGCCGAGATCCCGCGCCAGTTGTTGCAACCAGTCATGGGGCAGGGACATTACCAGGGCACAATAGCCCTGTTGTTCGCTGCTCTGGCCATCATGGCTGCTGTCGGGATCCAGGGTCGACAGCCAATGGGGTCTCAGGTGCCAGGTTTGGCCACGGTAATGAAAGTCCTGGCCGCCGTGACTGACCACACCGATATGAAAGTCCAGATGAACATGGGGCTCGAAGTGAAAATGTTGAAAACTGGCCCGACTGATCTCCAGTTCGGGATGGGATGGGGCGCGCCAGTAATGGATTTTCTCCTCGTGCATCTTGCTATCCTGGGTAAGAATTTATGTTATCTTAGCGGTCGGTGATCCAGGCCGCCTAGTAAATTATTGCACGGCCGGTATCAAAGTCAGACTTATAAACACCGATAACAGATTGGAGCCCACTGTGAAAGGACAGATCTTAAGAGAAATGAAAGTGCTGAGTGCTATTGAACCTGAATATGAGGTGGAAAGGCGGGTCGCATTTCTTAAGGCCAAATTGCAGGAAGCTCGCAGCAAGACTCTGGTACTGGGGATCAGTGGCGGGGTCGATTCCTCCCTGGCCGGGCGCTTATGTCAGTTGGCGGTAGATTCACTCAATCAAGGTAAAGCCGAGGCTGAGTACCGTTTTGTGGCCATGCGTCTACCTTATCTTGAGCAGCGTGATGAACACGAGGCGCAGCAGGCGCTGGCATTTATCCGCCCCAGCAAACTGGTGACTGTGAATATTCATGAGGGGGTGAGTGGCATTCATCAGCATGTACTCAGTGGCTTTGACCGTGCCGAACTGGCGCTACCGGATGCCAAAAAGGTTGATTTTGTGAAAGGCAATGTCAAGGCCAGAATGCGGATGGCGGCCCAATACGAAGTGGCGGGTTTACTCGGTGGCCTGGTGGTTGGAACAGATCACAGCGCCGAAAATGTCACAGGTTTCTATACCAAGTGGGGCGATGGAGCCTGCGACTTGGCGCCACTTTTCGGCTTGAATAAGCGTCAGGTACGGCAATTGGCCGCCTTCCTCGGCGCCTCGGAAACCTTGGTATACAAAGCGCCAACGGCGGATCTTGAGTGTGACAACCCGGGTCTTGAAGACGAGGCTGCCTTGGGGTTGAGTTACGATCAGATTGACGACTTCCTTGAGGGCAAGCCGGTTTCCGCTGAGGTGGAAAGCAGGATCATAGCCATTTACAAGGCGACGCAGCATAAGCGCAGGCCAATACCGACCATTTACGATTAACTGCTCAAATTGAATCGTAAAACGCCGCGTTAATCGCGGCGTTTTTTATGGGTAGCAGTGTAGTGCCTGGCGCAGCAGCAAAATACTGGCGTTGGGAAACTGGCGGTAATCCAGGTAAGGGACTTTCCAGCGCCACTGATCCAGCCGCTGTATTCCGGGCGCACCGTTAAGTCTCTGCCCGGCATCACTGGCGATATTGAGTTTGCCGGCGGCTTCATTGCCGGCGATAAGTGCTATGCCGCTATCGGTTACTAGCTCGGTCGCGCCTATCTCAAGTGCAACCTGGGAAAAGAGCCCGCGCTGCAGAAAGCTACGCCAGTCATCATCGGGGGTAAATATCTTGGCGCAGATCACCAGGATTTTGCGCCAGTGGTTTGAGTTGGCGGCTATCAAGGCTGCGGCGGCGCCGCTCTGTTGCCAGTGCCAGTCAAGCGGCAGTGTTGGCGGGTTGGGTAAGTAAACCCGCGCTTTGGCCAGATCGTTACCAATACGCAAAGGAAATGAAGGTGTTGAGTGTGCGTGCACAGTTTCTCTCTGTTAGACTTTTATGCCAATAGATGTCAGTGAAATGCCGTTTCAGCGCCGCCACTTTGGGGCAGTTCGAGGTAAAGGTCAATGAAAACTCTGCTTATCAGCTCGGGGAAACAGCTTACTATTGCGCTTTTTTATGCTTGTTTCGGTATAGGGCTGGCGCTGACTGTAACCGGGATCTGGTTACTCAATGATCGTGTTGATTTGAGTCCCTGGCATACTCACTTTCTGAGTCATGAGTTTGATCGTCACAAGGGAGTGGACGACTTTAACGATTATCTCAAGTTGGAGCAGCAACTGTTTGCCGAGCTTGATCAGGAGCTTGGTAAATTTTCTCCCGCCATAAGTTCACCTATCAATCGTTATCACAGCGGCAGCATAGCAGATCCCAAGCGCTGGGATTTTCCCTGGAATCAAAGTTTCGAGTGGGCCAATGCCGATGCGCAGTTCGGGCTCTTGCTGCTTCATGGTATGTCAGATTCACCCTACGCCATGCATCAATTTGCCCAGCAGTTCAAGGGGCGCGCTCATGTGTTGGCGCTGAGGCTACCGGGACACGGCACTTTGCCATCCGGCCTGGTGCGCTTGGAATGGCAGGATCTTGCCGCGGCCGTTAAGCTGGCTAGTCGCCATCTGACCCAGGTGCTCAATGGTAAACCTCTCTATGTGATAGGTTATTCCACTGGCGCCAGTCTGGCGCTCAACCATGAGTTGGAAAACCTTCACCAGGGCCGGCCTGCTGACTATGAGAAGGTGGTGATGCTGTCGCCGGCCATAGGTTTGGCCCCCATGGCGGTCGGCGCGCAGTGGCAGTCGCAGCTGGGTTATATTTTGGGGCTGGAGAAACTCAGCTGGAATACTATCTCACCCGAGTATGATCCCTTTAAATACAGCTCTTTTGCCGTTAATGCCGGTGATGTGGTATATCGTCTGGCGCAGCACAATAGTCAGCGTTTGTTGGCTTTGCCTGAAGAAAAGAAACATCTGCTGCCGCCGATTTTGGCGTTCCAGTCACTGGTGGATGATTCGGTATCAACTAAGGCTGTACTGGAGAACCTGTTCTTGCGACTGCCCAAAGGATACAACGAGCTGGTGATTTATGATATCAACCGTAATCAGGTGAATCTCAGTATGACACCTGTGGATCCTTTGGCGGAGATCAGCCGCATACTGGCACGAACCAATCTGGCTTTCCGGGGAACTTTGATTGAAAACCAGGTGGGCTTCAGTCATCTGGTGCAGGCTCGGGAGTTTGGTACTCATTCCGGGGTGGAGAAACTCGACTTCAAATGGCCCGTGTCAGTTTATTCCCTGTCTCATGTAGCCTTGCCGTTTTCTGCCAACGATAGTCTGTATGGCAATCAGATGCCGACCAGCATGGATCGCATTCAAATTGGCGCCGCAGCGTCCCGAGGGGAGCGCGGTGTCATCAGCATTCCCGCTGCCGATATGCTGCGCCAGCGCTGGAACCCTTTCTTTGATTATCAGATGCAGCGGATCGAGGCCTTTTTCAACCTAGATCCTGAGCCGACAGAGTACAGATGACCCGGTTGCGTCCCTCGCTTTTGGCTTGGTACAGGTTAGCATCGGCTTTTTTCAACCAAACCTCCAGAGACGGACTGTAGGAGGCATTGGCAATTAGGGCGCCGATACTCGCAGTGACACTGATCCGGCGTTGATCTTCGGGGTTGATGATCTCTAGTTCGGCAATGGCCTGACGTATTTCATTCAGATACGGCTCTATCTTGAACGGGTTGCACATGGGCAGCAGCAACAATAGCTCTTCACCGCCGTAGCGGCTGATAAGATCCGCGTCGCGCTTGAACTTTGTCTTAAGCAAATCGGCGACTCGTTTCAAGGTTTCATCACCGCCCAGATGACCAAATTCATCATTGATCCGCTTGAAGAAGTCCAGATCCATTAATACCACAGCCATGGCTTCGTGATTGCGCTGACAAAGGCCCTGCAAAGTGGTGAAACTCGCTTCGGCATGGCGCCTGTTGGCAAGTCCAGTGAGGGGATCTGTCTGGGCCAACTGTTTGAGTTTGCGGTTGGCTTGCTCGAGCTCCAGAGTTCGAATGATGACTTTTTCTTCCAGATCCAGCTGGTGGGCCATCAGTTGGCGTTGGTTTTCCTTGAGTTCAGTGTAGAGGTGAGTCACTTCTACGGGCGCATTATGGTCATTGAGTAACTTATCCTCAGTAAGGCGTTTCCCCTTGTTGAGTTGCTCTGAAATCAACTCCAGCGGTTTGGTCAGGCGCTGCCCAACAACCCTTGCAACCAATAGCGACAGTAACAGGAACAGCAACAATAATGCGAAGGTGAAAATAAACTGGCGCTCCACTTCATGCAGCAATGGGGCGTAGGGATCGAGCACAAAAATTTGCCAGTTGTTTGGCAGGCGATACTGGCTGTAAACATATTCCGGACTGTCGTTATCCAATGCTTTTAGATTAAGCATGGGCAATAAAGAGCTATAGTGCTTGCCACTTTGGCGATAGTTG
Organism: Shewanella chilikensis; assembly: GCF_037953065.1. Lineage (NCBI taxonomy): Bacteria > Pseudomonadati > Pseudomonadota > Gammaproteobacteria > Alteromonadales > Shewanellaceae > Shewanella > Shewanella chilikensis. The sequence continues at coordinate 2,615,213 of NZ_CP149966.1, read as the reverse complement.
AGCCGCTCGAGTTTGGGTAAGGCCAACGTCTTGGAAGCGTAAATAAGACGCATATTTTCATCGACAATAAACATCGACTGATTGGTTTGTTCCAGAAAGTCATTATCCAATTCGCTGAAACGATTGAGGTTGAGTGAGCCTTCCAATACGCCGATAACTTGTGGGCCTGTGGCGAGATACAGCGGGCTGCTGATGGCGACTATGGCATCTGAGCCGAAGCCCCGGCCGAGAAATACAGGGGAAATAAACAGGCGTTCATTGAAAAATGCCTGCTGAAAATAGTCTCTGTCATTGATCCTCTTATCGCCCCCTTTAAGCGCTTTTAGCCCACTGACAGGGCTTGCCTGCACTATGTTGCCTTCGCCGTTGGCAATCAGCATGGTTAAAAAACCGGGGTTGAGTTTGTGCAGCCGCGACAGCATTCGCTGCAACTCATCAGGACTGGGGGCGCTATGCTTAATAAGTTCGGCGGCGGTCGCAATAACCGACTGATGCCGCTCCAGGTAATGCTCTACCGCAAGGCCGATATTTTTGCCGGTTTCATGTAAGTGTTTACCCAGGATCTGTTGCTGCTTGTTGACCCAGTAATAATTAAATACCAGGGTAGAGAGCATCAGGCTCAAGTTGAGCAGCAGCAAAAAGCTGTAAAAGAGCTGCTCGCCAAAGCCGCTACGCTTGGCAGGTAGCTGACGACCGGTCAGGCGTTTGAGCGCAGGGGTTACCAACACAATCAAGCAGGCCAGGGTGATATAGACCATGGCATTGACTGACTGCTTGATGACGACAAAGGGAATATATTCTGAAGGTAAGTCACTGAAAAATAAGAGGTATACATAAATAAGTGGCATGCCCAGCAACAACCAGAAGCAGACCCCGGCGTAAAATGCCGGCCAGCGTCTTTGTCTGGCAAATCCCAGCGCCAGCGCCTCGAGGCAGAAGAGGAGATAAACATGGGGACTGTCCCATTGCAGCATCAGCGAGGTTACGCTGGTGGCAGCTGCGAGCAGCGCATACCAAGGCCCCAGTAAGATGGCGACGAGCACATAGAAGGTATTACCCAACACCAGCTGCACATTGGCAAACAAAGGGATGGGGAAACTGTTGCAGGCAAAGCCTATCAGGCCGGCCATCAGACTCAGCAACAGTGGTTGTCGATACCAGGGCAAGTGGGTCAAATCAGTTCCAACTCCTGTCTGGAGTTTATGAATAGTTAATGATAAATGCTAGAGCTAAATGGTTTATTTAACAATAATTTTTGAATATTTGTCTTGAGTGGCATCCAATGCCTGTTTCGAATTCATACCCGTCATGGTTGAAGGCAGTGGTGCTTTTGCACAAAAACGGGGGCTTAGTGGTTAACCCGGGCAAATAGTTAGGAAAGAGTCTGGTGAGATAAAGGAAAAAGCATCAAGGCGCCCCTGATATCAATGAAAGCGCCTTGATGTGGTTGTCAGCCTTATTCGCCCTTGAGGCGTCGGTCCAGTTGATCTTTTAAGTTGGCGGGCACGCCTTTGATCAAAATGGTATCCGATACCGGATCGTAAATGACCCGCTCGCCCAGATGTGAGCTGTCAAAGCTCAGGGTCAGGCCGCCGCCGGTGCCGGAGAATTTCTTCAACTGCCTCAGGGTAGATTTATCGGCCGGAAACTCCTCTTCCAAACCGTAATCACCGCCAACGGCAAAGTCATAGAAGGAATCCATGCCGGATTCGGCCAGTTCATCGGCCAAGTCCTTGAGCATGACTTCACTGCCGCTGTCGACCTGGGACGTACAGTATTCAAACACCCGGTCGCGGCAGGTTTGACGCTCTTCTTTGGTCAGTTCACCGCCACCGACAAAGTCTTCCACCGCCTGCATCAAGGTCTTGCTCTGCTGCTTGGGGTTAACCCCTTCGACGCAGCCCATAAAGTCGAGGAAGAAGTCGGCCACCTTGCGTCCCGCTCTGCCGCGGATAAAGGAGATATATTTGCGTGACTCACTGTCGGCTTGCCACTCGGTGAGATCGATTCGGGCCGCCAGTTGGATGTTATTCAGATCCAGATGGTCGTTTTGCGACAGCTCCATATCATCCAACACTGTCATTGACGACTTGGCGTTCAGCAGTGCCACAAACAGATAGTCGCTGGCCATAAAGGTGTAGCAGGCAAGCAACAAAAAGCCGCCCTGGCTGAAGTCATACTTGGAGAGTTCTTCCTGCAGCAGTTTGCCCGCGGTAGCTGAGAACTCTACAAAGCCTTGTTGCCCGTCGCGATAGGACTTGAGCGCCTCCTTGAAGGCGGGGTTGGCTTCGCCATCATCACCGGGGACACCAAAATAGCCAAAGCCTTTTCCCGCTTTACTGGAATAGCTCTGGTGCAGCTCATCAAGCATGGTCTCTACGGCTTGGCTGTTCAGCAGTGGTTGAGGGCGCAGACGGCAGCTGAGCTGGCCTTCGCCATTTTGGGTGATTGCGTGAATAATCGCTTGTTCGACGTGAATACTCATAAGCCCCGATAGTGATACTCTGTTGTAAATCCGCTATTATATGCCGCTAATCCTTATCTGAGTGAATCATTTTTTATTTATGGCTATCCAATCAAAATATACCAATGCTCAAGTTGAATCCCTGATCGCCGAATTGCTGGCTGTGCTGGAAAAACACCAGGCTCCAACCGATCTTGGCCTGATGGCGTTGGGAAATGCGGCTTCGCATCTGCTATCGACCAAGGTGCCCAAGGAAGCTCGTCAGCAAGTGGCGGAGCAATTTGCCAAGGCATTGACACAATCACTGCGTTGACTTGTAACGATTGAAATGCGCTAACATAGTGGCGTTGTAAGTCAAAAAGCAGATAATAGCAAACAATGTAAGATACACAGGCAACTTACAAAAAAGCGGATCCATATGGTCGAGCGAACAAAGCAGTTGGGCAAGGACAGGGTTTCACGCCTTATCAATTGGGGGCATTGGTTTGCCTTCTTCAATGGCTTTTTGGCCATGATAATCGGCAGTCGATATCTGGAAAGTGTCGGCTACCCGGAAACCTGGATTGGTTGGGGTTACCTTGGTGTCAGTACCATAGGTCATTTCAGCTTTCTGGCGTTTATTGTCTATCTGGTGTTGCTGTTTCCCGTCACTCTGCTGTTGCCTTACTCGCGTATCCTTCGGGGATACGCGGCTGTGGTGGCCACCCTTGGCCTGTGTATCATGCTGTATGACACCATAGTCTATGACGACTATGGTATGCATTTGAGTCCATTCGCTGTTGATCTGGCCTGGGCCGACCTCAACAGTTTGCTGCATGGCACCTCTTATATCGTCACTCCCCTTGGGATCTTGGCGCTGGAGTTGACCGCCGCCAACTTTATCTGGAAGCGGATCGAGAAAATTCAAAAGCGTAATTACGGCAACAAGGTGGTGGCCTTTATTGGGGTATGCTTTGTCAGTAGCCATCTCATTCATATCTGGGCCGATGCTGCCGATGTTACCGAAATTACCCGTTTTGATGATGCCTATCCGTTATCCTATCCGGCGACGGCGCGCACTTTCATGGAAAATCATGGTATCGACGGCTCCAGCAGCTTGCAGGTGGATACCGAAACCAGTTTTAAATACCCAAGAGTACCGCTGACCTGCAGCGCCGAAGAACATCCCAATGTACTGCTTATTGCCATCGATAGCCTCAGGGCCGATATGACCGATGAACAGACCATGCCGTTTTTCAGTGGTTACAGCAAACAAAACCATGCGTTTATGAATCACTTAAGCGGTGGCAACACCTACCGCAGCGGCATGTTTTCCCTGCTTTACGGCCTTCAGGGCAGCTATACAGATGCGGTGGAGCTGAATTACACCAGTCCCTTGCTGGGGCAGAGCCTCAAGCAGCAGGGCTACAATCTTGGTTTATTTATCAGCAGAAGCAATTATTCCGATGCGCGTCCCCAGGCGATATTCCGTGATTTTGACGCTCATATTGCCGAAGATGAGGGTGGCAGTGCCATGGCCGATATTCAGAATATCGATAGTTTCCAGCAGTGGCGGGCCCAGCAACAAGCCCCTTGGTTTGCGCTTTTGAACCTCAAATCGCCGGAAGACTATGATACGCCAGTGGGTTTCCTCGGCGTGCAGACGGTCAAACCCGACAGCGCTCTCAAACCGGCGCAGAAGGTGTTGTTCAATCAATATCGGCAATCGCTGAACTTTATCGACAAACAGCTGGAGCAACTCTTGTCTGCTATGCCGGAAAACACCCTGGTGATCATTACCGGCGTCAATGGCAAGGTGTTCACCAGTAACGCCGATGAGGCCAGACGAGATTTGTCACCGGCCAATGTGAGCGTGCCTTTGGTGATCCATTGGCCCGTCGGCGGCCACGCCCAGGCCAAATACCGCACCAGCCACTATGGTTTGGTGCCCACCTTGATGAGCCAGGTGTTGGGTTGCAGCAATCCGGCCACAGATTACAGTGCCGGCCGCCACCTGCTGCAGCCCGACAGCCTCACCTGGGTGTATGTCGGTGATGCTCGGGTGTTTGCTATCTATCAGCAATCGGAGATCACTGTGATTGACCGTCATGGCCAATATCGTATCTATGACAAGGCTTATCAGAAGCATTTGGATAAAAAGATGAGTGCCCCGGAGCTTATCGAAGTGATGCGCGAAGGGCGGCGTTTGTACAACCATTAAGCGCCGCGGATTAAAGACTGAACGACAAAGGAAAAACAGACCACAAACTAGGCAGTTAAACTAAAAAACCACAGATGGAGCTTGCACAGCTTCACGACTGTTGGTAAAGTTCTGCCTCGTTGAGACGGCACACTGCGCCAGCCGCTCAAGACAAATATCGGTATGTAGCGCAGCCTGGTAGCGCACTGTCATGGGGTGTCAGGGGTCGGAGGTTCGAATCCTCTCATACCGACCACATTAAAAACAAAAAAGCCCAATCTGTTGATTGGGCTTTTTTGTGCCTGTCTTTTTTGTATCAGTCTTTTTATCTATGTTTGGTAAGCCGCGAAGTCAGTAGTCTTGCTGGTTTATGTTGCTGTGCCTGTTAGTGGTCAAGAGTCCCAAGCCAGGAGAATGAATGGCGGATAAAGCGGTCGGCATCCCGGGACTGACATTCGCCGTGGGCTATGATGAGTTTCTCCGCTTGCCAGCCAAGTATAGTGGCCAGGGCCTTTCGGGCCTGAGGCTTGCCAAAGCAGAAGCTCAGGCGCCAATCCAGCGGTGTCTTGCCGTTGGGGGCCAGTATGCCACTGATGTGCGCCAGCGGTCTTTGCCAGGCTTTGAAGCACTCGGGCTGAAAGTTTTCAATCAAATCGGTCAGGATCAGCGTGCGGCTGTGGCGATGAAAGAATACTGCCTCCTGCATCACAGGGCTGCCCTGAAACAGGCAGAAGTCCAGCTCGTCAAGCCAAGGGTCTTTGGCATTGTGTTGCGAGTCTGCCAATTCGCTGAGCAGCAGTTGGTCGAAATGCAGATCGCTGCGTTTTTTTGCCAGTTCTTCGGTCGCGTAGCTTAGGGCATTGGGAAAGGCTTGCTGCCAGTCTTTGACAAACAGATGGTGCAATGAGTTGGGCGCCAGCAGATACCTGACTTCACCGAGGGCCTTGACCTCCTCGAGCAGCTCGCGGCTGAGTGCTATGGGGGAGTGCAACCAAAGCGTGCCATCATCAAGCCTGACCACTGTCATCCGGGTAGTGTATGGCAGACCAAAGAAAGGCACTGTCTTGCCTGTCACTATCCATATGTTATCACCGAAGGGTTTGAGTCTGTGATTGGGCATTGCGGCTCCTTGGTATCACTTATTGGCATTGTCATCTAACGCCGATGATCCCGCTAGTTGTCAATGTCACTCCTGCGGGGCTTTTAACTCCCTCAAGTAGCGGTAAATGGTGTGCACCGAAATATCCAGGCGCTTGGCGGCCACCTGGGCGCTATCCTTGAGTTCAAAAATGCCGGCATCGAACAGACGCGTCACGATTTCACGGTTTTTTTTCGATGGCGGGATCTGTTCACAGTGGCGTACTGCTTGATTGACCTTGTCTATGGTGCTGTGCAGCGTTTCCTCAATATTGACGGCGAATACTTCTGACGTACCGCTGTGTTCTGTGAGCGGGGATTGTTGCGGCAGCATGGAGTGCAACACAGACATCAAAGGCGCATCCATATCTGTGTTGATACACAAAAGGCCTATGGCCATCTGCTTTTCGTTGCGAATAACCGTAGTGATGGATTTCAGAGTCTTGCCATTACCGCTTTGGCTCAGATAAGTCTCGGAGATATCCTGGCCGCGCTTGAGTTTTTCCAATGCCAGGTTGGTAATAGGTGCGCCGACACTGCGGCCGGTAATATGGCCGTTGGCTATTTTGATGACCGAGGGGTTCTCTCTATCCAGGCTGTGTAAAACCACTTCTGTGTGTGACCCATACATGGTGGCGATACCGTCGACCACATTTTTGATGGCGTTGAGTATCTCCATATCTTTGGGAGTTAACTTGTGAAGTTTCACCGCTATCCTTGTGTGAAAGCCCGGTTATTGGCGGGCACTGGAGCTTAGGCAGACATGATACTGATAATGGTATTGTCGGTCGACACCATGCCATCACAGATCATCTGTCCCAGATTCTTGATTGTTTGTTCGACATCGGCGGCGACTATGCCCTGCGTCGATACGGCATGTTGGTTGAGTGCCATCAAAAATGCCCGTACAGCCGCGCTGGACGAGGTGCTGACCTTCATAGCACAGGAAGCTTTGGCGCCGTCACAGACCATGCCAGTGCTGTCACTGATGACATTCTGAATGGCGTAACAGCTTTGTTCAAAGCTGCCCCCGGCAAGATACACCATGGCCATGGCCGCCGCGGCACTGGTCACTGTGTTGCCGCAAAAAGCCGACAGTGGCGGGTAGTGGGACTTGATATAAATGGCACCCAGGTGGCTCATGATAAGTGCCCGGGTCAGTTGTTCTTCACTGCAGCTGAACTTCTTGGCGGTGACCACTACGGGTACAGTCGCGGCTATGCCCTGATTGCCACTGCCAAAATTGCTCATGGCCGGTAGGGTAGCGCCACCCATGCGCGCATCCGAGGCGGCCGCCGTGTACATGACTATCGAGTTGAGTAGATCGTCACTCAGCAAGCCGATATCGATATTTTTCTTCAGCGTTCGGCCCACTTCCAGACCATAGGCCGAATTCATGCCTTCGTCGGACAAGCGGGAGTTAAGATCGGACGCCGCCAGAATAAATCTTATTCGGTTAACATCTACCCCGGTGGCAAACTCATAGATTGCGGCGATGCTGATATCGACGCCGTTGCATACCGAAGCAGTACTGCCTTGGGTTGACGCTTCGGCCTGATACAGCAACTGGCCATCGAACCATTTCTCGGTAATCCGGGTATGGCTGCCACTGATAACGATTTTAACCTGGTGTTTGTCGTTGGTAGCGGTTACCGAACAATAAATGAACTCGTCTGCTTGAATACGGGATATCTTGACCATGCCGGCATCAATAAGCGCCTGGGCCTCGGCCACTTGCGCCGAGTTGATATTCGCCAGCACTTCAAGACCGGCACCGGCATCACCGCCAAGGGCTCCTGCTGCTGCGGCAATGGCCAGGCCTATCTTGCCTGTACCGGGGACAAATACGCCCATGGCGTTTTTGTAGAGGTTATCCGAAACCTGAACCTCCAGGTTTAAAGGCTTGGCGCCCAGCGTTTCAGTGGCAACAGCGGCGGCATAGGCTGCGGCAATGGGCTCGGTGCAGCCCAGTGCAGGGCGCACAACTTGATTGAGGATAGCTATATATTGTTGCCACTGTGGTTTCATTACTGGGTTCCGGCGCGTCTGAGTGGGGGATAGGCAAGGGCTTGGCTTGCGGTCACTGTACCAATATTGCCCATAATCCCTTGAGACAACTTGCAACTATTTTTGAATGCGTTTCGGCTTAACGATGCAATTATTTGCATACCAAGGCTGTTGTGCAAATTTATTTTGCCGTTAAAGAGACGGTAATTGTTGCTAGTGTGACCCACATCTTGTAATTGACGGCATTTTTCATTTAATCCTTTGATATCAACAAAATTGCAAAAAAGAATGGCTAGCCAGTTAAGGTGGTGCAACTTTTTTTGCAAAAAATAACAAGCAGTATCCAATAATATTTAGGGTCGTTATATGAAAACTGACACTTTGGTACCAGAGTGGGGCGCGGTCATTACTCGTAATGATACGCAGGCATGGAAGGAGGCGACCCGGTTTGACAGTACTGATTGGGGTTGGATCATCATGTCCATCGGCATGGCCATAGGTGCAGGTATCGTCTTCTTACCTGTGCAGGTGGGTTTAATGGGGCTGTGGGTGTTTCTCTTGTCTGCCCTTGTCGGTTATCCGGCCATGTATATGTTTCAAAGGTTGTTTATCAATACCTTGGCCGAGTCCCGTGAGTGTCGGGATTACCCCAGTGTGATTGGTGATTATCTTGGGAAAAACTGGGGCATATTTCTTGGTGCCCTCTATTTTGTCATGTTGGTGATTTGGGTGTTTGTCTACTCGACGGCGATCACCAATGACAGCGCCTCTTTCCTGCAAAGCTTTGGAGCCACCAAGAGCCTGTTGTCTGAAAACCCCTTCTATGGTCTGGGGCTTATTTGTCTTCTGGTTGCACTGGCTTCCCGCGGCGAAAGCCTGCTGTTCAAGATTTCGACCCTCATGGTGCTCACCAAGCTTGGGGTGGTCGCACTGCTTGGGCTGATGATGGTCGACAAGTGGGATATCAATAATATCGGCGCAGTGCCCAATAGCACCGATTGGCTCCGCGATGCGGTGGTGATGCTGCCCTTTACCTTGACTTCGATCCTGTTTATTCAAAGCCTCAGTCCCATGGTGATCTCATACCGTGCCAGAGAGAAATCCATCGAGGTGGCGCGCTTTAAAGCGATGCGGGCGATGAACATAGCTTTCGGGATCCTGTTTGTTACAGTGTTCTTTTATGCTGTGTCCTTTACGCTGGCGCTGGGGCATGAGCAGGCGGTAAAAGCCGAGCAGGAAAATATTTCCGCCCTGGCGATAGTGGCGCAAGGCATGCCAGGTCAAACGCTGAAGCTCTTGAGCCTGACACTGAATATTTTTGCGGTGATGACGGCCTATTTTGGGGTCTATTTGGGGTTTCGGGAAGCGTGTCAGGGGATCATCATGAACCTATTGCAGCGCGTTATGCCCAAGGAGAAGATCAACACCAAGCTGGTGGGTTACGGCATTATGGTATTTACCATATTGCTATCCTGGAGTGCCATTGTGTTGAACGCCCCAGTGCTGAGTTTCACCTCTATCTGTAGCCCAATATTCGGCTTGGTCGGCTGTTTGATCCCGGCCTATCTGGTTTATCGGGTGCCGGCGCTGCACAAATACAAGGGCGTTGGCCTGTACGTGATTATCGCCACTGGGATCTTACTGTGTATCTCGCCCTTCCTGGCATTCAGTTGATTGACTTGAAGTTTGGATTTGAAAGAGTCGAGTGAAGAACGCCCCGGATTGCGGGGCGTTGTCAATGGCGCGGTAGCAAATTTACGCCAAGGGGTTGGGCCAAAAACTTATGTGAAGAGCTCAGGCCTTGTCCTGCTGCTGCAGAAAGTCGTGAAACTCTTCTTCATAGAGATGAAACAGCACTAGGGTAACGGCAAAAATGATAGGGCCGTAGATCAGGCCGATAAGCCCGAAGAGCTGCAGTCCTCCCAGCAAAGAGAAGAAGATCAGTAAGGTACTCATGCCGGCGGAGCCTTGCATCAGAATCGGCCTCAGGAAGTTATCGATAGAACCAACCACCAATATCCCCCAGGCACAGAGGAACAGGCCCCAGCCCCAATCGCCGGTCAAGGCCAGATAAAGCGCGGCCGGTACCCAGATAAGTGCAGTACCCACCACAGGGATAAAAGAGGCGAACGCCATCATGCAGCCGAGGAATAATCCGGGCAGGCCGACTATGGCCATGGCGATACCACCGGCAAGGCCTTGGGCCAGGGCGGTGAGGAAGGAACCTAGTACTGCCGATTTAGCCACTTTTTCCACTTCATCGAGAATTTTATCCTCCTGGCTGCGGGACAAGGGGATCACATGTCTGAGGCTGGTAATTATCTGTTCGTTATCTCTGAGGAAGAAAAACAGCACGAACAGCATCAGGGAGAAATTGACAAAGAAGCCGGTGATATTGCCAAGTAATGCCGTGCTCAGGCCGACCAGACGAGTACTGAGCTCTGTCAGGGTTGCGGTGGCTTTTTGCAATATTTCCTGCGGATCTATGCTATCGAACGGCAACCATTTATTGGTCAGCTCCAGCGACGATTGTACCCAGGGATGCTCAAGCAACTCTTTGGCGCCACCATGGGTCAGCCATTGATAAGCCTGGGTGGCGGAGCTGATCCCCTGCTCAATCACGGAAATCAGCATAAACAGTAGCGGGATAAGTATGATTACCGTCAACAAAACACAGGAAAGCAGCGCGCTCAGATTGGGGTGATTGGGGAGTTTCGCTTCGATGCGCTTGTGCACGGGTAAAAACAGTAAGGAAACGATAAATCCCAGCAGAATAGCGCCCAGATAGGGAGCGACCAATAGATAACAGGCATAAGCCGCAATGGCCAAAGCGGCGAGGATTAACCAATGGCGGGGTTCGACCCGAAAACGTACGGACACGGGAATTCCTTGTTAATTCAAAAAGTATGTTGAGTTTGCCATCTGTGTGGCTGGGGCTACATGTTTGGACCCGGGCTCGAGATGACGGCAGTTATTAAACCACGGAGCGGCAGCGCAAGAGAAGAACTGCTTGGACCATATACTCGCTTAATCGCCAAGCGTCAGTGGTATGTCACTCTTGAAAGCCACCTGTTGTGATACAGGTGGCTTTTTCAGTAGCAATAGCATTAGAACTTGTAGTTTACCCCCACAGTGAATCGTTGACCCAGCATGTCGTAGTAAGCACCTTGGTTATACACGCCTGGCTGGCGAGGTGGGGTGCGGTCAAACATGTTGAGTATCCCGGCGCGAACCTGCAAGGCATCTGTGATGTTGTAACGGCTGGTCAAATCAAAAGTGGTATAAGACGGGATGTCGTTATAGTTGTTTTGATTGGGTGACCATTCGTTATCCAACACTGTGCTACTGCGATGATTGGCGGTCAGCACGGCAGAGAAGTCATTGTAGGTGTAGTCTGTGGTCAGTCGGTGACGCCAGCGTGGACGAGCCTGCTCACCTGCCGATTTAACGTTGTCATCAGCAAATCCGGTAGGGTTGAATGAACGCTCTTCCAGATAAGTACTGAATAGGCGGAAGCCCCAGTCACCGAAACCGGTTTCAAGACGATAGTTGACCTCAAAATCAACACCCGAAGTGACACTGGATGCCGAGTTAAAGGGTTTCTCGAAATAATTGACGATTTCATGAGTGGTGGGATCTCGCCTGAGTAAAGGGCAGAATTGATTATTGGTTGAACTGGATTGGTAACAGTACTTAACGACTGCGGCACCGCTGAAATTATTGATCACATTCTCCATATCGAACTTCCAGTAGTCCACAGTCAAGCTGAAGTTTTCCAGATAAGAAGGCGTGTATATAAAGCCCAGAGTGAAATCATTCGCCACTTCGTTTTTTAACTCAGGGTTCCCGACGATAAAGCCTGGACGGGTTGAACCATACCATTCCTGGGATGGTTCAAAGGTGGTTGGGATCCCTTGGGCTGCACAGTTAGCCAGCACATTACTTAGATATGTAGGGTTAATTCTATTGCGATAACTGGCCGCGCAATAGTCACTGATCCCTCTGAATGTTTGGCTGGCTGGGTTAAATAATTCGGCTATGTTGGGGGCTCGCACTGACTTGGAGCGGTTGGCCCGGATGCGCAAATCGTCATTCAGTGCCCAGTTGAACCCTACTTTCCAGGCGTTATCTGAGCCGGAGGTGGAGTAGTCCATGTAACGAAATGCAGTTTCAAGAGTTAGATCCTGAACTAACATAACATCTTTTAGCAATGGAACGGACAATTCAGCCGATGCTTCAGTCACATCAAATTCACCGGAGAGAGGTTGAGATCTGTTGTTAAACAGAAGACCTTCTCGCATTGCCGGATCCGGCAGGGTGTCGGCAGTCTCTTTTCGATACTCCAAACTGAAGGCGGCAGCAATGAAACCCGCAGGCAGCTCAAACAGATCACCGTTGACAGATGCGCCGGTAGTGTACTGGGCTATTGATGAGCGGCGAATCGCATCAGTGCTGACCCAATCGTAAGCGGCTTTATCATAGAGGCCGCGACCAAACACATTCAGCGGCTTACAGCCATTGGCTCTGGCATGTTCACTACGACATACCAAGGCACCACTTCTATCCCGGATAACATCAACAGCATCCTGAAAGCGCTGCTTGAACATCTCACCGTACCATTCGGTATCGGCTTGGACATGACCTACTGAGGCATAAAAATCGTAAGACCAGGTGTCGGAGAGTGCGCCTTCAAGCCCCAAAGCTAAGCGGGCTGTGGTTCTTTCTTGACTGTATTTTCGGTTACCAAAGTCGGACGCCAAGTAACCAACTCTGGCGCCGTCACCTGGCCGCCTTTCGGAAGCTCTGACCAAATTTGCAGCTTCGGGTGAAAGAAAAGCATTATCTACATGAAGCGGTATGGAGAGGAATGCCGGAGAGCTTTCACCATAGGCTTCAGATTTGGCATAGCTGGCTTCCATGGTAAATTTATGATCATCATTAATGTCATAGTTCATGAAAGTAAAGAAGTTAATCCTATCCAGCGGAGTCTTGATAAAAGCGTTTTCGGCAAAGTTGTAGCCTTCGCCTCCAAGATAATCTATTCGGCCATTGGTGAGTTTGGGCAGAGGTTGTCCCAGCTTCATTGGGCGAATTTTACCGTCATCACTGAAAGTGTACTTTTCTCCGGCTCGGGTGGTGAACGCTCCGGTCTTGGTGTAGGCGGCCAGTACCTGTTGACCATGTCCCCACATTATTGCTTGGGGGTCATTCGGGCCGCTGGCATTGGGATTTCGCACCACAATCGGCGCTTCGCGCAAAAAGTCCCTGTCCATATGTGCAATCTGCCCCTGACGTGACCAACTTAAGTTGGTCACGAAATTGGCTTTGCCAATATCGGAGCCGAAGGTCAGTGAGGCGTATTCCTCTTCACCTCCAGATTGTGTTGGCCTGGTGGTAGAGGCATCCAGCGCCAACCCATCAAAACTGGTCTTGGTCACTATGTTAACTACACCGGCAATGGCATCAGAACCATATACTGCCGATGCGCCGCCAGTGGTGATTTCGATGCGCTCAACCATGGCTGTGGGGATATTATTCAAATCGACGGCACCTGAGCCTGGTGAGCCGGCCACAAAGCGTCGGCCATTCACTAATATCAGAGTTCGATTGGAACCCAATCCTCTCAGGTCGGTGTTATTCAAACCGCTGGCGAAAACAGTGTTGTTGGTGGTTTCCGGAGACAGACCAACCAGGGTATTAGGCATCTTATGCAATAGATCTGCGACGTTGGTAACACCGGCATCAATAAGACCATCGCCAGTGATTACGGTAACAGGGGTTGGGGCCAACTCTCCTATGCGTTTAATTTTTGAACCTGTGACTTCGATACGTTCTATGGTTTCATCTTTATCTTTAGCGTAGCTGGTTCCAGAATAAACAGCACAGCCGGCAGTAGCCAAAAGACAGAAGCGAATTGCTTTTGCGGTTGTAGATACAGAGGTCATGACTATCTCCTTGAGAAATTATAGCTTTCATATTTCTTCTTGTTTGTCAGATGTGGAAATGACCAACTAATGATTCAAGTTAATACGTATGTTAGCAATGGGTTAATCTTCGTTGGTTTTAAAGGTTTTTGGTTTTAACTAAATGGCAACATATGTGTTTGGATTAGAAAATTCGCAACTACTTAAGTTTTGTTTGTATTTTTATTAAATGGTTTTTCATGCGTTATGATTTCGTTGTGTTATTGATGGTTTTTATTGCTTGGCTAAATTGTAAGAAAATATTTTTACTTATTTTACAGTGTGTTGTTCGTTATTTTTGTTGATGGTTTTAACATTGTTTTTATAGCTTGAGAAGAAATGAGAGAATTTCTTGGTAGGATAGGGCTCTTTAATAGGATGTGATATTGGAGAGGGTTTACCGGATGTTTCATTGTTAACTTTAGGGTACCGATTTTGATTCAATTTGATAGAAAGCGCTCTTGTGTAAACAGGAATAACCGGCATTAATCAAACTTTGCATATAGACAAAAGCGAAGTGGCTCAAGAGGAAACCCTGATATCCAATCCATATTTATCTAATAGGGTTTTAGTTAATTAGGGAAGTGCCGATTACTTAAAGCCACTTGCTGTTATGCAAGTGGCTTTTCGGTAGCAAGAGAATTAGAACTTGTAGTTTACCCCCACAGTGAATCGTTGACCCAGCATGTCGTAGTAAGCACCTTGGTTATACACGCCTGGCTGGCGAGGTGGGGTGCGGTCAAACATGTTGAGTATCCCGGCGCGAACCTGCAAGGCATCTGTGATGTTGTAACGGCTGGTCAAATCAAAAGTGGTATAAGACGGGATGTCGTTATAGTTGTTTTGATTGGGTGACCATTCGTTATCCCGCACTGTGTCGCTGCGATAGTTGGCTGTCAACACGGCCGAGAAGTCATTGTAGGTGTAGTCTGTGGTCAATCGATGACGCCAGCGTGGACGGGACTGCTCACCTGCCGATTTAACTTCATCATCGGCGAATCCGGTCGGGTTGAATGAACGCTCTTCCAGATAAGTACTGAATAGGCGGAAGCCCCAGTCACCGAAACCGGTTTCAAGGCGATAGTTGGCTTCAATATCGAAACCTGAAGTAACACTGGATGCCGAGTTAACAGGTTTCTCGTAGTAGTTCACTATCTCATGGGTATCGGGATCACGTTCCAGCAAAGGACAGAAGTCGTTATCTGTGCTGCTTGACTGATAGCAGTACTTAACTACTTCGGCACCGCTGAAGCTGTTGATCACGTTCTCCATGTCAAACTTCCAGTAATCCACTGTCAGGCTGAAGTTTTCCAGGTAAGATGGGGTGTATACAAAGCCCAGAGTGATGTCATCTGCAACTTCGTTCTGCAGGTCCGGATTACCTACAATAAAGCCTGGACGAGTTGAACCGTACCAGTCCTGGGAAGGTTCAAAGTCAGTCGGGATCCCTTGAGCGGCACAGTTGGCCAACACATTGTCCAGATAGTCCGGGTTGATCCTGTTCCTGAAGCTGGTAGCACAATAATCGTTGATGGTGCGGAAGGTTTGGCTGGATGGGTTGTACAGTTCGGCAATGTTAGGTGCCCGTACAGATTTGGAGCGGTTGGCCCGGATGCGCAGATCGTCATTCAGCGCCCAGTTGATGCCGACTTTCCAGGCAGTATCAGAGCCGGAGGAGGAGTAGTCCATATAACGGAACGCGGTTTCCAGTGTCAGATCCTGAACCAAGATCACATCTTGCAGCAGCGGGACGGACAATTCGGCTGATGCCTCGGTCACATCGAACTCACCATAAAGTGGTTGAGACTGGTTTCCAAATAATAAACCGTCGCGCATTGCCGGATCCGGCAGAGTTTCAGCCGTTTCCTTACGATATTCAACGCTGAATGCAGCAGCGATAAAGCCGGCAGGCAGTTCAAATAGATCGCCGCTGACAGAGGCGCCGGCAACGTATTGATCGATTGATGAGCGACGAATCGCATCTGTGCTGACCCAGTTATAGGCAGCTTCATCATATTGGCCGCGGCCAAATACGTTCAGTGGCTTACAGCCATTGGCTCTGGCGTATTCGTCACGACATACCAGATTACCGTCGGCATCTTTGATCACATCGACAGAGTCATAGAAGCGCTGCTCGAATATTTCACCGTACCATTCGGTGTCGGCTTGAACATGGCCTACAGTGGCGTAAACATCATAGGACCAGGTATCGGACAGTGCACCGTCAACACCTAGTGCCAATCTTGCTGTAGTTCTGTCCTGACTGTATTTACGGTTGCCGAAATCAGATGCCAGATAGCCTAAGTTTACCCCTTCACCTGGTTTTTCTTCACCGGCCGTCACCAAAGCCGCCGCTTCAGGAGAGAGTAGGGCGTTATCATCATAGAGCTTGAAACTGAGGAAGGCAGGAGAGCTTTCACCATAGGCTTCGGACTTGGTGTAGCTGGCCTCCATGGTAAATTTATGATCATCATTGATGTCATAGTTCATCACAGTAAAGAAATTGATCCTGTCCAGTGGCGTCTTGATGAAAGAGTTCTCGGCAAAGTTGTAGCCTTCACCACCGAGATAGTCCACCCGGCCGCTGGTTAGCGGCGGCAGTGGCTGACCCAGATCCATTGGCCGAATTTGACCGTCATCGCTGAAGGTATAGCGGGTGCCATTGGATTCAAAAGTGCCTGTCTTGCTGTATGAAGCCAGTACCTGTTGACCATGGCCCCACATTATTGCTTGCGGATCATTCGGGCCATTGGCATTGGGATTTCGCACCACAATCGGCGCTTCACGCAGGAATTCTCTGTCCATGTATGAAATCTGCCCCTGACGTGACCAACTGATGTTGGTCACAAAGTTGGCTTTACCCAAGTCAGAGCCAAAAGTCAGCGAGGCATATTCTTCTTCACCCCCATCTTCGGTGGGGCGGGTGGTAGAAGCATCGATAGCCAAGCCATCAAAACTGGTTTTGGTCACTATGTTGACCACCCCGGCAATGGCGTCAGAGCCATAAACAGCAGACGCGCCACCTGTAGTGATTTCGATGCGCTCAACCATGGCGGTAGGGATGTTGTTTAAATCCACGGCGCCTGAGCCTGGCGAACCGGCTACAAAGCGGCGGCCGTTAACCAGCACCAGAGTGCGGTTGGAACCCAGTCCTCTCAGGTCAGTGTTATTCAGACCACTGGCAAAAACAGTGTTGTTGGTGGTTTCCGGTGACAGACCAACCAGGGTATTAGGCATCTTGTGCAGCAGATCTGCTACGTTGGTAACACCTGCTTCAATAAGGCCATCGCCTGTGATCACTGTGACCGGTGTTGGTGCTATCTCTCCGATACGCTTGATTTTTGAACCTGTGACTTCAATACGCTCAAATGTTTCAGGTTTATCTTCAGCATAACTGAAACCTGTACAAGCGATACTGGTTGCAGCAGCCATAAGGCCGAAGCGAACGGCTTTGGCTGTTGTAGATATGGATGTCATATCTCTCTCCTTGATTATTATTGTAAACTGCCATGCTTGGCTATGTTTTTATTTTGTTTGTCAAATGTTTCATTGACAAAGATATAATTCAATTTAAACCTAAATTTGGCAACACTCTGCTATATTTATTAATTTAAGATTAATTTATTTTTAACACTTACGGAACAAGGTGAGGGTGAATGGTTAATTGATTAAAATCAATTAGTTATTTTAAATGTTATTGATCTATAAAATATTTTGTTGAATATATGTTTCAATTTAAACAAATTTGCATCAATGATAATAGTAAGCAAATGTTTCTATGCCTTTAGTAAGGTGTGTCGTGCGTTAATTAATTGAGAGTTTGCATTTTGTTTATTTTCTATACGCCTGAGTTTTTGCTTAACGGAATTAAAATATGGGAACTTTCCGATAGGAACAGGCTCTTTAATAAGGCATGATGTGAGGGGCTCCGGTATATTTAACACCGGATGTATCGTTTAAATTCCGGATTACCGGCTCTGCTCCAAGTGTGCGGGAAGTGCTCTTGAGGAGGCGGTAAAGAACCGGCGTGAGGTTAAGGGAAGACCATGTCATTTAATCAATCTTTGAGTAGAGGCAAGAGCGAAGCGGCCCAAGAGGGAACTCTGACATCCAATAACCGGGTCAGTAAAAAAGATATGCGGATAAGCGCCGCTCGCAGGCGAATAGAGGATATTCGAGAGCAGATGGCCCTGTCCCGTGAACTGGGAGTGGGAGTGTCGGCAGATGAGCTGGACTTTGACTGACAGCCAGGTGAATAAATATTTGGAAAGCCCGCATTCAAGCGCAATGTAGATCAGATAAGGATCGGTTGACCGATCCTTCTGATGAGAGACAATCGGAAACCTGTTTGTAGGTTTCCGATTTTTTATGTCTATTCAAAACTGCTTTGCCGACTTTCTTGAAGAGAGTCCTGTTGATGTCGCTCAGCTAACCACCTTCTCCGAGCATATTCCTGACGAGTGGATTGCTAAAGCGGTAACACTTTCCGATAAAGCGACGATTCGTCGACGTCGCTTACCGAGTGATATGGTTCTTTGGCTTATTGTTGGAATGGCGTTTTTCCGCAACGAACCGATTGCCGAAGTCGCACGGCGAATGAATGTCTGTGCCGAGGGGTTGGCTAATGAGGAGCTGTTAGCAAAAAGTGCTTTAACGCAAGCAAGGCAACGCCTCGGCAAAGCAGCCCCAGAATGGTTGTTTAGGCAATGCAGCCATAGGTGGGGGTTAGAGCGTTACCCTGAGGATACATGGCAAGGTTTGCAAGTCTTTGCTGTGGATGGCGCGCTTTTTCGAACCGTTGACACACCGGAGTTAAGAGACCATTTTGGGTCGGGTAATACATCCAGCGACAGACAGACGCCTCATCCAGTATTAAGGGTGGTGACCATGATGAATGTTCGCTCTCATGTCATTTTCGATGCCGCTATAAGCCCTTATCGTCGAGGCGAAATTCCTCTTGCTATGCCCTTTATTGACTCCTTACCGGATAACTCTGTGACTTTATTGGATAAGGGTTTTTATGGAGCAGGCTTACTTCTTTCTCTCCAAAATAGTGGTGCTAACAGACATTGGTTGTTACCTGCGAAGAAAGGGGTGAAATACACCCTTCTGGACGATGAAGAGAGTGACGACATGCGAGTCGAAATGAAAGTCTCTCCACAAGCACGCAAGAAAAATCCTAACCTACCTGAAACATGGCAAGTGAGAGCCGTGACTTATCATGTACAAGGTAAGCCAAAAACCGTATTTACGTCTCTTCCCAGAGAGCAGTACGATGCGGGAGCAGTCGCGGCGCTTTACCACGAGCGATGGGAAATTGAATTAGGGTATCGAGACATAAAAAGTTCGATGCAACACAATGCGTTAGTGCTGAGGAGTAAGACAGTCGAACTTGTCTATCAAGAGTTATGGGGGCTGCTGCTTGGTTATAACTTGGTGAGACGAGAAGCGAGCCAAGCGGCAGTAGAGCATGGTCGAATGCCCAATGAAATCAGCTTTAAGTACGCTTGTCAGTTCATCGCAAGTCAGCTCAAAGTCATGAGCAAAGCGGTGTCACCAGGTAATACGCCGAAGCGTCTAAACAGTCTACGAGGAGACTTGTCCATCCTCTTTATAGACAAACGCCCTAAGCCAAATCGGCCTAGGGCGGTAAAAATATCAAAGACCCGATACCCTGTTAATCACAAGGCAGCTCCGCTTAAGTGAACTACGTTGCGCATTCAAGCGGGCTTTTTGCTTCAAGCCTGCATCGCGGCGTGATAACGCTCGAAGGCTCGTTCGAGGTCGGCAATCAAGTCGTCTGGATCTTCCAAACCTATATGCAGTCTCACCAGGGGCTTGCTGCTGTCCCATTGGGTTGCCGTGCGCAATTTCTCTATGCCGGATATCGCCAGAATAAGGCTCTCGAAGCCACCCCATGAAAATCCCATCTTGAAGTGCTCCATCCCTTCGACGAAGGCGGTCATCGCCTGGCGGTTACCCTCTTTGAGCACGAAGGAAAATAAGCCGTTGGCGGCGCTGAAGTCACGCTGGAAAAACTCGTGACCCGGGCAACTGGCAAACGCCGGGTGGCGCAGGTGATCCACTTCCGGGCGCTGGGCCAGGAAATTGGCCACTTTGAGGGCATTTTTTTCATGTTGCGCCATTCTCACCCCCAGGGTTCTCAGCCCCCTTGCCGCCAGAAAGATATCGTCTGCAGAGGTGCACTGGCCCATGAGATAGCTGTTCTCCCTCAGGGTATCCCAGTGCGCTTCATTGGCGGTCGCCGTACCCAGCATCACATCCGAGTGACCCACTATGTACTTGGTGGCGGCCTGAATCGAGATATCGACGCCCATCTCAAACGGGCGACAATTGATGGGGGAGGCCCAGGTGTTGTCCAGCATGGTGACCAATTGATGCTCATGGGCGATACGGCACAGGGTCGGCACATCCTGGACTTCCATGGTGATGGAGCCGGGAGACTCCAGAAACAGCACTTTGGTATTGGGGCGGATAAGCTCGCGGATACCGGCGCCAATCAAGGGGTCATAGTAACTGGTTTCAATCCCCAGCCCCTTGAGCAGCTTGTCGCACAGATCCCGGGTAGGCTCGTAGACACTGTCTACCATCAGCAAGTGATCACCGGCCTTCAGAAAAGACAGCAGGGCGCCACTGATGGCCGCAGAGCCTGAAGGGTAGAGTGCTGTGCCAACACCACCTTCGAGTTCGGCAATAGCAGCCTGAAAGGCAAAGTGAGTCGGGGTGCCGCGGCGGCCATAGAACATCTCCCCTTTGGCACGATTGGCCGTGGCGTGGCGCATCTGTTCCATGCTGTCAAATACAACGGTTGATGCTCGAAACACGGGAGGATTGATCACTCCCTTGCTCCACTTTTTGTCCCGGCCGAGTGAGACCAGCTTGGTGGCTTTCTTCATGGATGCAACTCTTGTCTGTGATGGCGGGGCGAGCGCCCCTTTGAGGCATATTAACATTGAATCTTATCATTGCCAGTGCGGCGGGCTTGAGACTTGTTCAAGTTGCCTGCGGCTTAAAGCAGCGGCAGGCTGACCCGAATTTCGACACCTGAGCCGTCGCTCAGGTTGCTGGCACTGATATGGCCGCCATGGAAGGCGGTGATAAGCCTGGCGATATAAAGTCCCAGTCCCAGATGAGGTTTGGACTGCATCGTTTGTGGCCGCACTGAGACCATGGACTCGAAGATCTGCTCGGTCATGTTTTCCGGCAACAGTGGCCCTTGGTTTTCCACCCTGAGCAGGGCCTGTTTGCCCTGCACCTTGAGGCTGATGCGGATATCGGTATCGGCTTTGCTGAACTCAATGGCGTTGCTGACCAGCTTATCCATCAGCTGGGCGATATATTCAGGCACGCCGCGCATGGTCAAAGGTTCATCCGGCAACACCAGCACGAAACCTTGTTCCTTGTAAGTCATCTGATACCCGGCGACGCAGCCTGCCACAACCTTGGTCAGCGGGAATTCATCTATCTCGGCCTGGGACAGGGACTCCTCGAGCCGGGTGGCTTCGCTCATGTTGGCGAGGATCAGCCACAAGCGGTTGACCCCTTCCTGGGCGCGGTCGACATACTTGGCCGTGTCCTTGTCCAGTTGCTGCAGACTCAAGTGCTCCAATGAGCTGCGCACCACGGCCACCGGGGTTCTCAATTCGTGGGATAGCCGCGAGGACATGTTTTCCAGATAGTGGGTATATTGACCCAGCCGGCTGACGATATTGGCAAAACTGCGCGACAGATCGCCAATTTCATCGCGCACTTTTGAAGGTGGAATGGTGTCGCGAACCCGCCCCTGGCTGTCGATGGCGCGCTCGGCCTGATCCCTGAGTTTGCGAATGCGGCTGGAGATCCCGGAGGCAAACACAAACAGTGCCAGGGTACCCATGGCCATCACGGTCAGGATCACATTGAACAACTTCTCCAGTGCCCGGTTACGCAGGGTACGGATACCATGGGTGGTTTCCTCGGCAACCACGGCGCCCATCACCTTATCGTCAATCCAGATGGGGCTGGCCGCTGCCAACACCACCGCCTTGTTATCCGGTGTCAGGCGCCAGGTGGAGGCCATCTGGCCATTCAGCGCCCGGCGAATATGGCTGCCGCCGAGTTCGGTCGAATCCTGCAGTGAGTCGATAAAATCCATAGGCGGCTTGGTCAGCACTGTGTAGTAGATGGGGTGTAGATAGTCGTGTTCCAGTTTGCCGAAGAAGCTTTCCGGTTGCCGCTCCTCCTCGACCGAGCGGGTCCAGACACTGGAATCGGCGCGAATATCGCCCGACTTGGCCAGCACCCGGCCATGGACATCCACCACCCAGATCCGCGAGCTGTTATGCCCCATACCTTTGATAATACTTTCAATTTCCGGTGATGGTACAAGAACCGTCCCCAGCTTGTCGGCGCGGTCTGTGGCCGAGGTACCGACTATGGCTTCCAGCCTGCGGCCCTTCTTGTCGTTGACATCATGAATGGCAAAACTGAGTTTACTGCCCACCATCTCCAGCGGCATTCTGAGCTCAATATTGTAACCCTTATCGGTTTTCAACCACTGGCCCTGAATGCGGACCTCTGGTGTCACCGGGGCGCTGAACGCCGGATTTTCAGGCAACTCGAAGGCGCTGAGCCAGCCATCGCGCTTGTTGGCTATGGTATAACGGCGAAAACGGTCATCCGGGGCCAGGGTGGCGATGGCCAGATAGTCGTTGCGATCCACACTCAGGCTGTTGCGGCCGCGGTAAATCACCTTTGGATCCGTTACCTCGAAAAAGCCGTAAAGGTAGCCGCCATATTTACCGACCATATGGGTAAAGCTCAGCGTTGACTGGCTGTCACTCAAGCGCATCAGGGTGTGTTCTTCGCCATAGGTCATGGCGCGATGGCGGTAAGCTTCCCAATCATTGAGGCGGCCATCCAGCTGAATGGGGCCGTTGAGCGGGTAGGCGTAGAGATCGCGGCCCTTTTCCACTTGATTGAGGAAACTGGCCTGGCTGTCGAACAGCCTGGGTCTTTCATGCAGCGCCGTAGCCAGGGCCTGAGTGGTTCCTTCCAGGGTTTTCTCCTGGCCGTGCCGCAGATATTTCTCCATCTCCCACACATACTGATAACCAAGCCAGGGCAGGCACAGCAAAAACAGCGACAGTACCAGGGTCTTGGTTCTGAGGCCTATTGGCGGGTGATAGGAGGGCAATTTCAAGATTCGGGATCCCAGCGATAACCCATGCCGTAGACGGTATCTATGCAGTCAAAGGCCGGATCGGCAGCGATAAACTTACGCCGGATCCGTTTTACATGGGAAGTAATGGTGCTGTCATCGACATAAATCTTGGCTTCCTGCATCAATTCGGTGCGGCTGCGCACATGGCCGGGATGTTTGGCCAGGGCGTACACCATCCAGAATTCGGTCACTGTCAATTCAATCGGCTGCTGTTGCCAATATACCTGAATTCGGTTGGCATCTATGGTGAGGGCGCCGCGCTCCATCAGGGTGTCGGCCGGAGCACTGCTGCCGGCGAGTTCGCAGCGGCGAAACAGCGCCGCCAACCGCGCCAGTAAATGGGGAAAACTGACATCTTTGCTCAGGTAGTCATCGGCACCCAGACGCAGGCCACAAACCGTATCGAAGTCGCTGTCTCTGGCGGTGAGAAAAATAATCGGCAGGGTGCCCGACATCGCCCGCAGCGACTGGCACAAGGTAAAGCCACCATCGATTTCATGCTCCAGACCTATGTCAATAATGGCCAGATCCGGTAAGCGGGTGTTGAAGGCCTGCATGGCCTCGGGGCGGTTGGCGTAAGTTTGCACAGAGTAACCCTGTGATTGCAGCACATCTTTGTAGTTTTCTCTTATTGCAGCTTCATCTTCCACTATGGCAATGCGTTTCATCTGCCTCTTGTTCCTGCCGAGCCGTGAATAGCCGTGACTATACAGGATTTTAGCCGTGAAAAAAGCGGTTGCTTCCGATTGCCATTTTGTTGCCACAATTGATAGCCAAAGTGCCATTTTTGCTCCCCAGACTTGCCATTTCAATGGGGTTTAATCATCTCAACGACGAGGAACGCTGCCAACTTGGCAGCAAGTTCTACAAGACAAAAGGAATCGAGATGATGAAAACGACCCCCATAGCCTCCCTGATCATGGCATCACTGTTGCTGACTTCTTCTCTGGCGCACGCCGACAGCCAGCCAAACTTACCGACTCAGGAGAGAGATCACAACGAAGAATTGGTCGGCTTTGGCACAGGCGCACTGCTGGGCGCCGTGGTTGGGGGACCTGTGGGGGCCGTTATCGGTGCCTTCACCGGCGGCATAGTGGGTAAGTCAGTGGGCGATGACGAGCAGCTCAAGAGTCAGCAGCAACAGTTGGCCGAGCAAACCGAACAACTGGCGAGTCTCAGTGAGAAGCAGCGAGCGCTGAAGGAGTTATCGTTGCAATACGCCGATGCCCAGAGCCGCCTCAATGCGCTTTCCCGCGACCGGGCTGCTCAGCTTGAAGAGTTAATCGTGGGTATGAATGTGCAGTTTCGTACCGGCACCGCCGAAATCGAACCCCACTTTGCCCGCCAGCTGGACGATTTGGCTTTTGCCATGAGCCTGTCGCCTGAGCTGATGTTGGATCTGACGGGTTATGCCGATCGCCGCGGTAATTCTGATTACAATCAGGCGCTTTCCGAGCAGCGGGTCGAGGCGGTGAAAAGTTATTTGGTTAGTCAAGGCGTTGCCCAAGAGCGCTTGCAAACCCAGGCTTTTGGTGCCAGCTCTCCCCTCAGTGCCAAACAGAGCCGCGAGAGCGATTTCTTTGACCGTCGGGTCACGCTGAAATTACAGACTCAGGGCGCTGCCCTGGCAGCCAATCAACAAAGCGCTAATTGAGAGGGAGCGACGAAATGAATATGGATATCCCTCGGCAGGAAAACGAGCAGTTTCAGAGCATGCCCGCCGCCAGTCACAGCGATTCGGATACTTATTTACGCAGGGCCGTCAACGCCCTGCAATTTTCAGGCTTTGCCCTGTTGGCCCTGCTGGTGTTCAACCTGGTTAGCTCGGTTGAAGCTTGGGCCGAGAATAGCCCCCAATTTGCCGAAGAGCCTGCAAGTACCCAGGCTCAGGAAGGTACAGTTCAACTGATTGATAATCCGCAGTGGCCCGGGGCCGGGGTGCTTGCTTTTGGCGACACTCAGGCCCCGGCACTGGCAACCGAAGTCAGTATGAGCATCAGTGGCTGGAGTAACAGAGTCAGCGTCACCCAGTCATTCACCAATGATACCCAGGAGTGGATACACGGCCGTTACCTGTTCCCGCTGCCCAATGAGGCGGCAGTGGACAGCATGCAGTTGAGAATAGGTGAGCGGATCATCGAGGGGGTCATTCAACCAAAGGAAGAGGCCAAGCGCACTTTTGAGCAGGCCAAGGCTCAGGGAAAGCGCGCCAGTCTATTGAGTCAGGAGCGGCCCAACCTGTTCACCACTCAGGTGGCCAATCTGGCTCCGGGGGAAACTCTTAAAGTCAGCTTCAGCTACCAGCAGGCATTGGATTACCGCGATGGTCAGTTCAGCCTGCGCTTTCCCATGACCCACACGCCCCGTTATCTGCCTCAAAGCATGCTGCAAAGCTTCAAGGGCGTGGAAGAGGCGGCGCGGTTGCTGAGCCCTGTGATTGAAGCCGCGGGCCTTGAAAAGATGTTCACCGGCGCTGATAGCGAAAGCTCTGAGTCTATAGGGCCCCATACGTCAAGCAGTGGCCAGGATAATCGCCTCAGTTTGGATATTATCCTGGATGCTGGTTTTCCCTTGCTGTCGCTGGAGTCCCCTTATCATGCTATTTCCCAACAAACCCTGAGTGATGGCCGTATCCGGGTGCAGCTGCAACAAGACAATACCAAGGCCGACAGCGACTTTGTGTTGCAATGGCAAGCGGATCCGGGCGCCAAGCCCGCAGCGGCGCTGTTCAGCCAGCAAGGCCAGACCCATACCCCAGCACCTTCTTTAGCGCAGGCCGAAGGCCAAGCTGCCAGGGATGAATACAGTCTATTGATGTTGATGCCTCCACAGAGCAAAGAGGTGGCCAAGCCCTTGCCCAGGGAGCTTATTCTGGTGATAGATACTTCCGGCTCCATGGGGGGAGATGCAATAGTTCAGGCCAAACAGGCACTGCTGTATGCATTGAGCAGTCTCAAACCGGAGGACAGTTTTAATGTCGTTGAATTCAACTCTGCAGTGCAAACCATGGCAGCCAACTCTTTGCCGGCGACGGCCCACAATATAGGTCGGGCGCAGCAGTTTATTCGCGCCCTGGAAGCCAACGGTGGTACCGAGATGGCCAAGGCGCTGGAGCTGGCATTGAACAATGATTTTGCCGCTCAAAATAAAGTCGGCACGCAAGGTGAGATTAAGGCGCTCAGGCAAGTGATTTTCATGACAGATGGCGCCGTAGGCAATGAACAGGCGCTGTTTGAACTGATTAAAGACAGGCTCGGCGACAACCGACTGTTTACCGTAGGCATAGGCAGTGCGCCCAACTCCCACTTTATGCAGCGTGCCGCCGAGCTGGGGCGTGGCAGCTTTACCTATATTGGCAAGATGCAGGAGGTGGAGCAAAAGGTGGTTGCCTTGCTGGAAAAAATCTCCGCTCCCAGGATCACAGATGTGTCGCTGCGCTACCCTGACGGCACAGTGCCGGATTACTGGCCGGCACAAATTCCGGATCTCTATCAAGGTGAGCCGGTATTGGTGAGCATCAAACAGCGTAGCAATGCCCACAAGGCAGTTATCGTATCCGGTTTTATCGATGGCCAATTCTGGCAGCAGGAGCTGGCGCTCAATGCCAAGGCTGAGCCCAAAGGGCTGGATCTCATCTGGGCCGGAAAACAGATAGCCGCGCTGGAGCTGGCCAAAGATGCTGCCAACAGTGAACGCATTGAACGCCAGGTCACAGCGCTGTCGCTTAAGTACCACTTGGTCAGTCCGTACACCAGCCTGGTGGCAGTGGATGTCACCCCGGTCAATCCGGACGCCGCGGCGACCCGGGAAGGGCAAGTGGCCAGTCATGCGCCCAAGGGCTGGCAGGGGCAGTTGCCGCAAACTGCCACCGACAGCCGGCTGATGTTGCTGCTGGGGTTGGCAAGTTTGCTGGCGGCGTTGATGCTGGCGGCTTTCCCCAGGGCCTTTGGCCGCCGTGCTTGTGAGGAGGCGGGGCAATGAGCCAGGCACCCCAGGCCCTGACAGCAGGCACTATGTCCTCGGTCAATAGGGGGCGCTTTGGCGATATCGGCTCAATAGTGATAGTTGTTCTGGTCGTGGCGGGTTCGGCCATGCTGTTTAAAGGAGGATATATGCAAGCCAAAGCCATGTTCGCCCAGTTTTTGATTGAAAAGGCCTGGGCCAAGAGTCTGACTGATGGCCAGGCACACAAACCCTGGTCCTGGGCCGATACTCACCCTACGGCCAAATTGTGGATAGGCAAGCATGAGCCACTCTATGTGCTGGCCGGGGCCAGTGGCCGTAACCTGGCCTTTGGACCGGCGCAGATGCTCTCGGGAGCCGGCGCCGGAGAGACAGGTAATACAGTGATTGCCGGTCACAGGGATACCCATTTCGCGATTCTGGCCGGGGCCAGGGCCGGGCAGGAGATCCGCTTGCAGGGCATGGATGGTCAGATCCATTTTTATCGAATACGGGCTACCGCAGTAGTGCATGAATCTGAGACACGTTGGTTGATGGGCAGTGATGAGCGGCTATTGACGCTGATTACCTGTTATCCCTTCGACAGCCTGAGCGGCGGCGCCGAGCTCAGATTCGTGGTGCAGGCAGAAGCCTTGCAGACGCTGGCGGTTTCAGCCTGATATCGGCATCACCCGATTGCGGCCCAAACGCTTGGCTTCATAGAGCAAGGTGTCGGCGCGTTCGGTAAGGGATTGACGGGTATCCATTTGCTGCCATTCGGCAACCCCGAAGGAGGCGCTGATATTGCTGATGAGCTGGCTCTTGCGCCTGTCTCTGACGCTGACTTTCTCCAGTGCCCGCCTCATGGCTTCGGCCAGTTGGCGGGCCACTCTCAGCTGACTGGTCGGCACCAGAATAGCGAACTCTTCACCACCGAAACGATACAACTTGGTGCCGTCACGGCAACTATCCTGCAGACGCTTGGCCACCGCCTTGAGCACCTGGTCCCCCAAAAGATGCCCATATTCATCGTTGAAACGCTTGAAGTGATCCACATCCACCAGAATAAGGCAGCAGCCCTTGGGTGACTGACTCAACAAGCTCTCGAAGTCGGCATCGAAGGCACGGCGATTAAGGCAGCCGGTGAGGGCATCAAACAATATGTCTTTTTCGGTGTTTTGCAGCTGTAGTCGCAGATTGTCTATCTCTTGTTGGGCTTTGCTCAGTTGCGAGCTCAAATAATCCGTGCTGTTGCGAATATCATCCGAGTCTTTCACCAGGGCTCGGACCATGCCCATCACCTGCTCAAGATCCATGGCGTCCTGATCCAAGCGGCTGATACGGCCAAAGTTACGCTCTATTTTGGCGCGAAAACTGTCGGCATCACAGCTGGTATCCTTGAGTGACTGAGACAGCTCGGTCGCTATCGCCTCCATACTCTGGCGCATATCTCTGACATCCAGTTCCTCTTCCGGAGCCAGATGGTGGCGGTACAGAAGTTCTGCCGTGGAGGGGGGGCAGGTGTTGAACTGGCTGATTGCTTGATCCAGGCCGGCATTGAGTACCGGGTTGCGCTCGCTGACATAGGCATACCAGAGCGCATAGTTGACCGGCGTTGTCGGTATCCGATATTTCAACATCAGGGGTAAGGCTTTTTTCAGGTATTGAGCGGCTTGCTGAAGCAGAGTCATGGCCATAGGGGAGCTCATTGTCGATGTAAAAAACCTATTCAGCTTGACATAAATTAAGCCGCTTGTGGATCCATAGGCTCACGGAATGTCACCTTGTTGCGCCGATTGCCGAATGCTGCCCCGCTGTTACAATGGCTGAACAAAATAGATAATAGTAAGGAATGAAGTCGTGAAATTTACCTCTGTGTGTGGCCTGTTGGCCACATTGTTAACGCCTGCTCTGGCGTTGGCCGCCCCCTTTGAACTGGATGAATCCAGCTATCGCCAGGATGTGAAAACCCTTGCCAGCGATGCTTTTGGAGGCCGTGCGCCTCTGTCGGCCGGTGAACAGCTGACCTTGGATTACCTTACCAAAGCCTTCAAGGAGATGGGGCTTGAGCCCGGGTTTGGCAACAGTTATCTGCAAGCCGTGCCCATGGCCAGGATCAGCGCAGATCAGAATATGCAGCTTAAGTTGGGCTCAATGAGTTTCAGTAACGGCGAGGAGTTTACCGCCCGCACTCAAAGAGTGACACCCAAGGTGGAGCTGCAAGACAGCGAGGTGGTATTTGTCGGCTACGGTATCAATGCCCCGGAATACGGCTGGAATGACTTTGAAGGCCTGGATGTTCGTGGTAAGACGCTGATTGTGCTGGTCAATGATCCCGGCTTTGCCACTCAGGATCCCCAGGTATTCAAGGGCAATGCCATGACCTATTATGGTCGCTGGACCTATAAATATGAAGAAGCGGCCCGTCAGGGCGCCGAAGCCGTGTTTATTGTGCATGAAACTGCGCCCGCCGCTTACGGTTGGGGGGTGGTGCGTAACAGTAACACCAATACCAAGTACACCCTGGTGGATAAAGACAACAACGCATCATCGGTGGGCGTGATGGGGTGGATCCAGCATGATAGCGCCAAGAAGCTGTTCAGCCAGGCGGGTCTGGATTTTGATACCTTGAAGCAACAGGCGGTCAATAAAGGCTTCAAGGCGGTGCCGTTAAAACTCAAGGCCAATCTAACTTTGAACAACAAGATAGAACTGGCGCAATCCCACAATGTGGCGGCCTTGTTGCCTGGAAGTGAACACAAAAATGAATACTTGGTGATGCACGCTCACTGGGATCACCTGGGAAAGACCATTGAAGATGGCAAGGAAGTGGTGCTCAACGGCGCTGTGGACAACGCCTCCGGTGTGGCCGGTGTTCTGGCATTGGCAAAGCATTTCAAACAGCAAAAGGGCATTGATGCCCCGAAACGCTCGATTCTGTTCAGCGCCTTTACTGCCGAGGAAACCGGACTCATTGGTGCCCAGTACTTTGCCGAAAATCCCCCGGTTCCCACCAAGCAGCTGGTGGCATTTCTTAATATAGACGGCATGAATATGGGCAAAGGCGTGGATTACATCCTGCGTTATGGTGAGGGTGTGTCAGAGCTGGAGCAGTATTTGAATGATGCCGCCAAAGGACAGGGACGCAGCGTCAAGGCCGATCCCCGGCCGCAAAATGGCTTGATGTTCCGCTCGGATCATTTCGCTCTGGCCAAGGAAGGGGTACCCGGCTTGCTGTTTATGAGTTTGGGGGATACAGACCCGGATTATATCGCCCATAAATATCATAAGGCAGCCGATGATTATGACCCAAGCTGGAGTCTGGATGGGGTTCAGCAGGACTTGGCCTTGATAAGCGATATTCTGGCGCGGTTGGCCAATAACAATGATTGGCCCAAATGGCTTGAAGACTCGGACTTTAAGAAACGTCGGGCGCAGGATCTGCGCTGAGAAGGACACTTTTAAGCGCAAACCGGGGATCTGTCCCCGGTTTTTATATTGGCCTCAGAAGCGATAGCTGACAGATAACATGGGGCCGATAAAACTATAGTAAATATTGTAGTCGGCTACTTTTACTTCGGCATTGGACGTACTCTGACGCACATCCACATCTACCTTGTAATAGTTGTACGCCACACTAATGTCCCAGTTGTCACTCAGCGCCGTTTTCATGCCTGCTCTGATATCGACCAATGAGCCTTTGAGGTCATCCAGACGCACGGAAAAATATTGGGCATGTAGATTAAGTTGCCAACCGGGTGCCAGCTCATAGTCACCAAAGAGGCCAACATTCGGCAAAGGTGCAGTCACACTCTCATCTACCACTCTGGGAATAGGTTGAGCACTGCAGATATTGCCGCTGAGTTCTGAAGTGGCACAGGCGCCAATGGAACCCTCAAAGCTGCTGTCAATCAACATAGTGTGCAGCCCTACACTGACCCCTATGTTATAACCGTTGCCTTGAAACAGATCATAGCCATAGCCAATACGAACGATATCAATATTAAGGCTTGTGCCTAACTGGCCTCCGGCCTTGACGTCATAAACAGTATCATCAATCTGGATTTGAAATGGCCTGCTGACTGCTTGAGTTTCGGCGCTGCGATGCAGTTGTTTCCAATCGATATAGATATGGTGTCTGTCGTTGAAGCGATATCCTACTTCAACCAATGGCAGAAACTCATTTTCCGCCAACTGCAGATCCGATTCGAAATCCAATTCGAAATCGTTGCCTAACAAGGGATCTGTGACTTGCATATTGGTGTCGGACTGGGAATAGAAACCACCTATATTCAGACTCCACTCGTCGGCCTGAACAGAGTTGGCCGCGCAGCACAACAGGAGTAGTGTCAACACCAGTTTCGAACCCGGAATGTTAATTAAATGTGTTGTCAACAATGGGGTGATCTCTTTTTATTACTCAGATAATCCAAGTGCCTTCTCAGAGATTCCTTTTCCGGGGTAATTCGGCACATGTGCGGTTTGAGTGCTTTTGGGTTCGCTCTTGGGGCGACACTTCTTGTATTTTCGGATGCTGAAAATCCGCGCGGTTGCAGAGAGTCTAAACCAGAATAGTGTGTTGTGTGAATAAAATGTTTGGAAAGTTATGGTTTTTTATGATCCATAACAAAAAAGCACTCCGTAATGGAGCGCTTCAGTCTTATATTAAAGATCGTGTTCGGATCAGCCCTCGGACTTGCTGCTATCGCTTTTCTTGGAGTCCTTGTTGAACATGCCCAAACGGATACGGATAAAGTGCAGTATTTGTGCTGCAATATCTAGATTGAGGCAGGACTCCAGTCCTTCAAAGCCCGGCGAGGAGTTGGCCTCGCAAATCTTGTAGTGACCATTATCGAACAGCAGATCGATTCCGGCGACATCCAGATCCAAAATATTGGCGGTCTGGGTTGCCAGCCACTCGATTTCAGGTGTGACCGTAAAGGGGCTGGCTGAGCCACCGGCGCTGACATTGGCTTTGAAACTGTCCTCTTGACCGCGTCTTTCGTAGCAACCCGCTACCCGGCCACCTATGGTAAAGACTCGTAAGTCCCGGCCATGGCTGTTGGAGATAAACTCCTGCAAAATGATGTTGGCATTTTTATTGGTGGCTTCGATAAGCTGCATCAGATCATCGAACTCCCGCGCCTTGTGTGACAGAAACACGCCGCTGCCTTGCGAGCCGGACAGTGTCTTGATCACCACAGGGAAACCCAAATGACGTTCAACCAAGTCAACATCAACCGGGAATTTCACCAGCATGGTCTTGGGCGTTGGCAGATTCTTTTCAGCCAACAGTTGCTGGGAAAATAGCTTGTCCTTAACGGTTTCTATCGCCTTGGAAGAGTTAAGGCAATAAACGCCAAGACGCTCCAGGTGGCGGATAATCGCCAAGGCAAAATAGGTGGTACCCGAGCCCATACGGGGAATAATAAAATCGGGCAACTCTACTGGTTGCCCGTTCAGTAAAATACTCTTGTTGTCCTCTCGGGTCACAGTGAGGTCAAACTCATCGGGAGCATAGACCTCAAGTTCGATATTGTCGGCCTTGGCAGCCTCCAACAATCGGTTAATTTCATACAATTCAGGTTTTAGCTGAGTCGCGGTCTCTTTATATAAAATCCAACCACGCATTTAGTCGCAAACCCTAATTTTCATTGGTCATCCTCTAGTTCAGGCTCATCCTGAACATCGTCATCTATCATATCGTCAAGATACTCAGCATCGGCCTTTTTCACCAAATTGGTGCCGACAACTGCGTAGAAAGGCTTCCCAGAAGCCAACTTGACATACTTTACCCAGATCTTTTCCAACAAGCTACCGGGAGCGGAATTTCCGCGGACAACTTCAACAAAATGACTCTCCTCCGGATTTCGGGGGGCTTGGCGTCCTTCCGCCAGAGCCTGCATGGCAACGCCATGTTTTTCGAGTAATTCTGCTTCGTTGTATGTAAAATCCCCGCTGCGGCGAAAGCCCTTGGGGAAGTTTTTGTCGTCATAGAAACGGCGTTCGCTGACAAAACTCTCATTGGCGGCTTGTTGCATAGATGCACTTTGCAGTGCCGATGGTGAAGGAGTCGTGGTCAACATGGCGATATTCCTTACAAAATGGTTCTTGAGGAGATTTGCAAGCAGAGTATTGGCTAGTATGATTGATTTATAAATCAAAAAAATTTGTCTATGACGATAAAGAATTTTTTATGGACACGGATTTACTCAAGACATTTCTGGAAGTTTCCCATACCCGCCATTTTGGGAAGGCCGCCGAGAACCTCTATCTGACCCGCAGCGCAGTATCTTTCAGGGTGAAGCAGCTGGAGAGTATTCTCGGCGTCGAGTTGTTTGAGCGGCAGCGAAACAACATACAACCGACCCCGGCCGGGGTGCGGATGCTGGCGCATGCCGAAGCGGTACTGACCGCCTGGGAGCGGGCCAAACAGGATATCTCCTTGAGTGAGCACCAGTCGGTACAATTGGTTATCGGTGCGGCGCCCAATATCTGGGACGCTTATCTGCAGGGATATATGCAGGGCTTACATCAGGGGCTTGCCGGAGTGGCGCTACGCACCGAAATTCTGGCGCCGGCGGCGATGACCAAACAGTTGATGGACCGAACGCTGGATCTGGCCATTGCCTTCGATCCCCCTAAGTTGGAAGAGTTTGAGCTATTGCAGATAGGAGAGGTGTCTCTGCATCTGGTGAGCACAGAGGCGGCTACCTCAGTCGATGAACTGACGGACAGGCATTATATCAAGGTCGATTGGGGCACGGCGTTTAATATTCAACATGCCAGAGACTATGCCGAGTTGCCCATTCCTGTACTGCACACCGGCTCTGCCCGCATTGCGCTGGACTTTCTGCTCAATAATGGCGGCAGTGCATTTTTGCCGCAAAACATGATTGAACCTTATCTGGCGAAAGGTGAGCTGTTTGTGATTGATGATAAAACACCGCTCAGGCGCAATGTCTATGTAGCCTACTTGCCGGGCAACGACCGCCTGGAGCAGATACTGCAAGCGGTCAACTATCTCAGAAGTCAGTTCTAAGCCTCTCCGGGGCATTGAGCGCTTTGGCTTGAAGCCCCGGTTTCCTTACTTATGCATTCAATATTCCAAAGCATGCATTCAACATACCAAAGCGCTTTAGAACACCAAAGGCCAGATAACCACGGCCCAGGTCAGGCCGCATAAACACAGGCTGATAAAGACTGCCGCCGAGGCAATATCTTTGGCCTGGCCGCTCAAGGGATGAATTTCATCGCCCACTCTGTCGACCACGGCTTCAATGGCTGAATTCAATAGTTCGGTAATAATGACGATAAATACTGTCGTTATCAGCAGTAATTTTTCTGTCTTGGCCACATCCAGATATAACGCCAGCGGGATCATTAACAATGCCAGTACGGCTTCCTGACGAAAGGCGGCTTCATGTTTCCAGGCTGAGTTCAGTCCTTTCATGGAAAAGCCGGTGGCGCGAAAAATGCGTTTCAGTCCGTGATTGTTGGCGGGTTTCATATTTTCTCAATTCTTGATCTGTGGCTATGGCGGGTTGCTGTATAAAGACCCGCTGAACCGTGAAAGGTTCCTGGGTTAATGGGGTTGAAACAGGTCGCTGCCTTTATTGACCTTGCGTTGGTCACGAGCCACTCATTGAGTATTGGTGACGCTTAGGGAAGGTGCGGCGGTATTATAGCAGCTCATCTTGCCGCTGATATAGCTGTTACTTCACCCACCAAGGGTGTTTGGCCGTTATTATGCCATGGTGGAAGGTTTGGCAAAGGGGGGAGGGCCGTTTCGATAATCGTTACACTTGTTGTCACCATAATCGCCACGACTTTCTATACTCTTTATAGTTTTGGTCTCTGCTATAGGATGTAGCAGGCAATTGGCCGACAGCCAGGGAGGGCTTATGCAATATCCGCAATCTTTAACGACAACAGCATACCTTAAATGTTTTCCTGCCATATTGTTACTGCTGCAAACTTTTCTGCTGGCTTTGTCTTTTTTGCTCTCGTTTCCGGCTGCCGGCGATAGAGAATTACCGGCCCCTGAGCTGGCCGGACGTTGGCAACAACATAAGGTAGATATCAAGGATTTCCTTGTCAGTGAAAAACTTGATGGTGTCCGCGCCAGATGGGACGGCAGGCGTTTGTTGAGCCGCTCGGGCAGAGTCATTCCTGCACCAATTTGGTTTGTGAAGGACTTTCCTGACGTGGCACTCGAAGGAGAGCTTTGGGGTGGCTATCACAGCTTTGATACTGCATCGCTGCTGGCCAGAGGTTTAGGCGAAGCAGACTCCTGGCGCCAGCTGGGTTTTTATCTGTTCGATGCCCCCGGGCTTAAAATGGCTTTTGCCGAACGTTATCAGGCGTTCAAGCAGTATCACCAACTGACCCCTTATCTCTATGTCATCGAGCAGCGGCGTCTGAGCAGCACGCAAGAGTTACATCTGTGGTTACAACAGGTGGTGGCCAAAGGGGGCGAAGGCCTGATGGCGCACCGCATCGATGCCATGTATCTGGCGGGGCGCAGTGATGCCTTGTTAAAACTCAAACCTGTGGAAGATGCCGAGGCGCGAGTGCTGGCGATACTTCCGGGAAAAGGCAAGTATCAAGGCATGATGGGCGCCTTGCTGGTGGAAACCGAGGCTGGGGTAAGCTTTCGCCTGGGGACAGGTTTCACCGATGCCGAGAGGGCTTCACCGCCGCTTCCCGGAACCTGGGTAACCTTTGCTTTCTCCGGGCGGACCTCGGGCGGCAAGCCTAGGTTTGCCCGCTTCCTTAGGGTAAGATCCGACTATCAACTCAGTTTCCCGGCAGAGGTTATTGAGGCAAAAGTCTCTGTCGCCGACCCGGCTGCGGAACGCAATCCTGCCGAGTCAGCCAATAAGGAACCTTAAGGTGGAATTTCAAAGTGTGCCAAGTGTCAGCGAGGGCGAAATTAACCGTATCTTGATGGTTTGTATGGGCAATATCTGCCGCTCACCAAGTGCTGAAGCTGTGGCCCGGGCCAAGGCTCAGGCCATGGGACTGGCACTGGAGTTGGATTCTGCCGGCACCATAGGTTACCACTCAGGGGAGTCGCCGGACAGGCGCGCCCGCGCCGCCGGAGAGCGGCGTGGACTGGACTTTTCAGGGCTCAAAGCCAGGCAGGTGTGCGCACAGGACTTTGCTCATTTCGATCTTATTCTGGCGGCCGATCGTGAGAACCTTCAGGCCCTATATGAGGCTTGTCCGCAGATTTACAAACACAAGCTGGCCTTGATGCTGGACTTTGCCGATACCCCCATCAGGGAAGTCCCGGATCCTTACTATGGTGGCGACAGCGGATTTGAGCAGGTTTTGGATCTGTTGGAGTTGAGCATTGCCGGACTGTTTGCCCGGATCCAGGCCGCCAGACAGAAGATTATCCCGCCCACGCGGTGAGCGGTTCTGCAAAGGACTAACATTAAGCTTATGCGGAATTTAGTTGGATAATTGGTCGGATAAGTGACATACAAAAACAGACCACAATGGCGGCCTGTTTTCGCTAAGCTTGCTTCTTGAGGGAAGCTTAACCCTGATGGCGTTTGCCGGAGCGCTTCAGCCTGTCGGCTTCTTTCTTTGCCTGCTTCAGGGCTTCTTTCTCTGCCAGCAGCTTGGCCACTTCCGCCTCTTCTGCCTGGGCCATTTCCGGCGTTTCCAGTGACAGCTGGCCGATTTTCCCAGAGCGGAATTCATGCAGCAGCAGTTCCGAGGCCTTGTGCAGATCGATATGACCGCCGCTTCTGAGGGCGCCGCGCCTGCGGCCTATCTCTTCGAGTAATTCGATATCGGTGGCGGGCAGGGAGGTGAGCTTATAACGCTCCATCATCGCCTCCGGGTAAGCATGCAGGAAATAAGCTGCAGCAAACAGGGCCACATCCTCATATTCCATGGCGGTGTCCTTGATGGCACCTGTGACCGCAAGACGATAACCCGAGGCTTCATTGTCCACCTTGGGCCAAAGGATCCCCGGCGTGTCGGACAGCACTATGCCGTTTTTGAGGTTGATCCTTTGCTGCGCCTTGGTCACCGCAGGTTCATTACCTGTTTTGGCAATCACCCGGCCGGCCAGGGTGTTGATGATGGTGGACTTGCCCACATTGGGGATGCCCATGATCATGGTGCGAATATCCTTGAGCGCACCTTCGCTCACGGGGACCAGTTTGCGGCATAGCTCGGGGATCTTTCTGACCATGGCAGGTTGCAGGGTAGTGATGGCTTGTGCCCGTACTCCTTGTTCCTGCTCCAGGTACTCAATCCAACGATTGGTTATCTCGGGATCGGCCAGATCAGACTTGTTCAGCAACTTGATACAAGGCTTGTCCTGGCGCAGCTTGGCCACCATGGGGTTTTCACTGCTGTAAGGTATTCGGGCGTCCAGCACTTCGATCACCAGATCTATCTGAGGCATCACCTCTTCTATCTCTTTGCGGGCCTTGTGCATGTGTCCCGGATACCATTGAATCGCCATCTATTGCTTATCCTGCTGAAAACTGAAAAAAGAGCGCTATTGTAGCATTCCGAACTGAAAAAAGCGCCCGCAGGCGCTAGATAACCCCAAGTTCGCGCAGGCGCTCCATCAGGTAGCTGTCGGCGGTATAGCGCTCTGACAGCACAACGTCGGGACGAGGATGCAGGAACAGCGGCAGTGAGATCCGCGACTTGCTCATATCGGCGCCTTCCGGGTTGATCACCCTATGAGTGGTCGATGGGAAGTAACCGGCGGAAGCCTCCTGGAGCATATCGCCTATGTTTATGATAAGGTTGCCAAAATCGCTGGGAACATCCAACCATTCTCCGTCGAGGCTCTTCACCTGCAGCCCGGGCTCGTTGGCGGCGGGCAATACGGTGAGCAGGTTGATATCCTCATGGGCAGCGGCACGAATGGCGCCTGGGGTCTCATCGCCAGTCATCGGCGGATAATGCAGTACCCGCAGCAGCGTCTTGTGGCTATTGGCTATCATTTGCGACAGCGCTGTGCGGTAGTTGGCTGCCACCTCGGCAGGCGAGTGCACCTCGACCCAGTCCAGAAGCTCGGCGGCCAGCGCATTGGCTTCTTGGTAGTAGGTGAGGATATTGTCCTGCAATTGCTCAGGAATGCGGCCCCAGGGGTAGACGTGAAAGTACTCTTTGATGTCTTTGACCGTATGGCCTTTGGCGGTTTCTGAAATGCTCGCCGGAAAGAAACCATCCTGGGTTTCCGGCTTGAACATGAAGGCCTGCTTCTCTTCACTGTTGAAGAACTCCTGCCAGTCGCGGTAGATATCCTGCACCAAGTGTTGTGAAATAGGGTGGTTGCTCAACACGCCAAAGCCTGTGCTGCGCAGGGATTCTACAAAGCGCTCGGCAGCATCTGCGGCGCGATAGTCTATGGTTTCCAGTTTCATCATCATCTTTCTTGGTTATTTTTTATTGACCCGATACTTGTGTCTCTATGGACATTTTGTTGGCAGTCGGGTGACCCGGGCGCAAGTCTACCTTGATGTCTTTATAGGGGCAACGTAAAGTGATCCAAGTCACTTTTATGGCACTGAGTAACTTGAGTGAACGGTAACTGTTGCAGTTCGGGTTTTATGGGTTACGCAGAGCAATCGAGGAGCGTTAAATGAAACCCCTGAACGAGTTTGAGCGTTATGTCATAGAGGAAAAAGGCACAGAGCGCCCTTTCAGTGGAGAGCTGTATCAACACAATGCCAAGGGGCGATATCTGTGCCGTAAATGCGGTGCCCCCTTGTATTTGTCCGAGCATAAATTCAACGCCCATTGTGGCTGGCCCGCCTTTGACGATGAAATCTTTGGTGCCGTCAACCGGATACCCGACGCCGATGGTCGCAGAACCGAAATCGTCTGCAGTCAATGTGGTGGTCATTTGGGACATGTGTTTGAAGGAGAGGGGTTAACGCCCAAGAACTTGCGACATTGCGTCAATTCTGTCTCCATGGTATTTGAGGCCATAGATGATGCCGAGGCTCAGCAGCCGGCAACTGAAAAGTGTTTGGAGACGGCCACCCTGGGCGGCGGCTGTTTTTGGTGTTCAGAAGCGGTATTTTTAAGCTTGGCCGGGGTTACGCAAGTGACTTCCGGCTATGCCGGCGGCGCGGCAAAAGATGCCAACTACAAGGCGGTATGCAGCGGCGCAACCGGCCATGCCGAAGTGGTGCAGATAGTTTTTGACCCCACTGTCATCAGCTATGCCGAGCTGTTGGAGGTGTTCTTTGCCAGCCATGATCCCACCACCTTGAATCGCCAGGGTAACGACGTGGGGCCTCAGTATCGTTCGGTGATTTTCGCGCACTCGGATAAGCAGCTTGAGGTGGCGTCCTCCATGATTAAGGCGCTGGATGAGGAAGGCTTATTCGGCGCACCGATAGTGACAGAGTTGACCGCCTTTGATGGTTTCTATCCGGCGGAGGACTATCATAACGACTATTTTGCGCTCCATGGTGAGCAGCCCTATTGTGCCTTGGTGATCAAACCCAAGCTGGATAAGGTGCGACGGCGTTTCAGTGCCAAGCTGAAGTAGAATATAAAAACGGCAAGCCTCAGCTTGCCGTTTTTATATGGTCTGGACAGTGTTAATTTACGAGTCCAACTTGTCGTCGGCAATCTTGTATCTGGGATCTTCAATCAGATTGACTTCCACCAGATCGCCGGCCTTGTGCAGCAACTGTTTGCAGTCGTTGGAAAGATGACGAAGATGCAGGCGTTTGCCTTGATTCACATAGCGCTCGGCCAAGGTGTCTATGGCATCCAGAGCCGAGTGGTCACAGACCCGGGATGACTGGAAGTCGACCACGACATCCTTGGGGTCATTGTTGGCATCGAACAACTCAAGGAACGAAGCCGCCGAGCCGAAAAACAGTGGGCCATTGAGACGGTAAACCGCCCAACCGTTGGCATCTATGCTCTTTTGAGCACTGATTTGTTTGGCATGCTCCCAGGCAAATACCAGCGCAGATACTATCACCCCGACAAATACCGCAATCGCCAGATCGGTAAATACCGTCACCACAGTCACCAGCACAATAACAAAGGCATCGTGCTTGGGCACCTTACGCATCACTTTAAAGCTGGCCCACTCAAAGGTTCCCAGCACCACCATAAACATGACCCCGACCAAGGCGGCCAGCGGGATCATCTCGATAAAGGCGGCGGCAAACAGAATAAAGCACAGCAAGGTGAGAGCGGCGGTGATCCCGGAAAGACGACCGCGGCCCCCTGAGTTGATGTTAATCATCGACTGACCAATCATGGCGCAGCCACCCATGGCACCGAAAAAGCCACTGGTGACGTTACCCACGCCTTGGCCGACACATTCCTTGTTGCCACGGCCGCGGGTCTGGGTCATCTCATCGACCACAGTCAGAGTCAGCAGAGACTCAATCAGGCCAACAGCAGCCAGGATAACGGCATAGGGCGCTATGATATAAAGGGTTTCCAGGTTGAAGGGCACGGCCGGAATGGCAAAGCTTGGCAGTGTGCCGGCGATAGTTGCCTCAGGATTACCGCTCATATTGCGCAAATAATCGAGCACGTTGCGGGTATCCAAATCCAGGCCTACCACCAGAGCGGTTACTGCCAGTATGGCCACCAGGGATGAAGGCACGGCTGTGGTCAGTTTAGGCAGAAAATGTATGATGGCCATCGTCATGGCTATCAGCGCCAGCATCAGCCAGATATCTGCACCGGGCAACCAGGCCATCTCCTCTTCGCCGACTTTGACTTGAAATTGCCCCAGTTGCGCCAGGAATATCACTATGGCTAGGCCGTTGACGAAGCCTATCATCACAGGATAAGGCACTATGCGGATGAACTTGCCAAGACGCAGTGCTCCGGCGGTAATTTGAATTACCCCGGCCAGCACCACGGCAGCAAACAGATAGCTGACGCCGTGAGACACCACCAGGCTGGTCATGACCACGGCCATCGCGCCGGTGGCGCCTGAGATCATGCCGGGACGGCCGCCGATGAGGGCCGTGATCAGTCCCATAATAAAGGCGGCATAAAGGCCCACCATAGGTTCTACTTTAGCAACGAAGGCAAAGGCTACCGCTTCGGGCACCAGCGCCATAGCAACCGTTAGGCCGGAGAGTATATCCGCCTTGTGACTGCTGGTTTTATGGCGTATCAGTTCAAACATTCAGCTTGGGATCCCATCTTGAGGGTTAAAAACAAAGTTGCGCATACTAGCAAAATTTCTGTTGTGACAGAAGTGTGAAGCAGATCAAAATAAAAAAACCATGCCCGAGGGCATGGTTTTTTCTCAGCAACACTTAGGTTCAGGGACGGGCCATATCTGACTCGGCGCTGTTACCATGGCTCTTGCGTGGCGCGGTTTCGCCATTGGCCTGATACTCACGGCCTTTGGGCACTTCAACTTGAGCACGTTGATCCACCTGTGGCTTGGTTGTATCTGAGCCAACCATAGTGCTGAAGCGACTGACTCTTGCTGCGGCGCTTGCCTGGGTTGTTGCAGGTGTTGCTGCCGAGCTTTCCTTGGCTTCATTGCTTGACTGACGCGCAGGGCGGCTGATAGCAGCCGGCTTGGCCATAGGGGCTGAGGCGGCGACGCTTGCCGATGCAGTTTCTGCCTTGGGCTTGGCTGCTGCGACTTCAACAGTTTTAGCCTTGGGTGCTTCGCTCGCTTTCTCTACCGCCTTTGATGGCGCAGCTTCGACGGGCTCAGCTTTTGCAACTTCAGCTTTTTCAGCTTTGGCTTCAGGCGCTGGTTCGGCTTCTGCTGTTTTGGGCTCAGCCTTTACCTCTACTTCGGCGGCTTTTGCATCGGCAACGGCTTCTACCTTGGCAGCGACCTCGGCTTGAGGCTTTGTCTCAACCTGAGCTTCGGCTTTGGTTTCCGCTTTGGCTTCAACCTGAGGAGCCGGCTTGGCAACAACTTGAGGTTCAGCTTG
Organism: Shewanella chilikensis; assembly: GCF_037953065.1. Classification (NCBI taxonomy): domain Bacteria; kingdom Pseudomonadati; phylum Pseudomonadota; class Gammaproteobacteria; order Alteromonadales; family Shewanellaceae; genus Shewanella; species Shewanella chilikensis. The sequence continues at coordinate 2,573,368 of NZ_CP149966.1, read as the reverse complement.
CGCTTGCTCTTGAGCTTTGTCGGCAGGCTTTGCTTGCTCAGCGGCGACTTCAACGGCAGCGGCTGACGCTGATGCCTCGGCGACAACTGCTTCTTTAGCGTTATTTGCTACTTCAGTGCTTGCTTTTTCAGTACTTTCAGACTCTTCGCCTTCCTGTTCAGTACGGCGGCGACGCTGACCGGCTGCGCGCAGATGACGAGGGCTGCGGCGGCTACGGCGTTGGCCTTCGCGCTTGGGCTTATCGTCTTCTTCAGCACCCTCAATGGCTTCGGCATCACTTTGAACACCACTAGCTTGAACACTGGTTTCAGCGATTTGCTCGGCATTGGCAACAGGGCTGGCTTCGGCGCTTGCCTGAATGTCTGGTGACATCTCTGCACCTTGGGCTTTAGTGGCAACCTGAGTTGACTCTTCACCCTTCTGCTCGGTAGCCGTTTCGCTCTTGGCTTCTGACTTGGCTTCAACTTCGGTCTGAACTTCCATTTCCTTGGACTCAGCCTGAGCTGCGGCAGGCTTACGACGGCTGCGACGCGGCTTGTCAGCTTGCTCGGCGTTATCCTTGGCATCGCTCTCTTTGGCGCGAGCTGGCTTGGCCTCGGTTTTTGCCTCAACCTTTACTTCAGATTTGGCCTGGGCGCTGGCTTTCACTTCGGCGCTGGCTGTCTCTGCTGTATTGTCAACGGCTTCCTGTGCATCGCTGGCCTCAATGCGCACCTTACGGCGCAGGTTGCGACGTTGGCGACGCTCACGGGCGGCTTCCTGTTTTGGTTCCTGCTCGCTTTCGTCACGGGCCTTGCTGCGGCTCTTGCGTTCATCCACAGCTTCAGACTTGGGAGCCTTGTCGTTACGGTCACCACGGGTTGGCTTGCCGGTGTCGTTTGCCTGACGCTTGTTGCTTTGCTCGTCTTTATCACGGGCAGGGCGCTCATTGGCGGACGATTTACGGTTGCGGCTGCGTGAATCGCGGTTACCGTCTTTGTCATCACCACTCTTGCGACGTCTGTCGTTGCGGTCATTGCGACGGTTACGGCGGTTGTTCTGGCCGCTGCCTTCTTGATTGTCTTTAGTGCTCTTTTCCTGCTTCTTGTCGGCTTGTGGCTCGGAAGAGGAGAAGATGGCACCCAGGGCGGCGAATAAACGGGAAATTATTCCGGGCTTGGCCGCTTCAGTCGTTGCGGCTTTGGCCGCCGGTTTGGCTGTCTGCGGTGCTTCGGCAGTTTCCTGCTTGAGAGGTGTAGCGAAACCACTCAGTGCTGGCTTAGGTGCGGCTGCACGTTCCAGTTTACGTGGTTCATACAGTTTGTTTTCCGGATCTTCCACACGCTGGTAGCTGACTTCAGAGATCTGGTCGTCCTTGCGATGACGCACCACACGGTAGTTCGGGGTCATCATGTGTGGATCAGGGATCACATAGACTTCAACATCATGGCGCTGCTCAGTGATGCGTATGGCCTTGCGCTTTTCGTTCAGCAGGTAAGCCGCAACATCCACGGGCACTATGGCCTCAATCTGAGAGGTGTTTTCCTTGATGGCTTCTTCTTCCATCAGGCGCAGAATCGACAGTGCCAGTGACTCGGTACCACGAATGGTGCCCTGGCCGTTACAGCGTGGGCAGATGTGAGCGGCGGACTCTTCCAGAGACGGACGCAGACGCTGACGGGACATTTCCATCAGACCGAAGCGGGAAATACGGCCCAATTGCACACGGGCACGGTCATGGTGAACTGCATCACGCAGACGGTTTTCCACTTCGCGTTGGTGTCTGACCGGAGTCATATCGATGAAGTCGATAACCACCAGGCCGCCCAAGTCGCGCAGACGCAACTGACGGGCAATCTCGTCGGCGGCTTCGAGGTTGGTGTTCAGTGCGGTTTCTTCGATATCGCCGCCCTTGGTGGCTCTGGCGGAGTTGATATCGATAGAGGTCAGCGCTTCTGTGGGATCGATAACGATGGAGCCGCCGGAAGGCAGTCTAACTTCGCGCTGGAATGCGGATTCTATCTGTGACTCAATCTGATAGTGGGTAAAAAGTGGCACTTCAGAAGAGTAAGGTTTGACTCTGTCGACAAAATCAGGGCGTACCAAGGCGATATGCTGTTTGGCATCAGCATAAATTTGTGGGTGATCGATTAGAATTTCGCCTACATCACGGCGCAGGTAATCGCGGATGGCGCGGACGATAACATTGCTTTCCTGATGAATCAGGAAAGGAGCAGGGCGACTCTCGGCCGCTTCCTGAATCGCTGTCCAATGGTGCAGCAATACCTTCAAGTCCCACTGCAGATCGGCGGCAGCCTTGCCAACACCCGCGGTGCGAACAATCAGCCCCATGCCGTTGGGCACTTCCAGGTGCTCCATGGCCGCTTTCAGCTCAGTGCGCTCATCACCTTCAATCCGACGGGAGATACCACCGGCGCGAGGGTTGTTGGGCATGAGTACCAGGTAAGAGCCAGCCAGACTAATAAAGGTGGTCAGGGCGGCGCCCTTGTTGCCACGTTCTTCTTTATCTATCTGAACTATGACTTCCTGGCCTTCACTGACCACTTCTTTGATGCTGGGACGACCCTGGAAGGAGTATCCTTTGGGGAAGTATTCGCGAGCGATCTCTTTCAGTGGCAGAAAGCCATGACGCTCGGCGCCATAGTCAACAAATGCCGCTTCCAGAGAGGGTTCTACGCGGGTGATTTTACCTTTATAAATATTGGCTTTTTTCTGCTCATGGCCTGGGCTTTCGATATCCAGATCATAAAGCTGTTGCCCATCAACCAGGGCAACGCGCAACTCCTCGGATTGAGTCGCATTGATTAACATCCGTTTCATGATGACGTCATTCTTCTTAATAAGAGGTCATCAAACGTACAGGTCGCTGCATTACGGGCCTGGTCTCATTCGGGCACGCCTCTCGGCGTTCCTCCAGGCTGGGAGGTGCGCATTGCTGTTAGACGCATTCGCTGCGTGTCGCATCCTATTTATGGCTTATTTTTCAATGATTACAAAAACAAGGAATTCGTTGTAAAACATCAACCAACCCCATAAATTCTTCAATAATAATCCGGTAATGCCGAAGTCGAGCCTTGTCGTTTGATGACGAGTTAACATTAACTTTCGAAAACAGCATAGTGGCGGCTTGAAAGTGGTCTGAATTTCGTGTTTCCGTCCAGGTTTAACCGTAAAAACAATTTTTTCAGTAGTGTTCTTTTATATACAGTTTGCAAATCAATTATTTGCGACCTCGGAGGTCAGACATCGCTCAAGCGCTTTCCACTGTTCGAACCGTTCATAGATTGAGCAAAGGCTCATCAATACGCAGGGTTCGCCGCTGAAATATAGCTGAATTCAAAAAAATCGGCAATCAAAAGCCTCAACATGTTGTACAATAGCGCGCCCCGAACCGCAACATAAGTGTTATGAAAACCGAGACGCCATCACCCAATCTGCAAGTTCGCCTGGTGACCATTGACGAAGACAATGTTGGCCAGCGCATTGACAATTTTCTGCTCAGCAAGCTCAAGGGTGTACCCAAGAGCATGATCTATCGCATAGTGCGTAAGGGCGAAGTCAGGGTCAACAAGAAACGGATAAAGCCTGAATACAAGTTGGCCGAAGGGGACCTGGTACGTATTCCGCCGGTTCGGGTCAGTGAAGAAAACTATCGCACTGCGCCATCCGCGAATCTTGAGCGGGTATCGCGCCTAGAAGACAGAATTCTTTTTGAAGACAAGCATATTCTGGTACTGAACAAACCTGCCGGCATCGCCGTACACGGTGGCAGTGGTGTGGATTACGGCGTGATTGAAGCGCTGAGGTCCCTGCGACCGCAGCAAAAGTTTCTCGAGTTGGTGCACCGTTTGGATAAAGACACCTCAGGAGTGCTTTTGGTTGCCAAGAAGCGCAGCGCGTTAAAGCACCTGCATGACCAACTCAGACATAAGCAGATGCAAAAAGACTATCAGGCGCTGGTTCGCGGTGAGTGGCAAAAGCACGACAAGGTGGTTAAGGCACCATTGCTGAAGTTGACACTTAAGTCGGGTGAACGCATTGTACGGGTGAATACCGAAGGCAAGGCCTCGGAAACCCGTTTCAAAATTTTGCAGCGTTATGACGGTGCCACGCTGGTGCAGGCGAGTCCGGTAACCGGCCGTACTCATCAGATCCGGGTGCACTGCCAGTATGCCGGTCACCCCATCGCCTGTGACGAAAAGTACAGTGAGCAAAAGTTTGATGACAGTATGCGGGCACTTGGGTTGAATCGCCTGTTTCTGCATGCGGCGCAACTTAAGTTCACTCATCCTGACACAGAGACTGAAATGACAGTGCAGGCCCCCCTGGATCCTGTACTGCTTGAGTTGTTGGACAAACTCACTCGGGTATAGAAAGAAATAAGGAAACAGGCCATGAAGGCATATGAGCTACTGATATTCGATTGGGACGGCACCCTGATGGATTCGATAGGCAAGATTGTCCGCTGTATGGAAAATACGGCAAGGGCTATGGCATTGCCTATCCCCTCGGAGCAGGCCGTACGTGACATTATTGGCCTATCGATGACAGAGGCTCTGCAATGCCTCTACCCAGCAGGAAGTGTTGACGAATATCAGGCGCTCAGAGAGGAATATAAACAGCAGTTTCTGCTGCTTGATACCACGCCTAGCCCACTTTTCAGTGAAACTCCGGCACTGCTGTCACAGCTTCGCAGTGAGAAGTATCTGCTGGCGGTGGCGACAGGTAAGGCAAGGACAGGTCTTGAACGTGTACTGCGGGAAACCGGGCTTGGAGACTTCTTTCACGCCAGTCGCAGCGCCGATGAGGCGAGAAGTAAACCCCACCCGGACATGCTGCAACAGTTATTGGTTGAATTAAAGATAGCGCCTGAAAGGGCCTTGATGGTGGGTGATTCGGTACACGATCTCAATATGGCTACCGGTGCCGGTATGGATGCCATTGGGGTCAGTTATGGCGCCCATAGCCGCGAACGCTTACATGAAGCGGCGCCAAAGGCCATTATCGATAGTCCATTGGGGTTGTTGCACCATCTGTGATCTTCATTGGAACCTTTACCTAAGCACATCCTTTAAAGGCCTGCATTTGCAGGCCTTTTGCTTACCTATTTCGCTAAAAAAAGTGGTGTGCAATTTCAGGAGTTGGCGGTTTTTAACTCCGGACCCAATTCTGGACTCAGGTTTTCTGCGCTCAGGTTCTTTGTACCAAGGCTCCCGGTGTTAAGGTTCAATGCTTCAGTGCCCAGGCTGGATAATGCCAGCGCCGACAGGCGGGTGATGTCGTGGGACGAGACTATGACGCCGCAAATTTCGCCGGCATCATTGATGCAGGGGGAGTGTCTTACACTCATCAGCAACGGCGCTGCCAGATGCGGTGGATGTAACCAATGATTGGCTTCAGGTGTTTCGCCGTTAAAGGCCCGTTCAAGTAGCGGCCGGATCTTCTTCTCAAATGTCTTTCCACCGTGCAGCTCAGCTATATGCTTACCTATTATCTCCTCTTTGGCGCGGTTGAAAAGCTGCTCATACCCTTTGGAGACCATACGGTAGCAATAGTCGGTACCGATAAATGCCAGCAGATGATCTGTGGTGGCTATCATCTGCTTGTGCATGGCGAGCTCGCGATTGACTAACATTCTGTGATATTCGAGCCCGATACGTTGGGCCAAGATCCGGAAAAACTCTTTTGATTTGGCGCTTTCGGCCTGGGGCAGGGTATCTAGCACAAAAATATGGCCAACCGGTTTGCCATCGATGCCGAGGATCAGCTCGGCCTGATAACTCTGGGCGCCTATCTCGCGGAACAGGCTAAAGTGGGGAAAACGTTTTTGCAGATCACGGGCGTGGAGTATGTGGGTGCTGGTTTCCTGTTGTTGATAGAGGGACTCACAGGGAGAGCCGGCCAATTCAAAATCAAAAGCAGGCAGGGACTGTTTGTTGTCACAAAAGGCAATGACCTCACCTAGTGCGGCGTTTTTAAGTCGGCCAAAACCTGCCCAGCGACATTGGGTCACCAAGGCGAGTGCGCGCAGTGCCCGTTGAAAAAAACGCTTATCTGTACAGGGAGCAGCCAGTAGAGCCAAGGCTTCTTCGGTATCTGTCATCTTTTCACTCTACAGGGGGTCATCAAAAGAAATATGTTGATTAATTGTTATTATAGTAGAGTGAAAGCCTAGTGGTCGCACGTAAATTTACCTTGTTGAGATAAGATTCAGACCCATCCGACATCTATATCATATTGTTTCAATATGGCGCATGTATCTTGGCGAGCGAGCTACAAGCAAAGAGAAGCAAGAGTGCAATTCAGTGTTTGAATGCTTTAGCTTCCGGACGATGCAGTATCTCCCAATACTTTAATCCCCTGACGGGAGAGCATTTCGATAAGCAGGATTAAGGGTAAACCTATTAGTGTATTGGGATCCCGTCCTTCGAGGGCTCGGAACAGGGCGATGCCCAAGCCTTCACACTTAAAGCTGCCGGCACACCAGAGTGGTTGCTCGCGGCGAACATAATCGACGATTTCATCTTGGCTCAGGTTTCTGAAATGCACAGTGAAAGGTTCGACTTCCACTTGAGTTCGGTCGCTGCGGCTGTCATAGAGTGCCAGCCCGGTATAAAAGGTAATACTTTTCCCCGAGGCGGCCTGCAATTGCTGGCAGGCTTTCTCTTCAGTCAGTGGCTTGCCGACGATTTGACCATCAATCACGGCAACCTGATCTGAACCTATCACCAGTGCGTTGCTTAGCTGCTTTGCCCCGGCCTGCGCTTTGGCTGCTGCCAGACGCTTGACCAAATCAAAGGCGGCTTCTCCAGGCAGGGGCGTTTCATCCACTTCAGGAGCCACACACTCAAACGCCAAATCCAATTTTGCCAATAGTGCCTTTCGATAGCTGGAGGTTGAGGCTAAAATCAACTGAGGTTCTGTGGGGGAAACCGCGGCCTTGGTGCTGTCATCTTGGTGGGTCATATCTTGGGTTCCAAAGCGATGTGAGGGCGGATATTGTCGCCAAATTTGCCAATGCCTGGCAAGAGTGGCTTTGAGATGAGATGACTGGCTTTATTTTGCGCGGCAACGGCTTGTGAAGAGTCCTGTGCTTGGGTAGAATTCGGCGTCCGTCAATTTCGAACCCGTTGGAACAGGCCTATGATGGCGAGGACTGCACAGGTTTTATTTCCTTTGCGAGCCACATCATCATTTTTCCTTTGACTCCGGCGGTTTCAAACTATAATATGCGCGCCTTATGCAAACAGTAAAGATACCGGTTTCAATTGATCCCATTCGTGCTGCGACCAGTCGCCTTAGCTATCAAGGTGTTGTTCCTGGTACGCAACTGAAGCGATTGAATGAATTATGTGCCGGCGACTGTTCCGATGTGACAGTGTCAATTGAGTGTGGTGTGGATTTACAGGGGATAGTCTACCTGAAAGGGAAGGCTGTGACGGAGCTCACTCTGCTATGTCAACGCTGCATGACACTATTTACCACAGAGGTTACGGTCGAGTTTAGTTTCAGTCCTTGCCGGAATGAAGCTGAAATCGATGAGCTCCCGGATGCGTATGACCCTATTGAGTGCAATGAAATTGGCGAAGTTCGTCTGCATCAATTGATTGAAGATGAATTGATACTGGCTATGCCCTTGATACCGACCCATGACGAAGATGAATGTCATACAGGTTCCAAGGATGTGGCCATAGGCGAGATTGAAGCCGCTCAAGAGGAGCGTCCAAATCCGTTTGCAGTGTTAGAAAAACTGAAGAGCAAGTAATCCAGGAGACAGATCAATGGCTGTACAACAGAATAAAAAATCTCGTTCAAAGCGCGGTATGCGCCGTTCACACGATGCACTGAGCACTGCTCAGCTGTCTGTAGACGCTACCAGCGGTGAACTGCATCGTCGTCACAATGTGACTGCTGACGGTTTCTACCGTGGCAAAAAGGTAATCAACAAGTAAGTTGTTGATTGTCTTATGACGAGTCTGACGCTTGCGTTAGATGCGATGGGTGGCGACCATGGCCCCCACGTGACTGTGCCTGCAGCCCTGCAGGCACTTAAATTATATCCGGATCTCAGGTTTATTCTGGTTGGTGATCAAGACCAGATACAACCATACCTGGCCCAATGCGGGCAAGACATTACCGATAGAATTGAACTTAGACATACCACTGAAGTGGTCAGTATGTCTGACAGGCCAGTGCATGCTTTGCGTTGTCGGCGTGACAGCTCCATGCGTCGGGCGCTGGATGCTGTGCATAAAGGTGAGGCTCAGGCGTGTGTCAGCGCGGGTAATACCGGTGCCTTGATGGCCATGGCCAAGGTGGTGCTAAAGACGCTGCCGGGCATAGACAGACCCGCGTTGGTCAGTTGTCTTCCCACCATCAACCATAAGCCAGTCTATCTGCTGGATCTCGGGGCCAATGTGTCTTGTGATTCAGATACTTTGTTCCAGTTTTCCGTCATGGGTTCAGTACTCTGCGAAGCCGTGACCAAACAACCCAGACCCAAGGTCGCGCTGCTCAATGTCGGCAGCGAAGAGATCAAAGGCAACGACCAGGTGCAGCAGGCTGCCCAGTTGTTGCAACATACTCCTCAAATCAATTATCAAGGTTTTATCGAAGGGGATGAGATTTACCGCGGCAAAGTCGATGTGATTGTCTGCGACGGTTTTGTCGGTAATATTACCCTGAAAACTTCAGAAGGCATTGCCAGACTGTTGATCCATCAGCTTAAGGAAGGGCTGACCCGAGGCTTTTTTGTACGCATGTTGGCCAAATTATTGGCTCCCAGTATTCAAAGCGTGCTGAAACAGATGAACCCCGACCACTATAACGGAGCAAGTCTGATAGGATTGCGCGGAATAGTCGTCAAGAGCCATGGGAATGCGGATGAAACTGCCTATTTACAAGCGATTAGCTTGGCAGTCACTGAAGCAAGACGTCGACTCCCAGAGATGATCAAGCAGCGTCTCGAGTCGATACTTTTAGATATAAACAGCTGATTTCTCCTTATGCATACAAAAATTCTTGGAACTGGCAGTTATCTGCCGGCGCAGGTGCGTAGCAATCAGGATCTGGAAAAAATGGTGGAAACCAGTGACCAGTGGATTGTTGAGCGCACGGGTATTTCTGAGCGTCGGATCGCTGATGCCAGTGAAACGGTTGCCACTATGGGTTATCAGGCGGCGTTGAAGGCCATTGAAATGGCAGGCATCGAAGCCGGCGAACTCGATATGATTATCTGCGGCACCACAAGTGCGGCAAACGCTTTTCCGGCTGCTGCCTGTGAAGTGCAGGCCATGTTGGGGGTTCATACCATCCCCGCATTTGATGTCGCGGCCGCTTGTTCCGGCTTTGTCTATGCGCTGTCGGTTGCCGATCAGTTCGTGAAAACCGGTGCGGCCAAGAAAGTGCTGGTAATAGGCGCCGATGTGCTTTCCAGGCTCTGTGAGCCGGAAGATAGAACCACCATTATTCTCTTTGGTGATGGTGCCGGTGCCGCCGTGGTGGGCGCCAGTGAAGAACCGGGGATCATCTCTACCCACATCTATGCTGATGGTCGTCATGGTGAACTGCTCAAATGCGCCTTTCCGCCCAGAGCCGGAGAAACCTCTGAAGCCGTGGGCTTTATGACCATGAAGGGCAACGATGTCTTCAAGGTCGCCGTCACTCAGTTGTCCCATGTGGTGACAGAAACCCTGAGATTGAATAACGTCGACAAGTCAGAAATAGATTGGTTGGTGCCACATCAGGCCAATTTCCGCATTATTAATGCTACAGCCAAGAAATTGGACATGAGTCTTGATAAAGTGGTGCTGACGCTGGCCAAACATGGCAATACTTCAGCTGCCTCTGTACCTATTGCACTGGATGAAGCGGTGCGCGATGGCCGCATCAAGCGCGGGCAACTCCTGCTGCTTGAGGCCTTTGGTGCCGGTTTTGCCTGGGGTAGCGCTTTGGTTCGCTTCTGATACTCAGTGCCTACTTGCTTCGCACAAGTGAGTAGGACGTCTCAATGCATACTAGTTGATCTGCCGGGCAGATCAGTAGACTCGGGCAGCGGCATCAGCTTTGCTGCCTGCAATCATAGGTAAATGAATATGGAAAATTTCGCTTTCGTGTTCCCGGGACAAGGTTCTCAGGCTGTAGGCATGCTTGCTGATCTTGCCGAAGGCTATCCGGTCGTGACCGAGACTTTTCGTGAAGCCAGTGAAGTGCTGGGTTACGACTTGTGGCAGCTTGTCCAGCAAGGTCCGGCCGAAACTCTTAACGAGACTGACAAGACCCAGCCTGCCTTGCTGAGTGCCAGTGTCGCTCTGTATCGCGCCTGGCAAGCAGCCGGCAAAGCCGCGCCCTGCGTGATGGCGGGTCATAGCCTAGGTGAATACTCGGCGCTGGTATGTGCCGGGGTGCTCAAGTTTACCGATGCCGTTAAGTTGGTTGAGCTGCGTGGTCAGTTGATGCAACAAGCCGTTCCTGCCGGAACCGGCGCCATGTTTGCCATCATAGGCCTGGATAACGACGCTATTGCCAAGGCCTGTGAAGACAGTGCTGAAGGCGCTGTGGTTAGCCCGGTTAACTACAATAGCCCAGGCCAGGTGGTGATTGCCGGTGAAAAAAACGCAGTTGAGCGCGCCGCCGCAGCCTGCAAGGCTGCAGGCGCCAAAATGGCGGTTGCCTTGCCTGTGAGCGTGCCTTCCCATTGCGCTTTAATGAAGCCCGCTGCCGATAAATTGGCCACTGCTCTGGGTGATATCGAATTTAGTCTGCCGCAAATCCCAGTGATCAACAATGCGGATGTCGCCCAGCCTCAAGATGCTGCTGATATCCGTGATGCCTTGGTTCGTCAGCTATACAGCCCTGTGCGCTGGACCGAAACCGTGGAAGCCATGGCTGCCATGGGCGTCACCGAGCTCTATGAGGTGGGGCCGGGTAAAGTCTTGACCGGGCTTTGCAAACGCATTAACAAATCCCTTACTGCCAAGGCAGTCAACGATGCCGCTTCTTTGGCTGCATTGATCGAATAAGGAGCTTTTCATGAGCGTAACATTAGACTTAACCGGCAAGATTGCCCTGGTTACCGGCGCCAGCCGTGGTATTGGCAAGTCGATTGCAACGACTCTGGCCGAAGCCGGTGCTACAGTATTCGGTACTGCAACCAGTGAGCGCGGCGCCGAAGCCATCTCGGCTTATTTGGGCGATAAGGGCCAGGGTTTGGTGCTGAATGTCACAGATCCACAATCTGTTGAAAATTTATTTGCCTCGATCAAAGAAAAAGCCGGCGATGTTGATATTCTGGTGAACAACGCTGGCATCACCCGTGACAATTTATTGATGCGGATGAAAGAGGATGAGTGGCAGGATATCCTGGACACCAACCTGACGTCTCTTTTCAGGTTATCCAAGCCAGTGATGCGCTCAATGATGAAGAAACGTCATGGCCGTATCATCAATATTGGTTCTGTGGTAGGTACCATGGGCAATGCAGGCCAAGTAAATTACTCTGCGGCCAAAGCGGGTTTGATCGGATTTACAAAATCTCTCGCCAGAGAGGTTGCATCTCGTCAAATTACAGTTAATGCTATTGCTCCTGGTTTTATCCAGACAGATATGACGGATGAGCTGACAGAAGATCAGCAACAGGCCATCATGTCCCAGGTTCCAATGGAGCGCTTGGGTCAGGCACAGGAAATTGCCAACGCCGTGCTCTTTTTGGCCTCGGATGCTGCTGCTTACATCACTGGGGAAACCTTGCATGTAAATGGCGGGATGTATATGGTTTAAGGGCGAATGGCAGGGATACTGTCGCAATTGGGTGGTGATCTGCAGCAATTGAGGGCTTAAAATCGTGGTTAGACCACAAATTCTAGGCTTGCAATGTTGGTCAAATCTAATAAACTACTCGCAATCTTACGCAAGTGCGTAATTTGAATAGGAAAGAAAACTAATGAGCAACATCGAAGAACGTGTAAAGAAAATCATCGTAGAGCAACTGGGCGTTAAAGAAGAAGACGTTAAGCCAGCAGCTTCTTTCGTAGACGATCTGGGTGCAGATTCTCTGGACACTGTTGAGTTGGTTATGGCTCTGGAAGAAGAGTTTGATACCGAGATCCCTGATGAGGAAGCTGAGAAAATCACTACCGTTCAGGCAGCGATCGATTACGTTTCCAAGAATCAGTAATCCAGAATTCCAGAAAACAGGCGGCATAATTGCCGCCTGTTTTTGTTTTCGCCCCGTCAGTTTCTGGTTGTACCAGTATCAGCCGATGCATTATCGTGTCTTGTGACCATTCGGCTGCTGGCCGGAGGCAATGGTAGGCTGCAACAGTTTGGCCTATCATGGTAATTCACCCGTTAATCAAAGGTGGACACAGTGACTAAACGTCGAGTTGTTATCACTGGCCTGGGTCTGGTGACCCCGGTCGGCAACACAGTGGACAGCACCTGGCAAGCCTTGCTGGCAGGTCAGAGCGGTATCGCACCTATCACCAAGTTTGATGCCAGCGAATTCAGCACCCGTTTTTCAGGCTCAGTCAAAGATTTTGACGTAGAGCAGTATCTGTCCCGTAAAGACGCCCGCAAGATGGATCTCTTTATTCAGTATGGTATGGCTGCCGGCATTCAGGCCATGCGCGACTCCGGATTGGAGATGGATAAAGAAGATCCCAGTCGAGTCGGAACCGCTATCGGCGCCGGTATGGGCGGCATGTGGTTGATTGAGCAAAACCACAGCGCCTTAATGGCCGGTGGCCCACGTAAAATTTCCCCCTTCTTTGTGCCCAGCACCATTATCAATATGATTGCTGGTCATCTGTCGATTATGTACGGCATGACAGGCCCTAACTTTGCGGTGACAACCGCCTGTACCACAGGGGTTCACAACATAGGTTTTGCAGCCCGAACCATAGCTTATGGCGATGCCGATGTGATGGTGGCCGGTGGCGCAGAAGATGTCACCTGTCCACTGGGCGTTGGGGGCTTTGCTGCAGCCAAGGCTTTGTCTACCCGTAATGATGACCCTCAAGCGGCCAGCCGCCCATGGGATAAAGACAGAGACGGTTTTGTTATCGGCGACGGCGCCGGGGTACTGGTACTGGAAGAGTATGAGCGCGCCAAGGCTCGCGGTGCCAAGATTTATGCCGAGCTGGTTGGTTTCGGTATGAGCGGCGATGCCTTCCATATGACCTCACCTCCAGCCGATGGCGCCGGCGCTGCGGCAGCCATGAAAAATGCGCTGAGAGATGCAAGCCTGGCACCCGAAAGCATAGATTATATTAACGCTCACGGTACTTCTACGCCGGCGGGCGATAAGGCCGAAGCGGCGGCAGTGAAGTCCATCTTTGGCGATCATGCCTACAAGCTGATGGTGAGCTCCACCAAGTCGATGACGGGTCATTTGCTCGGTGCTGCCGGGGCAGTGGAAACCATTTTTTCTGTATTGGCCCTTAAAGATCAGGTAGTTCCGCCTACCATCAACCTGGACAATCCGGATGAAGGTTGCGATCTGGACTTTGTTGCCTATACCGCACGTCAGACCAAGGTAGAGCATGTGCTATGTAACTCTTTCGGGTTTGGTGGCACCAATGGTTCCTTGTTGCTGAAGCGAGTTTAAGATTCAACGTCTTGAAAAAGCGCCTGATGGCGCTTTTTTTAGCTTTAAAATCAGTTAGTCATATGCTCAAGGTAAACCCAGAATTAACCTTTGTTCATCTCTATTGGCATTCTTTGAATATAGCGCCAGAATCCCGCCAAATGATTCTGGAGTTTTCACTATGCTCAATCCTGCAATGTTTCCTGTTATGGCTATGCTCGGGGCGATTGCTGCCAATTTGACTGAGTTGGTACGGGGAGAAAACAGCCGCTGGCAACCGGCGATGGAGATTGGTGTTCGCACTTTCAGTTTGGCCATCGCCGCCTATACAGTGCTCTGGTTTGCCTTACTGACAGCGGCGGTTTATGCCGGTGGTGATGCCGATGTGATGGCCGGGGTAGAGGTGCTGGGTATCTTCCTGCTGGCGATGGGAATTTACTCACTGTTTCATCTGTCCCGTTTTATCAATAGCAAAGTGCAGCTGTGGATCTATCGGCTGGCCTTACTTCTGGTGATTGGCGGAAGTTTCCTGGTATCTAAGTTTGGGTGATCGCGAAATTTTCGCGTACACTCTCAGCCAAGTGCGGTCAGCAGACCGCCAAGCCTGATGAGAGGATCCTATGGCAGGAACAGAGAGACAGATAACCCTGAGGTTTTTGGCCGAGCCCGCAGACGTCAACTTTGGTGGCAAGGTACACGGCGGCGCAGTAATGAAGTGGATTGACTTAGCAGCCTATGCCTGTGCGGCCGGTTGGAGCGGTAAATACTGCATCACGGTTTACGCCGGTGGGATCAGGTTTGTCAAACCTATTCATGTGGGCAATATAGTGGAGGTGAGTGCCAAGGTGATCTATACCGGCAGTACCTCCATGCATATAGGTTTAGATGTCAAAGCCGGCGATCCCAAGGATTCAGAGCGCCAGTTAACCACTCACTGTATCGTCATCATGGTGGCGGTAGACGATGAAGGTAAACCAACGCCTGTGCCTGAATGGCAGCCGATATCGGCAAGAGACATAGAGCTTAGGGATTCGGCAATCAAGTTGATGGAGATGCGTAAGAAAATCGGTGCGGAAATGGAAGCACACGTTCATCCTTAAGTTTTGATTTCAAGAGCCACATTCGTGGCTCTTTTCTGTATGCGGGATGCTGAGTTTGCCTGTATCAACTTCTCCTTTACGCTGCCCCATGGCAAAATGCGGCTTAAACATCGGCTCGAATTGTCACTCTCGGCTTTGGTTTAAACTAAGAATTTTGCTTTAAACCAAAACCTTGGCTTTACGCCAAAGGTTTTGAAGCATGGCCGGCAATCGGGCCAGCCTGTTCCCGCACTTAAAACAATCAAGGAAATATCATGGCGAATGTCGCATTTCTCGGTCTAGGTGTTATGGGGTATCCCATGGCTGGGCATCTGCAAAAACAGGGACACCAGGTCACTGTTTACAACCGTACTTTCTCCAAGGCTGAGGCCTGGGCGGTAGAGTTTGGTGGGCGCTGCTGCGCAACTCCGGCCCAAGCTGCCGAGGGGCAGGACATTGTTTTTGCCTGCGTCGGCAATGATGATGACTTACGCCAGGTTGTGCTGGGAGAAGAGGGCGCTGTGCATGGTATGGCTCCGGGCAGTATCTTTGTCGATCACACTACAGCCTCATGCGATGTGGCGCGGGAGTTGGCCGCTTTGCTGGCCGAGAAGGAAATTGCTTTTATGGACGCACCTGTCTCCGGCGGTCAGGCCGGTGCCGAGAATGGGGTATTGACCATTATGGCCGGCGGCTCTGAAGCGGTATTTGCGCGGGTAAAACCTGTGATGGCTGCTTATGCCCGCTGCGCCGAACTATTGGGAGATGTTGGCGCCGGGCAGTTGACCAAGATGGTCAATCAAATCTGTATCGCTGGGGTGGTACAAGGTTTGGCCGAAGCCATGCATTTTGCCAAGAGCGCCGGGCTCGATGGCGAAAAGGTGGTTGAGGTGATCAGCAAAGGCGCGGCCCAGAGCTGGCAGATGGAAAATCGTCACAAGACCATGCTGAAGGGGGAGTATGATTTTGGATTTGCGGTGGACTGGATGCGCAAAGATTTAGGTATAGCCCTCAATGAAGCCAGACGTAATGGTTCGCATCTGCCGCTGACTGCCATGGTTGATCAGTTTTACGCAGAAGTGCAGGCAATGGGCGGCAATCGCTGGGATACTTCCAGTTTGATGGCGCGTCAGGAAAAGTGTCGCAACAAGTAATCCCCTGATAAGAAAGTCTGATCTCAGATCTGGATAAAAAGGCGCGCATGCGCGCCTGGTTCCGGGGATATCGATATTGATTACTCGGCATTCAGCGACAAAATTGCCTGAGAAGCATCCTGTTTCATCTCTGTTTTACTGTCCAGCAGGAAGACTCTTTCCGGGGCGACGGCTGCGCTGTCCACCAGGAAGGCTTTAATGGCCTGGGCCCTGGCCTGAGCCAGATTAGCCAGCTCGTTATTGCTGATCTCCTGAGCGCTGAGCAGTTGGTTGTAAAGGCCCATATGCCAGACGGTGAGCAGGGTATCTTCATCGACTCTTTCACCGTTGGCCTTTTCGGCAAGTCTTTGCTTCACTTTGTCTTTTTCCGCATCGGCATCCAGTTTGAGCTGTTGCTCGAACAATTCCACCAGAGCATCTGCCAGCTTACCCTGGGTAGGGAATCGACTGGCGCTCAGTTCATCCGGCAGGGCTGTAAGCTTGCTGGTCTTGAGCAGTTGCAGCTGCAGTTTTTGCTCTGCCAGCGCCTCACTGTCTTCCCGCAGCGCCACGCTGCCTTCAATGCTCAATTGCAGCTTGGGCCTGTCATCCAGCGCCTTGGCCAGCTTGCTCAGCTTATCTTCGGCGTCAGCGTCCAGCGTGGCTATACCGGGTTGGAAAGCGACCAGGTTCAGCTCTTCATCACTGCCAACCAGACCGGCCAATAAAGAGAAGGGGGCGGTGACCGCCTTGGTGATGACATTGGTGATGGCGGTCATCACTATACTGCCGAAGCTGAAACTTGGACTGTCGAGATCGCCTGAAACCTGTAAGCCAAGATCTATCACCCCATGTCTGTCCTGCAAAAGGGCGATAGCCAAGGTAATCGGCAAACTGGTGGCCAGATCGGAATCACTGGGTTTACCCAGCTTAAGTTGATCTATCACCAGATGATTGTCTCCCTTCAGCTGGTTGTCTTCCAGTTGATAGTTGAGTGCCAAAGACAGCTGCCCCTTGTCTATATAGTAACCGGCATAGGTGCCCGAATAGGGATTCACCGAGGTCAATTCGACACTCTTGAATACCAAATCCAGATCCAGATAAGGTTTTTCCAGCAGCGGGTTCACTTCCCCCCTTAAGGTGACTGGAGCATACTTGTCTATCTTGCCCTTGATATCGACACTGGCCTTGGTTCCCGGGGTAGAGGACAGTTGGCTTATCTTGCCTTCCAGCGCCTCGATACCTGAAGCAAAGTTAGGAGTGAGGGAGTTATCGGCGAAATAGGCCGAGCCGTTGTTGATGGCAATGCTGCCGATATCCAGTTTAAATGCCTTATCAGCCGAGGCTTTGGCGTTGGTTTTTGTCTTGGCGGCCGTTTGCTGCGGCGCTTCGATTGTTTGGCTTTGCTTTGTCTGCGACTGAGCCACTGAGTTTTCACCAAGAGGTTCGGCGCGGATCAGCTCGCCGATATTAGTGCGCTTATCTTCGGTGATCATCACCTTGGCATATGGCTTATCCAGCAATATATTACTGATTTTGAGGCTGTTTGCTTCGGAATCAAAGCTCATCTCATCTATGGCCATATTCTGCCATTTCAGCAGAGGCTCAAATGCCAATCCATCCTTGATAAGCAGTTTGCCAATTGCGGCTTGTCCCTGAAAATGGGCCTTACCCTCAGCGTTGGCAATGAACTTGCCCTGAGTGCTCAACTTGCCGCTTTCAAGCTGCATATTGAGATAGGGTGCCAGATAGGGTTGGAACTGCTGCAGCTCCAACTCAGTCAGCGCCAGCTCGCCATTGACAGTGAATGCCTTGGCATCTATCGCGCCTGTGGAGCTGAACTGGCCTTGGCTGGTTTCCGGTGGGTTTTGGGCATCAGAACTCAGCGCCAGCTGCAACTGGTAGTTTATGTTTCCTTCGAAATTGGAACGCACTGGACCTGTGGTGATATCCAATGGATAGACACGCCAGTGGACACCATTGCTTTGCTGCTGCTCAAACAGATTGAGATCTGTATCTTTGAGACTGATTTTGCCAATAGTCAGCAGCCATTGCTTGTCTTGCTCCAGGGCTTTGTTTGTCTCTGAGGCTTTATGCGCTGTGGCTTTCTCTCGCGCTGTAGCATTATCTTCTACTGTGGCTTTTTCTTTCGCTGTGACTTTTTCTTTCGCTGTGACTTTTTCTTTCGCTGTGGCCTTATTTTGCGCCTCGGTTTCAGTTGCCGCCTTTGGTTGGGCTACCGCTGGTTCCACTTGAGCCTTGGCCGCGGTGTTATCTGGCTTGGCATTTGTGGCTGGCATAAAGAGCTGCTGTAGATCCAGCCCTTGCTTATCCAGGCGGGCATCGGCCCATAGGCCTTGCAGCGCCAGTTCGTCGATATCGACACTTTGGTTGTCGCCGTCCACCCGAATGTTATCCAGCGCCAACAGCGGTAACTTGACTCTGGCTTGCTGTTGGTCGGAGAACAGCAGATTTTCCAGAATAAACCGACCCTTGTGGGTACTGTAATGCAGTTGCTCTTGTTGCTGTTTCAACTGGTACTGACTTTGGAAGCTGAGTTCGCCGTCACTGAGTTTGGCAGCGATAAGCCCATCGGCAAACGGCCAGAAGGGTAGCAGGGAAATTTTGGCCAGTTGCAGCTCGCCGGTGATTTCAAGTGGCTGCAGTTGAAATTGTCCCTGAGTCTGCAATTGTCCGTTGTCGCTGCCGGTCAAGGATAGGGCATAGCGGTTGGCATCTTTCGCCAGTACAGGTTTGTTCTCGTCTTCCGGCAAACTGAGGCTATAAGCCTTGGTATCCAAAGCTTGCAGGCTGAAATTAAGCTCGTCGTAACTAAGCTCTGTATTGGCGACCTTATCCATATAAGCGAACTTACCCTCTGTTACCCGGATGTCCCGGGCAATAACTCTGGGCGGTTCGGTGGCGTCTTCTGTTGCCTCGGCTTGCGGTGCTTGATTGACTTCAAGGTGGGCAAGCATATCGCTGAAGTTGAATTGAGCTTGGTCATCCTCTGACGCAAGCCTTTGCACATTCACTTGTGGTTCAACGAGATAAATATGATCTATGGCGATGGCCCCTTGGGTCAGTGAGCGCCAAAATGCCAGTTCCAACTCAAGCTGTGTGAAAGACATAAAGACTTGCTGTGGGTTGCTCTCCTGCAGGACGAAATTATCCAGGCGGACTCTGAGAAGGAAGGGGTTGATGCTGATATCCTTCAGGCTGGCCTGACGGCCGAGCAGTTGTTGCAGTTGCTTGGGGGTTTGCGACTTTATCACCCATGGAGCAAGCCCACCAAGCAGCAGGGCGTAGAGGCTATACCCGAGGAGAAGATAGATGCTTGTCTTGATGGCGAGCGGCGCCTGGCGAAAGCGGGAAAAGAGCTGAGTCAGCACATTGGGCATAGCGGTGTGAGATCCCTTGAAGCAGGTTTGCAGCAAAAATTTGGCGTTATTCTAACGCGTATTCGGCATGCTTTGTAAGTCACTTCTGAACCTATAATCTTTGTTATCCGCCCCTGATACATGTGTCATACAAAAAAGAAAATATTGCTAATTCAAGTTGCAATAATTAACAATTTTTTGCTGAACATTTCATCTGTAAGAGGGCGATACCCCAGGCCGGAAAAGTCCGGTATGTTCCGGGTCAACATAGCAAACCCAAACCATAGCTGCTGTTCGTTACTTATGCTTTGGGGCTGCTGTAAGTGATGGCAGCGATAATGGCTCCGCAGGGATCCTTTATCCAGCAAAATCGGCCTACTTGGGGAATATCTTCCGGACCAAAAAGAATATCGCCTCCTAACTCTTTGGCCTTGATAGCGACGGCGTCGATATCCTTCACGGTAATATAGCCGGTCCAGTTGCTAGGCATGGCTGGCGCCGGACTGTCAGTAATACCGCCTATGCTGATGCCGTCATTTTCTATAATGTGGTAGGGGCCTTGTGGTAACTGCATTTTTTTGAAACTCCATCCAAAAATCTCACCGTAAAACCGCATTGCCCGTTCGGAGTCACTGGCGGTTAGTTCATGCCAGCTCAAGGCTCCATGGGTGGTAAAAGGGGAGTTCATAGATAGGTTCTCCTGAAGCAGGGAGGTTGAAATCGCGCTTTTTTAGCGATTTGGTCTGGTTTATCAAACCCGTGGTGAGTTCAGTTTTGAGTTTAGCCGAATCAACCGTGTTTTGCGGTTTTCTTCGAATTGAAGTCGTAAATGTACAAGGCATCAGTGTCTTTAAGGCGTGTAATAGTGGTCGTGATATGAGTCCTGAAAGCAGATTTGAACGTGTTGGTTTTCCTGCCTGGGACGATATTTGAGACTTGGCATCAAAACATCTGTGGACCAATGACTGAGCCAGTATCTTTGGAATTGATCAAGTGCAGCCCTTGGCCTTTTCTTGCTTTGAGGATCATCAACTGAGCCTTGATCAGCAAATAGCTGTTTGTTTTCGGGTGTCGGCTGGGATATCTATCGTTT
This sequence comes from Shewanella chilikensis, assembly GCF_037953065.1. Classification (NCBI taxonomy): domain Bacteria; kingdom Pseudomonadati; phylum Pseudomonadota; class Gammaproteobacteria; order Alteromonadales; family Shewanellaceae; genus Shewanella; species Shewanella chilikensis. The sequence goes on along the minus strand of NZ_CP149966.1, from coordinate 2,553,098 downwards.
TTGCTGCGCGTATACGCTGGGGGATTCCTGCACCATTATTCAAAGGCTGATTTAGACTGCTCCGGGCAAAGGATTGCAGCGTTCAGCGTTATAAAGAGGGCTGTTTAGTCAGGCAAGGTCAGCTACCAATAGATCTTAAGTGGACGGTTAGGTATTCTATCATTAACTTTTAAGTTGACTTGATGGCGTTATGGATATCAGTACTGCTTTGCAACGGCTACATCGTTTTGACCGTCAAGGTATCTATGTTTACACCAAAGGGAATCTTAGGCGGGTGTTTTTCGATGATACCCAGGAAGCATTTAAACAAAGCCTGCCTAGGTTGATAAAGCAGGGGATCCTGGAAAGACCCTGCCGCGGTGTATACCTGTTTGCGCTGAGCCGACGAGATTGTTTTGCGGTGGAGCATATCGCCTGTGCGCTGCGGCGTGGTGAGTATAACTATGTTTCGCTGGAATCGGCCCTGTCTGAATATGGTGCGATTTCGCAGATCCCTATCAGCTACCTTACTGTGATGACCACAGGTCGAAAGGGGGTATTCAAGACTCCCTATGGCACTATCGAATTTACCCATACCAAGCGCGATGACATGGATATTTTGCACAATACCATCAAAATTCCGCAAAGACCGCTGCGTATTGCTACAGAAGCGGCTGCCTTGAGAGACCTGAAGCGGGTTGGTCGAAACTTACATATGTTGATAGAAGAGGATTGAAGCTGGCTATGACGCTGTTTTGGATGGTATTTCATTGCATTTGCAAGCAAATTCCTCGGCAACAAAAAACAAGATTGTTGCACACTGATGACAAATGGTACCGATATACGAATGAGTTTCTTTTATAATCATAAAGTTAACTTGCGCTTTTCTATTGTTGGCAGATGGGCTAAATTATCCCAAAGGCTTCGAAGAAACAGGGCTACACAAAAAGGCCGACAATAATTAAGGTGGGTTGAAGTTGATATCCGTATATTTGGTGGATGACCATGAGTTGGTCAGAACCGGGATCCGCCGGATCCTTGAAGATGAAAAAGGCATTAAAGTTGTAGGAGAAGCTGGTGATGGTGAAGCTGCTGTGCAGTGGAGCCGGCAGAATGAAGCCGATGTGATTTTGATGGATATGAATATGCCCGGAATAGGGGGGCTTGAAGCAACCCGGAAAATTCTGCGTTATCAGCCTCATGCCAGAATCATAGTATTGACAATCCACTCAGAGGATCCCTTCCCGACCAAGGTGATGCAGGCCGGAGCTTCCGGTTATTTGACCAAGGGAGCCAAGCCGCCGGAGGTGATCCAAGCTATTCGACAGGTAGCTCACGGTCAGCGATATCTGTCACCGGAAATTGCCCAGCAGATGGCCTTGAGCCAGTTTGATCAGACGGATGAAAACCCTTTCAAATCTCTGTCTGAGCGGGAACTGCAGATCATGATGATGATCACCAATGGTGAGAAGGTCAATGATATCTCCGAGCAGCTGAACCTCAGTCCCAAGACAGTTAACAGCTACCGCTATCGCTTGTTTGCTAAACTGGGGATCAGCGGTGATGTGGAGCTGACCCGGTTGGCGATTCGTTATAAAATGCTCGATACCGGGCAGTTCTGATTTACACAGGGAGCCATGGCTCCCTCTTTCTTTTGTTGTTTTCTGTCCCTGAAATCTTTATCTCCTCAGCCGTTATTCATAGAGTGGGTTCATGCCGCAGGAATTCAATCCCAAGTTTTTTCTTAAAAATCTGACCTCGGCACCGGGCGTCTATCGTATGTACGACAGTGCCGGTAGTGTGATTTATGTGGGCAAGGCCAAAGATCTCAAGAAACGGCTATCGTCTTATTTTCGCAAGAATCTTCCTAATGTGAAGACTCAGGCGCTGGTGTCTCATATCGCCAATATCGATGTAACACTGACTCACAGTGAAACCGAAGCGCTGATCCTGGAAAATGATTACATCAAGCAGTACTTGCCGAAATACAATGTGCTGCTCAGGGATGATAAGTCTTACCCCTTTATTTTGCTGAGCCAGCACAGGCACCCCAGGCTCGCCTACCACAGGGGACCGCAGCGGGAGAAGGGGCAGTATTTTGGGCCTTATCCCAATGGTGGTGCGGTGCGTGAAAGCCTGCATTTGATGCAGAAGCTGTTTCCTATTCGTCAATGTGACGATCTCTACTACAAGGCGCGCTCGCGTCCCTGTTTGCAATACCAGCTCAAGCGTTGTAGCGCTCCTTGTGTCGGCAAGGTCTCAGACGAGGAATATCAGGAGCAGGTCAAGCTGGCAACTCTGTTTCTCAAGGGCAAGGATCAGCAGGTGCTCAGCGCCTTGGTCAAGAAAATGGAACAGGCGGCCGAGTCCATGGCTTATGAACAGGCGGCACGCTATCGGGATCAGATCATGGCGCTCAGGCGGGTGGCTGAGCAGCAGGAAGTGTCATCCAGCCATGGTGATCTTGACGTGATTGGGGTGCACTACGCCTCAGGGGTGGCCTGTTTCCATCTGTTGTTCATTCGCGAGGGTAAGATTTTTGGCAGTCGCAGTTATTACCCCAGCGTGCCGGCGCAGACCGAAATGGCTGAAGTACTCAGAGCCTTTATGCTGCAGTTTTATCTCAATGTTGATATTCAGCGTACTATCCCGCGGGAAATTCTCCTGAGTGACGGCTACGAGGAGTTGGAAGAGTTGGAACAGGTGCTGATGGAAGCGCTGAACAAGAAAGTGGCCATCCGCACCCGAGTCAGGGGTGACAGAGCCGGTTATTTGCGCCTGGCCAAGACCAATGCTACCAATGCGGTCAATACCAAGCTGGCCCACCGCAATACGGTGGAGCAAAGATTTCTGCTGCTTGAAGAGGCGCTTGAACAAAGCACCCCGATTAAACGTATGGAGTGCTTCGATATCAGTCATACCATGGGGGAGAGCACTGTGGCTTCCTGCGTGGTGTTCAATCGCGAAGGGCCGGACAAGAGCGAGTATCGGCGTTACAACATCAAGGGTATTACCCCCGGAGATGATTATGCGGCGATGAAGCAGGCCTTAACTCGCAGGTTTGATAAGGTCAGTGCCCAAGGCAAGATCCCGGATATCGTTTTTATCGATGGCGGCCTTGGGCAACTCAGAATGGCTCAGGAAGTGGTTAACGAGAAGTTTGTCGGCATAGAGGCCGTACCTACGCTTATTGGGGTCGCCAAAGGCGAAAGCCGCAAACCCGGCTTGGAAACCCTTATCTTCGGTGATACCGAAGAGAGCTTTTCACTGCCGGATGATTCGCCGGCGCTGCATCTTATTCAACATATTCGTGATGAATCCCACAGGTTTGCGATTACCGGTCATAGAAATAAACGTCAAAAGACCCGCAACACCTCAAGCTTGGAGTCTATCCCGGGGATTGGTCCCAAAAGACGCAAGGCTTTGCTGCAATATCTGGGCGGATTACAACAAGTGAAGGGGGCAAGTGTGGCAGAATTGGCAAAAGTGCCAGGGATCAGTCCAGAAATGGCTCAAACGATACACGATGCATTGCGGGGGTAGTAAAAATCAGGCAAGATTGGCGCTGCTTTTGATTATTTGGTTTTATCATGCCGTTTAATATACCCATCGCCCTTACCTGGTTTAGGTTGTTCTTACTGCCTGTTTTTGTTCTGGTATTTTACTTTCCGTACACTTGGGCGCCGTTTGTTGCTGCATTTGTTTTCTGGCTTGCAGCTATTACCGACGCCTTGGATGGGTATGCGGCCCGTAAATTGGAGCAGTCCACTCGTTTCGGTGCCTTCCTTGACCCAGTAGCCGATAAGTTGATGGTGACCACGGCTTTAGTGCTGTTGGTCGAAGATTACAACACTATCTGGCTGACCTTGCCGGCGATGTTCATGATAGGACGTGAGTTGGTAATATCAGCACTGCGTGAGTGGATGGCAGAGATAGGTAAACGCGGTGCTGTGGCGGTATCCTGGATCGGTAAATACAAGACTGCTGCCCAGATGGTGGCAATTATCGGCCTTATCTGGAAGCAAGGTGATTGGATGATATATGCCGCTTACGCCTTACTCTATGTGGCAGCTTTCTTAACCTTCTGGTCGATGATCAGCTATATCAAAGCGGCCTGGAAGGATCTGATAGCCGGTTAAAAGGAGCTAATTTGTACCTGGTTGCACAATAATGTTTCGATAAGATTATTTAGTGTCCAAGCAAACAGTTAAGCACTAATTCTTCGTTGACAGTCAGGGTTAAAAGCGTAGAATGCCAATCCGTAGTCAGGGCAGGCTCTGAATACGAAGCAAGAAAAGTGACGCGACATTAGCTCAGTTGGTAGAGCGGTACCTTGCCAAGGTACAGGTCATCGGTTCGAACCCGATATGTCGCTCCAATCTTACACGGCACTCAGATGCTGTGACCTCAAAAAGGCGCGATGGCAGAATGGCTATGCTGCGGATTGCAAATCCGTCGATCTCGGTTCGACTCCGGGTCGCGCCTCCAAATTTAATTCTCCTCATTGAATTCCCTTAAAGTCACTCCAAGCAAACTTAGCCTCTGTTCTCATGCCAAGCATACGTCTGTACCAGTTTATGTCCGTAATAGCGGCTGATTTATATCAGATCCAATCCCAGCCCCAAAGTCAGATACAAGCGTCAGTATCGTTGAAAATAAACATCGCCTTTGTGAAGGGGCAGAGAGCCTGCCCCGAGAACGGATTAATCTTGCAGCAGCGCTTGTTTCAGTGATGGGGAAGCCTTAAAGCTTGGCTGATTGCCGCCGGCAATCTCCAAGGGTTCGCCTGTTTGTGGGTTACGACCGTTGCGGGGAAGGTGGTATCTGAGCTCGAAAGTGCCGAATTGTGGCAGATAAACCTTTTCGCCTTCTCTGAGAGCCTGGGTAAGGCTGGCGAGAATATATTGCAGTTGTACTTTGGCCTGAGACATTGAGATCTGTTGTCTTTCGGCCATCTGCCGAATGAGCATTTTTCTGTTCATTATATTGCCTGTTGCTACTTTGGCAGGATTTTATATCAAAATAATCTCTATAATCACAGTCTTACGCTGATAACTGGTTAATTATCAATCGCTAATGATAAGTTGTCAGTTAAAGTCCTATATTAATCTACGGCTATTCAGCCAGTTGTCTGCAAAATATCATCGAATCACAGCGCATATTTGCCATAATTGAATTTATGTCCCGGGAGGCCGATATGACAAAGTGCGTGTTAATGCCTTTACTGATCATTCTGCTCCTCTGCAGCGCGGTCTTTACAGTGAAAGCCGATGATGCCGCGCTCAGGATCCTGAATAATCAGTTGCAGTTGCTGGCGCTGCTGCCTGAAGGGCAGGAGTTTGCCGAAGATTTACGTTCTATGAGCCGTGGAGATCTCAATTTACAGCTGGAATTGCGTGAGGGGATAGAGCAGGATATTGCCTATTTCTGGAAGCGCCACGGCGTTCCTTTGACCTTCAACACGCTACCTCCTGATGCGGATTCGCTCAGCCGAGCGCTGGCGCTGGAACCTCAGGGGGATGACTATCTGGCCACCAGCAGCCGGATACGCTATTTGATCTGGCTCGCTGAGCGGCATCAATGGCCCAGGTTGGACCCAGGTGGTTGGCTGCGCCCAGGTGACAGCCATCTGCTGATCCCGACGATTGCCAGGCGTTTATATTGGCTTGGTGATCTTGGAGAGACTCCGGGAAATGACAAGCTTTATTCACCGCAGTTGGTTTCGGCGGTAGAAGCGTTTCAGTCCCGCCACGGGCTTAAAACCGATGCCATCATTGGTCCAGATACACTGCGTTGGCTCAATACTGAACCATTGCAACGTGCCCGCATGCTGGCCGGCAACTTTGTCGCTCGCACCGTTTACAAACAGCAACTGGGGAAGCGTTACTTGTTGGTTAATATCCCGGCGTTTGAGTTGACTCTGGTGGATGACAACCAGGTGCAGTTGCGCTCCCGGGTCATAGTCGGTAAACCCTATCGGCAAACCCCACTGCTCAGCAGTGAGATAACCAACATAGTTTTGAATCCAACCTGGACTGTGCCAAGGGGCATATTGAGGCGCGACTTACTGCCGCAGATCCGTAAAGACGGTGAATATCTGCAGCAGCGGCATTTCAATGTCTATGATTATCAGGGCAATAAAGTTGAAGAGAGTGCCGAAGCCTGGCAAAAAGAGGCGAGTGGCCGTTTCCCCTATCGGTTGGTGCAGCAACCGGGTGCCGATAATGCCCTGGGGCGTTACAAATTTCACTTCAGCAATGGCTTTAATGTTTATCTGCATGACACACCGGACAAGCATCTGTTTGCCAAGGCTAATCGCGCCTTGTCATCCGGTTGTATTCGAGTCGACAAGGTGGAAGAGTTGGCGTCTTGGATGGCCAATAATCTGGTGCGGGATAAGAGAAGCTGGCAGCGGATGCAGAGTGATTATCAAACCACTCAATGGTTTGCCTTCGAACAGCGCCTGCCAGTTCATCTGGTTTATTGGACAGCCTGGATAGATGAGTGGGAAAGAACGCAATTTCGCAGCGACATCTATCAGTTGAGTCCCGGGGTTAAGGTGGCTACTCAGGCACAGATGAGATTGGATACTGAATGGGCTAACAAGCCTGAGCCGCGGTCGGGCGGGGAAGCGCATTTGTTAGGCCCTTGAGGTTTACCGACATTATCTTCAACGGATTTTTTTGCCGTTTTGACGGAGCGTTAAGCCTGTTGCACTAACTTAATATGGCACAAGGGATTATCCCATTTTTCACCTATTCTCCGGGAAAAGTTTACCTGCGCTGGGTCCAAATCGGCGCTTGACCTTGGCGTTAATCCCGTATAATTTGCCGCCTTGTGGTTGTTTTTTGTGCAAGGTGAATAAGTGTCAGTAGTATGTCCTGCCCGTAGGCAGTTGTTGATGGGTCTTGGTGGCGCGGCAATGGTTTCTATGCTTCCTTCAAAAGCGATGGCGAGTCGGTCTACCAAAGGTAGTCGATACCTGAGTTTTTATAATCGCCATACAGGGGAGCGTGGCGATGGGACTTATTGGAAAGACGGTCATTATCAGAGTAGCACTCTGTCTCAGTTTAGCCATCTGCTTAGGGATCATCGGCAGAACCTCGCAGCTCCCATGGATAAACGTTTGTTTGATCTCCTGTTCAATCTGCAGCAGACGTTGTCGATTTCTGAAGAGATCCACGTGATTTCAGGTTATCGTTCGCCTAAAACCAATGCCATGTTGGCCGGTAAGAGTAACGGTGTCGCCAAGAAGAGTTACCATATGCGGGGTATGGCGATGGATATCGCGATCCCCGGTGTTAACCTTCAGACTTTGCGTGAGGCTGCCCTGTCATTAAAACTAGGGGGAGTCGGTTATTATCCGAAGTCGGGATTTGTCCACATTGACTGCGGACCGGTGCGCAGTTGGTAGGTTTTTCTACCACAGAAAAGTTGGTTTCTGCCCTGCGGATAAAGCTCTGTTCGCGGGGTTTTCTGTCTTCCAGCAGTACCATCAACTCGCTGAACTGGAATCTGAGACGTAACAGCTCACGGGTTTGCTGCCAGTCGGCGACCAAGGTGTTGAGTCTGTCATAAAAGAGGGCATCTGAGCTCAATTGCTCGATAAGATCCGGGCAGCTGCAGGCACGCATCAGGTGTAACAGATGGCCGCTTTTCTGCTGATTACAGGCAAGAAACTCCAATAAAATCAGGTCGAGCTTCTCCTGTTGAAAGGGAGCATGTTCGATCAGGTAATGGAGTTCCGCTGCTAGTTTATAGCACAGGCTATCATCCCGTATCAGTTGCTGCAGATTGGCGTTCATCGGCCTGCTTCATGTAATAAAACCAGATTACTGAAAGCAGGGTAGCAGCAGCTCGATGGAAAAATTGTGATCTCGATCAGGGTAAAACCTCTGCTAAGCAATGGCTTTTCTTAATGATTACAGATGTTACAGATGAGCAACAGCATGATAGGGGGAAAAGTAGGCTTTTCTTTTACCTTTAAAGGCCAAATCAACTTGTTTGGTTTGCTGCCTTTGTGCTAGTATTCGCCCGCTTTATATGAAGGCAGCTATTGGTCGAAAATAGTTGCCAGTTATTGACTATCTAAAGAGTATTATTATGTCTTACACTATTCCAGCACAAACCCGCACTGAGATTGGGAAAGGTTCGAGCCGCCGCCTGCGTCGTGACGGGAAAGTTCCAGGTGTTATCTATGGCGCCGGCAAAGAAGCCGTTGCCATCGTGTTTGAACACAAAGATATCATTAACATCCAAACCAACGAAGACTTTTATACCAGCGATCTGACCATAGTTCTGGACGGTAAAGAAGTTAAAGTACGTGCCCAGGCTATGCAGCGTCACGTATTTAAGCCAATGATTGAGCACGTAGACTTCGTTTACGCTTAATTTATAATTGGATGTTGAAAAGCGCCCTCAGGGCGCTTTTTTTATGTCTGTATTTGGGATTTTGAGCTGCAGGGACAGTTTAAGTCGCATTTTATATCCCGGCCAGCAGGGATAAGCAGCGGATACCCGCAAGGCGGGCATCCGCTACCATGAGAGTTTACAGCTTAAAGATCAAAGCTGTAGTAGATATCCAATGATTGGCCCAGAGTACCGGATACACTTTCCAGGTAGAGCTGCGATAACAGATAGTAGCGTACCGTCATTTCATAACCCGGATTGAATACACCGACACCGTATTTGATCATCAAGTCTTTGCCAATATAGCCACTGATGGCGACTTTACCATCATCATTGGTATCCAACTGCACATTGGAGAAACCAAACATCTCCACCAGCCCAGCGGCTGTGTCACCCAAGGTAGAAATGGCGCCACCATCAACCTGAGAGCTCAGCGATAACGCGGCGCCCATCATCAATGAGTTATTTTGCTCGTTACCTGCGCCAAAACCTTTCCCCTGAACGATATAGGAAATGATCTCTGCCTGCTCCTTGGCCGGGTTGGAGAATAACGTCACTATCGGTTTTTTGGGAGTGCCTGTAATACGTACCCCAGCGGTAATATCTTCATCGCGGATCTCCCGAACGGCTTCGATATTGAGGTTGGGGATCTGCATAGGCCCTACAAACTGTACCGCACCTGTGGCAATTTTCAGCGTCTGACCCATGAATTTATAGCTGCCGTTAACCACCTTGATATCACCAAAGAGTTGCGGCGGTTTCTGGGGCGCTTGTTGCATCCGCAAGGTACCCACCAACATCCCTTTGAGGCCCATACCATCGATAGCCAGTTTATCACCGACATCTATGTTCAGATTGGCACTCAGGGCCATGGGCGATGCTTTGACTTCCTGCTCGGAAATGGAGTCACTGAACACCACATCGGATGATACACTCACTCCGCCGGCCGGCAGTTGCACCACCTTGATGTTGCCGGAAGGCACCTTGATCTCGCCCGAAATATCGAGTGCGTCCGGGCTGAAATGCAGTTGAATATCCGGACTGATATTGACAATTGCCAGCGGCGGTTGAATAACACCGAGTTCTTGCCCCTTGAGCTGGATATCGCCACTGAATTGACCCTGTGGCCAGCGCAGTTGACCGCTGAGATTGGCTTGGCCGCTGCCCATCATCCATTGGCCCCGGAGCTCGGCCATTTGGCCGGCAAAAGCCAGATCCAGGGAGATTTGCTCCAGTTTAGTCGGGTTGGCTGTACTGGCCAGTTCACCATCTCGTAGGCTGAGTTGACCACTGAGCTCCGGGTTATTGAGGCTACCAGCCAACTTCAAGTTGGCTGCAAGTAGACCCTCAACGGTTTCGAGCTGCGGCATAAACTGACCAAGCAGTTGCAGGTTGACCTTGTCAATATTGACGTAACCACTGAGGCTGCGATCCGGGGTTACCTTGATATCCAACTGGCTTTCCCAGCGGGCCAGAGCATCAGAATTGAACAGAATATGGCTTCTTAACGCATCATCGTCCAAGGTGGCCTTGAGTGTCAGTGCCTGATAGTCGATGCTGGCGCTGGCTTGCTGTTTGCGTTTAAGGCTTACCGTTCCGGGGGCCAACTGGAAGCTGAGATTGCCCTGTGGACGCGCGCCGGGTTGCCAGGCGACGGCGGCATCCATTGAGGCTTCACCCTGCCAAGTGAATCGCTCGGGTAACAGCTTGGCCAGCAGTTGCCCGGGTTGCCCCTGATAGTGCAACTTGGCTTCACCTTTGTCGGTGAGGATGACATTATCGGTTAAGCAGAGTTGGCTGGATGGATGACTTAAACAAAAGGCGCTGAGCTCGCCTCGGTTTTGCTTTAGATCCCAGTCCAGTGACGCAGTTTGTTCAAGCTGCCATAGTCCCAGAATGGATCCCACGTTGAATCTGCTAAGTTCTACCTTGGCCTTTTGTTTGGCGAGATCCAGTTTACTGTGGATGGCAGTATCCAGTTGCAGATCGCCCTCGGTTTCCAGCCCCAACTTCTGCTGCTGTTCATTGCCCTTGGCTCTGAGAGTGATACTATCAAGATGAATACCTGCACCGTCAAACTCACCTGTTTTCAGCGATAAGGCAAACTCATGCAGATCCAGTGGTGCATAGAGCGCCTTGAGGCGACTGCCGCTGAGATTAAAATCGCCAAATTTGATACTCTGGGTCTCGGCATTGAGCTGTACCTGCGGGTGTTTGGCATCGCCCACTACTTGGATATCGGCAGTTAAAGCACCAAACGCCTCGGGATGCCAGAGATTGAAGTCGGGCACGTCCAACGTGGCGCTGAGATCCCATTGCTCTTTGGCGCTGCCGGAAAGGTCCAGGCGGGTATTGAGTGCCCGCAGCGATAATCCTTGGCTGCTGAGCTGCAGCGAATCATCTATTTCCAAATCGCCTGTCAGTGCAAATGGCAGGCGGTCCAGTAAGCCTTGAAGTTGGGCTTGCTTGAGACTTACTCGCCATTTGCCTTCCTGCCAGCTGCCACGAGTGGCAAGCTGGCCGCTAATATCGCTGGATGGGATCACTGGCTTATCTTCAACCTGGCTTTCATCGGATTTGCTCCCGTTAGCTTGGCTTTGTGCGCTGCCAGCCTCGACGTCGCTGGTGCTTTTATTTTTGGCTACTTGGCTATTTGCTTCTTTTTCTTTGGCAGTTTGCTCCGCAGGCGGCAGATTGATCGCGCCGCTGTTGAAATGAGATAGTTCAAGCTTTGCATCCCAGGCTATGGCTTGGGCATAATCCAGCGTCCCCTGAAGCATTACTTTACCGGCGCTGCTGTCACTGCTGAACTCTTCAATCTTGAGCTTTTGGTCCTGATGTGCCAGGCGGGTATTGAGGAGTAGTTCGGGGTAGAAGGGGGTACTTAATTGTGCAACCAGATTGGCGGTTTGTTGCTTGAGATCGCCGCTGCTTTCAAGTTCTAGTCCGTTGACACTGTACTGAGCCTGGTCAAAGGGCCAGTAAAGCTCTCCTTCCGAGACATTCAGCGAATAGGGCAGTTCCGGCTTGGCAAGGTTGATGCTGGCATTGAGTGCCAGGCTCTGCTTGCCACTGAGTTTGGCCTTGAGCTGCAAGTCGCTGAAATCGCCTTTGAGGGCGAGATCCAGTTGTTGCTGCTCGAGCCCCGGCAGTTCAGATAAACGCTGTAACTCCAGTTGCGCCGTCAGTGCCATGGGCCAGTGCTTATCCAGAGTCAGTTCACCTTCCAGTGACAGACTGGCATCTGTGTGTTTGGCATAAAACTCGTTGACCCGCAGCTCGGTGCCTATGTAGCTGGCACTGAGACGCAGTTCCTGGAAGCTGTCATCCCTGCCCAAAATCTGCAGACGCGAGTTCTGCAATTCGGCATGTTTTAAATAGATGGGGAAGGGCATGGCAACCTTTGGCATGTTTGCCAGCACCCATTGTTCAGTCTCGGTTTTTTGCGCCGCTTTTTGTTGCTTAGCCGCGGCGGCTGATTTGTCTTTGTCTGCCGCTTGCGCTTCTGCCGCATTAGCCTCGGGGAGCAGCACGCTGAGCCCGCGGCTCTCAAGCTGGATGACTTGTAACCCACTTTCCTGCCAATTGGCTGCGGTATTCAATGCCGCAGCATCAAAGTGCATCTCATCGACCCGCACTTGAATATCCGTGAGGCTTGCTTGTTTCAGGCTGATGCCAAAGGGTAATACCAGTTCTTCCGAGTTGGGCGTATCTTCCTCTGCAGTTGAATCTGAGGCGAAGGCCTGAGTGTCTATGTCGACCTGGGTTGTTGTTAATTCCAGGGTGTCGACACATACCTGTTTTTGCAAAAGGCACGCAGGTTGCCAGGCAAGGGTAACGGCATCTACATCGACACTGATACCGTCCATCTGCCAATGAAGCTGTTTGAGTTGCAGCTCCCGGTTCAGGGTGCCGGAAGCATATTCCAGCTCCAGATCCGGTACTAAAGCACTGGCAATAAATACCGCCAGATGGCTACCGGGCGCCGTGCCCAGCAAGAGTGCCAACAGTACCAACAAGCCGAGCGGAATGTACAAGAGGGTACGGGTAGACCACTTCAGCCGCTTGAGCCAGCGGGGAGACGGTTTCTTTGCCCTTTGTTTGTTGCTTGAGTTGGGTTCCTGCTGCATTGGGGTTTGGCTCATAATTCTGTCCCCATGGTCAGGTGAATACGCCAGGGCCTGTCTTCGGCATCGGATTCGTGCAGGCCAAAGCCCACATCCAGTTTGATGGGACCTATGGGGGATATCCAGTGAATACCACCGCCTACGGAAACCACAGGATCAAATTGATTGACATCAAAGGCGTTACCGGCATCGACAAAGGTACCCACACGCCAGCTTGGGGTCAGGTAATATTGATACTCCAGGCTACCGACAGCCAGATAGCGGCCACCGACAACTTCCCGAGACAGGCCGCCCTTGTCATTGGTGTAATCCAGGTGGGGGCCTAGTTCTTGATAGCTGTAACCGCGAATACTCTGATCACCGCCGGCAAAATAACGCAGTGAGGGAGGAATGATCGCCAGATCGCCTTCGGCCGCCAGATTGATCCCGAGATCGAGACGGGAGACAAATCTGTGCTTGTCAAAGAAAGTCTCAATCCATTTGAACTTGGCCTGCATCCGGGTCAGGCGAACATCTGAACCCAGTGAAGGGTCGGCATATTCAACGCTATAAAGTTGCCTGAAACCCGACTTGGGATCCAGACTGTTATCGCCGCGGCTGGTCTTGGAGAGGGTGGTGCCAAACAGCAGGAATTGTGGGTCATAATCAACGCCTGACTGGGTATAGCTTTCCTGAATTGCCTCCAGCGAGTAATTGAGAAGCCAACCGTTATTGAGCCGCTTGCTGCGGCCAACCCCGAAAAGCTTCTTGGTCGATTCCAACTGACCTGTATTGCTAAAGTCCCTATCCTCTGGCACATAGTCTTGAGTAACACCGTATTTGTCCCTTAGCAGGCCGACACGGATCTTGAGCTGATCATCCAAAGGGTGAGTCAGGGGTATGGTATAAGTCGAGAGGAATTTAGGTCTGTCTCTCGACCATTCTATGCTGGTTTCCTGAGAGTGGCCGTAACTGTTGAGCTGCGGAGTACGCCAAGTCACTCTGACTCTGGGATCCAGATTACTGTCTGTACTGGAGCCGATATCAGCCCCCAGACCCAGCTCTATAGAATGATCCGGTCTTGGGCTCAGTTCGACCCGCACAGGTATGCTGTCTTCCGTCAACTTGTCAATTTGAGGTAACACCTTGATATTGGAAAAATAGCCGGTATCCAACAACTCTTGATTAAGCTGTGTGACTTTGCGGGTACTGTAGGGGGCGCCGGGTTGGAATGGCAGTAAATCTTCGAGCAATTGCGGTTGTAGGCTGTGGCCCTCAAAGCTCACATCGCCAAACTTGTAGCGCTTGCCCGAGTCAAAATACAGGTTGAGTTGTGCCAGGTTGAGATCGCGATTCACGCGGATCTCCGATTTCTGATAATGGCCGTCAAAATAGCCTCGAGCCAGCGCCAGCGAGATTAGCTGCGATTTTATCCGCTCATAATCACCGTGGTTGAGAGGATCGCCTGGTTTGATCTTGATTTGGCTGAGCCAGCGATTGATCCAGGGATCGTTTAGCACTTCGCCTTCGAGGCGGATATCGATCCATTGCAAACGGGTGACTTCCCCTGGGGTAATTGTAAGCTTGAGCTCCCACGGCCCTTGTTCGTTTTCCTTGAGTTCCTGTTCCAGTTCGCCATGGTAATAGCCCATGGATTCCAGCGCGGCCTCGACACTGTCGCTGACATTAAACAGATAGGCACGGCGTTGCACCTCGGATTCAGGAAAGTTGCCCAAGTGTGCGCGGATATTTTTTTCAAGCTCACCCGATACCCCTTCGATGCGGAGATTAAGCAGAGGATCATCGGCGCTATTTGCTCGGGGGCTGGCCAGCATGATCGACGCAAAACTCAGGATATACGCGGTAAAGCGACTGTTTTTGGTCAAGGAAATCAGAACTTTTGTTTAATGTAACATTGTTGCATTGTCGCCTCTGATCTCGGCTCAGGCAAGTAACAGATTGCCATCCGGACCTAAAATGGTTACAAAGGCAGCAGTCGTTAATGTGGAAGCAATACAATGAAAACAAATATAAAAAATTTAAGTCTGAGCCTGGGACTTCTGCTGGGAGGTATGATGTCGGTCCAGGCTGCAGAGGCGCCCTTTGCGATTGCCATTCACGGCGGCGCCGGCACCATATCCAAGGCGGCTTTGACTGAAGAGCAGCAAAAAGCCTATCGTGACAAGCTGACCGAAGCCGTCAATGCCGGTTATAAGGTACTGGATAAGGGCGGCGCCAGTATGGAAGCGGTACAGGCCGCCATCAGAGTGCTGGAAGACAGTCCATTATTCAATGCCGGTATCGGTGCCGTGTATACCTTTGATGGCAGTCATGAACTGGACGCCTCCATCATGGATGGCAAGAGTATGAATGCCGGTGCCGTTGCCGGGGTTAAACATATACGTCATCCAATCGATCTCGCCAGAGCCGTGATGGACAAGTCAGAACATGTGATGCTCTCGGGGGCGGGCGCCGAGGAGTTCGCCCTGACGTTGGGAATGGAGCTGGTGCCTGGCAATCGCTTTGACAGCGAAGCGCGCTATCAGCAGCTTCTCGATGCCAGGGCCAAAATCAACGCCGCCGAAGCCAATAAAGACTTTCAGGCGCGTCTGAGTCCTTTGGATCTCGATTACAAGTTCGGCACAGTTGGCGCAGTGGCATTGGATAAGCAGGGCAACCTGGCGGCCGGGACCTCGACCGGCGGCATGACAGCCAAACGTTATGGCCGAATCGGTGATTCACCTGTGATAGGTGCCGGCACTTATGCCGAGAACGGTGTCTGCGCCGTTTCGGCGACCGGCCACGGTGAGTACTTCATCCGTTTCCATGTGGCCGGCGATATCTGCGCCAGGGCCAAGTATCAGCAAAAGTCGATTTTGCAGGCTGCCGATGAAGTGATCAACCAGCGGCTGATCTCTGCCGGCGGCAGTGGCGGAGTGATCGCCATTGACCAAAGGGGCAATGTGGCAACGCCGTTCAACACGGAAGGGATGTACCGTGCCTGGCGCAAGAGCAATCAAGCGGCGGAAGTGATGATCTGGCGGGATAACTAAAATTTTGGATTGAGGCAATCGCTGTTGGCTTGAACCCCAAGGGCAAAATATTGGCTACACTGAACAATGAAGCCGTTTTGAACTTGGGGAAAACTATGGATTCGATAAAAATACGTGATCATATGGACCGTCAGCCCGTGCTGCTGAAGGCGGATATGTCGATAGCCACCGCGGTGGAAAAACTGCTTGAGGCCAACAAGGGCGGGGCGCCCGTGGTGGATGCAGCAGGAAGCCTGGTGGGTTTTTTGTCACAGCAAGACTGTATGGCTGCCATGCTCAAGAGCAGCTATCACTGCGATTTGACCGCCGTGGTGCGCGACTGCATGCGCGCCGATGTCCTTTGGGTCAGACCGGATGACAGCATGTTGCAGCTGGCCGAGCAGATGCTGGGGCAGAAGCCGAAAATATACCCAGTGGTGGAAGATGGCCGGGTGGTGGGCACCATCAACCGTACCAATGTGCTCAAGGCCATGAACAGCTATATGCAGCAGTGTTATTTGACCCCGGCCTGACAACTGCGCTTGATTTGACTGAAATTTGGGCATTATCAGTCAGTAAGCATACCCAAGACGGCGTATCCTTGTTAGGATCGCCGTTTTTGATCCCCAATGGACACAGGTTTTGAACGCTAAGCTGCACCCACTCTCCCGCGAATATCTGGATCTCTGCTTTCAAGCCGATGCGGCGCGCATTCGCCGCAGCTTATTCCGCTTGAAAAAAAGCCCCGATACAGAAGCCAAACAGCAAAAACTCGCCGAGCTCAGTGAAGCCGCGGTGCAGGCTTATGAAAGGGCGCAGCAAAGGCTGGCAGACAGGCCTGTCATCGAGTATCCGGATGAGCTGCCGGTGTCACAAAAGCGCGATGAAATCGCCTCGGCCATCATCAATCATCAGGTGGTGATAGTGGCCGGTGAGACAGGTTCGGGCAAGACCACTCAGCTGCCCAAAATCTGTCTCGACTTGGGGCTTGGCAGTCGTGGTCTGATTGGTCACACTCAGCCAAGGCGGCTGGCGGCCCGCAGCGTGGCCAGCCGGGTTGCCGATGAACTCAAGACAGAGCTGGGTCAGGCAGTGGGTTTTAAGGTTCGTTTCGCCGATGCGGTTTCCCAGGACTCCTATATCAAGCTGATGACAGACGGTATCCTGCTGGCAGAACTGGCATCGGATAAATGGCTCAGTCAGTATGATTGCCTCATCATAGACGAGGCCCATGAGCGCAGTCTCAACATCGACTTTATTCTGGGTTATCTGAAGCAAATTTTGCAAAAGCGCCCGGATCTCAAGTTGATCATCACCTCGGCCACCATAGATGTGGAGCGTTTTTCCAGGCATTTTGACAATGCGCCCGTGGTGGAAGTGTCCGGCCGCACCTATCCGGTGGAAACCCGCTATCGCCCCCTGTTGCAGGATGACGACGCCGACTTGGATCTGATGGACGGCATCTTTGCCGCCGTCGATGAACTCTGTCGCGAAGGCCCGGGGGACATTCTGATTTTCATGAACGGCGAGCGCGAAATCCGCGATACCGCCGAGCAGCTGAAAAAGCGTAACCTGCGCGATACCGAGATCTTGCCGCTTTATGCCCGTTTGTCATACGGCGAGCAGTCCAAGGTATTCAAGCCGCATCCAGGACGGCGTATTGTATTGGCCACCAACGTGGCCGAAACCTCGCTGACTGTGCCAGGGATCCGCTATGTTATTGACCCTGGTACTGCCAGGATAAGCCGCTACAGCTATCGCACCAAGGTGCAGCGTTTGCCGATTGAGCCCATCTCCCAGGCCAGTGCCAATCAACGCCAGGGACGTTGCGGTCGGGTTGGGCCGGGGATCTGTATTCGCCTTTATGACGAACAGGACTTTATCAATCGGCCAGAGTTTACCGATCCTGAAATTCTGCGTACCAACCTGGCGTCCGTGATCCTGCAGATGCTGGCCATAGGCCTGGGTGACATTGAGGGTTTCCCTTTTATTCAGCCTCCGGATCCGCGCCACATACGCGACGGTTTCTTGCTGCTCGAAGAGTTGCAGGCGGTGAGCAAGCACAAAGGGGCGCTGAAACTGACCCCGCTCGGGCGCGATCTGGCGAAGATCCCGGTCGATCCCCGCCTGGCCCGCATGGTGCTTGAGGCCAATAAGCTTGGCTGTCTGCATGAGGTGATGGTGATTGTCGCCGGGTTATCGATTCAGGATCCCCGTGAGCGGCCACATGAGAAGAAACAGGCCGCCGATGAGGCCCATCGCCGTTTTGCCGACAAAGACTCCGACTTTGTTGCCTGGCTCAATCTGTGGCAGTACCTCAAAGAGCAGCAGAAGAGCCTGTCATCCAGCCAGTTCCGCAAGCAGGTGAAGGCCGAGTATTTGGCCTATTTGCGTATTCGCGAATGGCAGGATCTCTATGCCCAGCTGCGTCAGAGTGTGCACGACCTCAAGTGGCGCCTCAACAGTCAGGCCGCCGAATATGAGCCACTGCACCAGGCGCTGCTCTCGGGGCTGCTGAGCCATATCGGCTTCAAGGATAAAGACAACGAGTATCTGGGGGCCCGCAACCGGCGCTTCTTTGTGTTTCCCGGCTCGCCGCTGGCCAAGAAGGGCCCCAAGTGGATTATGGCGGCCGAGCTTACCGAAACATCACGCCTGTTCGCCCGTACCTGCGCCCGTATCGATCCTGTATGGCTCGAGTCTCTGGCGGCGCATCTGGTCAAGAAGCAGCACAACGAGCCCCATTTCGAAGCCAAACAGGGCAGTGTGATCGCCCTGGAAAATCAGGTGCTCTATGGCCTCACCATAGTCAACCGCCGCCGGGTACAGTTTGGCCCGCTGGAGCCGGTTAAGGCTCGGGAAATCTTTATTCGCTCGGCTCTGGCCGAGGGTGAGCTACGCTGCAATGAAGCCTTCTTCAAGGCCAACCAGGCGTTGCTCGAAGAGGTGGAAGATCTCGAACATAAGTCGCGGCGGCGCGACATTCTGGTGGATACAGATGCCTTGTTCGCCTTCTACGATGAGCGCATTCCACAAGGGATATACAACCAGCCCAAATTCAACACCTGGTGGAAACAGGCCAGGAAAGAGACCCCTGAGCTGCTCAATTTCAGCCGCGAACTCTTGATGCAAAGGGATGACACCCATGTATCGGCATTGGACTTCCCCGACAGCTGGCAGCAGGGCAATCTCAGCCTCAAGCTGAGTTACCATTTTGAACCGGCGGCCGAGGATGACGGCGTCTCTGTGCTTATTCCGGTGGCGCTGCTCAATCAGTTGGATGATACCGATTTTGACTGGCAGGTGCCGGGGCTTAGGGAGGAGAAGTGTGTTGCTATGATCAAGTCCTTGCCCAAACCGCTGCGGCGCAATTTTGTGCCTGCGCCGGATTATGCCCGCGCCTGTGTGCAGGCGATGGAACCTTTTGCCCAGCCTTTGTTGCCCTCCCTGTGCAAACAGCTGTTGAGAATGAGTGGCACCCGCGTCAATCCGGAGGATTTCGATCTCAACGCCATTGCCGACCATCTGAAGATGAACTTCAAGGTGGAAGACGACAAAGGCAAGCTCTTGGCCCAGAGCCGGGATCTCGACAGCCTCAAGGCATCATTGCAGGGGCAGGTAAACCAGGCGATACGCAAGGTTGCCGACAAGGGCATAGAGCAAAACGCCCTGACCGAATGGAGCTTTGGCGACCTGCCGAAGGAATATCAAAGCCGCAAAGGCAGCTATGAGGTGAAGGCGTTCCCCGCCTTGGTGGATGCCGGTGATACAGTTTCTATCAAATTATTTGATGACGAACAGCAGGCACTTTCCAACCACAGACAAGGGCTGAGAAGGCTGCTGCTTATCAATATTCCATCGCCGGTGAAACATCTACAGCAGGCCTTGCCCAACAAGGCCAAACTGGCGATGTATTTCAATCCGTTCGGCCAGGTGCAGATACTGATAGATGACATTATTGCCGCGGCAATTCAGCAGCTTTTGGATGAGCAGCAGTTGAATGTCCGCAGTGCCGATGACTTTGCCAAAGCCAAGGAGAACGTCAGGGCCGAGCTCAATGAAACCGCAGCGGCCATCGCCCTTAAGGTGGAGCAGATTTTGACCTTGCACCAGAAGATCCGTAAGCGTCTCAAGGGCAAAATCAGCCTGGATATCGCCTTTGCCATGAGTGATATTCAAAGCCAATTGGATGCTCTGGTGTTCAAGGGATTTGTTGAAGCTTCCGGTTGGCGCCGCCTTGGGGATCTGATCCGCTATCTCAAGGCGATTGAGCTGCGCCTGGACAAACTGCCGGTGGATCCTAACCGTGACCGTTTGCACCTGCACAGCATTCACAACGCCGAGATAGAGTTCAAGGCCGCGCTTGCCAAGGTGCCGCGTAGCCAGGCGGTACCGGAGGCGCTGGCCGAGGTGCGCTGGATGCTGGAAGAGTACAGGGTCAGCTGTTTTGCCCAGAGTCTGGGCACTGCTTATCCGATATCGGAAAAGCGCATCCTCAACCAGTTGCAGCAGTTTTAACTGAAAATCCAGCTGACAGCCGCGTTTGGCTCCTAAAGTGGACGCGATAAAAAAACAGGCGGGCCCAGAGCACACACAGTGCCTGCTGGTGCCCGCCTGGTAAACGGCCATATTTCCCACCGCGGCTATTGTCGAACGCCGCTTATTCCCAATCAAATTTGCATGTTTTGATTAAGGCTTGGCTCTCATTCCGGCTATTGTTCACCTTGCCGCTCAATAGCCGAAGTTTGCAGCCTTGGGCCAATGTTTTTTCACTTCAGTCTTGATAAAGGCCTGCTTCTCCTCGGTCAGTTTCTCCAGCTCCACGCCTATGGCTGCCTGCGCCTTGGCCTTGGTGCTGTAGTCCGGATAATCGACTCGGGTTACGCCAAGGTCGGCATTCAGCTTGCTCAATATCTCTCTGGCAGCGCGGATCTGCTCTAAGCCCTTGTTCAGCAGGGCTTCACCCTCTTTGGCGTTGTGGGCGTGAATACCGTGGGATGACATGGCAAAGTCCCAGCGCCACTGCGCATGGCGTATCCCCATAATGGCCTCTCCTATCTGTTGCCATTGGGCACCGGCCTTCCAGGCGGCACCGGCTTCATAGTGGGCCTTGATAAGCAGTTCCTGTAACTGTTGCGCCTTGGTCTCCAGTAGCGCCTTGTTGTCGGCAATCAGTTGGGTAATGTGTTGCTGACTCTGGTGACAACTGCTGCAATTGGCCGCTTCAAAGTCCGGCAGATGGTTGGTTATCTTGTGGTTGGTGAAAGATTTGCCGTCGGCGCTGGTTTCCTGGGTCATATGACAGGTGACACAACTGATTCCAGCCTCGGCGTGGACGCTGCGGTTCCAGTGCTCAAACTCGGGATGGCGCGCCTTCACCAGCGGCGTTCTCGATATCGGGTGTACCCACTCGAAAAACTGCCGGGCATCATAGTACTTTTCTATCTCATCGGCGCTGTTGCCGAAGATCCAAGGGATATTGACCTTGTCCTGGCGCTCAGGCTGGAAGTAGTAAGTGACATGGCACTGGCCGCAAACCTGTGATTGCTGCATAGACTGATTTTGTTTGCCAAAGGGTTTGTGCACTTTGGCCATGGCATCCTGGGCATGAGGTCTTGGCAGTGTCAGTTCAGCTGAGCCTTGGGTATGGCAATCGGAGCAGTACACAGGATTTTGGATTTCCGGACCCAGCTCGGCAAAGCTCTTGGCAGAGAAGCCTTCTACACCCAGCTCTTTCATCAGCCTGGGCGCATCCGGCGTTTTGCAGGTCCAACAGCTGGCCGATAGGCCTGTTTCACCAGCCTTGGGGCTAACACCACTGCGTAGACTGTGACTGACATCGGCGACGGCAAAGTGGTGCCCTCTGGGGCTATGGTACTCCTTGGCATAAGCCGAGCCGGCCCAGAGGATCACGCTGGCGGGGTTTTTCTCAAGCATATCTTCCCGTTGCATCTCCTCAGAGGTTTGCGCCCAGGTCTGATATTGCAGGCTCGATGTTTTATCTGCTGCGACAACGGAAAATGACAGACTCAAACCGAGCACTAAGGGCAGTGTAGTAGGGTGGGTAAAGGGGTTCACGACAGGCTCTCCTTGGTTGGGACGACGCACAAACAGGCGTTTGAAATTTGGTCCCTGAAATCAAAAAAGATACAACTAAAATGCATGATAATGCTAAGGAGCTCTGTCTGTAGTTGCAACCGCAAGATATTGTTTTTACTGAATTCTGTGACCTGAAACAGGATTCAGTTTCTCCTTATATAGCCGTTTTATCGCTTTAAAGCCCGCCCAGCCTGGACACTACTCCCTAAGGGATATTTTGCTTATTTCGTTGGTTTTTTAACCGTTAGTTATTGGCGAAATAGCCACTTCTTTGCTGTATTTCATGTGAGCCTGAATAGCTAAAAGCGGAAAATGTCGAAATTACAATCGATTGAGGCGGTTGAAATAAGTGATATCCGTCTTTTACCGGCTATTTATATGATCCAGATCAACAGTATCAGGTGTTTACCAACTTGGGGGTATACAGTTTGTTAACACTTTGGCTTTATGATCAAAACCGAAAACAAGTTGCATTTAAAAGGCGGCTTTAATCTGCCGGGCTTGGCGGCCGTTGCCCTGGAATAGCACAGCAGCAAGCCATCTTCATAGCGCCTAGGAGGAGCCATGAGCGAGACACCGAGTACTGATGAAAAACGTCTGGAACTGAAGATATTTATCTTCCTGACGGTTTTTTTGGCGCCGCTGTTGTCGGTTTTGCTGGTCAGCGGTTTGGGCTTTGCCATCTGGTTTAGCCAAATTTTAACCGGTCCACCGGGAGCCGGTTAACGCAAATATAACGAGAGTCCTTAAAACAGGGGAACCAGATGAGTAGGGAATTGCATGTCAGCAGCCTGATCCTTCAGGTGATGCCACCCAAGATGGCCGGCGTTCGTCAACAAATTCTGTCGTTCGGCAATGCCGAGTTGTCGGTTAACGATGAAAGTAAGCTGGTTGTGGTGCTGGAAGGCCCGACCGAACAGGCGATCCTCGCCACCAT
The DNA here is from genome assembly GCF_037953065.1 of Shewanella chilikensis. Lineage (NCBI taxonomy): Bacteria > Pseudomonadati > Pseudomonadota > Gammaproteobacteria > Alteromonadales > Shewanellaceae > Shewanella > Shewanella chilikensis. Next base: position 2,530,536 of record NZ_CP149966.1, on the reverse strand, counting down.
GGACAGAATCAATGCCCTCAAGGGCGTGATCTCCACCGCTATGGTGTATCACCAGTGTGAACAGCTCGAAGAGGAAGAGCAATGAAAATGAACAGACGCGAATTCATGAAGGCCAATGCCGCCATGGCGGCAGCCGGGGTCGCAGGATTGGCTTTACCTGCCACAGCCAGCAACCTGATCACCAGTTCAGAACACACCAAGCTTGATTGGAACAAGGCGCCGTGCCGCTTTTGCGGTACTGGCTGCTCTGTGATGGTGGCCACCCGCGAAGGCCGGGTCGTGGCGACTCACGGTGATGCCAACAGTGAGGTCAACCGCGGCCTCAACTGCATTAAAGGCTACTTCCTGTCGAAGATCATGTATGGCCATGACAGGCTGCAGACTCCCATGCTGCGGATGACAGACGGCAAATACGACAAGCACGGTGAATTTACCCCCATCAGTTGGGATCAGGCCTTTGACATTATGGCCGAGAAGTGGAAGCACACCATCAAGACCAAAGGGCCGACGGCGGTGGGCATGTTTGGTTCAGGTCAGTGGACGGTTTGGGAAGGTTATGCCGCTTCCAAGCTGATGAAGGCGGGTTTCGGCTCCAACAATATCGATCCCAACGCCCGTCACTGTATGGCCTCGGCCGTGGGCGGTTTTATGCGTACCTTTGGCATGGACGAGCCCATGGGCTGCTACAACGATATTGAAGCTGCCGACGCCTTTGTGCTTTGGGGCTCCAACATGGCCGAGATGCACCCAATCCTCTGGAGCCGGGTCACAGACAGACGCCTTAGCGCGCCCCATGTAAAAGTCTCTGTGATGTCCACCTTCGAGCACAGAAGCTTTGATTTGGCCGACTTGCCGATTGTCTTCACGCCGCAAACCGACCTGGCCATACTCAACTATATCGCCAACTACATCATCAGTAATGACAAGGTTAATTGGGACTTCGTCAACAAGCATGTGAACTTCCGCAGAGGCACAACCGATATTGGCTATGGCCTGCGGCCCTCACATCCGTTGCAACAAAAAGCCAAGAACGTGGCCACCGCCGGTGAATCTACCCCGATGGACTTTGATCAGTTCAAGGCCTTTGTCGCCGATTACAGCTTGGAGAAGGTCAGCAAGCTCTCGGGCGTACCCGAGCATAAATTGCTGGAGCTGGCGAAACTCTACGCCGATCCCGAGGTGAAGGTGACCTCATTCTGGACCATGGGCTTTAACCAGCATACCCGAGGGGTTTGGTGTAACAACCTTATCTACAATATCCATTTGCTGACCGGCAAAATAGCCACCCCGGGCAACAGTCCGTTTTCACTCACAGGTCAACCTTCAGCCTGCGGTACTGCGCGGGAAGTGGGCACCTTCTCCCATCGCTTACCGGCGGATCTGGTGGTGAATAATCCAGAGCACCGCAAGATTGCCGAGACCATCTGGAAAATCCCTTCCGGGATCATTCCGCCCAAGCCCGGCTACCACGCGGTAGAGCAGAACCGGCGCCTGAAAGATGGCGATCTCAACTGCTACTGGGTGCAGGTGAATAACAATATGCAGGCCGGCCCCAATATCAACGAAGAGGGCTTGCCAGGATACCGTAATCCGGAAAACTTTATTGTGGTGTCCGATGCTTACCCAACGGTTACCACCCAGGCCGCGGATCTCATTCTACCTACCGCCATGTGGGTGGAGAAGGAGGGCGCCTATGGTAACGCCGAGCGCCGTACCCAGTTCTGGCATCAGTTGGTGTCAGCGCCCGGACAGTCGCGCTCGGATCTCTGGCAGTTGCTGGAGTTCTCCAAGCGCTTTACCACAGACGAAGTCTGGTCCGAGGCTGTGTTGGCGGCCAATCCCGAATACAAGGGCAAGACCTTGTATGAAGTGCTGTACCAGAACGGCAATGTCAATAAGTTTCCTCTCAGTGAAAGCGACAACAAGTATCTGAACGACGAGGCCAAGCACTTTGGTTTCTATATACAAAAGGGGCTTTTTGAAGAATACGCCACCTTTGGCCGTGGTCATGGTCACGACTTGGCTCCCTTTGAAATGTACCACCAGGCCCATGGTTTACGCTGGCCTGTGGTTGACGGCAAAGAAACCCTCTGGCGCTACCGTGAGGGTGCGGATCCCTACGTTAAACCCGGCAAGGGTTTTGAGTTTTACGGCAAAAAAGACGGCAAGGCGGTTATCTTCGCGCTGCCATACGAGCCGGCGGCAGAATCCCCGGATGCCGAATATGATCTCTGGCTCTCTACCGGGCGGGTGCTGGAACATTGGCACTCAGGCTCCATGACCCAGAGGGTACCCGAGCTGTATCGCGCCTTCCCGGATGCCGTGTGCTTTATGCATCCGGATGATGCCAAAAAACGCGGCCTGCGCCGAGGGGATGAGGTCAAGGTAGTGTCCCGCCGCGGCGAGATACTGACCCGAGTGGAAACCCGCGGCCGCAACAAGCCGCCGGTGGGTTTGGTGTTTGTCCCCTGGTTCGACGCCAGTCAGTTGATCAATAAGGTGACTCTGGATGCCACGGATCCGCTGTCCAAGCAGACAGATTTCAAGAAGTGTGCCGTGAAAGTGATGAAGGCCTGAGGAGGATAAGAAGATGAAATCGAATCATACCCTGTTGGCCTTTGCTGCACTGATGACCGCGCTGTCTGTCAATGCTGCCGGCATTCCCGAGGATAAGGTGGCGACTTTGCGCCAGGCGCCGCTCAATAGCCAGCCGACGCCACCTGTGATGCAGAAGGTGAGAAATACGGATATCAAACAGACCCGTAACTACCCGATGCAGCCGCCGGTTATACCGCACAAGATAGACGGCTACCAGCTGGATCTTAAGGTCAACAAGTGCATGTCCTGTCATGCCCGCAGTCGCACCGGTGAATCGCAGGCGCCTATGGTGAGCGTGACTCACTATATGGACAGAGACAATAACTTCCTGGCCGAGCTGTCACCCAGACGTTATTTCTGTACCCAGTGCCATGTGCCGCAACTGGACGCCAGATTGATGGTGGAGAATGACTTTGTCGATATGGATCACTTGCTCAAGTCCGGGGCTGAGAACCCATCCAGCCATTAGGAGTCGCTATGTTTGAGAAACTGAAACAGATATGGCGGGTGCTGAACCGGCCCAGTGTTCACTTCAGTCTGGGTTTTTTGACCCTGGGAGGCTTTGTCGCCGGGATCATCTTCTGGGGTGGTTTCAACACTGCCCTGGAAGCCACCAACCAGGAGGCCTTTTGTATCGGTTGCCACGAAATGGAGAACAACGTCTATCAGGAGTTGAAGACCACCATACATTTCACTAACCGCAGCGGGGTGCGGGCGACCTGTCCGGACTGCCACGTTCCCCATAATTGGACCGACAAGATAGCCCGTAAGATGCAGGCTTCCAAAGAGGTTTGGGGCAAGGTGTTCGGCACCATCAATACCCGGGAGAAGTTCGAGTCCAAGCGGCGTGAACTGGCCGAGCATGAGTGGGCCAGACTCAAGGCCAACGACTCGCTGGAGTGTCGAAACTGCCATAACTTCCAGTATATGGACTTCACCCGTCAGTCACAGCGGGCGGCCAATATGCACTCCACCTCGCTGGCAAGCGGTGAGAAGACCTGTATCGACTGCCACAAGGGGATAGCCCACCACCTGCCGGATATGCAGGGAGTGGAAGGCTTCTGAGCCCAAAGCTCTGGGCAGAGCCTATTGCTTCATGGAAAAAGCGCGCCGAACTTTCCCGGCGCGCTTTTTTATCTGTTAAATCGCCAGTCAAAAACCATGATTAAGCAACGCCTTATTGGCCGCTCTGCTGTTGCCGACTCAGGAGTTTAAGCTCTACTTGATTGCCGTCAGGATCGTAAATATAGATAGAGCGGCTGTAACCCCGGGCGCCATATTTTTCCGAAAATCCTTCATGGTGCACGCCGTGTTGCTCAAGGTGTTGTAGCACTGAGGCTTCATCCTTGGCGGCAATATTGAGGCAGAAGTGCGCCATATTGAGGCCTAAAGGTTGATCGCTTCTTGGCACCAGATCGATAAGGGCGCTGCCGAATCTCAGTTGCAACAGGCGAGGGGAGTCGAGCCGCCGCTCGGGATGAGCCCCCAGTACTTGGGTATAGAATGCTTGGCTGGTTTCCAGACTGCTGCAGATCAACACCAGATGATCTATATCTATCGCACTGAACATAAGCTCTCCTGCATGCCGTCACAACTATTGTCAGCTTAGCAGGATAAAGAACACCCGCGCGAGTGGCGGGTGTGGTTTTGCGTTTGTTTCAGTCCGGTTGGTGCTTGGCTCAGGACGGGGGCTTTACTTGAGCGGTTCGCTCAGCTGGCGTCTTATGTTACTCACCAACCACTCGCTGACATCATGGCCATTGTTGCTGAGCATCTTGGGGAACATGGAGATGGGCGTCATGCCCGGGAAGGTATTGATCTCGTTGAGCAGTATCTCGCCTTCATCGGTAAGGAAGAAGTCGATACGCGACAGGTGGGACAGCTTCATGCCCTTAAAGGCGCGAATGGCATAATCGCGTATGGTATCGATTTGCGCTTGGCTAAGTTCGGCCTCGACCTTGGTTACCGCCTTGCTCTTGGCATCATACTTCTCATCGAAGCTGTAAAAGGTGTTGTTGGCGCAGATGATTTCACCCGGCACTGTGGCAATCACTTCACCCTGGTATTCATATACGGCCACTTCCAGCTCCCTGGCTTTGATGGTCTTTTCCACTACCACGTAGGGGGAGTAACTGAAGGCCTGCTCCAGCACCGAGGGGATATCATCGCCGTTGTCCACCCGGTAGCAGCCGACGGATGACCCTTGGGATGCCGCCTTGATAAACAGTGAGCCCCATTCATTCAAGGCCTCACGGCAGCGGCTGTTGGCCGCTTCACCGGCTTCACTGAGAAACAGATAAGGGGTATTGGGGATGCCGAGCGCACTGAACCACATCTTGGCCGTGACCTTGTTGAAGCAGTTGCTGCTGGGTTCGGAGCCGCAGCCGAAATAGGGCAGGTTGATCAGATTGAAATAGGACTGAATATCGCCGGTCTCACCCGGATAGCCGTGAATGCAGGGGATCACATAGTCCACCGGCCAGCTGGGCTCGGCCTCATCGAAGCGCACTTCACGGCGATTGGTCAGCTCGCAAACCTGGCCCTGCTTGGTGTGGTAGTGGCCGGCGGCGTCCAGCTCCAACCTGAGCACTTCCATGTCGGGAATATTTGCCAGGCAACTTTCGATATAGTCAGCCGACATCAAAGAGATACTGTGCTCGGCGGCCCCGCCGCCACAGAGTAACAAGATATGGGTTTTGCTCATGAATTCTCCTGACTGAGCGGCCTGATAAATAACCTTGGCCGATATTATGCCTGCTTAGACAGGCCTTGAGTATAACGGCAGCTGACGCAGGCTCTCATCTGGTTATTTTGCCGCCAGAGCGAAACGGGGCCGTATGGCATCTGGCCCGGTTGCTGTTTTCGTTATCGTCCCGGCTACAGCTATAATCTCTGCCACAATCACTGCCACAGCCTATCGGCCAGCCCCGAGGCCCGGCGAGTGAGGCGACGACAGGCGCCGTCAAACACTGAGCTGTTGCCCAGGCAGCAAAAATGCTGTTTGGCGCGGGTAATGGCGGTGTAGATCAGCTCCTTGGTGAGCAGTTGCAGCTGCGCCGGGCTCGGGCTCGGCGGCAACACCAAGGCCACAGAATCAAATTCACTGCCCTGGGACTTGTGCACTGTCATGGCAAAACAGGTCTCGTGGCCGGGAAGACGCGCCGGCAACACCTTGAGCACACTGCCGTCGGCCTGAATAAAGTGTGCCAGCAGCCTGTTGCTGTCACGATCGGGCAGAATAACGCCGATATCGCCGTTAAACAGCCCCAGGTTGTAATCGTTGCTTTGGATGATCAGCGGCCGGCCCGGATAAAACTCCTGCTGCGGAGCGATCAGTCCGGCCTGTTTCAACACTTGTGTCAGTTGCCGATTGATCCCCTCGACACCGAAATCGCCGCCACGGGTGGCGCACAGCAGTCGAAAGCGGTTGTAACGGGCGATGATCTCCTCGGCGCTGATGTCCGGCCTGTGCACCACTTCCAGATAGTCGCGGTAGTGCTCACAGGCTTGGCTGAGAAGCTGAGCCAGCCCCTGCTGCTGTTTACCGATTTCCAGCCACTCAAGCTCCTGATAGCCGCCATTCCAGGCATCAGTTATCGCGGTGCCATCACTGAGGTTGACCGCCTTGGCCAGCACGCCTATGCCGGCATCGCCGCGGAATCTGTGGCTGTGACGCAGCATACAAAGATTATTGCCTATGCCGGGGGCGAGATTGACGCAATCGCTGAGGTCAAAGCCGGTGAGCCTTGTCAGTGTTGCGGCAAACTCGGCGCTGTAACGCATGCGCCAGTCCTGCTGGTGGCGCAGACCGGCGCAGATATCGGCGAGCACGGCGCCGGCTTCCACAGAGGCCAGCTGATCCTGATCCCCGAGCAGTATCAACCTGGCATTGGCGGGCAGGGCATCGAGCAGCCGGTCCATCATAGGCAAGTCCACCATGGAGGCTTCATCGACAATCAGCAGATCCAGATGCAGCGGGTTGTCCTGGTGATGACGGAATTTGTGCGAGCCGGGGATCACCCCCAGCAGACGATGCACAGTGGCGGCTTCTTCGGGGATCTTGTCTATGGCGCCAAGGTCAAGCTCGGCGGCAAAGGGAAGAAGTTCTTTGGCCAGGCGCTGTTTGGAGGCCTTTATCGATTCGGTCAGGCGCGCAGCCGCCTTACCCGTGGGGGCCACCAGACGTATGTTCATCTCACTGCCGAGACACAGGAGCATCAGCAGCTTGGTGACTGTGGTGGTCTTGCCTGTGCCCGGGCCGCCGGTGATCACCGCCAACTGGCGACAATAGGCGGTGGCGGTGGCGACTTTTTGCCAATCGCGTTTGCCGGAATTTTCTCTATTAGTTAGAGTTTCACCATCAGTTTGAGCTTCACTATCGGCTTGAGATGCATCAATAGTCGCTTGGCCAGTATGGCTGGCGGGCGGCAAAAACAGGCAATCGAGCGCGCGTCGCACTTCGTCGGTGGCGGGGTATTCAGTGGCGGCCATGGCGGTGAGGCGCCGAGCGACCCGGCACTCAAAATCATAATAGCGTTTGAGGTAGAGGCGGCCAGCGTCGAGGATCAAGGGTTTGTCTTCACCCGGGGCGCCGACGGCGGCAAAATTGGCCACCGCCAGCTCAAGGCTTGCCGGGTCGGTATTGAGGCGCACACTGGGGTGGGGCTCTGCCAGCGGATTATCAAAAGCTATGCTCCCCAGTGGCAGGCAGGCGTGCTGCGATGATAACTGGCGGCTCAGCAGGGCGCACAGCAACAGAAATAGCGGCGATGGCTCTTGGTGAATGGCGGCCATCTGCAGCGCAAAGTGGCGGTCGAGTGCCGTCAGCAGCCGCTGCTCTTCCCATTGCTTGAGCAGCGCAGTAACAGCTTGGCTGCTTTGCAGTATTGATGGGCTATCTGTCATAGACTCAACTCCAACTGAGGGGCGCTCGAGGGCGACTCGCCCTTGAGTAAGGCATCCAGGGCCAGGATCACGGCTTCATCCGGCCTGTCCACAAACACCCCGGCGCCGGGATGGGCCGCGGACATGCCCCGTAAAAACAGATAACAGCAGCCGCCGAAATGGCTTTGATAACAATAGTCCTGCAGTTTGAGGCTCAGATATCTGTGCAGCGCCAGGCTGTAGAGCAGGTACTGGAGATCGTATCTGTGCTCGCTGATGGCGGCGGCCATCTTGTCCTGGCGGTAATCGCTGAAATCGTCCCCCAAATGGTTGGATTTATAATCGGCAATATAGAAACGGCCCTGATATTCAAAGGTAAGATCGATAAACCCCTTGAGCATGCCCTTGAAGGCATCGAAGCGCAGTTCACCGCCATAACCGTGCTTGGCCAGCAAGCGACTGAGCTCGGTATCGATAAGCTGGGTATCGCCGCCAAGGGGCAGATAAAACTCCATCTCCACCAGCTTTTGGCGCTTGCTGAGGTCGCCAAGGCGCAGACTCTGCCCCTGGGGCAGAGCGATTTCGGCGTTAAGCAGATCCCGATACCAGTCATAAAGCACATCTTGCCAATCGCTGTCGATGCCGTACTGCTGCATCGCCTGGGGCAGATGCAGCAAGAGTTCCTCCTCGGCCTGGGTAAAGTCGATTTTCTCCAGCACCAGGTGCATAAAAGAACCGGCATTGGCGCCGCGCTCGAAGCTGAAGCGGTTGGCCTGCAAGACATCCTGCGGCTCATAGACAGAGGCGGGCTCGATTTCAAACTCCTCATCACCGGCGCCCGGCAACACCCGCTCGTGGGGCAGATGTTTGACCAGGCCGGAATAGCTGCCGACCCGCCAGGGCGCGCCTTGACGCGCCGCCGGCACCTGGGCACAAAGTGGGCTTGGAGAGTGGTTTTCAGTGCCTTGAAGGTGACTTGGATCTGCATCGCCTATCCCGGTCAAGGAGATGGCCTCGCAAACAAGGGAGGCGGCGTTGCTTTGCAACCTATCGCCGTCACAGTCCTTGTCTTCAATGCCGAGCAGATAGCCTATGGCGGTATCTTTCAAAAAGCTGTTGATGCCCGTCTTGTTCATGCGGCAGTGATTGGCCAGCCCCAGATAACAGCGATATACGGGCCGGGTCAGCGCCACATACAAGAGGCGCAGATCTTCGGCCAGCGTCTCGCGTTTACAGGCTTCCCAGCCTTCGTCACTGGCGTCCAGATCCCAGACTAATTGATTGTCTTTGTGGTACAGCATGGGCGAGGGGCGGCGACTGCCGTCGCGGGCCAGGCTGACAAAGGGGATGAAGCACACAGGATATTCCAGCCCCTTACTCTTGTGGATGGTGACTATCTGCACCAGGTTTTGTTCGCTGGCGAGCCTCAATTGCTGCTCTTCACGGCTTTGGCCGGAGAGCAGTTCCTGCTCAAACCAGTTGACCAGGGCGCTCATTCCTTCGAGTTCGGTGGATTTTTGCTGCAGCAGTTCCGCCAGATGGCGAAAATCGGTAAGACGCCGCTCGGCGTTGGCCTCTCGGCCGAGCCGTTCCAGCAGTTGCCAGTGATCAGCGAGATTGAGCAGCGCCGGCATGATGCCGCGGCGGCTCCAGAGCTCATGCAGCGACATGAAGGTATCGAGCACCTCGGCGCGCAGTGTCTCAGATTGGTTGAATTCATGGATCTTATTGGCGCTGAAACCCAGCAAGCGGCAGGCCAGTGCCGAGCGAATCGCCCGTTCATCCCTGGGGCTGGCGAGAGCCTTGAGGATAAGGGCGATTTCCCGCGCTTCCTCAGTGACCATTACCGAGTCGCGGCTGAGGAACACGGCGCCGATCTGGCGATTATTGAGCGCTTGTTGCATGACGGCGGCTTCATTTCTGTCGCGCACCAAAATGGCGATATCCCGGGCGCGCAGCGGCTGCTCACTGCCGGTGAGGCGGCACTCGCCGCGGTTGGCGGCATTGAGCAGGCGCACGATTTCGGCAGCAGCATCTTCGGCCAGCAGTTTACGGGCCTGGGTCTTGTTGAGGCCCTTGTCCGGATCTTCCTTGAGCAGCCTGAGCTGCAGCGCCGCCGACTCTCTGCCGGGCGCGAGCAGCTGTTTACTGCCAGCGTCATTGGCCTTGACCGGCTCGAACGGGATGGCGTCGCTGATAAAAGGGTCGCTGTGGTTGGCAAACAGGCGGTTGACTGCTGCAATCATGTTGCAGGCCGAGCGGTAGTTGGTGTCCAGATTATAGTGATCGGCGGTATTACGCCTGGCCTCAATATAGGTATAAATATCGGCGCCGCGAAAGGCGTAAATCGCCTGCTTGGGATCGCCTATCATCAACAGCGTGCGACTTGGCTCAGGCTTGGGTTCAGGCTGGGCGCCGGCATCCGCATCCTGCTGTGGCAACTGCGCCGGGTAGATGCCGGAGAAAATTGCAAACTGCAGCGGATCCGTATCCTGAAATTCGTCGATAAGCGCCACCGGGAAGCGTTTGCCTATCTCCTGCTTGAGCTGCTCACCTATGGCAAGGCCGCTATCCGGCGCCGTCTGGGTCAGGCCGCCTATGGCCTTGGCTAGGGTCAGCAGTAGATCGTCCGGGCTCAGCAAGTTGCGCTCGGCCTTGAGCTCGGCAAAACGCTCGGCTATCTGGGCTCTTGCCTGATAGAGAAATGCCGGAATAAGCGAGTCTACGCTGTCTCTGAGCGCTTCTATCTGCGCCAGTAGCGGCGCTTGTTGTGCTGTAGGGATTTCGCCGCCTTTTCTCAGTTTCAGTGACCCGAGAGCCAGGCTGTCCAGGAGTTTCGGGGTCGGCAGCCCCTGATGATACTTGGCCCAGTTGTCCATCTGCTCCAGCATGGCCGTGAGCTTGGGGTAGCCATCGGCCTGCTTGCCATAGCTGGTGCCGTTGAGCGGCAGGCTGTGGAGCAGGGCCTCGGTGGCGTCCCTTTCTCTTGGCCAGCTCAGTCGTAGCCTTGCGAGCTGAGTCTGCAACTGCTCGGCATATTGGTCGAATTTCCCCGGGTCGCGGTTGGCGCTCGCTTGACTGGCGCCGAGCAGCGGTCTCAATTCGCGCCCCAGCGCATCCGGAGTGGCGTAATGGGCGGCTATCGCGGTCGCCAGCGCTGTTGGCAGCCGATAACAGACATGGCGCCAAAAATCGCGCACACTCTGGCGCAGATATTCGCTGTCATCCAGGGTAAATTCCGACTCGAACAGCAGCGCCGACTCAAAGGCCATATCCGAGAGGATCCGCTGGCAAAAGCCGTGAATGGTAAAAATGGCGGCTTCATCCAGGCTCTTGAGCGCCAGAACCAGCTGCTTGAGGGCGGTTGCGCGCTGCGTTGGCGGGCAGCGCAGATAAAGCTGCTCGATAAAATCGTCTTTGACGCTTAAGCCGATAAAGCGCTGATAACAGCTGCGGATCCTTTTGCGTATTCTGTCGCGCAGCTCTTCGGTGGCGGCGTTGGTAAAGGTGACCACCAGGATCTGCTCACAGCCGAGGCCCGGGCGCTCAAAATCACCCAGCAATAAGCGCAGATAGAGGCCGGAAATTGTGTAGGTCTTGCCGGTTCCGGCACTGGCCTCAATCAGGCGCCGGCCGCTCAGCGGTAAACTCAATGGCTCCAGTGCTTGCATATTATTCCTGCCCCATCTGGGTAAAATCGGCCAGGGCGGCCAGTTTGTCTTTGTGGTAAAGGCTGATAAGCGGCGCCAAAATCCCCTGGGCCAACGCCGGGAAACTCAGGCTCTGCTTGAGTCTGAGTTGCCAACCGCCTGGCAACCCCGCACTCATGTTGCTCAGGGTAAACTCATTTTCACTCAACTCATCTTCACAGGCTTTGCGCCCAAAATCCGTCGCCGAGCCAGCATAGGCGCTGTCATCAAGGGTTAAACCAAAGTCATCCGGAAAGCGGAACAGGCGGGCGTTATGGGGATCCTGGCAGTCACCGAACCCGGCATCATCCAACCAGGCGCTCTCGGCCTCAGCAAGCCGCAGCTGATGTTCAGTGTCAATGGGCAATCCATCTTCTACCTCGGCGCTGAAGTACGCCATGGAGGTTTGCGCCATAAAGGGCAGCGGCCTGTGCTGCCCCAGTTCAAACAAGGCAGCCAACTGACCCAGCAGGGCCTTGGCGGACTCGGCCTTGAGCGGCGCCATGGCGTGGAAGTGACCGGCATCCAGCAGATAGCTGTGCCTGTGAATGCCGCTGGCATTGAGGCACAGGTGGCGAATATAGAGGCTCAACAGATCCTTGGGCTTGGTGGTACCCGGCCTTAAGTTGACCAGCCCCTTGGGGTAGCAGTCTTCGATACGGCCACAGAGCAGCAGCTCGCGGCCATTGACCTCAAGCTTGAGCGCTATTTCAACGGCATCCGGCTTGGGCAATTCGGCGCGAAGAAAACGGGTGCGCTCCACCGCCGGGGCGATATCGCGCCGGTATTGATCCAGCAGCAGATCGTCAAACGGCGCCATCGGCAGCAGACCTTCGGCCTTGAGCTTGTCGAGCAGGGTTTCATCCAGCTCTCCGCGCTCGTCTTCCAGCGCATCCTGCATCATCAGCAGCTGCAGCTGATAGCGTTGCAGGGCGTTGAGCTCAAAGGGCTCATCATTGTCCTGACTGTCGATATCCAGCCTCAAGTCCAGCTGCAGCACCCGCTGGCAGAAATACTGCGCCGGGTTGCGGAAAAAGCGGATCAGCGCCGAGAGTTCCAGCTCCGGCTCCTTGAGGCCGGTTTCCTCGCCCAGCTCATGTTCAATAAAAGGCGCCGGGCTTTGGGCGGCAAACATCTCCCGGGGGCACCACTGGGTTGCAAAACTGCCGGGCAGCTCGCTGTCACTGTAGAGCCGGGCGTCGAAGGGCTGCAGCGGTTGCTGAATGATGAGGCGCTGCATCAGCGCATCGGCCGCCAGATCGCCAAGGGCGGCAATCTCATCGGCATCTGTGGGCACTGATGACGGCGTAAATTGCGCCTCGTCCGGGCGGTAACACAGCTGAATGTATTCCAGCAATTCCGATACCAGCATGGAGGGAATACGTTCACTGTTATCGCGCTCGCTATGGCCTATGTAACTGATATAGAGCTGATCCCGGGCCGACAGCAAGGCTTCGAGAAACAGGTATCTGTCATCCAGGCGTCTTGAGCGGTCGCCGCGTCTTGGCTTTTCATGGGCGGTGAGATCGAACCCCACAGGATGTTGCACCCTGGGGTAGACGCCATCGTTCATTCCCAGCAAACACACCTGGCGGAAGGGAATGGAGCGCATCGGCATCAGGGTACAGAAGTTGACGCTGCCGGCGAGATAACGCTGACCGACCCTGGACTCACTCAAGGTAGAGTTGAACCATTGCCAAACCACTGTCAGCGGCAATACCCCGCTAAAGCCCGACAGTCGCAGCTCTTCGGCGAATCTGTCTATGGCCTGGCGAATGTCGTTGATCTCTTCCCTGGCATCGTCTTCCTGGGCCAGATAAAAGGCATCGAGCAGGGCGTTAAGCTGCGCCACCCGCTCATCCGGAGGGGTTTGCTGCTTGAGCTCTTCCCTGAAGTCATCGAGCGCTTCAATAAAATTCAACAGCTTGCCGAGCGCTTGCGCCGACTGGCCTTCAATACCGGCCAGCGGCAGATCGCCCTGATACAGCTCGGCATCATCACCCAGGGCATAGCCCAGCAGCATGCGGCGGATCCCAAAGGCCCAGGAGTGTTTGTCAAACCCGGGCAAGCCCAGCTCTTCGCGGTTGTGACTGTCGCGGCCCCAGCGAATACCGGCGGCCTTGAGCCAGCCCTTGAGCTGCTCCAGCTCCTCCTGGGCTATGCCAAAGCGGGCCAGCACAGCAGGTACTTCGAGAATACTGATGATGTCTGTCAGGCCAAAGCGGCTCTTGTCCAGCGCCAGCAGGTTGAGAAAACCGGCAATTAAGGGGGATTCCTGGGCCGCGCCGCGATCGGCTATGGCATAGGGGATGAAATGATCGCCGCTCTTGGCGGAAAACACCGCATCGATATAGGGGGCGTAGGCGGCCACATCGGGCAGCATCACCATGATGTCCTTGGCGGCCAGCGAAGGGTCGCTGCGCAGGCGATGCAGCAGATGATCGTGCAAGGTTTCCACTTCCCGCAGTGGACTGTGGCAGCTTCGCAGGGTGATGGAGTCGTCGGTGGCGGCCAAGGGCCTGCGCCGGGCGATATTCAGGTATTTGCTGACATCCGGCCCCAGAGGCTCGCCTAAGGTTTCCATCTCCAGAATGTCATTTTGAATGCCGCCGAGCAGGGTATCTGTGTTGCCTGGGTGAAACAGCTCTTCCAGTTCCAGCCGCTCGGGTGGAAGCTCCAGCACCATATCCAGCAGCTCGCGGCCGAGACGGCCGTTATTGGCCAGAATGGGATTGCCCACTTCCAGCTTGTCTTCCCAGAGCTCGGGCAACTGTTTCTTGCCCTCAAAAGCCAGCGCCATTCGCGCTCGCGCCCTGGGCTCTATGATATCGCCCCAATAGTGACGACAGGGGCTGAGGCTCAGCATCACTACTTCGATGCGACTGGCGAGCGCATAGAGTACATCCAGTGTTTGCGGCGCCATCGAGGAGATCCCGAACACGAATAATCTGGGCGGCAGGTCTTCCAAGGCATGATCGCTGCCGCCTGTCAGCGTTTCTATCAGCGCTTGGTGCAGATTGGCCCTGTGGTAATGGCTCTGCTGCAATTCCTGATTGTTGTAACGCACCAACTCGCGCCAAAGCTCGGGTTGCCAGGCGTGCTGCGGCGCTATCTCCAGCGGGGATTCATTTTGCTCCCAGCCGAGGATCCATTCCGGACGGTATACCAGATATTGATCGAAAATATCGGCGATACGGCCGCTGAGTTGAAACAGTTTGAGCTCGACATCGTCGCCCAGATAATGTCTGAGCGGTGCAAAATTGTCTCTATCCAGAAGGGAGGGCAACAGCGCCATCAGTTTCCAGGTCATCGCCGCCTTGGTAAAGGGGTTTTCCTTGGGCACGTCATCGAGCAGCAGATAACAGAGCTGCCAGATAAAGCTGGACGGCAGCGGAAACTCCTGCGCCGCCGCCACGCCATTGTGGCGTGCCAGCTCAAGGCGGAGCCAGGTGGACATGCCGGGGCTTTGCACCAGAATTTGCTCGCAGCTAAGCGGCGACATGCCGGGCACGCCATCGCGAAGCCGGTCTGCCAGGGTGGCCGACAGCAATTCCATCTTGTTGGACTGGATAAGAGTAAACATAGGCAGCAGGGTTACCTGGCTTTGGGCCGTTTATTGCTTTGGTGCTCTATTCTAGGTGCTTGATTTATCGGGTTGCAAATCTTGTTTCAGCAGTTTGAACCACAAAGTGCGGGACTGACGGATAAAGCGGCGTTTATATATTGCCGACTCCTTGGAAGCGCCTTGATACTTGAGCTGAATATAGAGTGAGGTCCAGCTTTCTATCTCCTCTGTCAGCGCCGGCCAGCGCGCAACAAGCGCCGCGGCGTAATCCACAGGCCCCAAGGAAGCTGGCCTTGGCAGCCCGAGTCTGGCTGCCTGGCGGCATACCTTGAGATAGTGACGGTTGATGCTGTCCGGGCCTCTTTTAAGCCGCAGCAGGCCAGTGTTGAACATAATGGCGATAAAGGTAAGGGTCATCACCCCGAGGACCAAGGCTGCCAGACGGCCGATACTCACTTCTCCCAGCAGCTTGGAGAGCACTTGTTGCTGGCGCTCGTTGTCAAAACCCAGCACCCAGACGCTCCAGTAGTAATCCAGGCTGGCGAGTCTGAGTCTCAGGCTGTTGTACCAGTCGCTGGCCCTAACCCCGGCAAAAGAACGGTCGGAAAGATAGCTTTCTTCCGGGCTGAACAGGGAGTCGAAACCCTGCTCAATTCGTTCGGGCGCTATCATGGCGGTGGGATCGTAACGTACCCAACCTTTGCCTTCGAGATAGACCTCACTCCAGGCGTGGGCCATATATTGATACACGCTGAGATAACCGGCCTGCGGGTTGTATTCGCCGCCCTGATAGCCGGTGACGATGCGGGCGGGCAAGCCGGTGGCTCTGGCCATGAAGGTGAATGCCGAGGCGTAGTGAACGCAGAAACCGGCACGATTTTCAAACAAAAAGTCGTCCAGTTGCTGCGGCCCCACCGGCGGGGGCGTCAGGGTGTAGAAAAACGGCTGACTGTTGAAATACTGCATCATGGCCGTCAAGCGCTGCTCGGCTTGCGGGTAACGATGGGCAAAATCGGCGGCAAGTTTGCGGCTGCGGGGGTTGATTTCATCGGGGAGGCTCAGATTGAGCTGCCGCAGCGGCGCTTTCAAGCGGTTATCCAGCGGGGCATCAGGATAGCTCATCACCCGGTATTGCAACTTTTGTTCTACCGGCCTTATGGCATAGAGGCGAAAGTCCGGTAGATTCACCAGGCGTGGATCCATGCTGTAGGCGAGATCCAAGCCGAACAGCCAATGCTGGCCGCTCGGCTCGGCTATGATGCTGTAATCGATAAAAGGCCCTTTGGGGACGCCGGGTTCGGGGCGGCTATTCATGATAAAGCTGTCTTGCTGCAGCGCCTTTATTCCCCGTGACTGCTGCCAGCGTTTGCCGTCATATTCTTCCAATACCAGTGCGCGCCAATACCTGTCTTCGGGAGCCGGTATCTGACCCTTGAAACTGGCGCGAAATGCCAGCTCGTTGGATTTGGTCAGGCGCGAGATATCACCAAAGCTAAGCTCATCGGACAGCCCTGTGGTACTGCTTTTCATCTGCGGCACCATCCAAAGCGGACTGAAACGCGGCAGCACCACAAAAAGCAGCAGCGCCAGCGGCAGACTCTGTGCCAGCAGCATCAGGGTTAGTTTCAGTTGGCGATTGAACGAGGCCTGTTCGTGGTAGAGGCTTGCCAACACACAGGTGTTGAGCGCAGCCACCAGCGAGAGTTGCAGGGCGTCGAGCATCTGTTGATGGTCGATAAAGGTGAGGGCGATAAGAAAGTAGCCCACCAGTACCACGGCTTTGACATCGCGGCGACTGCGCATTTCGATATATTTGAGGGAATAGCCGAGGATCAACAAGTTGACCAGGGCATTTAGCAGGCCAAGTTCGCGACTCACCAGCGCCAACGTCAGCGCCGCAGCAATGGCCAGCACAGTCACCAGCACTCTGGGGGGCCTGGCGACCTTGCCAAGATAGATCCCCAAGCGCCAGACAAAACAGATGGCGCAGATCCCCAGGGTTCCCAGGGTGATTTTGCTTGCAAGCGGCGCCAGCACTGCCAGATTGGTGATCAGCAGCCAAAGCAAGGTGCGGCGGGCGATGATCTCCTCCGAGGTCTCCTTGAGCGCGGTTTGCAAGCGAGCGGCTTTCATCGGCCGGTACCTTCAGCCTTTGCCGGATAGAGCGCCAGGGCTTTGAGGCATTCCTGACGCTGAGGTTCGCCTTGAGAAGGCGCTATGGTCCTGCCCGCTAACTTAAGCCCCCAGGTTTGGCCTGAATGGGCCAATTGATTGACCTGATAACTCAGCTCACCCAGGCGCTTTTCCAACTCATCGCCGGTTAACTTGCTATTAAGCTCCAGCCACAAAGGCGCCCCCTGAGGCTCGGCAAACTCCTTGCTGAGCATGCCTCGGCCCTGAGCCCACTGTTTCCAGGCCACCTGTTTGAGCGATTCACCCGGAACATAGCTCTTAAGCCCGGCGTATTCATCGACGCCGCTGAGCCACTCGCCACTGTCTTGGGATTCGGGGACGTGTTCACAGCGGCCCAGTTTAGCTGTGCTGACCACAGGCGCTGGAAACACCCATTGACTGGTGTCGAGATCCAGATGAGACCAGGCGCGGCAGAGCCCCAGAGGATAGCAGGACTCCACCTTGAGTCTACCTGGATGCCAAAGGCCTCTGGGCCTTGGCTGCATGGGCACCAAAGCCGTCTGCTCCTGGTTATCGACACAGGAGATAAAGACTTGCCGCTCTCCCGGGTAGCTGAAACCGAGCCGAAACAGGCTTCTGTCGGCGCTGACGGTGACAGGGAAGGAGAGGCTGTCACCGGCGTAGGCTTGGGGAGGCTTACGGGCATTGAGTCTCAATCCCGCCAGGTTGCGGTAACTGTGAATGATGCAGGTGTGAAACACGCTGGCCAATACTATGGCCAGACCGATCACCAGGTTGTTTTGATAGTTGGTGCCGAACAGAAACAGCAGCAGTACCAGCGCCAGCCAGATAACGCCAAAGCCGCTGGGAAGAATAAAGATGCTTCTGTGGCTCAAACGTTGCTCTTTGGCGGCGGGAATACGCCGTGACAACCAGCGGTTGAGCCGCGCAGAGAAGAGGGAGGTCACAGAGGCCATCTCGTTGTTACCGAATGGGATTAATGGTGCCGAGTAACTTGGCCGATAACTGCTCGCCCTGAAGTTGGCTCGAATGCCGCAGGCGGTGCTCGGCAACGGCGCCAAACACAGCTTGCACATCTTCGGGCACCAGATATTGACGCCCCTGGATATAGGCCCAGGCCTTGGCAGCCGCCAGCAGCGCCTTGGTGGCTCTGGGGGAAAGGCCATAGCCTTCGTTTTGGTTGCGGGAAGCCTCCACCAGCGCCAGAATATAGTTAAGCAGGGCGTCGGAAGCGGCCACCTGTTCGCACTCCTGCTGCAGTTGATCCAGCTCGAGCGCACTCAGACACTGGGGCAGGGGCTGGTTGCGCTCCTGTCCTTTGAGCATGGCCAACTCGGCGTCCTGGTTGGGATAACCAATGGAGAGGCGCATCATAAAGCGGTCCAGCTGGGATTCCGGCAGTGGAAAGGTGCCTGATTGGTCTGTGGGGTTTTGGGTGGCGACCACAAAAAAAGGATGCGGCAGCCTGTGGGTCACACCGTCGACAGTGATCTGCCGCTCTGCCATCGCCTCGAGCAAGGCGCTCTGGGTTTTGGGGCTGGCGCGGTTGATTTCGTCGGCCAGCACCATCTGTTTGAAGATGGGGCCAGGGTGGAATACAAACTCAGATTGCTGCTTATCAAAGATGGAAACCCCGAGAATATCTGCCGGCAGCATGTCGCTGGTAAACTGTACCCGCTGATAACTCAGGCCTAAGGTTTGCGCCAGCGCGTGGGATAAACTGGTTTTGCCCATGCCCGGCAGATCTTCAATCAGCAGGTGACCGCGAGCCAGAATGCAGGCCAGTGCCAGCCGTATTACCCTGGGCTTGCCTATCAAAACTTGCTCGAGCTGCTGCAGTACCTGGGTTATCTGGCTCCTGGACACATTGGCTTCCTTGTTAGATGGTCACTGAAATCAGTTCCGGCTCGGTTTGGATGAACTGAGGTCTGAAGTAGAAACCTTGCACCAAATCCACATCCAAAGCCAGAGCCTGAGACAGGTGCTGCTCGGTTTCTATTCCTTCGAGTATAGTTATTTTTTGGCAGGACTTGGCAAAATTAAGCAAGTTTTCCAGAAGCTTAGCCATGAGTGGTATCTGGATGGCACTGAGCCAGTGACGGTCGAGCTTGATGCAGTCTACGGCGGTCAACAGTTGTAGCGACACCATGGCATGGGGTGCGCCGACGTCATCGAGCGCTACGGTGATCCCGCGCCGGTGCAGCTCCTTGAGTAATGTTTGTGCCTTGTCGGCATCGTTGACGCAGGTGTTTTCTATCAGCTCCACCGTCAAGCCTCCGGTTTGCTGCTGATACTTATCCAGTGCCTGCATCATGTACTGACAGTTGCTGCTATCGAGTGCGTGAGGATCCAGGTTGAGGTTGAGTCTGGGAGTCTTGGGCGCCTGACTGAGTTGCAACAGCTTGGCTTGCAGTTCTACCGCCGCCAGAGCACGGCTGTCTCTATGCAGCCAGTCGAATACGAGATTAGGTGCCAAGGAGGCTCCTTGGTGATCGTAAAAGCGGGCCAGGGCTTCATAGCCTTGAATGGCCAGAGTTCGGGGACAGACAAGCGGCTGATATTCACAGGCAATGTGCCGCGGAGGGGAAAGATCCATGTAGTTATCAACGGAGTTAGCTAAATGAATGCTAATTATTCCCATTATGGGGCCAAGATAACAAGTCAATTTACCCCACTAAAGCGTTGAGCGCTGAAAAATACGTCTAGGAACAAGCTCTTTAATATCAAAGTGTTGGGAATTTGACTCAGTGCCAATTCACCGCCGCCTCAATAGCGGCGGTCTAGTTCTGCTTCGCTGAACTGTGGCCGAGT
Organism: Shewanella chilikensis; assembly: GCF_037953065.1. Lineage (NCBI taxonomy): Bacteria > Pseudomonadati > Pseudomonadota > Gammaproteobacteria > Alteromonadales > Shewanellaceae > Shewanella > Shewanella chilikensis. Next base: position 2,510,835 of record NZ_CP149966.1, on the reverse strand, counting down.
TTGCTGTTGACGCAGTTCATAAATTTGCCGGTAGGTGAACACCGCCTGCACATAGGCGCGGGTTTCGCTGAAAGGGATAGTTTCAATAAAGCTCATCACATCCAGTTTGCCATCGCTCTGCTTCAACCAGCGTTTTACCCTATGTGGACCGGCATTGTATGCGGCAACGGCCAGTACCCGATTGTTGTCGAACTGTTCCAGCAGCTTGGTGTAGTAGGCACTGCCGAGTGGCACATTGATGGCCGGGTCGTACAAACTGCGATTGCCGTTGAACGCCAGTTTAAACTGTTTCGCGGTTTGCTTGGCGGTGGCTGGCATCAATTGCATAAGGCCTCTGGCACCCACTGACGAAGTCGCGTAGGGGTAGAAGGCGCTTTCGCGGCGGGAGATTGCGCGAATTTCATTGACATTGACCTTGAAGTCTTTACCTGCCTGGGTAAAGAAAGGATCGGCGGCATAGGGAAAGCGCATCTCCATATCATTCCAGAGCTTGGCCTGAATACTGGCTTCAACCGCCAATGCATCCCATCCTTGCTGTTGAGCATAGACCCCATACTGGGCACGCATCTGTTTGTTGTGGCGGGCGAGCATTTGGCTCCATTCGATTCTGGCATCGACCAACTTATCCAGCGCCAGCAGCTCAGATACCCGGGCAAGCGCCTTGTCATCGGCAAGCCTTGCCTGCATCTGTGCCTGTGGTTGAGTCGGCACATGCGCCAGATTGGGGGCGATACCGAGTTCGGCGGCGGCCCAGAAACCATAGAAATTACGTTCTTTGCTGAGCGCTTCGAGCACAGCATCGTCCCGGCCATTGACTCTCAGATGCCAGTAGCGCCAGCGGGCATCGTTGCGGCCTTGGTCGCTGAGTAAGGGGAGAAAACGGCGGATATCGGCGTCATTTTGCTCGGCAATGGCCCAGCGCAAACGGCGCTCGGTCAGATCGTCGGCTTCGAGCAGCGGCAACATAGTGTCGATATGATCCCTAAGCCCTTCGTCCTCGACGATAAGCGCTCGCCTGACCAGATAACGGTTCAGTTGTCGCCCCTGGAAGTCGCTGAATCTACCGGCCTTTTCATACTTAACGTACAAACGCACCGCCTGACGAAGATCTTTACGGGCCAGGCGCTTGAGTCCGGCAGAAACGATATCGCTGTAGATGGGGGCCGCGCCATCAAACTGGTTCATGCGTCTAAGGCGATTGGGATCTTTGTATACCGCCTGCAGCAGTTTGGCCTGATTCTGATGTTGGGTGACTTTGCGTCCCAGATACTGCAGCAGACCGTTTTGTCCGGCGTCAAAGGCCAGCAACATTCGCGACCAGATCAACTCCTGTGAGCGAAGCCCGGCTTTGCTCCAGGCATTGAACAGGGGATCGCACTCCTTGGGACGGGAGCGACCATAGAGCCAGAGTTGACGGGCACCATCCCAGGCGACCTGTTTATTCCCTTGCCCAAGCTGGGCCCGGTAAAAGTAACATTGCAGCTCAGTGGCTCGGGGCAGTTCCGGGGAAATGGCCAGAAAGTCATGCCAGCGTTTGTCGGCGCCGGCTCGCAGCAGGTACCTGTGACGGGCGCTGCCATGCAGGGGCGAATGCTCAAATTTGTCTATCGCCTTTTGTGCTTCTGGGCCTGCAAGCGCCATTATGTCATCGAGCTCGGCGTGAAAATCCAGATAGATATTGAGCGGGTAATCCTTGAGTTGGGCCCTGAGCTTGCGATAATCGGCAAGTTGGCCCTTGTCCAGCGCTTCTCTGGCCTTTAGGTAGCTTTGGCGTTGTTGCTCCAAAGCGGCAGGTGCCTTGGCCGCATGGCCTATCCCGGGAAACAGCATCCAAGGGATGGATACTGTCAATGCACTCAAGGCAACGCTGCCGGCGAGGGCGATTCGGGTCAAGGCTCTGCGCATCTAAAACTCCTTGTTGATGGCCAGTTTCACTTGAGAGGCTGAATTCAGGAGGTGAGTTCGCCGTCCTTCTCTGTATTTTCTATGGCATCAACCTCCTTGCCTACTGGCAAGGGCGTTTCTGTCATCGCCTTTTCAAGTAGTTGTTTATCCAATTGTTTACTGGTTTCAACGCCCAACTGTTGCATCTGGTGAGCCTGGCGGACAAGGTTACCCCTGCCGGTAGCCAGTTTATTCATGGCGCCGTTGAAACACTTCTCTGCATTGTCCAGCGCGCGCCCGAGTTTGTCCATATCTTCCAGATAGCCACAGAGTTTATCGTAAATTTTACCGGCTTGCCTGGCGATCCTTTGTGCGTGTTGGTTTTGGTATTCGTAGCGCCAGATGTTATTGATGGTGCGCAGTGCTACCAAAAGATTGGTTGGGCTGACGAGCATGATGTTGTTTTCGAGCGCGAAATTCACCAACTGCGGCTCTTGTTCCAGTGCCAGCAGGAAGGCGGGTTCCACCGGAATAAACATTAATACATAATCGAGGCTCTTGATGCCGTGCAGTTGCTGGTAGTCCTTCTGGCTCAGGCCTTTGATATGACCGCGGATAGAGTTGATATGTTCACGCAGCGCCAGGGAACGCTCTTCATCGGTTTCGGCGTTGTAGTAGCGTTCATAGGCGAGCAGTGACATCTTGGCATCTATTACCACATCCTTATTGGCCGGCAGGTGGACGATGACATCGGGTTTAAAGCGCTTGCCGGCATCATTTTTCAGATCCTGTTGCACATCATACTCGTGCCCTTGTCTGAGGCCACTTTCCTGCAGCACACGCTCCAGGATCACTTCGCCCCAATTGCCTTGCTGCTTGTTGTCACCCTTGAGCGCCTTGGTGAGATTGACCGCATCTTGGCTCATGCGCAGGTTGAGTTGTTTGAGATCTTCCAACTGGTGTTTCAGTGAGGAACGTTCACTCTGTTCTTGTGAATAGGATTCATGAATTTGTCTTCTGAAGCCTTCGAGCTGTTGCTTTAGTGGCCCAAGTACGCCATCGAGTTGCGATAAATTCTGGGATTTTAGCCTTTCGCTTCTGTCTTCAAAAATTTTGTTGGCGAGATTTTCAAACTGTTCTTTTAAGCGGGCTTCACTGCGTTCAAGCAGTTCAATCTTATCGTTGAGCGCCTGTTGCTCGGCGTCGAAGCGGGCGCTGATTGTCTGCTGCATCGCATTGGATTTTGACAGGTTAAGCTGGGTTTCCAACTGTTTGCGCTGAGCATCTTTGAGTTGCTGTTCCAGGTCAGGCACCCGCTCGGCAATAGCCTCTGCTTTACCGAGTTGTGACACCAGCCATTCGGCTTTTTCCTGACTGCTGCTGAGTTGTTCGCTGAGCTCGCTGCATCTTTGTTCATGTTGCAGTATTAACTGGTCTTTAATCTGTTGCCAGCGGCTACGGGTCATGCGTTGATTAAAGAGGGCGCCAAGCAAGATACCCAGCAGTAATACGGCTGCGGCGGCAATGAGTTGAGGCGCGGAAATTGTGGTGGCCAAGTCCATATCATGTCCCTTGAGTGCAAAAAGAGGAGCGGAAAACCCGGATAGAGTCGCAGAATGAGTCAGGGCCTTCAAGGGCCAGGGCATGCAGACTCAGGATAAATGGCCAAGAGTTGCCCATTTTGTACCCCTTGTCAGCCAATGTTCAGCCAATGGAGTTGCTGGAATTATTCCAGCAGGAAATTTTTCTTTGCCTGCCTGGGTCTTATAAACTGAATTGACTGCAGCTATTGAGAGGTCACTGTGAGCAATAAAAAATTTAAACTAGGGATTGGTAGGCAAATGCCCTGGGAGTTGCCGGCAACTGAAGTCACGCCGGAATCTGTGTTTCGCGATCGGCGCAACATAGTCAAGGCGTTGGGGCTCGGCGCTATAGGTGCCAGTATTCCCGGCCATGTTCAGGCTGGCCTGTTTGACCTTTTTGGTGAAAAGCGCGAGAACGAGGCATTTGTGACCTCAAATCTCAACTATCGCAGCAACCCTGAGTTTCAATTACCGGGGAGCCTGACCCCCCTTGATAAGGTGATCCGCCATAACAATTTTTACGAGTTTGGTACAGGTAAACAAGATCCCTTCGAAAACAGTCAGGGCCTCAAGGTTAATCCCTGGATGCTGAAAGTTGAAGGTGAGGTCGAGCGCCCCTTGACGTTGGATTATGACGATTTGCTCAAGTTGCTTCCTCTGGAGGAGCGTCACTATCGTTTGCGCTGTGTCGAGGCCTGGTCCATGGTGATCCCCTGGGTCGGCTTTCCGCTGGCGGCTTTGCTGGCCAAGGCCGGAGTCAAATCCTCTGCGACTCATGTGGCCTTTGAAACCCTGTTTGATCCCGAGCAGATGCCTGGGCAACGCAATCGCCTGATGGGCGGCGGCATTCATTATCCCTATGTGGAGGGATTAAGGCTCGATGAGGCGATGAACGAGTTGAGCTTCCTGTCGGTGGGCCTCTATGGCAAGACGCTGCCGCCGCAAAATGGTGCTCCCGTGCGTTTGGTGGTGCCCTGGAAATACGGTTTCAAGAGCATTAAATCTATCGTGAAAATTAGGCTTTTGGACAAACAGCCGCCGACCAGTTGGAATCAATTGGCACCCAATGAATATGGTTTTTATGCCAACGTGAACCCCAAGGTGGATCACCCGCGTTGGTCACAGGCGACAGAGCGGCGGATTGCCGAAGGCGGGATCTTCTCTGCCAAACGGATCCCGACCCAGATGTTCAACGGCTATGGCGAGCAGGTTGCTCATCTGTACCGGGATCTGGATTTAAGGAAATATTATTGATGCGTCTAGCTCCCAAGCAACTGCCTTGGTTAAAGGCGTTGTTGCATTTGGCCGCCGGTTTGCCACTGCTTTATTTGGTTCTGCAAGTGGTGACAGATAGCGCCGGTGGTGATCCTGTGCAATATATTATCCATTTCACCGGCAAAGGGGCACTCAACGCCTTGGTGGCAACCTTGTTGGTATCGCCTGTGGCCAGAAAATTCAAACTGGGGTTGTTGATGCAGACCCGGCGTTTGCTCGGACTCTGGGTATTTGCCTGGGCCTGCTTGCATATTCTCAGCTATTTCAGCCTGGATCTGCTGTTTGCCTGGGAGCTGCTACTCAGTGAAATTATCAAGCGTCCCTATATTTTGGTGGGGGCCAGCGCCTGGTTGTTGCTTGCTGCGCTGGCGCTGACCTCGTTCAAGGCATTGCAGCGCCGGATGGGGCGGCGTTGGCAGCAACTGCACTACAGTATTTATGCCATAGCCCTGTTGGTACCTGTGCATTATTACTGGTCGGTTAAGTCCGAAATCATCGAACCCAGTCTTTATTTCGCTGCCATGGTGCTGTTATTGGCGATAAGATTGCCGAGATTCAACTGGTTTCGCTGTCTGTGGCCGTTTGCTTGAAGAAAGACGCAGAGACTGAGCATGAGACGGTAGGCTTTGTCAGGCGTCGGCCAAGGGCGAGGCAAAGCTGTATTGCTTCTTTGCTGCAAACTCCTTTGAAGTTTGCAGGGGTGCCTGCTTAGCCTGATACATGGCGCTGTCGGCAGCGTTGATAAGCTCGGCCAGGGTATCGCCATGCTCGGGATAAAGGCTGATGCCGGTACTCAGGCCAACCTGAAGTTGTTGTCCTTGCCAGGGGATATCGCGGCCGAGGGTATTGATTTTTTCCAGCACAGTGCAGACTTCTTTACGGTCGGTTATTGGCTCCAGCCAGATGATAAATTCATCACCGCCGATGCGGGCCACCAGATCAGAGCGTCTTAATGTCTCCTTCAGCCTTTTGGCTATTTCCACCAGCACTGCGTCACCGGCGTTGTGACCAAAATTGTCGTTGATGGGTTTGAATTTATCCAGATCAATGAATAGCAGCGCCGCCTTAAGCTGTTGACGCTGGCAACGCACAATGGCGTGTTCCAACTCGGTGGTGGCGGCGCCGCGATTGAGTGCGCCGGTGAGATCGTCATGATCTGCCAGATAGCGCAATCTATCTTGCTGTAGTTGCAATTGCTGGGTTTGTTCCTCTACTTCCTGCTGTAATTGATCTTTTCGCTTTGTCGCTTCCATCAATGCCTGCTTCATATTGTTGAACTCATGGGCCAGCTCCGAGAGTTCATCTTGTTGTTCCAGTCTGATACGGCTATGAAGATCGCCCTTGGCCAGATCGCGAATGCCGCGTTTTAAACTGCCCAAATGGCGGCGAAAACGCCTCAGAGTATGCAGAGTAAAGCCGGTCACCAGCAGGGCTATGGCCAACAGCAGGGCACCGTTGAGATAGAGATGACTGAGCTGCAGCACACGGGCTCTGTCCATGGTGTGATGTTGAAAGCGAAACAGGTCTTCGCTCATGGATTGAATGCTCATATTATATCTTGACAGCAACATACTACTGACCAATTGATCATCTGCTATCAGAGACAGCTTGGGCAGAGAATGCTCCAACAGGGTGCTGATGTTGTTGCTTTGGCGTTTGAGGTTAGCCAACAGCTGTTGTTGCTGCTCATCATCGACCTGAGTGGTAGTCAAGAGGGCGTTCAGGCGCAGCAGATCCCTTTGGGTGTTTTCCACCGCTTGGGTGTCCCTGTATTGTTGCAGCAGCCATAAGTTGGATCTCAGCAGATCCAGGTGTAGTTGCAGTTCCACCAGTTTGTGCATCTGTTGGAACGTCTGCTGGGAGAAATGACGTTGCTGCAGCAATGACAGCGCTAGTACCAGTGTCAGAGTAACACAGAGAATGACCAGGATATTGAGGCGGCTGGATAATTTCATCTCTGTTCTACCAATGACATATGTTGTATCTGATCCAGTGCTTCGGGTGCGATAACATTTCTGAAGTCGGGCAACTGCTGGGCTTCTATGGTGCCGCTGGTCATGGCCCAGCGTGCCTGTGATTGCAGATTGCTGAGCAAGCTATTACCCAATGACAAACGAAACAGATAGTCTGGCCATAGGGCGACGACTTCTTCAGTGGGCAGGTGCAGATATTCGGCAACCAACTGACGGGCTTCCTGCGGGTGCAGAACAATAAATTCACTGGCGAGTTTCAACGCCTTGAGGATCCGCACATGGTGTTCGTAGTACGCCTGATTGTCGCCCTTACGACTGATGAGATTAAAAGATAGGCTATACAAACCGCGGCTGGGAAATTCGTTTATCTTGCCAGGTTGATGTTGCGATAGCTGAAATCCGTATGGTTCCCAAACCGAAATTGCATCCACATCGCCTGCAAGCAGCGCCGGTGCTAAAGCGGACGGGCGGATATCCACCCGAACCGGCGCTAAGGACGGGTGTCCGGCTATGTTGAGTATGGTATCAAGAAAATACTCGCTGGCGCTGCCGGCGACGACGCCAACGCGCTTACCTTCCAGTTGGGCCGGAGTGGTGATACCGCTCTGATGTAGGGTTAACAGTTTGATGTCGTTATCCGATTCGGCAAAGCTTGCCAGTACGGTGAAGTCGGTTCGCTTGAAGCTATTAAACATCACTACGGATTCAGAGCTGGTGGCCAGATCAGCCCTGTTATTGAGCATAGCCTCGAAGCAAAGATCACCTCCTTGAAGTGGTTGCAGCACTACATAGACGCCTTCGCGGGCAAAGAGTTCGAGCTTGTCGGCAATAATGACAGGGGCCGAAAGCAGTGAGGTGGATACGGCGATGCGAACCGGCGTCTGGTTGAGCAAAACTGGGGAGTTTGGCTGTCTGGGCATGCTGAGCCAGATAAACAAGAATAGCAATAGAGCCAAAGGCACTAGCATCTTTCCCATGGTTATTGCTGTCCTCCATTAGTCATAGTCTGAAGCCCGTGTTTTGTTCAATCCAGATGATTTCAACTTTCTTAAGTGTAGTGCAAACGGAAGGGCGTGCTATAAAAGGCTCATATTTTTCATGGGATTATTTGTGGTATTCGGTTGGAAAGTGAAACCGATAGCGGAAGACAGTTATTTCTTTTGTTAATTGTAGCAAGCGAACAATAATGCAATAGGATTCAAAAAGTGAAATAAGTTGTGAAATACTATCTGGGGTGATAACGCACATCCTTGTCCCATAAAAAGAGAGGCGCAGATATTGACTGCGCCTCTCTGATATATCAAACAACTCTGGTATATCGAACAATACTGTAATCGATATTGAACTCACATCCTTACTTACTACCCTGATTGGCCATATAGACCAATACTTCATCATAGGACATGTTGAGTTCGCGGGATAAATTGATGACCTTGGTCTTAAAGGTTTGTACTTGCTCCTGTTTATGCAAGTTGTTTTGCGTTTCTTCAACCAATTCATTGACCGCTTCCTGAAGAAGCTTCAGACGCCTGAGGCTAAAGTCCAAAGACTTCAAATAGCGGGTCATCTGTTGTTTGTTTCTGGCTTGCTCAAGATCCGTTGAGTGTTTTTTTTCATATCCATATGCATCGAGTGCCGCAATAGCACTCTGCAAATCGAGATCTTTTGTCATGTATGTTCACTTAAAACGAAGTTTTGCCCGAAAGGGGGGACAGGATAAAGGGATCGCAAAGCTGTCACCTGTAATAGTCTATAGTATATTTCTGAAATTACTCAAGCATTTCACCGTTTATTGGATGGGATAAATCTGGAGACAACTGTTCTGCTATCATGGAACTTGTGGTGACAGGATAAGGGCGTTAACCTAGAAAGCAGTATTTGCACGGAGGCCTATATGCTGGATTTGTTACCGGATCTCTTTGATCATTATGAAAATGATCTCACGTTGCTGCCATCTGTCTTTTGTCAGTTTGGTGGCAAATCGATTTTTTGGGGCGAAATCGTTACCGTCAGGTGTTTCGAGGATAACTCCAAGGTGAAACAGCTATTGGCAACCGATGGTACGGGTAAAGTACTGTTGGTGGACGGTGGCGCTTCTACCGCCAAGGCCCTTATGGGGGATCTCATTGCCCAGAGTGCTGTTGACCATGGTTGGCAGGGAGTGGTGATCTACGGTGCTGTGCGTGACGTTGCCACCTTGACAACTATGCCGCTTGGGGTAAAGGCTCTGGCGGCAGTCCCCATTAAAACCGAGCGCAAGGGGGCCGGAGAAATAAACTGTGCACTTTGCATCGGTGATGTGCAGATAACCCCCGGCATGATGCTTTATGCTGACGATAATGGCATCGCAATTAGTCAAAATCCCCTGAATATGGCCTTTATCAGTTGAACAAGCGCCTTAGTCCTTATTGTTGAACAAGGAAACTATTATGAAAGTGGTTAAGTGGATACTGGGTATTTTCGCGGTATTGTTTCTCGGTCTGGTTGTGTATTTGACCTTGTTGTTTGATCCCAACGACTTTAAACCCCAAATAGTCGATGCGGTAAAAAAACAGACAGGGCGTGAATTGGTCATTAGTCAGGATCTCAACTGGACTTTTTTCCCGACACTGGGAATTGAATTGGGCGGTATCAGCCTGAGTAACCCGGATGGGTTTGATGAAAAACAGATGCTGGCGGTCAACCAGGTTGTCGCTGAAGTCGCTTTGATGCCGCTGTTTCGTAAAGAAGTGGAAATTGCCCAATTAAATCTCGATGGCTTGAAACTGGATCTCATTACCCAGAAAGACGGCCGCACCAGTCTGGATGGGCTCAGTGGTGACACAGGGACGGCCAAAGAGCAACCCAAGAATACCGAAGGCAGCGCTCAGGGATTGGCCAGTCTCAATATCGGTGGCATCAATATCACCAATACCCAGATTCATCTGCTCGACAAGCGCAGTGGCAGTGATCAAACCTTTGTGCTTGAGTCTCTGACCTTGGGCGAGTTTTCGCTGGGTAAATTTGCGCCTCTGGCTTATAAGTTCAGTGGCAATATGTCGGAGATGAAAATTGCCAGCGAGGGTAAAGGGCAATTGAAGATTTCAGCGGACATGAAGCAGTTGGAGATCACCGGCTTTGCCATTGAAAATCGCGTTGAAGGCAAGAGTATGCCCGGCGGAAGCCTGAGCGCCGCCCTGAATGCTGATGTAAAACTGGATCTTAATCGTCAAAACGCCGAGCTGGTATTGAGCAGTCTCAAGGTGGCCGATATTGAAGGCAAAGGGGATCTTAAAGTGGCTTTCGGCGGCAAGATACCGGATGTGAAAGCCAAGTTGGCTTTGGGGGAAATAGATCTCGACAAGTTACTGCCTGCCGGAGAAGAAGATAAAGCCGCCGCCAAAACTACTGAATCGGCAACGGCCGCCAAGGCCAGCAGTGAACCAGACTTGAGCGCGATGAAACAGGTCAATTTCGCCATGGATCTTGCTGTTAAGGCCATTAAGGTTGCCGGCTTGACCACTGAAAACTGGCAGATGGATCTGGCTCTGACCAATGGCGTGCTGGATATGAAGCAGCTCAGCGCTGATTTGTATCAGGGCAAACTGATGACCAAGGCGCAGCTTGACGGTCGCAACAAGGTCGCCAGCTACAATTTTGATACTCAGCTCAGCGGCGTCAAAATTCAACCTCTGCTCAAGGATGCGGCCGATTTGAAAATTCTTGCCGGAGCTACTGCGTTTAGTGTCAAAGGTAAAGGCAAGAGCTTGATCCCGGATAATATCAAGCAGAACCTGGATGCCAACGGTAAGTTTGAAATCAGTGATGGTGCGCTCTATGGGGTGAATATCCCATATATGATCCGCAGTGCTCAAGCCAAGCTTAAAGGTGATTTGTCGGCTCAGGACGAGGGTGAACGCAAGACAGACTTTTCCAGTCTGACCGGCAGTTTCAGTCTGAAAAATGGTGTGGCCAACAACCCGGATCTCGCTATGGCATCACCACTTATTCGCTTGGCGGGTGCAGGTAGTGCCAACCTTATCAGTGAACAGTTGGACTATAAGCTGAAAACCTCAGTGGTCGGTAGCCTCAAGGGACAGGGCGGCGAAGGCAAGAATGATCTGGCCGGTGTTGAAATCCCGTTGATGATTTCTGGTTCATTCCAGGAACCTAAATTTGCGCTCGATACTCAGGCATTGTTTGATTCCAAGCTCAAGGAAGAGACCGAGAAGGTGAAAGACAAGCTTAAAGAAAGCATCTTCAAGAAACTTGGAGGAGGTAATTGATGCGCGCCGTTTTGCCTTTGCTAGCGGTCTTGGCACTTGTTGGTTGCAGCGGCTCCAATGCCGCAACTACTCAGCCTGTGCCTCAAAAGAGCCCGACAGGGATAGAGGAACTCAGAATGCTGACACTGCACTTTGGTACCATCAAAAAAGCGCCGACACCGGCACTGTTTGAAGGTAAGCTGACATTTAGCGATGTGGTCGACAAGCAACCTTTGCAGGTGATGCTGGAGATCCATAATCCCAAAGAATACCCGATTGGGATTCGCTTCAATTCTGGGATGACGGCGGATCTTTGGTTGGTGGATGACAAGGAACAGCGAGTCTGGGCTTGGTCAGACGAAATGATGTTCACTCAAGCAATCAGAGATATCAGCGTTAAGCCGGGGCAGACACTGAAGGTGATGTTCAAGGTACCGGCCAAGACACTTGAGCGAATTGGCCCTGAGGGGTACAGCTTCCAGGCTCGTTTTGAAGGTAAACCTCTGGAATCCAGTGTGGCTGCTATGGCTATGTTGGAAGTGCCGGTTGCCAGGCGCTGATCCCCAGGGATAAATCAAATGCTGCTCTGGCAAAGCTGAAACTGAAATCCGATGATACAGACTCATCGGATTTTTTATGGGTGTTGTCGGCCGTTATCCAAAATTGCTTTTTACTGAAACCATCATTAAATAGCTTTTTGAGTGGGTTGCAATCAGTGTTTGGCAGAGCGAGTTGTATTGGCAATGACCAGATAAGAAAATGCCGTCTCTTTACAGAAACGGCATTATTTATAAGGGTGTGCCCTTTAATCAGGGGCGTTCCGGCAGAGTCACATTGAGTTCGAGTACCGACAAGTTGTCATCGTTCTGATCCAACTGCACAGATACCTGCTCTTCAGAGATGTGCACATACTTGCGGATCACTTCAATTATCTCCTGCTTCATCTGCGGAAAGTAATCCGGGGCCCCGCGCTCACCGCGTTGATGGGCAACGATGATCTGCAAACGTTCCTTGGCGGTTGCCGCGGTGCTGCTTTTCTTGCTGCTTCTGAAATAATCGAGTAATGACATAATTTAGCTACCAAATATTCGTTTAAGGAATCCTTTCTTTTCTTCCGCGACAAAGCGTAGCGGAAGCTCTTCACCCAGCAGACGAGCCACTGTATCCTCATAGGCCTGCCCTGCATCGCTGTCATGATCTATGATCACCGGCACGCCAGAGTTGGAAGCCTTGAGCACTGCCTGGGACTCAGGAATAACTCCAAGCAGTTCTATTGCCAGGATCTCCTGTACATCTTCCACACTAAGCATTTCGCCGGTTTTCACCCTGGCAGGGGAGTAACGGGTCAGCAGCAGATATTCCTTGATAGGCTCAAGCCCTTGTTCGGCACGGCGGCTACGGCTTTGCAGCATGCCTAGAATTCTGTCTGAATCCCTGACCGAGCTAACCTCAGGGTTGGTTGTTACTATGGCGATATCGGCAAAATAGAGTGCCATCATGGCGCCGGTTTCAATACCCGCAGGGGAGTCACAGATAATGTAATCAAAGTCTTTGCTCAAATCATCGAGTACCTTGCCGACACCTTCTCGGGTCAGGGCATCCTTGTCCCGGGTCTGGGATGCCGGTAAAACGAACAGTTTATCGCAGCGCTTATCTTTGATAAGTGTTTGATTTAGATTGGACTCACCGTTGATGACATTGACAAAGTCGTAAACAACCCGGCGTTCACAGCCCATGACCAAATCCAGATTTCTAAGGCCAATATCAAAATCGATAACGACAGTCTTATGTCCTTTGAGCGCCAAGCCGGTAGCGATAGCCGCGCTCGATGTGGTTTTGCCCACACCGCCTTTACCTGAGGTGACAACAATAATTTGTGCCATGTTCTATTTTATCCTTTCCATCTGCCTTATCCGGGCAGCGATTCAACGATTAATGACTCACCGCTGAGCCTGATACAACCACTCTTGGCGGTACAGTGTTGCTGCAGGTTTTCAGTCAACCAATACTGTCCCGCAATTGAAACCAGTTCAGCTTCCATGGACTGGGCCAGAATCACGGCATGTTTATCGCCGCTGGCTCCCGCCATGGCTTTACCACGCAGTGCCCCGTATACATGAATGCTACCATCAGCAATGACTTCAGCGCCATTCCCAACAGCGCCAAAAACGATTAAATCACCGTCTTTGGCGTATATTTGTTGCCCGGAACGCACGTTTTGTTTCACTATCTTGGTGACTCTCGGGGGAGGCGGTGGCAGTTCTGATTGCTTTCCCGCCTTGATACTGGCTAATCCCTGAGCTTTGGCGGCTTCATTGAGAGCCTTATCGGTTGCAGTTACCCCAACAATCACCAACTTTCTGTCGGTTAGTCCCTGGCGCAGTCCTTTGAGATCTATATCAGTGTCGCTAACTTGACTCAGGTTAAGCACCAATGGGGCATTGATAAAAAACTGCGGAGCCTGGGCGAGCTTGCCATCGAGCTCTTTGAAAAGGGCGCCCAGATCAGGGGTATTGATGTGAAGTACAGAGAGCGTAAAAGAAGAGCCTTTTAGCTCTAGACTAGGTTTTGGCATCCCGGCATCATTCTCCAGAAAATGAACAGTCAGATTGCGTGACAGCGTTATATTCCAAGGCGTCCATGTTATAGTGTGCCCCGATGAGTGGCAAGTTTGAACCCATGGAAATTGATACAATTATGATCTGTGCTGTCTATAAAAGCCTGAAAAAAGCCGACACCTATTTATTCGTTAACAAGAAAGGCCAGTTTGATGATGTACCTGCTCCCTTGATGCAGGTATTTGGGCCGCCACAACTGGTAATGCTATTGCCGCTGCAGAAAAGGCAACAACTGGGCATTGCTGATATTAACAAGGTAAAAGCAGACCTGGCAGAAAAGGGCTATTATTTGCAATTGCCGCCGCCTCAGGTGGATATGCTGAAGGAGCTGAGAGTTAGCAAGGGCTTGGATGATCACTCTGCTTAAGGAATAACGCGGTTTATGGATAGATTTTCCCTGGTGTTTATTTCACTGCTGGGTGTGGCGCTGCCCAATGTTTGCGTGGCGACTGAGGGCAGTTTCGAGCAGTATCTTGATATATTAAAACAGGACGCGGCAACGCAAGGGATAGATCAACTCACATTGGATAAGGCCTTCAGCCAAATAAAACTGTTTAAAAAGGCCTCCAATGATGATAAAGCCATTCCGAAGCCACCGCAGGATTTAGAACACTATATTCCCCGGATTATCAATGAAGAGATGGTGGTCAAGGGGCGAGTATTGGCTGAAGAGTATCGGCCGCTGTTGCTTGGGCTGGGCAAACAATACCGGGTGCAACCCAGGTTTATTTTGGCGCTTTGGGGACTCGAGTCGGATTTTGGCAATCAGCAAGGGAGTTATCCTGTGCTGTCTGTGACAGCGTCACTGGCCTATGAGGGGCAAGAGGCTTATCACAATGAGTTTATCTCGGCACTGAAAATCCTCGCGTCACAATCGCTTGAATCAAATGAGCTCAAGGGCTCCAGCACTGGCGCCATGGGACCTTTAGGGCTGATGCCAAGTGCCTATCTACAATATGGCAGCGACGGCGATGGCGACGGCAAGGTTGATATCTGGAATAGTTTCGCTGACGGTTTGGCATCTGTGGCTAACTACCTGCAGCAAGCAGGCTGGGATGACACCCAAACCTGGGGACGTCAGGTTAAAGCACCAGAGTCGATAGAGAATGACCAACTGGGTGTAGGTTATCAGGCGAGCTTCAGTCACTGGCAGCAATTGGGCGTTCGTCGTTACGATGGCAGTGATCTGCCAGGCAGAACTGATATGCAAGTGTCATTGATTATGCCCGATGGCAAACGTGGTCGACACTATCTCGTGTATCAGAATTATCGCGCATTGCGAAGCTGGCAGGATTCAGATTATTTTGCTTTGGCGGCGGCCTATCTTTCCGAACGGATCAAGTATCCACCCTCAAATTAGTGTAAAATAGCGTTCACGCAAGTTTTCAAGAACGAATCAACAAGTTTATGTCCTTTTGGTTAACCAAGACCCTGGCCGAAATGACTCCCGATGAATGGGAGTCTCTCTGTGATGGCTGCGGCAAATGTTGTCTCAATAAGCTCATCGATGATGAAACCGATGAACTCTACTATACTAACGCGGCTTGTAAGTTGTTGTCTGATAAAGATTGCAGCTGTATTCATTATGAAAAGCGCTTTGAATTTGTTCCCCAATGTACTGCGGTGACGGCGAATAATATCGGAGAGTTGGACTGGCTACCGGATAGTTGTGCTTACCGGCGTTTGTATAAGGGGCGACCATTACCCGCCTGGCATCCGCTCTTGACCGGTTCCAAGAATGCTATGCATGAAGTGGGGATGTCGGTGAAAGATAAGACATTGAGTGAAACTAAAGTCAGGGATCTTGAAGATCATATTGTACTTTGGCCACTGAAAGACTTGGATTAATATCATTTACAATAAAAAAGCCAAACAAATCATGTTTGGCCTAATGTGATGGTCTGCCCCCTCCTCAGCAATTATGCTGAGATTAGATTTGGACAGGAGGTAGATCATCATGTTTATTCAAGTACTCGGTATCGATTTAGGCAAGTCAAACTTATCCCTCCGCAGTATGTAAAGCCCTACGTCAAAGGTAACAAGAACGACTTCATTGATGCTGATGCTATTGCTGAAGCAGCGCAGCCACTACATCCGCCAGTACTGGCGGATTGAGAACAGCCAGCATTGCGTGTTGGATGTTCTCTTTAAAGAAGATAACTCACGTATCACACTTGAAGACGCGGTGGAAAACATCGCCCTGTTCCGTCGCTTTGTCATGAACCTCCGAAAGTGAGCGTCTCAGAGAATCTCATTTCCATAAAACTGTCGTTATTTATCAGAGACTGACTCCCAATAGCGTGCTTCTTGCTGCTCGGAAAGTGTTTAGGATGTTCTATATTCGCTTATTCGTCTTGGTATTTGTTGCTGTTTTGTGATGCAACTTGTCCGCTGGGTGGTTGCAGGCGTGAATAAGTGTTTTCAAATGTTTTGTGTTAATTAAATGTTTTGATTATGTTTTTGTTTTTTTTGGGTTTCCTTGTTGTTGTATGAGTTTTTGAGGTGCTTTTGAATTGATTTAAAATATTAATTCACTTTTGATGGTGGCTGTCTTAAATTGAGCAGGATTTGAAATCCTTCTACCTTTAGCTACCAGTTTTAGTCAGGCTAGAGTTGTAGCAGAGAGTTTAGTATTGTTGTTAATGAATCTCATTTGAATAGTTAAGTGTAATGAAGTATATTTTCGTGGTAAGGCATATATCTCCAGGTGGAGTTGAAATGGCAACATTGATATTAGTGAAAGAGTTGGTTGCCAGAGGTAATGAAGTTGAAGTTTGGAATTTAGGTGAGCAAAATAAAACGGATTTGGAATGTTGGTCATCATGGGTCAATGTTAAGAAAATTAGCAAGATTAAACTTTTGCTTTTTAAGCGCTCCGTTGTTAAGGGAGAAGTGATGGTTCTTGTGAATAATGCCGCAAGTCGTTACGCTCCGGTAAAAGGGGTTGTTTCTATTATTCATGGTGATCCCTTGTATAAGTTCAAATGCAATAAATCTTTAGTAAGTAAGTTCAAGGAACTTGTTAAAGTAAAGTTTTCTCTAGGTCGCAGGAAGGTTGTTTTTATTTCTAAAAAACTTGGTGATGAGATTAATGGGTTTATTAAATATCCAGTAAAACATATACCAAATCCTTTTGAACCTGCTGTAATTCAGGCCAAAGCTAATGAATCTTTGACTATGAGTTTACCAGAAAATTTCATTTTACATGTTGGTCGGATTGCACCAGAGAAACGTCAGGATTTACTGTTAAAAACTTATATTGATAACAAAGAATTACATCATTCAACGGACTTGGTTTTTGTCGGGGCTGAGCCTAAGCATGATGGTCCTATTACCCGTAAATTGCACAGAATACTCGATCAATGTGATATTAGTCATCGCGTACATTTTTTAGGTGAGCTTAAAAATCCATGGAATATCATGAAGAAAGCTAAGTGTCTTGTGTTGTGTTCAGAGTTTGAGTCTATGGGGTATGTTTTGCTTGAGGCCATGGCACTTAGAATTCCTATTGTAGCGACAGAAGCTGTAGGTCCACTTGAGGTATTAGGAGAAGACTTTGCGGGATTGGTTAAAGAAGGTGAGGATCTAGGCATTAGAATTGAAGACGCACTGAATCATCCTGAGAGATTTATTAAGGAGTTACCTTCTAAATATAATAAAGATGAGGTGGTTGAAAAGTTTGAATGCTTTATTAAATCACTATAAGTTTAAATATTTTTTGCTGACTTGAATTTTTATTTTGGCAGGAATGTGGCTACGTCTAAAAAATAAATATTTAAATGATTGGCTTGTATTCTCAGAATACCCCTTTATTGGGAATTAATGCGATTGATCGCCTAGTCAACCAATGGTATTGCATTTTCGTTAAAGAATTATTTTGAATGCATGGATTATGCCTGGCGGTGTATTCGCAATGATAAACGTGTCGCTATTAGTGAAAAGAGCGCCAAGCTGTAGGTGTGGTGAATATCCATCATGATAACTGGCCCAGGCTTACCGCTGAATTTGGAAAACTATTTCCTGGGCCGGTAGGGACGCTGCAAGAACTTACTACTGCGAACACTGGAGAAGCGACGATGGCATTTTGCAACCAGCTGTCAGTATTTTCAACCAGCCTGATTCCAATGCTATTTATCTCAACGTGAGTTCTTGATTTTCGTGTGATACTTACGCTCTCCATAGGGATAGATAAAAAATACTACAGGCTAAAGGGAAGCAATTTTATCGAAAACAAGGAGAGTGTGATGCAAGGATTTAAGGGATTTTTATTGTCTTCTTTGTTGGCATTGCTGGTGGGTTGCAGTTGGGCGGCCTTGGCGGGCATTGTTGGATTACTGCTGTTGCCTTCTATGTTTCAATCCAAGGGTTGGTTGGATCTGACCTATATGTTGGTGGGGACTATTTTGATGCTACAAGCATTGATCGCCGGATGTTGGGCCGGTTGGTTGAGGGGGAGCGGGGTATTGATTCGGCAAACGGTAACCCAAAATGCCTTTTGGAAGACCAACTTGTTTATTGCCATTGGTATATTGCTATTGTTTGCGTTATTGCATTAGTTTTCTGTATCCGCCAAGGTTAACCTTGGTCATCGAGTGGACCGTTAACACCCGCTTAAAATATCCTCAATCATATTGTTTTTTTAATTGTTTGCGGGCTGTGAGTCTACTCACGTTTTAGGTTATCTTCGGCGGCAATAGTCGGCAAAATGGTAAGATCCTCTTTTCCTTATTATTGTCTGTATTGGTGGAGTGCCATGCGTAGTTTATCCTCCTGGGGTTTGGTTCTTTGTCTGTCGTTGCTGGTTTCGGGTTGTTCATTGCTTGAGTTGAAATTGGAAAGCGGTATTGAGCCGCTGCCGCAGGAGCAGTTGAGCATGCGGGTATTTACCCGGGAATATGCCAGCAGCTTTTTTGCCGGAGTAGAGCAGAGCGCCGATCTGATACTACTACGCTCTGATGATCTGCAGAGCAAATCCAATGCCTTGATGTGGAAAATTAATGCCGAACAAACACTGGGACAAACCATTTTTCAGGTGTCGCCGGTAGCCGCCATGATAAACACTTGGGCATTTACTGCACAGATGGCACAGTTTTTTGACTCTGGTAATGGTAAGGCATTGTTTGGCGAGCAAACGCAACTGGCAGCCAACACCAGTCAGCAACTGTTGGCTGATTATGAGCGCCGCATGCAAGGGCTGATGAGTAAAGCCGATTTTACTGCCAATCAGCAGTTTATCCGCGAATATGCCATGGCTCACCCGCTGTTTGATGTTAGCTTTCCACGGGTCTCCGCGTTTAACGACTGGTTGAGCTTCCGTAAGATCGGTGAGTTTGATGCTGTGACTACCTTCGGCAGTGTGCCTGAGGTGATGAGCGATATGTCTGACCGTATGGCCATGCTGGCGAGTCAAACGCCAAAACTGCTTGGCTGGAAGGCAGAGCTGTTTGCCCTTCACTCCAACATCAACTCAAAAGAGGTACAGCAAACCCTAAAAGATATCAGCGAAACCTCGGCTAAATTTCAGAAGCTGATGAATGAAAGCCCGCAGTTAATGTCTGAGCTGGCAGTGGATCTGCGCCGCGAGCTGACGCCGCTGTTGGTACAGTTGGATGCCAGTGCCGAGCGCAATCTCGCGCAACTGTCGGTCGAACGTCTGGCATTGGAAAAAATGGTGGAACGTGAACGCATTGCGCTGGAGCAGATGGTGGATAGGGAGCGTCAGGCCGTGACCAAAGAAGCCGATGCGCTGGTGCAACGTACTGTGACTCAGGTGTTTGAAGAGCTCACCGGCGTGATTAAAAGCCTAATCCTCTATATCGTGCTGTTCTTGCTGGTAGTGTTCTTTGCGCCACTGGGCTTGGGTGTCTGGTTGGGCAAGCGTATTGGCTTGAAACAAGCCAGTATGACGAAGTCATAGTCAGGTAAATGGTGGCAAGTGTCTTATAGTGAGGCGCAGAAGGTAGTGTAAGTTGTATTAGTCGCAAGAGGGTGTTAACGCGCGGCTTAGGACTTTAAACAGATACTTGCCACCACTTTTAAGCCCAACCGTCCGAGGGTATTTGTAAGGCTGGTTACTTATTTTTACAGTTCAGCTTAACGTGTACCTGCAGTTTTTTTAGGGCCCGAGGACTTATTCGCACCTTTCTTAGCTCATGTGTAGATTTGATGAAGCCATGGGTATTTCGGTTATAGTCTGTTTTAATTAGATGACTTTTTTACCAAACTTATCCATTTTGCAATTGCATTTAGGACAAGTCCAACCACCCCACATCAGTTGACTTATATTTTGAGGGATACGAATTTTCGGCATTATTTCGCCGCATTCTGGACAGTTGATCTCATGTAAATTTATATCCATTTTAGACTGCTTGTTTTCAGTCATGGTGTTCTCCTTTTAAATTATTTTTGTGTTGATTTTTTGGGGATTGGCATGCCAGCCGCCCCTGTGGTGGCCGCATGTTATAACTGGTTGAACCGCCTTTAAAGTAACCAAGTCAACTTAACAAAACAAGAGGTGTTATCTGCCTGGATAATTTAGCAGTAGGCAGGCACAGGTTTTATTGGCGAGAAGGCTGTAGTAAGAAAGGATAGAGGAAAAGGCCAAAGGCATTATTGAAGCGATAGCCCTTGGCCCTAAGTTTTACAAGTGCAGTTCAACACAGATAGCTGCGCCGCTTTGCCTGTGCAGGATTAATCTGTGATTAACTCGAGTTGCATCAATAGCATATCTTCGCCGTCTATGACCCGGGTATCCTGGCTGTGGCAGTGGGGGCAGATGACGGTGCGCTCCTCTGGGGTGCTTTGCAGCGCGCACTGATTGCAGGAGAGCGTCAGCGGCGCTATGTCGATATCGAGCACGGCTTGGTGGCAGACACTGTGCTCACGAAAGGTGTTGAAGGCGGTGCGAACCAACTCAGGTTCGACGCCGCTCATGGCACCTATCTTGATGGCGACCCGGGCAATGCCCTTGGCGCCGTGCTCGGCGGCGAGTTGCTGGCACTGCTCCATCAGGGCACTGACGATAGAGTACTCGTGCATCAACAGATCCTCGGCAACAGCTCGCCCTGTGGCAGATCCAAATAACGGCGACTGCCCCAGGCCGATTCCAGTACCACTTTACCCGGATGTTGTTCGCCTACATCGCCTATGATGCAGGCCTGGTCGCAATGACCGAAGCGGCGCATGATTTCGACCGCGCCTTCGGCGAGTTCGCGGGGCAGGGCGACGACAAAGCTGCCTTCGTTGGCGAGATCCCAGGGCTCAAAACCGTAGAGTTCACAGACGCCGCGCACCTCATCACAGACGGGAATGGCGGTTTCTTTGAGGGTAATGCCCTTGTTTGAGGCCTTGGCCCACTCGTTGAGCACAGCCGACAAGCCGCCGCGGGTAGCATCACGCATGGCGTGGATCTCCAGATTGGCGGCGATCAGTTGCTCCACCACATTCCAGAGCACGGCGCAGTCGGAGCTGAGTTCAGACTCCAGCTCCAGCCCTTCACGGGCACTCAGGATGGCGGCGCCGTGACGGCCTATGTCCCGCGAAAGCAAGATGGCATCGCCGCTTTTGAGCGCATGAGCCGAAATGCCAGGCTTGAGAATGCGGCCCACCCCTGAGGTATTGATGAAAATGCCATCGGCGCAGCCTTTGGGCACTACCTTGGTATCGCCGCAGACGATGCGGGCTCCGCATTGAGACAGGGCATCGGCCATGCTGGCCACTATCTGTTTCAGGCGGCTGATTTCAAAGCCTTCCTCTATGATAAAACCGCAGCTTAAATATTGCGGCTCGGCGCCCATCATAGCTAAGTCGTTGACTGTGCCGGCAATGGCCAGCTTGCCGATGTCGCCGCCTTTGAAGAACAGCGGCGCCACGGTAAATGAGTCTGTAGTAAAGGCGCAATCGCCGCCAAGATGCAAACAGGCGGCGTCTTCTTCGCGTCTGAGAATGGGGTTGTCGAAGGCATCGAAAAACAGCTTGTTGATAAGCTCAGCCATTTCCCGGCCACCGCCGCCATGGCTCAGTTGTACTCGTTTATCGGACATCAGTTTACTCCGGCATATCTGTAATAGGCATTGCAGGCGCCTTCAGAGCTGACCATGCAACTGCCGAGCGGTGTTTGCGGGGTGCAGCCGCGGCCAAATACTTTGCAATCCTTGGGATTGGCCATGCCGCGCAGAATATCGCCGCATTGGCAGGCTTTGTGATCGTCTATCTGTTTCACCGGCAAGCGCTCGGCAAAGCGGCGTTCGGCATCCCTGTGACTGTATTCGGGTTTCAGCATCAGTGCCGAGTCGGCAATGGGGCCAAGGCCGCGCCAACGAAAACTGGGGCGTACCTTAAAGAACTGCTCTACCTTTTGCTGCGCCAATAGATTGCCCTGTTCGCTGACGGCGCGTTGATACTGGTTTTCCAGTTCACAGCGGCCGCTGACTTTCTGTTTGACCAGCGCGAGAATGGATTGCATGACATCCACCGGCTCGAAGCCCGAGACCACCACAGGGGTGTGATAACGTTCCACCGCCGGACGATAGATGCGGGCGCCGCTGATAACGCTGACGTGGGCCGGGCCGATAAAGGCGTTGACCTTGGTCTCGGGGTGGCTCATTACCGCATCTATTGCCGGTGGTACCAGCACATGGTTGATATGAAACAAGAGGTTACTAAGGCCCTTGGCTTCGGCTTGCTCCAGCAGTATCGCCGTCATCGGCGTGGAGGTTTCAAAGCCGATGGCAAAATAGACTATGGTCTTGTCCGGGTTTTCTGCGGCGATTTTCAGCGCATCGAGCGGGGCATAGACGGCGCGGATATCATGGCCTTCGGCGCGCACAGAGGCGAGTGAACCCTTGGAGCCGGGAACCCGGATCATATCGCCCAGGGTCACCAAGATCACATCATCGAGGCGGGCGAGGGCGGCGGCCTGATCTATCCGCTCCTTGGGCATGACACATACCGGGCAACCCGGGCCATGAATGAAATGGATATTTTCCGGCAGCAGCTGCAGCAGGCCATATTTCATTATGGTGTGGGTGTGGCCGCCGCAGACCTCCATGATATTGAGTGGCTCGGCCAGCTTGGGAGCCAGTGCGGTGATTTCCTCGGCCAGATTACGGATAGTGGCCGGGCAGCGAAAGCCGTCGTACAGTTGCCTGAGTTCAAGCTCTGCCATCTTCCGCCTCCAGTTTGGCCGCTATCTCACGGTACAGCGCCAGGCTCTCGGCGGCAGATTCGGCATCTATCTTGTTCATCACAAAGCCGATATGGATAAGCACATAGTCACCAATGGCAAGCGGTTCATCCAACAGATGACAGCTCACTGTGCGTTTAACCCCCAGAGTTTCCACGGTAACGCTCTGGCTTTCGGGGTGCAGTTCCACTACCTGGGATGGGATAGACAAACACATCAGCAAGCCTCCGAAGTGCGCTCGGCAAAGGCGGCGAGCTGCTTATCCAGCCACTGGGCGACCCGGGTCAAACTGGCGGGATCTTTGGTAGAGACTTCCAATACCTCGGCCTTGGGGTTGAGTTTACTCACCTGGGCGCGGGCCTCGGCGACATCAAAGTCAAAGTAGGGCAGCAGATCGCACTTGGTCAGCAGCACCAGATCGGCGCGGTGGAACATCACAGGATATTTTTCAATCTTGTCGTCGCCCTCGGGGATGGAAACCAGCACAATATTCTTGTGAGTGCCAACATCATAACTGGCCGGGCACACCAGGTTGCCGACGTTCTCGACAAAGCAGATATCCATGTTGTCGAGCGCTTGCTGGTGCAGGGCACCGTGCACCATAAAGGCATCCAGGTGGCAGGCGCTGCCGGTTTGGATCTGAATCGCTTCTATGCCCTTGGCCTTGAGGCGGTCGGCATCCCGCGAGGTTTCCAGATCGCCTTCAATGACGCAGTATTTTTTGTCTGTATAGGCACCGAGATGCTCCAGCAGGCTGGTTTTGCCACTGCCGGGGCTACTCATGATATTGAAGGCCATCACCCCGTGGGATTCGAAGTGTTCACGGTTGTGCTGGGCTTCGATATCGTTTTTGTCGAGGATCTTGTGGATCACCGACAGTGTCTTGCTGTCGTTCAGCTGTGGGTTGGTGTGTACTGTGCCATGGCTGTGAGAATGGCTGTGAGAGTGCTCATGGGAATGGCCATGAGAGTGACTGTGACCGTGATTGTGATCGTGTCCGTGAGAATGACCATGCTCGTGAGAATGATGCCCGCCGTTGCCCCTGGGCAGTGAACATCCGCAATCTTTACACATAATGAACTCCCTTTGGTTCCTTAATCTGAGCATGCGCCGCTTTGGCGGCAGATGCCTTGATATCAATCAGTAATTTCAACGTTCGGCCAGGCTCTGTGTGAGCCCGGGTTGATGTAATCCATACCAGAGCTGCCCGAGGGCGATACCGCCATCATTGACCGGCACCAGGCCGGGTTTCAAGCGGTGAAATTCAAGCCGGGCGAGTTCCCGGTGGCAGTATTCACTGAGAAGCCTACTTTGAAACACGCCGCCGCTCAGTACCAGCGGCAGCTCGTTTATTCCTTCTGCCTTGAGCCAGTTACGGGCTTTGAACGCTGCGGTGATAATCCCTTTGCCTATGGCCTGAATAAAGGCCAGCGCCAGCAGTTCACTGTCCGGCTCGGTGCACCAGGCTTGCAGCAGCGCCGAAAATAACGGCGCGCTTTGCCACTGCCCAAGCACCAGCTCGGCGCGAGTGTTAGTCGGCTCGAGCTCATGTTCAAGCTTCAGCTCTAAGCCAAGCTTCTCAACCCTTTGCTGTTTCCCGGCGGCAATGGCCCTGCGGGCAAGGGTTTCCAGGATAATCCCGGCTTGGCCTTCATATTGGCTGAGTCTCAAGTTCGCCAGCAGCGCGGCGGCGGCATCGAATAAACGGCCGATGGAATGGCTCTTGGGACCTATGCCACTGTTGGCGAGCTTGCCAAGGTTTGTCAGCTTGGCTGCAGGCTCGGCGGCAAAGACCGCCAATTGCTGCAACTCTTCAATGCCATGGTTTTGCAACAGCAGGCTATAGAGCAGGCGCCAAGGCTCGCGAATGGCCTGCTCGCCACCGAGCAGTGTCATCGGGCTCAGGGTTGCCAGGCGCTGAAAGCCCTGACAGTCTGCCAGCAGCAGTTCGCCGCCCCAGAGCTGGTTGTCATCTCCAAGCCCCGTGCCATCAAAGCTGAAGCCCAGCACCTTGCCGCTGTAATCATTGGCAGCCATCACCGCCAGCAGATGGGCGAAGTGGTGCTGCACCTCAAGCTGCCGAGCACTTTGACGCTCGGCCCAGCGGCTGGAGGCGTAGTCGGGGTGTTTATCGCGGATGATGGCCTCGGGCTCAAAGCGGTACAGGCGCTGGAAACTCTGCAAAGTGCGCTCGAAATAGCCCTCGGCCTCAACACTGAAAAGATCGCCTATATGGGGGCTGAGATAGAGCTGATTACCGATATTGAGCGCCAGGGTGTTTTTCTGTTGTGGGCCCACAGCCAGCAGTGACGGCAGCTTGTTGGAGCTGTTGTCTCCAGAGTCCTTACTCGCCAAGCTTTTGCTTGCTGTGTTCATGCTAACCAAGCTTTTACTTACTATGTTCATGCTCGCCAAGCTCTTGCTTGGCAGGCTCAGCGGTGCATAACCGCGGGCGAGACGCAGTACTTGCAGTTCATCATCCAGCATCTGCACCACAGAGTCGTCACAGCCGTTGATGATGGGGCGGTTATGATCCAATACTGCATCGACCACAGCCAGAGGTGGTTTGCCGAGTTGCTGTAGCACCTCGTCGCCGTCTGTGATAATCGGCTCGCCGGAGCGGTTGGCACTGGTGGCCACCAGCGGCCGCTGCAGGCCGTCGAGCAGCAGGGTATGCAGCGGCGTATAGGGCAGGAACAAACCCAGCCGATCGATATCCGGCGCTATGGCGCTGCTGAGTGCCGGAGCGTCAGCCTGGTGTTGCTTCTTGGCCATAAGCACAATCGGCCGCTCCTGACTACTGAGCAGTTGCCACTCGGCGCTCGAGCCTTCGGCATATTGTTTGGCGAACTCGATTGAGGGCATCATCAGTGCCAGCGGCTTGGCCGGGCGGCACTTGCGGCGCCTAAGTTCAGTGACTGCGTCATGATTACCGGCATCGCAGATCAGATGAAAGCCCCCTAGGCCCTTAATGGCGAGGATTTTGCCCTGTTCGATAAGAGCAATGGTTTGCGCCAGCGCTTGCTCTCTCTTGGCGAGGATTTCGCCGCCTGCGCCACGCAGTGTCAGCTCGGGGCCACATTTGGGGCAACTGACCGGCTGGGCGTGATAGCGCCTGTCCATCGGGTCTTCATAGGCTTGGCGGCAGGCATCACAAAGGGCAAAGCCCGCCATGGCGGTATTGTGTCTGTCGTAGGGCAGGTTGCGGATAATGGTGTATCTGGGGCCGCAGTGGGTGCAGTTGGTGAAGGGGTAACCGAAGTGGCGATTATTGGGATCGCGTATCTCGGCCAAGCAGGCATCGCAGCTGCTCTTGTCGCTGCCCACAGTGACTATGGCCGCCGCTTGCCCCGCACTGCTGTGCGCTATGGTGAAATCTTGCAAGTCCTGCACTTGGGCATGGCTGACGGTGAGCTCATCAATGCGGCACAGCGGCGGGCGCTCGATATCGAGCGCGGCTCGAAAGCCCGCCAGCGCCATCTCCGGACCTTGCACCAATATGCTGACGCCCTGGCCATCGTTGAGCACATGGCCCGTGAGCTGAAAGCGTTTTGCCAACTGGAAAATCCAGGGGCGAAAACCCACTCCCTGGACTATGCCTTTGATATTGAAGCTTTGGGCAACAAGCGCTGTCATCAGCGCCTCCTTTGCCTGAGCCAAAGTGCGCCGGCGGCGAGTAGGGCGCCATCGAGATCGAGCAGCTGACTGGCTGCCAGCGGGAAGTTTTTGCCGATGCGAATGGCGATTCTCTTGCTCAGAACCGGGTTGGCCATGGCGCTGCCGGCCAGAAAGACACAATCTATACCAACGCTGAGATCCAGATGCTCGACCCAGTTGGCCAGATAGTCGGCCAGTGAATCCTGGGCGGCGAAGCAGAGCTTGGCGGCATCTGTGTCACCGGCGAGGCGGAAACTCATGACAGTGCCCAGCGTTTTGCACCAGTTAAGGCCGCGCACCGCTTCGCCCTTGGCCAAGGGGTAATCGATTCGCGGTGCGTTGGCGCCCTTGTAACTCATGGCGGCGGCGATAAAGGCATCTTTAAGCTCAGTGGCCGACTGCCCCTGTTGCCCCAGCCCACTGATGATGGCGATAACGGCCCACAGCGCATCCAACCCTGGGAAGGCGGATGGCTGCTGACTGCCAAGATCCAGCAGGCGGTTATAACACTCGGGGAATTGGCTTTTGAATTTTTGCACCACAGTGCGCTGCGGGCTTTGTTCCAGTGCGTGTACTATCTCATAGCCGCTGGCGGGCAGTTGAGTCAGCTCAAAGAAGCACTCTTGTTTGCCGTCCTTATCCAGATAGCGTATCTGAGATGGATTTGAGCCGCTGAAATAGAGCAGTGCAGCTTTTTTTATACCGCAGAATTCGGCCAGCAGCGTGTTGAAGGCGCATTCGGCGCCGTGATCAGTGGCCACTTGCCAGATATTCGCGTCATTCTCCGTGGCGGCTCTCAATACAATTTGTGGCTCTTTTTTGTTGCCCAGGCTTTGAACGGTCGCCACTGATTTGCCGAACCTTGCCTCATCGTGCAGGGTTTCCGGCAAAGCATGGCCTGAGCTTGCCTTACTCAGCCGCGCCTGGTGAGTATAGAGCGGCAGATAGTGACCGGCTATCCAGCTTAGCTCTACACGGGAAGGCTGGGATAACTCGCTGGCAAACAGATAATCGCAGTCCTTGATACGCAAATACTCGCAGATGATCAACAGCAGTCTGCTATCGGCAAACGCCACTGAGTACAAGGGCTGTGTGAGCCTGGGGTGCTGCGAGCTGGGTCTTAACCGCAGCGCAGGTTTTTCCATCGAAGAAAGCGCCAGCACTTCGGCATCGGTCAACAGGAAGTGGGCGTTGAGGCTATTGGGATTGCAGCAGATAAGTGTTTGGCCGCTGGGAATGCCCTGAGGCATATCATCTTGTTTGAGACTCAGTTTTAGGCGCCGATTGCCGCTGTCGGTGAGCGTGAGCGATTTGCCCTCAAGCAGTTGCTCGGCCATGGCGCGGATATCGCTTGGTTGCAGGGCGCAGAGCTCCGGCTCGGCCAATACCGCCTCTTCGCCATGGCAGTGGGGGCAGGGCAAACGGATATTGGCAAAATCAGGGTGTTGGTTATCGCCCAAACGAGGCTGGCAGTGCTGACAAAACGCCAGGCTCGGCCGAGCGGCTACATTGGGAAGAAGGTCGGTTAAAGCCAGTGGTGTGGCGGCGCCGAGTCTTTCCTCGGCCAGTAAAATACGTGAGTCCAGTAAGCTGGTGCTCAAGAGAAAATCACCCGCAATCTCATCGGCGAGCTGCTCAAGCTCACTCTGGTTTCCCTCGGCTTCGAGAATATATCGCCAGAGGATCCTGGGCGCCTGATGATTGTGCTCAAGGGCGGCAGCAGCGCTTTGCTTGGCCGCAGATTTCAGCGGCAACAGGGCGATAGTGATATTCAGCTTATCGTAATTAAGATATTGGTTACATAAATGCCCATACCAAGGCTGCTGCGAGGCGCAGTCAAATTCGAATCTAACGAGTTTCATGGGATGTTTCCGGCAGTTTGTCTTCTTCATCGACCTTTGCTGCTACAGATAGCTTTGGGCGATAGGAGTGGGGAATAAGGGCTTCTATGTCTGTGTTACCGGTTTTTTGGCATTGCCAGCCAAGGTGCTGCAGATAGTTGATAAGCGTGGTTTCCATCAAGGGCACGGCGGCGGCAATTTGCGGTGTGAGCCCAAGGGTCATGGGTTCAATCACGGTTGGGGTGATGCCAAGCACCATGGTGTGGGGCCTGTCGCCAAGCATCTCCATCATGATCAGGGTTTGCAGCATTTCCACTTCATGGGCGCTGCCTTGCCAATCGATTTCAGGCGGAGCCTTATCGAAGTCGAAGAAATAGACTTCGCCGGGTTTGGCGCCTGCGGCATTGACTGTATCGACCAAAAGCAAAGCGTCGTACTTGGCGATGATGGGGGTAAGTCCCTGTGCCAGGGTGCCGCCGTCGAGGAGATCGAGCTGGTCGCTTGGGTGAGTAAATTGATAGTTTTCATTGAGGTAATTGACAAAATGTACGCCGATACCTTCATCGGCGTACAGGACATTGCCAATACCCAGCAGCAATATCTTCATCTGACCTCTAGTGCTTGTCCGGGTGATAGTCATAACCTGAGACAATAGAGTCCACTGAGTTATGTTTGAAGCGGATACCTGTCCAGACTGCCATATAAACGTGGATAACCACGAAGATGACAAAGGCCCAGGTCAGATAATGGTGCCAGATCCTGACCATGGCCAGGCCACCCATCTGCGCCGTGATCCAGCCGGAGATATCCCACAGCCAGCCGCCCATACCTTGATGGTAGACGTTGGCATAGAGTACCAGCCCGGTAATACAGATCACCGCAGCCATTACAGACACTGCCAGATACGTCATAAACTGCAGTGGGCCATAGACACCGGCCTTGTTCAGCTTACCCATCCACAGATAGGACTTGAGCTGAACTATCCAACTCTTCAAGCTCATCACATCCCTAAACGAGCGCCGCTCAATATCGCTCTTGCTGAAGAAGAACAGATAAGCGCGGGCCAGGGTAATGGCACAGAGGATAAAGCCGAAGATCAGGTGGGCAAAGCGGATCCAGCCTTGCACCAACACATCACTGGACTCGGGCGCTACCAGAAACGGCCAGGCGATATAAAAGCCTGTCATCACAAGTACCAAAATCGCCAGCGCTCTGAGCCAGTGAAATATCCGGATCGCGGCGCTGAATACTATCTCCTGTTTATAGGAAACACTCGATGTAGCCATGACGCTTCCTCCTTAGCGGGCATTGGGATCGATACGGAATTCGCCCAAGGATTGCCCCTTGTAATCCATCACGTGTACGGCACAGGCCATACAGGGATCGAAAGAGTGAATAATGCGGATCACTTCCAGTGGCTTGGCGGGATCTTCAAGCTTCAAGCCTATCAGTGATGCCTCATAAGGCCCCATCTGCCCCTTGGCGTCCACAGGCCCTGCGTTCCAGGTGGTGGGCACCACGGCCTGATAGTTCTCCACCAGTCCTCCCTTGATGCGGATCCAGTGACTGAGCATACCGCGCGGTGCTTCGAGCATGGCGTGGCCGACATATTCCTTGTTGCTGTCAAGTTCAGGCTTGATATAAGTGCTGTCATCACTCTGGATATTGGTCAGCAAGGCATCGAAGGTGCGTAACCCCTCTTTGGCCACTATCGAGGTTTGCAACATGCGTGCTGCGGTGCGGCCAAGGGTGGTGAACAGGGCTTCAATCGGTAAGCCGGTACGTTGCAGCAAACCATTGACGGCATCGACCACCACTTGATTGCCTCTGGCATAGTTCACTAGCATACAGGCAAGCGGGCCCACTTCCACAGGTTCACCCTGGTAGCGAGGCGATTTCACCCAACTGTATTTGTTGTCGCCATCCAGGGTTGGCAGTTTGCCGTAAACTGTGTCGCGCTCAACAAAGCCGGTGTAATCCGGAATTGTGGTGCCGTCGTAAGGGTGTTGCGGCTTATCGGCCTTATACCAGGCGTGGGTGACGTCTTCGGCAATCAGATCCGGGTTGATATCGCTGACACCGGCCAGGTCGCCCTTGAGGATAACCCCTTGCTCAAACAGATATTCACCATCAGCAGTGACAAAGTCGTTGGTGGCCATAAAGCTCTTGATGTTAACGCCGCCCAGTACCGAGGCTTCGCCGCCGAAGGCTTCGGCCGCCATTACGATATCGGCCTTGTAACCACGTTCAATAAAGTCGGCCACAATGGCATGTTTTTGTTTCCATTCCTGCAATCTAGCCGGGCTCAACATGTCACGCACCGAGGTCACACCGCCGACCACCAGAGACTGAGGGTGAGGCTGCTTGCCGCCGAAAATCGCCATCATCTCTGCCGCGACTCGTTGTACTTCCAATGCCTTAAGGTAGTGCGACAGGGCGATCAAGTTCTGCTCGGGGGTGAACTTATAGGTGCCGTTACCCCAATAGGCATTGGCGAAAGGTCCAAGTTTACCGGTTTCGACAAAGCCTTTGACTCTCTCTTGAACGGCTTTGAGCTCGCCTTCACCGGCGGCAATCGGCTTGTCAGTGTATTTGAGTGCTACCTGGGCAGCCTTGGCAGGATCGGCGCTGAGGGCTGAAACCACATCGACCCAGTCCAGACCATGCAGATGATAGAAATGTACTATATGGTCGTGCATGATCAGCGAAGTATGCATCAAGGAGCGCAGATAACGGGCGTTGAGCGGAATTTTCATCCCGAGGGCATTTTCCACCGCTTCGGTGCCGCAGCGATAGTGGGAATAGGTACACACACCGCAGATCCGCTGCACGATAAG
This sequence comes from Shewanella chilikensis, assembly GCF_037953065.1. Lineage (NCBI taxonomy): Bacteria > Pseudomonadati > Pseudomonadota > Gammaproteobacteria > Alteromonadales > Shewanellaceae > Shewanella > Shewanella chilikensis. The sequence goes on along the minus strand of NZ_CP149966.1, from coordinate 2,479,739 downwards.
GCCCACATCCATAGGCGTACGGCCTTTGAGGATCACCTCAATACCGCGCCATAGGGTGGAGGAGGACCAGGCTTTTTGCACCACGTTGTTTTCATCGACTTCGACTTCAACACGCAGGTGGCCTTCGATACGGGTAATGGGATCTATGACTACACGTTGGTTCATTGATTAATCCTCCTTCGAACCGGCAAACAGACTGGCAACCGCATGGGCGCCGATACCCACCACAGTGGCACCGAGAATGACAGCGCCTATGGTATCGGCGGTAGCATCCAGGCCATGCAGCAGTTGTCTGCCAAGAGGTTTTTCAAAGTCAGCCATATCATCCCAGAAGTTGGGCTCGGAGCAGCCCATGCAGCCATGACCGGCCAGCACAGGCCAACTGGTATGGTGATTGAAGCGCTCGGTTGGGCAATTATTGTAGGTGTAAGGGCCCTTACAGCCTACCTTGTAGAGGCAGTAGCCTTCTTTGGCGCCGGTATCGCCGAATTCCTCGACAAATTCACCGGCGTCGAAACGGCCGCGACGCTCACAATTGTCGTGCACCCTGGCACCATAGGCCCATTTGGGCCGGTTGAACATGTCCAGGGCAGGGAGCTTGCCGAACATGATGAAGTACATCAGGGTGCCGACAATATTCTTTTCACTCGGTGGGCAGCCGCCCAGGTTGATGACTGTCTTGTTGACCACTTCATGGACACCCTTGGCACCGGTTGGGTTGGGCGCGGCGGCCTGAACCCCACCGAAGGCGGCGCAAGTACCCACGGAAATTATCGCGGCAGCGCCTTCGGCGGCATGCTTGACAATTTCGAGCCCTGTATGGCCCTTACAACCAACTGTTAAGAAGGCGCCGTTATTGGCCGTTGGTACAGCCCCTTCAACCGCCAGCAGGTAGTTGCCTTTGTAGGCTTCCAGGGCGTGCTCCAGATTCTCTTCTGCTTGCCAGCCGGCGGCTGCCATCAGGGTCTCGTGGTATTCCAGTGAGATATGATCGAAGATCAACGAATCCAGATTCGGGGTATCGGCGCGCACCAGAGATTCGGAGCAACCTGTGCACTCGGCCAGGTGTAACCAGATCAGAGGTACCCGATCGGCCAGTTCAGCGGCTTCGGCCACCAGATTGGAGAAGGGCAAGGGCAGCGCCATCATGGCGGTAACCGAAGCACTCCACTTCATGAAATCACGGCGGGTCAGGCCGAGTTCCAGCATACGTTCCTGTAAAGATTTGTCATGACGGGCAGGCAGCTGGCGCAACTTCTCCAGCCGTTGCCGTCCTTGCTCGTAAAGGGCTGCATGTGTGTCCATGGTTGAACCTTTTATTTATAAGAATGTAATAGCTTTTAACTCACACAAATCACGCCTATGAGTGTAGGTCGCAACAGAATGATTAAAGTTGATATGCATCAAGATTTCTGCCGGGGTGTGATTTTTGGTAAGTTTACTTTTTAATTACATGATCGGGATCAAAATGGCACGGCAAGGGATTGGACAAATTGTCCAACTATCCCTTTTGGGGCATTTGAGATTTGTTATTTGCCAAACTTAAAATCCTTATCTATCCGTTTTATAGCTATTTTTTCAAAAATTGGAAATTGTGGGCTGCAAGTGAATCGAGAGGGTCCGACCTATGAGCGTCAAAAAATTGCTGCAACAGCCACTTGTGATACTTTTATTTGTTTTTTGTGGTGCAGGGCATGCTAAACCGCTACAGTCCCCATTGGCGCTGGCATTAAGCCGTGATGATGGTACTCAAGTCAGCCTCAATGACTACAAGGGTAAGGTGATTTATTTGGACTTCTGGGCCTCTTGGTGTGCGCCATGTCGCAAATCCTTCCCCTGGATGCAGCAGATGCATCACAAATACCGTGAGGCGGGTCTTGCCATAGTTGCGGTGAATCTGGACACTGACTCCCAATTGGGGAGAGAGTTTCTCCAGCAACTGGATGCCGACTTTGATGTGCTTTATGACCCTGAAGGACGACTGGCGCGCAGACTGGATTTACAGGGGATGCCCTCAAGTTTTCTATTTGATCGGGATGGAAAACTGCTTGGTAGCCATGTTGGTTTTTTCAGCGAGCGACAAAGCCAGTATGAGGCTGAACTCAAGCGTGCTTTAAAGGAGTAACAGATGCGTAGGATGCGTTTATTGGGCTTGTCGCTTATTGCCACTCTTGGATTGACAGGCTGTGCTCAACTCGGGGTTGAACCTTGGGAGCGGGATCAATTGGCGCGGGAGGATATGTCGCTGGGGCACGAAAGGTTGGACTTGGCGCTGGACGATCATATCTACTTCAGTAAAGAGGGAGCCAGTGGCGGCCGCGCATTCGCCGGAGGAGGCTGCGGATGCAATTGAAGCGGCAAAAGGGCGAAACCAATATTGCCGCAGCGCTGACATTGGCTGGCAGTTCCTTACTTGCCACTGGTGCGACTTATGCCGGAGACGATAACCTTAACTACCCGGATAATAGTGCCGAAAAGGCTACCGATTGGCAGTTGGAAGCTGCGTTGATGTTTTACGGCGAGCAGGACAGGGTGACAACTCTTGAAGGGGTTTTGCTGGCCAAAGGCGAATTTGATGACAGTAGCGGCCTGGATATCAAACTGGTGTTCGACAGCCTGAGCGGCGCATCGGCCACGGGCGCTGTGGTGCAGCAACAGAGCCAAACCCTGACCCGGCCTTCGGGCAACGGCGAATATCAGATAGCCGCCGGTGAGCAGGTGTTGGATGACAGCTTTGATGATAAGCGCCTGCAACTGAGTGCCGATTGGTACAAGCTCTTCGAAAATAGCTGGCAACTGACCGGCGGCGTTTATGGCTCGCGGGAATATGATTACACTTCGCTCGGCGTCAATGGCGCGCTGGAGCATAGCTTCAACAAGAACAACAGTACCGCGTCCCTGGCGTTGGCTTACGGCCTGGATACCATAGATCCGGTCGGCGGCCGACCTTTGCCGCTTGCAACCATGGCAAGAAGAGTGGACTACGACTCGGAAACCGCTTTTAGGCAAGCCTTTGAGGCCAGTAGAGAAGGCGGCTCTGATCATAAGCAAACCCTGGATCTGCTGCTGGGTTTTACCCAGGTACTCAACCGTCGCTGGCTGCTGCAGGGCAACTATGGTTTTTCCCTGGTTAAGGGGTACCAGACAGACCCCTACAAGGTGTTGAGTCTGGTGGACAATCTGGGTGTCACCCAGAGTTACCTTTATGAATCCAGGCCGGACTCACGGCAAAAGCAAAGCCTGTTTTTGCTGCTCAAGGGGGCGCTCGATAAGGGCGTGATCGATCTTTCCTGGCGCTACACTTTTGATGATTGGCAGCTGGATTCCCATACGCTGGAGAGCCATTTCAGGCACTATTTTTCTGATGGCTTCTATGGCCAATTGCATCTGCGCTATTACCGCCAGAGTGCGGCATCCTTTTATCGGCCCTTGTTACACTATAAGGAAGGTTCAATGCCCGGCTATTTAGCAGAATTTGCCAGCGCGGACCAGCGCCTTGGTGAGCTGCAAGCCTATACGGTCGGAGTTAAGCTCGGGCATAAGCTCGGCGAGGGTCGTGAGCTCAGCTATCGCCTGGAATATTATCAACAGCAGGGTGAAAACAACGGCACCTTACTGCCCGGTGAGCTTGGCAATATGCAGCTGTTTCCAAGACTCAGGGCGGTGATTGCCCAGCTCAGCTACCGTTTTTAGTTAATAGAAAGTAGAGGAAAGCCGCCTTTGACCAAGAGCCACACCTCAGCGCCAGAGATGAGCCTTAGCCGTACCGACTTTGGTTTCCGTGGCCGTTTTCGCGCCATGGCCAGCCCCTGCGAGCTGCTTATTGCAAGCTGTGATGAGCGTTTGGCGCTCAGTCTCACTCAAGCCGCTATCAAGGAATGCCAAAGGCTTGAGCAGAAATACAGCCGCTTTTTAACGGGCAACTGGCTATGGCAGCTCAATCATTCAGCGGGTGCGCCTGTTATGCTGGACAGTGAGGCCGCGGCGCTGTTGCAGTTTGCCAAACGCTGCTGGCAACTGAGTGAGGGCTTATTTGATATCACCGCCGGCCCCTTGCTCGCGCTCTGGTGTTTTGAAAAGGGAAAGGATTCAGAAACTTCGTTGCCGAGCTCGACTGATATCAAAAAAGCCTTGTCCCGGGTTGGCTTTCAACACCTCAAGTTCAGTTCCCATTTTGATGACAGGGCTGAAGATACAAGCCCCCAAGAAATAACAGAACCGCCCTGGATCATGCTGCCAGAGGCAATGCAGTTGGACTTCGGCGGCCTGGTAAAAGAATATGCCGCCGATAGGGTTGCCGAGCTGTGCATGATCCGGGCCGCTGCCACTGAGGTGCTGGTCAATCTCGGTGGTGATATCGCTGTCAGTGGGAAAAAATGCTGGCAGGTGGGGATTGAAGATCCCGCCAATCTTGACCGAGCCGCGGAGCTGATGTCGCTCGATGTGGGCGCATTGGCCACCAGTGGCGACAGTCGCCGCTTTATCGAACATCAGGGGCGCCGCTTTGGTCATATTCTGGATCCTCGCAGCGGTTATCCTGTACAGGACGCGCCCCATAGCGTGACGGTTAAGGCCGCGAGCTGCATCACAGCCGGCATGTTGGCGACCCTTGCCATGTTAAAAGGCGCGGCGGCAGAAGACTTTCTCAAGGTGCAGCAGCTCGAACATAGAATAATCAGATAAGTGCATCAACAAGCAGTGATTCCGAACCCGGACGCTGTTCTTTTTAAGAATGTCGCCATTTGGACTTTTCCGGGCTACTTGATCCTTGCCTTCAACTTGACAGAGGCGCGCCGCTGCTGCGAAATAGGGGCAACCTAAACCGGATGTTATACCCATGAGAATATTGCTGATAGAAGACAATGAGTTGTTGGCTCAGGGAATCTTGCTTAGTCTTGCCAAGTTGGATATGCAGGTAGATCACGTCACCAGTATCAAACAAGCCGAAGCGGCTGTGGTGAATGAAACCTTTAGTGCTATAGTGCTGGATCTGGGCTTGCCTGACGGTAATGGCCGCCAACTATTGACCCAATGGCGCCGCCGCGGCATAGATACCCCGACTATAGTGCTGACCGCCAACACCGACTTTGATACCAAGCTTGCCTGCTTGGATCTCGGCGCCGATGATTATCTGGCCAAACCCTTTGATGTGCGCGAGCTGGTGGCCAGAATCAAGGCGATCGTCAGGCGCCAACATGGTCTGAATCAAAACCGTTTGGAAGTGGGAGCACTGGTTATTGATATGGATGCCCATCAGGTGTTGTTTCGCGGCCATCATATTCAGGTGTCGCGGCGCGAATATCAATTACTGCTAGAACTGGCTCAGTCCAGTGGCCGGGTGCTCAGCCGCAATCAGCTTGAGCAGCTGACTTATGGTTGGGACGAGGTCGGCAGTAATTCCATTGAGGTGCATATTCACCATTTACGTAAAAAAACCGCCAATGAGCTTATCAAGACAGTACGCGGCATAGGTTATACCTTGGTGGCAGTAGAATGAGCCGGATATCTTTGCGAGTGGTGATGATGGCATTGATGCTGCTTGGCATCTGTTTGTCGGTTGGTGTCAGCAGTTACCTCAACACCCAGGACTCTCGCCGCCAGATAGAAGAGCTGTTCGATGCTCAGATGCTGCAAAGTGCCAAGATGCTGGAGATGTTTTATGGCGCTCAGGGGCAAGAGCATCGGCTGGATATGTTGGAAAACCCACTGATTTTGAGCGTCAACCCGGGCAAGGTTAATACCTTTACCGAGCAGGCTGATGCCACTGAGCTGAGTTATGAGCTGAAACTCGCCTATCAGATGTGGACCCCGGCCAAACAACTGATGGCAAGGTCGGATAACAGCGACATTGAGCCCATGGCGCCATTCGAGCGTGGTTACCACAAGCGTTATTACCAGGGTGAGCTTTGGCATCTGCTCAGCTATTTCTCCGATGATCTGGGCGTATGGATCATTACCGGCCAAAGAGACGATGTGCGTGGCGAGCTGGTGGAGCAGATCATGGGCAACAGCTTTATCGGCCCGGCCTTGGTGGTGCCGGCAGTGGCGTTGCTGATGGTGTTTCTCTCCTATTGGTTGTTGCAACCTCTGGACAGTTTGGCCGTCAGGCTGAAGCACCGTAGCCCGGCGGATATGCGGCCGCTGGCGTTGCAACTACCCAAAGAGTTGGTGCCGGTGCAGGATGCGCTCAATACCTATATTACCCGCATTAGTGATAATCTGGCGCGTGAGCGCCGTTTCAGTGCCGATGCGGCGCATGAGCTCAAGACCCCGCTGGCGGTCATTAAACTGCATCGTCAGGGCTGGCAAGAGGCCAAGACAGAGGCCGAGCAGCAGCTGCACCTCAATGCCATAGACACAGGCATTGGCCAGATGACCCATATGGTAGAGCAGTTGCTCTTGCTGTCACGGGTTGAGTCCCTGTCCGAGCTGGAAGTGGCGCAAACGCCGGTGGCGGTAATGGTGCAGGAAGTGCTGGATCAACTGCTGCCGCTGATTGCCGATTACAGTTGGCAGCTGGAGTTGCCGGAAGAGGTGAGTGTCTGTGTCGATCCCTTCTATATGAAACTGGTGCTGAAAAACCTGCTGGAAAATGCCTGTAAGTATTCGGGCAAAGATCAGCCTATCAAAGTCAGTTGTTGGCAAGAGGGGCGCCAAGACAGCAAACAAGTGGTTATCCAGGTGCTGGATTCAGGGCCTGGGCTGCCATTGGAGCAGTGTCGGCAGTTGACTGAGCGTTTTTTTCGGATCGCCGATGAGTCAGTTCCCGGTGCGGGTCTTGGCCTGTCTATCAGTGCTCAAATTGTCGATCTGCATAAGGGCTATTTGAGTATTCAACCGGGCCGCGAACGTGGTTTGGATGTGCGTATTACCTTGCCGGGCTGATTGTTAATCAAGCAAAAACAAGTGATAAGACGAGCAAAAAGAAAATGCCGCAGCCTTCCACGGGGCTGCGGCTCGCTTTTAAAGAAGGCAATTCTCAGAACAGATAACGGTAGATTAGCTGCGCCGTACGCGGTGCGCCCAGGGTGGGAATAGGGTACTCGGCTTTGTGCCCATGTTTGAAGATGGCGCTGGTGTTGTCCTCATCAAACAGGTTATCTATCCGCAGTGTTAACTGCTGGTTTTGGCTGGCGGTCAACCACCAGTCGGCGCCTATGCCTGTCAGCAGATAGTCGCCGGCCTTGAGGCCATAATCGGTAAACTCGCCGACATAACGTCCCTGCAGATAAAGATTCAGTGAATCAGTGGCATCCCAACTGAGGCGGGCAAAGCCCATGTATTGCGGGATCCGCTCTATCTGTTGATCTTTGCCGCGCTCGCGGGCACGGTTATAACTGCCGGATAACTCAAGTTGCCAGCCCTGGGCCGGGTTCATGATGTATTGAATATCCACCCCCTGACCCCGAACCTTGCCATCCAGGTTGGCGTACTGCCAGACATTGGTGGCGATTTCCCGTTTGTCCACCAGGTTGTCGGTTTCGCGCCAGTAGGCCTCGACACTGAAGGTAAAGTCACCTTGATAGACCAGTGTCAGATTGGTATTGATACTCTCTTCACTCTCAAGTTCAGGGTTGCCCAGGGTGCCGACCTTGGCCCAGAGCTCAGATGAAGTGGGTTGCCGAAAACCATTGCCCACGGCGGCTTTCAGTTGCCAATTTTGTCCAAGTTCTTGTTCAATTCCCAGTGAAGCCACCCATTTGTCTTCATTGTTGGCCAGGCGGTTATACCTGAGCCCCAACGCCAGCACTGTGCCGGGCAGGGCGGAAAAATACGGCTTGTATTGCAAAAAGGCGGCCTTGGTATCGTCGGTGGGCGCTTGCAGCTCCATCACTTCATCGGCGCCATAATAGCTTTGCCACTCGATGCCGCCGAGCCAGCTGTCCCCCGAATCTGCCTGATAACGACCGCTGACCTTGGCGCCTTTGTCGGTAAAGCCCCAGTAGGCATCCCGGTAAGGGATAGTCATGCTGCCATCCTGCTCCAGGGTGATTTCAGAGTAATAGGAATCCCAGTTTTGATAGTGAAGCCGGGTCTCCAGGCTCAGCTTATCAGTTGCTTGATATTGCCAACCGAGCCAGGCCAGTGTCTGTTTGCGCTCGTTCTCCGAGACGATGGCACTGTAGGCCAGAGGCCGCTCCAGTACGCCATTATTGTATTGACCGAACAGGGTGATTTTGTGCTCTGCAGCGGGTTGCCAATTGAGCTTGCCGCCTATGTTCATCATGCGATAACCCCGGTCTTTATCCGCCGCGGCGACCGGCGAGTATTCGTCATCTTCCCAGAATGCATAACCGTCCGACTGACTGGAGCTACCGCTGAGGCTGTAGCTTAAAGTATCGCTGCCGCCACTGACATAAGCACCGAGATCATAGCTGGTGAGGGTATCGGCGCTTAAGTTAACTTCGCCACCTTGCTCGCCATGACTGTCGCGGGTGATGATGTTGACCACTCCGGCGATGGCATCCGAGCCGTAGATCAACCCCTGAGCGCCTTTGATCACCTCAATACGCTCTATCATCATGGGGTTGATGCTGTCGGTATAGGTGGAGCCATAGAGGCGGTTATTAAGGCGATTGCCGTCCAATAACCAGAGTATATCCACAGGACGACTGCCCTGAAGCGAGTAGTCGGTATCCGTATGGCGGCCATTACGGCCGTTGGCAAAGAGCCCGGGCACAAACTGGTTGAGAATTTCGTTGATGTCGACCGCACCGGCCGACACTATCATGTCGCGGCTGATGACCGTCAGACTCTGGCCTGTATGGCTTAGAGCCAACACAGAATCATCCTGATAGCGGGTGCCGTTGACGGCGATGATCTCCATGGCTTCATCGGCCTGGCCGGTAGGCACCAGCAGTATATAGGCGGCAATAGCGCAAAAGGGCAGCCAAGGCTGTGTCCGTTTTAAAGAGTAACTTCTACACATCTCAATCGTCCTTAAAAAGACTGTGTGATAATTCAGGCAACGGTTAATCGGGTTAACTTTGTGTTGCCGCGCATTCAAAAGGTGTGATTTGTATGAGTGCGCTGAGTTACATCGCTTATTAACAAGGTGATGATTATAGAAACTCAACCAAGTGATTTGTTGATGGAGATCAAACTCCCGACAAAGAGTGTGAAAAATATTAGATTCGTAATACTGATATAAACTTCGAATTATGCTGATTTTAGGTAAGGAGGCTTTAAGGCGATGACACTGAAGTACCTTGTTGCGGCTAAAAACCAAGCGAACGAATGAGAATGCACGATAAAAGATTGACCCGGTCTATCGACTTCTCTATAGTAGCGCCCGGTTGAGACTCAAGAGTCCAACTACGGTGAGGTGTCCGAGTGGCTGAAGGAGCACGCCTGGAAAGTGTGTATACGGCAACGTATCGAGGGTTCGAATCCCTCCTTCACCGCCAGATTAAAAAAACCCGACCTTATGGTCGGGTTTTTGCTTTTCTAAGCATATTCATTTTGAATGATGGTGATCGAAATAGCCAGCTCTGCCAGCCTTTTGCGCCTCGGGAGGGGATAAAGGCCGGTACAAAATAGGCAACGTCTATGATTAAACCTAAGCACGATGCCAAGACAGGTTTGTTCAGCATATTTTGAACATTATCTAATCAAAGAACACTCTTTCCCGGTAATCATCACACCAACCGGCCTGCTTTGTTTTGTTTCGCTGCCTCGGTGCTCCGTAATCACATTGTCGCAGGAGGTTCATGAAAAAGTGACGGAACAGGGTGATGCTTTCCACCGCGCCTTCAAGCGCGATGCGTGAGTCATCTTCTTGACTTGTCTATGACATTGACCGATAACCTGCGATACAAGATCTGATCATGAAGTGCTAAAAAGGTTCCGCTGATTTAGGTAACAACGCCGCGCGGAACTCATCGTGGAGCGCTAGACGAGAGCCTCCAACAGAGATTTCGAATGTATTAGCGCAGACCAACCTCATTATTGAATTGTATTCTTGCAACAACGAGGCGGACCATAGCTTTTTATGTTTATTGAAAACCTGAAAATTTAATTTTGGTACTAATCAGTTGCGGCTCTTACTCAGAATTGGCATAGCGTAGAGCAGTAGCGCCAACAGGTAGGTGGCAAAAGCAACTATCATCCATTGCGACATAGTGATGCCGATAAAGCTCCAGGGAATGTCGGTGCACATGCCTGTTGGCATAAATACCGAAGGCAGCCATTCATGCAGTGGCATCCAGGAAGGGAAGTCCGGCAGAAATGAGCAAGTGGAAAAGGGTGAGGGGTTTTGCTGCATATCATTGAGTTCAATGGCTAACCTCAGCCCCCAACTGGCGCTAAATCCCCATAGCGAGGCGGCAAGCAGTCGTACGGTACGTATTCCTGGCGCCAGAAAACCTATAATGCCGGCCAGCAGTAAACCCAATACAGCCAGGCGCTGGTAGATGCACATGACACAGGGCTCGAGTTGCATTACGTGCTGAAAGTACAGTGCAGCAAGCTCCAGAGACAGGGCGCTGAGCGCCAGAACTCCCCAAGCCATGCGGGAGTGGGCGAAACGTATCATTGCAGTCAAATCTATTCTCCATTGATGACCCATCAGTCCGGGGTGAGGCGGGATAATTCCTCAGATGGATGCCAAACCCATAAAAAAACGCCCGTTAAGGGGCGTTTTTTGGACTCTACTGAAACCTAAAGGTTCAGTCAATAATAGACTAATGACCTACAGCAGCACCTTTACCCAGCACTTCCTGAGCACTGTGGTGAAGTATCATGCCAGAGTCGTAGAAGTATTGGGTCATCTGCTCCAGGAAGCCTAACTCAATGGTCAGTACACCAACAATCGACAGTACGATAGTGTATGGCAGTGCCATCCAAACCATACGGCCGTATGAGAGACGGATGAGCGGAGCCAGAGCGGAGGTCAGCAGGAACAGGAAGGCCGCCTGACCGTTAGGGGTAGCTACAGAAGGCAGGTTAGTCCCTGTGTTGATGGCAACGGCAAGCAGGTCAAACTGATCGCGGGTGATCTGGCCATCAATCAGCGCAGCTTTCACCTCGTTGATATAGACTGTACCCACAAACACGTTATCGCTGACCATGGACAACAAGCCGTTGGCCACATAGAAGATAACCAACTGCATATTGCCTTCAAAGCCAAGAGCCCACTGGATGACAGGAGCAAACAGGCCTTGATCGATAATTACACCTACTACGGCAAAGAATACCGCCAGCAGTGCGGTAAATGGCAGGGCTTCTTCAAAGGCCTTACCCAGGGCGTGTTCATCGGTAATACCGTTGAAGGCTGTGGTCAGAATTATCACTGACAGACCGATGAGACCAACAGATGCCAGGTGGAACGCCAAGCCGACAATCAGCCAAATACCAACCAGAGCTTGAATAACCAGCTTCATCTTATCTTTGCTGGTTCTGTGGGCATCTTCGTGGGCTGCAAATTCCACTAGAATTTTGTGCACAGCTTCAGGCAGTTGGGCGCCATAACCACAGATGCGGAATTTTTCTACCAGCATACAGGTAATGATACCGGCAAAGAATACTGGCACAGTCACAGGCGACATCCGCAGGGCGAATTCGGAGAACTGCCAGTTGGCCTGAGCGGCAATGATCAGGTTTTGTGGCTCACCCACCATGGTGCACACGCCACCGAGGGCAGTACCAACCCCAGCATGCATCAAGAGGTTACGCAGGAAACCACGAAAGGCTTCAAGTTCCTGGGCATTGAGTTGTTCACTACCATCCGAGGTGTGGTCATGATCGGCGCTGAAGTCTTTACCGGACGCTACTTTATGGTAAATGGAGTAGAAGCCTATCGCCACGGCAATGATCACTGCGATAACTGTCAAGGCATCGAGGAATGCTGACAGGAAGGCTGAGGCGACACAGAACATCAAGGATACAATCATTTTGGAACGTACCTTGGTGATCATCTTGGTAAATACATAAAGCAGCAACTGCTTCATAAAGTAGATACCGGCCACCATAAATACCAACAATAATAATACTTCGAGGTTGGCCTCAATCTCGTGCAACACTTGGCTGGGGCTTGTCATGCCGATAAACACGGCCTCAATCGCCAATAAACCGCCTGGTTGCAGAGGATAGCACTTGAGTGCCATGGCCAGAGTGAAGATAAACTGCACGACCAAAAACCAGCCTGCAACAAAGGGATTGATACTGAAGAGTATCGGGTTGATGATAAGAAAAATCAGTATCGCAAGCTTGTACCACTTGGGTGAGTTACCCAAGAAGTTACTCATAAAAGCCTGAATCGGTGTAGCAGGCATGTCTTCCTCTCTAATCTGTTATAAGTGGTTGTAACGTCATTGTTTGACGAACGGTAAAATTTGCGTAGTTCAGTCTAGCCTAAAGATAAACTCAATGTAATGATTAGGGTATACAGGGATTTCAAAAAGCGGATCTCGAGCGCAAAATTCAGTGACTGCTGATTTGAACTTGGTCACTTTTATAGCAATTATTGAGAACTCTACAGGGCTGGATTTCCCATCTGTGATCTGATGGTTTTCATTTTTCGTCGCTCTGGTATGATCTGTGGCCAGAATAATGCTAACAATCGGAAAACCGGGCTGATGATAATCAATGCCAAAGGACCTGCAAGTTTTGCAGAGAAATATATAGTGCGTTCAATTTGGGAAAATAAGTTTCCCCCCGGCTCCATACTTCCTGCGGAGCGGGAATTATCAGAGCTTATTGGCGTTACCCGCACTACTTTAAGAGAAGTGTTACAGCGTTTGGCCCGCGACGGTTGGTTGACTATTCAGCATGGCAAACCGACTCGAGTGAATAATTTCTGGGAAACCTCAGGACTTAACATCTTGGAGACTATTGCTGACCTCAACCCGGAAGGTTTTCCTGTACTGGTTGATCAGCTCTTGTCCGCCAGAACCAATGTCAGTGCCATCTATTTTCGTGGAGCGCTGCGACATAACCCGGATACTGCGGTCGAGGCACTGTCTAAAATCCATGATCTGGAAGATGAAGCAGAGGCTTATGCCGAGTTTGACTACCAGTTGCATCACACCCTGGCGTTTTCATCTGGGAACCCTCTGTATGTGCTTATCCTAAACGGATTCAAAGGGTTATATGCTAGAGTCGGACGCTACTATTTCAGCAGCTCAGAGGCTCGGGCCTTGGCATTGGCTTTCTATCAAAAACTTGAAATCCTGGCCAAGGACAAAAATTATGCCCAAGTGCCGGCCTTGATGCGATCTTATGGTATTGACAGTGGCATCATGTGGCAAAAATTACGTGATGCTATGCCGTTGGAAATGGCTCAGGATAACCAATAAATATTTAAGGAAAGTGCGAATAAGTCCCATGTGCGCACTGCTTACAGGGTTGGATGCAAGGTGTGGTTCGCTGTAAATGGTCGAGCCCTTTACCCTAAGTTTGGTGCCTGTAAACACTTGCTATGTCACTTGCCTGGTGTGATAAGCGGCAGTTAGGTTCATCGCGGATATCCGGGAACGCCGCTCTGACTTTCAGTAAGAAGTATTCGGTATCCCGGTTGTCATAAGCTCATTGCTTCAGCAGTTTGATTTTGTTGTTTATCTCTTCCAGTCGGCAGGTAAGCAACGGATGAACCGCTGAAGCAACTGTGTTATGCAGATAGTTTTTAATACGCTGGTTAAATTAGAGCAAAGGCCTGATACTGCTCTTTTTGACTTATTGCCAGCTGAAGGGCCATTGAGCTATGGCTTCAGCTTTATCTGTGCAGTACCACATTTCCTTGAGTTGCTCCCTGAGCAGGTAAAGCGTCATTAGGTTTTTGTTTGGTGACTAAACAATCACTCTCCAACCGTCTTCATTTCCAGTCCACACTAATCTGTGATGAACAAAATTTAAGCTTGGTTTAAGTCTTTGAGATCGGCACTGAAAGGGCGGTGATTTTTTTTAATCAGGATCTCAATAGTTTAAAATTTCTTCGTTATAATTGACGATTTTTTGATTGATCTCGGCGTTGAAAAGTTCTATTCATAGCAAGTGAAGCTGATGCTTCTATGTAAAATAGTACAGAGGACGCTTGCATGAAGAGACAAAAACGAGATCGTTTAGACCGAGCCTTTTCGAAGGGATTCCAAGCCGGTGTCGGCGGCCGCTCCAAGGAGCTTTGTCCTTATTCGAATCTTGATTCTCGCTCCCAGTGGCTAGGAGGTTGGCGCGAAGGGGTAGAAGGCCGGATAAGCGGCCTGTTCAATAAGTAATTCAGCAAGATTGCCCTCCCCGAAGAGGGCATTTTTTATGCTTCTCTGAAACAACAAGGTCGGCAATTGCCGACCTTGTTGTTTGAATTCTTTGCTTTAGAAGGTGGAAGTATCGCTGAACACACCTACTTTCAGATCCATGGCCGAGTAGATCTCGCGGCCATCTACTTCCAAAGTTGCATCGGCAATGCCCATCACCAGCTTACGGTGTATGGTGCGCTTGATATTCAGTCTATAGGTTACCTTCTTGGCGCCGGGCAGCACCTGACCGGTAAATTTAACCTCACCAACCCCCAGCGCGCGGCCTTTACCGACAGCACCTTCCCAGGCCAGGAAAAAGCCAACCAGTTGCCACATGGCATCCAGTCCCAGGCAACCAGGCATAACAGGATCATCAACAAAGTGACAGCCAAAGAACCAGAGATCCGGGTTGATATCCAGCTCTGCAACAATTTCACCTTTACCGAAGGTGCCGCCGTTATCGTTGATGGTGACAACTCGGTCGATCATCAACATATTATCCACGGGGAGGCGAGGGGAGTTCTTGCCAAATATCTCACCATGGCCACAGGCGATAAGTTCTTCTTTGTTGAAACTGTTTGCTTTAGTCATTGTTGTTACCACATCCTTCTTCAAGTGCCGCCAAGATTAGCGAACAGGTGTAAGCTAAACAACTCCGATCAGCTAGTTATTGATTAAAAAATGGCAATCTTGCCAGTAACCTCGCAAAATAGCCTGGTTCTTCATCAAGATTTCCTGCCAATCTGTCCAGTCGTTGTTGTACCATGCCGTAGAGAGTGTCCTCTGGGAAGTTGTTATCCTCGTCGGCTTCCCCGGCTTTTATCCCCATCAGCAGAGTGACGGCTTGGTCTACATGAGTGATTTCATAGAGCTGGAATAATCCTTGTTCTACTGCTGCTATAACATCGGGTGCCAGGTTGAGTTGCTGCACATTGGACTTGGGCATAATCACTCCCTGGTTGCCGGTCAGGCCGCGCCTGGCGCAGAGTTTGAAGAAGCCCTCAATCTTCTCATTGACGCCACCAATCGCCTGTACATTGCCAAACTGATCCAGTGCGCCGGTCACCGCCAGCCCTTGATCTATCGGCTGTTCGGTTATTGCCGAGATCAGGCTGCAGTATTCGGCGAGAGAGGCGCTGTCACCATCAATTTCCTGATAGGATTGCTCAAATACGATATTGGCATTGAGGTGCAAGGGTGCATCGCGGCCAAATACCCGATAGAGACAGGCGGACAGGATCATCATTCCCTTGGCGTGGATATTACCCGCCAACTCTGATTTCCGTTCAATATCGGCGACTTCACCATCGCCATAGTGCACTGACGCCGTGATCCTGGCCGGTTCGCCATAGCAATAATCCAAGGTCTCTATTACAGTCAGGCCGTTAATTTGCCCCACCATAGCGCCTTCAGTTGGCAAATAGATGAAGGCGTCATCAAGATTTTGTGCCGACTGCTGCTCTTGGGCGTTGTGTCGTTGTTGGCGTTGTGCCAAGGCATGTTCAATGGCGTTGGCATCCAGCGCTTGTCCTTTGCTGTAAAAAGTAGCTTCAGCGAACACTTGTGCCAAATCTGCGCTGGCGAGGCTCAAGCGATGTTGATGCTCTGTCAGGCGACTACTGTATCTGAGCAGCGGCAGTAAGGCCGACTCCGTCAACTGACAATGGCTGAGTTTTGCCAGTTCTGCCAACCAAGCAACGTAGTCATTGATAGCAACTTTTTGCAGGTCTACTTCAAATACCAGTTCGCCAAGCAGGGCAAATAACTCGCTGAATCTGCGTTCGTGGTACCTGAGTTCGCTGTAGAGCAGACTCGAGCCCACTAATACGACTTTGGCTTGCAGTGGCTGCCATTGCCCTTGAAGCTCGAAACCACCTTTTTCAATGGCATCCAATAATAGCTCCCATAAAGGCTCACGTTTCCACAGGGATTCGGCGCAGATAAAGAGTAAGCCTGGCGTTGTGAGGGCACCCGGTTGCCTTTTTTGCTGGCTATCCTGATGGCCGAGTAGCTGTGCCCGGGTAATGCGACCGCTCAAGTATTGCATCGGCATCTTGCTCTGGGCGCTCAGGGCTTTAAATAGCCAAGTGCGGTGGATACCCTGGAAATCTGCCAGGAAGAGCTGTTGACCTGATAAGGCTTGCAGCAGACCAAAGGCCTCTATGACTCTTTCCTGTCCAAGTAATAGATCTGTCAGTTGGCTCGATGTGGGAAGCTGCAGATTGGAGTATTGAGGGGTAAGGGCCCCGGCCGGGATCAAGCTAGGCTTCATTGTGGCTCAAAGTCATTTAAAGATAAGCTGATTTTACCACAGGGGCGGCGGAGCGGCATGGTAAATCTCCATTCTGCAGCAGCTTTTATTGTTCGCTCTGAGCGTTGTTTGAATCCTTAGGATGGCTGAGATTTAGACATATGAACATATTTTTAGAAATAAGGGTTTACAACGGCTTAGTGAGCTTATAATATTTGCGCCGTTCCGGAGGGGTGGCAGAGTGGTTGAATGCACCGGTCTTGAAAACCGGCATGGGTTTATAGCCCATCCAGGGTTCAAATCCCTGCTCCTCCGCCATATTCAGAGAAGCCCGCTTGTGTAAACAGGCGGGCTTTTTCGCATCTCAGTTTTGATGATAGCGATTAGCCTGGTATAGCCTGGTATAGGCGGTTAGCGGATTGCTGGGTTTATAGCGCCGTCATGCAGGGTTCAAATCCCTGCTCCTTTGCCATATTCAGAGAGGCCCGCTTGTGTAAACAGGCGGGCTTTTTCGCATCTCAGTTTTGATGATAGCGATTAGCCTGGTATAGCCTGGTATAGGCGGTTAGCGGATTGCTGGGTTTATAGCGCCGTCATGCAGGGTTCAAATCCCTGCTCCTTTGCCATATTCAGAGAGGCCCGCTTGTGTAAGCAGGCGGGCTTTTTCGCATCTCAGTTTTGATGATAGCGATTAGCCTGGTATAGGCGGTTAGCGGATTGCTGGCTTTCTCGCGCCGTCATGCAGGGTTGAAATCCCTGCTCCTTTGCCATATTCAGAGAGGCCCGCTTGTGTAAACAGGCGGGCTTTTTCGTATCTCAGTTTTGATGATTGTTATTCGTTTGGTGTTGTTTGGGGAGATTTCAGGGGGGATTGCTGGGTTTATAGCCCTAGCTACGGGGCAGTCCCAGCATATTTTCCCACCTAGATTGATAATGACCAATTCAACTCGACCACTACAGGGACTGGATTACAGAGGTTACAGTTTTTGATTATGGTTCTAAGTTGGTGTTACTGCAGCTTCCACTCAATCAGCTAGCTATTTTCTTATCATATCCATGGTAAATCCGGTTTTTGAGTGAATATCCTTCAAGTAATAAATTAAATGACTCAGAATCTGCCAAGGAGACTATAACCTGGGAGAGGACAATGGTATAAATGGAGCCGATTTGTCCCTACATGTCCAATTACAGGAAAGCTGTCATGATTTTTTCTCAGATTACCGCCGCGCCGGCCGATCCCATTCTTGGTTTAACTGAGGCTTTTAAAGCCGATCCCCGCACGGATAAAGTCAACCTGGGTGTTGGCATCTATAAGGATGAGGCTGGCCAGACCCCGGTACTCAAGTCGGTCAAGTTGGCAGAGGCCAAGTTGCTCGAAGAGGAAAAGACCAAGAGCTATCTCGGTATCGAAGGGGTTGCCCTGTATAACCAAGCGGTTCAACAACTGCTATTCGGTAAAGATAGCGCCATAATCGCCGCTGGCCGGGCAGTAACGGCTCAGGCTCCGGGAGGTACAGGCTCATTGCGGGTCGCTGCGGAGTTTGTCCTTAGCAATACAGACAGTAAAACTATCTGGATCAGCAACCCAACCTGGGCCAATCATAAGAACATCTTTGAAACCGCCGGGCTTGAGATCAAAGAGTACAGCTATTATCAGGCAGAAACCCATGATCTCGACTTCGATGCCATGATGACAGATCTGCAACAGGCGAGTGAGGGGGATCTTGTGCTGCTGCACGGCTGTTGCCACAACCCGACCGGTATCGATCTGAATATCAATCAATGGCAACAAGTTGCCAAACTGTGTGCCGAAAAGGGCCTTGTCCCCCTGTTTGACTTTGCCTATCAGGGCTTTGGCACAGGAATTGAGGAAGATGCTCAAGGGCTCAGAGCCGTTGCCGCCATGGTGCCTGAGCTGCTGGTTGCCAACTCTTTCTCGAAAAACTTCGGGCTTTATAATGAGCGTATCGGTGCCGTGACTCTGGTGGCCAAAGACAGTGAGTGCGCTGCACGGGCTTTCAGTCAGGTTAAGCGCACCATTCGTGCCAACTACTCCAACCCGCCGGCTCATGGCGCCATGATTGTCAGCACTATTCTTAATGACGGTGAACTGAATGCCCTGTGGCAGCAAGAGCTGACTGAAATGCGCCAGCGCATAGCCAGCATGAGAACCCTGTTCGTTGAGAGCCTCAAGGCCGAAGGCGTCGATCGCGACTTCAGCTTCATTTCTCGTCAAAACGGTATGTTCAGCTTCTCTGGCCTCAACAAGGAACAAGTTGCCAGGCTTAAAGATGAGTTCGGCGTCTACATTGTCGGCTCTGGCCGTATCAGTGTTGCCGGGATGACCAAGACCAATATGCCCGTTATCTGCAAGGCGATAGCCAAGGTGCTCTAAGCCTGTTGGATTTTATCCACGCTTAAAAAGGACAGCTGCGGCTGTCCTTTTTACTTATCCTCCATTAACCGTTAATTTGATTTAGGCAATGAGTTTCTTCGGCTGCAGAGCTTGCACCAGCGCGTTGACCAAGGCGTCTCTGTCGTGGCAGCCACTCTGGATTGGGTCGGCTAGCAGCGAGCGATAAATCAATTCGTCCTGATATGGCTGGCCATGACACAGCACAGCATCAATACGCCCCGGGCCTATTAGTTGCTGGCACCAATCCAGTTTGGCATTGAGACTGAGTTCGCCTGCCACTGACGCCTCAGGTTTCAGATTATCGATAAATACCACTCTGGCTTGACTGCTTTTAATCGCTGTTGCCAGTTCTGGCAATAACAAAGGTGGCATCAAGCTGGTGAGAAAACTGCCCGGGCTTAAAATTATCAGTTCGGCAGCTGTCAACGCCGCTACCGCTTCCTCTGTGGCCCGAACCATAGGTTCAAGACTCATCGCCACCGGACGCTCAGCCATGCTGTCGACTTCCAGCTCACCGAACACTTTGCTCCCTGAGGCGTCAAGCGCCAGTAAGTGGGTAGGGTGTTCAGACATGGGATATAGGCGGGTGTCTATTTTAAGTAGGCCGCGGATAAGATTTATAGCCTCAAGGGGCC
This sequence comes from Shewanella chilikensis, assembly GCF_037953065.1. Classification (NCBI taxonomy): domain Bacteria; kingdom Pseudomonadati; phylum Pseudomonadota; class Gammaproteobacteria; order Alteromonadales; family Shewanellaceae; genus Shewanella; species Shewanella chilikensis. The sequence goes on along the minus strand of NZ_CP149966.1, from coordinate 2,460,206 downwards.
TGACACAGAGTTGATCCAACGCAGTCAGGATAAGGTTGCCCAGGTTATGGCCACAGAGTTCATCCTGACTATCAAACCTGTACTCGAACAATAAGGAACCGACTGAGGGTTTATGCGCCAATTGGCTGAGACAATTACGCAGATCGCCCCAGGCGATACAGTCATTACTGTTTCTTAATCTGCCTGTGCTGCCACCGTTATCTGTGGTCGCAACTATGCCTGTTAGTCGATCGCCCAGAAAAGCCAGGGATGATAGGACTCTTCCTAATCCATGGCCTCCACCAATAGCAACAACTTGCTGATATTGACTGAATAACTGCCTTTGCATAGCTGATCCTTGCCGTCGCTTTTAACTTGAACATTCTACACCAGTGCTGCATAAGAGTCAGAGAGCTATTTTGTGAAAAGTGATATCTGACATATAATGCGCGGAAATTTTCCCCTTCACTTTTGGGTAACCGGCAAAAGGAAAGACTGATTGAAAACCGGAAAACTTGGCTCATTTACCCTGGCTTTGGCTTTGGTAATACTGTCAGTATTGGCACTTAGGGTGTACCTGATACCCAGTTTGAAAACCGCCGAGCAGACTTCAGCGCCACTGATAAAGAACCAATTGGGTATCAGCTTGATCCCAGATTTCAGCAGCATAGGTAATGTCAGCGATAAGAAACAGGCGTTTTTTGACTTCTTGCGTCCGGCGGTGCAAAAGCAAAATAGCATTATCGCCGAGGAGCGTAAATTTCTCGAACAGGTGCAAAAGCACTTGCAAAACCAGCATCAGCTCAATGATGCCGAGCAATATCGTATTCAGCGTCTGGCAGAAAAGTATCAATATGCCATGCGTGCTATCGATAGCGACAGCATCAATAAATTACTGCGTCGGGTTGATGTGATCCCGGAATCTATGGTGCTTATCCAGGCAGCCAATGAAACCGGCTGGGGCAGCTCTCGGTTTGCCCGTGAAGGACTCAATTTTTTCGGTCAGTGGTGTTTCAAGAAAGGTTGTGGTTTGGTTCCGCAGTCGCGCTCTGAAGGCATGTCCCATGAAGTGGCCGTATTTAAATCGGTCGATGACTCTGTAGCTTCTTATATGCGTAATCTCAATTCTAACGCTGCCTACTCTTTGTTTCGTTCCATACGCGCTGATCTGCGTAGTCAACAGGAACCCCTTACTGCAGAGAAGTTGGTTTACGGCTTGGTGAATTATTCAGAACGCCAGGAAGCCTACATTGACGAATTATTGGATATGCTGCGTCATAACGAAGAATATTTGGTGGAGAACCATGTCGAAAAAACTGCTGTTTAGTACGCTATTATTGCTGTCCCCCTCTTTGATGGCCAGTCAGGTGTCTTTGAACTATGCCGACTTTTACGCGCGGATGAAAGTGATGAATAAAGGCAATTATCCGCTTATCGATCTGGCTTTTACGGTTCCTGAAACTCAAAACTGTCAATTAAAAAATGGCAGTATCAGCACAGAAACTGAACGCTTTCCTCTGACATTTGATGCCAGTCAGAGGTTGTTTATTCCTTTCGATGAAAAACTCAAGAGTGCCAGAGCTTTGATTAACCTTGAGTTGGCAGGAGAGGGGCAAGGCTGCGGCATTGGCATGCAGCTCAGGGTTCGTACTCCCAAACAGGAGTACAGTGGCGATGAACTGAGAAACATCAGCAATCAAATGAATGAAGCCCTGAAGCAAATGCAAGGATTTCCGATGAAGTATTTTGCCAAGCCTATTTCAGGTCTTAATATTGAATTTATCGGCAGTGAAAATGGTGCTTGGCTTGATGGGCGCTATCAAACGATCGGTAAACGCCACGAGCTCAGTAATGAGGAGATCAGTCAAATTGAAGTATTGAAATTTGACTCGGCTCCTGCAGTGATCAGTCCATGGGTCATGCCAGACAACTAACTACTTGCTTTTTATTAGGATGAGTTTCAAAGGCAGGCTATCATTTGGAATGATGTTGCTGGCAGTTTGCTGACGGTCCAGTTGCCCGGCAACTTGAGACTAGCTCTAGCTTACTGCCAATATTCAAGCTATTTATCTGCCCGTTTTTTTGCTCTTTTTTATTTGAGTCACAAATCGTCGTCAATGGGACAGTAGTCGCTGGCCGCATTGAGTAGGCTCAACGAGGTTAATTCAGTAACGGAATAGATTTCAACTCGTTTGCCTTTTTGACGTAGTTTTTCGGCCAACAAGGCAAAATCACCGTCCCCGGACACCAGTACCACAATGTCCACAGCATCGGCATATTCCAGTGCATCTATGGTTATTCCCACATCCCAATCACCTTTGGCTGTACCATCAGCGCGTTGGATAAAGGGCTTCAACTTCACCTCAAAGCCAATGGCCCGTAGGATATTTTGAAACTCGCGCTGTTTTTTATCACCTCTATCTATAGCGTAGGCAAATGCTCTAACCAATTGTTTCTGATCAGTGACTTTGGACCAAAGCCGGTTGTAGTCCAGGTTTCGCCCGAAAGCTTGTCTGGTGGTGTAGTAGATGTTTTGAACATCGGCCAAGAGAAGCACTCTGCTAGGCTGATCTTTCATTGTTTATGTTCCTTATCTTCTGAACTCTGTCTCCCTTTAGCTATGGCGAGGGAAAAGCTCTTTTTTGTGTGAGCACTTAAGCCTTTTAAACCTGTTAGTTGCATTTTGTACTCTTTGTGACCTGTATGAGGACAGATTTGTTCGCCGATTATTACAGCGCCCTTGTGCCGGTAAAAATTGACACTGGCTTGGTTGTCACAATAGACGTTTAACGTCAGTTGCTCTCTTTGTTGCCTGGCATGTTCAAGTAAATTACCGCCGATCCCTAACCCTTGCATTTCGGGTTTAACAAATAACGCCGCCAACTTGTTCTCATAGAGAGAGTAGAAGCCAAGCACTTGGGTACCATGCTGATAGAGATAGTTTTCTGCCGCAGGAATATAAAATAGACGCATGTCATTCAACTGCTCTTGCCAAAATTTTGCGGCAATAAAATGATGTGCGTCGATAGAGGCTGTTAGCCAGATCTTCAATACAGTTGGCATGTCTTCCATGGTAAATGCGCGGATCATATGACTTCCTTGTGGATGGCTGGACAAAAGAGGGGATTTAACGGGTTTTGCTGCTTTTATTGACTCGCAGGCCAGGCTAAAAATTCAAAATAATATGCAGAATAACAAAGTAGGTTGAATAAAAAAATGATAAGGCGCTCAGAGTGTTGCTTTGCTTCTCCTTTGTTTACAAGCTGATGGGTGTTTGACAGCCATTTGAAGCTGTTGAGTCAAAGGCCTGCGCCGCAGATGAAAAATTTACACTGTTATTCCGATGGTTAACCGGCACTAAGCCAAAAGTGGATTACACTTTAAATCAAACATAGCGTACTGTATTGAAAAGGGCTTAATGCCGCATTGAACTATAACAGCCTTAGCATCGAATGAGCTGGATTGTACACTCGGGAAGAACTAAACCGAGAGCTAAACAGTGCTGAATACCGGGCAGGGGAAATGGTCTCCTGTGGGGTTTTGTCCTAAAGCAAGTGCGGACAAAGTGACTGAGGGATTAGTAACTATGCTAGATGATTTACTGTTTTCATCTGAAACATCACCGGAAGAAACTCATCAACGCGATACCATGTGGCGTATCTTGGCGGTGGATGATGATGTCAAATTCCAGAATTCGCTGAGTTTTGCCATTAATAAAATGACCTTGATGGGGCGTCCCCTTGAACTCATACAAGCCTACAGTATGGCAGAGGCATCCAGTCTATTGGGAAAAGATGCCGACTTTGCTGTGGTGTTGGTTGATGTCGTGATGGAAACCGAAGATGCCGGTCTCAGGTTAGTCAAAGCCGTGCGGGATTTGCTGGGAATATCCGATACCCGTTTTGTACTCTTGACCGGCCAGCCAGGAATGGCTCCGGTCGAATCTGTGATGCAGGACTATGACTTGTCTGATTATGTGCTCAAGTCAGAGCTCGCCAACCGTGGGATACGCAACATACTCACAGGTGCAGTACGTAATTATCATCATCTCAAGACAATTTCTTCTGCTCGTCGTGGTTTGCAGCTCATTGTGGAGTCCAGCAATCGTTTGTTGGGGCTGAGAACGCTTACGCAAATAGCCTCGGTTACTTTGAGTGAAATTGCTAATCTTATCAATGTCGCCGACGAAGGCTTGGTTTGTGTTAATCGCGGCCCTCACACAGTGGATAGCTCAGGTCGGGAGATCTACGAACCCCTAACCATAGCCTGTAGTGGTCGCTTTCGTCAGTATATTAATCGTGCATTGAGGGAATTGCCGGATCCGACTATTCAATCCATGGTTGAGCAGGCACTCAGGGAAAAGCGTTTTGTCAGTACCGATGAAAGCCAGGTGCTATTCTTCCCCAAATCGGCAGCACTGGCTGAGTTTGCCATCTATGTGGCTACCAACCGCACGCTGGATGATACAGAGATGGAGTTGCTTAAAGTTTTTGCGGCCAATGTTTCCAAAGGCTTTGGCAATGTAGCCTTGATTAGCCGGCTCGATAAAGTGGCGTATCTGGATGAGTTGTTGAGAATTCCCAACCGCAGTGCCCTGCTGCGTGAATTGTCCAGGTTGCAGGCTATGTCCAGCGCTGATGCCCATAATCTGCTGCTATTGGATCTCGATCATTTTTCCGGGCTTAACAATTTATTTGGCTGTGTATTTGGCAATCAGGTATTACAGGCTGTGGCTCAAAGGTTACAGGAGGCATTTCCTCAACCGATAGTCATAGGAAGATTGCACTCGGATCTGTTTGCCATTATCGGCCATAAAGAACAGGTCAATATTGACAGGGCCCAAGAGGTGTTTGGCGCGCCCTTTGAAATTGATAATAGTCGCCATATTCTCACCGCCTGCATGACGGAAGTCTCTTTGGCTATCAGTCGTGGGCAGGATCCCGCGGAGTTATTACGAACAGCCGGAACAGGGCTGAGGAATGCCAAGTCTCGAGGCCCTGGAAGCATACAGGCGTTTGATCCTGAATTTGAACATCAAGCCGCCCACAGGTTTAAGTTGATGCAGCGTTTACACAGCGCCATTCAACGTCAGGAGTTTGTGTTGCATTATCAGCCACAGATCGACCTCAATACTGGTGAGGTTGTTGGGGTTGAGGCTTTATTACGCTGGCAGACCGAAGAGGGTATGGTGCCACCCGGCACCTTTATTCCGCTGGCAGAACAGTCGTCCTACATTCACGGGATAGGCGACATAGTGGTTGCTTTGTCCTGTCAGGCTGTGCATGCACTGGATCTGGCAGGGTTTAGCGACATTCTTATCAGCGTCAATTATTCAGCCCGGCAACTGGATAAGCCGGATGTTTTAGAGAGGCTCAAACAACAATGTCGTCTGGCCGGGGTAGAGCCGAGCCGGCTGTGTTTGGAAGTCACTGAAACCGCTATGATGCAGTCTTTTCAACAGGTAGCCAATATTCTCCAGCGTCACCGAACTTCGGGAGGCACAGTGGCGATAGATGACTTCGGCACCGGGCTTTCATCACTCGAATATTTGCTGCAACTGCCGGCCGATCACCTGAAGATTGATATGACTTTTGTCGCCAGGTTGGATGAAGATGAACGTAGTCGCTTCCTGGCATCAATGATTATTGAACTGGGAAGGCGACTGAATATTTCGGTTGTTGCCGAAGGGGTTGAGACTCACAGCCAGGCTAATTGGCTCAGAGAACATGGTTGCCACATAGGTCAAGGATGGTTGTATGGAAAGGCCATGCCATTGGATGAGTTATTGCAGTGGCTCAATAATCGCTGAATGGAATCTTGCTAATGTCGATAGAGTTGCCCGAACAAGCTTTAATGGCACCGCTGAACTCTGAGGGCGTATCTTCAGGACGAACAAGGCGAAATTCTTGGCTGACTTGGGTGAGTTATTTGCTGCCCTGGTGGTTACTGGTGCCACTGGGTAGCTGGCTTATGTATCACTATGCCTCCCAATGGCAGATAGATCAGGTGCGTTATGCCCAGCAGGAGTTGGTAGACAGAGATACTCTGGTACTCAGCGCTACACTTACCAGAGTTCATCAGGACGTCAGTTTACTATCACAGATGACCGCATCGGTATTAGCAGATAACAGGCTCGGTGAGACTGAACAGCTGGAACTATTGCAGCGTCTATTTGTTGACTTCAGCAGCGCCTATCCCAGCTATATGCAAGTGCGCTGGATTGGAAATTCCGGCGTTGAGCGGGTGAGGGTTGACTATATAGATAATCAAAGGCGAGTTGTCGCTGCTGATGCATTACAGGATAAATCATTGCGTTATTATGTCATTGAGGCCAAGCGCTTGGCTTCGGGGGCGGTTTATTATTCTCCTTTTGATCTCAATATCGAAGCCGGTAAAATAGAGATCCCCTATCGACCTACCTTACGTGCTGCTACCAAGGTAATGGACAGCAACGGCAAGGCACTCGGGCTGGCACTATTGAATCTGGATGGCAGTGGTTTACTCGAACGTTTGCGCCAATCCGGTAAGACTATGTTGTTGAACGCTGAAGGCTATTGGTTGCTGTCAACTTTGGGTCACAGAGAGTGGGGCTTTATGTTCGACGCTCCTGAACAGCGTCTGGCAGTTATTCATCCTGAAGTTTGGCGGCGTATACAAGAGGAACCACAGGGGCAGTTCATCGATGAAACCGGGATGTGGACTTTCTCCCGTGTGGCGCCAATACTGAATGGTGACAGCAAGGTCCCTATGCTTTACGCCCTATCTCATGATGAACAGCCACTGCTCATTCAAGCTAGACTACAACGGCTTTATGCCGGTGTTGGTGCAGTAGTTTTTTTATGCATGACTTTGCTGGGGGCGTTTTTAGCGCGCTCCAACCTGCGTTTGGAAGACAAGGCTCATGAGTTACAGCAAAGTAACGCGGCGCTGGCAATGACGTTGGCTCAGTTGAAGACATCGCAGCAGGAGTTGGTTCGTACCGAGAAATTATCATCCTTGGGGTTGATGGTGGCCGGGGTAGCTCACGAACTCAATACACCTATTGGTGCGGCAATGCTGTGTGTCACCGCACTGAATGACAGGCTAGGTGAACTCATGCGGGATTATCACAACGGTACTATCAAACGCTCGCAACTGGAGGAATTTATTCAATACCAGGAGGAAGGTTTGACCCTGGCTGAACGCAACCTCAAACGCTCGGCGCTACTCATTCAACAGTTTCGTCAGGTAGCTGCCGACAGAGCTAATGCTGACCGGCAAGCCTTTTGGTTGCATGAGTTGGTGACGGACATTCTGGCGCTGAATCATGGTCAGTGGAAGCACAGTCATCATAAGCTGACCACTGATATTCCCTCGGATATCCATATGCACAGTTATCCCGGACCTTTGGGTCAGGTACTTCAGAATTTGGTGCACAATGCACTCATACATGCTTTTGAAGATACTGAGCGGGGAGAGATCCATATCTGTGCCCGTAAACTTCAGCATAAGGTTGAGATCTGTGTGATGGATAATGGTGTAGGGATTGAAGAGCAGGATTGTCAGCGAGTGTTTGATCCCTTTTATACCACCAAGCGCAATAGCGGCGGCACCGGGCTTGGCCTGCATATAGTGCATCATTTGACCACTGAAGTATTGGGGGGAAGTGTGCGGATTTCAAGAGGAGTCAATGGTATAGGTACTTCGATGATTTTGTTGTTGCCGCTTGAGCAGGTCGATGGCAAATCGGAAAAGGCGGCTAACGGGAGTATGGCTTCCTGAACAAACCGCATAGATGTCGAGATTTATAGCGCTTGAGAGTGCTTTAAAAACAAAATTGGTGTCTATCTACTCCTTGGTAAGGAACATACTGACAACACCCTGTGTAACGAAACGGGCATACATAATCGCGGGGTCACTCGCAGTGGGTTGGCTTAACGGTTTGGCTGTTGAAGTGTTGTTCGATCGAGGTAGGGTTGAGGCAGACAAGGTTGGATGCAGGACGATACCGTTTCTATTGAGCACAAAAGGTATCGTCCTTGATGGAGAAGTTTAACTTGGATTAAAGCAGGTTGTTTTCTCTGACGTAGGCTTCAAACTCTGTGCAGCCGCCAACGTGCTCTTTGTCGACAAAGATCTGTGGCACAGTCTCAACCGGCTTGCCTACGGTTTTTTCCAGGTCGGCCTTGGTGATGCCTTCGGCGTGAATATCGACATACTTAAACTTGAAATCATCACGTTTTTCTGCTAGTTGCTCAGAAAGTTGCACTGCACGTACACAATATGGGCAACCTGGACGACCGAAAATAACTACAAACATATTGACTCCCATGGACTTGATTTGCAGCAGTTATACCACAGCTTAAAGGCCTATGCTAAGTTGCTTGATCCCAAGAATGATTTTTCGGTTTGAAACCTGCCTTGATAATCAAAGAAAGATTGTAATAAATCCCAGCGTCGCGCTTGTTTTTTCAGCAGCAGCATATCCGGTGCCCGAAACCGCGCCGCGTCATCGACCAGTTGTTGTGGTTGACTGTATTTCGGCAGTTTCAGCCCAGGAGTTTTACTGTGGGGATGGATAAAACAAGCAAACAGTGCCCGGCGTTGAGCACTGGTTTCCATTTTAAAATACTGGTTGAAGTCATTGCCGTCATAATCCAGATACTGAACTCTTAGGCGCCCCTCTTCGGCGTGCAGCAACATTTGCTGCACCTTGAACAGGTGGTGATGCTGTTTTGACAACACCTCTTTGAGGCGTTTGTCCGGGTCGACCAGAGTCGATTGGCACTGGTGGCAAATCTTGGCGGCGATATCGTTTTCGGCGCCGCAATCCGGGCATGACTTGGAGCGATAGCGATAACTGCATTGACTATTGTCCTGTAACAGTCCCTGGCAGCGGCGGCCGAAGTGCTCGATGATGTCGCCATCCTCATCCGTCTTGCCCCAGAAGATATTGGCAAAACCGCACTCGGGGCAGGGAACCTGTACCGGCACCGAGTTTGCAGCGGGCTTGGGAGTGCCAACCTCGGGATAGAACAGGTCAAAGCCGCTGGCGGCATAATCTATGACCAGGCAGTCCTGTTTGCCTTCGGCCAGCCTCAGGCCGCGGCCAACCATCTGTTGAAACAGGCTCACAGATGCCGTGGGCCGCATGATGGCAATAAGGTCCACATGGGGCGCATCAAACCCGGTTGTGAGCACGGCCACATTGACCAGAAACTTAAGTTCCTGAGCCTTAAAGGCACGGATGATGGCATCCCTTTGTTGCATCTCAGTGGTCGCTGTGATGAGCGCTGCCTGTTCGTCAGCCAGCAGCGTTAACACTTCTTCGGCGTGACGCACAGTGGCGGCAAAAATAATCACTCCCTTGCGGGTGTTGGCCAGTTGCCTTAGTTGGTTAACAATGGCCTTGGTCGCGCGGCCACTGTGACTGAGCAGGGCATCGACCTTAGCCTCATGGTACTCCCCATTGCTGTTACTCGGCAGGCTGCTGAAGTCATACTGAGCGCTCAGGCCATCGTAAAGCCTGGGCGGCGTCAGATAGCCTTGTTTAATTAGGGGCCTTAAGGGCAACTCAAAGATGCAGTCATCGAAAATCCCTCGGTCGGGATTACCGACCCGGCCGTGATAGTGGCGGCGATAAATAAAACCCAGTCCAAGGCGATAAGGGGTGGCCGTCAACCCCAGCAGCTTAAGTTTGGGGTTATGGGATTTGAGGTGTTCAAGCAGTTGCTGATACTGGCTGTCCTGCTCAAGGCTCACTCTGTGACACTCGTCTATGACCACCAGGGAGTAGTGGCTGTCAAAGGCTTCCAGGTTGCGCCCGGCGGATTGCACGCTGGCGACAACGGTTTTGCCTTGGGTGAGCTTTTGCCTCAGGCCGGCCGAGTAGATACTGGCTTCATCGGTTAATAGGGCAACTTTTTCGGCGTTTTGGGCGACCAGCTCTTTGACATGAGTCAGTACCAGTACCTTGCCTTTGGCGATGCGAGCCAGTTCAGCAATCACCAAACTCTTACCGGCGCCAGTGGGCAGCACTATAACAGCCGAGCCTGATTGAGCGCGGAAATAACGTACCGCAGCATCTACGGCTTGCTGCTGATAATCACGTAGGCGAATGCCGGTCTTGGCGGTATCTTCTGCCTGAGTGTTTGTCGTCGCTTTCTGAGTTGCTGGCTTTTTACTATCTGTTGACACTGACTTGCGAAGAGGAATTGACCATGGGGCGAGCTTATCACAGACGCGTCTGGGTACTGTGGTTTTCCGGCTTTATTGGCGACTTTTTATTCTCGGGCACTACTGCTCGTCCGGCTCAAGACATCAATGTTTAAAAAAAGCACTTTTTCTAGGCAATTCATTTGCTAAAATACCTCACGCCACTGGTCAAAGACCCGTGGCTAACGTAAAATTCCACTCTTTTACTGTTTTAATTCAAACAGACACCAAAATCGCCGCCTACGGGCCGGCATGCACTGGAAGAGAAGATGCAGCAGTTAACTGAGATCGTAGAACAGGCCTTAGCCGCCATCGAAGGGGCCAGTGATCTGAAAATCCTTGATGACATCCGCGTCGATTATCTTGGCAAGAAGGGCAAGATCACCGACATGATGAAGTTGATGGCGACCCTGAGTCCACAAGAAAAGCCCGCCTTCGGCCAGAAGGTCAACGAAGCCAAGCAAAAGGTACAGCAGTTCCTTAATCAGCGCATTGAAGGGCTGAAAGCCGCCGAGTTGGAGCAGAAGCTCCAGACAGAGAAAATCGATGTTACCCTGCCGGGACGTCGTCTGGACAACGGTGGTTTACATCCGGTCACCCGTACCATAGAACGAATTGAAAGCTTTTTTGGTGAGTTGGGCTTTAGTGTCGTACAGGGGCCGGAAATCGAAGATGATTATCATAACTTCGATGCTCTGAATATTCCTGAGCATCATCCAGCCCGGGCTGATCATGATACTTTCTACTTCAATCCCAAGTTAGTGTTGCGTACCCAGACTTCAGGGGTGCAAATTCGCACCATGGAAGTGGAAAAGCCGCCGTTGCGAATCATCTCTCCCGGCCGTGTCTATCGTAATGACTATGATATGACCCACACGCCAATGTTCCATCAAGTGGAAGGTCTGCTGGTGGACGAGAATGTAAACTTTGCCGAACTGAAAGGCATTTTGCACGACTTCTTGCGTAATTTCTTTGAAGAGGATTTGGAGATACGTTTCCGTCCTTCATACTTCCCCTTTACTGAGCCGTCTGCCGAAGTGGATGTAAAAGGCAAGAATGGTTGGCTGGAAGTGCTCGGTTGCGGCATGGTGCACCCCAATGTGCTCCGTGGTGTGGGAGTCGATCCTGATAAATACTCCGGTTTTGCTTTTGGTATGGGTGTCGAGCGTCTGGCCATGTTGCGCTATGGTGTCAACGACCTGCGTGCCTTCTTCGAAAACGACCTGCGTTTTCTCAAGCAATTCAAATAACGGAGCTTTAGTATTATGAAATTCAGCGAATCCTGGCTTCGTGAGTGGGTTAACCCTGCGATTAGCCGTGACGAATTAACTCATCAAATCACCATGGCCGGCCTGGAAGTGGACGACGTCATTGCCGTTGCCGGTGACTTTTCCGGCGTGGTAGTGGGTGAAGTGGTTGAATGTGGTCAACACCCGGATGCCGACAAGCTAAGGGTCACCAAGGTCAATGTCGGTGGCGAAGAACTGCTGGATATTGTTTGCGGTGCCCCTAACTGCCGTCAGGGACTCAAGGTTGCTGTGGCCGTTGTCGGTGCCGTGCTGCCCGGTGACTTCAAAATCAAGAAAGCCAAACTGCGTGGACAGCCTTCACATGGCATGCTGTGCTCTTATGGCGAGCTGGGCATAGAGATAGAAAGCGACGGCATTATTGAGCTGCCGCTGGACGCGCCTATTGGTACAGACATTCGCGAATATCTGCAGCTCAATGACGTGATTATCGATGTGGATCTGACCGCCAACCGCGCCGATTGCCTGGGTATGGTGGGACTGGCCCGCGAAGTGGGCGTGCTCAACCGTCTTAACGTGACCGAGCCAAGCTGGGAAGCTGCCAACGTCAGTAGTGAGCGTACAGTTGAAATAGAGGTCGCTAACCCGGAAGCTTGCCCAAGATATTTGGGCCGGGTGGTCAGCAATGTCAATGTCAAGGCGCAAACGCCTGACTGGATGGTGGAAAAACTGCGCCGCAGCGGTATTCGCTCGATAGATCCTATCGTGGATATCACCAACTATGTGTTGGTTGAGTTCGGCCAGCCGATGCATGCTTTTGATCTGGATAAGATTGACGGCGGCATCAAGGTACGCCTGGGTAATGGTGAAGAGAAACTGACTCTGCTCGATGGCAACGAAATTACCGTACCGGCAGATACGTTGGTGATTGCCGATAACAGCCAGGCATTGGCCCTGGCCGGTGTCTTCGGTGGTGAGGCTTCCGGTGTCAGCGAGCAAACCCGCGATATCATGCTTGAGTGTGCGTTCTTCGCGCCGCTGGCTATCATGGGCAAGGCCCGTCGTCTTGGACTGCATACCGACTCTTCGCATCGTTTTGAACGCGGCGTTGACCCAGAGCTGCAGCATAAGGCTATGGATAGAGCCACCCGTTTGGTGCTGGATATCTGTGGCGGCGAAGCCGGTCCTGTGGTTGAGGCCAAGAGCGAAGCGCATCTGCCAAAGGCTGTCGACATTAAACTGCGTCGCAGCAAACTGGATAAATTGCTCGGACATCATATCGATGACACAGATGTTGAACAAATTCTGACCCGCTTGGGCTTCCAGGTTGAAAACCAGGGCAGTGACTGGCAGGTGAAAACCGCCACTTACCGTTTCGACATGGCAATTGAAGAAGACCTTATCGAAGAAGTTGCCCGCATATACGGCTATAACAATATCCCCAATACGGCGCCACTGGCGCGCCTCTTTATGACAGATCATAAAGAAGCGGATCTGAAATTGAGCCGGGTAAGAGCTTTGTTGGTGGCACGGGGTTTCCAGGAAGCCGTCACCTACAGCTTTGTGGATCCCAAGTTGCAAAAACTGGTTCACCCCGAAAGCGAAGCTATGGTATTACCTAACCCGATTTCCAGTGAAATGTCGGCCATGCGTCTGTCCATGTTCACTGGATTGCTGAATGCCGTGGGTTACAACCAGGCTCGTCAGCAGGCTCGTGTACGCCTGTTTGAGACAGGTTTACGCTTTATTCCTGATGCACAAGCAGAATCCGGCGTAAGACAACAGACCATGCTGGGCGCGGTGATCGCCGGCCCTCAGAGTGATGAACACTGGAGCATGGAGTCGAAAACCGTTGATTTCTTCGATCTTAAAGGTGATTTAGAAGCCATTATTGGCTTGACAGTTTCCGAAGCTGAATTTAGTTTTAAAGGAGCGCAGCATCCGGCTATGCATCCGGGGCAATGTGCTGAAATATTGAGAAATGATCGGGTCATAGGCTATATAGGTGCTGTCCATCCCAGCCTCGAAAAGCCTTTTGGGCTGAATGGCAAAACCATAGTATTTGAGCTGGAATTGGACGCTTTATTGCAGGCTAAATTGCCGCAAGCCCAGGCTGTATCTAAGTTTCCAGCCAATCGCCGCGATATCGCCATAGTGGTTGATGAAGAAGTCGCCGCAGGTGAAGTGATGACGCTGATAAGAAAAGTTGGCGAAAATCAGTTGGTTGGCTTAAACTTGTTCGATGTATACCGAGGTAAAGGTGTAGAGCAGGGCAAAAAGAGTCTGGCGATCGCACTTACGTTACAAGATAACGCTCGTACACTTGAGGAAAAAGAGATTGCTGAGATGGTTGATACAGTGGTTTCTGCGCTCAAGTCCGAGTTCAACGCATCGTTGAGGGATTAAAGTATGGCACTTACCAAGGCCGAAATGGCAGAGCATCTTTTTGAAACGCTTGGCATTAACAAGCGGGTAGCAAAAGAGATGGTTGAAGCGTTTTTCGAAGAGATCCGAACCGCGCTTGAAAATGGTGAGCAGGTCAAGTTATCTGGCTTTGGCAACTTTGACCTTAGGGATAAGAATCAAAGACCGGGAAGGAATCCCAAAACAGGTCAGGATATCCCAATTTCTGCCCGTCGGGTGGTGACATTCCGTCCGGGACAGAAACTGAAGAGTCGCGTAGAAGCCGCTAACAAAGGCAAATAACTGCTCGGTCAGTAATTTAGAACAGGGAAGCCGCTCCTGTGGGTGGCTTCCCTGTTTGTGTCTATAGAAAGTGCTTCTACCCTGTTGTGTCGCATTTTTAATGCCTGGTTTGGCATTGCATTGGGATTAAACCCAGGGGTTAAACCTTGTCAAATACACCTTCCAAGCCTAAGAAAGGCAAATACTTCGATAGGCGCTTCCGTTGGTCATTGCTGCACCCCAGATTTTGGGGTAGTTGGTTGGCGATTGGCGTACTGGTTTTGTTTGGTCTCTTGCCGGCTCTCATTAGAGATCCTATTGCCCGCGGGTTGTCGCGTTTGGTTAAACGTGTCGCCCATAAACCGATAAGTGTAGCCAGAGCCAACCTTAAAGCCTGTTTCCCCGATAAGAGTGAGTTGGAAATCGAGCAGTTGCTGGAACGCAATACCGAAGCTTTTGTAATGACGCTGCTGGCTCAATCTGAGCTGATTTTGATGCCAAGCGCTTATATTCGCAAAAGAGTGCTGGTCGAGGGTGAAGAACATATCGCGGCTGCCCGTGAAGCCGGGCAGCCGATTATCTTTATCATGCCTCATGTTTGGGGCATAGAGTATGCCGGTCTGAGACTTAATTTGGACTTGCCCATGGTGTCCATGGCCAAAGCGCATCGAAATGAATTGTTCAACTGGTTCAATAACCGTATGCGTAGCTCGCAAGGCGGCAATATCTATATGCGTGAAGCCGGGATCCGGGCCTTGTTGGCTGAGCTGAAACAGGGCAACAGTTTCTTCTATCTGCCGGATGAAGACTTGGGACCGGAGCAGAGCGTATTTGCGCCATTTTTAGGAACAGTCAAGGCTACTTTGCCTGTGGTTGGCCGCTTGGCGCAGGCAGGTAACGCCCAGGTGATGCCGGTGAAAATTGGCTATGACGACCAAGCCAGGTGTTTTCGCTTGACGGTTATGCCGGCGATTGCCCCCGAGTCGATGCAAGGTAAGGAAAATGAGGCCATTGCATTAAACAAGGCCGTGGAGCAGGTGATTACCGCCTATCCCGAGCAATATATGTGGTTTCTTAAGGTGCTGCGTACCCGCCCGGAAGGCATGCCGTCTATCTATTGAGTTCAACATAGGTTTGGAGTACCAAGGAACTTAACGTCAGCATTTGCATTAAGACTTGCGTCTCATGCGGTCATTGCCATAGCAGGATAGTGGCTTATGGCAATGACTTTGCAGGCAATACAAGAAGGTGTGCTTGACAGTGGGCGCTATGCAATATCAGATAATTCCGGCACGACTTAAACGCGCGAGATTAACCCCTTTCAGTGCTGCTATTTGATTGACCAACTTATTCACTTCAAAAGCCTGACCTTTGAGGATAATGGTTTCCAGGCACCTATGATGGTCTACGTGGACATGGGTACTGCAGAGCACGTGTACTAAATGATTGTGCTGGATTTCAATCAGCTTTTCTGACAAACCTCTCTGATGATGATCGAAAACCAAGGTCAGTACACCTACAACATCCTCTTTGCTGTTGTTCCATTGCTTATCAACTATCCTGTCGCGAAACAGATCGCGAATATATTCTGAACGGGATTGATAGCCTCGCTCGCGGCTATCATTTTCTATCTCTTCAAACAGTGATTGGGGTAGGGATACGGTAAAACGTTGAGTCTCATCTGTCATGACTGTTTCTTCAGAAAAACACTATTGGTTAGTAGAGCTTACACAAGCTTTGCCACAAAATGTCCTTTTCCATTTTCAATGGGTGTGATCTACCGCAAACTTTTTATCTTTGTCTGTTTTTTGTGCTGTCACACTGAGAGGAATCGGGGTAGTGTTACTAAAAATAAATAAGTAACATCGGCGGGTAGCGTTAGGTTCCAGTCGAACATAACACTGAAAATGCTTTGTGGGCGTTTAATAAACAAGCCTAGTTAAGCAATTACGCGAGCTTTATCATTTCCTGCTGTATCCATTGGCCGGATCTGTAGCTTATATAAATAATTCCGGTTCGGCTCAAATAATCTGGTTATGCACTGAACTTGAATTGCGATCTTCTCCTTGGCAAACCAACATACAAGCTAATATCACTTTGCCACGGAACCGCCATCATATCCGTCAACGAGTCTAAAATTTTAGCCAGGTTCGGGAGTTTCAGGTGTTGTTTTCATCTGCTTATATCAATTCCAAGAGCAAACCCATTTGCCGCTCCAATCTGCAAAGGTTAGAGAAACTTGCACAGTCAAAACATGTATTCAGGTCGACAACATCAACTATGGGACTGGTGCTGTTTACTCTGTTGACGGCAGCTTTGCCTTTCCAATTGATAGCGAAAGCTATCCCGGAGCCTTTGGTCATGGTGCTGGGCGCGGAGCCCGATGGTGGCTTTGACCCCATCCTAGGTTGGGGGCGCTACAATAATCCGCTCATTCAATCTGCCCTGTTGCGCCGCTCTGGTGGCGGTGAGTTTATCGGTGATATCGCCAGCGATTGGACCTTGAGCCCCGACAGGCTCAAGTGGACAGTAACCTTGAGGCCCAATCTGGTCTTCAGCGATGGCAGTTCGCTTAACTCAGAAGATGTCGCCTTTACTTTTGAGCAGGCCAGCAAAGCGGCCGGTATGCAGGACTTGTCCAATTTGGTCAAGGTGGAACAAAAGTCTGAACTGCAAGTCGAATTCACCCTTAAGCAAGCAGATATTGGCTTTATCGATACCTTGGCTGAGCTCGCGATAGTGCCGAGCGACAGTTACGGCCCGGATTATGGTCAGCATCCCATAGGCTCGGGGCCTTATAAAATGCGCCGCTGGGATAAGGGGCAGCAGCTGATCCTGGAAGCCAACCCCAAATATCAGAGTGCCGATCCCGACCATCCGCTGCTGAAAAAACCCTATTTCGACAAATTGGTCATCGTCTTTGCCGACGAAGACAGTCGTTTTGCCATGCTCAGGACCGGGCAATTGCAGCTCTCGGCGCTGGCGCCCAGATATGCCGATGCTTTGATGGCGCAGGGCAATTATCGCCTGTGGTCACAAACCAGTGTCGATAACCGCGGCATTGCCTGGCCGATGCGAGCGGAAGATAACCCGGTCACCAGTGAACTGGCGGTGCGCCAAGCCTTCGATATGGTCATCGACCGCCAGCAACTGGTTGATAATCTGCTGGGGGGCTACGCAAGAGCGGCCTGGTCAATTGCTGATGACTTGCCATGGGGCGGCGCGGCTCCAGGTTGGGCTGATTGGCAGATGAAGCAGCGTTTACTGAAAGCGTCAGAACTCTTGGCCAACGCCGGTTGGTTGCTTGGCGCGGACGGCATTCGCGAAAAGGATGGGCAACGGCTGACATTCCCGCTCTACTATCTGGCCGGTGACAGCATACGTGAGCAGTTGGCGCTGGCCAGTGCCCAGATGGCCAGAATGGCCGGATTCCAGCTGGAGCCCAAGGCGGACAGCTGGGAAAATATCTATCGGGTGATGCATCAGGCGCCGGTGCTCTTTGGTTTTGGCAGCCTTTCGGCCAATGAAATGGCGCTTATCTACGACAGTCGCAATGCCGGCAAAGGTTATTTCAACTCCGGCTACTATCAAAACCCGCTGGTCGATAAGGCGCTGGAAAAGGCTCGCGAGGCCGACTCTGTCGAAACTGCGATTGCATTCTGGCAACAGGCACAGCAACAGATAAGTCGGGACGTGCCCTGGAGCTGGCTGGTGAATCTGCAGCATCTCTATGCCGCCAACCCTTGTCTCGATTTGGGGCAACCCTTGGTGGAACCTCACGGTCATGGCTGGCCGATCACCAATAATATCAACCAGTGGCGCTGGCAATGTCCATGAAACCAATGTTGTCTGCCAACAAGCCGATAGCACCTCAAAACTGGTCTTCAGTCTGCTGGCAGGGGGCTTTTTTGCGGTCTCTGCGGCTGGCGCTGCTATTGCTGTTTGCTTGTTTGCTGGCCTTTGTGCTCTTGTCCTTGTCGCCGCTCGATCCCTTAATTCACTACCTGGGCGGTAATCTGCTGGCGGTATCCGATGCCCAGCGCACCCAGATGATCCGCGAGCTGGGGTTGGACACAGGACTTTGGCAGCAGATCAGCAGTTACTTTTCCGCTCTGCTGAGTGGCGATCTGGGCCAGAGCCTGGTGTTTCGCCAGAGCGTTTCCGAAGTGATTGCCGAGCGCTTGCCGCTATCCTTGCTGTTGATGGCGCTCTCCTGGGGGTTGGCTCTGCTGCTTGGTTATGGCCTGGGGCTACTGTGTGCCATCACCGAAGGGAGTTTCTGCGATCGCTGGCTGCGACGCTTTGCCTGGCTGCTTTCGAGCATTCCGTCATTTTGGTTGGCGATGATCATGATAAGCCTGTTCTCTGTCACTCTGGCCTGGACGCCCGTGTGCTGCGCTGCGCCGCTGGGGCTGAGTTTTACCGAGCAGAGCCTTGGCAGTATGTTGTTGCACCTCGCTTTGCCGTTGACTGTCCTGACGCTGAGCCAGCTCTCGCCCTTGGTGCTGCACACCCGGGAAAAGGTGCTGGATCTCTACCACAGCGAATATGTGGGATATGCCCAAAGTCACGGCAAAGGTCGTCTGGCGGTATTCAAGAAGCATATCTTTGCCAATAGTCTAAAGCCCGCGATAGTGCTGCACTTTGCTTCTTTTGCCGAGCTGTTTGGCGGCTCTATTCTCGCCGAAACCGTGTTCAACTTCCCCGGACTCGGTAGTGCCTTGGTCAAGGCAGGACTCGGCAACGATGCGCCCTTGCTGATGGGGATCACCCTGTTTTCTGCGCTGTTTGTGTTTTGCGGTAACCTGGCCGCCGAGCTTATCAGCGCCAGATTGCAGCGCGGCAGGCTCAGTGGACTTTCGGCTCATGCCTCTGGAGTACAGGCATGATGGGCGGTTTAAGACTCTATTTGAAAAGCCTTCAGGCCAAGGATGGCAGTCGCGTCGCCATCTGGTTTTGGCCGATGTGCGGACTTCTGTTGCTGACGGCACTATGCCTGCTATTTGGCAACCATGCCAGTGAGCTTAACCTGCTGGCCAAGAGTCAGGGGCCATCCTGGACTCATCTCATGGGGACGGATTGGCTTGGGCGCGATATGGCCGAGCGTAGCGGCGCGGCTATGCTCAAAAGTCTGTGGATAGGCGCACTGGCGGTACTGCTCAGCAGCTCGCTGGCACTGCTGCTGGCCTTGCTGGCGCAAACCGGCTCCAAGTGGCGTCAAGCTGTATTGCTTTGCTGCGATCTCTGTATGTCACTGCCACATCTGTTGCTGCTGATCTTGCTGGCGCTGGCCTTCGGCGGACAGGAGTATGGGGTGATAGCGGCCCTGGCTTTGAGTCATTGGCCGAGACTGACACGTTTACTCTTACTGGAAATGGATGAAATCCTGGCTCAGCCTTATGTCAGTCTGGCTCTGGGGTTTGGCGGTTCCAGATTCAGCACCCGCATGCGCCATTTATGGCCTCACATCATGCCACAGTGGCTGATTGGCGGGCTCAACTTGTTTCCGCACGCCTTGCTCCATGTCGCGGCGCTGAGCTTTCTTGGCTTTGGCCTCGACAGCAACGCGCCCTCCATGGGCGAACTGCTGGCTGAGGCCAATCGCTATCTCTTGCTTGGCCAATGGTGGCTGGCGCTGTTTCCCGGGATCTTGCTGCTGAGCTTTGTTTTGCTGCTGTCAAAGCTTGCCGAAAATCTGATCCAGTTTGCCAGAGATGGTATGGCTGCGCCTAAGTTACCGGGCACCAATGCCTTGAGATCTAAAGGTGATTTACTTTCCTCAAGCGATGTTAAACCCGTCGTCGCCATTCATACCCAAGTGACAGATTTAACGCTCAAGGATAGCAGTGGCAGAACCTTGCTGGATGGGCTCAATATTGAGGTGGTTCCAGGACAGGTTACCGCAGTGCTCGGTGAGAGCGGCGCCGGTAAGAGCTTGCTGGCGCTGGCTATCATGGGCAGTTTGCCAAAGGGCATAGCCATGCAATGCGCTGATTTGATGCGGCCACAAAAGACGGCGCTCTGCGCTCAGAGTACCCAGGTGCTGGACGCCAACATTAAGATAAGCGAATTGCTCGACTGGTACTGTGATGATGCCATGCTCCCTTACCGGCAGGCTCTGTATGACGAGCTGGGTATTACAGCGGAGATCCTGGCGGCTTATCCCCCCATGCTCTCCGGCGGTATGGCCCGACGGGTATTATTGGCCCAGGCCCTATTGCAAGCGCCGGATCTATTGCTGGCCGATGAGCCTTGTTGCGGTCTGGATGAGCTTGCTGCCACTGAGCTTTACGCCTTACTCAGCGACTTTGCCAGCGGCGCCTTGCAGCTACGATTGGGATTAGATGCCGGCCCCAAGGCGGTGCTGGTTATCAGCCATAACCTCAGGGCCGTGCTGGCCTTGGATGCCGAGTTGTATCTGCTGCGCCGCGGCCGGCTCGCCGAGGTGACGGATAGCGCCAGTCTGCGGGCGAGTATTGCCGGGCATAAGCCGGGAGATGAATGTGAGAGTGACGGCTGCTATAGTGACGGTTGCTATAGTCACACCTTGCTGGCGGCATTGCCGGAAAACTGGCCGGCAGGCAGCTGTCGCTTGGCTGATGCTGAACCAAAGAGCGAGCCCAAGAGTCAACTTAATAGCCGACTCGATAACCAGTCTGCCAGTCAATCCACTGGCCAACCCGCTAGTCAACCTGCTAGTCAACAAAAGCCCCATGGTGACAGCCTGGAGAGTTTCAACAACTCGCCTTGTCGGAGGCGCGCATGAGTCTAAGTTCTTTGCAAACAAAACCGGCTCAATCCGGCTCTGCTTTGGAGCTTGAAAGCGCGCTTTTGCCTTCTGCATCATTATCGCCGCTGCTCTCGCTTAGTGGCGGTTTGGCTTATCGGGGCCACAAGGTGATTGAGCTGCCTGATATAGCCATTAATCACGCCGAAATTCTCGGGATCTGGGGTGACAGTGGCTGCGGCAAGTCCACCATGGCGGCGATACTCACAGGCTTGATGCCGCTTGCGGCGGGAAAGCTTGAGTGCAGTCAGGCGCTCAGGCAGGTTCGCGGCCGACCTTCACCCATTCAGTGGGTTATTCAGCAGCCGGAGCAGGCGTTCAACCCAAGGTTGACCCTGGCGCAATCCTTGAATGAGAGTTGGCAGGGGCGTGATTATGCTCATCTCTTGCCCATGCTCGGCGTGGCCGAGTCCGAACTCAGGCGCTGGCTGGCATCACGCCCCGGCGGCCTTTCCGGCGGTGAGCTGCAAAGGCTCAATATTCTAAGGGCTGTGGCGCCGGAAACCCGGCTGCTTATCTGTGATGAAATCACGGCCCAGCTGGATATGCTGAGTCAGCAAAGGCTTTGGCAACAACTGCTGCAGATTGCCGGTGATAAACAGTTGACCCTGCTGGTGATCTCCCACGACAAACCTTTGCTTGGCGCGGTTTGCGACAGAGTGCAGCCCTTTAAGCCGGTGTGAAAATCCACAGTCAAACTTGATATTCAACCAATAAAAAACGCGCCCGAAAGCGCGTTTTTGGGATAAGAACTCGTTAGAAGTTGGCACTTCTTGGGGCGCGAGGGAAGGGGATCACATCGCGGATGTTGGACACACCGGTAACGTAAGACACCAGACGCTCGAAGCCCAGACCGAAACCTGAGTGAGGCACAGTGCCGTAACGGCGCAGATCTCTATACCACCAGTAATCTTCCTTGTTGAGATTCATCTCGGCCAGGCGCATATCCAGTACGTCCAAACGCTCTTCACGCTGTGAACCACCGATAATCTCACCAATGCCGGGGGCCAATACGTCCATCGCCGCCACTGTCTTGCCATCTTCGTTGAGACGCATGTAGAAGGCCTTGATATCTTTTGGATAGTTCTTCACGACCACAGGAGCCTTGAAGTGCACTTCTGCCAGATAACGCTCATGCTCGGATTGCAGATCTATGCCCCATTCGACATCGTACTCAAACTGCTTACCGCAGTTTTTGAGGATTTCAACCGCATCAGTGTAATCCACCTGGGCAAAGTCACTGCTGACAAAGTTCTCCAGACGCTCAATCACGCCTTTATCGACGCGCTGGGCAAAGAACTGCAGGTCGTCCATCCGCTCTTCCAGCACCGCCTTGAAGGCGTACTTGAGCATGGCTTCCGCCAGACCGGCAATGTCGTTCAGATCGGCAAAAGCCACTTCCGGCTCAACCATCCAGAACTCGGCCAAGTGGCGGCTGGTGTTGGAGTTTTCGGCGCGGAAAGTTGGGCCAAAGGTGTAAATCTTCGACAGGGCACAGGCGTAGGTTTCACCGTTGAGCTGACCCGATACGGTCAAAAATGCCTCTTTACCGAAGAAGTCTTCTTCGTAATTTACCTTGCCATCGGCGGTGCGTGGCAGGTTTTCCATGTCCAGCGTCGACACCCGGAACATTTCACCGGCGCCTTCACAGTCTGACGCGGTGATCAGCGGGGTAGAGACCCAGATGAAGCCGTTTTCGTGATAGAAGCGGTGAATCGCCTGTGACAGGCAGTTACGGACCCGGGCCACTGCGCCGATGATGTTGGTACGTGGACGCAGGTGCGCCAGTTCCCTCAGGTGTTCAACCGAGTGACGCTTGGCCGCCATAGGATAGGTATCAGGATCTTCCACCCAACCTGTGACTTCCACTTGGGTGACTTGCAGTTCAAAGTCCTGGCCTGAGCCAGGGCTTTCAACCACTTCACCTGTGACAATCACGGAGCAGCCGGCAGTGAGCTTCAGCACTTCGTCATTGTAATTGGGTAAGCTATTTGGCACCACGCCCTGGATAGGATCGAAACAGGAACCATCATAGACGGCAAGAAACGAGATGCCGGCCTTGGAATCACGACGGGTTCTTACCCAGCCACGTACAGTGACCTGTGAACCGACCGCATGCTCGCCTTTAAATACAGATGCGACAGATGCAATGCTCATTATTGCTTAGTTCTCCAATGAAACGTTTTATGCTTCAATTCGGCCCCGAAAATAGTTCGAGAGCAGAAATCAGGCAAATCCCTGACTATATTGATGACACAGGAAAAAATTTGGAGGTTAATATTACCTTGCTGGTGGCTTTTCTCAAGCTGAAAAAGGTATTCTGGGGACAATATCCCCCTTCAGACGGAAGGAGTTTGGATGAAAAAGGTCAAAATCTTTCAATATCTGTTGGCGAGCCTGTCGATTATTGGTTGGTCACTGGCGATTTATGCCCTGCTGATATTTGATAAGGCGCGGCCGGACAGGGCCGTAGGCTATTTCTTCAGCAAGGGGGCGCCGGTGCGTTTGTACTGGGACCCTCAGCAAACCATGTTGCTGGAATATATCATCTGGGCTTGCGCCGCCATAAGTTTCATTAGTCTTGCCTTCAACTGGTATGTGGCTCATCACAGCCGTTTGGGTTACTGGTTCAATATTCCGCTGCTGTTGCTTTCATCCACTGCCGCCGGCTTGTATCTGCGTTTCTTTATCTAACTGCCTTTATGCTGTGCTGTTAGCGCAGTTGCCGACAGAGCATATCGATAATCGCCGCGGTGGCGCCCCAGATAAAGTGTCTGCGATAAGGAATAAAGGTGACAGGGTAGAAATGGCCGCGGCGCTCGAACATCGCCGTGTGACGATTTTCCTCTTCGAGTAAAAACGCCAGCGGCACCCGAAACAGCTCCTGCACTTCGGCCGGGTCAATTTGTGCCTCAAAGGGCGATTTTACCCAGCCAAGTACAGGGGTGATCTCAAAGCCGGTAAAGGTGGGATGATTGGGAAGTTGACCTATGATTTCTACATTGTCCGGCGCCAAACCTATCTCTTCTTCGGCCTCTCTGAGGGCTGTCATGATAAGGTTCTGATCTTCGGCTTCCGGTTTGCCGCCGGGAAAGCTCACCTGGCCGGGATGAGCCTTAAGATGCTTCGGCCTCTGGGTCAGGATAAGCTCCGGTCCCTGCACACCCGGCTCCAGTGCGATAAGTACTGCGGCGGCCCTGAGTTTGGCCGGGGTCAAAGGACTCGAATGGTATCGACTCAGGGCTCTGAGTTGAAAACGGGTCAACAGCTCGTCTTTATCCATAGTGTCCTTGAAGTCGATTGAAGTAATCAATAACCAAAGCCATTACTGTCCCGTCTTCGCAAAAACTCTCAATCAGCATAAATAGCAAGCTTCAGGCTAAGGCTTGTCTGGTTCCGGGGTCAATAGCGGCAGTATTTGACTCACTTTATCATAGGTTTCCTGGTATTCGGCATCCACGTCTGAGTCGGCCACTATACCGCCACCGGCCCAGCAATAGAGCTGCCCGGAATCGGCAACCAGGGTACGAATGGTGATACTGCTGTCCATTTTGCCATCCTGGCTCAGATATCCGATGGAACCGCAGTAGAGTGAGCGGCGACTGGGTTCGAGCTCTTCGATAATTTCCATGGCGCGGATCTTGGGCGCGCCTGTGATAGAGCCGCCGGGGAAGGCGGCCCGCAGTACGTCTGTGGCCTGATAACCCGCTGCCAGTTCGGCGGTCACTGTGCTGACCAGATGGTGCACCGCCGGAAAGCTTTCTATGGCAAACAGATGCGGTACGGCCACACTGCCTGGGCTGGCGACCTTGCCAATATCGTTGCGTAGCAAGTCCACTATCATCAGGTTTTCGGCTCTGTCCTTTTCTGAACTTGCCAGCTGTTTGGCAAGCTCCCTGTCTTGCTGTTCATCGGCACTTCGAGGCAGGGTGCCCTTGATGGGCTTGGTTTCAATATGGCGATTGGAATCCAGGGCAATAAAACGCTCGGGTGAGATGGACAGGA
The DNA here is from genome assembly GCF_037953065.1 of Shewanella chilikensis. Classification (NCBI taxonomy): domain Bacteria; kingdom Pseudomonadati; phylum Pseudomonadota; class Gammaproteobacteria; order Alteromonadales; family Shewanellaceae; genus Shewanella; species Shewanella chilikensis. The sequence continues at coordinate 2,435,309 of NZ_CP149966.1, read as the reverse complement.
TGCAGTTGTGCTCCAGGCGAATAAAGGCAGAAAAGGGCGCGCCGTTGGCTTGTCTGAGCTTACGATAGGCTTGCCACTCATCACCTTGATAGTCGGCCTGGAATCTTTGGGTCAGATTGATCTGATAACAATCGCCGCTGTGAAGATATTGCTGCACTTTGGCAAACTTGTCGCCATATTGCTCGCGGCTGAGCTGCGAGCGCCACTCACCGCTGAGTCGGAACGCTTTTTGGTCAAGGTGCTTATTGGGGCTGTTTGTGACTTTGGACGTCAGCCGCGACAGGGTTTCAGTTAGCGCCTTTTCGCCGCGATAGTGCACCAATTGCCAGCACCTTAATTCCTTATCGCGAATAAGAGCCCAGTCATAAAGACCGACATTCATTTCCGGCAGAGCGATATCGGCTGCGGCCAGTTTGGGCAGTTTTTCCAGTCTGCGGCCAAGATCGTAGCTGAAGGCGCCCACCGCACCGCCACTGAAAGGCAGATTGACCGGCATGGCATTGGGAAAATACTGTTGCAGCAGTTGTTGCAGCAAGGCAAAAGGATCGTCATTTGAGCGCCGCAGGCCGCTCGCCTCAGTGATTTGGGTAGTGTCACCTGTGGTGACTAGAGTGGTAATCGGCTCGGCAACTATGATGTCGTATCTGGCGTCACTGTGCTTGGCATCGGCCGAATCCAGCAGCATGGCCCAAGGCTCACCGCTGAAGTGGGAAAACAGCTCTAAGGTTGATAATTGCCAGTCAAGAAGGCGAATGGCGGGAGGGCAAATAGCCTGCTGGTACATCGAACGACCCTATCTGAAAATGTGATGTAGCCCAAAAAGGAACGAAAGAGTATCATAACGGCCACAAAAAACTAATAAAACCACCCCTGGCCCTTGGTGAAAACGCGTTGTATCACGGCTTTGCTGTCGTTTTGAGCATTTTTGTGTCGCAAAACCGGCAAGCAGAGCTTGAAGTTCAAGGCTTTGGCTTGAAACTTATTGCGTGTTGATCCTGAGCTGAAGGGGCGGATCCTTAGGCTAATGGAGCGCCAAACATGTCTGTAATCAAGCAAGCTGACTTTATCGACAGCATCACTGATGCCCTGCAATATATCTCCTATTACCATCCCAAAGATTTTATCGATGCCATGGCCGCCGCCTATGAGCGTGAGCAGAGCCAGGCTGCCAAGGATGCAATTGCCCAGATTTTGATCAACTCGCGCATGTCTGCTGAAGGACACAGACCCCTGTGTCAGGATACCGGCATTGTGACCTGTTATGTCTATCTGGGGATGGGCGTGCAGTGGGACAAGACAGATATGACAGTGCAGCAGATGGTGGATGAAGGCGTGCGCCGCGCTTATACCAATCCTGATAACCCGCTGCGGGCCTCAATAGTGGCCGACCCGGCCGGCAGCCGTAAGAATACCCGCGATAACACACCTTCTGTGGTGCATATTCAGATGGTTCCCGGCGATCATATCGAAGTGGCTATTGCCGCCAAGGGTGGCGGCAGTGAAAACAAGGCCAAGATGGTGATGCTCAATCCATCTGACGATATTGCCGCCTGGGTTGAGAAGACACTGCCAACCATGGGCGCCGGCTGGTGTCCACCGGGTATGCTGGGAATAGGTATTGGCGGCACCGCCGAGAAAGCCGCTGTGCTTGCCAAGGAAGCCTTGATGGAGAGCGTCGATATTCATGAACTGATGGAACGCGGCGCTGAAACTACGGAAGAGAAGCTGCGTTTGGATATCTTCGAGCGCGCCAACAACTTAGGCATTGGTGCCCAGGGTCTGGGCGGTTTGACTACTGTACTGGACGTTAAAATCAAGACAGCACCCACCCACGCCGCCTCCAAGCCTGTGGTGATGATCCCCAACTGCGCCGCTACCCGTCATGTGCATTTCCATCTGGATGGCAGCGGCCCAGCCGAGCTGACTCCGCCAAGCCTTGATGACTGGCCGGAAATCACCTGGGAAGTGGGTGAGAGCGTGCGTAGGGTCAATCTCGATACCGTTACTCAGGAAGAGATTGAAAGCTGGAACAGCGGCGATACTCTGCTGCTCTCGGGTAAGATGCTCACCGGCCGTGACGCGGCTCACAAACGGATCCAGAGCCTGATCGAAAGCGGTGAAGGCTTGCCTGAAGGAGTTGATTTCACTGGTAAATTCATCTATTACGTAGGTCCAGTCGACCCGGTAGGTGATGAAGTGGTTGGCCCGGCCGGCCCGACAACCGCTACCCGTATGGATAAGTTCACCGATCTTATGCTGGATAAGACAGGGTTGATGGGCATGATAGGCAAGGCCGAACGTGGTCCGGCCACAGTTGAATCTATCCGCAAGCACAAGGCGGTATATCTGATGGCCGTCGGCGGCGCCGCTTATCTGGTGTCCAAGGCGATTAAGCAATCCCGCGTGGTGGCGTTTGAAGATCTCGGGATGGAAGCCATCTATGAGTTTGACGTTAAGGATATGCCTGTTACTGTAGCGGTTGACTCCAACGGGGTGAATGCCCATGAAACCGGCCCGGCAATCTGGAAGGTGAATATCCAGAACGCCAAGGCTTAAGCTGAACCTTGAGGGGCCAATTGGCCCCTTTTGCATTGCAATCAACAACCAATAAGAAGATTTATAATGAAAACCAACCCACTATTGATGGCGCTGCTCGCCGCAGGTCTGGCTTTGCCGGCGCTGGCTGCCGATAAAGCCCCTTTTACTGTCCAGGATCTGGTCAAGCTCAACAAACTCCATTCTGCCGCTGTATCCAATGACGGCACCAAGCTTATCTACGGCCTGAAGAAGGTTACCGACGATGGCAGCAGCTCAGATCTCTATCTTTTGGATCTCAGCGACAAGAACGCGGCGCCCAAGCAGCTGACTTCTGCACCGGGTACAGAGCACGATGTGGCCTTCAGCCACGATGACAAGCAAGTCTATTTTATTGCCGCCCGTGATGGCAGCAGCCAACTGTATCGCTTGCCACTGGATGGTGGCGAAGCCCAGGCCGTATCTGATTTGCCTTTGGGTATCGACGGCTACAAATTATCGGCCGATGGCAAGCAGGTGGTGATGAGCATTCGTGTTTTTCCCGAGTGCGACACCCTGGAATGTTCAAAAGCCAAGTTTGATAAAGAAGCCGAGCGCAAGAGTACAGGTCGTGAATACGATCAGTTGATGGTGCGTCACTGGGACACCTGGTCTGACCATGCCCGTAATCACCTGTTTGTGGCGCAGCTTGAAAACGGCAAGTTGGGTAAGCCGGTGGATGTGACCAAGGGCCTGGATACCGAAACCCCACCCAAGCCATTTTCCGGCATGGAAGAGGTGACATTCAGCCCGGATGGCAAACACATAGTCTACAGTGCCAAGGCTCCGAGCAAAGATCAGGCCTGGATCACCAACTACGACCTCTGGCAGGTGCCGGTCACAGGTGGCAAGGCCAAGAATCTCACCGAAGATAACCAGGCCTGGGATGCTCAGCCGGTGTTTTCCGCCGATGGTCGCTATCTGGCCTATCTGGCGATGAAAAAGCCCGGATTCGAGGCCGACAGATACCGCATCATGCTCAAAGACACAGTCACGGGTCAGAGCAAGGAAGTGGCGCCCATGTGGGACAGAAGTCCGGCCTCGCTGAGCTTTGGTAAAGATAACAACACCCTGTATGTGACCGCTCAGGATCTGGGCCAGGTGTCTGTATTTGCCATCAACACCCAGTTTGGTGATGTGCGCGCCATCTACAACGATGGCAGTAACAGCCTGGTGGGTCTGGCGGGCGATCGTTTGATCATCAATCATAAGTCTTTAGTGGAACCGGGCGATCTCTACTCCATCAACATGGAAGGGCAAAACCTGACCCGTTTGACTGAAGTCAACAAGGCCAAGCTGGACAAGGTCAAGTTCGGTGAGTTCGAGCAGTTCAGCTTCAAGGGCTGGAACAACGAAGAGGTTTATGGTTACTGGCTCAAGCCGGCCAACTTCAAGAAAGGCAAGCAGTATCCGGTGGCCTTCCTGGTACACGGCGGCCCACAAGGTTCATTCGGCAACAGTTTCAGCTTCCGCTGGAATCCTCAGCTGTGGGCCGGTGCCGGATATGCAGTGGTGATGGTGGATTTCCACGGCTCTACCGGCTATGGTCAGGCCTTTACCGATTCCATCAGCCTGGACTGGGGCGGTAAGCCTTTGGAAGATTTGCAAAAAGGTCTGGCTGCGGTTGCTAAACAGCAGAAGTGGATCGATGCTGATAACGCCTGTGCCCTCGGTGGCTCCTACGGCGGTTACATGATGAACTGGATCCAGGGCAACTGGAACGACGGTTTCAAGTGCCTGGTTAACCACGCCGGCTTGTTTGATATGCGCTCCATGTACCATGTGACCGAGGAACTCTGGTTCCCAGAACATGAGTTTGGCGGCAGCTACGAGCAGGCCAAGGATCTTTATGAGAAGTTCAATCCGGCTAACTATGTGGAAAACTGGAAGACTCCTATGCTGGTCATCCACGGTGAGAAAGACTTCCGGGTACCTTACGGTCAGGGTTTGGCGGCGTTCAGCTATATGCAGCGCAACAATATCCCTTCGGAGTTGCTGATCTATCCGGATGAAAACCACTGGATCCTCAACCCCAATAACCTTGAGCAATGGTACGCCAAGGTATTGGGCTGGATGGACCGCTGGACCAAATAAAATAGGGAAAAGCCGAACCATAAAGAGTTAAATCCGACGACTTCAGGTTGTCGGATTTTTTGTGTCTATAAGTAAAAATTTGATATCAGCGACGGTTAATAGCCGTTTTTAATAGGATGTTTTGCTAACAGAGAAAACGCTATCTATACGACAAGCATAAAGGCGTCATTTTCTTGGGAATGAGATCTACTGTTAACTTCCGAATAAGGGGCCAATCATCTGATTGTTTTACCTATTTTAATGCTGTGTAGACTAATTTTTACGCCTGGGTTAATAATGTCCCCATTTATTCTTTAAGTTTTGATGCTAGTTATCTTGAATGAAGACCAACTATTGAAGTGAAGAATGGGAAGGGCAATAAAAATGCCGCTCACAATTGCGAACGGCATTTTATTTTTCCGCTGAATACTATCGACAGTCTTTATGCGGCTTGTTCTTCGCGGTTTTCCGGCTCCAGGCTCTGGGCCTTGAGTTCGGCGGGGTCAAAGTCATCCACGTTGATGGATTTCATTCGGCCGATTTCAGTGCGCTCCAGCAGGGCCACTTCAGCATCGCTCAGAACACCCAGCGCCTTGCCTTCGGCGGCCACTTTATCCAGCCACATGAAGGGCAGACGTTTGCCGGCAGCCTTACAGACTTTGTCATACAAGGGCTCTGCCGCCAGTATGTCTTTGAAGGTCTGCTCCTGAATACCTACGGCATTATTGTCGCAGGCTTCCCAGAATTGTCCCTTGCCCAGACGGTCACGGCTGGCGCAAGGGGTCTGCATTATCTTGGCTACCTTGTGGTCCAACACATCACTTGGGCGCTTCAGTGGTCGACCGAAGGGGAACAACACCAGGCGCAGCAAGCCGCCGAGGCCAGCAGGGAAGTTATCCAGCAGATCATCCAGAGAAGACTGCAACTTATAGAGCGCGTCTTCAACCGCCCACTGTACCAGTGGCAGATCTTCACTCTGACGGCCTTCATCTTGATAACGCTTGAGGGTTGCCGATGCCAGATACAGCTGGCTGAGCAAGTCACCCAGGCGGGCAGAGATCCGCTCTTTCCGTTTGAGGTTACCCCCTAAGGTCGCCATCGCCAGATCCGACAGCAAGGCCAGGTTGGCACTGAAGCGGTTCATATGCTGATAGTAACGCTTGGTCTTGTCGGCAAAAGGCGCATTGGAGAAGCGACTGCCGGTGAGGCCCATCCACAGGCTGCGGATAAAATTACTTGTAGTAAAGCCGATATGACCAAACAGCGCCGCATCAAAGTTATTCAGGCCGCGGTTTACGTCGCTATCAAAGGCCGATTCCATCTCTGCCAGCACATACGGATGGCAGCGAATGGCGCCTTGACCATAGATAATCATGGAGCGGGTCAGAATGTTGGCCCCTTCAACCGTGATGGCGATAGGTGCCGCTTGATATCCGCGTCCCAGATAGTTGTTGGGGCCAAGACATACCCCTTTACCACCGTGAATATCCATGGCGTCGATAACGCATTTCTGCATTCTGTCGGTCAGGTGATATTTGACTATCGCCGAGATGACGGAAGGCTTTTCACCCAGATCAATACCTGTGGTGGTCAAGGAGGTTACAGCGTCCATCAGATAGGCGTTACCGCCGATGCGCGCCATTGGCTCTTCAATGCCTTCCAGCTTACCGATAGGCAGCTTGAACTGACGACGAATGCGGGCATAGGCACCGGTTGCCAAAGCCGCGGTTTTAACGCCACCGGCTGAGTTGGAGGGCAGGGTGATGCCGCGGCCAACCGACAGGCATTCCACCAGCATGCGCCAGCCTTGTCCCGCCATTTTCGGGCCACCTATGATAAAGCTCAGAGGAACAAACACCTCTTTGCCTCGGGTAGGACCATTTTGGAACATACAGTTGAGCGGGAAGTGGCGACGGCCGGTTTCCACACCTTCAACATCGGTCGGGATCAAGGCGCAGGTAATGCCCAGCTCTTCCTTATCGCCCAGCAGATGCTCGGGATCTTTAAGCTTGAATGCCAACCCCAAAACTGTGGCAACAGGTGCCAGGGTGATATAGCGCTTGTTCCAGGTCAGTTTCATCCCCAGTACTTCTTCACCTTGCCATTGGCCTTTGCAGACCACACCGAAATCCGGAATGGCGCCGGCATCTGAACCGGCCTCAGGACTGGTCAGGGCAAAGCAGGGAACTTCCAAACCTTTGGCCAGGCGGGGCAGGTAGTGATCCTGCTGCTCCGGGGTACCATAGTGCTGCAGCAGCTCGCCCGGGCCCAGTGAGTTGGGCACACCTACGGTCGAGGCCAGTTCACTGCTGACACCGGCCAGCTTTTGCAGTACCCGGGATTGGGCGTAGGCAGAGAATTCCAGACCACCGTACTTCTTCTTGATGATCATCGCAAAGAAGCCTTTGTCTTTGAGGAACTGCCATACTTCGGCAGGCAAGTCCGCCAATTGATGGGAAACCATATGCTGGTTAACCATGCGGCAGACTTCCTCCACAGGTCCTTCCAGGAAGGCATGTTCTTCGGCGCTCAGACGGGCAACCGGATAGTTGTGCAGCTTCTTCCAGTTGGGATTACCGGCGAAGAGATCGGCTTCCCACCAGGTAGTACCGGCTTCAATCGCCTCTTTTTCGGTGGAAGACATCTCCGGCATGATGCCGCGATAGAGTTTAAGTAATGGCCGGGTTATCACACTCTGCCTGAAGGCACTCAGGTTCAGCGGCAGGGCAATAACCAGGAAAATTATCCAGCTAATCAGTCCAGTTACATCCAGCAGGCTGCCTGCTGCCATGACCACTGCGGCGGCTATGGTTGCGGTCAGCAGGGATACTCTGAGGTACGCTGCTGCTCCTAAAACCAAGAGCAATGCCAGGATCCATAGTAGGGTAGTCACTGTTTGTTCTCCTTAATAAAACGACCACTTTATTCAGTGTAGAACGCCTCGCTTGAGGGCGATCAAGATCACAATTATAGTATGTGGTCAGACCTGTGTCGCAATAAAATTAAACCTAAGCGAAATCGAATACAAGCATTTTTCAAACAATTGTTTAAATTTTTTATTGCAAGCAATAATTCCCCTGCCGACACGGCTTGGCTACAATGCCGCAGATAATGAAATAACAGATTCAGTGACAGGAAAAACAAGATGTGTGAGCTGCTGGCGATGAGTGCCAATGTGCCAACGGATATTGTCTTCAGCTTTACCGGGCTGGCGGAGCGAGGCGGGGTGACCGGCCCCCATGTGGATGGTTGGGGGATCACCTTTTATGAAGGCAAGGGCAGCCGCACCTTCAAGGATGCCAGTCCCAGCAGCCAGTCCCATGTGGCAAGCCTTATCAAGTCATACCCGATCAAGAGTGAAGTGGTGGTCAGCCATATTCGGCAGGCCAACCGCGGTGAAGTCTCGCTGGAAAATACCCACCCCTTTACCCGCGAGCTTTGGGGCCGCTACTGGACCTATGCCCACAACGGCCAGTTGTCTGACTATGAACAGAAGTTTCAAAGCGGCCGCTTTCAGGCCGTGGGTGACACAGACAGTGAGCAGGCCTTTTGCTGGATAATGAGCCGTCTGGTCGAGCGTTTCGGTGAATCCGAGCCGGACGATATTTTGCCCGTGTTTGAGTATGTGGCTCAGCTTGCCGAGGAGATCCGCACGCTTGGGGTGTTTAATATGATCCTCAGCGACGGCCGTTATCTGATGAGTTATTGCAGCAATAACCTCTGCTATATCACCCGCCGGGCGCCCTTTGGCCGGGCGCAGCTGATAGACACGGATGTGGTGATTGATTTCGACACCCAGACCACCCCCAAGGATGTGGTCACTGTTATAGCCACCCGGCCGCTGACCGGCAATGAAAACTGGCAGCTGTTGGCGCCGGGGGACTGGAAATTATTCCGTCTTGGCGAGCTGGTTATTGACTTCCGAGCCCAGGCTCAGCTTGGCTAACTTGATATCGAGCTGCTTGCTGCCTGACTCAAAGTGGGTCAGGCGCACCGGCAGCCAGCCGAGATCCGGTGCCATCCAAACAAAGGTCTGCCGCTTGGTGCTGTCGCGGACCACTTCCAGTTTCACAGTGTTATAGACGCCACTGTCCAGTGTCATCCGCTCCTTGCCGACTATCTTGAAACGATAGTCATCTATCTCGTTGTCCTTGACCAGCTCATAGGCCAGAGGCTCCTTGCCGGCGGCGAGATCCAGCCGAAACTGCAGCTGCACCATCAGGGCATCGTAGAGAGTGCCTGAATAGTCCAATTTGCTCTTTTCATCCTTGTAGCGACTGAAAATTTTGCCCTGCTCTTTGGCAAAGGCTATCTGCTCATTGAAGTTGGGGCCTGTACCGGTTCGCTGATGGCTGAAGCGCAGCGGCGTCAGTTGACCATCCTGATAGGTAAATTCACTGCGGATATGGCGTTTATCACTCAGCACCAAGAGGCTGAGATCGCTGTCCAACTTGTATTGATAGAAGTCGCCCTCTGGCGGCAACAGCATAAAACGGGCGCCACCGAGATTGATTTCGCCATAATTGACCTGATATTCGGCGGTATGGGGTGCCAGGGGGCTGGTCTGCGCCCATAACGGCAAGGGCAGTAACAGTATCAAGAGTAGAAGTGAACGGATCAAAGGCAGTCTCCTGTGGTTAAAACGGCATGGACAAGACCAGAGTGGCCATGTCCGGCCGCCACTCATATTCAGACAGGGCAATTCTGCCTTGGTTCACTTGTACGCCTTCGCTGCGCAGCAGGCTCATCTGTAGCTGAAATGCCTGGGTATCCTTGGCAAAGGAGATTTTCCCCTGACTGTTGATAACCCTGTGCCAGGGCAGTGCCAGGCTGTCCGGCGCCAGTTTCAGTGCCCGGGAAACATAGCGTGCCCGTCCGGGCAGGCCGGCATAGTCGGCAATTTTGCCATAGCTTGCCACCCGACCTTCGGGGATCAGTGCAACTATGTGCCAAATCTTCTGCATTGGACTCAGTGGCGGGGCGCTCGTTTCCGGGGTCATCTTGGCTCCTGATGCTATTGGCGCAAATTATAATACCATTCCATAGCTGAGGTTACTCACTTGGCAAAAGTGCCTCGGCGGCTCTGCGCTGCACACGCAAGGTTTGCCTTTTGATGCTTTTTCGCCATAATGGCGCCCATTGAACGCCAAGTCGAGTAAATTGAGAATATAACCCTATGGCAATTATGGATATTTTGACGGTTCCCGATCCCAGGCTCAAGCGTAAAGCCAAGCCTGTCACCGAAATAGAAGCCGTGCAGCCTTTCATCGATGATCTGTTGCAAACCATGTATCACACAGACGATGGTATCGGCTTGGCCGCGACCCAGGTGGGCAGTGAACACGCGATAGTCGTCATTGATATCTCAGAAGAGCGCAATCAACCTCTGGTGCTGATCAATCCGCAGATCACTGAGTCCAGCGGCGAATTTATCGGTGAAGAGGGCTGTTTGTCCATTCCCGGTTATCGCTCCAAGGTAAAACGCTTCGAGTCGGTCACTGTCAGCTATCTGGATCGCCAGGGTCAAGCCCAGACTATCCACAGTGATGATTTCCTGGCCATAGTGCTGCAACATGAAATCGATCATCTGCACGGCAAGGTATTTATCGAGCATCTCTCCCGCCTTAAGCAGGAGATGGCACTGAAGAAGGTGCGTAAGTATACCGCCTAAGCGATAGACTTAAGTTGGGCTTCGCTGCAGTTTGGCAGTTGCAGCGGCAGCTCAAGCAATATGCTCAAACCGCCCTGAGGCCGGTTAACCGCTTGGGCCGAGCCGCCCAGGAGCTGCATACACTGGCGCACAATCGCCAATCCCAGCCCATAACCTCCCTGAGAGCTGTGACGCGCTTCATCCAAACGGGTGAAAGGGTTGAACAAGGCTTCCAGTTGCTCTTTGGGGATCCCGGGTCCATCATCGCTGACACTCAATTGCAGTCTGCTATCACCCAATTTGTCGTCACCCAACTGAGATACCTGGATTTCCACCCGGCAGGTTTCACCGGCATATTTGAGGGCATTGCGGCAGACATTTTCCAGCGCTCGCTTCAAGTAGGCCATATCGGTATGCAAGGTTTGCTCATCAATGGGGGCCTGTGCCCAGACTATGCTTTGCTTGGGGCCAGACTCAAACTCCAGATCCTGCAGCAGTGAGCGGCGTAATTCTGTCAGGGTAAAAGGCGCTGCCGTCAGCTTGATGAAGCCGTTGCTCAGACGGCTGAAGTCTAAAATAGTGTTAATCAATTGCGCCATCTCTTCGCCCTGGCGTCTTAGCCTGGCAAGCGGTTGTTGATGTTCCTCCCCCAAGCGATTTTCCAACAGGTGTAAGGCCAGCTCCTGCCGGGCAAGGGGAGTGCGCAGTTCGTGGGAGACATCCCTCAGTAACCGCTGCTGGGTCTGAATGCTCTTTTGCAGCTGCTCGGCCATATGGTCAAAGTCGGTCGCCAACTGGAAAAACTCCGGCTGTTTTAGTGAAAAATGGCCGGCAATCCGGGTATCGAGTTGGCCCTGTGCCAGCTGACGGGTGGCGCTGCGCAGTAAACTCAGCGGCTGGATCAGATAGCGGCTCAGCAGACGACTGAACAACAAGAGCACCAGTAGTCCTACCAGGATACGGATAAGCCAGAGGCTTTTATCCAGTTGCTGCGCCGGGTGTAAAGAAGCGTTGAGTTGCACCACCAAGAGCAGGGGATTGTCCGGAACCAGGCTATTGCGTAGTGGCAGGCCTATCAAAGGTTTTTGCACCCTGTCCCCCATAGGTTGCTGCAACTGCCTGAGGAAATTGAGTTTGTAAACAAAGTGCGGGTGCATTTCCCGCTGACTCACCGCCTGCTGCTTGCTATCCAGTACATAGAGTACAAATGCCTGACGCCCCTCCCAATCCGCCAGTCCGGCTAGATCGCCCCTGAGGATATAGTCGTTGGCCTCATCGGCCAGTTGCTGTAACTGGCTTTGGGTCTGCTGGGGCAGCAGTAACAAGCGGTTTAGCAACATGGCTTCAATACCACTGGCGAGCAGCAGGATAAGCAGTAATGACACACCAAAATAGCCAAACAGTCGCCATTGGAGTTGGGAAAACAGGCCGGAAAAGGGCAGCAAGGCAAGCTCCTGAATTATTCGCTGAAGTCGAGAATATGTTTCGATAATCATTCTCATTTATTCTATCTCGGGTTAAGGCTTTGGCGCCAGCACGACTTGTCAGTTGGCTAAAGTTAGTTATACTGTATAAAAATACAGTATCGGTGTTTTTCATGTCTCTTTCAGCCAAAACTCACTCTGTAAAATCTGATCCAGCCAAATCTCAGGCCTTGAACGGTCTGCTGGAGCGTCGGGATCTCTGGTTGGGGCCGGGCAGTCAGGGCAAAATATTGGGGTATCCCAGTGGTTTTGAAACATTGGATGCGCAGCTCAGTGATGCCGGGTGGCCAAGGCAGGGCATTTGTGAGCTTTTCAGTCAGTCTCCTGGGCACGGGGAACTCAGCCTGTTGTTGCCTTTGATGCGTTATTTACTGCCGGCTCAGTGTGGCTCTCATTCGGAAATAAATCATTCGGAAAGAAGTCAGTCCAAAAGAAATCAGTCCAGAGGGGATGAGTCCAAAGATGCCATGATAATGCTGATAGCGCCGCCACTGCAGCCGCTGGCACAGAGTTTTGCCCAGCACGGTATTGCCGCCGAGCGTATTTTGTGGCTGGAATTAACCCAGCGTAAAGAGGTGCTCTGGGCCATGGAGCAAGGGCTGAGCAGCGGCGCCTGTCCCCTGGTGCTGGCTTGGCTGGACAAGCTGACACTGAGTGAGGCCAGAAGGTTGCAACTTGCCGCAGAGCAGGGCAAAGCTCTGGGAATTTGCCAGTTGCCTATGGCTCAGGCCGACAGCAATCATCCTGTCACCCTAAAGCTGGCTATCAGCGCGGCGGGCGTTAATACCGCCAAGCTGCAAATTTTAAAGCGTCGTGGGGGTTGGCCCGTCCCTGAATTGCATCTGCGTGGCTTGCCGGCACTGGCGCTTGAACTGCCCCATGTCGAGCCGGGCGTGGTAACCCTGAGAAGCGGCAAGGCGGCTCCCAATCATAGCTTCAGTAACTCGACTTGCTCAAATCATTCAAACCATTCCGGCAACAAGGTTAATGGCACTGTGCTTCACGACTCTGGTTTTCATGGCACTGTGCTTCACGGTCCTTGGGGGATGGCGCAGTCAAGGATTGCTGCCTCCAATGAATGCGCGCCTAATCCCTGGACGGCACGGCAAGTGTCAAACAAGCCCGCGGGGCTTTTCCCAAGCGCTAATCCGCAAACGGCCAATTCTCAAACTACTCAAAGCCAAGCCACTCAAAGCCATACAGCTCAGAGTCAAGAGGCTATCTGAGATGCCCCAGGTATGGATGGGAGTCTGGTTTCCACAGCTATTGCTGCAATATCAGCGTTACCGCCTGGCTATGCTGGGCAATATGGCGGGCTCTATGACAGGTACTATGACCGACACTATGACAGGAAGTGGTACGGCTCAGGTTCAAACACGCGTTCAAACTCAGCCCCAAACCCAAAATCAACCAAAAGCAGTGCCAACCGCTGCGGCGTCAGAGCCTTTTGATCCCCAAGTCCCCATGGCCTTGTATGACAGCCGGAAGCTGGTTATACATTCGGCCTGTCCCGCCGCTCAAGCAAAAGGCGTTACAGCGGGGATGAGTATCGGCAGCGCTCAGTCGCTGTTGGGGGAGTTGCAACTCTGGCCGCTGCAGGAGGTGGACAGCGAGGCGTTGCGGGATTGGTTATGTCAGTGGAGCTATGATTTCAGCGCCAGAGTCTGGCCGCCGTTGTTATCCGGACTTACTGAACAAGCTGCCAAAAACGCGGCCGATGCGCGCTGGCCTACAGATACCCTGCTGCTGGAAGTGGGATCCATGGTTAAACTGTTTGGCAGTTTGAGCGCCATTGTCGAGGCTTATCTCAACAAAGTCGCCGACTATGGTCTGGAATGCTCATTGGTGCTGGCACACAGACCGCTGGATGCGGCGATATTGGCGCGGCATACTCACGTCGGCATCAGCGCGGTATCAGCTGCCTTCATGAGCACGCCCACAGCTGAAAAAGCCGGGCGCCTCAAGGTGCATCACGGCTTACCGCCGGATTTACCACTGGATTTGCTGCCATTAACCCAAGAGGAACGGCAACGGCTCGGCGCGCTTGGGCTGACGACGCTAGCCATGCTTGATGCCTTACCCCTTGCCGAGTTGGGGCGGCGCTTTGGTCAAGGTTTGCTGCAGCTGTTGGCACAAATTCAGGGGCGTTTGCCCTGTTGCCGCAAGGGATATGAGTTACCCGAACAGTTTCAGGCCAGGTTGACCTTGCTGCATGATGTTGAGTGGGTTCAGGGATTGCTGTTTCCATTGCAAAAGTTGCTGGGGGAATTGGCAACCTATTTGCGGATCAGGCAGTTGGCGGTGCAACACTTGGAGCTGTGGCTGAAGTTTCGCGAGCCAGAGACGCCGGCGCTGCAACTGACACTCAACTATCCCTTCGGGGAATATCAACTGCAGGGACTATCTCAGCTCTGCCGCTTACAGCTGGAAGGATTGCAACTGCCGAGCCCGGTCGTCGATATTGAGCTGCGAGCCAGGCAGTTTGTGTCGCAGCAGCAGGGCAGTCGAGCGCTGACCGAGTCCAGAGAAGGGCAGCAACAGGATGCCAATCAATTACTCGCCAGATTACAGGCCAGATTAGGTAATCATAAGGTGCGCTCTTTGGTGTTGGCGGCCGATCCCATGCCTGAACTGGCCAGTACTGCGGCTCCCCTGACTCGTTGGCCGCCACCGGCAAGGCCGCCTGTTCAGCCGTCGCTGGCGCTGCGGCCTCTTTGGCTGCTGCAAGAGCCGCAAGCCATTGCTCCTGAAGCCGTGGAGCTGCTTAGGGGGCCGGAAAGGTTACAGAGCCCCTGGCATTCAGGGCCTTTTCCCTGCCGGGATTATTTTCTTGCCCATCATAAGGAGAGCGGTGGTCTGTGTTGGCTGTTTCGCACCGCTAATGGGCTCTTTCTTCATGCTTGGTTCAGCTGATGTACGCCGAATTGCATGCTATTTCCAATTACAGCTTTTTGCGCGGGGCTTCTCACCCGGATGAGTTGGTGCAGCAGGCCGCCAAACTGGGCTATGAGGCCATCGCCATTACCGACGAGTGCTCTCTGGCGGGTGTGGTCAAGGCGCATGAGGCCACCAAACAAAGCGGTATCAAGCTGATTGTCGGCGCCGAATTCCACCTGCCGGAAGGCTGCCTGGTACTGCTGGCAAGAAATCGCCGGGGCTATGGTCTTATCAGCACTCTGATAACTAAAGGGCGGCGCCGGGCCGAAAAGGGCAAGTATCGGTTAACCCTGGATGATTTTGCGGTCATTGACCGCGGCTGCTTTTGCCTGTGGCGGCCGCCATCAGTGAGCGAGTTGCTGGCGCAAGCCGACTTGAAAAGCTCTACTCACCAAACCCCAAGTCAGCAACCCCCTTGGCTGACGCAGCAGCAGCGCAGTCTGGCACAGTTGAATGCCCTGGCGGCACGGGTCAAAGCCGCGTTTTCACTGCCGCTTTATCTCTTGATGGAGCGGCAATTGCAACCCGGAGAGGCCTGGTACCTCGAGGCCTGTGAGGCGCTGTCGAATCATTTTTCCCTTCCTTGTGTCGCCGCCGGTAATGTGCAGATGCATCTTGCAGAGCGGCAAAGGCTGCACGATGTGCTCAGCTGTATCCGCCATGGCCGCGCCGTGCCTATGGCCGGCGAGCTGTTATCAGGCAATGCCGAAATGGCGCTTAAGCCGATAACAACTATGGCCAGGCGTCACCCTCAAGCCTGGTTGGCAAGGAGCTGTGAGCTGGCGTCCCGGTGCCATTTCAGTCTGGATGAACTCAAGTATGAGTACCCGGCCGAGTTGGTGGCAAGCGGCCTAAGTGCCAGTGAATATCTGGCGCAAGAGGTGGAAAAGGGCGCCCGCAGGCGTTTTGGCGAGGCGGTTCCACCTGAAGTGCAGACTCAGTATCGGCGCGAACTCAAGCTGATTGCCGAGCTCAATTATGAATACTTTTTCCTGACCATCTATGATCTGGTCTGTTTTGCCACCAGGCAAGGGATACTGCATCAGGGACGAGGCTCGGCCGCCAACTCTGTGGTCTGTTATTGCCTTGGGATCACCGAGGTGGATCCTACCAAGGTCAACATGCTGTTTGAGCGTTTTATTTCCAAGGAGCGCCATGAGCCGCCGGATATCGATGTCGATTTTGAACATGAACGCCGCGAAGAGGTGATCCAGTATATCTACCAAAAATATGGTCGCGAGCGTGCAGCCCTGGCCGCCAGTGTGATCACTTATCGTTTCAAGAGTGCCATGAAAGATGTTGGTAAGGCTCTGGGGCTCAGCGAGCAACGGCTGGATGAGCTGATAGGCGCTGTCGATCGCCGCGATCCGCAAGTGCCTTGGCAGCAGCAGTTGCAACAAGGCAAGCTGTTGCCACAACAAGGTTTGGGGCAGTGGTTGTTGCCGCTGGTGGAGACCCTGATGGGTTTTCCAAGGCACTTGTCGCAACATGTCGGCGGCTTTGTGATTTCGGCCGGGCCATTGGCCGAGCTGGTGCCGGTAGAGAATGCCGCCATGGCCAAGCGCACTGTGATCCAATGGGACAAGGATGATCTCGAGAGTCTGGGGCTGTTGAAGGTCGATGTATTGGCGTTGGGAATGCTGACCGCGATCCGCAAATGTTTCGGGTTGATCTCCCGTCACATTCGTCCCTTTGCCATGTCGGATATTCGCTGGGAAGATCCGGCCGTCTATCGTATGTTGCAGCAGGGCGACAGCATGGGGGTGTTTCAGGTGGAGTCACGAGCCCAGACCAGCATGCTGCCCAGGCTCAAACCCGCCTGCTACTACGATCTGGTAATACAGATAGCCATAGTGCGCCCGGGCCCAATTCAAGGAGACATGGTGCATCCCTTTCTGCGCCGCCGCGATAGAATCGAGCCGGTTACTTTTCCTTCGGCCGAGGTGGAAAGTGTATTGTCACGCACTATGGGGGTGCCCATTTTTCAGGAGCAGGTGATCCAATTGGCCATGGTCGCCGCCGGTTTCAGTGGCGGGGAAGCCGATCAGCTGCGCCGAGCCATGGCCAGCTGGAAACGCAGTGGTGAGCTGGAGCAATTTGAACACAAGCTGCTTCAGGGGATGACGGCCCGAGGCTATAGTGACACCTTTGCCAGGCAGATATTCAGCCAGATCCGCGGCTTCGGCGAATATGGTTTTCCCGAGTCTCATTCGGCCAGCTTTGCACTCCTGGCCTATGTTTCGGCCTTTCTCAAACACTATTACCCGGTGGCGTTTTGCTGCGCCTTGCTCAACAGTCAACCCATGGGTTTTTACAGCCCGTCACAGCTTATTCAGGATCTTCGTCATCATGGCAGCCTGGTGTTGCCGGTTTGCATCAACCTCAGTCAGTGGCACAGCACACTGGAGCGACAAACCGATGGCTCTTTGGCACTGCGCCTCGGGTTCAGGTTGGTCAAGGGATTATCCGAGCACAGCGCCGCCAAGATAGTAGCGGGTCGGGGCGAGGGCTTTACCCACTTGTCGCAGTTGGCGGCTCTGGCACTGCCAAGGCGTGAGCAGGAGGCGCTGGGCAGCGCCAATGCCTTTGCTACCCTGGGGGGCGATCGCCATCAGATCAGGTGGCAGTTGGCCGCCCGTCAGCAGAGTTTGCCTTTGTTTGAGCAGCCGGACGAGGCCGATTTTCGCCCTGAAACCGCCTTGCCTGAGGTCACTGAAGTCGATGCCTTGCTGGCTGACTACGCCTGTACCGGACTAACTCTGGGGCGCCATCCTCTGGCACTGCTCAGAGAGCAGGGGTTACTCGGCAAGTGTCACAGCGCCGCCTCTTTGTGGCAGTGCCGTCATGGCCAGAATGTGACTGTGGCCGGGCTGGTGGTCGGCAGGCAAAGGCCTGGCAGCGCCAGTGGTGTCACCTTCATCACCCTCGAAGATGAAACCGGTAATGTTAATCTGGTGGTATGGAGTGATACGGCCAGGGCCCAGAGACAGGCTTATTTAAGCGCCAGGATCCTCAAGGTGAGCGGGGTCGTGGAATTTTCGTCCGGCGTATTGCATCTGCTGGCCGGTCGGCTGGAGGATATCTCGGGTAGTATGCACGCGCTGGTGGTACACTCGCGGGATTTCCATTAACCGATAACCCATTTTAAGCTGCAACTGCCTGTGAAAATAATCCTGCTGACACATGAAAGAGAGCTGAATCGAGCCAGTAACACCGCCACCCTGGCGCTTAATGCTTATCCGACTCTGTGTAAACGGGTATTGTGGGCGCGTAAAGCTCCGGATGCTTGGTTAATGGAGCACTTGTCTTTGGGGCGAACCGCCTTACTCTATCCGCAAACCGAAGAAAATACTTCCGAAGAAAGCATTTCGCGAGCTCAAGCTGCAAATGAAAGCCCAAACTTAAGCCAAAACCAAAGCCCAAGTTCAAACCTAAACCAAAGCCCGGTTCAGGGCGCAACCTGGCCTCAAGACGTTGCTCAGAATTTAAATTCGCTGGTCATACTCGATGCAACCTGGCAGGAGGCCGGCAAGATGTATCGCCAAAGCCCCTATCTGCAGTCGCTTGCAAGAGTCGAACTGCAAGCAGAGCAGGGCTCGGCGTTTCGCTTACGGCGCAATCAGCGCCAGGGCGGGTTATGTACCTTGGAATGTATTGCGGCTGTTTGGCAAAACTTGGGGGGAGACTATAGTATCGCCGCCAGGCGGTTACTCAGTGAGTTTAATCAATGGCAGGCTGAAATAAGAGCTCCGGCCTAGCTGCACTAGAGTTGGCACAGCAAGCCGGAAGCCGTCTCTCTACGGCGGCACTGAGTTAAGTCTATTCGCCTGCGTTAGATCACCGTCAGATAAACACACAGGAAATGGCAAACGGCGCCGCCCAACACAAACAGATGCCAGATGGCATGATTGAAAGGGATCGCCTTGGTAGCGTAGAAGATCACCCCCAAGCTGTAGCTCAGCCCCCCTGCCAACAGCAAGTTGAACCCGGCTGTTGACAGGTTATCGATAAGCTCAGGCAACACGGCGACGCAGAGCCAGCCCATGGCCAGATACAGTACTAGGCTCAGCGCCTTGAATCTGTGAATAAAGCAGCTCTTGAACACTATTCCCCCCAGTGCCAACGACCAGATGGCCACCAGCACCCATTCCTCCTGGGCATCGGCCAAAGTAATTAACATCAGCGGGGTATAGGTTCCGGCGATCAACAGATAGATGGCGCAGTGATCCAGCATCTTGAGGCGTCTTTTCCACACTGGGTGCGGAATACTGTGATACAGGGTTGAGCAGAGAAACAGCAGGATAATACTGCTGCCATAAATAGTTACACCTGTTAACTGAATGGCGTCCAGCGAATGCCAGCCCTTGAGCAACATCAACACCAAGCCCAGAATGCCGGCAATCACCCCCAAACCATGGCTGACGGCATTGGCTATCTCTTCATTTAGACTATATCCAGTTGAAAATTGGCTATTAAATTGAGATGCAGTGACTGAAGCTTTACTGTTGGACATGATTGACTCTTCTGGTTCGACCTCATTGAAAGTGAGTCTAACAGCACCACAGGACTCTGGCTAGATAAAAATGTACAGCTGTTCGCTGAGATAAATTTATTTTTTGAACCGTATCGTCTG
This sequence comes from Shewanella chilikensis, assembly GCF_037953065.1. Lineage (NCBI taxonomy): Bacteria > Pseudomonadati > Pseudomonadota > Gammaproteobacteria > Alteromonadales > Shewanellaceae > Shewanella > Shewanella chilikensis. Next base: position 2,415,958 of record NZ_CP149966.1, on the reverse strand, counting down.
CATTTTTTACCAACGTCTAATGTTGCACCTTAACAACTCATTGCCCGGCTTCCAAGTTGCTTTTTACAGTTATTTTGTTCAGAGGATCCCGTCAGCCTTATTAGACAAAGGGATTACCTGTTTTGCTTGAAGCCATCGATTTGAGTTTGTAGCGTAAATTGCTTTTCAAACAAGGGAATGAACTTTTTGCCGAGGGTTTTCTCTAACACTGAGTTTACATTTGGCGACGGATAAATCAGCGGCTTATGCCTCATCTTCCAGACAAGTTTATTGCCCGCCGAGACAAAAGCTCAGCGGCAATGGCAAGCTTGAGCATCAGCATTCCGTCTAGGGATGCTGCCTTTGAGCTTGGTCTGGTTGAAATCATTAATCCCTGTTCCTGCCAACCAAGCCATTCTCAATCACATTCGATTGCCCCTTTCTTTGCCCAATCGCCTTTTAGTCAACAGCTTGGGTTTCAACCCCAATGCCTGGCGCAAGTTGGCATGGCCAAAAAAGCAGAGCAGGGGGATGGTGAGGCAAAGGGCAACGCCTTCAGCAGTTGGACTGCGGCGGGAGCCGCGCACTTATTACTATTGCTGGGGTTATCCTGGTTTTGGCAGCAAGCAGAATGGCAAAGGGGCGTGACGAAGCCTGCCAAACCCAAGGCACTGCAATCCTATCTGTATTTCAGTCAGCCCAGCCCCAAACCGTTGACGCCAGTGCCGGAAGCCTTGGCCGAAGAAGCAATAACCCAGCCCAAGGAAGCGATAGAGGTTCAAAAAGCTGAGCCACAAAAAACCGAGCAACAAAACACTGAGCCACAAAAACAGGTCGCCGAAGAGTCGGTGCAAGAGACTGAACAAGTGGCTGTGCAAGACCTGAATGAGCAAAGCATCCCCAAGACTCGGGCTCAAAGCGTTACGTCTATTGGTCGAGTCATTGAAGAAACAAATAATGCAGCCGTATCTGCGCCAGAGCGAGCAAATGACTTTAGACCGCAGCCAGCAGAGCAAGCTAAACTGGACTTCAGTTCAAGCGCATTAAAGTCTGCCCGAAAAGTATTGCAACACTCTCAACAGCAGGCGCTGCAGCAGTTATCACAGCAATATGCGGATAAGGCCACGGAACGTAAGAGCCTCAGTGAAATGGATGGGGAGATGGAGGTGCTTTGGGTCAATGACGCCGATGATTTCAATAAAGTGGCCAGTTTGGACCTGCCGCTCGACCCCAACCGTATCGTCAAGGATGGTGATACCTGCTATCGGGTCGTCAAGGTGCCGACTCCACTCAATCCCTATGCCGAAAACTTGGGGTTTCCATTTAAGTGCGGTCAGACAGAGATGGAAAAAGCGCTCAAGGAGGCGGTGGCCAGCCGTCTTAAGCGGCTTGGCAAGTGAATTTTGCAATCAATTTATTTGATTTGAAATCGATTTATTTCTTAACTGATGCTAATATTATAATTAAATTCAAATAATTAAGTTGTGATTTTAATGGATTTAACCCTGTGGCTCGTTTTGCTGTTGGGCTTGTTTCCCGCTTCGGCTTGTGCTTATACTCGGCAGCAATCTTGTCGGAGTGCCCTCTGGGCTGAGACCGTTTATTCGGGATCCGTTGAACCTGATCAGGCTAGCACCTGCGAAGGAAACAAGCATTCAGCTGCAGCATTACCGCAGCCACTGCGAGCAAAAATCTATGCCAAAGGCTAAAAGAGCCGAGGCGATATCTGGCTTCTCAAGCGGACATTGAACTGACCTGAAACCACGAGGTCAGTCCGCCAACACCGCCGGAGGAGGACTCCAAATCAAGGAGTTTAACCAGTCAGCTCGCGCCGCTTATTATTCAACTCTCCTGACAAGCAATTTCATTTTCCAAAAGAGTGAGCTTGCTTATGTCAAATCGTCAATCCAATCGTCGTCAAACCCGTGAGGCCGCCCAGGCCTTTATCGATAACCTTAAACCCTTGCAGCATCCCAATTCACAGAAGCTGTTTGTTCAGGGCTCCCGGGCCGATATTCAGGTTGCCATGCGCCAAATCAGGCAGACAGACACCCGAATACCAACCCAAGATGGCAGTGAGCAATTTGAACCCAATCCCGCCGTACGTGTTTATGATTGTGCCGGCCCTTATTCAGATCCCAACGCGGCTATCAATGTGCGCCAGGGCCTGGATAAACTGCGCCAGGGCTGGATCCTAGAGCGTGATGATACGCAAGAGCTGACTTCGGTCAGCTCCAGTTTTACCCAGCAGCGACTGGCGGATGAAGGGCTGGATCATTTGAGATTCGACGCTTTGCCCAAACCGCGCCGGGCCAAGCCGGGTAAGCGGGTGACCCAATTGCATTACGCCCGCGCCGGTATTATCACTCCTGAAATGGAATATATCGCCATTCGTGAAAATATGGCCCGGGCCAACGAAGCGCTTGCCAAAGATCCGCAACTGGCCCGCAAAGCCAAAGGAGAAGCCTTTGGCGCTATAGTTGCCACGCCGATAACCCCTGAGTTTGTTCGCAGCGAAGTGGCCCGTGGCCGCGCCATCATTCCCGCCAACATCAACCATCCGGAAGCCGAGCCTATGATTATCGGCCGCAACTTTTTGGTGAAGGTCAACGCCAATATCGGTAATTCGGCAGTGACCTCTTCCATTGAGGAAGAGGTGGAAAAACTGGTGTGGGCCACCCGTTGGGGCGCCGATACGGTAATGGATCTGTCTACCGGCCGTTATATCCACGAAACCCGCGAATGGATAGTGCGCAACTCGCCTGTGCCCATAGGTACCGTGCCCATCTATCAGGCGCTGGAAAAGGTCAACGGCATTGCCGAAGATCTCAGCTGGGAAGTGTTTCGCGACACCCTGATAGAGCAGGCCGAACAAGGGGTGGATTACTTCACCATTCATGCCGGGGTCTTGCTGCGCTATGTGCCCATGACGGCCAATCGGGTGACCGGCATGGTGTCCCGTGGCGGCTCCATTATGGCCAAGTGGTGCCTGAGCCATCATAAGGAAAACTTCCTCTACAGCCATTTCCGCGACATCTGTGAGCTTTGCGCCGCCTATGATGTTTCTCTGTCGCTCGGTGACGGCATGCGCCCCGGCTCGATTGCCGATGCCAACGACGAGGCTCAGTTTGCCGAGCTGGAAACCTTGGGTGAGCTGGTGAAAATCGCCTGGGAATACGATGTGCAGACCATAATCGAAGGGCCGGGCCATATTCCTATGCAGCTGATCAAGGAGAATATGGACAAGCAGCTTGAGTACTGTGATGAGGCGCCTTTCTACACCTTGGGGCCCCAGACCACGGATATTGCGCCCGGCTATGATCATTTCACCTCTGGCATAGGCGCGGCGATGATTGCCTGGTACGGCTGCGCCATGCTCTGTTATGTGACCCCCAAGGAGCATCTGGGTTTACCTAACAAGGAAGACGTTAAACAAGGGCTTATTGCATACAAAATTGCGGCGCATGCCGCCGATGTCGCCAAGGGACATCCAGGTGCCCAGCTGCGCGACAATGCGTTGTCCAAGGCCAGATTCGAGTTTCGCTGGGAAGATCAATACAACCTGGGGTTGGATCCCGATACCGCCCGGGCGTTCCACGATGAATCTCTGCCTCAGGAGTCTGCCAAGGTGGCGCATTTTTGCTCCATGTGCGGACCCAAGTTCTGCTCGATGAAAATCACCCAGGATGTACGCGACTATGCAGCGTCTCTGGCTGCATCTCAGGTGGCTTCGGGGGATTCATCAGGGGCAGACTCGGCAGAGCGCCAAACCGAGCCTGTGCAGGCTGAAGAACTGACGGCACAGCCGCTGGAAGTACTGGATGCCGAGGCGGGGATGGCGCGGATGTCGGCGCAGTTCAAGGCCGCTGGCAGCGCCCTGTATCATCCGGCTACAGCAGCCGAAAAGTCCTTGTCCAATCCCAAGTCCAAGTCCAAGTCCAATCCCGAGCCAGAGGCTACACGCTATGAAGAGGAAGCCTGAAATGGCGGCTGATAAAAGGCCGATAGTCTGGAGCATAGCCGGCTCAGACAGTGGCGGCGGCGCAGGGATCCAGGCCGATCTGGCCACCTTGAGTAATCTTGGCTGTCATGGCTGCTCTGTCATCACCACTTTGACCGCCCAGAGCAGTGTGGCAGTGACGCTAACCGAGGCGGTGAGCGAGGAGATGTTGCTAGCGCAACTCAATGCTCTGCTCGGTGACTTGCCGCCCAAGGCGATAAAAATCGGTTTGCTCGCCAATCAAGCGCAGCTGCAGCAGCTTTGTGACTGGTTGGCTCGGCACCTGCCTGATGTTCCTTTGGTGGTCGACCCCGTCATGGTGGCCAGTTGCGGCGATGCTCTCTCAAAGAGCACTGCAACGGGCGCAGCGCGGCTGGATTACCGGCCGCTGGCGGCGCTCTCCACTGTGCTGACCCCGAATATTCACGAGCTGGCGTTGCTGAGTCGCAGCGATATTCATGACTTTTCTTCCTGGCAAGATGCGGCAACTTGCCTGGCAAACGAACTGCCTTGCCATCTCTTGGCCAAGGGCGGGGATTTCGAGGCGGGGGTCGCGCGCGGTCTGGCAGAAGACTTATTGCTTTTTAAAGACTTGCCTCACAGCTCCGGGTTGCATCAACGGCAGGGGTTTGTGTTGGCGAGCCCAAGACAAGCATCCAGCAACAACCATGGCAGCGGTTGCACGCTATCCAGTGCTATAGCGGCATTTTTGGCCCACGACTGGATCTTGCCCGATGCGCTGATCTTGGCCAAGGCCTATATCAATGGCGCCTTGGCGCAGAGTTATCGGGTAGGCACTGGTCCCGGGCCCTTAGGTCGCCCCGGGGCTTGTCTGGCCGCCGAGCTTATGCCTGTCATCTGGCCGCTGGAGGATTATCCCTGGGCCAACCCAGCCCAGGTGCTTGGCGCCCCTTGGCTTGCAGCACCAACCTCTGCTGATGCTGTTAGTGCTAAAGGCGTTGGTGTTAAAGGTGTTAGTGCTGAAGGCTTCAAAACGTTGCCCCATAATTTGGGTATCTACCCGGTCGTGGCCGATGTCGAATTGCTGGAAGCCTTACTCAAGGCAGGCTGCCGCACTATTCAATTGCGGCTCAAGCAGGAAGTGCTGCCCGGTTCGAGCGCCGAGCAGGCGATCATTCGCGCTATCGCGCTCGGGCACCAATATCAGGCGCGGGTCTTTATCAATGATCACTGGCAACTGGCCATTGCCCACGGCGCCTTTGGCGTGCATTTGGGCCAGGAGGATCTCAGCCAGGCATCCCTTGAGGCCATCCAAGGGGCGGGTATGGCGCTGGGGTTATCCAGTCACGGTTATTTCGAGGCGCTGCTTGCATTGCGCCACAGGCCCAGTTATCTGGCCCTCGGGCATATTTTTGCTACCAAGACCAAAGTGATGCCATCTCTGCCCCAGGGACTGGCGCGCCTTGGCGCCTATAGCGAAACCTTCGGCTCCTTGGTGCCGACGGTCGCCATTGGCGGCATTGACGAGCATAACCTTGATGCCGTCAAGCATACCGGAGTGGCCAATGTCGCCGTGGTGCGGGCCATTACCGAGGCCGCCGAACCGGTAACGGCATTTAGGCGCCTGACACAAAGCTGGTTAGGGCGAGCAGCCACGATTGCAAGCGGGATTAGCTATGCTCAACAAAATGCCGGGCTGAGCGATCGCGACTTTATCCGTTACGGTAGCCAGTTGCTGCTGCCCAGAGTCTCAGAAGCGGGGCAGCTTGCCTTACGGGCCAAGACGGTCGCCATAGTGGGGCTCGGAGGCCTTGGTCATCATCTGGCGCGCTCTTTGGCCGCCGCCGGAGTAGGGCGTCTCATTCTTATCGATCCCGATATTGTCGAGCTGGGTAATCTGCCAAGGCAACTGCTCTACAACGAGCAGGATATCGGCCGTTTGAAGGTCGACGTGGCCAAGGAAAAGCTGGGGCGCGATTATCCAAACTGCCTGATTGAGATTGAGCCCGAACTGTTTGGCCCCAAGAGCGCGGAGCTTATTCGTGAGGCGTCACTGGTATTGGATGCCAGCGATAATTTCCTTTGCCGTCATAACCTTAATCGAGCCTGTGTGAAGCTGGGTAAAGAGTTGATTGCGGCGGCGATCAGCGCCGATTCCGGCCTGCTGTGTCATACCGCCCCTTGGCTTAACCCCGAGGCGGGCTGTTATGAATGCCTGTTCCCGCGGGATAGCACAGGCTCGGGGCGCTGCCGCGACATGGGGGTGCTGGGTCCTGCGGTGCAAACCCTGGCGGCGATGCAGTCGCTGGCAGCCATCAATACTCTGCTTGGAGAGCGCAGCACCCTGGGACGGCTCATCAGCTTGGATTGCCGAACTTTAAGCGTACGTGAGGCTGCGCTTTGCGCCGACCCGGCATGTCTTTGCTGTCAAACCCAATCTCAGGCTGGAAATCAAACCGAAGCCCAATTTATGACAGGGCGCCCTGAGCTTAGCCGTGAGGAGAATTGCGATGCAAATTAAGATAAACAATCAAGTCAAAGAGTTGCCTGAGGCTATGACACTGTTACAGCTGCTCGAGTGGTGTGAGATAGCGCCTGGCAGCGTGGCGCTGGTACGTAATGGTGCCGTAGTGCCCAGATCTCAGTGGCCAGAGCTTGAATGTCAAAGCGGAGACAGTCTCGAGCTGTTTTCCGCCGTTGCCGGAGGTTGATATGTTGCAAATTGGCGAGTTTGAATTTCAATCCAGGCTGTTTGGCGGCACCGGCAAGTTTGCTTCGGCAGAGCTGATGCAACGCTCGCTCGTGGCCAGCGGCGCCGAGTTGGTCACAGTGGCGATGAAGCGGCTCGATTTTAACCAGGATAGCGATGAATTGCTGGCACCGCTCAAAGAGCGCGGCGTGCAGCTGCTGCCCAATACCGCCGGGGCCCGCAATGCCAGGGAGGCAATTTTTGCTGCCGAGCTGGCGCGGGAGATGCTGGGCACTCAACTATTGAAGCTGGAGATCCACCCGGATCCCCGTTATCTATTGCCGGATCCGGTAGAAACACTGGAAGCGGCCCGAGTCTTGTGCAGCGATGGCTTTACCGTACTGCCTTATGTGCATGCCGATCCCGTGTTATGTTTGCGCCTCGAAGAGGTCGGCTGCGCTGCCGTGATGCCGCTTGGCAGTCCCATAGGTTCCAATCAGGGGCTGGCAACAGAACCCTTTTTGAAGATCATCATAGAGCAGGCCAATGTGCCTGTGGTGGTGGATGCCGGGATTGGGGCGCCGTCTCAGGCGATGCGGGCAATGGAGTTGGGCGCCGATGCCGTGCTGGTCAATACTGCCATCGCCTCCAGCTTGGATCCCGTGACCATGGCGAGTAGCTTCAAGGATGCGGTGCGCGCCGGGCGAGCAGCCTATCTTGCCGGACTCGGGGCCATCAGCAATCGAGCCCAAAACACCAGTCCACTGACCGGGTTTCTCAATCTGGGAGAAAACCATGACTGATTTTCTCGAGCGTTTTACCGCTATCGACAGAGATCTACTGCGCCTTGCTATTGCCAGTGTCAGCGCCGCTGAGGTGGAGCGTTGTCTGGCGCGGCCCGAGACGATAGCGCACAATCCCTCGGCCTTGCCCATTCTTTTGTCACCGGCGGCCCGGGAATTTCTCGAGCCTATGGCGCAGCTCTCTGCTGCGCTCACCCGCAAGAAGTTTGGCGCCAACATAGGTCTCTATGCGCCGCTCTATGTTTCCAATCTGTGCGCCAATGATTGCGACTATTGCGGTTTCAGCATGAGCAATAAAATTCGCCGCAAGACCCTAAGCCAGGCCGAACTGGATGCTGAAATTGCCATTCTTAAGCAGCGCGGCTTTGATTCTGTGTTGCTGGTTTCCGGCGAACATGAAACCAAGGTAGGGCTGGATTATTTTGCCCAGGCGCTTTTGAGGCTCAAGCAGGACTTCAGCTATCTGGCGATTGAAGTGCAGCCCCTCGCAGAAGCGGGTTATCGACGCCTGGTTGATGAGGGGCTGGATGCCGTGATGGTATATCAGGAGACCTATCAGCCCGCCACCTATGACCGCCATCATCTTAGAGGCAATAAAAAGGACTTTGGTTTCAGGCTCAATACACCGGACAGGGCCGCCAGGGCCGGGGTCGACAAGATAGGCCTGGGGGTCTTGCTCGGGCTGGATGATTGGCGCCTGGACTCGGCACTGATGGGATTGCACCTGGACTATCTGCAGCAAAAGTACTGGCGTAGCCGCTTCAGCGTTTCGCTGCCAAGGCTCAGGCCTTGCGTTGGCGGAGTAACGCCGGCTGTGACTCTGGATGATGCCGGACTGGTGCAGCTAATCTGCGCCATGCGCTTGTTCAGCCCTGCGCTGGAGTTGAGTCTCTCTACCCGGGAGAGCGCCTCACTCAGGGACAATCTATTGCCCCTTGGGATCACCCATGTGAGTGCTGCCAGCTCAACAGAGCCCGGTGGTTACAGCAATCCCAAGTTGCAGCTGGATCAGTTCCAGATAAGCGATGAGCGCACCGTCCCTGAGGTGGTCAGCGCCATTCGAGCACAAGGCATGCAACCTGTGTGGAAAGATTGGGACGCGAGTTGGCTCGCAGGCGCCTCTTTTGCGGTAACCCATCAAGGCGCATAAACCTTTCAGGCTGTACATTTGCATCGAATTGACCAATAATCGTTCAAAGCTGTGGTTGAAATGGTAGCAACTGATTTTAACCACAGAACCACAATCCACAGTCCAATACAGACAAGGGGCAATCATGCAAATTCCATCGGCTTTTTCGGCGGGAGTTCAAGGGCTGCAAAGCGCCCAGTCCGGCCTGACTCAGGCAACAGTGGATATCGCTCGTCCGGCACCTGCGCAGCAGGCCGATTCGGCCCGCCCGGTTGAGGAGGCAGACAAAACCTCGGCACTGGTATCGGCATTGGAATCCAAGGCCCAGGGTCAAGCTTCAGTAGAGGTGATTGAGCGCGCATCCGACACCTTGGGCAGTATCATAGATATCGAGGTGTAATATATGGTTGGCGCGCTGGCCGGCGCGGGGCTGACGGCAACAGCCGTGTCCCGGCGGCCAAGCTCGTCAATTGCCAACTTAAGCAGTGGCAGCTCCATAAACCAATCGCCTCTCAGCGCCAACCCTGCCGGTAAAATCTCCGCCACTCAAAATCCCTCTCAGGTCAATGGTGTAAAGCCAAGCCTAATAAACCTGAACCCATTAAACCCGAGCTCGGGAAATCAAAGCCCAATCATTACAAGCACAGCCAATTCGATCCCGCACCTAGGTTCAGCTGCACAACATTCAGAGCCACAAACCGTAAAGCTGCCGCGGGAAGCACTGGTCAGTTTGACTAAAGGAGCCCTTGGGGCAGCGGCCTTGTCCAGCTCCGGCCATTGGCATGGAGAGGTTCAAGCATCGATGCCGCTCGTGGAGACATCGGCTCAAGCATCTGCCTTTTCCGGCCAAGGGGCTGACATTGCCGGCGGCCCTGCTATACCAGTAACTTTAGCGGGAGAAGCGCCTGATGTTCCCGCTTTTAATGGCACAAATACTTCCGCCAACTCTATGGGTGGGGCAGAGCAGGCTTTTGACAACACTTCCGGCAGCTCATCGAGTCGCTCATCAAGCCAGTCAGGCAGCGACGTAAAAGAAGGGGACGACGGGGCGGCTCGCCAGTCAACCGGGGAGCCGAATACGGCAAGCTCCGCCGAACCCAAGCCGGATGAGGCGCAACAGAAACAGCAGCAGAACCGTGAGAGTCGTGAGCAACAGGCGCTTGAGCGGGAAATTGACTCCCTGATGAAGCGCGATACCCAGGTGCGCTCCCATGAACAGGCTCATGCCGCAGTAGGCGGGATCCATGCAGGACAACCGGCATTTGAATTCGAGAAAGGACCCGATGGCAAACGTTACGCGGTGGAAGGTGAAGTTCAGATAGATGTCTCTGTGGTGAACGGCGATCCGCTGGCGACCATGGCGAAAATGAAACAGGTCTATGCGGCGGCGATGGCACCTGTCGATCCTTCCATGGCCGATATCCGGGTTGCCGCCGAGGCGATGCGTAAATATAACCAGGCAAGGGAAGACGCCGGGATCCAGAGACTTGCCGCCGCGCCAAAGCCTGAGCTGAGTCAAAACCTGTTGGGAGCCGCGGATCCGGCGGCTGAAAAGTCCGGGCCTTCCTTTTATCCCAAGGCTGGCGATTCTGCAAATTTCCCCATAGGCCTGTCTCGTCTGATGGGCGCCATAGCGCAGCAGTCAAATGCCTTGAATGAACAGGCTTTCAGTCCACCCAAGGCCGAGTTGCAGCTCGAGCCGGGTTCAGTTGCCGAAGTGATAGCCGCTGAACAGCAACAGGCGCAGCGCATTCGGGATGAGAGTCGTTAGTGCTTCACATATCTTCAAGGCTAATTTGAGTTCGGCGAGAGCGCGGCATAATAACCTCCTTGTTAAATGCTTAAACAAAGCATAGTCGGGGGTTTACTTCCGCGTCATTAACGCTGGGTGTCCATATTCTCAGCAGAATGGGCAAAATAAATTATCCATAAAATCTAGTGGTTCAATATTTGGACTTGGCAAAATTACTGTTACTTTACCGTGCTTTTCGCATTCAATTTCTTGAAAGCCACCTTCATTAGCAACTGTGCTTATGTCTAAATCACTCCATCCACACCAAGGGCAACACTTAATTTCTGCATCGGTGTTTGCAGCTATCTCTTGCTTCCAGTTGCATTCGCCACAATGAAGCTTGTGTATTACCTTGGCTTCTGTAAGCGTAGTTACTTTAGGCTTCTCGATCATATCTCTTTCCTATACATATAACGCCCGCCACAAACGCGAGGAACGTATTGCAAGTCGAGCGGCCAAAGGGCGCGTTTTTTATGGCGTTTGTTAGATTTTTTTAGTAAAGGTATACGTAGCCTTCTTGCTCTAACTGTATAGCCATTTCTTTAGTCCAGCTTAACTCAGGGTACTTTTCCCAAAGCCGTTTCAACATGTCAATTGCTTTCTCTTGCAAATAATGAGCATAAAGAATCACTGCCGAGTTACGTGTATGTGTCATTAGTTCTTTATTTTCAATGATAGCTAAGAGCTTGAGTTCTTTTTCATGAATCAACGAGATAAGAGATTCAGCATTTTGCCCTAATGAGCCACGCTCAAAGCAGTCGTCTTCATCTAGCAAGTTCAGCATTTTGACAACATCACTTTCTGACATAGATGCTATAGATGAGCGTAAGTTATTCCTTAAGCTAGTTGGGATATCTTGCCCGCTACGCCAGAATATATCAGGGTGCCCAGGAATGTGTGCTAAATAGTACAATATAGCTGGATCTAACTCGTTAACGTCCCAACTCTTGAAAATATTAAGTATTTTCATCCAAGCTTCTTCAGATTGGGTATGGCATCGAGCCAATGAACTTAAGCCTAAACAGTGCTCTGTATAGTCGTTCGATTCAGAAAATTTAATTGATTCCTCAAGTGACAGTTTGATCTCTTGTTTCAAATGTAAGGGCTTGAATATCTTCTCAAAATTTTTAGACGTGAAACTTGATAACTCTGTTTTATTGAAAGTCACTGTGTAAGGGCCATTGTTTATTACGTCCTGTTCGGAGCCAATATGGTATTTAATATCCGTCCAATAAGCAGCATCTTCATCCGGATCATAGACAATACCTATTACAGGTAATGAGTGTGACTTCCAGTACTCAAAGTGTTTTTTAGAAGTAGGAATGGAGCAAGATTTATTGGTACAGAAAGATTTTCCCGACTTGATTTGCAATGCGACGGTAATACCCTTCACGTCTTCTTCATCTACTAATTCTACAAACGCATCGTTACCATAATCATTTTCTTGGTGCACCTCATGAAAGATACTGTTTGAGGATTCAATTATGTTTCGAACATAATTAACTCCTCTTTTAGCCATTGCCGAGCTTTTCAGTTTAGTTGTTCCCATGATGCCTCAAAAAGTCTAACAGCTGTATATAGTACGCTTGTCCTCGGAGGAGTGTAAACGCGCATCGCTATCTCTTTGTATTAGTTAGATCCCTTGCGGCTATACGCGCATACGCGGTCTCCAAACCTATTATCTGCCAACAGTGTTTTATATCTATATGACTTTAACGATACTTTCTGTGATGTTACAGAAATAATGCGCCAGATTATCTTCAAATTTCAGGGGCTTTTGTTAAAACCTCAATAATACTGTGTGAAAAACAAGCACTATAGTGCTCTCCCGGGGCCGTTCGAGTCTTTTTCTAACTGATATTCGTGACGTCATACCATAGGGTCACAGGGTAAAGATGAAGTTGCTCCGTTTCTTACTATTTATAATGAGCTCAGATTTATACTGAGCCAGATTTATGCTGAGCCAGGATAAGTGATTCCAGCAGCTTACAGGCCGGGCCCTGTTTGTCTCTCTGTGGCACCACCAGACTGAGCAGTATCTTGCGGCTGCTGGAACCTTTGAGACTGAGGCGTACCAGTTCTCCATTTTTCAGCTCCTGCTTGACCAGATGCGCCGGGATCCAGCAAAAACCTATGCCTTTGGCCAGGATCACCTTGGCTTCGTGGAAGTTGCTGACGGTCCAGCGCTGCTCGGCCTTGAGCCAGCCGATTTCCTGCTGACTATTGACGCCGGTATCTTTGATCACAATTTGCAGATGTTGGGCCAGCACTCTGTCGTCTTCAATTTCCACTTGGGCCGCCAGCGGATGGGAAGGGTGGCAGAACAGGTAGAAGTCCAGATCGCAAAGGGGCTCAGAGATATAACCCATGGGCGGGGTACCGCAAATCGCAATATCTACCTGATGGTTTTTGATCATCTCCTGGGTGCCGCTGATCACTGTGTCCCGCACTGTGACCCGGGTTCCGCGGCTCTGGGGCAGAAAGGCGGCCAGCGCCTCGGTCAGGGTATCCATCGGGTAGACCAACTCCCTGGCGATGCTCAGACTCGGTTCCCAGCCCTGTTCCAGATTGCTGGCGAGCTGCTCCAATTCCCCCACAGCCTGAGTGACGTGACGAGAGCGACGCAGCAGTACTTCGCCGCATTCGGTCAGATAGGCCTTGCGGCCACGCACTTCGAGGAGTTGGATCCCCAACTGATGCTGCAGCTTGGCCACAGCATGGTTGAGGGATGATTGGCTCTTGTTGAGCTGCTCTGCGGCCTGGGCGTAACCACCGAAGTCGACGACGGCCTGCAGGATCCGCCACTGTTCCAATGTGGACTTGGGTCTGTTCATTTTCTAAAAACTCGTCAGATTTCGGCCTATCATGGGTGGAAACTGCCAGTTTTTCAAACTATTTAGCCTTTTTCGTCGACTCGGTCGCCTGTTTGACCGACTCGAGTGGCGTCACCTGCATCGGCAGGTATTTTCGGGTCGCCTTGAGCTCACTCAAATAGGGGCCTTTATGCAGTTTTTCCGGCCATTTGAGCAGCATCATCGCCAGCACATTACGGTGTTCCCCCAGAGCCAGCGCCGGGTTGCCTTTGGGGGAGCGAATAAAGTCCACCTCAGGATCGAAGGACTTGATGATGTGCGCCTGAGTGGCTTTCACCATGGGATGATCTTTGCCCTTGCCGGCGAGCAGATAGCTTATTCCTACTTCGGCAATAATATCGTTGGTGGCATCACTGAGGATCCGCTCGCGGTTGGCTTCGAAGTAGTCGAGGATCCAGGCGAACTCCTTGGCATCAACCGGGTGCTGATAGTATTCGCTGGCGGCGAAGATAAAGTGAGTCATGCCATAGAGCTTATTGCGATATTGTGCCTTACTGAGCTTGTCATCCTCGGCATCCGGGTAGACACGTTTGAAGGCGGCCTTGTAGTCTTCCAGGTAATCGCCAACGCCAAGTTGCTTGGCCCAGTAAACATAATTGATCAGCTGCGCCGCCCAGGCTTCAATCATGGCTTCGTCGGTCAGGCCGTGCTGCAGATCTGTACTTTTGAGCCCTTTGAGCAACTTGTCGTGGCAGGGGCCGGTAAAACCAAACTCATTTATACGGCTGGCGTAGCGCAGCAGCACATCGGTATAAAACAGAAATTCGGGGAAGGGTTTGAGCGCTTTTTTGCGTGCCTTGGCCCGGGGGCCATTGCCCAGTTGGGATATCGCCTTGAGCGATTCACTTTTGACAAATTCAGGGTCGTCCAGCTGGCAGGCATAGAAGCTTTGCGCTTCAGTAACCGCAAACAGATCCACCAAGGCGGCGTTGGCGTACTGCTCGTCACCTGTCATCCGATAGAGACGGATCCCGTAATGGCCTTGCACCCTTGGGGGCAGCTGGTAGAGATGCTGCTCCAGATTCTGCTGAATGCGTTGATAAACCTCATCAGCGCTGGGCTGGCTCTTGGCGGCCAGGGTACTGCTCATCACTCCCAGGCAGAGGGCAAGTGTCAGTTGACCGGTTCTCTTGAGTATTGGCATCGCGTATCCTCCGGATGAGTGTGGCCGCATCGGCAGCGCCAAACAGGCTTTGCAAACGGGCGGCCATAGGTTGGGCTGATTCGTTGACCAGCAAGAGATCAAATAGTTGCGCCGGGTTGCAGCCCCGGGTGTGAACATCTATCGCTTTGGCAAGCTGTTGTTGCCAGAGCCCGAGATAATAGAGCGGCCCCTGATCGCTGATGGCGCCAAAGCTGTAGCTATAGTCACTGACTTCGGGCCAAGAGCCATTAAAACTGGCTGCAAACGCCTTGTGCAGCTGTGGGTATTGGCTGTTGCCAAAGGCTTCAAAGCTGGCGAGGGCCACTTTGGCACGAAACACCTTGAGCTGCTGCTGGTATTCTTCGGCCAGTTGTTCGCGCGAGCCAGGAGCCGGCTTGAGTGAGAACGTAAAGGCGCCGCTCAGATAGCGTTCCAGCCAGGCTTTGCCCACTCCGGCGCCATCCTGAGGCAACTCCAGACTGTTGTTGAGATAATAACGACCGCCACCACTGAGTTGGGCTATGGCGGCGCTCAGGGAAGAAACTGCGGTCTGATAGTCCTTGAGCTTCACTTGCTGAGGCTTAAGCACCAGCTCGCTCTGGCCGGTTTGTTGGCCGACAACGGCGCGGCGCAGCATTTTATGGCGGTTGTGTTTACCTTCGCTGATAAGCAGTTCACCCAACAGCCGACCATGGTGATACACCCTGAGCCAGTCGTCGTTAATCCGCTCTGCGGTTAATCCCAGCGGTTTGAGATGGTCAAACAGAGCTTTTAGTACTTCAGAGCCTTTGAGGGCGACCATTTCTGTTGACTGGGCCTGTTGTAACTCGCGGCCCAGATCCCAAGGGGCGTAATCCAGTTTTTGAGTGCTGGCATCGAGAAACTTGGCCACATCGCTTGGGGTGCTCAGCAACTGAGTACTGAGGATAAAATCACTGTAGCTCGGGTAACCGAGCGCCTTGGCTTGCTCTTGTCTCAGGGCAAACACAGATGACAGCGGCAGTTGATTGCGTAATCTGGCGCGGCCCTGATAAGTGCGCCAAACCTTGGCGCGACAATCACCATCGGCCTGTTGCATCAAGTAAGAGGCGATATTGACTGCAAAAAAGCCGGGCTTTTGGGCTGATTGAGCGGCTTCCTGCTCCGCTGAATTATCTTCGGGGTTGAGAGCCTGTTGCATGCCGGGCAGGGCGCATTGTCCCAACTCCAGCTTGAGATCGTCACTGCGCATTCCCTGGCGAATGCTGGCCTGGGCGCCATGAAGGCGTGCTTTTTCCTCTATGCCCAGATGTTGTTGCATCAACCAGTCCAACCTCTGGGCCAATGCCTGAAGCTGTGGCTCATCATCCTGGTTCAGTTCGGATGTCAGGCTTATCAGCGCCGGTTCGCTCAGGAATCTATCCATGGTGTCGGCCAGTTTCAACTGACACTGCAACAGCAGCTCATGCTGCGCCGCTGACAGGGGAAAACTCCGATAATAACCGAGGCGGTCATTGATATTGTGCAGCCCGAGGGTTTGCCGCTCCAGCAGCTGCAGATCTTGAAATTCAGGTTGAAAATTGCTGCTGTATTCGACACATTGAGCCGTCAGCAAGGGGACGGCATCAGGCGCGGCCAAGGCGGGGGAAATACCCGAGGCCATTGTCGATGCCAGCAGCGAAGCCAACAACGACAGTGGCAGCCTGGACTTGAGGCGAGACGGACTCAGGCCGGAGTTAGCGGCTGGCAAAGTGCTTCTTGGCATAAGCGACCCGTTCTTCCACTGACATGGGTTTGCCCGTCATTCTTTCCACATGCTGCAGCCTTGGCAATATCCCCATGCCATTGGCTATCTGGATGGCAAGCCCGGGACGGGCGTTGAGCTCCAGCAGCAGTGGTCCCTTGTTTTGATCCAGTACCATATCGGTTCCCAGATAACCCAGTTCGCACATCTCATAGGCGCTCGAGGCCGTGTGCAACAAGGTATCCCAGTGGGGCACCTCGATTTCAATCAGGTTACGCCCCGTGTCCGGATGCAAATCGACCGGGCGGTCAAACTGCACCGCATGCAGACCGCGGCCGGTGGCGATATCCAAGCCGACACCAACCGCGCCCTGGTGCAGGTTGGCCTTGCCATCGGAAGCGGCGGTGGACAACCTGAGCATTCCCATCACAGGAAAACCCTTGAACACTATCAGGCGGATATCCGGAACCCCTTCATAGCTGAAGCCATCGAATACGGGATCGAACTCAATCAAGCCCTCAATAATAGCTACATCCGGCTTGCCACCGAGGGAGAACAGGCCGCTGAGGATATTGGAAACGTGGCGATCGACCTCGCTCGGGGTGACTTCATTGCCGTTGGGCTTATAGAAGCGACCGTTTTCCACATGGGTGATCACCAAGATCCCTTTGCCGCCCGAGCCTTTGGAGGGTTTGATCACAAAGCCGCTGCGATCTTTTACCTGCTCGGGAATGCTATTGATACCGTGTTGCTCGCGCACCACGCCTATGAGATCGGGCACGGCAATATCATTGGCAAGCGCCAGTTGCTTGGTGGTGAGCTTGTCGTCCACTCGTTTGTAAAACTTGCGCGGGTTGTAGCGGCCAATATAGTCGATATTACGCTTGTTCATATTCAGCACGCCAGCGCGGCGTAGCTGCCATGGCCAGGCAAAATTCATCTTATTCTCCTGCCAGTGGCTTGAAGCGCTTGAGCTCCAGCAGTCGATAACCCGTGTACTGACCCATCAACAGCACCAGCGCCAGGATCACCAAATGGATACCCAGAAAGTTGAACACCCAGTGCTGTACCCAAGTGGCGCTCATGGCCAGATAAGCCAGAATGGCTACCAGAAGTGAACCGCCACCTTGTACCATTACTTCTTTGGCGCCTTCCTCTTCCCAGAGGATAGACATACGTTCAATGGTCCAGGCGAGAATGATCATCGGGAAGAAGGTGATAGTCAGGCCTTCACTGAGGCCAAACTTGTACGACAGCAGGGTAAACAGGCCTATGATGCCTATCACCACTATGATCACCGCCGATATTCGCGAAATCAGCAACAGGTTCAGATGTGATAGATAGGAGCGGATCATCAAGCCAAAGGCCACAATCAGCAGGAAACCTATCAGGCCGGTCAGCAGTGTGGTCTGGATAAAGGCCAGGGCGATAAGCACAGGCATGAAGGTACCTGAAGTCTTGATGCCTATGATAACTCTAAGGAATACCACCATCAGCACTCCGATGGGGATCAGCAAAATACCCTTGAACAGGCTCTGCTCTTCCAGCGGCAGTTGGTAGAGAGAGAAGTCGAAGGCGCTGTTTTTGGCCATCATATCAATGGAGGTCGCCAGGGCTGAACGTGTGTCTTTCAGCATGGAGAAGTTGACCTGGGAGTTGCTGCCACCCAGTACGTCCAATACCGATTTGCCATTGCGCTCCCACAGCACCATGTTTTCCGGACGGCCTTCTGTGCCTTTGACCAGATCGAACAGGTGCCATTGACCGTCCTGATAGACTTCGACAAAGGGAGACAGTTGCTGCCGACGGCGCTGATCTTCCAGATATAGCCCATTGACTTCCTGAGTCGGGATACCGCGGCTGTTGAGCATATGGACAAACAGCTTGGTGGGTGAGTTAGCCGACAGCAGCAGTTCTATGTTTTGACTGCGATCGCGGCCGGCAATGGCGCGCATGATCTCACGGGCAAAAGAGAGGTTACCGGCACTGCGAGCCCAGGCTTCGTCCATCACCTGCTCGGCGGCGGCTTTCTCGGTCGCTGACCAGATGTAAGGTATCGGCGGCAGAGGTTCTTCCTGAGCCTTGAGTATTTCACGGCCTGTGGGGATCAGGGTGACTTTATAGTAGAGGTCTTGTTGGCCATTGGCCTGACGAATCGACCAAAGCGCACGGCGGCCCTGTTCATTGTTGCTGATAGTCAGGCCATAACCCGGGGAGGTGGCATTTTCCATCAAGACTTCAAATGCCGGATCCTGTGGCAGGGAGAAAGAGACTTCTGCCGGACCTCCCGTACCCTGAAAACTCACTTTGGCATCGACTGCCCAACTTTGCACCTGCTCACCGGGCAGGAAGGGTACATTGTGTTCAATACCACGATAAATACTGGCGCTGAGCCCAACAATAAACAGCAGAGCTACCACCAGGTAGAAAGGTTTCCGTGAATGCATTACCGCTCCTATTTATGGCTCGAAATCACTAAGTCTTTGGCTTTGCCGTGCAGGTAAGCTTGGCCTACATCGACAACGGCTATGTCTTTCATAAACTTGCGGCCGAGCAGCAAAGGATATTCGAGGTGACTGCGGTCGGTAAGGTTAAGATCGGTTTCGGCGGCATATTTGCCTATTTTGAGGTGGGCGTGGATTACCGGACGGCGATCGTCTTTTTCATCGGCCTCTTGCTTGATACGAACAAAACGTACCACCTTGGATTCGAAAGTTTTTCCCGGCGCATCCGCGCCATTGATCATCACATCGAATCTAACCCACTGGGCGCCGTCACGCTCAAACAGAATAATGTTGCGGGCATCGAGTGAAGAGGATTCGGCGCCGGTATCGATACGGGTATCGAAACTGGCATTCAGCTCATCGATAAAGACGCTTTCGACTTCACCGAGAATATATTTGTCGCCAATGGGCGAGGCTTCGCAGGGCGCAGGCACCTGTACTTCCTTGATGGTTTCCTTGGGGGGCTGCTGCAGTTTCTTCATCTGCTGTTGCAAACTCTGAAGCTGAGTATTCAGGGCATCCAGATGCTGTTGCTGTTGATTCTGAGCCTGAGCAATCACATTGACTATGCTGGCTTCCTGAGAGGCGAGGTTGGACTGCAAGGTCTGGGCGTCGACCGGCACCGGGGCATTGGCCACTTCCTGAGTGCTGGCGCAGCCGCCGGCAAGTGTTGCCATGGAGGCCATGACGGCGATTGAAATCGTCTGTTTCAACATAGTGCTTCCTGTATTCTGTTTTCCAGATTGCGTCACTTTTATATAGGGTTCGGTGAACTCGACTTACTTAATCGCGATAAAGGTTGCCCGTTTGGGGGCGGGGTAACCTTCCACTGTTAAATTGATGTCGGTCGGATCGAGGTAATCCACCAGAGATTCGTTGCGCATCCAGGGCGTGGAGCGTTGCTCGGCCAGTGATGTTACATCGACGTCGACACAGCGAACCTCACGAAAATCGCACTTTTCAAGCCAGAGTTGCAACGCGGCAACGGACGGGATAAACCATACATTATTCATCTTTCCATATCTATCCCGTGGCAGCAGTACGGCATTTTCATCACCTTCTATGACCAAAGTCTCCAAAATGAGTTCACCTCCGGTTCGCAATTGGTCACGTAGTTGCAACAAGTGATCAATGGGGGAACGTCTGTGATAGAGCACTCCCATGGAGAACACAGTATCAAAGGCATCCAGTGGTGGCAGTTCTTCTATCCCCAAAGGCAGCAGGTGCACTGGCGGAGTGTCGCCGGCGAGGCGTTTGACCGCTTCGAACTGGCATAAAAATAGTGAGGAGGGGTCGACACCGACCACCATTTTGGCGCCTTCACCATACATGCGCCACATGTGATAGCCGCTGCCGCAGCCCACATCCAGCACGGTTCTACCTGCCAGCGGGCTGATATGGGGCGCGACGCGCTCCCACTTCCAATCAGAGCGCCATTCGGTATCGATATGAATGCCGTGAATATGAAATGGCCCCTTGCGCCAGGGATGCAGCAACTGCAGCAGGTTTTCCAGTTTTTCCCGCTGCCCTGTTGCCAATTGCTCACCTGAGCCTATGGTGACACTGTCTTTGAAATCCAGTCGGTCGGGGGCGGGGTAGTTGAGCTTGGCGAGCACTTTTTCCCACTTGGGTAGGGCGCCGTGCTTGTGTTCTCTCTGCCAGTCGCCGAGTTTGGCCGGCAGTGTTTCCAGCCAATGCTGCAGATTGGAGTCGGCAATCTGTTGATAGAAATTACTGAAACTGATCACTTGATAGCTACCATGGATGTGAAATTGAAGCACTGAAACCAGACGCCGTAATGGGCAAAACCGGCCTGGGATAATCTGTTGTAGTGATTGTCGAGTTGATCGGGTTTCATCACGTTTTCCAGTGCGCTGCGCTTTTGGCTGATCTCCAACTCGCTATAGCCATTGGCGCGTTTGAAATCCAGATGATGTTCATCCAGTACTTGTTGGATAACTTCATCGCCGAAGCGGATTTTTTCCGACAGTACCAAGGCACCACCGGGGCGTAAGCCGGCATATATTTTCTGGATCAGGGTATCGCGATCCTCAGGCGGCAGAAACTGCAAAGTAAAATTGAGTACCACCAAGGAGGCGTCTTCGATGGCGACATCACGGATATCACCACAAATAAGCTGCACTTGGGTATCGCTGACATAAGCATTGAGATACTCCTGACAGCGCTCGGTCATCGCCGGTGAGTTGTCGACGGCGATAATCTCGCAGCCCTTGCCTTCAATACGCCTACGAATACTTAAAGTTGCCGCGCCAAGAGAACACCCTAAATCATAGACTTTACTGTCTTGTGTCACAAAGCGCTCGGCGAAATCGCCTATGGTGTTGATGATCTGACCGTAACCCGGCACAGAGCGACGGATCATATCGCTGAATACGCCGGCCACCCTATCATCAAAAGCAAAGTCTGAGACCTGACCGCAGTCAGTTGCATATATGGTGTCTTGAGAAGTGTTCATCTGAAATCTAGTGCGGGAAAATCAGTGACCTATTTTACCGAATCCCGCCTGAAAGCAGCAAGTGTGCTCTGGTAATTGACGCAAATTTTTTGTCTAATGATGCGGGAGTAACAAAATAATTACATCGCCTTATCAGGAAATAAGCACTTGAAATCGCTGACCTCTCTTTTGAGTCTATTGTGTGTGCTCGTATGTCTGCCGCTGGAAGCGGCCACCCAAGATCTGTCTTCTGCGCCCCCGCTTGTCATCGTCATGGGGGAGGACAGTTACCCCTACCAATTTGTTGATGATGCCGGCCAGCCACAAGGGATATTGGTGGACCTTTGGCAGGAATGGAGCCGGGTTAATCAAAGACCCATCACACTAGTGGCGCGGCATTGGAACGACTCATTAAGGCAACTCAAAGACGGCAAGGCGGATGTGCATCTGGCGTTGGCTTTGACCCCGGAACGAGAGGCCGAGTTTGAATTTGCCAAGCCTATTAGCCGTATTGATACTTACCTCTATCTGCATTTTGAACTGAGGCACAAGGACAGTTTTCAGAAGCTGCTGCCGTATCGGATAGGGATAGTCACAGGCTCATCCCATGAATCGGATCTTAAGGCGCAGGAGCCCGGCCTTTCATTTGCCTTATACCCAGGTCGCGACGCATTGCTCAAGGCGGTATCCCGGGGAGAAATCAAGGTGTTTGCCGGCATGGAAGGGTATCTTCGCGACCGCCAGTTGGCCCGCAGTATCGCCCAGCAATACCCAACCGCCAACCGGATGTTGATCAAGCACTCACAAGTGGCACCGGCTGTTGCCAAGGGAAGGCAGGCCTTGGTGGCCGAAATCGATCGCGGTTTTGCCCAGATCACTCCTGAGTTTATTGTTCAAACCCAAAGGCGCTGGCTGGGGTATCGTACCGATCAACACGGGATCACGGTTGCCATGCCACTGAATATGGAGCCGTTTTCTGATCTTGGGCCGGATGGTTTACCCCATGGCCTGTATGTGGATATCTGGCACAAATGGTCCGCCAAAACCGGGGTGCCGGTGGAGTTTGTTGCCGGCAACATGAATAGCGCTTTAGGGCTGGTTAAGCAGGGGATTGTCGATGCCCATATTGGCTACCCTGAAAGTGACGACCTTAGCTCAGGACTCAAGCGTGCCTGGCACCTGCACACCCAAAGCAGCCGTCTGTTTCTCAAAGGCCAGGTGGTGGATTCGTTGGCACTTTTGGCCGGCAAACGCTTAGGGATTTTCCCATCATCGCCCTATATCACAGAGCTGAAACAGGCCTTGCCCAAGGTACAGCTCAAGTATTTTGACTCTCTCGATGCCATGGTCAACGCCGCTGACCGTGGCGATATCTCAGGCTTTGTCTCGCCCTCGGCCTGGACGCAGCATTATCTGTTGACTCATGGACTCTGGGCCGATTACCAGCAAGCCAAAGATTTGCAGTTCAGCTCAGATATCTATGTGTTGACCCGCAGGCAGGACCATGGCCTGACCCAAAGGCTGATCGCAGGCTTTAACCTGTTGACCCGCGAGGAGTTGGCGGCGCTGGAAAACAAATGGATGCTCAATGGCGATGATCATGTTTACAGCAAGGAGCAGAGTCGGCTGCCATTGACTCAGGCAGAGCAGCGCTATCTTGAAAGTTTACCCGAGCTCAAAGTGGGCTACCTCAAGGATTGGCCTCCCTTTGAATTTGAAGACCAACAGGGGCAGTTTGCCGGAATTAATGCCGACGTGATGACCAGGTTGGCACAGCAGTTGGGGCTAAAACTTAAGCCCTTGGCTTTTGATGAGTGGCGTGACCTCCTCAAGGCGCTTGGCAGCGGTGAAGTGGTGATGGCCGCCAGTCTGGCGGCGAGGGATGAACAAGATGCTGCGCTGGCTTTTTCTGACGGCTACTGGCCATCGCCCTGGGCCATGGTTTCCACCGTGGATCATCTGACTTTTTACAGCCTGGGGCAACTCAATGGTCAGCGGGTAGCGATTGTTGAAGGCTATCAGCTCGCCGGTGAACTTATGGCCAAGAGCCAGGGGATAATCCCGGTGTTGGTGCCCGGCATGCGTGAAGGATTGGAGGCCGTCAGCCAGGGAAGGGCAGATCTCTTTATCGATAAAGTGGTATCGCTGGGCTCAGCACTTTCTACCGGGCAATATCCGGCGCTGAAGATGAACCTGATAACCGATATGGCCGATCAGAAAAGTCATATCGGTGTCACGCCTGGTCATAAGTCGCTGGTGCCTTTGATTAACCGAGCCATAAGGGGACTGGATGACAGCCAAAGGCAAAGGATCCATCAAAAATGGGTTGGCACTGTGATTACCGATAAGAGCCAAGAATACAAGGAGTGGCTTGGCTATTTTTTACTGGCACTCTTGATTGCACTGTTTATTGTGCTGCTGGTGTTGCAGCTCAATCGGCGCCTCAGCCGGGAAATGAGCTTAAGGCGCGAGGCCGAGCTCAAGATGGCACACCTGGCCAATCACGATCCGCTCACCGGCTTACCCAACAGGGCGCTACTCGATGACAGGCTGGAGCAGGCGTTTTTGCAACATGCCAGAGAGCAGGAGCACTTTGCTGTGCTGTTTTTGGGTGTCGATGGCTTTAAGGCCATTAACGACACCTATGGCCATGAGGTAGGAGATAGAATGCTGCTACAAGTAACAGAACGCTTGGCTACTGTTATTCGCAAATCTGATACCCTGGTGCGCTTTGGTGGCGACGAGTTTGTGGTGATCCTCAATCGGATTCAGGATTTCGATGCTGTCTGCCAGGTGGCGGAGAACTTGATCCAATCGCTGGCAGGGCCTCTTAAGTGGCAAGATATCAGTGTGCAGCTGTCGCTCAGTGTCGGGATCAGCGTGTATCCGGTGGACGGTGACAACGCCATCGAACTGCTCAAACGGGCCGATCAACTCATGTATCGCGCTAAAAAGGGCGGCGGCAACTGTTATCGTAGTGCCTGATTGTTGTTATTTTGAACGCTCGTGCCTTGACCTTGGTTCAGCCACTGGTCAAAGGGAGCAAACTGTTTGATACTTCACCGTCTGAAAGTGAAGTACTTTGGTAAGTGGCAGATTTTCTCTATAATGCCGCTCTTATCGTGTTGAATCATTCCAGAGCTCAGCAGGCCGGAATAAAGGATATAAAGCAGATGCGCAGTCATTATTGTGGGGACGTAAACAAGTCCCACGTTGGACAAGAAGTGACCCTGGTGGGTTGGGTAAACCGTAGCCGCGACTTGGGTGGTGTGGTGTTTTTGGATCTCCGGGATCGTGAAGGACTGATCCAGGTAGTATATGACCCGGACTTGCCTGAGGTTTTCGATGTCGCCAGCACACTGCGCAGCGAATTCTGTGTCCAGGTCAAAGGTGTGGTCAGAGCCCGTCCCGACAGCCAGGTCAACGCTCATATGCGTACCGGCGAAATCGAGGTGCTGGGTAAGGAACTGACCATAATCAACGCCGCCGACCCACTGCCGCTGAGTATGGATAACTTCCAAAACAACAGTGAAGAGCAGCGTCTCAAGTATCGCTATCTGGACCTGCGTCGTCCGGAAATGGCCCAGCGACTGATTTTCCGCGCCAAGGTCACCAGTGCCGTGCGTCGTTTTATGGACAGCAACGGCTTTTTGGATATCGAAACCCCTATTCTGACCAAGGCCACGCCGGAAGGCGCCCGTGACTATCTGGTGCCAAGCCGCACTTACAAGGGGCAGTTCTTCGCCTTGCCTCAGTCGCCTCAGCTGTTCAAACAGCTGTTGATGATGTCAGGTTTCGACCGTTACTACCAAATCGTCAAATGTTTCCGCGACGAAGACTTGCGCGCCGACCGTCAGCCTGAATTTACCCAGATTGATATCGAAACCTCTTTCATGAGCTCTGAGCAGGTGATGCAAAAGACCGAGGAGATGGTGCGCAGTCTGTTCCTCGAACTGCTCAACGTGGACCTGGGGGAATTCCCGACCATGACCTATGCCGAAGCCATGCGCCGTTTCGGCTCCGACAAGCCGGATCTGCGTAACCCACTGGAACTGGTGGACGTGGCCGATCTGGTCAAGGATGTTGAGTTTGCGGTATTCAACGGCCCGGCCAACGATGTTGAAGGCCGAGTGGCGGTTATCCGGGTGCCGGGCGGCGCCGAGTTGTCCCGTAAGCAGATAGACGACTACACCAAGTATGTCGGTATCTATGGCGCTCGCGGTCTGGCCTGGATGAAGGTCAACGACCTGGCTGCCGGCATGGAAGGCATTCAGTCACCTGTGCTCAAGTTCCTCAATGAAGATATCGTCAAGGCGCTGCTGGAGCGCACCGGCGCGCAAAGCGGTGATATCATTCTGTTTGGTGCCGACAAGGCCAACGTGGTTGCCGAAGCCATGGGCGCGCTGCGTCTGAAGCTGGGTGAAGATTTCAACCTGCTCCAGGGCGAGTGGGCGCCGCTGTGGGTTGTGGACTTCCCTATGTTCGAAAAGGCCGACGGCCGTTTGTACGCAGTGCACCATCCGTTTACCGCGCCGCGGGGCGTGACTCCGGCTGAGCTGGAAGCCAACCCGGCCGAGACGGTATCAGACGCTTATGATATGGTACTTAATGGTACCGAACTCGGCGGCGGCTCTGTGCGTATCCACAACCAGGAGATGCAGGCCACAGTATTCCGGATTCTTGGGATCACAGATGAAGAAGCCAAAGAAAAATTCGGCTTCCTGCTGGAAGCACTGCGCTACGGCACACCACCGCATGCAGGTTTGGCCTTCGGTCTCGACCGTCTGGTAATGCTGATGACAGGCGCCAGCTCGATTCGTGACGTGATGGCGTTCCCGAAAACCACTACCGCAGCCTGCCCGTTGACCAATGCACCGGGTGAGGCCAATCCACAACAACTGGTGGAATTGGGTATCAAGGTTGCTGAAAAGGCGGCCGACAAAGCTGAAGTCTGAAGGACTGAGCTTGAAGTCATAAAAGTGTGAATCAAACCGGGGCATAAGCCTCGGTCTGTTTTTTTACCGGTTTGAATTTAAACCGGTATTGAGAGGAGATATACCTATGGCAGGTCATAGTAAATGGGCCAACATCAAACACCGCAAGGCCGCTCAAGATGCCAAGCGCGGTAAACTGTTCACCAAACTTATCCGCGAGCTGACAGTATCAGCCCGCGAAGGTGGCTCAGATCCGGATTCCAACCCCCGTTTACGTGCCGCTATCGACAAAGCGCTGTCCAACAACATGACCCGTGACACAGTCGATCGTGCGGTTAAGCGCGGTGCCGGTGAGCTCGATGGTCAGGCGCTGGAAACCGTGGTTTATGAAGGTTATGGCCCAGGCGGCACCGCCGTTATGGTCGAGTGTATGACAGACAACCGCAACCGTACTGTTACCGGCGTACGTAACGCCTTCAATAAGTCCGGCGGCAACCTGGGGACAGATGGCTCAGTGGCGTATCTGTTCACCAAGCAGGGCGTTATCAGCTACGAAGAAGGCGTTGATGAAGATGCCATCATGGAAGCCGCGCTGGAAGCCGGTGCCGAAGATGTGGTCAGCAATGATGACGGCTCTGTGGATGTTTACACTGCACCTGCTGATTTCGGTGCGGTAAAAGATGCACTGGATGCCATAGGGGTTGAAGCGGTGAATGCCGAAGTGACCATGGTGCCATCGACCAAGGCCGATCTGGATGAAGATACCGCCGCCAAGTTCCTGCGTCTTATCGACACGTTGGAAGATCATGACGACGTTCAGGAAGTCTATCACAACGCGGAAATTGCCGATGATGTGATGGAACGCCTCGGCTGATAAGGCGGACTATGGCGATTATTTTGGGTGTCGACCCTGGCTCACGGATCACAGGCTACGGCGTGATCCAGTGTCAGGGAAGGCACCAGATTTATCTCGGCAGCGGTTGCATTCGCACCAGCTGCGAGGACCTTCCCTCCCGTCTCAAACAGATATTCGACGGCCTGTCGGAGATTATCCGCCAATATCAGCCGGAGCAGTTTGCCATTGAGAAAGTGTTCCTGGCCAAAAATGCCGATTCGGCACTGAAATTGGGCCAGGCCAGAGGCGCGGCCATAGTGGCGGCCACAGTGGCGAATTTACCGGTGGCTGAATACACGGCAACCCAGATCAAAAGCGCCGTGGTCGGGACGGGCAGGGCCCAGAAAACTCAGGTACAACACATGATCCAGCAGCTGCTCAAACTGCCGTCCGCCCCGCAGGCGGATGCGGCAGATGCGCTCGCCGTGGCCGTGTGTCATTATCATACTTGCCAGAGTCTGGTTGCCCTTGGCGGCCGGGCAACGGCCCGCAGCTATGGAAGATACAGATGATAGGGCGTTTACAGGGAATATTGCTGGAAAAGCAAGCTCCGGAAGTGTTGTTGGATGTGCATGGCGTGGGCTATGAACTGCAGATGCCGCTGACCAGCTTTTATGAACTGCCGGAACTGCAACAGAGCACCACTCTCTATACCCACTTTGTGGTGCGTGAAGATGCTCAGCTGCTGTATGGTTTTATTACCAAGCAGGAAAGAGCCCTGTTCAGATTACTTATCAAGGCCAATGGTGTCGGCCCCAAGTTGGCGCTGACCATACTGTCGGGGCTGACGGCGCAGGAATTTGTCAGTTGTGTCGAGCGCGACGATATCGCCACCTTGGTCAAACTGCCTGGGGTGGGCAAGAAGACCGCCGAGCGTTTATTGGTTGAGATGCGCGATAAGCTCAAGAGCCTGATGGAAGCCTCCAACGGCAATGAACGTGAGTTTGTGCTCAAGTCCAACTTTACCCCGGCAGAAGCGCCCAACAGCGCCGAAGAAGATGCCATTGCAGCCTTGCTCTCTTTGGGTTATAAACCCGCCCAGGCCAGCAAAGCGGTTTCCAGCGCCTTTGTTGAAGGCATAGATTCAGAAACCCTGATCAAAGCCGCACTCAAATCCATGCTGTAACATGGAGCGGATAACTGAGGAATGAAGGTAAAGGCATGATAGAGGCCGACAGACTGATCCAACCCCAAAGCTCTCCTCAGGAGGAGCTTATCGATCGGGCGATGCGTCCCAAGTTACTGGACGAGTACACAGGTCAGAATGAGGCACGCGCTCAGCTCAAGGTGTTTATTCAAGCCGCCAAAAACCGCCAGGAAGCCTTGGATCACATGTTGATCTACGGCCCGCCTGGGCTTGGCAAGACCACCTTGGCAATGATAGTGGCCAATGAGATGGGGGTGAATATCAAGTCCACCTCGGGGCCTGTGCTGGAAAAAGCCGGCGATCTAGCGGCATTGCTGACCAATCTCGAGCCGGGCGATGTCCTGTTTATCGATGAAATTCACCGTCTCAGCCCAGTGGTGGAAGAAATTCTCTATCCGGCGATGGAAGACTATCAACTGGATATCATGATAGGCGAGGGCCCGGCGGCCCGTTCCATCAAACTGGACTTGCCGCCATTTACCCTGGTGGGAGCCACCACCCGCGCCGGTGCGCTCACTTCGCCGTTAAGGGCTCGTTTCGGGATCCCGCTGCGACTTGAGTTTTACAATGTGGACGACCTCAGCACCATAGTTGCCCGCTCTGCCAACATGTTGGAACTGCAGATGGACTCTGACGGCGCCAGGGAAATTGCCCGCCGAGCCCGCGGAACCCCGCGGATCGCCAACCGCCTGCTCAGACGGGTGCGTGATTTTGCCGAGGTGAAACACGATGGCCGGATCACCAAGTTGGTGGCCGAGCAAGCGCTGGATATGCTGGATGTGGACGGCGAAGGCTTCGATTACATGGACCGCAAGTTGCTGCTGGCGATCATCGACAAGTTTATGGGGGGGCCAGTGGGGCTCGACAACTTGGCGGCGGCCATAGGCGAAGAGCGGGAAACCATAGAAGATGTGCTGGAGCCATTTCTTATCCAGCAAGGTTTTATCCAGCGTACTCCCAGGGGCAGGATAGCCACTGCCAGGGCCTACAGCCATTTTGAGATGATAAAGCCGGAATAGTCAGAAAAGGGAAAGGTCTTAACAACTTTTCCCTGTCTAGTTACGCAAAATGGGTAAATCCTGCATCTTGGCAAACTGAACTGTGATAGTTAACTTATTGTATTAAAAACTTTAGTGTTGCAGCTGTCTCAACTTCCTTTGGAAAAGCACTTTGCTTAATATTATGTGCATCTTCCAGTTCTTATCAGATTTTATTCTTGTACAACCGGGTTTTGAAAAATCATTGATATTCAAAGCTGGTACATATTTCGTTAACTCATATATGCTCATAATGCGGCTTTTACTGGGCTGATGGTAAAACGGCTTTCGGGGCGCCCCAAACAAAAGGATTCACTTATGGTTGAAAAAATCACCGCCATGCTGGCGTTGATAGGAGTCTTGTCTCTGGCGTGTCAGTGGATTGGCTGGCGGATGCGTCTGCCGGCGATATTGCCGCTGCTATTGTGTGGTTTATTACTGGGGCCAGGGCTGGGTTTACTTAATCCCGACGCGATTTTCGGCGATCTGTTGTTCCCGATAATTTCCCTCGGGGTGGCGGTCATTCTGTTTGAGGGGGCGTTGACACTCAACTTCAAGGAGATCAAAGATCATGGCCGGATGGTGACGCATTTAGTGTCTGTGGGGGCGCTGATCACCTGGGGCTGTATCGCCTCGGCGGCGCATTTCTTGCTGAACTTTGACTGGCCGCTGGCGCTGCTGTTTGGTGCCTTGGTAGTGGTTACCGGCCCGACTGTGATAGTGCCCATGCTCCGAACTGTTAAGCCCAAGTCTCAGTTGGCGAGCATTCTGCGCTGGGAGGGTATAGTCATAGATCCTATAGGCGCCATGCTGGCGGTATTAGTGTTTGAGTATATTACTGTCAGTGCCGGGCAGACGGCTCATGTACTGCTGGCGCTTGGTTCCATGTTGGGGATAGGCCTGGGCCTGGGGGCTCTGGCCGGTTATCTTGTTGGTCGGATGTTGAGAAGCAACCTCTTGCCCCACTATCTCACCAACACGGCAGTGCTGACCATAATGCTCGGGGTCTTTGTCGGTTCAAACCTATTGCAGGAAGAGTCCGGCCTGTTGACAGTAACCGTAATGGGGATTTGGCTGGCCAATATGCGCGGCGTGGATATTGCCGATATTCTCGAGTTTAAAGAGACACTAACGGTACTGCTTATCTCGGCGCTGTTTATTTTGCTGGCGGCCAGGTTGGACTCATCTGCCATGCTCGACCTTGGTCTGGGCGGTCTTGGAGTACTGGCTGTGGTGCTCTTGGTGGCTAGGCCTTTGAGCATCTGGATCTCGGGCATAGGAACGTCTCTTAGCAGCGCTGAAAAGTGGTTCTTGAGCTGGGTAGCACCAAGAGGGATTGTAGCGGCGGCTGTGTCATCACTGTTTGCCATCAAGCTGGAGAAGATGGAAGTGCCCGGCGCTGAAACTATAGTGCCGCTGGTATTCTTGATCATCATAGGCACAGTTGTGATCCAGTCGCTCACCGCCAGACGCTGGGCTAGTATTCTTGGGGTGCAGGCAGGCTCTGCCCGCGGCCTGCTGATCTTTGGCGCTTCCAAGTTTTCCCGGGAGCTGGCCAAGGTGCTCAAGGGTAAGGATATCAAGGTGATCCTTGCCGACAGTAACTGGGATAATATTCGTTTGGCACGAATGGATAATATCCCGGTTTACTTCGGTAATCCTGCTTCCGAACATGCCGACACTTATCTGGATTTGACCGGTATCGGCAAGGTGCTAATCCTCTCTCCTTATCGTCAGCTTAATCCTTTGGTCTATTTCCATTTTCAGGACATACTCGGGCAGAAGAAGGTTTATGGTCTCAGTAACACGGAAAGCAATGGTACCAGTGCCCGCCATCAATTGTCTGAGTCCTATTTGAAGCGTATGTGCCTATTCGGTGAAACTGTCTCCTACGCCAAACTGGCCAGTTTGATGTCCAAGGGCGGGGTGCTTAAGAGCACTAACCTGACAGAAAGCTTTGGCTACAAAGATTTTTACCGTCGTTATGGTGAAACTGTAGTACCACTGATGTATTTGAAAAACGGTAAGGTCACTATGTTGACCGGTAACACGACAGACTTGCCAACGGGAATTGAACTTATCAGCCTGATCCCTAAAGAAGCGATGGCAGAAGCTTCAGCACTCAAGGAAGCTGAAGAAACCCTTAAACAGGCAAGGGCTGAAGCCGAGCAAAAGGCCAAGGAGCTGGAAGCCAAAGAGCAGCAAGCCGTATTAACGGCATCGGACGAGCAAGACAAGAAGGGCAATGAAGATGGAAAAGCCGGCGGCACGGACAATAAACAAGGTCGTGGAGAAGTAAGTGTCTGATAAAACATGAACCTTTGCCCTGAAAAATATTGAAAATACCGGATCGTTCAAACGACCCGGTATTTTTTTATAAAGTGCTTGGTGATATGGCATCAATTCCCGGAACCTCGGATTGGCCCAATCAGTAAAATGCCTGCTATAGTCCTGGCACAGCAGTCATCAAAGAGGTGAACCATGTCTGATTTTACCGTTTCCTCCGAAGCACAGGCGTTTTCTCTGCAAGAAAGAGAAGCCCTCTATAAGGCGATATTTGCTCGTCGTGACGTACGTAGCCAATTTTTGTCAAAACCGGTTGCCGAGGATAGTTTACAGCGGATCTTGGATGCCGCGCACCATGCGCCCAGCGTCGGCTTTATGCAACCTTGGGACTTTATTTTGGTACGCAGTAACGCCAAGCGTCAGGCAATTAAAGAAGGGTTTGACGCCGCCAATGCGCGTTCTGCCGAGCAGTTCAATGGTGAAAGACGACGCCATTATCAACGACTAAAACTAGAAGGTATTGTTGAAGCACCTTTGGGGATCTGCGTAACTTGCGATCCAAGCCGCACTGGGCCAGTGGTGCTGGGGCGCACCATCAAACCGGAAATGGACAACTACAGTGCGGTTTGTGCCGTGCAAAATCTGTGGCTTGCTGCCAGAGCAGAAGGTCTTGGGGTGGGGTGGGTCAGTATTCTCGACGATGAAGTGCTGCGTGAGACCTTGGGGATCCCGGAGCAGATAAGAATTATCGCCTATCTGTGTTTGGGTCGTGTAAGTGCCTTTAGTGATACCCCAGAGCTTGAACGTAAAGGTTGGTTGCCGAGGCGTCCCTTAGCCTTGGCGATACACGAAGATGGCTGGCAAGCGACCCAGCAGCAACAAACAGAGCAACTTTTGGCAGAATATCTTCATGAAAAGGGATATGAATAGATCCCAAAACTCTATCTGACTGTTTTGATTGCCAATACTTGAAGAGAGACTGTGGAGTGGCCCGATAGAAAACGGCAGGTGATATCCGCTTTGGGTTTGGGAGTTGCACTTGATAATCAGAATATGTTTATACCCATAAAACCCTCATTTCTGTGGATATCGCCTCGGTAATTCTACCTTTGGCGCATTGTATTACTGCGCTAACTGAGTTAGATTGAAACAAGTGTTTAAATTCAACGTTTAAGAGTCTTTAGATGAATCCCTACCAAGCCCCGTTAACCGACATGCGCTTCTTGCTTGAACATGTTTTTGATGCCGAACAAACCTGGTCTTCATTACCGGCAATGGCCGATATGGTCGATCTTGATACTGCCGGCGCCATCCTTGAAGAAGGAGCTAAACTGTGTCGCGACCTTATCCATCCTATAAACCGCAATGGGGATGAGCAAGGAGTCAGTTTCGAGGCTGGTAAGGTGATTACACCCGATGGCTACAAAGAGGCCTATGCCGAGTTTGCAGCAGGTGGTTGGGTAGGGCTGTGCGGCGATCCTGAGCTGGGTGGTATGGGCATGCCGAAAATGCTCGGTGTTATGGTCGATGAAATGGGTTATAGCGCCTGTAACGCCTTTACACTTTACAGCGCTCTGACTTCAGGCGCTGCACTGTGTATTCACGCTCACGGCAGTGAGGAGCTCAAGGCTAAATATCTGCCTAAACTCTACTCCGGTGAATGGGCTGGGGCCATGGATATGACAGAGCCTCAGGCTGGTTCGGACTTGCGTAATATCCGCACTCGCGCCGAACCGACCGACAGTGGCAGTTTCCTTATCAGTGGTTCAAAAATTTTCATCACAGGTGGCGATCAGGACTTGACCGAGAACCTGGTTCACCTGGTGCTGGCCAAGATCAGCGGCAGTAAGGGCATCTCGCTGTTCCTGGTTCCTAAGCTTAAGGTGGCCGATGACGGCAGTTTGGGCGAAGCCAACGGTGTAACTGTCGGCGCCATAGAGCACAAGATGGGCCTTAAGGGCTCGGCGACTTGTGTGATGAATTTCGATGATGCCGAGGGTTATCTTATCGGCGAGCCCAACCGTGGCCTGGTGTGCATGTTCACCATGATGAACTACGAACGTCTGTCTATCGGTATTCAGGGGCTTGGTAGTGCTCAAGGTGCTTATCAGATGGCGGCCGATTATGCCAAAGAGCGCCTCCAGGGCGTCGCTGCCGGCGGCTCACCAACCGGCAGCGATTCAGATCCTATTTTGGTACACGGCGACGTGCGGCGCATGCTGCTGAATATCCGCGCCATGACAGAAGCGGGCAGGGCCTTGGCCATGCTCACAGGTAAACAGCTGGATCTGGCCAAGTTTGCTGAAGATGAAGCGGTTAAAGCCAAAGCCAGTCGTTATGTGGGTCTCTTGACCCCAGTCGCCAAGGCGTTCCTGACTGATCGCGGTCTGGATGCCACCATATTGGCGCAGCAGGTATTCGGTGGTCACGGCTATATTCGAGAGACCGGCATAGAGCAGTTAGTGCGTGATACCCGTATCGCCCAGATTTATGAAGGCACTAATGGTATTCAGGCCATCGACTTTTTGGGGCGTAAGCTCACTGGTGACCGCCTGGCGACCTTGAATGAGTTTATCGCCGATATCAAGGCCGATATGGCGAGCTTCGAACAAGTATCAAATGAGCAGAAACAGCGCGTTGAAAGCCTTTTCGACCAGTTTGCCAGTGCGATTGCCGCTATTAACGAGCAAAAAGGCGCTAAGCCTGCGCTCATTAACGCCTTGGCGGTTGAAGCCTTGGATGCCTTTGGTTACATACTCTACGGTTACCTGTGGCTGTTGATGGCCGATAAGGCACTCGCTGCAACCGATGCGCTCGAACCAGGCTTTGCCGAGGTCAAGAGCCAACTGAAGGAGTTCTACTTTGCCAAGTTGTTGGCCAAGGCTGATTTCCACTTGAGTCAGCTGGCCGGTGGTGATGATAGTGTGATGGCCCTTGCGCCCGAGCTGTTCTGATAATACAGAAGTATTCAAGCTGAATCGAAAGAGCCGCTATAAGCGGCTCTTTTCTTATGGCTTTATTGCCGTTTTTATCTAAGTACAAGCTTTGACGTTGCTCTACTAACGGGCGCTGACATTAAGCTCTGTCTGCGCTTTTTCCTGCAGTGTTGGTTTGGGCTTGTCTTGCTCTTTTGCCGCCAATTGGCCTTCTGCGTGGCTGTTTGCACGGTAATCTGTCAGCCCTTGCAGCAAAAGTGTGGCAAAGGGCGCGGCTTCAAGTTCCTTACTCTGGGGGCTCAAACCATTTTCCAGCACCACAAACAGGTATCTGGGCACTTGTTTATCACTGTCATCGGTAACATAACCGGCCAGATTCACTACACCCTGCATGCTGCCTGTCTTGGCCCAGACTCTGCCCTTGAGCGGTTTGTTGGCATAATGCTTACGGTACTTCAAGGTGCCGCTGTGGCCGGAAACCGGCAGCTTGTGCATCAACCACTGGTAATCCGGGGTATCGGCAATCAGACGCAGCAACTGCGCCAACTGCCGGGCATTGAGTAGGTTGTAGCGAGATAGGCCTGAACCATCTATCAACTGGGCTCTTTCCAGCACTATGCCTTTTTCCGCCAACACTTCCCTGATGGCCTTAGCGCCAGCACTGAAACTGGCGCCATCACCATAATAGTGTTTACCCAGCTGTTTAAGCAGACTGTCGGCAATCAGGTTGTCAGATTCCAGCAGCATGGTTTCCAAAAGCTCGGGCAGGGCATCTGAGGCATGACTGGCCACCACCCTTGAGCTGGCAGGCAGCTGATTGGAAGTCAGTATCTTGCCTTTGATATTGAGCTTGCCCTTGATGATGCCGGCGACGCTGTCGATGGCATATTGGCCGGGGTCGTTGACCGCCAGCGCCAGCGGTAATACCTGAGCACCTGGGAAACAGCCACTGAAATGAAAGTGGTTACCGGGTAATCTAGCAAGTTGCAGTTCGCAAAAGCCCTGCTTGTGGCCCTTGTCGAAGATGGCGTTGGTGGTTAGCTTGACCGGCAGATAAACCGGCGCGGAAATTTTGGCCTTGTCCGAGGCGAGTGTGGGCTCGAGTTTGCCATGAACACAGTTTTGGTTGATCACATAGCTGGAGACGGGCGCCGCGTAACAGATCCCCAAATCATCCCATACCCAACCGGGTGCTCTGAGCTGTTCATGGGTTTCTCCTATCAAGATAAGATTACCTTGCACCTGGCTGATACCCGCTTCGGTGACACGCTTGAACAGCTCGATTAAATCCTGGCGCTTGAGAGTCGGATCGCCACTGAACAGCAGATAGAGATCGCCTTTAAGCACGCCATTTTTTGGGGAACCTGTGCTGAGAATGCTGGTGTGATAGCGAAATTCTCCTCCCAGCAGTTCGGTGGCTGTTACCGCGGTCAGCAGCTTTTGGGTACTGGCCGGGATCATCAGGGTTTCGCTGTTGTGGCTCAGCAGCAGCTCGCCGTTTTGCAGATCTTCTATCCAGACGGCGGTTTGTGATGAGGCCGGAGTGATCAGAGTCAAAAGATCATCGAGGGAGGTATTA
The DNA here is from genome assembly GCF_037953065.1 of Shewanella chilikensis. Classification (NCBI taxonomy): domain Bacteria; kingdom Pseudomonadati; phylum Pseudomonadota; class Gammaproteobacteria; order Alteromonadales; family Shewanellaceae; genus Shewanella; species Shewanella chilikensis. The sequence continues at coordinate 2,380,092 of NZ_CP149966.1, read as the reverse complement.
TCGGCCTTCAAAGGGGAAGACAGCGCCATGGCGCTCAATAATAACAGTGGACGTGCCAAGCCCTGCAGGGACAGCTGTGGCATGGAAAAGCCTCCGGTTCCGTGAATGCTTTTGAGAGTATAACCTGCAGAGTCTTAGCTGTCGTCCTTGTCCATCAAGGCATAGAGTTTCAGTGTGACTATCAATACCAAACCGATAAACAGCGGCAGTACCAAAGGGCCGAGATAGGTTTTGAAGTGAAACAGGGCCCAGGCCGCGAGCAGGGTGCCGATAAGCGTTAACCAGAATTGTTTGTTCATTGTCGTCCAGTTTGAATTCATTGAGCACTAGGGTCAGGGGCATAATAGTGTATAAGGCGAAACCTGTAATAACAGGAGTCCCATTGCAAAAGCGTGATCTGGGTTGGTTTTACTCTTGGCGCGCTGTCGTCAGTATCTATTTTGATACAAATTGCGTCGAAATCGTGAACCAATAGCGGCTGTTGGCGAGAAAAGGCTTGCCCGGGCCGGGACAAGTGGGTAATTTCTATTGCCTTATTCGCCCCGCAGCGGATCTTTGTCGATTGCGCCATCACAGGGGAAGGACATTTTGCCGGGAAACACAGGGAGCGAGTGGATTGCCGGAACATACAGTGACAGGAGGATACCTTGCTGGATAAGCTGGGTGGAATTGCCATAGCGCCGGATGCATTGCACTGGCTGCTGACCCCAAGTAACTTCAAACAGACCTTGATTGAGCGGATCCGTAACGCCAAAGAGGCTATCTATATTGCGGCACTCTATCTGGAAGACGATGAAGCCGGGCGTGAGATACTTGCCGAACTGTTGGCGGCCAAGGCTGCCAGACCCGAACTCGAAATCAAGGTGCTGGTAGATTTTCACCGCGCCCGCCGCGGCCTTATTGGCCACAAGGGCGATGGCGGCAACAACCTGATGTACCGTCAGGTGATGGCGCAAGCGCAGCAGCGCTTCAACATCTATGGTGTGCCGGTGAAATCCCGCGAGTTTATGGGAGTACTGCACCTCAAGGGCTTTATTGTCGATGATGCCGTGATATACAGCGGCGCCAGCCTCAATAATATCTATCTGCAGCAGAAAGACAGATATCGTTTCGATCGCTACCATGTGCTGGAGTCGGCCGAGCTGGCTGCCAGCATGCGAGAGATGATTGACAGTGCTATTTTGAGTGACAAGGCGGTCAGTTGTCTGAGCTGTCCGGAAGAAGAGGAAGTGCTGCCGGAAAAAATCGAAGTCAGAAGCTTTAAACAGCGATTGTCGGCGGCAAGCTATCAATTCAATGGCGTTAAAGAGGGATTGCGGGTCACGCCACTTTTGGGGCTTGGACGTAAGCGCAATCCGCTCAACAAGGCGGTACTCGCCATGGTGGAGGAGTCCAAGGAATCACTCTTTATCTGCACTCCCTATTTTAACCCGCCCTATGCGTTGGTGCGGGCACTGGTTAAACACCTGCGCAACGGCAAGCGCCTGGATATTCTGGTGGGTGACAAGACGGCCAATGACTTCTATATCCCGCCGGAGCAGGATTTTTCCACCATAGGTGCCTTGCCGTATCTCTATGAGCAGTCGCTGCGCAAGTTTGTCAAACGCCAGCAGTGGGCGGTGGATCAAGGACTACTCAATATCCATCTGTGGAAGCATGATAACAACAGTTATCACCTCAAAGGGGTGAGCATGGATAGTCGCAAACACCTGCTCACCGGCAGCAATCTCAATCCGCGGGCCTGGGCCCTGGATCTGGAAAATGGTTTGCTGCTGCATGATGACAAACAAGAGCTGGCCGAGTCTTTTGTCAAAGAGCAGCAACATCTGCTGCTGCACAGCCAGCGTTTGTATCATTATAGCCAGATAGATACCTTGCAGAGTTACCCCAAGCCGGTAAAGAAAATCATGAACCGCATTCGCAGACTCAAGGCCGACTTCCTGCTGCGGCGTATTCTCTGATAGCGCTTTTCTCAAGCGCTTGGCCGAATGAGAGCATGATTGCAGAACTTGATTCAGTTATGATTTAACCTTGGCTTATTCAGTCAAGGTTAAATCCAGTCAAGGTTAAGCACAGCCAGAATGAGTGATATCGTCCGCTTATCCCGCATCAATTTCCGTCATCTTCTGGTGCTCAGACAGCTGCTTGAAGAGCAAAGCGTCACCCAGGCGGCCACGCGGCTGTGTTTGAGCCCTTCGGCGGTCAGCAAAATACTCTCCCAGCTCAGGGATTGCCTTGACGACGAGCTCTTCTACCGTCAGGGTAACCAGCTGTTGCCGACGGCCAAGGCCAAACGACTCGGGCCGGTTATCAGCGCCATGCTCAGAGAGATGGATAACCTGTTTACCGAAGAGGGCTTTCGCCCGGAAAGATTTCAAGGGCGGATGAATTTAGCGCTGAGGGAAAGCAGCTTCGAACTGCTTGCGAGCGCTATCGCCCGTGTGCAGCAGCAGGCGCCGGGAATGACACTGGCAGTGCATGCCAAAGAGAGCACGGGGTTTCAATCCCTGTGTGAAGGACGGGTGGACTTGTTGGTTCTGCCTCACGACTTGGGACAACCGCCGACTGGCCGCAACGAACTGATTTGGGAGCGCTTGGCCGAGGACGAGATGTGTTGTCTGATGCGAGCCGAGCACCCGCTGGCGGCAAAAGAGCTGACGCTGGATGCCTATCTGAGCTTCGCCCATGTGGGCATTTTGGACGCCGATCTGCAGCAACCCTTTTTCGAGCAGTCATTGGCACAATTGAGCCGCAGGCGAGTTCTGGCGATGGAAGTCGCCGACTTCGGCGCCGCCGCCAGTATCTGCCGCCACACGGACTTGCTGTTTACCTGCTCGGCGCTGTGGGCTTCAATGGCGGCGCAGGCAAGCGGCATGGTGGTTAAGCCATTGCCATTTGCTTATGGCAAGGTGGGCTATAGCATGGTGCATCATCAAAGTGGCAGCCGGGATCCGGCGCTGCAATGGCTAAAAGCGACCTTACTCAGTGGCTTTAAGCAGTCCATCAGCCTAGGTTAACCGGTGGCAGACTGATATTGGCTATGCCGGCACGGCTGAGCGCCTTGGCCAGGTCATCAATCTGCTGTTGGCTTGCCTTGGGCCAGAGCAAGGCCTCGCCTTTGACACCATGATGATTGTAACCGTTTAGGCGTAGCCGCATCGGCTCCCCCTTCAGCGCTTGCCGGCGTTGCAAGTCGAGCAAAAACGACACCAAAGCATTAAAGTGCTGCCAATAATCACTCGTTCCGGGGACTTCCAGTAGCCTGACTTCCGCCAGTTTCCCTGCTTCGGCCAGCAGTTGCAGGCTCTGCTTAACCTTGATATTGCCACGGCCTGTCAGTCGTCGGTGAGCCGGCTCATCCCAGGCTTTCAGGTCAACCATGGCGCCATCAAGCCAAGGAAGCAGACGTTGCCAACCACTTGCTCCCAGGCTGCCATTGGTATCCAAAAGGCAAGTCAGGTGTTTGAGCTCTGGGCTTTGTTTAATGGCTTTGAACAGGGTACTGACGAACTTCAGCTGCAAGCTGGCCTCTCCACCACTCAAGGTGATACCGCGGATAAAAGCTTTCTGCCTTTTAATCAGCGCCAACGCTTTTCCGACTGACAGGCGTTGGGTCTTGGGCTGGCTGCTCGAAGGGCAAACATCGAGACAGGTGTCGCAGCCGATGCAGCTTGTACTATCCCAGGCAAGCCTGAGAGACGCCTTGCTATTGGGAACTGCTTGAGTGTCAGCCGCAGCTGATTTAAGGCTCAAGGCACCTGCCGGGCAGTGCGCAATACACTCTTGGCAGGCATTACACAGAGTGATGGTTTCCGGATTATGGCAACCCGGGCAGCGAAAATTGCAACCCTGAAGGAAAAACACCATGCGATTGCCCGGGCCATCTACGGTCGAGAAGGGCAGTACCCTGGCGACTTCGGCACTGGCAACCTCGGAGTCCATAGCCAATGCCGAAGCATCGGTATCGCCGCGACTTAACTCACGGCTATGCGACTCGCACCCATTCAGTTTATAGCGATTAAGCTCAGAATCATTGGACGGGCTATCAAACACTCCCGGGGCTGCACTCTTCATAGCTTACGCCCTTACACCTGGGACTTGCCGGCGGCATGGAACTCGGCGCTCACTACCCGCGGTGCCCTTTGGGTCACGGCCGTGGTTTCACTGGCCTCTGTGCCCAGGAAGGTGGTGTTGGTACGTGAACCTTGTTGCCGGTAACTGGCGATCTGCGACTTTTTCACCATATAACCTGTGATGCGCACCAGATCGGTATCGGCGGTATTGGCGGTAAATTCACGAAAGCCGGTATCCAGCGCGCCGATACACAGCTCAAGCAGGGCTTCAGGATTGGCCTTGATGGTTTCATCCAGAGTCAGGATCTCGCTGATCCCGGAAGGATAGAAAGCGTGTTGCGGCGCCAGCGCCAACACATGAGTGACAGGATCCGGCTCGTGGCCGTAGGCGATTCTGACTCCCGGAGTGGTGCCTTTGTCGATGGAAAGTCCCCCCTGGGCATGAAGTAAGGCGCGGCCATTAAAGCCGAAACTGACTTGGGTCGTGGTTACTCTATCACTGAGCGCGCGGGTAATGGCTAAACCGAGCGCATTGGCCTGCTCGCTGTGACCATATTCGCCACTCATTCCAGCCAGCTGCTGCAGATGATTGACGGCTTCGGCCATGGCATAAACGCCGAACATGGGCGCAAAGCGGGATTCGTCAATGAGGCCTTCTTTTACCAGGAAAGAGTCGAAGAAATGGGACCTATGGTGTAAAAACTCACAGCGTAGTTCAATCAGTTCATACATCAGGTTGCAGTAATGTGGCAGGTTGCGCTCGAGCATTTCCTCCAGGGTACCGGCTTCTTCGGCGACGGCTTTGAGGTTAAGTCTGACCAGCGTATTGGCGCCGCCTCGGGTGGGGAGCGCGTTATAACAGCTGACAATGCCAAACGTTTGATTTGGCGCCTCACCGGGAGCACAAGCAAAGGTTTGGGCATGTATCGGCCAGTTGCCTATGTGAGGTTTACTGCAGGCAATGATATTGTCTGTCGCCAGTCGCAGCAGCGCTTTGGGGGTGCGCTTGGGGTCATACATAAAGGTTAGATTGGGGGCCACCTGCTTGAGCTCGGCATCAATGCGCAAAATAGTGCGGCAGACACGGTTGTCCTCTGGGCCTATGTTGGCGTGCATAAAGGCGTCTGGCAGGGTGCGATCCAACTGGATCCAGAAGCGTTTCAGTTTCTGATACAAGGCGTCATCACTGACATCCTGGCAGTAAGGCAACAATAAACTATCGAGATAGCCGAGAAACACCGGGATATTGGTGACTGACGGCACATGGTGATACAGCACCATCAGCTTCATCAGGGCATCATCCAGATCTTCGGCCGGTGTCAACTCCAGATACTCGGAGCCTTGCTCGAGAAAACGTTGGTAATCGGGCAAAACATATCTGGGTTTGAATGGGGCATGGCCCTCAAACATATCGCAGATAACGCCTTTATCCATGGCTTGGGTCAGTGCTTCACTGCGCGGAAGATAGGGAATACTGGCATCGGCAGCACCGGCCAGCGCCAGGGTCTTTTGCTTGGGGTCAAGAAGGGGATCGGTAATAAGACTGAGAAATTGATTGTCCATAATGAGACTCCGCTAAAGGAAAGGCGCTAACCGGCGCAATGGCCGAATTGGCTTTCAAACATAATAATTGAAATGGCTTTTAACCTGAGTCTAAGTAGGGACTTTATTTTCCGGAAGTGAAATGTGCTTGAGAGCGCTTATCTAAAATGGAAATCCGCTGCTTTACATCAAATATTGCAAGGACAATGAAGAAGCTGGGAGATATAGGGTGAAAGCACTGCTGAGGGACGGATAAAAACGGGTCATGGTCGCTTGAGAAAGACCTAAGCCTTGGCAGGACAGTATACAACTGGCATAAAAAACGCCTGCACTTGGCAGGCGTTTGGCTTTGAATTCGGATTACTTGGCTGTCATCAAGGCAACGGCGTTGTCCAGCATACGGTTGCTGAAACCCCACTCGTTGTCATACCAGGCCATGACTTTCACCAGACGTCCCTTGACGCGAGTCTGGGTGGCGTCGAAGTTGGATGAGAAGGCGTTGTGGTTGAAGTCGATGGAAACCAGAGGTTCCTTGTTTACCGCCAGCACTTCGTTCATGGGTGAAGTCTTGGCTGCCGCTTCTATAATGGCGTTAACTTCCTCCACTGTGGTGTCGCGGGAAGCGATAAAGGACAGGTCAACCAGAGACACGTTGACTGTCGGAACCCTAACCGCCAGGCCGTCGAACTTGCCCTGAAGCTCTGGTACAACCAAACCAACAGCCGCCGCTGCGCCTGTTTTGGTCGGGATCATCGACAGTGCCGCGGCGCGGGCACGACGCATATCGCTGTGATACACATCAGACAGACGCTGGTCATTGGTGTAGGCGTGAATCGTAGTCATCAGGCCGGACTCAATGCCGATGGCATCATTCAACGGCTTGGCCACAGGCGCCAGACAGTTAGTGGTACAGGAAGCATTGGAGATAACAGTCATCTCTTTGGTGATTTCCTGGTTGTTAACCCCGTATACCACAGTGGCATCAACATTCTTGCCGGGAGCTGAGATGATAACCTTCTTGGCGCCTGCATCCAGGTGCGGTTGTACCGCTTCTTTGGAAGTGAAAATACCGGTACATTCGAAGACTACGTCTACCTGCAGCTCGGCCCATGGCAGCTTGGATGGATCGCGTTCCTGGAAGGTTGGGATCTTGTCGCCGTTGACATAAATAGCTTCATCGTCGTGTTCGACTTTGGCGTTGAAGCGGCCATGAACAGAGTCATACTTGGTCAGGTGAGCATTGATGGAAGCGTCTCCGAGATCGTTGATGGCAACGATTTTAATTGGATAGTCTTTCTCGCTCTCGTATAGAGCTCGCAGAACATTGCGTCCGATACGGCCATAACCGTTAATTGCTACGCGGATAGTCATCTCATATCCCTCTGGTGAATGTAAAAACAGTAATTGGTAGTAAAATTACAAAAATGTCGCGGGTCGTCAAGTTAAATCACGCTGCAACTGGCTATTCCGTTAACAAATTAGGTGTTTTTATTACAGCGGTCGCGAAACAATGCTTTAATTGTGCGACCGACAGGCGTAAATTACAAACTGGCAAGTAATTTGCCGCCCGGAGAATACATCATCAGTTTTGTTTGGCCGCTTCGGCGCTTTTCTCAAGCTTGCTGCTATCAGTGGTTTTGCTATTTGCGGCTTGTGCTGCTCCCGCCTCAGTATCAACTTGTTTCCCCGCATTACCTTGCAGGCGTTTGGGCCAGTCACTCTCAAGATAATTCCCAGTTTTCAGAGCCTCGGCCAAATTGCTTGCCTGTTCATCCAAGTGTGTACTTAACTGACTGTTGTTGCCTATCATGGCCTTGAGCTGGGCCTCATCGACCGGGTTGTCGGTCAAAAGCAAATTGGCTCTCGAGAGCAGATAGGCCTGCTCCATATCCTGCAACTGCCGGGAAGCACTTGCCAGCCCCAACAACCAATCGGAGTCGAAGTTCTTATCTGTACTTTTTGAAAACACTTTAAGATAGAGTTGTTTCGCTTTGATGGCATCAAACTTGAGATAATAGCCCGCGAGCCCGGCAAGGATCTCGGGCGAATCTATCTGTTGCTGTTGTTCCGCCTCCAGCAGTATCTTGAGCGCCGCATCATCACCCAAATGAGCCCAGTGATAGAAGGCTATATAGATGTCATTGCTGCCCTTGGTGGAGGCTTGCAATTCAGACAGACTTTGCGCACTCAAACCATAGGCTCTGGCCCTGTCATTGGTGCGCTCTGGATTGAGAATATGTTGTACTCCTGACGCAAGCCCCACGCAGCGGTTGTAATTTTCCAAGTTAACGAGCAAGTGATAAATTTGCTTGCCTGAGGGTTCCGATGTGGTTTTTACCTGGTAGCGCTGAATAATCAGACTGTTTTTTTCCCGTCGGCACCAGCTATCCTTATGCAAATCGTCACAAAGTTCAGGATTATTCTTACAAATAGTGGCAGGGTTACCGCTGTTATCACAGCCACTAACCCAAGCTATAAGGATAAATGATGTAATTATTACTAGATTACGCGTCAAAATACGCTCCACATGGTTAAATCTGTAATTTAATTAGAGATTTAGCGAAAATCTGCTACTAGCTTGAAGCTGCAGTTTTCATTACAATAGCGCCGACCAAAGAGGGGCAGGTTAGCTGTCATAAATATGATTATTGGTCTTTTCTTTTTGTTACTCAAACCTTTCCCGTTAATTTAAGTGGAAAAGTGAGATAAAGGATCTGTAAATGAGCGCTGATAAACACCTACAAAGTTGGCAAGAACGCTTCGAACTGGCAGAGGCCATGCAGCCCCTGTTGGGCAAGTTGTATCGCAATCAGGGCGTAGAAGTGGTGGTTTATGGTAAACCCCTGCTGATCGCCTCCACCATCGATATTATCAAGGCCCATCGTCTGGTTCGTCGCCATGTGGGCGACAAGCTGCGCCTGCGTGAGAGCTTCCCCTTCGTAGAAGCCCTGAGCAAACTGGATGTCAAACAGTGCAAAGTGGATATAGGTAAACTGGCCGTTAAGTACTGGCGTAACCATACCGATGGCAGCGAAATTGAGGCTTATATGAGCCGCGAGCTGGCCAGTGCCATTGAAAGCAAAGATGAAGTTGAGCCACGCAACGTCGTTCTCTACGGTTTTGGTCGTATCGGTCGTCTGCTGGCCCGTTTGTTGATTGAAAAAACCGGCCGCAGCAACAAGCTACGCCTGCGCGCTATTGTTCTGCGCGGTGGCCGTAAGGGTGACCTGGAAAAACGTGCCAGCCTGCTGCGCCGTGATTCAGTACACGGACCTTTTAACGGCTCTGTCGAGGTGGATGAAGAGAACAATGCCATCATCGCCAACGGTACTTATATTCAGGTGATTTACGCCAACTCACCCGATGAAGTGGATTACACCAAGTACGGTATTACCGATGCCTTGGTGGTCGATAACACAGGTATCTGGAAAGATGAAGACGGTTTGGGTCTGCACCTTAAGAGCCCAGGTGCGTCAAAAGTTCTGCTCACTGCACCTGCCAAAGGCAGTATCAAGAACATAGTCTTTGGTGTTAATGACAGCGATATTCTGCCGGAAGATGTTATTGTTTCTGCCGCCAGCTGTACCACCAACGCCATTACGCCTGTACTGAAGGCCGTTAATGACAAGTACGGTATCGAAAATGGTCACGTGGAAACCATCCACTCTTATACCAATGACCAGAACCTGATCGACAACTATCACAAAGCCGACCGTCGCGGCCGCAGTGCACCGCTGAACATGGTGATCACTGAAACCGGCGCCGCCAAAGCGGTTGCCAAGGCGCTGCCGGTACTTTCCGGTAAGCTGACAGGTAACGCAATTCGGGTACCGACTCCGAATGTGTCCATGGCCATCATCAGTCTGAACCTGAATGCTGAAACCAGCAAAGAAGATATGAACGCTTATCTGCGTGATATCGCGCTGCATTCAGAGCTGCAAAACCAGGTGGACTTCACCGAGTCTACGGAAATCGTTTCTTGTGACCTGGTCGGCTCACGCTACGCTGGTGTGGTCGACTCTCAAGCCACCATCGCCGACGGCAAACGTGCCATCCTCTATGTATGGTATGACAACGAGTTTGGTTACAGCTGCCAGGTGGTGGGTGTAATGCAGAAGATGTTAGGTCTTAACTACTTGTCTCTGCCGCTGTCTGAAGATTAATTCCGACTCTTAATAGCCAAGGCCCGGTCTGAGTACCGGGCCTTGTTATATCCAGGCCTGGATATTATTGGATTCACCAGGGGCCGTTTGGGAAGTGTTTTTATAGCGGCGTTGTACAACGACTTTTAAGATGCTATTTGATAGGGAAGGGAGTCGACAAGCTACTGAATCGGATTGCATTTTAATCATTTTGATTGGAAACTGCTCCCGGTTGAGTAAATTGCCAGCATTCAAGCGGTTTTGACATAAAAATGCCTATTTGCCGATTGACTCCCGCCCTTAAATCGGTAGAATGCCATTCCGCAGTCAGGGGATAAGACTCTGGCTTCCGCTTGAATAGCGGAACTGGTATGTGACATTAACTCAGTTGATAAAACAGAAGGTCGGTACCTTTGTTGATTGTCAACTTGGATGATGAAGCAAACAAGTGATGCGACATTGGCACAGTTGATAAAACAGAAGGTCGGTACCTTTGTTGATCGTCAGCTTGGATGATGAAGCAAACAAGTGATGCGACATTAGCTCAGTTGGTAGAGCGGTACCTTGCCAAGGTACAGGTCATCGGTTCGAACCCGATATGTCGCTCCAATCCCAGCCTTACGGCTTGGGGCGCGATGGCAGAATGGCTATGCTGCGGATTGCAAATCCGTCGATCTCGGTTCGACTCCGGGTCGCGCCTCCACTCTTCAGCGACGATGAGATATACTCCTTGTCGCACAATTTGCCCGAGTGGTGGAATCGGTAGACACAAGGGATTTAAAATCCCTCGCTGGTAACAGCGTGACGGTTCAAGTCCGTCCTCGGGTACCATATTAAAAAAGAGGCCAAGCAATTTTGCGGCCTCTTTTTTATTTTCACAGCTAGCATTCCGAATATTTTCTAAGATGGCTACCCAACAAAAGTAACCTCTTTTTTCATACATCAAGGTAAAAGGCAGCAGCGCAGCTATACAGCCATCTATAGTGGTTGGTCATGGTCAATCATGTAGTGATTCATGATGGTAAAACTATCGCCATGTTCCCCTTGGTATAAATCATCAAAAAATAACAGCTATTATATACCTGCCTTGATGAGCTCGGGTTATTGGCGCCCCTTTACAGCGATATGGCAAAGCCTGTGTAAATAGCATCTCACTCATGTGAAATAAATGAATGGGATCCCTTTAACAGTTTAACTTTTTTGGCCCCTTATTAACTGATCGGCACTTGTATGCTGAGGTCAATAATTCTGGCTCAAGTCTATGATGGCACCGCCCTTTGGGCTAAACAGTTGTTGATGTAACCTGGCGGCAAACTCATCAGTCATACCTGAGATATAATCTGCTATTACTCTGTGACTGTTTTCGCCTTTATTGTTGGCCTGTTGCCAGCGTGATTGGGTATTGTGGGGCAGGAGTCTCAGAGGATCCGAGGCAAAGGCTTCAAACAGCTCCATCACTATCTGCTGCCCCTTGTACTCCAGCATCTGGATCTCGGGCTTACGCACCACATATTTAAGGACAAACTGCTTCAGTAGCTCCAATAGCTCAGCAAAGGCCGGTTCCAACTTGGCGTTAAACCTGAGCAAGGGTTCGGCAAAGTCCGGGGTCTGGTCGATTCTGATGGCGGTGACCAGCGCATTTACCAGAGTCCCAATGGCATCCTTGCGCAAGTGATGTTTGCGGGAAAACAGCTTGAGCTCAATATTTCCGAGTTGGCTTTGGATCCACTCATCTTCAATGGCTTGCAGCGGGGCATGCATATCCTCTTGCCAATTGGAGCCGGTGACAATTCCCATCACTATGGCATCTTCGAGATCGTGCACCGCATAGGCGATATCATCAGCCAGCTCCATAATAGTGCAGTCGAATGACTTGTAACGGGTACGGCGGTGCAGCCCATCGCCCGGACTATAATGGCTGAGAAAGCTTTGCTTGTCTTTACTGTCCAGCGGCTCAAGTACCCAATCGAGGATAGCTTCATCGTCATCGAAAACCCCTTTGACAGGTGGCCATTGGCTCGGCCTTAGCTGACGATAGTGACTCAATTCTGGCTGGGGTCTATCCACTTTCAGTGTGCGTACCGGCGCCGGGTATTTGAGTACACCGAGTAGGGTGCGGCGGGTCAGGTTCATGCCAAAGTGTTCGGTATAGGGTTCAAGCCGGGTAAGGATTCTGAAGGTCTGGCCATTGCCTTCAAAGCCGCCGTGCTCACGCATCATGTAGTTGAGTGCCACCTCGCCACCATGGCCGTAGGGTGGGTGGCCGATATCATGGGCCAGGCACAGGGCTTCGAGCAGACTCATGGAGTCGAGCAAAAAGGCCATTTCGGGATAGCGCTGCTTCAACTGGGCGGCTATGCCCGTACCTATTTGTGAGACTTCCAGAGAGTGGGTCAGGCGGGTGCGGTAAAAGTCGTTCATGCCCACTCCAAGCACCTGAGTCTTGGCCTGTAAGCGCCGAAAGGCGGCGGAGTGCAGAATTCTGGCTCTGTCTCTCTGATAGGGACTGCGATTATCGTCTCGGCGCTGACTGTTATTGGGCTCGCGCCTGGTTTGCCAGTGGGCTTGGCTCATAATCTCTCCTGCTAGAGCAGTTGATTGATTTCATCCAGATCCAGGGTGAAACTGGGAATGAAATGTTCGCGAAAATACGCCACCGCCGGGTCTGGGTTGGCATCCAGCATGGTTTCGAGTCGCTTGCGGGCACTGTTGAACTCGTTGTTTCCGGCACGCTTTTCTTCGAGACACTTAAGATAAGCGCACAGAGTATCGGCAGACTTGACCAACTTGCGATGGCTGAGCTCGGCGCTATCACTGATAAACAGCGCTCGGTAATCGTCACGAAACTCTTCAGGCACCATCTCCAGCAGCCTGGCTTCGGCTATGGCTTCAATCTTCTTGTATTCGGCCTCTATCTCGGCATTGAAGTATTTGACCGGGGTGGGCAGATCGCCAGTAAGTATTTCGCCGGCATCGTGAAAGATAGCCAGGGTGGCGGCGCGATCGGGCGAATATTGGCCATTGAACTTACGGTTACTGATGATGGCCAGCGCATGGGCCACCATGGCAACCTGCAATGAGTGTTCCTGCACATTCTCGGTGCGGACGTTATACATTAAAGGCCAACGCTGAATTAACTTCATCCTGGCCAGGTGGGCAAAAAGGTGACTCATACAACTTCCCTAAGTTTTTGCGCGTTTCTCTTACTTTACCTCAGTGGTTAAAGGCTGTCAGTGCCGGGCGAGGATAAAAAAGCCGCCTCGACGGGCGGCTGGCATTGTGTTATTGACGGTAGTACTCGAGGAAGTCACCGAAGGCGAGCAGGGCCCGCTGTAAGTCTTCCTTATGAGGCAGGAACACCACTCGCAGGTGATCCGGCTCCGGCCAGTTAAAAGCCGTGCCCTGTACCAAGAGAATTTTCTTCTCTTTCAGTAGATCCAGCACCAGGCGCTCATCGTCCCTGAGGCCGAAACGCTTGCTGTCGAGACGGGGAAATGCATACATGGCGCCCTTGGGTTTCACCACACTCACGCCGGGAATTTGATTGAGCAGCTCATAACAGATATCCCGCTGCTGGGTCAGGCGACCATCGATGGCGGTAAGCTCATTGATACTTTGATAACCGCCCAACGCGGTTTGAATCGCATGCTGATTGGGCACATTGGCGCAAAGGCGCATAGAGGAGAGCATCTCCAGCCCCTCAATATAGCTGTGCGCTGCTTTGAGATTACCGGACAGCATCATCCAACCGACCCGGAAACCGGCGGCTCTATAGGCTTTGGAAAGGCCATTAAACGTCACGGTGAGAATATCATCCGACAGACTACAGGCCGGGATATGCACAGCGCCATCGTAAAGAATTTTGTCATAGATCTCATCGGCAAACAGTATGATGGAGTGTTGCCGGCACAGTTCAACAATCTCCAACAACAGCTCACGGCTGTATACGGCACCGGTTGGATTGTTGGGGTTGATGATCACTATACCTCGGGTTCTTGGGCCAATCTTGCTCTTGATATCCTCAAGATCGGGAAACCAGTCGGCTGATTCATCGCAGCTATAATGGCGTGCCTTGCCGCCGGCCAGGTTAACCGCCGCGGTCCACAGTGGATAGTCAGGGGAGGGAACCAACACCTCATCATCGGTATTGAGTAGCCCCTGCATGGCCATCACAATCAATTCGGAAACGCCATTACCTATATAGATATCTTCGATATCGACACCGAAGATCCCCTGGGACTGGTAATGCTGCACAATCGCCTTGCGGGCAGAGAACAAACCTTTGGACTCACAATACCCTTGGGCCGATGGCAGGTTGAGGATCACGTCACGAACTATCTCTTCCGGGGCTTCAAAGCCAAAGGGGGCCGGGTTACCTATATTGAGCTTAAGAATACGATGGCCTTCATCTTCCAATCGACGTGCTTCTTTATGTACCGGTCCTCGAATATCGTAACAAACACTGTCGAGCTTATTGGATTTGATGATTGGCCGCATTACTACCTCGAAACTGGCTGATATGAAAGAGTTTAACCTTCGGCACGATACCTAATTTAAAGCATCTTAGAAAGGGGGGGGGAGTCATATTTTTTCGCTTTTAACAGAAGCTTTATCTTTTAATGGCAAATAACACACCAAATAATAGATGATATAGCCATATTTTGGTTATGAATCAGCATTTAAAACTGCACAATCATCAAGAAACTGGTGATTAACACAAAACTGATTCGATATTATTTAAAATAAAAAGGCAGTTTAACTGAATGCTTATATGTCAATAACGCTAAAAGCGCTTAAAATGTGCATGTAAAAGCTATTGAATCATATAGAAATTTTTCGATAATTGCCTGTAAGGTCAAAATTTGCGCTGACTGACTCAGATTATGGTTGACTCATAAGCAGTTGAGCATTATTTTCTGCGCGATGTTTTTAGCAAGGCTCCAACAAAAGCGACCAGTTGTTACTGTCCGTCTGGCGGAAAGCCGTAAATAAAGCAGTTGTTTTGGCGGTGTCTTAAACGCCCCACATGACTTTATAGGGCCGTAAGGCCATCTTTTTGAGGACCTAAGTGCATGTCTGAGCCGACAGCGTTAAGTCTTGTTCCCCCCATTGTTGTATTGGTGCTGGCCATTTGGCTGCGTCGTCCCATCCTGGCATTGATCATAGGCGCTGTCAGTGGTCTGCTACTTTTGGATCCCAGCCAGGTACTGAATAACTTCGCTGATATTTCACTCAAAGTGATGGCCGATGAGACCATAGGTTGGTTAATCCTGGTGTGTGGCAGTTTCGGTGCCCTGATTGCCTTATTGGTGCGCACCGGCGGCGCCTTGGCCTTTGGCCGTAAAGCGCTCAAACTCGCCAAGGGGCCACGCTCATCTCTGCTGATGACCTTTGTACTCGGCCTGGTTATCTTCATTGATGACTACCTGAATGCACTCACGGTCGGCGAAACCATGAAGCGGGTCACCGACAGGTTCAAGATCTCCCGTGAGATGCTTGCCTATGTGGTCGACTCTACCGCTGCGCCAGTGTGCGTGTTGGTGCCGCTATCCACTTGGGCAGTATTTTTTGGCGGGCTCTTGGTCAACAACGGTGTGGCCGCCGAAGGTGAGGGGATCCAAATCTATATGCAGGCGATCCCTTATATGTTTTACGCCTGGTTGGCGGTTGCCATGGTGCTGTTGGTTATTCTCGGCATAGTTCCGGCTATAGGGCCAATGAAAAAAGCACAGCTTGCTGCGGCTGCCGGTAGTCCGGCTAAAGAGCAAACAAATTTTGATGAAGTCCAGACCTTGGATGAATATGCCGTGCGTGCGATGGAGGAGGAGTTTGAGCAGGCCGATAAACAAGGACAATTACACAATTTCCTGATACCTATTTTGCTGTTGGTTGGCTTTACCGTCTACTTCGATATCGATGTATGGAAAGGCTTGTTGGCAACCTTGGTAATTACCTTGCCATATTACGCGGTGCAGCGTTTGATGCCCTTGTCCGAGATGATGGATCAGATGATCGATGGTTTCAAGAGCATGCTACCGGCCATAGGCACTGTTATCGCCGCCTTTGTATTCAAGGATGTTTGCGACCAACTGCTGCTGCCCCAGTATGTCATTGACTCCCTGAGTCCCTTTATGACACCTAAGCTCTTGCCAGCAGTGGTGTTTGTAGCCATGGCGATTCTGGCCTTTGCCACAGGTTCCAGTTGGGGAATCTTTGCGGTAACCATTCCTATTGTAATGCCGCTGGCGCAATCTGTTGGTGCTGATATCCCCTTGGTGATAGGTGCCTTGTTGTCTGCTTCATCCTTTGGTAGTCAGGCGTGTTTCTACTCAGATTCCACCGTCCTTGCGGCGCAAGGCTCCGGCTGTAACCTGGTAAGTCACGCAGTCACTCAACTGCCTTATGCTTTAATCGCAGCGGCACTGACTTTTGTTGGTTTTATCATAGTGGCTTGAGCCTTAACTAGGGATCTAAAATCCCCGGGTATGTCCTGCAACGTAGTTCACTTAAGCGGAGCTGCCTTGTGATTAACAGGATATCGGGTCTTTGATATTTTTACCGCCCTAGGCCGATTTGGCTTAGGGCGTTTGTCTATAAAGAGGATGGACAAGTCTCCCCGCAGACTGTTTAGACGCTTCGGCGTATTACCTGGTGACACCGCTTTGCTCATGACTTTGAGCTGACTTGCGATGAACTGACAAGCGTACTTAAAGCTGATTTCATTGGGCATTCGACCATGCTCTACTGCCGCCTGACTCGCTTCTCGTCTCACCAAGTTATAACCAAGAAAGTCGGCAAAGCAGTTTTGAATAGACATAAAAAAACGGAAACCTACAAACAGGTTTCCGATTGTCTCTCATCAGGAGGATCGATCAACCGTTCCTTATCTGATCTACGTTGCGGGTATGTCCTGGGGATTTTTGTTTGCTGAACATCCCAGACGGTTTTTATTCGAGTCTGTGAGGCTCGTTAGGTGTTCTTATGCTCCCCATTGGGAAATGACAGATTAGAAGTAAAAAACCGATGACAATGGCATCGGTTTTTTACTTAATATGTTTTAACGCAGCAAGTACTCAGTTTAGGTTTCATCTGCTACAGAGTTAACGGTTTTGCTCGTGTGAGGCTTGCTGTTTGGCAGCAACAGGTTCATCAATATGGCTACGATACCACAAAGGCTGATGCCGGTGAGGCTGAATGAACCTATACCGAAAGCCATACCTCCGATACCGAATACCAGTGTCACTCCAACGATAGAAAGGTTGCGAGGCTCACTGAGATCCACCTGGTGTTTGATTAGTGAGTTGAGGCCCACTGCAGCGATAGAGCCGAACAACAGACACATGATACCTCCCATTACAGGTACCGGAATGGTCTGCATCAGAGCACCCAGCTTGCCGACGAAGGCCAGCAAAATAGCAGTAATGGCTGTCCAGGTCATAATTCTAGGATCGAAGTTGCGCGTCAGGGTTACTGCGCCAGTGACCTCAGAATAAGTGGTGTTGGGTGGGCCGCCAAAGGCGGTAGCTGCTATAGTGGCAACACCGTCACCTGCTAGAGTGCGATGTAAGCCGGGCTTTTTCAGGTAATCTTTACCGGTAACATTGGAGATAGCCAGAATATCCCCTATGTGCTCCACCGCAGGGGCGATGGCAACCGGGATCATGAAGGCTATGGCGTGCCAGTTAAATTCGGGAGCGACGAAGTTAGGCATGGCCAGCCAGGCGGCTTCGTGTACAACATTGAAGTCCACTATGCCGTAATACAGACTCAAGCTGTAACCGACGACAATGCCGGCCAGGATTGGCATCAGCCTCAGCAGTCCCTTGGCAAAGATGGCCACGGCTATGGTAGTCAGGAGTGATGCCAAAGAAACAAACAGCGCGGTATCTTGGGCAACAATTACTTGGCTGCCATCTCCGCTTTTACCAAGCGCCATATTCACCGCAACTGGTGCCAGGCCGAGACCTATGATGATAATAACCGGCCCCACCACTACAGGGGGCAGAAGCCTCATTATAATGCCGCTACCACGCAGCTTTACCACAGAGGCCAATATTAGGTAAACACAGCCGGCTGCCATCAACCCGCCCATGGTGGCTGGGATGCCCCAAGTTTGGACGCCATACATAACAGGTGGAATAAAAGCAAAAGACGACGCGAGGAAAACAGGGATTTGACGTTTGGTGATCAGTTGGAATAACAGGGTGCCGAATCCGGCGGTAAACAGGGCTACGCTGGTATCGAGGCCGGTGAGCAACGGCATCAGCACCAGGGCTCCGAAAGCGACAAACAACATTTGTGCGCCTTGCAGAGGACGGGCAAGGTATTTCATTTTTTTATCCGTATTGTGGTTAAACCGGCCAATATTACCAGATGGCCACAATGTGTGGGGGGCTATTTGCCGTTTCAGATCAAATTTTTCACAATTTCCGCAGCTGAACCCGAGATGAACCAAGAGGCAGGTTTTTCATCTCCATCGGCTCGCCAAGTGGGGCATATATGATACACTTTTGCCATTCCGACCATTTTTTACCGTCGCAAAGATGCTGAATTCATTTGTAAAGCCAGTTGTTTTTCTTTCCCTGTTCTGCGCCACAACTTTGGTTCAGGCTGTAGAGGTTAAACAGCTGGATGAAGCTACTGTAGCCGTTGGGTCTAGATCCAGTGCCGAGAAGAGCAAGGGGCTCAAGAAGGCATTGGAAGATGTTATTTTAAAAAATTCCGGCTCACGCAGCGCTCTCGAAAGTCCTGAGATCCAAGCCAAACTTGCCAATGCCAATGCCCTGGTCAGTCAATTTGGTTATCTTGATACCGATGAAGGGCTCAAGCTAAAAGCCAATTTCGATCACCGTAAGATAGTCGACATGTTGCGTAACGCAGGCTTGCCTGTATGGGGCAAACAGCGCCCTTTAACTCTGTTTTGGCTTAGTACGGATATCAACAATGAAAGGGTTATCCTAAGTGATGACTCAAGCGCTGAAGAGCGCAAGGCGTTTGCCGATGCCTCAATGGAACGTGGTGTGCCGCTGATGTTTCCTTTGATGGATCTTGATGATTTGATGCGTATCAATGTCAATGACGTGCGCGGTTTGTTTGCCGATACTGTTGCTACGGCCTCCGCTCGCTATCAGGCTGACTTCTTTGCGATGGGCGCACTTGAGGCAAATGGCAGTGAATTCAACTATCAGCTAGTACTTTATCCCAAGACAGATATCAGTCAGTCCTTTGGCCAACCTCTGCTCAATCGTCAGGGACAAGCTGCCAGTAAAGACGAGGCTGTGGCCGAGATGATGTTGTCACTGTCCGATTACTTTGTTTCCCGTTACGCCATAGCCGACTCGGGGGATGGTTTACTGAGCAAGGTACGTTTTACCGGCATCAGCCAGATGAAGCAGTTGGTGGAAATTGAGGCATTTCTCAATCAACTCAGCGCGGTGCGTGAAGCAAGCCTTAGCACTCTGCAGGGGGATAGCGCTACTTTTAAGGTGCAACTCTTTGGCTCGGAAGATGACTTGAAAAACCTGTTGCGTTTGGAGCCTCGCTTATCTGCGGCACAGAGCGGTTTTCAAGATGTCGCCGACGGCCAGGGCTACGATGGTTTTAACTCATTGCCTCAAGCAACCGAGAACACAGAATTCAACGAGAATGTGAGCCAGCCCCTAGGTCCTTACCAGTGGCACAGCCGTTGAGGTTTTAACCGCGGCGCCAGTCATGCTAGACTTGGCGCCCGCATTTTTTGATTGACCGCGATTGGGAACGACCCTGAGTGACACAAAACTCACCCTTGCAACTTTCACTGCCCGTTCACTTGCCGGACGATGAGACTTTTAACAGTTACTATCCTGCGGCAGGAAACGATGAACTTATCCAGACCCTGAGGGCCTGTGCTGAAGGCCACAGCCAGGGGGCTGTTTATTTATGGGGACCGGTAAAATCGGGAAGAACCCATTTGATGCACGCCGCCTGTGCCCACGCCAATGAATTGGAACGCAGCAGTTTTTACATTCCTCTGGGTATTCATGCTAGTATCTCCACCGCTTTACTCGAAGGGTTGGAGCAACTCGATCTGGTTTGTATCGATGATGTCGATGCCATAGCCGGTCATCCTTTATGGGAAGAGGCGATATTCGATCTTTATAACCGGGTAGCCGAACAGAAACATTGCGCTCTGGTGGTCAGTGGCAGTGCTGCGCCCATAGATGCCGGTTTTGCCTTACCGGATCTGGTCTCAAGGATGCAGTGGGGACTCAATTATCAACTCCAGCCCATGGCCGATGAAGAAAAGTTGGTGGCATTGCAGCGCCGAGCTGCAATGCGTGGCCTGCAGTTACCGGAAGATGTAGGCCGCTTTCTGCTGAATCGTTTGGCCAGAGACTTACGAACCTTGTTTGATGTGCTGGACAGGCTGGACAAGGCTTCTATGGTTCATCAACGTAAGTTGACCATTCCCTTTATCAAAGAGATGCTACGGCTTTAGTCCTTAGCTCGCTAAAGATAGTAAAAGCAGCGCTGCCCTAGAGCAGCGCTTTTTTTTACAATGACAAACCAAAATAACAGTCAGGGTCTGTTTATCCCCACAGGAGTTCTGTGACGATCGCCACTCAAACGCAGCGGCACTTGAGTCTGTTCACTCTGTTGCTGATGCTGGATATTGCTCTTCGGCGCCATTGGCGTGGCTGATATGCCGAGGTTGGCGGCCCAGCTCAGGCCTGGCTGCATCTGCAGCGGCGCCGGCAAACTATCCAGCAGCAGCTGATTATTAAGCTCAGGCATCATCTCATTCAGCACCAAGCTTGTGCGGTTTCTAAGTTCAATGGCGCCGATACGTCCCCGTTGGCCCCAGTCAACAATGATGCTGTTTGCGGTCACGGTTACGGGTTTATCTGTGACTGCCACATCCCGCTGTACCCCAAGGCGATAGCTCATCATGGCTTCTTCAAACAGCATGGCGGCGTCTTCTCTAGAGGTGCTGTAGTTGTAAAAATCATTGGCTCTGTCGGCAGAGAAGAAGCTGCTGACATCCCCGGGCGAGTATGCCTTTTGGGTGGCTGTGGCGGTTTCACCCATAAAGCTTACGCTGGCCAGGGCACTCATTTCTGTGCTATTCAGCGGATAGGCGTTGCTGAGTTGATCCGATATCAAGGCTTTTTGCGTCGTGCGCCGGTAAAAGTCGTCCAACAAAGTCGGCCCCTCAAGGCTTGAATGAACACTGCGCGGGAAAAAGTCATTGGCATGGGCCAACTCGTGGTATAGAAGCGAGGAGAGATCGGTTGTCAACTCGCTGATAGGGCGGTTGCTGCGCTGGCTGCGTTCACGGTAGAGAGAGGCATAATCGTTGTCTTTGACATAACGCCAGGGGATCAGGAACTGCAGCTCATTACCGAAACCGGCACGATAGTCCGGCGCTTCATTGATACTATCGCGCTCGGTTGCCGTCAGCCAAAGGTCTTCCGGATCCAGGTAAATGGCGCCGGTAACCACCCAGTAAAAGGAAGGACGGATATCGTAGCTTATCACCACGGCGGTGACAGATTGCAATAAAGTGGCAAAGTCACCATGAGTGTCCATCTGTTCGATAAAGGCTTCAAAATTACGCCCCATCCAGTCGTGGGATACCAGTACCCGGTCCATTATCGCTTCTTTATCACTGATACCGCCGGCGCCTTGTCCAATCAAAGGTAAGGTGTTGAGCTGGCAAGCGCTTAACTGATTGGAATAAGTGCAGCGTTTTAGTACATCGGCATAAGGTGAGTTACGCCTGTAGGCATGGGTGCGAGCAACTGGCGCATCAAAGTACTCTGAGGTAATTTGCGCTTCATCCGTTATCAGTATGCTGACTTCATCGCTTAAGATCTCGCCATTAACATTGGCGCTGGCTCTCAAGATCACCCCCGTATCCTGGCTAACCCCGGGGGCGACAAATAAAGGACGTTCAAGGTTGGACAAGTCCAGATTAAGTTCAGGCCCGGCAGCAATACACCAGTTGATGTTGTTTGCCGCAGCGCCATTGACTCTATCCAGTCGTACGCTGACATTGTTGCCCTCTACCACCTGATGATCCTGGCGAATGTTAAGGCCATTTCCCACTGCCACTGTCAGGCTGACAGTCTCTTGCAAGCTGAGATCATTGCCGCTGACATTCAACTGAAAGCGGTAGTCACCGCTTTGTGGCGGCACAAACGCCAGCACTGGGCTGTCATTAATGGCTATATCGACACTGGGCCCTGACAATTGCTGCCATTGGAACAGCATATTTCGGCTGTTAAGCGTGCCCAGAGTGGCAATAACACTACTTTGCTGGCCGGCTAAGTAGTGGCTTTGCAACTTAAAAACCAGACCCGATGCCGTTGTTTGATTGTTGAATTCACTTTGTTGCTCACAGCGCGACAAGGCCGGAGGTGGAGTAACGACAGGAGGGATAAGGTCACCACTATCATCGTTGCCACCACCGCCACAGGCGGTGAGTAAGAGGGTACAGCTTAAAGGGAGGTAAGACAGTATCTTCATGGCACGACTCCACTTGGTTGACTGCTTGTTATTGTTTGTTGTTGTTTTATATAAAAATGGTTGTAACTATTGGGTACTATAGCACGGGCCAGTAGGGTCACCAATAGTCCGGGAGAATGGGAATTTTGTTGCAAACTATGTAGTAGGAGAGTGGTGGCAGAACCTATTTGAAGCTCTGACATAGGTTTGGTTAAAGTTTGCCCCAAGGCAAATAAGGTCAAAATTGCGCAGCTTGTTTCATGTCGAATGGGGGGAGGATTCAAGATTATGGTAAAATCGCCTGTTATTGGTTAGCGAACGAAGATGACTCAGGAGAAACAACAACATGGCCCGAGCTTGTGCCCGACACATTTTGGTTAAAACCCGTGAAGAAGCGGAAAAACTCAAGGCCCGGATCGCCAAAGGGGAAGACTTTGGCAAGCTGGCGAAACAATATTCTCAGTGCCCCTCAAAAAAACGCGGTGGCGATCTCGGGGAGTTTGGTCCGGGGCAGATGGTCAAGGCCTTCGATCAAGTGGTGTTCAAAAAGCCGGTGCTGGAAGTACATGGTCCGGTCAAAACACAGTTCGGTTTTCATCTGATCCAGACTATTTATCGTAATTAAGCTAAAGCCTGCGGCGGTTTTCTGGCAAAGGCTCGATAGCTCTGAGCCGTATCGTCGGCCAAAGTTCTACAGGCTGTGACTTCATCTTTCAGGTCGACAAAGTCTTCCAGCAGCTCCTGCAATTGCATGGGCGTGTGGTAACACATAGGCGTGCCCAGCCCTGAGGTGAAACGTTTCGCCATGGGGGCGCAAAACTCAGTCAGGTGGAACAAGCCTCCCGGCTTAAGCACGCGTTTAAGCTCCAATATGGCGGCTTTTTGTGCCATTTCAGATGGCATGCAGGTTAAAATGGCGCAGCTCAGCACCACATCGAATATTTCATCGGCAAAAGGCAAAGGAAGTTGTGGCAGCTGAATTAAATTGATGTCCGGGTACAGACTGAGGCCGCGCTTTATCATGGCGGCTGAGGGATCGACCCCCAGCACCTCAGGATAGCCTAACTGTTTCAGCTGCTTGGCTATCCGGCCATAACTGCATCCAAAGTCCAGTATTCTGGCATCGGGTTTCACCAACTGGCAGAAGCGCTGCACATCGATTTCCAGATTGAGATTGACCTGGTTGGCAACCTTATCCCAAAGCTGCGCCGTCATTGCTTATCCTCATCAATAATGGAAACTTTATTGTTGAGGAACAAAGAGTTGGGAACCAGATGCGTCACGCCTTCATCCTTTACCGTGATATAACGCAGATTGAGATCCACCACAGTCCCCTTGGAGCCGGTAATATCGATTTTATTGCCCAGCTTTATCGGTTTATAGAGCACTATCATAATGCCGGCAATCAGGTTGGATATGGCATCTTTGAGAGCAAAACCCAGAGCAAAACCCGTGAGCCCGAGCCCGGCAACCAAGGCGCCAACATCAAAGCCCAACTTGGATAAGGCCAAGACGGCACCGATAAATATCAGAACCACTCGCTGGGAATTGGAGATCAAACGAAACGATTCGCTGGCTGCCGAGCCAAAGCGGGCGGCCACTTGTTTCAGGGAATTGTCTATAACCAGGCTGATCACCACAAACGCAGCAAACACCAGGATTGCCTGAATGACATTTTCATTCATTCTTCTGCTCCGAATAATTAAATCTTAATCGTTGAAATTTTCAGTTTTCCGCCCCAAATTAACCAAAGGTTGAGATAGAAGCAAGAGTCAATCTTTAAGTTTCAGTCACTTACGTAAACTAGGCTCGACGTTTTATCGAGCAATTCCCCTGGTTCTGACTGCAAACGGTTTTATACTGCAGAATAGAGTATTTGCTACCTGCGTTATTGTATCTGGCACTATGGCTGGGTATAAGTGGATAACATTTTGCGAGGACGATAATCATGAAGGCTGTATCCGAGAACAAACGGGTTTTGCTGCTGTTGCTGTTACCTGTTGTTCTCTTGCTGTTGTCATCGGAGTTATTGCTAAGGCCAGTGACCTCAATAATAGTCAAAAATCAGTTCAAACTCATGGAAGAGTATCTTAGCCAGAGACAGCATTCCATCAATGACATTATTCTCCATCAAGTACCTGAGTTTCATTTTGATTGTGGCCCGCAAGACGCAAAATTATTGCGGGCACCTGAAAACTACAATCGCTATTTTCGGGTGATGGGGATAAAAACCAAAACCGGCATGGGCTGCAGTTCGCTCGGCTCGGATTTACTATTGCCGGATCTTCCCAATGACACCCCTATAGGGCAGGGCTTTGGCCTAACCACTACAGGTGCCATGCATGACACCGAGCAGGAACTCTTGGTTTATTTCAGAAGTAATGGCAATACCGCTTACTGGATTTTGGACAGCAGTTGGATCCGTGAAATTATCAATCTTCCCTGCCGCGATTGTTTTTACATAGAGTTTCTGCATCATGCTCCAGGCTCCGAAGGGCTGGTATTTGAGCGCGGCAATCCCTCGGTACCCAAAGAATCCCATGTGCATTTTCTCAGCGTGATGGACACGCAGCATCAGGTGGAGCAAAAACTCTGGTTTGGAAAGAAACTCGATGATTACGCCAGAGAAAAGATCTTTGTTTACGGTTTACCCTTGAGCATTTTGCTCGGAGTGCTGCTGGCCGGGGCTTATTGGCTTTATCTGAGTTACCACAGTTCGCTCAAGAGTATGCTCCAAAGGGGAATTGCCCGGCAGGAGTTTATCCCTTTCTATCAACCCATAGTCGATATTAATCAGGGCAAAATTGTCGGTTATGAAGTCCTGGTGCGCTGGAAGAAGGGCAAGGAGTTTATCCCCCCGGCCGCCTTTGTAGAGCATGCCGAAGCCTGTGGCCTGATCATTCCCATTACCGAATCTTTGCTGCAGCAGGTACTGCAACAACTGCCGAAGCTGGAGAGCGGCACTTGGGTAAGTATCAACCTGGTGGCAAAACATCTTGAGGAGGCTCATGTCAGTCGTGTGCTGCAACAGCATAATTGGCCGGAGCCGGACAGACTTAAATTTGAGATCACCGAGCGCTTGCCCATTGCGGACATTGACGCTGCCAGGCAGGAAATCGCCTGGCTGACAGAGAGGGGATACAGCTTTAAAATTGATGACTTTGGCACCGGATATGGCGGCTTTAAGTATATTCAAGCCTTGGGGATCGACAGCATCAAGATAGATAAGATGTTTACCGATACCATAGGCACCAATGACCTCAAGCGTGGTGTGCTGGATGCCATTATCGCCTTTGGTATGGAGTCAGAGCTTGAGATGATAGTCGAAGGCGTGGAGACGGCGGAGCAGGTGGAGTACCTCAAAAAGCGCGGTATATTCCTGCTGCAGGGATACTATTTCGCCCGCCCCATGCCGGTTGAACAACTGAAAACCGTGAAATCAGGCGAAGCTCCCTAATGGCAGAAACCTTAGCGGCAAAAACCTTAGTGAAACCGGCCACTCTTGAACTTGCAAGCGATTATTACCTGAGCAATTTTGAACTCTTGCTGGAGGGTAGCCGCCGCTATCTGGATATTTTGCCAAGCGAGCTTGCCAGGTTACGCGCGGCATACCTTGCCTGCTCCAAGCCTTCGCGGATGTTGCTGGTGCGTCTCTTGTCCCGCAAGGGCGAGTGGTTTCGCACCGATAAGCTTAACTACCCGGAAATAGGGGCTCTGGAGCCTGCGATAAAGGGGCTTGAGCAAGCGGAGCTCATCAGCACTTCATCATTGCCAAATACTGAAACCTGGCTCAAAGGCGTCACCCTCACAGAGCTGCGCCGGGCGCTTCTCAAACTGCAACAGAGTCGAGCCTCGGAGGGCGAGAATAGTCTTGGGGGGCTGGTCGATATTGCGCAGCATCTAGGTAAAAACATAAATGGTGCCTCAAAGGAGACGCTGAAACGTACCATGCTGGCGCTCGGGCCCGAAGACTCACAGTTATTGATTGGCGAACTGAACTCTGAGCTTGACATAGACTGGCTTGAGCTTAAATGCCAGAGGCTTCTCGATGGCCTATTGCTGCTCTATTTTGGCAACCGTTATCAGGATCTGAGCCAGTTTGTGCTCAGCGATCTGGGCTTGCAGCGCTTTGAAGTCACTGTGCTGGACAAGGCCCACCGCGCCTATGACAGCTCAGAGCAGCTTAACGTCGCGTTGGCATTTGGCCATATGAGTCAGCAGATAGAAGAGGCGATACTAGCCAAACAGCCGCTGGATATTCCATTGCTGCTTGAACAGCTTAATGCCATTTCAGCGATGCCCGAGGCTAACCCCTTACTCGAGCGGCGCCAGCAAAAACTACTGACGCTGATAGGCCGCGAAGCCGAAAGGCAAGGGCAAACCACTCTTGCCATCAGTGTCTATTTGCAGTGTGAACATTGGCAGGCAAGGGAACGCCTGTGCCGCTGCCTGGAAAAACAGGCTCAGTGGCAGGCTCTGACTCATGCGCTGCTGCATCTTTGCGACCTTGCAGGTAATGAGAGTCAGTGGCAAATCATAGAACGTATTGGCAAACGCCTGCTTAAAAAATTGCCAAATGGCAAAGACAGCAAGTTTGCCTCACCATCAGGCCATGGTGAAGCGCCTGATTCCTTGGCGCTTGAATCTTTGATGTTAAGGCTGCAAGCGCTGAATGAAAATGTGCCGGGTAGACTGGGTGCGCCGCCAGCGATAGCTCTGCAACTCACTCCCAATGGTGAACGAGTTGAAATGCGTGTCGCTGCGCACTTTGAAGCGCTCGGTTACCGGGCGTTTTTTCTCGAGAATGCCTTGCTTTGTGGCCTCTTTGGACTCGCCTTTTGGGACATTATTTTTGCCCCCGTTAAGGCGGTATTCGATAATCCATTTCAGCGCAGCCCACGGGATATGTTCACCGAGGAGTTTGTCAGTCGGCGTCAAGAGGCCATCACGGCGCGTCTTGATGAAATCGCTCGGGAGCCCGGCGCTGTTATTTGGCGCCATTTTCAGCAAAAGCAAGGACTGGCAAACGATTGGGTTTACTGGGAAAACCTGCCGAAACAGGCGCTGGAGCTAACGCTGGCGGCACTTTCCGGCGCGAGGCTCGCTCAGGTATTTGAATGTATGCTTGGCGATCTCAAGCATTACCGCAGTGGCCATCCGGATCTTGTGTTATTTGACGCCGAAGGGCGTATCAGCTGGCTTGAAGTCAAAGGCCCGGGCGATAAACTGGCCGATCATCAAATATACTGGCTCAACTTCCTCAGTGACTTGGGAGAGGCACGGGTTTGCTATGTTGACTGGGTAACGGCTGGCGAGTGTAAATAAGGTAAATAGTATTAAGATAAGAATGATTGTTATTTAATATTGACCAATAACAGTCAATTAACAGGTTGCCCACCGGCGGCCTGTGCCATGTGGAAACCTTAATTGAAGTTCAGAGTCAGCAAATCATCGCTCCATTTCGCCCGCATCGTTCATATCTATGTTTCCATGGCACTGCTGCTGTTGATGCTGTTCTTTGCCTTTACCGGCATCACTCTCAATCATCCTGATTGGTTTATCCGCCAGGGCGGAGAAAGCCTGGCATCGGAAGAAGTCCTGCCGGGATTTTTGTTGCCGGTGAATAGTGAAGATCCGGATTGGCGCGAAGCCACAGCGCATTGGCTCAGTAGCCACTGGGGAGTGGATGGTCACAGCGCCGAGTTCAGTGAAGATGAAGTGGCGCTGGTGCACAAGGGGCCTGGGCGCTATCAGAGTATTACCCTGGATCTGCTGGACGGGAAAGCCTATATCGAGCAGATAGATTATGGTCTTATCGCAGTACTCAATGATCTGCATAAGGGCCGTAACAGCGGCACCTTGTGGGTTTGGCTACTGGATCTCAGCTCAATTCTTATCATCCTGTTTTCCCTGACCGGCGCTTTCCTGCTGTTGCCTCAGAGCCGTAGATTGAAAAAATCCTTACTGGCCATGGCCGGTGTCAGCAGTGCCTGTGCCCTTATCTATCTGCTGTTTGTTCCTTGAGTTCAAAGTAACAAATAGCAAAGCATGAACTCGTACCCACCTTTGGTGTGTTGTGAATGGAGAATGTATGAATGGCAAACCTTTGAAAACCAGATTGTCTCTGTCTCTGGCGGTATTACTGAGTAGCAGCTTAACCCTGGGGCAGGCCCAAGCCGATTCGCTGGAGATTAATCTGACACTGCCGGAAATCACCACGGGCCAATACCACAGGCCTTACACAGCCGTGTGGGTGGAGGATGCCAAAGGGCAGAGCGTGCGAACCTTGAGCCTTTGGGTCATGCAGGAAGGCGAGGGGTACAAGTGGCTGAAAGACATTCGTCGCTGGTGGCGCAAGGCCGGGCGGGATGACATGAACTTTGTCGATGCCATTGCATCGGCAACACGGCCAGCGGGCAAGTATCCCATCAGCTGGGACCTCAAAGATGACCAAGGGGGCCAGGTTGCCAATGGTAAATATACCTTGCTGGTGGAAGTGGTACGTGAGCACGGTGGCCGGGATTTGGTACGACACAAATTTCAGCTCGACGGCAAGCCCTTCAAAGCTGAAATAGCGCCCACCATAGAAATCGGCACGATTAGCCTTCAATACCTAGTGGAGTAAAAGATGATGAAAACAAGCAAACTCTTGTTGGCCCTGGGGGCCTGTCTGTTGGCACAAACGGCGCAGGCCCATGACAGATTTATACTGCCCAGCCAGTTCAATGTCTCTGCCGATCCCGGTAAAGGTGTGTGGATCACTTCAGATGTCAGCGCCAGTAATGAAGTCTTCCTGTTTGACAAACCTTTTGGCTCTGAAGATGTGCAAATCATCACGCCATCCGGCACCAAGGAGCGACCATCCTCGAGCTACCGCGGCAGCCGTAAGTCTGTGTTTGACTATCGCCTGACCGAAGACGGCACCTACAGATTCGAGAAAGAGACCCAGCCAAGATATATGTCGCGCTATAAGCTCAAGGGCCAGCAAGACAGCGTCCGTAGTCGTACCGACAAGCAAACCACCAAGGCGATGATGCCCAAAGGGGCGTACGATCTCGAAGGGGCGCTGTATTTCTCTCGGGTCGAGTCCTATGTCACCCTCAACAAGCCAAGTGACAAGGCTTTTGAAGTGAAAGGGGAATACCTGGAACTCAAACCCTTGACCCATCCGGCTGACATAGTCGAGCAGGAACCCACTGAGCTGCAATTCTATTTCCAGGGTAAAGTGATTGCCGGTGTGGAAGTTGCGATTGTGAAGGAAGGCACGCTTTATCGTAACCAGAAACAGGAATTGACGCTGACCTCAGACAAAGAAGGCAAGGTGAGTTTTGAACTGCCCAGCGCCGGCCGCTATATGTTGCATGCATCATTCGAGCAACCTAACGCCGACACTCGTCTTGCGGATAAGACAGTCAGTGAAATTTTCCTCACTTTCGAGGCCGGTCTGCAATAACCTTTGGTAAATAAATTGCTCTAAGCTGGCACTTTCAAGGCTTATCACCTTATGAGTGCCTGTCACACTTGTATTGCTGCGGCTTTCAGCCGCATTGATTTTTGGAGGCACTGTATCTTGTGATCTGAACCTTTAATTATCTTGGAAAGCTTTCCTGTTTTATTATCAATAATATCAGTAGTCTCCAGCACTCTTTCTGAGCTTTTGGGGTAGAGAATAGCGAGATTTTCTTTGAACCATGTCAAGGGATTAAAAATCCCCCTGGATGTCACTGTTTCAGGGGGAAGTCTTTCAGTCCTTGGTGCGTTTCTTGAGTCCAAGCCCCAACTCGCGGCCGCGCTTGCGGGCGTAGAAGGGCATGCTGATCAGTAAGCATGCGATCAATAGACTCTCAATCAGCGCAAACCACCATTCATTGCCCTGGGCTATATAGAGCAAGGTCAAGCCGTGCAAAAAATAGAGACAGAGAATGAAGCTGGCCCAAGCAAAGGTATAGGGGTTGCCTTTGAGGATCCCCGCTAGCGGCAGCAGCAAGGGCACCAGCCAAAGACTGGTAAACAGCAGTGAGTATTCGCCGTTGAGCCCCTTATCGATAAAGGCATAGGCCAACAAGGCCGTCAGTAACAGATAGCCCGTGCGTGAGACTTGTAATAGCGCATGACTGCTCATTTACAGGATCGCCAACACGTTTTCCGGTGGACGGCCAATGGCGGCTTTACCCTTGGCAAGCACGATTGGTCGTTCTATCAACTTGGGAGTAGCTACCATGGCGGCAATCAACTGGGCTTCTGTCAGCTCAGGATTATTCAACCCCTGAGCCTTGTATTCTTCTTCTTTGGTGCGCATCAGTTCACGGGCACTGATGCCCAGTTTGGCCAACAGCTCACTGATTGTGGCAGCATCGGGTACTTGTTTCAGATACTCGACAATCTGGATTTCGACGCCTTTGGACTCCAGTAGTGCCAGTGTTTCACGGCTCTTGGAGCAGCGTGGATTATGGAAAATAGTGACCTGGGTCATGGGTTTTCTCTTTACCTTGGCTGAAAAGTGCGACGATGATAGCAAAAATCTGCGCTGACGTCAGGGGAAAGTGGCCCGGCGAATGGGCCAATGAAAACCAGCATAATCAAAGTTTAAGCAAACTATTTCTTCAATTCGTCCAGCGCCCTGTCAGCGATTCGGAATTGGCGTATCTTGGCCTCGATTCTGGCAATCTGCAATGGCTGACCATCGGCGGCCTTGTAGGCAAAGTTGAGCTGATCGATAGCCCCCTTATAATTGGCCCGCAGAGCCATGGATTCCGCATTGGAAAAGTGTTCCAGCGTCTTATTACCGGTTTGTTTGTAAGCTTCGGTGAGTAATTGATAGGGCAAGGGATTTTGCTTATCCAGAAACGCCATGTCCTCGAGGATCGGGATTGCCCGCTCTGGCTGTTTACTTTCGAGATAAACGCTGGCCAGGTTGGCGTTGATCACTTGGGAGGTAGGTTTGAGCCGTCGCTGGGCTTCCAACATCTTTATCGCGCCCTGATAATCTTTACGCTCCACCAGCAGGTCGGTTTTGGTATCGAGATAGAAGAGGTTGTCCTGATCTTTTTCCAGCAATTGATCTATGAGTTGCTCGGATTGTTTGAAGTCCTTGAGGCGAAACAGTGCCAATGCCTTACCATAGAGGGCCGCATCTTTAAAAGCATAGTTATGCTTGGCTAATTGGGTTTCAAAAAGTGACAGAGCCGCATCGTCGCTGTAGCTGGAAAAGCGCACCTGGATCCTGGCCTTGGCCAGGTGGAAGTTAAGGTTGTCTGCCACATATCTGTGTGGATACTGAGCCGCGCGGTTACGGGCATCGGTGATCCGCGACTCGGGCAGGGGGTGAGTCAGCAGCATTTGCGGCGGCTTGGAGGTAAAACGGTAACGGGCCGCCAGTTTGCCGAAGAAGTTGGCCGAGGCGTTGGGATCAAAACCTGATTCCACCAGAATTTGCATGCCTATCCTGTCGGCTTCTTTTTCATGCAAGCGGGTATAGTTTATTTTGGACTGGGTCGACAGCGCCTGAGTGGTGGCCAGTGCCGCCATCCCGGCCTGAGGCGCCGCTATGGTCAGTAATATTGCGCCGAGCAGCCCGGCAATGGTGGCCGGACTGGCTTTCTCCTGGGCTTCGAGTGAGCGCGCCAGGTGCCTCTGGGTTACGTGAGTAATTTCGTGCGCCAGTACCGAGGCCAATTCACTTTCATTGTCGGCGTTGAGAAATAGGCCTGTATGGATTGCCACATGGCCGCCGAAAAAGGCAAAGGCGTTGATTTCATCGTTTCGCAGCAGGAAAAAGTAGAAGGGTGTCTTGACTCCGGTGGCATGCGCCACCAATTTGTTACCCAGTTCTGTGGCATATTGGCTCAAAACAGGATCGGATAACACAGGCGCCTGGGAACGAATGACCCGCATATAGGCGTCACCATAGACCATCTCTTTTTCGAGACTGAAGGTGTTGACGGCGGCGGTTCCGAGATCCGGCAGGTCGTTATTGGCGAAACTATGGCTGGCGGTGGCAAGTAAAAGGGTAGTGGCACCGGCCAGAATGGATTGTCGGAACTTGGAAAAAGTCAAAGTACTCAAGCTGATTAAATTTCCTGTATGCCACTAATGCATAACTGCCTGGCTTGTGGTTTCAGTTGCAACTTAGGATAATAGCCGAGGTTTATGTTTAGCAAGCTCATCATGGTTTTAATTGATTTAACTCAGAGTCGATGTCCCGAAGCCCTGGTCAAGGCCAAGATGGCGATGAAACGTTTGCTGCCCGGTGAAACTCTGTGTCTCTTGCTTTCAGACCCAGGATCGCGGCAGGATGTTCCCCGTTTCGCCAAAAAACAGGGTTACGATTGTCGGATAGCGTCCGATGAGTCGGCCGTTTTGCGTTTACATGTCTCAGTTACCCAACAGGGTAGAAGCGCAGAATCTAACTAGACAGCTTCTTGACGAAGCGATAATCAAGATGGCGTAGCCATCATCAGCACAGGAATCCCGGATGTTTAGCTATTTGAGTCGTTGGTACCAGGCCCGCTTCAGTGATCCTCAGGCTCTGACACTATTGTTTATTCTGCTTGGCATCGCCTTGACCATTTACTTTGCCGGTGGTTTGTTGATGCCGCTGCTGGTCGCTCTGGTATTGGCCTTTTTGCTGGAATGGCCGGTGGCACAGATGGCGAGGATAGGGGTAAGCCGCACTGCAGCAGCCTCTTTGGTGCTGATCCTCTTTATCGGCTTGATGATCTTGTTGTCATTCGGCTTGATCCCCAGCATCTGGCGCCAAGGGGCTGCACTGCTTAGCGACCTGCCCAATATGCTCGACAAAGGAATAATCCTTTTGCAGGAGCAGGCGCAACAATATCCGCAGTTTATCTCAACAGATCAGCTAGATACCATGGTGTCCGAACTCAAAAAATTGCTCGATACCCAGCATCTCTTGGATATTGCCACTCAGCTCCTTGGCTATTCGGCATCCTTGCTGGTATTGATGGTTTACGCCATCCTGGTGCCTTTGCTGGTGTTCTTCTTCCTCAAGGATAAAGATGAACTGATCCGCGGCAGTAAGCGTTTTTTCCCCAGCAATCGTGAGCTGGCCCGTAAGGTTTGGTTCGAGATGAATCAGCAGATCTTCAATTACATTCGTGGCAAGGTGATTGAAATTGTAATAGTCGGGGTCGTGAGCTACGTGTTCTTCGCCTTGATGGATCTGCGTTATGCAGCGCTGCTTGGGGTGTTGACCGGACTTTCAGTGCTGATCCCATACGTTGGTGCCACCTTGGTGACCTTACCGATTGCCCTGGTTGCCTTCTTCCAGTGGGGTGTCAGCCCCGAGTTCGGTTATTTGATGCTGGGTTACGGCATCATTCAGGCGCTGGATGGCAACCTGCTGGTGCCTTTACTCTTCTCCGATGCGGTGGACTTGCACCCGGTGATCATCATAGCCGCTGTGTTGGTTTTCGGCGGTCTTTGGGGCGTTTGGGGGGTTTTCTTTGCGATCCCGCTGGCCTCTCTGGTCAAGGCTGTACTGAACGCCTGGCCCAATGCCGAAGCTGATACGGCCAAAAACGCAGCCTTAGAGGCGCAAGCCGAATAGGGCGGTAAATTTCAAGTTAACCGACACAGGCGGCCTATGGTCGCCTGTGTTTTAAGCAATGCCTGTTTCTGTTTATAAGCCGGTATTTATTCCGGTAACAGGTGATTTCTGGCACTCGCCGCCAATGCCCTGAATACCAACGTGGTCTGCTTAGCCTTGAGGTTCCAGTGCTGCCAATAGAGTGGTACCCGCATCCGCATCATGGGTGTCAGCTCTATCAGGCGCCCGGATGCCAGCAACGGCCGGGCTTGCAGATGGCCCACCAGTCCATAACCCAACCCCTGCAAAATAGCTTCCAGAAAGCCTTCCGATGACGGCACTGTGTGTTGCCACCATTGTCCCGGCAGCATCTCGAAGTAGCGCTTCAAGTACTTTTCATGCAGCTTGTCGCGGGTGGAGAATACCACTGCCGGTGCCGAGGCCAGTGAATCATTATTCGGCAGGCCGTCGAAAAAGCGTTCGGCAAACTCAGGCGTGGCCACACAGGCATACTCCATTACCCCGAGAAACTCGCTGGAGCAGCCGTTCATCGCTTGTCCCAAAGTGGTCACGCAGCCAACCGCTTCACCGTTTTTCAACAGGTGATGAGTGTAAGACTCGTCATCCACTATCAGCTCCAACAGCCAACCGCGGCGGGCGAACATAGAACTGATAGCCGGCAAAAACCAGGTTGCCAGACTGTCCGCATTCACCGCGATTCTCACCACAGTGGGCATGGCCGGATCGTCGGCATCCATTTCGGCTCTAAGCTCAGTCTCTAACAATTCGACCTGAGCATAGTGGCGTAAAAGCCGCTTGCCTGTTGGTGTCGGCACTACAGGGTTACTTCTGATGAGCAGCGCCTGTCCCACTCTTTCTTCCAGCTGCTTTATCCGTTGTGATACCGCCGATTGGGTCACATGCAACCGTTTGGCTGCCCGCTCAAAGCCGCCTTCGGCTACCACCACCGACAGTGCCTTGAGATGACTGTAGTCCAGCATAACGACTCCTTGGGTTAATTCTTGCTCGGTTATAAGTTTTGCTAATGACCAATAAAAAACATTAGTTATATTAATTTTCTTGCCGGGAGTAAACTGCCGCCATTGAAAACCTTTATTGGTCGCCGATTATTGCGATGACCTGCTGTTGGAGAGATTATGCAAACCGCTTTCATTCAGGGCATGGGGATAGGTGCCAGTTTGATCATTGCCGTGGGAGCTCAGAACGCCTTTGTATTGAAGCAGGGCATCAAACGTGCCTATCCGTTTCCTATCGCCTTGACCTGTTCTTTGATAGACGCCCTGATGATTACTGCAGGGGTCGCCGGGCTTGGTCAGTTGATCTTGGCCGTGCCGGCCATTAAACATCTGGCGAGCTTTGGCGGCGCCGCCTTTTTGTTGTGGTACGGCTTTAATGCGCTGCGTTCCTCGTTCAAGAGTCAGGGGTTGCAGACAGGGGATACCGAAGCGGCGGATTCGTTTCGCAAGGCGATGATCACCACCT
This sequence comes from Shewanella chilikensis, assembly GCF_037953065.1. Lineage (NCBI taxonomy): Bacteria > Pseudomonadati > Pseudomonadota > Gammaproteobacteria > Alteromonadales > Shewanellaceae > Shewanella > Shewanella chilikensis. The sequence continues at coordinate 2,344,798 of NZ_CP149966.1, read as the reverse complement.
TGGCGATCAGCTTTTTGAACCCACATCTGTATCTGGATACCGTAGTTTTACTGGGCAGCATAAGCACAAAGTTTGATACCGAGGTCAGGGGCTGGTTTGGTGCCGGGGCCGTACTGGCTTCCTTTATCTGGTTCTTTAGTTTGAGCTTTGGTGCGCGCCTGTTGGCTCCCGTGTTTAGCCGTCCCGCGGCCTGGCGTTATCTGGACAGGTTTATCTGGTTGACCATGTGGTCAATCGCTCTGGCTATCCTGTGGCCCTATTTTCAGGGAAGGGGTTTCTGAGGGAATTAGCTATTTTGCAGAAAAACCAAAGCCCGCATCGCGGGCTTTTTAGTGTCTCTGGCTTGGGCTATAGAAGCTTAGCTATTGTAATGAATGCCAGCAATAGAAGTTAGCAAACTAGCCGCGGGATTTATCCCTTGAGATAGTCCAGCACCACCTGATGGTGATCTTTGGTCTTGAACTTGTCGAACCTGTGGCTGATGGTGCCATCTTGGTCAATCAGAAAACTCAGGCGGTGAAGACCATCATAAACTTTGCCCATAAACTTTTTCTCGCCCCAGACACCGAAGGCATCGGCTACTGCGTGGTCTTCATCGCTGAGCAGGGTGAAGTTAAGCTCATGCTTATCGATAAACTTACCCAGTCTCGCCACGGGATCAATGCTTATTCCAAGCACGGTCACATTAAGTTCGTCCAGTTCCGCCTTGCTGTCTCTCAGACCACAGGCTTGCACTGTGCAGCCTGGTGTCATCGCCTTGGGGTAGAAGTACACCAGTACCCGGCCTTTTTTCAGGCAATCTTGCAGTGAAACATTTTCATCGTTTTGGTTTTTAAGGGTGAAGAGTGGCGCTTTATCGCCTGCTTTTAAGGTGTTCATGCGTTCAATCCTTTTGATCTTTATCTGGGACAAGTGGGATTCAATCGGCCTTGGGAACCGCAATTCCTTGCATACGTTTGATGTTGCAGGTCAGGGACATCTCTTCGGCCAAGGCTTGGATGCTGGTTTCCAGCTTATCCAATTCGACTTTTTCCGGGATATTGATGGCCAGGAAAACGTGCTGGGTCTGGTTGCCGTCCGGCAGCTCTTCCGAGTAGGAGCGCACCGCACCGAGATCCAAAGACCTGTCAGCCAGAAACTGGGATATACGCTTCATTGTGCCGCGTTGATCTTGGCCATTGAAAGTTACTTCAATACGCGAGATATAATTTTGCGGCGTGTGCTTGGAAGTGCGCTTCATCACTGTCATCAGCTCAAGCTCGACACTGAGACTGGGAAGGCTGGTTTCTATCTTGGTAATGGATGCCCAGGAGCCGGACAACATCATAATCAGAGTAAACTCGTTGCCGAACAGCGCCATGCGGCTGTCGACTATGTCACAGTCGCAATCACTGGCCAATCTTGCCAGTTTGCTGACCAGGCCGGGACGGTCGGCCCCCATAGCGGTAACGACCAGGTAGTTGGTCATGAATTTTCCTCATATTTCCGGTATCATAGAGCGAAAACTCAGCCCCTTTGAGCTGAGTTTTTTGTGCAGTCAACCATGCTACCACAACTTATTCGATTTGTTAGCCCTGACAGTGCTTGTCATTGGCTGGCTGCACCAGTACCATAGCGAATCCTGAAATCTTGGGGACATAAGATGATAAACGGAAGCATCGTAGCCTTAATTACGCCCATGCAAGGCGATGGCTCAGTGGATTTTGCAAGTCTCGAACGTTTGGTGGAATTTCATATCGAACAGGGGACTGATGCCATAGTTGCAGTTGGTACCACAGGCGAATCAGCCACTCTGCCCATTCACGAACACCTTGAAGTGGTGTCGCAAACCCTTTCTTTTGCCGCAGGTCGTATTCCCGTTATCGGGGGGAATGGCGCTAATGCCACCGCCGAAGCCATAGAACTGACCCGGGGATTGTCGAAACTCGACGTGGCCGCCATGTTGGGGGTTACTCCTTACTATAACAAGCCAACGCCCAAAGGCTTGGTTGCCCATTATAAGGCGGTTGCAGCCAGCACGGATGTTCCCCAAATTCTGTATAACGTTCCCGGTCGTACTTCGGTTGACATGAAGCCGGAAACCGTTGCCCAGCTTTGTGATGTGCCTAATATCATTGGGGTTAAGGAAGCCACAGGCGACCTCTCCCGGGTGAAACAACTGCGTGAGCTTTGCGGTGATGATTTTCTACTGTTCAGTGGCGATGACGCCACAGCGCGTGAATTTTTGACCCTTGGCGGCAATGGGGTGATATCGGTTGCCAATAATATCGTCCCTAAAGCCTTCAAGGCCATGTGTGACGCGGCATTGCAAGGACGAGCCGTAGAGGCAAAAGCCGTTGATGAATCCCTGAGCGGCTTGTACAGCGCACTCTTTTGTGAGGCTAACCCAATACCGGTTAAGTGGGCAGTTCACCGTATGGGACTCATCAGCGAAGGCACAATTCGTTTGCCTCTGACTGAACTTTCTGAAGAGTTTCATGGTCTGTTGCTTAACGCAATGCAAAAAGCCGGGATAGAGGTTGAATAATTTAATGCTAAAGCAAGTTACCCCCTTAGTGATGGTTGTCGCTGTTGCAGCCTGCAGTACGCCGATTGATCGTCGCCAGGCCAACGGCGACTTCGAATACGTAGATGCCGGCACTTCAGCACCTTTGGTGATCCCGGAAGGTTTGGACACTCCAAGATTCAGTAAAGAGTTTGAGATCCCACAGCTTGGTGCCAAGAGCAATCCCGAGTTTGTCGGTGAAAAACTCGATATCCGCCCGCCTCTACAAGTACTGCCTATGGCGGAAGGCACTCATGTGGAAGAGGGCAGTGATAATATTAAAGTCGTGGTTGAGTCCATCGACAACAGCGTTGATCTTAAGCAGGAGATCTTCAGCACAGTTAAGGGTTACCTGCAAAAGCAAGGCTACGGCATAGTCTCTGAAGATTATGATAAAGGTTCTATCGAAACAGATTGGATTGAAACTGAGCAGGTACTCGATTCTTCCTGGTTTGGCAGCGATAAAGTATACCAGCTGCGCCAGCGTTTCCGTTTCGATGTCGAAGTTCGTCCTCATGGCCGTACCGGCAATTTGCTGATCACACTTATCGACCACGAAGAACATTATGACGGCTCAGAGCTGCCGGTATTGCTCAGCGGTGAAGATAAGCGCCGTTATACCATAGACATGCTCAACAGTGCCGTGGCCTATATGAGCCTCAAGCGTGAGCAGATGATCAAGGCCAACCGCATCAAGCAAAGTCTCGGCATTGATATGTCACTGCATCAGGGCGGTGACAGTGAAAGCTACTGGGTGGCCGATGCGCCGTTCAAGCGTACCTGGGATCGTCTACGGCTAGTACTGCCTGAGCTTGGCTTGGAAGTGGTAGACATGGACTCAAGTAAAGGCTTGTTCTACGTTAATCTGAATGACAACTCCGGCTTCTGGAGTTCCTTGTGGGGCGATAACAAGTTGGCGCTCAAAGAAGGCAGTTATCGTTTGTTGCTGAAAGAAGACGCCGCCAACAAAGAGCAGACTGAAATTCGTCTGCACGATGTGGCCGATCAGCCACTCGCCAATGAAACCATTGAAGCCGTTTATCAGAACCTAGCTGAGTTGATGCGCGAAGATCGTAAGGTGCGTTAAGCGCTTCTGGTTTATCACTGCGGGTTTGATTGGAAAGGCGCCGAATTCGGCGCCTTTTTTATTCAGTTGCCAAGCAATTGCGCCAGAGCCCTTTGGTAGTATCAACTGGTCCTTCCTGTAGCCACTTAACTTGTAATGTTTCTGTATGATTTTTGTGCTGCACATTCAGTTATACAGAACGCTAGATGAAATAGCTCAGTCACTGCGCAAATGGCCTTATATAGAATACTCTTTGGCTTTTGGGTTATTAGGCAGCTTTTATCTCCGCGAGCTAGTGGTTGATACAGATTCTTTAACCATGTTTCCATCTGTGTCAAATAAATGTAATTTGTAAGTAAAAGTAAAACGTATTGAAGCCGATAAGTCGCAGGGTAAACTGTTTTACCCATAAAATTCTGTACCTTCGGACAATCAATGAAAAAAATAATACTCCTAGTGGTACTACTGGCGGCAGCAGCCATTGGTTATCAACAATGGCATCAGCAGCCAGCCCCGATGGAGAAAAAAGCCCGCCCGGTACCCAATGTTGTGGTGTATAAGGCCGCTATACAGGCTGTGCGGGATGAAGTGGAGGCGCTTGGTACCTCCAAGGCTTATGAATCAGTGACCATCACCCCCAAGGTCAGCGATGTGCTGACCTCGATTCGTTTCGATGATGGTCAGATAGTCAAGCAAGGACAACTGCTTGCCAAACTGCAGGACGCCGAACAGCAAGCCAGGGTGGAATTGGCCAGGATCAAGGTGCGGGAGAATACCCGTGAGTTTGACCGTATCAGCTCGCTGGTAACCAGCAAAACAGTTGCTGAAACCGAACGCGACCGATTGCAAACCCTGATAGAAAGTGCCAAGGCCGAAGTCGAGCAAGCACAGGCGGCACTGCGGGATAGGCAGATTACCGCCCCCTTCAACGGTCGCCTGGGTTTACGCCAGGTCTCGGTCGGTAGCCTGGTGACCCCGGGAGTGGTGATCACCACCTTGGATGATATCTCGGTTATCAAGTTGGACTTCTCGGTTCCCGAGCGGTTTATTCAAGACTTGTTGCCGGGCAAAACCGTGGAAGCCCGGGCGGTTGCCTATCCGGATAAGCTGTTTCGAGGCAAGGTTGTTTCCATCGACAGCCGGGTTAACCCTACCACACGGGCAGTTGTGGTGCGCGCCGAGATCCCCAACCCGGATGGTCAACTGCTGCCTGGCATGTTGATGAAGGTGAAGCTCATCAAGCAAAACCGTGAGGCTTTGTTGCTGCCCGAGTCGGCTATTATTCCTATTCAAAACCGCCACTATCTCTATCTGACCAACAGCGAAGGTGTGGTAGAACAGCGACAGGTCACCATAGGGCTGCGCAGCCGTGGATGGGTGGAAATTCTCGAAGGCGTCGAGCTGGGTGAGCAGGTGATCATTCGCGGGATCCTCAAGGTCCGTCCCGGTGACAAGGTCAAGGTGGAGTTCAAGGAACATTTCAGCTTCCTGACGGCTGAAGAGGCGAAGACCACAGCATGATACTGACAGACATTTCCGTTAAACGGCCGGTTTTCGCCTCGGTCATCAGTCTTTTGTTGATTGCTTTTGGTCTGGTGTCTTTCGGTAAGTTGCCGCTGCGCGAATACCCGGATATTGACCCGCCGATAGTTTCGATAGATACCAGCTACCGTGGTGCCAGTGCCTCTGTGGTGGAAAGCCGGATCACTCAACTGATTGAAGACAGGATCAGCGGCGTTGAAGGCATACGCCATATCAATTCATCCAGTACAGACGGCCGCTCTTCCGTGGTGCTGGAATTTGATATTGACCGGGATATTGAAGCGGCGGCCAACGATGTCCGCGATCGCATTTCAGGTTTGCTTGATAACCTGCCGGAAGAGGCCGATCCGCCTGAAGTGCAAAAGGCCAATGGCGGCGATGAAGTGATCATGTGGCTCAATCTGGTGTCGGATCAGATGACCACTTTACAACTCACTGACTATGCTCGCCGTTATCTTACCGACAGATTTTCCGTCATCGACGGGGTGGCCAATATGCGTGTCGGTGGCGGCAAGGTCTACGCCATGCGGGTCTGGATTGACCGCCAGGCGCTGGCGGCCCGTAACCTGACGGTGGCCGATGTCGAATCGGCGCTGCGATCGGAAAACGTCGAACTGCCGGCCGGCTCCATCGAATCCAAGGAACGTCACTTTACCGTAAGGCTTGAGCGCAGCTTTCGCACCGCCGAAGACTTTGCTAACCTGGTGCTGACTCAAGGGGGCGACGGTTACCTGGTTAAACTCGGAGATGTGGCCCAGGTCGAAATCGGCTCCGAAGAAGAGCGGATCATGTTCCGCGGTAACGGCGAAGCCATGATAGGCCTTGGGGTTTCCAAACAGTCTACCGCCAATACTTTGGAAGTGGCGCGGGCGGTGAATAAACTGGTGGATGAGATCAACCCGACTCTGCCCCAGGGGATGGAGATCAAACGCTCCTACGACAGCTCAGTGTTTATCGAAGCCTCTATCGACGAGGTGTATCAGACGCTGTTTATCGCCATTATTTTGGTGATCATCGTCATTTACCTATTCCTTGGCAGCGTGCGCGCCATGTTGATCCCGGCACTAACTGTGCCCGTATCCCTACTAGCCACTTTTATCGTGCTCTACGCCTTGGGATACACAATTAACCTCTTGACCCTGCTGGCGATGATCCTGGCTATCGGTATGGTGGTGGATGATGCCATCGTGATGCTGGAAAACATTCACCGCCGCATCGAAGAGGGCGACAGTCCATTGAAAGCCGCTTTCCTCGGCGCCCGTGAGGTGGCCTTTGCGGTTATTGCCACTACGGCGGTGTTGGTGGCGGTATTTATGCCAATCACCTTCCTCGATGGCGATCTCGGTAAGTTGTTTAAAGAGTTTGCCGTCACCATGAGTGCCGCCGTGTTGTTTTCCTCGATAGTGGCGCTGACACTCAGTCCCATGATGTGTTCCAAACTGCTTAAGCCCGCGAGCCAGGATACTTGGCTGATGCGCAAGGTCGATAAGGGAATGAACGCTCTGGCAGGCTTTTACAGCCGCAGCCTTACCGGCGCCATGAAGCACCCCTTGCTGGTTTCCCTGTTGGTGGTGGCGGCTCTTGGAGCCAGTGCCTACATGGTTAAACTGATCCCGCAGGAGTTTGCGCCTCAGGAAGACAGGGGCTCTATGTTTCTGATGGTCAACGGCCCGGAGGGCGCCAGCTATGAATATATCGAAGCCTATATGAACGAGGTGGAACAGCGTTTGATGCCTCTGGTCGACAGCGGCGAAGTCAAACGTTTGTTGATCCGTGCGCCTCGCGGTTGGGGCGGCTCGGCCAACTTCTCCAACGGTATGGCGATCATAGTACTCAATGATTGGGGCCAGCGCCGTCCCGCCAAGGAGATCATCAATGATATCCGTGGCAGGCTCGCCGATCTCGCCGGCGTCAGGGCGTTTCCTGTGATGCGCCAGGCCTTTGGCCGCGGTGTCGGTAAACCTGTACAGTTTGTCATTGGCGGCCCCAGTTATGAGGAACTCGCCAGATGGCGCGACATCATGCTGGAAAAAGCGGCGGAAAACCCCAACCTGGTCGGTTTGGATCATGACTACAAGGAAACTAAGCCTCAGCTCAGAGTAGTCATCGACAAAGACAGGGCGGCTGATCTCGGGGTCTCCATAGCTCATATCGGGCGTACACTGGAATCCATGTTGGGTTCTCGCCTGGTGACCACCTTTATGCGTGATGGTGAAGAGTATGATGTGATCATTGAAGGCAACCGCGACAGCCAAAACACCGCCTCGGATATGCAGAATATCTATGTGCGCTCAGATCGCAGCAAGCAACTGATCCCGCTCTCGAACCTGGTGAGCATAGAGGAGTTTGCCGACGCCAGTCAGCTCCATCGCTACAACCGGATGCGGGCGATAACCCTGGAGGCCAGTTTGGCGGAAGGTTACAGCCTGGGTGAGGCGCTCGATTATCTCAATGATTTGGCCCACACCTATTTACCGGCAGAAGCCTTGATAAGCTACAAAGGCCAGTCACTCGACTATCAGGAGTCCGGCAGCTCCATGTACTTCGTGTTCCTGCTGGCGTTGGGAATAGTGTTCCTGGTATTGGCGGCGCAGTTTGAGAGCTATATCCACCCCATGGTGATCATGTTGACTGTGCCGCTGGCAACAGTGGGCGCTCTGGTGGGCTTACTGCTGACCGGCCAAAGTCTAAATATCTACAGCCAGATAGGCATCATCATGTTGGTAGGGCTGGCGGCCAAAAACGGTATTCTTATCGTCGAGTTTGCCAACCAGCTCAGGGATAAGGGACTTGAGTTCGACGCCGCTATATTGCAAGCGGCCAACCAAAGGCTCAGACCGATACTGATGACAGGTATAACCACGGCCGCCGGCGCCGTGCCTCTGGTGCTCGCCGAGGGGGCAGGCGCCGAGACCCGTTTTGTAATTGGCGTGGTGGTGCTCTCCGGCATCTTGCTGGCTACAGTGTTTACCCTGTTGGTGATCCCTGTGGCTTATTCACTGTTTGCTCGCCGTTCCAGCTCACCGGAAGCAGTGGCCCAACAGTTGGAAAAGGAACTGACAGAATGACGCTATAGAGCCCAAGTACCAACTTGGGCTCTATAGTCCATGGGTATTAGTCTTTTAGAATGATATCTATCATTAGGGGTCAGCTTGAGCTGAAAATTTGGTTTTAACAAAATATCAGTCTCTTTTTTCACCAAGATCTTTCTGTGCAAATTTGCTACAATGTTTGCTCACCTTGTATTGACCTTTCCTCGGAGACTATATGTCCGGGGGGATTCTGTTTGCCCAGACCCGACTGAAAAGCTACCGCCAACTTGCCGCGGCAGGAGTACTTTTCCCTGCAGCTATCGCCACTAAAAGCGGAAGCGACTTTACAGCCAGGTCTCTCGCATTTGCTTTAAAAGGAATGGAAGCAAAAGGTGAAGCTACTGCCCGAGCTGGACGGGCAAGGTCGGGCCCGTCAGGACCTTGGATACATAGTCAGAAGCGACCTATCGGAGGTAAATGCATTATGACAATAGCTGACGTATTGACAGAGAAACACTCACCACTTTATCACACCGAAGATAAGACGGTTGTCTCCCATACCCAAAGGGATGAAGGCGACTGGATCCAACACACACTGATGTTGGAAAATTGCGATGCACCATTTCGTTTTAAACGCCCCAAAAAATATCGTTCGCTCAAAGGTGCCAGAGTATCGGTCGATTATTATCCCCAAACCACCATAGTAGCCGGATTTGAGATGGAAACCATGAAGGTGGTACGGATCCGCCGTTGCTGAAAGTTGATGCCGGAATGCCTGTTTCAATGTTAGTATTTTGTGTTCCTGGTGGCCGTTTTTGAACTTGGGTGTACGACCTGGGTATGACCCGCCAATGTCGAGCCTTGAAAGGATATTCCGGCCTGATGAAACTTGCTGTTATTGTCTCACTTACTCCTTGGCTTCAGCTGTTGTCGGTTCCTTTGTCTCGACTATGTCAAAGTCAAACAAGGCTTATTTTTCTGCCTCTGTTATTGGTAGTTGGCGAAAGCCTGGCTGCAGAGCAAGCGGATAACGGTCAGAGTGAAGTTCCCATCAGAGAGCTTGTTGTCACCAACTCAGGTTCCTGGAAACCATTTTCTTACCGGAATGATGCCGGTGAACCCAGCGGCATGTTAGTGGATATTTGGCGAGAATATGCCAAAGCCAATCGAGTCAAAATCCGCTTCATATTGACCGATTGGCAACATTCGCTGGATTTGGTTCGCAACGGCCAAGCCGATATTCATGCCGGATTGCTTTGGTCTCAGGAAAGAGAGCATTATCTTGATTATGCCCAGGGACTACTTGGCATTGAGAGCCAACTGTTCTTCAACCAGGCACTGCTTGGTACAGAACCTGATCGTTATCTGGATAGCGGCGGTAAAGTGGGAGTTGTCAGCGGCGGCTATGAAGAGGCTTTCGTTCGTCGAGAGTTTCCAAATACCAGCTTAATTGTCTATGCCAGTAACGAGCTGATGCTCAAAAGTGCAGTAGCGGGGAGTTTGAAGGCCTTTGTTGCTGATCTGCAGGTTGCGAATTTCTACCTGTATACCTCGCAAGAGCCCACACTTTTTGTTCCGGTTCGTCATCTCTACAGTGCTCAAATTCGCTCAGCCGTCAAAGAGGGGAATGTCACTTTACAGGAAGAAATTCGGTAAGGATTAGCGCGCATTCCTGATGCCGAGTACCAAAGGATCCTTAATCGTTGGATGTATGTGGAAACGGTTTATCCTCGCTATCTATTGCATGTTGTTTTGGCTTTGCTTTTTCTGGCAGTCATAAGCTACGTATTTATGCTTCGTCGCACTGTGGCTATCCGCACTGCAGAACTGGAAGCGGTTAACGCAGAGTTGGTTCATTTGGCGGCAACCGATAGTCTGACAGGAATAACCAACCGGCGGGCATTTATGGAGGCATTGGAACAAGCTTGCGACAGCCGCAGTTACGATAGTTTAACCCTATTGTTGTTTGATATTGATGATTTCAAAAGGATCAATGACAGTTATGGCCATCTGGTGGGGGATGAACTCATCTGCCAACTGGTACAGAGGGTGGCAACGCTCTTGCCGGAAGGTGCCGTATTTGCCCGGGTAGGCGGCGAGGAGTTCTGTATCCTGCAGTTGGGAATGGCAGAGAGCGCGACCCAAAAGCTAGCCAGGAGTTTATTGTTGTCCGTGGGCCGAGCCCCATTTCCGACTAAAGTGGGCGAACTGCCACTCAGTATCAGCATAGGAGCCGTATACGCCGGTCCGGGACAGCGTGATCCGCTTTCGGTACTTGCCGATGCCGATCGCTTGATGTATCAGGTTAAGGCGTCCGGGCGTAACGATCTGCTGTTCCGACGTTTCTGATAATAGCTGTTGGCCCCCTGGGGCCTGGTTCTTATGCAACTAAATTTTAATAGCCATTATCAAGATCAGACTCAGTCAAGTACCATAAGCAGCCTGTACTCATCCAGAGCATATTGATCTGTCATCCCGCTGATATAATCCTGCAGCAAACGGCACCTGTGATAAAACTCAGGATACTGATTAGCTTCAATGGCTCTTTTATAGGTGGCCAAGTGTTTACCCGGCAGCTTATGGAATAGCCGGGTTTCGATAAGCGCAGTCTTGGGCAGGCCTTGTACCAGTTTGCTAAACTCATCTTCGCTCAATGCCAGCAGGGAGCGATAGTTGTCCAGTAACCCTGTGATTATCCTGTATCCCTGCAGTTCAAGTTTTTCCACTTCCCGGTGACAAAATACCTGTTTGATAGCGACTTGCTTGAGGGTTTCTGTAATGGCGTGCTCATAGCCGCCATCCTCGAGCAGCGACTCGTTCAGGTTGCCGTGGTACACGGCATCAATATTGTCGATAAAGCGCTTGGCAGCATGGTTGACCAAAGGGTGGATCAGCCGAACCCTGAGGAAAGTAAAGAACTGGCTTTGTTGGTTGATTGCCAGATGGCGGGCGCTGCTGTCTGCCGCTTCAATCGATTTGCTCATGAAGTCCTGGTGCCCGAGAGCGTCTTGCTTGACCGCAATTTGCCGCTGGTATTCGGCTATCAAACTCTGTTTTAGGGTATCCAACGCTATGATGCCTTTTTCCACCGCATCTTCAATGTCAGCAAGGCAGTATGAAATATCATCGGCAGCCTCCATGATATAACTCACTGGGTGACGACAACCGGGCGCCATTTCCATGGCTTGTGTCAGTTCGGCAATAAACATGGATTCACTGGCATAATAACCAACTTTTTTCATCAGATAGCTATGCTCAGGGCTGGCTTTATCTTTCACGAGCGTGCCCGGGCGGGTGTATTTCAAAATACCAGCCAATTGACTGTAGGTGAGGTTGAGCCCTAGCAAGGTGTGGATCAAGCGTATGCCTTGGGCATTACCTTCAAAGTGAGATAAATCTTGAATTAATTCAGGATATTCGGAATCGAAACCCGAAGGGACAAGAGAGGTAAGATTCTGACTGAACCAATGACTGATAGCGGCCTCACCGAAGTGACCAAAGGGGGGATTACCGACGTCATGCATCAGACAACTCATTTCCACCAGGGTTTCCAGTTGCCGCTCCAACTCCTGCAGACCGTATAGCTCAGCATCCGGCCCCAGGTACCTAAATATCCTTTGTGCGATAAAGCGCCCAACTTGTTGTACTTCCAACGAATGTGTCAAGCGGCTTCGTACCGCGGCATTGCGCTCCAGCGGGAATACCTGAGTCTTTTGCTGTAGGCGGCGAATGGCGGCCGAGTTGATGATACGGCCGCGGTCACTCTCCAGTGCCAGCTGCAATTTTTCTGGATTCTCGACCCGAGCGTCCGCTTTGCCAAACGGGCGTTGTGCAGTCATTTTACGGCGAAAATCTATCTCAGAAAATGTGGATGACACCGAGAAAACCTCCAAATAAGTGGTTGGCTGAAAAAGAAAAGATCCGCAATTTTTGCATTACGTCAATGTGCCACAGTTTATCCCATGGAGCCAATTTGTGACACTCAATGTAAATTTGCGATGAGTTCGGTAGCGTCGTTGACTATCGCAGAGTACTATCCTGACAAATCCTTTGTCAGAGAAGTGTTGATGCTCAAGTCTTTAAGTGTGATGTTGCTGCTTATTTTAGCGGCGACGCTTGGTTTCCTGGTGTTCCATGGCGATGATACCATGCCGGACAGACTCAAAGGGGAGTGGACAACCGGTTGTCTCAGTGACGAAAAACTGGGTAAGGAGTTTGTCATGCGTTTTGAGGAAAACCGCTACTATAGTGTGGCTAACCTCTATGATAATAACCAATGTACAGGCGTGCCGCTGAGTCAGATAAAGGGCAGTGCTTATGTTGAATCCATTGGAGACAAAATCACGACTTGCGAAGGCCTTGAAGCAGATGAAGCCATGCTGTATTGGGATGAGCTGGGTGATGCCAAAGCTTTTGTCTATTACATCAATGAACAGGGAGAGCTGTTAACCGGACGCCCCAATGAAGACAAGAGTTCTTCGGCTCAGTGGTGTCTCGATCAGGACGCCAAGTTCCACCGTAGTCAATAATCCAGCCAAGTTGCAGGGGATGGGGCAGATTTGTTCCAGCCCCATTGCTGCTGAAATTCGCTATTCGGCGCAAAGCCATTCAGCTGCTGGCGGTATTTCGTATTTTTAATGACCGTCGTAAGATGCAGTAATGGCTCCGAACAAGCAAAGGCGGCTTGTTCGGATAATTGCTTGATCAGGGCTGATAGACACCCACTACTTCTATACGCTGACTCGAGTCTGCATGTTTGGCTGCATTATCGAGATCGATATGGCCGCTGTTGCTGACATCCATAAAGTCAAAGGCAGGCAAATCGGCTTCGGCAACTTCCCCGCTGGCAGGAGCATCCGGATTACGCTCCAGTGCCATAAAGTCAAACACGTTTCTATCAACGCCTTGGGATGGCGCAGTATTTTGCATCGCAGTAAAGATGGTTTCAATGCGGCCGGGGAACTGTTTGTCCCACAGCTTGAGCATATTCTTAACCTCGGCGCGCTTGAGGTTTTCCTGGGAGCCGCAAAGGTTGCAAGGAATGATAGGGAAGGCTTTCAGCTTGGCGTATTCGGCAATGTCTTTTTCGCGGCAATAGGCGAGGGGGCGGATCACCATATTGGCACCGTCATCCGATAACAGCTTGGGTGGCATGGCCTTCATCTTGCCACCATAGAACATGTTGAGGAACAAGGTTTCTATGATGTCATCTCTGTGATGGCCAAGCGCTATCTTGGTGGCACCTATTCGCTGGGCAAACCCATAAAGGGTACCGCGGCGCAGCCTGGAACAAAGCGAGCAGGTGGTCTTGCCTTCGGGGATCTTATCTTTAACTATCGAATAAGTATCTTTTTCTAGAATATGATAAGCCACACCTAAACTATCCAGATAGGCCGGCAACACTTCTTCCGGGAAGCCGGGCTGTTTCTGATCCAGGTTGACGGCGACAATTTCAAACTGCACAGGCGCCCGCTGCTGCAGGTTCAACAAAATGTCCAGCATGGCATAGCTGTCCTTGCCGCCGGAGAGGCAGCACATCACGCGATCGCCTTCTTCAATCATATTGTAATCGGCAATGGCGCTGCCGACTTCGCGGCGTAAACGCTTTTGCAGTTTGTTGAGACGAGTGATTTGTTTCTTATCCAGCTCTTGCATAACTTCAGACATAAAAAATAAGCGCCCAGTAACACTATGGTTCAGGGCGCGTATTATTCCAGCTAAAGCCGGTCGGGTAAAGGGGCGACTCAGGCCAGAGGCGACTTATAACCGTCGGGTTTTACCGCCAGCAGATCGCAGTTGACCGAATCTATCACGTGTTCTGCTGTGTTGCCGATAAGCGCGGCAGAGAATCCGGTACGACCCACAGTGCCGAGAACGACCAATTCGGCGTCCAATTGTTCTGCCAGCTCAGGGATAACATCCTCAGGCAGACCTTCTTTCACGTGGCAGTGGGCGGTATCGACCCCGTAGCTATTGGCCAAATAATTGACCCGTTGCTCGTGCTGCATGCGAATGGTTTCGTTGTAGGTATGAGCATCAAAGTCCGGCAGTTCAATCGCCAGGTTGACCGGAGTTCCAGGATAACCGTTAACCAGGTGCACCTCGGCATCGAACTTGGCTGCAAGTTCCTGAGCATGCTCAATGATCTTGCCGTTCAGGGATTGATGTTCTTCATCTTCAGAGGCAACGTTGACGGCGCAGAGAATTTTACCTTTTACCGGCCAGTCATGCTGTTTTACCAGCAACACAGGCACGGGAGCCTTACGCAACAAGTGCCAGTCGGTGGGGGTGAAAATAACCGCTTTGAGTTTGTCGTGCTCATGGGTGCCTTTGACTATCAGGTCATATTCTCCCTGAATGGCAAAGTTGATGATGCTCTCAAACGGGCGGTTGTGCCACAGTACTTCACTGTCTATCTCGAGTCCGGCTTGCTGGTGTGGTTTTAGCAGATCGGCAATCCAGGCTTTACGTTGGTTAATCACCCCTTGACGCATGGCCTCACGTTCCTGATTGGAAAGAATTGAGGTCATTTCATAGGAGAAATCAAAGATAGACAGAAACACAGTGATCTTGGCCTTGCTGCGGGTGGCGAGTTCCACCGCTCGGGCAAGAGCAGGCTGCTGTTCTGATGTGGGGTCGACTACGACCAATAGCTTTTGATAGTCCCTCATGGCTTTTTCCTTATTCCGCAGGATATACCTATATCATGCGATATTGGCTGTGATTTGTATTGCTTGAGATCAATATATTGAATCGCTTGCTATCTTGCTATCCGGGCAGCTCCAGCCAACCTGTCGAGCTCTTCCAGATCCAGTATAGTGATATATTTGCCTTTCACTTCAATTAGTCCGGCCTTTTGGAACCGTCCCAACAAACGACTGATGGTTTCCACTGTGAGACCGAGATAGTTGCCTATATCACCGCGGGTCATGGTGAGGCGAAATTCTCTGGGAGAGAAGCCGCGGCTACCGAATCGGGCCGCAAGGTTACTGATGAAAGCGGCCAGGCGTTCCTCGGCATTCTTTTTGCTTAGCAGCAGGATCATCCCTTGGTCACTCATGATTTCATTACTCATCAGGCGCATGATCTGCTGCCTGAGTTTGGGCATGGTGCCTGAGAGTTCGTCCAAAGTATTGAAGGGGATTTCACAGACCATAGAGGTTTCCAGGGCCTGGGCAAAACTCTGGTGTGATTGGGCATGGATACCGTCAAAGCCTATGACATCACCGGCCAGATGGAAGCCGGTGATCTGCTCATCACCCTGTTCTGTGATGGTATAGCTTTTAATCGTTCCGGATCGAATAGCATATAGAGACTTTAGTGGATCTCCGGACTTGAACAGCTGTTCACCCTTCTGAATGGGTTTCTTGCGTTCGATAATATTGTCAAGCTGATCCAACTCATTGGTGTTGAGCGTAAAGGGAATACACAAGGTCCCCATGCTGCAATCATGACAATGAATGGTACAGCCCCCGGCAGCAGGGCGACGATGCTTGTTGTTGTCTATTGTCATAGTCTTTCTCAAGTAAAGCGACTCTTCCCATGTTAAACCAATTCACTGACCCCGGCTAGTCGAGCTGAGCCAGAGCAATATAGAGTGTTTGGATCCCGAATCCAACCAAGAGTAAACCGGCAATCAAGCGTACGGCGCGCTTTTGAGCCCAGTCGGCCAGCGCCTTGGCGGCAACACCGGCGCTGAGCAGGGCAGGTAATGTTCCCAAACCGAAACAAAGCATAATAAGCGCGCCCTGGCTGGCGCTGCCACTGGCTACGGCCCAAGTAAGAGTACTGTATACCAGGCCACAAGGTAGCCAGCCCCATACCATACCAGCCAATAAAGCCTGCCCGGGGTGAGTCACGGGTAACACTTTTTGGGACAATGGTTTAAGTAAACGCCACAATCCCTGACCCAGGCGCTCAATCTGCACCAGCCCTACCCAAATGCGGGCAATATAAAGACCCATGGCGATCATCATCACACCGGCAATGAGCCTGAGCACCAAGAGATAAATATCAATATCAAACAGCATGCCAAGCCCGGCGGCAGAACCGCCCACCAAAGCGCCGGCCAAGCTGTAACTGAGAATACGGCCAAGATTATAGGGAAGCAGAAACGAGAGTTGTTGCGCCAGCGGATTCTGGCCTCGACGGGCGGCGGGAAGCTGGCTGGAAAAGGCGCCCACCAAACCACCGCACATACCAAAGCAGTGCCCGGCTCCCATCAGGCCCACCAAAAAGGCGCCGGTGAGGTTATATTCCATTGCCTCTATCCTGAGGAGCTTGAGTGACTTGAGCTTCAGCCGTTTGAGTCTGTTCCTGTTGAGTCTTGCTGTTCGTTGGTTCCTCATCAAACAGAATCGACACACTGTGGCGCTCGAGATCATCAAATTGATCCGATTTTACCGCCCAGAAGAACACACCAACAGCAATCAGCACAAACAACATGGCAATGGGGATTAGTACGTAGATAATACTCATAAGCGGACCCTGAGAAGTCTGAGGCTGTTGCTGACAACGATCAGCGAACTGGCCGACATGCCGATGGCGGCGATATATGGTGCAACATGACCAGTTACGGCCAGAGGCAGTATAAGAAGGTTATATCCCAAAGCCCAGGCAAGATTTTGGCGAATGATACGATTGGCTTTGCGAGCAACCGCTATGGCTTGGGTAAAACGCCATAGATGGTCGCCAAGCAGAATCAGATCGGCACTGTTTTTCGCCAGCGCCGTGCCACTGCCCATGGCGATAGAGAGATCGGCGCCGGCAAGCACAGGGGCATCATTGATGCCATCGCCGAACATGGCCACCTTATGTTGTTGTTGCAAACGGCGTACATAGTCGAGTTTGGCTGCCGGGCTCATGTCTGCGTGCACTTCAGCTATGCCCACTTGCCGAGCCAGGGACTCGACATGGGGCCGGGTATCACCACTGGCAATCGCCAGACGGATATTGTTTGCCTTGAGCGCATCCACAGTATCTTTGGCGTCTTCTCTGAGCCTATCTTGCAAAATAAAACTGGCCACCAAGCCTTGCTCATCGGCGAGGAACACCTGTTGCTGCTCGCTCGGGGCAAGCTCAATTCCGACAAACTCGGCGTTTCCTATCTTAAAATCACGGCCATTGATCTTACCACTAATGCCGCGAGCCACCTGATGATGCACGTCTTCCGCTGCAAGTGCGCCGCCATAAGGGCTAAAAGCCAGGGCTATTGGATGCAATGAACCTGCTTCGAGCGCTGCCGCCAATTGTTGTACCTGCAACTCGCTATACTCAGCCTCACGGCCTTTGGTGATGCGGGTCTCCAACAAGGTCAGATTGCCACAGGTCAGGGTGCCTGTCTTGTCAAAGACGACAGCATCAATTTGCGGCAACTTTTCAAACACTCCCGCTTTACGGGTAATCACCCCCAGGCGAGTAAACAGCGCAGTGGCGCAGGTCACTGCCGTCGGGGTTGCCAAGGCCAGCGCGCATGGGCAGGTAGCTACCAATACAGACAGGGTGACCCAGAAAGCATCTTCGGGGGAGAACTGGTGCCACACCAGATAAGTGATAGCCGCTATGCTGAGTATGGTGCCGGTGAAATAACGCGACAGCTTATCGGCCGTCATAGCGACAGCGGGTTTGTTATTGGAGGCCAGCTCCTGCAAGCGGATGATTTCTGCCACCAGTTGATCCTGGCCTATGGCGTTCACCCGTACTTTCAGTGGTTGATCCTGGTTGATGGTACCGGCATAAACCTGGTCTCCAGGCTGTTTGCTCTGCGGCATCTGCTCGCCGGTAAGCATGGCCTCGTTGACCGCAGAATGGCCGTGCTCAACCGAGCCGTCGGCGGGGATCACTTCCCCCGGCCTTACCAGCACCAAGTCGTCTATTTGCAGGCGTTTGGCGGGGATCTCTTCGTTGCTGCCATCATCCACAATACGTTGGGCGGTCAAGGGCACCAACTTATGCAGGTTACTCGAACTGACCGAGGCTTTCTGTCGCGCCGCCTGTTCAAAATAGCGCCCAAGCAACAGGAAGAAGGTGAACATGGACACAGACTCGAAATAGACTTCGCCTGTGCCTTGTATTGTCGCAATACAGCTGGCGATATAAGCGCCGCAGATGGCGATGGAGACAGACACATCCATATTGAGCCTGCCTGCGAGCAAGGCCCGCAGGGCACTGAAATAGAAAGGCTGCGCCGAATAGAACACCACAGGTGCGGCAAACATCATGCTCACCCAGCGGAAATAGTCGCGATATTCCACCTCAAGCCCGGTAAAGTAACCGGCGTACAGCGCCAGGGCGAACATCATCACCTGCATGGTAGCAAAGCCCGCCAAGCCAAGCCTCAGCAGAAACTTACGGCTGTTCTTTTTACTCTGAACTTCCTGATCATCTAACTGATACGGCGCCGCCTGATAACCGATACGGCCGATTTGATTAAGTATTTCAGACAGTTTGATGTCGGCTGGACGCCAACTTATCAAGGCCCTTTGGGTGGTGGAGTTAACCTGCACCGAATCTATGCCGGGCAACTGTTTGACTTTATGCTCGATGAGCCAGGCGCAGGCGGCACAGGTAATGCCGTCAATCGATAGCGAGACTGAGGTTTGATTGCCCTGATCGTGCACAAAATCCTGTTGCACTTCGGGAAGATCGTAGGCACTGAAGGTCTTGAGCTCGTCCGGCACCAGAGCGTTTTGCCTGCTGCCGGGTTCGGAGCGAAATTTATAGTAATTGGTCAGTCCGGCATCCATGATGGCCTGAGCCACTGCCTGACAGCCAAGACAACACATGGGCTGAGCCTGACCATCAATCACTGTACTGAACTGCATACCCGTGGTCACGGGCTCCCCACAATGAAAACAGACTGTATGTGTCATGACAGCACTCAATTGAGCCAGTAGGTTTTATCCGCTTCTATCTGCAGTCTTTGCTGCAAACGCCATTTACGGTCAAATCCTTCGATTCGCACAACCCAGGCGCCATCAAGCGACTCACTGGGGATATAGCGATAGACCTTGGAGGCATCAGCCGTCAGCATTTGGGTAAAATCCTTTTCTGCCAGAGTAGGGTGGTAAAACTCCAGATTCATTGCCGCCAGATATTCCGGGCCACCGTGTTGGGTTATCAGGAGTTCACCATTATGCCATTCAAGAGAAAACTGCATCCCCAGTTGACGGGCATATTGAATTTTGTGGATGTCCTGGTTAATTGCCTTGCCGTTTTTATAGTAGTCGTCGGCAACCAGGGAATCGGAGTTGGTGAGGGCAATACGCAAAGTGGCAAAACTGGCTATAACGGCGCACATGGGCAAAACGATAAGAAACCAAGGCCAGAACTGCTTATACCAGGCTTGTGGAGCGCTCATACTGTTTACCTACTATTCTATTTGGGCGGCTATTCTATCGCGAAAGCGGTTTTTTAAAAACAAAGGCCCCGAAATTATCGAGGCCTTTGAAAAGTCAAGCGAACTTACTTCTCTGCCTGATGTGACAAGCTGTATACGTAAGCGGCGATAACGTGAACTTTCTCTTCACCGAGAACGTCTTTCCAAGGTGGCATAACGCCACTGCGGCCGTTCTTGATGGATTCCATTATCACGCCACGGCTGCCGCCGTAGAGCCAGACATTGTCGGTCAGGTTAGGGGCACCCATCAGCTTGTTGCCTTTGGCGTCCATACCGTGACAGGCAAAACAGCCCTTCATGAATGAACCCTGGCCTTTGGCAGCCAAAGCCGCGTCGTGTTCACGACCGGACAGGCTAATCACATATTCGGCCAAACCTTCAATCTCGCTGTCATCGATAGGCAGACCACCTTTAGGTGGCATCATACCGTGACGACCGTTCATTATGGTGGTCTTGATGGTTTCCAACTCACCGCCGTACAACCAGTCACCGTCGGTCAGGTTGGGGAAGCCTTTGCCACCACGACCTGCTGAGCCATGACACTGGGCACAGTTCTGCAGGAACAGACGGCCACCTACTTTGAGAGCTTCTTCGTTCTTAACCAGCTCGGCCAATGGCGTTGCTTTATAGGCTTCAAAGATAGGGCCGTACTTCTCATCGGCAAGCTTCACTTCCTGATCGTACTGCACCCAACGGCCTTCTTCTGTTGCGTCGGCAATCGCCTTGGCAGAGTCGGCCTTGATGCCTTGCTCTGTACCTATGCTCTGGTTGGAACTACTCCAGCCGAGCAGGCCTTTGTAGTTACCCAGGCCAGGGTAGAGTACCAGGTAGAGCAGACCAAAGACGATGGTGATATAAAAGAGATAGCTCCACCACTTAGGCAGTGGGTTGTTGATCTCCTGAATACCATCATAGCTGTGGTCCATCAGGTCGCCTTCTTTAATCTCCGGCGTGGTGTTTTTGGAGCAGAGCCGTAGCAGAATAAAACATCCTGCGATCACCAGTAAGCTGAGTACGGTGATCCAGATACTCCAGAAGTTACTCATTAACATTATTTGTGTTCTCCTGAGTCCTTCGCATTCTGGTGTTGTTCCTCATCGGAAAACACCAGATTAGCTGCTTCGTCGAATTGCTTTTGACGACGCGAGCTATATGCCCAAGCAAATATCCCGACAAAAACCAGGATCAAAACCAGCGTTATAATCCCTTGTATAGTGCCGTAGTCCATATTTGCCTCCTTATTTCAGTGCGTGTCCCAGCGACTGCAGATAAGCGATCAGCGCCTGCAGTTCTGTCTTGCCTTCAACGGCTTTTTGGGCGCCTTCGATATCTTTATCTTCGTATGGCACACCAAAACCACGCATCACTTCCATTTTCTTGGCTGTGTATTCACCTGTAAGGGTGTTTTCAGCAAGCCAAGGGAAGGCAGGCATGTTGGACTGAGGAACAACTGCACGGGGATCGATCAGGTGAACTTCATGCCATTTGTCACTGTAACGACCACCCACACGGGCCAAGTCGGGACCTGTACGCTTGGAACCCCACAAGAAGGGGTGATCCCAAACAGATTCACCGGCAACCGAATAGTGACCGTAACGTTCGGTTTCAGCACGCAGCGGACGGATCATTTGGCTGTGACAGTTGTTACATCCTTCACGGATATAGATATCACGGCCTTCCAGCTGCAAGGCTGTGTAAGGCTTGAGACCGGCTACCGGCTCAGTGGTATCTTTTTGGAAGATAAGCGGCGTGATCTGCACCAGGCCACCAATACTGATGGCTATCACAGTGAAGATACCCAGCAGGCCGACGTTCTTCTCAACTATTTCATGATTGAATTTCATCGTTACTGCTCCTTATGCGGCTTTGGCTTCTGCGATGGCAGGCAGAGAGTCTTTAGGGGCATAAACAGTGCGCAGCACGTTGTAAGCCATGATCAGCATACCCGTTACGAAGAAACAACCACCCAGGAAGCGGACGAAGTAGAACGGATAAGAGGCTTCCAGACTTTCAACAAAGCTGTAAGTCAGGGTGCCGTCTGCGTTCACTGCGCGCCACATCAGACCTTGCATTACACCGGAGATCCACATGGCAACGATATAAAGTACGGTACCGATAGTCGCCAGCCAGAAGTGCAGGTTCACCAGCTTGGTTGAGTACATGCGGCCATGACCAAACAACACAGGGATCAGGTGGTACAGAGAACCGATAGACACCATGGCAACCCAGCCAAGTGCACCAGAGTGAACGTGACCAATGGTCCAGTCGGTGTAGTGAGACAGAGCATTTACTGTCTTGATGGCCATCATAGGACCTTCGAAGGTAGACATACCGTAGAAGGACAGAGATACCACCAGGAAGCGCAGAACCGGATCGGTACGCAGTTTATGCCAAGCACCGGACAGGGTCATGATACCGTTGATCATGCCGCCCCAAGAAGGTGCGAACAGGATCAGTGACATCACCATACCCAGAGACTGAGTCCAATCGGGCAGGGCGGTGTAATGCAGATGGTGAGGACCGGCCCAGATGTACAGGGCGATAAGTGCCCAGAAGTGGACAATCGACAGACGATATGAGTAAACGGGACGCCCGGCTTGTTTGGGAACGAAGTAATACATCATTCCGAGGAAACCGGCAGTCAGCAGGAAGCCTACCGCGTTATGGCCGTACCACCATTGCACCATGGCATCGACGGCGCCACTGTACAGCGAGTATGATTTCCACAGACTGACAGGAACAGCCATGGAGTTCACTATGTGCAGTACGGCTACTGTGATAATGAAGGCGCCAAAGAACCAGTTGGCCACATAGATATGGGAAGTGGTTCGTTTGATAATGGTACCGAAGAACACGGTCGCATAAGCGATCCAGACTACGGCGATGGCGATATCAATCGGCCATTCCAGTTCGGCATATTCTTTACTGCTGGTGATACCCAGCGGCAGAGTGATTACGGCCGAAAGGATGATGGCTTGCCATCCCCAGAACGTGAATGCAGCCAGCTTAGGTGCAAACAGACGGGTCTGACAGGTGCGTTGAACGACATAATAGGATGTGGCGAAAAGGGCTGATGTGCCGAACGCAAAGATCACAGCATTGGTATGTAACGGTCTTAAACGACTGAAAGTTAACCAAGGAGTCTCAAAGTTCAGCTGTGGCCAGATTAACTGAGCCGCGATAAGTACACCTAATGACATACCAATAATGCCCCACAAAACTGTGGTTAAGGCAAATTGGCGGACAACGGTGTAATTGTAATCAGCGCCTGTTGGCTGGGAATGGTTCATCATATTGCTTCCACTGCTTATTACTTTTACTTGTTGTTCAGTAAAGGACTGGCCTTTACCTGTTATAAAATGACTCGAGTGAAGGCGTCCCCTATGAGAGTCACACTCTTGTGTCAATGGCTTGGCCTGCATATTTGGAATAAAACGTCAGGCGATGCAATGATACTTGAGCTACATCAAAAAAGATACCAATCTGCCGGACACATTGTTGATCCAGATCAAACTTGACCATAGAATGTTAACACCTTGCAGCATAAGGTGAAATTTTATGCATAGCGTGACTCTTTCCAAGCTATTTTGCGCCGTTTTCAGCCTGTTTGCGCTTCTTGGGTGTGACCAGGCTCAAGTTCCAAGCACAACCCAATCTGCCAGCGATCCCAGTTTGTGTGATTTTTCCGTGTCTGCTTGTGTTAAGAAATTGGGCGAGCAGCAGATCTCTCTGATGTTAAACCCAGAATATGCCCCCAGCGAAAAGCCTATTCACTGGCAGCTTGGCTTTGATCGCCCGGTGTCCAATCTCAAACTTCGTGTAGAAGGCAGAGATATGTTTATGGGCGTCATTCCCATGACGCCATCTGCCACCGAAGGGGAAACATTTGAGGGCCAGCTGATTTTTGGCTCCTGCAGCAGTGGTTATATGGTATGGCGGGTGTTTGTCAGTTGGCAGCAAGGTACAGAACAGTACTCCACTTGGTTCGACTTTCTTGCTGACCGTCACAAGCAAGAGTAATAAGAATCACCTTATTGACGCGCCATTGGCAATAACTCAAGATCCCGCGTCATCACGCCAGCTGTTTTTGATTTTGATGAAAACATCTATGTTATCGATAAACAGCTTTAAAAAGTCCGGATCAAAATGGTTGCCGCTGCAGGATTGCATCTCACTCAGCACCTCATCGAGCGGCCAGGCCGGCTTATAACATCTGGCATGGGATAGGGCATCGAACACATCGGCAATGGCAACGATTCTGGCAAAAGGGTGGATCTCTTCACCCGATAGGCCTCTGGGATAGCCACTACCATCGTATTTCTCATGGTGTTGCAGGGCGATGGTGCCGGCGGCCTTTAAAATGGGCCGCTCAGAATTGGCCAGGATCTGATGGCCGATTATCGGGTGCTGGCGCATCACATCCCACTCAATATTGTCCAGTTTTCCCGGTTTGAGTAGCACATTATCGGGAATGGCAATTTTTCCTATGTCATGCATAGGTGCAGCGCGCTTGAGCAAATCGGCTTCAGTCTCCGGCAAACCGGCAAGTAGTGCCAGTGCGTGGCAATATTCTGCCATACGTTTTACATGATTGGCCGCTTCCTTGGAGCGGCTTTCCACCACATCGCCAAGACGTAGAATCAGCTCCGACTGAGTATCTTCCACCTCCTGGTTAAGCAACAGGTTTTCAAACGCCACCCCGACGTTGATGGCAAAAATATCGATAAGCTGTTTATCCAGATCGGTCAACTGGCTGACAGAATCCATATAAAGCAGATTGACCCAGTTATTCTTGGCCGGAAAGTAGCCCACAAAGCAGTCATCACGATAGAGACAGCGCTGCTCTTTCAGAGCTTCTTCCATCAGTGAGCGGATCTCTGCAGGCAAGGGCTTTTCGTGGTGGTTGGTAAACTCGCCCGTGGCGGCAATGATTTGAATTTTTTTGTTTTCACCGGGCTCAGTCACTGCATCCATAGCGTTACAACCGAGTATGGTTGTGGTGTCTTTTAACTCCAACAAGTTGGCGACCTGAGTCAGCAAGCCATCAGCAAACTTGTGCAGAGTGCGGAGTTCAAACAGACCGGAGGTGGCTTCCAATACTCGTTCCAAACCACGACGATGACTAAGCTGCATCTGCCGCGCTTGCTCAATTTCGGTAATGTCCCTGAAAGAGCGCAGGGCAGAGTAAACACTGGTTGTCAGTTTGCGGGAGTCCAGTTCGGCCTTGGCTTTATAGTCATTGATATCATAGTTGACTATCACATCGTCTTCAGGTGCCTGTCCTGGTTGGCCGGTCCGCAAAATCAGCCTGATGGCTTTGTTGTTTTGCCTTTCACGGATCCAACGTACCAACTCAAGCCCGGCATGATCGCTTTCCATCACCACATCAATAAAGGCGACGGCGACATCCTCTTCGCCTTGCAGTATCTCTTTGGCTTGTTCGCCACTATAGGCGTTGATAAAGCTCAAACCTCGGCCATCCAGCTTAAAGCGGGAGAGGGCAAGTTTAGTCACTGTGTGCACATCAGGCTCATCATCCACCACAAGTATTTTCCAAGGGGGCAGATTATCTGTGGGGGCTGAAGCTGTCTTAGAGGCAAATAACGGGCCTTTCTTGGCCGTGTCAATCCGCATCGGTCTGACTCCAATCATTTGAATAGTTTTGATTTACCAATCAAAAGTGTAGTCCAAGCATCGAGAAGGGCTAGCAATAGTTCACAAAATTAGCTGATGGTGGGATAGGGGGATTTTCAGTAGAGTCAGGATCTACTATATTGAGAATTATTCTCATTATCAGAGGTAAAAGAATGAAAGCCAACAGCAGAACAATACCGTATAAAACTGATCAGGAGGTCTGCATGGCGATACCCGTCGGCAAACTGGCTGAGTTGATCCACAAGGGTGAGTTATGTGCGGCGGATTTTCGTTGTCTCGACAGTCAATCCAAAAAGCAGGTTTGGCAATTGTGCCTTTGGTGCTGTAAGCAAAGAGTCCATTGCGATCGCCAGTGCAGTCAATGTGAAACAGAGGTTAGTGCCGATAAATAACATTATCGGCATCAGTCAAAAAAGGGTAAAATCTATAATAATCATTGCTATAGAATAGGCTTTACCTTGGAAGACAATCAGCCATTAAGAGCCATGCCACTGTTTGACCGCGCAGACTTGCTTTTGCAGGGTAACCCTGTGGTCAACAGCTATATTACCCAATTAAGCCTAGGTAAAGTGGCCGATGCGGGTCTCTTGCTTGAGCATGCAACCGATTGGCTCTATGAACAAAGAGACTGTGAGAACAACTACAAGGCTTATCGCAGCGAGTTGACGACCTTTTTTCACTGGTGTTTCGATGTTGCAGGTATATCTGCCGCCAATATGGGCCGACGGGAAATGGGTCGTTACGTGGCTTATTGCCAGGCGCCACCGACAGAATTAGTGGGTTATTTCAATGTAGCGCAATTTAAGACGGATAAGCTCAGTCAAAGCCGGGAGCCCAATCCCAACTGGCGGCCGTTTATTGGTCGCAAGGCGCTCGGCAAACCTTTGCCTTACAGCCTGAGTGATAATGCCTTAAAGACAAAAATTGCAATACTTTCATCATTTTATACTTATCTTATGAGCGAAGAATATTGTGAGCGCAATCCGGCGCAACTCTGGCTCAATCACAGTCGCTTTGCCAATAAGAGTAAGTTCAGGGTGGATCCTGCCGAAGAGCAACTCAAGGTGTTCAGTGAGCTGCAATGGTCTTATCTTGTGACTTGTGTACAGCGCCTGGCAGAAGCCGAGCCGGCACAACATCAACGCAGTCTGTTCTTGATTAACCTGATGTACGGCTGTTATCTGCGGATCTCGGAAATTGCCGCTCGTGCCGGTTATGCGCCAACCATGAGTCAATTCAAGCGCCATAATCACAGCGGTATCTGGTATTTTCATATTCCCAGGAGTAAAGGCGGCAAGGCCAGAAACGTAGCCGTATCCAAGGCGTTATTGCAATCACTGCAAAGTTATCGGCGCCATTTGGGGCTGAGCGATTATCCCGAAACCAATGAAACTACGCCGCTGTTTATACGGCATCGAGCCGCCGGCCGTGGTCGGGAAAGTGGCGAGCTCAATGCCAACCTCGGCATACGTCAATTGCGGGATGAAATTCAGTTTTTGATCAACTGCGCCGCCGACGATGCCGAGAAAGATGGCTTTATCCGTGAAGCCAATGAAATGCGGCAGCTCACTGCGCACAGCATCCGCCACACAGGGATCACCCATGACATCAATCTCAATGGCCGACCTTTATCCCATGTGCAGGCCGACGCCGGTCATGAAAGCATAGACACAACATCACAGTATCTGCACACCAGCCAAGAGGAAAGACACCAGAGTGCATCCGCCAAGCCACTGGATAGACTTCAGGGAATTGAGAGTTAATCCAAGAATATTGCTTAGAGGTTTAAGGTGGCTCAGGGAGGAAATCGCCTTAAACCCAAGGATTACCGGTAATAACCCTCAGATTTCAAACAGCTACACATACAAATGCGCACAATGTATATTATGTTAAATTTGTTCCGAGTGAATCTATCTACATACCCTTTCTGCTTTCCCTGTTTGCCCCACAAATCCATGCACCCGCATCATGGAGCTGTTTCATGTAAAACATGCTCGGCAAGAATGTCCTGAATTGAGTTAAGTCCACTCTCGTTGTGTTGACTCGGGTTTTGCTTCAACTTTTGAGACTAATTTTTCGCATTGCTTTGATTGTAACTACACTCGGTTGTTACTGACAGTCATCAAGACTAGTTGATTGCCCAGCGGGTTGGCTAATGGTTTCCCGCCTAGCTTATGGGTTTTCCGATAATCTTGCTGCACCGCAATTGTCTCTACATCTTTTAGATGGCTGATCTGAAACAACCAGAAACTCGGACGCTTTACTCTATTTAACATAGTCATCCAGAGGTTAAGTTTCCATTTGCCCGTCAAATAGATCCGGTAATCGCAGTGACTTCAACAATGTCTTGAACAGTGAACGACATTCCTGAGATTTTGTGCTTTTCATACTAGGTTTTCCTTTGGCTATGTTCCCAGAAAAGGCTTACAGCATCTTTTAAAAAACAGCCGTCAATCAAAAATGAAGTGCCTTCTCCACATAGCTGTTTAACTTTCTTGCCGAGATCATAAGGGCTGCATCACCGGTTTTATTTCCTCAGGGTTTATGTGGAGTAACACATAAACTCCTCATCGATTTGAATAGGGTTAATCTATGATATCAGTAACTTGTATTTAAGCTGACCCTAATTGTAAATGGGAATAAATATCATTTGATAGGTTTGGTACTTGTGCTATGTTGCGATTCTTTATCAAACCAATTCTTCGGACATCGCAACTCATGTGGTACCTCCTGTTGATCCTGACGATGACCCTGGGTTCGCTGCTTATCTATTTGGGCAGTAAACATCAGGTATTGCTTGCCAAATCTTTGCCCTGGCAGGCCAAACTGCTGGGCACTTTATTACTGCTGCTGACTCTGCTCGGTTGGGGGTTACTGTTGACGGCCTCAGCCGCGCTGTTTTTTTGGCTAATGCTGCTTTCCATGCTGCTGGGCTCCCTGCCCTTCATTTCCCTGCTCAAGGGAGACAACGAATGACAACCATTAAAAAAGATAAAATCCGTCCTGACTGGCTGGGAAAAACCCTTGCCGGCGCCTTGCTGGGCTTTGCCCTGGCAGTGGCACTCAGTGGTATCTTTGCCTGGGTGGGGCCTGGTGGAATAGATGCCAAAGATAAGGTGCAATTCAATATGTGGCTGATAGCGCCACTCTGGCTTTCATTCTTCAGCTTCAGCTATTTGTTCTACAGTGCCCGCCGCGCCATTTTCTGGCTAATGGCGGCCAACGTGCTTGCATGGCTGCTGCTATGGTGGGTTAAGTAAATGCAGATCCGCAGCGATATTCTCAGAATTTATCAAACACTTCATACCTGGGTGGGCATACTCGCCGGGATTTTACTGTTTATCGGTTTTTATGCCGGCGCCCTGACCATGTTCAAGGAAGAGATTGCCGCCTGGTCATCACCACCGCAAACCATTTTGCCACAGGTGAAACTGGAACAGATGGACAAACTACTCAGCGAAGCCAGAGCGCAGCACCCTGAGTTAAGTAAGGGCTTCAGCCTTCATCTTGCCAGCGACAAGCATTCGCCTTTGAGTTGGTACGCCTCCGGCAGTGAGCGGCAATGGGGTCTGGGCGATGAGCTTTGGCATGCCAGTTTAAGCAATCAAGGTGAGCTCATCTCCCATAAGGAACTCAAGAGCCAACTGGCACGCTTGATAGATGAGCTGCACCGCACCGGCGGTATTCCCGGTGATATGGGACATGAGCAGCTCGGTGCTTATTTTATGGGGGTTGCCGGCATTCTCTATTTTCTGGCGTTGGTTTCCGGGGTGATCTTCATGCTGCCAACTCTGGTGAAAACGCTGTTTGCCTTAAGGCGCAAGAAAGGCCCCAATCGTTTTTGGCTCGACAGCCACAATTTGCTTGGCATCACCGCCCTGCCATTTCATATCATTATCAGTTTGACCGTGGTGGTGTTTGTCTTTCACGATCAATTGTACGGCGCCTTGGGGCAGTTTGTTTATGGCGATAAGCCGATGTTCAACCGCGAAGCGCCCAAGGGCGAAGTGCGCTCACTGAGCACCCTGCCCCCGGTAACAGAACTGGTTGCTCGGGCCGAAAGCTTCGCGCCCGGTTATCAGGCACTCAGTTTGACCTATGTGGGCATGGATACTCCGGCTCCCATGGTCCGGATGGCCATGTATAACGAAGAAGCGTTGATGCGCGGCCCGATAGGAGACTTCCTTTATATCAACCCCTACACCCTTGAGGTGGGCAACAGCACCTTTACTCCGGGGGAAGAAGGCGTTTGGGGCCGGATGGTTTCGGTATTCTTTGGACTGCACTTTGGCTCCTACGGCGGCTATCCCGGTCGCTGGCTTTATTTTTTCCTCGGAATGAGTGGTGCCATGCTGTTTTACAGCGGTAATCTGCTCTGGCTGGAAAAGCGCCGCAGTAAACAGCGCAAGGGGGAGCCCATTCCAGAGCAACCAAGAAGAGTCAGGCTCCTTGGAGCCGCTACTGTAGGAATTTGCTTGGGTTCAATGTTAGGCGTTGCGCTGGCCATGTTGCTGGGTAAATGGGGATATGCTCATGTAGAAAATATCAATCATCTGTATCTGTGGAGCTACTACGCCAGTTTCCTTATCGCCCTGGCTTATGCTTTCTGGCGTGGTGCTGCCAGAGCCGCGGTAACACTGCAAGCGCTATCGGCGCTGGTCTGTCTGGCAATGCCGCTGACATCCATCCTGGCGTTGTTGGCCCCCGGTCTTGAAATTTGGGCACCGGAGACCCCAGGCACCTGGGCGGTGGATCTTACCGCATTCGGTTTTGCCGCCATCTTTGCCTTTGGCGCGCTCAAAACCTTTAAACGAGCGACCCAGGGTCCGGCTGACAGTATCTGGGCCATACCACAAAAACAGCCTATTGCTGCGCTGCAAACCAGTATTCAGTCTTAAGCTGTTAGTTTGAATCATTCCATAACCAAGCCCCGCGAGCGGGGCTCTTTGAATTTGGCAAAGGAGCAGGGATTTGAACCCTGCATGACGGCGCTATAAACCCAGCAATCCGCTAACCGCCTATACCAGGCTAATCGCTATCATCAAAACTGAGATACGAAAAAGCCCGCCTGTTTACACAAGCGGGCCTCTCTGAATATGGCGAAGGAGCCGGGATTTGAACCCTGCATAACGGCGCTATAAACCCAGCAATCCGCTAACCGCCTATACCAGGCTAATCGCTATCATCAAAACCGAGATACGAAAAAGCCCGCCTGTTTACACAAGCGGGCCTCTCTGAATATGGCGAAGGAGCCGGGATTTGAACCCTGCATAACGGCGCTATAAACCCGGCAATCCGCTAACCGCCTATACCAGGCTAATCGCTATCATCAAAACTGAGATACGAAAAAGCCCGCCTGTTTACACAAGCGGGCCTCTCTGAATATGGCGAAGGAGCCGGGATTTGAACCCTGCATAACGGCGCTATAAACCCAGCAATCCGCTAACCGCCTATACCAGGCTAATCGCTATCATCAAAACCGAGATACGAAAAAGCCCGCCTGTTTACACAAGCGGGCTTCTCTGAATTTGGCAAAGGAGCAAGGATTTGAACCCTGCATGACGGCGCTATAAACCCAGCAATCCGCTAACCGCCTATACCAGGCTAATCGCTATCATCAAAACCGAGATACGAAAAAGCCCGCCTGTTTACACAAGCGGGCTTCTCTGAATATGGCGGAGGAGCAGGGATTTGAACCCTGGATGGGCTATAAACCCATGCCGGTTTTCAAGACCGGTGCATTCAACCACTCTGCCACCCCTCCGAACGCTGCAAATACTATAGCGAGGATATGAGACTGTAAAGCAGAAAATGTCACGGCCTTATCTATTTGCTCAATCTGCACTCAGTCTTTGGGTGTTTCTTCTGCATGCAGTGCCAAACGCGCCGGATCCGGCTTGGTAAAACCTGCCCTCACCTGCGACCAGTCGGCAAACTGACGCAGTTTATAACCAGCCAATACCAGCACACTGCAACCCAGGATCCCCCAGGCAATCGCAGTTTCCCCGGCCGTGGCCCACACAGCAACCAGACTTGATGCTCCGAATGCCAAAGTTATCTGTAAAAAGTTTTGCAGCCCGGCCGCTTTGGAGGCGCACTGACTGAAATGTTGCAGCGCACTGTTAACCACTATCGGATAAATGGCACCATTGGCCGCGGCCAGCACAGAAAATGCA
Source organism: Shewanella chilikensis (assembly GCF_037953065.1). Lineage (NCBI taxonomy): Bacteria > Pseudomonadati > Pseudomonadota > Gammaproteobacteria > Alteromonadales > Shewanellaceae > Shewanella > Shewanella chilikensis. Next base: position 2,313,384 of record NZ_CP149966.1, on the reverse strand, counting down.
ATAAGCAATGGATAGATGGTTTGCGCCTTGAATACCAAAGTCGCCAAGGCAATCGCCAACACACACAAACCAAACAGGGCCAGCAACAGTTTAAGCGTCATCTCGCTGCCTACCCGGCGGATAAGCAACTTACTGGCATAGCCACCGACAATAAACATGATGGTTTGCGGAATAAAGCTTAAACCTATGGCGTCTGCTTCATAACCGTGCTGCTCCATCACAATCGGCCAAAGTGTCAGGTAGGCGAAGAAAGCCCCTGAACATGCACCATAGATGAGCACATTGCCCAAATAACCCGTGTTGTTGAAAAAGGTCTTGTAAGCCACTTTTGCTTCAGCTTTGGCAGCACTCTCGCTTGCCGGCTTAACCAACACCATGGTCAGTGCCATCAATGCCAGCGCCGTCGCCGCCAAAATGAAAAATATCGCTTCCCAGCCCAGATGCCCAAGCACCTTGGCACCGAGAATAGGCGCCAATGCCGGTGACAAGGCCACCAAAGGCATGATGTTGGAGAAGATGCGCTGCGAATCTTTGGCATCATACTGCTCTACCACCAAAGCCTGCCAGATGACTGCCGCGCTGCAGACGCCAATCGCCTGGAAGAAACGGGCGCAGTTGAGCATGATGATATTGTCACTGAAACCTATACTGACTGTTGCCAGGGCGAACAGTGCCAAACCACCGAGCAGTGAATTACGTTTACCGAAACGCTGCACCAAAGGGCCGTAGAGCAGTTGCCCCAAGGCCAATCCGGCCAGGAAAGAGGTCAAGGACATGGCTACCTGAGAAGCGCTGGCATCAAGAGAGCTTTCAATTGCTTTGAATGCTGGGAGATACATGTCGGTCGCGATGAAAGCCAACATGCTCAGAAGCGCGAGATAGCATAAAAACATGAAATATTTAAGAGTCATATACAACCTGATTACAACTTAAGACAAAAGTAATATGAATACTGGTGCAGTCTAAAGTCTTGCTCAATCGAGGTGAAACGTTTATTTTTGACTTGTGTCTTCAAATATTCTCACAGCAAGGGATCGCCATGCTTTCTGAACAGTCGTTACAACTTATCGATATTGTTTCTCACCTTGGCAGTTTCACCGCCGCAGCCAACAAGCTGCATAAGGTGCCCTCCGCCGTGAGTTATGCCATTAAGCAGATTGAGGAAGAGTTGGGGGTTGTGCTGTTTGAGCGTCATCACCGCAGCGTCAGTTTGACGCCCGCCGGGGCTCACTTCGTCAAGGAAGCCAGGATCATGCTCAAGCAACTGGACGATCTGAAACGGGAAACCCAGCGGGTGGCCAATGGTTGGCAGCCGACACTGTCCATCGCCCTGGATAATATTGTCAGGGCCGACAGGATCAGTGTACTGATTGCCGACTTCTATCGTCACTTCACCGACGTGGAACTGATCATTCGCATTGAGGTGTTCAACGGTGTTTGGGAAGCCTTGTCTACCGGGCGCAGCGATGTTGCCATAGGTGCGACCACTGCCATTCCGGTCGGCGGCGCCTACCATCACAGAGACATGGGCGACATCGAGTGGGCATTTTTGGTGAGCAAGTCTCACCCATTGGCGGCCATCGACCGGCCACTGGAGGATGAAGAGCTCAGGCCCTTCCCTTCTATTTGCCTGGATGACACGTCAAGAGAGATCCCCAAGCGTCACACCTGGTTGCTGGATAATCAGCGCCGCTTGGTGGTGCCGGATTGGATCCGTGCCATCAACTGTTTCCGCGAAGGCTTGGGGATAGGCTATATGCCGGTGCACCTCGCCAGCCCCTTTATTCGCGCCGGTGCCCTGGTGGAAAAACAGTTGGCAACGCCGTTACCGGCCAGTTCCTGCTGCCTGGCATGGAACGCCAACAAGATGTCACCGGCACTTAAATGGGTGCTCGATTATCTGGGCGATACCGAAAAACTGCACAGAGAATGGCTCGCCTGACTTTAATTCATAAAAGATTCAGTGTTTAATGACACAATTCTTAATAGGAAAACGACAGCGGAACCTAATAAGGTTTAAGCTGCTCTAACATGGAAACTAGCCGGGCCATTAACCCTGGCTATGTCAAGTCAACCTTCGGAGAAGCAAATGACTCAGCAAACCCTTTATTCGAGCCAAACTTCCACTATGGAAGTGAACAAAATGCTCAGAAACACCTACATGCTGCTGGCAATGACCATAGGGTTTTCAGCCGTATGTGCCGCCATCGCCATGGCTATGGGTATCGGCCCCATGATGTCACTGGGACTTTCCATCGGTGGCTTGGTGTTGCTGTTCGTTACCCTGAGAAAAGCGGAATCTGCCGCCGGGATCTTTTGGGTATTTGCCTTTACCGGTATGGAAGGCGCGTCTCTGGGTTATATCCTCAATCATTACGCCGGTATGAGTAACGGCCCTGAGCTGATTATTCAGGCCTTTGGTCTGACATCAGCCATCTTCGTCGCCCTGTCGGCCTATGCCGTGACCACCAAGAAAGATTTTTCCTTTATGCGCGGCTTCTTGATTGCCGGTCTGGTGGTCGTCATTGCCGCTGCGGTGATCAATATCTTTGTCGGTTACGGCGCGGTATTTATGGCTGTCAATGCGGGTATCGCCCTGCTGATGACAGGTTTTATCCTGTTTGATACCAGCCGTATCGTTAATGGTGGTGAGACCAACTATATCCGCGCTACCATTGCCTTGTACCTGGATTTCCTCAACCTGTTTATCAGCCTGCTGCACCTGATGGGTGTTGGTGGCGATGACTGATCCCCACGGGATGGAAAATAGGTTAAAATGGCCCTAATTCAGGGTCATTTTTTTTGGTATGAGCAAACTTATTATTATGGTGAATGGCAGTGTCTACGGCCCGGCGGCCGGCTTCCATGCACTCAAATATACCCGGGCGGCGCTGCAAGCGGGCCATGAGGTTCACTGCGTATTCTTTTATCAGGACGGCGTGAGCCAGTCCAATGCCCTATGCGCGCCGGCGTCTGACGAACTGGACTTAACTGCCGCATGGCAACAGTTGGCGAAGGAGTGGCAGCTTAATCTGGTGAACTGCGTCTCTGCCGCCCTGCGCCGCGGTGTGCTTTCAGCACAGGATGCCAAGGATAACGCCAAAGCGAGTGCCAATCTGGCCGCGGGCTTTACCATGGGTGGGCTTGGCGAGTTGGTTACCGGGCTTGAAAAGAGTGATCGTCTGGTGAGTTTTTAATGAAGAAAATAGCCATTATTTTTCGCCGGGCCCCCCATGGCTCGGCTTCCGGGCGCGAAGGCCTGGATCTGGCGCTGCTGAGCGCCAGTTTTGAGCAAGAGGTGAGCCTGATCTTTACCGATGAAGGCGTGCTTACGCTGCTGAAGCAACAGCAACCTGAGCTTATCGGCTGCAAGGATTATATCGCTACCTTGGGTGCGCTGCCCCTCTATGACATAGACACAGTGCTGGTCTGCAAACAATCGTTGCAGGAGCTGGGACTTGGCCGCACTGAACTGGTTATTCCTGCCACTATTTGTGATAACGAGCAGATCCGCCAGACTCTGCTGGATGCCGATGAGGTCATGGTTTTCTGATGATATTGCACCAAATACAAACATCGGCGGCGCGCGACACTGCGCTGTCCTGCGCACTGAGATATGCCGGCAAGACAGATGTGTTTCTGTTGGCAGGCGATGCTGTAAACGCCCTGCTGAAACGTCAATGGGCCATGGCGCTGTCCCCTTTTAAAGTTGTGCTGGTGGCCGATGACGTCAAGGCCCGCGGGCTCGAGGACTTTCTCTCCAATTATGAACAGTTGGATTATCCGGCGCTGGTAGCGCTGACATTAGCTCATACAAAGGTTATTTCGTGGTAGATTTCATTCAATTCAATGACAAGCAGATAGCGACTGATCCTCAAGGGTATTTGAAACAAGTTTCAGACTGGACGCCTGAGCTGGCGCCTGTCATCGCCGCAGCTGAAGATATAGAGCTGACAGATGCCCATTGGGAAGTGGTTAACTTTGTGCGGAACTTTTATCTTGAATACAAGACCAGCCCGGCTATTCGGGTATTGGTCAAGGCTATCGGCCAGGCACTTGGACCGGAGAAAGGTAACTCCAAGTACCTCTACACCCTGTTTCCTATGGGGCCGGCCAAGCAGGCCACCAAGATTGCCGGACTGCCCAAACCGGCCAAGTGTATTTAATGCGACTCGATTCTGCACACAAAAAAGCCCCGGTTCTCGGGGCTTTTTACTATGCAGAATAACTATTTTAAATTCTCATATACCAGCATGGCTGCCTTGCCGAGCGTGGCTAAAAACAGGGCAGAAAAAACTGCGATGACGGCCACGTAGGCAAGCCAGCGCAGGTAGCGCTGACCTTTATCCATATGACCTCGCCCATCAACCTATTTTTTCAATGCCGCCCATATAGCTACGCAGTGCTTCAGGTACTGTGACACTGCCATCGGCATTTTGGTAGTTTTCCAAAATGGCCACCAGAGTACGGCCAACCGCCAGCCCTGAGCCATTTAGAGTATGAATAAGCTTGGGCTTGTTGTCGTCTTTGGCGCGATAACGGGCCTGCATACGCCGCGCCTGGAAGTCACGCACGTTGGAGCAGGAAGAGATCTCACGGTAGGTATTTTGAGCCGGAACCCAAACTTCAACGTCGTAGGTCTTGGCGGCACCAAAGCCCATATCACCTGTACACAGGACGATAGTTCTGTGCGGCAGACCCAGCTTCTTCAGTACGTTTTCGGCGTGACCGACCAACTCTTCCAATGCAGCTTCAGAATCCTGCGGCTTCACCAACTGCACCATTTCGACTTTGTCAAACTGGTGTTGGCGGATAAGGCCGCGGGTATCTTTACCGTAAGAGCCGGCTTCACTGCGGAAGCATGGCGTGTGAGCGGTCAACTTGATTGGCAGCTCGGCTTCATCCAGTATGGTGTCGCGTGCCAGGTTAGTCAGCGGCACTTCGGCGGTTGGGATCAGGCTAAGCCCCTGACCTTCCTCTGTGGCAGGTTTGGTGTGAAACAGATCTTCACCAAACTTGGGCAGTTGGCCTGTGCCCTTGAGGCTGGCTTCGTTGACCAGTAAAGGCACGTAGCATTCTGTGTAGCCGTGCTCCTGGGTATGCAAATCAAGCATGAACTGCGCCAGAGCGCGGTGCATACGGGCAATTTGGCCTTGCATAAAGATGAAGCGCGAACCTGTTACCTTAACAGCACTCTTGAAATCCAGTCCTTTGAGCAGTTCACCAAGATCCACATGATCTCTTACCGGGAAGTCAAACTCCCTTGGCGTGCCCCAGCGGCGGATTTCCACGTTGTCGTTCTCGTCTGAACCGACAGGTACAGATTCATCCGGCAAATTGGGAATGCTCATGGCAATAGCGTCCAGCTCTTCAAGCAGTGCACTCAGCTCCTGCTTTTTGCTGTCCAACTGGCTGCCGAGATCGCCTACCTGCGCCATGATTGGAGCAACGTCCTCACCGCGGGACTTGGCTTGACCTATGGACTTGGAGATGGCATTGCGACTGGCCTGCAGCTCTTCGGTTTCCACCTGCAGCGACTTGCGCTTTTCTTCCAGCTTGGTCAGCCTGTCTACATCGAGGATAAAACCACGGGTCGCCAGGCGCTCCGCAGTTGTTGCGAGTTCATTACGCAGATATTTTGGATCTAACATGTCTACTTGTCTTATCAGTTATACACGTGAAAAAATCAGCAGTTGTCCCAGATAAACCATGGCCAGGCACAGTCCCAGGTTCAACGCCACATTCAGAAATGCCTTTAGCAACTCACCTCCCTGTATCAGCAGTAAGGTTTCATTTGAGAAAGTCGAGAAGGTTGTCAGTGCTCCAAGGAATCCGACACCGACCAGCGCCTTGATCTCAGGGCTGATATGACTGAGTTCTCCCAGTGCATAGATCATCCCCATCAGAAATGAGCCAAGTACATTAACAACCAGTGTACCAAAAGGAAAACCACTGCCAAATAGCTGGAGCACAAATATCGATATCAGGTAGCGCAAAACTGCGCCGGTTGCACCGCCAAGGGCGACAACGGTCAGATTAATCATACCTTTTGTTCTCACTTTGGCTGTCGAGTTGGCAAAGCTGCGCCAACTTATCGCGGATCCGTTTCTCGAACCCTCGCTCCGTCGGATAATAAAAACGACTCTCGGCCAAGGCTTCCGGGAAATAACATTCGCCGGCAGCGTAAGCATTGGCCTCATCATGAGCATAACGATAGCCTTCACCGGCGCCGATGGATTTCATCAGTTCGGTCGGCGCATTTCTCAAGTGCATGGGTACAGGCTGCTGGCCGGTTTCCCGGGCCAATTGTCTGGCCGCCTTAAAGGCTGTATACACCGCATTGCTCTTGGGCGCCGAGGCCAGATAAACAATCGCCTGCGCTATGGCGCGCTCGCCCTCTGCCGGGCCAACCCGGTGAAAGCAGTCCCAGGCGTTGAGAGCAACTGTCATCGCGGTAGGATCGGCATTACCCACATCTTCAGAGGCTATCGCCAGCAGGCGTCTTGCGACATACAGGGGATCGCAGCCCCCTTCCAGCATACGACAAAACCAATAGAGCGCCGCATCCGGCGCCGAGCCGCGAATCGATTTGTGCACGGCTGAGATCAGGTCGTAGTATTGATCGCCATTCTTATCGAACCCCGCCAACTGCTCACCGGCCACCTGCACCAGCATAGCCTCGGTAAAACTACCACCATCCGGCAGCATGTCACTCATCAGCTCTACCAGGTTGAGAACCTTGCGGGCATCGCCATCGGCGAGAGTCGCCAACTTGGCCATCAGCTCCGGTGGCATCTGCAACCGGCGTTTGCCTAGGCCACGCTCTTCATCAGCAAGTGCCTGGGTCACTATGGTAGCAATCTCGGCTTCATCGAGACGCTTAATCAGATATACCCGTACTCTGGAGAGCAAAGCGTTATTGATTTCAAACGAAGGGTTTTCTGTGGTGGCGCCGATAAAAATCACTGTGCCATCTTCAATAAAAGGCAGAAAGGCATCCTGCTGGCTCTTGTTGAATCTGTGCACCTCATCGACAAACAGCAAGGTGCGCTGGCCGCGCGATTGCGCCACGTTTTTGGCGTGTTCTATCGCCGAGCGGATCTCTTTCACCCCGGATGTAACCGCAGATATTCGCTCCACATGGGCGTTGGCATAATGAGCAACCAGCTCTGCCAGCGTAGTCTTGCCGGTACCCGGCGGCCCCCAGAACATCATGGAATGGGCCTTGCCGGCTTCCAGTGCCAGTCTCAGCGGTTGCCCAGGTCCCAACAGATGCTGCTGACCGACGTACTGTTCAAGCGTCGCCGGGCGCATTCTTGCAGCCAGGGGGCGAAAGTCGGGGGCGAAATCAAAGCTCAGGCTGGACAAGGTTAACCTTCCCGCCCCGGGCGCTGATCGTCAATGGAAACGCCTTCGGGAACCTCAAATTGGAACAGTGTCTTGTCGCTATCTGTCAACGGCTGCTGCCCGCTCAGGTTGAACTGACTGAGATTACCCTGAGTGTCTTTCAGGGCCAGTTGGGTCAGAGTATCATCCTTGAAACAGACGCTGACCTGTTGCACTCCGCCCTCTTCAGTTTTGGGTGCTATCTGGAAACACTCTTTGTCCAGAGTGATGTTATAGCGAGCCCAACTGGTCTCGTCACGGCGCACCAAAAGCGTCATGGGCGAAGCGGCAATGGCATTTTCCAGCGCCAGCACGCTTACTTCCTCGGCGAACGGGTTATAGATCCAAACGTCTTTACCATCTGCCACTATCACAGATTCATCCGGCTGCTGCAGATGCCAGTAAAACCGATTGGGCTGCGCCAAGGCGAGCTCGCCACTGCCTTGTTGAATAAGTTTGCCATTGATATCTGTAACCTGCTGTTGAAAATCGGCTTTCAGACCGGCAATGGCATCTAACTTAGCTTTGAGTTTTCCGGCATCATCGGCCACGGCCGGTAAGCTCATTGCCAGAGCAAGAAACATAACGTTTTTTTTCATCTGTACCTCAAATCTGTCTTATCTTGGCGGCGGTGGCGCCAATACTTCGCGGTTGCCATTATGGCCCTGGGCACTGACCACCCCTTGAAGTTCCATCTGCTCTATGATACGAGCGGCGCGGTTATAGCCTATTTTGAACTTACGCTGCACACTGGAGATAGAACCGCGGCGGGTTTCGGTAACAAAAGCCACGGCTTCATCGTAGAGTGCATCCAGTTCCTCCTCGCCGCCTTCCGGTGCTTCACCGGGCAGCAACACCTGTTCGCCGTCACTGGCACCCTGAAGAATTTCATCAATATATTGAGGTTTACCACGGGCATGCCAATCGGCAACCACCGCATGCACCTCGTGGTCGTCCACAAAGGCGCCGTGAACCCGGTTGGGCACGCCGGTACCTGGGGGCAGATAGAGCATATCGCCCATCCCAAGCAGGGTTTCGGCGCCCTGCTGATCCAAAATGGTGCGCGAGTCGATGCGGGAAGAAACCTGGAACGCGATTCGGGTGGGGATGTTGGCCTTGATAAGGCCGGTAATCACATCCACAGACGGACGCTGGGTCGCCAGAATAAGGTGTATACCGGCAGCGCGGGCCTTCTGGGCTATACGGGCAATCAGTTCTTCCACCTTTTTACCGACTATCATCATCATGTCGGCAAACTCGTCCACGACAACCACGATAGAGGGCAGCTTGTCGAGTTCAGGCGCCGTATCTTCCATGCTTTCGTTGGACTTCCACAGCGGATCACATATTGGCGTACCAGCGGCCTTGGCCTCGGCGATTTTGGCGTTGAAGCCCTTGAGGTTACGCACCCCGAGCGCCGACATCAGTTTGTAACGCCGCTCCATCTCACCAACACACCAACGCAATGCATTGGCTGCCTCTTTCATATCCGTGACCACTTCACACAAGAGGTGCGGAATACCTTCATAGACAGAAAGCTCCAGCATCTTGGGATCTATCATGATGAAACGCACATCTTCAGGGCCGGACTTATACAGCAGACTGGTGATCATCACGTTGACCCCAACCGACTTACCCGAGCCTGTGGTGCCTGCCACCAAAAGGTGCGGCATCTTGGCCAAATCCACCACGACAGGATCGCCTGCAATGTCTTGTCCCAGCACCATGGTGAGATTGGATTTACTGTCCTTGAATGCCTGGCAATCGAGCACATCACGCATAAATACGGTTTCGCGGAACTTGTTGGGCAGTTCCAGCCCCACATAGGCTTTACCCGGAATAACCTCCACCACCCGCACACTTTCGGCCAGCAGGGAACGGGCTAAATCCTTAGATAAGTTGGAAATTTTTGAAGCTTTGACCCCAGGAGCCAAGTCCAGCTCAAAGCGGGTGATCACAGGGCCAGGATAGACTCCGACCACTTGCGCGGTAATATTAAAGTCAGCGAGTTTGCTTTCCACCAAACGCGCCACCTGATCCAGTTCTTCTTTACTGATAGGGTTTTTCTTGCGGTTGGGCACATCCAGCAGCGAGATGCTCGGCAAGGGATCCATGGGTTGTTTATGCTCTTTGGAAGCGCCCTCTTCACCGGGTAAAATAATAATACCGTTTTCAACCCTGGCTTTCTGGGTCTGCAATTGCCGCTCTTTATGGCTGATAGCCCCTGTTGATGCACGCTTGTCGAAGTCGATTGTGTCACTGCCTTCGGTGCTATCTTGCCAAGGCGGCGTGTCTTCAGCATTGCCCGAGGGAATGTCCGCAGCCTTGTCAGCCGCAGTTCCGGCAACGCCAACCGAAAGCACAGGCTCTACCCTGCCCTGACGCTTGGGCTCAGTATCAGTATTCTCATCGGCCAATTCCGCGGCTTCCCGCTCCAGAGTTTGCTGATCCTTTTTACGGAAACGACTAAGGAGTCCAGGCTTCTTGGCGGGCGCCTCTACGACATCTTCATCGTCATCTTCTTCGAATACTTCTTCCAGCTCAACTGTATCGCGTTCACGGCGGAACTTGTCCACTACCGACATAAAGCCGCGGGTATCTTCGGTTTCTTTCGGACCAGACAGGCGTGCCGGCAACTGCTTGAGCTTGCGAAAACACCAGATAGTTGCCAAGCCGGTGAGCTCAACTATGGTAAGCCAGCTTATTCCGGTCAGCAGAGTGAAGCCCGCACCGACAAAGCAAAGCAGCAGCAATGTGGTACCCAACTGGTTGAAGTAAGGCAGCATGGCTTGGGCTATCACGTCGCCGGCCACACCACCGGCCGAAAATTCATAGATATCGCCGGCATTCATACTGGCCAAGGCTGCCAGGCTGAGCACCATCAATAGGAAGCCAATCAAGCGCAAGCCGACCGAGAAGTAATCCACTTCCAACAGTTTGTGAGCACGCCTGAAGATCAACCAACCGGTTCCGGCGATGATGATAGGGATTAGGTAGGCGGTGTAGCCAAAGAAATAGAACAGAACATCGGCCAGCCAGGCACCTACGGCACCGGTGACATTTTCGATCTCCCCTTGATAATTAGACTGACTCCAACCGGGATCGCCCGGATGAAAGCTGCCCAGCGCCAACAGTATATAAATGGCGATCATGCAGCATAGAATAAGCCCCCCTTCCAGCAGGCGTTGCAGGCCGCTGAGGGTTCTGACGCTATTTCCCTGAGACAAATGCGATTTCCATAAGCAAACGAAAAACGGATGGATTTAAGATACCAGAATCATCCTGAATGTGCAGCGAATAAGCCTGCGAAAGCCACTAAAAGCAAGTGGATAGGGAGACTTTGTGTATCAGACTTTCTATTCCGGATTAAAAAGCAAACAGCCGTGGTGAAAAAAGGAGCCAAATTGACTCCTTTTTCGAGGACGGTATCGGGATCAAGCTTCGGCTGAAATACTGATGGCCACTTTACTGGTTTGCTTCACCTCTTCCATTACCACATAGGTGCGGGTATCGGATACGGAAGGCAATTTCAGTAGGGTTTCACCGAGCAACCTGCGATAGGCAGACATATCAGACACCCGGGTCTTGAGCAGATAATCGAAATCGCCTGATACCAGATGACATTCCTGAATATCATCCAAAAGCTGTACCGCACGGTTAAACTTATCAAAGACTTCCGGAGTATCTCTGTTAAGAGTAATCTCAACAAATACCAGCAAGGATGCACCTAAAAAGTGCGGGTTGACCAGTGCAGTATAACCGTTAATGTAACCTTGTTTTTCGAGGCGCTTAACGCGTTCAAGACAGGGAGTTGGACTCAAACCAACACGTTTGGAAAGCTCAACGTTGGAAATGCGACCGTCAATTTGCAGTTCATTAAGAATATTACGATCGATACGATCCAAGTCTTTTACAGGACTCTTTTTATTATTTACCATATTTTTAACCTTGTTTTATCACTAAAACAACATTTAATTTTGCGTATGTCACAAGTTTAGCAGCATAATCTGCCCGGGCAATACTATACTAGACTTTCCTGAATTGATCACGTTCAGGTCACTATAAAATAACAATTATGCCCATTAAAAGTGGGTTTTTTAGTATATTGAGGCTCGAAAATGATAATTGGTGTTCCAAAGGAAATCAAAAACCATGAATATCGCGTGGGTATGGTGCCATCCAGCGTACGCGAACTGACTATGCATGGCCATCAGGTTTTTATCGAAACGAATGCTGGTAATGGGATCGGTTTTACCGATCAGGACTATATCAATGCCGGAGCGTCCATTTTGGACACGGCCGCCGAGGTTTTTGCCAAGGCTGAGATGATAGTCAAAGTCAAAGAGCCACAGGCCGTAGAACGTGCCATGTTGCGCCATGACCAGATCCTCTTTACCTATTTGCATCTTGCCCCCGATCTGCCTCAGACAGAAGAACTGGTCAACAGCGGCGCTGTTTGTATCGCTTATGAAACAGTTACCGATGATCGTGGTGGCTTGCCTTTGCTGGCTCCCATGTCAGAAGTGGCCGGACGCATGTCCATCCAGGCAGGCGCAATGGCGCTGGAAAAATCCATGGGTGGTCTGGGCATGTTGCTCGGTGGTGTTCCCGGAGTTGAGCCCGCCAAAGTTGTGATCATCGGTGGCGGTATGGTTGGAACCAATGCCGCACAAATGGCAGTAGGGATGGGCGCCGATGTTGTGGTGCTAGATCGCTCCATCGACGCGCTGCGTCGTTTGAATGTACAGTTCGGCTCCAAGGTCAAGGCTATCTATTCTACGGCCGACGCCATTGAGAAACATGTACTGCAAGCCGATCTGGTCATTGGTGGCGTATTGATCCCCGGGGCAGCTGCGCCGAAACTGGTTACCCGAGAACATATCAAGAAGATGAAGCCAGGTGCCGCGATAGTGGATGTTGCCATAGATCAGGGGGGCTGTGTGGAAACCTCTCATGCCACAACTCACCAGGATCCTACCTATATTGTCGATGATGTAGTGCATTACTGTGTAGCCAATATGCCTGGTGCCGTGGCGCGTACTTCCACCTTTGCCCTGAACAACGCGACCCTGCCCTACATTCTCAAGCTGGCCCGTCTGGGTTACCGCGACGCGCTCTTGTCTGATAAGCACTTACTGAATGGTCTTAACGTGATGCACGGTAAGATCACCTGTAAAGAAGTTGCCGAAGCCCACAATATGGCTTATACCGCAGCCAACGAACTGTTACAGTAAATAAATTCATTACTAGGTTAAAGGAGCCTTTTGGCTCCTTTTTTTTCGATTAAACCAATCTGGAAGATTCTGTTCCAAGCGCTTTACCCTTTGGGGGAAATTACCTACAATCGCTGCTATTTGCCAAGGCACGGAGAGAATAAAATGAGCCAAGCCAAACATTGTAACCTACTTATCTTGGGGTCTGGCCCCGCCGGCTATACCGCAGCCGTTTATGCTGCCCGCGCCAATCTTAATCCAGTGATGATCACTGGTATCCAACAGGGTGGACAGTTAACCACAACGACCGAAGTCGAAAATTGGCCCGGCGATGCTGAAGGCCTGACAGGCCCGGCGCTGATGGAGCGGATGCAAAAGCATGCCGAGAAGTTTGATACCGAAATCATCTTCGACCATATCAATGAAGTTGACCTGCAGCAGCGCCCTTTCACCTTGAAAGGTGACAACGGTGAATACACCTGTGATGCGCTGATCATAGCCACAGGCGCCTCGGCCAAGTATCTCGGCCTGCCATCTGAAGAAGCCTTCAAGGGACGTGGTGTATCTGCTTGTGCCACCTGTGACGGTTTCTTCTACCGCAACCAGAAAGTGGCGGTTATCGGCGGTGGGAACACAGCTGTGGAAGAAGCGCTCTATCTTTCCAACATAGCGGCTGAAGTGCACCTGATCCATCGCCGTGACAGTTTCCGCTCTGAGAAAATTCTCATCGATCGTCTGATGGACAAAGTCGAAAACGGTAATATCATTTTGCACTTGGATAAGACATTGGATGAAGTGACCGGCGATGCCATGGGCGTGACCGGACTCAAGATGAAGAGCACCAAAGACGGCAGTATTTCCGATTTGGAAGTGGCCGGGGTGTTTGTCGCCATTGGCCACAGCCCCAACACAGGCATTTTCGAAGGCCAGTTGGAGATGAATGGCGGCTATATCAAGGTTGAAAGTGGCCTCAACGGCAATGCCACCCAAACCAGCGTCAAAGGCGTATTCGCCGCTGGCGATGTGATGGATCAGCACTACCGCCAGGCTATCACCTCAGCCGGAACCGGTTGTATGGCGGCTCTGGATGCCGAGCGCTTCCTGGATGCCCAGAAATAAGCTCTGCCGATATACTGAAAAAGCCAGTCATTGATGACTGGCTTTTTTGTTTAAGACATTGAAATATAGACAAATCACAGGCATGAAAAAAGGGACCTAAGGTCCCTTTTTAACAGCTACTACAACTTATCTCCAGAGAGATTAGTTTGCCAGTGCTTCCTTCGCTTTTTCTACCAGAGTAGCAAACACTACTTTGTCGAATACAGCGATGTCTGCCAAAATCTTACGATCGATTTCGATAGACGCCTTTTTCAGACCGTTGATGAAACGGCTGTATGAAAGACCATTCTGACGAGAAGCCGCGTTGATACGTGCAATCCACAGTTGACGGAATTGACGCTTCTTCTGGCGACGGTCACGGTAAGCATATTGACCTGCTTTAGTTACTGCTTGTACCGCTACACGGAAAGTACGTGAACGGGCACCGTAGTAACCTTTGGCAAGTTTAAGAACTTTCTTGTGACGAGCTCGTGCTGTTACACCACGCTTAACTCTTGGCATTTTTCAATTCCTCCTAATTAAGCGTATGGCAGTTGGCGTGCGATCATAGGCACGTCAGCTTTGGCAACTAAACACTTGGCGCGCAGATGACGCTTACGCTTGGTGCTCTTCTTGGTCAGGATGTGACGCAGATGGGCTTGCTTACGCTTGAAACCATTGGCGGTTTTCTTAAAACGCTTCGCTACACCCTTGTCGGTTTTCATTTTAGGCATTACTAAAACTCCGCATTGGGACATTAATAAAACGCAAGGCGAGCAAAGGCCCGTAGACCTTTGCTACTTTTCAGGGTTGCCCTGCTATTTCTTCTTGGGCGCCAGCACCATGATGGCTTGTCTACCTTCCATTTTCGGGAAGGATTCAACAACCGCATACTCTTCCAGATCGGCCTTGATACGGTTCAGAAGATCCATACCCAGGTTCTGGTGTGCCATTTCGCGTCCGCGGAAACGCAGCGTAACTTTCGCTTTGTCTCCATCTTCCAGAAAACGAATCAGGTTGCGTAGTTTTACCTGATAGTCGTTTTCATCAGTACCAGGGCGGAATTTAACTTCCTTCACCTGGATCTGTTTCTGCTTCTTCTTCTGTTCTTTCTGGGCCTTTGCCTTATCGAACAGGTATTTACCGTAGTCCATGATACGGCATACAGGCGGCTCAGCATTAGGACTGATCTCAACCAGATCCAGACCTGCCTCATCGGCTACTTCCTGAGCCTCTTTGATGCTGACGATACCAATGGCTTCACCATCAACGCCATTCAAACGTACCTCAGGTACGCCGGTAATTTCTTCATTAATTCTATTCGGGGCCGCCTGACGGCCTGCTGATTTTTTGATCTTTATGACCTAATCCTCCAACAATTCAAGACTACGGAGTGAAATTTGTTGCTTAACCTTAGCGGCGAAATCATCGATTCGCATCTTACCTAAGTCCACCCCGTCTCGGGTACGCACAGCGACTTCCCGATTTTCCATCTCCTGATCACCTATGACCAGCAAATAAGGAACCCGCCTCAAAGTGTGCTCGCGTATTTTAAAGCCTATTTTTTCATTCCTCAAGTCTTTAGAGGCACGTATGCCCTGTTCCTTGAAGAATTCGACTACTTCTTCAACATAATCAGCTTGTTTGTCTGTTATGTTCATAACAACAACCTGCACAGGTGCCAACCAGGTTGGGAAGCGACCGGCGAACTCTTCGATGAGAATACCGAGGAATCGCTCCAAAGAGCCCAAAATCGCACGGTGGATCATTACCGGAGTCTGACGGCTATTGTCTTCGGCGACATAGGTCGCGCCCAGGCGTCCTGGCAAAGCGTAGTCAAGCTGCACTGTACCGCACTGCCAGGCGCGGTCCAGGCAGTCGTGCAGAGTGAACTCGATTTTAGGACCGTAGAAGGCACCTTCACCTGGCAGTATTTCAAATTCAATATCGTTGCTGCGCAACGCTTGTTTCAGAGCTTCTTCTGCCCTGTCCCACATGGCATCGTCACCGATACGCTTCTCTGGACGGGTAGAAAGCTTAACCACGATATTACTGAAGCCGAAAGTGGAATAGGTGTCGTACACCATCTTGATACACTTGCTGACTTCGGATTGCACCTGCTCTTCAGTACAGAATACGTGTGCATCGTCCTGGGTAAAACCACGAACTCGCATCAGACCGTGCAAGGCACCCGAAGGCTCGTTACGGTGACAACAGCCAAATTCAGCCATCCGCAGCGGCAGATCGCGATAGGACTTGAGTCCTTGGTTGAAAATCTGTACGTGGCCGGGGCAATTCATCGGCTTGATGGCGTATTCGCGGTTCTCACTGCTGGTTGTAAACATCGCCTCGGCGTATTTATCCCAGTGACCGGAGCGTTCCCACAGCACACGGTCCATCATCAGAGGCCCCTTCACTTCCTGATAGTCGTACTGGCTCAACTTCTGGCGAATAAAACGCTCCAGTTCGAGGAATACGCTCCAGCCGTCGTTGTGCCAGAACACCATACCAGGAGCTTCTTCCTGCATGTGGTACAGATCCAGCTGCTTGCCGATTTTACGGTGATCACGTTTGGCAGCTTCTTCCAGACGAGTCAAGTGAGTCTTGAGCGCTTTCTTGTCGGCCCACGCAGTACCATAAATACGCTGCAACATCTTGTTGTCTGAGTTACCGCGCCAGTAGGCACCGGCAACATTCATCAGCTTAAAGAAATGGCAAAAACGCATGTTGGGCACATGGGGACCACGACACATGTCTGTGTATTCTTCGTGGTGATACAGCGCCGGAGTGGCATCACGGCTAATGTTTTCATCCAGGATCGCCATTTTGTAAGGCTCGCCGCGAGACTCAAAAGTATCACGGGCTTCCTGCCAACTAACCACGCGCTTGACCACGTCATAGTTGGTCTTGGCCAGTTCCAGCATGCGTTTTTCCAGCTTTTCCAGATCTTCCTGGGTCAGTTTATGCTCCAGGTCGATGTCATAGTAGAAGCCGTTATCGATAACAGGACCAATCGCCATCTTGGTTTCAGGCCACAGTTGTTTGATCGCATGACCCAACAAGTGTGCGCAAGAGTGACGAAGGATTTCCAGCCCTTCTTCATCTTTGGCCGTGATGATCGACAGTTCTGCATCTGTTTCGATCAGATCACAGGCATCTTTTAACTCGCCGTTGACTCGTCCGGCAATACAGGCTTTCGCCAGACCAGGACCAATATCAGCAGCAACATCGAGTGTAGAGACTGGGTTGGCAAACTCGCGTTTGCTCCCATCGGGAAGTGTAATTACAGGCATGAAAATTCCTTGTCCAGTGGTGACCCACACGTAGGGCCACTTGGCTATCAATGATAAAAATGTATGTTAGCCCTTGGGTTAAGGCAGTACAGGAGCCTTAAGGTCTCCGCCGGGCAGACTGGTAATTTTACGGGATAAGACCCGGCCCACGCAACCCAAAAACGTTCAATGAATAAGCTTTGGCTCACAGGCCGGGGCTATACTTACTGTATGTTGCAGGCTTGGGTTCTATCGTCCAAAGGCATGGCGCTAGACGGCAGAGGAGGAAACTATGCAACTCAAAAGTCAAACCATTTGTTGCCCCCATTGTGGCCACCATCAAAAAGTAGAACTCGATGCCAGCGGCGGCGATCAGGAGTTTTACAATGATTGTCGGGTATGCTGCAACCCCATCCACATGAGGCTGCACATCAATGACCAGAGGCATATGATAGAACTGTACGTCGATGGCGATGACGAACAACTCTACTGAGAGCTACCACATAAGATCGTCCGGAATAACATAATCTGCGTAAGGATCATCTTCGTCCGTAACTTGCGCGGCGTTGTTCTCGGCCTGCCACAAATAGCCACACCAGGCCGGCACCAACAGATTAACCCGCTCGGCGAGTTTATGAGGCACCAGATAGCTGCTTTGCTCAATTCGCACTATCCCCAAGCGGCCACCAAGTAGCTGATTCTGGAGTTTCTCATTGATATACAAAGGGTATATCTTGTTCTCTAAGGTATAGTTGAACTTTATCTCGCCATCTTTCGGCAGCGCCACCGCATTTTGCTTAACTTCGGTGACCAGACCACGAACCAAACCTTTCTCTGTGGCCTCGGCAAAGCGTTGTTCGTTGAGCGCCTTGTCCTTTTCTGCCTGCTGCTTTTTCTGCTGAGCAATTTGCGCTTTCAGCTCGGCTGAGCCGTCATCGATATTGGACTTACGGTTACGTTTCTTCTGGGTTTTGACATCGCGAACTTTTTGCTTGCTGGCGAGACCCGCCTTGAGCAACTGTTCCTGTAATGCGTTTGCCATTTTATAATCTCTCTCTTGCTACTTACTTGATTCTTGCTTTGCTGCCAGTGCTCCGAGCTGACTCATAGCCGCACTAGCACCGCCAAGCGACCAACCGCCGTCAACCGGCAATACGGTTCCAGTAATATAAGAAGCCATTGGCGAGGCGATAAAGAGTGCGGCATTGGCCAAGTCTTCCCCCTCACCATTGCGTTTTAACGGTACACTTTCGGCCACCTGTTGCTGCAATTGCGCCGACGGCGCCAAACGATTGAACCCTTCGGTACCGGCAATCGGCCCGGGAACCAGGGAGTTTATCCGAATACCCTCTGGCCCCCATTCCAAAGCCAGGGTGCGGGTCAACATATCAACGCCCGCCTTGGCGGCGCAAACGTGGATCTGCATCGGCATGGCAATATACGCCTGCGGCGCCGAAATTTGAATAATGCTGGCGCCAGGGCGCTTAAGCATAGTATAGGCTTGCTTCAACACCTGAAAACTGCCCAGCAAATCGATATCCATGACAGATTTAAAACCGTTGGCACTGAGCTTGGCGGCACTGGCGGGGAAATTGCCGGCTGCGCCACTGACAAGCACATCGATATGCGGGAAACTCTGGGCCAAGACGGTAAAGCCTTGCTCGAGTGCCGGTAAATCCCTGACATCGAAGCTCAGGCCCAGATGTTGACCTTGTGGATTGGCTTCATTCAATAACGCCACTGCGGCTGCCACTTTTTCCGGGTTACGGCTGGCAACCGCCACATGGGCACCGGCAACCGCGAACGCCTTGGCGATACAGAGGTTAATGCCGCTGGTACCCCCGACGACCACTACATACTTACCCTGATAATCGAACATTGAGCTTCTCTCCTATCCACTGATCATTCGTTATTCCGGTCCATACTGCGAGTTGCCGGTATGTCACAAGTTTATGCCAGCGATTGATGTATCGCTTGCAGTGTTGCCAAAGGATCGGCCGCTTGAGTAATGGGGCGACCTATAACCAGATAATCTGAGCCCGCCGCCATCGCTTCGGCCGGGGTCATGATGCGTTTCTGATCGCCAGCATCACTGCCCGCCGGACGAATGCCCGGAGTCACCAGTTTAAAATCGGCGCCAAGTTCGGCCTTGAGCATACTGGACTCACGGGCCGAGCAGACCACACCGTCGAGACCGGCTTTTTGCGCCAGGCGCGCCAGCCTGCGAACCTGATCTTCGGCGCTACCTTCAACACCAATAAGCTTGAGCTCATCGTCGCTCATTGAAGTCAACACAGTAACGGCAATCAGCAAGGGGGCATTATCCCCGTAAGGTAATAAGGCCCGGCGGGCGGCTTCCATCATAGCGAGACCGCCACTGGCGTGGACATTCACCATCCACACCCCCATTTCGGCGGCGGCAGCAACCGCCTTGGCCACTGTGTTGGGAATGTCGTGGAACTTCAGATCCAGAAAAAGATCAAACCCTCGGTCATGGATCTCTTTCACCAGTTGAGGCCCGAACAGGGTAAACATCTCTTTGCCTACCTTAAGGCGACACATAGACGGATCCAACTTATCAATAAGTTGCAATGCTTTGAATTTATTATCAAAGTCCAAGGCGACCACAATAGGTGTCTCTGTCATTTTTACTCCGTTATCTGAGGGTTATTCGCCGTCCAAACCGCGAACCCGTTTAATACTGCCCCAACTCTTGCAGGATGGGCAGTGCCAATACAAGGTATGTGCCGGGAAACCACACTCCCGGCAGCGGTAACTTGGACGGAATCTAATTTGTTGCTCTACCAGTTTTTCCAGCATCGCCAGGCTATCTCGTGCCTGGCCCTGCTCAGCCTGTTTGATATGCATCTGCATCAAGTGCTGGAATCCCCGCATGGTGGGGTGGCGATAGAGAGCTTGCATCACCATGTCTTCGGCGCCTTTGATGTCGCCGTCTTCAATCATACGTTGTGCCAATGCCACCACAACTGAGGCACCCGCGCCTTTATCTATCGCATGAGCCAACAACTCGCGATAACCGTCGATATCGTTGAGCTCTTGATAGAGCTGTCGGGTACAGGCAAGAGCATCGGCAAAAAGTTCGGCATCGGCGTCAATCAGTTGATTAAGCATCTGCTTGGCCTGAGGTAACTGCCCTGCGTCGAGGTAAGCGTTGGCCAGTGACAACAAGGCGCGGCCACATTGAGGGTCTTGCTTAAGCGCTGCTTGAAAGCCCTTGAGTTTACCCGCTTCTTCGCCGGCTTCTTCGGCCAATTGACAATAGAAATGAGCGATCACGGGTTTAAGCCCTTGTTGGCTTTTTCGGGGCAAGCGCTTGGTGATATCTATCGCCTTTTGCCAATCTTTGGTGATTTGGTAAATGGAGATCAGTTGGGTTTCCGCTTCTTCGCTGTGATCGTCCTGACTGACCAGGTTAAGGAATATCTCCTCAGCTCTATCGTAGAACCCGGCGGCCATATAGTCCTTACCGAGCTCCATCATCGCCATGTCTCTTTGTTCAGTCGCGAGATTGGGACGGGCTATCAAGTTTTGGTGAATTCTAATGGATCTGTCCACCTCCCCCCGTTTGCGAAACAAGGAACCCAGCGACAGGTGAGTGTCTATGGTTTCATCATCGACATCCAACATGCTGATAAAGAGATCAACAGCCTTGTCCGACTCATTGGAGAGCAGAAAGTTGAGTCCGGTGAAGTAGTCTCGGCTCAGTTTCTTTTGCGCTGAATTCTGTTTCTGCTTCAAACTGCGGCGGCCCATGTACCAACCGTAAGCCGCAGCAATAGGCAGCAACAGAAAGAGAAGTTCGAGCATACTAGGCGTCTTGCCCCTGCTGCTGCGTTAATGTCTGGATCTTTTTACGGGCATTACGCAATGACAATTTCAACTTCATAATGTAGTAGAAAGCAATGACCCAACTGAGGATAAATCCCGCCAGAAATACGACGGCCAACACCACAGGCAAGCGGAACTCTCCCTGAGCCACAAAATAACTGATGGTGACCAGCTGTTCATTGCGAGAGCCAAATACCAGTGCCACTACAAACAACATTGCCACCAGTACGGTTGCGACAAATGACTTCACGTTGCACTCCATAA
Organism: Shewanella chilikensis; assembly: GCF_037953065.1. Lineage (NCBI taxonomy): Bacteria > Pseudomonadati > Pseudomonadota > Gammaproteobacteria > Alteromonadales > Shewanellaceae > Shewanella > Shewanella chilikensis. Next base: position 2,292,302 of record NZ_CP149966.1, on the reverse strand, counting down.
ACGCGTTTCAATGTTCTGATTATCCAGTAAATTGACTGAGCTGACCAGCTTTAGCCAAGCTCCGGGCATAAAAAAGCCCCCTTTCGGAGGCTTTTAATACAACAGCGATTAACGGTTATAAGCGTCAACGCGTTCGCGCAGTTCTTTGCCTGGCTTAAAGTGCGGGACGTACTTGCCATCCAACTCGACTGATGTTCCCGTCTTGGGATTACGACCAGTGCGAGGTGCACGATAGTGAAGTGAAAAGCTGCCAAAGCCACGGATCTCTATGCGGTCACCGCTTTCCAATGTTTTAGCCATTTGCTCCAACATCTCTTTGATGGCGCCTTCTACTTCTTTCGCCGACAGTTGCGACTGCCCACTGGCGAGTTTTTCGATCAGTTCGGATTTAGTCATCCTAGCTACCCCTATTATCAAGCCAAACACAGTCACCTAACAGGGGGCTAGCCCCCTGTACTACAGGCACTTACTTACGAGCTGCTTTAAACGCTTCAGCCATTGCATTAGTCATGATAGCGTCGTCCTGCTTGTTCAGGTTAGCCATCACTTCTTTTTCTTCAGCTTCGTCTTTAGCACGTACAGACAGGCTGATTGCACGGTTCTTGCGATCTACGCCCATGAACTTGGCTTCAACGCTGTCACCTACATTGTAGACGCTTGATGCATCTTCAACACGGTCACGGCTGATGTCAGATACACGGATGTAACCTTCAACAGTGTCAGCCAACTCAACAGTCACACCTTTGGCGTCAACAGCAGTAACAGTACCAACTACGATAGTACCTTTCTTCTTGTCGGCCAGGTAAGCGTTGAATGGATCGTCTTCAGTCTGCTTAACACCCAGGCTGATACGCTCACGCTCTGGATCAACAGACAGAACCACTGCAGTGATTTCGTCGCCTTTCTTGTACTCGCCAACAGCGTCTTCGCCGCTACCGTTCCAAGAGATGTCAGACAGGTGAACCAGACCGTCGATACCGCCGTCCAGACCGATGAAGATACCGAAGTCAGTGATAGACTTGATCTTACCGGTAACTTTGTCGCCCTTGGCATAACGGTTAGCGAAGTCTTCCCATGGGTTGGTCTTGCACTGCTTGAGACCCAGAGAAATACGACGACGCTCTTCATCGATGTCCAGAACCAGAACTTCAACTTCATCACCCAGGTTAACAACCTTGGATGGGTGGATGTTCTTGTTGGTCCAATCCATTTCAGAAACGTGTACCAGACCTTCAACGCCTTCTTCGATTTCAACGAAGCAGCCGTAGTCAGTCAGGTTGGTTACGCGACCAGTCAGACGAGTGTTTTCTGGGTAGCGCTTGCTGATTTCCAGCCATGGGTCTTCACCCAGTTGCTTCAGACCCAGAGATACACGAGTGCGCTCGCGATCGTACTTCAGTACTTTGACGTTGATTTCGTCACCAACATTCACGATCTCAGATGGGTGCTTAACACGCTTCCAAGCCATGTCGGTGATGTGCAGCAGGCCGTCAACACCGCCCAGATCTACGAATGCACCGTAGTCAGTCAGGTTCTTAACGATACCTTTAACTGCTTGACCTTCTTGCAGGTTTTCCAGCAGAGCATCACGCTCAGCGCTGCTTTCAGATTCGATAACAGCACGACGAGAAACAACAACGTTGTTGCGCTTCTGGTCCAGCTTGATAACTTTGAATTCCAGTTCTTTGTTTTCCAGGTGAGCAGTATCGCGTACTGGGCGAACGTCAACCAGAGAACCAGGCAGGAACGCACGGATACCGTTCAGCTCAACGGTGAAACCGCCTTTAACCTTGCCGTTGATGACACCGATTACAGTTTCAGCATCTTCGTAAGCTTTTTCCAGAACGATCCAGGCTTCGTGGCGCTTGGCCTTCTCGCGAGACAGTTGAGTCTCACCGAAACCGTCTTCAACGCTATCCAGCGCAACGTCAACTTGGTCGCCAACGGCGATTTCCAGTTCACCTTGAGCGTTTTTGAATTGCTCAGCTGGGATTGGGCTCTCAGATTTCAGACCGGCGTCAACCAGTACCATACCGTTTTCGATGGCAACTACAGTACCACGAACGATAGAACCTGGGCGGAATTCCAGTTGTTGAAGGGATTGTTCAAACAGATCAGCAAAAGATTCAGTCATGTTAATTAACTTTAAGTAATAAACCACGTATCTATCCTGAACGTGGAGTCAGTAAAATAACTCGCCTCTTCCCTGTGACGAATGCCTACCCCGCCAATCTCAGAGACTGACGTCAGATAACTTGTCGACTATGTGCCTGAGCGCCAGCTCCAGCACAGTATCAATTCCGAGTCCAGTAGTGTCTATCACCAGGGCATCTTCTGCGGGCACCAAAGGCGCAACGGCGCGATTCATATCCCGGTGATCTCTTTCCTGGATCTCGGTTAAAAGACGCTCGATATTAACATCGAAGCCCTTGTCCTGCAACTGATTATAGCGCCGCTGGGCCCTTTCTTCAGCCGAGGCTGTCAAAAACAATTTAACCGGTGCATGCGGGAAAACAACGGTTCCCATATCCCGGCCATCGGCTATAAGCCCGGGGGCAACTCTGAAAGCGCGCTGCCTTCTGAGTAAGGCTTCTCTCACCCGGGGAAACGCCGCCACTCTTGAGGCTGCGTCAGAACATTCTTGAGTGCGAATGGCATGGCTGACATCTTCGCCTTCCAGCACTACTTTTATGGCTTCATTTCCGGCTCCCGCCAGAAACTGTACATCCAGGTGTGCGGCCAACAGGGTGATGGCTTCTTCGTTATCCAGTTCCACGTCGTGGTGAATAGCGGCAAGTGCCAGCACTCGATATATGGCACCACTGTCGAGCAGTTTCCATCCAAGTTTGTTGGCAAGCAACTGACTTATAGTGCCTTTTCCCGCACCGCTTGGGCCGTCAATTGTGACAACAGGCGCCCGTTCAGACATAAATTCCTCCGCAGTAATTATCATCTTCCATGAGGACACAGTATGAGTTCACCGAAAATGAGCGGCCAATATTATATATCAACTGCATGCTTTCCGTATGCTGAATTCAAGGTCAATTTCGGGCTGCAGTAATCAACAGCCCGAAATTCAGCCGCTTAACCGGCCAAGGCCGCAAAGCGTTGGAAGTAATCCGGGAAGGTTTTTGAGGTGCAATCCGGGTCATTGATGGTGACACCGCATTCGGCAAATGCCAGCAGCGAAAAACACATGGCCATGCGGTGGTCGTTATAGGTATCGATAGCGGCATGCTTGGGCGTAAGTGGTGGATTAACCAGAATATAATCCTCACCTTCTTCCACCTCGGCACCAATTTTACGCAGTTCTGTCGCCATGGCGCTGAGACGATCAGTCTCCTTGATACGCCAGTTGTAGATATTGCTGAGGCGGGTCGGCCCTTTGGCAAATACCGCAGCTGTGGCTATGGTCATTGCCGCGTCGGGAATATGGTTCATGTCCATATCTATCCCCTTGAGCTGGCTGCCCCTGGCAATAATAAAGTCATCTCCCCATTCAATCTCAGCGCCCATGGCGGCCAGCGCATCGGCAAACTTGACATCGCCCTGAATGCTGAGACGGCCAACCCCGGTGACTTTCACCTCGCCGCCGGCGATGGCGCCTGCGGCCAAGAAATAAGACGCCGATGAGGCATCGCCTTCCACCAATACCTTGCCCGGTGACAGATAGCTTTGACCGGATGGGATCTCAAAACGCTGATAATCGTGGTTGATAACCTTGACACCAAATTGCGCCATCAAGGCCAAAGTAATATCGATATAGGGCTTGGAAACCAGTTCACCCTTGACCTTGATATTGACAGCGGCACCGGCCAGCGGCGCAACCATCAGGAGCGCGGTAAGAAACTGGCTGGAGAGATTACCGGCAATTTCCACATCCCCGCCACTGAGACCCGTTGCCTTGATTTTTAAAGGCGGGAAGCCGGGATCCTTCAGATATTGAATATCCGCGCCCAAGGCCTTGAGACTGTCGACCAAATCTCCTATCGGCCTCTCCTCCATTCTGGGTTCACCCGTGAGAACAAACTCACCGTTCCCCAGGGTCAGCGCGGCGCACAAGGGCCGCATCGCGGTGCCGGCATTACCGAGAAACAGCTCTTGCAGCTTGTTGCTGTTGATTGCGCCGCCAAGGCCCTGCACGCTGCAGCGGCTCTTGTCTTCGGAAAGCTCAAATTGCACACCGAGCTGTTTCAGCGCTGCCAACATGTGGCGAATATCATCTGAGTCGAGCAGATTGGTCAGTTCTGTGGTGCCGTTGGCCAGGGTAGCCAATAGCAACGCCCGGTTGGAAATACTCTTGGAGCCGGGGATGTTGACCTCCCCATGCATTCTACTTATGGGATCCAGTCGCAATTGCTTCATCTTTTTCGGATTCTTGCATCTGTGTTTGACGGAGCTGCAGCGTCATGCCACATACCGCCAAAGCGGGTTAAAAGACCTTGTCACCGATTATGGGATAAAACCGGCAAATCAAGACAAAAGATTAGATACAGCGAGTGCTGATAGGCCTGAATTAAGTGTTCGTGGCATTAAAGTTACCTGAGCGCCACAGGGATTCAACCGTTTTTTGCTGAAAAAAGCCGATTTCAGCGGAAAATTATTCAAGCAGCGCTAAATAAGCTCTTTGCTGTCCGATTGACTTTCGAAGACGTGACTCACAGATGCGACTCTGCTTTCCTGCAACTGAGCTTTACACCCTGGAAGCCCAGCTTGCCAGTTGCACCACTCAGGCTATCGCTTGCTGCAGCCTCGCCAGCCGTTAACAAATAGCCTAAATGCCGTTATGCTAATCCTCTTCAACCAGTATTCAATCCAGGGAGCCCTATGTTCAGCACACTCAAGGCGATGCCAGCCGATCCCATTCTTGGGCTGCTCAGCCAATATCGCGACGACCCTCGCGGTGAAAAAATTGATTTGGGCGTTGGTGTCTATAAAGACATCTTGGGAAATACCCCCATCCTCGACTGCGTTAAAACTGCCGAGCAGCGCCGCACCGCCACAGAAACCACCAAGGTGTATATCGGCCCTGCCGGTAGCAGTGATTTCAATCGGCTCATTGCCGAGCTGGCATTCGGTGAGCAGCACCCTACCCTGAACGCCGGACGCATTCGCAGCGTATCCACTCCCGGCGGCACCGGCGCGCTGCGGGTCGCCGCCGACTTTATTAAACGTTGTCGCCCAGGCGCAACCGTTTGGGTCAGCGATCCTACCTGGGCCAATCACAGCGGACTTTTTGAGGCGGCCGGTCTCAAGGTTGAGCGTTATCCTTACTATGACTACGCCACCAAGGCGCTGAAATTTGATGAAATGCTCGCCAAACTCAACACTCTTGGGGAAAACGATGTGGTGCTGCTGCATGCCTGTTGTCACAACCCATCGGGCCAGGACCTCAGCACCGAGCAGTGGGACCAAGTGGTACAAGTCGCCGTCAAACGCGGTTTTACCCCGCTAATCGATATGGCTTACCAGGGCTTTGGTGACGGTGTCGAGGAAGATGCCTACGGCGTTCGCAAGATGGCGGCCGCCGTGGAAGACATGTTGCTCTGCTCCTCCTGCTCAAAGAACTTTGGCCTTTATCGCGAACGTATCGGCGCCTGCAGCATCATAGCCAACAGCAGTGCTGCCGCCGATGTAGCCTTGTCGGTACTGCTTTACGTGGTACGTTGCCTCTACTCCATGCCGCCGGCACATGGCGCGGCGTTGGTGGAAACCATTCTCGGCGACAATCAGCTCAAACAGCAGTGGCTGGATGAACTCAAGGTGATGCGTGACAGGATAAACGGTAACCGTGCCATCCTGGTTGAGCGTTTAAAGGCGATAGGCGTCGAGCGGGACTTCAGCTTTATCGCCCGCCAAAAAGGGATGTTCTCCTTCCTTGGGGTGTTGCCAGAGCAGGTTGAACAACTTAAGCAGGAGTTCGGTATCTATATGGTGGATTCAAGCCGGATCAGTATCGCCGGGATAAGCAATAGCAATGTCGATTACCTTGCCAAGTCTATCGCCAAGGTGTTGCAAGGTTAAAATTGGAGAGTTAGATGAAAAAAGCGAATGCCTCGGCATTCGCTTTTTTATGGAACTTGTTGCAATAACGCGCTTTTCGCCGGGGTTCAGCTGCTGTGCTTGGCCGCAAACGTCTGCATAAAGGCAACCAGGGCCTCAACGCCGGCCAAAGGCATGGCGTTATAGATACTGGCACGCATCCCGCCGACAATTCTGTGCCCCTTAAGAGCCACCAAACCTGCGGCCTCCGCCTCTTTCAGGAACTCACCATTGAGCGACTCATCGGCCAATTGGAAAGTTACATTCATCCGCGAGCGGTTTTGCGCCGCCACACCATTGCGGTAAAAGTCCAGTTCATCGATACAGGCGTAAAGCAGTTCGGCCTTGGCCTTGTTGAGCTCTGCCATCGCCTCGATACCGCCTATTCGGTGCAGCCACTCAAACACTTCGGCCGCCAGATACCAGGCAAAAGTAGGGGGAGTGTTAAACATGGAATCGTTTTCGGCCGCCAAGCGATAATCCATGATGGACGACTGTGGCATGGCCGGCAAAGCCAGCATCTCTTTACGCACTATCACTATGGCCAAACCTGAAGGGCCGATATTTTTCTGCGCCCCGGCATAAATGAGCCCGTAACGACTGACATCGATTTCACGGGACATGATGGTGGATGACATATCCGCGACTATTGGCCAGGGAGACTCCAACTCTTCAAAAATTTCGATACCATCTACCGTCTCGTTGGGGCAATAGTGCACATAACGATACTTACCACTATCACCTTCCAGCTTAGGCAAGGTTACTTTATTGAGTCCATTGACCTTTTCAACAATGCTCAGGCTATCAATTCTGTCATCTCCGGCCAACTTTCTGGCCTCTGCAGTGGCCGATCTTGACCACTGACCGCTCTCCAAATACAGGGCTCTGCCGTTATTGCCCAAAAAATTATTCACGACAGCCGAGAACTGACCGCGACCACCGCCATGCATAAACAGGACATGATAATCTTCGGGAATATTCATCAACGAGCGTAATCTGGATTCGGCAGCTTTGGTGAGATCGATAAAGGCCTGACTGCGGTGACTGATCTCCATGACGGAGACACCGTGCCCCTGCCAGTCCAGTAATTCCTGCTGGGCTTTTTGCATTACCGCGGCCGGCAACATGGCTGGTCCGGCACAGAAATTATAAATCGTGCTCACTTCATTGTTCTCCTTGAAAAAAAGAGCGTCCAGATGGACGCTCAGATATGCTTGATGCTGTTATTCCTGCTCGGCTTCAGGTGCTTCGGGCGCTTGGCCTTCAGTATCCTCGGCTGCAGCTTCGGCCACTATGGGTTCGCCGTTTTCATCGAATTCCACTTCGTCTTCATCAGACTGGATTTCATCGATACGTTGTAAACCCACCACGGCCTCGTCACCGGCAGTGCGGATAATGGTCACGCCCTGGGTATTACGGCCTATGATGGAAACACCGGCCGCTGGGGTTCTCACCAGTGTGCCCTTGTCGCTGATCAGCATGATCTCATCATTGTCGCCGACCTGAACCGCACCGACTACGGCGCCGTTACGTTCGCTGACCTTGATGGAAACCACGCCCTTGGTAGCACGGCTCTTGGTTGGGTATTCACTCAACTCGGTACGCTTACCAAAACCGTTCTCTGTCACTGTCAGAATGGCGCCATCTTCTTTTGGCACTATCAGTGAAACCACTTCCTGACCGTCTTCGAGTTTGATACCGCGAACACCGGTAGCGGTACGGCCCATGGCGCGCACCTGATCTTCGCTAAAGCGAACAACCTTACCTTCGTTGGAGAACAGCATGATTTCATTGCTGCCGTCGGTCAGGTCAACGCCAATCAACTGATCACCGTCTTTCAGGTTAACGGCGATAATGCCGTTGGCTCTGGGGCGACTGTATTCGATAAGCGATGTCTTCTTCACGGTACCGTGGGAAGTGGCCATGATGACATACTTGTCGGCTTCGTATTCACGAACCGGCAGAATCGCTGTAATGTGCTCCCCTTCGGACAATGGCAGCAGGTTAACGATAGGCTTACCGCGCGACTGACGACTGGCCAGCGGCAACTGATAGACCTTGAGCCAGTAGAGTTTGCCAAAGTCAGAGAAACACAAAATAGTGTCGTGGGTATTGGCAACCAATAGCTTCTCAACGAAGTCTTCGTCTTTGACCTTGGTGGCGGCCTTGCCCTTACCACCGCGGCGCTGCGCCTGGTAATCACTCAGCGGCTGATACTTGGCATAGCCCAAATGCGACAGGGTCACTACCACATCTTCTTCGCAGATCAGATCTTCGAGGCTGATATCCACGGCAGAAGCGTTGATCTCGGTGCGGCGCTCATCGCCATACTGCTCGAGCACTTCTTCCAGCTCTTCTTTGATCACTTCCATCAGACGCTCCGGGCTTCTGAGGATATGCAGCAATCCGGCGATTAGCTCCAGCAACTCTTCATATTCCTGGAGGATCTTCTCGTGCTCAAGACCGGTCAGACGGTGCAGACGTAGCTCGAGGATAGCCTGGGCTTGCTGCTCAGTCAGATAGTAGAGGCCATCGCGAATACCAAACTCCGGCTCCAGCCACTCGGGACGGGCGGCGTCATCACCGGCTTTTTCCAACATGCCCTGCACGTTGCCGAGCTGCCAACCGGTTTCCACCAGTTTTACCTTGGCTTCGGCCGGTGTTGGCGAGGCCTTGATCAGCGCAATCACAGGGTCGATGTTAGCCAGGGCGATAGCCAGGGCTTCCAGGATATGAGCGCGTTCACGGGCCTTACGCAGTTCAAACACGGTTCTGCGAGTCACCACTTCACGGCGGTGCAGAATAAAGGCTTCCAGCATCTCCTTAAGGTTGAACAACTTGGGCTGACCATTGGTCAGGGCCACCATGTTGATACCAAAAGAGGTTTGCATCTGGGTCTGGGCATAGAGGTTGTTGAGTACCACCTCGGCCACTTCGCCGCGCTTGACCTCAACGACAATGCGCATACCGTCTTTATCAGACTCGTCGCGCAGGCCGCTGATGCCTTCAATTTTCTTGTCTTTTACCAGCTCGGCAATCTTTTCAATCAGACGAGCCTTGTTCACCTGGTATGGGATCTCGGTAACAATGATCCGCTCGCGGCCATTGTCTTCAGTTTCCACCTCGGCACGGGCGCGCATAATCGCCTTGCCGCGACCGGTACGGTACGCTTCCTCTATGCCTTTTTTGCCATTGATAATGGCGGCTGTCGGGAAGTCCGGGCCCGGGATATAATCCATCAGCTGTTCGATAGACAGCTCAGGTTCTTCGATAAGTGCCAAACAGCCTTTAACCACTTCGGTCAGGTTGTGCGGCGGAATATTGGTGGCCATACCCACGGCGATACCGGAGGAGCCGTTGACCAGCAGGTTGGGGATCCGGGTCGGCAACACGGCCGGGATCATTTCGGTACCGTCGTAGTTGGGGACATAATCGACGGTTTCTTTCTCAAGATCTGCCAGCAGTTGATGCGCCAGCTTTTCCATACGAATTTCGGTATAACGCATGGCCGCCGCGGCATCGCCATCGATGGAGCCGAAGTTACCTTGGCCATCCACCAGGGTGTAACGCAGCGAGAAAGGCTGCGCCATCCGCACTATGGTGTCGTACACGGCGATGTCACCATGAGGGTGATACTTACCTATCACGTCACCGACAACACGTGCCGACTTCTTATAGGGTTTATTCCAATCGTTTTTCAGCTCGTTCATCGCAAAGAGTACGCGGCGATGTACCGGCTTGAGGCCATCGCGTACGTCTGGCAATGCCCGCCCGACGATAACGCTCATGGCGTAATCCAGATAGGAGTTCTTTAGTTCGTCTTCAATATTTATTGGCGAAATTGATAAAGCCAGATCAGTCATAAACTGCTCGATCCCCTTAAATTAGCTGACAACTTGTAATCCGTGTCATTGTCGAGCCCAACAAACGTGATTTGGCATTCTAACACAGTTATTTAATGTCGGAAGTCCTTAAAGCCGCCTTTGCAGCCAAAAACGCCAAGGGCATGATACAAGTCGCGAGCGGGGCTGATATCACTGTCATAGACATGAGTTCCGTTGCTGTTTTTATCATCAAAAACCGAATCTTGCCGATATTTTGTGCAGCTTTTAGCCTTTAGTGCCATCGATCACATTGAGGCGCCAATTTATGCTGCCCTTCCCTATGGCTTATATGGTTATAATGGGCGCATCTTTATTATTGCTGTTTCAGGTCTGAATATGTCTTCTCAACCCAATGTCGACCCTCAGGAAATTGCCAAGTTTGAAAGTATGGCCGCCAGTTGGTGGGATCCTGCCGGTGAATTCAAGCCACTGCATGAACTCAACCCCCTGCGCCTTAATTATATAGACGCTCAATCCGGCGGTATCTTTGACAAGCTGGTACTGGATGTCGGCTGCGGCGGTGGCATTCTGTCCGAGAGCATGGCTCGCATCGGCGCCAAGGTCACCGGGCTGGATATGGGCTTTGAGCCGTTGGAAGTCGCCAGGCTGCATGCACTGGAAGCCGGCGTCAGCATAGACTACTTACAGGAAACCGCCGAAGTGCATGCCCAGAATCATCAGGGGCATTACGACACAGTTACCTGTATGGAGATGCTCGAGCATGTACCGGATCCGCAATCTGTGGTCCAGGCTTGTTGCGATATGGTCAAGCCCGGAGGTTGGGTGTTCTTCTCCACCATTAACCGCAACATCATGTCTTGGGTGCAAACCATACTCGGTGCCGAGTATGTGCTGAAAATGCTACCGGCCGGTACCCACGACCACAGCAAATTTATCCGCCCGTCCGAGTTGATCGCCATGGCGGAACACACCGAACTATTGTGCCGTGACGCGCTTGGCATCAAATACAATCCCTTGAGTGGCGTATTCAGTTATACCAAGAGCGTTGAAGTCAACTATATGATTGCCTGTCAGCGCCAGGACTGATGCCATGACGCCTAAGCTGCCGTTTCAAGGGATTCTGTTCGACTTGGATGGAACTTTGGTGGATACCGCCGAGGACCTGACCGAAGCGCTGGCTTTGGCACTGGCATCCCGTGGCGTTTCGATAGAGGATAAGCGCAAACTTCTTCGCACTCTGGCCTCTCACGGCTCGCTCGCCATGGTGCAAGCCGCCGTGCCCCAAGCCTCAGCAGAGGAGCAGGAGCATCTCCGGCAAGCGATGCTCAGGGAATATGACGCGGTCAACGGCCAAAAAGCCTGTTTGTTTGAAGGCATAGAAGCCTTGCTGGACAGTGCCCTATCAAGAGCCATGCCGCTGGGGATTGTCACCAATAAACCGGCGCGTTTTACCCGCCCCTTGTTAGAGCGCATGGGGCTGCTTAAGCGCTTTAATGCGGTGATCAGTGCCGATACCACCCTCTATCGCAAGCCCCACCCGGCTCCTATGTTACTGGGGGCTCAGCAGCTTAACTGCGCTCCTGAACGTATTCTCTATCTTGGCGATGCCGAGCGCGACATAGCCGCGGCGCAGGCGGTCAATATGCCCTCTGCCATCGCTATGTGGGGATATCTGGCGGCCGAGGATAAACCGGCAGACTGGGGCGCAGATTGGCAGTTGAACCATCCACAGGCAGTGATGTCGCTGCCATTGTGGCAACAATGATAAGAAAAACGCTAAATCGGCACTGTTTTCCCGGGAAGACAAGGCCTTAATCAAAGTCGCAGTCCGGATGCTGCTTTAACCGACCGGATCTGCGCAGGATCGCGGATCGATGCTTATTTTAGCAGTCGATCACCTTGAGTGAGATCGCTTGATTTTTGACCATGACGACTGTGCGCCAGCAATGATGCAGCTTTGCGGAATCGGTCAATCAATATCCTCAAGATATCCACAAGATATACCCAAAACTCAGGCTTGCAAAAAGTGCCACACCTCACTATCTTGTTATCCAAGATATAGAAAAACACCATATCTTGTGTATCAGTCGCAATCAAACATACTAGTCTTGCACTGAAAACTCCCGGTTAACAGAGCCCACTCGGGCCGCCGTCGTTAACTGTTCGGTTGATTGTTTTACAAGGGAAGGTTTAATGACGCCGACGCGTCATTGTCACAGATATTACAACCAAGGCCTATCTTCAATGAATAGCACTATGACAGTTACCAAACGCAGTGGCGCACGCGAGACGATAGATCTCGATAAGATCCACCGTGTTATCACCTGGGCAGCCAAAGAATTAAACAACGTCTCGGTCTCCGAGGTGGAGTTACGTTCTCACCTGCAGTTTTACGATGGTATTCCCACCGAAGCCATCCATGAAACCATTATCAAGGCCGCAGCCGATCTGATCTCTCCAGACTCTCCGGACTATCAGTTCCTGGCCGCTCGCCTTGCTATTTTTCATTTGCGTAAGAAGGCCTTTGGTCAGTTTGAGCCGCCAAAACTGGCTGATCATGTCAGCAAGTTGGTCGCCATGGGCAAGTACGACAAACATCTGTTGGAAGACTACAGCCGTGAAGAACTGGATGTACTCGACAGCTATATCGACCACTGGCGCGACATGAACTTCTCCTATGCCGCCGTCAAACAACTGGAAGGCAAGTATCTGGTACAAAACCGTGTGACTCATGAAGTCTACGAAAGTGCCCAGTTCCTCTACATTCTGGTAGCCGCTTGCCTGTTTGCCCGTTATCCGAAAGAAACCCGGCTGCAGTATGTCAAAGACTTCTATGATGCGGTATCTACCTTCAAGATCTCTTTGCCGACGCCTATTATGTCCGGTGTGCGTACGCCGACCCGTCAGTTCAGCTCTTGCGTGCTGATCGAGTGTGACGATAGCCTGGATTCCATCAATGCCACAGCCTCTTCCATCGTCAAGTATGTCAGCCAGCGAGCCGGTATCGGTGTGAATGCCGGCCGCATTCGCGCTCTGGGAAGTCCTATTCGTGGTGGCGAAGCCTTCCACACAGGTTGTTTACCTTTCTACAAGTATTTCCAGACTGCGGTGAAATCCTGCTCCCAGGGCGGCGTTCGCGGCGGTGCTGCAACTCTGTTCTACCCTATCTGGCACCTGGAAGTTGAATCACTGCTGGTACTGAAAAATAACCGTGGTGTTGAAGACAACCGTATCCGTCACCTGGACTACGGTGTGCAGATCAACAAACTGATGTATCAGCGGATGATCAAGGGACAAAATATTACTCTGTTCAGCCCATCAGATGTTCCCGGCTTGTATGACGCCTTCTTTGCCGATCAAGACGAGTTTGAGCGTTTGTATGTGAAATACGAGCAAGACCCGAGCATTCGCAAGAAGACTCTAAAAGCGGTCGAGCTCTTCTCTTTGATGATGCAAGAGCGTGCCTCCACCGGCCGTATCTATGTACAGAACGTGGATCACTGTAACACCCACAGTCCGTTCAACGCCGAAGTGGCCCCTGTGCGTCAATCCAACCTGTGTCTTGAGATAGCCCTGCCAACCAAGCCACTGAACAATATTGACGACCCAAATGGTGAAATCGCCCTTTGTACTCTGTCAGCGCTGAACCTGGGTGCGATAAAAGACTTGGGCGAACTGGAAGGCCTTGCCGATTTGGCCGTGCGCGCCCTGGATAACCTGCTGGATTATCAGGACTACCCAATTCCTGCAGCCAAGACGGCATCAATGAACCGCCGCACTCTGGGGATCGGGGTCATCAACTTCGCCAACTATCTGGCCAAGAACGGGGTGAAATACTCTGACGGCAGCGCCAACGGCCTGACCCACAGAACATTTGAAGCCATACAGTACTACCTGCTCAAGGCCTCGATGAATCTGGCCAAAGAGCTCGGTGCCTGCCCGCTGTTCCATGAGACCACTTATTCTCAGGGGATCATGCCGGTAGATACCTACAAGCGGGATCTGGACAAGATTTGTGATGAGCCGCTGCACCTGGATTGGGATGCTCTGCGTCACGATATCAAGCAGCATGGCCTGCGTAACTCGACTCTGTCGGCACTGATGCCATCCGAGACCTCTTCGCAGATCTCCAACGCCACCAATGGTATTGAGCCTCCACGCGGCCTTATCAGCGTCAAGGCCAGTAAAGATGGCCAGCTCAAGCAAGTGGTGCCCGATTTTGATGAGCTCAAGGACAAGTACGAGCTGCTGTGGCAGATGCCCGGCAACGACGGTTACCTGCAGTTGGTGGGTATTATGCAGAAGTTCGTCGATCAGGCGATTTCGGCCAATACCAACTATGACCCATCCAAGTTTGAAAGTAACAAGGTTCCGATGAAGCTGCTGCTCAAGGATCTGTTGACCGCCTACAAACTCGGGGTCAAGACCCTTTACTACCATAACACCCGGGACGGTGCTTCCGACAAATTCGATGACATTACCAGCATCGAGAAGGAAGACGACGGTTGTGCCGGCGGCGCCTGCAAGATTTAAGCAGGATTAAGTAACAAGTTCGGGGCCCAGGTGGCCCCGTTGTTTGGAAAGAGTAGATCATGGCTTATTCAATTTTTTGTCAAACCCCCAACGATGCCACCCGCGAACCTATGTTTCTCGGTCAAGCGGTTAACGTGGCCCGTTACGATCAACAGAAGTACGAAGTATTCGAGAAACTGATCGAAAAGCAGTTGTCTTTCTTCTGGCGCCCGGAAGAAGTGGATGTCAGCCGCGACAAAATCGATTTCGGCGCCCTGCCGGATCATGAAAAGCATATCTTCCTCTCCAACCTCAAGTACCAAACCCTGTTGGACTCGATTCAGGGCCGTAGCCCCAATGTGGCTTTCCTGCCACTGGTGTCCCTGCCCGAGCTGGAAACCTGGATTGAAACCTGGTCTTTCTCCGAGACCATTCACAGCCGCTCCTACACTCATATCATTCGCAATATTGTCAACGACCCATCCGTGGTGTTCGATGACATAGTGGTCAATGAGGAGATCCTCAAGCGCGCCGGCGATATTGCCGAGTATTACGACCGCCTTATCGAGCTGACTCAGCTGTATCACCTGCATGGTGAAGGCAAGTTCGACGTCAACGGTCGCACGCTTGAAGTCACTACCCGCACCATCAAAAAAGCCCTCTATCTGTGCATGATGTCGGTCAATGCGCTTGAAGCAATACGTTTTTACGTCAGCTTCGCCTGCTCCTTTGCCTTTGCCGAGCGCAAATTGATGGAAGGCAACGCCAAGATCATTCGCCTTATCGCCCGCGATGAAGCTTTGCACCTGAACTCGACCCAACACATTATCAACCTGATGCAGGGTGGTAAAGATGACCCTGAGATGGGTGAAATCGCCAAAGAGTGCCAGCAGGAAGCTTACGATCTGTTCCTGCGCGCCGCCGAGCAGGAAAAGGCCTGGGCCAAGTACCTATTCAAGGATGGCTCCATGATAGGCCTGAACGAAACCATTCTCTGCCAGTATGTGGAGTTCATCACCAATCAGAGAATGAAGGCGGTTAACCTGGGTGCACCATACAGTGAGCAGAGCGATCCCCTGCCCTGGATGAAAAACTGGCTGGAGAGCGATGCCGTGCAAGTTGCGCCTCAGGAAGTGGAAGTGTCATCCTATCTGGTCGGCCAGATAGATTCGGCTGTCGATGACGATGAGTTCTCCGACTTTGACCTTTAACAAAGCCCCTATCGTGCTGCTGCGCGGAGAGCCCCTGCTGCTGTATACCACAGAGCACAGGACTCTCCTGACAGCGCTCGAAGCCCGTAAGGTGAGCATTTTTTCCGAGTGCCGCAGCGGGTTTTGCGGCGCCTGCAAGACCCGGGTGCGCAGTGGCGCGGTCACTTACCTGACCACGCCATTGGCCGAGTTAAAGGCTGATGAATGCCTGCCCTGCTGCTGTGTACCCACGGAAGATCTGGACTTGGATCTCTCCAGCGAAGGCGCCGACATGCCGCTGCTGCGGGTTAAACACTTGGCCTGAAGCAAGCGCAAAAAACACCGTCAATGGCAGATATCCTACAGTCAAACAAGCGTTTTTTCGTTGTAAATCCAGCCTGACTCCGGTACTCTGCCGGACTTATGAAATCAGACTCAAGTTATTCATTCAAAAGTCTTTATTGCGCTTTTGATCGCTACCCTCTGCCTAAAGGCGCTTCGACCCATATACGTTATATGGCGTCAACCCTGTTTGCCTTCCAGTCCCCTGGTATGCTTTATCTGCAAGGTGATCCCCAGATGCCTTCCTGGCAGCAGGAAACCCTGTTACTCGGCAGCAATCCCTACGAGGTAAGCAGCGAGGTCAGTATCGTCAGGCACCAGCTAAACCCAAGCTCGGGCAATAACGTGCTTGCCAAGGCGCTGGACTATGCCAATCAGCTTGGGGCGCTGCTCAGGCAAAATCGCGATACCCTGACATTGGCGCAGTTTCGCGACCCCTGGGCGGGGGTGCCTTTGCTGGATCATCGCAAGGACAATCCAGCGCTAAAGCTCGTCTATGAGGTCAATGCCCTGCCCAGCATAGAGCTGCCTATTCACTTGTCGCTGCCGCGAAAAACCCTGGCCAAAATCAGCGCCTGGGAGCAGCGTTGCCTGGATGGTGCCGATCTGATTGTGACCCCATCAAAACTCACGGCTGCCGGCCTTGAAAAACGCACTACCACTCCAGTAGTCTATCTGCCAAACGGCGCCGAGTTGCCGCCTGCCCAGCCATTGAGGCAAGCAGAGAATGCAAGTCTGCCCCGGCTCATCTATTTTGGTGCTGCCCAGCGCTGGCAGGGGCTTAGGGATCTGCTCAAAGCTTTTGCCTTGGTGCGTCAGCAGTTGGAGGTCCGGCTTGATCTCTGCCTGTCACTCGAAAATCGCCAGGCCCGGCAGGTAAAGGCCTGGCTCAAGTCCATGGAACTGGAAGATTGTGTTTCGCTGCATTTCGGACTGGACCAAGCCAGTCTCAAGCAAAAAATCCAGGCCGCGAGCGCATCTTTGGCGCCACTCACGCCCTGCAGGCGCAACATGCTTCAGGGATGTTGCCCTTTGAAAGTGCTCGAATCCATGGCTTGCGGCACCGCAGTTATCGCCTCGGATCTACCGGTCATTCGTGAACTGGTAACCCATGAAGAGCATGGGCTCTTGGTTCCCCCCTCCAGGCCTTCCGAGCTCGCCAGAGCCTGCATTGAGCTGCTCAGTCAACCGGCCAAGGCCAAAGATTTGGGACTCAAGGGCCAACAAAGGGTGGCAGAGCAGTTCCAATGGCAACAGATCTGCGCTCAGCTCAGCGACTTGTATCACCAGCTGAGCCAAGGCCCAATGCAAGCTAGCGCTTAATAGCTACTCGTTTAATAGCACCTGTTTAATGTCAAGGAAACGATATGGAAACAGCCGTAAACCCTTTTAACGCCCCGCTTCACTACTGGCGAATGCGCAAAGTGTTCAAGCAGTTAACCCCGGCGGAGCAGGAATTTATCCGCACCAAAAAGTTGGATGCAACCCATTCGACCCAGCACTGGTTACTGTTTCTCAAGCGCCTGACCCGATTGGATCGTATGGGCAGCCCATTGAGACGCCAGTTTCGCCGCAGCCGCAATTGGTTAATAGGTTTCACTATTGTCAGCATATTCCTGCCCGTACCTCACCTGGTGGTGTATGCCTTGGTGGGTTTGACCCTGGCCTCGATATTACTGCTTCACAGCTGCAACCGTATGGACGTCAACGACAATGTGCGCACCGGTCTTATCAAGTTAATGCAGGTATTGGCTATGGAGACTAACAGCGTACAGCTGAAACTGGATCTCGACTCCATACACAAGCGTAAGCCAGCCCGAACCGAAAAGCCCGAGAAGAGCACCCAACTGGCCTACTTTGAAGTGCCACTGTTGCAATTCAGGGCCAAACTCAAAGACGGCAATGAGCTGCAACTGCGGGTGGATGATGTTATCTGTCGTCGTAAACGCACCCGTCGCAACGCCCGAGGCAAGGTCAAAACCAAGATCAAGTACAAGGGACGGCGCAGCATTCGCAGCTGCCTGACGCTGAATGCTGAATTTTATCATCTACGCCAGGGTAAACTGGCACCAACTAGCAAGGCACAGACTCAAAACGGCATCACCAAGGTGAAATCCAACTCCACCTTTAAATTTATCGGTGAGTCACGTTTGATGGATGCCGAGAATATTCTCAGAACCATCGCCAAGTCCTATCAACAGACCAGTATTCGAGCCAGGGGATAATATGAATCAGTGTCAGCTAAAAATCGGTTTTTTCACCCTCAGCCCTTGCGGCCAACCTGCCGTTGGCAGTTGCAGTGAGTGCCAAGCCAGTGTCTGCGAACATCATCTGGATCCCAAAACCTGTCTGTGTTTTCAGTGCGCCGCCAAACCCTTGAAGGTTGGCAAGGAAGTCTATGAAGATCCGCGCTCAGGCACCAAATATGAGCAATTGAGCCTACAAGGCGTTAAACCAGAGGATCCGCTTGCCGGTTTCGCCCTCAAGCAACTATATCTCGGCAGTGCCTGGTATCAACTGCACACCAAACACGGCAGTTACAACAAGGAGTTTGATGCCGAAGACTTGGCCGCTTTTGAGCTCCCGGTCGACGAAGATGATGAGCAGTTGCCGGATTACGAGTATCGGGATATCTATGACAGCTAACCCCAGGCTACTGTGGCTGACTCAACACTACCCGCCGGCCAAAGGCGGCATGGCATTGTCCTGCGATAGACTGGTGCGCCATTTGCGGCGGCTCGGGGTACATATCACCCTTTATCATTTACGCTCCGGCGGCCTGGAAAAGGAAACCGGCTATTTTGCCGAGCAGGGTTGCGATCACAGCTTTCCCATGGGTAGCAACCCGGCGCACTCGCTCAATCTTCTATGGCATAAGCTGGAGGGTGAATATGATGCTGTCGTTGCCTATGGCTATCCCTTCTCCATGCATGCCGGGCGCATCTTTGCCGCCTGGCTTGGGTTACCGCTCATCACATTGCTGCGCGGCAATGACTTTGACTTGAGTATTCTCGATCATCGTCGCTATCAAGTGCTGCAGGATACGCTGCAAGCCAGCGCGCTGGTATTGACCGTCAGCGCCGACAAGGCAAAACGGGTCAAAGCCCTGTGGCCGCAAGTCAGAGTTCACAACATGAGTAATGGCCTGGATAGCGAACGTTGGCAGCCATTGCCGCTGGATAAAGAGCAAGTCAAAGCCTGGCGTTCCAATAATCTGAAAAATCCCAGTCAACCTGTGATTGGCCTTTTCGGTCATTTGAAAGAGAAAAAAGGTTTGGCCTTTTTTATCGAGACCTTCAAACGCAGCCCCTTGGTAAACAACTGCCATCTGTTGTTGATTGGCGAGCTGGATGAAAGCGCCGCCGAGCTGTTGCAGACCCTGCCCGAGGGCAGTTACACCCTGGAGCCGTTTCTTGACAGGTATCAGCTGATAAGCCGTTATCTGGTATGCGACCTTATCGCCATTCCCTCTTTCTATGAGGGAACCCCCAATGTGCTGCTGGAGGCGGCGGCGCTCAACATCCCTGTGCTCGGCGCCTGCTGCGGCGGTATGGCCGATCTTATCTTCGACAGCCTGCATGAGCGCGAAAAGCATGTCTTCGATGACCGTTTGACTGACAGTGACGCGGCCCATAATCTCCTCGGCCAAACGGACTCAGGTTATCTGTTTCATCCAACTTCTGCGGAGTCGCTTTTGGATGCGTTGGTGCGTTGGCAAACCGATACGGCTTCGATTCGCGCCGCCAAGAGCCAGGCTTTGTACCAAACGGTACTGAGTCAGTGCAGCGCCGAGGCTGAAGCCGAGCGTTATTTGGCTGCCATCAAGACACTGGTCGCTCAAACGGCGAGTCACTGATGCTTATCTATTACGCCCCCGGCGGCGGGCTCGGGCACTTGAGCCGGGCACTGAAAGTGCTCGGCTTTATCAAGGCGCAGCAAGCGTTGGTGATCACAAGTCCGCTGCCATTAGCGGTCGATGCGCTGCTACCAAAGGGCATTCAACACATCAGTCTGCCGCCCAGGCTTCAGAGCCGAGCCGAACTCAGCGCTTGGCTCACGCAGTTACTGGCATCGCTCAATAAGCAACAAGAGTGTCGGCTCATGCTGATAGATGCCTTCCCCGGGGGCATTTGGGGCGAACTTGGGGATATTCTCTTGCCTGGCAAACTTGTCTATATCGCCAGATTGCTCAATTGGAATGTCTATCGCCAGCGCGTTGCCCATATTCCCCGTTTTCAGCAAATCTGGTTTTGTGAATGGCCAACCCCGGAGCAGGAACAGGCGCTCTCCAATCAAACAGGCCAACGCTTCTGGCTGCCATTACTCGGCGAAGACAAGTCCAAAGGCGCAACCCCAAATGGTTTTGAAAAGCCTAAACAGACTCTGGTGATCCACTCGGGAAGCCTTGCCGAACAGGCTTTGCTGCTTGAACACGCCACAAAGGCGGGGGAAGAGATAGATATTATTGCGCCACCGCACCCAAGCGCCGACGCAGGCTTTAATAGCAACCCCCTTGATAGCAAATCCCTTGATAAGAGTGCTCTGAGCGACTTCAACAACTGCACCAACAAAGAGCACGAACCCGGATTAACCCGGCTGCAGCTGTACCCGGCCTCAGATATTGGCTGGCAGTATCAAAAGGTTATCTGTGGCGGCGGCTTCAACCTGGTGAGCGAATATATCCTGCATCCCGGCGCCCTCTTCGTGCCCCTGACCCGAGCGCTGGATTTGCAGCATTTGCGTATCGAACGCGGCTTGGGCGGTTTTTTACCGCCGCCCGGGTTGAGCTCAGTGCCGAACGATATTCTCAAGCGACTTTGAAACGCTCATACTCATATAGTGGTGCTAGCGGAGCTTGTCACTCAAGGCTGTGACTCGGCTATACGAGTGTGAATACGGTTGACCTCCAGCAAAGCCGCACTGCCGTACCAGGCTTTAAGTTCCATGATAAGGCTACCGGCCTGAACAGCAGGATCACTGGCCGTCAAGGCTTCAGCCTCAGCCAAACTGGCAACATCAAAGATATAAATCCCCCGCCACTCGCCGCCATCGATAAAGGGCCCGGCCAACACGAGTTTGCCCTCATGCGCCAAACGCTGAATATGGCTCATGTGCGCTCTTTGAAGCTCGGCGCGCTGTTCTTTGCTGCCACTTCGATTGGGACCCGCCTTTAAAAACGCCATTACATAAGGTTTCATACCATATTGATCGGCACCGAGTGCATGGGCCAGAGCCTTATCATAGGCAGGCGTTTCAACGGAAACCGGATTATCTGAATCAGCGGCGGTTGCCACTAAACTCAAGCCGGTCAACAGCGCCAGCGCGCAGCAACTCGCCATGGTAGTTTTCATCATTGATATCTCCCCAATCCGATGCCCTTGTATGTCCGCTTTTCGACAATAAGGTTATAAGTAAAGCAAAAAAATCCCCGCCGTGGCGGGGAGTTAAGCCCGGTTAGAGACTAAATCCGCATCGCCAATTCGGCACCCTGACGAATGGCGCGTTTGGCATCCAACTCGGCAGCGACATCAACGCCGCCAATGAGGTGCATTGGCAAGCCGCACTCTTCCAGTTCCGGCAACAGCGCGCGGTTGGATTCCTGACCTGCGCAGATCACCACAGTATCCACAGGCAGCAGCTGCGGTTTGTCATCAATCAGTATGTGCAATCCCTGGTCATCAAAGCGCTCATAGCTGACCCCACTGAGCTCTGTCACCTTGTGCTGCTTAAGCACCATGCGATGGATCCAGCCCGTGGTCTTACCTAAGCCTTTACCCAGCTTGCTCTTCTTGCGTTGCAGCAAATACAGCTCTCTGGCCGGGGCATGCGCCTGGGCTTGTTTGGCCAGTCCGCCACGCTCGGCGTAACTTGTGTCTATCCCCCACTGACGATACCAGCGCTCCGGCTCCAGCGTGCTGGACTCCTGCTCGCCGAGGAAATGCGCCAAGTCAAAACCTATGCCACCGGCGCCGATAAGTGCCACCCGCCGGCCGACTTCCACCTCGCCCCGCAGCACCTGTTGATAACTGACCACCTTGGGAGAATCAAACCCGGGCAAGTTGAGCTCTCTTGGTACAACACCACTGGCGACCACCAACTCATCAAAAGCCTCATCCCTGAGCACAGAGGCGTTGAGCGGCGTATTCAAACGCAGGTCCACCTTAAAATGTGCGAGGCGATTCTTGAAATAGCGTATGGTTTCGTTGAATTCCTCTTTACCTGGGATCTTGCGCGCCAGGTTAAACTGGCCACCGACTTCATCTCGGGCTTCAAACAAGGTCACCTTGTGCCCCCGTTCAGCGGCGTAGACGGCAAACGCCATCCCAGCCGGGCCCGCGCCCATCACAGCCAGGCGTTTGGGTGACTCAGTCTTGGGGAAATTAATCTCTGTCTCATAGCAGGCTCTTGGATTAACCAGGCAAGTAGCACGCTTGAGCGAGAAGGTATGATCGAGACAAGCCTGATTACAGCCGATGCAGGTATTGATGGCTTCGCTTTGATTGGCCGCGGCTTTGTTAACAAACTCAGGATCAGCCAGGAAGGGCCTTGCCATGGAAACCATATCCGCCTGCCCCGAGGCAAGGATCTGCTCGGCTATCTCAGGCGTATTGATCCTGTTGGTGGCCACCAAAGGAACACTGAGTTCTTTTTTCAAACGTTCGGTAACCCAGGCAAAGGCGCCTCTGGGTACGCTGGTGGCTATGGTCGGGATCCTTGCCTCATGCCATCCTATGCCGGTATTGATGATAGTGACACCGGCTTGTTCCAGCGCTTTGCCGAGCTCAATGACCTCCTCGAGGCTTGAGCCCTTGTCGACCAAATCCAGCATAGACAAACGAAAGATAATGATGAACTCGGGCCCGACCTTGGCGCGGATAGCGCGAACAATTTCCAGTGGCAGGCGAATACGGTTGGCAAAACTGCCGCCGTAATCATCGCTGCGCTGATTGACCCGCTCACAGATGAACTGATTGATGAGATAGCCTTCAGAGCCCATCACCTCCACGCCATCATAACCGGCCCGTTTGGCCAGTTCGGCAGAGGTGGCATAATCCTTTATGGTGCCGCGGATTTGCCGCAAAGACATGGCGCTCGGCGTAAATGGGGTAATGGGCGATTTGACCTTGCTCGGTGCCAGCGAAAAAGGATGATAGCCGTAACGACCGGCATGAAGGATCTGCATACAGATTTTGGCGCCGCCCTCATGTACAGCTCGGGTAACGATTTTGTGTTTGCCCACTTGCCAGGGAAAGCTCAGCTGACAGGCATTGGGGGCCAAACGGCCGCGAAAGTTGGGCGCTATGCCGCCGGTGACAATCAAACCCACACCACCCAGCGCCCGCTCCTTGTAGAAGTGTGCCAGTTTCTCAAAACCGCCCTTTTCTTCTTCCAACCCGGTATGCATGGAACCCATGAGTACCCGGTTTCTCAGCTGGGTAAATCCCAGATCCAAGGGTTCTAATAAATGAGGAAAGCCCGACATTAAAACATCCTTTTTAAACAAGTGATTTAAATCAGCATAACCTGAGCCGCCATCAAGCTCAACATAAAGCATGCATTGCCAATCTCCCTTCGACTAAGCCGGTGAAGCTCGGGAATAAAATCACTTACAAATGTATTTTCCCGTTGCTGCTATTTTCAGTTAGCATTAGCAGAATGCATGGAAAAATGGAGTGGCTATGTCCGCAAAACCCCTGACAACCAAGAATACCCTGATGTTGATCTGGAATGTGATCAACTTCATTCGCAAGCTGGTATTGAACCTAGTGTTCTTCCCACTGTTTTTCATCGCTTTGATAGCCGTGGTCATCGCCATGGTCAGCAGCGATAAAATCCAAGTTGAGGATGGTTCGGCGCTGGTGTTGAACCTGGCCGGTGGCATAGTGGATCAGAAGCGCCAGATTGACCCGTTCGAGGCGATGCTAAACCAAGGTAAGGGGCCTGATGCAAACGGCGAAGTCTTATTGAGTGATGTGCTCTATACCATTAACAGCGCCACCAATGACAAGCGGATCAAGGCCCTGGTGTTGGATCTATCCGAGTTGCAATACGGCGGCCTGAGTAAGCTCAGCGCCATAGGCCAGGCACTCAACGAGTTCAAAAGTAGCGGCAAGCCTGTAGTCGCCATAGGTAACTATTACGATCAGAACCAGTATTTCCTGGCGAGTTTTGCCGATACTGTCTACCTCAACCCTGAGGGCATGGTGGCGGTAGATGGATTAAGCCGCTACCGCCAATACTATAAGTCGGCGCTGGATAAGTTAAAAATTAAAGCGCACATTTTCCGTGTCGGCACTTTCAAGTCAGCGGTTGAGCCTTTTATCCGTGATGACATGTCAGAAGCGGCCAAGGAAGCGAACTCTGTTCTGCTCAACGACATCTGGGGCAGCTATACAGAAACAGTGGCAGCCAATCGCGGCATAGACAAGTCCAGCCTGGGTCTTAATGCCACAGCTTATTTGGCAGAGCTAGAACAAGCCGATGGCGATTCAGGCGCCATGGCGGTTAACCTGAAGTGGGTCGATAAACTGGCCAGCGCCGAGGACTTCCGTCTGGCGATGTTGGACTTAGTGGGCAAAAGCAAGGAAGGCGATAGCTTTAAGCAGATAAGCTACTATGACTATGCCAAATTGATGGCACCGCTGCCCGAGTTAGTCCCTTCAGAAGAGATTGGCATCATAGTGGCCAAGGGCAATATTCTCAACGGTAGCCAGCCGGCCGGTGATATCGGCGGTGAAAGTACCTCCGCCCTGCTGCGTAAGGCCCGCTTCGATGACACTATTAAGGCCGTAGTACTTAGGGTCGACAGCCCCGGCGGCAGCGCCTTTGCTTCCGAGCAAATTCGTCAGGAAGTGCTGGCATTGAAGAAAGCCGGTAAGCCTGTGGTCGTCAGTATGAGCAGCATGGCAGCCTCCGGTGGATACTGGATTTCGGCCAGCGCTGACTATATCTATGCCAACCCCACAACCCTGACCGGATCCATCGGTATCTTCGGCATGATAACCACCTTCGAGGATTCCCTGTCTTCAATCGGCGTCAATACCGATGGTGTGGCCACCTCAGACTGGGCCGGTCTTTCTGTTACCCGGCCACTTTCCGATGGCGTCAAGGCGGTGATCCAGCGCCATATTGAACGTGGTTACAAAGACTTTATCTCGCTGGTCGCCAACGAGCGCAATATGGCGCTCGAGCAGGTGGATAAGATTGCCCAGGGCCGAGTTTGGTCCGGCAAGAAAGCCCTGGAGCTAGGTCTGGTGGATGAACTTGGCGATCTCGATAACGCCATTGCCAAAGCCGCCGAACTGGCCGGGCTGGATAAGTTTGACAGCCGAGTGATAGAGCAGGAGCTGACACCTGAGCAACTCTTCATTCAGGAGATGTTTGCCAGTGTCTCCGCTTATCTCCCCCCCAGTGTTAAGCAGTCCAGCGTACTGGAAAAACTGCTGACTCAATGGAGCAAGGTACTGGAAGAGTTTGCCGCCTTTGACGACCCTAACGGCGTCTATCTCTACTGTGATAACTGCAGTTACTGATAATCCTGAAAGCCCGGTTCGCCGGGCTTTTTTGTGCCTTATGCTGCCGGGGTTGATTTGCTATAATCCGGCCTCTGTTTTGCTCCAATGATAAATAAAGCCAGATTATGAACAAAAAAAAGTCCATCTATGTCGCATACACGGGCGGCACCATAGGGATGCAAAAAACCAGTAATGGCTTTGCCCCGGTCGCCGGTTTCCTGACAGAATGCGTCAACTCCATGCCGGAGTTTTTCCATGAAGAGATGCCGACGTTCGTGATCCAGGAATATAGTCCGCTGATAGACTCCTCCAACATGGCTCCCAGCCACTGGCAGATGATAGCCGACGATATTCAGGCCAACTATGACAAGTATGATGGCTTTGTCATTCTTCACGGCACAGACACCATGGCGTTTACCGCCTCGGCACTGTCTTTTATGCTGCAGGATCTCGGTAAGCCAGTTATCGTCACCGGCTCGCAAATTCCATTGGCGCAGCTGCGCTCAGACGGTCAAACCAATCTACTCAATGCCTTGTATATTGCCGCCAACTATCCGGTTGCCGAGGTTTGCCTGTTCTTCAACAATAAGTTATTTCGCGGCAACCGTACCACCAAGGCTCATGCCGATGGCTTCGATGCCTTTGCTTCGCCGAACTTTCCTTTATTGCTGGAAGCCGGGATCAAGATTCGCCTGCGCGCCGGAAAAATTGCGCCGCCCTGCGATAAACCCTTGAAAGTAGCGCCTATTACTCCTCACCCCATAGGAGTAGTCACTCTGTATCCAGGGATCTCCACCGAAGTATTCAACAACATACTGCAGCAGCCGGTAAAAGCTCTGATATTACTGACCTATGGTGTCGGCAATGCACCGCAGGACCCCGCGTTGCTAGAAACTCTCAAGCGGGCCAACGACAAGGGTACTGTGCTTATTAATCTGACCCAGTGTCTGCAGGGAAAAGTCAATATGGGTGGTTATGCCACAGGCAACGCCCTGGCGAAGGCCGGCGTTATCAGCGGCGCCGATATGACCACGGAAGCCGCCTTGACCAAGTTGCATTACTTGCTCTCTCAAGGGCTGAGCACAGAAGAGATAAGAAGGCGGATGCAACAAAACCTCTGTGGCGAGCTCACAGCAGACTGAATTTAATTGATAGCAAAAAGCCCTGTATATACAGGGCTTTTTTATAATTCGAATCCAGAAAACTAATTAAAGATCAGATTCTTTGAACTCAGCAATGCTCTCACCGCGAAACTGCTTTTTCAGCTGCGCCTTGGACAGCTCGTTGAGCTGGCCACCGGCGCCTATGGTAAAGTGCTCGGTTTGCTCCAAACGCCTGGCCTGATAGAGCATCACCAGTTGCAGTGTGTTTTCCCGCTGCTCCTCGGTCAGCACAGTGCCATCTTCCCACTTACCTATCTCGGCGGCGCTGCGCAGTCTCTCATAGACCTCAACCGGCATCTCTTCAATCACTTTGTTGATATCTGTCATACACTTTTCCGCTTGTGCAAAATAATACGTATCCGGGTTATCAGGTAACCCACGAAACCGAGCGTAAAGCAGATGGCACCGGCGATAGCTCGATTGCCTTCGGCGACTTCTCCACCCCAGAACCAGATAACCACCCCGGCGATAAACAGGGTCAAGGCCAGAAAGCTCTGGTTCATCAGTTTGGTCGACTGCTGAATATGGCTGATCCTCGACAGCGACTCGGTGTTGGGCCCCAGTTTGGAACTGCAGTGTGGGCAACTAGGTGCCTTACTGGAGATCCGCTTGCGGCATAAAGGGCATTCAACCAGTGCCATAGCTGCTCCTTACCTAAGTTTATCCACGACGGCCAGCATGGCGGTCAATGAGGCTTCCCCCAAGTACAGGCAACGCTCGGGAGACCAACCCACCAGCGGATCAGCCAAATTATCGTTGTCCTTAAATGGCATTTCCAAGGTGTTGGACAGGCAGTTGAAGGTTTCGCCGACCCAGTTGGAACCTATGGTCAGGTTGGCCTTGCCAGGCTCGTCCTTTTCATAGCCGTGTTCGGTCTGGAAATCCGGGCTAACCAGCAAGAGCGCCGAGGCAAATTCCTGTTGCAGCTGAGTCAAGCGCTCATCCCAACAAGGAATGCCTTCACAGCCTGCCAGGAATACATAAGGTAGACCTTCATCACCGTGGACGTCATAGAAGAGGTCCACACCGGTTTCTTTCATCTTTTGTACCACATGGTACACCTCGGGGCTCTTCTCCAAGCTTGGCGTTTGCCACTCACGATTTAGGTTAACACCGGCGGCATTGGTACGCAGATGGCCGCGGGCGCTGCCGTCTGGATTCATGTTGGGCACCACATAGAAATTGGCCTTATCCAACAACTGTTTGGAGACAGGATCATCCGAGTCCAGCAAACGATACAGTAAACCTTCCACCAGCCATTCGGCCATGGTTTCCCCTGGGTGCTGACGGGCTGTGATCCAGATATTGCGCTTGCTGCTATCGCCATCTCCCACCTTGACCAGGGTCAGATCGCGACCATCCAGGGTCAGCCCCAGGTGCTCCAGGCTCACTTCAGGATGCACTTGCACTGCACTGAGCAGATCCAGGTGGCGTTCATAACTGTAAGGTGCAAAATAGGCTATCTGAATCGCATCGGCGTCCAATTCAACATTGATGCTTAGTTTACCGTCTTCATATTTGGTCGGCAGACGGAACCAGTGCTGGCGATCATAACTGGCAACCGCCTGGTAGTTTTCCCAGCCTTTGGGATAAGAAGCGCTGCCGGCGTTGATGATATTGAGGGTGTAGCTATTTCCTACCTGGCCTTCAAAACGGAAATTGAACCACTGGTAGAACTCTCCGCCCTGATCCGGGCGGATCGCCAGTCTGATGTCGTCCTTGTCATCCAAACTGATGACCTGAATATTGCCACCATCAAAATTCGCGCTGATCCGCATGATGTTTTCCTTCATTGCTTTTATAGGGTATGGAGCCCGAAGGCTCGCGCAAGTGGGCTATAGGATAAACCAAATCGGCCGCGCTTGAAAACGCGGCCGACTCTGGCTTGATATGCGAAGATTAATCAGTGATGGTTTACAGCTACTCACCAAAGGCTGAAACTGTATCCCTGGCCGCGCACCGTATTGATAAGGCTTCTTGGCAAACGGGTCTGCTCCAGTTTTCGCCGGGTATTGGAGATATGCATATCCAGATTTCGATCAAACCGCCCTAGCTCTTTTTTTAACACCCGTCGCTGCAGCTCTTGCTTGGTAACTACTTGGCCCTTACGCTCAAACAGATATTTAAACAAACGAAACTCTGTCTGAGTCAATGCCAACTGCTGATCGGCAATAGCCACAGTGTAATCCGTCTCATCAAATTGGATCTGTTTATTGAGCGCCAGATCAGCAGGTTCCTGCCCCTTGCTGATATTTATCCTTCTTATGAGCGCCTGAATACGGACCAATAACTCTTTGACGCTGAATGGCTTACTCAAAAAATCATCTGCCCCCAGCTCATAGCCTTTAATCCTTTCCTCTTCGCTATCGACAGCCGAAATCACTATCACAGGTGTGCTGTCCTTACGGGCAAGCAACATCTCAAAACCATTGAGTTTGGGCATCATTAAGTCGAGCAAGATAACATCTGGGGTAAAAGTGTCGAGTCTCATCAGTGCATCCAAACCATCAGCGGCACAAATAACATCGTGCCCCTCGCCCTCCAGTGCTTCCTTGAGCAAGTCCCTGAACTCCAGGTCATCGTCCACCAATAAAATTTTCGTCATTTTCGTTAATAAAATTCTCAAATAAGAACCATTACCATTAACGTTAACATAATTATCCTGGTCGAGCCAGAAAAATTCACGGGTTATAATGATGTAAGGTGCACAGAGTCACATATAAGGAGTTATGAAAAAGGGACAGCTGGTCAAACTGTCCCTGTAGTCAACAGGACAAGTTAAGATTACCGCCACTGAGGCTGCAAACTTTATCCCTGCCTTTTATTGTCCACCTTACTTGTCTTGCATAAGCTGGCTGATGTATTTGACCGGAGCACTACCATAACTGAGGAAGTTTTCGTGGAACGTCTTGAGATCAAATGCCTTGCCTTGCTGCTGTTTAAGTTCTTCCCTTAAGTCGTAAATTTCACGATAACCAGCGTAATAGCTGGTTAACTGTACCTGGCTCAGCGTTGCCCGGCGCCACTTACCTTCCGCCTCGGCTTGCTGCTGGAAAGCTTCGTCAGTCATCAATTTAATGGCCTGCTCTTCAGTCATCCCCTTGACCTGAATGCTGTAGTCAAGAATGGTGTTGCAAATTACCCTGAGGTTCCACTTGTAGTACATCAGCCACATTTCCGGCTCAAAGTTACCATAGCCCTGTTCCAGCATCATACGCTCGGCATAAACGGCCCAACCTTCGACCATGGCGCCGTTACCAAACAGACTCTTGACTAGGCTCGGTGACTCATTGGAGTACACCAGTTGGGTGTAATGGCCGGGGATCGCCTCATGTATGTTCAGTACCTGCAATATCCAGTGGTTATACTCGCGCAAGTAACTTTCGGCCTGCTCGTCAGTCATGCCATCGAGGGGAGTCACGTTATAATAGGTGTTGCCGCCCTTCTCATAGGGGCCGGGAGCACTGATGGAAGCACCGGCAAACCCCCGCATGTATTCAGGTGTTTCCCTGACCACCAAAGGTTTTTTCGGATCCAGAGTCACCAGCTCGTGTTGATTGACAAACTTCACCAGCTCGGGGATCTGTGCCCTCACCTCGTCGACAAAATCTTCCCGCTTGACATGCCGGGCCGAAAGCTTGTCGATCAACTGTCTGATAGCCTTTTTCTCGTCTTGCGGCTTGGGCTCTTGGAAATACTTACCCCAGAGCTTGTCGGTAATTTTTGCCATTTCGCCCTGAACCCTGGCCTTATCGGCCAACGCCTTTTCATAGAGGACCTTGGCGCTCATACCAGCCTGAATATCGAAGGCGAACTTCTCCTCATAAAGCACTTCACCTATCCGGAAACTACGGCTGCCTTCCTGCTTAAGTTGCTGTTCCAGCTGTTTGAGAAACTGGATATGCCCTTCGATGGCCGCCACGGCTTTATCCATTCTTTGCTTGAATAACGCCTTTTCATCAGCGTTCAGGCCAGAGGCGTTCACCTTGGCGAGCAGTTCATCGGACAATACCGAAAAGGCGCCCTGATTTTGCATGATGGCCAACTCTGTGTGCTCAAGAGTGGGATTATCTATGTTTTGCTGCGCCGCCCGGTAATAGGCCGGCACATTTTCCAATCGGCCCAATACAGAGCGCAACCTTTGCTCCAGAGGTGCAAAGTCCTCATTGATGATTTGCGCAAAGCCCCCAGCCACGTTGTAACTGGACGGGTCCCACTGCCAGGACTTGAAGCGCTTGATTTCCCACTCCATGCTACCGAGGACGTTTTCAATCAAGCGATAGTCAATCAGGTTGGCAGCGGTAAGCGCCGCAAAATCAAAGCTCGCCATCTTGGCTCGCTGCTGCTGAATAAAATTCAGCGTTGTAGTACGGCTGGTCGCATCCGGTACCAGGAGTTTGGCATCATATTGATGAAAGCCATTATAGAGCGCCCATGTCGGTGCAACTTGCCACAGAGAATCGATAAAGCTTTGACTGAATGAACTAAAGGCTTGGTTCTGATCTTGTTTAACGGCAGCAGAAACGTTAGATGCCATCGCTTCGGGCGAGCTTTGGGTTTGACATGCGGACAGACCTGTCAGCGCCAGTGACACCGCCAGGCACAGAGTGAGTTTTTTCATATGATTTCCTTCCCGGCACCCGTATGTTGGAAATTTGAATTCTTATCGGTTTTTCGGGTGCATAGTTTGCTAGTAAATCATGGAAGCAGGAACTTTTCAGCAATTGATTAATAAAGAGACATGCTTTGTTACAGTTTGCGAGCTGGCATGAATTGCATATGACCATAGTGAAGCCCAGAGGAGTGAAGCGATTTCAAGCTTCTATAGAAAACCAACTGATACAGAAGAAGCATTTCATACGCTGAAAGCAAAGAATATCTGACATAGAGAAGCTTTTTAAACGAGTTTTTATATTCTTTAATTTTAACCGGCATATAAAGGATGCTTGTGTGCTGGGCCGCGGTGATTCCATATATACCGAGCAATTAAAAATGCCGCTCATTGCAACTGAACGGCATCCTGGTTTTAGTACAAGGCTATTTTTAGTCGCGGTAAATCTCGCCGTAGAAGCTCGCCAGCAACAAGGCTTTTAACTCACTGATCAGAGGATACCTGGGGTTAGCACCTGTACACTGATCATCAAAAGCATCTTCAGCCAGCTCATCCAATTTATCCAGGAAATCGGCCTCCTTGACGCCGGCTTCCTGAATTGAAACCGGGATCCCCAAAGCCTGTTTCAACTGTTCGATTTTAGCTATCAAACGCTCGACTTTTTCGGCGTCACTCAGCCCAGCGTCTGTCAGTTTGAGGTGATCGGCAATAGCGGCATAGCGGCAGAGCGCCTTGGGTCTGTCATACTGGCTAAAAGCAGCTTGCTTGGTTGGCAGGTCGGTGGCGTTGAAACGGATGACATTGCTTATGAGCAGTGCATTGGCCAAACCGTGGGGCAGATGGAATTCGGCGCCCAGTTTGTGGGCCATAGAGTGACATATGCCCAAGAAAGCGTTGGCAAAGGCAATACCGGCAATGGTGGCGCCGTTGTGCACTTTTTCGCGGGCAATCGGCGCCGCTGCGCCTTCTTCGTAAGCCTTGGGCAGGTGCGCAACCAGAAGATCCAAGGCCTGCAATGCCTGGCCATCACTATACTCATTGGCCATCACGCTGACATAGGCTTCCAAGGCATGGGTGATGGCATCTATCCCGCCAAAGGCGGTCAAGGACTTAGGCATGTTCATCACCAGGTTGGGATCCACAATCGCCATATTGGGAGTCAGTTCATAATCGGCGATGGGATACTTGGCACCTGTCTGCTCATCAGTCACCACGGCAAACGGTGTAACTTCAGAGCCTGTGCCCGATGTGGTAGGGATAGCTACCATCTTGGCCTTGCGCCCAAGTTTGGGGAACTTGTAAATACGTTTGCGAATATCCATGAAACGCAGCGCCAAATCGGCAAAGTCCACCTGCGGATGTTCATACATCACCCAGATGATCTTGGCGGCGTCCATGGGGGAGCCGCCGCCCAGTGCGATGATCACATCCGGCTGGAAGCTCTCGGCTACTTTAGTGCCGGCGCGAACTACCGCTAAGGTAGGATCGGCCTCCACTTCATAAAACACTTCAGTATCCAGCCCTAATCCTTTGAGGATCTTGACGGTTTCATCACAGTAGCCGTTATTGAACAAGAACTTGTCTGTCACTATTAAGGCGCGGCGTTTGTCGGCCAACTCTTCCAGGGCAATAGGTAGGCTGCCACGGCGGAAATAGATGGAGGATGGAAGCTTGTGCCACAACATATTCTCGGCCCTCTTGGCGACGGTTTTCTTGTTGATAAGATGACTCGGGCCCACGTTCTCCGAAATCGAGTTCCCTCCCCAGGAGCCACAGCCCAAAGTGAGAGAAGGTGCCAGCTTGAAATTATAGAGATCGCCAATCCCGCCTTGAGATGCCGGGGTGTTTATCAGAATTCGAGCGGTTTTCATCCGCTCACCAAAACGCTTGACCCTTTGCACCTGGGTATCTTGATCTGTATAGAGCCCAGAGGTATGGCCGATACCACCGAGTTTCACCAAGGCATCAGCCTTATTCAGAGCCTCATCAAAGTCTTTGGCGCGGTACATCCCAAGCAGCGGCGAAAGCTTTTCATGAGCGAAAGCTTCGGCTTCGGTTATTGCATCCACCTCACCGATCAGCACCTTGGTCCAGCTCGGTACGCTGAAGCCTGCCATTTCGGCAATACGCGCCGCACTCTGGCCAACAATGTCGGCATTGAGAGCGCCATCTTTGAGGATAACCTGTTTCACGGCAAAGCATTCTTGGTCATTGAGCAGGTAACCACCATGATGAGCAAAACGCTCTCGTACTGCTTGATAGACGCTGTCGAGCACCACAACAGCTTGTTCAGAGGCACATACCACACCATTATCAAAGGTTTTTGACATCAAAATGGAAGCCACCGCGCGTTTGATATCTGCGGTTTCATCAATAACCACGGGTGTGTTACCTGCGCCGACACCTATGGCAGGTTTTCCGGAAGAGTAAGCGGCTTTCACCATACCCGGGCCACCGGTTGCCAGAATGAGATTTATCTTTTCATGGGTCATCAGATGATTGGAAAGTGCGACGCTGGGTTCATCTATCCAACCTATTATGTCCTCGGGGGCTCCGGCTTTAATGGCTGCATCAAGCACTATTCGGGCGGCCGCGACTGTGGATGCTTTGGCCCTGGGGTGTGGAGAGAACACTATGGCATTACGGGTTTTCAGGCTGATCAGCGCCTTGAAGATAGCAGTGGAGGTTGGGTTGGTTGTCGGTACTATGCCGCAGATGATCCCCACGGGTTCGGCAATTGTGATAGTGCCGAAGGTGTCGTCTTCTTCCAGAATGCCGCAGGTCTTTTCATCTTTATACTTGTTGTAGATGTACTCGGAAGCAAAGTGGTTTTTAATCACTTTATCCTCCAGCACTCCCATAGAGGTTTCGGCGGCGGCCTGTTTCGCCAGCGCGATTCTGGCATCGGCGGCAGCCAGCGCCGCGGCGCGAAATATCTTGTCGACTTGCTGCTGACTGAAACCTGCGAATTTCGCCTGAGCCTGGCTGACTCTTTCCAGTAGCAGATCCAGTTCCTGAGTATTGGTGACTTTCATAATCAGTTTCCCGTAAAAAAATTTAACAAAGGCTCATCTTGGTTAAACTCTCTCACATGAAATAAAATTACATCCAAACCGGGTGGACATCTGTGATCTTGGCCACAGGCATGGCGTTTTATGTAATTCAACAACGTTACATCAGATTCAAGCATAGAAAAAATCTTTGTATTAGAATCGACTATACTGCAGCTTTGACTGCACTGATATTACGAAAATTTATTCGAAGTTGTGACCAAGTATAGAAAATCTCATTTCTGGGGTTTGTTAACTTAGGGTAGAGTATGCACCGTCTCAAGTTACTGTTTCCCGGTGAGTTCCCTACACTGGAAGGATACGAAATTGGATTTGACCCTGTACGTTAAATTTTTCCTCGGACTGGTGGCTATCATCAACCCGGTGGGCCTGTTGCCGGTATTTGTCAGCCTGACCAGTCACCAGACTGAGGCTGAGCGTAACCATACCGCTAAAATATCCAACTTTGCCGTGGTAGTAATCCTCCTGGTTACCACAGTGGCGGGTCAGTATATATTGAATATGTTCAGTATTTCGTTGTCGGCATTCCGAATTGCCGGCGGTACACTGATTGCCATCATCGCCATGTCCATGTTGCAAGGAAAGCTGGGCGAGGTGAAACGCAACCAGGAAGAAGACAGAGAAGCCTCTGCGATGGAGTCGGTTGCCGTAGTACCGCTGGCTTTGCCTCTAATGGCTGGCCCCGGGGCTATCAGCTCAGTTATCGTCTTTGCCGCCGAGCATAAAGGCCTGGCTAATCTGCTGGCCATGTCGGTGACTGTAGCACTGTTCGGTCTGCTCAGCTTCGCATTGTTCAGAATGGCTTCGGTTATCAATAAGCTGCTCGGTAAAACAGGGATCAACGTGATCACCCGTCTGATGGGACT
This sequence comes from Shewanella chilikensis, assembly GCF_037953065.1. NCBI lineage: Bacteria > Pseudomonadati > Pseudomonadota > Gammaproteobacteria > Alteromonadales > Shewanellaceae > Shewanella > Shewanella chilikensis. The sequence goes on along the minus strand of NZ_CP149966.1, from coordinate 2,257,144 downwards.
CTTGATGCTATCCATTGGTATCGAGGTAATAGCCGCAGGTTTTAAGGGGCTGTTTCCCAACTTACTGGGTTAAAATAAATCGCGTAATATATTGATATTATGGATACCCCTCTCACAAATTGTGCCGCTATACGTCAGGCTCAATCGTACAAGCTAATTCACTGTAAAAAAGTTTGGAATCTTGACTGCGTACCCGATATTATTCAAAGGATTATGCTTAGAAAGATACCCTCCGACATAGTCGGAGGTTTTTCATATATGCCTACAAGGCTTTCTTACAGCAGCGCCCTAACAAGCCGGCACGAAGTCTGACAGTTCATATAAACCAATACAGCCTAATTAAGAATGGATATGGAATACAATAGAGAAAACATTGAGCAACTGCTAGAAGGGAAATTGCAACAAGCTTTAAGTGATTTTGGTGAAAAAGAGCTAAAAATCATTGATGTAGGAGTGTTTCCTTGGCACTCCGAGATTAGCGTATCCTTTCTCTTCAGCGAAGATTCGGCAGCTGAAGATGATATCGCGGCATGGCCCCATTTTGATTACTCCAAGATATTTGCAGGTGATTGGGACCAAGCCAGAGAATTAGCCAAGAGAATGAATGAAAAGTGGGCTACCAATAATGATCCTATCCCATTCTTCTTTGATTTCGGTTCTGCATTAACATCTGACCGAATATCGAGCGTTATAAAACGGTTTAATCTGGCACCGGACTTTAGGATACAAGTACTGAACCCAGATGATCCTAAAAGTGAGAACTTCTGTTGTTGATGAGTAACAGTAATCTGCTGTCGAACCGCTAATTTCAAAGCAAATCACTCTCTACAAAATGAATGCTAGAAGATTTGTTTGAATCATCCTTTGATATACTGGCCTTGTGATTCTTTGCCCATATTTTATCGGATAGCGCATTAGGCTGTTGATTAATCCAACACTCTAGAAAACACTATGCTTGATACCCACAGGGATTATTAAGTCAGGATGGATAAATAAGTGAACGAAGCAGTAATACTGAAATTAAGGACTCTCATGACATACATCAGGGAGAAGAGAACTACAGATGCTATCGACTTACTGCAGATGAATTCCGAGCTGGTTCAATTACAAACGCCATTGGGCAGCTTGCTTCATATTGCTGCAGATCATGACAACTTGGAATTGTGCCAGGCTTTGGTCAAGCTGGGAGCCGATATAGATAGCGGAGACAGTATCAGTGGCAGCAGTCCAATCCATAGGGCTGCGTCGAATGGCAACCAAGATATTTTGAACTACTTCATCGGCCTTGGAGCAAGACTCGATATTTCTGAGCCAGACCGTAATCCCCTTTTTACTGCGATTCATTATGGCCACTTCCATATTGTAAAGCGGTTAGTTGAGGCGGGTATAGATACTCAAATCCGTTATACCGGCCAGACGATGAAGGACATGGGAGCCCTTGAGTTTGCCCTTGAATGGGGGCGTACTGACATTGCTGATTATATCCAATCCGTTAGCTAACTTACCTCCGCCACTATTTTATTTTTATTGACAGTAAGCTCTACAGATTAGTGACAACCATATTTTACAGGCACCACCAGAGCGTTAATTCAACAAGGCCACAGTCAAAGGGAATCATCCAAATAAAACGCCCGTTTACAAAGCGGGCTTCTCTGAATATGGCAAAGGAGCAGGGATTTGAACCCTACATGACGACGCGAGAAAGCCAGCAATCCGCTAACCGCCTATACCAGGCTAATAGCAATCATCAAAACTGAGATGCGAAAAAGCCCGCCTGTTTACACAAGCCGGCTTCTCTGAATATGGCAAAGGAGCAGGGATTTGAACCCTGCATGACGACGCGAGAAAGCCAGCAATCCTCAAAGCAGTGCCAAGCCAATCCGTATCATCAAAACTGATGATACGAAAAAGCCCGCCTATTGCACAAGCGGGCTTCTCTGAATATGGCGGAGGAGCAGGGATTTGAACCCTGGATGGGCTATAAACCCATGCCGGTTTTCAAGACCGGTGCATTCAACCACTCTGCCACCCCTCCGAACGAGGCGAATAATATATCCAACATAAAGGCGTGTAAACCTTTAATAAATCATTTCGTTCCAACTGCTTATTCGTTAGGCAAAGCGGTTTTTAGTTGAACAATCCAGCTTTGTAAGCCCTTGAAAATGTGCTGACGATATAGAGTTCCCAGTTTTGCCGCTCTAATGAATATGCTTAAAAAAGCAAAAACCCGACCATAAGGTCGGGTTTTTTTAATCTGGCGGTGAAGGAGGGATTCGAACCCTCGATACGTTGCCGTATACACACTTTCCAGGCGTGCTCCTTCAGCCACTCGGACACCTCACCGCATCGATACTATTTACTGTGTGTATCAACACATTCACCAAGAGACATATCTCTATCCCCTTGATGGAGCGGTACTTTACGCAAAAGGCGAATGCCGGTCAAGCAAAAATCCTCCTTAATCTCCGTTTGCGCGTTTGCTGAGCAGCACGGTTCATAAATGGTTCAATCAATGTTCATTGAGCCTGAATTTACTCACTTCATCGCTCATCTTGTTGGCGTCTTTAATCAACAGCTCATTGAGTTTGCCAAGCTCATTGGCAATATCCTGGGTATTGCGGTAGATATCGCTGATCTGCATCGCATTGCGATTCACCTCTTCTGATACGGCAGACTGCTCGTGGGTCGCAGCAGCTATCTGTTCATTCATGCTATCGATAACTTCCACGTGCTCAACTATGCGCCTGAGCTCCTCACCGGCGCGGTTTGCCTCATCAACACTGATACCAGCCTGAGCCTTGCCTTTGGCAATAGCGGCTACCGCCACTTCGGCGCCCTGTTTGAGCCTTTCTGTCATATTCCGGATATCTTCGGTGGAAGATTGCGCCCGCTGCGCCAGATTGCGCACCTCATCGGCCACCACGGCAAAACCGCGGCCCATTTCGCCGGCCCTGGCGGCTTCGATGGTGGCATTCAAAGCCAGGAGATTGGTCTGCTCAGCTATGCCACTGATGACCTCCAACACACTGACAATGCCGTGAATATCTTTATCCAGTTTGGAGATGGTCTCTGCGGCATAACTGATTTCTTCAGCCAGTTCATTGATAGCCGATGCCGTGCGCCCCACTTCCAGGCTCCCTTCCCTGGCCTCAGTGCTGGCTTGATTGGAGGCTTCAGAGGCCCGTACTGCATTGGAGGCAATTTCCTGTACTGTGGAACTCATCTCTGTCATCGCCGATGCCACTTGCTCTGTCTCGCTGTAGCCAACCGCTACATCAGCCTGCATCTGGGTCGAGTGCTGTTCCATCTGTTGTACCACTCCCAGCAAGGTCTTGCTGCTGGAGCGAACCCGCAGTATCACCTGCTCAAAGTCGGTCATCATACTGTTGAAGGACTCGGCCAGCTCGCCAAACTCATCTTTGCCCGTATGGGGCAAGCGCACACTCAAATCATAATCTGCCCGAGCTCGGGTCACCCCCTGGTGCAATTCCCGCAAACTGCCGTGTAGATACTTAAGAATAATGCTGGAAACAAGACTGACAATGATTAAACCAAACACCATAATCCCAAGTACTATCCAGGTCTGGTTAGTAGCATTTTGCTGTTTGCTCAAGGTCTCGGCCAGGAGTTTATTCGACAGTTTCCGCTCAAATTCATGTAACAGATTGATGCGTGCTGTCGACTGATTAAACCAAGTTTCCGGAGACTGGGACTTGAGATCCTCGGCTTTCTGGCCATAAGCCAAGTCCCTCAAACGAGCGACTTCGGCAACAGCAGCTTGCGCTTGCAATGCCTGTAAATCCTTGAGTGCGGTTTCATCAGCCAAGGCCACAAACCTTTCCTGGTAAGCATTTTGCTCGGAGACCAGAGTGATAAATTTACGGTAGACACCGGGTTTGAACTCATTTTGACCGAAGGTAGAGCTGAGAACTGCCCGCTCGATACCGGCACGTTCCTTCATCTGCAAAAACGCCGAGAATGCTGCAGCTTGCATGGCAATTTGTTGATCGCCGCCCTTCTGCACACTGAGATCGACTATCGAAAGCAGTAATCTATTCAGCTCAGTGTAAAATGCCACTTCTTCAGCAACGCTTATCCCTTGTCTATCAACCTGGCTGCGAATTTCTCTCAAGCGGGCAATGCTGCTTCTGGCCTGTGCTAAATCCGTAGCAAAATCGGCGGGAAGCTGATGACTATTCAGAAATTCATTAAATTGTTGTAACTGTTTGTCGGTCAGTTGCCGCTGGCCAGGCAACTTGTCGGCAAAACTTTTGCCCTTGGAACCAAGATAACCTGCGCTCATGCCGCGCTCTTTTTGCAGTTCATGTACCAGCGCCGAGTTGACCACTGCAAGCTCACTGAGATCCAGCACTTCTTCCAGGCCATTGGCGAGCGACAATCGATCGCTGAACAATAAAATACCAAATAGAGTTGCCGCGATAAAAGGCGGCAGGATAACCAAGAGAAATTTGTGTTTCAGAGGGAGATTTTCAATCCATTGCCATTTCATTGATGCATCCTTTAAGCAGCTAACTTACTCATTTATTACTATGAAATTCAATTTTCAGCATACGTTGGCAAGTATAGTCGATGCTAATGGATGTCAATGGAAAAAGAGCCTACAAATGTAGGCTCTTTATTGGCTTGTCGAATAAAAAACATTTTGAGCTATTCAGGCGTTGCCTTTGACCTGCATATTGAGGGTTTTGGCAAAATCCAGCATCCGGGTCAGAGGCACCAGAGCGCCTTGACGCAGCGCTTCATCGACGAAGATCTCATGTTGGCTGCTGTCCTGGTTTTCCAGCGCGCTGGCAATCGCCTTGAGACCATTCATTGCCATCCAGGGGCAGTGAGCACAGCTGCGGCAAGTGGCACCTTCACCGCCGGTTGGGGCTTCAATCAGGGTCTTGCCCGGCGCGGCCTGTTGCATCTTGTAGAAGATGCCTCTATCGGTGGCCACGATAAAGGTATCATTGTCCATGGTCTGGGCAGCTTTGATCAACTGACTGGTTGAACCTACGGCATCGGCCATTTCCACAACACTCGCCGGAGATTCAGGGTGAACCAGAATAGCGGCGTTCGGGTGCTGCGCCTTTAATTGACGCAATGCCCTGGCCTTGAATTCATCGTGAACGATACACTCGCCCTGCCACATCAACATCTCGGCACCGGTTTGCTTGGCAATATAACTGCCCAAGTGACGGTCTGGCCCCCAGATGATCTTCTTGCCTTCGCCGTCCAGGTGTTCCACGATTTCCAACGCTATGCTGGAAGTCACTACCCAATCGGCCCGGGCTTTGACCGCAGCCGAAGTATTGGCATAGACCACTACCGTGTGATCCGGATGCGCGTCGCAAAAGGCACTGAACTGCTCAATAGGACAACCAACATCCAAAGAACAGGTGGCTTCCAGAGTCGGCATCAGAATGGTTTTTTCCGGGCTCAGGATCTTGGCGGTTTCCCCCATAAACTTAACCCCGGCAACGATGAGCGTTTTGGCGGGATGATCACGCCCAAAACGCGCCATTTCCAGCGAGTCGGAAACGCAGCCACCGGTTTCCTCGGCCAGAGCCTGAATTTCAGGGTCCGTATAGTAGTGGGCAACCAGCACGGCATTCTGCTCTTTGAGCAGTTGCTTGATCCTGGCTTTGTATTCGCTTTTTTCCTGTTCAGACAAGGGAACCGGTTTTGGCGGGAACGGATATTGAATATTTTCTATGCTTGGTGCTACCTGACTCATAACAGACCCAATGCGACTAATACTGTTGGCAATTATACGAAATCTGCCATCAAATCGTAACCACTTTGTGCTCGGGATCAAATAAAGCCATTGCCTTAAGAAGGCAAGAAGAGTGCAGCTCCCGAAACACACCTAAAACAAGGCCCCGCATTGCAGGGCCTTTATGATTATCTCATCGCCAGCAGCATTTCCTGCGGCTGCTCGAGATACTGTTTCCACAGATTACAGAAGCGGGCAATGGTGCCGCCATCTATCACTCTGTGGTCACCGGACCAACTGACCTGCATCAGTTTACGGGCTTCTACCTTACCCTTGGCATTGAAACGCGGCAGGGTTTGCACCTTACCCAAAGCCACAATCGCCACTTCGGGTTTATTGATAATAGGTGTTGCCACAGTGCCGCCCAGCGCGCCTATATTGGAGATAGAGATGCTGCCATCTTTAAGATCGGCAGGTGCGACTCTACCTGAGCGCGCGGCCTGGGTCAGACGAGTGACTTCGGCGGCAACATCCAGAATCGACTTATCCTGCACATCCTTAACGTTGGGCACCAACAAGCCAACCTTGGAGTCAACGGCCATACCTATGTTATGACGGCCAAGATAGGTGAGCTCGGTGCAATCGGCGTTCACTCGGCTGTTGATCACCGGAAACTCGGTCAGCGCCAGCGACATGGCCTTCATAAAGAAAGGCATCATGGTCAGCTTAAGCTCGTCATTGGAGTACTTGGCCTTCATCGCTTCACGAAGGGCGATAAGCTCGGTCAAGTCCAGCTCTTCGCAGTAAGTAAAGTGCGGAATGCTGGAAACTGATTCTGTCATCATCCGCGCCATCACAGCGCGAACGCCCTTGATAGGCTCTACCCTGTCGTTTGCAGTTGCCGCTGTGCCGGTTTGCACTTGGCCCTGAGGCAAAGTTTGGGGTTGGGCTTGTGCCTGAGGAGTCGCCCCCTTAAGGAAACGCTCGATATCCTCTTTGTAGACCCGGCCATTTTTGCCGCTGCCAGGCACTTTGGCGATATCGACATCCAGGCTGCGAGCCATACGTCTTACCGCTGGGCTCGCCAGTGCCTTGCCTTGGGGCACCATACTGCAGCCAGCCGTTTGCGAGCCGCTCTGGGCTTGAGTCTGGTCTTGAGAGGCGGCAGAGGTTGAGCCAGATGATGCACTTGCTGCAGCGGTTTGAGCCACAGGTGCACTGCCTGATTCTGCGGCAACTTCAATGGCAAACAGTGGCTGATGCACTTGGGCCAACTGCCCCTTACGGTAGTGCAGCTTGACGATTTTACCGGCCTTCATCGCCGGGATTTGCACCAGTGCCTTGTCTGTCATTACATCGCAGATGGGTTGATCTTCAACCACAGTGTCGCCTTCTGCGACCAGCCACTCCACCAGTTCGCACTCGACTATGCCCTCGCCGATATCCGGCAGCATAAAGTCTTCCACCTGGCTGCCGGCGCTAGCCGTAGTGTTAGTGCTAGACGATGCGGCAGTATCGGCGCTGGCTGCAGGTACAGGCGCTTCGCTGTCTGCAGCGTCCACTTCCACGGCATACAAAGGCTCATGCACCTTGGCAATTTCACCCTTGGCGTAATAAAGCTTACTGATAACACCGGGGAAAGGCGCAGGAATTTGCACCAGTGCCTTGTCTGTCATCACATCACAAACAGGTTGATCTTCGGCGACGGTATCGCCCTCAGCCACCAACCATTCCACCAGTTCACACTCAACAACACCTTCGCCTATGTCGGGCAAAATAAAATCTTTAATCATCCTGGCTCTCCTAAAAATTCACCGAGGCCTTGATGGCTTCAAAGGTTTTAAGCGCATCCGGCATATATTCTTTTTCGTGGATCAGGGGATATGGCGTATCCAGACCACAAACCCGGCTGATGGGCGACTCCAGGTACAGGAAACATTCCTGTTGGATGGTAGCGGCAATTTCACCGGCAAAACCACCGGTCAGCGGCGCTTCGTGGTTGATAAGCAATCTGCCGGTCTTTTTCACCGACTCGGCCACGGTTTCCACATCCCAAGGCGCGAGAGTACGAAGGTCGATGACTTCACAGTCGATGCCTTCCTCCTTGGCCATATCGGCCGCCTTCTCAATGATTTCCATCTGCGCGCCCCAGGCGAGCAGAGTAATATCTTTACCTTCACGAACCACTTCGGCTTTACCCAGCTCCAATTGATAATCGCCTTCCGGCACATCGCCGACAGAGGCGCGGTACAGGCGCTTGGGCTCGAAAAAGACCACTGGGTTGTTATCGCGAATGGCGGCCAGCAGCAAACCCTTGGCTTGGTAGGGGTTACGGGGAACCACCACCTTAAGACCGGGTGTTTGGGTAAAGTAGGCTTCCGGTGACTGGGAGTGATAATGACCACCGGCAATGCCGCCGCCATAGGGGGTTCTGAAAGTCAGGCCGCCGACATCAAACTCGTTGCCGCTACGGTATCTGAACTTGGCCGCTTCGTTGACGATTTGATCGAACGCCGGGAAGATGTAGTCGGCAAACTGGATTTCCGCTACCGGCGTCATGCCGTTGGAAGCCAGGCCGTTGGCAAAGCCGGCAATCCCCTGCTCGGTAAGTGGAGTATTGAAACAGCGCTCACGGCCAAACTTTTCCTGCAAACCGGAAGTTGCCCGGAACACACCGCCGAAATGGCCTACGTCTTCACCGAAAACCAGCATCTTGTCGTCGGCTTCCATCGCTATGGTCAGGGCATTATTGATGGCCTGTAACATATTCATCTGTGCCACGCTTATGATCTCCCTGCTGTTTTAGGATAGGCTTTCGGATACTTGGCAACGTGGGCCTTAAGCTCGGTTAATTGCTGCTTGAGCGCCGCTGTCGGCTGATCAAAAACATCTTCTATGATGGCTTCTATAGTTGGTGCCGGAACCTTTTCGGCCACTTTTACCGCGGCCAGCACTTCCTCGCGATACTTCTCATACAGCTCGGTCTCGTCGCTTTCCTTGAGCCAGCCTTTGTTGATCAGCCACAACTTGAAGCGTTTCACAGGGTCGTGCTGTTGCCACTTGGCTTCTTCTTCTTTAGAGCGATAACCGGATGGATCGTCGGAAGATGAGTGGGCGCCCAGGCGGTAGGTCATGGCTTCAATCAGCACAGGCGCGTTGTTTTCAAGCGCGAAGGCTCTGGCTTGCTGCGTTGCGGCCAGAACCGCCAGCATATCGTTACCGTCGACTCTGATGGTGTGCATGCCATAACCAACGCCGCGGCTGGCTATGCCGTTACCGGCGTACTGCTCTTCCGTAGGGGTTGAGATGGCGTAGCCGTTGTTGCGGCAGAAGAAGATGACCGGCGCTTTGTGAACTGCGGCCATATTAAGACCGGCATGGAAATCACCTTCAGAGGCGGCACCTTCACCGAAGTAACAGATAGCGACATTACGCTTGCCCTGCATCTTCAGCGAGTAACCTACACCGGATGCCTGCGGGATCTGAGTCGCCAGCGGTGAAGAGATGGTTTGGTAGTTGAGTTCACGGCTGCCATAGTGAATAGGCATCTGCCGGCCTTTGCCCAGATCTTTCTCATTGCTGAACATCTGGTTCATAAACTGCTCAGTGGTAAAGCCGCGATAACGCAGTGCGGCATGTTCGCGGTACTGGGCAAGGATCACATCCTTGTCATCCAGCGCGGCGGCACTGCCGATAACGGCGGCTTCTTCACCGATACAGGTCATGTAAAAACTGATCCTTCCCTGACGCTGGGCGCCCAACATACGTTCGTCCAGGACACGGGTAAAGACACAGGTATCGAATATCTTGCGTGACAGGGCTTCATCTATGACGGGCAATACTGCCTCTTCATAGGTGGTGCCGTCGGCCTGAAGTATTTTGAGTACAGGGATATGCAGCGAGTCCTTGTTCAAAAAACTCACCCGGTGCACCGTCTCATTCATCTTTGTTGCGTTGCTCATAGTGTGCTCTTGTTATCTCTGGGTTTGTCCGGCTCGAAACCGGCCCTACCGATTTTTTCAGTACGCGCTCCGAACATTACGTTAACGTAAACTAGCAAGCAACTCCCACCTTGGGTGCTTTGCCAACTAGCATGGGAGCGACGCGTATATATTGGTTTACAATTCAGGCCAATGGCACCTCTGTGGCCTGAACCAGGCAGATCACCGTTCGTTGGCCAATGGGCACCTTGGCGTTGGGAAACACCACGGCTTCCGAGTCCTGCTCTACTCGAATATCCCGGCCCGCTTCCCGCGCCAGCACATATCCCTTGGGGAAAGCGGTGAAGTTTTCCACATCGCTGGCAAAGGTAAATTCAAAGTCGTCGGCCTGCTTATTGATGACCCTACAGACCTGATAGATATTGACCCGCTCAAGCGCCTGCTCCTCGAGTTCGAGCGGTTGCTTGCAGATCAAACGGCTCAGCATCTCCCGGGTGGCGATAAAACGTGTCATATCGTTTTGTCCCATGGGGTAAACCTTGCCAAGTTCAATGGTAAAGGCGTCGGCGTCAAACTGATTTGACGAGAAATAGCTGAAAGTGGTTGTGGGTTCGTGATGCAGCAACAGGGTATCGACTCCGGCCGCCTCCAGGAACATCAATTGTTCACGGCTGTAAGCCCTACCTGGTCGATAGGGATAGATGGCAAACTTTTCATGCTTGGAGCCGCGAATGGCGGTGTGCAGATCGTAATGGATCCTCTGTCTTGCCCCTTGTGGTGCGTCTTCGAAGAAACGTGTGACATAAGTTTCCAGTTTCTTGGCGCGGATCCGCTCCGGGTTCACCAGCCCGGGCGGATTGGAATGTTCGCCACTGAACAGCCGGTTGAGGTTTTCATCGACAATACGAGTGCCACGGTTAATTGCCGCCGGGTTACCGAACATGAAAAGTACTCGCTGCCCTACCCGTATCTCTTGCTTTAACAGCGACTTGATAATGCCATTACACAGTTCGATAGGTGCGGTTTCATTGCCGTGTACCCCGGATGACAACACGATATCTTTATCACTCTGGTTGTTCAGAGGTTCAAACAGCAAGACTCCTGTGTCCCAAATCGCTATCCGGGTGTGGTCGCCAAGCGTGCCACTGATACTCTCCAATGAATTGGGGTTATTCAGAGTCAATGACAGGAAGTCAGGATTATCCTTCAGGGCTTGTAACACGAAATACTCCTTCTTATTGCCGATTTGGCTGTTGTTTCCATTAACGCTGTCTCCTGGGAACTTGTTGCAATGCGTTTGCTTGTTGAGACCAGCGCCAGAGAGCAAGATTTCATAGTACCACAGCTTATTAAATTGGTGATGTGACTAAAGCTATCCAATGCCAGGCTTGCGAACTGGTTTCAGATAGTTCTTATCTAACTAAGGAGCAAAAAAGCCACTCCGACAAATACACCACTTGCGCCGGAAAAACTTATCACGCATAATTTTGGCCATCTGGACATCTAGAGGTAAATTCAATGGCGATAGCAACATTCGGTGGCGGTTGTTTTTGGGGGGTAGAGTATTTCTTTCGCCAAGTGCCCGGGGTATTAAACGCCAGCAGTGGTTATATGGGCGGTGATGATAGAATCAACCGCTATGAAGAGGTAAAACAGGGAAACAGCGGCCATGCCGAAGTGGTTCAGGTGGAGTTCGATGAAGCCCAGGTTTCATTTACCGAGCTGCTGCAAGTTTTCTGGCGTAATCACAACCCCACCAGTCTCAATCGCCAAGGAGGCGATATCGGCACTCAGTATCGGAGCGTGATTTTTTTTCATAGCAAAGAGCAGAAAGAGCAGGCTGAGGCCTCAAAGCTGGCGTTAGCTCGTAGTGGTAAGTGGGGAAGTCGGCACATAGTGACGGAAATTGTTCCAGTGAAACAGTTTCATCGCGCAGAAGAATATCATCAGGATTATATCCAGAAGAATAACCTGCCCAGTTGCCATCTTGAATATTGATCCCTGGGAATAAAAAAGCGCAGCTGTGTTCACGGCTGCGCTTTTTTACTCAGCAGGCAATCTCTTAAGCTCAGTTCGGCTTGCCTTTTAGGGCGCTGGTTATCAGAGCTCTCGCCTGTTCCAGTATCTGCTGCAGATGCTGCTCACTGACAAAGCTTTCGGCGTAGATTTTATAGAGTGCCTCAGTGCCTGATGGTCTTGCGGCAAACCAGCCGTTGTCGGTTAGCACCTTGATACCGCCAATGGCACCATCATTGCCGGGGGCCTTGGTCAGTACCGCCTCAATCTTGTCTCCGGCCAAAGTCTCTGCCCCCAAGGTCTCTGCATTGAGGGTGGCAAAACGCGCCTTTTGCTTGGCATTGATGGGGCTGTCTATCCGTTTGTAGAAGCAATGACCGTGTATCGCAGCCAGTTCTGCATAACGCTCGGCTGGGTTTTTGCCGGTTACGGCGAGGATTTCAGCGGCCAGCAGCCCGAGAATAAAACCGTCCTTGTCCGTGCACCAGGTTGTGCCGTCACGCCGAAGGAAGGCGGCACCTGCGCTCTCCTCGCCACCAAAGGCCAGACTGGCGTCACTCAAGCCACTGACAAACCACTTGAAACCAACCGGCACTTCACAAAGCTTGCGACCATGTGAGGCAACTATCTTGTCTATCATGCCACTGGAAACCAAGGTCTTGCCGATTTGCAGCGTCTGCGGCCAATCGGGTCTGTGCTCCAGCAGGTAATCTATCGCCACCGCCAAAAAGTGATTGGGATCCATCAGCCCTGTCTCTGGGCAGACTATCCCGTGTCTGTCGTAGTCGGGATCATTGCCAAGGCAGATATCGAACTCATCCATGTGCTTAAGCAGGCCTGCCATCGCAAAAGGCGATGAGCAGTCCATGCGGATTTTGCCGTCTTTATCCAATGGCATAAAGCCGAAGCTGGGATCGACCCGGTCGTTGACCACTGTGATATTCACGCCATAACGGTGCGCAATATGTGGCCAGTAATGGATGCCTGAGCCGCCCAGAGGGTCGACACCTATACGAATGCCGGCATCTTTGATGGCTTGCATATTCACCACAGAAGCGAGATCGCCAACATAGGGTTCAATAAGATCGGTTTCTTTGATGAGTCCGATACTGGCGGCTACGCCGTAGTTGAGTTTCCTGACCCCTTCCAGCTGCGCCTTGAGATAATCATTGGCTCGCTGCTCAATCCAGGCAGTAATCTCACCTTCTGCCGGCCCACCATGGGGCGGGTTGTACTTAATTCCGCCATCCTGAGGCGGATTGTGGGACGGAGTAATAATAATGCCATCACTGAGCTCAGCGGCTTTTCGGTTTGCGCTAACTATGGCATGGGAGATGACAGGCGTAGGCGTAAAGCCTTGGCTCTCTTGCACCACCACTTTAACATTGTTGGCCAGCAAGACTTCGATGGCTGATATATAAGCAGCCTCGGACAAAGCGTGAGTGTCCATGCCCAGATAGAGCGAACCTTCAATCCCCTGAGATTGGCGATAATCTACCACTGCCTGGGTAATGGCCCAGATATGGTTTTGATTGAAGCTGCCATTGAAGGAGCAGCCCCTGTGTCCTGAGGTGCCAAAACACACCCTTTGGGCAGGATCATCACAGTTGGGGACAATCCTATAATAATGGCTCATCAGCCGCGGAATATTAACCAGATCCTTCTGCATGGCCCTTTTACCGGCCCGCTCATGAATAGCCAAAATAGTGCTCCTTGATGACAGATGTTGATAAACAGATTTACGCTTTAAGCGGCAGCGCCAGATCGGCTATCGTTTTGGCCTTGTCGCCATCGCAGCCCATCTTTTCCAGTACTTCGGTCAAAATAGTGTGCTTCTTGGCAGTGTTGTTATTGGTAGTTACCCAAAAACCACTGCTGCCGACTTCTTTGGGGTTGGCTGATTTACTGGCCTTGAGCAGCGCTTCCTTCGAGGTGGCAAAGTAAAGACGGTCGCGCCCTTGAACCTGAAGTACCTGCTCAAACCCATGTTGATCCTGGTTATACAGGCATTCAAGGGCAAACAGAAAACGGCCAACAGCACCCTTTTGGGCTTCGATAGCCGCACTGGTGAATAGATTGTCAAAGTCCAGGGTTGACTCGGCCTCGGGTAATGTATTGGGACGATAACCCTGCTCCATGCTTGGCTGGCTAATGTCAGCCGGAGCCTTGGGTTCAACAGCAGTCGCATCCAAGCCCAGCAGTCGACGAAGAATGTCCGATGCACTTTCACCTATCCTTTCGGTTTTCCCGGCAATAAAGCGATACAGTTCCTCATCCACCTCAATATATTTCATGGCCCGATTCCTTTAGTTTCAACTTGTTCTATGTAGCCATTATGACATTGCCGTCACAGCAGTCGTGGGCATGACTACGAGATTTGGCTCAAAGTATGCCATAACTCGCCTGCGGGGGAAGGCTGAATCGCGCCAAAATGAGATAATTGGCTTACAAACCTAAGACTTGCACTGCAATTTGTTGAAAAAGCAACCAAAGCGATGTTTAATCCGCATCCATCCTTGTCAAATACCGGCCTTTGTCGCAGAATTTGCCCCCTGCTGAAATACTGGCAACAAACTCACTGTGAAGGGGGCTGTATGCACTTTATCTCGACCGGAAGCGGTAGTCCGGTATTGCTGATCCACGGCTTATTCGGTGATTTGGATAATCTCAAATCGCTCGGGGCCCTGCTTGAGCAAAATCACCAAGTGATAAGAGTCGATTGCCCCAATCATGGTCAGAGCGAGCATTGGCCGCAAATGGATTATCCCGGGCTTGCAAACGCGCTTGTGTCCCTGCTTGATGAACTGGCAATAGACAAGGTGCATCTGGTCGGCCATTCCATGGGCGGCAAGATTGCCATGGCAACGGCGCTGGCTTATCCGCAGCGGGTACAATCCCTGACCGCCGCCGATATTGCGCCTGTGGCCTACTCGCCGAGACATGAAACAGTGTTTGCCGGCCTGAGCAGTATGCCGCTGGATATAAAAGACAGACGTCAGGCGCTGGCACATCTTTTAAATCATGAGATCGACGAGGCGACGGCGCAGTTTCTGCTCAAGAGCTTACGCCGCAGCGAATCCGGCTTTGAGTGGAAGATGAATCTGCCGGGGCTGATTGCCAGTTATCCGGCTATCATAGGTTGGCATAATGGTTCTGAACGCTGCGGCGGCCAACTTAGCTATCAAGGGCCCACCTTGATGATCCGGGGCAGTGAATCAAACTATGTGACCGCCGCCTACAAAGAAGAGATTGTGGCTCAGTTTCCTAAGGTCAAAGCCAAAACCTTGGAAGGGTGCGGACACTGGTTGCACGCCCAAAAACCGGCGATATTCAACCGTATTGTGTCTGAATTCATTGACAGTAACGATTAATATCCAAGCCCTTGCTGAGGGTAAATGCGGTAGCAGCCCCTGAACCAATATGCTATATTCGCGCCTCTTTTTGGCTAGGGGACACCGGGAGGCTGCAGCGTGTTGAACCAGTATATGCAACAGATAGAAGCCGTTGGACTGGATCTGTTTTTCGCAGCAATTTTCTTTTTTATCGGTATGGCCATCAGGGATGTACTCAATCAGGGTAACGTGCCTAAGTTTGGTCGCTTTATTGTTTGGTTGGTACTCTTCCTTGGCTGTGCAGGCTTTGTCGTCAAGGGGATAATTCAAATGACCTGGGAAGGCTCAGGTATAGGTTAAACATCAGATTTCAAATGGCAAAAGAAGCAACAGATAGAACAACCATAGACCTTTTTGCCACTGAAAAGCGCCGCGGACGGCCCAGAAGCAATCCTCTGCCCCGCGAGCAGCAGCTCAAGGTGAATAAACGTAACCAGATCATGCGGGATCGGGCGAAGGGTCTGAAACGAATAGAGTTAAAAGTGTCACAAGATTTATATGACGCCTTGAATGAGAAGGCTTTGGCCAGTAACATCAGCCGCAGCCAGTTAATAGAATTGATCCTTCAGGAGCAGCTAGGTTAGCCCCTGTCAGGAAAGATCGAAGTAAATAGCGAACTAGACATTAAAGGAAAGACAATGGCAACTGTAGGTCTTTTTTTCGGTAGCGATACAGGTAACACCGAAGCTGTAGCCAAGATGATCCAGAAGAAACTGGGCAAGAAGATGGTTGAGGTGAAAGATATCGCCAAGAGCACCAAAGAGCAGATCGCCGAATACGACCTGCTGATCTTCGGGATCCCAACCTGGTACTATGGTGAAGCTCAATGTGACTGGGATGACTTCTTCCCTGAGCTGGAGCAGATTGATTTTACCGATAAGCTGGTAGCCATTTTCGGTTGCGGCGATCAGGAAGACTACGCCGAGTACTTCCTTGATGCCATGGGCATGATCCGCGATATCGTTGAAGAGCGCGGCGCGATAGTCATTGGCCACTGGCCGACTGACAGCTATAATTTCGAAGCTTCTAAAGGGCTGGTTGACGACAAGCATTTTGTTGGTCTGGGTATAGATGAAGACCGCCAGCCTGAATTGACCGAAGAGCGTGTCGACGCCTGGGTTAAGCAGATTTACGAAGAGATGTGCCTGGCCGAGCTGGAAGACTGATATTCGCTCCCCGGTAACTCTCCGGCGGCCTATATGGCCGCCTTTTTATTGGCTATTACTCAGGAAACAGAAACAAGATGCAAGCCGATAATCTGCGTCATTGGGATATCTTCTGTACTGTGGTGGACAACTATGGCGACATAGGCGTGACCTGGCGCCTGGCGCGACAGCTGGCCGGCGAATATGGCATTGAAGTACGTTTGTGGGTCGATGACCTCAATAGCTTCGCGCACATTTTACCCGAATTAAACCCGGCACTTGTCAGTCAACACTTTGGTGGTGTTGAAGTCATCCACTGGCGCGCTCCCCTCCCCCAAATCTGGCAACCTGGCGAAGTATTGATAGAAGCCTTTGCCTGCGACTTACCCTCGGAAGTGCTGACAAGCTTGCCAGAGCTCGCCAAGGCGCCGAAATGGATAAATCTGGACTATCTCAGCGCCGAGAGCTGGATAGATGATTGCCACGGGCTCAGTTCGCCGGCGCTCAAAGGGGTCAAGAAGACCTTTTTCTTCCCGGGCTTTACCCCAAAGTCAGGCGGACTCATCTGCGAGCAGTCCCTGTTTAGCGAGCGTGATGCCTGGCAAGCAACGCCTGAACATGCCATGGCACACTTGGCAAAGATGGGGCTTAGTGATATTGGCACTGATGATTACCTCATCAGCCTGTTCAGCTACGAGACCCAAGCCTTACCTGCGCTGCTTGAGCTTTGGCAACAGAGTGAGCGACGGGTTCAATTGTTAGTCCCCAAAGGGCGCAGCCTGAGTTGTATCGCGCCTTTACTTGAGCAATTTAACCAAGATTCAGGACCCAAGGTCGACTGGCAAGATCCTGCCAGTTGGCAAGCGGGCCAGAGTTTCAGCCGCGGTGCACTCAAGGTGCAAGTCCTGCCGATGACAGATCAAAACGGCTATGATCGGCTGTTGTGGAGTTGCGATTTCAACATAGTTCGCGGGGAAGACTCTTTTTTAAGAGCTCAGTGGGCCGCCAAACCTTTTATCTGGCATATCTATCAGCAGGAAGAACAAGCACATCTGCTAAAATTGGATGCTTTTATGGCACGATACTGCGATAATCTGCCTCCCCTTGCCGCCCAAATCTGGCAAACGCTGAATACCGCGTTCAACTGCGGCCAGGGAGCCCAAGCCAGCCAAAGCTGGCTGGCACTGAATTCTGCCATGCCGACATTGATGCAACACGCAAAAAAATGGCCGGCTGAAGCAATAAATGAAGCAGATCTGGCAAACAGGCTAGTGCTAATGGCCAAAACCGGCTAAGATTCTGCGCTGAATTGAAAAACCGCTTATATAGGAACATACGTAATGAAGACTGCTCAGGAAGTCCGCGCAGGTAACGTTATCATGGTTGACGGCAACCCTATGGTTGTACTCAAGACCGAGTTCAACAAATCCGGCCGTAACGCTGCTGTGGTAAAGATGAAGCTGAAGAACCTGCTGCAAGGTTCCGGCACTGAAACTGTATTCAAGGCTGACGACAAGCTGGAAGATATTCAGCTCGAGCGCCTGGAGTGCACCTACTCTTACTTTGCTGATCCTATGTATGTCTTTATGGACTCAGACTTCAACCAGTATGACGTTGAAGCCGAAAACATGGGTGATGCCATCAACTACATAGTTGATGGAATGGAAGAGATCTGTCAGGTCACTTTCTACGAAGGCAAAGCTATCTCTGTAGAACTGCCTACTACTATCATTCGCGAAGTAGGTTACACTGAACCTGCCGCCCGTGGTGATACCTCTGGTAAGGTAATGAAGCCTGCTTCTATCGTAGGTACAGATCTGAAGGTGATGGTTGCCGACTTCGTTAAAGAAGGCGACAAGATCGAAATCGATACCCGCACCGGTGAATTCAAGAAACGCGTCTAATTAAAGACTTTCTTTAAAAAAGCCAGCATTAAAGCTGGCTTTTTGTATTTGAGTTATTTCTCACTTCATCTAGAGTAAGTCAATTATCCAGGCTACGCTGAGCCAGTACGCGCTCAACCGTATCGACTATGGTTTGAGTCTGACTGTCGATTTCAATATTCAGCCAATCCCCTTCCCGATAATCCTGCAGATTGGTCAGCCTGAGAGTCTCAGGAATTAGATGCAACATAAAGCGATTGCCTTGGACCTCGCCGATAGTCAGACTGCAACCATTGATACCGATAAAACCTTTATAGAAAATGTATTTCAACCAGGCTTCAGCCACTTCCAATTGCATATTGTAATGGCTGTCACTGACGTCCAGTTGCACCAACTGCGCTTGGGTATGCACGTGGCCAGAGAGAATATGGCCTCCCAGCTCGGCGCCAAATTTGAGTGACCTCTCTATATTAACCTTGTCACCCACCTTAAGGCCGACCAGATTAGTCACTGCCAGAGTCTCTTCCATTACGTCGAAAAACGCCCTATCATCAGCAAGCTGGGTTACCGTCAGACAAACGCCGTTATTGGCGACACTCGCTCCTATTTCCAATCCCTCGCGCAAGGCAGGAGGCAGAGCGACTTCGAGGGTATTTAACCCCGGCTTTTTCTCGATCGCCAGGATTTCACACTTGGCTTGAACAATACCTGTAAACATTTTCTCACTCGCTTAGTTGTTAGGGCTGCTTTCATGAATCACACCGGCTTTCAGGCCAAACGCTTAGTTCAACTGGCTTTGCCTGTGCTTATAGCACAGCTTACCCAGACAATGATGGGGTTTATCGATACCCTGATGGCCGGCAGAGTCAGTGCTGTCGACATGGCAGCCGTCGCTGTCGGAACCAGTCTCTGGCTACCTGCCATTTTATTCGTTCAAGGCCTGTTACTGGCATTTACTCCCATGTTCGCCCATCATCATGGCGCAAACAACCAAAAGGCGATTCAGCCACTTGCCTTTCAGGCTGCCTATATTGCCATAACAGGTGCCTTGGGTGTGATGCTGTTTCTGGCATCTGCGCCACATATTTTGGATTGGATGGAACTGGAGCCCGAACTCAAGCGCCTGACCATAGGTTATCTTGATGGCATTCTCTGGGGTGCACCGGCCTTTGTGCTCTATCAAGTGCTTAGGGGCTGCAGCGAAGGGATTTCCTATACACTGCCGACCATGGTCATCGGCTTTGTCGGTCTGGCGGTGAATATCCCGGCCAACTATATCTTTATCAATGGTCACTTCGGCATGCCCGCAATGGGCGGCGCCGGCTGTGGTGTCGCTACCGCTTTGGTATTTTGGGCCATGTTGTTTGCCATGGCCATCTATATGCAGTGGCATAAACGCTTTGCCGAACTGGCACCTTTCAAAGCATTTCATAAGCCTCATTTACACACCATTGTTGAGATGACCAAACTGGGCATGCCTATTGCCATGGCGCTGTTCTTTGAAGTCAGTCTGTTTGCGGTGATAGCCCTCTTACTGGCACCTCTTGGTGCTACTGTCGTGGCCGGGCACCAAATTGCGCTGAATTTCTCCTCAATTGTGTTTATGTTGCCACTCTCCATTGGGATTGCCGTTTCAATTCGGGTCGGTTATTACCTTGGGCGTGGCCAGAGCGATGTGTCGGCACTGGTGACCAAGGTGGGATTGTCCATCGCCTTCTCTCTGGCCATGCTCACCGCAGTGGCAACTGTGGTATTCAGGTATGAGATAGCCCTGCTCTATAACGACAACCCCGAAGTGGTTACTCTGGCAGGCAGCCTGATGCTGATGGCTGCCCTGTATCAACTATCCGATTCAGTTCAGGTGGTTGCCGCCGGAGCCCTGCGCGGCTACAAGGATACCCGCAGCGCCTTTTTCATCACCTTGTTTGCCTATTGGGCAGTAGGTATGACCCTGGGTTATGTATTGGCGTATACCGATTTTCTGGTACCCGCTATGGGGGCACACGGATTTTGGATTGGGCTTATCGCCGGTTTAACCGTAGCGGCTATACTCTTTGCCATTCGCTTGAGATATATACAGAAAAGCGGCAAGCAGTTTGACGTCATCTCAGATGAGGCGACGAATTAAACCAAATACGATCAAAGCCCCGGCAAGTTGCGCAGCAATTCGCCACTCGATAAAAAAATCTGTTTTTTTACTTGCAACTAGCGGCTGCTCGCCCTTAATATAGCGCTCGTTCGAGGGCGACAGCCTAAAAAACACAGTACACCCGTAGCTCAGCTGGTTAGAGCACTACCTTGACATGGTAGGGGTCGGTGGTTCGAGTCCACTCGGGTGTACCACTATCTTCAGATTTTCAAAAAAATGAAAATCATGCGATACACCCGTAGCTCAGCTGGTTAGAGCACTACCTTGACATGGTAGGGGTCGGTGGTTCGAGTCCACTCGGGTGTACCAAATCAACCTGCTTAAAGCAGGTTTTTTTGTGCCTGAAATTCCCCTTTCCCGCCATTCAAATTTGCATTTCCTCTTGCTCTTGTCTTTTCATTCACGCAAAAAGAGTAAGCACCTCTACTGAATGGTATTTTTTGTAAATCAAGCCCTACTTTTTGCATATTGCTTACTTGCTCAGGCCATGGAATCATGGGGTATAGACCAAAGTCCTTTGTCGACAGGGAAATCCATGAGCCAACGTACTCTGCACACGCTGTTCAAACCCGGTTCCATCGCCGTCATAGGTGCATCCAATCGCGACAAACGAGCAGGCAATGTAGTAATGAAAAACCTGCTCTCGGGAGGCTTTGCCGGGCCGATTATGCCGGTCACCCCCAAGTATCACGCTGTCATGGGCGTGCTGGCCTACCCCAATATTGAATCTTTGCCAATCAAACCAGACTTGGCCATCATCTGCACCCGCGCCTCCAGCGTACCTGCAATAGTGGAAACCCTAGCCCAATTTGGCTGCAAAGTGGCGATCATCATGGCCTCCGGCATGGCGGATGAATTAAACGAACAAGGCGAAAACCTGCTTGAACTGACCCAAGGTAACGCCAGACGTTACGGCATGCGACTCCTCGGTCCCAACAGTTTGGGAATGATGTTGCCACCTCTGGGCCTCAATGCCAGTTTGGCCCACGCAGGCGCGCTGCCCGGCAAGATAGCCTTTGTGTCTCAGTCTGCAGCCATCTGCACCACAGTGCTCGACTGGGCCAACAACAAAGGGATTGGCTTCTCTTCCTTTATTTCGCTTGGCGATGCCACTGACATAGACTTCGATGAATTGCTGGATTTTCTCGGCCGTGATTCCCGTACCAGCGCCATCATGCTCTATATAGATTCGGTCAATGAGAAACGTCACTTCCTGTCGGCAGCCAGAGCTGCAGCCCGGCATAAACCTATTCTGGTGATCAAATCGGGTCGTAGCGCCGAGGGCGGTAACGCTGCCAAACTGCACACCGGAGGTATAGCCGGTAATGACGCAGTCTACGAGGCCGCCTTTCGCCGCGCCGGTATGCTACGAGTCACCGACTTGGTTGAACTGTTTGCCGCACTCGAGAGCCTGGCTCACCTCAACCCACTCAATGGCGAGCGTCTGTGTATTCTTTCCAACGGTGGCGGCCCCGCCGTGCTGGCGGTGGATGAACTGGTACTCAAAGGTGGCAAGTTGGCGCAGTTGTCCGATACCACTGTGGAGAAACTCTCTCAGCTGTTGCCCTCTACCTGGTCCGGACAAAACCCGGTGGACATCATAGGCGATGCCGGTGCCGAGCGTTACAGCCAGGCGCTGTCTGTGTTGATGGACAGTGATGAGCTGGACGCCATCTTGGTATTGCACTCCCCTTCGGCCCTTGGCGAAAGCGTCACCATAGCCGATGCCTTGATTGACACTGTCAAACAACACCCTAAACGTAATCGGGTAAGTATACTTACCAACTGGAGCGGGGAAGATGCCGCTTATCGGGCCCGAAAACACTTTTCCAAGGCCGGGATCCCAACATATCGCACACCCGAAGGCGCGGTGCGCGCCTTTATGCATATGGTGGAATATCGCCGCAACCAAAAACTACTGCAGGAAGTCCCACAATCGATACCGGATTCGATTCCCACGGATAGCGCTACCGCCAGAAGTTTACTGCAACAAGCCATTGCCAAAGGCAAACGGGTACTGGAAACCCATGATGCCCGCAACATACTCAACGCTTATGGCTTGGATACCATAGATACCTGGTATGCCAAAGATGCCGCCGAGGCTGTCGCTATTGCCGATAAGGCGGGCTACCCTGTGGCATTAAAAGTGCAATCACCGGATATCTTGCATAAATCAGACGTTCACGGTGTGATGCTGAATCTGACATCAGCGAATGAGGTCAATCAAGCTGCAGCGGCCATTGTCGAACGGGTCCACACAGCTAACCCTGCCGCTTCGGTCGAGGGCATGATAGTGCAGAAAATGGCACTTACCGCAGGCGCACAGGAGCTCAGAGTTGCGGTAATAAGCGATCCTGTATTTGGCCCTGCCATCATGCTCGGTGAAGGCGGCTCCGAATGGGAACCGACCCGGGATGCCGCCGTCGCTTTGCCGCCACTGAATATGGCGCTGGCTCGCTATATGGTAATCCAGGCACTCAAGACCCAAAAGATCCGCGATCGCCACTTACCCCAAGGCTTGGATATGCGCGCCTTGTGCCAGATGTTGACTCAGATCTCGCAGCTTATTATCGATTGCCCCGAAATCGAAAGCCTGGATCTCAATCCTGTATTGGCGGCGGGCGATAAAATTACTCTCTTGGATGTCAATCTGCGTCTGAATCCGGAAGTCACGGATAATGCCGGCCGACTGGCAATTTTACCCTACCCCAAAGAGCTGGAAGAAAAAGCCAAACTGCGTAATGGCCTTGAGGTGATGTTGCGGCCGATATTGCCGGAAGATGAACCCAAGCATCTGGACTTTGACAACTCGCTGACTGATGAAGACAGATACAAGCGCTATTTCGGGGTGCGCTCGCGTATGACCCACGAAGAGATGGCGGTACTGACCCAGATAGATTACGCCCGTGAAATGGCGTTTATCGCCACCATAAGAGATGACAATGGCGAAGAGGAAACCTTGGGTGCCGTGCGAGCCTCCATCGATCCGGACAACACAGAAGCGGAATTTGCCATGGCGGTTCGCAGCTCCCATCAGGGTATCGGCATAGGCAAGTTGCTGCTGGAGAAGCTGATTAACTACTACCGCACCACGGGCACTCAGGTGTTAACCGGCTTCACCATGTTCGAAAACCGCAATATGGCCAGTCTCGCCAAGAACCTTGGCTTTACTGTCACCTTTGATATGGAAGAACACCTGATCAAGATGCACATGGAACTGACCGGCAAGGACACCTAACCCTTCTATATTGAAGGTGAACAAGCACACCTCAAAACCAAGAACCCGGCCAATGCCGGGTTCTTTTGATAATTTGAGCAGACTCGCTCAACGGCGACAAAGGGCTATCAAGTCCAACTCAGGCTGGTAAACCTTGCTGCTGACATCGAATAGCCCCAACAGCGTATCGAACAGGTTGTCATGAGAAACACTCTTGGCGGCGGCTTCCCTTGCCAGGCAGTCATCATTCAGCCCCAGTTGCTGCTTGAATTGCTTGGAAAACCAAGCCAACCAAGGCACCCTGGTTTGTTCACTTGGCGCTATGGCGTAGGGAGAGCCGTGCAGATACATGCCCTTCTCCCCCAAGGATTCACCGTGATCGGACAGATACATCATTGCCGTATCATAATCGCCACTGCTGCCTTTGAGCTGCTCGACCACCTGAGAGACGATATAGTCGGTATACAGAATTGTGTTGTCATAGGTATTGGTGAGCTGCTCGCGGCTGCAGTTTTGAATGTCACTGCGCTGGCAATCCGGGGTAAAACGGCGATATTGCTCCGGATAGCGCAGATAATAGGTAGGTCCGTGACTGCCGATGATATGCAACACTATCAGGCGATCCTGGCCATTGTTCGGCTGCAACAAGGCTTGTTTGAGTTCATCAAGCAGTACCTGATCCTGACAAAACTGCCCATCACACAGCTTAGGGTCGGCGTTCAATGCTATCAACCTGTTTTCCACCCTGTCACACGCCCCTTTACAGCCGCTGTCGTTATCAAACCATTGCACTTTCACACCGGCATGGTTGAGCACATCCACAGCGGTATCCTGAGCCTTGGCAGCGCGGGAGTCATAATCTTCCCGGCTCATTCGGGAAAACATACAGGGTAAGGACACCGCAGTGGCCGTGCCACAAGAGCTGACATCTTTAAATACCAGTGGTGAAATCGCCTTGGTGTAGACATTGGTTGGCCTGTCATAACCATAGTATTGGTAATTTTGTGCCCGTGCGGTTTCACCGACCACCAGCACCATCAGTCTGGGTTTAGTTTCACCGGCTGGTTTTACCTGCTTGGCATCTGTACCCAATTTTTGATATTCGAGCGGCTTTTGCAAATAGTGCTGATTGATGTATTTGGCCGCCGAGCCGACAAAATAGGTGGGCACTATGTAACGTTTGATTTCATCATTATTGCGACCAAAAGCCAGATAGTTCTGCATATAGAAAAAGGCTATCACCACTATGATGAGGAGGTTCGCTATGATGTACAGCGCCTTATATACCAGCTCCTTACCTAGGGGCTTATAGTCAACCTGAATACGATACAAGAGTAGTGCAGGCAGCGCCCCGGTCAACAGCAGGTTTAATATTGATGCCCAGTTCACATAAGTCATGGCTTCGGCACTGTTGGTTTGAAAAGTGTTTTCAATCATGCCGGTATCAAATACCACGCCATACTTGAATGTGGCAAAAAATACCCCAGATGAACACAGCAGCAACACAATAAAGAAAGGTTTGAGAATATATTTAAAACTGAACAGGGAAAACAGTATCCCCAAGATTGAAATTAAGAAGATGGGAATGGTCGCCACAAACAAAGGGTCCACATGCGCTTGGTTCTCGAGTCCCTGTTTGACTATAGTAAAAAAAGGCACATTGAACACGGCCACAAAAAACAGTGCCAGTACAAAGGTCAGGCGATTGACAGAGATGGGATTCAATACACTCATTCCTAAATGACGGTTAAAATTGACGCAAGACCCAACAATTTCAACTTGTGGTTAACTAAATGTTAATCTAACAATTTTATCTTAAGGTTCCCTTATCGGTTCCGACTTCGCGCATGGGGCCGAATTAAGCTTTCAGACTCTGTGCCAATAGGAAAGTTCGCGATGCACCATACGCTAAAACTGCGGGATAAAAGGTTAAAAGAATCATTTGACAACTCAAGAGCCGCTTTGCACGTAAATGTCCAGCAATTGTAAGTTGCGCAAGCTCTATCAGTGTTCGGCGATTATTAATATCCTAAAAAAGAAAGCGCCCAGAAAAGGCGCTTTGTGGTTTTATATCAGGGTAAACAGTCGCAATTAAAATTCGCTGTTGAGCCGCTTGAAGAATCCAAGCAGTTGCTCCAGCTCAGCATCACTGAATTTCGCCGTCATCTCACGGGTTAATTGCAGATGCAAGGCATCATGCTCCTTAAACATCTGCTCGCCTTTTTCGGTTAAGGATACCTGGATGGCGCGTCTGTCATTTTCCAAGGGCTGACGCTCGGCCAGGCCCGCCTTAACCAAACGCTCTACCTGCACAGTCAAGGTGCCTGTGGTAATACCGAGCTTTTCCGCCAGTTCCTTCATCTTCATAGGGCCGTGAGCGCCCAGGATCTCCACTGTGTGGATCTGCGCCAATGAAGCGCCTTGGTCTCTGACTACGCTCTGCTCCCAGGAGGATAGACGCTCATAAAACTCTATAATGGCGTGGTTGATTGACTGTTGCAGCGAATCCTGCCGCTGTTGCTGTTTCATCTATTTTTGCACCTCAATGATGATGGTGGTGATGTCCTGCCTCCGTGTGGCTCACTTGCTCACGCTCATTGGCTCTCGGCGTTGCCGCCTTATTGCAGTCAGCACACTGATTAACTTCAATGGTTAAATGATCTATGCGGTTAAAGTCCGCCAGCAACTCATGATAATAGTCGGTACTGTGAGGAGCGTGGCTCACCAAAGAGATCATGGCGGCGTGATGATCGGCACTGACCGGCCACACATGGATATCGGTTACCTTGTGATCTTTTTCGGCTTCTATCCGTTCCACCAACTTGCGACTGAACTCGGCTTCAACACCTGCATCGAGCAACACGGGACTGGTCTGACTGATAAGTCCCCAAGCCCAGCGGCTGATGATAACAGCTCCGACAATTCCCATCACGGGATCGAGCCAATTCAATCCAAAATATTTACCGGCCAACAGCGCGCCAATTGCCAACAAGGAGGTCAAGGCATCGGCTAATACATGGAAATAGGCTGCGCGCAGATTATGATCTTTGTGGCCGTGGCAATCCCCATGGTCGTGGTTATGGGCGTGAGTATGTCCATGGTTATGCCCATGACTGTGGCTGTGGCTGTGGCCATGATCATGACCGTGGTGATCCTTGAGCAAAAACACACTGACGATATTGACAGTTAAACCTATGATGGCCACCAAAATCGCCTGGTCAAAATGAATATCTTCCGGATACAGGAGTCTGGAGCCGGACTCTATCAGCATTAACAATGCCACTAACCCCAGAGCTATAGCACTGGTAAAACCGCCGAGCACACTGACTTTACCTGTACCGAAAGCAAATCTGGGGTTGTTGGCATGTTTCCTGGCGTAAGAATAAGCAAACAGTGTCAGCATGAATGCCGCAGCATGAGTTCCCATATGCCAACCATCAGCCAGCAGCGCCATAGAGCCATATATGGTACCGGCAACAATCTCGGCCACCATGGTAACCACAGTCAGCAAGAGCACCCACTTGGTACTCTTCTCTCCCTGCTCATTATGGTGGGTAAAGTCATGCTTATGCTGCCAGCGCGTGGTGGTGTGAAACTCTGAACTCATAGTAAGCCACTCTTATATTTTGACATTCAAACTATTTGATGAGCAAAGCATCCCCCTTTCCTTTCACAATTTCAAGCCTTGAGACTGAAAAACTCACAAATACAACCAGAGAACTAACAATTTAATCCCCAAAATGGGGGCTATGTCTTATTTGTGTCACCTTTCAGTTATCTGGCTGTCATATGCCGTCATTAGTCTTTGCGTCGCATTTGCAATTCCTATAATGAAATAGAAGATCACGGAGTGAAATCTTATGAGCAAGGCGACTTTCGATCCGACGCGTTATAACAAGAGTCAGAACGAACCTTTTGCCCAGGTACTGGATAAGCACCTTTCCCGTCGTAACTTTGTAAAAAGTGGCTTGGGCGTCAGTGCCTTGACTGCATTTGGCGGCTTCGGCCTTGCCGGCTGTGGTTCCGACGACAATAACGCCTCTAGCACACCGGATCCTGTCCCCCCGACTCAGGTTCCGCCCAGCCAATCCAACGTCACACTCGGTTTTGAGTCGGTAGCAGGTTCTCGCCTTGATGCAGTGGTTATCCCTGAGGGTTACCGCGCTCAGGTCCTGGCACCCTGGGGGACTCCGCTGAACAGTAAAGCCGGCGAATGGCAGGCTGACGGCAGTAATACCGCCCAGGATCAGGCTAACTCTGTGGGTCAAAACCACGACGGCATGCATTTCTTTCCGCTCAATGAGGCCGGAACCGATGGCCTCTTGTGTATCAACCATGAATACATTGAGCCAGATGCCCTGCACCCCAACGGCCCAACTGTGGATGCCGATACTGGCTTGAGAACCCTGGTCGATGAAGTTCGTAAAGAGATTAATGCTCACGGCATGACTGTAGTGCGTATCAAACTTAACGGCGGCAACTGGGAAGTAGTCAAGGATGACAAGCATAATCGCCGCTTCACCGGTGCTTCCACCATGGATCTCAGCGGCCCGGTAGCCTACACAGACAAAGTCGTAACCGCCTTCTCGCCCGATGGCAGCCAGACCCGCGGCACCTTGAACAACTGTGGTAACGGTTATACCCCTTGGGGAACTTACCTCACCTGTGAAGAGAACTGGCCCGGCTACTTCGTCAATAAGGGTGAGATGACCCAAGCACAACGCCGTATCGGTGTCAGCAGTAGTTCTACCCGCTATGGCTGGGCCGATCTGGCCGGTCATGCCGAAGAGCGCCTGGACGAATTTGCCCGTTTCGATGTCACCCCCAAGGCCAGCGATGCAATATACGACTATCGCAATGAAGACAACGGCTATGGTTATATCGTCGAAGTCGACCCTTACAACCCTAATTCCCGCGCGGTCAAACGCACAGCGCTTGGGCGTTTCCGTCACGAAGGCTGCGCTTTTGGCAAGCTGACTGAAGGCAAACCACTGGTATTCTATTCGGGCCATGACTCGCGCTTCGAATATATGTACAAGTTTGTTTCGGCGGCGCTTTGGGATCCCAAGGATGCCGACAGCAGTAACCGCCTGGCAACCGGCGCCAAATACATGGATGAAGGAACCCTTTATGTGGCCAAGTTCAACGAAGTTGGTCTAGGTGAATGGTTGCCGCTGACCCTTGATGCCATGACAAAGGACGGTAAGACCCTGGCCGATACTTTTGCCAGCCAGGCAGATATCATCATCAATACCGCAGGTGCTGCCGATTTGGTTGGCGCGACACCAATGGACAGACCCGAGTGGTGTGTGGTGGACCCTTTCACCGGCAGTGTCTATCTAACCCTGACCAACAACTCCAAGCGGACAGAAGCCAATGCCGCCAACCCAAGGCTTAAAAACAACTTTGGCCATATCATCCGCTGGGATGAAGGTGCCAGTGATACCGAGTTTAGCTGGGATATCTTCCTGTTCGGTTCTCCGGCCGACGGTGACGACGCCACCAACCTCTCCGGTCTGACTGAGCTTAACCAGCTGGCCAGCCCGGATGGCCTGGCGTTCGATGCCCGCGGTATTCTGTGGATCCAGACAGATAATGGCGCCAAAGAGGTGACTGAGCACACCAACGACCAGATGCTGGCAATAGTGCCATCCAAGATGATCGATGGCGACGGCAAGCCTCTGACAGTTACCGCCGACAATCAAACCGAGCTGAAGCGCTTCTTCGTCGGTCCCAATGGCTGTGAAGTCACAGGCTTTGCTATCTCGCCGGACTACACTTCGGTGTTTGCCAATATCCAGCACCCGGGGAATTGGCCGGTCTCTGCCAATGCCGCCGAGGAAACACCGATCGGCACCAGCATTCGCCCAAGAGCAGCGACCGTGGTGCTGCGCAAAGTCGATGGTGGTGAAGTTGGCATTTAAATAAATAGCTGCGTTAAATAAAACGTACAGCCGGTTCACACTAACCGGCCTAAACTGACGACGCCCGCCAGGCTACACCTGGCGGGCGTTTTAGCTCTCAATTACCTGAATTTAGCTCGGGTACTATTTTGATTTGTATGGCAATACAAAATTATTTATGATTTTTTGAAAATAAATAACCCTTTCTCAGCCGCTGGCCGTTTAACTCTACAAAGCGCAATCATACATAGCGCCAATCCAATAGTTGATTTCAGCCCATAGCGGGCACATAAGGAGAAAACCTATGCTTAAGTCCGGCAAACTGAAACTGGCACTTATCGCTTCCGCTTTGTTATCTGCCCAAGTTTTGGCAGTCAGCCCGCCGCATCCACAGGGATACAACCAGAACATGATTACTGCAAACCAATTTGATGCCACCAGCTATCAACCGCAGGATAGCAGCAAGATGTTCCCCGCTCCCAAAGAAGGCATGGTGCAACACATACTGACTCTGCCCCAATTGGAAAACGAAGACGACTACATGGTTGAAATTCAGGTGGGCCAAACCCAGATGGTTGACTGCAACAAACACGGCCTGATGGGCGAGCTAAAGCAGATGGATCTCAAAGGTTGGGGTTACACCTATTGGGAGCTGGATGAAATTGGCCCGGGACGCTCGACCATGATGGCCTGCTTCGATAAGGCCAAGCATGAGGAGTTTGTTCGCATTCCGGGGGAATACAAGCTGAGATATAACAGCAAGTTGCCTATGGTTATCTATCTGCCTAAAGATGCCGAGCTGCGCTACCGGGTGTGGCGCGCCGACACTGTGTTCAGCTACTCCAAGTAACACAGCGACTTAAGATCACATAAAGCTGCAACAGACCTTTTCCCGGCTGTTTGCAGCTTTTTTGCTTTATTCTCGATTGCAGAACCTTATAATCGCTGCAGTTTTCCTTTAGAGCCTTTTTCGGATGAAACTCAGCTTTGTACTCGTCTCTCCTGCTCGCGCTGCCAATGTTGGCGCCGCCGCCCGCGCCATCAAGACCCAAGGGTTCAGTGAACTCATTGTGGTGAATTCGCAAGCTCACCGGGAAGAGGAAGCGACCTGGGTCGCCTGCGGCGCCGAGGACATACTGACCAACATCCGGGAAGTGGCCAGCCTGGAGGAGCTCAGAGAAGAGTTTGAGCTTATGGTGGCCACCACGGCAAGAGAGCGCGGCAGCCCAAGACACTATTTAAGCCCGGCAGAACTCGGCGAACAACTGAGCCATCAGCAGGAACAGCTGAAGCGCACCGCCATCGTCTTTGGCTGTGAGGCCAGCGGTTTGAGTAACGCCGACTTGGCGATTTGTGACTTGCTCAGCTACGTACCACTGGCTACCGAATACCCTTCCCTCAATCTGGCGCAAGCCGTAATGGTCTATTCCTACGCTCTGGGTCAAGCTTTGGCTTGTGCCGATGGCAACCTGGGGCTGAAAGATGCTCAATCGCCTTTGCCGCAACTCAGCGCCCTCAAACAAAAAGCCGCCACTCTGCTGGAAAGAGTCGATGCCGCCGATGATGCCAAGTTAAGCCTGTGGTTAAATGAAAGCCTATCTCGCTTAAGTGACAGAGACGCCAAAATGGCCCACCAACTGCTGGGCGATATCCTCAAGAAACTTACCTGAGCTTGCGATGATCCCAGGGTTAACTCTTCGCCGGCGCGCCACCACGCAAGGCACGGTAGAGGGCTATCATAGCCAGCAACTTATCGCGTTTTGACTCGCTCAATGACAGCTCGGCGCTGAAGTGTTGGCGCTGAGCATCCATCAAGTCAAGCGAAGTGGCGACACCGTTCTGGTATCTGAGCCGCGCCAGGCGCACGTATTCAGAGGAAGCATCGAGCAAGCGTTGCTGCTCTATCAGAGCCTGCTGTGTTCTCTGATAATCATTCATCGCATTACGCACTTCCATATAGGCGTTCAATACCGTGCTGCGATAAGCAAGCATGGCCTGCAGCTGCGCCTCGTTGGCTATCTCATATTCGGCGCTTATCTTGCCGGCATTGAAAATCGGCGCCGTGATCCCACCGAGCAGCGACCAGGTGAGCCCCTTTGAGCTGAAAAGGTTATCCAGGCTATCGGATCCGCGGCCATATTCGGCGGTAATGGTAAACCCGGGGAAAAACGCACTCTTGGCCACCCCTACCTCCGCCGTGGCGGCTACCAGAGCCAGCTCACTGGCACGTACATCCGGCCGGCGCGACAGTAACTGTGAAGGCACTCCAACTGCCAAAGATTCTGGAAATTCACTGCTCACCAATTTAGGAAGCTCTGGCAAGGGGTGATCATAAGCCCCCAGTAAGATAAGCAACTGATTGCGCTTGGCCTTGCTGTCATATTCGAGCTGAGGCAAGGTCACCATGGCGGATTGATATTCCACTTCCGCCTGGTGTACATCAAGCCCTGAGATCATCCCGTTGGCTCGCCTGAGTCTAGCCAGTTGCAGTTCCTTGGCGCGGATCTCGGCCGTTTCCCGGGAGATCTTAAGCCTTTGCTCTATATCGGTCAGCTCGTAAAAGGCAGTGGCGATATCACTGATAAGGCTGATTTGGGACGCCTCAAGCAGCTCTGCCTGCGACAGAGTATTGGCAAGCGCCGCCTCACTGGCCCGGCGGTTGGCGCCCCAAACATCCAGCTCCCATGAAGCGACCCCATTGAAATTAACATCTGTCTCGGCACTGGGATCTTTATTGGTAATGGCGCTGCTGAGTGACCGTTCGGCTTCAAACTCCAGCCCAAGCTCGGGCCACAGGGCCGCATCGACCACCCGCCCTTCGGCTCTGGCGGCTCGCAGCCTACTCTGCATCATCGCCAGGTTGATATTGTTATTCAGCGCCTGACGAATAAGTATCTGCAGCTCGGGATTGAGGAAAAACGCCTGCCACTCATCTGCAACGGCTTCATCGGCCTCGACTTGCGGCAGCGCCTTATCAAACTGCGCCGGCATATTGAGCTCGGGGCGCTGATAATCCGGCCCCAGAGTGCAGCCCCAAAGGCTTAAGGAAAGTATCAAAGCGACTAGCGCCGGTCTAGTGCGTTTGCAGCTGACAAGGCTCTTGTTCGGCTTCTCTTGGCTCATGGCTAATACTCCGGTCATCATAAGCCTTCCTCCGTTGCCGGCTTTTGCCTTCCCGAGTCACCCTTAACCTTGGCGCGTACCCAAGTGGCTGTGGTCACAAAGAACAATGGCACCAGTACAATCCCTATGCTGGTGGCCAGCACCATGCCGCCGAGGATAGGAATAGATACCGAGTGGCGACTGACTGAGCCGGGTCCGGCCGATAACACCAGTGGCAAGACACCGAGAATAAAGGCCATGGAGGTCATCAAAATCGGCCTGAAGCGCATCGCGGCGGCTTCCATTGCTGCCTCAAGCCGTGAACGGCCCTCTCGGTGAAGTTGATTGGCGAACTCGACAATCAAAATCGAGTTTTTAGCTGCCATCCCGATAAGCGCAATAAAGGCGACCTGGAAGAAGAGATTGCTCTGCATACCACTGAGCAGTGTCGCCAACGAGGCTCCCAGCATGGCGATGGGCGCAATAAGCAGCACGGCCACAGGAATGGTCCAACTCTCGTACAGCGCCGCCAAAAACAGGAACACGAACACCAAGGCCAGCGTAATGGCGATACTGGTCTGGTTGGCCGAGCGCACTTCCTGGAAAGTGAGCCCGGTCCATTCATACTTGAACTCGGGCGGCAACATGGGCTTGGCCACCCTGTCGATAGCTTTTATCACATCGCCGGTCGCATATCCGGGCGCCGGAGTGACATTGATGGACGCACTGGAGAACAGGTTGTAATGGGTCACAGCTGCCGGCCCCACAGTATATTCATAGTCGGCCAGAACTCCGATGGGCACCATGGCACCATTGGATGACCGGACATAGTAATCTTTAATCTGCTGGGGAAACTGACGATAACTGTCTTCGGCCTGTACCCTGACCCGATACACCCGGCCAAACAGATTAAAATCATTGACCGTGGCCGAATCGGTAAAGGTCTTAATAGTGCTGTAGAGATCGGCCACATCCACCCCGATAGCCATCGCCTTGACTTCATTGACCGAGAGGTACAGCTGTGGAATAGAACCCTGCAACGACATGGCCGCTGCCGCAACCTCAGGTTGCTGCTTGAGCAGCTCCACCAACTCGTTACTGGTTTCCATCAGCCCCTTGAAGTTGGTTCCCGAAGTATCCTGCAACACCATCTCCACCCCGGAGCCGTTACCCAGACCGGGCACGGCCGATGGCAGGTAGAGGTTGAACTCGGCCTGCAACACTTGGTTGAGCTGATATTTAAGCTCTTTCATCACCTTCTGCACAGTGGCTTGATTTTGTTCTCGCTCGGCCCAGGGTTTGAGGATCACTTCAAACTGGCCATTGGCCTGATTCGACCCAGAGCGGCGGTTTTCCCCCGCCAGGGTAAAAGACCAGGCGACAGCAGGATGAGCCAGCACATGGCGCTCGGCAATCTTGAGCACTTCTTGGGTGCGGTTAACCGTCGCTCCGGCCGGCAGCGTCATATCGATGAAGAAACGCCCCTGATCCTCATCCGGCATAAAGCTCGATGGCAAATGGCTCATGATGTACCAAACCGCCACCACCATAGCGCCAAACACCAGGTAACTGCGCCGCGCATGTTTGTTGGCTAAGCCTACCAGGGACACATATTTGTCGGTCAATTTGGAGAGGCGGTTGTTGAGCCAGAAGAAAAAACCGCTGTTGGCCGCATCGCCCGGGCGCAGCAGCAAGGCGCAAAGTGCCGGACTCAGGGTCAATGCCACCACAGTGGAGAGCAGCACCGCCACGGCAATGGCGACGGCAAATTCGCGGTACATAATGCCGGTGATCCCGGCAAGAAAAGACACAGGTACAAACACGGCGCACAGCACTAAACTGGTTGCTATCAAGGCACCGGATAACTCTTTCATGGCGCTGCGGGTGGCCGCCATCGGGCTCATACCCTTTTCATTGATAAGTCGCTCGACGTTTTCCACCACCACAATCGCATCGTCGACCACAATCCCAATGGCCAAAACCAGTGCCAGCAGGCTGACGGTATTGATGGTAAAACCGAAGGCCAACATAGCGGCCAATGTCCCAATCAGGGAGACAGGTACCGCAATCGCCGGGATCAGAGTCGCCCGCCAATTCTGCAAGAACAGGTATACCACCAGCACCACCAACACCAGGGCTTCGATCAGGGTTTGCACCACCTCATCGATGGATTCTTCAATAAACACAGAAGCATCGTAAAACACCTGCCATTCCATACCACTGGGAAACTTGGTCGCCAGCTCAGCCATGGTTTCCTTGACCTTACGGGTCACCTCAAGCGCGTTGGCTCCGGGCAACAGATACACCTGCAAGATAGTGGCATTCTGGCCATTGAGTTGGGATTGCAAGGTATAAGCCGAGGAGCCGAGCTCCACCCTGGCAATATCGCGCAGGCGAATGATGGATCCATCCGAATTGGCGCGAACTATGATCTCTTCAAATTCCCTGACACTGGACAAACGCCCACTGGCGGTTATCGGTAAGGTCTGGCTCAAGGCATCACTATTGGGCTGGGTACCCACAGTACCGGCCGGGGTTTCCTTGTTTTGTGCCTTGATGGCGTCAGTAACATCTGTCGTGGTCAGGCTATGTCCCGCCATGGCATCCGGACGCAGCCACACCCGCATGGCATAACTGCGGGAGCCGGTGTTCCGGGTACGACCAACGCCTGGGATCCGTCTCAGTGCCGATTCGATATTAATGGAGGCGTAGTTGGAGAGGTAAATTTCATCGAAACGGGGATCTTTGGAGGTCAATGCCAGCTTGAGCAGTTCCACCGAGGAATCCTTGGAGACAGAAACACCTTCGGTTTGCACATTGATTGGCAAATTACCCAGAGCCTGCTGAGTAGCATTCTGCACATCCACTGCCGCCAGATCCGGGCTTGTGCCTACATCAAAGGTAATGGTGACATTGGTGCCGCCGGAATTGGTGCTCTTGGAGCTCATATAGATCATATTGGGCACACCATTGACCTCCTGTTCCAGCGGTGTTGCCACGGACTCGGCGGCGGTTGTGGAGGCTGCTCCCGGATAGGAAGCCGAGATACTCACCTGCGGCGGCGTGATATAGGGATATTGATCCACAGGCAGCTGGAACATGGCGATCAAGCCCAAGAGCACAATAACAATACTAATAACAGCCGAGAATACAGGTCGGCCGATAAAGAACTGAGCCATCTAGTTACGCTCCTGTTCTTTTGATTGCTGTTCCAGCGCCTCTTTCTTTTCCTGCTCGTCGAGACGCTTTTGATACTCTTTGGCATCAAGCGGCTCAGCCAGTTGGCCATGACGCACACGATGCATGCCTTCGACTATCACACGCTCACCGGCGTTGAGACCACTCTTGACCACCACACCCTCCGGCCCCTGATGCTCAATCACAATAAAGCGCCGTTCTACCTTATTGTCCGGCATCACCACCATCACATACACGCCGCCCTGATCAACCTGGGTCGAACGCTGCGGGATCACTATGGCATTGTCTATCTCACTGAGTTTGATTCTGACATTGGTGTACTGACCCGGCAGCAACTCTTTGTCCGGATTGGGCAAAACCGCCCTCACCTCGAAAGTACCTGTGCTGGAATTAACCTGGGGGTCGGTGAAACTGACGTTACCCAGATAGCGATATTCACTGTTGTCCGGCAAAGTGATACGTACAAACCCCTCTACCGCCTTGCCTTCGGTTTCTGCTTCCTGTTGCTGGTTATAACTGGTCATACGACGTCTGGCATTGAGGTAATCCAGCGCCGACATATTGAAATTGACATAGATGGGATTCACCTGCTTCACCCGTGTCAGCAAGGATTGCCCCTGGCTACCGACCAAGGCGCCGATATCCACCTCTGAGCGGCTGACTAAACCTGCGATCGGTGCCTTTATCTCAGTGTAACTAAGCTCCAGCAGCGCTTCTTCCAGCTCAGCATGACCGGCGGCCAAGGCCGACTTGGCCTGAGCCAACGCCGACAGCGCATTGTCATAATCCAACTGACTGGCGGCATCCTGTTCATAGAGAGGTTTCAGACGCTTCACATCCCGCTGCGCCTTTTCCAATATCGCCTGCTGCGACTCGACATTGGCCTTGAGTCGGTTAACCACAGCGTTATAGGGCTTGTTATCTATCTTGTATAAGATATCGCCGGCATTGACCGCACTGCCCTCGGTAAAGAGTCGCTCCTCGACAAAGCCGTCGACTCGGGCCCTGACCTCCACATCCAATGAAGCTTTGGTGATACCGACATAATTACCGTAAACAGGCACAGTCGCCTGCTCGACCTCTTCCACCACCACCAATTTGGGAGTGATGGCCACGGGTTCAGGTTCACAGCCGAGCAACAAAAAGCCACTGACAATAAGCAGTGGCAAGACAAAAAGTGGGACAGTCGAGTGATTAAAACAACCCTTGCGGGCAAACACGGGTTTTAGTGCAGTAACAACAAAGGACATGGCAGCTTCCAACATTCAATGGGCGGTCCTGATGGCTCAACAACCCGGCGTTTGGTGCCAGATTGTTTTATTTCCCAGTGTAAGTGCTTGAAGCTACTTGTCAATTATCATCCCTGGTTAGGGATGATAAGTTATCTGTTCAGAATACAAATCGGTGACCTGGCGGGCAAACTGCTGTTTGAGTAATTGAATTTGTTCTGGCTTGTGTTTTACCAAGCGACTGCGGGTTGCCAGACTGCTGCTGATAAAGAGCTTAAACCAGGTATCCAAAGCGTCGGCGCAGCCTTCTTCTCCTAAAGACTGCAGAGTTAATATCGCCACTTCGGCGGTGCCCATCTGAAAGTCGCGACTACCCTTTCTGAGCTGATAGCGAGCCAAGGTTTCGGCGCTGAATGACAGCATAGGTAATTGATGCAAATAACTACTCTTGCGAAACATCTTCACCGCCTCACGCCAACTGCCGTCGAGCAAAATAAACAGCGGCCGCTTGGCTTGCTCTGGCTCTCCCTGATTAGCGAGCACCTCACTCAAAGCCTCAGTCACCACCTCTTGCCCGGGTAAGGCATATTCCCCGGGGAACACCAAATAAGGCTGATAATCCGGGTTTTCCAACAAGGCCAAGAGTTGAGGGTCCGGCTGAGTTCGCGACCAGAGAAAGGCATGGGTATCCGGAATGAGATCTGCTATCAAACGCCCACTGTTGCTGGGTTTCAATACCTCGGCATCATACATAACCAGAGCAAATGCCGCCTTGGAAGGCAACAGGCGCCTGTGCTCACAGGTACAAAAGCTTTGCTCCAGCAAGCAACGGCCACAGCGAACAAGATTCTTACCCCTTGATGCATAAGGCTTGGTCGACAACGACTGACGGTATTCATACAAGCGGTGAACCGCGTGAGATTGAATTGACATGAATTTTCCGAATAACAATGACTTAATAGCTAGTTTGTGCCACGGGATTAGGTGCGGTGTTAAGGCTGTGACAGCCGAACCCAATGGCCGGCGCAGTTTACTGCCGCATCCTGGTTGCAGCAAGCGCTTTAACCTCACTCTTTCCAGGATGGAACACTTGCCGCTTGCCGATAACACGAATAACAGTGCTGAGTTCCAAAAATTAATTTGCCAAAGCAGAATGTAAACTTATTATTCCAAACCAATATTCAACTGCTGACTTCAAAACCAATAAAGCCGGGGGAAACAGGGGGGCGCAGAGGTGACTTGTTGTTGGCCTTGCCCAAGAATCAACCCAACAAGTGTAAACTATTAATTACATACTGTTGTGCCAGATAAAAAGTTATCAATAATTCTAGTTTTTTCTTGTTTAACAGCGACTTCTGTCATTGAAATTGCAAAATTGCCGAGTATGATAGCGCCCGTCTCGGGGAGACCCCGAGCAGGAAGGTGCGCCTCCTTATCCGGCACCCGTCTTTGCGTATCTTCCCAAACGATCTTTTAGTTCTGTATCAAGGTTGTGGAGTATTGACTGTGGTACCTGATGAGAATGTTTCCGGCGTATCCTTGAGCCCCCTGTTAATCATGCTGGTGATGATGGTCGCCTGCGGCCAGATAGCCCAAACCATTTTTGTGCCCGCTCTGCCTATGATGGGTGAGCAATTCAGTGTCAGCGCCGGTCAGTTGCAGGCGATTATGGGCACTTATCTGTTGGCCTATGGCCTACTGCAATTTATTTATGGCCCGGTATCGGACAGATTCGGCCGCAAACCACTGCTGCTTATCGGTCTCAGTCTGTTCGTCGTAGGCGCTATCATTGCCGCCTGCGCCGAGAGCTTTAACACCTTGTTGCTTGCCAGTGCCATTCAAGGCTGCGGCACCGCCAGTGCCGGCGCCCTTTGCCGTTCTATTCCAAGAGATTTCTTCTTCGGTGAAAAACTGGTGCGCTTCAACAGTTACGTGTCCATGGCCGTGGTGTTCTCACCGCTGCTGGCTCCTTTTATTGGCGGGGTGTTGAGTATGCATTATGGCTGGCATGCCGTGTATTGGTTCCTGGCATTTTTCGGTGTCTGCGTGGTAATCACCCTGGCGCTGAAATTCAAGGAATCCCTGCCCAAAGAAAAACGCCAGCCGCAATCTGTGCTCAAGTCTTATGCCTTGGTGCTCAAACACAGAGCCTTTCGCGGTTATCTGCTGTCTTTGGTGGCTACCTTCGCCGGGATTGCCGCCTTTGAGGCTATTGCCGGTATTCTCTATGGTCAGGTGTTGGCCATGAGTCCCATGATGGTCAGTTGCTATTTCGTGGCCCCTATTCCGGGCTACTTGCTGGGCGCCTGGTATGCCGGCAGACAGGCATCACTGCATAAACTGTTTCACCACGGCGTAGCTCTGCTGGGCGCCGGGGCGCTATTTTTACTACTGCCCGGCCTGTCAACTCTGGTGATAGGCTGGTGCCTACTGATTGGCTCTGTGCTCTTCTTTACCGGAGCCGGCATACTGTTTCCGGCACTGACATCGGCTGCGCTCGAGCCCTTCCCGCGCCAAGCCGGGGTTGCCGGCGCCCTGCTCGGTGGCCTGCAGAACTTTGCCGCCGGTCTCGCGGCCATGTTGATGTCGCTGGTGCCCATGATGGGGCAACTCAGCATAGGGCTTTTAACTTCTTCCATGGTGGTGCTGGTGGTGTTGGCACTTAACTATGCCAGAACCCATCCGGATATTGATGTACATACAGCTGGAGATCCACTCTAAACACGGCCACAACAAGGCGGGCTATCCGTCTTGTTGTAATGCGTTCAACAACAAGGCGGGCTATCCGTCTTGTTGTAATGCGTTCAACAACAAGAAGCAGCTCTGGCTCACTAAGAGTTTGATGAAAAATGTTAAAAGGCGACAACAAAAAAGCCCAAGCTATTGAATAGCTTGGGCTTCCTATTTTGGCGGAGCGGACGGGACTCGAACCCGCGACCCCCGGCGTGACAGGCCGGTATTCTAACCAACTGAACTACCGCTCCAATATTTTACTTTATCGCCTGGGCAATAAAGTTTTAACTGGCTGACTTGATTGGCGGAGCGGACGGGACTCGAACCCGCGACCCCCGGCGTGACAGGCCGGTATTCTAACCAACTGAACTACCGCTCCACTCAAGTTGCCGGGAATAATACGTAGAGCCTATGCCAGCGTCAACAACTTTTTCTTTAATCGGCTCTCAACCAGCCAAAAAATCAGCAAACCACTAATAATCAAAGTGTTCTGTTTGATTTTTGCTCATCCTCATCCGGCAGCGTCAAATCGATTTCCTGTAACGTATTAACCTCGGGAGTGGGCTGTTGCTGAACCAGCATTTGGGCCTCAGCCGCAGCCAAGGCCTGTTTCAAACTTTGGCGCTTGCGCCAAAATAGAATGGCGCCGATCCCAAACAGCAGCAGCAAGACGTTACCGCCTATTATCAGGTAAAGGGCACTTTGTTTGGCAGCCGCCTCTTCTTTGGCTGCTATTGCTGCAGCCCTAGCGGCCATCTCTTCGGCGCTCGGTGGCGGCTTGGGAGGCTCGACGAAATTGAAGAAACGCTCCGGCAAACTCAATACCAGCTCCCTTCCCTGCTTGTCTGTGCTGAAGACAGTGCCCTTGATACGGTAACTGCCAAAATCACTCACCTGGGGCAACACAAGCTGTGTGGTACCTTCCTTGGGCTGACGCACGGTAAAAGGCAATTGCAACCCAGCCGGTCCCAAGAGTTCTAGATCAAAATAGGTTTCCTCAAGGCGCAGAATATCAGGGTTGGCACTCAGCGACAGGCCCCATGGCTGAGTCAAAGGGTCGTCCGGCTCCAGCACCTTGATGTCCACGGGAGTAGGCTCCAATCTAAATACCTGTTTAAACTCACGTTCAAACACATCGTTTTGCACATTGACCTGCAGGGTGTAATCCCCCCAGGGCTGGTTGAGGTTAATGTTTGCAGTGAAAGTGCCGTCATCTGGCCTTTCATCCAGCGCTTCACCGTTATCCTGATAACTGCCGACAATCAGGGTGCCGGCAGCAAAGTTTTCATCACCTGGTTGATGGGATGAGGCAAAACGCGCGGTCCATCTCAATAAATATTCAAGCCCAGGCAGCCGCATTCTCAGCGAGTCACCGGTGAGATGGGCTGTCAATTTAAGCCGTTCGCCTTGATAAAGAGGCTGAGGTAGTTCATCCACCTCAATCCCCAGCTCGGAAACCCGGGTAATTTGCGAGCCGGGCACCACTTTACCGATAAGCTGCCAAGGCCCCGGCACAGGGTTTTCCACCGAAATCATGTCGCCTGTAACCCCATCGGTCCACTTGACATTCTCCGGGTGGCGCGAGGCATACCATTTACTGCCATCGGGCAAGACCACCACTACAGGGGCGGAGCCGTATTCCCGCTGCACCAGCAGTACGATTCTGTCGACCATATGATCGATCCGAAAACGATTCTTAAGCTCTGAAGCCTGTTCCTTGGGGACTATCTCGGCAGCTGTCGCCCCCCCAAGGCCAAGCAGCAGGCACACTATGAGGCCCAGCGCTGGTCTCAATCCCATTACTTCCTTCAATCCATAGGTTGTGGCTCGTCACGCCAGAGGCACTTGCCTGATTTTGCGACTAAATCGAGCCTTTGCTCATGCATATTCAGTTCATCGGCCGATGCGGCGATCACTTTAAGTTTTGCGCGATTGGTATCGAGACGCATGATGCCACCGGCTTCCTGACCGGCTTGATCGCTGGAGAGGTTGAACTTGGTCTGGCCACCTGTCATCGCCAGATATACGTCGGCGAGGATCTCGGCATCGAGCAAAGCGCCGTGATATTCACGGCGGGAGTTGTCTATATGGTAGCGCTTACACAGGGCGTCCAGATTGTTCTTTTGCCCTGGGTGCAAAAACTTGGCGATGGCCAAGGAGTCGAGGATCTGGCAAATATCCGCCGTCACCGGTCCCCTGGGGTTGGTCATGGAAAACTCATGATCCATAAAGCTCACGTCAAACGAGGCGTTGTGAGCCACAATCTCAGCCCCTTGAATAAAAGCGATAAAGTCGGCGGCAATTTCATGGAATCTGGGTTCGTTGGCCACTC
Organism: Shewanella chilikensis; assembly: GCF_037953065.1. NCBI lineage: Bacteria > Pseudomonadati > Pseudomonadota > Gammaproteobacteria > Alteromonadales > Shewanellaceae > Shewanella > Shewanella chilikensis. The sequence continues at coordinate 2,215,185 of NZ_CP149966.1, read as the reverse complement.
TCTCATTGGTAATACCGTGAACCGCGATCGCTTCTTCATCAATGGGTTGCCCCGGATTAATGTATTGATGGAAAGTGCGGCCGGTCAGGCGGCGGTTAATCACTTCCACACAGCCGATTTCAATGATCCTGTGGCCTTGATATACGGGGCCTGCGCCCTGGTTCATACCTGTGGTTTCGGTATCAAGAATGATCTGCCGACTGGCATTCGATATGATATTCATCTATTTTTTGCAGCTTCCTGAGTGAATTTACGGGTATACTCGCCCGCATTTGCCGGATATGGTAACAACTTGATGAGCGAACTGAAACAGATCCAGATATACACCGATGGCTCTTGCCTGGGCAACCCCGGCCCCGGCGGCTATGGTGTCGTCATGCGTTATAAACAACATACCAAAGAACTCTCCGGTGGCTTTGCCCTGACAACCAACAACCGCATGGAGTTGCTGGCCCCCATTATCGCGCTGGAAAGCCTGAAAGAGCCTTGTAAAATCGTGCTGACCAGCGACAGCCAATATATGCGCCAGGGGATCACCCAATGGATCCACGGCTGGAAGAAAAAAGGCTGGGTCACTTCCAACAAGACGCCGGTGAAAAATGTCGATCTCTGGCAGCGGCTGGATAAGGCCACGCAACAACACCAGATAGACTGGCGCTGGGTCAAGGGCCACGCCGGACACCCGGAGAACGAGCGTTGCGATGCCCTGGCCCGCGAAGCCGCCGAAGCCAACCCTGCCACAATCGATAAGGGTTATCAGGACAGCCTCTAAATCCCTTTGTCCGCGACTGTCTTGAGTTTCAAAAATTTGCCGCAAAAGTCGATAAAGGCCTGCGCCAATGGCGTCAGGCTGTGGCTCTTGTGGCGAATAAGGTAAAACGGCCGCTCAAGCGCCAGCCCCTCCACCTCAACCAACGCCAGTTCTCTACGGGCCAGCTCTTTATCCAGTGTCAGCTCGGACAAGACTCCGAGCCCGGCGCCCTGCTTCACCGCCTGTTTGATGGCATCGGGAGTTGGAAAACAGAAACGGGCCTCTGGCTGCAGGTCAAGGCGGTTGGCAGCATCGACAAAGTACTCCCGGGTGCCTGAGCCCTCTTCTCTCAATACCCAGGAGAGCCCCTTGAGCTCGCTTGGCGAGACCTTGCTTCCCGCCAGCGGGTGCGCCGGATGGCAGAATACCTTGAGGCAGTCCTGATGCCAGGGCAATACGGCGATACGACTATCGAGGCAGTAACCTTCAATGAAGCCCAACTCGGCGCGAAACTCGGCCACATCGCGAATAACCTTGCGGGTATTGTCTATCGCCAAGTCGACCTGAGTCTGAAGATGTTGCTGGCTGAATGCCACCGCCGCCTTGGCCAGCAGAAAATTGCCTATGGTGGAACTGGCACTGACATTCAACATACCGGCCAGCTCGTGGTTGCTCGGAGTAAAAGCCTGCTCTATACGCTCGATGCGCTGCAGCACATCGCTGGCCAGCGGTAACAGCAAGCTGCCTTGGGAGTTAAGCTGCAAACGGTTGCCAATACGCTCAAATAAACGGGCATCGAGTTGCTTTTCAAGCTCTGACAGTGCCATCGAGGTAGCCGGCGCGGAAAGATTAATCCGCTCTGCCGCTTTGGCCACCTGGCCTGTACGGGCTACGGCTTCAAAAATCATCAGCTGTTTCAGGGTGATACGCATTAAAATTATTGCTCTTCTTTAGTGTGGCGCTCCAATTGCCTGCCGGAGAATCCCGGCGTTGGCGTGGGTTGCCAACCAGGGATCCGCTGGCGGCGCTTATCCCCCAAAGGGGTCAACGGCGAATCCAGCTTGCGGGCCACCAACAGATACAGCGAACCGGTACCCGGTAGCCATTTTTGCTGCCAATGATGCCATATCCTCAAGGGCGCCGCCTCGCTGAGCAGCGAGTGATACAAGAGCCGCTCATCGTGCACCAACTGATACCCTAAAAGCCCCAGCCAGTCCTTGACCCTGGCCGGCATAAAGAACTGACCACTCCAGGGTAAGGCCTGCTGAAACCTGGGCAGCAGCTTGCCGAAAAAGGCGCAACTGAATGGATTAATTCCTACTATAAAAAGATAACCGCCGCTGACCAGCACCCGGTCGGCTTCACGCAAAATCCGATAAGGATCCGCCTCAAACTCCAGCACCAGGTTCATCACTACTGCATCTATGCTGGCCGGGGCCAGCGGCAGCTCGGCAAAATCGGCAACTATCGAAGCACCTTTATCTGGATAAAGGGAAAATTGATGCCCGACCGGGCAATTTTTGATCTCGAGTTCGCGGCTTAAGGCACCCAGGCGCAACAAATGATAACCAAACACCCTGGGCCACCAATAGGTCAGTTTGCTTTCCAGCTCACGTTTGATAGTCTCACCGGCAGGCAAACTGTCCCAGGAACTGGGTCTGGACTCAGACGAGAGAGGCATAGATACTCCGGTTAAGCCATTCTAGGCTCAGCTTAATAACGAATCCCCTATACAAGCAAGTATGAGGCTCAGTAAAATTGAAACTGATCCCGCCGACTTAAAGGAGCTTTGAGCTTATGTCCAACGTCCATGTCACCCGTGCCCGGCCTCAGATAACGCCGATAGCTGCCTTCGATGACAACTATATCTGGGCCATAGTCGCCCCCAAAGGTGATAGTTGTTGGGTGGTAGACCCGGGTGATGCCGCGCCCGTATTGGCATTTTTGGCACAAAATGACCTGACTTTGGCCGGAGTACTGATAACTCACCACCACAGCGACCATACCGGCGGCATCCTGGCCTTGAAGGAAGCTTTCGACTCGCTCCCGGTTTACGGGCCAGCCAATCCGGCCATCAAAGGCATTACCCAGCCACTAACAGAGGAAGGCGGATATCGGCTTGAGCCAGGAAATGGCCAGTTTGCTCTTGAGTGCCGAGTGTTTAAGGTTCCCGGGCACACGCTGGATCATATCGCTTATTTGATTGACGATGCACTCTTTTGCGGCGATACCCTGTTCTGCGCCGGCTGCGGCCGCCTGTTTGAAGGCAGCGCCGAGCAGATGTACCACTCTTTGGGTCAGTTTGCCGCCCTCGATGACAGCACCAAGGTGTATTGCACCCATGAGTACACTTTGGCCAATCTGCGTTTTGCCAAAGCTATTGAGCCGGACAACCAAGCGCTTGCAGATTACATGCTTACCGCAGAAGCGCTGCGTGAGCAGCAACAACCCACACTCCCCTCTACTATTGGCCGTGAAAAGGCCATCAACCCCTTTATGCGCTGCCAAAAGAACACACTGCAGAGCAGGCTCGAATCCCACAGCGGTCAGCCCTGCAATGATCCCGTGAGCCGCTTTGCAGTTCTCAGGCAATGGAAAGACAATTTCTGAAAACCGGGTTACAATAAGCCGCTTTTTTGTGTCGTTATTATGACAACGTTCAGCCAAGATATATTTATCTAGTTGTTTTAAATGACAATATTGGCTTTCAGTGACGACGCTTCTTTTTCACCACGGAAACCAAACCAGGGTAAAAATACCACCCAAGGTACTATCCCGGGCCAAGGGACCAGGCCTATCCCGGGTTTCCGTTTGATGTGCGTTTGCCTGTCTGTTCAGGCCATCATTCGAGGATTGCTGTTTTTGAAGCAAATCAGATTTTTTATATTGGCGGGGAGCCTATCCCTGCTTGGCGGCTGTCAGCTGCTATCTCAAGCGCCGGAGTCTACTGCCGAAGCGCCGGTTAAGGCCACCCCAGCTCCGATCATTACTCAGGCTCCACAAGTCATCAGCGAGCCGGAAATTGTTGTCACTGACGTGTGGCAGCGGATCCGCAACCAACTCAATATGTCGGTTCCCGATGAAAAGCTGGTGCGCCAATACCGTCAATGGTACATAGATAATCCAAGACACCTGGAGCAGATCTCCGAGCGAGCCGCTCCCTTCATGTATCTGATTGTCGAGCAGATAGAAGAGCGCAAACTGCCGATGGAGCTGGCACTGCTGCCGATAGTGGAAAGTGCCTTCGATCCTTTCGCCTACTCCCATGGTGCCGCCTCAGGATTATGGCAGTTTACCTCGCCAATGGCGTTGCATTTTGGCCTGGAGATCAACTGGTGGTATGACGGACGCCGCGACGTTCCCGCAGCTACCACTGCCGCTCTGAATATGATGGAATACCTTTACGAAAAAACGGGCGAGAACTGGCTCTATGCCATTGCCGCATATAACACTGGCGAAGGTCGGGTGTTGAACGCGGTCAAGCGTAACCGTCAAAAGGGACAACCTACAGACTTCTGGTCCCTGTCGCTGCCCAAGGAAACCGAGCGTTATGTGCCGCAACTGCTGGCACTGGCCGATGTGATCAAAAACGCCGACAAATACGGCATTAACCTGACACCAATTGCCAACGAGCAGAAACTGGAAGTTGTCGATGTCGGCAGCCAGATAGACTTGGCCCTGGCGGCGCGTCTTGCCGGCATGGAGGTCAATGAGTTGCAACAGTTCAACCCAGGTTTTAATCGCTGGGCCACTGCACCGGAAGGGCCACACAAGCTGGTACTGCCGCTGGACAAAGCGAAAGAGTTTGAAATTGCCCTGGCCAGTACGGAACCAAGCGAGCGCCTCAACTGGCTCAGATACAAGATCCGCAAGGGTGACTCTCTTGGCATGATAGCCAAGAAGCATCATACCAGTATCGATGTTATTCGTTCTGTCAATGGCATCAGTGGCAACAATATTGTCGCCGGTAAGCACCTGTTGATCCCGGTCGCCCTCAAGGATGCATCGGCCTACCCGCTCTCCAAGGAGCAACGTCTGGGTCAGAATAAGTCCGGCAAGAGCAAACGCAGCTACCAGGTCAAGTCCGGTGACTCCCTGTGGCAGATAGCCAAGGATAACGGCGTCAGTGTCAATGAACTGGTGAAATGGAACGGGATCTCCGCCAAGACGCCGCTGCGTCCCGGCAAACAGCTGACCATCTGGACTAAAGCCTCTGGGCAATCCCAGAGTGCCAATGCCGTAATGCGCACAGTGAAATACAAGGTTCGCTCCGGTGATTCGCTGGCTCGAATCGCCAGCAAGTTCAATGTCAGTGTGGATGATCTGCTGGAATGGAACCAGCTCAAGGCCAGTAAGTACCTGCAACCCGGACAGATGTTGACCCTGTTCGTGGATGTGACCCGCGTCAAGACCTGATAAAAACTCCTACTCAAGCGGCACCCAAGGTGCCGCTTATGATCCCGTTCAAACTTTTGCAAGTTATTATATTACAATCATAATCCATTCGTGCGCTGTCACAAATTTGACACTCCTCTTTGTTGATAATCGTCCGCTGAATTAATCCAGCCTAAACAAAATCACGATGAACAGAGATTTGCCCATTACCGACATTGAAACACCTGTGACGGAAAATGCCCGCATTCTATCCACCACAGATCTCAAAGGGCGCATCACCCATATCAATCAGGAGTTTATTGATCTTTGCGGCTTTTCTCGTGAGGAACTCTTGGGGCATGGTCACAACATAGTGCGCCATCCTCATATGCCCAAGGAGGCGTTTGCCGATCTCTGGCATCAGGTCAAGAGTGGCAACAGCTGGATGGGCTTGGTTAAAAACCGCCGCAAGGACGGCGGTCACTACTGGGTCAACGCCTACGTCACCCCGATTCGCCGCAAGGGTAAAATAGTTGAATATCAATCTGTACGTACCAAGGCTAGCCCTGAGCTGATTGCCAGAGCCGAGACCTGCTATCAGGCTATCAATCAAGGGAAATCGATACTGCCACGCTTTCGAATAGGGCTAACGGCAAAGCTGGCGCTCTGTTGGGGTGCATCACTGCTATCCTTGGTGCCCCTGCCCTGGCTAAGCGGTCTCTGGCAACTTGCACCGGTCAGCGCAGCGGCAACTTTGATGGGCTGGAGTCTTTTCAGGCTCAAACAAAGGTTAAATAAAGTCAGTCAATTCAGCCGCGGAGTACAGAATAACCCACTAATGCAGGCTATTTACTGCAACAGCACAGATGAACTCGCCGAACTGGAATTGAGTTTGAGAATGCAGCAGGCCGAGATATTCGCCATCACAGGACGGATAAAAGACAGTGGTGAGATCCTCGATAACAGTTTGAGTGCCCATCAGGCTGCCGTCGATGCCAACTACCGCGAACTGGCACAGCAAACCGGCGCCCTGAAACAGCAAGGTGATGCCATCAACGAACTCAGAGGAGCCGTGACCGAGATTGCTGATACATCAGCCGAAACGGCCAACGAAGTGACTGAGCTTGAGCAAAGCAACCGGCACACTCTAGAAGCTCTGGTCGCCAGCCGCGCCGCCAACAGCGAAGTCACCGCTCTGCTTGCGAAGGTTGAAGCACAGTTGCTGGCATTGGACAAACGCTGCAGTAGTATAAACACTGTGTTGGAAGTGATTGAGCAACTTTCCGATCAAACCAATCTGCTGGCGCTCAATGCGGCTATCGAAGCGGCCCGAGCCGGTGAAGCCGGCCGCGGATTTGCCGTAGTGGCAGATGAGGTGCGAAACCTAGCCAAACGCTCCTCTGAATCCGCCGGTGAAATACATCAAATTATTGCCGAGCTCAGTCTGCAAAGTCGCCAGACAGTGACCGAGATGGAGCGTAGCCAGCAACTGACCCAAGAAAGTCTGCAACTGGAGCAAAAGTTGGCGCAACGGTTGGACGACGCCACCAGTGCACTGGGCCGAATTGCCGCCCATAGCCAGCAAATAGCCGTTGCCACCGAGCAGCAAGCCTGTGTGGTAGAACAGTTACACCGCCATTCAGAGCAGTTGCAACAGGGCGTTGGCTGTTTAACCGATAACAGTGAGGACGCAAGCCATCATGGAAAGGAACTCACCAGGCAAAGCGAACGTCAAAAAGAGCTCATCGCCCAGTTCTGACAACAAAGCAACGGCGATATTTTTCCAGGTAGGCGCCATTTGTCAAAGCGTGTAAAAACACCTGTGTTCACCTATGGCATTCCCCATGGAAACCGCGTTAGAACACAACGCGGCTCCCTGAAGGGAATGCCAAAAATTTACCAGTCAAATGTCTCCAAGTTCCAAAGTCATATAAGTCAAACCTGGATCAGAGTGGCAATTTTGCCAATTTATCAGCCACAAGTTGACCGCGCCATCCCTGCAACACCAAGGGCGAGGCCCCTTGTTTGCCATCCCATACCCATTCAAGGTATTCGTGAATATGACGCTTGGAGCCAAGCAACTCCATAGGCACACTTTCGGATTCTGCAACCTCGCTCAAGCACTGCTTAATGCTCTTGAAAGCGCTCTTGTACCCTGGTTTGAGCGCCAGCACATCCAAGGGCTCAGGTAGATTACTCATATCCGCCTTGGCCATAACCTTGAGCACATCTTTGGCGTAAAGACGCTTTTCATGATCTGTCAGCTCTTTCATGGCAAGCACATCATTGATCCCTCTTGGCTGACGCTTAGCCAAGCCGATAAGGGCATGATCTTTCATGACAAAACCCAACGCCATATCCTTTGCTAACGCTTTACGCAAACGCCAGGCCGCCAGCACCTTAAGCACAGCCAATTGTGGTGTACTCAACTGAAAGGCGTTTTTGACTCTAAGATAGGCCGTGTCTTCATCCGGCGGATCCAGACGCCCTTCTGTCATGCGCCGACTTTCTTCCAATGCCCACTCAATCCGGCCCTGTTGCTGTAGTTTCTGCTGCAGCTGAGGATAGAGTTGGTAGAGATAATAGACATCATTGGCGGCATAACTGAGCTGCGCCTCTGATAACGGCCTTTTCAACCAGTCGGTACGGGACTCGCCCTTGTCGAGCTCCACTCCCAGACACTCATGCACCAACTTGGCATAACCCAGGCCATGCCCCATGCCGGCAATGGCCGCTGCCAGTTGACTGTCGAACAAAGGCTTTGGTTGACACTGACCCTGGCGGGCAAACACTTCCAAGTCTTCACTGCAGGAGTGCAACAACTTGGTGATCTTCTCATCGGTCAACAAGGCCCAAAAGCCCGACAGATCCGAGATGGCCAAGGGATCTATCAGAGCCAAGGTCTTGCCGTCATAGGCCTGAATAAGCCCTAAACAAGCATAATAAGTACGGGTGCGTACAAATTCGGTATCCAGCACCAGCAGTTCGGCATCACGGTATTGAGCCACCAGCTGTGCCAGGGTGGCGTCATCTTTTACATACAGGTAATCTTGCAACTTCAACTCCCATCCTGCGCGAGTTTCCAGGTCTCGGAAACACAAGAGCCGGCTGGCGCCGGCTCTCTATATTATGCAGATTTGGCCTCATCTCTGAGTTCTCTGCGCAGGATCTTTCCTACATTGGTTTTCGGCAATTCGTCCCTGAATTCTATCAGCTTCGGCACCTTATATCCTGTTAAATGATGGCGACAGTGTTTGATAAGCTCTTTCTCGGTCAAAGATTTGTCTTTTGCCACCACAAAAATCTTCACCAGTTCGCCACTGACCTCGTGGGGTACCCCTACTGCAGCCACTTCAACCACCTTGGGATGCAAGGCCACCACCTCTTCCACTTCATTGGGGAAGACGTTGAAGCCGGAAACCAGGATCATGTCCTTCTTGCGATCAACAATATAGAAAAAACCTTTTTCATCCATATAGCCGATATCACCTGTGGCCAACCAACCATCTTTGTCGATAACTTTGGTGGTTTCTTCCGGACGTTGCCAGTAGCCCAACATCACCTGAGGCCCCTTGGCAAAAAGTTCACCCGTCTCCCCCTGAGGCAACACCTGACCATCATCGCCACGCACTTGAATTTGCGTCGAAGGCGCAGGTAAGCCGATAGAGCCGTTGTAACCGGCCAGATCGTAAGGGCAACAAGCCACCAGAGGTGAAGCTTCGGTCAGGCCATATCCTTCAAGCAAACGAGTCTTGGTGATGTTCTGCCACTTGTCGGCCACGGCGCGCTGCACAGCCATTCCACCACCAATAGAAAGTTTGAGGCGGGAGAAGTCCAGAGCGGCAAACTCTTCGCTGTTGACCAGAGCATTAAACAGGGTATTCACCCCAGTGAGAGCAGTGAAAGGTGTTTTCTTCAGTTCCGCCACAAATCCCGGGATATCCCTTGGATTGGTGATCAATAAGTTATTGGCGCCTTTATGCAGGAACAGCAAACAATTCACCGTTAAGGCGAAAATATGGTAAAGCGGCAAGGCGGTTACCACAAACTCCTTGCCATCGTTGAGCAAAGGGGCGTAAGCACCGTTGGCCTGCAATACGTTGGCAACTATGTTGCCATGGCTGAGCATGGCGCCCTTGGAAACGCCAGTGGTACCGCCGGTATACTGCAAAAAGGCGATATCATCACTCTTGACCACAGGCTTGACGTACTGTGCCTTTTTACCGGCCCGAAGCGCCCGGCGCATAGAGATGGCGTGTGGCAAAGAGTATTTGGGCACCAGGCGCTTGATATACTTCACCACAAAATTAACCAAGGTACGCTTGGGCGCACTCAAGAGATCGCCAAGCCCAGTAATAATCACATTCTTGACCGGAGTTTGATCGACCACTTGCTCCAGTGTGCTGGCAAAGTTGGACACTACCACTATCGCCTTGGCGCCGGAGTCGACCAACTGGTGCTTTAGCTCTCTCGGGGTATAAAGCGGATTGACGTTGACCACAACCATACCGGCCCGCAACACACCAAACAGGGCGATGGGGTATTGCAGTAGGTTCGGCATCATGATCGCCACCCGATCGCCCTTTTGCAATTTGAGATCATTTTGCAAATAGGCGGCAAAGGCCCGGCTGCGCTCTTCCAGTTTTCGGTACGTCAGGGTTGCACCCATATTGACGAATGCGGGTTGATCGGCGTAGGTATTGACCGCTGATTCCAACATCTCCAGCAAGGAAGCATAGCGGCTGGTATCAATTTCGGCAGGCACGTCGGCAGGCAAACTGTTAATCCAGGGCTGGTCCACAAATCTCTCCTAAAATTCCGTCTTCAGCGGAAACGACTCTCTATGTCGTTAAAGCCCGCAACATCTGCGGGCAAAGCACTGAGTATTTTTTATAAAGTTCTTATTAAGGCCTTTGGCCTCGACTCTTGGTAGTTAACTTTCGCGCCGCAAAAAATCATACGGGCGTTTAAAATTTTGATCATCATCACATAAAAGCTTTTATTTGCCTAGTCCCCCGGATTGGATTTTCTACCTTGGAGAAATCCGGCCAGAGTTTGCGCTACCCCATCGGCGTTCGCCATATGCAGATGGTGATCCCCTGGTAGTTGTACTATTTGCAACTCGCTGTACCAGGCACGTGCCTGGGGTAAACTCTGCACCAATCCGGGAAATCCCTGCTCACCCGTGATAAGTAAGCTGGGGATGGCGATCCCCTGCATCAGGGATGCTACCTGCTCAAAACAAAGTCGCATCGGCGAGTCAAGCCGCAGCCTTGGGTCACTGCGCCATCTGGCACCCTGTGCATCAATTTGCATATTGCGTGTCACCAATAATCTGGACCAGGGCTCCGCCAAGCCGGTCAACTGCACTCTTGCTTTGATGGCCGGTTCGATACTGTCATAAACCACTTGGCTACGTTTGCTGGCGAGCATACGCTTGTGGGCAGCAAAGCTCTTTCTCAGCCTGGGTTTGGCCTGCTCCACCGCCTCATAAAGAGGTGCAAAGGCTTCAATCAACAGCAACTTGGCAACTCGCTCGGGAAATGCGGCAGCATAAGCACTGGCAACGATTCCCCCAAGCGAGTGCCCCAACAGAGTGACTGGTGCATCGCCGGCCAAGTGGTCCAGCAGCTGCTCAAGATCATACAGATAGTCAATCCAGTGCAGCGGATAACACCCTGGCCTGTGTTCCGATAAACCATGCCCCGGCCAATCAATGGCAAGAATACGATAATCATTCATCAACTTCTCGGCCAAAGGAGCAAAGCTGTTACTGTTATCCAGCCATCCATGCAATGCCAGTAACAGCGGCTTATCTTCCGCTCCCCAGCATTGGGCTGCCAGCGTGAGGTGCGGCAGCGGGATCTTCAGTGCTTTTACGGGGGCGGAAGGTTGCCACATAATGCCTCTGTTGTCAGTGTATCAGTTCGCTTTTTTGATAAATTTGAGTGTCATACGGTCACTTTCTCCTATCTTGAGATAAGTGTCCCTGTCCTGCTCACCCAGTCGCAATGTCGGCGGCAAGGTCCAGACGCCTTTGGGGTAATCCTTACTGTCCTTGGCATTGGCGTTGATCTCACTGCTGGCTTCCAAGGTGAAGCCGACCTTTTCTGCCAGTGCTATCATCTCATCCTGTATCATGTAGCCGCTGTCAGGGCCGTTACCGGCTTTGCCCCTGTGCTCAACCACACCAAAGACGCCGCCATCTTTAAGCACATTAAAAGCAGCCTGAAACACGGTTTGCAGTTGCCCCTGACTGGCCCAGTTATGCAGGTTTCTGAAAGTGAGTACAGCATCGGCGCTGGCATCTTCTCCCAGTTTAACCTGTGCGGGAGGATCCAAAACCACCAGTTCGATTTTGCCAAGCTCTTTGGAGTGGGCTTGCAGCCATTCTAGATAACGCTTGCCCGCTTTGGCCCGATAACGGCTGCCCGGGGTGTCTTCCTGCGGCGCTGTGTTAAAACCGGCGGCAATATACTGCCCCTTGTCCGCCAACATAGGCGCCAGGATTTCTGTGTACCAGCCGCCGCCGGGCCAGAGCTCAATCACGGTTTGCTCCGCACTGATCCCGAAAAAAGCCAGTGTCTGCTCTGGATGACGATATTGGTCGCGCTCGACATTGGCTTCCCGGCGAAAGTCACTGTTAACCGCCTCCTGCAACGCCTGTTCGCCGGCCTGCAGCGCACCGCTGCCAAGCAGCATGCCTGCAAACAGCAACGCCTTGCCAAGCGGCGTTGCCAGCTTGCGATTAAATTGCTTGTATTCCATTTCCCTTCTCCTTTGAATGTGGATTTATGCTGCGGCAACAAACCCGCCGAAACGACTTTTTGGCACGCACTGGTGCCAAATAAGATTGGAGTTCAAGCTAACAGTGAGCGGCAGACTTGCCAAGGATCAGTTTGATTTTCCATCTATGCGGCGCCAGCAAAGCAGTAACGCCAATAAGCCGGAAGCGAACCACAGCAATACCCAGACGAACGCAGGCACCCAGCTGTGCTCAGCCAGCAATACCGCATCTCCCCTGTTGTCCAGCCCCAGCAATACTGCTGGGCTGGCGAGCGCGTTGAGCATCACCATCAAGGCCACTAGGCGCAAGCTGCCGCTGAGCAGTCGATTGCCGCCAAATTTCAGCGGCAGCAAAAACAATACACTCAGACTAATGAGGATACTCAGAGTCAGTAAGTCCCGTCCCCACAGCAGTATGGTGAGCAGCACCAAGGCGCCGATAAAGGCGAAACTGACACGGATCCCCCGCGGCCAAGTGGCCAGGTGGTAAAGCAGGCAGCCCCAAAAGGCCGCGCCCAAATAACCACTGAAGCCGATAAGGAGCGGCCAACCGCCCTGACTGAAGCAGAAACCGGCGCCACTCGGAAAGAGTTGGATATGGCTGACAATCCCGCCGCTTAACAGCGTGGCTAGCGCATGAGACAATTCATGGAAATAGCTTTCCAACCATTTAAAAGGTACAGAGACATAGGGCAGATGAGTCAACATCAAGGCCAGCAAGAGTTCCAGCAGAAACTGGCCTCTTCCCGGCAACGCCAGAGAATGGGAGGGTTTTACAAACGCGTTATCGGCGGCGGGATTGTCAGGCGTAGACATCTATGCCCACCATGGCTGAGATAGCGTCCCGCTGCGCGGCGTGTTGGGTATGAAGATAGAGGGCGATAGCATCAGAATGACCTGCGGTTTCCCGCTTAAGTTGCTCTCTTTGTTGGTATTTGTCGTTAAGGGCTTGGCTGTCAAACTCGAGCAACTGTCTGGATGGGCTGACAAGGATTTCATCTTGAGTTTCAATGGTTTGCTGGGCACTCTCAGGTGGCCTGTTGCCGGCTACCGCCTGCGACAGACTTTGAACTGCCCCCGGATGTCCCGTCTGCTTGATCATCATGATACTGGTTTGATCCCCGTTTGCCCCAAGCCCTTGAGGCAGTTAACCCGCCTGAAGCCCTATTCCCTTCCCGGCAGTTTCTTCCAGGCAACTGTATCTCGCAAATACACAGGCGCCAGCTCATCGACCGAGGTGGCCTGTCCTTGTTGCCAGCCAAGGCTTGCCAAAGCAAGCATAGCACTGGCTTGAGGATATTTCACCGCATCCAGCAAGGTCAAGTTCTCGGCATGTTGTAACAGTGCCGGGTAGGCGTCAAACCCTGTACCGCAGCAATACACCTTGTCCGCATTGGCAAAGGGCGAGGTCATTGTCTCAGGGGCGCTCACTTGCTCTATGCCCACCAGTTTGGCCAGGCCGGATTCCTGTTCAAACGCCGCCCAATAGATTTCGCCCATGCGGGCATCTATGGCACAAATCACCTGCTGCGCACCATGTTCGGTTATCGCTTGCTGCGCCATGGCAGCCAAGGTAGAGATACCGATTACAGGTACATCCAGCCCCAGCGCCAACCCTTGAGTCATAGAAGTGCAGATGCGGATGCCGGTGAAACTGCCTGGCCCTCGGCCATAGGCGATAAGGCCGATATCCTGCATCTTGAGCCCGGATTGGCTCAGCAAGTTCTCTATCATGGGCAGCAATCTTTGGCTATGTTCACGGGGAGCATCGACAGATTCGGCAATACTGCCACCTTGCCATGCCAGCGCCGCTGAGCAGAGTTCGGTACAGGTATCCAGAGCCAGAATAACAGGAGAATTGGCAAGTGTAGTCGATGTCATGGTTTAAACCTTGATAAGCGAAGGTATAGCCTTCGGCGAGTTAATAGCGGCGGGATCATACCATCAAATACGCCGAAACCAAGCCCGGATCTGCCCTTGTGATCCTTATCATGGACAATGAGAACAGTTCTCAACTAATATAGAGTCCCCTTTTCGGTTAGCGTCTGTTATGTCCAGCCTCTCTCAGTCTTCCAATGAAACCGCAGTTTCGCGGTTGAAACGTGCCTTTGTCGCCGGTATTTGGGCCACGCTCATCAGCATAGCAATCGGGTTTTCCTTTAAAGTCTGGCTCGCAAGCTGGGTTCCCAAGGCGGATCTGGCTATCTACCACACAGTTATCGATATCATCTCGCTGTCACTTATCCTGATGACAGGCTTTCGCTCGTCTATGGTGGTGTCATACAGCCAGACCCGCAACGACAGGGATATCATCAATATTTTCCGCTATGTGCTGATACTTGTAGTGCTGCTGACCTGGGGCATTATACTGCCCTATATCAAGCACAAACTCGCCATAGATGTGGAGTACCTGCAACTGGTGGGCATCATAGTCAGCATGGGGCTCAAGGTGTACTTTACCAACCTGGTTGCCATGTATCGTCTCTATGAAATCAGCAACAAGGTAACCTGGATGGAGCCGCTGTCTTTGGTGCTGGCCTTTGCCCTGTGTTACTACGGGCTGAGCATGGCGCCGCTGGGAGCACTCTTTTACGCCACGACGCTGTCGTCTCTGATTATCGCGGTCTTTATGTATCTGAGAAGGCGGCGCCAAATCGCCACCGCGCCGCTCGCCAAGGTCAATCTTGAGCCGGCGCTGAAGAGCTTTATGAAGCGCAGTGTCACCGCCTCGCTCGAGGCCGGTTCAAGCATTCTGATGATCTATATTACCGTACTACTGACCATACGTTATTTCAGTGTCGAAGAGCTGGGGGATTTCCAAGTGGTGGTCAGACCGGTATTCACCTACATGACCTTGCTGTTTGTATTCCCTATCTACCGCTTCGTATTGCCGGAATTGGCGGTCTGTGTTCGCGCCCGGGACAATGAACAGATCCGCGCCATCAAACACTGGCTCTACAAGATGGCGCTAATTGTCAGCACCAGTTTCTTTGTTGTCATGCTGCTGGGCGGCGATAGTCTGTTCAGAATGCTGTTTCCGCCCCAGTATCACGGCGCCGTCCCGGTACTGCTGCACTATGCCATTTTCTTCATCTTTTTGATGCTCAACGGTTATCAACTAGCCTATATCAAGGCCGAAGGCTACTTTAATGCCAGTTTGCTGATCCGCCTGGCCGGCATCATTACTCTGGTGGGCGCCTTCTTCCTGCTCAGGCAATTGACGGCCAATGTGGTGGCGGTAATCCTCGCCCTCGGCTGCGGTTACCTGATGATGTACCTGATAGGTGCTCTGGTCGAGCGCCATATCCGCCGCAGTAGAGCCCAAGCTTCACCAGCCGTATCCTAACTAAGGAAGGCGGCATGGTGGTTTCCGGGTATCAACCAAGGGAAGCGGCCAGTCTGATTTACTCTTGAGTGAATTGCGCTTGATAGTAGCTTCGGGCTATGGCCGTTGTCACCTTAAGCGGCTAAGGTTAACCCCAAGGAACCGCACGCAACAGCAAAGGATTGGAGGCCAGGGAATGCCAGGCGCCTATGCACACCTCACCATGGTCAACAGCCTCAGACAGCCACTTGAGCTAGAGGCGGTTACCCATATGCCCAAGGACGCTATTCGCGCCTTACTGAAGCACTTCAAATACTGCGAGCTCGGGGCTGTCAGCCCGGATTATCCCTATCTTGCCCTCAATGATCGCCAACAGGCCAAAAGCTGGGCCGACAAGATGCATTACCAGCATAGCGGCGAAATGCTCAAAGCCGGCGTTCGTCATCTGGCCTGCAGTGAAGGGGAAGAACGCGACAAGGGCCTGGCCTGGTTGCTGGGCTATTGTGCCCATGTGATCACAGATATCACTGTCCATCCGGTTATTGAGATGAAAGTAGGCCCCTACAAAGACAACGCCGATGCCCACAGGCATTGTGAAATGCATCAGGATGCCTACATCTATCCCAAGCTCAATCTCGGGACAATAGGTCTATCCGAACACCTGGATTCCGGCATTGCCGCCTGCTGCGATGCCACAGGCCAGAAACTGGATCCTGTCATAGAGAGATTGTGGGACAACTGCTTCAAAGATGTTTATATCGATGAGTGGGCCAATAATCCGCCGGCCATCAATGACTGGCATAAAGGCTTTATCACTGTGGTGGACAAGATTGCCGAGGAAGGCAACAGACTGCTGCCGTTTGCCCGCCACCTGGGCGTCAAGTTCGCCGTTCTCTACCCAGAGCAGGAGCTGATTGAAAAAGCATATTTAACCCTGACCACCCCTGAGGGCGATATGCACTATGACGCGATTTTTCTGCGCGCCAGAGAAAACGTCAAACACTTTTGGCAACTTATCGCCAGCGGTGTGCTCGAGCAAGATAGCGCCTATCTGGAGAGTATCAAAGATTGGAATTTGGACACGGGCCGGGATGCCGCAGGTAAACTGGCCTTTTGGCAGGAACAGGCCTAACAGGAACTAGCGCTGACCTACTATTTGTAGATAAGGATTCAAGGATGAAATCAATTTTCCATCAAGGCCCAATCGTCTGCCTGTTGCTGGCACTGCTACCGACACTTGGTGGCTGCGGTCTGGGTGACAGGCATGAACAAGACTACCAACAACTGGCACCGGCACTGACCAAGGTGACCAGCGCCGCCGAGGCCACCATACGTTATGAAAATCATCCGGCCAATCTCGACGGCCAAACTTTACTGGCGTTGGCCACAGCCCATGACGCCTCCCTGCTCGAGCCATTCAGCCAATACCAACTGCACCTGTTTCGCATCGAGGATCATGCCCTCTTGTTGCTGTGCAGCGCAGACGGTGAGCGGGCCCTGATGGAAGACAGTGGTTGCACCGCCAAGCTCGACAAGCAGCAATGGCAACAGGGAACAAGTCCCTGTGAGACCAGTATTGCACCTGCCAACATCTGCCTGGGTGAACTGTGACCCTCGTCATAGTATCGCGTTTCCTGCAAAGGGTATCCTAGGCGCACTTGGGCGCTTGCGCCCCTTTAACCTCAATAGCTTAGTGCTCTTTACCGAGTCTTGAGACAATATTCGGCAAACAGGCACCCGCCATAGCAGTAAAGGAAATCTCATGTCAGACAGTCATTGCCGTCACGGCAGCTTCACTAAACCTCTTCGTCGTCTTCGCCGTCTTCGCAGTTCAGAAGCCATGCGGGATCTGGTTCGCGAGCAGCAAGTTTCCCTGACAGATCTGGTACACCCACTGTTCATCGAAGAAGGCATTACTGAGCCTGTGGCCATCAGCACCCTTCCCGGGATCAGCAGATTGCCCGAGAGCATGCTGGCAGCTGAGATCCGTGAGCTGAAGGCCCTCGGAGTCCGCTATGTAATGCCCTTTGGTATTTCACACCATAAAGATGCCATCGGCAGCGATACCTGGAACGATGACGGCCTGCTGGCACGGATGATCCGCACCATCAAGCAGGAAGCGCCCGAGATGCTGGTGATCCCGGATATCTGTTTCTGCGAGTACACAGATCACGGCCACTGCGGTGTGGTCGAGCACAATGAAGTTTGTAATGACGCGACTGTGGAAAACCTGGTCAAGCAGTCTGTCTGCGCTGCCCGCGCCGGTGCCGACATGCTGGCTCCTTCGGCCATGATGGACGGCCAAATTCGGGCGATACGCGAAGGCCTGGATGCGGCCGGTTTTGAAAATGTCGCCATTTTGGCCCACTCGGCCAAGTTTGCCTCCTCTTTCTACGGTCCATTCCGGGCGGCGGTAGATTGTGAACTCAGCGGCAATCGTAAAGGTTATCAACTGGATAGCGCCAATGGCCGGCAAGCGCTGTTGGAGGCCCTGCTCGATGAAGAGGAAGGCGCCGATATTCTGATGGTTAAGCCTGGTACGCCTTATCTGGATGTGTTGTCACAATTGAGAGAGCGTACCGAGTTGCCTTTGGCGGCTTATCATGTGGGCGGTGAATATGCCGGGATCAAGTTCGCGGCTCTGGCCGGCGCTCTGGACGAAAGGGCCGTGGTTACCGAAAGCTTTGTCGGCTTCAAACGCGCCGGTGCCAGCTTGATTGTCAGTTACTACACCAAGCAATTTGCTTCCTGGCTGGCCGCAGATCGCGGCTAATAGCTAGTACAGAGACAGAGAGCAAAAGGCGCCTAGTTTTAGGCGCCTTTTTACTATCAATTTATTTGTTCCAAAAATTGAATTAATACTCTCAAATACAGTATCCAACTGTTTTTAATCAATCTATTCTTTCAAGAAAAGACAAGGCAGATTGCAAATTGCGGGTCCTGTACATGGGCGGCAAGGAGTTGAGAAATGCCTGACCATAACTGCGATTGACGATGCGATTATCACAGAGAATTAGCACACCGCGGTCGCTCTCGTCACGAATGAGCCGTCCAACACCCTGTTTGAGTGCTATCACAGCCTGGGGCAAGGCCAACTCCACAAAGGGGTCACCCTGTCGCTTACTGATCTCTGCGGCTCTGGCGCGATAGAGATTATCGTCCGGAGACACAAAGGGCAGTTTGTCGATTATCACGCAAGAGAGTAACTTGCCGCGCACATCCACGCCTTCCCAAAAACTGCCGGTGCCCAGCAGCACGGCATTACCCAGCTGACGAAACTTTTTCAGCAGTGTCTGCTTGCCGGCGCTGCCTTGCACCAAGAGTGGATAGCGGCTGCGACCATGAAGCGCCTGCGCCACCCGTTGGAGCATCCTGTGACTGGTAAACAAAATAAAGGTTCGGCCCTTGGCCGCATTAATCGCCTGCTCGCACACCTCAAGCAGGCGCCGAAACTGATAATCCCCTTCAGATCGCACATCCCCAAGCTCCCTGGGGACACACAAAATTGCCTGGCGTCGGTAGTCAAAAGGGCTGTCCAGAATAAGCTCCCTGGCCCCCTTAAGCCCCAATGTCCGGCAAAAATGGTTCAGGCTGCGATTCACCTGTAGCGTTGCCGAGGTAAATAGCCAACGGGTTTGCACCTCAAACAGCGCCTGACACGCCTTGGCAACATCAATAGGCGCCATTCTCAGCGTCGGCAACCGACTGCCCTGCTCTATGCTGTAAGCCGCACTTTGGTCTTCACAGTTGAAAAACTGCTCCAGCTGCACACAGTAATCTAGCCATTTTTCCAGGCAATCATCCAGTTCATCACTGCGACCGATATTGGCCAGCATCACCCGCTCCAGCGCCCGAAACTCTTCGAGCAGCTGCCAGCATTGCCTCGCAAGTTCTTTATCGGCCAACAGGGGCCGCCAGTCGCTTTGCCCGGAAGCCTGGGTCATCTGCGCCCAATCCGCCAGGCGGGAGCCGCAGCGCCTGGCGAGATCGCTCAGTTGTGAAGTATCCCTGAGTTCCTGTTGATATACCGCTTCCACCCGCTCCAGCACTCGCTGCATGGCCGCGAGCGACAATTGGCGACCAAAGTAGGTTACGGCAATATCGGCAAGCAGGTGAGCCTCATCGAAAATCACCGCATCGGCATCGGGCAACAACTCGGCAAAGCCGGTATCCTTGAGGATCCTGTCGGCAAAAAACAGATGATGGTTAACCACGATAATCCTGGCTTCCAGGCTCTTCTGTCTGGCCTTGCGGGTAAAGCAGCTGTCATAGAAGGCGCAGCGCTTGCCGGTGCAGCGCTCTTTCGAAGAAGCCACCAGCGCCAGTGCCGGCGACTGTTCGGAAACCGTGGCCAGAGTACCGAGATCGCCATCTGTGCTGGCCGCGGCCCATTGATTTATCCTGAGCAGATCATCGAGCACTTCCGGGCTGCGGCTCTGGGCGCCATCCAACTGCTGCTCCAGCAACAACTGACACAGATAATTGTTGCGCCCTTTGAGCAGCGCCACCCGAACTTGCAGATCCAGCATCTGCAGCAAGGCCGGCAGATCTTTATAAAACAGCTGTTCTTGCAGGTTCTTTGAGCCGGTGGAGACAATCACCTGCTTGCCTGAAAGCAGCGCCGGGATCAGATAACCGAAGGTCTTGCCAACCCCGGTGCCGGCTTCGAGCACCAAAGGCACTGCAGCGCCGCTTGAGCCATGGAGTAACTGGGCCACTTCGCGGGCCATCTCCAGTTGTTGCTCTCTAGGCTTGAAGCCCCTGATATTGGAGGCCAAAGGGCCGCCCGGGGCGAAGGCCAGTGCCGTTTCGCTGACGAGTCGATTACGCATTGTGCTCCATTTTGCCCTGGGGTATGGCGTGCATTATCGCTATTTGAGTGACGGATACAAGGGACAAACCTTATCGCCAAGCCGCTCTACCCAACAGAGTTGGCATTGATATAGTTAACATAACCACTTAAACCAAACTCTTCAGGCTAACGATTCGCAAACTTATGCCCAAGCGGGCCGCTTGATGAATCCTTTTCAAGCAGCAGACATTTTTTGATTTTGGGTGTTGCAAATTCCAGCCAAAGGGATTAGCTTAAAAACACGCCAGCCGAATTGGCTCAGAATTGAATGTTTATGCGCTGCCAAATTACAGCGTGAAATCACAGGATTTATTACATGACACAGCTTCGCAACGCTATCCATCATCACCACCACGAGCGGTAGCCTTCGGAGCTGACTGCCGAAGGTTCATTCCTTCTGGCGGTTGATTCATAAGATCTGAAAACCCCTGGAAGGAATTCCGGGGGTTTTTCGTTTCCGGATTTGAGTTTTTTAACCAAGATTGAATTGACCAACAGGAATGACCACTATGACTTCAAATCGACTGCGCATCGCTATCCAGAAATCGGGCCGGCTTTCGAAAGAATCACAACAACTGCTGAAAAACTGCGGCGTAAAATTCACCGTCAACGAACAACGTCTGATAGCCCACGCCGACAATATGCCGCTGGATCTGCTGCGGGTGCGTGATGACGACATTCCCGGCCTGGTCATGGATGGCGTGGTCGATTTGGGGATCATTGGCGAGAATGTGCTGGAAGAGGAGCAGATAGAACGGCAGACACTGGGCAAACCTTCGGCCTGCAACAAACTCAGACAACTGGACTTCGGCGCCTGCCGTTTATCGCTGGCGGTACCCAGTGAGTTCCCTTATCAGGACGCCGCCTCACTGGAAGGCTTGCGAATTGCCACCTCCTACCCCAACCTGTTGCGCCGTTTTATGCAAAATAAGGGCATAAGTTATCGCGATTGTATGCTCAAGGGCTCGGTAGAAGTGGCCCCCCGTGCCGGACTCGCCGACGGGATCTGCGATCTGGTTTCCACCGGCGCCACTTTGGAAGCCAATGGCTTGTACGAGACCGAAGTTATCTTCCGCTCTATGGCCTGTGTCATCCAATCACAGCAAACCCAAACCCCGGCCAAACAGGCCTTGATCGACAAGCTGATGAGCCGGGTCAACGGCGTCATCCGTGCCCGGGAAAGCAAATATATCCTGCTGCACGCTCCCACTGAAACCCTGGAGCAGATTGTTGCCCTGCTGCCCGGCGCCGAGAACCCCACAGTGTTGCCGCTCAACGATGACAGCAACCGGGTCGCCATCCACGCGGTCAGCACAGAAGATCTGTTTTGGGACACAATGGAAGAGCTGACCAAGCTCGGTGCCAGCTCGATTCTGGTAATGCCAATTGAAAAGATGATGGGGTGAAGCATGCAGTATCTGGTATGGGACAAACTGAGCGAAAGCGAGCAGGCCGCCGCGCTCCAGCGCTCCTCCCTGGTAAGCAGCAAAGCGCTCGAGCAGAGCGTCGGCGAGATCATTGAGGCCGTCGCCGCCAAGGGAGACCAAGCCCTCAGGGAGTACAGCGAGCGCTTTGATAATATCCCCCTTGAGAATATCGCCCTCAGTCAGGCGCAGATAAAGGCCGCTGCCCAGGACGTTAGCCCTGAGCTCAAAGACGCCATCAAGACCGCCATGGCCAACATAGATGTGTTCCACAGCGCGCAACAGCCTCAGGCTTTGGATATCAATACCCAGGCCGGAGTGCGCTGTGAGCTCAGAAGCGAAGCCATAGACAGCGTCGGCCTCTACATACCGGGCGGCAGCGCGCCGCTGATCTCCACTGTGTTGATGCTGGCGCTGCCGGCCCGAATCGCCGGTTGTCGCCGCCGGGTCTTGATAAGCCCGGCTCCGATAGACAGCGCCATCATCTACGCCGCCAGCGAATGCGGCATCGAAGAGATTTACCAATCCGGTGGCGCCCAGGCCATTGCCGCGCTGGCATTGGGCACGGAGACCATAGCCCCGGTGGACAAGATATTTGGCCCGGGCAACCGTTATGTCACCGAAGCCAAGCGCCAGTTGTCCCAGGATCCCAGGGCGCGAGTCAGTATCGACATGCCGGCAGGGCCATCCGAAGTGCTGGTCATCGCCGATGAGACTGCCAATCCAGCCTTTGTGGCGGCTGACCTCCTGTCACAGGCCGAGCACGGTCCCGACTCTCAGGTGATATTGCTCTCTAACTGTGAATCGCTGGCAAAAGCCGTCATCCAAGAGCTGGACAAGCAGCTTGCGGCTCTGCCCCGCGCCGATATTGCCCGCCAGGCATTGGCCGAAAGCCGTATTTTACTGCTCGATTCACTGGATAAGGCTGCAGCCGTTTCCAACCGCTATGGCCCCGAGCACCTGATCATCCAGACCCGCAGCCCAAGAGCAGTGCTGGCACAA
Organism: Shewanella chilikensis; assembly: GCF_037953065.1. NCBI lineage: Bacteria > Pseudomonadati > Pseudomonadota > Gammaproteobacteria > Alteromonadales > Shewanellaceae > Shewanella > Shewanella chilikensis. Next base: position 2,192,671 of record NZ_CP149966.1, on the reverse strand, counting down.
ATTCGCGCTGCCGGCTCTGTGTTTCTCGGCCCCTACACCCCGGAATCTGTGGGTGATTACGCCAGCGGCACCAACCATGTGCTGCCCACTTACGGCTACAGCCGCTCGGTATCCAGCCTGTCACTGGCAGATTTCTGCCGCCGCTTTACCGTGCAGGAGCTGAGCGCCGAAGGTCTGTGCGCCTTGGGGCCCTCGGTAATGACCCTGGCCCAGGCAGAGCAGCTTGACGCTCACAGCAATGCCGTTGCCCTGCGTCTGGCCTCTCTTGGGGTATCCGGCTCCGAAGGTTCAACCGAGAGTGTTTCATCATCGCGCGCGCCGTCCGCGAGAATGGAGGAATAAACACCATGCCTGCAGCCATTAATACCGCCACTGCGGATGCCAAGAAAGGAACAATAGCCGTTACCCACCAAAGCCGCGAGCTTGCCGCTACTCTGGCCCGCCCCGAGCTTTTGGCACTCGAGCCCTATCAAAGCGCCAGGCGCCTTGGCGGCCAGGGGGAAGTCTGGATCAACGCCAACGAATCCCCCTTCAACCACACGGATATCGACCGGGTCAACCGCTACCCCGAGTGCCAGCCACCAGAGGTGATAGCCGCCTATGCCGCCTATGCCGGAGTCTCAGATTTGCAGCTCATCTGCAGCCGCGGCGCCGATGAAGCGATAGAGTTGCTGATCCGCACCTTTTGCACCCCGGGGGCAGACAGCATCGCCCTCTTTGGCCCCACCTACGGCATGTACGCCATCAGTGCCGCGACCTTCAATGTCGAGGTCAAGGCGCTGTCGTTGGATGACAACTTTCAGTTGCCCAAATCGTTAACCCAGGCCCAAGGCGCCAAACTGCTGTTTATCTGCAACCCCAATAACCCCACTGGCACCTGGGTAAGCCAGGGTGAAATTCTGCGGATACTCGAGGCCATGCCAGACACGCTAGTGGTAGTGGATGAAGCCTATATTGAATTCAGCCCCGAGCTGAGCGCCGCCTCTTTGCTCAAGCGTTATCCCAACCTGGTCGTGCTGCGCACCCTCTCCAAGGCGTTTGCCCTGGCCGGAGCCCGCTGCGGCTTTATGTTGGCCAATGAAGGCATTATCGAGATGGTAAAACAGGTGCTGGCCCCCTACCCGGTACCTGTCCCTGTGGCATGCTTGGCGGCTTTGGCGTTAAGTCCTGAGGGCATAGCCAGAATGCTGGCCGACGTGGCGCTGCTCAAGACCCAGGGGCAAAGAGTGGCTACGGCGCTGGAAAGACTCGGTGCCCGGGTACTGCCAAGTGGCGGCAACTATCTGCTGGCGTATTTCGCCGATGCCCCCAAGGTGCGTGAGCAGTTGCAGCGTTTTGGCATAGTCGCCCGCAGCTACCAGGATCCGCGTCTTGTCGACGCCATACGTTTCAGTTTCAGCGATGACTCAGATACCGAGCGGCTGCTAGCCGCCCTGAGCCAGGTGCAATAACGATAATAATCAGCCCGGCAGCGGCCGGCACAAGGAAACATCAATGAGCCAGAAAATACTCTTTATCGACCGCGACGGCACCCTTATTGAAGAGCCGCAAACCGACAAACAGGTGGACAGACTGGATAAGCTGGTGTTTGAACCCGGCGTTATTCCGGCGCTGCTCAAACTGCAAAGCGCCGGTTACCGCTTGGTGATGGTCTCCAATCAGGATGGCCTGGGCACGCCCTCCTTCCCGAAAGAAGACTTCGATGCGCCCCACAATCTGATGATGCAGATTTTTTCAAGCCAGGGGGTCAACTTCAGCGAGGTGTTGATTTGCCCTCACTTCAACGATGAAAACTGCAGTTGCCGCAAACCCAAACTCGGGTTGGTAAAAGAGTTTCTGACCCAGGGCCTGGTGGATTTCACCCGCTCGGCAGTTATTGGTGATCGGGAAACCGATATTGCCCTGGCCGAGGCCATGGGCTTGACCGGCTATCGCTATGACAGGGAAAAGCTCAACTGGGGCGATATCTGTGATGCCCTCTTGAGCCGGGGTCGCCAGGCAACTGTGGTGCGCACCACCAAAGAGACCGACATTCGGGTCGAGGTGGATCTCGACCGCGCCGGCAACAGCGACATCAATACCGGCATAGGCTTTTTCGATCACATGCTGGATCAGATTGCCACCCACGGCAACTTCAAACTGGCGGTCAAGGTTGACGGCGATCTTGAGATAGACGATCACCACAGTGTGGAAGATACCGCGCTGGCGCTGGGCGATGCTTTGCGTCAGGCGCTGGGCGATAAACGCGGCATTGCCCGCTTCGGTTTTTCCCTGCCCATGGATGAAGCCCGCGGCGACTGCCTGCTGGATCTCTCCGGCCGTCCCTTCCTCAAGTTCAGCGCCGTATTTGAGCGGGAAAAGGTCGGTGAGCTGGCCACAGAGATGGTAGCGCACTTCTTTCGCTCCTTTGCCGACGGCCTGCGCTGCACCCTGCACCTTGGCTGCGAGGGCGACAACGACCACCACAAGGTAGAGGCGCTGTTCAAGGTGCTGGGGCGCACTCTGCGCCAGGCCATCAAGGTTGAAGGTGATGCCTTGCCTTCCAGTAAGGGAGTGTTGTAATGACCCAAGCCATTGCCAAGACAGTGATTATAGATACCGGCTGCGCCAACTTGAGCTCGGTGAAATACGCCTTTGAGCGCCTCGGCGCCGAAGTCTGTATCAGTGATGATGCCGAGGTTATCCGCAGCGCCGAAAGAGTGGTGCTTCCCGGTGTGGGCACAGCCAGAGCCGCCATGGCGGCGCTCACTGAAAAGCAGTTAATTCCTGTTATCAAGGCGCTGAAACAGCCGGTGCTGGGAGTGTGTCTCGGTATGCAGCTCATGTGTGACAGCTCGCAGGAAAGTGGCGAGGATGCCGATGAATGCCAGTGTCTTGGGCTGATCCCGGGCACTATACGCCAGCTCGACTGCAAGGGGTTGCCCAGTCCACATATGGGCTGGGATCAATTGAGCCCCGTACTTGATGCCAACGGCCAGGCACACCCGCTGTTTGCCGGTATCGATGAAGGCAGCTACTGCTATTTCGTCCATTCCTTTTGCGCCGCGCCTTCCGCGGCCACCATAGCCGAATGCCGTTACGGCGAGCGTTTCAGCGCCGCCATTGCCAAAGACAACTTTATGGGAGTGCAGTTTCACCCGGAAAAGAGCGCCGTTATCGGTAGCCTTATCCTGGCTAACTTTCTCACTCTGACCCAGGATGATTTTAACGGAGCTGCAGCATGATTATACCGGCAATCGATCTTATAGAAGGTCAGGTAGTGCGCCTGTTTCAGGGCGATTACCAACAGGAGACCCGCTTCAATCTGCAACCTGAGGCTCAACTGCTCGCTTATCAGGCCCAGGGGGCTTCACTCTTGCATCTGGTGGACTTGACCGGCGCCAAGGACCCTGACCGCTGCCAGAGCAGCCTGATAGCGTCACTCGCGGCCGCCCTGGATACACCACTGCAAGTGGGCGGCGGCGTGCGCAGTCAGCGTCAGCTCGATGAACTGTTCAAAGCCGGGGTTTCCCGGGTAGTGATAGGTTCATTGGCGGTGCGTGAGCCCAAACTGGTTGGCGCCTGGCTCGAGCAATACGGCCCGGATGCCATCTGTCTGGCGCTGGATGTCAATATCAATGCCGCGGGCGAGAAAATAGTGGCGGTTCACGGCTGGCAGAGTGGCGGTGGCAAAACCCTGGAATCTCTGGTGGCCCAGTTTGCCCCTTTGGGCCTTAAACATGCCCTGGTCACCGACATCAGTCGTGATGGCACCATGACGGGCGCCAACACAGCCCTGTACCGCGAGTTGGCGCAGACCTTTCCCGATATCGCCTGGCAGGCCTCCGGCGGTATCGCCAGTCTGGATGATGTCGCTGCAGTCAGGGATTCCGGTGCCAGCGGCCTGATTATCGGCAAGGCCTTGCTCACCGGCGAATTCAGCGTAGAGGAGGCGATCGCATGCTGGCAAAACGTATAGTCCCTTGTCTCGATGTACGCGACGGTAAGGTGGTCAAAGGCGTGCAGTTTCGTAACCATGAAACCATAGGCGATATCGTGCCACTGGCGGCCAGATATGCCGCCGAAGGCGCCGATGAACTGGTGTTCTATGATATCACCGCCAGCGCCCACTCGCGGGTGGTGGATAAGTCCTGGGTCAGCCGGGTGGCGCAACAGATAGACATACCCTTCTGCGTGGCCGGTGGCATCAAGACCCTGGCCCAGGCACGCGAGCTGCTGGCATTCGGTGCCGACAAGATCTCCATCAATTCACCGGCACTGTCAGATCCCAGCCTTATTCGCAGGCTGCAAGACGAATTCGGCCGCCAGTGCATAGTGGTGGGTATCGACTCTTTCTTCGATGCCAATGACAACAGCTATAAGGTGAAACAGTTTACCGGCGATGAAGCGGCGACCCGCGACACTCAATGGCACACCTTGGATTGGGTCGAAGAGGTGCAACGCCAGGGCTGCGGCGAAATCGTCCTCAATGTGATGAACCAGGATGGGGTGCGCCAGGGTTATGATATCGAGCAGCTCGCCAAAGTGAGAGCCGTCTGCGATGTGCCGCTTATCGCCTCCGGCGGCGCCGGCACCATGGCGCACTTTCTCGAGGTCTTCGACAAGGCCAAGGTCGATGCCGCTTTGGCCGCCAGCGTATTTCACAAGGGGATCATAGAGATCCAGGCGCTGAAAGCCTTTCTCAAGCAAAGCGGCGTCGCCATTCGCAGCTAAGGAAGGCTTCTTGCAAAGGACTAGGGCCATTGGCTGCGAACCACGCCTTGCATCCAGGCCCGTAAGCCGGCGCAGAGCACACATGGGACTTGTTCGCACCTTCCTTAATGCCCCACAACCCAATACAGGTATTTGATATGACAACCGAGACAAACAATGCCGACTGGCTCAAACAGTTGGACTGGGATAAACAACAGGGATTACTGCCGGCCGTAGTACAGGACTTTCACAGTGGCAAGGTGTTGATGCTGGGTTATATGAACCGCGAAGCCCTGGATGTCACCCTAAGCAAAGGCCTGGTGACCTTTTACAGCCGCAGCAAACAGCGGCTCTGGACCAAGGGTGAAAGCTCAGGCAATCTGCTGCAATTGGTCAGCATAGGAGTGGACTGTGACAACGACAGCCTGCTGCTGCAGGCCGCCCCCTTAGGCCCCACCTGCCACAAGGGGACTGACAGCTGCTGGGATAATCCGGCCTGCGGCGAAGTGCACCCCTTTATCAATCGCCTCCAAAGCCTTATCGCCTCACGAAAGGAGGAAGACCCCAACGAGAGCTATACAGCTTCGCTGTTTCAGCGCGGTACCAAGCGCATTGCCCAGAAGGTGGGCGAAGAGGGATTGGAAACCGCGCTGGCGGCGGCCACTCATGATCGCGAAGAGTTGGTGAATGAAGCCTCGGATCTCCTCTATCACCTCTTGGTACTGCTGGAAGATCAACAACTGTCCCTCGATGATATCCATGCCAACCTGGCCAAACGTCACACCCAGGCCAAAGCGGCACAGGATTAAAGCAAAGCCTACATAAGGCAGTGGCACAGCACCAACGAACAAAGGCAAAAAGAGAAAGGGATGAATGCAACCAATAGGTATTCATCCCCTTCTGCTGTCAGCGCAAGCTTAGGATGCTCATTTTACTCAAGCCAAGAGTAAGATTGCAGCCTCTTTCAACGCCTTTAAGCCCTCTCTAATCCTTGCGGAAAGCTTAATCGCAGCCGCCTCCCAGGATACAAGCCGCCGGAGCGCTTGGCGCGGCTTTCGGATTATCACTCTTGGCGTCAATCACAGAGAGCTGTTTGGCAAAACTTGAGTCAAACCAACCCAGCATTGCCTCTGTCTGGCCGTAGAAGCGGTTCAAAGGCACAGGGTGCCACTCACCGATTTCGCTTTCCAGAACCAGCGACGGAAAGCCTGCCAATCCGAGCTTTGCCATCATGGCTCGGCTTTGGGCGATATGGCTCGCCAGTGGCGAAATCTGCCCGGCTGAGTTTGCTTCCATAACCGCCGTCAGATCGCTAGCCAATTTCTCGCGCCCCAGCGCCTGGAGACTTCGCAGCGCCATCAGCAGTTGCAGTAACACTTCAGGCTCGGCAAGCCTTAAACCCTGAACATAATGACCACGCTGCAATATCTCCAGCAGCGCCAATCCCTGCCCTGCCGCCTTTTCGGCGAGCAGGATGGCGGCAATGGCCGGTCCCGAGTCCAACACGGCGTCAGGACATTGAAGCAAACCCTGAGTGTAATCGTCGCCAAAGGGCTGCCCGGTCAGCTTGGCAATTTTGCTGTCGTGGCTGAGGATATGTTGCCTGAGACCGGGCGTTATTCTTGTTGCCTCCATCAGGCCGCCTGCATGCAAAACTATCGGGAGTCTGGCACTCAAGGCATGAATGAGGGGCGCCGCACCATGGCACCAGCCGCACAAGGGGTCAAAAAAGTAGTGCAGCCTCACCATTTCATCTCGCCCTTGCTGACCTTGGCACCTATCTCCAATGCCATAGCAAGCCCGGCATTCGGGTACAGACGCTGCAGGGTGTCAATAAGCTCAGCGCTGGTTTGGGTGTCGGCTTCGGCTTGTTCGAAATCCTGCAGGTACTTAAGTGTCGCGGCAATATTGTCCTGCTCGAGAAAAGATTCAGACAACATGTGTCCGGGGATCACCTTGGCAGGTTTAAGCGCCGCCATTTCCGCAAGCTGCGCCTTCCAGGCCGCTCGCTCACTCTGGCTCTGGCTATCAGCCATCCACAGGTGCAAGCCTCCGGAGACGGCCACATTGCCGAGAATGGTTTTACTCGAAGGTACCCAGAGGTATGGCCTGTCAGCCAGCCGTCCCAGGTCACCTTTTATCTCAATCGCCTTGCCTTCAAGCATTAATTGACTGCCTTTAAATATCTCTGGCAGCTGCGCCTTGAGGGGGGCATTGCTACCCATTCTGGGGATCCAAAAGCTCAGCTTGTCTTCCAGCTTGGCCGCAATTTGTGCATGCACTGCCGGGGTCGTCAGGTATTTTGCTTTAGGGAAAAACTGCTTGAGTGTGGCAACCCCGAAGTAATAGTCAGGATCCGCCTGGCTGACGAATACAGTGGTCAAGTGCTTGCCACTGTCCAGAACCTCGGCGGCCAGTCGCAAGGCATCGGCGCGGGTGAAGCCTGTGTCGACCAAAATGGCTTCCTTGTCACCGCTTATCAGGGTGGCGTTGACATGAAAGCTGTTACCGTCGGCGTTATAGACTTTGAAGTCGAGGGCGTCCGATTCGGCGTGTAAAGAAAATGGCAACACTAAACTGGCAGCCAATACGAGTGATTTAAGCATGGTTTTACTCCGGTGAATTTCAACGTTGGCCAGTTTATGATTTCAATTAATGCAGATATACGGCTAAAATTGCGCAATATTGTTGCATAACCCGGACAAGTAATCGCAGATGGACAGATTAACCGCCGCCGAAGTTTTTGTGGATCTGGCCGCCAGTGGCAGCTTTACCGCTACCGCCGAGCGGCTTGAGATGTCGCGCGCCATGGTAACCCGCCATATCAAGACGCTTGAGCATTGGTTGGGCGCCAGATTACTCAATCGCACCACCCGCAGTGTAACCCTTACAGATGCCGGGAATCAGTGCCTGACATATTGTCGCCAGTTACTCTCGACCCGTGAGGCATTGGAAATCAGCCTAAGCGAGAGACGCAGACAATTGACCGGCAAACTGAGAATAAGCAGTAGCATGTCATTCGCACACGCACGACTGGCAGCGAGCCTCGCGCAATTCATCAGGCTTAATCCCGGGGTGGAAATCGAGTTGGATGTGAGCGATCGCGCTGTGGATCTGGTGGTGGAAAGGGTCGATTTGGTGATCCGTATTGCTTCAAGCCCGGATCCCTTGTTGATTGGCAAGCCGCTTATCAAGGTGAATTCGCAGCTGGTGGCTTCTCCTGAATACCTCAAACAGTATTCGGCGCCGCAGCACCCCAGGGATCTTCGCCAACACCTGTGCCTTGGCTACCGCCATTTCAATCGCAATCTTTGGCATCTTTCCAAGGGAGGGCAGAACGAATCTGTGGCGGTCAACTGCCAACTGGTGGCCAATGAAGCGACAGTGTTACTCAAGGCGGCTCAGGCAGGCAGCGGTATCGCCCAACTGCCCGATTATCTGCTGGCTGAGGCACTCAAAGATGGCAGCTTGCAACGCTTGCTACCGGATTGGACACCGAGAGTCATGACGGCCTACGCTCTCTATAGCTCAAGAGAGCATATGCCGGTGGCGCTAAGGGCCTTGATTGACCACTTGAGTCAGTCATTCAGCTGAAAAACCCAAAACGGGGCCATAAGCCCCGTTGATACTCGCTGACAAGCTTTGTCAGGCGGCAACTATCTGTTGCTGCGCCCTGAGCGGATGCAGACGATCGTGCATTACCTTGATGGTTTCAAAGCGGGTCAGGGTTTTGACATCGCTGAGTCGACATTCGTTGGCCAACATCATTACCAAAGAAACCTGCAGCCCGGTCTCAACCACCATCACCAGCACACGCTCTCCGCGACATTTGAGGTCAAATACCTTCCCTGGCTCACTGTAAACACAGACAGCACTGGTGTCGAAGAACCATGACTTGGGCATCTGCGGTTTTTGCATAAAGTGAGCGGCTGTGGCATTCAATGCCAACTGAACCACTTGTGCATCCGTCAATGACAGTGACTTGGTTAGACGATCAAGCAGGTCAATATAGAACTTGGCGTGCTCGACGCTAAATTCAGCTTCTTTCATTGCATCCGGTATCAAAGTCTTGGCTTTATAAGGAGTCAGAAATTCCATTTCCGAACCTAACGATACGCTAAGGACACCGTACGAATCGTTATATCTCCATTGCCAATCTCTGTTTGGCATTAATAACATAACGCAATCCAATAAGACCTGTGATTTATTACAAACCGAATAATAGATGATATTTTACCCAATATCAAAAAAAGTTTTAAATATTAGACTGAGATAACAATATCTTAGACAGATCCTTTAGATCAAAAAACGATCGATTTAAATAAAAAAGGATCGCAATCGCGATCCCTTTGAGTATTTTTTAACTTATTTGGATCTATAGGCGTCAACAATATCTTTAATTAATTTCGGCCCTTGATAGATAAAGCCGGAATAGATCTGCACCATGCTTGCTCCTGCATCCAATTTATCCAGAGCATCCTCGGCGCTATTAATACCACCCACTCCCAGGATCGGGATCTCACCTTTCAAACACTGCGCCAAATACTTGATCACCTTGGTCGACAACTGGTTCAGCGGCTTGCCACTCAGGCCACCTGTCTCGTTGGAGTTGGCCAAGCCACTGACCCCATCACGGGTCAAAGTGGTATTGGTGGCTATAGCACCATCAAACTTATGTTTCAATAATGACTCGGCTATCTTTTCGATCTCTTCTTCGGTTAGATCCGGCGCTATTTTTAATGCTATGGGTACATACTTGCCATGCTTTTCTGCCAGTTCTGTTTGTTTATTTTTTAAGCTTGACAGCAAGTCGTCCAGTAATTCGCCATATTGCATGGTACGCAGGCCGGGGGTATTGGGAGAAGAAATATTAACCGCGATGTAATCGGCATAGGCATAAACCTTATCCATACAGATCAGATAATCATCTTTCCCTTGCTCTACCGGGGTATCTTTATTTTTACCTATATTGACACCGACCATGGCGTTGGATTTTTTAGCCTTGAGATTGGCCACCAGATTATCCACGCCGAGATTATTAAAGCCCATGCGATTAATAATCGCCTTGGCCGGCTTAATCCGGAAAAGCCGAGGTTTGTCATTACCAGGTTGCGGCCTTGGGGTTACAGTTCCCACTTCAATATGGCCAAATCCCATGGCATGAAAGGCGTCGATACATTCACCGTCCTTATCCATACCGGCAGCCAAACCGACAGGATTAGGGAATGTCAGCCCCATGAATTCGACCGGGGCCGGGGCAAGATGCTGCGCATAAAAACAGTTCAGCGGTGAATTACCTGTGGTTCTGAGACTACTGATGGCAAGATTATGGGCGCGCTCAGGATCCATCTGAAACATGACTTTTTGTGCGAGTTTGTAAAACATGGCTTCTCCTAGACCTAAAAAAAGCCCCGGCGTTTGCCAGGGCTCTTATTGTTATAATAGCTTACTTCTGCCCTTCGCAGTGCAGGATCAGCAGATTCAGTTCACGTAGCGCTACTGAGAACTTCGCAAATTCATGGGTTTGCGATGTCTTGAAGTCAGCCAGCATGTGGAACCAGCGCTCCAGCAAGCCCTGATTGAGTTCGACCCACTCTTCGATAATGGCATCGGACTCGCAGCTGTCGGTACAGCTGCGCAGTACCGCCGATGTCAGCGCTCTTTGCTGCCAATCCAGCTCCTCGCGGAACGCCGCCCTGGCCAGTGCCTGCCAGTGGTTGGCCACCGGCTGGCCACCGATCTGTTCCAGGAACCAGTGCAGATCGATTCTGGCACCCAACTTAAAGTAAGTTTCTGCCACCAGTGAAACCGGCTTGGACTCCAACTGAGCTATCTGGGCGATATCCAGTGCCGAGAACAGCGTACTCATGTTGGCAACCAGATTGGCGACCTCATGAGGAACAGCTTCTTTTTCCAGCGCAGCGATATCCTCTTCAATACCCGCCAACTCGTCGGCTACCAGATAAGAGCGAATATTGGCTTTCAGCTCGTCGAACACCGGCTTATAGAAGGCAACAACCTGCTCTATGCTCATGGCGCGGCTACGATTACGCAGGAACCAGCGACAGGCACGACGCATGTTACGGCGCAGCTGGTGCAGCATCTCGCCCTGAACAACCGCAGGTACTATGCCGTTCAAATCAGTAATGGCTTTGGTTAAATCTGCCAAACCAAACACTTCGCGAGCCATAGTGTAACAAATGGCGGCATCGGCAACTGAGGCGCCTGTCTCATCCTGCATACGCTGGACAAAATTGAGCCCCATATCGTTAACCAGTTCATTGGCCAGCGAGGTAGCAATGATCTCACCGCGCAGCGGATGCTGAGTCATCTTGTCGGCATACTTCTGCTGCAGCTTGCCAGGGAAGTAATCCACCAGCAGTTGGCTCAACCAGGCATCATCTGTAATAACAGGTGTCAGCAGTTGCTCCTTGAGCACCATCTTGGCATAGGCCACCAATACCGACAGCTCAGGACGGGTCAAACCTCGGCCGTTGGCCAAGCGCTCGGACAGCTCCTCTTCTGTAGGCAAGAACTCCAGTGCTCGGTCCAACTTACCCTCTTTTTCCAGATAGTTGATAAAGCGGATCTGCTCTTTAAGCTGTTCGGCGCCGCGCACCTGAGTCACAGAGATGGTGCGGGTCTGATCTTTACAGTCCTGCAGTACTATCTGAGCAACTTCATCTGTCATCTCTTCCAGCAGGCGGTTACGCTGCTTGAGGGTCATCTCACCTTCGGCCACCAGGGCGTTGAGCAAAATTTTGATGTTAACTTCGTTGTCCGAACAGTCCACGCCACCCACGTTATCGACAAAGTCGGTGTTGATACGACCGCCATTGGCGGCGTATTCGATACGACCAAGCTGAGTACAGCCCAGGTTACCGCCTTCACCTATGATCTTAGCCTTAAGCTCGCCACCGTTGACCCGCAAACCGTCGTTGGCGCGATCGCCGACTTCGGCATGGGTTTCACTGCTCGCTTTGACATAAGTACCGATACCGCCGTTCCAGATCAGGTCAACCGGCATTTTCAGCAGGCATTTGATCAGCTCAGTCGGCGTCATAGCATCCTTGTCGGTCGCCAGCATCTTCTTGATTTCCGGCGTCAAACTGATGGACTTGGCGCTACGGGCAAACACGCCACCGCCTTTTGAGATAAGCTCCTTGTTATAGTCTTCCCAGCTGGAGCGAGGCAGATTAAACAGACGCTTACGCTCAACAAAGCTGGTCGCTGAATCCGGCGTTGGGTCGATGAAGATATGCATGTGGTTGAAAGCAGCCACCAGCTGGGTGTGCTCAGACAAGAGCATGCCGTTGCCGAATACATCACCGGCCATGTCGCCTATACCCACACAGGTGAAATCTGTAGTCTGGCAATCGATACCCACTTCGCGGAAGTGACGTTTCACCGACTCCCAGGCGCCGCGGGCGGTGATGCCCATCTTCTTGTGGTCATAACCGTTGGAACCACCGGACGCGAAGGCATCACCCAGCCAGAAGCCATATTCGATGGCAATGGCGTTGGCTGTGTCAGAGAAGGTCGCCGTGCCCTTATCGGCGGCGACCACCAGGTAAGGGTCGTCTTCATCGTGACGAACCACATCCACAGGAGGAACCAGGTCACCGTTGACAATATTGTCTGTGATATCCAGCAGACCACGGATAAAGATCCGGTAGCATTCCTGACCTTCGGTGAAGAAGGCTTCACGGCCGCCCTCGGTCGGCAGTTGTTTACAAACAAAGCCACCCTTGGCACCTACGGGCACAATCACAGTGTTCTTAACCTGTTGCGCCTTCACCAGACCCAGTACTTCGGTACGGAAGTCCTCACGGCGATCAGACCAGCGCAGACCACCACGGGCAACTTTACCACCACGCAGATGCACACCTTCAACCCTTGGGCTGTAAACGAAGATTTCAAACTTCGGCAGCGGCTTGGGCATTTCAGGGATCTGGTTGGGGGCAAACTTGAAGGAGATATAATCCTTCGGCTGGCCGGCGGCATCTTGCTGATAGAAGTTGGTTCTCAACGTGGCGTTGATAAGATCCAGATAGCGACGAATGATACGGTCATCATCCAGACTGGATACATCATCAAGACGCAGATTGATCTGCTCGATAAACTTGTCCAGTGTGCGGGTCTTCAGCTTGGGATTGAACTTACGAATAAACATCTTCACCAGCGAATCGGCAATCTGCGGATAACGGCTGAAGGTTTCTTCGATGTAAGCCTGGCTGAAAGTCGCATCTATTTGACGCATATACTTGGCATAGGCGCGCAGCACTGACACTTCGCGGCCGGAAAGTCCGGTAGCCAGCACCATACGGTTGAAGCCGTCGTCTTCCAGTTTTTTCTGCCAAACCTGAGCCAGCGCGGTCTGGAATCTGTCCTGGCTGTCTGCCAGGTTCTCAGTGGCGCCACCCTGTACTGTCATCAGGAAGTCGAGGATCCAGAAGGTTGCGCCATCTGTGCTCTTCACTTCATAGGGACGCTCATTGATCACCCTGAGACCGAAGTTTTCCAGCATAGGCAGCACATCCGACAGATGGATAGGCTCATCCTTGTGGAACAGCTTCAAACGTACCTTGTTACTGCCGGGCGCCGCTTCCTGTGGCTGATAGAACAACATGCCCAGCTTATGGTCGTCGTCCAGCGCTTCCAGTTGTTGCAGATCCACCACGGCCGACGTAGGCAACACATCGTCTTTGTAACTCTGCGGGAATGCGGTCAGATAGCGCTTGAACAGGCGAGTGCCCTGCTCTTCACCCAGTGAATTGTTGAGCGCGCTCTGAAGTTTATCTTCCCATGAGCGAGCGGCTTCAATCAGATTGTTTTCTATGGCAGCCACATCGAGTTCCAAATTATTGTTGTTGTCGACTTTAACTATGTAGTGGGTACGGGCCAAGCTCGACTCGGAGAAGTAAGTGGTAAACTCCACCTCTTCATTACTGTTAAAGGTTTGGGCGAAGATCCTTTGGGTATCTTCACGCAGACGGGTGTTATATCTGTCTTTGGAGACATACACCAAACAGGACAGGAAGCGGCCGAAACCGTCTTTACGGACAAACAGCTTAAGTTTATCTCTATCCTGCATCTCCAACACGCCATGCGCCATGTGCGACAACTCTTCGACGCTTGCCTGAATAATCTCGTCCCTTGGCAGATTTTCCAGAATATTCATCAACGCTTTATAGTCGTGGGAGCGCGGTGCCAGTCCTGACTTGTCCATCACCCGCTGGACTTTCTCGGCCAGCAGGGGGATCTCTTTCGGGCTGCGGTTGTACAGGTTGGAGGCATACAGGCCGATGAATCTGTCTTCGCCGACGACATTACCGGCCTCATCGAAACGTTTGACGCCGATATAGTCGACATAGGCGGGTCTGTGAACCCGGCTCTTGGCACTGCTCTTGGTCAGGATAAGCAGGCTGTTGTCCAGCGCTTCACGGCGAGCCGATTCAGAGAAAGAAGACAGCATCAAACCGTGCTCTGGCTGCGCCTTACCGGGTTTGTTCATCAAGCCCAGACTGCTTGCCATATCCGGCACCAGCTCAACATCACCCTCTACTTTACGCAGGTCGTAGCGACGATAACCCATCAGAGTAAAATGATGGTTGTTCAAATAACCAAGGAAGCGAATCGCTTCTTCAAGTTCAGCCTTATCGCCGGGGAACGGGCGCTTTGGCAACTCATCAACCACTTCAGCCAGCTTATCGGACATGGCGCGCCAATCATTGACGGCGGCGGCCACATCACCGAGCACGGACTCTATCTCTTTTTCGAGTTGTTTTATGTCCTTGTCGCTGCTTTGGCGGTCGATTTCAATCAGGAATACCGCAACCTTGTCGCTGTCTTCCTTGCTGTCGTTAACAAAGCTGACCCGCTTGATGTCTGTGCCCTGGCGCTCAATTGCCAGCGGCGTATGCAACATCATATGAGCTGTGATCCCCAAACGGTTGAGAGCCATACCCACAGAATCCACCAGGAAGGGCATATCGGGCTGCACAACTTCTATGATGGAGTGGGTTGATTGCCAGCCGTGCTTGGCTTGGCTTGGGTTGAATACCCTTAAGTGAGTTTCCCCACAAGGCGTGCTGTTCAGAGCATTCCAAAGACTCAGGACGGCACCGTAGAGATCGCTATCGTTACGGGCCAGGAGATCGTCCTTAGACATGTGAGCGTAGAGGCAGGTGGCGAACTGTTCCACCTGATTTGCTTGTGTTTTAGGGACTTTGGAGTGGATTAAACTGACTACCTTTTCAAGTAGTACTGAAGGCATTGCATCTTTCAAGGCCATTTTGCTGTTTCCTTAAGCGTCTATGGCAGCGCTTTTTTCATTATATGGATGCTTCGTCGAATGACCCGGGCCTGAATTTTTTGTGACCGAGGTCATGCCGCGCAGTGTATTACTAAACAAACCATAATTCGAGCAAAATTTTAGTGGTACATCCTGTACAAATCCAGCAATGACGGGATATTGAAGGGAGCGATGAAGAAGTAATCGGAATAACAGACTAACTATTCAGCAGGGGCAGGAGAAACTTCTTCCCCTGCCCCTTTCACTAGCTATGTTTGCGCCAGAAAAGTGCCGTCAGTGCAGGCAGGATAATTATGGCCCCCAGCATGTTGACCACAAACATGAAGGTAAGCAAAATTCCCATATCCATCTGGAACTTAAGTGCGGAGAAGAACCAAGTGCTCACCCCGATAGCCAGGGTCAGGCCGGTGAAGATGACCGCACTGCCCCGCTCCACCAAGGCTTCGAAATAGGCCTGCTGTACTGCCATACCATCACGCAGTTTCACGGCCATGGTCGACAGGATATAGATGCCATAGTCCACCCCGATACCCACCCCGAGGGCAATAACCGGCAAGGTGCTCACCGTCAGGCCTATATCCAACCAGGTCATCAGTGCCTGTGCCAGTGTCGATACCACATACAGAGGCAGAATCACTGCAACCGTGGCTTTCAGTGAGCGGAAGCTTATCAGGCAGAGGATAAACACCGCGCCATAGACATACAGCATCATAGGCAATTGCGCTTCGGCCACCGCCTCGTTGGTTGCCGCCATCACCCCCACCGGACCGGAGGCGAGTTTAAAACTCAGCTTGTCGTCGTCCATTTCGGCGGCCAGCAGCTGCACCTTGCTCACCACCTGCTCTATGGTTTCCGCCTTGTGATCTTTCAGGAACAGATAAACAGGCATCACAGAGCAATCGCCGTTCAGCAGACCTGTGCTGGTAGGAATTTGTGACACCAACTGTGCCAGGCTGGCCGGGCTCCTGGGCAATACCTGCCACTTGGGGCTCCCCTCGTTGAAACCGGCATTCACCTGGCGTGCTACCGAGGCGATACTGGCGGTAAACTCAACCCCAGGGGTGTTGCGCGCCAACCATTCGAACCTGTCAATCTTCTCCAGCGCCGAGTGATAGGTACAGGCCTCGGGATAGGCTTCCACTATCACACTCATCACGTCTGTGGTGATAGAGAAATGATCGGTAATAAAGAAGGTGTCCTGGTTATAGCGGGAGTCCTGATGCAGCGCCGGTGCTCCGCCCTGAAGATCGCCGATTTGCATCTTGCCGGCTTGCTGCAACCCGCCCAGATAAAGCAGTGCAGTGGCAGCTACCACCACCACAGCATATTTTGGGGTGGCAAAACAGGTGAGCTTGTGCCAAAAGGCCGCTGTCTTGGCCTCGGTGCCAGCATCCGCTTTCGCGGCCTTTATCTGGAAGAAGGAGATCACCAGAGGCAAGAGCACCAGGTTGGTCAGGATGATCACCGCCACACCAAGCGATGCCGAAATCGCCAGCTCGCGAATGATGCCGATATCGATTGCCAGCAAGGTCATAAACCCTATGGTATCCGACAGCAAGGCGACCCCGCCCGGCACCAAGAGACTACGAAACGCCGAAGCCGCCGCCACCTTGGTACTCAGGCCATCGGCAACCCGTTTGCGGATGGCGTTGATCATCTGTACCCCGTGGCTGACACCTATAGCAAACACCAAGAATGGCACCAGAATCGACATGGGATCCAAGCCAAAGCCCACCACGGTCAAGAGACCAAGCTGCCAGACCACGGCAATCAAGCTGCACATCAAGGGCAGCAAGGTTAACACCATGGAGCGGGAGAAGAGATACACCATCAGGGCGGTGACCAAAATGGCTATCAGGAAAAACAGCAGTACCCCTTTGGCTCCGTCTGCCACATCGCCGGCCATCTTGGCAAAGCCTATGATATGAATCTTGATGCCATCTTTTTCAAACTGGCCTCTGAGCTGTTCTTCCAGTTGGGCGGCAAACGCCAAAGTGTCCAGAGGCTCGCCGGTTTGCGGATCAAAGTCCATCAGCTGCGCCGTCACCATGGCGGCGCTGTAGTCCTCTGCCACCAGACGGCCGACTATGCCGGCCTTTTCGATATTACCTCTGACCCGCTCAAGCCCGGCTTCTGTCGTGCTGAAATCCGCCGGGATCACCGGCCCACCGGCAAACCCGTCTTCCACCACTTCGGTAAAACGTGTCGACGGAGAAAACAAGGATTTCACCTGAGAGCGCTCTACCCCGGGAATAAAGAACAGTTGATCATGCACATTCTTCAGGGTGTCGAAAAACGCCGGATTGAAAATATTACCGCTGCTGTCTTCTACCGCCACCATGATGGAGTTGGCGCCGCCAAACTGCTTCTGGTGTTTGAGGTAGGTCTGCATATAGGGGTGATGCAGTGGAATGTTTTTAACAAATGCCGCATCCATTTTCAGCTGACTGGCCTGAAAGCCCAGAAATACCGTGGTCAGCGCAAACAGCAGTATCACTCCGATACGATTGCGAAAGAGAAAACTCTCAATCCCATTGACCAGTCTGTCTAACATAATAATGGCCCTTTATTGTTGTTTTAGTTCGAAAAGCCCTTTGGTCCCGGCTATCCATAACCGGCCCTTGGGGTCAACGGCAACTGCCGATAAATTTTCCCCTCTGCGCTGGGTCACCAGCTCAGCGTGTAAATTGTTATCCAAACGAATTACGGCGCCGCCATTGCCGACCAGCAGCAGGCCCCCTTTGACCGGCGCTGCCGCATTGAGGGTCGACTCAAGCGGCATCTTTATCTCCTGCCACTGACTCATATCTTCCGGTGCGCTGAAGGCATGCCCTCGCAGACCAAACACATAGAGCTGTTTATCCCTTTCTATGGCATTGAACAAAGAGCCGTCATAAATAAACTCCAGACGCTGCCATAAACGGCCGCCATCTTCGGAAATGGCTACCATCCCCAGCTCCCCGACCATAAGCAAGCGCTTGTCTTCAAGGGCGATGACCCGATTGAAATGGGGCAAAATTGAGTCGGATTCGGCCTGATAGGCCTCTTCATCCTGCTGTTTGAGATCCGCCAGATAGTCGGCATCATCTTGGCTCAAGAGCTCGGGATGAAATTCTTTCTGCCAGCTTTGGCCACCATCTGTGGTGCGCAGAAATAGACCATAGGCGCCAACGGCTATGCCGTTTTGCGAGTCGGCAAACCAGACATCCAGTAAGGGCCGGGCAAGCTCTGGCGAACTGAACTGTTGCTGCCAGGAGAGTCCGCCATCTTGGGTAGCAAGAATGGTGGCATCATGGCCCACGGCCCAGCCATGGTTGGCATCGAGAAAAAATACCTTGGTCAACTGCGCCTGACTCGGTGTCGCCACCTGTTGCCATTGATTGGCATCGGCGCTGAGCCTTAAGATATGACCCCGCTCACCGACCGCGACCATAGTGCTGCCGGCCTGAGTAATATCCAACATCAAAGAGTGAACCGCCAAAGGCTGCAGTTGGCCGGTCAGAGCCCAGGTTGCAGATTGCGTTTCGGCGTGAAGGGGCGAAATTGCGCCCTGGAATGTGAGTATGCCAAGGCCCAGAGCCGCTGCTTGAAGCATGCGATACGACATTACAGACTTCCTTAGGGTTGAAAGGGGCGCACGCGCCCCTGGAATTGCCTACTGGGTGACCTCAGCCACCCATTACTGATGACGAGCGCTTAACGTATTCCTTCGCGGCGCAGCGCGGCCGGGGTAAAGTTGGCCTCGGACAACTTGGCATCAAAGTCATACATGCGGCCTTCATTATCCAAACCTATGGCGATATAACGACGGGACTGCAGATCGTAATACACCTCAAGAGTACTCCAATGAGTCGGCACCTCGTAATAGTTCAAACCATGCGCCATGGCAACCCGATACAGTTCGTCACGATTGTCGTACAGATCGGCGATTGAGACCTGCCAGGAGTCCTCATCCAAATAGAAGACCCGGGTCTTGTAGATATGGCGCATGCCCTCTTTCAAGCTGGCCTTGACCACCCAGACTCTATGCTTTTCATAGCGGATATAATCAGGGTTCAAGTGACCCGCCTTGAGCAGATCACTGTACTTGACCTTATCCGAGTGCAAACGGTAGTCGTTGTAAGGAATGAATATCTCTTTCTTGCCCAGCAACTCCCAGTTGTAACGGGAAGGCGAGCCGTTGAACATATCGAAATCATCTGTGGTACGCAGACCATCAGAAACCGTACCTGGCGTATCGAAGGCCACGTTGGGTGCCTTTCTCACCCGGCGCTGCCCTGTGTTGTAGGTCCAGGCCTGGCGGGGTTCCTTCTCCTGATCCATGGTTTCTTTCACCAACAGCGCAGTACCGGCCAAACGCGCTGGCTGGGTAACTACCTGTTTGAACTCAAACAGAATGTTATTCTTTTTCAGTTCTTCCAAGTTCGCTTCAGGGCGAGAGTATTCGAAACGTATCTCTTCGGCCATTTCCACCAATGTGTAGTCACCACTGGCAGTAGGCGCCGCCTGATTACGTTCGGTTTCAATATCGACACCGCGGAATCTGAGAATATGGTTCCAGATTGCTTCCAATCCATTGGCAGGGATGGGGAAAGGAATACCTATAGACGCGCCATCGACACCATTGCCCTCAGAGACAAGAGTTGCTCTCGGTGCATTGGCCTTGGTGGCATCATAAATAAACTGCGGCACAGAAGCGGTACGCCGGGTCTGATAGATGTTCATTTTAAAACTATCTGGATAGGTTTCGAACATCTTTAGTTGCCCAGGCGTCAGAAACTCCTTGTATTGCTCCTTGTTGGCCGCGGTGACAGTCACCAGCGGCTTGTCATCCGGGAAAGGATCTGGGTGATGCATGCCTTTTTTATAACTGGCAGGAGGCGTGGTAATACCGCCGTCCCAAGCAGGAATACTGCCATCGGCATTAGGGCCCTTTTCAGCACCGAGTGGTGTCAGGCTGGTCCCCAGTTTGGCCACATCGGCCTCGGAAACCTTGGCTTCTACAGCTGTGGTGGCCCCCAAAGCCAAGATTACAGCGGCAGACAATATAGCTATCGTTCTCATTTTATTGTCCTTATCAGATCGAAAACTTAACGTTGAAAGACACATAATCGCGATCGGCCATCGCATTAGTTGTGCCTACCCCACCAAAGAAACTGTTATAGGAAAGATCCGCGCCCCAGCGGCTCTGGTAGTCAAAGCTGAGTCCCAGTGCCACAGACTTGCGACCTTCGGTAAACAGGAACATAGGATCTGGGGTGATACCGTCAACGTCATGGGAGAAAATCACTCGAGGTGACATATTGATGCCGGAGAACACATTGTTGAAGTCGGCCTTGGCGACAATCCGGTAACCCCAAGCGAAATCTGTCGGGAACGGATTGGTTTCAGGGCCATTGTGCAACGCCTCTATGATACCTGGCATATTCGGATTGCCGCCGCTGCGCCCTGTGCCTGGACCATTGAGTCTGAGTTCATCGAAACCCGGCATATCATGGATCCATACCCCGCCGACTTCGGCAAGCATCACCAGATTATCGGTACCCAGTGTCGGGCCAAACAAGTGAGTAAAAGTCATCTGCGCCTGAGTGGTATCGAGACGAATATAACCCTCGGCGTACTCGCCCGGACCAACATCCTTGACATGGGAAGTGTACTGAGACAAACCATCAAGATCCGGCCTTAGCCCTGCGTTGGCCAGCTGTTGTGGCATAGCGGCAAACAAGAGTTCCACATCATCAATCTGCAGTGGCTCATCCTGGCGGTGCGCTATTTCACCGGCCACTGAGGTATCACCTATCAAGGTATTGAAACTAAAACCGTAAAGCTTAATATCTTCCGGATAAACCACCTGAGCCTTGGAGAAGCTATCCAGACTCAACAGTACGTCGCGATTGATATTGCCGGCGTTTTGCCCAAGAACCGCCATATCAGACAGCAGTGCGCCAGTACTGAAATCCGCCGTGGTACCACTGATGAGCGGACGGCGGCTATGGTAATTCATGTAATAAAAACCAAACTCGGTTTCACCCAGCTCCGGGGCGTAGTACCCGATTTTAATACCGTACTGACCGGAATCGCTGGGAGCAGCTTCATCTTCCACCAATGTCACCTTGGTGGGGTAAGCCAGCGCCATCTGCACTAACTGCTCGGTCGGAATACTCTGCCCTGAAGCTATCATGTTGGACAAGCGGTTGTATTCCAGGGTCAAGAAATCGAGGTTAATATCCGGATTGGCGTTAAAACCAAGCTGAGCGTTTTGATTGTAGCCACCGTAACCGACAAAGTCGTTGGTGCCGAAAATCGACCCGGGAGTCGGAACCCAGATAGGCTCCCAGTCGTACTGATAGAAAGCTTCCAACGACAGGTTTTCGGTCACACCAAAAGAAGCCCACACCATACCCTGCGGCCTAAAGGCTTCCTTCAGTTCGGCGCCCGGAGCGTTGAGTATGTTCAAATCCACCGGGTTAATCACCGCAATACCATGGGAAATCAGCGTACTTTCCCCCCATGACACCACCTGATTACCCACACGGATAGTCAGCGGATTGGCGCCATCGTTGAAATCAAAGTTGGCATAGGCAAAGGCATCCAGCAGACGGATATCCTTACACTGCACTTCTTTAGCGCGCTTGTCGGCGCAAGGGTCGTAGCGGTTGCCGGTAAGAGGGTCATTAAAATCGTAAATTCTGTCGTTCAATTTACGATCGTAAAAATACATGCCACGGGCGAAAATACCGAAATTTTCATACTTGAGCGACAGCTCGTGCAGTCCCTTGAAGATTTCCGAGGTGGTATCACCCTTAGAATACAGCAGGTTACTCAAGTCATTGTTACTGGAATAGGAACCAGGCTGCGCCCAGATCTCGGCTGCCGTGTACTTGGTATCGGTGAAAGCCGAATAGCCACTCCAATCGAATCTTGGATGGTTGACTTTACCTATCTGACCATCCCAGTCGCGTCCTTCCACGCGCCAACTGGCGCCCAAGGTCCAGGTCGAATCAAAGGAGCCATCCACTTCGCCCCACTTGAAAGACACCGCTTCGACACTGGGGATCATCCCTAAACTCAGTGCCGACGCCACCCCCAAAGCGAGCGCCGACTTGTTAAAACGGTTTATCACTGTTTTCATTTATCGCTTCTCCGTAACCTGCTGGATTATTTGTTATAGGAGTCTCAACCAACATCTTGTTAGCTCACAGGCAACACCATTGTTACAGCAATTAATGCTGATGAGCAAGGCAGAGACCGAGAAATTTATTGTGCAGATTTGGGGACTTAAGACGGATCCGTCGTTCAGGAAAGGCGTGGAAATTTAAATTTTTATCGAGTGTGGAGAGGATAGATGGAGTTAACAAATATAACCCAATTGATTTCAAGGGATTAACCTTTGTTACCTGGATACAAAACAGCCGACTGATTAAGTCGGCCGTTTTAAGTAATTACTCTAAACTTGTTTCAGAGAAATGAACTTTCCATCCCGGTCCAATCTAAGATGGAATTCACCGTAAATGCCATCGGCGGTCAGAAAAGGACGTAGACGGCGGCCGTTGATCCAGAGGAGCTTGCCACCCTTCTCCCTGACCTCAACATTTTCGGCAATACCTTGATAGTAAGGCAAAAAGTCCTGATAACTCAGGTTGAGGCGAAAGTAAAATTCCATCTTTAGGCTCAGTCTTCCAGTGCTCGGCTGACCTTCTCATAAAGATCCCGTGACAGCTCAGGCATAGCCAACAACTCCTGCAGACAAGCCTTCATTTTGGCCTGGCGTCCGGCATCAAACTTGGCAAACTGGATCAGCGGAGTGATGATCCGTGCTGCCACTTGCGGGTTGAGGCTATTGAGCTGTTTGAGCATGGCGGTAAGGAAAACATATCCCTTGCCGTCCTGGCGGTGGAATTGACGCACATTGGCCGCGGCAAAACTGCCCACCAGGGAACGAACCCGGTTGGGATTATTCAGACTGAAGGCCGGATGTTGCAACAGGGTCTCGAGTCTGGCGATCACCTCATCATCTGTCGCCATCGCCTGCAGGCTGAACCACTTATCCATCACCAGAGGGGTCTGGTTCCAGCGCTGCTCGAATGCTTGCATCAGGGCATCGCGGCAATCACAATTGGCATCGTTGGCTGCAAGCAGCGCGCCCAGCGCATCTGTCATACCAGAGGCCGAGACAAACTGCTGTTCAATCAAGGACTCATATTCATCAGAGACTTTGGCCAGCAGCCAAAGCAGGGTGTTTTTCAAGCTGCGAGCGGCGGCATCATCCAGCGACAGCAGTTGACGATAACGGGCCAACAGCTCATCTTCACAGCCACTGGCGATGGATTCAATCACAAAGTCGCGGGCCAGCAACAGGGCATCCAATTCCACCTTATCAACCTGCTCAATCAAGGAAGACACTGAAAGCAGCTTGAGGATTTCGGCCGCAAGCCCCTTATCCAAGGATTCGTCCAGTATCACGCCTCTGAAGCCGTCGACAACACGAGGATCCAGATGCATCCCCTGCCCTTGTTCAAGTAAAGTCACATTGGCCCAAACGGCGCGGCTGAAGAGACTCATAGCCGCCTCCCAGCGGGCCACTTCACTGCCGGCATGGCGCAGTAAGCAGAGCAGCTGCACTGTACTGTAGTCATACTTGAGCTTCACCGGCGCCGAAAAGTCCTGCAACAGCGAAGGGATCGGACAGGCACTGATATCCTTGAACTCCAGAGTCTGCTCGGCCAGGGTAAAATCAATCACTTGGTTGACCAAGGCGTTGCCATCATTGCCCAGCAGTTCCAGGCTGAACGGAATATGCAATGGTGCCTTGACCGCTTCACCGGCGCGCACTGGGGTGAACTGTTTGAGGTGCAGGCGGTAAGTCTGTGTGTTTGCATCATACTCATCGGTCACAGTCACCTGAGGGGTGCCCGCCTGGCTATACCAAAGGCGGAATTGAGTCAGGTCTTTACCTGAGGCATCTTCCATAGCAGCGACAAAGTCGTCACAGGTAACTGCCTGGCCGTCGTGGCGCTCAAAATAAAGCTTCATCCCCGCCTGGAAGGCCTTCTCACCCAACAGGGTGTGCATCATGCGGATCACTTCGGCGCCCTTGTTGTACACAGTGACTGTGTAGAAATTATTCATCTCTATCACGCTTTCGGGGCGAATGGGATGCGACATCGGGCCCGAATCCTCGGCAAACTGCTGATTCTTAATGACCTTGATGGCATGAATACGGTTGACAGCCCGGGAGCCGAGATCTGAGCTGAATTCCTGATCGCGAAATACGGTCAAGCCCTCTTTCAGGCTCAGTTGGAACCAATCGCGGCAAGTTACCCGGTTGCCGGTCCAGTTGTGGAAATATTCGTGACCAATCACAGATTCTATACCGTGAAAGTCATCATCAGTTGCAGTGTCATTATCCGCCAACACATACTTGGTGTTGAAAACATTCAGGCCCTTGTTTTCCATGGCGCCCATGTTGAAGAAGTCCACGGCCACCACCATGTAGATATCGAGATCGTACTCGAGGTCAAAGCGTGACTCGTCCCAGGCCATCGCCTTTTTCAGTGAAGCCATGGCGTGTCCGGCCTTGTGCAGGTTGCCCTTGTCGACAAACACCTGCAGTTTGACTTCTCTGCCGGAGCGGGTGGTAAAACTGTCTTCCAACAGGTCAAAGTCACCGGCAACCAGGGCAAACAGGTAAGCGGGTTTAGGGAAAGGGTCTTGCCAGACAGCGAAATGACGACCATCGGCCATCTCCCCTTTCTCCAGCAAGTTGCCGTTGGAAAGCAGGAAAGGAAACGCCTTGTCGGCTTCGATACGTACCTGGTATTTGGCCAGCACATCGGGACGGTCGAGAAAATAGGTGATACGCCTGAAACCTTCCGCCTCACACTGGGTGCAGTACGCCCCATCGGACATATACAGGCCTTCCAGTGCCGAGTTATCGACCGGGCTGATCCGAGTCACCAGAGTCAATTCAAATTCGTTGAGTTCGGTTTCAAGCAGCAGTTTACCCGGCTCAAGGCGATAGTCTGCCGGTTCACCGTTAACCAACAGCTGCTCCAGTTCCAGCTCGTCACCGTCGAGCAGCAGAGGTTCATTGTGATTGCCGTTGCGCTTAACCTGGCTGACCGCAGTCACCCGGGTTTGCTTGGGTTCTAGCTGAAATGAGAGGGACAGTTCGGGGATCAAAAACGCAGGTGGACGATAATCGGCCAGGCGCTTGGCCTGCAGTTGGTCCGGGGAAAGGGTTTGTGCTTCAGACATAGGTCATCCTTAATTCGTTGGGCACTGGCAGTCACCGAGTTCGTTGACTGATCTTGCCTCTGTTCTCGCTGGGAGCAAACAAAAAACGCGCAATCAGCGCGTTTTTATGTTTCCTGGAGCCAGCATCAATTTGCGCTGTTTTTTGCCAATCTCTGATAGTCCACCATATCCAGAGTGATATAGACGGCTTCATCGAGGAAGGCATCCGGAGTCTCGATTTTTTTCTCATCTTCGGAGACATTTTCATCGTCATCCAGAGACTTCAAGGGCTCGAGACCATGGTCAACCCGACGTTCGTTGAGGCGGGCCAACTGTTTTTGATCGTCCTTATCCCGTTCGGCCAGGCGCTCGCTTTCCACCAGAGAAACACTCTTCTCTTTGTGGTGTTTCTTGAACTCGCCTATGTCCTGCAGTATATAACCGAACTCGACGTCCTGCTTAATCCGGCTCTGGTGGCGTTTCGCAAGATTGCTGACCATCTCTGCGCCGATTTCACCCAAAGGCTGGTACTTGGCTACAGGCACCTTATCCCATGGCAGTGCATTGTCTTCTTCTGCCTCACCATATTCCCCCGGCTCCAACGCACTGGGGAACGGGATATCCGGAGTCACACCTTTCAACTGAGTGCTGCCACCATTGATACGGTAGAACTTGGCTATGGTGTACTGCACATGGCCAACCGGCTTTTCATACAAGTCGTAGATACGGCCAAGACTCTTGTGCTGCTGCACTGTGCCTTTACCGAAGGTAGACTCACCGATAATCAAGGCACGGCCATAATCCTGCAGTGCAGCAGCAAAAATTTCCGAGGCCGAGGCAGAGTAACGGTCAACCATCACTGTGAGTGGGCCGTCGTAATAGCTCTTGCCGTCGTTGTCACGATTTTCGCTGATGCGACCATTGGCGTCACGAATTTGCACCACAGGTCCCTGATCGATAAACAGCCCTGTGAGCAAGGTCGCTTCAGTCAAGGCGCCACCACCGTTACCACGCAGGTCGACAATCACACCTTCAACCTTGGCTTCGTTGAGAGTTTGCAACTCCTTGGCCACATCGCGGGATAAGTCCATATAGAAGCCGGGGATCTGAATAACACCGATTTTACGCTGGGCGTAAGGACCGGTATCCGGCTCAACTATCTTGGAAGTCGCCGCTCTGTCTTCGAGACGGATTTTGTCCCGCACCACAGTCACATTGATGGGTTTGGCATTGGAGCCGCCTTTCTTGGGCAGCACCTGCAAGGTCACTTTACTGCCTTTAGGGCCCTTGATCAGCTCAACCACATCATCAAGACGCCAGCCGATAACATCGACCATCTCCTTGCCTTCCTGACCTACGCCAACAATTTTGTCTTCCGGCGCCAATTTCTCACTCAGCGCCGCCGGACCACCGGCCACCAGACTCTTGATAACCGTGTAGTCATCTTCCATCTGCAGCACGGCACCTATCCCTTCCAGGCTCAGGTTCATCTCCATCTGGAAACGTTCGGCATTACGGGGAGACAGATAACTGGTGTGCGGCTCAACACTGCGAGCAAAGGCATTCATCAGCCCCTGGAACACATCTTCGCTGTTGGTTTGCTTCAGGCGTTTGATGGCGTTGTTGTAGCGTTTACCCAACACATCAACAATCTCCGGCCACTCTTTACCGGTAAGCTTAAGGTTAAGGGCATCGTACTTGACCCGTTGACGCCACAACTCATTGAGCTCGGCCTCGTCTTTGGGCCAGGCGGCATCTTTACGATCAAAGACATAAGCATCGCCAGCCTGATTAAAGTCCATCTCTTTATCGAGCAGACTCAAGGCATAAACAAAACGTTCGTAACGGCGCTGCTGCACCAGATCGTACATCTTGTAAGCAGGTTCCAGATCGCCGCTACGCACCATATCATCAAACTGATTGGCATAGACCTTAAAGCTGTCGATATCGCTCTGCAATAATACATTGCGGCGATAGTCGAGCTGTTCGAGATAACGCTTGAAGATCTGCTGCGAGAAGGCATCATCCAGATCGAATCTGTGATAATGGGAGCGACTGAACAGGCCGGTAATCCGTTTGCTGGCAACCTTGTGTTGTGGCTCCTGTTGTAGATGGGGTAACTCGCTGACCGGGACTGCCGGTGAGATAGCCAGCGCCTGGGAACCCATAAAGACACTGGCGATCGATGCAGCAAGAATAAATTTTCGCATCAGCAAGTTACTCCTTTCTATTTGATGATTTTACAGCAGAATATGTTCCACACGAACCTTGACTGACAGGCCGGAATCCAGTTGCACGTGAACATCTTCTTTATTGATGTCGAGGATCACACCGGCTACCGGTGTCATACCCAATTTGACATTCACTCGCTGTGAAGGTTTCAGCTCTTCCAATACGGCTGGTACCAACTCCACGGCTGGAGCGGCAGGCTTGCTAGGCTTACGGGCCGCTTTCTTATCGCTACGAGGACGATCGTTGCGGGGCTTGTCCCCTTGAGGACGTGGCTTACGCGCAGGTTTAGCTTTCTTGGCTTCACCTTCTTTGGCCGGTTCAGCCGCACGGCGGGCCTTGGCTTTTTCCTGACTCTCTTTCAGCGTCGCCTTGGCATGTTCAATATGTTCGGGATCCAGTTCGCCGCAAGGGTTACCATCGAGGTCTACCCGCTGAGCGCCTTCCTTGATGCACTTAAGATAGCGCCAACTGTTGGTATAGCGTCTCAGGGCGACCCTCAGTTGGGTCTTACTGACTTTGGAATCATCAGCCAACCTTTCAGCCAAATCCTGAAACAGTCCTATCTTCAGCGGTTTGGTTTCTCCTTCGGCGATAAAGCACAAAGGAAATGTTTCATACAAATACGCCAGAATAGCGTTGGTGTCGGTCAACTTTTCTGTTGATTCCATCATTACTTCCACAGTTAACAGGGGACGTCAGTGGTCAGTTAGGTCTGCTGTACTCACGGCGTCGTTCATCTTCGTTAACCCCTTGGGGGATAACGTACAAATTAGCATGCATTCAGCCATAGCCAAAGGCATGACACAAAACTTAACATTTCAGCCTGATAGGGCCAAGCACCACAAACAGTCATTTGGCCCTCAGAGCAGCCGCCTATTATAAGCTGCGTGCGCCTTATTGCGACCACCAATTGTGGCAGATTGTACGGGAATTAACCAAATAAGCACTTTTCCAGACTCTGCACCAGACTCTCCAGCCCGGTTTGATCCTCTTTATCGAAACGCGACAGACTGGGACTGTCGATATCCAGCACGGCAATCAGCTCACCATGACGATAGAGTGGGATCACAATTTCCGAGTTACTGGCGGCATCACAGGCGATATGTCCGACAAACTGATGTACATCCTCAACCAACTGAGTCTCGGCCTTGGCTGCCGCCGTGCCACAGACACCTTTACCCATTGGGATCCGGGTGCATGCCAGTTTGCCTTGAAACGGGCCAAGCACCAGTTGCTCGTCTTTGAGCAGATAAAAGCCCACCCAATTAATGTCCTCAAGGTGTTCATTCAACAAAGCAGAGAAGTTGGCCATGGCGCAAATCACATCGTCTTCGCCGGCAAACAGTGCCTGTACCTGACGGTTGAGCGTATCGTAAAACTGAGCTTTCATCTGGGGTTCCGGGTTATACCTTTTCTGGTTCTGTCTTCTTCTTACTGCTCTTGGCTGGGGTCGGTGCTTTTACCGGGGCGCCTTTGAGCAGATTCGCCAATGTATCTTTATGAGAAGCTAAATAAAAAGCAAGTTTTTCCGTTGTATTATCATCCAATTCCAATTCACTACCTTGGATAAAGGGGATTAAGTTATCCGCGATGTCGAGCATCTTATCGTAGGCATCAGCCTCCTTCTTAGATGTAAATGTCATCTTCTCAACCCCTTCTCTGACCACAACGTACTGAGTTATAACGGCCATGACCTTCCTCACACTGTTTAAATATACAGTAAATAGATTGACATAAAATGCGCTATAGATGCAAGAGACGCGCTCTTTCTGATAGTATTTGCGAGTTTGTTTTGTCGACTCACTCCAATGGACCCACAAGCAACGCAGTTAGCGGATTGATGACTAAGCTTGGGTCACCATGGCCAGAACAGGACATATCCAGCATTTGAAAGCTTATAATCCAAGCGACAACAAACCGGACTGTAGCATAGTGCTTTGCCGCGCCTGTGATTTGGCGGTGAGCAAACGCGCCCTGCCCTCCGGCGTCAGAGCGCTTTGTCCAAGATGCCATACGGCGCTTTATGATGCCCCCTACTGCTCGATCAATGGCATGCTGGCGTTATGTATCAGTGCCCTGCTGTTTTATCTGCCCGCCATGCTGCTACCCGTGCTGGAGATGCACTTTCTCGGCAGTGTCAGAACCACAACCGCATACCAAGGTGCCCTGGCAGTGATGGACCAAGGTTATTGGATAGTGGGGATTGCTGTGTTGGTGGCGGCTGTCATCGCCCCCGGGGTACTCAATCTGTCGATTTTTATTCAAGTGCTGATCATCAAGGCGGGTTTGGCCCAGCATCACTTCTGGCGCCGTGTTCTTACTTGGTTACTCAAGAAGCAAGGCCTGCTGTCACAAATGACCATGCTGGAAATTTATGTGATCAGTTTCCTGGTTTCCGCCTTTCAGTTGTCCGACTTCTCCGACGTTTACTTTGGCATGGGAACCTTTTGTTTTACCATGCTGTTTTTAGTGACTCTCTTTCTGCAGCGCGAATATAACCTGGAGCATATGTGGAGTTTTCTCGATGAAAGCTAGAAAGCTGCTCCAGGGCAAAGACATGGGGCTATGCAGTTGCCCCGCCTGTAAAAAACTCAATCAGATAGAGAATGAGTATTGCAGTCGCTGCCAAAACCCACTCAGGCTAAGGGATGAAACCAGTCTGCAAAAAAGCTGGGCCTTGTTGATCACCGCAGCCATCTTGTTGATCCCGGCCAACATCTACCCCATTACCATGCTCACCAAACAGGGCAAGGTCACCTACGACACCATTTTTTCCGGCATCACCCATCTGGTACAGTCGGATATGTTACCCATCGCCATCATAGTCTTTACCGCCAGTATTCTGGTGCCCTGGCTGAAAATTATCGGCCTGGCTTTCTATCTGACGGCGATCAGTTTCAACCTGCCTATCCCCAAACGGCCACTGATGGCCGGATTTCATATCATAGAATGGATTGGACGCTGGTCTATGCTGGATCTGTTTGTCATATCCATTACCGTTGCCCTGGTTAATATGGGGCAATTGCTGGACGCCAAACCGGCGCCGGCGGCAACCGCGTTTGCCTTGGTCATCCTCTTTACCCAACTTGCGGCCAAGGTGTTGGACACACGTTTACTTTGGGATCAACTGGACACAGAAGATGACGCAAATCGAAAAGCCTAAAATAGTCAAAAAGAAGCTTTTTTCCCCCATCTGGCTGTTACCTATAGTGGCGTTGGCCTTGGGCGCTTGGCTGGGGCTGAAGAGCATCAAGGAATCCGGCATTGAGGTGCGGATCCACTTCCCCAGCGCCAGTGGTATGGATGTGGGCAAGACACTGGTGCGCTATCAGGGATTGACCGTCGGCAAGGTGGTGGATATCTCCATCGATGAAGAGCTGCAGGGCGTGAACGTCGATGTCCTGATGGACTACCGCGCCGAGCCTTTCCTCAGGGATGAAACCAAGTTCTGGCTGGTGACCCCCAAGGCATCCATCACAGGTGTCGAAGGTTTAGATGCCTTGTTCTCGGGGAACTATATAGGTATTCAACCCGGGGATGGCGATTCACGTTACCGCTACGAAGCCGAGCGCTCTGCCCCGGCCGTGCTGCCCAGTAATGATGGCTTAGTGATTGAACTGAGCGCCGATCGCCTCGGCTCACTGGATGTGGGCTCTCCGGTATTCTACCGCCAGGTGCCGGTCGGCAGTGTGGTCAGCTATCGACTCGACAACAGTGACAAGCTGCTGCTAAGCGCTTTTATTCAGGAGCAATATGCCTATCTGGTCAAGAAAGACTCCCGCTTCTGGAATGTCTCCGGCATAGAGATCAACGCCTCGCTTTCCGGCGTCAAAGTCAGCGCCGAGAGTCTGGCGGCGATACTCGCCGGCGGCATCAACTTTGATTCCCCCGAAAGCTCAAAGCATGCAAAGAACGGCGATAGTTTCACCCTGTATGACAATGAAACAGAAGCCAGTGGCGGGGCCAGCTTTATTCTGTCGGCAAAAAACGCCGATGGCCTCGACAAGGGCAGCCCTATTCTCTATCGCGGTTTGCCCATAGGGGAAATCGAAGAGATAGCGCTGGTCAATGACGGCGTAGCGCTGCATGCCCGCCTGGACGCCCCCTACTCGAGTCTTTTGACCGGCACGGCGCAGTTTTGGCGTGAAGGCGCCGAGCTGTCACTGTCCGGCATAAAACACCCGGGCCGATTGCTGAGCGGCGATGCCATCGCCTTTCTCCCGGGTACGGGCGAGGCCCAAACCCGTTACGCCTTGGCCGAGCAGGCGCCGGATCTCAGCAAGGCCAAGGCGTTAAAGATAACGCTTAGAGCCGATGAAAACCCCGGCATCAGCCCAGAGGCCGAGCTGAGGTACAAGAAGATCGCCATAGGCAAGGTCACTTCAGTTGCCCTGAGTCAGGACTTTAACTCGGTAGAGTACCAGGCCGAGGTGTTGCCCGAGTTTGCCCCGCTGCTGACTCAAGGCAGTGACTTCATCGCCGAAGCCGCGCTGGACTTCAACGCCTCACTGGACGGCGTCAGCCTCAAGAGTGGCGATTTTACGACCCTCACCAAGGGCAGTGTCAGCTTAAGACGCGGCCAAAGCCGCAAGGGCGCCGATCTTTCCAAGCCGCTGCCGCTGTTTGCCTCAAGTGCCGAGGCCGGCCACTATTACCAAGGCATGGAGCAGCTCAAATGGCAGCTCTACAGCGATGATGGCGCCAACTTGAGCCCAGGCGCACCTGTCTACTACAAGAAGATGCAAATAGGACAGGTGAAACAGGTCAGCTGGCAGAGCCAGGATGACAGATTTGCCATTGCGCTCGCCATAGACCATACTTTTGCGCCCCTGCTCAAACCCAATGCCGTGTTTTGGCGCAACCAGGCGGTGTCAATCGATGCCGGGCTTTCGGGAGTCAAACTGGATGTCGCGCCGCTGGCCGGTGCCATCAAGGGCAGCATCAGCCTGGGCTTTTTGGAGCAAGGCGAGCCCAACAATAAGCAGCTTTATGCTTCCGAGTCACTGGCGCGCAATCAGGCCGTTGCCATTGGGCTGAATTTCCCGGCCAGTGCCACTATCAAACCAGGTGCCGCTATCCGCTATCAGGGCCATCAGATAGGTGAAGTCACCCGGGTAACCTTGAGTGACGATCTCAACAGCCAGCAACTCAGTGCCTTTCTCTATGGCCGCTATGCCGAGCCGTTTCTCAAAAGCGACAGTCGCTTCAGCCTGGTCAATGCCGAAATATCCCTTAAGGGCATAAAGGCACCGGAAACCCTGCTGACCGGCGCCTATATCAGTGCCCTGCCGGGCCAAGCCGCCAAAGTAAGCCAACAGTTCAATGGCCAAATACACACGGCGGTTGCCCCAGAGGCCGATGCGCTGCAACTGGTGCTGAGCAAGGCCAGCCTGGGCTCGGTCAACGTAGGCACAGGGATCTTCTTTCGCGGCATTCAAATTGGCGATGTAACCAGTTACCGGCTGGCACCCAATGGCGATGAAGTCTGGATCCAGACCCAAATTGCCGCGCCTTATCGGCATCTTATCAACCAGAGCAGCAGGTTCTACGACTTGTCCGGTATTCGGGTCGATTTGGGGCTGTTTTCCGGAGCCCAAATCGAAACCGGCTCATTGGAAACCATACTCGCCGGCGGCATAGGAGTGGTCACTGAGCTCGACAATCAAAGCAGCAAACCGCTTGAAAACCAGAGTCTGATGCCACTTCATGACAAACCCGAGCGCGACTGGCTCAACTGGCGCCCAAGACTCAGCCAGCCATAAAACCCAAACGGGGCTCAGATGAGCCCCGTTTTTTAACTCTGTAATCCTATCTATGTATCGCCTCAGCCATAAAACCAATAGCACACGGCAATAGCAGTGCAGATACCCGCCAGATCGGCAAACAAGCCACAGGCCAGTGCGTGGCGGCTATTGCGGATACCCACGGCGCCGAAATATACAGCGAGCACATAAAAAGTGGTTTCAGTGCTGCCCTGAAAAATGGCCGCCAGCCTGCCGGCAAAAGAATCGACGCCGTAATGGGCCATGGTTTCCAGCATCATGGCTCTGGCGCCTGAGCCGCTCAAAGGTTTCATCAGCGCGGTTGGCAAGGCATCGATAAAGCGGCCGTCCATCCCCATATGACTCACCAAAGCGGCAATGACACCGAGCAGATAATCCAGCGCGCCGGAGGCGCGCAGTAAGGCTATCGCCAACAACATAGCCAGCAGATAAGGAATCAGCCGCACCGACTGTTCAAACCCCGACTTGGCGCCTTCGATAAACTCATCGTAAACCGGCACCCGCCTAAGCAGCGCCACCAGCACAAAGGCAAAGATGATCCCCAGCAGCAAACCGTTCCCCAACACGGCGGAGACTTCGCCGATCCGCTCGGCTCCCAGGGTCAACAGGTACATCACACCGGCGCTGAGACCGCCGAGCAGTATTGCGCCATAACCCAGCACCACCCAATCCAGCAAACGTATCCTTTGCACCAGCGCCACCACACTCAAACCCGCCAGGGTCGAGCCCAGGGTAGAGAGTAAAATCGGCAGGAAAATGTCGGCAGGATCAGCCGCCCCTTGCTGCGCCCGATACAGAAAAACCGTCACGGGTACCAAAGTCACGGAAGAGGTATTGAGCACCAAAAACAGGATCTGGGCATTGGTGGCGGTCTTCTTGTCGGGGTTCAGGCTTTGCAGATCCGCCATCGCCTTAAGTCCCAATGGTGTGGCGGCATTGTCCAACCCCAGCATATTGGCGGTCAGGTTCATGGTGACGCTGCCATAGGCGGGGTGACCTCTTGGCACTTCCGGCATCAACTTGCTGAGCAGCGGCTCAAATACCCAGGCGATGGCGGCAACCACTCCGGCTTTTTCCCCGAGACGCATCAGCCCCATCCACAGGGTCAACACCCCAATCAATCCCAGGGCTATTTCCGCGGCCAATTTGGCGCTGTCAAACATCGCCGTGACAGACTCATTGAGAACGGTCGCATCGCCACTCATCAAACGCAGCAAAATCGCTCCCAGCGCGATAATAAAGAACAGACTCCAAACCCGGTTCAACACCTAAAACACCCCACAGTCGCCGCGCCCGAGTGTGCTATACTGCCGCCATCCCGGGGTCACCCTTTTTGTTTATGGTTCAATTAAATCAGAATTTTATCAACAGTATCGCCAAGGATCTGCCAGAACATCTCAAGCTCGAGGATTTTATTCACTTTTGCAGCTTACCACTGAGAGCCGCCTTGCGGGTCAACACCCTCAAAATCAGCGTCGATGAATTCCTCTCGAGAATGCGGGCCAAAGGCTGGCAGTTCGAAACCATTCCCTGGTGCCCAGAGGGTTTTTGGTACCAGGCGGGCGATAGCCAACCCGGAAACTGTATCGAACATCAGCAAGGGCTGTTTTACATTCAGGAGGCCAGCTCCATGCTGCCGCCCATGGCGCTGCTGGAGCCTGGAATGGAGCGGGTGCTGGATATGGCCTCGGCGCCGGGCTCCAAGACCACACAAATGGCGGCCATGATGGCCAATGGTGGCTTGCTGATCGCCAACGAATACTCCTCCAGCCGCGTAAAAGTGCTACATGCCAATCTACAGAGAATGGGGGTCAGCAATACCGCCCTGACCCACTTCGATGCCAGGGTGTTCGGCCAATACCAGTATGAATCCATGGATGCCGTGTTGCTCGACGCCCCCTGTAGCGGTGAAGGCACGGTACGTAAGGATCCGGATGCCCTCAAACACTGGGATCCACAGGAGATAGCCGATATTGCCGCCACCCAGAGGGATTTGATAGATTCCGCCTTTCTGGCGCTTAAGCCTGGCGGGGTAATGGTGTACTCCACCTGTACCCTCAACAGCCAGGAAAACCAGGCCGTACTGCAACACCTCAAGCAGAAATATGGCGCTGCGGTGGCCTTTGAGTCACTTGAGTCACTGTTTGTCGGGGCGGAAAAAGCCTGCACTGCCGAGGGCTTCTTGCATATTTGGCCGCAAATCTATGACAGCGAAGGTTTCTTTGTTGCCAAGGTGCGTAAACTGAGGTCAGTGGCGCGCGAAAGTGATGAACCCAAACAACAAAAGCAGTTTCCTTTCAGTCCCGCCAGTGCCAAACAGCAACAGGCCATCGCCGCCGAGCTGCAGCGGTTACTCGGCAAAACGCTTCCCGAAGGCAGCCTCTGGATAAGGGATCAGGAGTACTGGCTGTTTCCCCGCGGCTTTGAGCCCTTTATCGGCAAGATGCGTTATCAGCGTATCGGTCTTAAGCTCGCCGATGACAGTAAGCATGGGTTGAAACTGCGCCATGAAGCCTTAATGGCCTTGGGAGTAACCGCCGACAAGGGTTATGAAGTTACAGAGCCTGAGGCTCAGGCTTATCTGATGGGCCGGGATATCGCAATGGATGGCAGTGAAAAGGCCCGTGGTGAGCTGGTATTGACCTGGGGCGGGCAAGTGCTGGGGCTGGGTAAACATCTGGGCAACCGGCTGAAGAACAATCTGCCGCGGGATCTGGTCAAAGATAAAATTTGTCTGTCCTGAACCCAAACACTAAGCTGCTTTAGTTAGTATTCCATTAAAAAGAGTGATTTACCCAGTCAATCATTTTGAACACCCTAATTTTGGTTATACCTTATAACAATTAGTGCTAACTAATCCGCTGTCTAAATGCATCTTTCAGCGGTTATCGGCTAATATTTATTCAGAGATAGCCAATCCTGTCGGATCTCAACATTAGCGCACGGCTCAACCATGAGCCATTCCCCTAGGCCCAAAACAATTGGAATAGTTTTGGGCCTTTTTTTGCCCAGTTTCAAGCTCAATAACAGCTCATCACTCTTATTTACTGTCACTAAGGTTACAACAAACCAGGTCAACACCTTATCACCCAGGCAATTAATATTCTGCTCTGCGGTTAGAGCAGACACCTCAGCTTCTTGGAGTGACAACATTGAAAGAGATACAATGCGTCGTCGAGTGCCCGCCTACATCTAAGGAAGGTTGTTTCTTTTGATGTTAACCGTTTTAAGGAGTGCCTATGTGGCATCAGCAACAATTGACCTTGAGCGCCAAACAACGTGGTTTTCATTTAATAAGCGATGATATTGCCAAGGCTCTCGATGATATGCCTTACATCAGTTGCGGCCTATTGCACCTGCAACTGCTGCACACCTCGGCCTCGCTGACGCTCAACGAAAACGCCGATCCCACAGTGCGGCAGGATTTTGAGGCTTGGTTTAATCGCGCCGTAGCCGAAGATACCCCTTACTTTCGCCACACCTATGAGGGCGCCGATGATATGCCGGCCCATATTAAATCCAGCCTGCTGGGTACCAGTTTGCTGCTGCCTGTCAGCGCCGGACAACTGGCATTGGGCACCTGGCAAGGGATCTATCTTGGCGAGCACAGAGACAATGGCGGTCGGCGCCGCCTGCTGTTAACCCTGCAGGGGGAATAAAGTGGCAAGACTTGGCAAACCGATAAGAGTGAGCGGCACCGTTTTTGTTGAGATGCTTTTTGAGGCGGGTGTGAAACCGCCTGTTTAAGTCAATATGACTCAAACAGGCTTGATTGTTACTCGGCTATCCGCTCAATTCTTGCCAGATAGAAGCCATCGAAACCGGTTTTGGCCGGGCTGATGGTTTCCTCATCGAGTAAGCGGAAATGGCCTTGCTGCTTCAGAAAACGCGCCACCTGCTGCTCGTTTTCCTGCGGCATAATCGAACAAGTGGCATAAACCAGGATCCCGCCCACCTTCACCATGCGGCTGTAACTGCCGAGAATATGCTCCTGTAGCTCCATCAGCACCGGCAAGCGCTCCGGGGTATCACGCCATTTGGTGTCCGGGTTGCGTTTCAGCACCCCAAGCCCTGAGCAAGGCACATCCAAAAGTACCCTGTCGGCGCTGAGTTTCAAACGCTTGATGGTCTTACTGGATGCAATAAGCCGGGTTTCCACATTGTGGGCGCCGGCGCGGCGGGCCCGCTGCTTGAGATTATCCAGCTTCCACTGCTCGACATCCATCGCCAGCAGTCGTCCCTTACCCTGCATTTTGGCAGCCAGGTGCAGCGTCTTGCCGCCGGCACCGGCGCAAGCATCAATGACCCGCATCCCCGGTTCAACCCCTAGAGCTTCGGCGACATGTTGCGAGCCGGCATCCTGCTGCTCGAACCAGCCCGACTTGAAGCATTCGGTGCGAAACAGCGCTGAATCAGAAATCACTTCAAGAGCGCTGCCAACCTCGGGGACTTCACAAGTCTCCACCCCTTCCTTGGCAAGACGAGCCTTGAGTTCTTCCCGGCTGCACTTAAGTAAATTGGTGCGCAGATAACGTTTGGGGGCCTGAGTCAAGGCGTGGCGCTCAGCCGGCCAGTTGTCTCCCAGCTGTTCACTCCCAAGCGCTTCGAGCCACTGTGGGCAACCATCGAGCAGCGCGGGCATAGCCTGGGCCTCAGCCATCCGCTGCTCAAGCAGTTCACTGTCCATCTGCAGCGCGTAACGCATTTTCGGCAGCTCAAGGCCATTGGCCATATGCCAGGCGTTGATGAGCCGGGTGCCTTCACGCTCAATTTGCTCCGCTGAAACATCGGCCAGAAAGCTGTAATAACTTAAACGGCGCAAAATATCACCGGTGACCAGAGCGATTCTGGCTTGCTCCCAAGGCTTGAGGCGCTCAGGTGCAAACTGCTTTGAGTAGGCGCGGTCCAACGGCGCACCTTGAGTCAGTACCTGATGGAGAATCGCAATGACCAGCTCACTGGCATGTTCGCTAAGCGGGGAGTTAAGCATATTTGGGCCTCGGGATGGAAAACCGCTGGATCATAGGAGTTCGCCCCCTGCTCTGCAAGGGGCTTGAGTGGCTTTGACGGGATTAATCCCTTTTTTAAGACACTATTTACCCGATTTGAGCTTTGGCATGCTTTGGCTCAGAGGCGATACGTCATCCAAAAAGAAACCCGACAATCGCCGGGTTTCTTGAAATAGCTTAATGGTTCAAAGACAGCTTATTAGCGGGCCACGTACTCGCGGGCAATCTCAGCCGCCAACTTGGCATTGTTGTATACCAGTTCAATGTTGGCCGTCAGGCTGTGACCTTCGGTAATTTCGGCCACTTTGGCCAACAGGAACGGCGTTGAAGCCTTGCCGCCTATGCCTTTTTCATCCATTTCAGCTACTGCGCGGGCGATTGCGCCATCGATCAGTGCTTTATCCAACGCATGCTCGTGAGGAATTGGGTTGGCAATCACCATCCCCCCCTTGAGCCCCATGTCCCACTTGGCTTTCATGGCGGCAGCCACTTCTACCGGTTGTTCCAAGCGATAGTCGACACTGAAGTCACTCTCGCGAGTGTAGAAAGCCGGCAGTTTATCGGTTTGGAAACCAACGACAGGCACGCCTTGCGTTTCCAGATATTCACGGGTCAGGCCCAGATCCAAAATAGACTTGGCACCGGCGCAAACCACGGCCACATCTGTGTTGGCCAGTTCCTGCAAATCGGCAGAGATATCGAAAGTTTGCTGAGCGCCGCGGTGTACACCGCCGATACCACCGGTAGCAAACACCTTAATACCGGCCATTGCCGCCAGGATCATGGTAGAAGCTACTGTGGTGGCACCGTCTGCACCTTTGGCGACAATAAAGGGAATGTCACGGCGACTGGTTTTGATAACGGCCTCACCGGCCTTACCCAGATAATTAATCTCTTCCTGGCTCATGCCTACTTTGAGGCGGCCCTTGAGAATGGCGATGGTTGCGGGTACAGCGCCGTTATCACGGATGATCTGCTCCACCTTGAGCGCTGTCTCAACGTTCTGCGGATACGGCATACCATGGGAAATAATGGTCGATTCCAGCGCGACCACCGGCTTGCCTTGTTCCAGGGCGGCTTGAACTTCAGGATGAATATCCAGATACTGCTTCAGCATAACGACTCCTTGATAATACGGTTTACAGAGATTTCAGACATATTAGGGTTGATAGTTGCGATATGAGACAGCGCCAACCGGGCCGCTGCCATCGCAAATTCTGTGGTTTCCAGCAATGGCCACTGCTTAAGCCAACCGTGAGCCAATCCGGCCAGGAAGGCATCTCCGGCGCCATTGGCGTTGACCATTTCCACCTGCTTGGTGGGTACCATCTGCGACTCGCCACCATCACTGACAAATACCCCTTCACTGCCCATACTGAGGAAGATCCGCTTGACGCCCTGTTCATGGAACCAGTTAGCGATAGCGTTTAAGTCTTCTTTGCTGCGCATTTCGATGCCGGAGAGATGCTCGGCTTCTTTGAGGTTGGGTTTGAGGGTGTGGATGGCGTTGAGGTAAGGCTTGATTTTCATCGCCTTGACACAGGAAACCGTGTCAATAAATACCGGAACTTGAGGGAAGTTGCTCAAAAGATAAGATAAGGCGGCTTCGGAAAGGTTGGTGTCCAACACCAGAAGTTCGGCGCGGCGCAGCATATCTTCAAGCCCCTTGAGCACTTCAGGGCCCAATCTTTCCAAAATGGCCATGTCGTTAATGGCTACATGCATATCAGCGTCGCCATCCAGTACCGAAAGATAGGTGGAAGTCACCGCATCTTCGAACTGCAAGCTGTTACCCATATCGACTCCGGCCTGACGACACTGAGCGGTGATCATTTCACCATAAGCATCTTTGCCTATCGCCGTCACCAACCGGGTATCTGAACCCAGGCGCGCCAGGTTTTCGGCAATGTTGCGCCCAACACCACCGGGTGAGCAACTGACGCTGCCGGGATTGGAATCCCCTACCCTTAGCTTGGAAGCCGGTCGGCCAAGAATATCCATATTGGCGCCGCCTATCACCACCGCATAGGGGTTCTCTGCCAGGATATAACCCTTACCGCGGATCACGCCTTTATGGGTCAGATTCATAATATGACCGGCAACGGCAGAGCGGGTGATACCCAATTGATCAGCTAGTTTTTGCTGTGGGATCAATGGGTCAGCTTTAATCAGGGCCAGAATTTCGAGTTCACGTTCTGTCATTGGTGCGCTCCTGCACAAACATTTGTTTACGTGACAAACTTTTGTTAGCACAATAAACACTATGCCTGAGGCTGGCAAGCGGAATTTAACCCATAATTACAACTTCGTGATCTGCACAGCAATTTTTAACAAGTCGAAGTTTTTATAAAAAAACTATAAATTCATAGAGATAGTCCACATTTACCAAGATGCGTCTTGTGAGGAAAACAATTAAAATGGCTGAAGTTAACTGTGGTAAGTTTGAGCGCAACATCTGTTGTATTGTCGTAAATAGCAGGACTCAGTGTTGCTGAATAGCAACCCTGCTAGTGGCCACGTCTGTACCAATGATTGCAACGTCACCAACAAAGACACAGATACCTTGATAGCCATTTGGAGACAACCAAGCCTGCGACCCTTTTTCGCATCAAAGTAATAGAGCTCTGATGAGACATAGAAAAATGGCGGGTTTTCTCAATAGGTTATATTATACCTTTCCATATCAGGGCTTATTCAGTCACGAAAATGAAGAATATATACACCTTTCGCAGTTCGTGTCGGCAACACGTCAGTCGTCTGATTACACGCCCATAGTCTTGTTATAACCCTCAGACACTAAGCGATATAATTTAACTGGG
Organism: Shewanella chilikensis; assembly: GCF_037953065.1. Taxonomy (NCBI): domain Bacteria; kingdom Pseudomonadati; phylum Pseudomonadota; class Gammaproteobacteria; order Alteromonadales; family Shewanellaceae; genus Shewanella; species Shewanella chilikensis. The sequence goes on along the minus strand of NZ_CP149966.1, from coordinate 2,151,585 downwards.
GACAAGTTTCCGGGAAGGCTAAACTTCCATCAGGAATAATATTAAGTAACTGCTTTAAAAGCTTATTACTGAGGATATATGCAAGGGAACCAGGCGAAGCAACAATCCAACCCATTACCTTGGCTTCCCGGCTGGTTGAAACGCCTGCCGGTTAAATTTGCCCTCAGCCAGTTAATTATCAGCGCTCTTATCGTTATCAGTACTGTACTTGTACTGCTCAGCATCCAACGTAACCAGTTGCTTAGCCAACAAAGAGCATTGAACCAAAGTTATGGGCAAGTCGTTACCGCAAGACTGCAGGAAGTTACCTCTCAAATAGAAAGCCTGGTCAGTACTATGGCGAACCTAGGGGCTCTGTATCGTGGCAACGAATTTGCACTTCAGGCCAGTATCAAATCCGTGTTGGAATTAGATACCCAAAAGGAAATGATTACCGGCGGCGGTATTTGGCCCGAACCAAGAGCTTTTGAACCGGGAAAAATTCTTGACAGCCTCTTCTGGTATCGAAACGGCTATGGCGAATTGCAGCAACTCAACAGTTATAATGAACAACCCCAACAAGGTTACCATAACGAAGATTGGTATAAACCGACACGCTTTTTCCCGGCAGACAGAACCTTCTGGTCGAGTGCCTATCGTGACCCTTACACTGCAGAAGCCATGGTCACGGCGTCTGTTCCTATTTGGCAAGATCACGAATTTATCGGTGCCGCCACTGTAGACATTAGCCTGGGAGGCCTTAACCGCTTCTTTAGAGGCGCCCTGAAAGATCTGAGTGGTTATGTGTTTGCCCTTGATTATCGCAACCATTTACTCGCGTCACCCTGGGAAGATGAGTTTCAAGACAACACTCAAGAAAAGCCACTGAGTTTAGATGGTTTTCACCGTTTGGAACGCCTTTTCCCAGAGTTCCAATTTGTTGGTGAAGCGCTTCGCAATGCAGATCAAGTACTTATCCAACAGGCAAACCAACACAAAGCCTTTAGCAATCAACAATTGAAATCCTTGTTGGGGAAACGTGATGAAACAGATGCTGCATTACTCAACACGATAATCAATAACTCAGCCAGAGAATGGCCCTCAAATGCCAAACTTTTATTAACTCAAGAACTTAATCAAGACCCTTTGCTCAAGGAACCCGCACTGGTTTCGGTATTTTTGATGCCAAAGACCTATTGGAAAATAGTGATAGTTACGCCACTGTCCTCGCTCAAGGAAGATGCAACCTTAATAGCCGGTAAAGTGGGTATCTATCTTGTTGCAATTCAACTGTTGGCACTATTACTGCTGTTTCTGGTTCAGCATAGGTTATTTATTAAACCTATTAGCCGTATGGCCGAAGCGCTAAGAGAAAACAACCCTGCCCGTTTGGAGTTGGATGCCAGAGATAGAGAAGATGAACTGGGGATATTAGCCGACAGCTTTATCTCCCGTACCCGGCAGTTGGAAACAACTATGGCTAGCCTGGACGCCAGTAACCTGGCATTGGAGCAACAGCTGGAAGTGCAATATAAAGCCCAACAAATCCTAAAAATACGTACTGAGCAGCTAAACGCCTTAATGAATCACTCACAAAATATAATATATATCAAAGATTTGACTGGGAAATACACACTAGTTAATGATAAGTACTGCGAAATAACCGCCCATGAACGCGATCAATTTATCGGCGCCAATGATAATCAGGTATTTCCGCTTGGCTTGGCGCAAATATACCAGGCCAATGATAAAAGAGTGATAAACAATCACAGTCCGTTCTGCTCTGAAGAACCCATAGCAACCCCTCTGGGAGATGTGACATTTCAAGTAACCCGCTTCCCAATTCGAGATGAATTTGCAGATATTTGCGGCATAGGCGCCATAGCATTTGACCTTTCCAGCCACAAGCGACAAGAGCAACAACTGGAACAGGCCCTGGAATTGCAGGTTGATCTCAATAAACGTAACAAACGTACCATCCAACAACAGCTGCAACAGCTTGAGCAATTGGAAACCCTGTTGCAACAAGCTCAAAGCAAGTCCCAGTTGCTCAGCCTCAGCACAACATTGATGCAGGAACAGGAGTTGCAACTCCCCAATTTATTTGGTCAGCTCATCTGTGAGCTGTCTAGCACTTTTGATCACTTGGGATCCCAACTGTTCGAGCCTGACATCGGCGAAATACAAAAAGAGTCCAAAGAGCTTATCTTGACTGAATCAGCCAGATTACGACATCTTTTGGCCTTGGTTAACCATCCTCAAACAGAAGTCAAAGCGCTCTACTTCGACGAGTTTTTCTTCCATATGCAAGCTCTGTTAGCACCTGCATTTACTGAAACCAATGTTGAAATCAGAGCAATTATTGAGCAAAAACTTCTGCCTGGTGCCAAGCCATGGCAATTATTATTGCTCTTCTACCCTTTGCTGAGACAAATATTACATGATACTCCTCAAGGTTCATGCATCACACTCAACGCCACCAAAATGGACGAACATCATTTCGAGACGACGCTAACCAACAGAAGGGAAACCGATCCTGAGTCTGCAGCGAAAGAGCACAGTGCAACAGATTCCCTTATCAGCTTACAAGATTACGTTAGATTAAAGTTACGTGGGGAGATGACCCTAAGTGTCGATAATGACAAACACTGCTATATCAGGCTAGTTTTACCTTTAGAGTCAATAAGTTAAAAAGAAACAGTATATTAAGGAGTTTATATTAACCCAGAGTATTTAACCAAGCACCCTGAGTTAATAAATAGTTCATCGCAGATTATCGAGTGGACTGGAAATAAAAACGGTTGGAAAGTTATTGTTTAGTCGCCTATGGTGGTCAAGTTAATTTGACCAGTGTCTTAAAAACTCTCTGCATGGCATAGTTGCTTCAGCAGTTCATCCGTTGCACACCTGCCGAATGGAAGGGATGAACAACAAAATCAAACTGCTGAAGCAATGGGCTAAAGCTAACGGGATACCGAATACTTCTTTGTGAAAGTCAGAGCGGCATTCCCCGGAGTTCCGCTATTAATCTTAAATTTTACGTCTACGCCACCAGATCAGCGGCAGCAATGCTAACCAACCAAAACTGGCGGCACCAGAACGCTCAAATGGCTTATTGATATCATCGTCGTCCACCTGAGTACAGGCTTCACCATTGCTATTAGGCTTAAGTACCACCATACGCGGTAGATAAGAAGTCACTGGCTGACCGTTACCATTAAGCTCAAACAGCGGCTTGCCATTGTCACCTACTACCAAATTACCTTTATCATCGAACTGGTAAGAAGGCTTACGGATAAAGGCGGTACCTACTATGGTACCGTCCTCATTGATACTGTTGGCTTCCACCACGACTATGTCAGTATTGTAGGTCAAAGTTTTGCCTGAACCGTCCTCAACACTCACTTCATGACGTTTCCAGTTACCTTCGGCATCTTTCTCATAGCCTTTGGATTCACAGGTCAACAGCTTATTGAGATTACTGAACTCACCGGACTCTTTATCAAACAGGAAGCCTACTTTCGGCCTTGGTTTATCTTTGTCATGGGTTGACTCAATATAACCTACTACCTGTCCCTTGTTGTTGATATCTCTAGGCTTGCTGGAGAGATCAGACATAGTGTTGTAGAAATCGTTGGGCGTAACCGGCTTGGTCTCAGGGTTATTGGTATCGTAGATGAAGAACTTATCGCGGATATAACCTTGGATATACTTGTTGTAGCTACCGACCAAGAGCCCAGCGTCATTGATATCATAGGCAATGGAATTGCGCACATCATCATCAACAACCGGGATCCAGTGGTACTTGTATTCACCATTGGCATCTTGACTCCAATAGGCCGCATCCATTCTCAGGTTATCTGTATCACCATTACGGTAAACATGAGAGCGTCCGGCGACAACTCCAGCGTTGTTCAGCCCCAATCCCTGAGCAGTAAAGGTATACTCTGAATCACCGGGAGTCAGACCAAGTGGCAGCTCAGTCCCGGTAACCGCGCCATTTTCGTATTGCCAGACATAGGCACGCATCTGGTACTGGATATTGCGGGTGTTGTTGGCATTTGGATATTTTTCCCGCTGCAAACACACATCCAGCGGCAGCGTGTTATCACTACCCAGACAGGCAGCAACTCGCTCTGCCCCATATTTACTGATGGCAGTGCTGGCATAACCGGCAATCTGGTTTTTACTGTTGATCGCAGAAGCCATAGACCAACCACCGAGTTCCGCTGTCTTGTCGTCTTTGATATAAGTGGTATAAGGCGGCAGCAGCGGCACTTCAGTACTGCCATCTTTAACAAAACCGCGCTGTTCAAAGTCACGGTAATACCAGTAGTCCTGCCCTTCGGTTTCCCCGGTATAGTCAACCTTCTTCTCTTTACCCGTCATGGCGCCGACTCGAATACCGGCATCATTGATGTCATAGAGGAAACTATCAACCGAGTTGACGCTTGTAGGATCGGCAGGGTCGGTATCCGCAGGCGGTGTGCTACCGTTGATACTCTCAAAATTAGGCGTCCACGGACTCACAGGATCGTTTTCCTGGGAGTTGAAGGTGAAATTATTGGCAATGATGGGTTTATTAATGGAATAAGTGATCTTTTCCTCGGGAGCGATACCATCTTCAATGTCGATAATGCCGTCATCATTATCCACATCCGAGGTGCTGAGCTTTTTCTTGCCCTTGGCCACAGCTATGGCTTCATTATTGGCATTAACGCCCATACCATAACCGGTGCGAGTATCGGCCAGATTACCTTTGAGGTCATATTCATCTAGGTTAACGACTTCATAGACAGGAGCCGCCTGCGATACCTGTAATACACTGATAACCCCCATGGCCACCAATGACAGCGCACTATTCAACTTCATTAATTTGATTCCCATTATAATTTTGTGCTCACTTCATTGACTCGAGTTCTTCCCAACGCTCGAAGTAAGCCTCCAGTTGCTGTTCTTTCTCTGCCAACTGTTGCAATTCGCTGCTCACAATCGCTTGTTCCTGCGAATAAAAGTCCGGCTGATTGACGCGCTCCTGCAGCTGTTCCAGCTCCTGCTCCAGTGTTTCCATCAAGGCAGGTAAAGCATCCAACTCACGCTGAAGCTTATAGGAAAGCTTTTTGGCTGTCTTGGGTTCTGCAGTTTTTTGCGGCGCAACCTCCTGTTTGACAGGCTTAACCGCCTCAGGTTCCTCAGCATCGCGATAGAAATGTGCCCCTTGGGCAACCGCATCCTGATAGCCGCCGACATATTCACTCCAACGACCATTGCCGCTGAACCACCAGGAACTGGTGACTGTATTATCAATAAAGGCCCGGTCATGACTGACAAGCAGCAAAGTGCCTTCATATTCAGTGAGCAGAGACTCTAGCAATTCCAGTGTCTCTATATCAAGATCATTTGTCGGTTCATCGAGAATGATAAGGTTGGCCGGCCTAAGCAACAACCTGGCCAGCAGCAAACGGTTCTTCTCTCCACCACTGAGCGCCTTTACCGGTATGCGTGCACGCATAGGCGAAAACAAAAAGTCCTGCAGATAACTGAGGATATGCCTGTCTTTACCGTTGACAGTAACAGTGCTCTTACCCTCACCGACATTTTCTTCCACCGTCTTTTCCGGATCCAAGGCTTCACGGTATTGGTCAAAGTAGGCGACTTCCAGCTTGGTGCCTGTCTTGATTTCACCACTTTGCGGCGCCAACTGACCGATCAACAACTTGATAAGCGTGGATTTACCGCAACCGTTGGGGCCAATCAGCGCGATGCGATCGCCACGCATCACATTGGTGGAAAAGTCCCGCACCAGGTCCTTATCTGCCAGGTTGTAATTGAGATCCTGCACCTCAAACACCAACTTGCCGCTGCGATCGGCTTCAGACACCTGCATTCTGGCATTGCCCTGGCGCTCCAGGCGGGCCCGGCGCTCCATTCTCAAGGCCTTGAGAGCCCTGACCCGGCCTTCATTACGGGTACGGCGAGCCTTAATCCCCTGACGGATCCACACCTCTTCCTCGGCGAGTTTCTTGTCAAAGTGCGCATTTTGCTCGGCCTCAACCCTGAGCCACTCCTGCTTACCATCGAGATAACTCTGGTAATCACCTGGCCAGGAGGTAACCACTCCGCGGTCCAGATCGACTATGCGGGTAGCTATCTTCTGAATAAAGCCACGGTCGTGACTGATAAAGGCGATGGCGCCCTTATATCCCAACAGAAACTGTTCCAACCATTCTATGGTGTCGATATCCAGGTGGTTGGTTGGCTCATCGAGCAGTAACAAATCCGGCTCACTCACCAAGGCTCTGGCCAGGGCAACTTTACGTTGCCAGCCGCCGGAGAGTTCAGACAGAGGTTTATCCGGGTCCAACCCCAGCAGCCGACAGTTTTGCTGAATACGGTTGTCGAGCTGCCAACCATCGAAGTGATCCAACTTGGATTGCAACCGCTCGAGGTTTTTCAGCATTTTCTCGAGCGCTTCACCCTGGGCCTTGGCCATAGACTGCGACAGTTGATGGTATTCTTCGAGCAGTTGGCCCACATCGGCCAAACCGGCGGCAATATAAGAATAGACAGTGCCCTGTTCCGCTTTGGGAGGGTCCTGTTGCAGGCGACTGACTTTCACATCGGTGGCGATATTGAACTCACCATCATCGAGCAGGACTTCTCCTGCCAAGACCTTCAATAGGCTGGACTTGCCGGCGCCATTACGGCCGACAATACAGACCCGCTCGCCAGCTTCAATACTGAAATCTGCCTGCTGCAGCAGAGGGGTATAACCATAGGCAAGCGAGCCATTATTGATACGAACCAGACTCACATTATGCTCCTGTAAAGCGTTTTACTTGCTGTTCATCGAAGGGCCAACAGAGTTCCTCACCCAAGCTGTTGGCCAGCACAGGAATAAGCACGCCATAGCGCTCGGCAAGCGTTTCTTGCTCGCAAATATCCTGAGTGCGATAACGAATATTAAGGCCATCAAGCAAGGTCATGGCCAACTCACACAGATGGCAACCATCTGTGTGGTATAGGGTCAATGGCGTCTCAGGCATGAGTGATCAACCAAGTATTATGAATATGCGGATTGCGCTTGTAATCCATTGGCAGCATCTGGGCATCCATATTGGTGACTGACATGCCCTGAGCCGCCATGGCCTCGCTATCCATTTTGAACTTACGTTTGTTGTTGGAAAAGATTATCTCTCCGCCCGGATTGAGCAGTTTGAATAGATCAGACAACAACTTGACGTGATCGCGCTGCACATCGAACGAGTCTTCCATCCGTTTGGAGTTGGAGAAGGTTGGTGGATCGATAAAGATAAGATCGAACTTGCGGTCACAATCGCGGATCCATTGCAGGCAGTCGCCCTGCTCGAAACGATACTGTTTGCCAATCAAACCATTGAGCACAAAGTTATCCTTGGCCCAGTTAAGATAGGTATTGGACATATCCACAGTCGTGACCGACTTGGCACCGCCAAGCCCGGCGTGCACCGATGCGGTTCCCGTATAAGCGAATAGGTTGAGTACGTCACGGCCATTGGCTTTACTGCCTACCAGTTTGCGAATAAGCCTGTGATCGAGAAATAAGCCGGTATCCAGATAGTCGGTTAGGTTAAGTTTGAAACGGGCACCATACTCCTGAGTCACCAGCTCCAGCTTTTCTTTGTCGAGCCGTTGATACTGATTTGTGCCTTTCTGCCGCTCGCGGGTCTTGAGGATGATCTTGTCCGGCTCAACACCTATGGCGCCGGGCAAAGACAGGAGCACATCAGTCAAACGTCGCTTACTGACGGCTTCAGGTATGCTGGCAGGCGCTGCATACTCTTGGATCACCACATATTCCAGATACTTGTCGATAGCGACATTATATTCAGGAATATCTGCATCATAGAGGCGATAACTGTCGATCCCCTCTTTACGGGCCCACTTATCGAGCTGTTTCAGATTCTTTTTCACCCGGTTGGCAAAGGCACTGGCGATGTCACTGACCTCAGCCCCTGACTGCTCGGCTGCTACAGCTGCCCTGCGGGTGGAATTGGCATGCAGGGTATAGAGGTTAAAGGCGCACTCCAGTGCCCCGTTGAACATCTTCATCTGCTTGTCGGCCTTGAGCTTAAGCGATGAGATCAATTCGATATCACTGCATAGCAAGGCCACTTGCCAGCCACCGAACTCACGCTTGAGCTTGTCGCCAAACTGATAGTAAAGCTGCAACAAGGAGGAGACATTGCCCAAACGCTCGCCATAAGGCGGGTTGGAGATCAGTAAGCCTTTGTCCAGCGGTGGCGTAATATTGAGAGCATTGGCAACACTGAACTCAATCAGTTCACTGACACCGGCGCTCTTGGCATTACGTTTGGCCAGCGCCACCATGCGCGAGTCTATGTCCGAGCCGAAGAACTTCACTTCACAACGGTTCTTGCCTATGGTGGCGCGCGCCTTGGCTTCCTCTACTATGTTTTGCCAAAGTTTGGCGTCATGGCGATGCCAGTGCTCAAAACCAAAGCGACTGCGTTGCAGCCCCGGGGCCATATCGGCAGCAATCATAGCCGCCTCAATCAACACTGTGCCGCTGCCACAAAATGGATCCAGCAAAGGCGTTTGTTTATCCCATTGGGCCCGGGCCAACATGTTGGCGGCAAGGTTCTCTTTTAATGGCGCCTCACCTGTACCGCTGCGATAGCCACGTTGATGCAGCGCCGGGCCGGAGAAGTTCAGCGCTATGGTTACCTGACCGTTACGATAATGGGCATCGATTTTGAAGTCGGCATCGACACGTTGCACATTGGGGCGGTTGAGATCATCTTCGCGGAAGCGATCCACTACAGCATCTTTAATCTTGAGGGCGCCGAACTGGGTGTTCTTGATAAACCCGCCCATACCGTGAAAGTCGATACTAAAGGTACAACGGTTATCAAAGTGGCTCGGCCAATCGATACAGAAGGCCGCATTATAGAGCTGTTCGGCGGAATCACAGGGACCGCGATGCAATATAAGTAGAATACGGCTTGCCAGTCTGGTCCAAAGGGTAATGCGGTATGCCTGCTCCAGTGGACAGGAGAAATAGACCCCGGCCAAACTTTCCTTAACCTCAAGCGCACCGAACTCGCGCAGTTCCTGCGCCAAAGCATATTCAAACCCCTTGGGGGCCGCCGCAAAAAAATTCAACATGAACTAACCAGATAGCAAAGCAAAAATGAATGGCGCATTATAACCACTGTTCCCGGTAAAAGATAAAAACTTCCGTTTTCAGTACCGCTTTTCTATCTACTATAGCGAAATTGTTTGAGTTGTAATCAATGGGGTTAATCTTCACGCACAGATGAATCAAATTTGAACACTCAATGGCATTTTGATGATTTGTCCTTGCATTGCCGCTTCTTGGTCGCTATAGTCCACCCCGCTTTGACGGACACCGGATGGAGCAGCATGATAGCTAGTCGGGTTCAGTTACTTAAGAGACCTCGAAGGTTGTCGGTTTGTATCCAGTGCCGCAAGCAATTCCTTAATTATGAATTCAAACTGATTAGTACAATTCGGACGCGGGATGGAGCAGCATGGTAGCTCGTCGGGCTCATAACCCGAAGGTCGTCGGTTCAAATCCGGCTCCCGCAACCAATTTCTAATTCCTTAATTATGAATTCAAACTGATTAGCACAATTCGGACGCGGGATGGAGCAGCATGGTAGCTCGTCGGGCTCATAACCCGAAGGTCGTCGGTTCAAATCCGGCTCCCGCAACCAATTTCTAATTCCTTGATTATGAATTCAAACTGATTAGCACAATTCGGACGCGGGATGGAGCAGCATGGTAGCTCGTCGGGCTCATAACCCGAAGGTCGTCGGTTCAAATCCGGCTCCCGCAACCAATTTCTAATTCCTTGATTATGAATTCAAACTGATTAGCACAATTCGGACGCGGGATGGAGCAGCATGGTAGCTCGTCGGGCTCATAACCCGAAGGTCGTCGGTTCAAATCCGGCTCCCGCAACCAATTTCTAATTCCTTCAGACTCCAGTGCCCTTCACAATAGCAAACATGACATTGAAGATTACATTCCCTACCTGTCCTCCCGATTCAAGATAGAAAAATCCACCTAACATTCGATAGTAAAAAGCTCTTAATAGAGGCCAGGGAAGCTATTTGGAATTGATTCCCCGGCAACCTGAAATGAACAAAATAACAGTCATCTCAGGAGGTCAAATTCCCAACTCTTTGAACAGATCATCAGTGTCATCATCGATATTTGCCGCTTTCACCCAAGGTGATTCAGAAACTTTAGTCTGTGACTGTTGACTGCCATGACGAGCCAGAAGCAGATCAGGGTCAAATTCTTCATCGGTTTCAAACTCTGCCAGACGAATAAACTCTGTCTTGTCCATGGCAAATTCAAGATAAAATATATGATTGTTTTCTGTTTTGAAGGACACTCTACGAGCGATGGGCTCGTCCAAGTTGGCATCAATGGATATGGTCAGTTCCTTGTTTATAGTCAGCATCTTTGGCTGGCTTTGGCTAATAGATGTTTGCAGCTCCTTGGATACCTTGCCGATAAAATCCCCCAACATCTGATTCATCAGTTCACCCATTACATCACCCACCTCATCTGAGGTATGGGAGAAAGCTAGTTCTTCCTCAGGCATGCCCATATGCAGCATATAGCGACGATAAATTTCCAATGCAGCCGCAGCGGAAAAATTAATCACCACCAGACCGGAAAAGCCGCCATCAAAGATAGAGAAACAACCGAGATCCGGCTTAAGCCGAGTACGGGTAATACGCTGTACAACTCCAGCATGGGACAAAGTACTTGCTGTAGTGGCTGATAAGACATGGGTCACAGAGTGACAAAGCTTCAGTAAAATATCGTCTGAACTAATGACTTGAGGTGTATTCATGAAAAGAGGCCAATAATAAAAATAAGGTTAATATTGAGCCCTTCAGCCAAAAAAATCAAAATAAAAACAATTAATTAGACTTCGAACGTTAACCTAAGTGGCTGAGCACGGCTTAAGCTTTTGATATTTGAGCCGATATCCTCTGTGCAGCATTGAGAGCAGCTAAGCAAGGAGCTCTTTTTAGGCTTGATATAAGCTGAACAATGAGCCTGATCAACAAAGCAAGTCAAGCCAGGTAAAAAGGTTTCACTTGGTTTTTCCATCGCGTTATAGTCGCTGCCAACTAACTAAAAATAGATAACAAAGGAGTACGAAATGGCACTACTCAGGAAGCTCACCATTCTTCAGCGCCTTATCCTTATGTTGGTTCTGGCCGCAATAGGCACCCTGTGTTTCGCCAGTTTCTCCATTAAAGAACAGTACGATAACCTGATAACTCAAAAATGGCTGCAAAATGATGCCCAGCTGAACACTGCCCTGTCTGTAGTTGCAGCACACCGTGATCAAGTTCGTGCTGGAACACTAACTCTTGAGAAAGCCCAACAAGAGTCAGCAGCCTTGGTGGGCCAGATGCGATATGGCCGTGAAGGTTACTTTATTCTGCTCTCAGATCAGGGAAAAATCATCGCCCACGGCGCTGAGCCGTCGCTGGTGGGCCAAGCCATTGCCGATTATCATATCAAGGATGGCAGCAATCCGCTGGCCCAGCTACAACAACAAGCCAAGGCCAATGGCACAGGCAAACTCAGCTATGAGATCCGCAACCCAGCCAGTGGTAATAGCGAAGAAAAGCTCACCGAATCCAGATATGACAAAGATTGGGGCTGGACCCTGCTGACCGGTACATATATCAGCGATGTCAACGCCACAATGAAGTCAGTCTCAATCGATTATCTGATCATTATGATGTTGATTTCAGCGCCGATTTTCATCTTCTTTCTGGTGCTCAATCAATCCATTACCGCGCCGCTTAAGACCGCCATCGCCGCAATGGAGGATATTGCCCAAGGTGAAGGCGATCTCAGCAAAAGGCTCGAAGGTCAAGGCCGTGATGAAGTAGCAGCACTAGCCCGTGCCTTTAACAGTTTTGTAGAGAAGATAGGTAGAACCGTCAGCGAATTGCAGCCACTTGGTGCATCACTTGGCGAGGACGCCGAGCACCTGACAGTCGCAGTCAAAGAGTCCAACCACAGCGCCGATAACATCCACAGGGAAACCGCCAGCGTGGCCACCGCCGTGAATCAGATGCTGGCAACCACCCAGGAGATGGCCAACAATACCCAGCAGGCTGCCGATGCCGCTTCCAGCGTCAAACAACAAGCCCTCAGCGGTAAAGAGACCATGGATGCGACACTGGCAAACTGCCAGGAGCTGGTGCGCGAACTGCAAGCCGCAGAAAACCTTACCGAAACCCTGGGTCAGGCTTCAGGCAGAATTGGCGGCATTCTCGATGTGATCCGCACCATTGCCGAACAAACCAACCTTTTGGCACTCAACGCCGCCATCGAAGCCGCCCGCGCCGGCACTCACGGCCGCGGCTTTGCTGTAGTGGCCGATGAAGTGCGCGCCCTTGCCAACCGCACTCAGGACTCCACCAACGAAATTCACAAGCTGATCAGTGAAATTCAATCCGGTGTCAGCGCCGTTATGGAGAGTAACAGCCAAACACAGAGCCAATCCTCCGAGCTGCAAAAACAGGCCGAAGCGGCAGGCTCTGCCATGGATCAAATCCTCTCCCTGGTAGCACAGATAAGCGATATGAATACCCAACTCGCCAGCGCTACCGAAGAGCAATCTTTGGTGACCGAAGAGATCAATCGCAATGTCAGCACCATTTCCGAGCTGACTCAAGTTTCAGTGCAAGCCAATGCCAGCAACCAAAGCGCAGCAATGTCGCTTGAGCAGATCAGCCAGAACATGCGCCGCACTCTGGGGCAATTCAAGATCTAACATCTCGAGGGGCAGAACGTATTCTGCCCCTTTCTTATTGTGATAAGCTAAGGAAGGTGCGAATGAGTCCTCGTGGCACTCTGGTTTGCACAGCAATTGGCGTTCAAGGCATCTGACTGAAGGCATGTCGAAGTCGGATAACGCAGAGAGCCGGTTGCTGTGAAAACCCCGAAGGGCGTGGCTTACAGACCTGCCTGCTGTGTTGTGCTTCTTGCAAAGGACTAGGGCCATTTGCGGCGAACCACGCCTTGCATCCAGGCCTGTAAGCCGACGCAGAGCACACATGGGACTTGTTCGCACCTTCCCGGAGTTTGCCGTACCCGGCAGGCGATACCGCAGCGGCGCCCATTGGTGGCCCCGGGCGAAAATAGAGGTATTGGCTTTGCGCATGACATTGGCGGTCTATCCGCAGCTATTCACTATCCACAGTTTCAGCTCAGATACCCAGGTTCCGGCCGAAGTACTCAGCCAGCCGCTGTTTTTTATTGCCAAAACCCGTGAGGAGCTTTCGGTAGTCGTCGATTGTAAACTGGAGCTCGATAGCCTGGAGCAGGAAGAAGACTGGCGTTGTCTTGAACTTTTAGGGCCACTTGGCTTTTCCATGACGGGTATCATGGCCAGAGTCTCGGCAACTCTCGCCGATGCCCATGTGAGTATTTTTACAGTTTCAACCTTCGATACCGACTATATACTGCTGAAGAAAGATAAGTTGGATACCGCCATTCGCGCCCTCAGAAAGCAGCAATATCAGGTTATTGAATATGGCAATTGACGGCTTGGTCGCCGGAGTATTGCAAAACGTCAGCCGTTACCGGATATTATTCAGTTAATTACATGAGTCAAAGAAGTCTATGTACGAAAAAACCGTCACTATTACCGCCAAACACGGGATCCATACCCGCCCTGCCGCACTGCTGGTAAAAGAGGCGAAACAGTACGATTGTGATGTGATGGTTGAGTGCCAGGGCAAACAAGCCAGTGCCAAGAGTCTGTTCAAGTTGCAGACACTGGGGCTCTATCAAGGCGTGTCTGTCAGAGTATTTGCCGAAGGTGAACAGGCTCGCGAAGCCGTTGAACGGGTGTCGGAACTGTTGATCACCTTAAGTTGAGAGGAACACAGATGCGCCTCGCCGGAATTGCAGTCTCATCGGGTATCGCCTTCGGAGAAGCGGTAGTCTACAACCCCTTTGACAACAGCATGGATTACCGCCTGCTGCCACTTGCCAAAATCCCTCAAGAGCTGAATAAGCTCACCCAGGCACTGCAGCGCTTGTGCCAGCAGTTACAAACCAGCCTGGATAAACTGACCGAAGATTCAGACAACTTCCAATTGGTGGAAGCCGATCTGCTACTACTGGAAGATACTGAACTTATTCAACAAATTCGCGAGTCCATCAGTGGGCTGCAGTTTTCAGCCACAGCAGCGGTAGAGCGGGTCTTTGCCCACCAGGCCAGTGAACTTGAAGCACTGGAAGACCCTTATCTTGCAAACCGGGCCCAGGACGTACGTTGCCTCGGCAGACGACTTATCAGTAGTATCAACGGCGCCGATGCCGATGGCCTGGATAAACTCAAACATGACTCCATCTTGTTGGCTCAGGATCTGACACCGGCGGAATTTGCCCTGCTGCCCCTTGAACATATCAAAGGCATCATACTGAAGACCGGTGGCCTCACCAGCCACACGGCTATCTTGGCCCGTGCCGCCGGCATCCCCGCCCTGCTTTCCTGCAACTATCAAACAGGCAATATCAATGCCGGCGATCAGCTCATTCTGGATGCCAACCAAGGTGCTTTATTTGTTCGCCCGGAGCAAACTGAAGTCACAGAGCTTAAGCAGAGATTTGAGCGCGAGCAGGCAAGACGCAGCGCACTGGAGCAATACCGGGACAGGCAGACCCAGACCCAGGACGGAAAACGCATAAGCCTAATGGCCAACGTGGGTAACCTCAATGAGATCTCCCGTTTGCCCCTGGTCGGCGCAGAAGGCATAGGCCTTTTTCGTACCGAATTCATGCTGATGGATGCCAGTTGTATTCCAGATGAAAAGGCTCAGTACAACCTCTATTGCGATGCTCTGCAGCTGCTCAACGGCCAGCCCTTCACCATACGTACACTGGATATAGGTGCTGACAAGGAACTGCCTTGCCTGGATCAGGCAATAGAAGACAATCCTGCGCTTGGCATGCGCGGCGTGCGCTACACCCTTAAACATCCTGAAATTCTGCAGACACAACTACGGGCCGTATTGCGCGCCGCCAATCATGGTCCGGTTCGGTTGATGCTGCCCATGGTTAATCAGGTTGAAGAGTTGGACGCCGTACTGGATATGCTGGAGCACTGTAAACAGCAGCTCAGCGAGGCCGAGAAAGGCTATGGCGACATCAGCCTTGGCATAGTGGTGGAAACCCCGGCCGCGGTTATGAACCTGCCAACACTACTGCCTAAGCTGGACTTTATCAGCATAGGTACCAATGACTTGACTCAGTATGCCATGGCGGCCGACAGAACCAACCCTGAATTGACCCGGGATTATCCCTCATTTTCTCCGGCGATCCTCAGGCTGATTGCCATGACAATAGCAGACGCCAAAGCCGCCGGCATCAGGGTCTCTTTGTGTGGAGAGCTGGCAGGCGATCCGCGTATTGCGCCAATACTGATGGGCATGGGGCTGGACGAGTTGTCAGTCAACCTGGGATCTGTGCTGGAAATCAAAGCGGCGCTGTGTGAGGGTAACTTCAGTCAATTTGCAAAGCAGGCCAAAAAAGCACTCGTCTGCACTCGATTGTCCGAATTGACATCCTTGATCTCCCTCTGTCATTAAAGCTATTAATTCAGTATGCTAAGCAAAAATCCCCTTCCCCAACCTGAACGTTGTCGAGGGACTGTTTAACCAGAAACCAAAAACAAAAAGGACAAAACAACCCATGGGATTTTTAAGCCGGATCCGCCGCATGGTATCGGGGCAGCCCAACATAGAAGGCGGTATTAAAGTTTATGCCCCTATCAGTGGCGATATTGTTGCCATTGAAAAAGTCCCGGATGTGGTCTTCGCCGAAAAGATTGTCGGTGATGGCATTGCGATAGAACCCAAAGGTAAATTTATGCTGGCGCCGATTGACGGCACTATAGGCAAAATTTTTGAAACTAACCATGCCTTCAGCATAGAGTCGCCCCAAGGGTTGGAGCTGTTTGTTCACTTCGGCGTTGGTACTATAGAACTTAGAGGAAAAGGCTTCAAACGCCTGGCCCAGGAAGGTCAGGATGTTAAAGCCGGCGAACCTATACTGGAGTTTGACCTCGACTTTCTCAAAGACCAGGTCAACAGTCTGCTCACTCCTGTTGTGCTGGCTAATATGGAAGATGTTAAGTATCTGGAAAAGCGCCAGGGTAGCGTCAACGCCGGCAAAGATGTGATATTCACGGTTCAGGTCTGAACTAAACCCCAATAATACTCAAATGCATTATTTGACATAGTGCATTTGAGTGCCGGTCAACGTCCCCTACCTTCTGGTTGCGGTTCATTAAAAAATCGCGGTTCCTGGAACAGATAATTCTCTCACTTACCAATATCGCATCAGCTTTTGTTAAAGCCGATAAAGCGATAACTTCGTTCCGGACGGCCGATAGCCCCGTAATTTTGATCAACAATCAACTCATCAATCGCCAGCATATATTCCAAATAACGCCGTGCAGTTGAACGACTCATGCCGACAAGAGCCCCCATTTGTTGTGCGGTATAACTTTGTTTCGGATGTTCAATAAACACGGAACGAATTTTATCTAGAGTCAAGGCATCCACACCTTTGGGTAGACGAACCGGTACTTGATTACTCGATTGCTTATTATCCCCCCCAAATAGAGTGTCAGCGATGGATTGGGTTACTTCTTCCGCTACCGAAAGACAGTGTTGACGAGCTTCAAAGCGAGCAAGTGCTTGATCTAAACGCTTTAACATTAAAGGTTTAACAAGAAAATCACATACTCCCAATTGCATGGCTTGTTCTAAAATGGTGACTTCCTTGGCTGCTGTAATCAACATCACATCACTTTTGAGTCCTTGCTTACGAACCTGTTGTAACAACTCAAGTCCAGAACCATCCGGCAGATAAATATCCAATAAAAGCAGATCAGGTTGTAATGCTTTTAACAAACCGGTCGCAACTTTTATGCTACCGGCACAACCCACAACTTGATACTGTCCCTGGCGTACGGTGTCTTGCGTTTGAGGAAACAGTAAATACTGAGCCAACAATTGTGAGACGGCAACTTCATCTTCAACAATGATTACTGAATACGCCATGAGAAGTTCCTTTAACATGTTTTTTCGGAATGTAAACGGTAATCCTTGCACCGCCTAAATCAGATTCTCCCAATTCCAATGTACCACCACAAGATTCCAAATGCGTTTTCACCAAATACAACCCTACCCCATGTTGTGCACCCGTTTTTGAACTGTATTGCGGTGTAAAAATGGCAGCTTTATCAGCACCTAGTCCTATACCGCTGTCCTCAACATCGAATATAATATTTTGCGCCGTTTCATCAATGGTAACTAACACACGAGGCAGCCGCAGGTGTTGTACCTGTTGCACCGCTTCAATCGCATTATCAATAAGATTGCCCAAAATAGACACCATGCGTTCCAGGAGTTCCTTGCGTTCAATACTGCATAACAAGCTATCATTATTCAGTTCCACACTGACATTCACCTCCCGGGCTTTGTGGTACTTCCCTAGTAATAATCCAGCGATAACAGGTTCTTGAATATGGGTCAATAAACTTTCAATCTGAGCCTGTGAACCTTGGCTCTCTTGACCAATAAGCTCAATCGCCTTATCCAACTCTCCCATTTGGATTAAAGCACCAATAGTGTTTAACTTATTTGAATAATCATGAGTTTGTACCCGCAATAACTCAGCAAATGCCTGTACCTTGGCCAATTGTTGCGATAAATACTCTAACTCATCAGCAGGTCGCATACTCAATAGCACACCATCATTGTAGCCGTGGGCTTGAAGTAAAAAACGTGATAAAACCAAACGTTTATCGGCAGCAAACAACTCGAAACCTAGAATACGGCGACTTGGATTTCGCAATAAAAACTCTGCATGTTCCGGCAATAAATCAGTTAAATGAAGACTTTGATGCTGGATACGCAACGGTTGTTCCAGGATTTCACAAGCCCGTTGATTTATTTTCCGAACATTCCCCTTTGGATCGAGTGCAATAATGCCGGAACGCACTGTATTCAAGATGGCTTCCTGCTCAGCAAATAGCCTTGCTATTTCATCTGGTTGCAACCCAAAAATGGCGTTTCGCACCCATCGACCAATAAATACGGCAGCAAAAATACTGAGTAACAATAACGAAATGCAGCCCCAGAACAATATACTACTACGCTCTAAAATCAATAATTCAACTGAGCCGGCCAAAAAACCTACAGATACCAAACCTAAGATCTCACCACTATCATCATAAACCGGTACCTTGCCACGAATAGATTCACCTAAACTCCCAATGGCCTCAGAAACATAATACTCGCCACGTAATCCAGCTTCTGAGTCTTCCCCAACCATACGTTGACCTATTCGCGTTGGTTCAGGATGCACCAAACGAATTTCTTCAGTATTGCCAATGACAATAAAATCAGCATTTACTTGCTGACGCAATTGTTCCATTTTAGCATTGAGCTCAGGGTGTTCATTCGCTTCCTTGTCAGCTTTTAAAGCCATAATCACATCCGGCCGAGACGCTATTGACAGAGCCAATGCTAACGCCTTTCCCCCCACTTCTTGATGAAAGTTTTGCGTGATCACATTATAAACCAATGCAAAAAAGAACAATGCTTGAAACACACAGACGCCAACAACCAAAATAATTAATCGGGTTTCCAATTTTTTTGGACGGCGAATCACTTTGAATGCGGACGCAGAGATTGCCGCTTGTTCTGAATTTCGCATGATATCCACCCTATAACTTGGCATCCTGACGAAGATAGTTACTCAAGAAACTTTTTAATGGAATAAGCAATACTAATATCGCAACAACACCTATAGCTAATGTAAGAGGTCGTTCCCATAAAAAGCTTATTGAACCATCAGAAATCATCACGGCACGTCGATAATTTCGCTCAATCATATCCCCTAAAATAAACCCGAGTAATAAAGGCGCCATAGGAAAACTCAACAACCGTAGAATAAGAGCTATAGCAGCGACACCCACCATCATAAATAAATCGAAGGTGTTGAACGTCACTAAATAAACTCCAATTAAGCTAAAAAATAAAATCATTACCGTTAACACTGCCCGCGGTAAGGTTAATGCTTTAGCAAAATAAGGAATCAAGGGTAAGTTCAAAATAAGTAAAACAATATTACCAAAATACATACTGATAATAACAGACCAAAACACCGCAGGGTTTTCTTGCATTAGTGTAGGACCAGGCTGAATACCATAAGCTATTAGCGCACCAAGCATAATCGCTGTGGTTCCTGAACCAGGTATCCCAAGTGTCAATAGAGGGACAAAGGAGCCGGTACAAGCTGCATTATTTGCAGATTCCGGTGCAGCCAAACCTCGCATTGAACCTTGTCCAAAGCGTTCCTGTAATGCTTTCGGGGCTAAATTACGCTCACAGGCGTACGCCATAAAACTTGCAATAGTTGCGCCAGCCCCCGGTAATACACCGATTAGAAAACCCAATAAGGATGAACGCCCTACAGTAGGCGCAAGCTCCTTTACTTCCGCTTTACTCAGCTTGGTTGAACCGATTTTAGGTGTGCCCATGTCCAGTTCCCCGGGATTTTTTTGTTCCGGGCGAATGACATTAATCAAAGCTTCCGATAATGCGAAAGTCGCCATGGCAACTAATAGAAAGCTCACACCATCAAGCAAATCTGCTTGGCCAAAGGTAAAACGTTCAGTGCCTGAAGATGGATCTATACCTATAGTGGCTAACATTAATCCAAAGACTGTCATCATCATGGCTTTTAAAAATTGACCCTTATTAGAAAAGGCTGCAATCGCTGTTAACCCCAGGAACATCAACATCATATAATCCGCAGAATGAAAACTTAAACTCACTTCTGCCAATAAGGGGGCGGCGACCATCAACATTAACGCGCCAATGGTTCCACCAGTGAAAGACGCATAAGCCGCAATCGCCAAAGCTTTGCCTGCATGTCCTTGCTTTGCCATAGGATAACCATCAAAGGACGAGGCCACTGTACCGGCCACCCCGGGCGCATTGATTAAAATAGATGACGTTGAGCCTCCAAATATAGCGCCATAATAAACACCAGCCATCAAAATCATGCCGGAGTCAGCGCCTATGCTGTAGGTAATAGGGATCATCAGCGCGATCGCAGTCATGGGGCCTAAACCGGGTAACATGCCAATGAAGGTCCCCACAAAACAACCTATGATCACGTACATCAAGTTTTGCCAAGCAAAGGCGGTTGATAAGCCTGTTAAGATTCCATCTAGCATGATTTAACTCCAAAATTCACCAGGGGCAAGATAAACACCTAATAACTGGGTCATGATGATCCAAAAAATAATCACTACAGGGATTGATGCCAACAGTAGTATTTTTTTACGTCTTTCACCCATTAACCAAAAACCGACAAGTAAAAAAACTGTTGTTGCCAATACAAAACCCAGCGGTTCTAAAAGTCCGCTATAAAGCAACATAAGTACTATTAACAACAATGTTTGACGGATACTTTTCCAGCTTATGGTAGTTTTAATTTCCCGTTTTTTATTCACTGGCGCTTTCACTATTTCAGCTATCATTGCCAGTAAACAAATCACCATCCCTAATACCGTGTACAACTTTGGTAAGCTTGCTGAATTAACACTTTCGTACTCTTCAAATGGCATCAATGGGATCTGCCAAGCGTAAATGCCATAACAAACAAATAGCAGCAAAAATAATGTTGACCCTATGAGCTCTCGATTCATCATAGTCATCTCTCCTTTAACGATGGATAAAGCCCAACGCTTCCATTGCATCACGAAGCTGCTGTTCTTGTGCTTCAAGTACATCAACAAACGCATCCTGGCTGGTAAATAACGTGCGCCAGCCATTACGTTGACGTACGCTCTCCCATTCAGGTGTTGCCATTAAACGTTGAAACCTGTCACTGTATTCCTGCACTTTTGCCTGTGAGACATCTGGAGCAGCAAAAAAGCCACGCCAATTCACAAATTCCATGTCATAACCCAGTGTTTTCATAGTGGGGAGCTGTGGATATTCCACCAAAGGTTCATCAGCAGTGATCGCCAAGATCCTTACCTGTCCCGCACGCATCATATCGAGTGCTTCGCTTAACCCCGTCGATAAGAGATTTACTTCGCCGGACAACAAGCCCGCCTTGGCTTTTCCACCAGCATCATAAGGAATATACCTGAGCAGTCTGCCATCGATACCTGCCGCTTGAACTGCCTGTGCGGCAACTAAATGGTCCATAGACCCGCGGGCTGAGCCACCGGCGACTTTGATCGTTTTTGGATCTCCGCGTAAGGCTTCAATAACATCGTGCCAGCTTTGATAGGGAGAATCTGCACGCACTGCAAACGCCCCGTAGTCGGCAATAACGCTGGCAACTGGTGTCAAATCGCGATAGCTGTAAGGCAACTGCCCCGAAAGTGCTCGCAGCACTATCGGCGTAGAATTAACCATCAACATATCGCCTTTTTTCGTTCCCGACTCAATCAAATAAGCAATAGCGCGGCCACCTCCACCACCAGAAATATTCTGGAATGAGGTGTTGTCATCCAGTCCTGACTTCACCATGGCTTCGCCTACAGCTCTTGCTGTCGTATCCCAGCCCCCGCCTGGCCCTCCAGGAATAAGAAAGTGCGTTTCTGCGCGACTTTGAACACTACAAAGCATCAGGGCGTATGCCACTAAGGCGATCAACCGATAAGTTATCTTGATCATTGTCCTTCTCCTTTAACCTGGATTCGGCACAGGTGCGTCGCACCCGACACAAGGGGAAACCATGAACGCCATTTCCCGGGCGTAATCTTTAATTCCATCTGAGGGATGTTGAACGGGACTGCTTAATCGACTTGATAAGGTTTTCCGAACGAAAAATGTTCTCACCTTGGTTTTATGTCGTTGTGCCTTTGACACATTTTTCTGCCCCCATACAAGAAAGCAATCATTCGTGATTCGATATTCAGATAAACAACCACCGCCAGGGAACTTACGAGACTTTTGCCTATAGCCTTGCCATTTATCGCAACTAAATCCCTTGAATAGATACGCGCTCTGCAATCTGAACTGCTCAGAAGAATTACAGTCAAACACCTGATAGATGGCGGGAAAATGTTTAAAATGTCTTTGTGTGCAACCAGGCTCCGCTCGCCAACTCGTTAAAAAGAGAAACCTGCGTTCTATATCACGTTTTAGCTGTCGAATGGCTAAACTGAGTAAGCTGGCGACCGGGGTAACGGCCCCTAATCCACCAACAAAGCTAATTGGCAAAATATCTGTTTGCGCTTTACAAGAAAGAGCATGGGATTCTGACTTAGTTATCGTCCCGGTTGCCCCCCGACAACTCAGGGCATTGATAAAAATAACCGTATTATTCATTGGCTAATTCCTATTCTGCGTCCGCATTCAATAAGGTTGCTGACGTACAGGACAGCCTAGTGTTAAATCAAGGTTAATATAAGATTGCGAAATTAATTTCCATAAAAACCTTTGACGAAATTTTATCCATTAAGCGCATGCTCAAAATGAACAAAACTAAGGAAGGTGCGACTAAGTCATCGTGGCACTCTCTTGATGTAAAGAGTGGCTTGCACAACAATTGGCGTTCAAGGCATCTGACTGAAGGCATACCTGGGCCTGTCGAAGTTGGATAACCCAGAGAGCCGGTTACTGTAAATTCCCCCATCAAAATAGCCCTTTTCATCGGTTTAGCCTTTGTTATACTCGCTGACAATTACGAACTATAAGCAATACAGAGAAACGGACTCGTCATGACAGATAGAATCTATGGGATTAAAAAGGGGAGGATTACCCTCCCTCAACCTTTGAAACTATCAATAAGCTAATTCCTCCAGACCAGCCCCTGAGGAATGAAGGGGTCAAACACTTGCTGCTTAAGGCCCGCGTGGATAGCAAGATTAGTGAGTGCAACAGCAAATTCAGCGTAATGGCCCGGAACCATTCCCTTCCACTCACCGTAACGAGCTTCATGATGACAAATAGTCAGTTGCTTTCGAATTCCTTCATCAAAGGACTGCTGGTCCCCCGTACATATTCCCCATAGTGCCAAATGCAAGGTGTAGTAATTGCTGTTGAAGGTGACCTTCTTACTGGGCTTGGCCAGGAACTTCTCTATCCGGTTCTCACAAATATGAGCTGCTTTGCTCAATTCCCCTTTAAAAAAAGCGTCGAGGGCAAAAACAAACTCATCGATAGTATTGGGTTTAGCTAGATAAGCGGGTCTTCTATCAACAGAAGAAGGAAACATGGCACAAACGGATTGGGCAACGTCCATTATCCCTGCTGCCATTGCATAACTAAAACAATCCATAGCATCTGCAGCTTGCCTACCAACCCTGGCTTCATCCCCTAAGTATTCTGCATAACTTGGATCGTAAGCCATTCTTAATGTTAGAAACTGCAGTTCCGCTGCTGTTTTGAAGGCGCTTTTAGAATCGGAATATGCTCCTTGTAAGGCGTAAGCCATGCCAAGTGCCGCATATCTAGTAGACCAACCATTATAGATAGTGTCAGAGGTTATTCCTTCCGCTTCGTAGAAACCACTTTCTTTTCGCTGTTTGGCTTCAGCGATTGAGTTAAGAAAGTCGTTGGTTTGTTCTACTATATCCTTAGGTGCCAACAGTGGGGGCTTCTTACTATCACTTACCATTCTGTTTAGTTTCCTTTCAATGCTTTACCAATCAAGCTCTTAGCTTCTTCAAATTGAGGGATAAACTCGTCTACTACAGGATTCCCAACCAAATTACCATCACTATCTTGCCAAAAAGCACGAGCTTGTCCGGTTTCAGTATTGGTAAATACAGCAAGGTGCATCTTCTTACCTTCAACGGCTTCTATCCGACCCCACAAATCGACCTCACCCGCAGTATAAGCCCCACCAATCCTATTCGAATCTTGTCCTATCTTGGCCTTTTTTGTTCTCATCAACTGAGCTCGTTGTAGGTTCTTCTTTTCTGACCCTTGGGGTTGCCCCTTACTATTAACTCCCAATGTTTTACTATCACTACTGTACCCTTTGAATTCCGCTTTCTGCTGCAGCCTTTCTACTTTGTTCCCATACAGCTTTAGCCCTTCGGCTTTTCATCTCAGACTCTTCATTGGCACGACTCATATAAACCAAACTGAGCATCAGCTTTGACATATCCAGTTGCCCTTGCCGATATTCAACTTCATCGGTTAAAGTCACGACAACAATGCCAGCTCGTATAATCTCCATGAATTGCATGAGTGCATCTTCCACATTCTGTCGGCTTAATCTGTCATGAGACTCTACTAACAGATATGCCCCTTTAGGGATTTTGCCGTCCTGAACCAAGCGGAGAAAGACCCCTAGTGCAGCGTCTCTATTGGCACCTTTAAATGCACTTACCCCCATATCTGCTAAAGCAAGCTCTTGCAGTTCCAATCCCTTTCTCTTGGCATAATCACGAGCCAACTCAAGCTGACGTCTTGCACTATCACCCCGTACTTGTCTTGTTGTACTAAACCTAAGATAAGAATAAGCCTTGGTGGTGCTCATCATTTTCTCCTGTGGTATGTTTACCCCAACACAAACAAACAATTAAAACAGCATGGAAGTCGAACAGATCTCTCAAACAATAATGTACGGTATTTCTCCCCAAAAGTGCGACACGGTTAAGAAGGCACGAAAATGGTTGGAGGCCAAGGGCCAGCAAGTGACTTTTGTGGATTTTCGTGAGCAGGAACTATCACAAGACACTCTCAAGGCCTGGGTCGAGCGCATCGGCTGGGAGGCGGTGCTGAACAAACGCTCCACCAGTTTCCGTGCGCTGGATGACGCCGATAAGCAGGATATTGATAGTGCCAAGGCGATATCCCTGATGCTGGCCAATCCAACCCTTATCAAACGCCCTGTATTGACCCGGGGCCAAGATGTGATGACCGGTTTTAAAGAAGCCGACTACCAAGCGTGGTTCGGCCTATGAGTCAGCAGGTGCTTGAACTTGCCAAGGAGTTAATCTCCAGGGCATCTGTTACCCCTCTGGATGAAGGCTGTCAGGCATTGATGGCCGAGCGCCTTGCCAAACTGGGCTTTGCCAACGAGTCCATGGTATTTGAAGATACCACCAATCTCTGGTCTCGCCGCGGTACTGAAGGACCGGTATTTTGTTTTGCCGGCCATACAGATGTGGTACCGCCGGGGGACTTGACCAATTGGCATACTCCGCCCTTCGAGCCAGTGGTTATCGACGACTATCTTCACGGCCGCGGCGCCGCGGATATGAAAGGCTCGTTGGCGGCCATGGTGGTGGCCACCGAGCGTTTTGTGACCGCCCATCCGAACCATCAAGGCTCTATCGCTTTTCTGATCACAAGCGATGAAGAAGGCCCCTTTATCAACGGCACTACCCGGGTGATAGACACCCTGGAAGAGCGCAATGAAAAGATCACCTGGGCCTTGGTCGGTGAGCCATCCAGTACTCTCAAACTAGGCGATGTAGTCAAAAATGGTCGCCGCGGCAGCCTCACCGGCAATCTCGTCGTCAAGGGTATTCAAGGACATGTGGCCTACCCTCACCTGGCGGATAACCCAGTGCACAAGGCTGCGCCGGCGTTGGCCGAACTTGCCGCCATGCAGTGGGACAAAGGCAATGAGTTTTTCCCGCCGACCAGTTTTCAGATAGCCAATATCAACGGCGGCACAGGGGCATCCAACGTGATCCCGGGTGAGCTCAAGGTAATGTTCAACTTCCGTTACTCCACCGAAGTCACCGCCGAAGAGCTGATTAAGCGGGTCGAGAATATCCTCGATGCCCATGGACTGAATTATGAGCTTGGCTGGATCTTCAACGGCCTGCCATTTTTGACCGGCGATGGCCCGCTGCTTGAAGCGACCCGCCAAGCGATTAAAGAGGTAACAGGCTCAGAGACCGACCCGCAAACCTCGGGCGGCACTTCAGATGGGCGCTTTATTGCGCCTACCGGTGCTCAGGTAATAGAGCTGGGTCCGGTGAATGCCACTATTCACAAGGTTAATGAGTGCGTGAAAGTCGCGGATCTCGAGCTGTTGGCCCAGTGTTATCAGCGTATCCTGGAAAAACTCTTGTTGGAGTAAGTGATGGCAAAGAGCGATTTTCTCTATGGGCTGGAGACCGAAGAAGCGCCGCGAAGGACACTGGTTAATCTAAGCGGCAGTGAAAGCGGCTCAGGCGCTGAAGTTTGGCTGGAAGCCGAGACGGCAAAGGCCTTTCTCAAGATGCAGGCCGCCGCCGAGCAAGATGGCATCGCCCTGGCCATCTGTTCGGGTTATCGCAGCTTTGAGCGTCAACTCGCGATTTGGAATGCCAAAGCCTCAGGGAAGCGCCCTCTACTGGATAAAAACTCACTCCCGGTAGGTGACGTCGGCGCGCTCAGTGATGATGAGTTAGTGGCGCTTATTTTGCTTTGGTCGGCGCTGCCTGGCGCCTCTCGCCACCACTGGGGGACCGACATGGATCTATTCGACAGCGGCCAAATCAGCAAGCATGAACTCAAATTGGTTAATGCCGAGTATGAACCCCAGGGCCCTTGCTATAAGTTGAACCTGTGGCTGGACGAGCGCGCCCTGGATTTTGGCTTCTATCGCCCTTTTCAGCCAGGCCTCAGTGGCGTCAGCCCGGAGCGCTGGCACTTGAGTTTCCTGCCAAAGGCCAAAGGGTTTCTCGAAAAGTTTGATAGCGATCGTCTGCGGCAAATACTCGACCACAGTGACTTAGCACTCAAGCAAAGTTTGCTTAGGCGTTTGCCGGAACTGGTCGAGACTTATGTCAGGCGCGTTGCCCCCTATCCGGAAAGCTTCACATAAGTACCTTTGAAGTACGTTTGAATGAGCGAGTTTAAATAAACATCATGCGATTTCGCACCCGGATCCTAAGTCGGCAAACTTGAGGTATCCTTTGCTCCAAACAATAAATCCGGGATACCTTTCAACAATGACTGACTTCAATCAATATCGGCAGCAAATCGAACTCAGGGGCGAAACCCTCAGCTATCTGGATCTGGGCCAGGGCCCTGTGCTGCTGCTCGGCCACAGCTACCTTTGGGACGCCACCATGTGGCAACAGCAACTGCCTGTACTGGCGAAACACTACCGCTGCATAGTGCCGGATCTTTGGGGACATGGTCAGTCAGGCGCGATTCCAGCGCATACCGAGAGCCTGGCGGATATCGCCGCCGATATGTTGACCTTGATGGATAAACTCAATGTCGATGAATTCACTGTCATCGGCTTGTCGGTCGGTGCCATGTGGGGCGCCGAGCTGGTTCTGAAGGCGCCTTCAAGAGTCAAGGCGTTGGTGATGATGGGCAGCTTCCTCGGCTTTGAGCCCGAAGTTACCCGCAACAAATATATGGCCATGTTGGATGGCATCAGCCAATTGGGGCAAATTCCTGCGCCCATGGCAGAGCAGATAGCACCTATGTTTTTTGCCGTAACCACTGCAAGTTTACGGCCACAACTGCTGAGTGATTTCGCCAGCGCCCTGCAAAGTATTTCACCAGAGCGTATCCCTGATACCGTCGCCATGGGCAAACTGATTTTCAATCGCCGCGACGCCATGGAAGATGCCGATAACTTGACTCTACCCTGTTTAATCATGTCAGGAGTAGAAGACACGGCACGCACTGTGCTGGAATCCTTTTTGATGGTCGATGCCATAGATGGCGCCGAGATGATGCAGATACCGGCAGCCGGCCATATTTCTGTGTTGGAACAGGGCGATTTTATCAACCAAGCCCTGCTGACGTTTCTTGAAAAACATCACTGAAATCCGGCCGCGATGGATAGACCAGCGCGGCTTTATTTTCTGATACACTGCCGAAAATAAATCGGACCACTGTGTTCCCATAAGCTATTTTGTGAGCCTGAATGAAAATACTGAAACCGCTTTTTGAAAACAACCGCCGCTGGGCAGCCAGAATAAGCACTGAAAACCCAGAGTTTTTTGAGCAGTTGGCCAAACAGCAAAACCCCGAATATCTCTGGATAGGTTGTTCCGACAGCCGGGTTCCCTCCAACCAGATCATAGATCTGATGCCGGGAGAAGTATTTGTACATCGCAATATCGCCAACATGGTGATCCACACAGATCTCAACTGTTTGTCAGTTTTGCAATACGCGGTTGATGTGCTCAAGGTGAAGCATATCATGGTGGTGGGCCACTACGGCTGCGGCGGCGTCAAGGCCGCCATGGGTACCGACAGACTCGGGCTTATCGACAACTGGCTGGGACATCTCAGGGATATCTACCGCCTGCACCACCAAGAGCTGGAAACCCTCAATGAAAAACAACGGTTTGATCGCCTTTGTGAGCTCAATGTGATTGAGCAGGTCGCCAATGTCACCAGCAGCAACATAGTCCAGGAAGCCTGGGCCAAGGGACAAAATCTCTCAGTGCACGGCTGGATCTACGGAATAGACAATGGGCTTTTGACCGATCTTGACGTCACAGTGGATGGCGGACATCAAAGGGTGGAGTAATCCAAACAGACAAGGGGCGCAGCAGCGCCCCTTGCTTTATCGGTGAAATTTTACGCAGTTGGATTTTTTCCGAAAGAAAGCATCGCAGTATGTTGGCCACCCCGTTATAATTCTGCAGTTAACACGGGTGCTCAGTCATCCGGTCACCCGGCGCATTTCGCGTGACAGCCTTATGGCATAAGGCCTTTTCTGGCGTGACCCTCCCAGAGCACAACACTATCTAAGGAGACACCTTCCATGCCCGGTTTTGAATTGTTTGGTCCTGAAGAAAAACAGGAAGTAGCAGACGTCATGGAGAACGGATTCACCTTCCGTTACAACTTTGATGCCATGCGTAATGATCGCTGGAAAACCCGCGATATGGAGCAGCTCTTATGTGACAAGATGAATGTCAAGCATGCTCACCTGCTCTCCAGCGGTACTGCCGCCCTGCAAACCGCGCTGGCCGCCGCCGGTATCGGCGCCGGGGATGAAGTGATTGTTCCTCCTTTCACCTTTGTCGCTTCTGTTGAAGCAGTATTCATGGCCGGCGCCATTCCGGTATTTGCCGAAATCGATGAGACTCTGTGTCTGTCACCAGAAGGAATTGAAGCCGCCATTACCCCACGCACCAAGGCGGTAAACCTGGTACACATGTGCGGTTCCATGGCCAAGATGGACGAAATCAAAGCCATCTGTGAAAAACACAATCTGGTACTGCTGGAAGATGCCTGTCAGGCCATCGGCGGCAGCTACAAAGGTCAGGCTCTGGGCACCATAGGCGCTGTGGGTTGTTTCTCTTTCGACTCGGTTAAAACCATCACCTGTGGTGAAGGTGGCGCAGTGATCACCAATGATGAAACCATCTACAACCACGCCCACATGTTCTCTGACCACGGCCATGATCATATAGGTAATGACCGCGGCGCCGAGTCTCACCCTATTATGGGCCTCAACTTCCGTATCAGCGAAATGAACGCCGCCCTGGGTCTGGCTCAGCTGCGCAAACTGGACACCATAGTGGAGATCCAGCGTCGCAACAAAAAGCTTATCAAAGACGCCATGGCCGATATTGAAGAAGTTACTTTCCGCGAAATTCCCGATCCTGAAGGCGACAGCGCCGGTTTCCTCAGCTTTATGCTGCCAACCGAGCAGCGCACTCAGGAAGTCAGCAAGGCGCTCTCTGCCAACGGTGTCGATGGTTGCTTCTACTGGTATGTCAACAACTGGCACTACCTGAAGAACTGGCACCACATTCAGCAGCTCAAGAGCCCTGCTGCCCTGCCGATCACATTAATCGAAGATCGTCCGGATTATACTAAAGTTTCTGTGCCCAAATCTGACGCTATCATGAGCCGGACCATTTCCATGCTGATCAAGCTGTCCTGGAGTGAAGAACAGATTGCCGAGCGCATTGCCAACATCAAGAAAGCATTTGCCCAATAACCTAAAGGGAGCTGGTTGCTATGAGTTTCAAGAATTTTAAAGTCGTCCCCAAAATGATCTTTGGTCGCGGTTCTTTTGTCCAACTGGATGAAGTGCTGGCCGCCGAGCGCAAAGAAGCCAACGACTTCGTGGTTTTCGTCGTGGATGACGTTCACAAAGGCAAGCCGCTGGAAGGTCGTCTGCCACAGAAAGAACAAGATCTGGTGCTATGGGTCAATGTCGATGAAGAACCAACCACAGAGCAGGTTGACAGCCTTACCGAGCAGGTTCAGGCATTCAACAGCAAACTGCCTGTGAGCGTAGTCGGTCTGGGCGGCGGCGCCACCATGGATCTGGCCAAAGCCGTATCTTTGATGCTGACCAACCCGGGTGGTTCTGCCAAGTACCAAGGCTGGGATCTGATCAAGAACCCTGCAATTCACCACATAGGTATCCCTACCATTTCCGGTACAGGTGCCGAAGCCTCACGTACCGCGGTACTGTGCGGCCCTGAGCGTAAACTGGGTCTGAACTCTGACTACACAGTATTCGATCAGATCATCATGGACTCCGAGCTGATTGCCGGCGTACCCACTGACCAATGGTTCTACACAGGTATGGACTGCTATATCCACTGTGTTGAATCTCTGCAAGGTACCTTCCTGAACGAGTTCTCCCGCGCCTACGCCGAGAAGTCCATGGATATGTGCCGTGAAGTTTTCCTGGGTGATCACCCTGAGAAAGACGACAAGCTGATGATGGCCTCCTTCATGGGCGGTATGAGTATCGCCTATAGCCAGGTAGGTGCCTGCCATGCGGTTTCTTACGGTCTGTCTTATATCTTGGGTTATCACCACGGTATTGGTAACTGTATCGCCTTCGATGTACTGGAAGAATTCTACCCTGAAGGGGTTGAAGAATTCCGTGCCATGATGAAGAAGCACAACATCCAGTTGCCTAAAAATATCTGTAAAGACTTGCCGGACGAAACCATTGCCGCCATGGTTAAAGTCACCAAGAGCATGGGTCCTTTGTGGGCCAACGTCTATGGTGACAGCTGGCAGGAAAAAGTCACCGATGAGATGCTGACCAAGCTGTTCCGTCGTATCTAAGCCGGTAAATGACTGCTATGATTAGGGCTCTTTATGAGCCCTTTCTTCTTGAATACTAGGAAAATTGAATGAAAGTCACCCTGTTGATCCCTGCACGCTATGGTTCCAGCCGCTTTCCCGGCAAACCTCTGGCACCGATTAACGGTAAACCTATGATCCAGCACGTTTATGAGCGCGCCGGACTGGCCAAAGGGTTGGATAACATCTATGTGGCAACCGATGATGTACGCATCAAGGACGCTGTAGAGGCCTTTGGCGGCAATGTTGTGATGACCGGCGCCGAAGCGGCCTCCGGCACCGACAGGATTAACGATGCCATCACCCAATTGGGGTTGGCGGATGACGATCTGGTAGTCAACCTGCAAGGGGATCAACCCCTGATCGATCCCATCTCCATAGAGCAGATCATCAGTCTGTTCCAGCGTCATCCCGGTGAGTTTGAAATGGCCACCCTCGGCTACCAAATCACCGAAGAGGATGAATTGGACGATCCCAAGCATGTGAAGATGGTCTTTGACAACGAATTCTATGCGCTTTATTTCTCCCGCGCCCGGATCCCATTTGGGCGTGATATCAACGACTACCCCGTCTATAAGCATCTTGGGGTGTATGCCTACACCCGCCGTTTTGTCGAAACCTTTGCCAAGCTGCCTTTGGGCAGACTGGAAGATCTGGAAAAACTGGAGCAACTGCGGGCCCTGGAATATGGTCACAAGATCAAGGTCGCCATCAGCGCTTTTGACTCGCCTGAGGTAGATACACCTGAAGATATCCGCCGCTGTGAACAGCGTCTGGCCGTAGACTGAAGCAGGTAGCGGGAGATGGAAATGTCATCTTTGGAAGTCTGGTTGATCATCATTTTAGTGATAGGCGTTATTGCCAGTAACCTGGCGGTGCTCAAGTACAGTGCCAAGTTTAAAATGCCGCAATTTGGCCAGCACAGTAAAGACAAGCAAATAAAGCGTAAGGGTGAAGCCGCTGGCAACACGGATAAAACCCTGAGCTCCCAGACTGATGGAAAACATCAGGATAAAAACAAAGACTGACACAAAAAAGGCGCCATTGGCGCCTTTTCCATATCCATCTCTACTTAAACCTAAGCTTGAGCAAGACTTAGGTTCAATAAAACTGTACATCGGAAACCCGGGTCAACCGGACACCATCAACCACCATCTGCCAGTCGCTTCCGACCCTGTGTGGCGGCTCTGATACTTCAAAACGACTGGAGAGAAAACCTATCCCCACTTCAAAGTCGTTACCGTCAAACTTTTGGATACCACCACTTATCGAGGTGCTGCTGTTGCCATCATAGCGCTGATACTCTACAGAGCCGTCGTGCTGAATAAGCAGATACATGTCAGCACTCTGCCACTCACCGGCATATTCTGCCTTGTCCAGTGGCAAGGGCTGACCGCAGCCGCCAAGGAGCCAAGCAAAAGCCAACACCAGCAAATATCTGAGCCTGGAAGATAACTCTCTTAAATTACTGACTTTTGACAGGCTAACAGAGTACGGAATTACCGCTGAGCCATACATGACAAGACTCCTTTTATCAGATCCGGAATAGATTAGTGACGAAAACCGCTGGCGAAAAAGGTATTTCCACAGACAGGGCAAGACATTCTAATAGGCAGGGGCTGTAATCCAAGCAAAATCATAGTGCCAAACCCGAGCGGCACTGTTAGCCAGTTGGCAATAAAACCGAAATCGATGCAGGCCTCAGCGATACGACCATTTGCGCTCTGATATGAACATGTCGGACATTGACAGGCATTGTAATGCTTGATGATGCGCTCGAATCTCATAAAAGGCTCCTCCCTGAATCATACAGCTTATTCATCGACAACTATTACGGCAGCAATAGAACAGCCCAATAAAAACCAATAACTTACTCTTTTCAAACCAAGCTACCCTAAAGCCAATAACAGTGCAAGCCAGCCTAAAGGACTAAAATTGTTGATTTTGTTGCCAATAAAAACACCGGAGCAAAGAAAAGGCTACCTCGGGTAGCCTTATTCATTCTGGTTAAATGCTCACAGCGCCGCGATGGCTTCCTGGCATAGTCTGGTGATCCTGGCCCAGTCGCCCTGCTCCATCGCTTCTACCGGAGCTATCCAACTGCCACCGATACAATCGACATTCCCCAGCGCCAGGTAGTCTTTATAGCTGCTCGGAGTGATCCCGCCAGTTGGGCAGAAACGGACATCGGCCAGCGGGCCGCTGAAGGCTTTGAGCGCATTGACCCCGCCAGAAGCCTCGGCCGGGAAGAACTTGAAGTGGGTATAGCCCAGACCCAGCCCCACCATGACTTCGGAGATACTGGCCACCCCCGGAATAAGTGGGATCTTACCGGCTTTACCCGCCTTGAGCAGTTCCACTGTCGCCCCTGGGGTGATGGCAAACTGAGCGCCGGCCTCTGCAGCCTGCGCCAATTGCGCTTCATTCAGTATGGTGCCGGCGCCGACCAAGGCTTCCGGCACCTCGGTTGCAATCCGTGCTATGGCCTCAAGGGCACAATCGGTGCGCAAGGTCACTTCCAGTACCCGAATGCCACCGGCAACCAGCGCCTTGGCCAGGGGCACCGCATGTTCAATCTTGTTGATAACCATTACCGGAATGATCGGGCTCAGTTTAAATATGTCCTGAGGTTGCAAGGACCAGTTATTCTCAAGCATGTACTTTATTCCTTAATGATTAGTAATAGTCATCTATGGCACTGGTACTGCGAGCACCGGTTTCAGGACTGCTGAGATTGGCCCGCAGCGCACTGAACAGCTCACGACCCATGCCGTAACGCACACTTCTCAATTCCACTTTATCGGCACTTCTTGCGGACAGTTGCTGCTCATCGACAAGCAGACTGAGTTCGCCCTTTTCGGCATCGACCCGCACCAAATCACCGCTGTGCACCTTGGCTATCATACCGCCATCGAGCGCTTCCGGCGTCAGATGGATGGCCGCAGGCACCTTGCCTGAGGCTCCTGACATACGGCCATCGGTCACCAGGGCAACTTTAAAGCCCCTGTCCTGCAAGGTCCCGAGAATAGGCGTCAGCTTATGCAGCTCAGGCATACCGTTGGCCTTGGGACCTTGCCCCTTGACCACCACCACGCAGTCCTTATCCAGTTGACCACTGGTAAAAAGCTCATTGAGCTGATTCTGATCGTCGATAACCACAGCCGGAGCTTCCACCACTCTATGTTGCTCCTGAACCGCAGAAACCTTAATAACCGCCCGGCCCAGATTGCCCTTTAGCAGTTTAAGACCGCCGTTGCTCTGAAACGGCTTGGCCACTGAGGTCAGCACTTCGCTGTCCAGACTCTCGGTCGGGCCATCCACCCAACTGAGCTCGCCATTAAGTAACTTGGGCTCCTTGGTGTAACGCTCAAGACCAAAGCCAGCCACTGTGTTGACGTCTTGATGTAGTAAACCAGCATCCAGCAACTGCCGAACCAGATAAGCCATCCCCCCGGCAGCATGAAAATGGTTGATGTCGGCATGACCGTTGGGATATACCCTGGCCAGCAGCGGCACCACATCCGACAGTTCAGAGAAATCGTCCCAGTTGACTATGATGCCTGCCGCCCGGGCCGCCGCCACTATGTGCATGGTGAGATTGGTCGAGCCACCGGTGGCGAGCAGAGCCACTATGCCGTTGACTATCGACTTTTCACAAACCAGTTCACCTATCGGGCTGTATTGGTTGCCAAGTTCAGTCAGACGGCACACCTGTTTGGCGGCCGCCTTATTGAGCGCCTCACGCAAAGGGTCGTCCGGATTGACAAATGAGGAGCCGGGTAACTGCAGCCCCATGACTTCCAGCATCAACTGGTTGCTGTTGGCCGTACCGTAGAAGGTACAGGTACCCGCGCTGTGGTAGGACTTGGATTCGGCTTCGAGCAAGGCGGTTCTATCGACCTTACCTTCGGCAAACTGCTGGCGAATACGGGCTTTTTCCTTATTGGGGATCCCGGATTTCATCGGTCCCGCCGGCACAAACAACATGGGTAGATGACCAAAGCTCAGGGCGCCAATCAGTAGCCCAGGGACTATCTTGTCACAAATACCCAGCAGCAGGGCACCATCAAACATATTGTGGGACAGACCAACAGCGGTAGCCATGGCAATCACTTCACGGCTCAGCAAGCTGAGCTCCATCCCAGGTTGGCCTTGGGTGACACCGTCACACATGGCCGGTACACCGCCTGCCACCTGGGCAACGCTGCCCACTTCATTGCAGGCCTGTTTCAATAATTCAGGATAGTGTTCGTAAGGTTGGTGCGCCGAAAGCATGTCATTGAATGCTGTCACTATGCCTATATTAACCTTGGTCAGCTGGCGCAGGCTGTCTTTATCGGCCGGCTGACATGCAGCAAACCCATGGGCCAGATTGCCGCAGCTCAAGCTGCTGCGGTGCACGCCCTTGGCTCTGGCTTCGGCCAATGCCGCCAGGTACTTACCCCTGTGATCTTGGCTGCGGGCAATAATCCTGTCTGTTACGGCTTGAACTCTTGGGTGCATCTTGCCTCCTTAAGCGCTCCAGAACACATCGACCGGGGTCTTATGCTGCGCCAACACGGCGCGGATCGGCATTTCCCTGGGATCGTCACTCTCGAGAGCTTGGTGATATACGGAAAGTTTGGTTTCGCCGACCAGATGCAGATAAATCTGGCGGCTGCCGAGCACGGCTTTACGGCTCAGGCTGATCCTGGCGTGAGGCGCATTGCCCGGATGCACAGCGCACAGCAGTGCATCGGTTTCCAGCGCCTCGGTCAGTTGTTCTTCAGGGGCGCAGGGAAACCAAGAGCAGGTATGGCCATCATTACCCATTCCCAACACCACCACATCGAAAGGCCTCGGGAAGTTGGCCAACTGCTCTGTGGCCATACTCAAGCCCGCTTCAGGAGTGGCAAACATATTCTTCAGGCCGCGGAACTTGGCGCTGGCGGCGCGATTTTGCAGTAGATGCTCGCGCACCAGGCGCTCGTTGGAGTCCTTGTCTTCGGCATCCACCCAGCGCTCGTCGGCGAGCGTTATGTAAACATCGCTCCAGTCGATCATTTTATGGCTGAGCTCAGCAAACAGTTTCAGCGGCGTCGAGCCACCGGAAACCACCAGACTGGCCTTGCCGCGGTTATCTATCGCGTTTTGCAACGCGCCGGCAATACGTTCGGCCAACTGGGCCTCCAGCGCAGTGGGGTTGTCGAAAGACTTGAATACAGTTTCTTTAATCATGCTGTCTCCTTATTCATCCCAGGAGCGACCGTCTTTGGTGATCAAGGCCACTGAGGCCACAGGCCCCCAGGTACCGGCAGGATAAGGCTTGGGTTTTTCGTTGCTCATCTCCCAGGACTGAATAATGCCATCGACCCAAGTCCAAGCCTGCTCCACTTCGTCGCGGCGTACAAACAATGCCTGATTACCCAGCATAGCTTCAAGCAACAAACGTTCATAAGCATCGGCGATACGTTCGTTCTTGAAGGTGTCGGAGAAGCTCAAATCCAGCTTGGTGGTTTGCAGTCGCTGTTTCTGCTCAAGCCCGGGCACCTTATTCATCATCTGGATCTCCACCCCTTCATGCGGTTGCAAACGTATGGTCAACTTATTGGGCGGCAGATTGCGATGGCTTGAACGATACAGGTTATGGGGTGGATTCTTGAAATAGATGACAATTTCAGAACTCTTGAACGGCATACGTTTACCGCTGCGCAGATAGAAAGGCACCCCGGCCCAGCGCCAATTGTCGATATCGACACGCAAGGCGACAAAGGTTTCTGTGTTGGAATCCACGTTGGCGCCCTCTTCCTCCAGATAACCGGGAACCGGCGATCCTTTGAGGAACCCGGCCGAATACTGGCCGCGCACAGTGTTTTCAAATACATTGTCCTGATTGATGGGACGCAGCGACTTGAGCACCTTCACCTTCTCATCACGAATGCTATCGGCATCCAGATTCACCGGAGGATCCATGGCAATCAAGGTCAGCACCTGCAATAAGTGGTTCTGGATCATGTCGCGCATCTGGCCGGCTTTGTCGAAATAACCCCAGCGTCCTTCAATACCCACCTCTTCGGCCACAGTGATCTGTACATGATCTATGGTGCGGTTATCCCACTTGGAGGCAAACAGTGAGTTGGCAAAACGCAAAGCAATCAAGTTCTGTACTGTTTCTTTACCCAGATAGTGGTCGATACGATAGACCTGACTCTCACTGAAGTAGGCAGAAACCTGGTCATTGATCACTCTGGATGACTGCAGATCTGAGCCTATGGGCTTTTCCAGCACCACCCGGGTATCGGGATGGATCAGTTGTTGTTCATGCAGGCAACGGCAGATATCACCGAAAATAGCCGGAGGCGTAGCAAAATAGTTGACCATCACCCGCTTGGCAGGTTCGAGCAGTTGGTGGAAGGCTTTGTATCCTTCAGATTCGGTAAAGTTGGTACCGACATAATGACAACGTTCGAGGAAGCGGGAAAGCGTGGTGTCGCACAGGGGTTCTTTAACAAAGGTGCTCAGAGCCGTTTTAACCAGTGCGCGAAAATCTTCGGCAGAGAATTCATCTTTGGCAACACCTATGACCTTGGTGTCCCGATTGAGCAGACCGGCCTTATCCAGCTGGTAGAGCGAAGGCAACAATTTGCGCCTTGCCAAGTCGCCCTTGGTACCAAAGAGTACAAAATCACAAGCTTTGGCCTCTGATGTTGTTTTGCCCATTGCTTAATGCTCTCCTTTTGTCGGTGGTGGTTCCACTATGCGATGAAGAATTCCACACTTTTGTTGTAATATAACAACAGTATTTATTAAATGCATCTATAATTTGCAAATAAAGCCTTGAGGCCAGTCTAGGCAGGTTTGGCAATAATCTGGTATGCTTTTCCTGCTTAAAACCTTCTTATCTCGGAAGTTAGCCTGTTTTCATTCCGGTATATACAGGACTTACGTCAAGATTGGTTTGCACCCTACTTTGTAGTGCTCAGGCCTCAAAGAAATAATAAAATTACATAATTTCAACCCAGCGGACGTACGCGTATGAATACCCTAGAAAAGGTTCAAAAAAACCTCCCCCATTTCAGCAAGTCAGAACGCAAAGTAGCCGAAGTTATCCTGGCATCACCCCAGACAGCTATTCATTCAAGCATAGCAACTCTGGCCAAGATGGCGGATGTCAGCGAGCCTACAGTCAACCGCTTCTGTCGTCGTTTGGATACCAAAGGTTTCCCGGATTTTAAATTACATCTGGCCCAAAGTCTCGCAAATGGTACCCCTTACGTCAGTCGTCACGTTGAGGAAGATGATACACCCGAGTCTTACACCACCAAGATCTTCGAATCTTCCATGGCTTCTCTGGATACTGCACGCCAGAGCATAGATACCACGGCCATCAACAAGGCGGTAGACATACTGACTCAAGCGAAAAAGATCTCTTTCTTCGGTCTTGGCGCCTCTGCCTCAGTGGCACACGATGCCCAGAACAAGTTCTTCCGCTTTAATGTACCGGTTTTATGTTTCGATGATGTGTTGATGCAACGCATGAGCTGTATCAATAGTGATGAAGGCGATGTAGTGGTGCTGATTTCCCACACAGGCCGCACCAAGTCTTTGATCGATATAGCAAGATTGGCCAGAGAAAACGGCGCTGCCGTGATAGGTATTACCGCGCGTCACTCGCCGCTGTCGCAGGAATGTACCCTGCCGGTTACCATGGAAGTGCCGGAGGACACAGATATGTACCTGCCTATGGCCTCTCGTTTGGCTCAGTTGGTGATTATTGATGTGCTGGCGACCGGGTTTACCCTGCGCCGGGGCCCACGCTTCAGGGAAAGTCTCAAGCGGGTCAAGGAAGTTTTGAAGGAATCCCGCATAGATAAGAGCGAACCACTGTAATCCCCTTTCCCGTAAGCACCTGGGCAGTTACCAAAATTGGCAACTGCCCAAGCCCCGCCTAAAATTAGCCGTAACTCACAAAAATAAAACTTTGAGTTAGATCATTTTGTCTGTAAGTTTCCTACATATCGAGCCGATGTCTGTTAATATAGCGTAAGATTTTTTAAAACTTAAACGGAGTATATTATGTTCCGCAGAACCAAGATCGTTACCACGCTGGGCCCAGCCACAGATCGTGATGATAACCTGCGTCGTATCATAGCAGCAGGTGCCAACGTTGTTCGCCTCAACTTCTCCCACGGTTCCCCAGAAGATCACCTAAAACGCGCCAGCCAAGCCCGCAGCATTGCGAAAGAGCTTGGTGTACACGTTGCCATCCTCGGCGATCTCCAGGGTCCGAAAATCCGTGTTTCCACCTTCAAGGACAATAAGAAAGTCCAACTCAAGCTTGGCCAGCCATTCATTCTGGATGCCGAGCTGGGTAAAGGCGAAGGCGACGAAACCCAGGTGGGTATCGATTACAAGGAACTGCCGGACGATGTGGTTGTCGGTGATATCCTGATGCTGGACGATGGCCGGGTACAACTGAAAGTCGAAAAGGTAGAAGGCCGTAAGGTACATACCAGCGTGACTGTTGCCGGTCCCCTGTCCAACAACAAGGGGATCAACAAGAAAGGCGGTGGTCTGTCTGCTGCTGCACTGACAGATAAAGACAAGCAGGACATCATCACTGCGGCACAAATTCAGGTGGACTACCTGGCCGTTTCCTTCCCCCGCAGCGGTGCCGATCTTAACTATGCCCGCGAACTGGCGCAAAAGGCCGGCAGCAACGCCCTGATAGTATCCAAGGTAGAGCGTGCCGAAGCCGTAGCTTCCGATGAAGCGATGGACGATGTAATCCTCGCCTCCGATGCCGTCATGGTTGCCCGCGGCGATCTGGGGGTAGAAATCGGCGATCCGGCTCTGGTGGCCGTGCAGAAAAAACTGATCAGCCGCTCGCGTCAGCTCAATAAGGTGGTGATCACCGCAACCCAGATGATGGAGTCTATGATCAGCAGCCCTATGCCGACCCGCGCCGAAGTCATGGACGTGGCCAACGCCGTACTCGACGGTACAGACGCCGTAATGCTTTCGGCCGAGACCGCCGCCGGGGATTATCCTGAAGAAACGGTTCAGGCCATGGCCAGGGTTTGTCTTGGCGCCGAAGCGCATCCCAGTGTGCGGGTATCCAAGCACCGTCTGGATGAAAGCTTCAGCTCCATAGAAGAAACCATAGCGCTGTCTACCATGTATGCTGCCAACCATTTGCAGGGTGTCAAGGCGATTATCGCCCTGACAGAATCCGGGGCGACGCCCAAGTTGATGTCACGGATAAGCTCAGCGCTGCCTATCTTCGCCCTCGCCCGTCATCAGCCCACTTTGGCCAAGATGGCGCTCTATCGGGGTGTCTATCCGGTTGAGTTTGACTCTACCGTTTATGCCGCCGATGAACTGGC
This sequence comes from Shewanella chilikensis, assembly GCF_037953065.1. Classification (NCBI taxonomy): domain Bacteria; kingdom Pseudomonadati; phylum Pseudomonadota; class Gammaproteobacteria; order Alteromonadales; family Shewanellaceae; genus Shewanella; species Shewanella chilikensis. The sequence goes on along the minus strand of NZ_CP149966.1, from coordinate 2,111,138 downwards.
GAAAAAGGCCCTTGAAAGCCTCAAGGCCAAGGGATACCTGGAGAGTGGTGACATGGTGCTCATGACCAAGGGTGATGCCATGGAAACCGTAGGTGGCACCAATACCTGCAAGGTGTTGATCGTCGCCTAATGGCTTGCCAATAGCGCTAAGCTGATAACAAAACAGAAAAGGTACGCCGAGGCGTAATGCCGATCAGTTAAGACAGATCGCTTGACGATCTCACTGAAAGGATCAAAATCCGATGACCCCATGTCATCGGATTTTTTTATGCAACTTTCAGAAGCTTTGGCGCGTACTCATATCAATCGTCTTACCGAATTCACCTGTCTGGCCGATGTGCTTGAGCCTGAGTTAATTCAGTCGTGCCTTGATTCACATGGTGTTGCCAGTTTAAGGCGACGTAAGTTACCTATGGATGCCATGATTTGGGCGGTGATTGGTATGGCTCTGTTCAGAGGCGAGTCCGTCCGTTCACTCATCAATAAGCTTGATATCGTCTTACCTCAAGAGGTGGATTACGTTGCTCGCAGTGCTGTCACGCAAGCGCGCAAACGGCTGGGCTCTGATGTTGTTCGGGATGTGTTTAAGCGAAGTGCCAAGACCTGGCATGAAAGAGCAGAGCATCCTCATTGGTGTGGGCTTAACCTCTATGGGGTCGATGGTGTCGTGTGGCGAACACCTGATAGCGAGCAAAACAATCAGGCCTTTGCCAAAACTGCCAACGCTTCTGGTGATGCAGCCTATCCGCAAATTCGCATGGTTTGCATGATGGAGCTAAGCAGCCACTTGGTATTGAACAGTGCCTTTGATTCTGTTGCTGTCAGTGAAATGAATTTAGCCGCCGAATTGATATCAAGCATCCCCAATAACAGCCTGACGCTGTTTGACAGAGGCTTTTATTCGTTGGGACTTTTGCACGCCTGGCAACAGGCTCAACCTAACAGTCACTGGCTGCTGCCGTTGAAGAAAGGGACACAATATGAAGTGGTACGCTCTTTAGGAAAACACGACCAACTGGTGCGGTTAACCACCACGCCTCAAGCCAGAAAGAAGTGGCCTATGCTGCCTGACAATATTGAAGCTCGCTTACTGACGAAGACGATAAAAGGTAAGTCGGTTTCCATTTTGACGTCATTAACGGACCCATTGCGTTATCCGGGGGCAGAGATAGCGGATTTATATGCCCATCGATGGGAGATAGAAGTGGGCTATCGGGAGATGAAGCAGCATCTTCTGGAGAGTCGCTTTACGTTACGCAGTCAATTGCCAGAGCTGGTTATCCAAGAATTGTGGGGAGTACTGTTGGCCTATAACCTCATCAGATACAAGATGGTGTTGATGGCTAAAAGCTTACCGTCGTTACATCCGAACCAATTAAGCTTTAGAGATGCGTCGAGTTATATCATTTTTAAACTGACTCAGCTGTCATCTCAAACGCCTGGGAATGTCCCGAGAGATGTCTTGGACATAGTGCGTAATGCGAGGCAGTTCAAGCTTGATGGGAAACGGGATAGAGCCTATCCACGTGCGTTAAAAATGAGTAAAAACAAGTATCCCATTAAGCCTAAGAAAAATGCCGTTCACACTAAGTGAACGGCATTAACGCCGAGGCGTACCTTTTTTATTTCTGCTGCTTTTGTTCTGTTTCAGGCTTGGTGATTTTGTTTACATCAGAGCTAAGCCCACCTGGGACAGGCTTACCAAACTGAAATTCAGATACCAATCAATCTCAATTACAGCGTTTCAAAATCATCGACATTGATTGCCGCCAACCTTAGCTTATCGGCCTCAAGCAACTGCTCATACTCGGCTTTACTGATAACCTCAGCATCCAATGCCGCCTGATACAGAGATAAAGGCGCCAGTTTGGCAGGCAAACGGCCATCTTTTTGTGCCTTTCTCAGTTTGCCGTGCAGTTCACGGCACTGATATTGAGCCTTGAATGCTGCTTCCACTTCGGCAATACCACTGGTGTCGCCGTCAAACTCAGGACAGAGGAAGGTCAGCCTGTCACGGGCCGGACCCGGTTTAAGCATGCTCTTGACCAGCTCAATGGACTGACTGTCTTTCGGGCCGTTGAAGTGGTTCCCCAGTGGGAATACCAGCACACGCATGACCCAGGCAACCGGACGGTTGGGGAAGTTGGCTATCGCCTGCTCAAGCGCCTTGGCAGCCAGTTGCAATCGGGTATCCATCACATGTTTGACTATCGGCAGGTCGTCAAACTGGCGGCCATTGTCTTCAAACAGTTTCAATGTGGCCGAGCCCAGATACAGCTGACTGAGAACGTCACCGAGTCTGGCTGAAATCATCTCCTTGCGCTTGAGATCGCCGCCCAAGATAAGCATCGATAAGTCGGTCACCAGCGCCAGCGCCTTGGACAGACGGGCCATCTGCTTGTAATAGTCGCGGGTATCGCCACTCACGGGTGAGCGCTCAAAATAGCTACGGCTGAGGGCGTTACCCAAAGAGCCGAAGGCGTTACGCAGCGCATAACCAATGTGGCCCATCAGCAAGGAGTCGAAACGCTCCAGCGCTTCACTGTTGTCTTCCATGCCGGCAGCTTCCATCTCGGCCAGTACATAAGGATGACAGCGGGTCGCGCCCTGACCGAAGATCATCAAACTACGGGTCAGGATGTTGGCCCCTTCCACTGTGATGGAGATTGGGTTGGCCATATAGCCATGAGCCAGATAATTTTTTGGCCCCATCTGAATACCCTTGCCGGACTGAATATCCATGGCATCGTTCATCACCTGACGGCCAAGCTCTGTCATGTGATATTTGGCAATCGCGGTCACCACAGATGGCTTAACCTTGAGATCTATGCCTGTGGTTGTCAGACGACGAGCCGCTTCCAGCTGATAGGTGTTGGCAATGATCCTTGCCAGCGCTTCCTGAACCCCTTCAAACTGACCTATGGCCATGCCGAACTGCTTACGCACATAGCTGTAAGCGGTTGTAGTCTTGGTCGCCATATGCCCTGATGCCGTCGCCAGCGCAGGCAGTGAAATACCACGCCCGGCAGAGAGGCACTCCACCAGCATACGCCAGCCGCGGCCGGCGTATTGTGGGCCACCTATGATCCAATCCAGCGGAATAAACACCTCTTCCCCTTGAGTGGTACCATTCATAAAGGCCATATTGAGCGGGTTGTGACGACGACCAATTTTCACGCCGGGATGATCGGTTGGGATCAGGGCGCAGGTGATCCCCAAGTTAACCTTGTCACCCAACAGCCCGTCTGGGTCACGCATCTGAAATGCCAGCCCCAGCACAGTGGCCACTGGAGCCAGAGTGATGTAACGCTTGTTCCAGCTCAGCTTCAGCCCCAGAGTTTCCTCGCCTTCGAACTCACCGCGGCAGACTATCCCTTCATCGGGAATGGCACCGGCATCCGAGCCGGCTTCGGGGCCAGTCAGGGCAAAACAAGGGATCTCTTCACCTTTGGCCAAGGCCGGCAACCAATGCTCTTTCTGCTCCTTGGTACCATAATGAGTCAGCAGCTCACCCGGACCGAGTGAGTTGGGTACCATCACAGTCACAGCGGCGCTGACACTGCGGCTCGCCAACTTACTGACTATGGTGGAGTTGGCATAGGCAGAAAACTCACGGCCACCGTATTTTTTCGGGATGATCAGCGCGAAGAAGCCTTCTTTCTTGAAGTACTCCCACAGCTCGGGCGGTAAGTCCTTGCGGTTGTTGACTATGTCATAGTCATCAATCATTTTTAGCGCCGTCATCACCTGATGGTCGATAAAATCTTTCTCATCGGCACTCAGCGCCGGTTTACCATAGGCATGCAGGCTTTCCCAGTTGGGTTTCCCACGAAACAGCTCGGCTTCCCACCACACATCACCGGCCTCCATCGCTTCGCGCTCTGTATCCGAAAGCGGTGGTAGCACCTTGCGAAAGAAGGCCAATACCGGCCGGGTCACAAACTGCAGGCGTATATTGCGCACAAAGAACAGCGCTATCAGGGCAACTATTATTAAGAGGATAATACTCATAACCAGACCTTTATTCTGCTTGAGAAACCAACGGCACAGCCACACCGGCAGCCATGTAAGGGATCACCTTGCGGATCACTGCCTCTATATCATTATGTTCACCAAAGTCGGCTTCGGCTATCTCGTTGAGCGCATCGGCCGAGGCCATGGTGAAAACTATGGTTCCCAGGGTAAAGTGCAAGCGCCAGAACATTTCTGCCGGTGGAATGTGAGGTGCACTGCCAGACACAGCCTGAACAAACTGATCCAGATGCTTGCCATAATGAGTGGTAATAAACCAGCGCAAGTGCCCCTGACTTTCGATATAGCCACGACCAAGCAGTTGCAGAAAAATACTGGTTCCTTCGTTGCGAACTTTGTTAAGTTCCAGCAACGGCCCCACCAAAGAGGAGAAAATAGCATCCAAAGAGGCCTGTTTATCCCGGCCGATAAGCTCATTAATGGCGTTTGACGCCGACGGCATAAAAACATCCAGGTAACGTGCCAAAACCGCCCGGATGAGCTCTTTTTTTGAACCAAAATGGTAGTTTACAGATGCAAGATTCACTTCTGCTTTGCTGGTGATAAGCCTGAGGGAGGTTTCTGAAAACCCCCGCTCGGCAAACAGCTTCTCCGCGGCATCGAGAATTCTTGTCTTGGTATCAGATCGACTTGCCATTCCGTGACCTTAGTTAATTTAAAACACTCGTTTAAATTAAACATTGGTTACACTTATGTCAAACGAAATCTCGGCTACGGTCAAGGCAGATAATCTGCCGCCACAGACAGCTCAGCGAAAGCCCGCTCCTTTGTGGTTGGTCTCGCGGGATTCAAGCCGTTTCGCTGCTGATTTAGGCAACATCACATAGAGGGCGCCATAGCCGCCATGTTCGCGCTGAGCGCTGTGAAACGCTTGCACTTCATCTATCTGCGACAACCAGAAGTTGACACAGGACTTGATAAGCCCAGGAAACGGCTTACGATTCTGCCCTTTGCCATGTATCACCAGCACGCAGCGGTGGCCCAAAGCCACTTGAGCCTGAATGAAACCGAGCAGATAATCTCTGGCCTGTCGCACCGACATGGCATGAATATCCAGCTCGGCGGCTATCTTGTATTTGCCGAGACGTAAATTCTTGAATACCGCCTCCTGGATCCCCTGCTGCTTGTAACTGAGCATATCATCGGGTTTCACTCTGGGGATCAGCGCTAAATCCAAGGTCAGACGCTGCAGATACTCATGGGCTTCGGCGGCGGCTTTGCGTGCCTGTTTTGACTCACTGGAAAGAGGTTTCGCTCTGGTCACTGCCTGAGGTTGCTGTTTGAGCGGCACCACATCGGCCATTTCTTGCATAAAAAGTGTCAGATCATCTGCTTTCATGATGCGACTCCTCCAACTTATGACGTGGTTTACACACTTTGTAAAGAAATCAATCTTCTGTTACCAAAGGGCTTCTATTATAGTGAGGTCAGATGAGCCTGCTTAGATGATTTTAATGAAATTCTTAACCCTATTGCTCGTTTGCCTGATTTCTGTGCTTCAGCCCCTCAAGGCTACCGAATTACAGGATAAAGACCAAGCAGCCCTTAATCGTGTCTATGTCATGTTCAACCGGGCATTTAAAGAACTTAACTCCGCCCCTCTGGAAAACATATACGCCGAGGATGCCACTTATATTCCTGAACAGCAAAGCCTTGCCATAGTTCAGGGACGTGAAAACGTACTCAAACTGTATCAAAAGTTCTTTGACCGCATCCGCCATAAACAAGCCAGAATAGATGTAGATTTTCGGGTCGTTCAACGTCAGACGCACGGCAAGAGCGCCACCGACATAGGCTATTACCTGGTGCGTTTTCACCCGCCGAAAGACACAGAAGAACCCATGAGCGAGTTTGCCGGTAAAATCGTTATAGTCAGCCACAAAGATAAAAAAGGTAACTGGTTGGTGGATGTTGATACCAGCAACCGCGCCGAGCCTGAGCATTATTTCAACGCTAAACCCCAACCTAACCTGTATTATGGCGAGCAATTTGCCCCTGTGCCCCCTGCCAGCGATCTCCCATCCAATGTTGAAATTGAAATAGTTCATGCCAAGTAATTGGCAGTACTTGAGCGTGTGCCCTGTAGATACAAGGGCGCTATCGTTTTGGTTGCAATAACAAAGACGAGTTGCCTTGTTCACTTCTCTTGCTGAAGTTCACGACAAGTAAAAGGAATTATGAGTCAGATGACATCATCCAAATTATTGAACGATTACAAATGGTTCGATCGCACCTTTACCGGCAAATACGCTAATCTGGATTTAGGGAGCGAAATCACATTGCCCATCTCTTTGAGCTTTTTCGCTCTGCCCTGGAGAAAAGAGCTGCCGCTACTTTTGAGCCTAGTTCCCGTTATAATGCTGGCCACACTGCTGGCATCATTTATGGGAAAGGGTCATTTGCTGCTCCCTGCCTGCAGCGCCATCTGGTTTTTAATATATATCCAGGTACGTAAAAGCCGGATACTGACTCAGTTAGGCGTGAAAAGCAGTGCCAAAGACGAGCGGCAGATAAGGATAAACCAAACCCATATTTTCCTGCCTCAATATCTCACAGGAACAACAATCGCTATTGCCAAAGAGGATATCGCAAGTCTGGTGTTCCACTGGGTGGACTATCATGACAGTCATCAGCTTGAGCGAAAACGAGCTCACGCCGCGAAAGTTAAGCAGAAAAACGGCCGTGAGTACCATCTCTCGGGTATGGCATATCCTTTAAGAAGCCTGCTTTACCTTGCTATCTTCTTTGGCTACCCAGTAACACTGCTCCAAGCTTCCCCTAAAGCAGAAGGCCTTATCCGTTTTGCCACCTTACTCGCAATCAGTGTGCTCACACTTAATGTTGTCATGCTTTTTGTCATCAGTTGAGTGAAATCCGGTACAGTTAACCAACGCCTTTTTAAAGCAATGACGCCCATAACGTACTCAAAGCAGATCTGATGCCAGGCTTTATCAAAATCATCAGCGATTGGAGCAGCAACAAATTATCGTCTGTGTCGACAACGAATCCAGCGTCTGCGTTGCTCTTGAGAAAAGAGTCACCTAAGAACTGAGTATCAAAGGTTTACAGCAATATAAGAATAGCGAAAGAGAGGGTGTCCCACAAAATTCATGCGGTTGACAATTCAGTGAAAGATATAACGGAAAATGTAAAGTTGAAGCGATTGCCTGCGGATATAAAAAAACCGCGCTTTCCTTACACTTCTTTTTGTAGTGTAGGCTCGCGCGGTTGATTACTATATCGCTCGGGTTACCCCGAAAAGCGATTAGCCGATAACAGAAACGTTTTCAGCTTGAGGACCTTTTTGGCCCTGAGTAACAGTGAAGGATACTTTCTGACCTTCGTCCAGAGTCTTGAAGCCGTCAGAGTTGATGGCGCGGAAGTGTACAAACACGTCTGGACCAGACTCTTGCTCGATGAAACCGAAACCTTTGTCAGAGTTGAACCACTTAACTACACCAGTTACTTGTGACATGATATAAATCCTGTAAATAAAACTATCTTTTAAGCCTTAACGGCGGTGGAGCTGAAAATGCCGGTATTACTTATGTTTACAGGACGAACTGGTCGTATTGAAGACATAAAAATAAGCCCAACTTTCAAGCTAAGAAGACTATAAATCATTCTGTAGATAAGTCAACAAACTTAATTGACCCTCTTGAGGTTTTTTTTACTTAAATTTCTAGGATTTGCCGTAACAAGTTGAAACCTATCTTATAGTTCTAGCTCTTATGTATTACGTTGGTAAATTTGAATGTGGAAATCCAGTTCACAACTCAAACCTTCTGCCTGCAATCTGTGCTTTTGTTCAGCGCTGAGCTTCCAGGCGTAGGGAGTCATTTCCAGAAAATCATTGCAAACCTGTCCGGCCGGCAGAACCAGCGGCCACTGCAGTCTCTCATCATGCAGCAAGCTAAAACCTGGTAGCTCTGCCTTGGTCAGCTCATGCTCTCTTGGCTCACTATAGATGATCTCTTTTAACTGAAAGTGATGTCTTGGGCCTGGGGATACACAAATGAAAATGCCGCCGGGCTTACACACCCGTGCCAATTCCTGATCTTTTGATGGTGCATAAATACGCAACATAAGATCAAAGGTTGCATCGGCAAAAGGCATGTCGTAGGCGCTGGCTACACAAAAGCGCATCTGTGGATGTGCCTTGGCGGCGTAGCGAATCGCAGTTCTGGAAATATCCAAACCATAGAGTTCGCCACCAATGGCTTGTTGCAAACGTTGGCTGTAGTAGCCCTCACCGCAACCCAGATCCAAAATATCGGGTTGTGTCTTACCATATTCCAACGCCAGTTCGTTAACCCTGTTGCTGAGAGCCTGATAATAGCCGGCATTTAAAAAACTGCGCCTGGCCTGCATCATCTGCTTGTTGTCACCGGGATCACGAGAGTTTTTCTTCTGTACAGGCAACAAGTTGACATAACCTTCTTTGGCTTTATCAAAGCTGTGGTTTTGGCTACAACGCCATTGTTTTCCATCCTGTACCAACTCGCTGCGGCACAGGGGACAAATATAAGACATGTATTACTTCCATCAGAATTGGGTCTAAGTGCCCAGGTGATTTTACTCTTCGTCGGTCAACTGCCTGACCATGACATTGAGCTCAGGTGATGACAACTGCTCATAACACTCCAGCATACGCCTGAGCTTTTCTTCAGCAATATCTTGGTTGGCACTCAAACGGTAACTTGGACGTTCAGGTGACTGATTATAACATCGCAGCAGCCATTGGCGTTTCTGCGCCAGACCGGTAAGCAGATGCCATACTTCATTGAGCAGGCCTTCGGGTAACTCAGTTCCCAGCGCTTGCTGGTAAGCTTCCAGCCGGATCCTTGCCCTGGTGACTTCATTGAGCTGTAGCGCCAGTTTTTCACTGCTGGCCTGATAATCTTGAGGTTCAGCTAAAGCGGCCTTGGCGAGAATGATCTCTCTTGCCTCCTGGGACAAACGTAAATCTTGTTCCAAAGGCAGTAGTTCGAATCTACTGGTTTGCAACAAACAGAGAAATGTCTGTCCTGGCCAAAAATCGACACATATTCCTTGCCTCAGAGCAGCAATACAACTTGAAGTACTGGTCCCAACTTCACAGTAGAGTCTAAAGCCCTGACCTGCGGTGCGCGACACTCCACCCTTCCTGACGGATTCCAAAGGCAGCAATTGTTTGGTCAGAAAAGGTTGCAGCCTCAAAATAAACTGCCCCAGCGAAGCTTTGTCTTCTCCTTCAAGCATTACCCACTCAAGCAGTGGCGAACGCAAAGCCTCCGACAACACAAAATCACTGACACTCTCCGGCAAGCTGAGGCACAACCTGGTCGGCATAGAAAGATTGACTATGGTGGGCGAACTGAAAAACTGACTATGCATCTGCATCCCTTAGGGTCATCCGAACCTCTTTGTCGTCCCTGTCGGCAGGCACATATTGTACCCAGAGGCCATCGATTCACCAAGGGCGGCTTTTAACCGAAATACCAGCGATAATGCCGGCAAAATCCCATTCCCGGAAAAAAATGTTAAGATAAGCTTTTGTCTGAAGAGCAAAAGTCATCAGTATGAGTCAAGCCCAACCTCAGCCTTCCATATTTTGGCATGATTATGAAACATTCGGCGCCAATCCGGCGAAAGACAGGCCGGCGCAGTTTGCCGGGATACGTACCGACCTGGAGCTGAACATCATTGGTGAGCCCGAGACCTTTTACTGCCAGATAGCCAGCGATTACCTGCCCTCACCCGAGGCGATTCTCATCACAGGGATCACCCCACAACTGGCCAATGGCAAAGGGCTGCCGGAAACCGAATTTATGGGGCGGATCAATGCCCTGTTCAGCCAAGCCAATACCTGCGTCGCCGGCTACAACTCGCTGCGATTTGATGATGAGGTCAGCCGGTATGGTTTTTACCGAAACTTTATCGATCCCTATGCCAGAGAATGGCAGCAAGGCAATTCCCGCTGGGATATTATCGATCTGGTTCGGGCCTGCTATGCCCTGCGCCCGGACGGGATCAACTGGCCAACCAAAGAGGATGGCTCTCCCAGTTTTAAGCTCGAACATCTGACCCAGGCCAACGGACTCGGCCATGAAAAGGCTCACGATGCCATGTCAGATGTATATGCCACCATAGCCTTGGCCAAACTGATCAAAGAGAAACAACCAAGACTGTTTGACTACTATTTCAAACTCAGACGCAAGCAGGCAGTCTCAGAGCAAATCGATGTACTCAATATGCAACCTTTGGTGCATATCAGCTCCAAAATCCCGGCGACTCAGGGCTGTGCCACTCTCATAGCCCCTGTGGCCCATCATCCGGAGAACAAGAATGCCATTGTCTGCGTTAACCTGCATATGGATATCAGTCCGCTGATTGAATTGGATGTAGACAGCATTCGCGAGCGGCTCTATACGCCAAGAAGCGAATTGGCAGAAGATGAATTACCCATACCTGTCAAACAGGTGCATATCAATAAGTGCCCCTTTATTGCCACCGCCAAGACACTGACCGATGAAGCCGCCAAGCGGATTGGATTTGACAAGGCCTTTGCCCGCGAGCAATACAAGCGCCTGCGCCAGCATCCGCAGATCCGCTCCAAGCTGGCAAGCCTGTTTGATACCCCAAGGGACAACCAAAGTACAGATCCGGATCTTATGCTCTACAGCGGAGGATTCTTCTCTCCCGCGGATAAGGCCAAGATGGAGATGATCCGCCATACCGCCCCCGATAACCTGGCGGCGCTGGATCTCAGCTTTGACGACCCCAGACTCAAGGAGATGCTGTTTCGTTATCGTGCCCGCAACTATCCTTCGACACTTACGGACAAAGAAACACTGCGCTGGCATGAATTCTGCCAGCAAAGGCTCAACGATCCGGATTATGTCATTCGCTTGGAAAATCTGTTGGAAGAAACTGCCGAAAATGAAAGTCACCAGCGACTTCTCAAGGCTCTGGTGCAATACTTACAGGCGCTTTAACGGAATTTTGCGAAGCCAGTCCCGTTTCCACTGTAACTTCCTGACTAAACTGGATAACCATTAGCTTAACATTTAACAAGGAATGGCCAATGCAAGACAGATTTGTAAACAGCCTGAACCAGTTGCCCAAAGCACTTGCCGAGCAATTGGTGCCACTGCTCAACGATGAGTTCGCCGGTCATCTGGATGCACAGCAGCTGAGTGAGTTGGCCAAGGCCAGCGGCCTTGGTGATGATGAGTTACTGCTGGCGCTCTTGCCTATTGCTGCGGCACTGGCCAATCCGCCAATCAGTGAGTTCTATGTCGGCGCCATCGCCAAAGGCAAGAGCGGTGATATCTATATGGGTGCCAATATCGAACTGCCGGGTGAAGCCTTGTGCCACTCGGTTCACGCCGAGCAAAGCGCCATCAGTCATGCCTGGCTGAGCGGTGAAAGCCAGGTAGTCGATATCATAGTCAACGAGAGTCCCTGCGGCCACTGCCGTCAGTTTATGAATGAGTTAGTGGCCGGGCAAGAGATCCGTATTCACCTGCCCAAACAGCCTACAGCGCCTTTGAGTCATTACCTGCCCTACGCCTTTGGCCCCAAAGATCTCAATGTCACTACGCCTTTGCTAAGTAAACAACAGGTAAACCTGGCGCTTGAGAGCTCCGATCCTATGGTGATTGAGGCGCTGGATCACGCCAGCCTCAGCTATGCCCCGTACAGCAAGAGTCATTGTGCGGTAGTACTGGAAACGGCTGATGGCGCCACCTTCTGTGGCCGTTACGCCGAAAACGCTGCCTTTAACCCCTCTATGATGCCGATGCAGATGGCACTGTCGACTCTGCTGCGCCATAACCGCAGCTTCAGCGAAATAAAACGGGCGCTGCTACTGGAATCGGCCGATGGCAAAATCTCACTGGTGGGAGCCAGCATGGACGCCCTGCACGCAGTGGCGCCTGTAGAGTTGGAACATATAGTGGTTAGCCCCGAGCCCAACTGATACTTGGCTCACAATCCCCCAAAAGAGCAGTGTTGACTGTTCTTTTGGCGGGGCTGAAAAAGAAACCGAGATTCAACAGGCACTGAATCAAGGAACTGATAACTATTTTTTATCGCTACGCCTTATGATCTCAGTTTTTATCTTCCCCCAAGATAAGCTTTAAATCCTCATCATCCCGACATGCTGAGTCCGAGCTTGAGTTTCGCTGCCACTGAGTTAAACTGCCTGCCGTTTCAAGCTTATATAGAGGATACTTATGTTTGTTATTCGTTGGATCCTGGGACGGATCATTTTGCTGCTCAATTTTGTTTTCTCCCCCAAGAGTATTAAACGTCAACCCGAACAGCAGGCGGATATCGATGAACAATGTCGTACCCTAAGCCTGTATCAATATCCGGCCTGCCCTTTTTGTGTCAAGGTAAGGCGCGCCATGAAGCGACACGGCTTGAATATTACGACTCTGGATGCCAAACAAGAGCCACACAGAAGTGAACTGCAAAACCGAGGCGGTACCATGAAAGTTCCTTGTTTGAAAATTGAGCAAGCCGGCGAAGTCACATGGATGTATGAGTCCAACGACATCATAGCTTATCTTAATCAGCGTTTCGGTTAACAAACCTCGACCTACCGGTACCAAAGGTAGGTCATGCTTGTTGCAGCTGTTATTCCTGTGTATTGTCCTCAAGTAGATAACTGCTAATCAGGGACTGAGAGAATGACAGCTGAACCCACCCCACGGAGTATCGAGCCAGATTTGGCTCATCACGAACAATCCCCTGACGCCAAAGCGCCGGCACAGACATCAATTCCAGAATCCAGCAATCCCATTTACGTCGGGTTTTGGGAGCGGCTTGCAGCAACCCTGCTGGACTCTCTCATGCTGATGTGCATCACAGTGCCACTGACCCTATATGTCTATGGTATCGACCCTATCATGACGGGCAATACCTTGATTAAAGGACCACTTGATCTGCTGATCAATTACCTATTGCCTGTAGTTCTGGTCATCTTATTTTGGCGTTATAAGTCGGCGACTCCGGGGAAAATGGCCTTAAGAGCCATCATAGTCGATGCCGACACTTTACAAAAACCATCAAGCGCCAGCCTGATAATACGTTACCTGGGTTATATTCCCTCAACTCTGCTATTTGGCCTGGGTTATATCTGGGTGGCCTTCGATCCCCGTAAACAAAGCTGGCATGACAAACTGGCGGGTACCCTAGTGATCCGCGCCCCCAAGGATTAGAAACGCTCAATAAGGGAAGAATGCAGGCTATCTTTGGCGCCAGAGATAGACCCGGTCCGAGTAATCGTAGAGCCACTCGGGCCGATAAACCACCAACAGCGTCACTGCCATGCCGTTAAGCAAGGCTTCAGGGAACCCCAGCAGCGGAATAAGCAGCAGATAGTTATCCACCAGATAAGCTGCGCCGTAATCCATATCAAACCATAGATAAACGGCCCATGCCAGGATATGACTCACCACAGAAAGACCTGCATTAAAAAAACCTGCTACGAAAATAAAAACGAATAAATGCTTGGGTAATTTATGATAGCTCAAACTGTGTACTGTCAATGCCAACAGTAGTGGCAGACAAACACCAAACAACATCATGGGCCCCAACATCCAAGGCTGGTGACAGACAAACAGGCAAAAGAAACTCACCGGCAGCAGCATCAATACGGACGCCAAACGCCAGCCAAATATCAGCATCAGGGTCACTAAGGCCAGAAAATGTACATAAATACCTTCGGTTACACTGGCATTGAGCAGCCAAAGGCCATTAACAGCCAAGGTGCAAAACAACGCTCGCCATTGCAAGCTCTTGTCAGCCAGCAGTTGCTGCCAGTCCCATTGAGGCCAAATCCAGGCAAACCAACCTATGAGCACAAGCAAATAGAAGATATCAGCCAGATCCGGCTGCCACTGGATTTGATCCCAAAGAGGTTGAAGATACTCGAACATAATTGACCATCCAGTTATCAAACTAAAGGCGGTAAACGACGACGTTATGCTAACTTATCACGCAGTTAATGCAATTATGCTTATTCTGCAGTAAGTTAACGGTATTTGTATCTCAAAAAATAATAAGGATAACTGCCCCTGCTTATGCGCACGCTTTTTCTGTCATTACTGCCCCTACTGCTTTGTAGCTGCAGCTCAAAACCCAACATAGATCCGGCCGATTTTGCCGGTGCCATCAAAGACAGTTTCCAGACAGATATCAAAACTGATGGCTTGAAACTCTTCACCTATAAGGCGCGCTTGGTTGCGCCAGGAATAGACCGCAATGACAAGGACGGTGTCCCCGCTCCCCGTACGGCAAAGGAGATGCGCCAACAACTGGCTATCAGAGAAGCCCGGCTTGCCGTCTTTGAACAACAGCTGGTTCTTGGACTCAACAATACCCTCAAGATGAATCAGTACTGCCAAGAGGGCTTCTACGAACTCAGCCGCGTGCTTCATTCCAGTTGGGGAGAAATCCGCGGTGAATGCCACGATGGCGCCAGTGAAATGGACAGGATCCGCTTCAACAACAAGTAATTTTTTTGAATATGAGCTTCAAATTTGCTAGTTTTGCCGCAGTTTACTGCTTTAGGTGTATTTGAGATGGAACCCACTGGAATTATTCAGGAGATAGAAGAGCCGATTAGCCGCAGCAGGGTAAATCGTCAGTTGTTGTTGGCCACCAGCCTATCGGCACTGGTTGCTATGGCGTTATTGCTGTTTGGCGATCAATATGCTCACCTTTGGCAGGATCAAAGTGCACTGCAACTCAGTCTGTTTCGCCCTGGTTTTTTATTATTGATAGTCTCGGGGTTAATAGTAATCCCCACTAGTGTGATAGAGCTTATCAAGGCCGCCAAAACGCCGGATAGGCCACTGATGTTGGATATGGCGCTGCTCAGTATAGGAGTCGCGGTTTCCATGAGCTATATCGGTGTCTTTATGACCCTGTTCCTCTAAGAAAATCCCTTTCGCCACAGTATCAACACCTGCGCCGAAGCAGGTTGAGCTTGTTGCCCGGCCGCGGGCAGGCTAAAATGCCAGCCCTTTGCCCATCCCAAGTGGGAAGTACCAGGAAATTTTGCATGAACAAGCGACAAAAACTGACCAAAAAACTGGCCAAGCGTGCCAAAGCCCGGGAAAACAAGAAAGAGATCCCCAATTCAGGTCCCGCCAAACAGGGTTACATATCCAAGGCTGAGCGCGCCAAAATCGCTGCCGCCGAGCAGGCAGAAAACAATACAGTTGAGCAGCCAGGTAACGGCGCAGCTGAAAACGCTACTGCCGCGACTTGCCAATCTGACGCCCAATAAAGCGTAGCCAAGTCCTTCCTCAGGAAATACTTCTTGCAAAGGGCTTGGGCCAATCACTACGAACCACACCTTGCACCCAGGCCTGTAAGTCGACGCCGACCACAGATAAGACTTGTTCGCCCCTTAGTAGCACCTGAGCAGTTCCCGCCATTAAGGCCTCTCCCGCTGGGGCGAGGTAGCCTGGGCACTGGCTATCGGCTCCAACTCTTCGGTCATCTGCCCCATCTGGGTACAGGAAGACGACAATGGACTGCTGGAGGCCATGGAGAGTTCCTCCTCATCAAGCCTGTCGGCCTCAAGACCTTGCTGGCGGCCATTGGCGGCCACTCTGGCTACCAAGCGATAGGCGGTGATCACCGCCAATACACCAAAGAGCACTGAACCCAGTGCCTGACCAATCAAGACCCCATATACCCCACCTAGCTCGGCTCCCAGATAAACAAATGGCAGCGTCCCGATAGTGGCCTTGCCCACATTGAAGGCGGTTGAATACTTGGCTTTACCCAGATTGTTGAATGAGGCGTTGGCTACAAACAGCGCGCCGTTGAACAGGAAAAACAGCGCCATATACTGGCAGAAGAAACGTACCAGCTCGGCAGAATCCCCGCGCATGTCGAATGCCAATACCAAAGGTTCGCGCAGCAGCCACAGCAACAATGACATCCCAAGCACATAGGCGATACAGAATTGCAGCGCCCTTGTCAGGCATTCGCTGAGCCTGTCATAGGCCCTGGCGCCATAATTCTGCCCTATGATGGGCCCTATGGCGCCGGAAAGCGCAAAGATCATTCCAAAAGCCACAGGGGTCAAACGCCCAACGACGGCCCAACCTGCCACAAAGCTGTCACCAAAGTCGGCAATCGCCCGGGTCACTACCGCATTGCCTATAGGGGTGGCCACATTGGTCAGCATGGCCGGCCCGGCGATGGCAAAAATGGCGCGTAGATCGCCGCGAAAGCTCGCAAATTCGAAACGGCTCCAAAGGCCGTGTTTGATAAACACCCCTCTTGCCGCGATCAGCAGCACACTGAGGCGCGCCAATACCGAGGCGGTAGCCGCGCCTTCTATGCCCATGGCAAACAAGAAAATAAAAATGGGGTCAAATACGGCATTGACCGCGCCGCCTGCCAGGGTCGATAGCATGGAGAGCCTGGCATCACCCACGGCGCGCAGGGCACTGCCAAGTGCCATCGCCAAACAGATGACCGGCAGCGAAGGCACCAGAATATACAGATAATCGGCGGCCAGCTCGGCGGTATGTCCCCTGGCGCCCACCAGCGCCAGCAGTTCAGGGATCAGAGCCGTCACCACTATCGCCATCAGACTGGATACCAGCAGAGTTACCATGGCGGCATTCAGCAGCAAGCGCTTGGCCCCTTCTGTGTCTCTGGCACCTACGGCGCGGGACACCAGTGCCCCCAGCGCAATCGACAGGCCGATACCTATGGAAGTGGTAAAGAAAGAGATAGTACCGGCATAGCCCACGGCCGCCGCCAATTCCAGCTCTCCCAGCATGCTGAGGAAGAAAATATCCAGCAGATCCACCACAAACAGTGCCGAGATCCCAACGGCCGCAGTAGAGCTCATCACCAAAATGTGGCGCAGTATATTGCCTTCAACAAACTTAGCCTGAGTGACGGCTTGAGTGGCTGCCTTAGCAGATGATTGGTTGTTTGACACCCTAGTCCTTGTTTTCTTCCGGAGGTGGCTCCAGTTCACTGCCACAACGGTTACAGTAGAGAGCATGGTGATCATGCCCGGTTTTCAAGCAGTTGGCGCAGCGGCGCAGATCGCGGTTACGGCCCATCTCCTGGGAGATTTCGGCGGTGAGGATCCCTGTGGGGATGGCGATTATCGAGTAACCCAAGAGCATGGTAAACGCCGCTATCGCCTGGCCGAGTTCTGTCTTGGGAGTGATATCACCGTACCCTACTGTGGTAATGGTCACTATGGTCCAATAGACAGACTTGGGGATCGAGCTGAAGCCGTTGTCCGGGCCTTCGACCACATACATGATGGCGCTGAGCACCATAATGATAAGACTCACAGAGAAAAAGAAGATGAACACCTTGCGACTCGACTGCAGCATCGCCTTGAGCAGCAGATTCCCCTCACTCAAGTATCTGAGCAACTTGAGTACCCGAAAAACTCTGAACAACCGCAGAATACGGATCACCAGGGTAAAATTGGCCCCGGGGAAGAACAGCGCCAGATAACTGGGCAGGATACTGAGCAGATCCACTACGCCATAAAAACTGCGGGCATAACTCAAACGATTGCTGGAACAATAGAGCCGCAGCAGATATTCCAGAGTGAATACCAAGGTAAAGGTCCATTCCAGTGCCAGGATGATATGTCCGAAACGGGCATGGATATCGGCCACTGTATCGAGAAAAACCAAAGCAACACTGAGAATAATGCAGATGATCAAGCCGATATCAAACCAGCGGCCAGCGGGTGTTTCTGTACCAAAGATGATGATCCTGAGCTTACGCTTGAGCTCCGGCTCCGGCGGCGTATCTGTCACCTTATGTTGATTCATGCGCTAAGCTTCCCTTACTTTCCAACCAAACGGCACCTCAATCTTTACCCTTTCGGGTATTATGCATTCGAGTCTCTTGACGCCGCGCCCAAAAGGCAGGGGCGTAAGTCTGCCACGCATTGGCGAGTGTGCCAAATATTCTCTGGCTGACGCTCTGCGACTCTCGGCAACAATCTTGTTCAAGGGCTTCAAGAGCGCCCCCTTTATCAGTTATTATCCCGTCAAAATAACCATAATCAGAGCCAAGTGGTCATGGGCCCATCGTTTCGTCATATAGTTTATGCAATATTTCTGCTGGCGTTTGCCCAGTTATACAGCCCCTTTGCCTCGGCACAGGTGGATTTGGTGCTGGTCAACAAGTCAGATTCACGTCTGAGCCTGATTAAGGCCGGTAAAGTCATCAAGGAATATCGCATCGCCTTGGGGGATATGCCCAAGGGCCACAAATATCAGGAAGGCGATCAACGCACTCCCGAGGGGCGCTATCTGCTGGACTACAAAAAGGCCGACAGCGCCTTTTACCGCTCAATTCACATCTCCTACCCCAATGACGAGGACAGACTCAGGGCCAAGGCGCTTGGGGTTAGCCCTGGCGGCCAAATCATGATCCACGGCCAAAATCCCCGCTCTGGATTAACTCCGGAAGAGGCGCAGCAGTTTAACTGGACCAACGGCTGTATTGCCCTCACCAATAAAGAGATGGATGAACTCTGGCAATTGATTGAGCCGGGCACGCCAATAGAAATTTGGCCCTGAAACAGGAATCAAATATGCAAAACCTTCAATCTCTGTCGCAGTTGTTGGCAGACTGGCAAGCCTTTGCCGACAAAATCATGCCCCTGATTAAGCGTCTCGGACTCGAGCGTTTAGGCGAGTGCGATCACGCCGCGCTTAGGGTCAACTCTGTCGCCGCGGCAGAAAAGCTCAAGGCCGAGTTTGCTCAATGTGGTGAAATTATCTCAGAAAATATCATCAACGGCCGCCCTATTCTGATCATACGATTGCAGCAGCCTCTGCTATTGGGTCAATGGCAAATTCCCTGTGTCGAGCTGCCATTCCCCGGCGATAAACACTATCCCGAAGAGGGATGGGAACATCTGGAGCTGGTTTTGCCCCGTGGCGCCCAAAGCTGTGATGAACTGGCTGAGCAACTGCGTACTCTCTGCCCCCCGACCCAAGCCACACTCGATGGCGACACGGATATTAAACTCAAGGCCAGCAGCCCCAAAGGCGAAGCCGAACGCTTGGCCAACCCGACGTTGGCGTTCAAGGCTGGCGGTGTCTGCGTCAAGGTGCACCCTCACAGCATTCAGGCCATCATCGCCAGCGAGCAGTAAGCGGCTCTGATGCCGCTTTACCCTTGAACGACCCGGTTGCGCCCTTCTGCCTTGGCAACATAAAGAAAATGATCGGCTTTATCCTGCAGATCTTTACCCGAGCGGCAACCTGCAGGACCGGACACCAGGCCGACGCTGATACTGAGGCGGATAGGTTGGCCGCTGTCATCATGGAAATCTTCATCGGCCACTCTGGCCCGCAGCCGATCCATCAGATTAACAGCCTGAGCCGGCGCGCAATTTGGCAGCAAGATAGCAAACTCCTCACCACCAATTCGCGCAATGGCATCCGATTGGCGACACTGGGCCTGCATCAAACCGGCCAGTTGCTTCAATACTTTGTCGCCGGTGGCATGACCAAAGCTGTCGTTGATTAACTTGAAATGATCCAGGTCCAAAAGCGCCAGGCTGTAGTCTTCACGATTGAGCCTGGCCTGCTTATCCACCAGCTCCAATTGCGGCTCGAATCCACGGCGATTGAGTAACCCTGTCAGCGGATCGCGAAAGGCTACCTGCTGCCAGGCATCCCTGTGCTGCTCAGATAGGCGCAACTGGCGGTTTTGCAGGGCAATCCCCAGTAAAACCAAAGCATTGGCAAAACAAAACGCAGCCAGCTCCGCCGTTTCTGCCGAATACAATCCGGCATCGAAAGGCCCCAGCCCCTTGGCACTTACATAAATAACCACAGCAAAGCTCCCACTGCTGAGACTGCAGGTGAGCAGGAAACTGCCCTCAAATGCCTGCATCACCAACACAGGCAGCAGTAAATACAAGACCCAGGGTTGATTGCCAAATGCCAAAGTAAAAATAACGACTAAAGCCAGAATTGACAGAAGATATGCCCGGATCTGCCGTTGATTGATAAAAAACCGCTCCGACCAGCCCAGATACACCTGATAAACCAAGACAATCCCCAGAGAATCGGCCAAAAATAGCATCACAGCCATCGTAGGCCAGTAACTCTGGTCGATATAACCGCCCCAAACAAGATTTAGTGCCAGCAAAATACTGGACAGCGCCACAGGGATAACACAAACATAGAAACCAAAGAGCAATAACTCCCTGGCTCTTTGCAGCCCCATGGGCAGGGTCCAACGTAACATTCGGGCGGCCAATAGCGGCATCAGGGCATCAATTGCAGCGGATATCCAGGTGTGTAACTGTGCCTGCTGCAGATTGCTGTTATTGAGTCCGGGGAAATTGGCCAGGAAGGAGGCGATAACCAAAGGGATAATAGCCACGGCCCCAAAACGCAAGCACAGAATAAGCCCTATCCCCGAAGGCAACCATAGAAGGGTAATATTGCTCGGCTGCAATACCAGAGTGGCCATGCCCAGTCGGCCGCTGAGATAGCAGAGCAGCCCTCCAAGCAAAAGCAGTAGCCAATCGGCTCGCCCCCTACGTTTCAAATCAGTCACTTATTCTTCCGGCAATATTCATAAAAATGAGTATAGCCAAGCCGTTCTACCCCTGTAGCAGCCAAAGAAAAAAACAACGCCGCCAGAGGTTAAGTCCGGCGGCGTATGACATCGAGGGTGAGTCAGTCCAATGAGTCAGTCAAAGTAAAGCGCTACTTTTTCGCGTCACTCTTGGCTTGCTGCAATACCTGACTCATTGGAGGCACTAAAGTGGTTGGATCCAGACGCATCTGATACCAATTGACCCGCCAATCCAGATGTGGCCCTGTGGCTCGTCCGGTCGCCCCCACTTCGGCCACCGCCTGGCCCTGTTTCACCTTATCGCCCTCTTTGACATAGAGCTTGCTTAAGTGCAAAAAACTGGAACTGACGCCATAGCCGTGATCGATAATCATGGTGCCGCCGGAATAGAACATATCCGGTACCGACAGGCTGATAACGCCATCGGCCGGCGCAACCACCACAGTACCGGTTTTCGCAGCCACGTCCACACCATAGTGTGGTTTGCCTGGCTTGCCGTTGTATACCCTTTGGCTGCCATAAACCCCTGAAATTCGCCCGGTCAGCGGCCAAATAAAGTCGTCGGCAAACGCCTGCTGGGTACTGAAATGGCTGCGGGCCGCCTTGACCTGGGCGCTGTCTTTGGCGGCGCGCTCCTGGGCCTTGGGGTCCGGCTTCATGATTTTCTTGCTGATCCCTTCAACATACTGAATCCGATAATCCCGCTTGTCGAGTTTGAGGTTACGGCTCTCACTGCTGCCATCCGGGTAACTGAGTGTCAGCGTTTGCTCGAGCGCGGCCTCACGCTCAAAACCAAAGGCAAACCGGCCATCCGGCGTCAAGGTGATGCTCTCGCCATTGAGCTGTACCTCAGTGCCCGGCTCTGTTCTTGCTCTGATCAGGGCCCCCTGTTCAAACTTGCCCTGAAACTGCACCCGTGATGACTCGGGTTTGATGTTGGGCTGAGGCTCAGACTTGGATTCGGCCTGCAGCATAAGACTCACAACCAAAGTGCCCAGCAGCATCAGCGGCAGCGCCTTAAAAGATGGGATTGGCATCTTGCTGTTATTGAACTTCACTCTTGCTCCTCTTTATCTTTACGCCCCATAGACCCCAAGGTGCGGTCTATTTGCGGATGCCTCTAGATTGCTTTTAGGTTGGCGTTATTCTTGGTCCGGCTCAGGCAGTATCTATCAGTCGCCCTGATGCTGCGCCGATGCGATGGCGCCCTTGCCTATGCCCTCGAAGGCTACCACTTTAAAATGTTTGCCCGGCTCAAAGCCCGCCATGCTGTCGGCCATAAAATGAGCCAGCAATTCGACTGTGGTGTCGTGGGGGATCAAATCACAGCAGTCTCTTGGCATCGCCAACTGGAAATCACCCTGCGGCGCCTGGTATCTGAAGCCAATATGGCTCTTGTCATCTATCTTGGTTTGGGGTGACAGCTCAAGCTCGCTGACACCAACCACATCTTCTTCACTGCCAAGGTAGATATCTTTCCAACGTTTGGCCCAGTATTCATCCCATTTGGGCGCGGCGATACCATCGGCAAACACATTGACAGGACTGCGGTGACCGTGAGCGATACGCTGGCAGTTACCGTCGTGCTTACGCAAGCCGTGACTGTAATGGTAATAGGGCGTTTCCAGCACCTCGTTGCGAAGTGTCAGGCTGATACCCTGAACATTGTCCGGCAAGGCATCTGTCAGCGCCTTGTGCAGAAACTGGTTCACGCTGTCAAAGTCGATAATCTCGCTGGGGATAAAGGCGAAAGCCTGCGCCGGGCAAGCCAGGTGAATGCTGCCGCGCAGACTATGGAAGTCCATCCACACCTTGTCGCCCTGCTGTTGCCAACGCACCTGGCTACAGGCGGTGGGCACCAATAAACGGTGATCGGCCACCTCATCTATGGTTTGCTTTATAGTGCGCTTGACCTTGGAAAAGTCGAGCAACATGTTTTGCTCATCCAGGCCACCGTCGAGCAGCACATCGACTATCCAACTTTCGCCTACCATGCCGCGAAACGGGCACAGGTAAGAAAAATCAACCACAGTTAAATCTTTGACAAATAATTGCATTCTCGCTCCCAGGCAGATAAACAGTCCACCCATGTGTTATCGGCCGGCCGATATTGGCACCGATTGAACCGATACCGGCCAGGGTATCGGCACTTGACGTATCTTTCGCAAAAAGTCTGTGATCTTGTCCAAAAGCTCCACAGCTTTTTGCTTGAGTTTCCGGTATTATACGCAAGTCACTGCCAATATTAATAACGCTAATCAGGTATCCTATGAAAACCCTCATCTGCAACGCCCAATTGGTTAATGAAGGAACAATCCGTACTCAGGATCTGCTGATCGACAACGGCCGCATCAGCCAGATTGCCTCCCAGATCACGGCTCCGGCAGGGGCTCAGGTCATAGATGCTCAGGGTAAACACCTGCTGCCGGGGATGATCGACGATCAGGTGCATTTCCGCGAGCCGGGTTTCCCCAATAAGGGCACCATCGCCAGTGAATCCCGCGCCGCCGTGGCCGGGGGTATCACAAGCTTTATGGAAATGCCCAATGTAAACCCGCAAACCACCAATCTGCAGGCGCTGGAAGACAAGTATACCCGCGCGTCTCAAAGTTCATTGGCCAACTTTGCTTTCTATCTCGGCGCCACCAACGATAACCTGGAAGAGATTAAACGTCTCGATCCCAACCAGGCCTGTGGTGTAAAAATCTTTATGGGCGCCTCTACCGGCAATATGTTGGTGGATAACAGTGCCACTCTGGACGGCATCTTCGCCAACTCTCCTGTGGTCATTGCCACTCACTGTGAAGACAGCCCCACCATAGCCGCCAATGAAGCCGCCATGCGTGAAAAATACGGCGATGCCATACCTATGGAGCTGCACGGCGAAATCCGCTCCCGAGAAGCCTGCCTCAAGTCATCTCAACTGGCAACCGAACTGGCCATTCGTCACAAGGCGCGCCTGCATGTACTGCATTTGACCACGGCCGACGAGCTCTATCTGTTTGAGCCGGCCAAGCAACTGGCACAACTCAAGGGTGCCAACATTACCGCCGAAGTCTGTGTACACCATCTTTCGTTCAACGACAGTGACTACGCCCGCCTCGGCAGCCAGATAAAGTGTAACCCGGCCATCAAGACCCTTGCCGATCAACAGGCACTGATAGATGCCGTCAATCGCGACATCATTGACATTATCGCCACAGATCACGCGCCGCACACCTGGGAAGAAAAGCAAGCCGACAGCTACTTCAAGGCGCCGTCCGGTTTGCCGCTGGTGCAACATGCACTGCTCGGCCTGCTGGATCTGCATGCCAAGGGGCACTTCAGTTTGGAAAAAATTGTCCAAAAGACCAGCCATGCGGTGGCCGAGCGCTTTGAACTCAAAGACAGGGGCTATCTGCGCGAAGGTTATCTGGCGGATCTGGTGCTGGTGGATCTCAACAAGCCCTTCGAGGCCACGCTGGAAAACACCCGTTATCACTG
This sequence comes from Shewanella chilikensis, assembly GCF_037953065.1. Classification (NCBI taxonomy): domain Bacteria; kingdom Pseudomonadati; phylum Pseudomonadota; class Gammaproteobacteria; order Alteromonadales; family Shewanellaceae; genus Shewanella; species Shewanella chilikensis. The sequence goes on along the minus strand of NZ_CP149966.1, from coordinate 2,087,021 downwards.
CGGATGGTCACCCTTCACCGGCCACAAGTTTGCCGCCTCTATCAGTGGTACCTGGGTCAATGGTAAGCAACTGTTTGACGGCAGTCGCTTTATCGACAATACCCTGGGCCAACGCCTCACATTTAATCGCACTTAATCGCTGATAAACCAAGGGCTCCGCGAAAGGAGCCCTTAAACTTATTATGGGAATGTCCCCTTTCCCTTTACAAAAACAATCAAGATTAAGCGACGCCTCTGGAGCCATTTGAATCCCATGCCAACTGTGTCATCACCTTCCTTAGTGATAGATGTGAAGTCCGGCATGAAACCATCCTGGCTTCACGCTTTTAAAACGGGTTGTGTTATTCTGAAGCTCTCTGTCGTCATTGCCACTGCAGGTTTGGATGTTTTATCTTCTGCCGTTCGCTCAAATCAAGGCGGCACCTGATAACACTATGGTTAATAGATAAATGGCTCACGAACTGGACACCCTGGATCTCAATCTGATGCGGCTGCTTAAGGCGGTTGTCGACAATCGCAGTATCAAGCTGGCCGCCATGCAACTTGGGATCTCTCAGCCCAGTGCCAGCCGGGGTGTAATGCGCCTTAAGCAAACCTTCCAGGATCCCCTGTTTGTCCGAAAACCCCATGGTGTAGAACCCTCACCCATGGCGCTGCGCCTGGCAGAAGAGTTTGACAATATTCTGGCCCCTATCGAAAAAGTGCTGCTGGAATTCGAAGACTTCAGCGCCGACAGCTACACAGGTCAAATAGCCATAGTGACAGATCCCTACTTGATGGATGAACAGGGACAAAGATTGCTGCAAAGCTGTCACCAGGCCTTTCCCAAAGCCAGCTTCACCTTTTCCAGCTGGAATGGTTACAGCCATGATGAGATGCTCGAAGGCATACATGACTATTGCATTTTGGATCAGGAAACCGAGCTGTCCAAGGATATCTATATGCGGCCGCTGTTCACCGAAAAACGGGTAATCCTGGCACGCAAAAATCATCCGCTGCTCGGCGATGAAAATGATTGGCAGACAGTGTCCACGCTGCCGATAGTTTCCCTGCCTGCACCGGCCTCCTACAATCCTCAGTGTACTGTGGAATCTGAGTATCAGCGTATGGGTTATCAGCCTCATGTATTACTCAAGTCCTACAATCTTAGGGTCGCCTGCCAGATGTTGCTGGAAACGGACGCCATCATGTACGCCAGTCAAGGTACTGCCAGGTTGATGCCGGAACTGGCCTCCTTCCCCATGCCCCAGGTCAATCGGGAGTTCAGCCACTTCGTGGTGTCCGGCGGCTTTTTGCAGACCTACCGTAATCATCCGTTACATCAACACTTGCACAGAGTTATACAAAACACATTTCAACCAACACCAATATCTGTTTAGAACGTCATAGATATTCATATTTGAATATCTCAATTACCTATCAAGTTAAAACCCGAACAGTTAACCTAGCAGTGTAAGTTTGGAATTGCCGCTTAATTTGTTGTTACTCCGTTTTTTATGACTTATCTGGCCAGATAGATTCAGGTGTAATGTGCGATTCTCCGTTATGCATATTTTTCATTTCATGTAGAAGGTGAATTATGATCCTTGCACGGGTGTTTCTATTGTTTGCAATTTCCGCCGAAGTGGCGGGTACCAGTACCATGAACCTACTGGGACCTGAGGGTTCTATCTGGGGCTACCTGTTGATGTACCTCTTGATTGGTGTGTCATACTTCTTTTTATCACTGGCGGCGAAGAAGATTGCCATAGGTGTTGCTTATGCGGTTTGGGAAGGTTTAGGCATAGCCCTGATCACCCTGGTATCCATGCTGCTGTTTGATTCCAGGCTCAACCCGCAGGAGCTTGCCGGACTGGCCTTGGCCATCCTGGGTATAGTGTTGGTGACTCTGGGCGAGAGTCATGAAGGTGATAAAACCAAAGTTCAGGATACCGGCTTGGGAGCAAACAGCACCGCCGGTAACCTGTAACGGAGGCGAACATGAACCAGTTTCTGACGCTCTCCTTTGGCTATGTGGTGCTGGCCGCTTTGATTGATATTGCCGCCAATATGGCGCTCACCCGCTCCAATGGGTTCAAGCGTAAATTGTGGGGCGCGCTGGCAATCCTGCTGGTGCTGAGCGCTTTTACTCTGCTGGCACAGGCAGTGAAAGAGATAGACTTGGCCATCGCCTACGCCTCCTGGGGCGCCATAGGTATTTTGGGAACGGCTATCGGCGGCGCCTTGCTGTTCAAACAAAGACTCAAGCCCATAGGCTGGGTCGGCATAGCCGTGGTTATCGCCGCGGTTATCACCATGAAAACCGCCTAAGAACAGAAGGAATAAGTAAGGTCGAAATAAGCAAAAAGGCGCCCGAGGGCGCCTTTTATTATGTTCACTAAAGAGACTTATTTAGTACCGAAGATCTTGTCACCGGCATCACCCAGACCAGGCAGTATATAGCCCTTGTCGTTCAGGCACTGATCGACGGAAGCCGTGTAGAGTTCGATATCGGGATGCGCCTCTTCCAGTGCCTTAACGCCTTCAGGCGCCGCAACCAACACCAACGCCTTGATATGCTTACAGCCACGCTTTTTCAGCAAGTCTATGGTGCAAATCATGGAGCCGCCAGTAGCCAGCATGGGGTCAACAACCAGTGCCAAACGCTCTTCCATATCGCTGGCGAGCTTCTCGAAGTAAGGCACTGGCTCCAGAGTTTCTTCGTCACGGTAAACACCGACAACAGAGATACGGGCACTGGGAATATTCTCCAGCACGCCATCCATCATACCAAGACCGGCACGCAGGATAGGCACTACTGTTACTTTCTTGCCTTTGATCTGTTCCACTTCAACCGGACCATTCCAGCCCTCAATGGTCACAGTTTCGGTTTCCAAACCTGCGGTTGCCTCGTAGGTTAACAGGCTGCCAACCTCGGCGGCGAGCTCACGAAAACGTTTGGTGCTGATCTCTGCTTCACGCATCAAACCAATTTTGTGGCGTACCAGCGGGTGTTTAACCTCGACAACTTTCATTCTTTTTCTCCTGATCTTGCGGGCGGGACGAGCAATCAGACTGGCAGCTCCCGGCGTGCAGAGCACAAACCAGCCGGATTTGGGCAAATTTGTGAGATTTTAGTTGATTTGTTCCAGCGGTAAAACAGAAAGTTTTATAAATCTGGTAAATCGTGACTTATATCCCTATGAATAAAGTGCAATCTTGGCTTTCGAGCCCCCCGGCAAACTGCTAGAATATCGCCGCATAAAATCCATAACGATGTACCCGAGAGGATCAAGTGAGTACCCCTACCCCACTGAGCTATAAAGACGCCGGTGTCGATATCGATGCAGGCAACGCACTCGTCAATAACATCAAGTCCGTAGTCAAACGCACTCACCGTCCTGAAGTCATGGGCAACCTGGGTGGTTTTGGCGCCCTGTGTGAACTGCCAACCAAATACAAGCACCCTGTGCTGGTTTCCGGTACCGATGGTGTGGGCACCAAGCTGCGCCTGGCCATTGACTTCAAAAAGCATGACACTGTCGGTATCGACCTGGTGGCCATGTGTGTCAACGACCTGCTGGTTCAAGGCGCCGAGCCGCTGTTTTTCCTCGACTACTATGCTACCGGCAAGCTGGACGTCAATGTGGCGACCGACGTGGTTACAGGTATCGGCGAAGGCTGCTTCCAATCCGGTTGTGCCCTGATCGGTGGTGAAACCGCCGAAATGCCCGGCATGTACGAAGGCGCTGACTATGATCTGGCCGGTTTTTGTGTCGGAGTGGTGGAGAAAGAAGCCATCATCGACGGCAGCAAGGTGCAGGCCGGTGATGCACTGATAGCCCTGGGCTCCAGTGGTCCTCATTCCAACGGTTACTCACTGATCCGTAAAGTCCTGGAAGTCAGCCAGGCTGACCCACAGCAAGATCTGGACGGCAAGCCGCTTATCGATCACCTGCTGGAACCAACCCGCATCTATGTCAAACCTTTGCTGGAACTGCTGGACAAACACCCGGTTCACGCCATGGTACACATCACAGGCGGCGGTTTCTGGGAAAACATTCCAAGGGTACTGCCAGAAGGTGCCAAGGCCGTTATCCAAGGCGAGTCCTGGCAGTGGCCCAGCGTATTCAACTGGCTCAAGCAAGCCGGTAATATCACAGAACATGAAATGTACCGCACCTTTAACTGTGGTGTCGGTATGATAGTTGCCCTGCCTCAGGCCGAAGCCGAAGCCGCCATTGAGCTACTCAAGGCCAAAGGTGAAAACGCCTGGCAGATAGGCACTATCGCCAATCGTAATCAACAAGAAGAGCAAGTGGAGATCCTTTAATGCAGGAGAGTTGTCGCATATTGGTAATGATTTCGGGCAATGGCAGTAATTTGCAGGCTGTTATCGACAGCTGTGATAGCAAGATGCCAGGGCGCGTGGTCGGAGTGATCAGCAACAAGGCCGATGCCTATGGTCTGATCCGGGCCCATCATGCCGAAATAGACACCAGTTGCGTCATCGCCCGCAAAGAGGAGTCCCGCGCCCAATATGATGCCAGACTGCAGGCGGCTATCGACAGATATCAGCCCGACCTCATCGTATTGGCCGGCTTTATGCGTATTCTCAGTGATGAGCTGGTCAGCCGTTACCAGGGCAAGATGCTCAATATCCACCCGTCACTGCTGCCCAAGTATCCTGGATTGGATACCCACAAGCGCGCCATCGAAGCCGGTGACAGCGAACATGGCGCCAGCGTCCATTTTGTTATCCCGGCACTGGACAGTGGCCCGGTGATTTTGCAGGCTAAAGTCCCCGTGTTTGCCGATGACACAGTGGCAACTCTGGCGGCCAGGGTGCACGAGCAGGAACACGCCATCTACCCGATAGTGGTGCGTTGGTTCTGCCAGGGCCGACTGAAGATGGTTGACGGTAAAGCCTGGCTCGACGATGAAGCCATCGGCCCCAACGGCTACGCCCCGGACTGATCTCTGAGTAAACTTAGGTTGATTAATTCATCAAAAAGGAGCCGTGCGGCTCCTTTTTTATTACAACAATGGCTATTACGGCTGTGGCGCAAGCTTACCTATCCGCTTAATTTACCCGAATATGACGCTCCGTTACCGGCTTTTTTCAGCGGCCAATTGTAATTTTATGACCAATGGCGTTAGATAGAGGCAGTTTTCAGGACAGAACGAGACGCGCATGAAGAGTATTATCTGCGACATAGACGGCGTGCTGATGCACGACAACAAATTAATCCCCGGCAGTGACAAGTTTATCGCCCGGGTGCTGGAACAGGGAAACCCCTTGGTTATCTTGACCAACTATCCGGTACAGACGGGCAAAGATCTGCAAAACCGCCTCGGCGCCGCCGGGCTGCATATTCCCGAAGAGTGCTTCTATACCTCGGCCATGGCGACCGCCGACTTTCTCAGGCACCAGGAAGGCAGCAAGGCGTTTGTCATAGGTGAAGGTGCCCTCACCCACGAACTTTACAAGGCCGGCTTTACCATTACCGATATCAACCCCGACTTTGTTATCGTCGGCGAAACTCGCTCCTACAACTGGGACATGATCCATAAGGCCGCCCGCTTTGTTGCCGATGGCGCCCGTTTTATTGCCACCAACCCGGATACCCATGGCCCGGCTTATAGCCCCGCCTGTGGCGCTCTCTGCGCGCCTATAGAGAGAATAAGCGGTCGCAGACCCTTCTACGTGGGTAAACCCAGCAGTTGGATCATCCGCTCGGCGCTGAACCATATAGATAGTCATTCCGAAAATACCGTGATTATCGGCGATAACATGCGTACCGATATTCTGGCCGGTTTTCAGGCTGGGCTGGAAACCATATTGGTCACCAGTGGGGTCAGCAAGCTGGAGGATATAGAGAAAGAGCCCTTCCGTCCCAACCATGTGTTTGCCTGCGCCGCCGACGTCGACGTGATCTGAAACCATTGGTAACATTCCTTTTACCGCCTCCGCTTGTGCCGGGGGCGTTTTTTCGTCCATGATAGCGCACAGGCAAGGGCAAAGCCGTTGCCACTTCATACCTGACAATAAAAGCAACAACAGGATCCCTTATGCGCTTGATGATCCCCCTGTGTACCCTGGCACTCTTGAGTGCCTGCAGCCAAAATAATACTGTCGACGACCCCATCCGCGTTGTCAGCTTCAATGAACATGAGTTTCGCCAGGACATCCAAACCCTGGCCTCGGATGAATTTGAAGGCCGGGCGCCGACTACCCGCGGCGAGCAGCTGACCCTGGACTATCTCAGCAAGGCCTTTGCCGCTATGGGGCTTGAGCCCGGCGCCAGCGGCAGCTTTTTGCAAAAAGTGCCCATGGTGAGCTATACCGCCAGTGAAACCCAGGAAATACAGTTAGCCGGTATCGATTTTCAATATCCCCAAGATCTGGTGCTCGGCAGTCGCCATGATGTCGAACGCGTCGATATCACCAACGCGCCACTGGTGTTTGTCGGTTACGGTATCAACGCCCCCGAGTACGACTGGAACGACTACCAGGGCCTGGATATGAAGGGCAAAATCGCCCTTATTCTGGTGAATGACCCCGGCTTTGCCCGCCCGGATCTCGGTAAATTCAACGGCAAGGCGATGACCTATTACGGCCGCTGGACCTATAAGTATGAAGAAGCCAGCCGTCAGGGCGCATTGGGCGCCATTATCATTCACGACACGGCTCCTGCCGCTTATCCCTGGTCTGTAGTGGAAAACAGCTGGACCGGCCCACAGCAGGATCTGGCCTCGGATTCCGGCAACGAGCGAGTGGCAGTGGAAGGCTGGATAACCCTGGATGCCGCCAAAAAGGTGTTTTCCAAGGCCGGGCTTGAACTGGACAGCGCCATCAGCCGCGCTGCCCACGGTCCACTGCAACTGACGCTGGGGCAAACCGCCAGCATAGCTTTCGATAACAAGGCCGAGTATGGCGACAGCTACAATGTGGTTGCCACTCTGCCGGGCAGCAGCCGCGCCAATGAGCATATTCTGTTTACCGGCCACTGGGATCATCTGGGCATGAGCAGTTCGGCCGAAGGCGACAAGGTGTTCAATGGCGCCATGGACAACGCCTCCGGCATCGCCGGCATGCTGGCCATCGCCCGTGAGTTTGCCGCCGACGCCAAGGCTGGCAAGCGCCTCAAGCGTTCGCTGACTTTTATCGCCACCACAGGCGAAGAGCAAGGTCTGCTGGGATCACGTTTCTATGCCGCCCAACCGGCCTACCCGTTGGAAAACACCATAGGGGTGATTAATCTCGACAGCACCAATATCTATGGCCGCACCAAAGACTTCACCATAGTTGGCAAAGGCAAGTCTGAGCTGGAGCGTTATCTGGAAGCCGCGCTCAAGACCCAGGGCCGCTATGCCACAGCAGAGAAACACCCCGAGTCCGGCGGATTCTTCCGCTCGGATCACTTCAGTTTTGCCCAGTATGGCGTACCTGCGGTATTTGCCGGTGGCGGCAGCGAACCTGTAGATCAGGCCACCGCTGACTACAAAGCAGCAATGAAACAACAGATGAAAGGCTGCTATCACAACCTCTGCGATGAGTATCATGCCAACTGGGATCTCTCCGGCGCGCTGGAAGATCTGGCCGTGTACTACAAGGCCGCCAAAGGCTTGGCGGATTCTGCCGACCGCCCGGGTTATTTTAAGGGCACAGAGTTTTATAGCCTGCGGCCGGAAACCGGCGTTGCTCCGGCGATTTAACCAGACACATTTCCCCATCCCCCAAGGCGCCTCCGGCGCCTTTTTGCGTTGTTTTCCGGGCAGATAAATCAATCGCCGATAAAAGCAGCGGCTTTAGGAAAGTGCCAATTTGCACGCTGTTACAGCGAGCTAAAATGCAGATCTTTCACCAATTAAGCGATTAAATTGTTTAACCCTTAAAAAAATAGGTCGAAAAACACATTATAATTTACAGATCTAGCCATTTTCATGATTTATATTCAAAAATAAAGCTTGGCTTTTGAGAATTCTACAGGCAAAGTGAAGCCATTGCTGAAGAAACACCAAGTTTGGAGTCTTACCATGTGTTCAATTTTTGCCATTCTCGATATCCAGTCTGATGCCGCCGCTCTGAGAAGCACTGCGCTGGAGATGTCCAAACTGATGCGCCACCGCGGCCCGGACTGGTCGGGTATTCATACCACTCCAAGAGCGATTCTCGCCCATGAGCGGCTGGCCATTGTCGATATCGAACACGGCGCCCAGCCGCTGTTATCTGAAGATGGCCAGTTGGTATTGGCAGTCAACGGTGAAATCTACAACCACAAAGAACTCAAGGCCGAGCTCGGCGACAAGTACAGCTACCAGACCAACTCGGATTGCGAAGTGATCCTGGCGCTGTATCAGGAATATGGCAGCGACTTTCTCGATAAGCTCAACGGTATTTTTGCCTTCGTACTCTATGACAAGGCCAAGGACTGCTACCTCGTAGGCCGGGATCACATGGGGATCATCCCGCTTTACACCGGCCGCGATACCAGTGGCAACTTCTATGTCGCCTCCGAGATGAAGGCGCTGGTCCCCGTATGTAAAACTGTGGAAGTATTCAGCCCCGGGCATTACCTATACAGTGAAGATGACGCGCCGGTGCAATACTATCAGCGTGACTGGCGCGCCTATGAAGCGGTAGCCCAAAACAGCGCCTCCAGCGAAGAGCTGCGCGAAGCGTTGGAAGCCGCGGTAAAACGCCAGTTGATGTCAGATGTGCCCTATGGCGTTTTGCTGTCGGGTGGGCTGGACTCCTCGGTGATTTCCGCCATTACCCAAACCTTTGCCAAGCGCCGTATTGAAGACAACGATGCCTCCGATGCCTGGTGGCCACAGCTGCACTCCTTTGCCGTGGGCCTCAAAGGGGCGCCGGATCTGGCAGCGGCGCAAAAGGTCGCCGATGCCATAGGCACCATACACCATGAGCTGCACTTCACCTTCCAGGAAGGCCTCGATGCCATCAAGGAGGTGATTTATCACCTGGAAACCTATGATGTCACCACCATTCGCGCTGCAACCCCCATGTATTTGATGGCGCGCAAGATCAAGGCTATGGGGATCAAGATGGTGCTCTCAGGCGAAGGTGCCGATGAACTGTTCGGCGGTTACCTCTATTTCCACAAGGCACCAAACGCCCGCGCCTTCCACGAGGAGCTGGTGCGTAAACTCGACAAGCTGCACCTGTACGACTGCCTACGGGCCAACAAGGCCATGGCAGCCTGGGGCCTGGAAGCCCGGGTACCTTTCCTCGACAAGGAGTTTATGGACGTGGCAATGCGCCTGAACCCAGAAGCAAAGATGTCGCGCGATGGCCGGATTGAAAAGCATATTCTGCGTGAAGCCTTCGAGCATAAGCTCCCGGCCGAAGTCGCCTGGCGCCAGAAAGAGCAGTTCAGTGACGGTGTGGGTTACTCCTGGATTGACGGTCTGAAAGAACATGCCGCCGCCCAGGTGGAAGATAAAGAGCTGGCCAACGCCCGTTTCCGCTTCCCGCACAACACGCCGGAAACCAAGGAAGCCTACTTCTATCGCTGCTTCTTTGAAGAGCACTTCCCGCTGGAGTCGGCAGCACTGACTGTACCGGGTGGTAAATCGGTTGCCTGCTCCACCCCGGAAGCGCTGGCCTGGGATGAGAGCCTGTCCGGCATCATAGATCCTTCCGGCCGAGCGGTGCGCTCTGTGCATAGCGCATCTTATTGAACTTAAGTAAAAACCATAAAGGCGCCTAATGGCGCCTTTATTCATTAGCGGAAATAGAAGCTTCGCTTCTGTGCCGCTTTATTTGCTTTGAGCTTGTTCACTTGCGCCTTGTTCTCATCACTCTAAACCCGGCAGCGGCTTGGTCACGCTCAACTTGTCGCTGCCGGCAGCGCTCGAGAATAGTCTGCCGCTCGCTGTCCGTTGCCTGATGCCAGGCCAGGATCTCTGCCAGCGTCCTGAAACACCCCAAGCAAACATCCTGCAAGTCCAGGCAGCAGTGGCGAATACAGGGAGAGTCCACCCTGTTCCTGCGCTTTGGCTGCCCTGACATATTGGCTTCTTAGCTACCGCGCTTAAGGTAGCTTGGCTGATGCAGCTCAGTAACCTCCAGCGAGACACTGTCGGCTTTGGCCGCAATCGGCTCCAGTGCGGCAAACACGCTTCGGGTCAGGGCTTGCTTTTGCTCATCGGCGCGTCCCGGCATAATGGCCAAACGCACATGGATAAAGCTTTGCGCGCTGTCCTCCCCTACCAGGAAATGCTCACAGGCATGCGCCCTACTCTTGATGGCAGATGGTGTGAACAAGCCTGAGTCTATGGCACCTTGGTGCACCGCCTGAACCAGCTTGGCAATCGACAACTGCTGCGCCAGGGGCGCCGAATACTCAATAATACAGTGAGGCATAATCCTTCCTTGTAAAGGGAGAAACGTCCGGGTTTATTCAGACCAGACGGCATACTCGTTTTGGCTCGGGCAGCGGAAATGAAAGCGCCGACCACCGGGAAAACTGAAAATATCTTTACTAATCTCACCGCCATGGGCCTTGACGGCCTCCAGACTGGCGTTCAGATCATTTGAGTAAATCACCAACAGCGGGCAACCATTGAGGGTATCGAAGTTCACCGATGAACGGAAAAAACCGCCATCAATCCCGGCCTGGGTAAAACAGCTGTAGTCCGGGCCATAGTCAACAAAGCCCCAACCAAACACCGCCTGAAAAAATGCCTTGGTGGCTTCCAGCTCCCGGGCGGGAAGTTCAAGATAGTTAATCGTATGATGTAACGCCATGGCTTTCCTCCCGCCGCTTGGGCGACTTAATAGCAATTATTTAGCTGAGCTGCAGGTTAGGTTCAGCCCACAATTCACCTATCTATAGTTATAGCAAGCGCTGCAGGTATACGCTGACCAGCCCTATCAAACCGCCAAAGACACCGCCCCAGACAACCAGCCAGCCCAGGTGAGTTTTAATCATCTGCTGCACCATCTCTTTGACCAACTGCGGCGTTAACTCGGCCAACCGCTGCTCGACGATATCCTGAATTTGGCTGCGCATATCGGCCATCACTCCTGGCTGCTCCAGCTCACCCTTGAGCAGCTCGTAAAAATCATCACTCTTGGCAATATCTGCCAGCGACTGCTGCATCTTTTCAATAAAAGGTTGCTTGAGCGGCGTGAGAGCTTCCTCGCCGCCAAACATGGATAACATGCCCCCCAATGATGACTGGGCCACAGTGGCCACCAGAGCATCAAAGGCCGGAGCCAAGTCTACTTTGGCGATAACGCCGGAGAGATCCAGGCTCTGCTTGTCCGAGCGAGTCGACAGAAAACGGTCGATATTCGCTTCGGAGAAAAACTGCTCCATCATCAACTCGCTGATCGCTTGCTTGAACTGCTCGAAACGAGCCGGGATCACCCCTGAGCCATAGAGACCCGGTACTTTTTCAAACAACATATGCACCGCCAACCAATTGGTAATGGCGCCGGATACGGCGAATAGGCCTATGTTGAATAACACATCTGAGTGCATGCCATAGCCGGTAAGCATAATGGCCAGCGCCAATAGGTTGGTAACGGCGCTCTTGTCGAGCACAGGTGTCTGTTGTACTGCTGTTTTCAATCTGAAATCCCCTGAAATTAAAACCCGCTAATGGTAGCAAACAGGGGGCAGCAGATTAAAGTAGTGCGTGATACAGACCTTGCTCTGTGTCATCCCCGGTTGCCGGCATGGAGGGCTCACCAAATTGGCGTTTCACCACCAGCACCTCGGCATCCTGAGCCAGAGTGCGGGCTCTATGAGTGAGTTCTTTGGCAATTCCCTGACCTCGGTAATCGGGCAATACAAAGAGATCATCGAGATACCACAAGGGTTGGAGTAATAAAGAAGAGAACGAAGGAAAAAGCTGAGCGAAGGCCAATGGGAAATCGCCTTCGGTGGCGATAAAGATCATCGAATCATTTTCCTGCAAGCGGGCCCGTAAAAATTCACGGCAGCAAACGAGATCCGACTCTTGCCCCATCTCCTGCCGATACTCGTCAAACAGCAGGATCAGTTGTTCCAAATCCATTTCAGTAGCCAAACGTATTTGCATTTTTCATCCCTGAATACAAGTTGAAATCTTACTATTTGCCAAAGGCAAAACGACAATAAACTTCTTAAACAAGGCAAGGCTAACATAGAAAAGCTTCTCTGGCAGCAGCTTTAAGCTGCCCTCCCCCAAGCCAGTTCCCGTTCATACCCATCCTGGCAGCCGTTTTCAACGAGCACACAAACCCAAGTGGATTTAGCCCTATTGGTCGGCGATAACAACTGAAATCACTCCAGCCATTCAAGCACTGAAACAAGCAATTTAAGCGAGGCAATCAATTGGAATATTGCTCATATGATTTGCCGGGCAAAGTTGTTTTAATAGCGAATTATGTTGCCACCCCCCCACAAAATCAGGGTTTTATTGCCTTTGTTAAAAAACTTGACCTTAAGCTAATTGTTTTACTAATAGGTACTGGGTATTGTATAACCAATTCAACCAGTTAGCTTTTTCTTAAGCGAAAGCTCTGCGACAAGGATACTTTTCAGTTTGTAACGGTATTCAGGGACGAACAGCATGTCGCGCCCGTGCGGTAGCTATGACTTTACTTAACGCTTTTTGTCGGGCTTGGTTTTAAGGTGCTTGTTTTTAAGGCCCTTGGTTGCAGGGCTTGAAGCGCTCATGGTAAGTACCTCAGAACTGATTTTCTATACAGTATTATTGACGTTCCTGACAATATGCCGGGAAGTTGCAGCTAAGGTTGCGCGTTATTTCCGTAATATTTCAGGAAATTTCATTAAATTCATAAAGTTAAAAAATACAGCGGGTAGATAATAGGTTTGGAAACCGCGCATGCGCGTTTAGCTGCAAGGGATATTTGGACTAAATGGTATTATATCCAGCGAATACAAACAGATAGCGATGCGCGTTTACACTCCTCCGAGGACTAAAACGCGCATGGAAAAATATGGACACCCAACGTTAATAGCGCGGTAGTTAGCCTCCGACTATCCTTTGTTTAAGCATTTAACAAGGAGGTTATTATGCCGCGCCCTCGCCGAACTCAAATCAGCCTTGAAGATACGCCTTACTACCACTGTTGCAGCCGCGTGGTGCGGCGTGCCTTTCTATGTGGTGATGATGCCTACTCGGGCAAGAATTATGACCACCGCCGTGGTTGGGTAGAATCTTTACTGTTTGAATTGGAGGCCGTTTTTGCCATTGATGTGGCGGCATTTGCCATCATGAGTAATCATCTGCATCTGGTGTTGCATATCGATATAGAGACAGCAAACCGATGGACAGACAGAGAAGTGCTTGAGCAATGGCATAAGCTGTTCAAAGGTGATGAGTTAACCCACAAATTCACCCAGGGTGAGCTGATTGAAGCGTATGAAGTGCCCAGGCTGAAACGCACCATTGCGATTTATCGCAGTAGGTTATGTGACATCAGTTGGTTCATGCGTTGTCTCAACGAACCGATAGCGCGTCAAGCCAATCAGGAAGATAACTGTACCGGCCGATTCTGGGAAGGAAGATTTAAGTCGCAAGCCTTACTGGATGAAGCAGCGGTGTTAACCTGCATGGCCTACGTTGACCTCAACCCCATCAGAGCCAAGATGGCCGATACGCCTGAGCAATCAGAGCATACCAGCATTCGGCTACGTATTCAGGCCGCTTTGAAATGCGAACAACCCACCAAGCTACTGCCCTTTATTGGCGATGAGTGCGATAACCAGCCCAATGGTATTGCGTTTGGGCTCAAGGATTATCTTGAATTAGTGGATGATACCGGGCGTTGTATTCGCGACGATAAACGTGGCGTGATAGGTGAAAGGAGTGCCAAGCTACTGATGCGGTTGAATATCCATCATGAGAACTGGCTCAAGCTTACCACTGAATTTGGAAAACTATTTCGTGGGCCGGTAGGCACCTTGCAAGAGCTCAGCTGCTACTGCGAACACTTGGAGAAGCGACGACGGCATTTTGCAACCAGTTGCCAGTACTTTCAAACGGCCTGAACCCCACTCTATCTCAATCACAGTTGTTGAAATCCCCTGAACCATGGGTTGGGCTAACACGGTTCAAATCTCGCATTTTTGCGTGAAATCGGTTCGATTTCATCAAACCTCTGCAACTCATGGATATCTTTCGGCCTCAGCGTACTCAAATCCCCTACCGGTGCTTGAATACAGACAGAAAGAAGATTAAGTGATTGTTTTACAGTGGGTGGCTTGATATTTTCGTATAAAGACCTCGGTAGCGCCCAAGACTCATGTCTTCAAAATCAATTTTTTCTAGATCATCATACTCGAACATACTGGAAGCCTAACGCCCTGTTAACAGGCTAAATATAGTTGGCTAAAATAAGCGACGAAGGAGCAAAAGCCAACTGTATTTTGTCCTTGTTTAACAGCTTGTTAAGTGCAATACACCATTCTATTTACCGATAAGCATATTGCGAATATATAATAGTTAATAATATAGGAGACAGTATTTTCATGAATGAAAGGAATTTTTGTAACTTGCTAAACGCCTTTGTTCTACTATCAGATTCATCCGGATAATTCTTAAAGAACCTCCTATATGATATTTTGCGTACAAGACCAAGAATCTCGTTTGAGAAGAACATAACAAACATTGCGCCCGTAACCGCTTTAGGCAGGAAGACAGATATATCCTGTAAAGTTAAGCCGTACCAAATAAAACTAAATCCAGAAAAGGTGATTAGATAAGCAAGTGCAGAGGTTAGTATTATCGACTTGGCGTCTTTTTTAGCTTCTTCTTTAGATATTTCATCCATTACCTTTTTATATCTTTCTGGATCTTCTTTTTCTAGATTAGCAATTTTTCCATAATTACTGTAATCAACCTCGGGCATTGGCAGTTGAATGATAGTAACTAGCCAAGAAAAAAGGATTGATGACAATGCGAATACAATTACAAATTTATTTATATATCCCGGCGTTGCCGGATTAACAAATACATCATAAATGACAACAATCTGAATGAAGAAAGATGCCAATAGTAATGCCCGAATTCAGATAATAAGTGCACCACTCATGGTTAAACGGTGAGGAGAGATCAACTGCCTGTTGGTGATACTCTGTAGTCGCCAAACAAACATGAGTAGTTACCATGAATTACAAGCAGTTGATCGAGGGACAACGATACCAGATTGAGGCCTATTTACGCGAGGGTTTCAGTTATCGGGAGATAGGAAAACGTCTGAAAGTCAGCCACAGCACAATCAGCCGGGAAGTAAATCGCAATCGAATTCGGGATAACCATTACTTGCCGGAAGTCGCTCAGGCGAAGGCACTAAAACGCCGTTGTCAGTCCGCGAAGTCTAGAATATCTGGACTGACCATCACCTTTGTTGAGTTCGGTCTCAATGAGAAATGGAGTCCGGAACAAATAGCCGGTGTCGGTAAAATCATCGGATATAACGTCAGTCACGAGTGGATTTATGGCTATGTCCAGCGTGATAAATTATGCGGCGGCAAGTTGTACAAACAGCTCCGCCAGAGTCACCGAAGATACCGTAAAGGTAACCGTGCGAAGCGTGTGATTATCCCGAATCGCGTAGGCATAGAGCATCGTCCCGCTATCGTGAACAAGAAAAAGCGGTTCGGAGACTGGGAAGCTGACACGGTTCTGGGCAAGCAAGGTACGGGCGCGATTGTCAGCCTGGTTGAGCGAAAAAGTAAGCTGTACCTGATACGCAAAGTGCCAGCGAAAAGCGCAGCCGATGTAGCCCGGGCCATGGTTGGTATGCTGTGGAAATATCGAGGTTATGTTCGAACTATCACTGCGGACAACGGCAGCGAGTTCTGTGACCACGAACAGGTCGCAGAAAAGCTTAAAACGGATGTCTACTTCGCTAACCCTTATTCGTCCTGGGAACGCGGACTGAATGAAAACTTCAACGGTTTGCTGCGGCAATACATACGGAAAGGCACCGATTTGCGGACGGTAACAGATAAGCAAATTAGTGAGATTGAACGGGCATTAAATGCCAGACCGAGAAAGTGCCTCGGCTTCAGGCAACCTGTTGCGGTATTCAATGAATTACGCAAGGCAGCCTAATTTAGCGAGTGGTGCACTTCGGAGTTGAATTCGCGATGTAATTAAAATTAAAGCAAATATCAGGGCAAGAAACGCAGCTAAAAGTACAGAAAATCCGTGCTGATGGACCTTTTCGCCTTTCGTGATCTTCTTGAATAGTGCATCAGCAGCATAATCTACCCAAATGTGTTTATAAAAATCTCGAACATTCTCGTCAGGTGCTATTTTTGCTATGCACTCATTAATTAAAGCATCAATATACTTTTTATACGCAGTCAAAAGTGCGGATACTGGAGTGACTATTGCAGCAATAAAAAGAATGAATTCTTTGTAGTACCCTAGATTCTTAAAGCTATACCCTAGAATTCTTAACTCAACGCCTTGTAAGTTTTGCGCTGAATACAAAGAAACCATGATGATTGAGTAAAAAATAAGAAGCTTAAATGTTAAAGAGTTTAACCTTGCTGATTTTTCAGTTAATTTTTCAAGGTACTCTTTCCCAAAAAATTCTTCGAAGTTATTACCTTCATTGATAACTTCTCTAAAACTATCAACTCTCCTTGTGAGGTTTGACTTCCAAGTAGTTTTTTTGAATTGCTTTAAATCGTCAGATTCTGACAACGATGACATTAGTAAATCCTTTTTAGAATCGCCGATACTTACAAGGCCCGAATTCAGATAATAAGTGCACCACTCATGGTTAAACGGTGAGGAGAGATCAACTGCCTGTTGGTGATACTCTGTAGTCGCCAAACAAACATGAGTAGTTACCATGAATTACAAGCAGTTGATCGAGGGACAACGATACCAGATTGAGGCCTATTTACGCGAGGGTTTCAGTTATCGGGAGATAGGAAAACGTCTGAAAGTCAGCCACAGCACAATCAGCCGGGAAGTAAATCGCAATCGAATTCGGGATAACCATTACTTGCCGGAAGTCGCTCAGGCGAAGGCACTAAAACGCCGTTGTCAGTCCGCGAAGTCTAGAATATCTGGACTGACCATCACCTTTGTTGAGTTCGGTCTCAATGAGAAATGGAGTCCGGAACAAATAGCCGGTGTCGGTAAAATCATCGGATATAACGTCAGTCACGAGTGGATTTATGGCTATGTCCAGCGTGATAAATTATGCGGCGGCAAGTTGTACAAACAGCTCCGCCAGAGTCACCGAAGATACCGTAAAGGTAACCGTGCGAAGCGTGTGATTATCCCGAATCGCGTAGGCATAGAGCATCGTCCCGCTATCGTGAACAAGAAAAAGCGGTTCGGAGACTGGGAAGCTGACACGGTTCTGGGCAAGCAAGGTACGGGCGCGATTGTCAGCCTGGTTGAGCGAAAAAGTAAGCTGTACCTGATACGCAAAGTGCCAGCGAAAAGCGCAGCCGATGTAGCCCGGGCCATGGTTGGTATGCTGTGGAAATATCGAGGTTATGTTCGAACTATCACTGCGGACAACGGCAGCGAGTTCTGTGACCACGAACAGGTCGCAGAAAAGCTTAAAACGGATGTCTACTTCGCTAACCCTTATTCGTCCTGGGAACGCGGACTGAATGAAAACTTCAACGGTTTGCTGCGGCAATACATACGGAAAGGCACCGATTTGCGGACGGTAACAGATAAGCAAATTAGTGAGATTGAACGGGCATTAAATGCCAGACCGAGAAAGTGCCTCGGCTTCAGGCAACCTGTTGCGGTATTCAATGAATTACGCAAGGCAGCCTAATTTAGCGAGTGGTGCACTTCGGAGTTGAATTCGCGGGCACTTAACGCCTCAATCAGCCGACGCGTTAGCGGTCGGTTGTATTGACTTGTTAGCTTTCAAAAATACGGCATCGAAACTGCCGCCATTAGAAATTTGTTCCAGGTTTTTGTAAAGGCTATCAGCTTGTATTAATGGTATAACCGCCATTCTGGCAGCTTGATAGTGCTCTATGATATTACCAGAAAAGAAGTCCTTTCCTGTTACTAAATTACGGACGTCGTTAACTCGCTCTTTTGACAAGTCGATGTTTTCTGGCAAAAAAGGCTCTCTATGATCTAACGTGAGTGCCAGACCTTCATCAAACCATACAGGAATTTCTTTAATAAAACGCCAAAAACCAACACGTTGCTGGATTTCTGCGTGCAACCATTCATGAGCCATGACGTCCACATTTTGGCCTTTAGGGCCAACGATAATACATGATCGCCAAGGCATTCGATGCATGGTGGCCGTTTCATTGGCTCCCAAAATGTTTGTCGTGGCAGAGTCTGATGTAAACAATATTTTTGGTGTTGATTCAGGCCTCCCGTAGACTCCACTAATCCTCTTTGATGCGGAAGAGACAATCTGTGACAAATCTTCGATGCGCTCTGATGGTATATCGCTTCCAATGTGGAACTGATTGTTTATTTCTCGAAAATCTAGTATATGAGAAAATTCACAAGCTATTGCATATCTTTGAAAAAATATTCCAACAGCAATAACTAGCAATAGCGCACTTGAAATTCCGATAGCGACTTTATTCACCGAGCTCTCCATGAAAGCTAACGCAAAGCACACGGGCGGAAAAACGCGTTAGCGTTTGACGTCCCAGTGGCCGCAGGCCACGAGTGATGCGCCTTGTTATATAACATGCTAGTTTTTACCACCGACAAATTTGCCAATGACAACCAATATTGCCCCAACAACTAATGCCGGTAACCTAAATTTGGCCCAATCAAATGAGCTTTCATCAGTAGGCGCAATTTTTAAGTAAGAATCATTAGATGACGATTGAAACGCATCAACAGGCAAGAAATCTATCGCGAAGCCTGCAACTCCAAATAAGAGAACTAAACAACCAACGATGATCAGGGCTTTTCTCACTTGAATCTGCCTCTTGTTATATAACGCCCGCCACACAGGCGAGCAACTTGTTGCGAGTCCAACGCCGTAGGCGCGCTGTGCTGGCGTTTGTTATGTGTTTAATTTTCTGGGTCTATTGTGATGGCGATATTTGATGGAATACTTAAGGAAATTTTATATTTAGACCTTTCCCATTCGGTTGGCTCGCAGTCTTCAGGCTGAGAAATCTCAACCAAAACAGGAAACTTTTGATTTCGCAAAGAAACGATGTTTCTATTAGCCTCACCTAGCTCACCCCAAAAAGCGACAGCGCTACCCAAGGAGGTTTTGCATTTCAACCAATTGACCTCTTTTTCGGCTGAAAAACCATCCTCGATAATTTCAGTCAGTGTTAATTCCATCTTTCACACCGATACACATAACGCCTTGCTCACCGGAAAATTAGGAGCGCAGTGAGTAATTTTTCCGAGTGCAGCAACTTGTTACACCTCTTTTTTGAAGCTGAGTAGAGACATTTCAGAATATGTTATACACTTTTCTTCCGGCGAGTAATGCGCTTGGTAAAACTTAAAATCATCTCTATCTGTTTCTCTACATTTTTTCTCAATTATTTTTATTACTTTCAATTTATCTTCTGTTGTCGTTTTAATCCCAAAAATAATGCCTTTAAGAGATGAGAATTCATAATTTAATGATCTATCTTTTGGATCAGAAAAACTATCTAATGAGCTCGCAAGGATCAAACGATGTTCGTTTTCATATGACCAATCTTTTGATTTAACTGTTACATCTCTATAAAAATTTTCCCAGTAATTTTCACGCCAACTATCTTCAGATTTAATCATGTCATCTGCACATTCACTCAAGGCACCATTTAACGAGTACCACATAGAATTCAGCTTAGGGGTAGGAAGTCGACCAAGCATACGAAAGAAATCTATTTGACCATAACCTTGAATGTAATTTATCGGATAAAACATTCTGTTGCTAAATCCATAAGTAGGACCAGATGTAGAGCTGTAACCATTTCTTCCTTTTAGTTTTAGAAAGAATTTTTCATTAATTACATCAGCATTAAAGATCAAGCAAGCACCAGAATGATTATCACCATAATGCCCCCATACTGAAGAACTCTTACACTCAGACATAAAACATGCGGTATACCAATCAGGGAAAACCAACTTTTCAATTTGAGAGATATATTCTTTAGGGAACTCAATAATTACTAGATTTCTATTCTTTTTGTCACTATCGATATTTCCATTAAATCGATATATAAGATCCATCTGTAGATTACTATGATGATGTGCTGAAAACATAGCGTTTGCTATTTTTTCATCACCACCGCTCTCAAGTAAGCTTTTCTCAAGAATACCTATAAAGTCTTGGCTTAATAGGTCGCTAATTGGTTTATCTGCTTCAGAGTTTCTATTGTCTCGCTCAGGAATAAGTCCACTTCTTTCATATTCTGAATAAATGACTTCAAGCGCATAACTATGGATATTTCGAAGATAGAAAAACAATTCATCTCTTCTTACAGGTGTTGTTCGCTTAGAAATTGATTCGATAAGCTTAATTAGGCTTTCATTATCAAAGAATTTTTTTGTAATGTTTACGAATAACTCTTGATACATTGGCGTAGGAAAATCTTCCTCACCAGAAAAAATCGGCATGTGGGCTGTAGTTATGGGGTACTCTTCACCTGAAATTATTAACAAAGAACAAAGCCTCTCAAGGCATAATAGATAATGTCGGAACAAATTTCTCCATACTATGAAGTCACCTCTCCAATACATATCTCGAAAGCCTTCCATAGGATCGTTTAATGATTCTGGCTCTGCAAAATAGATGCTTTGATTTTCTAATTCTTCGAACTCTCCAATCAAACTATTAATACGTCTGAACCTGTAAAATTCCTTCTTCATATAATAGAACTCAATTTATTGGGGGGTGTAACGCCGTGCTAAGGGGCCGTAGCAGCGTAGCTGCGGAGGTCCCAGTGAGCGCAGCGAACGAACTTGAGCGCCTTGTTATGGAAATCAAATCCCGCACAAGGCCCGAAAAATAGAGGAAAAATACTGGAGACCATACGCCCTGCACTTTCCCTGTTTCAAACCGCCCCATGCCAACAGGCACGCTACCGCCAACCCGGTAAACCCACCAAGGGCACTGGGATTAATATGACCAAGCGGACGCAGCCGCTGGATCAGAACCGAAGCCCGCAACGCCGAAACCTCCCAAAGCCCTCGACTACTGCCCAAGCCTTTGACCGCACCGAGAACACTGGCACACGTTACCGGCTACCGCCCTGCCAACGATGGCAACCATCAAAACCACAAGCCCGACGATTTACATAACGCTGCGAGCATGGGCGGCCACGAAGTGGACGTCCAATGCCTTGCCTTGTTGTGTGTGGCACGAACCTAATAGCCAATGTGCTGAACCTGATGTGGCAGCGGGCCAAAAGCGAACGAAAGGGAAAGACTTGAAGAATCACTGGCCCTTCCGGTGGTGCCACGTTGTTTATATTATTTAGGCAAAGCACTGTAGCTGGCTTTGCCGCTGAACAAAAGTATCAGAATTACGCTCTGACTGGCTAACGTAGTGCGATTTACCCCAAACCACTGATAGACACACAACAGCTGTATAGTGCGCATGCGCGTTTTAGTCATCGGAGGAGTGTAAACGCGCATCGCTATCTCTTTGTATTAGTTAAATATAATAGAGTTTAGCCCGAATATCCCTTGCAGCAAAACGCGCATGCGCGGTTTCCAAACCTATTATCTACCAAAATGGTTTTATATCTTTATGAATTTTAATTTGTTTTTTTGATGTTGCAGAAATAACGCGCAAAATTATCTCCAAATTTCTGGGCATTTTGTCAAAACCTCAATAATACTGTATAAAAAAACAGCACCCAGGTGCTCGCAATGACCAGTCCAAGTCCTTTTTTAACTTCTGTTCGGGAAACCATGCGGATGCGCGGTTACAGTGTTAAGACTGAGAAAGCCTATCTCTATTGGATCAAGGCTTTTATTCTATTTCACGATAAACGCCACCCAGAGACTATGGGAACGAACGAAGTTGGCCAGTTTTTGAGTTACATTGCCAACCAACGTAATGTGGCAATCAATACCCAAAAGATGGCGTTGAATGCATTAGTTTACTTATATCACAAGCACTTGCATCAAGAACTTGGCAACTTAGGTTTTCGTTACGCCAGTAAGCAACGACAACTCCCAACAGTATTGCACCCGGATGAAATCAAGCTCATCCTTCAGCAGTTGTGCGGGCGTGACAGGTTGATCATTGAATTACTCTATGGCAGTGGACTCAGAGTATCTGAATGCCTTAGGTTACGGATCCAGGATATTGATCTCGATCAATTGGCCTTAACCATACGGGACGGTAAAGGACGTAAAGACAGGCAGACGATATTAAGCCAACGCTGTGCATCTCAATTACCTGTGTTTATGGAACAAGCTCATACTTTACAGTCGCGTGATAACGAAAGAGGAATTGGCCCATCTTTACCCTACGCTCTGGAGCGTAAGTATCCCTCTGCATATAGACGTCCGGGATGGATGTTTGTTTTCCCCTCAACGGCCATTAGCCAACACCCTTACACACAGACTATGTGTAGACACCATTTACATCAAAGCGTCATTCGGAAAGCCCTCAGCGCCGCAGTAATCAAGTCAGGTATTGCGAAAAGGGTCACATGCCATACCTTCAGGCATTCCTTCGCTACTCATCTGTTGCAGGCTGGCCGAGACATCAGAAGCGTCCAAGAGCTGTTGGGGCACAATGATCTGAAAACAACCCAAATATACACACATGTGCTTGGCCAGCACTATGCCGGAACCGTAAGCCCTTTAGATCAACTGATTTGAAGCGCCAAGTTAATCATAGCTACTATCTTTATTCGATGAGCAAGCGTTCTACAAAAGCTGAGTAACCCTCATAGCTACCGCACGGGCGCAAAGGTTGTTCGTCCCTGAATTCCGCTGAAAACAGAAAAATGCAACAGCTTCCAGCTTAAGTAAAGGCTAAAGATAAGCAACTGAATTAGTTACACAATACCCAGTACTGTTTATTAAAACAATTAGTCATAGGTCAAGTTTTCGACAAAAGCCATAAAAGCCTGTCTTGGTTATTTTTTGCAAAATAATTGGCTGAGTTTTGATAGTTTCCTAATAGAAAGCGCCGCTTGCCTGTAAGACTAAGGCAAGCGGCGCAAGTTATTGGGCTAGTTTCCCCTGAGCTATTTCATCAGAGCGATTTAATCAAAGTCATTTCACCTGAGGCACCCGCACAGGATCGGCGGGCTGCGGCAGCTTCACCGGCGCGGCAGATTTCAGCTCATCCAAGGCAATGGCGACGGCCTTTTCCAGCTGAGGATCTATGCCTTTGGCTGTGTCTTTGGTCCACTGCTCAACTTCCACATCCGGTGCCACACCTTCGTTCTCTACCCGCCACTGGCCGTCGATACTGAAGAAACCGCTACGCGGCGCCGTGATATGGCCGCCATCCATCAGGGAAGGAACGCCCCAGATGCCAACCAGGCCACCCCAGGTGCGTTTACCCACCAGCTTGCCCACTTGGTAATAGCGGAACATATAAGGGAGCATATCGCCGCCCGAGCCGGAGACTTCGTTGATCAGCATCACCTTGGGCCCCCAGATACCACTGCCCGGGCTGGTCATGGGGTGATCGCCGGCCATCTGGTTATTGAAGTAGCCGTTACGCTCGCGGCGCAGCACATCTATGATGTACTCGGCAATGTAACCGCCGTGGTTGAAGCGCTCATCTATGATCACGCCCTGGCGCTGATTCTGGGCGAAGAAGTAGCGGTTGAAGTAGCTGAAACCGTTCTCGCCCGTGTCCGGAACCCAAACATAAGCCAGTTTGCCGCCGGAAGCTTCATCCACCCGTTTGCGGTTATCCTCGACCCAGGCGTTACGTCTCAATGCCTGTTCGCTGGCCGTTGGCACCACAGTCACCTCAAAGGCTTTTTTGTCGCTGCCATCCGGGCTGATGCTGAGACGGGTCTGTTTGCCGAGAGTCCCCTGGAAGGCCTGATAGAAGTTGGCCGTGTTATCCAGCGGCTTGCCGTTGACTGCCAGCAGATACTGGCCCGCCTTAACCTGGGGATAGAGAGCCAGCGGCGCACTGCCTTGGTCCGCCGGATACCAGTTTTCGCCGCGATAGATGCGGCTGAAACGGTAACCCTTGTCGGTCGCCTCAACATCGGCGCCGAGCAGACCGGTGCGGTTGTCGGCAATTTCCGGCAGATCGCCATCATTGGTAAAGGAGTGGCCCACAGAGGTTTCGGCGCCCATGTTATCGAGCAGATAGGTCATGTCAGCGCCGTGGCGCACATAGGCGACCAGTGGCTGGAACTCCTTGTATACCGCATCCCAATCGGCACCATGCAGATTACTGACATAGAAGTAATCGCGCTGGAAGCGCCAGGCTTCGCGGAAGATTTGCTTCCATTCGGCCTTGGGAACGATACGGGCCGTCAGCTTGACGTTGAGCGTCTTGGCATCGTCCCCCATGGGCGCGGCGCCGGCAAATTGCTGCCAGTTGTCGCCGATTTTCACCAGCAGGCTCTCGCCGTCGTGGCTCAGATGATACTCATCGACATCACCGGCCAGGGTATCGGCCTTACGTTCCTCAGTGCTGTACTTGCGAAGCTCTGTGGTTTCATCCAAGTCCTGCATATAGAACAGCTCACCTGGCTTACCGGCGCTCAGGCTGTGGATTTTACCGCTTTCACCCAGAGGCAGCACCCGCTGCGCTATACCGTTGAGATCGATTCGCACCGCAGGTGGCGCATCTGAGCCTTTGGCTTCCTCTTCAGTACCGCTGCCCTCTTCCTCATCGCTCTTTGGCAGCATGGGCGCCTCGGTGCGGGTATTGAGCAGCATGGTATAGAGGCCGTAAGTCGGGGTGAAGGCAACCGAGGTCATATCCAACCAGGCGGCGTGAGGGCCATAGTCGGTACTGGCGGCAAAATAGAGCTTGTCGCCGGCGCTGTCCCACACTGGGTAACGCACATCGGCCATGCCCTGGGTAATTCTGTTACTCTGATTATTGCGGGTATCGAACAGGTAGAGGCTGCGGAAGAAGCTGTCATCCTGCTTGCTGTAGGCCAGATAACGGCTGTCAGGCGACCAGCTGGGGGCCATTTCCCAGTCGGGGTTCACTACCGGCTGGCTGTCGATAACCTGCGCCTTGCCCTTGGACAAGTCTGCCAGCCAGAGTTGCTGGCGCTGATCGCTGAACACCAGCTGTTTATCATCGGGCGACCAGATAAGCCCGGTATAGAAGCCCTTTTCGGCCAGTTTGATCTCTTGCTGCGGCTTGCCGAGTTGATCGGCTATCACCAGCCGATATTCGCCGCTCTTGTCGGAGAACCAGGCCAGCTGTTTGCCGCCGTTGGACCAGGCGGCGCCCACTTCGCGGCTGTCTGAGCTTTCCGTAAGATTACGGGCATCGCCGTGCTCCACGGGCACAGTAAATACATCGCCGCGGGCCACAAACAAGGCGCGCTTACCGGTAGGCGAAATGGCCGCCGACTCTATCTGCTTTTCGACCTCTTCAAAGCGTGGCCGCACCCAGGGGAAATCGGCATGCAGGCTGATGGCCAGTGCCTCGCCCTTGTCGTTGGCATTGGTGTTAGCCAGCGATTTTTTCACCAGCTCACCGCGGTATTCGTATACCAGAGTGTCGTTATCCAGGGTAAAGCCTTTGACATCTGCATCCCGGTAATGAGTCACCTGTTCCGGCTCGCCACCCTTGACCGCTACCCGAAAGATATTGGTGACCTGAGAGCGGTTGGAGAGGAAATAGATATAGTCGCCGTGCCACTGGGGCTCGAGATCCTGGGTGTTGTCCCAGGGCAGATCTTTTTCCTCCAGGCTATCGAGCGAAATCAACCTGAGCGGCTGATTCTGGCCGCCGCGGTAGTTACGCCAACCCGGGTCCCAAAGACCGGCGCGGCGGTAAACCAGCTGCTTGCCATCGGCAGAGAAACTGCCGTCAAAGGCGCGGTTCATGGGTAAAGGCTTGGGATTGCCGCCCTCGATGGACAGGGTAAACAGCTGCTGCCAGCCTCTCGGGGCATTGGCCCTGCCGGAGCGCAGCAATACCGACTTGCTGTCCGGGCTCCAGCCCACCAGCTGATCCACATCCGGGTGGAAGGTCAGGCGTTTGGGCTCGCCACCGGCAATCGGCAGCAGGTAGATATCCTGATTGCCATCATAGTCGCCGGTAAAGGCCACCCACTTGCCGTCGGGCGACAGCTTGGGTTGCATCTCCTGCCCCTGAAAGCTGGTGAGGCGCACCGCCTCGCCGCCCTTGAGCGACACTTTCCAGATATCCTTGGCGTAGGCAAACACCAGAGTATCACCGCGAAGATCCGGCTCCCGCAGGAGTTTGGCCTCGGCAGCCAGCAAATTGGGGCTGCCGAGCGCAAGGGCCGTCAGCCAAAAGAGTTTATTGAGCTTCATTCCTGTTCCTTGTATTTGAATACCAGCAAACCTGTGGGGATCCCCCGCCAAAACCGCAACTTAACCAGCGCCATAGCAGAGCTACCCCTGTAACATAACCAGTGGTAAAAAAATACGCAAAAAAGGTTTTGTTTCAACTCATTGCAATACGCCATTCCGGGCGAATGAGACAAAAGTCCCCGGCCTTAAGCAGACCTTAATCTGAGCCGGCCAAAATAATGCCTATCCACCAGCCGGGCCATGAATTCAACGCCCACTTTTTCAGGCTTTTTATTTCGCAGATCTCAGCTGCGACTCTGTCTCAACTCGCACTATGCCACAGGAATCACAATGCCCATTGCAAGCCACCCGCTGAGTTTTCAACACTGGTTCAAACATCATCTGCTGTTGCCGTTATCGGTAGGGCTTGGCGTGCTTATCTTGCTGCACATCACTAATGCCGACCTGCTGCTGGCACAGTGGATGTTGGCATTTGAGGGCACCAACACGGCCTGGCCCTGGCGCCATGCCTTTGTTACAGACAAACTGTTGCACACAGGAGGACGGGATCTGGTGGTGCTGGCGGCAGTTGTGTTGCTGTCGACCCTGGTTTTAAGCAGTTTCAAAGCCTCAATGAAGCGCTGGCGCCGGCCCTTGCTGATGCTGTTTGTAAGCGCCCTGTCAACCGTGCTTTTGGTGCGTATCGGCAAGAGCATGACCAATGTTGCCTGCCCCTGGGATCTCAGTTTATTTGGTGGCCAGCAGCCTTATCTGCCCTTCCCCATAAGCCTGAGCGTTGACACTGAATTGGGCCAGTGTTTCCCCGGCGGCCACTCCAGCGGCGCCTTTGCCTGGGTGGGACTTTATTATCTGGCGTTGGTCTTGAAGCCGAAATGGCGCTTTAAGTTACTCGGCGCGGTATTGCTGATAGGCGCCGTGTTCAGTCTGTGTCAGGAGTTTCGCGGCGCCCACTTTTTATCCCACGATATCGCCAGCGCCCTTATCGGTTGGACCATGGCGACCTTGAGTTATGGCCTGGCTTATCGCCCCTGGCGAGTGGAAGGATACGCCGGGGTTCCGGCGCAAGCACAGACACCGATACAGACACAGGCACAGGCAGAAATAACCCCATAAAATACGGGGCCTGATTTATCGGCTATTAATCAGGCCCTGTTTCCATAGGCTATTTCACTGAGCCTTTGAATTACGCCTTCTTCACCAGGCTTGAGATCAAAGCCCTGAGCGCCGCCGGTTTAATCATCTTGGCCATATAGTGGTAACCGCGGCGCTCGACATCCTCCACCAGATCCTTGCGGGTGTTGGCGGTGATCAAAATGCCGGGCAGATGTTGTCCATACAGCGCCCTGAGCTCATCCATGGCATCGACGCCGTTTTGGCCCTTATCCAGATGATAATCCGCCAGCATGATATCCGGCGCCACCCCTTTGAGCCCCAGCTTGATCCTGGCATCACTCAGATCCCGGGCGCAGATCACCTCGCACTGCCAGCGGCTCAACAGGCTTTCGAGCCCGGCAAGAATAGCCTCTTCGTTGTCGATACACAGCACCTTGACCCCGGCGAGCGGCTGCAACACAGAAGAGATGGCCTTGGGTTGCGGCACGCTGACAGTGGCCCCAAGCGGCACCCGAATGGCAAATACAGAGCCCTTGCCCTGCACCGAAGATACACGGATATCATGCTCCAGAACTTTGCTTATTCTGTCGGCTATCGCCAGCCCAAGCCCCAGGCCGTTGACACTGTTGGAATGGGGGTTATCCAGGCGCTTGAACTCGTGAAATATCTCCCTAAGCTGCCCGGCTTCGATGCCGCAGCCGGTATCCAGCACTTGCACCTCAAGCTCACTGCCGCGGCGACGACAGCCCATCAGCACCCGTCCGCCCTTGGCATAGCGATAGGCGTTGGTGAGAAAGTTCTGCAGCACCCGCCGCAGCAGTGAAGGGTCTGAATTGACCGTCAGACTGCAGGGCATCATGGCAAAGCGGATCTGGCAGTCTTTGGCCATGGCCTCAAACTCCACCGCCAGGGCGTTGAGCACTTCGGAGATGGCAAAGTCGCGCCGTTTTACCTCCACCATGCCGGAATCCAGCTTGGAGATATCCAAAAGATCGGTCAGCAGTTCACCGGCGGTTTTCAGTGAGCTGTTGACATGGGAGAGGGTCAGCCGCCCTTCCCTGTCAAGCCCAGGATACTGACTCAAAGAGGCGGTAAACAGCCTGGCCGCATTGAGCGGCTGCATTAAGTCATGCCCTACCGCCGCCAGGAAACGGCTCTTGGAAGCGTTGGCCATCTCCTCCTGGGCCTTGGCTTCGAGCAGCTTGCTGTTGAGCAGCGCCAGCTCATAGGTGCGCTCCTTGACTCTGGCCTCCAGGGTCTCGTTAACCTGCTCCAGCGCCTGTTGCTGCTCACGATATTGGGTAATGTCGGTAAAGGTCATCACAAAGCCGCCGTCCGGCATGGGATTGCCCTGAATCTTGATCACCTTGCCATCGCGCCTGCGCCGCTCTGAGCTGTGGGCGGTGCCGTTACGCATATGCTGTACCCGGCGCTCGACATGCTCGTTCACATCCCCCGGGCCGCAGTAGCCGCGGGAGGCATTGAAACGTATCACCTCGCTGATGGGCATGCCCGGTTGCAGGAAATCCTCCGGATAGTTGTAAAGCTCTGCATAACGGTAGTTCCAGGCCACCAGGTTGAGATCTTTGTCCACCACGCTCATACCCTCGTAGGCGTGTTCTATGGCGGCGCGCAGCATGTCCTGACTGAGAATAATCTTCGATGAGGCCTCATCCACCAGGCTGAAGACTTCATCGAGGGCCAGATCCCGCCCCTGCAACACTGAGTCCATCACCAAAGAGGCGCTGGAAGCCCCCAGTACCCCGGCCAGCATGTGCTCGGTATGGGCAATAAGCTCGGGCGATGCGGTCTTGTGCCAGCTGTCGCTGCGCACCGCATCGGCAGAAAAACGCGAAAAACTCTCATAGGCCCGGGTCGGGCTGACAAAGCGGCTCGCCAGGATCAACAAGTCCTGCTGACTGATGGGGCCCGTCTTACGATTGCCTGTGTTTTTGAGTTCACCCGGGGTGACAAAGGCGCTGGCCTGAATACGCTCCACCAAGCCGGCGCGCAGCCAGATAGAGCCGCCGATATAGCCAATCAGGTTGGCGCCGAGTGCCAACAGGGTATCGTTGACATTGGGCTTCAGCGCCTTTAACAGTTCAAACTGACCTGCCAGCACGCCTTCCCAGACGCCCGAGCCCTTGAGCAGCAAAAAGCCCCACAGACCAAAGCCCGCCGCCATGCCGAGAAACACCCCGGCGCGATTGCCGTGTTTCCAGTAGAGCCCGCCCACCAAGGCCGGTGCCAACTGGGCAAAGGCGCCGAAAGACAGCATGCCCAGGTTGGACAGAGAATCGCTGCTGTCAAAGCTCAGGTAACTGAAGTACCCGAAAGCCAGGATCAGCGCGATGGAGAGACGTCTGGCATAGAGCAGTTGCTGGGAAAACTGGCTGAAGTTCTTGCGGCGGATCTGCCCGGTACGCAAGAGTACCGGCACCAGCCACTCGTTACTTATCATCACGCTGATGGTCACCACAGCCACTATCACCATGCCAGTGGCGGCCGAGAGGGTTCCCAGCAGCGCCACTATCGCCAGCCAAGGTGCGTCCAGCGCCAGCGGCAGATTGATCACATAGGTATCGGCAGAGACACTGTCGCCGAGCAGCACCTTGCCCGCCAGTGCCAGCGGCCCGACAAACAGGCCGAACAGGCCGATATAGAGAGGGAACAACCAGCGCGCCTTGGACAGAGTCTGCTCGCCTTCAGCCTCGACCACCATGACGTGAAACTGCCGCGGCATACAGAGAAAAGCCGCCATGCCGACTATCAGCTCGGGCATCAGCGCTTCAAGCCTTAGATTGGGATTGACTATTACCCCCTTGGCGCTGGCCTGGTTCCAGAGGTCGCCAAAGCCGCCGAACACCCCGAAGACCACTATGCCGCCCACCAACACAAAGGCGGCCAGTTTCACCAAGGATTCAAAGGCGATAGCCAGCATCATCCCCGGGTTATGCTCGGTGGCATCCAGTTTGCGGGTGCCGAAGAGGATGGCGAAGATGGCCAGCAGCACGGCAATGATAAGCGCGACTTTGGCGCCATCGAGCGGATCATCCGGGCTTTGGAACAGGCTTAGGCTGAATACCATGGCTTTCAGCTGCAACGCGATATAGGGCATGATGCCAAACAGGGCAATGAGTGTGATGATCACCGCCAGCGGCTGCGACTTGCCATAGCGGGCGGCGATAAAGTCGGCCACCGAGGTGATATTTTGCGCCTTGGACACCACCACCATTTTGCGCAACATGCCAAAGCCCAGGGTAAAGATGATGATGGGGCCGATAAAGATATGCAGATAGGACCAAAAGTCATTGGCCGACTGGCCAACCGTGCCGAGAAAGCTCCAGGAAGAGCAATATACCGCCAGGCTGAGGGCGTAGATCCATTTCTGTAACCTGCGGGTGACACCACTGAACCAACGCTCCGCGCCCCAGGCAAGCAGGAACAGCAAACAGACATAACAGACGGCGATCACCGCCACAAAAAGGGTCAAATTCATAGGGTTCTCTTTATTGTCGCCGTATCCGTCGGCAACTGTTGTTATCCCGGCTAGATTACACCAGCCAATGGCTTTGATGAACCGCTGCGGCGATTTGCATCTTATTCGGCGTCCATTGGGGGCAAAAAACCTTTATTGGATACCGATTTAAACCCGCTAAAACCTTAAAAAACAACGTCGGCTCAAGCACTTCAAGCTGTGCGTTTTAAACGCAATAACCGATTAATAAATAACATTTTTTCATCACTAGACCAATGTCTAATAGAGACAGCACAGCCAAGCAACCCATACTTTGGCTCACGTATGATAAAAACAAGGGGAAGCCCAATGAGTACTCAGTCTCTTTATAAAGTGCCCGCAGCGATTGCGGCCAATGCACTGGTAAATGATGAAAAATATAAGAAAATGTACCAGGAGTCCGTGGTTAACCCCGAAGGTTTCTGGCGTGAACATGGCAAGCGTATCGACTGGATCAAGCCCTATTCCAAGGTCAAGAAAACCTCATTTGACGATCACAACCTATCAATCAACTGGTTCTACGACGGCACGCTGAATGCCTCTGCCAACTGCCTCGACCGCCATCTGGAAAAACTTGGCGATCAGACCGCCATCATCTGGGAAGGCGATGATGCCAAAGATCAACGCACCCTGAGCTACAGCCAGTTGCACACAGAAGTGTGCAAATTTGCCAACGCCCTCAAGAGCCAGGGCGTGCGCCGCGGTGACGTGGTCACCATGTATATGCCTATGGTGCCGGAAGCTGCTATCGCCATGCTGGCCTGTGCCCGCATCGGCGCCGTACATTCCGTGGTATTCGGTGGCTTTTCCCCGGATTCCATCGCTTCACGCATCATAGATGGCCGCTCCAAGGTGATTTTGACTGCAGACGAAGGCCTGCGCGGCGGCCGGGCTATCCCGCTCAAGCGCAATATCGACGAGGCGCTCTCCCATGCGGATGTCAACACGGTTGAGAAGGTGATAGTGCTCAAACGCACCGGCAATGATATCAACTGGGTCGATGGCCGTGATGTCTGGTGGGAATCGCTGACCGAAACCGCTTCCGAGCATTGCGAAGTGGAAGAGATGGGCGCCGAAGATCCGCTATTCCTACTCTACACCTCAGGCTCCACCGGTAACCCCAAGGGAGTGCTGCACACCACAGGCGGCTACATGGTATATGCCTCCATGACCCACGAATATGTGTTCGATTACAAGCAAGGCGAAGTCTACTGGTGCACCGCCGATGTGGGCTGGATCACCGGCCACAGCTATATGATTTACGGCCCGCTGGCCAATGGCGCCACAGTGCTTATCCACGAAGGTGTGCCCAACTACCCAAGCCCTGCCCGCCTGGGCGAGATGATTGACCGCCATCAGGTAAACATACTCTACACGGCGCCTACGCTTATCCGAGCCCTGATGGCTGAAGGCAAGGAGCAGTTTGACCAGTTTGACGGCAGCTCGCTGCGGATCATGGGCTCTGTGGGCGAACCCATCAACCCTGAGGCCTGGCGTTGGTATCACGAGGTGATTGGTCATGAACATTGCCCGATTGTCGATACCTGGTGGCAAACCGAAACCGGCGGCATTCTAATCAGCCCGCTGCCCGGCGCCACGGATACCAAACCTGGCTCGGCCACCCGCCCCTTCTTCGGGGTGCAACCTGCGCTGGTCGACAACATGGGCAATATTCTGGACGGCACCACAGAGGGCAACCTGGTGATGCTGGATTCCTGGCCGGGGCAGATGCGCACAATTTACGGTGATCATGAGCGCTTTGCCCTGACCTACTTCAAAACCTTCCGCGGCATGTATTTTACCGGTGACGGTGCCCGCCGTGATGAAGATGGCTACTACTGGATCACGGGTCGGGTCGATGACGTGATTAACGTCTCCGGTCACCGTCTGGGTACCGCCGAGATTGAAAGTGCACTGGTGGCGCACGATCTGGTGGCCGAGGCCGCCGTTGTAGGTTATCCCCATGACATCAAGGGCCAGGGGATCTACGCCTATGTCACACTGACCAAGGGCATAGAAGCCACCGAAGAGCTAAGACAACAGCTGAGACAATGGGTGCGCAAAGAGATTGGCGCCCTGGCGACCCCGGATCTTATCCAGTTTGCCGGCGGCCTGCCCAAGACCCGCTCCGGCAAGATCATGCGCCGCTTCCTGCGCAAAATTGCGGCCAACGAGATTACCAACCTTGGAGATGCATCAACTCTGGCCGACCCAGCCGTGATTGATACTCTGATTGAGTCGCGGCTCAACCGTACAGAGTAAAAGCGTACTTCCTCCTCATTGCCCCTCCTGGAGGGGCATTTTTTTTACTTTCAGCTTAAATCCCCTGGAGCGGCTTAAACGGTTTACCTATGTAAGCTGCCCCTACATTTCAATTATCTCTCCTGTTGCCCCCGAAGCATTAACATGTGAAGAATGACTTTTCACATGTTATCAATGGCATGAATAGCGAATTAGTGTTTGGCAAGCTAGACGCAACAATCAGCAACTAAATCGGTCATAGCCCGTTTATGCCGTTGATGAACCTCTATGACCGGAATTTGTAATGAAGGAAAACCATGTCATTTATTACAGCCCCTAAACCTTTGAGGCAGATTTCGCCATTGCCTGGATATTTAGGTAGCTACCGAATAAAGCAAGCCACCCTGAGGTGGCTTGGCTAAGTGTATAAATAGGGAGTCACAGCTCCCGGTCGCAACAAGGGTTAGAGCACGTATTTGGCCGAGAAGGTGACCCGGTTAAGCTCACCATCTGTGCCATTTTCCCGCTCGTTCTTGGCATACATATACTCTACCCCAAAGGTCAGTGCCTTCACCGGCGAGTAAAGCAGGTTGATATAACCTGAATAGGATTCCTTGTTAGCCGTGCCTCCGGTCAGAGACACGTCGTTATCGGCGCTGAAAGCGGACAAGGTAAGGCTTGAACGCCACTGCTCGTTCCACCAATGACGATAAGACACAAAGCCTGAGTAGGATTCTATCGCCTGCAGATCGTTATTGTTGTCCAGTACCGCGCCATTGGCAAAGTTCAGCGCCACATAGCGGCCCAGGCCTTCGCCATAGGTGGCGGTGAAACGGATATCATCTCGGCCCACAGGGATGATCCCGGCCACGCTGGCGCCATAGCCGAGCTCAGTGCTGTCTATATCCTGATTAGCGATACGAGTCTCCAGTTCGAGCTGCCTCAGCATCCCCATCACAGAAAAACTGGCGCCACCTGAAGTTTTGAAGTTATAACGGGCGATAAGATCCGGCATCACCCCGTTGCCGCTAGTGATCCGGCTGCCGCCGCCATAGGGGGTAATGGTGGTTTCCGGGTTTTCGATGGCGATTTGAAAGCCACCATTGCTGTATCTCAACTGCGCCTGACGGGCAAAGGGCGTACCTTCGGTGGCGCCGACAAAGTCGAGGTTTTCCGGCAGTGCTCCCGGGTTCATAAAGGTGGTCCAGGTCTGGCCTATGGTCCAGTTGTCATAGCTGATAAAGGCGTGACGAATGCGCGGTGAATAGCTGTTGGATACCCGCTCATCACCATCAGTATGCGTCATGAAGTCCAGCTCGATAAAACCGGTGAGAGTATGGCCGTCGAGATCTGTTACCGTCTTGAAGTTAAAACGGGTTTCCCGAGCCTGGAAGTCGGTCACCTGATTGCCGTTGCCATCTACTCCATAGATGGCGCCGGGCACGTAAAACTGACGTGAGACGTTGTTGGAGTCGGGTGCACCATTGCTGTAATCACTGAACATGATATCGGCCTTGAGATAGCCGCCAAACTGCATGTCAGTCTTGTCCAATACCGATGCCTGAGCCGTCCCCAAACCGCCCAGTGCCAGAAGGGTTGCAGCGCACCCCCCTGTGAGTCTTGCTTGTTTCATCTTGGATTGTCTCCTTGTTGTTATGCCAATCCACCCGGCAAAACGCACAACAGCCGAGACAGATTGAGCTAGCAAGAAGCACTATCCGATGTTTAACAGAATTGAAACATTGGCAATAGGTCTATGAGACAAAAGTAGAAAAGCTATAGCTAAATTAGCTTGGTTATTTATGTTGTTTGGAGATATCAGACTTAATATTTCTGCAGAAGATATTCTGGATGGTGGGTCGTGAAGGATTCGAACCTTCGACCAATTGGTTAAAAGCCAACTGCTCTACCGACTGAGCTAACGACCCATACAGATGGAGCATTCAGTGGTGGGTCGTGAAGGATTCGAACCTTCGACCAATTGGTTAAAAGCCAACTGCTCTACCGACTGAGCTAACGACCCACTGAATGTTGTGGTCTATCTTTCCTGATGGTGGGTCGTGAAGGATTCGAACCTTCGACCAATTGGTTAAAAGCCAACTGCTCTACCGACTGAGCTAACGACCCGCAGGAAGATCTACCTTGTTGCAGCACGCTGAGAAATGGTGGGTCGTGAAGGATTCGAACCTTCGACCAATTGGTTAAAAGCCAACTGCTCTACCGACTGAGCTAACGACCCATTTGGGTGTCACCCTATTCTCAGGCAAGTGGTGGGTCGTGAAGGATTCGAACCTTCGACCAATTGGTTAAAAGCCAACTGCTCTACCGACTGAGCTAACGACCCACGGATATACTGCCAGATTGTTTGATTTGAATTGCGATGGTGGGTCGTGAAGGATTCGAACCTTCGACCAATTGGTTAAAAGCCAACTGCTCTACCGACTGAGCTAACGACCCGACATAACTGCCGAGGCAGACCGCAATAAATCAGTGGTGGGTCGTGAAGGATTCGAACCTTCGACCAATTGGTTAAAAGCCAACTGCTCTACCGACTGAGCTAACGACCCACTAAAAAGGTTTACGAAACATGAAGTTGGTGGGTCGTGAAGGATTCGAACCTTCGACCAATTGGTTAAAAGCCAACTGCTCTACCGACTGAGCTAACGACCCATTCAAGTTTCGCCCCAGCAGGCAGTGCCGTGCTGAGGGCGCCTATAATACCGCTTTGTGATTCTCATGCAAGTGTAAATTCCCGATTTTTTGTCGTTTGCATGAAAAACAAACTGGGCGGATGTTTTTTAGTTAAATCATGGTTTAATTGCCGCCAGTTGCTGCTGTGCAATCCTTGCTGCAGCGCTGTTTGCGTACTGTTTCACCACTTGCTGATAGTAGTTCTTCGCCGCCGTTTTATCGCCGGTTTTCTCGGCGATCAGCCCAAGTTTAACCAGACTGTCGGCCCGCTTACCCGATTCCTTGAAGTTATCGACCACATTGGCAAAAGCAGTTTTGGCGTCGGCAAATTCATTCTTATTATAGAGCAGTTGCCCGAGCCAATAGTTGGCGTTATCGGCAAAGCCCGAATTGGGATACTGCTTGATAAAGTCACGAAATGCCGGAATTGCAGCGTCGTACTGGCGCTCTTTCAGTACCAGATCGACCGCCCTTTGATAGCTGTCGGTCTCGGACAAAGAGGAGCTGGCCACCACATTGGATGAAGTTTGACTGATGGCGGGCGCCGCCGGTTTGCTCTGCAAGTTGGCGATTTCGTCATAGAGCTGGCGCTGACGCTGCAACATCTGGTTGATCTGATAGTTCTGTTGTTCGGTCAAGCCTCTGAGTTCCAGCACCTCTTGTTGCAGAGTATCCATTCTGCGCATGGTCTCAAATTCAGCTTGCTGACGAGCCTTGATGATCCGCTCAAGGCGGGCGATGCGATCCTCACTGGAACCGCCGCCAATGTCTTCAACGGGCGCTGGGGCCGCATAAGCGACCCCAGTTCCCAGAAGCATGGCCGTGATAATAACGGCTTTCTTCATTCTTCAATATCCCTCTAATGCCGGGATCAGTACACCAGCACAGCGCGACGGTTCTTGGCAAAACCTTCGTCTGTGTGGCTCATATCCAGCGGCTTCTCTTCACCATAGCTGACAATGCTCATCTGGCTTGGCAGTACGCCCATACCCTGCAGGTACTTGGCTACAGCCTTGGCGCGGCGCTCACCCAAAGCTATGTTGTACTCTGGAGTACCACGCTCGTCGGCGTGGCCTTCAATTAACACGCGTACGTTAGGATGTTCAACCAGATAAGTGCCGTGGGCTTCCAGAATTTCAGCAAATTCTGTTTGCACTTCACTGCGGTCAAAATCAAAGTAGATGATGTGTTCTTTACGCAGTTCCTGGAACTTGAGGCGCTGCTGCTCTTCCGGGCTCAAAACCGGATTGGCACCACCGATTTCCACACCGCCAGCACCACTGCCGTACTCGCTGCCGGAAGTTGTCGAACCGCTGGCGTCCGTTTCTGATTCTGAAGTTGAGCTACAGGCACCCAGAGCCAGTAATGGCGCAGCGATTACGATTGCCTTAAACAACTTGTTGAGATCCATCATGTTATCCTTCTGAAATATAAGTTATAGAAACGGTGACCAAGCGGGTGATTTCACCTCGCCCTGCCCCACAGGCAACCGCGCCTTGAAACGGCCATCGACAGATACCGCTGCCAGCACCTGCTTGCCGTTATAGGTAGTGCCATAAATTACCATGGTGCCGTTAGGGGCCACACTAGGTGATTCATCGAGCCGGGTTGAGGTCAACACCTGCATAAAACGCGTCTGCAGATCCATACGGGCAATATTGTATTTGCCGTTGGTTCTGTTGACGAAAATCATACTGCGGCCATCAGGGGTCACAGTTCCCCCCAGGTTCCACTCACCTTCGAATGTCAGGCGAGTCACCTTGCCTGAGGCCAACTCTACCTGATATAGCTGGGGCCTGCCACCCCGCTCGGAAGTGAACAGCAGCGACTTGCCATCGGGGAACCAAGTGGCTTCAGTATCAATGGCATAGTGGTTGGTGATCCGCTTGAGCGCACCTGTGGCAATCTCTACTACATAGACCTCAGGTTGACCGTCGCGGGACAGAGTCAGCGCCAACTTGCTGCCATCGGGCGAGAAGCTTGGCGAGCCGTTGATGCCGGGGAAGCTGGTAACCTTGGTGCGGCTCTGGCTATAGATATCCTGGACAAACACTTCGGCCTTTTTGTTTTCAAAACTGACATAGGCCAGCTTGCGCCCGTCCGGAGACCAGGCAGGAGACATCAAAGGCTCAGGCGAGCGCAGCAGCATCTGTTCGTTGTAGCCGTCGTAGTCGGCAATCATCAGGCGGTAGGGATTCTTCTCCTGGTGATTCACCACCACATAGGCGATGCGAGTCAAAAAGGCACCGCGGATCCCGGTCAGTTTCTCATAAACTATATCGCTGATCCTGTGACCATACTGGCGAAACTGCGCTTCGCTGATAACGGTTTCGCGGCTATCCAGCAAGAGCTCGCTGCGGGACTGAGGGCCACCGGACTGCATCTGCGCCTTGACCAAGTCCACCAAATCAAAGCTCACCAGATACTTACCGGCGCCATAGGGTTTCACATAGCCCATCACCACGGCTTCGGCAGAGACATTTTTCCAGGCTGCGGCATTGAACTCGTCCATCTTGCTGATGGCGCGCTGGCCCAATGACAATTCATCCAGAGGCTTGAAGGTACCGCTACGGGTCAAATCAGACATCACCACATCCGAAATCGACTCTGGCGCAGGCCCGGCGCCCTGCCAAACAAAAGGCACCACGGCAATGGGACGCGCGGCGTCCACCCCTTCGGTGATCACTATATCCAGTGCCGCCTTCGCCGGTAGCACCAGCACGGCCAGCAAACAGATAAGACTCTTGGCAATTCGTTTCATGGGGCTCCCTTAGTTGAATTCCGGTCTAACTTCTAAATTAATCTCTTTCATCAGCTGATACACATCGGGCTCCTGGGAAACCGGCAAACGCCCGGCTTTATTGATAGCGGCCTTGGCGGCGCGACATACCACAGGATCCCCTTCAATGATCTGGCTGTTGGTGACAAAGCCGTCTTTGGCCAGACGCACCTTAACCTTACAGACTCTGCCGCGCATCGACTCGTCCACCACCAGATTGCGCTGAATAGTGGCGGTGATCATCGCCCGGTAACGGTCGACTTCACTCATGACCTGACGATTGCGGGTAGCAGACAAGGCGGCTTGCTCGGCGGCCAGCGCCTCGGCCAACTCCTGCTCCTGACGGCGACGGGCCTCTTCCTCGGCCTTGCGTTTACGCTCGGCTTCCTCTTTGGCCTTACGCTCAGCCTCTTTGCGTTTGCGCTCCTCTTCCGCCTTCTTGGCGGCGGCTTCTTCAGCCTTGCGTTTCTGCTCGGCCTTCAAGGCAGCCTCTTCAGCTTCTTTACGCTGTTGCTCCTTGGCCTTACGCTCGGCCTCGGCTTTCTGGGCTTTTTCTTTCTCCTGCTGCTCTTTCAGCTTGGCAGCCTTGGCAGCGTCGGCAGCTTTCTGGGTCTCCAGCTCTTTTTGCTTGCGCTCGGCTTCCAGCTTGCGGATCCGTTCCTGCTCCTGCTCGCGGGCCTTCTTGGCTTCATTGGCCTGGCGATCCAGCTCCTGCTGCCGTTCGCGCTCGCGGCGCTCGGCGGCGGCCTTGTCCTGTTTCAGCTTCTGGACATAGTCATCCACTTTCTGCTGATCGACCACCACGGCCTGCACAGGCGCAGATTGCGCCTGGGTGGGCTGCGGCTTTGGCTTGTCATGAAAGTCCACGCCCATGGCCAGAATCGCAATAACCCCAATATGCAGCACAGCTGAGATGATAAAGGGGACAGTAAAATCAGATTTCCCAGCCACTTACTTCTCCTCTGGCGAATCTGTCATCAAACCGACCGAAGGCACGCCGGCATGTTGCAGCGATACCATCAGTTGAATTACCCGCTCGTAGGGAATGGCACGATCGCCCTTGACCACCACGGGGCGATCCGGCTCCATTTGGATGATGGCGCTGACCCGGGTGCTGATCTCTTCCAGATCCAGCACCTCATTATTGGGTGAGCCACCCAAGTCGAGAAAATATTCACCCTCGGCATTGATGGAGGCCACCACAGGCGGCTTGCTGTCTGCCGGCAGCGGCTCGGCCTCACCCTGAGGCAAGTCTACTTTCACCCCTTGAGTCACAATCGGCGCCGTCACCATAAAGATGATCAGCAGCACCAACATCACGTCGATATAGGGCACCACATTGATTTCAGCGACGGGGCGACGCCGCTTGCGCTGATATCCCTGCATCATACGGCTTCCTTATCGCTGTATGCCTGACGGTGCAATATGCCGGAGAACTCTTCCATAAAGTTGGCGTAGGAAGACTCGACCTTTTCCACCTGAGTAGAGAATCTGTTGTAGGCGATAACCGCAGGAATGGCGGCGAACAGGCCCATGGCGGTAGCAATAAGCGCTTCGGCAATACCCGGTGCCACCATGGCCAGGGTGGCATTTTCCACCGCGCCCAAGGCGATAAAGGAGTTCATGATCCCCCAAACTGTCCCAAACAGGCCAATATAGGGGCTGGTGGAGCCTATGGTTGCCAAGAGTGGCAGATGGGTTTCCAGCTTATCCAGCTCTTTGGAGAGGGAGATCCGCATGGCGCGATAGCTGCCATCCATAATGGCTTCTGGCACCCGACCGTTCAGTTTTGAGAGGCGGGCGTATTCCTTAAAACCGGATACGAACATGGACTCAAGCCCTGAGTTACTTTCCTGGCGAGCCGACAGCTCCTGGTATAAACGATTGAGATCCACACCGGACCAAAATTTCTCTTCGAAGCGTTCGGCATTTTGCCTGGCCGCTTTCAGGAGTTTGCGCCTCTGGATAATCACAGCCCAGGACGCGATAGACAGAGACAATAAGGTGAGCATCACCAGTTTTACCAACAGACTGGCCTGCATGAATAATCCAATAAACGAAATCTCAGCTTCCACCTTTTTTAAACTCCTGCAAAATGTGTTGGGGAATGGCCAATGGCCGCATGCGCTCGAGCGAAATACAGGCAACCAAAATGCTGGCCGCGCAATAACACTCACCCTCGGCATCTACCAGGCGCTGTTCAAACACCAAAGATGCCCGCTTCACTTCTGAGACACGGGTTTCCACCCAAAGGTTCTGCTCAAATCGCGCCGCCTTGCAGAAATCCAGCTCGGCGTGGCGTACCACAAAGGCGATATCCTGCTGCAACAGGGCGGTTTGGCTCACCGACATAGACCTGAGCCACTCACTTCGGGCTCTTTCAAAAAATTTCAAATAGTTGGAATGGTAAACCACCCCACCCGCGTCTGTGTCTTCATAATAGACAGTGATAGGCCAACGAAACATGCTTCCACTTGCTTTTAATGCGCCAAAAGTGAGGCCTACTATACCTTATCCACAATCCGCTTGTGAATGGCGGAAAAAGCAAAGGGGCCCGCAGGCCCCAGTTTATTTTTTCAAGGCTTAACTTAAGCTTAACCGTCGATTTTGCTCGGCAGGGTCAAGCCAAAGTTGTGCCACAGGAAGGTGAAGATATCAGCCGCTTCATCTATCTTCATCGCCGTGGGTTTACCTGCACCGTGACCGGCATTGGACTCGATACGCATGATAACCGGCTGATCCCCCTGTTGCTTGGCCTGCATCATGGCGGCAAACTTGAAGCTGTGCAGCGGCACCACCCTGTCGTCATGATCGGCTGTCATCACCATGGTCGCAGGATAAGCCTGAGACTTGACGTTGTGATATGGCGAGTAAGCCAGCAACGCCGGGAACTGCTCTGCATTGTCGGCACTGCCGTATTCACTGGTCCAGGCCCAGCCTATGGTGAACTTGTGGAATCTGAGCATATCCAGTACCCCAACGGCGGGCAGCACGGCGGCAAACAGATCCGGTCTTTGGGTCACGGCGGCGCCCATCAACAAACCACCATTACTGCGGCCATAGGCGCCAAGCTTGCTCTTGTTGGTATAGCCCTGATCCAGCAGGTATTCGGCAGCGGCAAAATAGTCGTCAAACACATTTTGCTTCTTGTCGAACATACCGGCCTGGTGCCAGCTCTCACCATATTCAGCGCCGCCACGCAGGCTGGGCACAGCATAGATGCCGCCCATATCCAACCAAGCGATATTGGCCGGGCTGAATCTTGGGGTCATGGAGATGGCAAAACCACCATAGGCGTACAGGAGTGTCGGGTTGGTGCCGTCTTTCTTCAGCCCTTTCTTATAGGACAGCATCATCGGCACCTTGGTACCGTCCTTGCTGGTGTAGAACACCTGCTCGGATACGTAATCATCCGGATTGAAGGCGATTTTAGGGCTCTGGTACAGCTCGGACTCACCTGTCTTGAAGTCAAACTTATAGGTGGTCTGCGGCTGCACATAGCTGTTGAAAGTGTAATAGAAGTAGTCTTTGCTGCGTTTGCCGTATGGGCCGGCAATCTTGCCTTTGCCAGGCAGAGTCACGTCCTGGCGCTTGACGCCGCCCATGGAGTAGATGGACAGCTGCCCCAGCACGTCATGCAGTGAGCTCACCACCAGGTGATCATTGATGATACCAACACTGGCGATAGGGTCCTTTGTCTCAGGAATCACTGTCTTCCAGTCTTTTTTGGCCGGGCGGCGCAAATCTATCGCAATCACTTTGCCGTTGGGGGCATCGAGATCTGTCTTGAAGTAGAACACTGACTTGTCGTTGCCGATAAAGCTGTACTCGGCTTCCAACTCGGAAATCAGCTCGACCACTTCCGCTTTGGGATCTTTGAGTGACTTATAGAAGAAGCGGTTGCGGCTGTCGGTCCCTTGAGAGATGGACAGCAGCAGATAGTCACCGTCTTCAGAAACACCGATACCAAAGCCCCAGTCCTTGTTTTGTGGCCTTTGATAAACCAGCTTGTCCTGGCTCTGATCTGTGCCCAGCTTATGGTAGTAAACCTTCTGGTTGAAGTTGACATCGGCCATCTTGTCTCCGCCGGCCGGGGCATCATAGCGGGCATAGAATACGCCTTCATTGGCGTGATCCCACACGGCAGAGGAAAACTTGATCCACTCCAGTTTGTCGCTGAGCAGCTTGCCGCTGGCAATATCCATAAACTGCCACTGTTGCCAGTCGGAGCCGGACTCAGAGACACCATAGGCCAGCACCTTGCCATCGTCACTCACTGACACGCCGGACAGGGCAACTGTGCCCTTGTCGGAGAAAGCGTTGGGGTCCAGCAACACCTTCTCATTACCTTGCTTGTCTTTGACATAGAGCACTGACTGGGCCTGCAGACCGTCGTTGCGGTAGTAGAAGGTGTTGTCACCCTTTTCGAAAGGAGCAGAGATTTTTTCGTAGTTCCACAGGGTGGTGATCCTGTCGACTACCGCCTGCTTGTTGGGGATAGCCGACAGATACTCCTGTCCAAAAACCTGCTGAGCCTTGACCCAGGCTTCGGTTTCCGGAGTGCTTTCTTCCAGGTGGCGATAAGGATCGGCAACCTGAACACCGTGAATGTTTTCAACCAGCACTTCGGCGCGGGTCGCCGGATACTGGGACTTAACGGTAGCCAGCGCATTCTGACCATTTGGAGTATCTGTGCTCTGGCAGGCGCCGAGCGCCAGGCTCAAGCCAACCGCCAAAAGCATAGGGCGAGCCAATTTTGTAGTTATTGTCATGGAAACTTCCTGTCCGACTAAATAAAGAGGCGTACAGCGGCGTTTTAGCAAAAAATGCAAACGCAGCGACTTGCAAAGTACTATACAAGCAAAAAAAACCGACACAATCGTCAAATGACAATCTGTGCAAGGATTGAACAATGACAAATGTTAATAAAACGGCAACAAGGATTAATTATATAAATTGCAA
The DNA here is from genome assembly GCF_037953065.1 of Shewanella chilikensis. Classification (NCBI taxonomy): domain Bacteria; kingdom Pseudomonadati; phylum Pseudomonadota; class Gammaproteobacteria; order Alteromonadales; family Shewanellaceae; genus Shewanella; species Shewanella chilikensis. Next base: position 2,043,315 of record NZ_CP149966.1, on the reverse strand, counting down.
ATTTATGCAGCGACATTGATTAAAGAAGCGAAACGCGGGCTATAACTGCATTTACGTGATTTACATCACCTTTGTAGCATTAGTTTTATTTATCTCATGACGTAGTTTTTCTCGCTTGTTGCTGACACATTCTGTCACTAAAATATGCCTCGTTTTCAGGAAGTATTTACCCCGGTAAATATGAAAACCAAGAACTTCAAAACTGTTGTGTAGTTTTCATGGCAGTTTTCCCTGGTTCTTATGCTTGACTTCCTTCCTTCAATTTGTTGATTGCAATGATTTAATTTTTGCGGCCCACTTGTTTCAAGTGGGCTTTTTTTTATGTTTTAATCGCCACCTTTCCCAAAGACAACAAGGACCCGTATGTCACTGCTGCGTATATTGCTTGCTTACCTGTTACTGCTGGTCGGCGCTTTTTCAACTTATGTCTGTATTTTTGGTGCCTTCCAGAGCCTGCCGGAGCAACAACCGGCAAAATACTTTATGGTTATCTTCGGCGCCTTGCTGGCGGCTGTCAGCCTCACCCTCGCCGGTTTTCTCAACCGCCGCCGTAACTGGTGCCGCTCCAGCGGTATCGCCTTGTTGGCGGCAGCAGGTTTGGCGCTTCTAATCCTAGTGTCCGATGCAGCATACCAAGACAAGGCCCAGTTGCCGCCGATGATCGCCTTAAACGATTATACGGTCGGTGGGCCCGTGATTACTTTGGTGCTGATACTCGGTGGCCTACTGCTATGGCGAGGCATAAAGCAGAATCAAGGGGCTGATAACCTTCATTCAAATTAATTAAGGCTAGCTGAACAGGGAGCAGACCAAGTCTCCTCTAGCCATCACCGCCTCTATGTAAGATAGTGCAATGAAAAAGAAGCAAAAGCCTATTCCCTGGTGACTCTTACCTGCCCCCCGGAACTATCTGTTTAACGCCTGTGGCCTTGGCTCGTAGGCGTCGGTTCCCCACAGCGGCACAGTGGACAGGGCGTGCTTGTGGCTACCGTTGGTTTCTTTGGTGGAATAGGACAGATACAGGAGTGTCTGGTGTTCACTGTCATAGATACGCCTCACCTTGAGGCTCTTGAACAAGATGCTCAAGGACTCGGTAAACACTATCTCGCCCTTCTTCCCCAGTTCAATACCGGCCAGTTGCGTCTTGGTTATCGGCCCTGTCTGGCGACAGCTGATACTCATATCCGATGGGTCGGCAAAATCCAGATTGGCCTCTATGCGACTGATATGACAGGTAACACCGGGCAGTTTGGGATCTGTCTTGGCATCTATGATCACATCTTTGGTGGTAAATACGCCCAGGCTGACCTTGCCTACATCATCGCCGCAGCCGGCGAGCAAGCTTGTCGCCACAGTAGCGACCAACGCGGCCAAGAGTGGCGTTTTTTTCAGTGCCATGAAGAGTCCTCTTTCAATCAAAGTGCAATAATTGCGACTAACGGTACAGGCGCTCGGCCCAGCGGGTCAAGCCGGCCACCACAGAGCCGAAGTGATCGCCACTGACCAAAGCCACATCAGGGAAACGCGCGCGGATCTGCTCGGTAATATACGGGCTCTTGGCGCTGCCACCTGTGAGATAAATGACATCCGGCTGACATCCCCCTTCCGTCAAAGCCTGGGTGATAAGTTTGTGCACCGTTTCGAGCGATTCATCGATGGCGGCCACAAAGGTGGCGGCATCGACATTCACAGTCAAGGGCCGCGGTTTGGGCGCTTCGACAAAACCTATATCCATAGCGGCTTGCTTACTGTCGCTCAGGGCGATTTTAAGCTGCTCGGCACTGCGCACCAAACGATAACCCAGCTGATCTTTTTGCACCTTCAATAAGCGCGCAAGTTTCGCCTGCTCTTTGGCATCCCGCTGCAGCTCTTCGATCAACTTGCGACTACTCAAGGCAGAGAATTCCCGCTGGGCACTGACATCGTTGACGGCGACCGCGTTCCAGAAGGGTTGCCTTGGCATAGGCTTGCCTGTGTTCAAGGCGCTGCCGAGCCCCAAGTGCGGCATAAAACCGGCCATCGCCAGGGCGATATCCAGATCGTTGCCCCCTACCCTTTGACCACTGTGGCCCAGGCAGTCGTCACTGCGATCTTTCTTGTCTTTAAGTTCAGGCCCCATGCGTACAAAGGAGCAGTCGCTGGTACCGCCGCCAATATCCACCACCAGCACCCGCTGCTCCCGGGTGAGTGTCGACTCAAACTCAAGGGCAGCCGCCATAGGCTCATACAAAAAAGCCACATCGGTGAACCCGGCGCGCCGGGCCCCCAGAGTCAAAATAGCCTCTGCTTGCTTGTTGCTCTGCTCGCCGCCAATGCCCTGAAAGTTAACCGGCCGCCCGATCACCACCTGGGAAATAGCCTGTTTCAGGCTCTGCTGCGCCCGGGTATGAATTTCCTGCATCATCAGGGTGACGATATCTTCAAACAGCGCCATCTGATTGCTGAGCAGGCCCGAAGCGCCGAGGAAGGACTTGGGCGAGCGAACATAGAAGCCCTCTTCCGGCATCTCCATATAGGTTTCAATCGCCTGATTGCCGATGAATACCGCTTGCTCGTTGGCAAGCAAGTCCAGCTCCAGGCGCGCCATTCGGGCGCGACTCAGCTCGGCAGTACGTTTGGGTTTGAAATCAGCCTGGGCCGCCAAAGGCAAGCGCTGCAGCACAGACTCGGAAATGAGTTCGCGCTCCATGGCATAAATAGTCGATGGCATATAGTTGCCATCCTCGGCCAGAGGCAAGAGCCGGGTCTGGCCCCCATCCATTACGCCAATGGCGCAGTTGGCACTGCCATAGTCAAAACCTGCAAACATTCCGTCCTCCTGCTTTCGCTGGCTCTAAGTGGCCCGGGCGCCGCTTTTTGCTTTGAAGACAAAGCCTCAGCGCCCGCTCCCGGCCAGGAAACCGGCCGAGAAAAAAGAGCGCAACATAGCATAAGCAGGGCAGAAAACCCAATCGTCAATATCGCTCTCTTTGACCAAAGAGGGGGATTGTCATTCTTTCGACATAAATTCGCTCTACCCTTAGGGAACGCTTCTTGCGTTCTTGCGTTCTGGCAAAGGACAAAGGACTAAAACCATTTGCTGGAACCACGCCTTGCATCCAGGTCTGTAAGCCGACGCGGAGCACACATGGGAATTGTTCGCACCTTCCTAAGCGCCGGCGCAACCCCGAATTCAAACCTGGGCCGGGCCCAAATAGCGTAAAACCAAGAAACTGCGCCCCGCCTTTATTCTCTGATTACAAGCGGATATCAGAGTGTTATTGTATATTTGCCGGGCTTTCTCTATGCCCGGCGTCTGCTCACGAGGAGTCTTTACCGTGTCACCGTCCGTCGAAAAATTTTCTCTGGATAAGGAGCTTTCCTGGTTGTCTTTCAATGAAAGAGTCTTGCAGGAAGCGGCCGATCCTCTGGTTCCTCTGGTGGAACGGGTTCGCTTTCTGGGCATATTTTCCAACAACATGGATGAGTTCTTCCGGGTCAGGGTTGCTGCGGTGCGCCGCTCGATTCTGTTATCCAGCCTGCAGGAAGGTCGCAACTCCAGTCGCCATTTGATGGCCAAGATCCAGACCAAGGTCCTGATACTGCAAGAGCGTTTCGACGCCATTTACGGCGAGTTAATGCGGGAACTGGCAAGACACAGCATCTTTCTCATCAATGAGAAACAACTGAGCGATTTTCACAGCCAATGGTTGAAAAAGCACTTCAAGGATCAGCTCAAGCGCCACATCACTCCGCTTATCCTCAGCAACCGCTCCGAGCTGTTCAAACAACTCAACGATGACACCACCTATCTGGCGGTGTGCCTCTACAGCCGGGAAAAGCGTCAGTACGCCCTGGTGGAAGTGCCCACCAAAAATGTGCCGCGTTTCATCCAACTGCCGGCTGAAACCTCAAAGCGCCGCAAACACTTAATTTTGCTAGACAACATCATAAGGCACTGTGTCGATGAGCTATTCTCCCCTTTCTTCGAATATGAAGAGATTGAAGTCTTCTCCATGAAGCTGACCCGCGACGCCGACTTCGATCTCACCGATGAGCTGGAACAGAGCCAGTTGGAAAAGCTCACCAAGGGCCTGAAAAAGCGCCTCACCGCCGAGCCGGTACGTTTGGTGTATGACAAAGAGATGCCGGAGCATATGCTGAGCATGCTTACGGCGCAGCTGAATATCTCCAATACCGAGTGCCTGATCCCCGGCGGCCGTTACCACAGCTTCAAGGACTTTATCGGCTTTCCCAATCCAGGGCGCAAATACCTGGAAAACGACAAGCTTCCGGCACTGGACTCGGCCGGATTCAGTGTCTGTGCCAACAAGTTTGACGCCATTCGCCGCGGCGACATCATGCTTTATTACCCCTATCACAAGTTTTCCCACTTTACCGAGCTGGTGCGCCAGGCGGCCTATGATCCTGCCGTCAAGTTCATCAAAATCAGCCTCTATCGGGTGGCGAGAAAGTCCCATATCATCCAGTCGCTGATAGATGCGGTGAAAAACGGCAAACAGGTCACCACAGTGATTGAACTCAGGGCCCGTTTCGATGAGCAGGCCAATATAGAGTGGAGCCGGGTGCTCGCCGAAGCCGGTGTCAAGGTGCACCATGGGATCCCAAGCTTGAAGGTCCATGCCAAAATGTGCCTTATCGGCCGTGAGGAAGGCGGCGCAATGCGCCTCTATGGCCACATTGGCTCGGGCAACTTTAACGAGGGCACGGCCAGGGTGTATACCGACCTTTCGCTGTTTACCGCCAATCAGGAAATTGCCGCCGAGATAGAACAGGTATTTGAGTTGATTGAGCACCCTTACAGACGAGATAATTTCCAGCACCTGATAGTTTCACCCTATGATGCGCGCCAGAAGCTGACCGGCCTTATCGAGCAGGAGATCATCAATGCCCAGAGCGGCATCAAGGCCGCCATCACCCTCAAGCTCAACAATCTGGTGGATGAGGCGATGATCCAAAAGCTATATGAAGCGTCCAGCGCCGGCGTCAAAATCCGTCTGCTTATTCGCGGTATGTGCGCGCTTATTCCCAATATTCCCGGGATCAGCAACAATATTGAGGTCGTCAGCATAGTGGACCGATTCCTCGAGCACTCGCGGGTGATGCTGTTCCACTCAGGCGGCGAAAACAAACTCTTTCTCTGCTCTGCCGACTGGATGGGGCGTAATATCGATAACCGTATTGAAGTCAGCACCCCGGTATATGATCCCGGTTTGAAGCAGATGATCCTCGATACCCTGGCGCTGCAATTTGCCGACAACATCAAGGCGCGGGTGATCAACAAAGATCAATCCAACCCCTACCGTAAGCGGGGCAACAAGCGTAAGGTAAGATCCCAAATAGCCATACATCAATATCTGGGCAACTACGAAAAACAGCGGCAACTGGATCTGGCCAAGCCCCAGGAACCGACACAATAGCAAAATGAGGACCACCTTGACTGCAACACCCAAGCATTTTGTCGCTGTGGATATGGGCTCCAACAGCTTTCATCTGGTGATAGCCCGCGAGCAGGATGGCAGCATTCAGATCCTGCATAAAGAGAAACGTCTGGTACAGTTGGCCGAAGGGCTGGATCAGGACAACAGGCTGGATAATGACGCTATAGCGCGCGGTCTCGCCTGCCTCAAGGATTTCAACCTCAGGTTTTCCACTCTGGATCAGGCCAGAGTCAGACTGGTGGCCACCCACACTCTGAGAGTCGCCCGTAACCGTGAGGCCTTTATCGAGGCTGCCAGGGCCATTATGCCCTACCCGGTCGAAGTGGTATCCGGCCATGAAGAGGCGCGCCTTATCTACAAGGGCATAGCCCACAGCCAGGAGTTGGCAGAGCGCAACCTCATCATAGATATCGGCGGAGGCTCCACCGAAGTGGTGCTTGGCCACAAGACTCAGGCGCAGATACTCTCCAGCCTGCGCTGTGGCTGCGTCAGTTACAACCAGAAATACTTTGTCGACGGCAAGCTAACACTGGAGACCTTTCGCGCCGCCCAAGCAGCGGCCGATAAACAGTTTGCCTCACTGGCCAAGGAATATTTCAGTGGCCAGTGGGATCTCACTCTTGGCAGCTCAGGCAGTGTCAAGGCCATCTGCGAGGCGATGCAGCACTTCTTCAACGATGAAACCATCACTCTGCCCAGGCTCAAGCAGTTGAAGCAGCAGTTGCTCGACTGGGGGCATGTGGATCAGATTGAACTGCCGCAGGTGGACAGCAAACGTGCGCCTTTGCTACCGGCGGGGCTGGCTATCCTGATCAGCTTCTTCAAGAGGCTGCCGGTCACCGAGTTGCAGTTTGCGCAAGGGGCACTGCGCGAAGGCGTACTTTACGAACTTGCCGGGATCAGCCAATTCGGTGATGTCAGCGGTCGCACTGTCGAGAGCATGGCCAAACTCTATCATGTGGACTTGAACCATGCCGCCAAGGTGGCCACTTCCGCCAAACAGCTGTTTGATGCCGTGGCCGACTGTTGGCAACTCGAGCCCTGGCGCTCCCTGCTGGAACATGCGGTGAAACTGCATGAGATAGGGATCCATATCAACTCCCGCGCTCACCACAAACACGGTGCCTACATTATAGCCAATAGCGATCTGCCCGGTTTCAGCCAAGAGCAGCAACAGCTGCTGGCACTGCTGATTGGCAACCAGCGCAAAAAACCCAACCTGGAGGCGCTGGCACAACTGGAGCCCGCTCAGAAATTACGCCTAATCCGTTTAATGGCGCTGCTGCGCCTCGCCGTGTTGCTGAATCTCGGCCGTATCGCCCGCAGCTTGAAAATCACCCGGGTAAAACCCACGGCAACAGGGATGCAGATAAGCCTGCCCGAGCCGCGTCAACGCATCAGCCTGTTTGCCAAAGACCTGCAGCGGGAGCAAAAGCAGCTCGCCCCGTTGGGTTTTGAGCTGCAGATAAGTTATGCCGATAACTGACGTCCTGTGACTAGGCCCTTGTTATATCGGTAACTGGGGGTTAATCAGTGGCTGTGATGCCCGCCTTCAAGCTGCTGCCCATCTGCCGAGTAGAAGCCTGAGCTGCCATGTTGAATAAAGCCCTGGGTGATCATCTTGGCAATAAAAGGGTCAGACTCACTGTCGCCCACATCGGCAAAGTCGAGGTCCTGGAAACCTGAGGTAAGCCGCTTGAAACTCTCCTGGCTCACAGGCGTCAGCTTGCTGAGCCGATAAACAATACGCTGCTCACCTTGAGTGATAGTCATCTCGGCCGGCAGCTCCAGCTCGCTTATCCAGCTCAATTGCAAAGACTGCGGCTCGGAGGCGCTTTTGTTCGCGTGACTATGGTTTTCTTCATGACCTGCGTCATGACTATGGCTTTGTTCATGACTCTTGCTCTTAAGGGAATAGCTCTGACGGGTGAAGCAGCTATCCTGCAGGCTTTGGCCCTTTTCAAATTGACTCAAGGCTGCAGGCGATATCAGATGAAACTGCCTATCGAGATCGGTGTGAATATTCAGCGCCAAGAGGTCACCACGGCGATAGCTGATAGAGCGTTTCTCCTGGGGGAAATAACGCACATACTCACCATTTTTATGCCAAGCCTCGTAGCTGACAGGGCTGCGTTGATAGATGATGGTATCGTCAAAGCGCGTCAGGGTCAGTTGCTGCTGCCTGGCCTGATCACCGCTGCCAACAGTGATCTGATAGCTGGCTTGAAAACGACCGGGGTTGGCGGCACAAACATTAGCATCATCGCCAATTGAGCCGCCCGCTTTGACATGGGCGTGCTCCTGGCTGCCAGGCTGGTTGCTGACAGACTGAGTATTGGCCATGGCAAACTGCCCCAGAGAAGTTGTGATCCCCAAAGTGAGTGACAGCGTGAGTGACAATGTGATTGACAATGTGAGTGGGCGACCAAGAACGCGAGGGGCTGTGCAATGAGCGGTGCGAGGAGCGATATGAAGCGCTACGCGGGGAAAAAAGGGAAACGCTGGCTTGAATGTTACACGGGACATAATAAACCTACTGATATGACTCTAAAACAAAAGACTAAAACCAAAGACCAAAACCAAAGAAGTAGCCTGATGCCCCTGCTTGAACCTAGGGATAAGCAGGGGCATCAGGCTGCGAAACGCTAAACTTTATTGCGCCGCGGCGGCCTCGGCCTTATTGACCAGGTCACCGGCAAAGTTCATCACATGGAAGATGTGGTTCTGCTCAACCGTACCCTGAACCAGGCTGGCACCCGGGCCGCGAGCGAAGATGGCCACATCTTCACCCGCATGGGTTTCACTTTCCAGCGGCACCAATGCCTCCTGATGGAACCCCACACTCTGGGTGTCTATGTAATTCAAATCCACCCGACCAGGCTCGGCGGCATAGTTGTAACGCTCATCGCCACCGGTCGCCAGCGAGCCAAAGCCCAGACCATTGGCATAACCAACCGTGGTATAAGGCATGCCGTTGGCATCGGTAGAGTTGGTGACCGACGGCTGACCGTTGGCATCGTTACTCTTCACCAGGCCCAGGATAGGATTACCTCGGGTCGGATAGCCGGCGATGGTGAACACATGGCTGTGGTCGGCGGTAACCATCAGCAAGGTGTCATTGGCCGAAGTCTTCTCCATGGCGACACGTACCGCCTCAGACAAGGCTATGGTGTCGTGCAGGGCGCGGGCCGCATTACCGGCATGGTGAGCATGGTCGATACGACCGGCTTCAACTATCAGGACAAAGCCTTTGTCGTTCTTTTTCAGAATATCGATACTCTTGGCCGTCATCTCTGCCAGAGAAGGCTCGCCGGTAACACCGGTCTCGACTCTGTCGTAGTCATATTCCATATGAGAGGAGTTAAACAGCCCCAGCGCATGCTCTGTGCTGCCGGTATCCATCGCCAGGAAGCTGTCACGGTCGGTAACGTAACTGGCGTTGGGGTACTGGGACAGCCACTCAGCGGTCAGATCGCGACCATCGTTACGCTTACCTGCTTTGCCTTCAGGATCGATAGTGGTGTTGGGAATAAACGCGCGGCGACCACCGCCCATAACCACATTGATCCCTTTGCCGTTATTGAAGTCCAGCATCTGGGCGGCAATATCTTTACAGCCGTTGGTGACGGCTTCGGCTGGCAAGTTGCTGTCCGCTTCCCAGTCGCGATCCGGCACATGGGCATAAGTGGCCGCCGGGGTCGCGTGAGTGATACGTGCCGTTGAAACCACACCGGTAGCCATACCCGCCATGGCGGCCAGCTCCAGCGAAGTCACCAGGTTTTGACCGCTGGCGGAGGAACAAACACCGCGCTCAACACCTTCAGCCTGTGAGATCACGCCAACGTCCGTCTTTACCCCGGTGACCATGGCCGTCATGGTGCCGGCCGAATCCGGGGTTTGACCATCGACATTATATGTCTTGGCCAGGCCAAGATAAGGCAGAGTCTCAAAGGAGAGTGAGTTTTCCTCTCCGGTCTGCCCCTTAAGCTGACCATCGAGGATCCGCGCCGCCGTCACAGTTGAAACGCCCATGCCATCGCCGACAAACAAGATGATGTTTTTCGCCGCACCCGCCTGGGTGTTATTGCTCATATTGGACGCCTTGGTGACGCGGTTTTGACCATCGACATACCATTGATTAACGGCGGTCCAGTCTTTTCCGTCACTGCCGTTGCTTCCATCCGTGCCCGGAGTGCCTGCGTTGCCGTCCTTGCCGTTGTCACCGTCACTTCCACAGGCCGCCAAGCCGAGAATCGCGGCCAAAGACAGTACCAGTAATTTCTTATTCATTTCCTTGCTCCCAATTAATACTTAGTACCGCCAAGCTCTTGGGCTTGATTGATAATGTGGAAAATCACGTTCTGCTCCATCACACCCTGCACCAGGTTGGCGCCGGGGCCTGTGGCATGCAGACTGATGTCTTCACCAGCGTGGGTTTCACTTCCCATAGGAATAAGAGCTTGTTGCATAAAGTCTTTGTCTTGAGTGTCCACTGAGGTTAGGTCGTCACGGTTCCCCACAACGGCGCCCGGGCCATTGGTGTAACCCAAGGTAGTGTATGGCTTACCATCGAGGGCAGTAGAAAGGTTTCCATCCACGCCGTGCACCAGACCCAGAATAGGGTTACCCCGCTTCGGATAACCTGCGATGGTGAACACGTGGCTGTGGTCGGCGGTGACCAGAATGAGCGTCTCTTCCGGGTTGGTGTTTTCGACCGCCGCCTTAACGGCGTTGGAGAGTTCCACCGCATCGGCCAGGGCGCGCTTGGCGTTACCGGCGTGGTGACCATGGTCGATACGACCCGACTCGACGATCAGCAGATAGCCCTTGTCATTCTTCTGCAAAATCTCGAGAGATTTCGCTGTCATCTCGGTCAATGAAGGTTCGCCGCCCACATCATCGGCGCGGTCCGCTTCATATTCCATGTGGGAGGAGTTGAACAAGCCCAGCAGGTGATCTGTAGTGCCGGCATCTATGGCGTCAAACTCTGTGCTGTTCCACACATAGGCGGCGTTGTCCAGGTTGTCGACCCAAGCCTTGGTCAAGTCCAGGCCATCCTTACGTTGCCCTTTCTTGTTCTCGCCATCTGTCACGGTTTCAGGGATAAAGGCGCGGCGACCGCCGCCCAGGGCAACTGACAGGGCATTGTCTTTATCGCGCATCACCATCTGGTAGGCGATATCTTTACACTCGTTGGCTACCGCCTCGGCAGGCAAGTTGGCGTCAGATTCCCAGTCACGCTCCGGGCTATGGGCATAGGTTGCTGCCGGAGTGGCGTGGGTGATACGTGCAGTACTCACCACACCGGTAGATAAGCCTTTGGCATTGGCCAGATCCACCAGAGTCACCAGCTCATTGCCTTTGGATGACAGGCAGTTGCCACGAAGGCTCTGTTCGGATACCGAAATCACCCCCGCTTTGGACTTTACCCCGGTTGCAATGGCCGTCATGGTGCCTGCACTGTCCGGTGTTTGCTGGTTGGTGTTATAGGTCTTGATCAATGCGGTATGGTCAAACTTCTCAAAACTCAGGAAATTCTCTTCACCACCCTGGTTACCGGCCAGCTGCTGCCCTTGGTAGATACGCGCAGCAGTCAAGGTGGAGATCCCCATACCGTCACCGACAAACAAAATGACGTTTTTGGCTTTTGCTTTTGATTCTAATCTAGCCTTGTCTGACACCCGCTGGGCGCTTTCCTTATACCAATGGCTGTCAGTTTGAACACTGGGCAACACGGCGCTGTTGGCCGCCATGGTTACCAGGCTGCAAGAGATCAACGCAGCTAATCTATTTTTCATCACTTTCATCATCCGTATTGGGTTGAAGTAAATTGGTCACAAGTAAAGGTAGTGCGGCCTGATTGTCGAAGATCCAGATGACAAATTTGGTTAATCAAGATTGCAGTTATGTGAAGGGCTTTGGCTGGGCAGCACAAATCAAAGGAAAAACCGGCTTGGGGCTCAAGACCCCTGAATGGGGATTGAGTGGGGGGGAAGGCTGCTGTTTGTTCCGGCTCGAAAAACCATAGTGACTGGAGGAACCTAAATCATCTGCATATCAAAAAAGGAGCCAATGGGCTCCTTCGATGATTAGATTTCTTAGCGCTATCAGGACGTTTGCTTGGCCTGCTCTTTCTGACGCTGTTTCTGCTCACGGCGCTTATGGATCACTTCTTTGACATCGGCGCCTATGTGAGCCTCACCGCGGCGCTTGGCCAGTTGCATCTGCCGCTCACGCTCGATAAATCGCCGGCGCTGCTTTTCATCCAGCTTATCTATGCAATGGGGACAGCTGACACCCTGCTCATAGGCCGGGCTCTGCATATCGGCCTCGGTTATCGGCATCCGGCAGGCATTACACTGATCGTACTGACCTTTTTGCAACTGATGATCCACTGAAACCCGGTTGTCGAAGACAAAGCATTCTCCCTGCCACAGACTCTGCTCTTCGGGCACTTCTTCCAGATATTTGAGGATCCCACCTTCAAGGTGATACACCTCATCAAAGCCTTGTTGCTTAAGGTAGGCGGTGGACTTCTCACAGCGGATCCCGCCGGTGCAAAACATGGCTACCTTCTTGTGCTTGGCCGGATCCAGCTGCTGCTTCACATATTCTGGGAACTCGCGGAAAGTCTCGGTCTCGGGATTGACGGCATTCTTGAAGGTACCAATTTGCACTTCATAGTCGTTGCGGGTATCAACCAGCAGCACATCGGGATCGGAGATCAGCGCATTCCAGTCTTTGGGTTTGACATAGGTGCCGACCACTTTTCTGGGATCTATGCCTTCCACACCCATGGTGACTATCTCTTTCTTGAGTTTGACCTTGGTGCGGTAAAACGGCATCTCATCATCAAATGAGCGCTTGGAGACGATATTATCCAGGCCATTCTGGGCATCCAACCAGGCCATCAGGGTATTGATGCCGCTTTCCGAGCCGGCCACTGTGCCATTAATGCCTTCGGCAGCCAGCAGCAAGGTGCCGCGAATGCCATTGTCTTCCATGGTCTCGAGCAACGGCTGACGCAAAGCCTCATAATCCGGCAGGGAAACAAACTTATATAAAGCGCATACAACTATTTTGGACATCATTACCTCAACTTCTGCTGGCTGGAACCTAATTTCCAGTGCATAACAGCCTCACCTTCTGGAACCTTCCTTAGGTGATCGGCCTCCCAAAATGGGGGCGCCATTCTATCCCAATCACAGTAGCGCAAATAGACAGCAAAAGTAGGGTTATTAGGCGATTTCTGAATCAAGTAGCCGTATCGTAACGACTTAATCCTCTATATGCCGTTATGGACAGCAACCTTGCCTGTCACCCGAGTCATTCCTACAATGGCTGTTTTATTGAAATGCCAAGGGACTCTTGTGACTCAAGTAAGCAGTCAAACTATGCTGTACAGCTTTCGCCGCTGCCCCTATGCCATGCGCGCCAGACTGGGCTTGATTGCCGCCGACCAGTCTGTTGTGGTGCGGGAAATTCTGCTGAAAAATAAGCCGCATGAGATGCTGGCCCTATCGCCGAAGGGCACAGTGCCTGTGATGCAACTCGACGGTGGAAGGGTGCTTGACGAGAGTCTGGATATCCTCTTCTGGGCATTGGCGCAAGCCGATCCCCACTCATTGCTGCCGCAAAATCCTGAGGAAGAAAACCTTATCTCAACCCTGATAGCGACCAATGACAGGGCATTCAAGCCCTTGCTGGACAGATACAAATACTTTGACCGTTACCCTGAATTCAGCCAGCAAAGCTATTTCGAACAAGCGCTCCTATACTTGCTGCCACTGGAGCAGAGACTGGCTGAGGCTCAAGGGCAGCAAGAGCAAGCCATGTTGCTCGGGCGTATGAGCGCGGCGGACCTCGCAATCTTCCCTTTTGTGCGCCAATTTGCCCATGTGGATAGAGCCAGGTTCAATGCAGCCCCCCTGCCCTGTCTGACTCAATGGCTGCAGGCCTGGCTCGAGCACCCCTGGTTTATCCGCGCCATGAAACCCAAGCCACTGTGGCTGGAAAGCGGCGAGCAACAGCCACTTTAGCGCCTGCCGAGCAATCTTGGCAGGCGTTTGCGTGCTATCGGGAGCCCGCCAGGTTTTACAGGTGTGACGGTCTGGGGGCGCTGGTATCATCGCCGGCCAAACGCCGCACTTCGGGGGCCTGGCCCTCAGCGACCGCTTGTTTGTAGTTTTGATGCATACGCACCGCCAAGGCCAAATCAGGCCTGATGATCAAACCATCCTCCGCCACATCTATACCGCTGGCTTCACACCAGCTGAGCAGTTGACGTTTACGGCCCGCCAGTACCAGGCTGACACCGCGGCGCTTCAACAGGTGCGCCAAATCGGCAATCATGGCCATCACACTGATATCCAGATGACTGAAACAGGCCACAGCATCGACTATCACGCAATCCACCGGCTCGGGCTGCTCTTTTAACCTGAGCAGCAACTGGCGTTTGAAATAACCTGCGTTGAAATAGGTCAAGGGTGAGTTGAAACGGTAGATCATGATCCCCGGGATCGCCGTAGCCTTGTCACTGCGGTCGATACTGCGCAGCACCCCTTTGCGATCGACACCGAGCAGCTGCTCCGAGGGTTTCATCACTACCCGGATAAATTGGAACAAGCCCAGCAGCACTGCCAGGGTGATCCCCGGGATCACCCCGATAAAGAGCACGGCCAACAGGGTGATCAACGCCAGGGTAAAGGCGCCGTTGTCACGCTTTCTCAGCTTCCAGATCCCCTTGATATCAATCAAAGAGAGCGATGCGATAACCAGCACCACCCCGAGCGCCGCCGAAGGGATATATTGCAGCGGCGCAGTCAGGAACAGGGCCACCAGGGCTATCAGCAGCGCCGCTATCACAGACACCAACTGCGACTTGCCGCCATTGGCATCATTAACCGCGGTGCGCGAATCAGCGCCGCTGATGGCAAACCCCTGAGACAGCGCCGAGGCGATATTGGCAAATCCAAGCGCGCGAAACTCCTTATCAGGATCTATATCGTAGCCGTTTTTGGCGGCAAAGCTGCGCGCCGTCAGCATCATGGAGACAAAGCTCACCATGGCAAGGTTAAGCGCCGGCATCACCAGTTCACGGCTGAGCCCCAAATCAAATACCGGTGCCTGAAACTCCGGCAGCCCCCCTTCAATAGTGCCGACCACCGCCAGTTGATACTGCTGCAAATCAAACAGCCATACCAATAATCCGGCCACCGCAATCGCTACCATGGAGGCAGGCAGTTGCGGCCGCAGACGCTTGACCAGCAGGAACACCAGCAAGGTGGCCAGACTCATGCCCAATGTTGGCCAGTGGGTGCGCGACAGATACTCGGCGCCGCCTGCCAGGCGCTCCAGCAAATAGCGGGAGTCGAAACTAAAGCCAAAAATCTTCGAGAACTGGCCGACGATAATGGTTATCGCCACCCCGTTGAGCAGCCCCATCAAAATCGGCCGCGAGAGAAACTCGGCAAGCACCCCGAGCCGAAAGCGACTGGCCAGCAGGCACCAAATGCCCGTCATCAGGGTCATGGTCATCACCAACTGCCAGTGCACCTTGGCATCTCCGGCGGCCAGTGGCGTCACCACAGCAGCTATCACGGCGCAGGTTGCGGCATCCGGACCCACTATCAGTTGCCTCGATGTACCAAACAAGGCATAAATCAACATAGGTAAAATACAGGAGTATAGCCCGGCAACGGCGCTTACCCCGGTAAGCTGGGCATAAGCGATGGCCACAGGCAAGGCCACTGCGGTTACCGACAAGGCGGCACGCAGATCATCCCGCAACCATTCTTTTTGGTAATGCAGCAATCCTGCCAGCCCGGGAAGTGATTGAGTCAGCAACTCCCTGGTGTTCCATTGTGGAAAATTAACTCTCATATTCAGCACTCAACTCCATCAATTTAAGCGCATACTGTCCTGAGTGGATAATGTAGTGAGCTTATGCCAGGAAGTCATCCAGGGCGAAATAAAATATTCTCACTATTCACATTTCCGCTTTTGTTTGTCAGTAATGTAAAGAAACGACTCTGGGGGATTGGCTAAGGAAGGCGCAAACAAGTCCCATGTGTGCTCTGCGTCGGCTTACGGGCCTGGATGCAAGGCGTGGTTCGCAGCAAATGGCCTAGTCCTTTGCAAGAAGCACAACACAGCAGGCAGACCTGTAAGCCACGCCCTTCGGGGCTTTCACAGCAACCGGCTTTCTGCGTTATCCGACTTCGACAGGCCCCGGCATGCCTTCAGTCAGATGCCTTGAACGCCAATTGCTGTGCAAGCCAGAGTGCCACGAGGACTTATTTGCACCTTCCCTTATTGGCCGCCGCGACTTAACATAAACCCCAAGCCCTTTTTCGTGGCGTGAGTCACACTCCTGACCAAGCATCCAATGCTTTTTGGCCAATATAATGAGGTTAAATTGGATACCCAACCCCAGATAACCAGGCGCACGCCCCAAGGGCTGCATCTGGCCTTGCTTATTCCCATGCTGTCGGCCATCGTGGCGATAACGCCTTTGGCTATCGACATGTATCTGCCGGCCATGGCCACCATAGCCGAAAGTTTCCATTCCGATATCACTACAGTGCAGCAGTCTCTGAGCCTGTATCTGGCCGGGTATTCTCTGGGTATGCTTACCTTTGGGCCTTTGGCCGATCGCTTCGGTCGTCGTCCCTTGGTGATCATTGGCCTATCGGGATTTATGTTGGTCAGCCTGGGATTGGCGCTGTCGCAAACGATAGAAATGTTTTTAAGTCTAAGATTTGTCCAGGCCTTTATCGGCGCCGCCGCTACCGTGGTGATCCCCGGCTATATCAAGGAGGTCTATGGTGACAATACGGCCAAGGGCATGTCCTATGTCAGCCTAATAATGATGCTGGCGCCGCTGCTGGCTCCATCCATAGGCAGCCTAATTCTGGAACTGGGTGAATGGCATCTGATTTTCTTTATTCTCGCCTTCTATGCCCTGCTGCTGCTCATGCTGGTATTGCTGAAACTGCGTTTGCCATCGGATATGCAAGGCGCCGAGCGCAGCCGCAAGTCATTCTTTGGCGCCTATGCCACCGTCTTTACCCGGCCCGGGGTTAAGCTGCATATTGGCAGCGGCGTGCTGACTTCATTCGCCTTTTTCTGCTACCTGACAGCCTCGCCGTTTGTCTATATGTCGGTATTTAACTTGGATAAGTCACTGTTTGCCATACTATTCAGTACCAACGTAGGCGCCTTGATGCTGGCCAATATTATCAACTCACGCATTGTTGGTCGCTATGGTTCAAGACGCATGTTGGTTGCCGCCACTATGCTCGGCAGTATCGCCGCTACCGGGCTGTTACTGGTGAACCTGCTCGACTTGAGTTACCACTTTACCGTGGCCATGCTGATCCCCCTGATGGGATGTCTGGGGATAATGTCGGTTAACGCCGATGCCATAGTACTGATGAAGTTTCAGCAGGAAACAGGCACCGCCACCGCGGTTATCGGCACCCTGAGGTTTGGCTTTGGTGCTCTGGCAGGACCGCTGCTGGCGCTGTTTTACACAGGTACTGCCGTGCCCTTTGCCGCGCTGATGCTGGCCTCTGTGCTACTGGTGGGTCTGTGCCAGTTCGCTGTCAGTCGCCACCCAATGCCAGAATGCCGCAGTACCGGTTCCTAAAATAAAGCTGGCGGTAAATCACGCTCAAGCGTTTGAAACCGCTTGAGCGAAAAGCGCCGTTTGTAGACTTTCCGCAACCCAAAGAACCACAATTTTCAAAGACTGGGTTCATACACCAGGAATTAGCGGCGCTTTAGACCAAAGTCTAAAAAGATCCTTAATTTAGAATAAAACACAATAAATTCAATATTTAATCAATAACACGTTAGCAAAAACCTACCGCAATCAAGGCCGCTTTTCGGCGGCAAAAATGAAATTTATTCATGCTCATAAAAAAGCCGCTTCCAGGGGCTTGAAAACTTCTCTCTTTCCAATATGATGAAATTCTGTCCATTGGTGACAGAGACCCCTTCCCTACAGGGAAGTGAGCCCCCAGGGCCGGGTCGACAGCTGGCCGGAACTACCCTTCCGGCCCGAATTAGAGCGATAACCGTCGCTGTAAAAGTTACTGTTTACCGTAACGGTATCTTATCAAGGAGTACCAAATGGAGATGCTTTCAGGCGCCAGCATGATAGTGCGTTCGTTAATTGACGAAGGCGTAAAACATATATTCGGCTACCCGGGTGGCTCAGTTCTCGACATCTACGATGCCCTGCATCAAAAATCCGATATCGAACATATTCTTGTCCGTCATGAACAGGCGGCCGTGCACATGGCCGATGGTTACGCCAGAGCCACGGGCAAGGTCGGTGTGGTGTTGGTGACATCCGGCCCGGGAGCGACCAATGCCATTACCGGCATCGCCACCGCCTACATGGATTCAGTCCCTCTGGTGGTGCTTTCGGGCCAGGTGCCCAGTAACCTGATCGGCAATGATGCCTTTCAGGAATGCGACATGATAGGGATCTCCCGCCCTGTGGTGAAACACAGCTTTTTGGTGACAGATCCCACCGAAATTCCCACCATTATCAAGAAAGCCTTCTATATCGCGGCCAGCGGCCGCCCAGGCCCTGTGGTAGTGGATCTGCCCAAAGACAGCCTCAACCCGGCGATACTGCACGAATATCAATACCCGGAAGAGATTAAGATGCGCTCCTACAACCCGACGCTTTCGGGTCACAAGGGCCAGATCCGCAGGGGTTTACAGGCCTTGATGGCCGCCAAAAAACCTGTGCTGTATGTGGGTGGCGGCGCCATTATCTCCGGCTGCCACCAGCAGCTGTTGACACTGGCCGAACGACTGAAACTGCCTGTGGTCAATACGCTTATGGGGCTGGGCGCCTTTCCCGGCTCTCATCACAACAACCTGGGTATGCTGGGGATGCACGGTCTGTACGAAGCCAATATGGCCATGCACCATTCAGACTTAATCTTCGGCATTGGGGTGAGGTTCGATGACAGAACCACCAATAATGTCGCCAAATATTGCCCGGATGCCACCATACTGCACATAGATATCGACCCTTCATCCATCTCCAAGACCATCAAGGTGGATATTCCGATTGTGGGCTCGGCCGATAAGGTGCTGAACGAGATGCTGCAATTACTGGATGAAGACAAGGTAACGCCTCAGGATGACGAGGCGCTGCAACACTGGTGGCAACAAATTGCTTCTTGGCGCAGCCGCAACTGCCTCGAGTATCAGCGCAATGCCGAACGGATCAAGCCCCAGCAAGTGATAGAAACCCTCTATCGCCTGACAAACGGTGATGCCTATGTGGCCTCGGATGTTGGCCAGCACCAGATGTTTGCCGCCCTCTATTATCCTTTCGACAAGCCGCGGCGCTGGATCAACTCAGGCGGCCTGGGCACCATGGGATTCGGCTTGCCGGCCGCCATGGGGGTCAAGATGGCGATGCCGGATGAAACCGTCGTGTGCGTCACCGGTGACGGCTCGATTCAGATGAATATTCAAGAGCTTTCCACCGCACTGCAATATGATGTGCCGGTGAAAATCATCAATCTCAACAACCGTTTCCTCGGGATGGTGAAACAGTGGCAGGACATGATCTACTCGGGCCGCCACTCCCACTCCTATATGGACTCAGTGCCTGATTTTGCCAAAATCGCCGAAGCCTACGGCCATGTGGGGATCAATATCGACCATTTGGATGAGCTGGAGAGCAAACTGGCACAAGCCCTGGCCATGAAAGACAGGCTGGTGTTTGTGGATATCAGTGTCGATGAAACCGAGCACGTCTACCCGATGCAAATTCGCGGTGGCGCTATGAATGAAATGTGGCTGAGCAAGACGGAGAAAAGCTGATGAGACGTCGAATCATATCTGTATTGATGGAAAACCAGCCCGGCGCCTTGTCGAGAGTTGTCGGTCTCTTCTCCCAACGCGGCTATAACATTGAAACCCTAACGGTGGCACCCACAGATGACCCTACCCTGTCCCGGCTGACAGTCGCAGTCGAGGCCGATGAAAGCATTCTGGAACAGATAGAGAAGCAACTGCACAAGCTTATCGATGTGCTCAAGGTGTCCAACATCACAGAATCCACCCATGTGGAGCGGGAACTTGCCTTGGTTAAGGTCAAGGCCAGCGGCGCATTGCGGGCAGAGGTGAAACGCACCGCCGATATCTTCCGCGGCCAAATTGTCGATGTGACCGCCAATCTCTACACAGTACAGATGGCGGGAACCAGCGATAAACTGGACGCCTTTATTGCCGCGCTGACCGAGGTCACCAAGGTAGTAGAAGTGTCCCGCTCCGGCGTGGTAGGCCTTGCCAGGGGTGAAAAAGCGATGCGAGCTTGAATCCAGGACTGAAGACCCTGCTGATACCGTTCACTTTACCGTGAGCGGTATTTTCAAACCGAACCAATACGGAATCTGAGTAGCATTAAGGTGAAACCGGCCATACAGGTACCATCTTACTGCCGTGCTCGGCGACTATCGCCATGATCCCCAACTGCAACTCCTCGGCGACTTCCTGATAAACCGGTAAACTGGTGGTGCCGACATAGGCCAGTACATTCAACTCGAGTCCGGCGTTGCCAAAACCCTTGAAGGTGACCCGCATCGGTGACTCATCCACCTTCTCATGCTGCTTTAGCAAGGCTTTGATATCATTGATTATCGCCTGCAACTGTTTGGCATCAGTGCTGTAATCGAGACGGATATCTGTCTTAAAACGGATTTTCTCCCGCTCTGAAATATTCTCTATCTCCATTTCGGCCAACTTGGCGTTGGGCATATGAATGACAGAACGATCCAGCGTTCTGATGCGGGTACAGCGTAGGCCTATCTCCTCCACTGTGCCGCGAACGCCGCCGAAATTGCCAATATTACCAACCTTGATAGGCGCCGCCGAATAGAGAGTGATGGTGCCAATCAGGTTTTCTATCGACTGTTTCGAGGCCAGGGCGATTGCCAGCCCGCCAATGCCCATCCCGGCCAGTATGGTACCGGCATTAAAACCCAGGTGCTCAAGCCATAATAAGGTCGCCAGGCTGAGCAGTGCCACCCGCAGAAAATTTCCAAGAGGTCGCAACAAGGAGGCAGCCTGTTTGTTGCCCTTGGCTATCCAGCGCTCCCTAAGGCTGCTCTGTGCCAGCCCCACCAGCGCCCATATCAACCAAACTGTGGCCAGAATAAAGAAAAAGCCTGTGTTGACTATCTCCTGCATAGCGCCACTCAAGGTACTGTTGGCAAGCATGGCTCTATCGAGTGCCACAGCGGCAAAGAATCGCAGAGGGCCACGAATAAAGGCGCCCAATTCAGCCTTGAGCGGGTGTGATGAACGTGAAAGCGGCCATTGCAGCAACCAGGTCACAGGTACCACGAATAAGAACGCCAGCGCCAGATAGGCCAGCATCATGGCCCATTCCCACAGATTCAGGGTAAACAGGCGTCCTTCAGGAATGTGCTCGATAAACCACTCCACCACAGGGCCATAGCCCAAGGCCTGGTAAAGTTTTGGGAGCTTGGCAACCGTGGCATTGGAAACCTTCCACAGACTGCCGTATTCAGAGCTAGGCACCCGCTGCAACAGGAGCTGATAGGCCTTTTTTTCGGCTTCCAAACGGGCAAATCCCTCCCGATAGGCGGGCAGCTTGTCGTCAGTTTTGCCCTCCGGGGTATCATCCAGCTCTTGCGGGTTGAGCCAGAGATTACGCTCGATAATCGCCAGCAACTGCCTGGCATAGAGCGGCCCCTGCTCCACTGTCATACCGGCGGGAAGAAAGCGCAGATCCAGATACTCGGCCGCGGTTTGATAATCCCCTTCTCTGGCATACTGCATAAAGCCCTGCAAGGCACCTCTGGGGGTATCCCTGAACAAGGGGTCACGGTACTCATAAGCCGCTGCAGCACTTTGCTCACTTGGCGTTTCCGGTGCAGGTTCGGCCGCCGGGCACAACCCTGGCCAGAGCAACAGAATAAATAACCCTATGCCAATCAACACTCTATTCATTAACGCGCTCCTTGCCACTATAAGATAAGGTACCAATCCATCCGCTGTAAGCACTTCAAGCTGTGTTCAAGCCAGAGTGCGCCAGGGAGTTATTGGCACCTTCAACAAAAAAGACTAGCAGAAACATGTAGTTCCGGATATATCGGCTCAGTATTTATACTGCTTGACTTATAGCCAACTGTCGATATAATTGCCGGCGATATTAAGGTACCCTCAGCTCGCCCCATCTCGCTCCAGGCCGCTTAAGTAAATCCGTTCAGTTAACAATTCCTGAGTTTAATTGAAATGTCACACAGCTGTGGTGAACTCTGTGCTGCGGCGATGGTCTGATGTTCTACTGACACCCGGAGTGTCTTTTTGCACTTCAGTCTGTCGGGGGCTTGATAAAGGCTGACAAACTGGGTACATTCAATAGTCAACCAACGCATCTTTCGCAATAAATGCTAAGGATTTTCTATAGTTAAGATTGTATACGCCAATATCGGCGCTAACAGAAAATAAGGAGTGTGGCCTATGTCATACAAAGTAAACGGACATGAAATCGCAGTAAGTTTTCCTGTAGATTCAATTTCCATCAACAAAAACTCAATCGCCTTTACCGACAGCAAAGGCAAGAAGAAGCAAACCTTCTCAAAGCGTACAGAAACCCTCAAGTTTATGAAGTGGTTGCTGAGCGCCAATAAGTAAGACTGTCGAAATACCCACTCGATACCCCTATCCTCTCACTGTATCGAGCGCTCAGGCAGATTGGACTGTTATCCAGCAGCAATCGGGTAGAACATCACATTTGGTCAAGGCCTTTTCCCGTGATCCCGGGAAGCAGCCTGACCAAATGGCGATAAACAGGTAAATCAAGCGCCAGATCATTATCCAAGCCTTCCACTTGAATTAAGCTGATGCTTAACAAACTTATCTGTCGGTGTTGTCTTGAATCAATCCATCACAGCCGCTAAAAGCCGCGCGACTAAACCCGGCTCCATTAAACCGAATACCACGGAAGCGATGCGCTCATTGCTGAGCGAGATCCGGCGCCGTATTCCACTAAATTTGCCGGAAGCCAGCCTATGCGGCGGGAAATGCCTGGGTTGCTCCAAGAAAATGCTGGAGATGTTGGACACTGAGGTATGCTTTTGGGAATCCCGTCTCGATGACGAGGTGCCTGGGCTTGTCGATCTCAAATCCTTGCAACGCTTGGCTGAGCGCACTCATAAGATCCTCAAGCGTAACCAGCTGGTCTGAATCAGCCGTATTTACGCCTGTATCTGGGAAGCATGGACTCATTGCCAAGGAGCCCCCCCTGATGCAGATACAATACCTGGCTGCGGCCCTCACGTCGCAAGAAGTCGAGCAACACTTGCCAGCCGAGCGGATCATACAAGAGCTCAAAGCGGATACCGCTTTGCTCCAGCTCTTGCCAAAGTTGGTAAAACTCGGGGTAACACTTGCCAAAATGATACTTGCGTTCGGGTGTAACAATAGTTGGATGCAATGCCTCATCGGGCGATAACTCAAGCAACTGGGTTTTGAGGTAACTGTCTCCGCCGACCACGGCGCAAGTCAGCACTTCAATATCAGCCTGTTGCTCACAAAAATACTTCTGTAGAAACAGTGCCGTTGTACCTGTCCCCGATGGCAAAAACAGTTTGAGATTAGCGATAGCCTGTTGCTGCTGCCACTGTAAAATCTCGGCGCCCAACTGAGCCACGCCGTATTCGGCATAACTACAGCGGCCCCCTTCGGGAACAAACAGGCTGTGCTCACACTCAGGCACAATATGCTGCCTGACAAAGTCCTCCAGGGTCATGCCGGTCATCAACTCGGCCTTGGGCGTATTCTTTACGGCAATCACCCGTGCGCCCAATTCCAACGCGGCGCGATAGTTACCCAGGGGTTGCTGCTGCAACCATTCCGGCAGGTGATCCACATAAAAGTCCAGCTGCCAACCTTTGAGCTCGGCCAGCGCCGCCATAGAGTAGAGTGAGTTGGCCTGGGCCGAGCCATAACCTATCAGGCGCTTGATACCGGGAAAGTCGTGGTCGAGGAAATAACGGAACTTGCGCGCCTTATTACCACTGAAACTGGGATGAAGCAGATCATCGCGCTTGATAAACAGCTGATGGCCTCGAAACTCAAAGGCTTGAACCGGGGTTTTATCCAGTTTGAAATCGGCTAAAGACATGGCAGTGGCGATATATTTCAAGGCTAAGGTGTGCAAAGGATGGCTATTGTATGTGTTTGCCGCCAAGGAGGACAGGATTCAGGCCACAAATCCTCACAGGCACCAGTTGGCTTTATGCCAACCAAGTGATGGCTTGGAGGCTAATCCATTGCGGCTCCCCTCCGTGATGATTATCGCTACTTATTGGTATAAATCACCAATCGCCGCCATCCGCCTAGGCTCATAAATAGCAATATCCAATATTATTCAACAGGTTATAATTATGGCACGCTTCTGGCTATTACTCGAAATATCCCCAAGCTTTACAGCAAAACTGTGCGGCTGATCTGCCATTTAAAGGAGCACTCAATGGCTATTTTGCGTCTTATTTTTAATATTGCCTGGTTTATTCTTGGCGGCTTTGTCATGGGACTAGCCTGGTGGTTTGTCGGCTTGCTCTGTTTTATCAGTATCATAGGTATCCCATTCGGCCGCGCCTGCTTTGTCATAGGTGAACTGGCATTCTGGCCCTTCGGTCAAGAACATATCAGCCGCGAAAGGCTCTCTGGCCGCGAAGACTTAGGCACCGGCGCCCTGGGTATGGTCGGCAACATCATCTGGTTCCTGCTGTTCGGAATTTGGCTGGCGATAGGCCATCTGACCCACGCCCTGGCCTGCTTTGTCACCATCATAGGCATACCTTTTGGCATTCAGCACCTGAAACTGGCCTTGCTCTCTTTAACGCCCATAGGCAAGACAGTGGTCGCCTCTCATTAATCACAAAGCCCAGGTCGGATATCTGCTTCGATTTCGACCTGGGCTCCGGCTTTACCCAAGCAAGTCTAAGACGTTTGTCGACTCAAGCGCTGCACCAACTCCAACAATAACTCAGGCCTATCCAGCGCCACATCATGGCCGCAGCGGCAAAAAGGAACCGGCTTTTGCCGATATTTACCTGCCAGGCGAACGCTGCACTTGGGCGAAACCAGGCGGTCATCACAGCCATAAACAATGGTCGCCGGCACCCACAGCTTAGCTGGAGAGCGAAAGCGGGCCGAGGCAACAATTTGTCGCAGGCCATTGGCGAGTGTGGTTTTGGCCTCAAGCGCCAGTTGGCTCCAGTGACGGCACAGAGGCTTGTCTTTGGCATGGGCAAGGCTGGTAAGCGCAAGAATCGTCGCCTCGCGCCATTGAATGCCCTCGCCTTTGACTCTGGAGCACAGGGCGTGTAGCAGGGCTTGCAGCCGAAATCTCTGATACCAAGGCGAAAGATCGGCGGCGCTGCTGTTGAGCAATAACAGCCCCTCAATCTGAAATTCCTTTTGGCAGCCGGCTTCAGCGTCATTTTTCCCGGCAAGTGCCATGGCCACCATAGCGCCCATGGAGATAGCCAATATTCGGCATTTACCCACCTTGCGTCGCAGCAGTTCATCTGCAACAAAGTCGGCATAATCCTGAATAGCCCAGGGGCTGGTATCCGACACCCTATCGCCATTTCCAGGCAGATCGATGAGCTCCACCCTAAACCCCGCCGCCAGGAGATTATCGGCAAAGGCTTGCCAATGACGTTTATCCCGCATCAAGCCGCGGATCAACACCCAGGTTTGCTGCTCAGTCATGACTTGGTTTCTCCGCCGCTTGTGGATACCAAAAGTTTCGTGCCTGATAATCCAGGTGATGCCGATGAAGTTCAGGCAGTTGCTCCAGTACCTGAGCATACCCCACATCGAGCAAAAACTGCATCAGGGTAAAGTGGCGCCGCAAAATTCGCTGCAGCCTGTGCTGCTTTTGAGGATTGAAATAACCGGAGAAACGCAGCAATTGTCTGGGGTTCTTTTTGACCCAGGCCCAGGAGCCCATTTCCAGCGTTAAGGGCAGAAAAGGCACTTTGGGGTTACAACTGACCAAATAATCCCAAATATCACCGTGGGTGCGATAGAAGCGGCTTTGGGGCGCAATATGATAGTGACAATGATGGGGGTAGCTCATTTCGAACAACTGCTTTAGATGATACACCTCCCCCAAGCGGGCAAAAGGCGTATCCTTACAGGCAAAGGGAAACCAGATATGGTCCACCAGGCCAAAACCTGAGTGGGCATCAAGCACAATCAAGCTGCTACCGCGGGCCATAAGTTCATTACTGTAGTCAATTATCGCCCGGGTCTCGACTTCCAATTGATTGCTGCGGCCCCGATACCAGGGAAGATGGCGGGAAAGCCGTTGACCGCCGACCATAAAAGTCACTGAGCCGCGGGCATCTATGGGAGCATTGCGCATCAAATCGACCCCATTGCCATTGGCGCGGGTTCCCCGGATAAGGCCGATGGGATTCAACACAGGTACAAACGCCAGCCGTATCTGGGTTAGCATCAGCTGCAGATGTTTATCCCAACTGCAGCGGGTCAACAGGCTGCCAAGAAGCGCCAGTATCACCTGGCTGCCGATACGCTCTACCCCATGAACGCCGCCGACGAACAGCACAGTGGGCACCCTGGCGTTTGGGTTTCCCAGCTCCAGCGCCCGCACATCGTGCGTCTTATCGGCAAAGCCGACTTGGGCCAAAGACCGAGCATTCAAGTGTTGTTGGTATTTATGCTCCAGCTCGGCAAGCAGCTCAAGCTCATAGGCACTTTCTGTCACAGACCCGTCCATCTGGGGTAAAGTGCTCAATTTAACCGCTTTGGATGACAACTCAATGATACTTTAAGTGTTGCTCCAATATGCTCTTGGCATCAATTCGGGCCAATCCCTGGTCGAAAATATCCCGCCAACGTTGCCCCTCTTCGGAATTTCGAAAAGCCACCAGCAAGCCTTTGCTGGCCAGCAATTGCCGATTCAGTTTAAGCTTGCCCTCCAACTCTTCCATCCCCTGTTGCCGCAGCAGATAACGATAAACATTGGCATCGATCACCACGGCATCAATTCTGGCGGCCGCCAATTTGCGAAGGTTTTGTTCATCGGAATTGGCCAGCTCGAAGGGTTGCCGGCCTGAGTCCATGGCCCGATCCAGGCTCTCGGTATTAACATAATCCTTGACCACCCCGAGATTGTAACGCTGCAAATCCTGCAACTGTTGCCAGCTCACGGGCCGCTGGACTTGCTCCACCAAGGCCAATTGACTAAAGCCCAATGGCTTGGAAAAGATAAACTTATCGCTTTGGTGATAATACTCGGGAAAATAACCAAGATAGGGAGAGCCGGGCATGCCTGCCAACTTTATCGCCCGACTCCAGGGGTAGAAATTGACTTTAAGTTCATGGCCCATGGCGGCAAGCGCTGCCTTGACCACGGCAACACAGGCTCCCTGCTGTTGCAGCATTTGGCCACTGTAGGGAGGCCAATTAAGCGAGCTCAACTGCAGGGTATCAGCGCGAGCCACAGGGCTGCCACTATAAAGTAAC
This sequence comes from Shewanella chilikensis, assembly GCF_037953065.1. Classification (NCBI taxonomy): domain Bacteria; kingdom Pseudomonadati; phylum Pseudomonadota; class Gammaproteobacteria; order Alteromonadales; family Shewanellaceae; genus Shewanella; species Shewanella chilikensis. The sequence continues at coordinate 2,016,304 of NZ_CP149966.1, read as the reverse complement.
AACAACAAGAGTATGAACAGCGCGGAACGGCCGAAAAAGGTGATAGCTGTTTTTGCCATAATGTCACTCCATTCTTGCCAAGGCCAACCCCATAAGCATTCCGGAAGTTAACAGAGTATAGCTTGTCGATGTCTGGCAGCGACCAGTCTCAATCAGCGCCGGACACACAAAAATACAGCTTACCGCACACTTTAAACCAAAGTGTGACGAGAGATGAAAATGTGAAAAAGTTCGATTTAGGTAAGATAGCTAAAATTAGAGGCTAAAACCGCGGCAATCATCACAAAAAATCTATCTAAATCAACGATAGAGCCAATCGATATTAACATCTGTCAAAGCTCTTCTTCTATCACTATGATGGGTAAATAACCACACACAAAGTAAGCCTATTAGAGGTGATAGCAATGAGATATCAAGCACTGGTCATGGCTGTAACTGCAGCCCTCGGGATGACTGCGGCTCAGGCGGCTGAGCCTATCGAAATTATCAAGCCGGTGAAAATCACCGAGCCGGAAAAAGTCGAACTCGGAAAAATGCTTTACTTCGAACCCAGATTATCAAAGTCCGGGTTTATCTCCTGTAATTCATGTCACAATCTTTCCATCGGAGGGGTAGATGCCCTGCCAACCTCTATCGGTCATGCCTGGCAAGAAGGCCCTATCAACTCACCTACCGTATTGAACGCCGATTATATGCTGGCACAGTTCTGGGATGGCCGCGCCAAAGATCTCAAGGAACAGGCTGCAGGTCCTATAGCCAACCCCAAGGAGATGGGCTTTACTCATGAACTGGCGTCCGAAACCGTTGCCTCCATGCCGGCTTACCGCGCCCGCTTCAAGCAGGTTTACGGCTCTGAAGAGGTCAACATTGACAGGATCACAGATGCAATTGCCGCCTTTGAAAAGACGCTGGTGACCCCCAACAGCGCCTTTGACAAGTATTTGGAAGGCGACAAAAATGCCATCAGCGCCGAAGCCAAAGCGGGTTATCAGCTGTTCAAGGACAAGGGCTGTGTCGCTTGCCACAATGGTCCGGCGGTCGGTGGCACCATGTATATGAAAATGGGACTTATCAAGCCTTTCCACACGGATAACCCTGCTGAAGGCCGCAAGGCAGTAACGGGTAAAGAAGCCGACAAGATGGTGTTCAAGGTGCCGACACTGCGTAACATTGAACTCACCTACCCCTACTTCCATGACGGCAGTGTTTGGGAGCTGGAAGAGGCGGTCAACACCATGTCGGATATCCAGTTGGGTCAGAAGCTGACCGAGAAAGAAACCCTAGAGATGGTGGCCTTCCTCAAGTCGCTGACCGGCGAACAGCCCAAGGTAGAAATGCCCATTCTGCCTCCATCCAACAAGGACACTCCAAGGCCGATTCCTTTCGGCAAGTAATTCATACCATAAAGAAGCGCCGCAATGCGGCGCTTCTCTTTTACTGTTGCGGTTTAAATAACTCAACCATTGATATCCCGGTGCAGCTCTTCATACATCAGCTCACGCATGCGGAACTTCTGGATTTTGCCTGTGACCGTCATAGGGTATTGTTCAACAAACTTGATGTAACGCGGCACCTTGAAATAAGCCACCTTCTCGGTCAGGAAATGACGGATTTCATCTTCAGTGACAGTACTGCCGGGACGTATCTTAATCCAGGCGCACACCTCTTCACCGTATTTTTCACTCTGTACCCCGAATACTGCAGCGTCTTGAATTTCACTATGGGTGTAGAGTTTCTCTTCAATCTCCCGCGGATAGATGTTCTCTCCACCTCGGATAATCATGTCCTTGATGCGACCGACTATCTGCACATATCCTTCGCTGTCCATCACTCCGAGATCGCCCGAATGCAGCCAGCCTTCTTTATCTATGGTGGCTTGGGTTTTGGCCGGATCGTTCCAGTAACCCTGCATCACACAATAACCTCGGCTACACACTTCACCCGGCTGACCTACAGGCACAATCTCACCGAATTCATCAATGATCTTCACCTCGGTATGGGGTAGTGCCCGGCCAACGGTAGTGACTTGTTTCTCGAATGAAGATTCCACCTCTGTCATGTTATTGATCGGGCTGCATTCCGTTTGGCCGTAGGCGATAACGACTTCCGTCATATGCATTAGCTTATGCACCCGTTTCATCAACTCCTCAGGACAGGTGGCCCCGGCCATCACCCCGGTGCGCAAGCTGCTGAGGTCATAATCCTGGAAATTGGCCAGCTCCAATTCGGCGATAAACATGGTCGGCACCCCATGCAATCCGGTGCAGCGCTCCTGCTCAACCACCTTGAGGGTAGTAGTAGGGTCAAAGGCATCGGATGGGAATACCGCCGTGGCGCCTTTGGCCAGACAGACCAGATTCCCCAGCACCATACCGAAACAGTGATACAGGGGCACGGGAATACAAAGCTTATCATCCGGGCCAAAGCCCATGGCGTCGGCCACCAGCATACCGTTGTTGAGAATATTATGGTGGGTCAGAGTGGCGCCTTTGGGGTTACCCGTGGTGCCTGAGGTGAACTGGATGTTGATGGCCTCATGGGGCGATAAACGTTCACCTATGCCTTTGAGATCGGCATATTCCGCCTCAGAGCCCATGGCACATACCTCGGGGAAATTCAGCATGCCCGGCGTCTTGTCACTACCGGTGCGAATAACGCAGCGCAGTTCCGGCAGACGACTGGACACCAGCTTACCAGGCTCGGCATCGCTGAGTTCCGGCGCCAACTCATTCAGCATCGCCAGGTAATCGCTGGACTTAAACTTATCGTGAGTGATCAGAGCCTTACAGCCCACATTGGTAAGTGCATATTCCAGCTCTTCCGGGCGATAAGCCGGGTTGATGCACACCATGATGGCGCCAATTCTGGCGGTGGCAAACTGAGTCAGACACCACTCGATATTATTAGGCGACCAGATCCCGACCCTGTCCCCGGGGCCGATACCCAACGCCAGCAGGCCTGTGGCCAACTTATCTATCTCTTCAAGATAGCGCGCATAACTCCAGCGCAATTGCTGATGATGCATCACCACAGCTGTATTGTCTGGATAGCGGTTGCAGATATCCTGCAAATACTGACCTATGGTCTTGTCTATCAAGGGAGTATTACTGTGCCCCAGATAACGGCTCTGTGACAGAGGTAAATCATTGAGTTGCTTGCTTGTCTTGTTGGCAGACATCTAAGCCTCCGTGCGTTGTTTTATCGTTATAGGAAGAGTCTGTCACCCTGAGCCGGCGGCCCTCCCCTCACAGTGTGAAGCCATATTGGCGGCATCTGAAAAGTATCAAAAGCAGCGGCAATGATCGGCTTTCACTGCGGCCTGGGCGCAGGGTTCATAACGACTCTAACGAATGGCGCATTGGAATAACAAGCAAGGAAACCGGCTTTTAGACTAAAGAATAATGGCTCAAAAACCATAAGGGCCACCAAAGGAGCCCTTAATAAAAAGCCTGCCGATGACGGGATCATGGCAGCAAAATGGACGATATAAGATCAGCCGCGGGATATTCTCAGGCTGCCTTTTGCAGTTGCTGCATTCTTTCCAGTAAGGCCAACATGACCCCCTGGCGGCGCATATTCTGCAGGACACCCGGGCTGAAACGCTCTAAGCGCGCCATGGCACTGAGCAGCAAGCGGCATTCATACAAGGAAGCATCGGCGATATATTCAGGCCTGTCGACCATATGGCTGTTTTGATACCAATCATCCCAACTGAACTCGTTGAGCAGCATGCCTTGGCGCTTCATTTCAGCAACAAATTTATGGACTGTCGCGGGGTCGTAATCCAGTTCCCCGCGGGCAAAATCATGACGATAGGTTTGATAATCAGCAGTTAAAGCTGTCAGGCTAAGTGAGGCCATAGGCGACTCCTAATCTTTTACATCGATTATCACAATAATGCATAATCTACCAATCTAATGAAGTCAGTCTGCCCTTGCCTTACTGAATAAGTGCTTAACAGGCTGGTAAGCTTTTCTGGTAAAAACTCTCAAGGAGTGCCAGCATGAAGTACTGGTTGATGAAATCCGAACCCGATGAATTCAGTATCGACGATCTACAGCGGGTCAAGGTGGAACCCTGGTGCGGGATCCGCAATTATCAGGCCCGCAACTTTATTCGCGATGAACTGCAAATCGGCGACGCCATTTTGTTCTATCATTCCAGTTGCAAAACGCCGGGCGTGGTGGGCACTGCCAGAGTCGTCGGAGAGGCCAAAGCCGATACCACGGCCTGGGATCCTGAGTCACCCTACTTTGATCCCAAGTCGAGCCCAGAGTCACCGCGCTGGTTCCAGCTGGATATCGGCTTTGAACGTCAGTTTGCCAGAACAGTTAGCTTGAAAGAGATCAAGGCAGACTCGCAGCTCGGACATATGTATCTGGTACAAAAAGGGGCCAGGCTGAGCGTGCAACCGGTCACAGAGCAGGAATGGCAACGTATTCTTCTACTCGCAGGAGAGAAACTATGACAAACAAATTATCCAAAACCTTGGTAGCAATCAGCCTGGGAGCCTTGCTGGCCAGTCCGGCCGTTTTGGCCAAGCAGGATAAAGACCATAAAGATTTACCCCCTGGACTGCAAAAGAAAGCCGCTCGGGGTGAACCTTTGCCTCCAGGTTGGCAAAAGCGTTATCACAGGGGCGATATTCTTGATAATGATATTTATGCTCGCGGCCGAGTAGTTGTGCCCCTGGGCAATGATGGCCTGATAACGGTCGACATTGAAGGCACACTGTTCAAGCTGCACGACAAGACCCGCAGGATCATTGAGATCCTGGAACACTGATACCCTTATCAAGAGCCCTAAGTTCAAAAGCAAAAAGCCATGGTGGAAACCATGGCTTTTTTGTTTGCAAAATGAGTTAAGCGCTTGACTGCTTTTCTTCGCTGCTATCTTTACCTTAATCTTTACTGCTACCTCTGCCGGTAGTTTCGCCAATAGCGCTTTAGCGCCCATCCAGCATACGGCCAATTCCGCCAAGCACTGAGCCCTCGCCCCTGTCACTGCCACCGGCGGAAGGCGCATGGGCAATGATCCTGTCGGCCATACGGGAAAACGGTAAGCTCTGCAGCCACACTGTGCCATGGCCTGAAAGTGTCGCCAAAAATAAACCTTCACCACCAAACACCATGGATTTGAGAGAGCCGGCCCTCTCGATGTCGTAATCGATGCCGTTGGTAAAGCCCACCAGACAGCCGGTATCCACTCTCAGGGTTTCGCCCTTGAGCTCTTTACGGATCAAAGTGCCACCTGCGTGAATAAAGGCCATGCCATCACCCTTGAGGCTCTGCAAAATAAAGCCTTCACCGCCGAAGAAACCGGTTCCCAGGCGCTTATTGAACCTCATGGTCACCTGGGTACCCATAGCCGCGGCCAAGAAACTGTCTTTCTGTAAAATGAGTTCACCGCCGACCTCATCGAGATCGATTGCCAGAATAGTGCCAGGATAAGGTGCGGCGAACGACACCCGACGTTTGCCCTGGCCCTGATTGCTGAAATGGGTCATAAACAGGCTTTCACCTGTCAGCATACGTTTACCGGCCCCCATCAACTTGCCAAAGAATCCTGAATCCGGCTCTGAGCCATCGCCCATGCGCGCTTCAAAACTGATCCCTTCCTCCATGTAAGTCATGGCGCCCGCCTCGGCGATCACGGTTTCACCGGGATCCAGCTCCACCTCAACCAGCTGCATGCTCTCGCCCTTGATCTCATAATCCACTTCATGGCTGTTCTTGCTCATTGAAACTCCCCCTCAATGGTTTAGGGTCTGAATGACCTGGCACTCAGTCTATGACATAAAATGTCAAAACAGCAAGTGAGGAGACGGATGTGATTTGAGTAAAAAGTAACAGAATGCTTCAACCCAGACCGCTGGCATTATCCCCCTTAAAGCGCTCAAACTCCTCCAGAATCAGCTCAGTAAACAGCCTTCCTGCGCGGCCAAGAGGCCGCTCCAGCGTCGACACCAACTGAGGAATAAAACGAAAACGGCTGCCGCCGACAAAGTCCAGCTCACTTAAATCACCACAAGCCAACTCTTCGGTTATCAGGAAGTCCGGCATCCAGCCAAAACCCAGGCCCTTGAGCAAGGCGTTCTTTTTCATGATGAAACCGGAGAGATAAAAGACCTTGTCGCCGCCGAACTGCAGCTCATCGCGCTGGCTCTTGACCGGTGATGAGTCTTCGATGGTGAGCTCCACATGTTGCTGCAATTCTGACAGGGTAATGCCGCGGCGCGAAGTCAAGGGGTGGTCTTTACCTGCCACCAACACGCTGGTGATAGCAGGCAGGGGCTTGGGGTGGTAACTGGGGCCACTGCGATAGTCTTTCACCAACATAAGATCGGCGCTGTCGCGCTCAAACCTGTGTTGTACCCCACCGAGAAACTCCATATTGAGCTGGATTTTGGTCGGTATCTTATGCTCTGTCATGCGCTTGAGGGCGGTCATGATAGGCTCCATCGGCAAGGCGCCGTCTATCACCAGCTCCAATCTGGGCTCCCAGCCCTCACTGAAACGGCTGGCCAGATGCTCTATATTGCCAAGATGCGCCAGCAAACGTTGTCCCTCGGCCAGAATAACCCGCCCTTCGTGAGTCAGCTCGGCCCGGTATTGATTACGGTCAAGCAGATTAACGCCAAGATATTGTTCCAGTTTCTTTATCTGATAACTCACCGCCGACTGCGCCTTGTGCAGACGCTCTGCCGCCTTGGCAAAACTGCCCTCTTCCACCACCACCTTAAGCACATTGAAGGCGTCGATATCGATACGCAAGGTTTACACTCCTGTAAATCCAACAAGACAATCAAATTTTTAGATTGAGTATGCCGAATAATTATTCTTTTTTTTGTACAAGCGCGCAACTAAATTGAAAGATAGATCACAAAAACGGCTCATTTGCGCTGCCAGCGACCGGCAATTCCGGCAGAAAAGAGTGCAAAGAGAACAAGAATAACAACAGTGGCCGCCGAAGGTTCCCAAAGAAGGTTAACAGCAAGCGCCACCAAGGAAGAGTCAGATGCCATTTTATGTAAAACAGGGGCAGGTTCCCAACAAGCGCCATATCGCATTTGAGAAGCCATCCGGTGAACTCTACCGTGAAGAGCTGTTTTCAACCCATGGCTTTTCCAATATCTATTCCAACAAGTACCACCACAATATGCCTACCAAGGCGTTAACCGTTGAGCCTTTTGAGCTTAGCCATGGTGAAGTGTGGCAGGACTCCCTGGTACAGAACTATAAGCTGGACAGCAAACAGGCCGACAGGCAGGGGCATTTCTTCTGTGCCCGCAACAAGATTTTCTTCAATCAGGATCTGGCGATTTATACTGCCAGAGTCACCGAGGATACCGAGTTGTTTTACCGTAATGCCTACGCCGACGAGGTGGTATTTATCCACGAGGGTGAAGGCGAGCTCTTAAGTGAATACGGTAAGCTCAAAGTACAAAAGTGGGACTATCTGGTGATCCCCCGCGGCACCACCTATCAATTGAAATTCAAGGACTACAGTAATGTGCGCCTGTTGGTGATCGAATCCTTCTCCATGGTGGAGATCCCCAAACACTTTCGCAATGACTATGGCCAGTTGCTGGAGTCGGCGCCCTATTGCGAGCGGGATATCCGGGTACCCGAACTGACAGAGGCCAGGGTCGAGCAAGGGGAGTTCCAACTGGTCAGCAAGTTTGGCGACAAATATCAACTGACTCAGCTGGAATGGCATCCTTTTGATCTGGTGGGTTGGGACGGTTTTGTCTACCCCTGGGCCTTCAACATCACAGAGTACGCGCCCAAGGTAGGCAAGATTCACCTGCCCCCCTTAGATCATCTGGTGTTTACCGCCCACAATTTTGTTATCTGCAACTTTGTTCCCAGACCTTACGACTTCCATCCCAAGGCGATCCCGGCACCTTACTACCACAACAATATCGACAGTGACGAGGTGCTCTACTATGTGGATGGCGACTTTATGAGCCGCACCGGCATAGAAGCCGGTTACCTGACGCTGCATCAAAAAGGCGTGCCTCATGGGCCACAGCCCGGGCGCACCGAAGCCTCCATCGGCAAGAAAGACACCTATGAATACGCCGTTATGGTGGACACCTTTGCCCCGCTGCAGTTAACCACCCATGTGCAGAGCTGCATGAGTACTGATTACAACCGCTCCTGGCTCGAACGCTGAGCCCGGAAACAAATATCCAGCAAGGCCATCAGAGAATGGCCGCAAGCAACATCATTGAAGAGGACATAGAAATGGCAAGCGAAAAGAATCCACTGGGACTGCTCGGTATCGAATTTACCGAGTTTGCAACCCCGGACAGTGATTTCATGCACCAGGTCTTTATCGACTTTGGTTTCTCCATGCTGAAAAAAGCCAAGGACAGGGAGATTTTCTATTACAAGCAGAACGACATTAACTTTCTGCTCAACAAGGAGCGTCAAGGCTTCAGCGCCGAATTTGCCAAGCACCATGGCCCGGCCATCTGCTCCATGGGTTGGCGGGTAGAAGATGCCAACTATGCCTTGCAACTGGCGGTATCCCGCGGCGCCCGCCCGGCAGATCAGGCCCACACTGATCTGCCCTACCCGGCAATCTATGGTATAGGCGACAGCCTGATTTACTTCATCGACCGTTTCGGCGAGCAGAATAATATCTACAAGACAGACTTTATCGACCTGCCTGCCCCTGTGATAGTCCCTGAAAAAGGCTTTATGGAAGTGGATCACCTAACCAACAATGTCCACAAGGGTACTATGGAACAATGGTCTGATTTCTATAAGGATATCTTCGGATTCACCGAAGTGCGTTATTTCGATATCAGCGGCGTACAAACCGCCTTGGTCTCCTACGCTCTGCGCTCTCCCGATGGTAGCTTCTGTATTCCCATCAATGAGGGCAAAGGTGACGACAAAAACCAGATTGATGAGTACCTGCGCGAATATAACGGCCCGGGCGTGCAACATCTGGCGTTCCGCACCCGGGATATCGTCGCCTCGCTCGATGCCATGGAAGGAACCTCAATCGAGACCCTGGACATCATCCCTGAATACTACGACACCATCTTCGACAAGGTGCCGCAGGTGACGGAAAACCGTGACAAGATAAAGCATCATCAAATTCTGGTGGACGGGGATGACAGTGGCTACCTGCTGCAGATCTTCACCAAAAACCTATTCGGCCCCATCTTTATCGAGATTATTCAGCGCAAGAACAACCTCGGCTTTGGCGAGGGTAACTTCAAGGCGTTGTTCGAATCCATCGAGCGCGATCAAATGAAGCGTGGCGTGCTGTAACCGTTAGCGAAATCACCCTTTTGAGACCGATCTGATGATCGGTCTCTTGTTTTCCGCCTTAGTGTATTGAGCGCTGCAATTTTTTACTTTGTCACCCGGTAGGATTTCATTAGACTGATCTCCCTTTTTGAGAGACAGCTGTACCCAAAATGCAAGACTACGCCCTGCTCGCCGCTTTTATTCCAACCTTTTTCTTTGTTTCCGTTACCCCGGGAATGTGCATGACCCTGGCCATGACACTGGGGATGAGCATTGGGGTGCGCCGCACTCTGTGGATGATGCTGGGTGAACTCGTGGGAGTCGCCCTGGTGGCTTTGGCGGCCGTGCTGGGTGTGGCCACGGTTATGTTGAAACATCCAATGATCTTCCAGGGGCTCAAATATCTTGGCGGTGCCTATCTTATCTGGCTCGGCATCAATATGTGGCGGGCCAAGGGCAAGATGGCCAATCTGGACCAACCCCGAAGTATCAAGCGCACGGCGTTGATCTCCCAAGGCTTTGTCACCGCCATTGCCAATCCCAAGGGCTGGGCCTTTATGATTTCCTTGCTGCCTCCCTTTATCAATCTGCAGCAACCTATGGCACCGCAACTAACGGCACTCATCGGCATTATCATGTGTACCGAGCTCATCTGCATGCTGGCCTATGCCAATGGCGGCAAGAGCCTGAGGCTATTTTTGAGCCGTGGCAACAATGTCCGTCTGCTCAACCGGATAGCCGGCAGCCTGATGTTGGGGGTCGGTGTCTGGCTGGCGCTGGGTTAATCGCCCTTTTTGTAGGGTAAGGCCTGCTGCAACTGCGCTTGATACAAGCGGTTATTGCCGGCCTCTGTTTGACAGAAATCGGCTATCGCCTCCCGAAAGCCTGGATGCGCTATGCCATGCAGCGAATAGGTGGTGACACACTCAAAACCGCGGATAAGCTTGTGCTCCCCCTGGGCACCGGCGTTAAAGCAACTGAGGCCGTTCTTGATGCAATAGTCTATTCCCTGCCAGTAACAGGCCTCGAAATGCAGCGCCGGGATCTCCTCAAGTGCGCCCCAATAGCGGCCATAAAGAGTATCTTTCCCCTGCAGATAAAGCGCGCATGCCAGCGCCTGTTGCGGCGTTTCACCCAAGCGGTGAACCAGGAGCAAACGCACCTCGGCCGCCATCAACTTACCGAGTTGCTTGAAAAAGTCGGGCTGAAGATATCCCCCATGGCCGGAGCGTTTCAGGTAGGTTTGCCGATAGCAGCGATAGAAAAGCTGCCAGTGCCAATCTTGCAGCTCATCGCCCCTGAGCCAGACAAACTGCAAGTCAGCCAAGGCGCGGCGCTCTTTGAGAATATTCTTGCGCCGTTTCGAGTTGAGCCGCGCCAAAAAATCATCAAACTGGCTGTAACCCCGGTTAAACCAATGAAACTGCGTGCCTTCCCGCACCAAGGTCTGGGGCAAATGCCGCAATGAATCAAGTTGCCCCTTGCTGACAAACAGCCAATGCCAGGAGGAGTAGCTTTCGAGCAGTTGCCAAAACAGTTTCGCCAGCGCCTGCTGGATATCAGCGGCCGCCGCCCTGGCCTCAGGCGCTATCCCGAGTCTTGGGCCGCTGACAGGCGTAAAGGGAATGGCGCAGACCAGCTTGGGATAATAGGCTTCACCGTGGCGCTGATAGGCATCGGCCCAGGCCCAGTCGAACACATATTCGCCCCAGGAGTGATCCTTGAGATAGAGAGGCATCACAGCCAAACGCCTGTCGTTGCAAAACAGCTGTAAATGCATGGGTTGCCAGCCGGCTACGGCGCAAACACTGCCACTTTGCTCCAGCGCCTTCAAAAAAGCATGCAGACAAAATGGGTTGTCCGGCTCTGTTTGGCCATCGTCAGCCAGACACAGATCCCACTCGGCGGCGGGGATCTCATCAATGCCGGCGGCAAAACGCCACTGCCAGTGCTTATTGTCCAAATTTATTCCATATGCCGAGGCAAACTTGCAATCAAGGATAATTGGCGGCACATTGCATAGCAACTTAAGCAAAAGCAGTATAAGGAAATATAGTGCGTCTGATAAAACCGCTGATCTTCGCCGTCGCTCTGGCGCTGCCAACAGCCTCCACCCTGAGTTACAGCCCACAAGTTACCGCCAATGAATCCTCGATTTACAGTGAAATGGCCACAGCCCAGCCCGTTTGGGCCAAGCATGGCATGGTTTCCAGCCAGGAGGCACTGGCTTCCCGTATCGGGGTAGATATTCTCAAGCAAGGCGGCAACGCGGTAGATGCAGCTGTGGCCGTGGGTTATGCCCTGGCAGTGACTTTGCCCCGGGCCGGCAATATAGGTGGCGGCGGTTTCATGCTGGTACACCTGGCGAAGGAAAACAAGACCATAGCCATAGATTATCGGGAGATGGCGCCTTCCAAGGCCCACAGGGATATCTTCCTCGATGACAAGGGCAATGCGGTCAATAAACTCAGCCGCGAGCACGGCCTGGCGGTAGGCGTTCCCGGCACTGTGATGGGCATGGAGCTGGCCCTGTCCAAGTATGGCACCATGAAACGGGAACAAGTGATAGCCCCGGCGATCAAACTGGCGCGGGAAGGGATCAGCGTTACTTCAGATCTGGCCAACTCCCTCGATGGAGTTAAGCGCCGCATCTCCCAATGGCCAAGCTCTGCCGCCATCTTCTACAAGGCTGATGGCAGCAGCTTTGTACCGGGCGAAATCATCAAGCAACCTGAGTTGGCTCACTCGCTGGAGCTGATTGCCAAACAGGGCAGCAAAGGATTTTACCAAGGGGAAACCGCCGAGAAACTGGTGAGTGCCATTCAGGCCGCCGGCGGCATCATGACCCTAGAGGATCTCAACAACTATCAGGCCATAGAGCGCCAGCCGGTGCGCGGACACTATCGAGGCTATGAGGTGGTTTCCATGCCGCCGCCATCATCGGGTGGTATTCATATCATAGAGATCCTCAACATTCTCGAGCAGTACCCCATCCATGATCTGGGCCATAACACCGCCGCCACTTTGCATCTTATGGCCGAGGCCATGAGACGGGCCTATGCCGATCGCAGCGAGTATCTCGGCGATCCGGATTTCTATCCTGTGCCGGTTAAAGCCCTGTTGAGCCCGGATTATGCCAAAACATTGGCCAAGAGCATCGACAGCAAGCACGCCACCCCTTCAAGCCAGGTCAAACCCGGCAAGCTGGCCCCCTATGAAAGTGACCAGACAACTCACTACTCGGTCGTGGATAAATGGGGCAATGCGGTATCCAACACCTATACCCTCAACTTCAGTTATGGCTCTGGGCTGGTGGCCGATGGTACAGGGATTTTGCTGAACAATGAGATGGATGATTTCTCAGCCAAACCCGGCACGCCCAACGGTTATGGCCTAGTGGGCGGTGAAGCCAACTCGGTACAGGGCAACAAGCGGCCACTGAGCTCCATGAGCCCGACCATGATAATGAAAGACGGTCAGCCGTTTCTGGTTACCGGCAGCCCGGGGGGCGCCAGGATCATTACCACAGTGCTGCAGATCATCATGAATGTGATTGACCACGACCTGAATATAGCCGAAGCCAGCTTTGCACCGCGGATGCATCACCAGTGGCTGCCGGATGAAATTCGGGTAGAGCGCAGCCTCAATGGTGACACCATAGCGCTGCTGGAAGCCATGGGCCACCAGGTCAAGGTCAAAAGTTCCATGGGCAGCACCCAGAGCATTATGGTGACCGAAGAAGGTAAATTTGGTGCATCTGACCCGCGCCGCGCCGGCAGCGAAGCGGCAGGCTACTGAGCCCAGTTACCAAAACCTAAGCGACTGAAAAAACTCCTTAGACAGGTTTCTGAAACAAGGTAGTGAGCAACGGGCATTAAATTCGGCTTAACTCTCATTTAAAACAGTTCCATTTAGAACAGCTCCGCAGATGCCACTCTTGCGGAGCTGTTTTTTTTACACTGAACCAAGGTTCACTTTTAACAAACCGGCGGCTTAACCTCAGCGCCTTGGCGTGGGCTAAATACGCGCTAATTCAATCCAGAACTTTCATTTCTGCTACCCGAGAGGCAATTAACAAGCCATCAATAACCCTCTTATTTATAAGCATTTATCAATCCATTCAGGCGGCACAATTCCTTGCTTCTGACAAGTAAAAACTCAGATAGCGGCACTTTTGGCGATTATGACGCCAATATGTGTCCAAAATTAAACCACAGCTCAAAATTAAACCTATCACACTGTTTTTAATCAGGAATTTTATGTGAACCCAATCAATTTATCTTTTGTTTATCAAAGTTATCATCTGCATCCCTTTAAATGGAACTTTTGTATCTAAAAAGGTGGATGGGCGTAATCAAGGCGCTCTAATTATTTTGGGATAGAGAATGAAGAAGACGACTTTGCTTGCAGCGTCAATTGCACTGGCACTGGCCGGTTGCGGCGGCAGCGACAACAATGACAACCCCACAGCCAAATCATTTTCGGTCACAGCCATTGATGGTTATCTGGTGAATGCCGACGTTTATGCCGGCGAAAACTGCCAAACCAAAGTGGCGACAACCGGCAAAGGCGGTATTGCCCGGATCGATGGCCAATATCAGGGACAAACACTGTGTGTTAAGGCCATTGCCGACAAAACCATGGATGAAAGCCGCGGCTTGGTGAAAAAAACCTTTGAGCTCAAGGCCCCGGCAAGCAAAGATGCCAACAGCCAGGTGATCAGCCCGCTGACCGACTTGGTTGTCAAGCATATGGACGCCAACCAAGGTGTATCCAAGGCGGATGCCGAACAAGCTGTGTCGGCTCAATTTGCTGAACTTAAAGCCGAACCAGAGCTGCTGTTTGGTGACTATCTGGCCAAGAGTAGTGCCAACAGGGTCGCTCAAGCGCTGAACATTGTCGGCGAGACGCTGGTTAGCCATCAGGGCCTGGCTGAAGCGCATCTGCAACTCTTGGTTGAAGATGTGGCTGCCAAGGTGGAAGCCGGTGACAAACTCGACGACTACGAGCCGGTGATCACCCCAGAAGGCGGTGTAGAATCCAATCACAGGCCTCATATTGCCTTGAACCAGGCCGAGCTGGACAAGCTGACCCAAATTGAAGTGGAACTGGGTCAGCCGATGACTGCCGTAGATTTGTCAGCCGCTTTTGCCGACAAGGACAACGACAGCTTCACTCTGAGCCTGATGGAGGAAGATGGCAACATAGCACTGGAAACCCTGGGCCTGGCATTCGATGCCAAAACAGGCGTACTCAGCGGCACACCTAAGATAGCCGGTGAAATAGAGCTGCACGCTTACGCCACCGACAGTAAGGGCGCCCGCTCTTACCCACTGGAAATTGAGATTGAAGTCAGCAGTATCAACCATGCTCCTGTCATCAACCCGGCTGAAAAAGCCGAACTGGAAGCTGAACTGGCACGCATGGCGCTGACAGTGGGCAATCAAATCGATCAGGTGATTGACCTGGATGAGCTGTTTGGCGATCAGGATAAAGATCAACTGACCTTCAGCGCCATGACAGATATGCAAGGTATCGCCCTGAAAATTGAGCAAGGTGACTCATTGCGTTTGTCCGGCAAGCCTCTGGTTGCCGGCGACTTTGTGATCACTGTGACAGTCAATGACGGCAAACATGCGCCTGTGAGAGTCGATCTTAAAGTCAAGGTTGCCGATAACGGTGTCGAACCAGAGCCCAAACATCCGCTGGAAGGCAAAACCTGGTTCACCACAGAATGGGGTTCTGCAAACGAGCACGACGACGGTGTGATGCAAGTATGGTGCGACACTCTGGAGTTCAAAAACGGCTCTGTGCTGCGTAATGTCCGCACTCAAGACAACCTCAGCGAATGCTCCGCTACTGCAACCGTGGAAGTTTCCACTTATATCATCAATGAACTAGGCCAAATGGTGCTGGAGTACGGCGATGATGAAGGTGTTGAACATCAGGAAACCATCACGTTGACCGACGCCATAGCAGGAGTGGGTAAAGGAGCCAAAGTCGCCCAAATGTGGGGCGGTCGCTACACTCTGTTTGCCAACGCCGATGATGTAGAAAAACGTCTGGATATTGAGTCTGATGACGATGCCCAAGGTCGTATGTTTACCGCTGAACTTCCGGCGGCCAAAGAAGCAACCTATCAGCTCGGTCACCTGACCATGCAGATGACTGCGGCGGATAATGGCGGCGCCAAGGTGGGGCTCTACTTCGATGTGCCCAACACCGACTTCAGCTGTGATGAGGTAAGAGAGTTTTACAACCTCAACCTCAGCTACCAAGGTATGGAATATCGCATTCCAGCCTATCTGTTCCCCGGTGAAGAAAATGGTATCGAATACTGCCAGGCGCAATTCAATATCGAGCAGCCTGTTGTCGGCAAAATTTACAGTGTTATAGGTCATATTACCGAAGAGGATGCCGGTTTGGTGGAAGAGATTAAAGCCAATATCCAATGGACAGGGACAGGAAATAACGATTAAGGCAGCTCAAAGTCAGTGGTTTGACCGAAAAAAGCAATGATGCGGCGAACTCAACCCAGCCGGTTGGCAATTTGCTGACCGGCTTTTTTGATATCACGAACAATCAACTACATGGATTAAGTCTTTTCTATCAATCCAGCAAACAGGCCTAGTCAGAACTGACGTCAGATGAATAAGCACAATAGAGTGTGTCGTTAATTATAGATCATGGTAAAGGTAGCAACCGCATTGGCGATCCCAGGGCCAATTTTACTTTCAGTTTGATAATACCTAGCCGTTAAAGGCACATTGTAACTCCCTTCAGTTACAGCTGTGCCGACCTTTATCGGCTCGCCCAAAGTAACAGGGGCATCTTTATATCTTAGTTGTACGCCCACTCCGGTAGCTTTGATTTGATTATTAACATCACTCAATGCAATAACCCCTTTTTCACCTGAACTGTCTTTAATCGCATCCAAGGTTACATTTACTTTAGTTCCCGCATTGCAATCAAGAGGAATAGTAAAAGCCTGTTCTGCCAATGTACTGCCGACTCCGGAAAAATGATTTTCATAAACATTCCCCAATGGCACAGTAATCGCAGTATTTTTTACCGAACAGGCGGCAGTCTGGACTGACGAAGCGGTTAGGTTATAGGTGTATACATCAGTCACGCCTGTTGCAGCGGCTTTGACGATTACTCCCGAAAAAATTTGACCTGAACCTGTCACCTCAGCTGTTTTAACCAGTTCAAGTTTTAACGGACCGAAGTTTTCTCCGCACAATTTGGCGTAAGCTATAGTTCCGAGACATCCAGTCTGATTAGTCATTAGTCTAGGAAAAGGACCTTCATAGCGCCCTTTACTATATCTACCTCCAGGTGTAATTACTCGAATTGAGATCCCTGGAACACCGGACTCTAGTAACTCTTCATTACTATACATAACTTTCCTTGCAACACTATTCCATTCAGTTACCAATGGCCGATCACACTTAATAAATTCTGCTCGGTTTAGAAGAGACTCATTGTAAACCGAATCCAGCACTGTGCCTATAGGGGTGTCTCGCTGCACTAGCACTGGCTTAAAACTGATTGATACATTGTCAGTAGCAGAAAACCCAGGAAAAAAACTACAACTAGCCAGTGTCGGCAAGGGCAGTAAAGTCAATACTGCCAGCAAGCCGAATAGTTTGTTTTTCATTTTTAATGAAACCTTAATTTGAATAGGACAATTGTTTATAGACATTGTACTTCCACCATACGTACAGCCACCTCAACATCCAACTCAGGCAAACCGTAGGGCGCACTGCATTGATAGTTGGCTTTATCTCCCCAGGAAACATGGACCTGACCATTCTGCGGCACACCACTGAAGTAAGCCTGCCCATCATTACCAACAATTGAGCGACTGCCTTCTTCACCATCAGCCATCAAGAGTATGGCTTGAGCCCCAAACGGCACAGGGCTTCCCTGATAAGTAAATGTCATCAACACCCGACTTCCTAAAAAGGTTTTATAATCAGCCAGAACCAGAGCACCTTTAGTTGGGATAACCGTACGAACATTGGTATCCATATCCAGGTTTTCAGCCATAGTTTGCGTATCCAAGGCAATGCGGTTTTTGGCATAGGGGGTAACATATGGCACTACCGCATATCCTCTGGCATCAGTCAAAATATTTGTACCATTCTGAACCCTGACATCACCGGCTCCTCTGGCTTTCACCAGCGCCATGGTGTCTCCCAGTGGCTGGGCATAAGTGATACCGTATGGATGACCTACAATGGCGCCGTCAATACCATAGTGCAGTTGTGCTAGTTGATCGTTATAACTGTACCCACCATTAAGATTGGCATAACGACTCTTATAGTTGGCAGACAGGTTGCCACTGGCTCCGTTATAACGGTTGGCATAACTTTGTTGCACATTGTAGCTCAAGCTATCATTTTCCAGAGTAGTCCCTCCAATTCCAAATTGTTGCGAGCTATCACCATGACTATTATTGTTGAGGTTGAAGGTCGTCCAATTATTACGGCCGCCAATATTCAAGGGGATCTGGACATTCACAGCAAGCTGTCGTTCAGAGTGACCGCCATAGGGTTGTTGGTTATAGGCGTAACTTAAGCCGTAATTAACCCCAGCAGCACTGAGGTTATAACCGGCACTGACACTGTGATCAAAACCGTCTCTATGCCAATACTTTTGTTGATAACTGGAAATGTACATATTGCCCCAGCGGCCCAAAGACTGATTGACCTGCAACTGCCAACGCCGTTGTTTTTTATAATAGATGCTCCAATCTGCCGGTTCATTCACTTCACTGAAGTCATAAAAATCGCTACTGGTATAACGATATCCCGCTAAAGTCATGGATGTGCCAGAGGCCTTTACCTCTTTCGCATACTGAGCCCTGTATGACTGGCCCTTTTTGTTACCATCATCTCCCGTCATTGCACGTGCGCCAGTAGCATCAAGGGACACAGAACCCCACTCACCCAAACCGCGGCCCACGCCAAATACGAGAGCTTGATAGTTATCTGCCAATTGAAAGCCACTATAAATAGTGGTGTCATTGAGCAAACCATATACCAAACTTCCCTGACTAAAATTGGTTTTAAGGGCATTTACCGTTGTCGAGTGGTACTGTCCCGCCGCCAGCGCATAGCGCCAGCTTTTTTCCCGCACCATTATTGGTACGGCAGAATAAGGTAGCACCGAATGCTGCTTAGTGCCGTCCGCTTCAGTAATGGTCAACTCCAGATCACCGCTGGACGAAGTTGGAAATAAGTCAGTGATCTCAAACTTTCCCGGCGCGACATAAGTTTGATAAATAATGTAGCCATTTTGGTGAATGGTCACCTGTGCATTGCTACGAGCAATACCTCTCACCACAGGGGCAAATCCACGCTGACTTTCAGGCAACATGCTCTCATCTGATGTCAATTGTCCACCTAAAAAGGGCAAACTGTCGAACAAAGTTGAAGATGTAAAACTTTCCCCGAGAGTCAAGCGTCCACGAATAGCATGGATATCTCGTTCAGCATAAGTATTGATGGTATTCCACTGCGAATCCGTTTCCGTAGCATTTATATAGGTAGAAGAATTTCGGAAACGCCAAGCTCCCCAGTTTGCGCCACTGCGTAAACTAATAAACTGACTATGGGCTGAGTCACCACCTTTGTTGTCAGTGTTGCCACCTCTAAAGCTATAGTTGATAAATCCGCTGGTCACGCCTTGATCCCATTCACTAGGTGTTATCTGACCGCGAATTTGATTATTCAATGCTGCCTGAGGGATACTTATATTCAATCGCTGTTGACTAAAATCAAACTCACTACTGGCTGCCGGAATATACTGACCCAAGTTCATCAACGGCGCATCCAATGGCATATTTTTAAGCTCTAAAAAAGCATCAACTTTAACTCCCATTTTTTTTAACTGAACAAGATCCAACTCAGGAATTAAGCGCTCATTAAACAGCCTAAAATTTATCCTGCGGCTTTCGATAAAGCTGTCATTTAAATAGATATCGACAAGGTAGGTGCCGGGCAGCTGTTTCCCTTGGGACAACACACCAGCCAAATCAACAGCCTGTCCATCACCCTGAATTTCAAGAGCCGCAGGATTGAAATAAACGTCAGCCATGACCAATAAAGAGTTACAGCCATAAAAGACTGTAACTGCGACTATGATCAGCGTTCCAGCCTTACCTTTACTCCAATACGGCTCAACATTTATCATTTTAGGCATCAATCGCTTGGCCATAACAAACTTCCAAAATTAAATAAAAAGACTATCTACTCATCAAAAGAAAAAATAGTTCCAATTAAACACTAATAATCATAATAATAAACTGACTTCCTGAGAAACACCGCCGAAATCATTAATAGCTTGCCAACGAACCTGTGTGACATGCTTATTCGGTAATAACCAACTAAAATCTGACTTTGGTGCAACCATGCCGGCGTCTTCTATCTCTTCACCATCAACCGTCAACGAATAAAGTGAGACGTGATAAGCAGTAGGATTACTGACTATCAAATTACCTTCACTCTGAGTAAACACTAGTTTTTTATAAGCCTCGGCAGCTGCTTTACCCTCCAAACCCACAGGGCGATAAAAGAGTTTAATCCGGGTTTTCACCGCTATCAGCAGTTGATTATTATCATTTTCAGAGGAGGACGGCACTGACTTAATGTTCAACCAAAATACCGACTCTCTATCTGCTGGTAACTGACCACCGGTATAGACAATACGTAATATATTTTCCTGCCCAGCATCCAAGCGAAACAAGGGTGGCGTAACAATAAATGGCGCCTTCCCACTATGGAGATTATCTTCATCAACCCAGGATTGAATCAAATATGGGTTAACCTTTTCAGGATTATTCACTGAAATAGAAGTTTCACGTTTAGCGCCATCATAGACAACCCGAGTTCCGCCAACCACAACACCGGCATAGGCAGACTGTACAACCCCGAAAAGGCTCCCCACGAGGCACAATACTTTTATAAGTTTCATCATTTCACTCAATTTTATTTACCACTTGCAGTAGCGCTTAATAAAAATATTATACAAATGAATAAGGGCTTCCCTGCCCTCTTAGTTCAAGGTAAATACCTAAAAACAGAGGCTTATCAGTTGTAGCTCAGGGTAAAGTTAGTAGTTGCATTGGCACTACCTGTCGTTACGCTGTCAGCTGTGGCCATATACTTGGCCACATAAGACAGGGTAGCAGCACCACCTTCCAAGTCTTTACTCTTTGAGGCTGAAGCCAATGGAATAAGCGTTGTTGCATCGTCTTCGTAAAGCGCAATGGCGAGCCCCTTCGCAGCAGTTTCACCTTGGCTCAAAGCCAACAATCTGCTATTATTATTGTCTGTCGGCCCATCAAAACGAACATTGACCTTTTGCAGTGAATCATCACAACCTGTTATCGCAATTTCAAACCTGGTCGGCGCTGCTGTATCTCCTACGTCATTGAAGATAGCTGAACTAATATCTCCCATTTTCACATTATTAACTTGGGAGCTAGGATTTACTTCACATGCAACCCCAATTACATTCCCTGTAAAATTCACTGTACCATCCACAGCAAAGACAGTGGAACAGACGAACACAGGTAAAACAAACAGTAATTTCTTCATCATTATTTCCTTCATTAAAAATTGAGCAAAGCTCAAACTTATTTAAATTGGCGGATACCAATCAATCATCGTTAGACAGTTGTAAAAGTAAAAACACACAAAAGTTAGTGCCAACAATCAAAATTAACTGTTAAAGATAACATGAATTAAGTACATAACTGGCTATCAAGTAATTATAAAACTATCCTGCTGAACATAAAAACGCTACCGTATTTATATCGCAACAGATGAAAACAAAAATCCTTTCAACACTTCAAGTTCAATAAAACTGAAACCGTAATTGAATATGCTACAAACTGCAGCATTCCTAAAGCCAAGATTAAAATAGAAATAAATTCTAATTTTTCAATCTTAAAAATGAGATGTTAGGCAGAAACCATCAACAATTAGCAATACACCAATAATACTTTCTTGTATTGTCACGAGGGCTTTTAAGAGAGCGCATCTTATATCAACACCACTTAAACTCGAAAATGAAATAATATTAACCTTGCAAGTATGAGGCGATAAAAAACACCAAAAATACCAAACCGAGAAAATGTTAACGCTATAGAAACCCGTATTCACAGTTGATATCACCACCAAGACAGGATGAAAACAGAATTTACATCCTGCATCAGGAAAGCAATGCAACAAGAAATCATACTATTTTCTATTATATTGAGGATTAATTGTTTTTACTCAGGCAATCACACAAATGCTCAAACGCAACATAATAACTACTATAAATCCAAAAATGAAACAACGTTTTCCGACTAGTCGCGAATTCAACTCCGAAGTGCACCACTCGGCGTTGTTGCCTAAATAAGCGGAACCTTTTTTGCTTTCCATGATCTGATCTTGCATAACAGGTCTTCGGTCAGTTTCATGGGTAAGTCAGAACGCAATATCACCAATTGGAAGCAATACAATCAGGCATTAGTCAACCGTGGTTCGGTTACCTTCTGGCTGGACGAGGCAGCGGTTAACGCTTGGCATTGCACAAAGCATCACGGCGGTCGTGGCCGTGGCTTTCAATTCAGCGACACCGCCATCGAAACCGCCTTGATGCTCAAAGGGATTTTTAAGCTGTCATTACGTGCGACCGAAGGGTTCATCAACTCCCTGTTTCAGCTGATGAAAATACCGTTAATTGCTCCAGACTACAGCTGTATCAGTAAACGCGCCAAGACGGTGAACGTCAAGTACCGCAATCCCTCAAGAGGTGCGGTAGCGCATGTTGTCGTCGATGCCACAGGCCTCAAAGTGTATGGCGAAGGTGAATGGAAAATGCGTAAGCATGGCAAAGAAAAACGTCGGGTTTGGCGCAAGCTTCATTTGGCTATCGATGCCGCTACACATGAAATTATCGGTGCGCAAACAAGCCTTGAAACTGTAGCAGATAATGAAGTACTTCCAGCGTTACTGGCTCCCCTAAGACGCAAGCTTAGACAAGTCTCCGCTGACGGGGCTTACGATACCAAAGCTTGTCATAAATTATTGCGACGAAAGCAGGCGAAGCCAACGAGTCCACCTCGCTCAAATGCCGGATACTGGGAACCAGGGCATCCTCGAAATGAAGCAGTGGATGCACTTAAGGCCGGAGAGTTGAAGCAATGGAAATTGATGAATCACTACCATCAGCGTTCCTTATCTGAGACCGCCATGTATCGCTACAAACAACTCATTAGCGCCAAATTAAGTTTGCATGACTATAACGGGCAAGTGAGTGAGGCATTGGCTGGGGTTAAGGCATTAAACAAAGTCATAAGACTGGGTATGCCTGTTCGCCAGAAAATCTCGTAAAGCATCTGAAAGCCTAGGGGCTGTTGCGTTCAAGCGAATAATTTGATCATATATGGACGCACCGGTTTCGCAAATAATCGTCAGTTAAAACCATTATTGCAGCCATATATCCGAGGTCTAAAGCCCCTGTATGGTTTCCGCTGACCAGGTTCTTTACAACAACGCGGAGTGATTAACTCCCTTGATCAAAACAGATTTGACTGGTCACGGTCTTACCTGTGGTTCCATTGGACAATTATTGCATGCGAACTACTAATTGCTCTGTGGTACATATTCAGATTGGTTGGTGAGCAATGCCCAAGCAATCGGTGCATTTTTATTAGCTAGAGCCACGATGGCTGTATTCGTATGTTTGGTCTCTAACAGGGAGTTGAGCCACTCTGAAGACCCGCTTTTGGCTCTTTTACTGTGACTTACAACGGCTCTAGCTCCGTGGACTAACAGTTTTCGAACGTAGCCATCACCCCGCTTGCTTATCCCAAGCAATACGGTTTTGCCTCCGGTAGAGTGCTGACGGGGGACTAGGCCAAGCCAAGCAGCCAACTGTCGCGCGTTTTTGAAATGTTTTGCGTTGCCGACGGTCGCAACAAGTGCACTTGCAGTAATAGGCCCGATACCCAGGACTTGTTCTAGCCGGCTAGCGTCAGCAGACTGTCGGCTCCAAGCCTGAATTGTACGTTCTAGGACGGTAATCTTTTTGGACAGTTTTTCAACTAGCTCTAGTAAGCACTGCAAGGTTTCGCGTATTACGCAAGGCAGCTCATTGCTAGCATCCTCGATAATATCGGGGAGTTGTTCTTTGAATGGACCTCTACCTCTAGCAATAACAACACCAAACTCCGCAAGCAGGCCTCGAATTTGGTTGGTCTGGGCAGTCTTTGACTGCACTAATAACTCTCTAGCTCGATGAACAGACAATATGGCTTGCTGGTCGACAGATTTAGCCGGGACAAACCGCATATTGGGGCGTGTAACGGCTTCACATATCGCTTCAGCATCTGCAGCATCATTTTTGTTGGTTTTGACGTAAGGTTTTACGTATTGAGGCGGCATCAATTTCACTTCATGCCCGAAATGTGTGAATTTTCGAGCCCAGTAATGGGCGCCTGCACAAGCCTCCATACCGATTAGGCAGGGTTCAAGCTTTGCGATGAACTTAGCTAGATTGACTCGAGTGACGGATTTCTTAATGGTGACGGTACCATCAGCTGAAATTCCATGTAGCGAAAAGGAGTTTTTAGCTAAATCGATACCTAAAGTAACAGTGGCTTTCATGATATGGACCTCGGTTTAAGAGTTCCCCTTCAGTATGTGAGCCGGAGGGGAGGTGCGTCCATACCATTAACAACGCCCATCAGGACAATACCAGTCGATTAAATGCTGACCGGCATTGTCCCTTTGGCACTGTTCTATGGCCTAGAACTTATAAGTTACACCACCGTAGATTTGACGACCTATGGTGTCATAAACCTCAGGAACAGTTCCTCCATCACTGCCATTGGATACAAATGAAGGCTCTTCATCTGTCAGGTTTTTCACCCCCAGAGAAGCTGTCAAGGCATCGGTGAAGTGATAGGTACCGACAATGTTGTGGTACAGAACAGCATCCGCCTTGGCAACCGCTGTGTAAGGTTTATTATTCTTATCGTACTTGGTATGGATATCGTCCATCTTATCTATATAACGGTTGTAATACATCAGGCTCCAGTCACCACGAGTTGCCTGGATGCTGAGGTTATTGCGAACCTTTGCATAGGCGCCAAAGTTACCGTCAATAGTACCGTCATAGGCCACACCATTCTGCTCAAATTTCAGCAGATAGGTCAGGTCATTATTGATCTTCCAGTCCAGCCCCAGGCCTTCAAAACTGTAAGCCAGGTTGAAGTCGATACCACTGGTGTTCTGGCTTCCCACGTTGGTCAGCGGGTTGGTGAACTTGGATAAGTCACCGGATGGTGTGATTTTGAAAGTTTCGCACGCAACCTGTTTACCGGCATGACAATCTTTCAGCCCTTTTTGCGCATCCAGGCGAGTAATGGCATTGGTTACCCGAAAACGCCAGTAATCCAAGGTCAGAGACATTCCATCAATAAAACCCGGTGAATAAACCAAGCCGGCAGAATAGGACTCTGACTCCTCGGGCTTCAGATTCGGATCTGAGGTATAGTTGACCAAAATTTGTGGATCTTGGGCATTCTTCCACGGGTCTTCCAAATAGTCGTAAGATCCTGTGTTACCGCCATAGAGTTCACTGACATTTGGCGCCCGAAAACCTGTGGCAGCCACGGCGCGCAGCATAAGTTCATCGGTCGCTTCATAGGTCAGTCCTACCTTCCAGGTAGACGCCTTACCGAAAGTAGAGTAATCATCGAAACGCAGGGCAAATTCACCGGTCAGCTTGTCGCTGAAAGGTACACTAACCTCCTGATAGATTG
This sequence comes from Shewanella chilikensis, assembly GCF_037953065.1. Lineage (NCBI taxonomy): Bacteria > Pseudomonadati > Pseudomonadota > Gammaproteobacteria > Alteromonadales > Shewanellaceae > Shewanella > Shewanella chilikensis. Next base: position 1,991,209 of record NZ_CP149966.1, on the reverse strand, counting down.
AAATAACATTATAGTTACCGTCGGTTGGGTCTTGCTGAGCAGCTGTCCCTTTACCGGCGACAATCACAGGATCCGGGGTAAAGTATCCACTGTCATAGCGATATTCCGTTCCGATAGCAAAACTAACAGGACCGGCTGCCAGCTCAAACAACTCACCACTCAATACACCGGCGAGCACATGTTGTTCGTTACCACCGTCGTTACGTTCGGTAAAGCCTATGTCATTGATGATCTCTTGGGTCAATGGCGCACCGCTGAGCCAGGCGTCTTGATTCTTGTAAACTGAGTTTGTCATCTTTTCAGCATTGATAGAGTTTTCAACCCAGGTATCGGCCTTATTCTTGCCATAGGTATAAGACAAATCCCAAGTCATACCTGTATTGACATCCAACGTGCCTTGCAGAGCAAGAGAAGCACGCAGAATATCGACATCCTGATTATAAATACGCGGCCCAACATCATTGGTACGACGACGATAATTGACTCGCCCTGTCTTGTCCGCCTTTATACCTGCAGCCAACATAGACTGATCCAAGGTAATACAACGGTTAGGATTCACTCTTGCCTGACCACAAACTCCTAACATGATATCGGCAGGCTGCGGCGCCATTTGCTGATCGGACTTACGCTTGGTGTACAGTATGTCACCTGACAATACCAGTTCATTGCCCAGCTCCTGAATCATGTTGGCAAACAGGCTGTAGCGCTTGCTTGGCGTTTGAAACCAACTGTCTTTGGTGAAATCATAACCAGTACTGCGCTTAACCCAGTTACCGTTGGCGTCTTTGACCATACCGGCCAGAGAACCGGTTGGGATGAAAGAACTGGCACCAGGCTTTGTCCAATCACGGTCACTCTGGATCACGCCACGACGGTCAGAGTACGCCGCGCCAAAAGTGTAGTTGCCGCCATTATCTGTGTTGAAACCATACAACAGACTCAATTCCCCGGTTTCACCGTCACCCTTGTCGGTTCCGCTGCCGTTAAAATCCAACTGTAAGCCTTCAAAGTCTTTCTTGGTGATAATGTTAACTACACCGGCAATGGCATCGGAACCGTATACCGCAGAAGCCCCGTCTTTGAGAATTTCCACCCGGGCAATCATAGCCACAGGAATAGAATTCAAATCCACTGCACTATCGGCACCGGAGCCGGAATTGACCATACGGCGGCCATTAAGCAGTACCAAGGTGCGCTTAGCGCCCATACCTCGCAAATCGACCTGAGCTACACCATCGGCACCATTATTGGTGGTTGAGCCAATAGCCGCACCAGCCATGGAGGTTTGTGCCTGCAATAATTGATCGACCGAAGTGAAACCTTCTGCCCGAATAGTGTCGGCATTGATCACTGTTACAGGAGAAGCGGTTTCCATATCTTGGCGCTGAATACGTGAGCCTGTGACTTCGATACGCTCAACCTTGTCGCCCTCCTCTGCAGCATAAGCTTCCTGAGAGACAGATACTGCTGCCGTTGACACAGCAGCAAACAGTGCCAATTTAACCGCACTGGCCAGCTTATTGGTTCTTGTCATAATAAACTCCCTTGCTTCCTGAATTGTTTTTATGTTCGCCGACCTCTTTAGGAGCGGCGAGCAAAGATACTGTCGCCTGGTTGCAAAACCGTCAATAACAGAGTTTTAATCTAACCAAGGCTTTATTGTTTCCAAATTGAAATCAGATTGTTTATTTTTTGAGTGAACTTCAACTGCCCTGCAATTGGTATATAACTGCAAACTTAAATAAGTGGATTTGTCAAAAAATAATTTTGATTTTTTGTTAAAAGCACCCCATTTAAGTAACATAATCATTAATCAAAAACGTGACTTGCATCGCCCTTATACAGAATACAAGACCAATATCACGAAACGGAATACTTCATTGGGGTGTTTGACTACCTGCTCTTTTAGGTATACCTGCATGGAGTTCTCTGTTCGCCAGGTCATATTACAAACGGTATGCAACATAGTTATGTTAGCAACTTGTTTTACTTCATCTTATCTATGCTTTTCTCTAATAGTTTTTTATGCTGTTGTAATTATTCTTTTAGAGTGAGCACTTCAAGCCTGTATACCAGGGTAAATGTGTCTCTAATCAAGCCTCTCAAGCTACTATGGATATAAATAATGTCTTTGATTTGAGGGAACGGGGGGGATTGTCCCAAAATGAAGGGATCCAAGAGCCATATCATTTCATTTGCGAGCTCGGATTAGCCAGCCACGCCATTAAGAGAGCACAAACCGCCCCTTAACGGTTCAATCAAGGCCGTAGGTGCTTGCTCGTAAAGTAAAGAAGAGGCGATTAATAGCCCTCGGTTATCTGATGAAAAAGTTGGATTGAACCAAAACATCAGTGAAGAAGATACGAAAAGGCCCATGAGTGCTTTTTGCGGGCTTACAAGCCTTGGATGCAAGGCGTGGTTCACAATAAATAGCCCTGCGCCTTTGCAAGACGCACAATAGACAGGATAGGACTGTACCTCCGCATATGATTCGCTGAAAACTTGAATAATTTAGCCCAAGGGAAATAGCATCCAAGCACTCATTACAGTTTGAGCAACCACTCAAAAATTACCTGCTTGGAATATGCATTTCAGCGGCCCATAGGTGACATAATAACTATGGCGAGAGATGAATAACAAAATCAAACGACTGCTGCGAATGGGATTATAATTATCGAGATCGCGCCGACTTCTTTTTAAGGTCAGAGCGACATTTCCTACTGCCGTAGATTAAACCCAAAAAAAAGCGCCCGAAGGCGCTTTGGCATTTTATGAGATGACTTAGAACTTGTAAGTTACACCACCGTAGATTTGACGACCTATGGTGTCATAAACCTCAGGGACAGTTCCGGCATCACTGCCATTGGATACAAATGAAGGTTCTTCATCTGTCAGGTTCTTTACACCCAAGGAGGCTGTCAAACCATCAGTGAAGTGATAGGTGCCGACAATGTTGTGATACATAACGGCATCAGCCTTGGCAACCGCTGTAAACGGATTATCATTCTGATCATAGTCAGTATAAATATCATCCATCTTACCGATATAACGGTTGTAGTACATCAGGCTCCAGTCGCCACGACTGGCTTGAATACTGAAGTTATTGCGAACTTCCGCATAGGCGCCAAAGTTACCGTCAATGGTACCATCATAAGAAACGCCATCCTGCTCAAACTCCAACAGGTAGGTCAGGTCGTTGTTAATCTTCCAGTCCAGTCCCAGGCCTTCGAAGCTGTAAGCCAGGTTGAAATCGATACCACTGGTATTCTGGCTACCTACGTTGGTCAGCGGATTGGTAAAGTCAGATAGATCGCCGTCAGAAGTAATCTTGAAGGTATCACAGGCAAGCTGGTTGCCGGCGTAACAATCTTTCAGGCCTTTTTGAGCATCCAGACGAGTAATGGCATTGGTTACCCGAAAACGCCAGTAGTCCAGGGTCAAAGACATGCCGTCAATAAAGTGCGGTGAGTAAACCAGACCGGCAGTGTAAGACTCAGACTCTTCAGGTTCCAAGTTTTCGTCCGAGGTATAGTTCACCAAAATCTGTGGGTCTTGCTCGTTGCCCCATGGATCGGTCAGATAGTCGTACGATCCTGTGTTACCACCGTAGAGCTCACTGACGTTTGGCGCACGGAAACCGGTAGCCGCCACGGCGCGCAGCATTAAGTCGTCGGTCGCTTCATAGGTCAGGCCTATCTTCCAGGTCGATGCCTTACCAAAAGTGGAGTAATCATCGAAACGCAGGGCAAATTCACCGGTCAGCTTGTCGCTGAAAGGTACGCTAACCTCCTGATAAACAGAGATCACATCATAATTACCATCGGTAGGATCTTGCTGGGCCGCTGTACCCTCACCGGCGACAATCACAGGATCCGGATTAAAGTAACCGCTATCGTAACGGTATTCGGCACCGATAGCGAAGCTGACCGGACCGGCATCGAGATCAAACAGCTCACCGCTCAACACACCGGCAACCAAATGTTGTTCGTTGCCACCATCGTTACGCTCGGTGAAGCCTATATCGTTGATGATCTCCTGGGTCAGGGGTGCACCGCTGAGCCAGGCGCCTTGATTGTTGTAAACTGAGTTTTCCATCTTTTTGGCATTGATGGAGTTTTCAACCCAGGTATCGGCCTTGTTCTTGCCGTAGGTGTAAGACAGATCCCAAGTCATGCCGGTATGAACATCCAGCGTGCCCTGCAGGGCAATCGAGGCGCGCAGCGTATCGACATCCTGATTATAGATACGAGGCCCTACGTCATTGGTACGGCGACGGTAGTTAACACGGCCGGTCTTATCTGCCTTGATACCGGCATCCAGCATGGATTGATCCAGCGTGAGACAGCGAGAAGCATCAATACCTTCCTCGCCACAGACACCCAGCATGATATCGGCTGGTTGAGCCGCCATTTGCTGATCGGACTTACGCTTGGTATACAGTATGTCACCTGTCAGCACCAACTCATTGCCCAACTCCTGGATCATGTTGGCAAACAAGCTATAACGCTCACTAGGCGTTTGGAACCAACTATCCTGAGTATAATCATAACCTGTGCTGCGCTCGACCCAATTACCGTTGGCGTCTTTGACCATTCCGTTCAGAGAGCCGGTAGGAATAAAGGAACTGGCACCTGGTTCGGTCCAATCACGATCCCCCTGAATTACGCCACGACGGTCAGAATAAGCCGCACCAAAAGTGTAGTTACCACCATTGTCTGTGTTGAAGCCATACAACAAACTCAGCTCACCGCTCTCACCGTCGCCTTTATCGGTTCCGCTGCCGTTGAAATCCAACTGAAAGCCTTCAAAGTCTTTCTTGGTGATAATGTTAACCACACCGGCGATGGCGTCAGAGCCGTATACTGCAGAAGCCCCATCTTTAAGAATTTCTACCCGAGCTATCATAGCCACTGGGATAGAGTTCAAATCCACTGCGCTATCGGCACCGGAGCCGGAATTGACCATACGGCGGCCATTGAGCAGTACCAGGGTGCGCTCAGCGCCCATGCCTCGCAGATCAACCTGAGCCACACCATCGGCTCCATTATTGGTACTGGAACCCACTGCAGCACCGGCCATGGAAGTTTGAGCCTACAGCAATTGATCCACTGAAGTGAAACCTTCCGCTCGAATGGCGTCGGCACTGATCACTGTCACTGGTGAAGCGGTTTCCATATCTTGACGCTGGATACGTGAGCCGGTGACTTCAATACGCTCTACCTTGGCTCCCTCTTCGGCAGCAAAAGCTACCTGAGAGACAGATGCAGCTGACGTTGAGACTGCAGCAAATAATGCCAATCTTACTGAGCTGGTCAGCTTATTGGTTCTTATCATTTTAAACTCCCTTACTTCTTGGTTTGTTTTTATTTTCACCGCACTTATTAATGCAGCGTTGCCAAGATACTGTCGCCTCGTTTCAATAGCGTCAATAACAGGATTTTCATCTGACAAAAACCAAAATGTTTTATTTATGTTTTACCAATGTTTTATTTTGTGGCAATTATGGCCCACCAATCCAAAAGCGAATAAATATGCAGCCAATTATGGTGAAAAACCTAAAAATTGACTTTGATTTTTCGTTAATTTAAAACACATTAATTAACATAGCCGGAGCATTAAAGTGTGATCTGGATCACAAAACAATTTGTTTCAATGCTGATACATCACAATGAGACACCAAAACTTTCTTTAGGCAATCCCGCTTCCCCAAATCACAGGCAAAGGTTAACAACGCATAAAATGAGCCTATTCAGTCAGATTAAAGCGCTACCAAAATGATACAAACAACACAGTTGTTATAGAAGTGTATAATATTAAAGCAAGTGATTAACTAGAGAAGTAGTTTTTTATGCTGCCTGAAACGGGTATGTTTCAAGAAACAAATCACCATCAAGCCAAAAATCAGGATGATTTGTTAAATTAAAGCGAGAATTGAAGATGATAATGCTCTACATGATAAAGAGCGCAAATTGAAAGCCTCGACTTGAGCCAAGGCTTTATTTGGATAAGTACTGGGAATATCAACTTAACAAGTAACAAGAAGAACTAATGGAACTTTTTATCCTCTTTTTCTTCAAGTTTTGATTGGGTCAACAGCCTCATAGAAAATAACTCTCAAGATCCAATACAAGCGCGAATTCTGTCGGCTATGGTGTGCAGCTCATCCATATCCCCCTGATGGGCCGCGTGCTCCATCAGGCCTTTAAGCGGGCCGGGCAATACATGAAAATGTACATGGGGCACACTCTGACCGGCGGCGCTGCCGTTGTGTTGGAACACAGTAGAGCCCGGGATACCCATGGCCTTTTCCACTGCCTTGCCCATCAGTTTGACGGTACGCATGCAGGCCACCGCCGCTTCATCAGACAACTGATACAGGGTCACGGCCGGCTCTTTGGGCAACACCAATAAGTGGCCCTTGGTTTGCGGCATGATATCCATGAAAGACAGAGTATGCTCATCTTCATAGAGTTTGATACAGGGCAACTCGCCGCGAAGAATGCGGGCGAAAATATTGTTGTTGTCGTAATTCAGATCCATCTTGTCACTCCATACTGACGAACCGATTGGCTTGGAAACTATTGGTGTACCACAAAAAAGGGCCGGTTGCACCGCAACGTAGTTCACTTAAGCGGAGCTGCCTTGTGATTAACAGGGTATCGGGTCTTTGATATTTTTACCGCCCTAGGCCGATTTGGCTTAGGGCGTTTGTCTATAAAGAGGATGGACAAGTCTCCTCGCAGACTGTTTAGACGCTTCGGCGTATTACCTGGTGACACCGCTTTGCTCATGACTTTGAGCTGACTTGCGATGAACTGACAAGCGTACTTAAAGCTGATTTCATTGGGCATTCGACCATGCTCTACTGCCGCTTGGCTCGCTTCTCGTCTCACCAAGTTATAACCAAGCAGCAGCCCCCATAACTCTTGATAGACAAGTTCGACTGTCTTACTCCTCAGCACTAACGCATTGTGTTGCATCGAACTTTTTATGTCTCGATACCCTAATTCAATTTCCCATCGCTCGTGGTAAAGCGCCGCGACTGCTCCCGCATCGTACTGCTCTCTGGGAAGAGACGTAAATACGGTTTTTGGCTTACCTTGTACCTGATAAGTCACGGCTCTCACTTGCCATGTTTCAGGTAGGTTAGGATTTTTCTTGCGTGCTTGTGGAGAGACTTTCATTTCGACTCGCATGTCGTCACTCTCTTCATCGTCCAGCAGGGTGTATTTCACCCCTTTCTTCGCCGGTAACAACCAATGTCTGTTAGCACCACTATTTTGGAGAGAAAGAAGTAAGCCTGCTCCATAAAAACCCTTATCCAATAAGGTCACGGAATTATCCGGTAAGGAGTCAATAAAGGGCATAGCAAGAGGAATTTCGCCTCGACGATAAGGGCTTATAGCGGCATCGACAATGACATGAGAGCGAACATTCATCATGGTCACCACCCTTAATACTGGATGAGGCGTCTGTCTGTCGCTGGATGTATTACCTGACCCAAAATGGTCTCTTAGTTCCGGTGTGTCAGCGGTTCGAAAAAGCGCGCCATCCACAGCAAAGACTTGCAAACCTTGCCATGTATCCTCAGGGTAACGCTCTAACCCCCACCTATGGCTGCATTGCCTAAACAACCATTCTGGGGCTGCTTTGCCAAGGCGTTGCCTTGCTTGCGTTAAAGCACTTTTTGCTAACAGCTCCTCATTAGCCAACCCCTCGGCACAGACATTCATTCGCCGTGCAACTTCGGCAATCGGTTCGTTGCGGAAAAACGCCATTCCAACAATAAGCCAAAGAACCATATCACTCGGTAAGCGACGTCGACGAATCGTCGCTTTATCGGAAAGTGTTACCGCTTTAGCAATCCACTCGTCAGGAATATGCTCGGAGAAGGTGGTTAGCTGAGCGACATCAACAGGACTCTCTTCAAGAAAGTCGGCAAAGCAGTTTTGAATAGACATAAAAAATCGGAAACCTACAAACAGGTTTCCGATTGTCTCTCATCAGAAGGATCGGTCAACCGATCCTTATCTGATCTACATTGCGGTTGCACCGACCCTTTGGTATTGAAGCTTAGCCGAAGTAACTGTCGTCGAAGACCATGATGGATTCACTGGCCGCGGCGATTTGACGCCGATAGCCACCGGCGCTGCTGACATAGTAGTCCATAAAGAAACCCGCCGAGGCCAGTTTGCCGGCATAGAAACCGTCGGCATCATCTGCCAGTCCATCGAGCGCCAGCTCGGCCATCCGCGCCCAGATCCACGCCAGCGCAGCAGTGCCAAACAGCTGCATATAAGGCATGGAGGCCGCGCCCAGGTTATCGGGATTTTTCATCGCCAACTCCATCAGGCACTGGGTAGCGCGCTGCAGATCCGTTGCCGCCTGGCCCAAACCTTCGAGCACTTTGGCAAACCGGGGTTCTTGAGCGGCCTTGGGTTTGGCGCCTTCGATAAAGGCCTCCACCTCTGCGGCCCAGAGTTTCAGCGCCGCGCCCTTGTCACCCATCAGCTTGCGCCCCACCAGATCCAGGGCCTGAACGCCATTGGTACCTTCATAAATCATCGCGATACGGGCATCACGGACAAACTGCTCCATCCCCCACTCATGGATATAACCATGGCCGCCAAACACCTGCTGGGCATCGACACAGGCGCTGAAGCCTCTATCTGTGATAAAGCCCTTGACCACAGGGGTAAACAGCGCCGCCAACGCTTTGGCTCTGGCCTTTTGCTCGGCATCCTGATGGCGCTCGGCTTCATCGAGCCACAGCGCCTGCTGACCGATAAGGGCGCGGGCGCCCTCATTGAAGACTTTTTGCGACAGCAGCATCCGCCGCACATCGCCGTGTACCAGAATAGGATCGGCATTTTGTTCCGGTGCCTTGGTGCCGGACAGTGCCCTTCCCTGAACCCGCTCTCTGGCGTAGGCCAGCGCGTTCTGGTAAGCGATTTCAGAGACGCCCAGCCCCTGAACCCCAACCCCCATGCGCGCCTGATTCATCATGGTGAACATGGCTCTGAGGCCTTGATGGGGTTCGCCCACCAGCTCGCCTTTGGCGCCGTCGAACAGCATCACACAAGTGGAATTGCCGTGAATGCCCATCTTATGCTCGAGGCCGCTGGCCTTAACATTGTTGGCCTCGCCCAGGCTGCCATCTTCCTTGACCCAATACTTGGGCACGGCGAACAAACTGATCCCCTTCACTCCGGCCGGGGCATCGGGCAACCTGGCCAAGACCAGGTGCACTATATTTTCGGCCAGATCGTGATCGCCACTGGAAATAAAGATTTTCTCACCACTGATAAGATAGCAGCCGTCAGTGCTGGGCTCGGCCTTGGTGCGCAGCAGCGCCAGATCGGTACCGGCATGGGATTCGGTCAGATTCATGGTGCCGGTCCACTCGCCGCTCACCAGTTTGGGCAGATATTTGGCCTTGAGTGCCTCGGAACCATGGGCAAAAATGGCACTGTAAGCACCGTGGGTCAGCCCGGGATACATGGCAAAAGCCATGTTGGAGGAGGTCTGCATTTCGGTGGCAAAGATACCCACCACTTCCGGCAGGCCCTGGCCGCCGAACTCGGGATCGCAGGTCAGCGTTGGCCAGCCGTTGTCCACATACTGGCGGTAGGCATCGATAAAGCCCTCGGCGGTTTTCACCCCGTCTGCTTCCAGACGACAGCCCTGCAGATCGCCGACACTGTTGAGCGGCAGCATCACCCCAGTGCTGAAATCGGCCATGCCTTCGAGAATGGCATTGACCAACTCAGGGTCGATTTCATCGAACCCCTGCAGCTTTGGCTGCTGATAAATATCCAGTAACTGTTCAAGAATAAAGCGGTAATCCCGCATCGGCGGCTGATAACTTGCCATATGCTTATTTCCTTTTCCCTGTGATTGATGTCTCACCTTAGCCAATTCTGAGTAAAAACTCAGCACCTCTGACCAGTTTTATATCACTTTTTTTTAATACAAGAACAGCGCTCTGCGTAAATTCGCTTGAACAGCCCCTTATCTCGGGCTGTAAAACTTTGTAAGCTAGGGGCATTATCCTGTTCGCCCGCTAAAGGAATCCTGCATGGCCAGCGTCAACACCCGCAAACACCCCAATGGTCTGGACTATATCGAAATCGATACCCCACTCTGCTACGGCCGTATTTTTTTACAGGGTGCCCAGATAGACAGCTTTGTGCCCAAGGGCAAGGCGCCGCTGCTGTGGGTTTCTCCTGCCGATGACTATCTGCCGGGCAGTGGTATTCGCGGCGGTATTCCCGTCTGCTGGCCCTGGTTTGGCATGCATGCCAATGAGGGCTGGCCCCAGCATGGCTTTGCCCGTACCCGGCTGTGGCAACTTGAGCGAACTCATATCAGTAATGAACGGGTAGAGCTGAGCTTTGTCCTTAAACTCAGCGACGAGGACAAAGAGTACTGGCCCCACGATACCGAGGTGCGGCTGGACTTTGTCCTCAGCGACAGCCTCAGGGTCAGCCTGATTAACCGCAACTTGGGTGAGCAGAGCGTGACGCTGACCCAGGCGCTGCACACTTATTTCCCCATCGGCGATATCCACCAGCTGCGCGCCACAGGCTTTGCCGGCAGCCAATATATCGAGTTTGGCGAAGGCCCATATGCACAAGTCGAGGACGAAGTACGCTTTGAGCGCGAAACTGACCGGGTTTACACCGGCTTGTCCGAGCTGCAAAAACTGCATACCCCCAACGGCACTATTCTTGTCAGCCGTGAGCAGAGCCACTCGGCAGTACTTTGGAATCCCTGGATAGACAAGTCCAAGCGGCTGGCCCGTTTCCAAGAGCAGGATTACCTGTCCATGGTCTGCCTGGAGGCCGCCAATGTGCTGGAAGATAAACTGGTGCTCGGCCCCAAACAGAGCCACACTCTGACCACAGAAATCCGCTGGCAGGAGTGAGCGGCCAAGGCCGGGAAACACCAATGAGGTATCGACTCCCAAGCAAGAAACGCCTGACAGTATGGGCTGTTGGCCTGTTGCTTCTGCTGGTGCTGCTTCCGGGTGCCCTGCTGGTGGGGCTGGCTTGGTCCCTGTATGAAAGGCCGCAGTGGCTGCTGCCGCATATTAATCAATATCTGGCTGCACAAGATATTCGTATCGACGAGTTGCGCCTGGCGCCTGAAGGCTGGGACAGACTGAGTTTCGATTATCTCAAGCTTGATTACCAGGGCAGCGAGCTTGAGTTTCATCAACTCAGGCTCCAGCTCAAATCGTCTGTCAGTGCAAAGCGGATTTGGCAATTGCTGACAGGCGAAGCATCGACGCCGCCCCCTGGCTCCACCGACTGGTTGATGGCGCAACTTCAAAAAGTCAGCTATCAAGACGCCGGTTTTAGTTTGACCCCTGAACTACTCTTGCCCGGCGGTGATGATGGCGGTCAGAGTCTGGCGCTGGACTTGAACTCTGTGCCCGAAATAGCCCTGGGGCCGACCCGAATAAGCCTGCAACCCGAGGCGGGCGTATCCGATACACCCAGTACGTCGCTGGCCTTGGATAAGGCAGCTAATCCCCCAAGCTTTATTCTGCTGCTGCAAAAGTTGCAGTTAAGCCCTTCCGGGCAACTGGTTACTGAGCTGGCCACCCGGTTACAAGGAGGGCAACAAGAGACTCACTCAGGAACTCAAACAAGACAAGAGACGCCCCTGCTGGCATTAACCGCCGACTTGAAAGCCAAACTCGCCAACGGTGCCCCCGCCTGGCGACTGACCAGTCAACTGCATCTCAAAGCGCTGCAGCAGGCGCTGGCAAGTGTTGAGCAGGATCCGGCCGCAGCGCCCCTCATCAGCGCCTTTAAACTTGATGAAATAGTGAATGCCGAGCTAATGCCGAGCCTTGGCGGAGATCTCTTCTCACAACTGACTCTGGATTTGACCCAAGGCAACATAGACTCGCGCCATTGCTGGTTGGCGCCGACTATTGCCATGCCGGGACTCGAGCAAGTGGCGCTTAAGATAACGCCGCTGCCTGTGGAAGCTAAGGCACACAATTCATTGACCGATAGCCCTCTGTGCCCAAGTTCCAACGCTGCTGCCAGTTTCAGTGCCAAGGCCAGTGCCAACCCCAGTGCAAATGCCAAGGCTGAGGTTGAGGCTGAGGTTGAAGATAGTGACGGCGCAGGGTTGCGCTTTCGCTTCTCGGGCTCCACCAGCGAGCAGATTTTTGAGCTGGCGCCACTGAGACTCACGCTTTCAACCACTCCGGCTCAGCGCCAAGCGCTGCTTGCCTTGCTCGCAGCAACATCCGCACAAACATCAGCAACCAAGGCCGCGGAACTCGAGTCACAACTGGCGCAGCTGCAGCAAGTCTTGGCGCAAGAGCCAGCTGAAAAAAAACAAGTAAAACCCCTTATCGCCGCAATTGAGCTGACACTTGATCAGGGCCTCGACGCCGAGCTCAAACCCGCCAAGGACAAAGATTCAAAGGGCAATGCGGCAACGGGCAATGCGGCAACGGGCAATGAGACATCCATGCGAGTGTCGCTGCCGAGTCTGACAGTGCGGCCGTTACTGCCCGCCCTGATGACAGAGAAGCAACAAGCGTCGTTCGGTACGCCAATTAATCAGCCAAGTGCTGCGGAATTGAGCCCGGCAGCGCTCAGTAGTGGCGAGCGGCCGAGTTTGCTGCTGACCCTTGAAAACCTGCAATTGCAACTGCCAAAGGCTGCAAGAGCGCAGCAAGACACTTCTGTTTCTTTGCCGCAAAGCGCCAAACCTCAAGGGTTAAATTCACCGGGCTCTGGTTTATCAAGCTCTGGTTTATCAAGCTCTGGTTTATCAAGCTCAAGCTCACCAAACTCAAAGCCCTTGTCGGCCGAGCAGCGACTCGAACTGGCGCTGCAACAGGCCATTCAAGGCCTGCAACTTAACCTTGAGCAGTTGCCACTGGAACAAGCAAGCACAGACTGGCGCCTTGAAGCCTCCCTGCCGAGCGGTTTTCGCTGGCAGTCGGCTGCTGCTGAATTGCAACTCAATGAGGGCGCCTCACTCAATAAGGGCGCATCAATGACGCTTAGCGGTAAGCTGGCACTGGAGTCGACAAGCGAAGGGCAACAACTGGACTTTAGCCTCGCGGCCAATCCCGGGTTCAGCACAGGCGCCATTCGAGCCGGTATAGAGGATAAAAGTATCCAACTCTCGGGCTTTAAGTTGTCACTGCTGGACCCTCTCAGTGGCAGCTTCAACCAAGGTAAACTTAAGCTGTCTTTGCCCGCAATCAGCAGCCAGCTGGGTGAATTGCAGGCTAAAAGCGGGCCGCTGGCACTGTCGATTGCCCAAACCTCGCTCCTTAGCCCCGGGCTCAGTCGAACCCTGGATGCCAACCTAAATCAAAAACGGCACTTGCCACTCTTGAGCCAACTCTTGGATGAGCGTTTTGCCAGTCGTCTGAATCTAGCCTTCGATGGGCTCAACTTAAGCCAAACCCGGCATACCAAGCTCGGACCTCGTACCGAAACCCTGCTCAATCTGGGCTATGGCAGCTTCAGCCAAACCATTGACTGGCAGGATAACCGTCTTATCAGTGAAGAAAACTGGCAACTGGATAATATCCCGCTTCACAGCCGCCACGACTTTATGCCCATCTGGCCCAAGCGGGCCAAAGATCCGCTTGGCTATCGCTTGAACAGTCGCTGGACCCTGGATACGGATCTCGCTGATATCAAGGCGCTGGCGGCCAAGAACCTGCCCTTGCCTCCTGAGTTGGTACTCAGGGGCGAGACCCATATGATTGCCGACCTCAAGCTCGAAGGGCTTGGGCGAGCGCTGCAATTGCAACTGGATTTCAACCCGCTGCTGTCGGATCTCTCCGGCAGTATCAGTCAGTTACCATTTGAAGGCGCCAACCTGTCGGCATTGTGCCGTTTGACCCTTGACAAGGAAGCCAAGGCGCCGGCAGAGGCCGAACTCAACTGTCAGCAGCTCAAGGCTTCGGTACAGGCCTTCAACCCCGGAGTGCTGTTGACCAACCTGGGTTTAGAAGGCCAGCTCAGCCTGACCCCTGAACTCGACAACAACCAAAGCACTCAAGCCAAGCTGTTGCCCGGGTTTCGGGATGCCGATATTCAGGTGCGCGGCCAAGGCGAGTTACTCAAGGGACAAATGCTGCTGCCCAGCTTCCGCTTGCGGCTCAACGCGCCATCCAATGCCTATTTGGTGTTGCAGGGCCTGAGCCTGGAAGAATTGTTGGCCATCCAGCCTCAGGAAGGCATCTACGCCGACGGTATTTTCGATGGTGTCTTGCCGGTATTTATTACCGACGGCCAGGTGTCGGTCAAAGGTGGCCGCCTGGCGGCCCGTGCCCCAGGCGGACTTATCAAGATCGGCAATAATCCGGCTGTAGCCCAAATGCGCGCCGGCCAGCCCTATCTGGACTTTGCCTTTTCCACCCTCGAACACTTGCAATATTCTACCCTGGCCAGCACTTACGATATGGCACCGGATGGTGAGGCCTGGCTCAAGGTTGAAGTAAAAGGTAAGGCCGAGGGGATTGAACGCCCTATCCACTTGAACTACTCTCATGAGGAGAACATGCTGCAGCTCCTCAGGAGTCTGACCATAGGTGACAAGCTTCAAACCCAAATTGAAGCTTCCATGCAGTGAAGACACAAAAGGACATGAATGTGAAACAGACTAAATTTCTGCTGCCGCTGGCTGCAGCCTTGCTGCTGGCGTCGGCTTGTACCCCAACGGTCAAGATTGAGCCACCGGATAAGCCAATCGTTATCAACCTGAATGTGAAAATCGAACATGAAATTCGCATTAAGGTCGATAAAGAGTTGGATCAGCTGCTGACCAATGATGAACTCTTCTAAGGTGCCAGAATTCGCGAAAGGAAAACACAGATGAAAACCAAGTTGATGACCCTGACTGCCGCCCTGTTGATGAGTTTCTGCGTCTTTGCCATAGGTTTGCAGGACGCCAAGAGCCAAGGGTTGGTGGGTGAACAGCAAAACGGCTATTTGGGCGTGGTCAAATCCAGCGCCGAGGTGACGGCACTGGTTAAGGATATCAATGCCAAACGCCGGGCACACTATGAAAAAATCGCCCGTCAAAACGGGATTTCAGTGGATGATGTTGCCAAACTCGCCGGCGCCAAGGCGATTGCTGCCGCCGACAAAGGCCATATAGTGCAGGACGCTTCCGGCAAGTGGGTTCGTAAATAACAAACCCGATAGCATCAACCGGATGTTTAATGCCGTTCAATCAGTTTGAACGGCATTTTCTTTTACTGGATTGGCTTCCAGTTTCGTTCAATTGAACCTTGGTAAGTCTCTCTCAACAGACTGTAAGCTTCACATACGTCTGGCAGTGATGCACAGCAAGCAATCCACACAATACTGCCATCCTATACCGCCTTGTCATACAGGGTTGGGAATATCAATAAACTCATGCTCCAACTCAAACTCATGCGCCAAATGTTCCCCCAGTGCCTTGATGCCAAACCTCTCTGTAGCATGGTGGCCGGCAGAGAAGTAATGGATCCCCTGCTCCACGGCGCTGTGGAAGGTGCGCTCAGAGACTTCACCACTGATAAAAGCATCAACCCCCAGTGCCGCTGCGGTATCGATATAATCCTGGGCACCACCTGTACACCAGGCAAGCTTTTGTATGCTTCTGTCACCACCATCCAGATGCAGGGGGACTTGTCCCAAACACTGCTCAAGCAAGGCACTCAAGTCTTTGGCTGTCATGGGTGAGTCAAGCCCCCCTTGCCAAAGCAAACCTTGAGCAACGGTTTCTACCGCCTCAGGCTCAATGACCCCAAGCACCCGGCCCAATTCGGCGTTATTGCCAAGCATGGGATGGGCATCGAGCGGCAAGTGATAGCCGAACAGGTTAATATCGTTGAGCAGCAAGGTCTTAATCCTGCGCTGTTTCATTCCAGTCAGTACTTCGGGTTCATTTTTCCAGAAGAAACCATGGTGCACCAATAGGGCATCGGCACCGGCTTCAACGGCCCGGTCAATCAATGCCTGACAAGCGGTCACACCTGTGACTATCTTGCGAATTTCGGCCTTGCCTTCAACCTGAAGACCGTTGGGGGCATAATCGCGAAACTTGTCCAGTTGTAAAAACTCGTGCAGATATTGTCTGAGTTCCTCTCTTTGCATAGGGTTCCCTGTCGATTCTGTTGCAGATATATGTCGCTATTCTAGCACAGCAAGCCCAAGGATTGAGGTCACAAATCTTAAGCCAGATTGTCGGTTTCAGACCCCAAAGCGACCAAAAGCTGCGCCCTTGGACACAAGTTTGTTGCTTTTTGGTCGGCAAATTGGACATTGCCGACCTTTGACTTATAAAATTATCGCAAACCTTCAAGTAACTCTAAAAATAAACAGGTTATGATTATGGCAAAACTGACCAAAGAAGAAGTTATCAGCACACTGCAGCAAGCTCTCAGTGAACAACAGGGCAAAGCAGTGACCATTGAGCAAAATGGCAGCTGGTACAAAATCGATGGCGGTAAATCACTTCGTTTCGCTGAACTGGAACAGATGTTGGCGGATAACGCCAAACCGGCGAAGGCTGAAGCCAAACAGGAAAAAACCAAGGCGGCCAAGCCTGCTGCAAAGCCAGCTACCAAGGCAAAAACCAAGTCGGCAACGCCTGCCAAATCCGGCAGTCAAGGGGGCAAGACCCCCAAAGAGCTGTGGCGTGAAAAACTGGCAGCCGGTAATCACAAGTTGCCTCGCGGTTTTTAATTGCCTCTATCCAAAACAAAGGCGCCTGACGGCGCCTTTGTTTTGTCTGTTATTGGCTCTAAGCCCACACAATCAATCACATAGCCAAGTCGACCCGGACGCTGCCCTGTAGATAAACCACCCGCACTTCATCGCCTACTTTAAAGGTCATACCGGGATCTTCATCCTGAATAATCATCACCTGGGTTTCATCTTCCTGGCGTATCATCAACTCCACCAGTTTAAGTTCACGATAATAACCATCACCACCATATTGATGACCAATGCCGGCACCGAGCAGAGCGCCCAGAACGGTTGCCACATCCTGACCACTGCCACCGCCGAACTGATGACCAATCACGCCACCGAGCAAGGCACCGCCAAAGGTTTTCCAGCCGCGATTTCTGTCTTCCATCAGCTGTTTTTCGGTGATTTTCCGTACCGACTCCACCTGGCCGTAGAGCACTTTTTCAACCGGTTGTGCCTGGTTTCTGTCATAACCGGCATAGAGGGGCTGGGTTCCCGCTGCAAGGGATAATGAGAGCAGCAGCATTGCATTCAGTATCAGTTTCCACATAGCTGTTTTTCCGCTAACTTATAAGAAGGCCCTAAGCAGAATCATACGCAATTGTGAACCTACTGTCTTTCTTAAATCATGAGTTGGATCCTTTCCCGTCGCCTGAGCTGGCACTGACGGATCCCAATGGCCTGCTGGCCATCGGCGGCGACCTGCATCCCAAGCGGTTACTCAACGCCTACTACGAGGGAATTTTCCCTTGGTTTAATAGCCAAGATCCCATCCTCTGGTGGTCACCGGATCCCCGCGCGGTTTTTGTTCCGGGCAGCATCAATATCTCTCGCAGTCTACGCAAGTATCTGAAAAAGCAGGATTGGACTTTCAGCATCGACCGAGCCTTTGCCGATGTGATGGCTGGCTGCGCCATGCCGCGAAAAGATCAGCCCGGCACCTGGATAACCGGAGAGATACGTCTGGCCTACCAGGAACTGCACCACTTGGGTCATGCCCACTCCTTCGAGGTCTGGGACAATGGTCGCCTGATAGGTGGCCTGTATGGCCTTGCCATAGGTCAGGTGTTTTGTGGCGAGTCCATGTTCCACCGCAAAACCAATGCCTCCAAGGCGGCCTTTATCGCCCTGCATCAATACGCTCTCAAGCAGGGTTTCAGGCTTATCGATGCCCAAGTGATGAACCCACACCTTGAGAGCCTCGGAGCCAAGAGTTTAAAGCGCAAAGATTTTCTCATACTCTTGAGACAGTTCAGGGACGGCAATCTCGCCAAGGATTGCTGGCAAACCGACGAGGTCAAGCTTGAACTCTGATAACCATGCCATTGCCATAGGCCTCAGCCAACCCTTCGCCTGCAGTTATTTGAGCGGACAACAGGAGCAGTTATTGATGATCCAGGAAGATGAGCTGGACTTGTCACTGTTTGAGCGCCTGTTGGCACTGGGGTTTCGCCGCAGTGGCAGCGCCATCTACAAGCCCCGTTGCCCCCATTGCAATGCTTGCCAACCCATCAGAGTTCCCCTGGATGAATTTCGCCTGTCCAAAAGACAAAAACGCACCCTGGCCAAAAACCGTGACCTGCACTTTCGGATTGTGACCGAGGAAACCCCGGCTCACTATCCTCTCTATGAGCGTTATATCTGTGCCCGCCACAGTGACGGCCCCATGTATCCTCCGAGCGAAGAACAGTACCGTCATTTTCTCGCCTGTGAGTGGCTCAGTCCGGTGTTTATCGAACTTTGGCATGGTCAGCGACTGGTTGCCGTGGCAGTAACCGATCTCCTGCCCCAGAGCCTATCAGCCATCTACAGCTACTTTGACCCGGACTACAGCGATAGATCCCTCGGGATCTTGCTGGTGCTGCTGCAATGCCGCCTGGGCAAATTAATGTCGAAATCGTTTCTCTATTTGGGATATCAAATAGATAACCACGACAAAATGGGTTATAAGCGACTCTACCGCCCCTACGAGATCCTCGGCGTTCAGGGCTGGCAGAAAAGCGACAATCACTGAGGCCTCCCCTTTACAGCCGCTGTAATTTGCGGCATGATACGGCGGTTTTTTACATTCGAGGCTAACGGGATAACTGATTAATGGCGAAAGAAGACAACATTGAGATGCAAGGGACTATCCTTGAAACCTTGCCAAATACAATGTTTCGGGTTGAACTGGAAAACGGTCACGTTGTGACTGCTCACATTTCCGGTAAAATGCGTAAGAACTACATCCGAATCCTGACCGGTGACAAGGTCACTGTGCAGCTGACTCCATACGACTTGAGCAAAGGGCGTATCGTCTTCCGCTCACGCTAAGATCCCAGTTATTTCTCAAAAGCCGGCTGTGCCGGTTTTTTTGCTGGTGAGCCCATGGGGGCGACCCACTGCGCAGCAGGCGCACCTGGCCTGCCGTTGTCTATCCAGGCATCAATGTGTCGGATAAGGGTCAGGATTCAGAATAAAAATGGCTGCCATTGGCAGCCATTTTTTTGTTGCAATTCAGCTTATCAAGAGATCTTCTCCGGCGCTTCCGTGTTGATCTCCAGTTCGCCATCTTTAACATCCACATGAGCGATGCCACCGGACTCAAGTTTGCCAAACAGGATTTCATCGGCCAGCGGTCGTTTCAGCAGATCCTTGACCACTCTGGCCATAGGTCTGGCCCCCATGGTCTTGTCGTAACCCTTCTCGGCCAACAAGGTTCTGGCTTCATCACTGACTTCCAGCGTCACCCCTTTCTGATCCAACTGTGCCTGCAGCTCGACCAGGAACTTATCCACCACCTTGGCAATGATGGTCATATCCAGATGGTTGAACCAGATGATGGAGTCGAGTCGGTTGCGAAACTCAGGTGAGAACACCTTATTGATCTCCGACATCGCATCCAAGCTGTGATCCTGTTGTTTGAAGCCTATGGACTTACGCACAGTTTCCTGTACCCCGGCGTTGGTGGTCATCACCAAAGTCACATTACGGAAATCCGCCTTGCGACCATTGTTATCGGTCAAAGTACCGTGATCCATTACCTGCAGCAGCAGGTTATAGATATCCGGATGCGCCTTCTCGATTTCATCGAGCAGCACCACACAGTGAGGCGTCTTGATCACGGCATCTGTCAGCAAACCGCCCTGATCGTAACCAACATAACCAGGAGGCGCGCCAATCAAACGCGATACAGTATGGCTTTCCATATATTCGGACATATCGAAGCGGATAAGCTTGAGCCCGAGGCATGCTGCCAACTGGTTGGTCACCTCTGTCTTACCTACCCCGGTGGGGCCGGCAAACAGGAAGCTCCCCACAGGTTTGTTTTCATTGCCAAGACCGCTGCGAGCCAGCCGAATCGCCGCACTGAGGCTCTCTATCGCCTTGTCCTGGCCGAACACCACCATCTTCAGGTTGCGCTCCAGGTTCTTCAGTAAGTCCTTCTCAGAGGACGTCACTGTTTTTTCCGGGATCCTGGCAATCTTGGCGATAATGGTTTCAATCTCGCTCTGACCCACGGTTTTCTTGCGCTTGCTCTGTGGCATCATCGCCATCCGCGCGCCGGCTTCGTCTATCACATCTATGGCCTTGTCCGGCAAGTGCCTATCGTTGATATGCTTATCCGACAGGCTGGCGGCGCTGGCCAAGGCTGCGTGAGTGTAACGCACCCCGTGATGTTCTTCATAACGGCTCTTAAGCCCCTGAAGTATCTTGGTGGTTTCAGCCACTGAAGGTTCGTGGATGTCCACCTTCTGGAAGCGCCGCGCCAGTGCCCTATCCTTCTCAAAAATACTTTGATATTCCTGAAAAGTAGTGGACCCCATACAGCGCAGATTACCGCTGGAGAGCAAGGGCTTGAGCAGGTTGGAGGCATCCATTACCCCACCGGATGCCGCCCCTGCACCGATAATGGTGTGAATTTCATCGATGAACAGAATCGCATTCTGATCCGCTGTCAGCTCTTTAAGCAGACTCTTGAAGCGTTTCTCGAAGTCGCCGCGATACTTGGTGCCGGCCAACAGCGCGCCGAGATCCAGAGAGTAGACGGTCGCTTCGCTTATCACCTCAGGCACAGACTCATTGACTATCCGATAAGCCAAACCTTCAGCAATGGCAGTCTTTCCAACGCCAGCCTCGCCCACCAACAGTGGGTTATTCTTGCGGCGACGGCAAAGAATTTGAATCGAGCGTTCGATTTCGTTGTCGCGGCCGATAAGCGGATCTATCTTGCCCTGCTTGGCCATCTCATTGAGATTACTGGCAAACTGAGCCAACATGCTGCGCTCTTCTGTGGCTTCGGATTGATCTTCCAAGCTTTCCTGCGACCCCGGAGCATCGGCCTCATCGTTCTTGGCAAAGCCGTGGGAAATATAATTCACCACATCCAGACGGGTAATATCGTAGCGGCGCAGCAGATAAACCGCCTGGGACTCTTGCTCGCTGAAAATGGCCACCAATACGTTGGCGCCGGTCACCTCATTGCGGCCTGACGACTGCACATGAAACACTGCCCGTTGCAGCACCCGCTGGAAACCCAGTGTCGGCTGAGTCTCACGCTCATCATCGGGATCGCTGATAATGGGTGTGGTCTGGGTAATAAAGTTGGCGACCTCCTCTTTGAGGCGGTCGATATTGGCGCCACAGGCGAGCAAGGCATCCCTTGCGGCGGGGTTATCGGTCAGCGCCAGCAGTAGGTGCTCAACCGTCATATATTCGTGACGGGCATCTCTGGCTTGTTGGAATGCCAGGTTCAAGGTCACTTCAAGATCTTTGTTCAGCATACGCACCCCCTAAAAAACTACAGAGACAGGCTGGTTAAGCTTCCTCTAACGAACACAGTAACGGATGTTGGTTTTGTCTTGCAAACTGATTCACCTGAACCACTTTGGTTTCGGCTATCCCAAATGGGTAAACACCACAAACCGCTTTTCCCTGATGATGTATGGTCAACATAATGTCCGTGGCTTCCTGTTCGTTCTTGCGAAAGAACAGCTGCAGTACCTCCACAACAAAGTCCATTGGGGTGTAGTCATCGTTGTTCAGAATCACTTTATACATTGGAGGTGGTTGCAGTTCCTGCTCAACCCCTTCCTCCACGCGCTCTATCTGTCCAGTCTTACCCATGATTCAATATTAGCCTCTCAACTTGGCTTCTACCAACACTATGCCCGGCCATGTTTCAAAGTACCGCTTGGCGGGCCCTGGGCGGTATTGCCCTTTGTCACACTATACTCTGGCGTGGCGGCGCTTGTCTAAGGCGTTTCTAACTCATGCTTATTTTTCAATCGGTTAAAATTGATTCAATATAATTAAAGCGAGTAAATATCCAGACACTTCCATTAAAGAAAAGATCCCAGTGGCAAACTAAGGTTCCAGCGAAACCATATGCGATGTTGTTTTTTTGTTAATTTCAACTTGACATCCAGCAACACTACTTACATTCTGTTATCTGAGCACCTGCTGAAGTGCTCAAAAGTTGTACTATCTTACTGGGAAGCAGACAATAGAAGGAAGTGGAAGTATGGCAAGCGGAACTGTTAAATGGTTCAACAACGCCAAAGGATTCGGGTTTATCTGCCCTGATGAAGGTGGTGAGGATGTTTTTGCGCACTATTCAACCATTGAAATGGAAGGCTACAGAACTCTAAAAGCAGGCCAACCTGTTGAATTTCAAGTTGAGAAGGGCCCGAAGGGTATGCATGCCTCGGCTATCTCTCCAGTTAAATAACCGGGTGAACAGAGATGAAAAAAGGCGGGGTCATCCCCGCCTTTTTAATGCCTGCTTGGCAACTGAATGAGGGAGCGTTCCCTCATTCAACTTTCAGTATCAAGCGCTCAGAAGGCGATTCAGGCTGGCACTTGGGCGCATAGCCTGCTCGGCTTTAACAGGATCCAGCTTATAGTAGCCACCCAGTTCAACGGCGGCCCCCTGAGCACCATTGAGTTCCGCCACTATCTGCTCTTCAGCGGCCACCAGGCCTTCGGCCAGAGGTGCAAAATAAGCTTTCAGCTCAGCATCCTTGTCCTGCTTGGCCAGCGCACTGGCCCAGTACTGCGCCAGGAAGTAATGACTGCCGCGGTTATCCAACTGCCCCACCTTACGGGATGGTGACTTGTTGTTATCCAAGAACTGACCAATCGCCTGATCCAGACAATCAGCCATCACCTGAGCCTTGGCATTGGCCGTCGTCTGGCTAAGGTGTTCGAGTGAAGCTCCCAACGCCAGGAACTCGCCCAGAGAATCCCAACGCAGGTGGTTTTCCTCTTCAAACTGCTGTACATGCTTGGGCGCACTGCCGCCGGCACCCGTTTCAAACAGACCGCCACCATTCATCAGCGGGACGATTGACAGCATCTTGGCACTGGTACCCAACTCAAGGATAGGGAACAAGTCGGTGAGGTAGTCACGCAGCACGTTACCTGTTACCGAAATTGTATCTTTACCGGCTTTAATACGTTCAAGGGAGAAACGGGCCGCCTTTTCAGGTGACATGATGTGCAGCTCAAGCCCATCGGTATCATGCTCAGGCAGGTAGGCATTCACCTTGGCGATCACTTGGGCATCGTGGGCACGATTTTCATCCAGCCAGAATACCGCCGGGGTGTTGCTCAGCCTTGCGCGGCGTACGGCCAGCTTGACCCAGTCACGGATAGGCGCGTCTTTAACCTGGCACATGCGCCAGATATCACCGGCTTCAACGGCGTGGGACATAAGCACGTTGCCAGCCTTGTCCAATACTTTAACCGTACCGGCCGCAGGGATTTCAAAGGTCTTGTCATGGCTGCCGTACTCTTCAGCCTTCTGCGCCATCAGTCCCACGTTTGGCACACTACCCATGGTTGCAGGGTCGAAGGCGCCATGTTCCTTACAGAAACTGATGGTTTCCTGGTAAACACCGGCATAGCAACGATCCGGGATCAGCGCCTTGGTATCTTTCAACTGGCCATCCGGGCCCCACATCTGACCGCTGGAGCGGATAGCAGCAGGCATGGAAGCATCGATAATCACATCGCTTGGCACGTGAAGGTTGGTGATGCCCTTGTCTGAGTTCACCATCGCCAGCTCAGGGCGGCTCTGGTAGACGGCGGCGATATCGGCTTCAATGGCCGCTTTCTGCTCGGCCGGCAACTTGGCTATCTTGGCATAAACATCGCCCAGACCATTGTTGACGTCCACACCCAGCTCACGCAAGGTTTCACCGTGTTTGGCGAATACATCTTTGTAGAACACCTTCACCGCATGGCCGAACATAATAGGATCGGACACTTTCATCATAGTGGCTTTCAGGTGCAATGACAGCAGTACATCTTCCTGGCGAGCGGCTTCAATTTCGCGCTCGAAGAAGGCGGTCAGTTCACGCTTGCTCATAACGGCCGCATCTATGATTTCACCGGCCAGCAACTCAAGCCCCTGCTTGAGCACCAGTTGGCCGCCATCATTTTGTTCCAGCACTATGTTGACAGTATCGGCATCTTTCAGGGTGACGGACTGCTCGCTGCCGTAGAAATCCCCTTGTTGCATATGAGCCACATGAGATTTGGAGTCCTTGCTCCAGGCACCCATTGAATGCGGGTGCTTACGGGCATAGTTCTTGACCGAAGTCGGGGCGCGGCGATCTGAGTTCCCTTCACGCAGTACAGGGTTTACCGCGCTGCCTTTGATCTTGTCATAACGAGCCTTGATTTCCCGCTCTTCATCGGTTTTGGCTTCCGCCGGATAGTCAGGCAGATCATAACCTTTGGCCTGCAGTTCTTTGATACAAGCCTGCAGCTGAGGAATGGACGCACTGATATTGGGCAGTTTGATAATATTGGCTTCGGGCTGGGTCGCCAGCTCACCAAGCTCAGCCAGATGATCACCGATACGCTGCGCTTCGGTCAGACGCTCGGGAAAAGCGGCAATCACACGGCCGGAGAGAGAAATATCGCGGGTTTCGACATTGATGCCGGCTGCCTGGGTAAAGGTTTTGATGATAGGCAGTAGAGATAAGGTCGCCAGAGCCGGCGCTTCATCTGTCTGCGTATAGATGATAGTGGGGGTTTTATCAGTCATTTTCAGTCCTACGCTTTTTATAAAAATGAGTTGTTATAAGTGTTGTTATTCTTTAATTTCCTTGCCTCTTTCCGCCCAGGATAGCGCCGTTGTACACAGTCGATATAGATCCGGTTGACGGGCGTAAAAATTGGTTACAGATCACAATTTGGCGAACATCATAGAGCATTCCAGCCAAGATTCAAATGCCACTATAGGCGAGTGCCGGGTACACTCGGATAAAAGTCACCAACCCACCCTGCCGCCAAGCAGGACATAGGTGTTACACTCTGGCATATCTCTGGCAAATAGTCAGAGTACACAGCTCAAGCAGCCAGGATATCTCAATGAATTCGCCAACCTCCCAACCAAGACGTAAACCCAAACGCCAGCCCAGTCACTCAAAGGACCCTGGCGGTAAAGAATTTGGCCAAGAGAAGAGTCAGCGCTCCACCAAACCAAGCCCCAACAGCAAGAGCTCCAGTAGCAAGAGTCCCAGTAACAAGAGCCCCATTAACAAGAGACAGGGCCTGAATAAAAAGCGCACCGGTCCTCAAAAACCCCGCCCAAAGGTAACACCACTCTCGGTTGCAGAAACCCAGGTGGTACTGCTCAACAAACCCTTCGATGTGTTATGCCAGTTTACCGACGAAGGCGGACGGCGCACGCTCAAAGATCTGCTGCCCATCGCCGGTATCTATGCCGCCGGTCGCCTGGACAGAGACAGCGAGGGTCTGTTACTGCTCACCAATAACGGTCAACTGCAGGCCAAGCTGACCCAGCCCAACAAGCACACCTTCAAGACCTACTGGGTACAGGTGGAAGGCGATGTCGATGACACCGCGATTCAAGCCTTGAGTCAGGGAATCGAGCTGAAAGATGGCCCCACCCTGCCTGCAAAAGTCCGGCGACTGCAACAACCCGAATCTTTGTGGCCACGTAATCCGCCCATTCGTGAGCGGCGCAATATCCCCACCACTTGGCTGGAGATCTGTATCCGCGAGGGGCGCAATCGTCAGGTGCGAAGGATGACAGCCCATGTCGGGTTTCCCACTTTGAGGTTGATACGTTATGCCATAGGCAATCTCAGCCTGGATACCGAGCAAGGGCAATGCCTGCAGCCCGGTGAATATCGAACTCTTTCTGAGGCGGCCATCAAGGAGCTTCTCCATGACTGAACGTTATCGCCCCAATGTCACAGTGGCCTGCATTATTGAGGCAGAGAAGCGTTTTTTGCTAGTCGAAGAGTTGATTGACGGCCAACAGAAATTTAACCAACCGGCCGGTCACCTGGAAGCAAATGAAAGCCTTATCGACGCCTGTCGCCGCGAGGTGCAGGAAGAAACCGGCCTGACAGTCACCCCTGAAGCTCTAGTGCGAATAGATCAGTTCAGCGCTTCCAAGGAGCTGGCCTTTTTACGTTTTACCTTCTGTGCTCGCCTGACCCAGTGTCAGAATGCCAAGCCGTTGGACGTCGCCATCAAGGCCACCCATTGGTTGAGTATGGATGAAATCACAGCCTTGGGCCCCAAGCTTCGCAGCCCCTTGGTCAGCGCCACACTGGAGAGCTATTTGCAGGGACAACGGCTGCCGTTATCTTTGCTCAATAGCGCGCTGTTGTGATTAGCTCTGGGCACCAAGGCGTGATAGAATACGCCCCCGCAGAAACTGAGTGCCTTATGGCTGTTTGTCCACCCCAGCGTCGCGCCAATAACGGCCTGCCACAACCGGGCACAAGCAGCAGTTCTCTTTTCGGGCGTTCATGAATGAATTCAACGGTTTTAGGATCTATGACAGCTAACACTCCCAATGCATCAGGAAAAAAAGTCATTGTCGGCATGTCCGGCGGTGTCGACTCATCTGTTTCAGCCTATCTGCTGCTCCAGCAGGGCTATCAGGTAGAAGGCCTGTTCATGAAGAACTGGGAAGAAGATGACACCGACGAATATTGCTCTGCCGCCGAAGATTTAAAAGATGCCCAGGCTGTCTGTGACAAGCTGGGCATCAAGTTGCACACGGTCAACTTCGCCGCCGAATACTGGGACAATGTGTTCGAGTATTTTCTGGCCGAGTACAAGGCGGGACGCACGCCTAACCCGGACATCATGTGCAACAAGGAGATCAAATTCAAAGCCTTCCTTGAGTTTGCCGATGACATTCTCGATGCCGACTATATCGCCATGGGCCACTATGTGCGCCGCCGTGATACCGATGGTAAAACCCAGCTGCTTCGCGGCATAGATGGCAACAAGGATCAGAGCTACTTCCTCTACACCTTGAGTCACCAACAGGTGGCTCGCAGCCTGTTCCCTGTAGGTGAACTGGAAAAACCCGAAGTTCGCCGCATTGCCGAAGAGCAAGGGCTGGTCACCTTCAACAAGAAAGACAGCACCGGCATCTGTTTTATCGGTGAACGCAAATTTACTGAATTCCTTGGCACTTATCTGCCCGCGCAACCGGGTAAAATCGAGAGTGTCGACGGTGAAGTGATAGGCGAGCATCAGGGGCTGATGTACCACACGCTGGGCCAGCGCAAGGGCCTTGGAATTGGCGGCATGAAAAACAGCAACGACAATCCTTGGTATGTGGTCGACAAAGATCTGAAACGTAATGTATTGATTGTCGCCCAAGGCGGCCAGCATCCGAGACTCATGTCGGTTGGCCTCACGGCCAGGCAGCTGCACTGGGTAGACAGACAAGGCCCTGCCGATGGCGCAAAAATCACGGTCAAGACCCGATATCGCCAGCAGGATATCCCCTGCACTGTTTATATCCAGGGTGACGATGAACTGAGAGTGATCTTCGACGAACCTGTGGCGGCAGTCACGCCAGGGCAGTCGGCAGTATTCTACGACGGTGAAGTCTGCCTGGGTGGCGGCATCATAGAAACCCTGATTAGGGAGTAATCATTGAGCGAGCAATTGCATGACCGCACTATGGCATTTGCCGGCATATTGCAGGCAATCGCCCAGGTGCAATACATAGCCCGCCACGGGGAAAGCGATCCGCAGCAGTTGGCTGCGGCACTCGATGGCATTATGGTGACAGATCCCGAGAATATCGATGAGATCTATCCCGACAAAGTCGTGCTGGCCAACGGCTACAAGTGGATTATCAACCAACTGGGTGACAGCGCCCAGAAAGATGTGGAAATCACCCGCTATCTGGTCGGCATTCTGGCGCTGGAGCGTAAACTGAGCCGCAACCAGGCGGCTCTGGGGATGCTGTCTGAGCGCATCAATCAGGTGCATCGCCAACTTAGCCACTTTGCCATAACCGACGAGCAGGTTATCGCCAACCTGGCCAGCATCTACAGCGATATCATCAGTAATTTGGGGCCCAAGATCCAGATTTCGGGCAATCCCAACATACTGCAGCGGCCACTGGTCCAACATAAAATACGCGCCTTGTTGCTGGCAGCAATGCGCAGTGCCGTACTCTGGCGTCAACTCGGCGGTAAACGCAGACATCTGGTGTTTGCCCGCAAGGCGATCGTCGATACAGCTAAGAAAAGCCTCACCCTATAATAAAGCCAAGTTCATCAAGGAGCTTATAATGGATCTTTCCGCACTGACTGCTATCTCACCGGTAGACGGGCGTTATGGTAGTAAAACCGCCGAACTTCGGGGGATATTCAGCGAGTACGGTCTTACCAAGTATCGTGTTCAGGTCGAAATCAACTGGCTGAAACTGCTTTCCAGCTGCCCTGAAATCGAAGAAGTCCCCCCCTTCAGTGAAGAAGCTCTGGCATTGCTGGACAATATTCGCGACAACTTCAGCGAAGCCGATGCCCTGAGAGTCAAAACCATCGAAGCCACCACCAACCATGACGTTAAGGCGGTGGAATACTTCATCAAGGAAAAAATCGCCGACAATGCCGAGCTGGCCGCCATAGGCGAGTTCGTGCACTTTGCCTGCACCAGTGAAGACATCAACAACCTGTCCCACGGCCTGATGCTGACCGAAGCCCGTGAACAGGTACTGCTGCCATACTGCCAGAAGCTGGTCGATGCCGTTAAAGAGCTGGCCAGACGTTACAGGACTGTGCCTCTGATGTCCCGTACTCACGGCCAACCCGCCTCGCCTTCGACTCTGGGTAAAGAGATGGCCAACGTGGCCGTACGTCTCGAACGCCAACTCAAACAAATTGAAGCGGTTGAGATCATGGGTAAGATCAACGGCGCCGTGGGTAACTACAACGCCCACCTGTCCGCCTACCCAGAAGTGAACTGGCATGAGCTGTCACAGCGCTTTGTCACCAGCCTGGGGCTGAACTGGAACCCCTACACCACTCAGATTGAACCGCACGACTATATTGCCGAGCTGTTCGATGCCGTGGCCCGTTTCAATACCGTGCTGATTGATTTTGACCGTGATATCTGGGGTTATATCGCCCTGGGTCACTTCAAACAGAAGACAGTGGCCGGTGAAATCGGCTCATCCACCATGCCGCACAAGGTTAACCCTATCGACTTTGAAAACTCGGAAGGTAACCTGGGCATAGCCAACGCCCTGATGCAGCATCTGGCCAGCAAACTGCCGGTTTCCCGCTGGCAGCGCGATCTGACCGACTCCACAGTGCTGCGTAATCTGGGTGTGGGTATCGCCCACTCGCTGATCGCCTACCAGGCCACACTCAAGGGTGTCAGTAAGCTGGAAGTCAACGAGGCGCACCTGCGCGATGAACTGGATCACAACTGGGAAGTACTGGCCGAGCCGGTACAGACAGTCATGCGCCGCTATGGCATCGAAAAGCCTTACGAGAAGCTCAAGGAGCTGACCCGTGGCAAGCGTATCGATGGTCAGCAGCTGGCTGCCTTTATCGACGGTCTGGAACTGCCTGAGAACGTGAAACACGAACTCAAGCAACTGACGCCGGCCAACTACATAGGCCGCGCCGAAGCCTTTGTCGATGATTTGAACTGATAGCCTCTTGGCTGTCGCAGGCGGTACTGGTTTCCAGTACCGCCTTTTTTCTCCCCGGGGTTTATGCCGTTGCAAGCGGGATAACTGACTGGCCATTGAAACGGTTTAAGGATTGGATAACAGATGACGAACACTTACCAGCTGACTCTTGACAGAGATGCCTTTGTTAAAGAGGTGTGGCAGCAACAACCCAAGGTGATCAGACAAGCCTTCAAGGACTTTGTCGATCCTATCGCCGCCGATGAGCTGGCGGGCCTCGCCTGTGAAGAGGAGATCTCCTCACGGGTGGTAATCACCAAGGGGCAGGACTGGGAAGTGATCTCAGGCCCATTTGAAGACTATGACAAGTTCAGTGAAGAAAACTGGCAACTGCTGGTGCAGGCCGTCAACCACTGGTATCCGGACTCTCAGGGTCTGGTGGAAGCCTTCCGTTTCCTGCCGGACTGGCGCTTCGATGACCTGATGGTGTCCTTTGCCACGCCGGGTGGTGGTGTCGGCCCCCATATAGACAACTATGATGTCTTTATCATTCAAGGCGAGGGGCGCAGACGCTGGACAGTGGGTGCCAAGGGCCAATACGCCAAGCGCGGCAATAACCCCAATACCCCTTTGATTGAGGACTTTGAGCCCATCATAGATACAGTGCTGGAGCCCGGCGACATGCTGTATATTCCGCCCGGTTTTCCTCACAGGGGCGAGACTCTGACCCTGGCACTGTCCTACTCAATAGGCTTCCGGGCACCGAGTCAGCAAGAGCTTATCAGCGAAATGGCCGACTTTATGCTTGATCAGGATCTCGGCCACAAACGTTTCACTTCGAGTGAAGAAGCCGGGCAACCTGCGCTGATCGCCAAGAGCCAGCAACAGGGGATGATGGCGCTGCTGAAAGAGCTGACTGAGAACCCTGACTATTATCAGGGCGTGCTGGGCAAATTGTTGAGTCAGAATCGCTTTGATCTGGATATTTGCCAGGGTGAGCCTATGAGTACCGAGGAGCTCAGAGAAGCTGCGGCCGAAGGCGCTGTATTCAAGCGCATAGGTGGGCTTAAAATTCTCATGCTGGAAAACGATCCCAACTGCCGGCTGTTTATCAATGGGGAAGCCTTTGAATTGCCGCAAGGCAGTGAAGAGCAGGCGCAATTTATTGCCAATCGCACCAGCATAAATGCTGCAAACCTTGAGTCATTGCTGGATGATGAGGCAATAGCAGCGCTGCTGTGTGACCTGCTAGAAAAAGGTTACTTCTACCTCAGTGAAGAGTGAGATTGAGTCAGTCTTTCTGTACTAAATAAAATATCAGCCCTGCTCTCGGCTCATAAGAGTAGCATTCTCAACCCATAAACCTGCAGAATGCTACTCCCTCACTCTTGATGGGATTGATATTGACTCTATCCCTGGCAATCTCTATCAGCCAGTTATTTTCAGCCCCACTCTTGCTATAAAAACCTGTTGCTGAGCGCAAAAAACTCTGGTTTTCAAGGATCATCAGAGTGTCAAACCAGTGAAACAAATCCCCTTTACCCTACAAATACTTATACAAAGCTACAGCCCAGGCTAAGTGACTGAAAGAGGAAACTATGTCAGAGCAACAAGTGACAGGAACCGTTAAATGGTTCAACGATGAAAAAGGCTTTGGTTTTCTAACCCAGGAAAACGCCGCCGATGTGTTCGTCCATTACCGCGCCATTCAAGGCAGCGGCCGTCGCACCCTGAAAGAGGGTGAGAAGGTCAGCTTCAGCGTGACAGAAGGCCAAAAGGGGCTGCAGGCGGAAAACGTAGTGCGGTTAAAATAGTTGACGGATAAAGTAGAGGGACGGCAGATGCCGTCCCTCTTGTTATGCCATAGCGCCATCAAGGTGCGAGACGATTAATCTCCCATCCACCATCTGTGCGGCTGTAGAGGAATCTGTCATGCAGCCTGTGCTCACCGCCCTGCCAGAATTCCACACTGGAAGGCACTATGCGGTAACCGCCCCAAAACTTGGGCAAGGGGACTTCGCCCTTGGCAAACTTGGCCTTCATCTCGGCAAACTTGCTCTCGAGTGCCTGACGGGCGCTAAGCTTGCTCGACTGTTTCGAGACCCAGGCCGCTATCTGGCTATCTTTCGGACGGCTGACAAAGTACTTGAATACCTCTGTAGCAGACAGGGCTTCGGCGACACCTGTCACGGCGACCTGGCGCTCCAGCGGATGCCAGGGAAACAGTAAACTAACCTTGGCGTTGACGGCAATCTGCTGCGCCTTACGGCTTTCCAGATTGGTAAAGAATACAAAACCCTGCTGATCAAAACGCTTCAGCAAGACTATCCGCTGAAACGGTTGCCCGGTTTCGTCCACTGTGGCCACCACCATGGCGGTAGGATCCGTCAAAGGTGCATCCTTGGCTTGCGCCATCCAGCGCTCAAACTGCGCCATGGGCTCGGCGGCCAGATCGGCGCGCCTGAGGCCGCCCCGGGTGTATTCGCGGCGAATATCACTCAAATCTGTCATTGTCTATCCTTGTCCCTGAGCCGGGCGCAGTGCCCCAGCGAAAGCGAACCCCCAGCCTAGCTAGGGGGGCTCTATACAAGAAGAAAAGCCAACGACAAGCGTTGGCTTAACGTAAAGCGGCTTACTTGACTTTGCCCTGACACAAAGCCCAGACATGCAGCATTTCCAGGCCCAGCGTCGCGCCCGCCAGCGCAGTAATGTCGGCGCTATCGTAAGCAGGTGCCACTTCAACCACATCCATACCCACTATGTTGAGGCCCTTGAGACCACGGATAATCTTCAGCGCCTTATCACTGGTGAGACCGCCGCATACCGGAGTACCGGTTCCCGGCGCGAAGGCAGGATCCAGGCAATCGATATCAAAAGTCACATACAAAGGCATATCGCCAACCCGCGCCTTGATCTGCGCCACGATTTCATCGGCGGTCATATCATTGGCCATGGCGGCGTCAATCACCTGAAAACCGTGGCCCTCTTTGGTGTATTCGGTGCGGATCCCCACCTGCACAGAATGGGCCGGATCGATCAAGCCTTCGTTGGGGGCATGATAGAACATGGTGCCATGGTCAAACTTGCTGCCTTCACTGTAGGTATCGGTGTGAGCATCGAAGTGCAGCAGCGCCATCTTGCCAAACTGTTTGTGATGCGCGCGCAGCAGCGGCAGGGTCACAAAGTGATCGCCGCCAAAGCTCAGCAGTGTCTTGCCGGAGGCCAGAACTTTGCTGGCAAAGTTTTCGGTGCGCTCGGTAAAGTCGGCGGCATCACCACAGTTGAATACCAGATCGCCGGCATCCACTATCTTGATATATTCGCTGAGGCTGAAATCCCAAGGCCAACGCTTCTCTTCCCAGGCCAAATTGGTCGAGGCATTGCGGATAGCTCCGGGCCCCATACGGCCACCGCTGCGACCGGTAACGGCCATATCGAAAGGCAAACCTATTACCACCACATCCGCATCGCTTTCTAGCGGTTTGAAATCCAGTGGCTGACGCAAATAACCAAACGCATTTGAATAAAGCGAGTAATCAGGTTTATCTGCTAAAGTGGTCATAAATACTCCAAAACTTGGCTAATGCCGATATTTACATGGACTCAGGGATCAGCACTTCGTGGCACATCTGCTGATAGTGACTGAAGCCAACATTATAACCCTGCTCCAGGGACAAAGAGCAACTTCCCAGACATAAATGTTCAGGGTAACCACGGGTGTCCAACTGGGCGTTGAAGCCGATGACATCCCAGCTGCCGGGATTGAGAATGGCCAGCAAACGGGCGAAGATATCTATCGGTTGTGCGGCGAGATCCAGATTGGTCTCGAAGCTGACATAAGAGCTGCTTTCCTGCGGTGTGATATGAATAGTCATATACTCTTTGCCGCGAATGCCGTTGATGGAATAACCAAAGGGCTCAAACAGAAAGTCATCAAACTGGAATCCGGGCAGCATCTCTTCCAGTGCCAGCAATTGGCGAACCCCGGCGCAGCTTTGGTTATCGGAGCGCAGATAGTCGGCCGCTTCACCGCGAATGTGATACATCAACAGCTCACTGGTGGCATCACCGCTCTCGGCGCTGAAGGCCTTGTCACTGCAAAACAGGTAATGGTGATGGGAATCCAGATGACCGATACGGTACGCCACGCCGGACAGTTTCTCTCTCAACGCCTGCAAGTCCTGCTCAAAAGAGCTGGCCTGCAGGTGCGACAGATATTCGTTTTTGCGCTGAAAAGTCGCAAAGGCTATCGCCTCTTCGCCGAGGGAGTCGATAAAATGCAGGGTCGAGCGCGCCAGTGTAGTGGTACCACAGGTCAACATTAAAAACCTGTCGTCCCAAACAAACAGACTCGACTCGCTGAGCAGATAGGCATCGCAATAATCATTGCTGACGGAAGAGAGGATTTCTGCATTGGCCTTGGCCACCATCTCTTCCCAGAAGGGCTTTCCCAGTGAGCGCAGCGAAGGCGTAGCCGGCGTCACTATCACTTCAATTTTTTTTTCTGAACCTTCAAAAAACATCTTTTATCTCTACTTGTTGCAGGCCCCGAA
Organism: Shewanella chilikensis; assembly: GCF_037953065.1. NCBI lineage: Bacteria > Pseudomonadati > Pseudomonadota > Gammaproteobacteria > Alteromonadales > Shewanellaceae > Shewanella > Shewanella chilikensis. The sequence continues at coordinate 1,957,004 of NZ_CP149966.1, read as the reverse complement.
GGGCCTGCTGAATGCACCGACCTTATGAAAAATCTTCCAGATAGGTATAACCCTTAAGACCCAATTGCAGCTCTTCAAGGATCGAGGTGCGTTCGTCTTCGGCAATATGCTGATTCACCAGCTCTTCATAGGTGCGCATAAAGGACACGGCATCCAGGTTCACATAGCGCAGCACATCGGCCACAGTGTCACCGGACAGCACAGACTCTATGTTGGCCAGGCCGCTTTCATCGAGACGCACCACAGCCGAGTTGGTATCACCGAACAGGTTGTGCATGTCACCGAGGATCTCCTGATAAGCCCCCACCAGGAAGAAACCGATAAGATACGGGCTCTCGGCACTCCAGGCAGGAACCGGCAGTGTGGTTTCAATCCCCTGCCCGTCCACATACTGATCCACCATGCCGTCCGAGTCACAGGTGATATCCAGCATCACGGCGCGGCGCTCTGGCGCGGTATCCAGCCCGGTCAGCGGCAACACAGGGAACACCTGATCTATACCCCAGGCATCCGGCAGCGATTGGAACAGCGAGAAATTGACGAAGAACTTGTCGGCCAGTTTCTCATTGAGTTCATCAATGATGGGCCTGTGATAACGGTTCTTGTTGTTCATCAAGCCCTGCAGCTCGTGACAGACACGCAGGTTGGTCTGCTCCGCCCAGGCGCGCTCTTCCAGGCTAAGTTGCCCAAGAGCAAACAGAGCGTGAGCTTCGGCCAGATCCGATTGGGTATCGTGGAAAATCTCAATCAGGGCACGGGAATCGGCGCGGCCGCGGATATCGCTCCAGGACTGCCACATGTTTTGCAGCAGCTGTGGGGCATCCTCTGCCGGTGGCTGGATATTCTCAGGGGAATAGGCCTCGGTACCGATAACATCCGTGATAAGTACGGCGTGGTGCGCCGTCAGGAAGCGGCCGGACTCAGAGATAATCCTCGGCACCGGCTGCTCGTACTCGGCGCAGACATCACTCAGGGCGCTGACGATATTGTTGGCGTATTCGCTCAGGCCATAGTTCATTGAGTTGTTGCTTTGGCTGCGGGTACCGTCATAGTCCACTGCCAGGCCGCCGCCCACGTCGAAACAGTTGACCTTGGCCCCCAGTTTTCTCAGCTCACAGTAGAAGCGCGCCGCTTCACCCACACCGTGGCGAATATCGCGGATATTGGCGATTTGCGAACCCAGGTGGAAGTGCAGCAACTGCAGCGAATCCAGCATATCGGCACTCTTGAGCTCGTTGACCACCCGCAGCACCTGCGCAGCAGACAGACCAAACTTGGACTTTTCACCGCCACTGGCCTGCCACTTTCCCTTGCCCTGGAACGCCAGGCGTGCGCGCAGACCCAGACGCGGAGTAACCCCCAGCTCGCGGGATTCCTGCAGTACCATCTTAAGCTCGGACATCTTCTCCAGCACTATGTAGACCTTGTGGCCCAGCTTTTCGCCTATCAGTGCCAGGCGGATATATTCTTTATCCTTGTAGCCGTTACAGACTATGACTGAGCTGGCCTTTTGTGCCATGGCCAGTACCGCCATCAGCTCAGGCTTACTGCCGGCTTCAAGCCCAAGTTGCGGGGCTTCTTTGCTGACCTGGCTGGCGAGGATTTCCTCAACCACTGTCTGCTGCTGGTTCACCTTGATGGGATAAACCAACAGATAGTCCTCGCTGTACTCATACTTTTGAATCGCCTGATTAAAGGCCTGGCACAGGCTATCGACCCTGTGGTGCAAAATCTGCGGGAAACGGACCAGCACAGGCAGGTTAACACCGGCCTTCACCATGTCTTTGGCCAGTTCGTTCAGGCCGATTTTGCTGTCCGGATTCAAAGGATCCGGTGACACTGTCACCTCACCCTGATCGCTGATCCCGTAAAATCCCTGGCTCCAGTATGCGACGTTGTAGCCGACGCGGGCATCGTCAATAGACCAATCACTCATGTTCGTTAGCCTGTTATCAAAAAATGGGTTATGCGGTAACCGTCATCGCTGACGCGACCGCCTGTTCGACAAACGCCGGCAGCGCAAAGCTTGCCTGATGGATAGCCGGCGTGTAATAACGGGTGGTAATACCGGCCCGCTCAAAACGCTCTTCGAGAGTCGCCAGGCTATGCTGACGCGCCTCAAGATCATCGGTTGCCCAGGCAAAGGCCATGCTGCCACCCACATAGGTAGGCACGGCCGCCATATAGAACCGACACTCTTTCACATAAGAGCTCATGCGTCTGACGGTATTTTGCACTTCATCCAGCTGCATAAAAGGCACGCCGTTCTGAGCGACAAAAATCCCATTTTCATTGAGACAACGCTTACAGCCCTCGTAAAAGTCGGAACTGAACAGCACTTCTCCCGGACCAAGGGGATCTGTGCAGTCAGAGATAATCACATCAAATTTTTGCTGTGATTGCCTAACATAATCCATCCCGTCGCTGATCACCAAGTTGACTCTGGGGTCATCATAGGCACCTTGGGAATGGTTTGGAAAATAGTTTTTACACATTTCCACCACGGCGGCATCAATCTCCACCATGGTAATGGATTCAATCTGTTTATGTTTGACCACTTCCCGCAGCATGCCACCGTCACCGCCGCCTATAATAAGCACCCGCTTGACGTCGCCGTGGGCCAGAATAGGCACATGGGTCAACATTTCGTGATAGACAAACTCATCTTTCTCAGTGGTCTGGATGGCACCATTGAGCGCCATGACCCGTCCCATAGCGGCATTTTCAAAAATGCTCAGGTGCCACTGTTCGGTCTTTTGCTCGAACAGCACCTTTTCCACCTCAAAATACTGCCCATATGCCGGATGCAGTGTCTCGTAGTAAATATTCTTGGCTTGCATTTAACCTAAAACTCTTGGTGTTGAATGTAAGGGTGGACAAATAACCCGTCCTCGGCGATTCAAAAATGAATGCCGAGTGAATGTATCGTCGTAGATGGACGACGGGCTCAGTTGGGACTATTGGCCTGTTCGCGGCCGGAATTGATGCGGATTAACGTGAGATGTTTCAAGCCGGTATTGTCATAGCTGACAATGGTTGAAAACCTGTGTTGTGGCACTTGGCGAACCAGTGCGGCAAATGAATGGCTGTGCATTAGCTAAAACCCTCTTAACCCCGTGTAAATGGTGCTTTGTTCATTTACACGGTTAATGACTCGTGAACCATAATAACCCTGTTACTCACGTTTGCCTGTCAGGACTGAATGTACCTTCAAAACGGCGCAATTAAACCTTGCTGTGCCCCATAATGCAAGCACGAATCACAGTTTATCCAAGGCCTTGAAATATAAACTACAGTTGCGATGTTCACCCATGCCATTTAAGCGAGCTTTTTTCGATTTATATCAATAAATTGAGCTTTGAAAGCCGATTTTATCTGTTCAAGATTTTTTAAATACACAGGCCCCCTATTTTGATGGCCAGATACCGCTTTGGGTACCTAGTTTGATTCAATGCAGCCCCCTTGGGGAATTTGAGGGTGAAAACTCACCCTCAAACAAAGGGTTGTTATCGTGAAGCCTGGCGATTCGAGCGCAAATCACGGCAACCAAATAGAAGCTGGACAAAGTACCACGACGCAGGAGGTGCAGTAGACGCCGAGTGTCAGGCTGTAAAACAGCGCCCGAAAGCGTTTGGGCTTATATTTATCCGCCCACCAGGCGATGATAAACAACAGCGCGAGATACAAGAGTGCCAGCAGGCTGACGGACCAGATAGAGAACATAGGCAAAGGTTTTTATTTTCAGCTTAACCAGTTCTGCTGCAAAAAGCAGCGCTAACTTTAGTCTTATTTAAACTTAGGGAAGTCTGACTTCGACAGGCCCCGGCATGCCTTCAGTCAGATGCCTTGAACGCCAATTGCTGTGCAAGCCACGCCCTACAAAAGAGAAGGCCACGAGGACTTATTCGTACCTTCCCTAAAAAAAGGCACGGGCATAGGTGGGCGCAATCCGTTATAATCCGCCGCAGCTGAAACAAAGTTAATCAGGTTCAAAAACAGATGGCAGAAATAGGTCAAAGTTGCACCCTGGAAGTGGTCAAACAGGTTGATTTCGGGGTTTACCTCAACGCTCATGAGTTGGGACAGGTGTTATTACCCAATAAAGTGGTGCCCAAGGGTTGTCAGGTTGGCGACAAGTTGGAGGTGTTCCTCTATCTGGACTCCAACGACATGCCTATCGCAACCACTAAAAAGCCCCTGGCTCAGGTGGGTGAGTTTGCTTATCTCAAGGTGGTTTCCATTGGCCGGGTCGGTGCCTTCCTCGATTGGGGACTGGAAAAAGATCTGCTGCTGCCCTTCGGTGAGCAGCACAAGCAGGCAGAAGAAGGCCGCAGTTACCTGGTCTATGTTCACCGTAACCGCGCCGACGAACGGATTGTCGCTTCGTCCAAAATCGATAAGTTTGTCGATAAGAGCCCGGCTTGGTACAAGAATGGTCAACAGGTTGACCTTATCATTGCAGGTACCACAGATCTCGGCTACAAGGCGATAGTCAACAACAAGCATTGGGGCGTCATCTATCAAAATGAAGTGTTCCGTAAGCTGAAGTTTGGCCAAAAGCTCAAGGGTTATATCAAGCAGGTGCGTCACGACAACAAACTGGATCTGACCCTGCAAAAGGCTGACCGTCAGGAGTTGGATCAGCAATCACAGCGGATCATGAAGAAGCTGGCCCAGGCCGGCGGTTTCCTGCCCTACAGCGACAAGACCTCGCCCGAGGTGATCTACGCCGAACTTGGCATGAGCAAGAAGGCCTTCAAGAAAGCCATCGGCGGCCTGTTCAAGGCCGGAAAACTGCGCATCGAAGATGACGGTATCCACGCCAGTAATTGAACAAAGAACTGACAAAGCACTGGCAAAGAATTGAGCAAAAATAACGCGCCTGCCCTATTCAGGAAAGGCGCAGCCGAGGAAAACCGCGACATCTGCTCAAGGCTCTGATATAACTCAAAAACACTGAGTAAAATGTCGGTCAGTTGGCCGACATCTGCCTTGAATGGAACTGTCAATTATGTTGCAACTCAATGCCATCGAAGCCAGAGTGATTGGCTGCCTGCTGGAAAAAGAAGTCACTACTCCGGATCTTTATCCCTTGTCTCTCAACTCACTGACCCAAGCCTGCAATCAAAAGACCAGCCGCGATCCCGTGATGGAACTGAACGAATCTGAAGTGCAGCAAGCCTTGGACAGCCTGAGTAAAAAACGTCTGCTGAGTGAGCAATCCGGCTTTGGCAGCCGGGTCATTAAATACCGCCACAGATTCTGTAACACAGAATTTGGCGAGCTGCAGTTTTCCCCCGCAGAGCTGGCGATAGTGTGTTTGTTGCTGCTGCGCGGCGCCCAAACCGCTGGTGAGCTCAGAAGCCGGGCTCAGCGGTTGTTTGAATTTGACGGCCTGCCACAAGTGGAGCAAACCCTGCTAGCGTTGAAAGACAAAGGCTTTATCCGCCAACTGGCCAGGGAGCCGGGCAAACGTGAGATACGCTTTGCCGAGAACTTCACCGAGCATGATGGTGTATCTGAAAGTTCCGGCGGCGCAGATACCTCTCAGATTGCCAATCAAGCTGCAGCTCACCGTGAAGGTGAACGCGAAAGAAAGTGCGAAAGTGAGCCAGAAACGGCGAGCCAAAGCCGGATAGCCTTGCTTGAGCTAGAGCTGACGACAATCAAGCAAGAGCTGGCTTTACTAAAACAGGAATTGGCCGAGCTTAAGGCGCAACTGGCATAATTGACCGTAAAAACGACAGCTACGGCTTGAAATAGCGGCCAGGCGTTGGTCTGCCTGGCCTCATGGTGTTAGGCTGGCGTCTTATCGGCAACCCAGTGCTTGCACCTGTCGCTGCAAGGACTCCATATTTGGAGCAAAACAAGGAACCACATGACAACTGCAACTCACAGCACTCATCCCGGAGGGCTGAAAAACGCCCTGCAACTCGCGGGATTTGAACTCTATAAACTGATTTTCCACCGCCGTGGCACCCTGGCGATGATAGCTTTCGCCCTGGTGTGGCTGCTGATCCTCGCCTATCCGGTCCGAGGTGCCGCCAGCTTTCTGTTGAACCCGGACTTCAAGCATTTTGTTACCGGCGCCTTCGGTGAAGGCACGTTGGATCAACTGTTTGCCTGGCCGGTTGCCGAGCAAGCCGTCTATTGGGTCATCAGTCTCTACCTGTTCCCCATGTTCAGCATTCTTATCTGCGGCGATCAGTTCGCCTCGGACAAAAACCGCGGCACACTGCGCTTTCTCTGCCTGCGTTCGGGCCGCGATGCCCTCTTCTTCGGCCGCTTCCTCGGCATGATGTTGATCCAATTGCTGTTGGTTGCCATCACAGTCATAGCAACCGTATTTTTGACCATGAGCCGGGATATGGCATTGGTGCTACCCGCGCTGACTTCCGGCTTGATGATGACGCTCAATCTGGTATTGATCCTGCTGCCCTACACCGCCCTGATGGCGCTATTCTCACTCTGGGCCAGCTCGGCCAGACTAGCCAGCGTATTCGCGGTGCTTTTCTTTGCCGTCATGATGATAGTAATGGCAACTATTAATGCCCAGTTGCCCATGCTCTCTTTCATCGGTTATCTGGTGCCCGGCGCACAGATAGATGCCATGCTCAATGCCCAGCCGCTAACGGCACTGTCAAGTGCTTGGTTGCCACTGCTGCAAACCATTGGATTATTGGCAATAGGCCGCACCATGATGCAGCGAGGTGATCTATGAGTCTGATTAACTGTAACGGCCTGAGCAAACTCTACGGCAGCAAGCGGGCATTGGATAGCGTCGACTTGCAACTGGAGCCCGGTAGTCCCATCGCCTTGGTCGGCCCAAACGGTGCCGGCAAGACCACATTGATGAGCCTGTTGCTGGGTTATATACGTCCAAGTAGTGGTGAAATCACTGTGATGGGACAGCGCCCGGGCAGCACCGGACTTTTAGGACAGATCTCGGCCCTGCCCCAGGACGCCGCCCTGGATCCCGGCTTCAGCCTGCTGACTCAATTCAGCCTGTTTGCCCGCATGCAGGGTATGGGCGCTGAAGCTGCCAAAGCTGAATCCATGCGGGTGCTGGCGCTGGTAGGCCTTGAGGACGTCGCCAATCAAAAACCCAACTCTCTGAGTCATGGTATGGGGAAACGCGCCGCGATAGCTCAGGCGCTGATAGGCAACCCCAAGCTGGTGCTGCTGGATGAACCCACGGCCGGACTGGATCCCGCCAACGCCCGCAAAATTCGCGAGTTGGTAGAATCCTTGAGCGCAGACACTACCTTTATTATCAGCTCCCACAATCTGGATGAACTGGAAAAGCTCTGTGACAGAGTGCTGTATCTGGACAAAGGTAAACTGAGCCAGTCGGTCACCATGCAGCAGAGCAGCGCCGAAGCCTATCTGACGCTGCAGATGCAACACTGTGATCAGGAAAAACTGCTGGAGGCACTCTACGCCCTTGAAGGTGTTTACGAGGTCTCGGCCAAGGGCAAACAAAACTACCTTATCCGTTACCAACCGGAAAAGGACACCTTGGATATCGAACTGCTGCAGCTACTCAAGCAGAATGGCTGGCAATATCGCAGCCTGATGCGAGGCCGCACACTGGAAGATACCCTGTTCGACGGCGCAGCCTGACGCCTTTGAACTTAGAAGCTCTCTTTGATAAACAACAACCCAGCATAGGCTGGGTTGTTGTTTTAGGGGTATCCAAAAGCAGCCTCTAAGACACAGATTTACTGGTAGTTCCCCACATCTGCCACCGCATTTTCGAACTTCTGCAGAAACACCTCTCAGGGAAGGGAGCAACAGTCTGCCAAGGCTATTGGCGTCACTATGACTATCAGAAGTTCATCGTCAAAGTCGAGAGTGAGAAATTGATTGCGACATCACCCCCAGAGCTTATCGTCCGCTTGGATCTTGTACAGGCTCTCGGCTCTGGAGACCAGCAACTGGGCAAACTTGGCCTGGGTTGGGTCTTTGGTGGCACCGGATTGCACTAAGTTCTCGGCCTTGAGCTGCCAGGTCAGCGAAAAGTGACGCAAGGCTTCACGGGCAGTGGCTGCTACGCTGACATCAACATAGTCGGAAGGCAAGTCACCGGACATCACCCAATAGGTCTTGTGGCTGGGCTGTTTGGATTCGATTTTCCACATGGCTACATAAGGCGCCAGATAACGGCTTTCTGCCGGTACCACTTTGCTGGGGATCACCCCTTTCTCTGCAAGAAATTTATTGGCTTTCTGGAACTGTTCACGCACCCAAGCCTGGCGCAAGGCTTCCTGCTGTTCGGCGTTAGGCGGTGTACTTGTCTGTTCAGTCATAAACTTTCCTTTCTTCTTGTTTGTTTTTATTGTGCTTTTATATTCTGTATCTGTTCAACTAAGCCTCTGGCCAGCTTTTTCAGTACCACTCCATAATGAGACGACTATGGGTGGCTGACTTCAGCTTTCAACCAGCTTTACGTTAACGTAAGGTGGAAAGCAAAATTGCCAGATAGATCACAAATATTCTGCTCATCAGCTTTGTTGAGAGTATCGCTAAATGCTATGGTTCTGCAATAAATATAACAAGCGGTCGGCGGCCGCTAAGCGCCGCCCCAATAAGCACAGCGGAGAACAGACGTGGCTGTATTTAATCATGTATCATTCGACGAACATGAACAGGTAGTATTCTGTCATGACAAGGAAAGTGGCCTGCGTGCCATCATCGCCATCCACAACACCAACCTGGGTCCAGCCGTAGGCGGTTGCCGTATGTGGAACTACCAATCAGATGATGAAGCCCTCACTGACGTGTTGCGCCTCTCTCGCGGTATGACTTACAAGAACGCGCTGGCCGGTCTGGCCATGGGTGGCGGTAAGTCAGTTATCATAGCCGATCCCAAGACAGAGAATCGTGAACAACTGTTCCGCGCCTTTGGCCGTTTTGTTCACAGCCTGGGCGGCCGCTACTACTCGGCCGAAGATGTGGGTACCACCCCTGCCGATATCATGATTGCCCATGATGAAACCCCTTATGTGCTTGGTCTGGAAGGAATGAGCGGCGATCCCTCTCCTTTTACCGCCATGGGAACTTACCTGGGTATCAAGGCTGCCGTTAAACACAAGCTGGACAAAGATAGCCTCAAGGGCCTCAAGATAGCCGTTCAGGGCGTAGGCCATGTGGGCTATTATCTGTGCAAGCACCTGCATGAAGAAGGCGCAGAGCTGTTTGTAACCGATATCCATCAAGCATCACTGGACAAGGTCGCCACCGACTTTGGCGCCGTGGTGGTTGCTCCTCAGGACATCTATGCTCTGGACGTCGATGTCTATGCCCCTTGCGCCCTGGGTGCCACACTTAACGACACCACACTGCCACAGCTGAAAGCCGGCATAGTCGCAGGCTGCGCCAACAACCAGTTGGCCGAGCCCCGCCACGGTGAGCAGCTCAAGCAGATGGGCATCCTCTATGCCCCAGACTATGTGATCAACGCCGGTGGCATCATCAACGTGTCTTTCGAAAAAGACTATGATGCTGCCAAGTCTAGCGCCAAGGTAGAAGAGATCTACAACACCCTGTTGACCATCTTCAAGCAGGCCGATGAGCAGAACCGTACCACGGCCGAAGTAGCCGATGAGATGGCCCGCGCCATCATCAATGGTACTCAAGCTTAAGCTCGCTCATATTCCATAAAGGGGCCTTCGGGCCCTTTTTTATTACTGAAAAAATTTTCCCCTTGTCGGCAAAGAGATAGGCGCCGGAAACAGAAAATTCATTTTCCCGGACTGGCAAGCGTCATCTGCCTCTGCTTGACTTAACATTCGTCATCTCGAATGTCAGGGAGTCAGTGATGCTCAGATTCGGCTATGAAGTGGAACAGCAAAAGGTGGAACTACAGGCCAGTAACTGGAATGGATTTGAGCGTTTGTTTGTCGACGGTAAAATGGTATCCAGCAAATTCAACCTGGGGCTACATAGCGAACACAGCTTTGAGTTACGTAATGGCGCACGTTGCCGGATGCAACTTCTGGTAGACCCCACCACAGAGCTGACTATCTGTCGCATCTACAAGTGTAACCGCCTGCTGGCGAGCCTCAAACAGGGGAAGCAACAGCCAAACAACTCACATATGCAACACTGGTTGCTACTGGGAGGATTGGTGTGCGTACTATTGGTCTATCTTTGATTCAGTGATCGCGCATTCAACCATAAGGTTAACGCTTGTCGGTATGATTTATCTTGTTGAGCAGCATAAGCAACTGCGCTCTTTCCGGCTCATCCAAGGCCGCCATAAACTTCTCGTTGACCCGCTCGGCCTCGCGAATTAAGTCCTGCTCCATCGCCTTGGCCTGATCGGTCAGGAAAATTTGAAACGCACGCCGGTTGTCTTCTTCCTGGTGGCGATAAATTAAGCCTTGTACCTGCAGTTGATCCAGCAAGCGTGTCATGGTGTAGTTGGCCACATCACAGCGACGTGACAACTCGGTTTGGCTGATCCCTTCCTCTTGCCAGAGCGCAAACAACACAGGCCAGAGTTTAATATCCAGCTGATAACGCTTCAGGCGGCTATCCAGTTCATGTTGCAATTCCACGTTCAGATGGGATACCAGATAACCGAGACTCTCTTTGCGGTTCAAGCAACACCTCCTGTACTTCAGGGCTTGTCTGTTCGCTAGCTGCTGGGCTTCGCCCCATTCAGCAAAATCGTTTATTCTGCTTCATTGGCACCGGACCATTTCCATTGCCGAGTTTAACTATACCACTGCGCAAAATGATTGACCTACGCGGGGAGCATGAAAAGCGGTGCATGGCGTCTCCGGCGGAATAAAACCGCATTGACCTGCCCAAATATACGGCTTTATGACTCCCCTATGGGTAAACGATTACCAGCCGATAATCCGCTTTAAACTTGAGTGGCTAACCCGATTCTGAGTCAATCAAACTTCTATACCAATGGTATTAATACTACCACCTGCTGAATATTTCACTAACACAAGAAAGGAGAATAATGGGGCATTTACAGTCAGGCTACTGTAAATAAAGGTTTTATATCTGCCTGAATGGCAAAGCGATTCCGTTGACTTTTAACTCAGTAAATAGGTTTCGGCAAAGCGATAAAAACAGGCACGCCCAAGCCTGGCCTTGAGACCTCGAGGCAAGCTTACCAATAGCCCGGATTCGGCGCTCTCAAAGGCATTGAGCCCCTGCACCTCGAACTCATTACCCTGGGAGCAAACCAAGGCAAAACGGCTGCTCTCGGCCTCGATATCCAACTGCTTGTAATCAACTATGATAAGCGGTGTGTCGGCCACCGCTACCTTCAAACGCTCTGCCGGGGTGAGCAACAGATGTTCACCCTCGATGCAGTGCAAAATACTACTGAAGAGTCTGGCAAACTTGGTCGGCAGCGGTGAGTTGAGATAATACCAGTCACCTTTAACATCTATCTCAAACAGGGCTTGCTGCTGACACAAGTCAGGTCTTGCCCCCAACCCTTTCAGGGCCTCACTCACCTTGTCTTCCGACTGTTTCATCCTGACTTCCTTTTCTTGTGTTCCCTACTCATGGGCTCCACACTTTGAGGAGCCCTATTCTTGGCGCTCTCAGGCTTGCATTTGAGTCAGCTCCAGCAAGGCTTCGATGGGGTGCCTGGGCCTGAAGCCACCAAAGCGTTTGACCTGGCTGCGACAGGAATAACCGGACACCAGTATCTGCTCCTGCGGCAACGACTTTATCGCCTCGTCCCAGGACATCTCATACAGAGCCTTGGAGCGTGGCAGGTTTTCCAGCTCATGGCCGTAGGTACCGGCCATGCCGCAACAACCCAGATTCACGGTACCCAACTTGGCACCAAAACGGGCAAAGATGGTTTGCCATTCTTTGGCAGTGCCGGGACGAGCACTGGATTCAGTGCAGTGGCTGAACCAGGTGAACTCGCGCCCGCTTGCAGGCAGTTGCGGCAACTGCTCGAGCATGGCACTGAGCCACTCGCTGGCAAGCTGGACATTGAATTGGCCGCGCTTGGCGCCGAGCGCCTCACGGTATTCGTCGCGATAAACCAGCACCAAGGCCGGATCTACTCCCACCATGGGCATGTCAAGGGCATGCACCTGATTGAGAAAGTCGGCGGCGGTCTGCGCCGTCTTGGCAAACTGCTCCAGAAATCCCTTGATATGAGCCGGTTTACCATTGGGCTTGAACGGCAGCAATACCGGCTTGAGTCCAAGCGCTTCAATCAGACGAATAAAGCGATAAACCAGTTCGGCATCGTAGAAGCTGTTGAAAGGATCCTGCACTACCAACACATAGTTTTGTCGCTCAGCGGCGGGGATAGCGCTTAAGGCGTTGAGATCATAACCGCGGCTGGGGTGAGCATCGAGGCGCTGTTTCAGGGTAGGTACAGACAGCGCAGGCGCATCCACATACCCCAGAGCCTTTTTAATCACCCACTTGGATAGAGGGTTCTGCGCCGCAAAGTTACTCAGCCGGGGCGCCTTGGCCATCAGTTGCACAGAATCCTCGACACCGGCCACCAGGTAATCCTTGGCGGGACGCTGATAACGGCGGTAATAGATACTGAAAAACTGTGCCCGGAACTTGGGAACATCCACCTTCACCGGACACTGGCCGGAGCACGCCTTACAGGCGAGACAGCCCTTGAGCGACTCCATCACCTCGTGGGAATAGTCGTATTCTTTCTTGGCGTTAAGGCTGTTCTGCAGCCGCTGCAATAAGCCCATGGGTTTGGACTTGGCCAGCTCATTGACATCGACGCCTTCAGATTCGAGTAATCGCAGCCACTCACGCATTAACCCGGCGCGGCCCTTGGGTGAATGGATCCTGTCTCCAGTCACCTTAAAAGAGGGGCACATGGGCGAAAAGCGGCTGTAGTTGAAACACAGGCCGTTGCCATTACAGTTCATCACATCCGGGAAGGCATCGCGGACACTGACAGGTATTTGCCTATCGAAACTGCCGCGCTTGGTACTGTCGACATTGTAGATAAGCTGTTGGCCTTTGGGCGCCACCAGCTTACCCGGGTTGAGTTTATTCTGGGGGTCGAACAGCGTCTTAACTTCTTCAAGCTCACTCCAAAGCTGCTCGCCAAATACTTGGGGGCCATACTCACCACGCACGCCTTTACCGTGCTCGCCCCACATCAGGCCGCCGTATTTCTGCGTCAGTGCCGCCACTTGATCCGAGACGGTGCGCAGCAAGGCTTCATCCTTGGGATCGCACATATCCAGCGCCGGACGCACATGCAGCACCCCGGCATCCACATGGCCGAACATGCCATATTGCAGTTGATGGCTATCCAACAGGGCACGGAACTCCATGATATAGTCGGCGAGCTTTTCCGGTGGTACGGCGGTATCTTCGGCGAAGGCTATCGGTTTGCGGCGGCCTTTGGTGGCCCCGAGCAGCCCCACCGCCTTCTTGCGCATGGCATAAATCTTATTGATGGAACCGGCATCCCGGGTAAGCTGATACCCAAGCACCCCTTTTTCACCGGCGGCAATCTGTGCATCCAGCGCCGCGGCCAGACGCTCAGCCCGCTCATCTACCTGGGCTTGTTCTCCGGCAAACTCCACCATGTTAAGACCATCGATTATTTTGCCGGGCACTTCCTGGATAAGCTCAGATACCGAGTGCCAGATAATGTCTTCCCGCGCCAGATTCAACACCTTGGAATCGACGGTTTCCACCACAGTGGCATTGGCGAGCACCAAGTCGGGCGCATGGCGCAGTGCAGATTCAAAAGAGTCATATTTGATGTTGACCATAAGGCGGCTGGCCGGCAAAGGGGTGATATCCAGTTTGGCCTCAGTCACCACCGCCAGCGTTCCCTCAGAGCCTGTGAGGATCCGCGACAGGTTGAATTCACAGAGCTGTTGATCCCAGACATTTTTCAGATCGTAACCGGTCAAAAAACGGTTCAGTTTGGGAAAGCGCTGTTCAATCAGCTCTCGCTGCTCACGGCAGCGACGGGCCACTTCGGTAATCAGCTTATTGCCGAGCGGGTTGTCAGTGACCTTCTCACCCGATTCCAATACCTCGCGGCTCACTGGAGCCGTGTGCAGCACACTGCCATCCACCAACACACTGGTAAGCTCAAGCACATGATCCGAGGTCTTGCCATACACCAGCGAGCCGGCGCCGGAGGCATCGGTATTGATCATGCCCCCCAGGGTGGCTCGGTTGGAGGTGGAAAGATCCGGGCTGAAGAAAAAGCCGTACGGCCGCAACGCATCATTGAGCGCATCCTTGACCACACCGGCCTCGACTCTAACCCAGCCTTCCTCTGGATTAACTTCCAATACCCGGTTCATATGGCGCGAAAGATCCAGCACTATCCCATGGGTCAGCGCCTGACCATTGGTTCCGGTACCGCCGCCGCGGGCACTGAAGACCACCTTGATAAAAGCTTCCTCACAGGCGAGCCGCAACGCCATGGCAATATCGGCGCTGTCTCTTGGGTAGAGCACCGCTTGTGGCAGAAACTGATAAACAGAGTTATCCGTCGCTTGCGCCAAACGGGCACTGTAACGCCTGTCGATATCGCCGCGAAAGCCGCGCTGCTCCAGCGCATCCAGATATTCCAGATACAAGGGTTCCAGAGTTTGTTGGTGTGATAGTAGGGGTAACATCTTATGCTCGAATAAATTTTTTGTTATCGGGCCATTATAAACAAAAAAAAGCCGCTAAAAAGCGGCTTCCTTCATAACAACGGTTTCTGACTTAGCCGTGGGCTTCAGCCAGGTACAACCAGGTGTCGATCACTGTGTCGGGGTTCAGAGACACTGTGTCTATGCCCTGCTCCACCAACCAGGCGGCGAAATCAGCGTGATCCGAAGGACCCTGACCACAGATACCCACATAGGCACCCTTGGCCTTGGCAGACTTGATAGCCATCGCCAGCAGCGCCTTAACGGCTTCGTTACGCTCGTCGAACAGGTGGCTGATGATGCCGGAGTCGCGGTCCAGGCCCAGAGTCAGCTGAGTCAGGTCGTTGGAGCCGATGGAGAAACCATCGAACATCTCCAGGAACTGATCCGCCAGCAGGGCGTTGGATGGCAGTTCACACATCATGATGACGCGCAGACCATCTTTACCACGCTCCAGACCCTGCTCTTTCAGCAGTTCGATAACCTGACGGCCTTCTTCCAGAGTACGAACGAACGGGATCATGATCTCAACGTTCTTCAGCCCCATGTCGTTACGAACCCGCTTGATGGCTTCACACTCGAGGGCGAAACAATCGCGGAACGACTCAGAGATGTAGCGGCTGGCGCCACGGAAGCCCAGCATTGGGTTCTCTTCCTCTGGCTCGTACTTGTCACCGCCGATCAGGTTGGCATATTCGTTTGACTTGAAGTCAGACATACGCACGATGGCCTTCTTGGGGTGGAATGCTGCAGCGATAGAAGAGATACCTTCAACCAGGCGGGCAACATAGTATTCAACCGGAGATTCATAACCGGCGATCATCTCGGTGATCTCGGCTTTCAGCTCGTCGCTTTGCTGATCGAATTCCAGCAGAGCCTTGGGGTGAATGCCTATCATGCGGTTGATGATGAACTCGAGACGGGCCAGACCAACACCTTCGTTAGGCAGACGGGCAAAGTCGAAGGCGCGGTCAGGGTTACCCACGTTCATCATTATCTTCATCGGCAGATCAGGCATGGAATCAACGCGGCTGGAAATCACATCAAACTCCAGCTTGCCTTGATAGATATAACCTGTGTCGCCTTCGGCGCAGGATACAGTTACTTCCTGACCGTTTTGAATTTTGTCGGTCACATCACCACAACCCACTACTGCAGGCACGCCCAGTTCACGGGCAATAATGGCGGCATGACAGGTACGACCACCACGGTTGGTGACAATGGCGCTGGCGCGCTTCATGATAGGTTCCCAATCCGGGTCAGTCATATCGGTAACCAGTACATCGCCTGGCTGGATCTTGTCCATTTCGTCGATAGATTTGAGCACCTTGGCAACACCTGAGCCCACCTTGTGACCAATAGCACGACCTTCACAAATCACTTCGCCGCGGCTCTTGAGGTGATAACGCTCAATCAGTTGCACATCTTCACGGGAACGCACGGTTTCGGGGCGAGCCTGAACTATGTAGAGACGACCGTCGTTACCGTCTTTGGCCCATTCGATATCCATCGGACGGCCATAATGCTTTTCAATAATCATCGCCTGCTTGGCCAGTTCCATCACTTCTTCATCATTGATGGAGAAAGTCATGCGCTGTTCTTTGGCGACATCTTCAATTTTCACCTGCTTGCCGTGAGATGCATCATCTGAGTACACCATCTGGATCAGCTTGCTGCCGATATTACGACGAACAACAGCCTTGTGACCGGCAGTCAGGGTTGGCTTGTGTACATAGAACTCGTCCGGGTTAACCGCACCTTGCACTACCATTTCGCCCAAACCGAAGGAAGAAGTGATAAATACCACGTCCTTGTTGCCGGACTCGGTATCCATGGTGAACATCACGCCGGAAGCCGCTTTATCGGAACGAACCATACGCTGAACACCGGCAGACAGTGCCACACCGCGATGGTCGTAACCCTGATGCACACGATAGGAGATAGCGCGATCGTTGAACAGAGAAGCAAACACATGCTTGATGGCAACCAATACAGCTTCAAAGCCCTTCACGTTGAGGAAGGTTTCTTGCTGACCGGCAAATGAAGCGTCAGGCATATCTTCTGCGGTGGCAGAGGAACGCACGGCGAATGAAGCATCTTGGGTTTCAGAGGCTAATTTTTCGTAAGCTTCTCGAATCGCTTGTTCGAGTTCTGGCTGAAATGGGGTTTCGATAACCCACTGTCTGATCTGTGCACCAACTTTAGCCAGTGCGTTGACATCATCTACATCCAATGTGTCAAGAATGTCATATATCTTCTGGTTTACTCCACTTTGCTCAAGAAACTCATTGAACGCGTGGGATGTGGTCGCAAAGCCGCCAGGTACTTGAACACCGGCATTGGCCAGATTACTGATCATTTCACCAAGGGAAGCGTTTTTACCGCCGACCTTGTTGACGTCACCCATGCCTAATTCCTGATACCAGAGTACGTATTGCTGCACAGTTCTATCTCCGCAAGTTTATTTCAGTGGCCCCTTCACACGAGGGCAGCGGCATTTTACACTCCGAGGCAACAAGCGTAAATCTATAATTTTATTTGTAATTTTATTACTACATGAGGTCGGCATGGCACGTAAAGTATTCTACATTTCTGATGGAACAGCAATCACGGCCGAAGTGTTTGGTCACGCAGTGCTTTCTCAATTTCCATTGGAATTTGATTCACTTACCATTCCATTTGTGGAAAATACCGTTAAAGCAGAAGCCGTTAAAAAACAGATTAATGATAGTTTTATTACAACAGGGGAACGGCCTCTGGTGTTTCATTCCATCGTCAAACCGGAAATTCGCGACATCATTTATTCCAGTGAGGGCCTGGACTACGACTTTCTCAACACTTTCGTCGCCCCCTTGGAGCAACAATTAGGGGTCACTGCCAGCCCTTCACTGCATCGCACCCATGGAATGGCCAAAGCGGGTTATGATGCCCGTATCGACGCCATCAACTTTGCCATGGATAACGACGATGGCCAGACCATGAAGCATATGGACAAGGCCGACATTATCCTGCTGGGAGTTTCCCGCTGCGGCAAGACGCCATCCAGCCTCTATCTGTCGATGCAGTTCGGCATCAAGGCCGCCAACTACCCCTTTATTCAAGACGACATGGACAACCTCAAGCTGCCGGAGGTATTGAAACGCAATAAATCCAAACTGTTTGGCCTGACTATTGAACCCGTACGCCTGCATGAGATACGTCAGAGCCGGATGGAAAATAGCCGCTATTCCTCTTTGCGCCAGTGCCGCCTCGAAGTGAAAGAGGTGGAGATGATGTTCAAGAAAGAACGCATCCCTTATATAGACACCACCAACCAATCGGTCGAGGAAATCGCCACCAAAATCCTCGATGCCACCGGCCTTGAGCGCCATATGTTCTAAAAAACGCCCTAGCAGCCGACAAATGCTACTCGAGTTGAAACTGAGTTACATATTGGCATTTTCTAGCTAACTACTTGTTACCACAGTGCGAACTCTGAATGATTCAAGTGGGTCTTGACACTTTTTCAAGGCCCACTTGGGCAATTATCGGACAATTGCCACTTTGCAGCTCGGCTCGATTGGTTATAATCCGACACAAGATAAGCGCAAAGCGCTCAAGAAATTTCCCTCGGTATCATGAATGACCATTAAAACAGACGAATTACGCACCTCTCTCTTATGTAAAGTGATCTCACCTGCCCAACTCGCATCTGAGTATCCATTGACTCAGGAAGCCGCAGACTACCTGGTTGAACAACGCCGCGAAGTCGAAGCCATTATTCAGGGTGACGATCCGCGTTTGTTGGTCATCATAGGCCCCTGCTCCATCCATGACACTGAAGCAGCACTTGAGTATGCCGGCCGTCTGGCCAAGCTGCACCATGAACTCAAAGACGATCTGTGCATTCTGATGCGGGTCTATTTTGAAAAACCACGCACCATAGTCGGCTGGAAAGGCCTGATTTCCGATCCTGACTTGGACGGCAGCTTCAGCCCCAATAAAGGTTTGCGCCTGGCCCGCAAGTTACTTCAGCAGATCACCGAGCTGAAACTGCCTATCGCCACCGAGTTTTTGGATATGGTGAATGGTCAGTATATTGCCGATCTCATCACCTGGGGGGCCATCGGGGCCCGCACCACAGAAAGCCAAATTCACCGTGAAATGGCCTCGGCACTCTCCTGCCCGGTAGGCTTCAAGAACGGTACCGACGGCAACATCAATATTGCCGTCGATGCAGTGCGCGCCGCCAGAGAACCACATATTTTCTACTCTCCGGACAAAGACGGCTCACTGGCGGTCTATCGCACACATGGTAATCCGTACGGGCATATCATTCTGCGCGGCGGTAAAGCCCCCAACTACAGCGAGCAGCATGTGGCCAAGGCCAGAGAGCAGATGGACTCGGTTGGGATCCACTCCGGCATAGTGGTCGACTTCAGCCATGGCAACAGCCAGAAGCAGCACAAAAAGCAGCTGGAAGTCGCCGAAGATATCATGACGCAGCTGCGCAGCGGCTCCACCGCCATTGCCGGTATCATGGCCGAGAGTTTTATTGTCGAAGGCAATCAGAAAGTGGTTGCCGGTGAGCCACTCACTTACGGCAAAAGCATCACGGATGCCTGCCTGCACTGGGAAGACTCGGAAAAGCTGCTCAGAGATCTGGCCGCTGCTGCCAAGGAAAGACGCCGCCTGCTGGGCAAGTAAGCCGCCACAGATACAGGCCGCCAACATAAAATAGCCCCACACTCTCCGCCTCGGAGATGCCGGGGCTTTTTTGTGCTCTGACTGTTTCCACAGCACCCGTTGAAAGCAAACTGTCAATCCGCCTTTGGTCGAACTATAATACCGCCCCTGATTTTCCAGCATAACCAGAGGTTGCCGTATGCCAGAAACGACACAGAGCCAATATGAAGTGGCCGTAGCACGCCGAATTGAACAAGCCGAGGCTCGGGTGATCAAGGCGGTTTTCCCGTCTATTACCAATCATCACAACACACTGTTTGGCGGTGAAGCCCTCGCCTGGATGGATGAAACCGCCTTTATCGCCGCCACCCGCTTTTGTCGCAAGACCCTGGTCACCGTCAGCTCAGACAGAATCGATTTCAAAAAGCCGATCCCTGCCGGTAGCCTGGCAGAACTGATCGCCCGGGTGATCCATGTGGGCAACACCTCAATGAAAGTCGAAGTGAACATTTTTGTAGAAGATATGTATCAGGATAAGCGTGAGCACGCTATCCGCGGCGTCTTCACCTTCGTGGCCGTCGATGAAGACAGAAAGCCAACCCAGATCTGGAGTGATGATCTGGCCAACTAGACCCTGTTCGCTTATTTCACATAATCCGAGCCTGTTTCTGGCAACAGGCTATGTAAGTTTTATCCTGCAATCCTGTTTGCCGCTGAAAAGGCTTTTATTGACTGTCGTTCTCGACTAAAGTCTAAAAGCGACAGTAACAAAAAGTCACTTAAAGCCTGATAAAGCAATAGGATTATTTGTCACTTTTCTGTTACATTGACCCTTCTTCAGCGTGCAGAGCCATAACCATAACAAGCCATGAAGCCAGAAAACTTAAATATTATCATCGCCGATGATCACCCATTATTTCGCAATGCCCTGCGCCAAGCGCTTAACAGCGGTTTCTCCAATACCCGCTGGTTTGAGGCCGACAGTGCCGATGGGCTGCAAAAACTGCTTGAGCAAACTCATCAGGACTATGATCTGGTGCTGCTGGATCTGCAAATGCCGGGCTCCCATGGCTACTCCACTCTTATCCATCTGCGCGCCCACTTCCCCGAACTGCCGGTGATAGTGATTTCAGCCCATGAAGATGCCGCCACCATCAGCCGTGCCCTGCACTACGGCGGCGCCGGCTTTATTCCCAAGTCAGCTTCGATGGAAACCTTTATCGACGCGATAACCGCAGTAATGTTCGGCGATATCTGGCTGCCTAAAGGCATAGAGTTGATTGAAATCAATGATGAAGAAGATACCGACAAGGTGGCCGGCAAGCTCTCTGAGCTGACGCCGCAGCAATACAAGGTGTTACAGATGTTTGCCGAAGGCCTGCTCAACAAGCAGATAGCCTACGACCTGGGCGTATCCGAGGCGACCATCAAGGCCCACGCCACCGCTATCTTCCGTAAGTTGGGGGTTCGCAACCGCACCCAGGCCGTGATAGCGCTGCAGCAACTGGGAATGGAAAAGGTCGAGATCAACTGATCTCACCGCTTCCCAAAGATTTTTCAGTCTTCCATGGCGGCACATTTGCCAAGATAGATGATTTCCGGCGCGCTCGGGCACAACACCTCGACACACTCATCGCCGGTACAAATCAGGTGTGACCAACCGTCACTGTGACCATGGAAGAAACTGATTGGGCTTTCACGCGACCAGGCGTGATCTTTAATCAGGCGGCTGTTGCAACCCTGTTCGTCCCCAAGCTCGCTCAGCGCCTGCCAAAGCTCCAGCAATCCATGTTCATCCAACATACGAAACGCACTGACCGAGTGATAATGCAGCCGATAGCGCCCTTCACTCGGTAAATGAAACAATTCCAGACTGAGATCCACCCCTGGATGGGGTTTATTCTTAATTTGATAGCGTTTGCCACTGCGAAGCTGCAACAAGAAATCACCGCCCCAGAAGAGCCCGGTAATATAGAGATCCCCCTGCTCGAAGGGTGTCTGCCATCTGCCTATTTTCATGCTCCCTCCCGTTAATCCCTGCGCTCGTTAATTCCCCTCAGATAAAAGTGGGGTAAACAAGAAAGTACTCAACAAGCGGATACCGGGCAATGGCCGCTATAACGCATAAAAACGCCGCCGGGGCAAACCCTAGGCGGCGCTGCATTTAAGTGACTGAGCGTTTTAGAGGCTCAGCGTTTACAAGCCCAGATGGCTGGCATGAAACTTAAGCTGCTCGTCGATAAATGAGGCGATAAAATAGTAGCTGTGATCATAGCCGGGGTGGCTGTGAAAACTCAGCGCAATTCCAGCATCAGTGGCGGCGGCCCGCAAGGCCTGTGGCAGTAACTGCTCGGCCAGGAACAGATCACTCTCGCCCTGATCAACCCGCATCGGTAGCCCTTTGGCACCACTTTTTATCAGCTCTACCGTGTCATAGGCCTTCCAAGCCTCCCTGTCGCTGCCAAGATAGGCTGCAAACGCCTTCTGGCCCCAAGGGCACTGGCTAGGATGACTGATGGGGGCAAAGGCACTGGCGCTGAGATAACGGCCCGGATTTTTAAGGGCTATCATCAGCGCGCCGTGGCCGCCCATTGAGTGGCCGGCAATGGCGCGCTTATCCGATACCGGAAAATGCTGTTCTATCAATGCCGGCAACTCATCTACCACATAGTCATACATACGATAGTGGCTGCTCCAGGGAGCCTGGGTAGCATTGACATAAAAACCGGCCCCCAACCCCAGATCGTAGGCGGCATCATCGGCATCGGCCACACCTTCTCCGCGCGGGCTGGTATCCGGGCAAACAATGGCCAGCCCCAGCTGAGACGCGAGGCGCTGGGCCCCGGCCTTTTGCATAAAGTTTTCATCCGTACAGGTCAACCCGGAGAGCCAATACAGCACAGGTACCTTTTGGCTATTGGCCTGCTCCGGCAGATAGATGGCGAAACGCATCTCACAGTTCAGACTGCTGGAGTGATGACGATACTGCTTGTGCCAGCCTCCAAACGACCTGTTGTTACTGATATTTTCCATCAGAAGGTCCTCAGAAGTGGATCACACTGCGAATGCTCTTGCCTTCATGCATCAGCTCGAAGGCTTCATTGATATCTTCAAGCCCCATGGTGTGGGTGATAAAGTCATCCAGCTTGAATTTACCGGCCAGATAATCTTCCACTATGCCAGGCAACTGTGAGCGTCCTTTGACACCACCGAAAGCCGAGCCTTTCCACACCCGGCCGGTCACCAGTTGGAAAGGTCTGGTGGAGATCTCCTGCCCGGCACCGGCAACCCCAATGATCACTGACTCGCCCCAGCCCTTGTGGCAACACTCGAGCGCCGAACGCATCACATCCACATTGCCGATACACTCGAACGAGTAATCGACGCCGCCGTCGGTCAAATCCACAATCACCTGCTGAATAGGCTTGTCATAGTCTTTGGGGTTGATGCACTCGGTCGCCCCCAGCTTCTTCGCCAGTTCAAACTTGGACTCATTGACATCTATGCCTATGATGCGACCGGCCTTGGCCATCACCGCGCCAATCACCGCCGACAACCCTATGCCGCCGAGCCCGAAGATGGCCACGGTGGCGCCCTCTTCCACCTTGGCGGTATTCATTACAGCGCCCATGCCGGTAGTAACACCGCAGCCCAGAAGGCAGATCTCTTCCAGCGGCGCCGACTTGTTGACTTTGGCCAGGGAGATCTCAGGCAATACCGTATATTCAGAGAAAGTCGAGCAGCCCATGTAGTGGAAAATTGGCTTGCCGTCTTTGAAGAAACGGGTGGTACCATCCGGCATCAGGCCCTTGCCCTGAGTCTCGCGGATCTTCTGACACAGGTTGGTCTTGCCGGAGCGGCAGAACTTACACTCACCGCATTCAGGCGTGTAAAGAGGAATAACATGATCGCCCACCGCCACACTGGTGACGCCTTCGCCGACCATCTCCACTATGCCGCCGCCCTCATGGCCGAGAATGGCCGGAAACACACCTTCTGGGTCGTCGCCGCTCAAAGTAAAGGCATCGGTATGACACACACCGCTGGCAACAATGCGCACCAATACCTCACCGGCCTTGGGCAACATCACATCCACCTCTTCCATCTTCAACGGTTCACCGGCGGCCCAGGCTACGGCGGCGCGGGACTTGATAAATTTGTCTGTCATTGTCGCTTCCTTCTGTTGTAATTGATTCGGTATCGAACCTCTTGGCTCATAAACCGGATGCCAACATTGTATTTATTCCCAAATAAAAGATAATCAGCCAAATATACAAATCACTTTTACTGAGAAGTAATAATGAACCACTGGGAAGGGATCAGCGAATTTATCGCCGTGGCCGAGAGCCAGAGCTTTACCCGCGCCGCCGAGCGGCTCAACTTGTCTGTGGCGCAGATAAGCCGCCAAATCGCCGCGCTGGAGAAACGCCTGGCGAGCAAACTCTTCTATCGCACTACCCGTAAGGTGTCGCTCAGTGAAGAGGGCCAGCTTTATTATCGCCACTGCCGTTTGCTGCAAGATGGCATAGAGGAAGCCGAGCGCGCCCTTGGCAGTTTGAAACAAACCCCGCAGGGCTTGCTGCGGGTGACGGCGCCGGTCACTTACGGCGAGCAATTTATTCTGCCACTACTGAATGACTTTCTCTGCCTGCACCCCAAGCTAGATCTGCAACTGGATCTCAACAACAAGACGCTGGATCTGATTGATGGCGGTTATGATTTGGCGATTCGACTGGGTAAGCTGGCGGATTCCAGCTTGATGGCGCGGCGTCTTGGCAGTCGCCGCAATTATGTCTGCGCCAGCCCGGAGTATCTGGCCAACCACGGCGTGCCCCACACTCTGGGCGAGCTGCATCGGCATCAATGTTTACTGGGTAACCACCCTTACTGGCGTTTTATCGAGCAGGGCCAGGAACGTCAATGGCGTTTGAGTGGCCGCTTGGTGTGTAATTCTGGCCCTGGGTTATTGGATGCTGCTCGCAAAGGGCTCGGGCTGGTGCAACTGCCCGATTATTATGTCGGCGAGGATCTCGCCAGCGGTGCCCTGGTATCAGTGCTTGAGGCTTACCAGGCGGCGCCTGAGGGTATATGGGCCTTATACCCACAGAACCGCCATCTGTCGCCCAAGGTCAGCCTGCTCTTGGACTTTTTGCAGCAAGCGCTGCCGGAGGCGCCGGATCTGGCCGATTCTTGAATGGATGCCCTGCCTTGAATGGAGCGTTAAGTCTTTAGAGGGTGACAGGTCTTGAGCTGCAGCCAAATCTTAAATCGGAACTGAATTCTGTATCGGCTTTGAATCTTGCATAGCCGCTAAACTTGCGAGCCACTCAGCTTTCGAATCGCTGAGGTTTCAAATTTCCAGGCTTTTGATTCTCTGAGCGAACTATGGCTTGGCAGGCTTACCCCTGACGCGTCTTAGCGCGCTGCCAGTGCAGCAGATATTTATCCAGCTCATTGGCAAAGGCCTGTCTATCTGCCTGGCTCAACTTGGGACTGCCACCGGTATCTATACCGCTGGCACGCAGGGTATCGAGAAAGTCCCGCATATTGAGACGGGCACGCACATTGTCGCGATTCAGCAACTCACCGCGGCTATTGAGCGCCTTGGCGCCCTTGTCTATCACTTCGGCCGCCAGCGGAATATCATTGCTTACCACCAAATCACCGGCCTGACACAGGCGCACGATTTCGTTATCAGCCACATCAAACCCCTTGGGAACTTGTAAGGTTTTGACACTGGCAGCACCTGTGATCCTGAGCGCCTGATTGGCGACAAAAGTGACATTGATGCCGGTACGCGCCGCCGCCCGCACTAACATCTCTCGGATCACTACCGGGCAGGCATCGGCATCGACCCAGATTTGCGCCGGACAAGAGGCCTGATAAGGATTATTCTGCTGCACTGACATTCCTTCTATGACAGCAAGGCATTTCATCACGACAGATGCTCTTATTGATATCTGACTTTGCCTTGCACCGAAATTATGTGCGTCATTTTATACTATTCCGGCTGAAAGTTTGATTTTTCAAGTACGCGGTTTAAAGCGATATATATGAGATAAATTACGTTAACGTGAGACTCATTCACAAATAACCTAAGTAAGGTGCGAACAAGTCCTCGTGGCCTTCTCTTTTGTAGAGAGAGGCTTGCACTGCAACTGGCATTCAAGGCATCTGATTGGTGGCACGCCGGGGCCTGCCTGAGTCAGATAACGCAGAAAATCGCAGCCGCAATATCAATGTGAATATTGAAATACCTGTAACCCACTTTCCCCCTCCACTGTAAATTCAATTGCGAACCATTTTTATTTGCAATTAAAATACAGCTTCATTCTGGAGGCCAAATAATATGGAAACGTCCCCGCTGTTGTTGCGCTGTAACCAACTGCTTTGGTGTGAGGGATTGGTCTTGCTGGCAATCATGCTGGTATTGGCCAGTTTTGGGCTGGATGCCCGACTGTTGATCCTGCTGTTGGCACCTGGCTTGGTGCTGTCTTTGGCCTTGGGATACCAACCCGGCAAGAAGACGCTCAGCCTGGTGTTTGCCTGCTGGATCCCTGTCTGGTGCCTCATTTAACCCCTTGAGTTTTATAGGAGAATGTTATGCCCAAATCCACGGCTCGGATGAGCCTTGTTGCCGCTGCTGTCTGCAGTCAATTGCTGCTGATGGGAGCCACCTTGGCCGAAGAAGCCCAGATGGAGCGTATGGTGGTCAGTGCCAACCGTACCCCGACCCAGATAAGCGAGCTCTCCGGCACAGTTTGGTTAATCGATGAAAACAGCATCCGCGAGCAGATAAACAGCGGCAAAGGCGTGAAAGAGATGCTGGCCGCCCTGGTTCCCTCCATGGACGTATCCAGCCAGGGCCGGACCAACTTTGGTCAGAACATGCGCGGCCGCGCTATGGTGGTGCTGATAGACGGCGTATCCATGAACACCTCCAGAGGGATCAGCCGCCAGCTGGACAGCATAGATCCCTTTAACATCGCCCGCATTGAAGTCTTGGCCGGCGCCTCAGCCCTCTATGGCGGTGGTGCTTTGGGCGGCGCTATCAATATAGTAACCAAAAAAGCCGCCGACAGCCTGGATACCTTTGAAGCCGAGGCAGGTTTCAAATCGGGTTTTAACGGCAGTGATGACTTGGATTACCGCACCGCCTTTGCCGTGGCCGGTGGCAGCGATACCCTCAAGGGACGTTTCAGTGCCGCCTGGCAGGAAAATGGCCAGTGGTTCGACGGCAGCGGCAATCAGGTGATGCCGGATATCACCCAAACCGGCATGCAGTACACCCAAGGTTATGATCTTATGGCCAACCTGGATTGGAGCCTCCCTAACGATGCTACCCTCAGTGCCCTGGTGCAGTTTTACAACAATGAGTCCGATGGCGACCACGGCCTCTATATGGGGGAAAACTTCAGCGGCGTCACCTCAGATGCTTCCCTGCTCGAAAGCCGCAAGGGGTTGAATGCTGATCGCAGCCCCAAAACCGATCGAACCTTACTGAACCTCAACTATACCCAGGCTGACTTTCTCGGCCAAACCTTGTACCTGCAAGGCTTTTACCGCAAGGAAGATCTCGACTTTCACCCCTTCC
Organism: Shewanella chilikensis; assembly: GCF_037953065.1. NCBI lineage: Bacteria > Pseudomonadati > Pseudomonadota > Gammaproteobacteria > Alteromonadales > Shewanellaceae > Shewanella > Shewanella chilikensis. The sequence continues at coordinate 1,930,109 of NZ_CP149966.1, read as the reverse complement.
CTTACGTCAGTGAAACCCTCGGGGTTTACAACTTCTCGGCCTCGTCACAAAACACCGGCATTTATGGCCTGAAAGCCGTGTTGGAATCCAGGCCCAGCGACAGCCTCAAACTCACCTGGGGCATCGACTGGGACAAGGAGAGCTTCGACTCGGATCAGATGAGTTTTGATCTCGACGCCGCCAACCAGAGTGGCGGTTTGACCATGAAGGAACTATTCACCACAGGCCGATATGTCGACTTCAGTGTCGAGTCCATCGCAGCCTTCCTGCAGAGCAGTTGGGATATCAACGACTATCTGGTGCTCAACGCAGGTTATCGTTATCAGCAGATGGACAACAGCGTCGATGACTTTATCGGCTATAACCAACAGGTGGCAATTGCCCAGGGTAAGGCGCCGGGCGCCGATGCTATCAAGGGCGGCAGCACAGACTACCATGTCGGCCTGGTTAACCTGGGCTTGGTGGCTAAACTGAGCCGGGATCAGCAACTGTGGCTCGCCTACTCGCAAGGCTTTGAGCTGCCGGATCTGTCCAAATACTATGGTCGCGGCAGCTATCAGGCCGATGCCGATGATTATCTGCAGCTAACCAACAGCATCAATATCAATGATTCCCGCCTCGATGGCATCAAGACAGACTCCTTTGAGCTGGGCTGGCGCTATCTGGCCGACCGTTGGCAGGCCCAGGCCAGTCTGTATTACGCCATCTCGGATAAGGTGATTGAGGTCAATCGCAGCGATCTGACCATAGAAGTCAAGGACAAGGATAAACGCACCTATGGCCTGGAAGCCCAGCTGAACTTCGATATCAGCAGCGCCTGGCAGGTGGGCAGCAACCTGCATCTGGTTCGCAGTGAAATCAAAAATGGCGCCGACTGGATTGATGAGACAGTCACCTATGCTTCACCTTCCAAGGCCACGGCCTTTATCGCCTGGCGCGGTGACAGCCAACAGTTAAGATTGCAGGCCGAGCACAGCTTCAGCGCCGACTCTGACTATCGCTTCAACGCAAATGATGGCCAGAGAAGTGAGTTAGACAGCTATACCACTTTGGATCTGCTCGGCTCCATCGAACTGGCGGTCGGCACCCTGAGCTATGGCATCGAAAACCTGCTGGACAAGGACTACAGCACCCTTTGGGGCCAGCGAGCCGCTTACTTCTACAGCCCGACTTACGGCCCAGAGAAGATGTTTGACTATCACGGCCGTGGCCGCACTTTTGCCATCAATTACCACCTGAGCTGGTAAATAAGCCTCAAAAAGCGTCGCCCCTGCGGCGCTTTTTCTCTTTTGCGCTTGTCAGCTCATCTCGGATCCCTTAGTTTGTGGCGGCCATTTTATTTACAGGGAAGTGTCATGCTACTTTTAATCGCGGCGATTATGATTGTCCTGCTGCGCCGTCTGCTCAAGGCCGATGAGCCCTTTCAGGGCTATGAATGGCTCGCGATTGCCACCTTGGCTATTTATCTGCTCTGTTACTTCTACCTGCCGCCATTTGCACCGGCAAGCTACCAGAGAATGGGGTTACTGTACGAGATGATCCCAAGCTTCAGCCTAGGCGCCATCCTCTTTCCCGAACTGGGTTCACGCTACCCGGAAAAAGTGGTTTGTGTTTTGGGCGGTCTTGGACTGCTGACCTGTGCTGTAATACTGGCAATATTCAAACTGAGCGTTTGGTAGGCCGGCCCTGGGATTAAACCGGAACCTCTGGTTTAATGGCTGAGGAAGCTAACAGCGACGGCTGAGAACATATGCAGCCCTCGCTCACCTTGGCCAAAATGAAACCGGCTCTCTTCGCAACCGACCATCTGAGAACTTCAATTAACTCATCACCGAAAGCCTCATAGGCTTTTTGCATCTCATGATAAGTCGCCACCGCTTCACTAAAATCCTGCTTACGCTCTATCTCATTAGCGTAAATGACTTACCGGGGCGGAAAGATAAATACCCTGGGGTAATAAACAAGCTCACGGCAATGACTCAGCAAACTCTCGGGAATGGATTATTGCGCCAGCAGGCTTGTAAGTGTGGGAATCCAGCATACTGGGGTCAAAAAAGATAATGCCAACATATTAATGCCGCGTCATTTATAAGGGGTAGTCTTGGCTTTACGCCTGGTTTTGATAGTCGGTTTCCATACGGCGAACAAAATCTTCCATCTCTTGCCCCGGGGTGATAGGAAAACGCTGCGGCAGCTGTGACAGATTAACAATACGGTCCACCCGAAAGGAGCGAAAATCTTCTCTCAGTTCGCACCAGGCCAGCAAAGTCCAGGTGCCGCGCCAAAAGTAGATCGCCAGCGGCCTTATCTTGCGCTGACTGGCACTGCCTTTGACATCCTGATAGTCGAGCAGCACAAAATGGCGAAGCCTGGCGGCAATACGTAACGGATCCAGGTAGACAAAATCTTGTTGATCAAGGTAGAAATCCGGTGAAAACATCAAACTCTGCAATGCACGTAAACGCTCCGGCACCACGGCTTCTACCTTGATAAGCGCCTGTTTGGCTGCCTTGCCAAGTTCATTACCGCCCCAGGTCTGCACCATACGGATCCCCAGTTGGATCGCTTCCAGTTCAGCCTCGTTGAACATCAAGGGTGGTACACTCACCTCCTGACGCAGCAGATAGCCCAGTCCCGCCTCCCCTTCGATGGGGATCCCGCTGAGACAGAGATCCTGAATATCCCGATAGATGGTTCTGACCGACACTTCCAAGCGCTCGGCCAATACCGCCGCCGTGGTCAAACGGCGATGGCGCAGTATCTGCACTATCTGAAACAAACGGTCAGCGCGGCGCATGACTTATACCATTCCTTAAAAATGTTCGATTTGCCACCGAAGAGCGAATTGAAAAACCGCGCATCCGGCGCAGGCCTATGTCGCTGTAGCCAGACAAAACTTCCATTGCCCTATTTGCTTCTACCTCTTTTCATCCTCGCAGAATAAGTAAACTTCGATGCAAAATGGGCTGACGCCATACAAGACCGACAAAACATCGGTCTCGATAAAGATAACTGCGCTGAGCTTACAGCTGCATGGCCCACAAGCCAAGTCGGTTGCCTTCGGAATCGGCTATTTGAGCACAATAACCACATTCACCTTCCTTGATAGCCATAGGCGGTAACAGGATCTGCACCCCTTGTGCTTCCAACTGACCTATAGTAGTACTCAGCCTGTCGCCCAGGTTGAGATAAACCACTGAGGCCGTCAATGAAGGTGCCATTTTTGGGTGTTTGATCAAACCTAAACAAGCGCTATCACTACTGGTACGGCTGACACTGACATACTCGCAATCAGGCATAGGATCTTCGCTGCAGTACAGTCCCAAAACCTCTTGATAAAAATGCTTGGCGCGGGCCATATCAGCAACCGGGATCTCACTCCAGACCAAAGGGGTTTCTGTTGACATTTTATCTTCTCCATCTTAATTCAATTATCACGGGAGGCTCATCCTCCAGTGCCTTACACACTTGGCTATCAGTGCGACAGCAAGTATGCACCTGTGCTACTGACAACCTGTTGTCAGTAGTTGATGTGAAGATACGAATAAACTTTATGTGGCTATCGACTGAGGTTGTCTTCCCCCAAATATGTCGTTTGTCAGTGCGATCATCATATTTCTGAGCTTAAGTCATACTTTGATTACTGATGAAGTTATCTCTCTGATACGAATTAAATACTGAACCAGAGTCAAATTACACATAAAAAAATCCGATGACTATAAGTCATCGGATTTTTTAGTGCTTTTCGAAATCATTTGCCATGACTTGGCTACTTCAAGTGCTGCGTCTGCTCATGGAGAAACTTGTACTAAATAGCGCTTCAGCCGCCACAACTTTGCAAGACTGACGGGTTTGTCACCAGAATACTGGCACCATCTTTACCGGCAGAAGAAGCAAAAATAGAGACCTGAGACTGCATTTCCGCTGTCGCCTGGGCTGCCATGCCATCGGTCACGCCCGGAACTTCAGATGGGTCGATGAGCGAGCTGTGATGCCCCTTGGCAAAGCGCACGGCGCCACCACCTGCACTGGTCTGATCGACGCAGTTAAGCCCCAGAGTCGCAATCAAAGGCTCAGTGCCGGACAGCGGGAAGCCCGCGACAGTACCGGGCAGAACCTGATCGCCCTTGTTACCAGCACCATCACCGACGATTTCCACCAGATGAACCGGCAACCCAGTGGCCTTGAGCATGGCAGTCTGGTTGATAGGATCGGCCGACTCTATCCCGGTTTGCACCGCAAAGGCGAAGGTAGGGATAAATTCGGCGTATACCTCCTGAACCAGAGCTTCATATTCGGCCGAGCCCGGCTGATATCCTTGTTTATTGGCCGCATTCACCAAGGCCTTGAAGGTATCGGAAGCCGTCACATTGGCAAACAACAAAGGTGCAAAGGTGGCAGAACCGGCGAAAGAACCCGCCAAGCCGCCGCTCGGCGCCACCAAAGAGGCCCCCTTGATGCCATAGTAGTTGGGCAACGCTGTGCCGGATGCAGGGTCTTTCAAACCTGTGCTGGCATAGGTCGCGAAGTTAGTGCCGACAATGGCGCCAAGGCTGAGCCCCTGAGCGGTTATCTGGCTATTGTCAAACACCTGAGGCGCGCCCATTTCGGCCAATTGCGCCGACATCCCTGTTATCGCGGCTCTAAGCGCCAGATGATCCATGGTCGCCTGACGGAAGTTATCCCGTACCGACAACGTGCTTTCTATATTGACAAATACCAGCGGATTGCCGTTTTGGAAGGCATCCGGCTTACCGATAACATTGCCATAGGCAGCACCTGAGGCCGACACTTCATAGATGCCGTCACCATTGGCATCGAATGAACGGGCACCGTGCAGCGGCATATCTATGGCCAGCGTAGCTACACCGGCAGCGGCATAACTACCGGCATAGGCCAGCGACATCTCTTTGCCGCCACCAAGACCATGCAGCGCTATTGAGGTAGGCCAGCCACTGGTTGGTGGCGTGAAAGGCAAGCCCTGGCTGGCATAAAATGCCGCAAGCTTAGTGGCGTTGGGCATGGAGATCAGCACAGGCACAGTTTCGTAGTTGCGAATAGCCGGAATAGGATTAAAACGGGTCAGGTGCTTAGTCTTATCGACTGCACTGTCATCATCCAGTTTCCACGCTTTGCCGGCCAACAAGGAAGGGTTGGCCAGTGCAGCGGCGGGATCTATATTGTAAGCCATCGCCTGGGCGGCAAAGTTCTCCTGGCTCAGAGTACCGGCCTGCAACGCCAGCAACACAGATACCGGGCTGTCGCCCTGGGCTTGCCAGTAACCGTTAATGCCGTCACAGCTTGCCGATGAACAAGTGCCGTAAACCGGCACTTCAATGGCCGCTGTGTAGACATCGGCCAAATCCGCCAATACATAGGCTATGCCGTCAGCAGGGGTGAGCCCAGCTGCCATCGCCACTGTATAGCCGGCTGGAGTCGGAGTTTGCAGCCACTTGGGCGCATAGGGTGAACCGGGTTGCAGCATCAGCAGCTTGGTGGTTTCATAAACATCGGCCACCGACTGGGTGGTAAACAGGCCTGAATAGGTAATGCTTTCCTTGTCGACGCCATGAGCCGCCGCCATGCCCTTCTCATAACTGTTTACCAGAGTTTGCAGCATCAATTGATCGGCAGTTTCCAGCGGCGCTGTGTCGATATCCAGTTTCAACAGGCCATAGGTGTAGGAAGGCGCTATCGGGCGCGCGGCCGAATCCATAATGAGTTTAGTGGTGGCGTAGATATAAGACTGAGCTGGCTTAAGTGGCTTCAGTGGCACAATAACTATCTTGTTGCCGGATGCTTGAGTGATGAAGTCTTCCCCCCAAACCAGCTCTTCACCCACTTCACAGGCAGAAACCGAAGGCTTGGCCTGGCACTCGGCTTTGGAAGAAAGCGGGCCGCCGCTGACGGCTTCAAACATTCTCACCGCTCCTGGCTGGGCCACGGAAGATGCCAGCAGGCTCAGGGTATTGCCGCTGTTATCTTTGGAAGGTTCAATATCTATGGTTATCGGTTGCGTGGTTGACCAGCCATCCAGCGCGCCCAGCGCCAGCTGCGGATTGGTATAGTCACCGGAGGCTTCTCCGGGAATATTCAAGGTACCGTCTGTGGTGCCGTTGAGCAGTAGGTCGTTTGGCAAGGGAACTTCAGCTTTGGCAGGATCAAACACCAAATGGGACTCAGGGATGAGCGGCTCCGTCTTATCCTTAAGTTCGTTATAGCTGTCTTCACCACATGCTGTCAGTCCAAGTGCAGATGTGATTGCAACACCCAAAATGAGTCTTTTCATCTTTTTTCCCCAAATCTTGTTGTAATAATTTTGTTTTCCCCAAGAAATTGGTCACAATACCCCAGACACTGTGACCAGAGGAGCTGAAATCTGTACTCAGCTCGTCTCAAGTTAACGTAAAAATATTGAGTTAGCTACATTTTTGTCACAGTTGGCCGCAACGAAAAGTAACTATGAACAGTCATTTGTTTTAAACAGATGTATACCGCTGTAGTGAGTCGAGTATTGGCGGGCTTTAGCGCGAAGAGGAAATAACTCCCCATGTTGGAATATCAAGCAGCAAAAGATCTTCTCAAGGGCAAAACGATTCTGGTAACCGGCGCAGGCGACGGTATCGGTAAAACCGCAGCCAAAACCTATGCCGCCCATGGCGCCACAGTGATCCTGCTGGGCAAGACGGTCAAGAAGCTGGAAGCCGTTTACGATGAAATTGAAGCCGCCGGTGGCCCGACTCCAGCGATTGTGCCTCTGGATCTCAAGGGCGCCAGCGAACAAAACTACCGCGACATGGCCGAAACCATAGAGCAGCAATTCGGCAAGCTCGATGGCCTGCTGCATAATGCCAGCCTGTTAGGCGCTTTGGGGCCGTTTGAACATATCGATATTCAGTCACTGGAAGATCTGCTCAAGGTCAATGTGGTGGCCGAAGTGATGATGACCAAGGCACTGTTGCCAGTGATGCGCAAGGCCGAGCACGCCTCAATTATTTTTACCTCCAGCAGTGTTGGCCGTAAGGGCCGCGCTTACTGGGGCCCATATGCCTTCTCCAAGTTTGCTACCGAAGGCATGATGCAGGTGCTGGCTCATGAATGTGAAGGCACCCAGGTGCGCGCCAACAGTATCAATCCGGGAGCAACCCGCACCGGCATGCGCGCCAAGGCTTATCCGGCAGAGAACCCTCTGGATCTCAAGACGCCAGAGCAGATAATGCCCGTTTATCTATATCTGATGGGCGACGACAGCCTGCAGGAAAACGGTCAGGCCTTTAACGCCCAGTAACATTTTCTTCCAGAATAAACGCAGCCTAATGGGCTGCGTTTTGCTATTCATACGCCATTCATACACGTTTAGAAAAGAAATAAGGAGGCAATCCATGAGTCAAGAATACCCTATAGGCACTCCAGGTATTCCCTGGGGAGAGGCCGAAAAATCCGCCTGGCGCGCCACCCAAAACATCAAACGCAGCTACCGTGAACAGGTGCTCGACAAGATCTATGCCCTCAAGACAGCTTTTGAATGCCGCCGGTACGGCGCCTTAAGTTATGACCCGGAACGTTATCCCCTGCTCGCCCTGCAGAGTAAATCGCCACAGGCAGATAAGCCCTGGGTATTGGTCACAGGCGGGATCCACGGTTATGAAACCAGTGGCGTTCAAGGTGCGCTGCAGTTTCTTGAGCAGGAAGCCGAACGTTATCAAGCGGATTTCAACCTCATGGTCGTTCCCTGTGTCAGCCCTTGGGGATACGAAATCATCAACCGTTGGAATCCTTTGGCTATCGATCCCAACCGTTCCTTCTTTGAACCCAGCCCGGCAGAAGAGTCTGCCGCATTGATGGCTCTGGTTGCTAGCCACGGCGCCCCTTTCCTGGCTCATATCGATCTGCATGAAACCACAGATACGGATGAAACCGAGTTTCGCCCGGCGCTGGCGGCCCGCGATGGCAAAATCATAGCTCCCGGTGAGATCCCGGACGGTTTTTATGTGGTAGATGATGAAGCCATGCCGCAACCTGAATTCCAACGAGCCATTATCGAAGCGGTCGCCAAAGTGACCCATATCGCTCCGGCCGACAAAGACGGCAATATCATCGGCTCTCCTGTGGTCGACCACGGCGTTATCCGTTATCCGCTCAAGCAGCTTGGTCTATGTGCCTCGGTTACCAATGCCCCATACACCTGCACCACAGAAGTCTACCCGGACAGCCCGCAGGCAAGCGATGAACAGTGCAATGCCGCCCAGGTAGCCGCGGTTTGTGGCGCGCTGGATTTTCTAAAACGAATTCAAGGTTAGGGTTTTCGGCTCCGGTCCGCTCTTGCAGGAATGAAGTGACTCTCGCCCAAGAGTAAACCTGAAACAGCGTTGCATCTGATATTCAGCCTGTCAGGTAAAATAACCCGTCAGATAGAATAACTATGACCCGGCATTTGCCGGGTCATCTGTTTCAACCGTCTATCAAACCCTCATTGAAGATAAAAGTAACCACAGGAGAGTTCTGTTTATTAACAATCTTTTATTGACTGATAATAGTTTTCATTTAAAATCACTTTCAGTTCCAGGTATCGACTTTGCTTTTTTACTCTGACTTTTCAGGCCGTCATTGAATGCTGCGATTAACCAGGTCGGCATATGACAGCGCTTTTCTGTTTTAGCAGACGATACCGATTAGATGTGGAGTGGTTTATGCCCAAGATAAGCAAGCATATTTCCAAGATATGCCATAAGCAGGCCAAGAAGGCGTTGAAAAAGACGCAACCCGCACTCGGCAAGTCCAGCCGCAAACGCCTTGGCAAAAACTTGGTTAGCGCATTAGAGCAGCAACTGCCCACTGAACTCTCCCGGCAAAAGAAGCTCAAAAAACCGCAAAAGAAACTGCTCAAGGCAGAGCTGCAAAACCGAGCCGGCACCTGGATTGCCGCCAATCAAGCTTCTGTCGAACTCGGACAACTTCACAGCCTAAAGCCCCAGACCGGCAGCATGAGCTTTGCGCTGCGCCCCTTTAAGAAATCCCCCTGCGGCGGCTGCCCGGCACTCAAGGGCAAACTGTGCCGCTGCGCCCTTAAGTATCAACAGCGGCTACAGCAGGCAGGTTAACCCTTCCGCAGGACTAGATAATTGCCCGACATTACTGTCAGTCGTCGCTGATCAGATCGTCAAAACGTTTGTAGCCATGCAAGGAATCAAAGTCTTTCTCCTCCTTGGCTGCCTCACTCAGTGAGGCACTGAAACCCACAGCCAATTCCAGATCGGAAATAGCCTGCTCTTCCGAGCCCATGCGGGTAAAGGCACAGGCTCGCTGATAAAGCGCATTGGCGTTCTTGGGATCCACTTCCAACACCCGGTTACAGATGCTCATCGCCCAGTGATACTCGCCCATTTCCATGGCGGCATCGGCCTTGTAGGTTAAGGCCTCGAGATCGCCCGGACGTATTTTGAGAATATCGTTGTAGATCTCGATTCGCTGCTCCGGCGTCTGCGAATGTTGAGCACGGATCCATAGGTTGTGTATCTCGTTGATCCGCTCAATTTCCTTGTTGTTTTCAGTAATGATCCGGCTCTTGCGTTTCAGCTCACGCTCCATCTCCTGAAACTTTTTCTCGTATTGGGCGGCAATCGCCTCCAGTTTCTCGTTGGCCATTTCTTGAGTCTTGTCGCGAATATCCTTAAGTGACTGCCAACCTACCAGAGCGATCAGTGACACCGCAGCAGCGATAAGATAGAAGAAGTAGGTCACAGTCACATTGGCATAGTTCATCGACTTGTCGGCAACCGCCAGCTCCCGGTCGGTAATATCGACAGTGACCCGTTTTTCCAGCGACTGCATGTCTTGCCGTATCGACTTGAGCTCATCGAGCACATAGCGCTCCATCAAGGGCTTATCGTAAATACTCTGCTCCGAATAAGGCTTGGGGGGCTCTTCAGCCGCCGTAACCGGCAACGCCAGGCTCAATAACACCAATACCAGTGCATGCCATAACTTCATTTTTCCTCCTGTTGCACTCAGGTTCTCTCCACACCCTAACAAATGGGCCTGGATGGGTAAAATTGGCTTATAAAAAAGCCAGCGCCGTTAAGCGCTGGCTACTGCAAAACCAATAAGCGGATTTAACCGAGATCCATCATCATCTTGCGGGTACTGACCAATTGGCTGAACTCACGCATCTGCTCTTTGGAGAGTTGGCTGGCCATGGGGATATCCGCCTTCATGGCATTCACCGGCCGCCCATTGACATGAAACTCATAATGCAGATGCGGTCCGGTCGAACGCCCGGTATTACCGGAAAGCGCAATAACCTGGCCACGACTGACTCTCTGGCCCTTGTGCACCAAAGGTTTGGACAGATGCAGATATCGGGTACGGTATTTGTTGCCGTGCTCTATCACTATATATTTCCCGGCGTATCTGTGATTGGTCACCAGAGTCACCACACCGTCGCCCGGTGCCACTACCTTGGTGCCTATCGGTACGGCAAAGTCGGTGCCGTTATGGGGAGAAACCCGCCCTGTGACCGGGTGACGACGATTGGGATTGAATGATGAGCTGATCCTATAGCGCTTCTCCAGCGGGATCCGCTGGAAGGCCCGCGCCAGGCTACGTCCTTTCTCATCATAGAAGTTACCATCTGTACTCTGAAATGCAGTGATTTCATTGCGGCCGTTTTGAATGCGTAATCCCAGCACCTGGCTGACACCGGTCGACTCTCCTTCTATGTACTGATCATTCATCAGCACAGAAAAGTGGTCGCCGGCACGCAGATCCCGGGCAAAATTAAGCTTTTCCTTCAGCAGGCTCTCAATTTTTTGAATTTCGGCGGCGCTCAGGCCGACCCGCTGCGCCGAGCGATAGAAAGACCCCTGGATTTCACCGCTGACAATCCGGTTTTGCCAGACGCCTTCGATGTTGATCTCTTCAACCCCATAACCACCATCGTCGAAACGTTTGAACAGCACCTGATGTGCGGCGTTGAAGTAGAGTTCAAGCTGGGTCAGGTTGCCCTGCTCATCGATCCAAAAGCGGATCCTGTTACCCGGTTGCAGGGTATCGAGCGCCAGAATATCCAAATCGGCTTCCAGCACCTTGTACATGGTCTGCTGGCCGACACCTGCCTTTTGGAACAATACGCTGAGGGTGTCACCACTTTGGATCACACGTTCAAAGTCCGGGCCGACCAATTCAACAACCGAAGGCTCAGTGCCGACTTGAGGCAGCAGAGCTTCAATATCCAGATGCAAGGGAATACGTTGTGGCGTGACTTCGTGAGTCCCGGGCCAAAGCAACGCCGCGCCCACCAATAACCCAGAGCTGAGCAGCAGCTTCTTGTGTAAAGTGGGCAAGGCCTGCAAACGCATAGGGATCATACTCAACCAGGATATTCTATCTGTCTGCAACTGTTGCCTCACCGAGTTCAAACTGAAAAAAACAATAGCTGGAACCCCTGTTTTCAAGAGGCCAGCTGCAAACTTATATCAAAAAAAGTCCCTGAGACAAGTATTATTCACCAAAACCCCATGATTACTGGGTGGATTTAAGATTTGACCGACAAATTTGCCCCGTTTGCATCAAGCTGTAACCAGACGAATACTGCTGCCCAGTGCATGCTTGCTGATATCAATGCGGCAGCTTATCTGCTCTTTCATCTCGGAAACATGGGAAATAACCCCTATCATGCGGCCACTGGATTGCAGGTCCATCAGGGTGCGGACTGCCAGTTCCAGAGAGTCCTGATCCAAACTGCCAAAACCTTCATCGATAAACAGGGTATCGAGCTTGATACCACCGGCATAAGCCTGCACCACATCAGAGAGCCCCAGCGCCAGCGACAAGGCCGCCATAAAGCTCTCACCACCGCTGAGTGTGGCCACCGGACGCACCTTGGAGCTGTATGCATCTTCCACCTCAAGCTCCAGACCAGAGGCCTTATTGCCCTTGGCCCTGTCCTCTTTGCGCAGCAAGCGGTAGCGGCCTTTGCTCATCAGCGCCAAACGGCGACTGGCTTCGAGCAGCACATCATCGAGCAAGACACTGAGCACAAAGCGCTGCAGACTCACCTTGCTATGGCTGTTGCCATTGGCCACATCACTCAGAGTGCCGATAAGGGCGTATTCCTGCTCCAGCGCCTGAGCGGCTAGCGCTTCTTTATTAAGCTGGGCTTCTGTGCCTTTAAGGCTCTGCATTCGGTTGTTGAGCGTCTGCCAGGTAGACTCCGCCTCAGCGAGTTGCTGCTGCTGTTGCTGCCAGAGGTTTTCAAGCTGCCCAAGCTCAGGCAGGCTTTGTCCGGCGAGCCGCTCATCCATGGCTTTGAGCAGCGCCTGTAGCTCCGAGTGCTGAGTGCGCCAAGCCTCTATCTTCTCAGCCAATGCCTGCATCTGCGCTTCATTCAGCTGCGCCTGTTCCAACGCCTTACGGTCGGCAAATCCAGATTGTTTCAGGGCATCATCAAGCGCATGCTGCGCTTTGATGGCAAACTGCTCGGCCCGGGCGCTGTCTTCACGGCCCGATGTCAAGGCCTGCATCAGCGCCTTATGCTGGCTGACGGCCTCGGTATACTGTTGATTGATATCTTGCTGTCGCTGTTTTAGCTGTTGCCACTCACTCTGCTTTTGCTCAAGTTGCCGCGCCATCAGTTCAAGCGCCGCCTCGGCTGCCAGAGCATGATATTCATTGGGCAGAGCAGCAAGCGCTGCGTCTTTACGGGCTCCCGTAAGACCCAACTGCTCTCTTAGCTGCTGCAACTGTTGTAATTGAGTCTCTCTGTGCTTGAGTCGCTGCTCCACTTGCTGCTCGGCCTGCTGCAATTGTTGCCTGCAATCATTGAGGCGGGTTTGAGCCGCTTCGGCCTGTTGCAATTCATTGAGCAGCTGCCTGCGACGGGACACAAGCCTGTCTATTTCGCTAGCGAGATCGGCTTTGGCATAGGAGTCGCCATCCATAGCGGCGTCAACCTTAGCCTCTGTCGTAGCCTCTGTCTTAACATCTGTCGTAAAATCCGCGGCGATAAAGGCCTGTAACTCAGCACTCAAGCGCTGCAGCTCGAGCTGTAACTCCTCGGTTTGCCGCTTGATATGACGATAATCGCTGCGGGCCGCCTCATGCCTTGCCGTGGCTTGCTGCTCGGCGTCTCGCGCTCGGTTGAGCTCGGTTTCACCCGGAATATCCTGCGCCATCTCGGCCGGTGCCGGATGTTCCAAGCCGCCGCATACGGGACAAGGCTGCCCAGGCTGCAACTTAGCCGCCAGAATAGCCGCCTGGCCTGTATGCCAGGCCAGTTGCAACCTTTGATGTTCCGTTTCGGCGCTCTGTCTTTCGGCCTTGCATTGATGACCATGGGCCTCGGCCTGCTGCAGACTGACTTGGGCTTGCTGCCATTTTTGCTTAATGTGCCCGAGCTGCTCCGTCTTCTCCAGGCGAGTGTTCAACGCCGCCAGTGCCTGATGCAACGGCCCTTGGCGCTCGGCGCTTGAGAACAGTTCGTTCGCCTCTGATTTAAGCTTTTGTTGTTGCTGCTGCCATTGTTCCAGCTCAGTGCGACTCTGCTGCTCTGCCCGCTCAAGACGCCCAAACTCCACTAGGCCAAGCTCATGCTCCTCGGTCAGTTGCTTGAGCTCGTTAATAGCCGGCTGCAGCTTGTCGAGTTGTTCAAGCTCCCGTCGCAGCTTATTAGCGTGCTCATCCAACTCGGCGAGTGTAGCCTTATCATCTGTAGCCTGTTTCAGACGCTGCTCAGCGCTCTGCAACTGCTTGGCATAGTCAGCTTCCTTGGCTTTAGCCTGCTGCCACTCCTGCTGGCGAAACTGCAACTCTTTGAGGCTTGGCAGCAACTTTTCAGCCTTGCGGGCTTTCTCCAATGTCTGCTGGTGCAGCTCGATTTCAGTGCGCCGCTGCTCAAGCGCATCAAGCTGGGTTTGCAGCAGCTTGCGGCGCTCAAACTCGGCGGTTAACGCCTTGGCGTTATCGAGCGTCTTGACACTCTGGGCCAAGGCTTCGCTGGCCTTTTGTTTGTTACCTGTCGCTTCGGTCAAAGAGGGGGTTAAAGCAGCAATTTCTGCGGTCAACTGCTCGAGACTCTCGACACCGGCAGTTTCCAAAATCCCGGCGCGGCGTGATTGCAAATCTCTGGCCTTTGCCTTGATTTCCAGCGCCTGTTGTTTGAGGCGCTCTTCAATGCGGCGGTAGATATGGGTTTGAAACAGCTGGCTGAAGATCTTTTCCCGCTCTTTGGAGTCGGCCAGCAAAAGCTCGCGGAACTTGCCCTGAGGCAGCACCATCACCTGGCGAAACTGATCCACATCCAGGCCAGTCAACTCTTCGATGCAGGCGTTGGCATCCGTGACCTTACTGGCCACCAGCAACTCTTCGGTGCCATCGGGCAACAGCCGCTTGAGTTCCGCCTCGCTCTTTTGCAGGGTAAAACCCTCGCCGCGGTTTTTAGCTCTTTGCTGCTCGGGGCAGCGGCGAATGCTGTAGCGTTTTTGCCCCAATTCAAAACTGAAATACACTTCGGTGAGCAGACCGTCATCGGCATTATCACAGCGCATCTGGCTGCCTTCACGCTCGTTACCTGTGGTCTTGCCGTACAGGGCAAAACAGATGGCATCCAGAATCGTGGTCTTGCCTGCCCCAGTGGGGCCATTGATCAGAAACAGCGGCTTGTCGCCCAGCTCGGTAAAGTCGATGTGCTGACAATCGGCGAAGGGGCCGAAGGCGCGCATTTCCAAAATCAGTGGTCTCATTGTTCCTGCTCCCTGTGCAACTCTTCAATCAAACGGCTCATGGTCTGCTGCTGCGCCTCTGTCATGGCCTCACCCTGTACCTGACTGAAAAAATCGCTGAACATGTCGAGCTCGCCTTTTTTGATTCTGTCGCGGCCAATCTCCTGCCCCTGCTGCCGGGACATCAGGCCCGTGCGTTCCAGATGCAGCACATTGGGATAGACGCCGCGCAGCTTGCCCATGGGATCCAGCAGCGCCTGGGTATCGAGCAGACGCACCATCAGGTAGTCCTCTCGCCCCGGATCTTTTTCGCCCTGTTGCAGCAGCTCATCGAGCAGGCCTTCAATCACCCTCACATCCCGCCTGGGTTTTAGCGCTAGCAGGGTGATTTTTGGGGTATGTCCTGCGCTCAGCTCCACCAGGGTCACGGATTTTTTCTGTTTGTGTTCACTGAAAGAGTATTTCAGCGGCGAGCCCGAGTAGCGCACGTGCTCGGCGCCCTTATATTGCGGGCCATGCAGATGCCCGAGCGCCGCGTAGTCAAAGCCGCGAAAGAGTGCAGGGTCGATTTTATCGGCGCCGCCGATACTCAAGGGCCGCTCGGATTCAGACTCACTGCCGCCATCGAGGAAGCAGTGGGCCACCACGACCTTGGGCAAGCCTTGGCTGTCGTGCGCCTGAACCTGCTCCAGCAAGCAGGCCATCGCCTGCTGGTGACTGCTGGCATCCACCTCCAGCACATGCCGTACCTGCGCCGGCTCGGCATAGGGAATGGGATAGAAACAGGCATCGCCGTCACAGCCTTTGAGGATAAGCGGATTAACTTGCGCTTGCAGCGGGCCGCTAATATAAAGGCCACTGGCGGCCATTTGCCGCGCCGCAAACCCCAGCCGCTCCTGACCGTCGTGATTGCCGGCTATCATGAGCACAGGAATTTGATGCTCATTGAGCAGGGTATTGAGGAACTTATCCAGCAGGGCAACCGCACTGGCGGGCGGGATCGAGCGGTCATATATGTCACCAGCGACCACCAGGGCATCGACCTGATGCTCAGCGGCAAGCGCCACTATTTGCTCAAGCATATGAGCTTGCTCATCCAGCAACGACTCGTTGTGCAGTTGCCGACCGATATGCCAGTCCGAGGTATGGATAAATTTCATTGGGCGCTAAGATTGCAGACGGATACGTGAGCCTTATGGTATGCAAAATCAATGCAATAGTATATGCGCCTGCCAAGGTTCTACGGCTGAGTGCTTAGCACTCAGCCGTCTGTCTTATTTGGGTTTAAAAACTCCACTGATATTGATCGGCCAGCAGCTTGAGGCTCATGACCAGCGACATGACCACCACCAGCGGCTTGATGATCTTGCTGCCCTTGGTGATAACCAGACGTGAACCCAGAGTCGCCCCGGCGGCCTGCCCTGCCAGCATCACCAATCCCAGCAGCCACACCACCTTGCCGCCAAGGGCAAAAAAGATGAGCGAGGCAATATTGGTGGAAAAATTCAGTACCTTGGCATGAGCCGTCGCCTTGGCCAGGCCGAAACCTGCCAAGGACACAAACGCCAGGGCAAAAAAGCTGCCGGTGCCGGGGCCGAAAAAGCCGTCATACAGGCCTACCCCGAGTGCGGCGGTAAAGGCAAATACCCCAGGGGTCAGAACCCTGGCGCGGTCATCTTCAGTAATTTTCTTGGAAAACAGGAAGTAACAACCAATAGCCAAAATAAGAAACGGCAGCATCAACTCCAGCACGCTGGCATCTATCAACTGAACCAGAATCGTACCGACTGAGGCGCCGACAAAGGCACAACCAATTGCCAGTTTCATCCCACCCAAATTCACCATTCCCTTACGCACAAAGTAGAGGCTGGCGAAGAAACTGCCGCCACAGGCCTGTAGCTTGTTGGTGCCGAGCGCCGCCGCCGGAGGCAGTCCGGCCCACATAAGCGCCGGAATAGTCAACAGGCCACCGCCACCGGCGATAGAGTCAATAAAGCCCGCCACCAAGGCGACCAAAAACAGAACCGTAGCCAATTGCAGAGTGAGTTCAAATGCCATTTTTATGTTGTCGAATACAGAGTTGAAGGATTGCTATTAGACGCAGTTTGCCCGCAAAAGGCAAAGGAGTTATTCTCGCTTTCACGTGAGATTTTCTCACACTAAACAGCGGAGAAAATATGTTTCAGGAATTACCGCCTCTCAATGCCCTGCGTTCATTCGAGGCAGCGGCAAGGCTACAAAGCATCACCCTGGCGGCGCAGGAGTTGTATGTGACCCACGGTGCCATCAGCAAACAGGTGCGCCTACTCGAGAACTTCCTGGGATTCAGCCTGTTTGTGCGCCAACACAGGCAACTGGCGCTCACAGATGAGGGGCGACAATACCTGCCGCAGGTGCAGGCGGCACTGCAGACCCTGGCCAATGCCACCGCCGAGTTGAAACGTCAAAGTCTCAAGGCGCAGACCCTGGCCATCAATGTATTACCCAGCCTGACCATCAACTGGTTGATCCCGAGAATGGAGGAATTTAAGTCACGTTTCCCACAATTGTATGTGGATCTCACCATAGGCGACTTCGCCGTCGACTTTGCCAGCGGCCGCTACGACATCGCCATTCGCTCCGCCACCAGTGAACCTCAGGGAGTGAATGTGATCAAACTGATGAATGAAGAGCTGTGCCTGGTGTGCTCACCGCTACTGGCTCCCAAGCTAAAGCAACTGGAAGATATCAACCAGGTGACGCTGCTGAAGCACACCACCCGCCCTGAGCTTTGGCCTTACTGGGCCAGGCAACTGGGAATTACACTGACCACAGAGCAGAAATTTGGCGTCGAGCATTTCTATATGCTGAGTCAGGCCGCCGCCAGCGGCATGGGAGCGGCGCTGATCCCGCGTTTCTTTATCGAAGATCAACTCAAAGCCGGCACTCTGGTGATCCCCTTTGAAGCGCCCTTTGTCAGCCCCTACAGTTATTATCTATTGACCCCCAAGTCCAGCAGCCTGCCACGTAAATCGGCGCTGTTTATCGATTGGCTGCTGTCTGAGTTTGCGCCTTATCGCGAGCATTGTTAGTACAAAACAGAAAATCGTGCAGAGTAATAAAGCCTGGCACCCAATCACAGCTCAAATATATTTATAGCTACTTTTCAGCACTATAAAGTAAAAACTGACTCCCCAGGTAACAGATAGCCCGGATTCAAATCCAAAGGGCAACAATGACAGTTTGCTTCTGTAGCCTATAATCCAGCCGACCAACGCCAACAATATCAAAGAGTAAAATGAAGATTCCTGTTGGGTAACACCATCCAGTACAGACACGCAATCGCCTCCTAAAGCGCCAACAGCATTTGCCCTGTCCCGAGCGACGCTATTAGAATGAACTCATTTGCTTATTCCTTGAACAATGTAGCAAGAAGGAGCAACCAAAATTTTCGGACGGCGCGAGAAAGACAATAACTTATCAACACCCAGGAGGGAGCATGAAGCAGTATCGAGGCAGTTGCCTTTGCGGCAAGGTTCGTTTTGAAATCAGCGCTGAGCTGCAGCAATTCTTTTTGTGTCACTGCAGTCGCTGCCGCAAGGATTCAGGTTCGGCCCACAGTGCCAATCTGTTTTCAGACAGCGCCGAGTTAACCTGGCTCAGTGGCCAGGACGCCATTACTGCGTTTACCCTGCCAGGTACTCGCCACAGCCGCCATTTTTGCGCCGTTTGCGGCTCGGCGCTGCCCAAAGCGGTCAAAGGTGGCAAGCTGCTGCAAATACCCGCAGGCAGCCTGGACGATGAGCCGGGGCTGACTCCCCAGATGCACATTTTTTGTCAAACGCGCGCCGCTTGGGATCAGGCTTTGGAACAAGTGCCCTGCTTGGAGCTGGGCCCGGTTTAAGAATATAAGGCACCGCCCTGTGATGATGGCGCCACTCCCAGTCCGCATGGCTGTACCTTACTCGAAAGCAATTATCTCGGCAGCGATTACCTGGGCAGCTTAGCTCCCGGGTTTACCGCCAACTCCACCATGGCGGCAGTGTACATCTTAAGGTTCAGCTGCAACTGCTCGCGGGTGATGAACTCATGTTCACTGTGGCCTGTATACTCGACACCCGGCATGGCCGGACCAAAACTGAGGGCATTGGGGAACAGTTTACTGTTGGTGGAGCCGCCAATAGCAACAGGTTTAGGGTCGGTAATACCGGTAAACTCGGCAAACACATTGAGCAGGGTTTGCAGATGCGGCGCCTTATCCATCACTTTGGGCTCGCCCCAATAGCTGCTGACATCGACCAGAGTCACGCCTTGGGATTGCTGCCAACCGACCAGCGCCGCGGACAGCTGTTTATCCAAGGTTTCCGGGCTCTTGCCTATGGGGCGCCTTAGGTTAAGCGTAATGCTGGTACCCCCCTGCCCCCACTCCACCACAGTCGGCGCCAGCGACATAGGCCCCATAAAATCATCGCTATAGCCCAGCTCGCCAAAGCGCTCGGCATAGAGGTCCAAGCCTATCATTTCATTGATAAATGCCAGGGTTAATGCCGACTGGCTCAGTGCGAATGTCTCAGACTCCAACAGCGCAGCCAGATGAGTCACGGCATTGACACCATCTTCAGGGGTTGAGGAATGGGCCGATTTACCGTTGGCGGCGATCTCCAGGCTGTCGAAATCCAGGGTAAAATCATAGCGCATCCCCTGCTGGGACTCTGCGGCGCGTTGCAAACGGCTGACCATGGCGCTGTCGGCTCCGCGGATCAGGGCCAAGGCCTGCTGGGGGATCTGACTGGCAAAGGAGCCACCGCTAAAATGATGCAGCTGCGGTTTATCGAAATTAGGCGCCTTTACTTTGGGTTCAGGTATCGTGAGTTTTATCTGACTCCAGCCCTTCTCGGCGGTGACTACAGGATATTCGGCGTCTATGGTGATATTCATATCGGCCGCTTGATAGTCCTTGAGAAACACTTTCAGCGGCTGCCAGTCCGACTCCTCGGCCAGATATACCATGAGTTCAATGCGGCGATTCAGTTTTACCGACTTGTCCTTGAGCGCCTTCATGGCGTACATGGCGGTGACTATCGGCCCCTTGTCATCTTCGGTGCCGCGGCCTATCAGCTTGCCCGGTTGCGATTGAGTATCCAGTTGATAGGGACTCTGGTGCCAAAGGGTTGAATTGGCCGGTTGCACATCCCCGTGGGTAATGATGCCAAGCTTGTTAGCACCGCCGCCCCTGTCTTCGCCAAGGCCTATCAAAAGCACATAACCGTGATCGGCATAATCCAGCCCCAACTGCTCCGCTTGGGTCTTGAGCGCCTGCTTGAAGCCGATGAATTCCGGATTGGTGTCGGGCGTCAACCCTGGGATAGCCTCGGTATTGAAGCGCACCAACTCGGCGAGGCTTTGTTCCATCTCGCTGCCATAGCGGTCAAGGCTGTACTGGGCCAAGGTTTTCGACAGTGGCGAGACTTTACTCAATACAGACTCTGTACCTTGGGCAGCACTTACGCTTGAAGTCTGGCTTGAAATCTGGCTCGAAGCCTGAGCAGTAAGGCCGCTCTCTGCGCTTACAAAAGGAGCGAACAAGCACAGGGACAGCGACAGGGATAAACGGGAAACTGTTCTAATCATCATGGCAGGGTGGCTTTTGTTATCTTTTATTATCAAAGGCCTGAGAGTGTGCCACAGATACAGTTTCGATACTGCATTCGCTAAGTTTTGTTACAAACTAAACAGGACAAAATTGGCCTTTTTCAATACGCCATGTTACTAAGGACGGCTTCGGCGCGGCTCGCCGCGCCATACGGGAGATAAACACCAGCATAGAGGAATAACAATGAAGGGAATGACCCTCTCTCCAGTGGCTCTGGCCCTGGGATTGGCGCTGACACTGAGCGCCTGCGACAACCAGCCTGTATCCCAGAGCGACACATCTGCCCAAACCCAAGCGCCTGCGCTCCAGAATGGCACAGGCACAAACCCAGCCGCAGCCAAGGCCGAACAAAGCCGGGACAACCCTTTCTTCCAGCCCTGGAATACTTACCTTGAAATCCCCGCCTTTGATCGCATCGAGTCCGAGCATTACCTGCCGGCCTTCAAACAAGGGATTGCCGAGCGCAAGGCAGAGATTCAAGCCATCATAGATAATCCGGCCGCCGCTGACTTTGCCAACACCATAGAAGCCATGGAGCGCAGTGGCGCCTTGTTGACCAAGGTGTCAGGAGTGTTTTATAACCTCACCAGCGCCGACACCTCCACCGAGCTGCAGAAGATCTCCAAGGAAGTATCCCCGCTGTTGTCTTCCAGTCGCGATGATATTTACCTGAACAACGCCCTGTTTCAGCGGGTCAAGGCTGTCTATCAGCAAAAAGATCAGCTGGTACTTAACCCGGCGCAGCAGAAACTGCTCGAAGACACCTACAAACGCTTCAGCCGCGGCGGTGCCAACCTGGATGACGCCGGTAAGGCGGAGCTTAGAAAGCTCAATGAAGCGATTGGCAAGCTGAGCCTGGAGTTCGGCGACAATGTGCTGGCAGAAACCAACGACTTTGAACTTGTGATAGACAAGCAGGCCGATCTGGCCGGTCTGCCGCAGGATGTGATTGACGTTGCCGCCCAGGCGGCCATCAAGCGCGGCCATTCCGGCAAGTGGGTATTTACCACCCAACGCCCCTCCGTCACCCCGTTTTTGACCTATGCCGATAACCGTGAGCTGAGAGAAAAACTCTACAAGGGTTATATCGAGCGCGGTAACAACGACAACGCACACGACAACAAGAAGGTGCTGGCAGAGTTGGCGGCTCTTAGAGCCAAACGAGCCCAGCTTCTGGGCTATCCGAGCCACGCCCACTATGTGCTGGAAGAGCGTACTGCCAAGACTCCGGAAAATGTCTACGCCCTGCTGGATAAAATTTGGCCCGCCGCCCTGGCCCAGGCCGAAGCCGAAAAGGCCGAGATGCAAAAGCTTATCGACAGTGAAGGCAAGGACTTCAAACTGGCCGCCTGGGACTGGTGGTACTATGCCGACAAGATACGTGTCGCCAAGTACAGCTTCAACGAACAGCAGACCAAGCCATACTTCTCGCTGGAAAACACCCTCAAGGGTGTGTTCTACACCGCCAACCGCCTCTATGGCATCAGTGTCACCGAGCGTGACGATCTGCCCAAGTATCACCCGGATGTACGCACCTTCGAGGTGAAAGATAAAGACGGCAGCGTTATCGGTATCTTCTTTGGCGATTACTATGTGCGTGACAGCAAACGCGGCGGCGCCTGGTCCAATGCCTATCGCCGCCAGGCGGTGGTCGATGGCGTCAACGAGCAGCCCATCATAGTCAACGTACTCAATTACCCTCGCCCCAGTGGCGATGAGCCGACGCTGCTGACCTTCGATGAAGCCGGTACCCTGTTCCATGAATTCGGCCATGCGCTGCACGCCTTGCTGTCCAAGGTGGAGTATCGTTCCCAGTCCGGCACTTCCGTGCCCCGCGACTATGTGGAGTTCCCGTCACAGGTGATGGAAAACTGGATGACTCAACCGGATGTGCTGGCGCATTTTGCCAAGCACTATCAAACCGGTGAGGTGATCCCACAGAGTTTGGTAGACAAGATCCGCGCCGCCAGCAAGTTCAACCAGGGTTTCGCCACGGTGGAATACATGGCAGCCACCAAGCTGGATCTGGACTGGCACAGCAGCAGCGTTACCGAACCTCAGGATGCGGCCGCCTTCGAGCAGCAATCGCTGAGCAAGATGGGGCTGATCCCTGAGATAGCGCCGCGCTATCGCTCCACCTACTTCAGCCACATCTTCTCCGGAGGATATTCAGCCGGTTATTACTCCTATATCTGGTCTGATATTCTCGGCGCAGATGCCTTTGAGGCCTTCAAGGAAAACGGTATTTTTGACCCGGCCACCGCCAAGGCTTTTCGCAGTAACATCCTTGAGCGCGGTGGCAGTGAAGATCCTATGGCGCTTTACAAGGCGTTCCGTGGTCAGGAAGCCGCCATTGAGCCACTGCTGCGCAGTCGCGGCCTGCTGGCGGAATAAACGCTTGCCGGATTAGCAATGTCCAGCAGCGCAATCAAAAAGCCGTTCACTCAGTGAACGGCTTTTTTAGTTCTTTATCAAGGCTGGCCTTTTTCAGGGCTGGGCTTTCTCAAGGCTGACCGGCGTATTGCTTGACTCCGGGTGGGATAACAAACCAGTCCTGCTTTTCACTGACCCAGGCATGGGCACTCGGCTGAATGATACGGGTATCTTCCAGGTTACTGGGCTTGAGTTTGATACTCTGCGGCTCAGCCGGGTTGTAGTGATAGATACGATTGCCACAGCGACCACAAAACTTGGCGGCGCTGATATTGCCACTGGCCGAACCACGCTGCCAATGGCTCAGTTCGCCAATGAATTCTATATCTTCGGCTCTGACAATCGCCGTGATGCTGAAAGCGCTGGTGGACAGCTTCTGGCATTCCTTGCAGTGGCAGGCCACCACCATCTGCGGCGGCGCCAACAAGCGATAACTGACAGCGCCACACTGGCAACTGCCCTTGATGGGATAACGAATAGCTTCCATAACTTTTATCATCTTATCTTAGAAAAACACCCGCCAAATGGCGCAACGTAGTTCACTTAAGCGGAGCTGCCTTGTGATTAACAGGGTATCGGGTCTTTGATATTTTTACCGCCCTAGGCCGATTTGGCTTAGGGCGTTTGTCTATAAAGAGGATGGACAAGTCTCCTCGCAGACTGTTTAGACGCTTCGGCGTATTACCTGGTGACACCGCTTTGCTCATGACTTTGAGCTGACTTGCGATGAACTGACAAGCGTACTTAAAGCTGATTTCATTGGGCATTCGACCATGCTCTACTGCCGCTTGGCTCGCTTCTCGTCTCACCAAGTTATAACCAAGCAGCAGCCCCCATAACTCTTGATAGACAAGTTCGACTGTCTTACTCCTCAGCACTAACGCATTGTGTTGCATCGAACTTTTTATGTCTCGATACCCTAATTCAATTTCCCATCGCTCGTGGTAAAGCGCCGCGACTGCTCCCGCATCGTACTGCTCTCTGGGAAGAGACGTAAATACGGTTTTTGGCTTACCTTGTACCTGATAAGTCACGGCTCTCACTTGCCATGTTTCAGGTAGGTTAGGATTTTTCTTGCGTGCTTGTGGAGAGACTTTCATTTCGACTCGCATGTCGTCACTCTCTTCATCGTCCAGCAGGGTGTATTTCACCCCTTTCTTCGCCGGTAACAACCAATGTCTGTTAGCACCACTATTTTGGAGAGAAAGAAGTAAGCCTGCTCCATAAAAACCCTTATCCAATAAGGTCACGGAATTATCCGGTAAGGAGTCAATAAAGGGCATAGCAAGAGGAATTTCGCCTCGACGATAAGGGCTTATAGCGGCATCGACAATGACATGAGAGCGAACATTCATCATGGTCACCACCCTTAATACTGGATGAGGCGTCTGTCTGTCGCTGGATGTATTACCTGACCCAAAATGGTCTCTTAGTTCCGGTGTGTCAGCGGTTCGAAAAAGCGCGCCATCCACAGCAAAGACTTGCAAACCTTGCCATGTATCCTCAGGGTAACGCTCTAACCCCCACCTATGGCTGCATTGCCTAAACAACCATTCTGGGGCTGCTTTGCCAAGGCGTTGCCTTGCTTGCGTTAAAGCACTTTTTGCTAACAGCTCCTCATTAGCCAACCCCTCGGCACAGACATTCATTCGCCGTGCGACTTCGGCAATCGGTTCGTTGCGGAAAAACGCCATTCCAACAATAAGCCAAAGAACCATATCACTCGGTAAGCGACGTCGACGAATCGTCGCTTTATCGGAAAGTGTTACCGCTTTAGCAATCCACTCGTCAGGAATATGCTCGGAGAAGGTGGTTAGCTGAGCGACATCAACAGGACTCTCTTCAAGAAAGTCGGCAAAGCAGTTTTGAATAGACATAAAAAATCGGAAACCTACAAACAGGTTTCCGATTGTCTCTCATCAGAAGGATCGGTCAACCGATCCTTATCTGATCTACATTGCGCCAAATGGCGGGTGTTATCAAAGGTTTCAGTCTACCAGGCCTCGGCGCTTGAGCAGCGCATCCACTGTGGGTTTCTGGCCGCGGAACTGGATGTAGTCCTGCATCAGATCCTCACTGTTCCCCTTGGAGAGAATTGCCTGACGATACCTGTCACCATTGGCTCGTTTGAGGCCACCTTCAGCCATGGTATGAGCAAAGGCGTCGGCAGCGAACACTTCAGTCCACAGGTAAGCATAATATCCGGCCGAGTAGCCGCCACCGAATACATGGCTGAAATAAGTCGACTGGTAACGCGGTAACACAGGCGCGTAATCCAGGCCGTGCTTGGCGCGGGCCTTGGCTTCGAATGATTTAACGTCCGCCACTTGTTCACCGGCCTTGAGGGAGTGCCACTCCATATCAAGCAGTGCTGCGGCCAGATACTCTACCGTGTCATAGCCCTGGTTGAAGCTGGCCGCTGCTCGCACCTTTTCCAGCAAGGCTTGCGGAATCGGCTCGCCGGTTTTGTAGTGTTTGGCATAATGAGCCAAAACGTCCGGATCTGTGGCCCAATCCTCGTTGGCCTGGGATGGGAACTCAACAAAGTCCCTCGGGGTAGCAGTACCTGCAAGGCTTGGGTATTTCACCTGCGAGAACAAACCGTGAATGCCGTGGCCAAACTCATGGAACATGGTGGTCACTTCATCAAAGGTCATCAACGTAGGCTGACCTTTGGCCGGTTTGGGAATATTAAGCGCGTTATAGACCACAGGCTTGTTATCCAAAAGGAAGCTCTGGGTCACCAACTCATCCATCCAGGCGCCACCGCTCTTACCCACTCTGGCGTAAGGGTCCAGATAGAAAAGCCCGATGGAGCTGCCGTCTTCGTTGAATACTTCCCAGGCGCGGACATCCTCCTGCCATACCGGCAGATCCTTACGCTCTTTCATTGTGATGCCGTAGAACTTCTGCATAGCGTAGAACATGCCGTCATTCAGCACTGTATTGAATTCGAAGTAGGGCTTGATCTGGCTCTCATCCAGATCGTATTTGGCTTTGCGAACCTGCTCGGCATAGAAGGCCCAGTCCCATGGCTGCAGCTCAAAGTCGGCACCACTAGCCTTGATTTGCGCCTGGATATCCTTGCCTTCAGCCTTAGCCTTGGCAACGGCCTTGGGTGCCAGGTCATCCAAAATGGCAAATACCGCATCCGGATTAGCGGCCATCTGATCGGCCAGTACATAGTCAGCCCAGGTTTCATAACCCAGCAGTTTGGCCTTTTCTGCACGCAACTGTGCCTGCTTGAGTACGATAGGACCATTGCTGGCCATGGCGCGATTAGCCGAAGTCTGCCAAATTTTCTCTCTCAGACCTCTGTCTTCCAGGCTCGACAGCAATGGCTGACGGGTGGTGTTCACCAGGCTTATCAGGTAGCCCTCTTTCCCCGCTTCCTTGGCGGCGTTGGCCAGGGCGCCTATTTCATCCTCACTCAAACCTTTGAGCTGCGCCTTATCGGTCACCAGGATCACATCATCCTTGAACGACTTAAGAATGTTTTGCGAAAACTCAGTCGACAATGTGGCCAGCTCACCGTTGAGTTCACGCATTTGGGTTTTGTCGGCTTCGCTCAATTTGGCACCGGCACGGACGAATTGATTGTAATAGAAGTCCACCAGGCGTTGATCTTGCGCGCTCAGGCTATCTTTATGGTGGTAGACGGCTTCAACCCGGGCAAACAACTTGGGATTGAGGAAAATATTGTCGCTGTGCTCGGTGAGCTTGGGAACGATTTCCCCTTGAATGGCTTGAAGCTCATCATTGGAAAGCAAGCTCACCATACTGAAAAACACTCTTGTTGTGCGGTTGAGAAGAGCGCCGCTCTTTTCCATAGCCACTATAGTGTTATCAAACGAAGCGGCTTCGCTGTCGTTGATTATGCTGGCGATCTGCTGCTTGTGTTCCTTGAGCCCGGCTCCAAAGGCCGGCAGATAGTCTGCTGTCTTTATCTTGTCGAACTGCGGCGCATGATACTGCAGCGGACTTGGGCTGAGCAGCACATTGCTTGCGGTTTGCTCAGCGCTTTTTGCCTCTGGCATACTTTGACTCGCTTCTTTGGCCGGGGTATTGCTGACGGTTTCTTTGGTTTGCTGTTCGGCACAGGCACTCAGCACCAGTGCAGCGCCTATGGCGGTGGCGATTAATGTCTTACGCATCTTGACTCCATTAACGGCAGGCTATTGCTTAGTTATGATTAAATACCCGGGACACCCGTCTCGGCGGGGCAACAGCCCTGTTGATTCCCGCCATTACCTTAACAACTCTTCCGCTCTTTGGACAATGACTTAACTGTAAGAAATTCTGCTTACTTACCGTCAATTCGATATGAATGCGCACGCGTCCAGCCGATAGCTCAAGCATATCTGTTGGACAAGAAAAGTGTGCGCCTGCCACAGCATCGGGTGGCACCAGCCTGCTCGATGTCACAAAATGTCACTGTTTTTTACCGTCCAATGTCACATAAATGTCTTCACCTTTAGCTATACTGCGCCTCGCCTAACCTGATTAATCATATGATTAACAGCAGGTTAACAAGGTGATGGCGGGAAATCTCCCGGGGTCAATAATAAAAAACAAGAGTAGTAAACAATGCAAACCAAAACATTAATCACATTGGCGATTGCCGCCGCACTGGGTCTCAGTGCCTGTAACAGCGACGACAATGATGAATCAACGGTCAGCGTAGATCTGCGGGTATTGGAAACCACAGATCTGCACACCAACATCATGGATTACAACTATTACAGCGGCAAGGAAGACCCCACTATAGGTCTGGCCCGTACCGCCAGCCTGATCCATGCCGCCCGCAAAGAAGTCACCAACACTGTATTGGTCGATAACGGCGATCTGCTGCAGGGCAGCCCCATGGGCGACTATATGGCCAAGGTAGGCATAGCCGATGGTGAAGTGCACCCCGCTTACAAGGCAATGAACCTGCTTGATTATGCCGTGGGTAACATAGGCAACCACGAATTTAACTACGGCCTGGATTTTCTGGAAAAATCCCTCGCCGGCGCCCAGTTCCCCTATGTCAACGCCAACGTCTATTGTGATGCCGATGATTGCTGGAAGGGAATCAAGAAAGGCGACAACCTGTTTACCCCTTACCTCATCAAGGAAACCGAGGTTAAGGACACTGACGGCAACAGTCACAAGCTCAAGATTGGTTATATAGGTTTTGTGCCTCCGCAAATTATGCTGTGGGACAAGCAGAACCTCACCGGCAAGGTACGTGCCGAGAGCATAGTGGAGAGCGCCAAGAAATTTGTGCCGCAAATGAAGGCTGAAGGCGCCGATATCATTATCGCCATTCCACACTCAGGCATTGGCTCCACCGAAAACCCCGGCGATCCTGATGCCGAAAATGCCACCTATGCCCTCACCTATGTCGACGGCATTGATGCCATCATGTTCGGCCACAGCCACTCCATCTTCCCCGATGCCCGCTATGGCGACTTGCCCAACACAGATGTGGAAAAAGGCCTGCTCAACGGTGTCCCCGCCGTGATGCCGGGACGCTGGGGCGACAACATGGGCCTGGTCGACTTCAAACTGCAGCGTAAAGATGGCAAGTGGACAGTGCTCTCAGCCCGCACCGAGGCCCGCCCCATCTATGACGGCACCAACAAAACGCCTCTGGTGGATGCCGACAAGGATATTCACGACGCGGTTGAGCTGGAACACCAAGGCACTATGGCCTTTGTCGAGCAGCCAATCGGGGTCGCCGCCGCCGACATGTTCAGTTTCCTGACGCTGGTGCAGGACGACCCGACGGTGCAGATTGTCTCCGACGCCCAGATAGCCAACGTCAAGGCCAAGCTGCCGGAAGCGCTCAAGTCATTGCCGGTGCTCTCTGCAGCCGCGCCGTTCAAGGCCGGTGGCCGCCATAGCACCACCAGTGATGCCGATCAGTATGTGATGGTGGACAAAGGGCCGCTGACCTTCAAGAACGCCGCCGATCTCTATCTCTACCCCAACACTATGGTGGCGGTTAAGCTAAACGGCGCTGAGCTGAAAGACTGGCTCGAGTGTTCGGCCAACCAGTTCAACCAAATAGATCCTGCCAGCACTGAGCCGCAGGAGCTGGTGAACTATAACCACCCCACCTATAACTTTGATGTTATCGATGGCGTGACCTACAAGATAGACGTGACTCAACCGAGCAAATTTGACGCCGATTGTGCTCTGGTCAATGCCGATGCTTCGCGGATTATAGATCTGGCCTTCACCGACAGCGAAGGCACTGTCTATACCGGTGAAAACCTGGCGGCCAAGGAATTTATCGTCGCCTCCAACAACTACCGCGCCTTTGGCGGAAAGTTTGCCGGCACCGGCAGCGAACACGTGGTACTGGAACTGCCGGACACCAACCGTGAAGCTCTGGCGGCTTACATCACAGAGCAGTCCAAATACAATCCTGAAACCGGCAAGTATGACGCCATGGTCAACCCCACAGCCGACTACAACTGGGACTTCAGGAATATAGATACGGATGTTGCTCTGGATATCCGCTTTGTCACTCAAGACAGTGATAAGGCCGCTAACTTCATCCAGGCCAACCAACAAAGGACCATGACCAAGCTGAGTACCGATGAGCTGGGCTTTGCTGTTTACCGCATAGATCTCAAGCCTGCCCAATAAGGCTGTCGATTGAGACTGAAAACAACCCAAGCGCCCTCAGGGGCGCTTTTTTATGTTCTACGCAAGATTAGTCTAAACCTCTGGCAATGTTATAAAGTAGGTACGATAAAACACCAGACTCACTCAGCCGTCACGACGGCAAGATTGCAGGAAATCTTTTATGTCTTCGATACCCGCGCCCTTCTCCCAAGCCTGTGAAAACAACCGCGAGCCGATACTCAAAATACTCAAACAGGCATTCTCAGGCTGCCGCAGGGTATTGGAGATCGGCAGTGGTACCGGTCAGCACTCGGTCTACTTTGCCCCAGAGTTGCCGCACCTGGTGTGGCAATGCAGCGATCAGCCCCAGTATCTGGATGGGATCCGCGCTTGGCATGCCAAACTCCCGGCGAGTAACCTGGCCGAGGTGATCACTCTGGAGGTATGTTCACCCTGGCCGCAGGCGGCAACTGAGCCGGCGCCGGATGCCATCTATAGCGCCAATACTGCGCATATCATGAGTCAGCCCATGGTGGAGGCGATGTTTGCCGGTATAGGCAGAGTATTGCAAAGCGGCGGCCGTTTCTGCCTCTATGGCCCCTTCAACTACCGAGGCGATTACAGCAGCGACTCCAACCGGGTGTTCGATGCCATGTTAAGGCAGCGCGATCCGCAAAGCGGCATTCGCGATCAGGAGTGGATCCTGATGCTGGCTGCAGCCCAGGGGCTTGAGCTTTATCAGGACCATGCCATGCCCGCCAATAACCGCCTGCTGGAGTTTATTCGTAAGACAGCTCTCTAACGAATAAAAATTAACTTGTAAAACAAACACTTTACCTGAAAAGAACAGGCGCTATCAGCCTCTGAAGTGCCTTTGTTTTTACGCGGCTTTGGCGTAGAGAAACAGATCTGTGGCCTTAACCTCGCCCTGCTCCAGATAGGGTTTACGCAGGCTGTCGATGAGCTCAAACCCGGCCGCGGCCAACTCACTGACAAAAAACACTTCGGGATAATAGTGGATAAAAACCCTGTCTCCGGCGCTGGAGCTTTGATAGCCGGACTCTTGATAGTCATCCTCCATGGAGGCCAGATACAGGAGCCCGCCGTCATTCAGTAGCGCACGGCAATCTTGCAGTAAGGCAATCACATCCTGACGTTCAAGATAGGGCGTGACGAAGAGCAGAAGTATTGCATCAAAACCCTCTGGCGTGTCTAAGCCATCAAGGGCATTAAAGTCATCAAGGGTATTAAAGCCATCAGAAACCCCAAGGCTTAGGGGCGTTGCTGCACTTTCAGACACATCGAGGGGTGCGATAGCCTGCACGGCATCAGCTTCAAGCAGCGACGAAAGACGACCAAGCTCGCGGCTATCCAGCCGATAAAAACGTCCCTCTGGCAGC
Organism: Shewanella chilikensis; assembly: GCF_037953065.1. Classification (NCBI taxonomy): domain Bacteria; kingdom Pseudomonadati; phylum Pseudomonadota; class Gammaproteobacteria; order Alteromonadales; family Shewanellaceae; genus Shewanella; species Shewanella chilikensis. The sequence goes on along the minus strand of NZ_CP149966.1, from coordinate 1,899,309 downwards.
AATTCACCGGCAAGTGCCACCATGGCCGGCGCCGCATCTATACCCACTATCTCGAGCTCAGGCACCCTTTTTGCCAACATGCCGCTGACATGCCCTGGGCCACAACCGATATCCAGTAACCGCAGGCGCCGTCCGGCACAGGCCTGATACTGCTTCAGCAAAGAGGCAAATCGGTTATGGGCCGAGTCATAACAATCGTTGCCGGCAAACTTATCCCGGTAGGGAAGCGCCATTTTGTCAAAGGTTGCTACGGTTTCCCGGTACTTATCCATTGTGCTTCTCTCCCTGCACCATCAAGAGTCGAGGCTCAGCATACTGACTGGCACAGAAAAAAGCCAACCTCAAGGGTTAATGCCGTTCACTTAGTGTGAACGGCATTTTTCTTAGGCTTAATGGGATACTTGTTTTTACTCATTTTTAACGCACGTGGATAGGCTCTATCCCGTTTCCCATCAAGCTTGAACTGCCTCGCATTACGCACTATGTCCAAGACATCTCTCGGGACATTCCCAGGCGTTTGAGATGACAGCTGAGTCAGTTTAAAAATGATATAACTCGATGCATCTCTAAAGCTTAATTGGTTCGGATGTAACGACGGTAAGCTTTTAGCCATCAACACCATCTTGTATCTGATGAGGTTATAGGCCAATAGTACCCCCCACAATTCTTGGATAACCAGCTCTGGCAATTGACTGCGTAACGTAAAGCGACTCTCCAGAAGATGCTGCTTCATCTCCCGATAGCCCACTTCTATCTCCCATCGATGGGCATATAAATCCGCTATCTCTGCCCCCGGATAACGCAATGGGTCCGTTAATGACGTCAAAATGGAAACCGACTTACCTTTTATCGTCTTCGTCAGTAAGCGAGCTTCAATATTCTCAGGCAGCATAGGCCACTTCTTTCTGGCTTGAGACGTGGTGGTTAACCGCACCAGTTGGTCGTGTTTTCCTAAAGAGCGTACCACTTCATATTGTGTCCCTTTCTTCAACGGCAGCAGCCAGTGACTGTTAGGTTGAGCCTGTTGCCAGGCGTGCAAAAGTCCCAACGAATAAAAGCCTCTGTCAAACAGCGTCAGGCTGTTATTGGGGATGCTTGATATCAATTCGGCGGCTAAATTCATTTCACTGACAGCAACAGAATCAAAGGCACTGTTCAATACCAAGTGGCTGCTTAGCTCCATCATGCAAACCATGCGAATTTGCGGATAGGCTGCATCACCAGAAGCGTTGGCAGTTTTGGCAAAGGCCTGATTGTTTTGCTCGCTATCAGGTGTTCGCCACACGACACCATCGACCCCATAGAGGTTAAGCCCACACCAATGAGGATGCTCTGCTCTTTCATGCCAGGTCTTGGCACTTCGCTTAAACACATCCCGAACAACATCAGAGCCCAGCCGTTTGCGCGCTTGCGTGACAGCACTGCGAGCAACGTAATCCACCTCTTGAGGTAAGACGATATCAAGCTTATTGATGAGTGAACGGACGGACTCGCCTCTGAACAGAGCCATACCAATCACCGCCCAAATCATGGCATCCATAGGTAACTTACGTCGCCTTAAACTGGCAACACCATGTGAATCAAGGCACGACTGAATTAACTCAGGCTCAAGCACATCGGCCAGACAGGTGAATTCGGTAAGACGATTGATATGAGTACGCGCCAAAGCTTCTGAAAGTTGCATAAAAAAATCCGATGACATGGGGTCATCGGATTTTGATCCTTTCAGTGAGATCGTCAAGCGATCTGTCTTAACTGATCGGCATTAACCTCAAGGGTTGGCTTTATCAGAGATTATCAAGGATGGCAGACGTTATGCAGCTCCAGGTTGGTACCTATATCCTTATTGCGGTTGGCCTTGGCATCGTCGTTACGCAACTGGGTCAGATGATCCAGATAGGCCTGATCCACATCCTTGGTGATGTAGTGGCCATCAAACACTGAGGTTTCGAAGCGCTTGATATCCGGGTTTTCCATCCGAACAGCTTCCACTAGGTCGTTCAGATCCTGGAAAATGATGCCATCTGCGCCAATGATACGGGCGATTTCATCGGCATCACGGCCATGGGCAATCAGCTCATTGGAGGTTGGCATGTCTATGCCGTAGACGTTGGGAAAGCGGATCTCTGGTGCAGCCGAGGCGAAATACACCTTCTTGGCGCCGGCTTCACGGGCCATCTCGATGATCTGCTCGGAAGTGGTACCACGCACTATGGAGTCGTCCACCAGCAGCACATTCTTATCCTTAAACTCGGCGCTGATGGCATTGAGCTTGCGTCTGACCGACTTCTTGCGCTCTTGCTGCCCCGGCATAATGAAGGTACGGCCGATATAGCGGTTCTTCACGAATCCCTGACGGTAAGGCAGATCCATGCCACGGGCAATTTCAAGAGCGATATCACAGGAGGTTTCCGGAATAGGGATCACCACATCGATATCATGGTCATACCATTCCTTGCGGATCTTCTCACCCAGCTTGGCGCCCATGTTGACCCGGCTGGCATAGACTGACACCTTGTCTATGGTGGAGTCCGGACGGGCAAAGTAAACGAATTCGAAGATACAGGGGGCATAGCTGGGCGCTTCGGCGCACTGACGGGTAAACAACTCACCTTCCGTGGTGATATACACGGCTTCGCCGGGAGCCACATCGCGCATCACTTCGAAACCAACCGCATCCAGTGCCACACTCTCTGAAGCCACCATATACTCGGTCCCAGCGGCTGTCTCATGCTTACCAAGCACCAGAGGACGAATACCGAAAGGATCGCGAAATGCCACCAGGCCCTGACCAATAATCATAGCCACCACGGCGTAGGCACCGCGGGTATCGGCGTGCACCCGGGAAACGGCATCGAACACTTCATCCGGGCTCAAGGTCAGGCTGTCGGTCTTGTCCAGCTCATCGGCCAACAGGTTGAGCAGCACTTCAGAGTCGGAAGTGGTGTTCACATGGCGGCGCTTGTTGCGCAGCCCTTCGGCCAGTTGCAGTGTGTTGGTCAGGTTGCCGTTGTGCGCCAGAGAGATCCCGAAAGGAGAGTTCACATAAAACGGTTGGGCTTCAGAGGCACTGGAGCTGCCGGCGGTAGGATAACGCACATGACCTATGCCCGCATTGCCCTGCAGCCGCTGCATATGTTTGGGTTCAAATACGTCCTTGACCAGACCATTGGCCTTACGCAGGCGAAAGGCATTCTGATCGATAGTCACTATGCCTGCAGCATCCTGGCCACGGTGTTGAAGCACTGTCAGTGCATCATAGATGGTCTGATTGACCGCTGAGCGGCCAACGATTCCGACGATACCACACATGGGTAAGCTTCCTCATTGTAAGATGTTCTGATAATTGTATTTTTTATATTTTGGGTACAAAGCTTGAGGTATTTTCCAAGTAGTCAAAAAACCACTGGATAACCACCCCGAATTCGGGCACCAGTTGCGAACCCTGCCACCAATCGGTTTTGGGCGCGCCAGTAAAGGCATCCATAAAAAAGAGTATGGCACTGACTATCAATGCGCCGCGCAGCGCACCGAAACACAGGCCAAGAATTCTGTCCGTTCCCGAGAGCCCTGTCTTGGAGACCAACTGGCCTATCAAATAGTTCACCAAGGCCCCCACAATCAGGGTGACTACAAACAAGATGGCGATGGCAACCCCGTTTCGCAGCACCTCATCATTAATTTGGGTGATATGAACGGCAAGGTCCTGATAAAACTGACTGGCGATGAAAAAGGCGGCGAACCAAACCACCAGCGACATGGCTTCTTTGGCAAAACCACGGATCAGACTGATAAGGGTCGATAATCCGATAACTATGATAATGGCGTAATCTATCCAAACCATGGGTAGAAGTATCCGGTGAAGATTTAAGTCGGCGGGATTCTACCAGAGAAGGCAAGCATTCTCACCCCCGGGGCGTAAATAATTGCTTGCCGACTCGGGGCAAACTGTCATCTTTCCTGTGGGTTATAGCGAACCACTTTACCCTTGAGTTTGGTCAACTCTTCAACCTTCTTCTGTTGCTGTTTAATGCGATCACTGGAGACATCCGGACCGACAAATACCCGGGTCAATTTGCCGTCCACAGGCTTGTCCGGCAAGGTATAGGCGCTGAATCCGGCCTTGCGCAATTTGGCTACCAGGGCTTTGACATTGGCCGCATTACTGAAGGCGCCGAGCTGTAAAGTCCAGGCTGCATCACTGGGTTTAGCCTTGGGTTCGGGAGTCTTTTTGACCTCCTGAGGCTTGGATTGGGCGGTGTTGGAAACACTGTTTTCGGTAGCCTTCACCTCGGGCGCCGCCGGTTCGACTTCAACCTGAGGCTCGTCTGTCTCCTGTGCCAAGTCCAGAGTCTCAGCGACATCCAGGGTTTCAAACTCTCCCGGCTCCGCCAATTGCGATTCGGTATCCGGCCGCAGCGGAATTTCAGTGAACTGCTCCTGCTGGCGCTCTTTCTTGCCATCGAGAATGTCAGGTAAAAAGATCACCCCCAAGGCGACCAATACTACGGTACCTACCAGACGGTTATGAAACTGAGTCGACAAAATATCTTCCTTCCAGTCTTAGATAAGCGCTTTAAAGCCCGAAACAGTGTAAAAGGAGCCAAAGACAATTACCACATCTTCGGCGCCGAGTTTGGGTTTGAGGTATTGCCAGCAATCTTGCATCTGTTCAAATTCCCGGGCGTCACAGCCATCCGGCAGGGCTTTTCGCAAACGGCCGGCATCGGCACCACGCTCATTATGCAGCGTCACCAACAACCAGCTGTCTATGCTAGGCGCCAGCGCGTCCATCACGCCTTCGATATCCTTGTCCTTGAGCATACCGCAAACGCCATAGACTCGCCCCTTGGCCTGTAGTTCATCCAGCCTTTGCGCCAGATAGCGGGCCGCGTGGGGATTGTGCGCCACATCCAAAATAATCAGCGGCGCCTCGCAGATATGCTCCATTCTGCCGCTGAGCCTGGCACTGGCGAGCCCTGAGCGAATCGCCTCCTCGGAAAGTTCAGGCCAGAGTTGTTCAAGCGCGGCCAAGCTGGTGGCGGCATTGGGCAGAGGTAATTGCGGCCTGGGTAAGCTCTCAAACTGCCAGTGCTCACCTCGAAAATCCCAGCCTATGCGGGTTTGGCTGTAAGAAAATGCCTGCCCCACCGCCTTGAGTAAGGCGCCCTTTTCATTGGCAACATCAACTACGCTGGCAGGCATCTCGGCATCGCCCACTATCGCCGGGCGGTTCTTACGGAAGATGCCGGCTTTCTCACGGCCAACCAGCTCCCGGGTGTCACCAAGATACGCCTGATGATCAAGATCTATGGCGGTTACCACACTGACATCGGCATCTATGATATTGGTGGCATCCAGCCTGCCTCCCAGGCCCACTTCCAGAATAACCAGATCCAGCTTGGCCTGCTTGAACAGCAGTAATCCGGCCAGCGTGGCATATTCAAAGAAGGTCAGCGAGGTGTCGCCCCTGGCCGCTTCTATGGTTTCAAAGGCCGAGATAAAGTCGCTATCGGGCGCATCGACGTCGTCTATCCGCACCCGCTCATTGTAATTGATGATATGGGGCGAGCTGTAAACCCCGACCCGATAGCCCGCCGCGCGCATGATCTGCTCCAGCATACGGCAGGTGCTGCCCTTGCCATTGGTACCGGCAACTGTGATCACCTTGGTGCTGCCCAATGACAGCGCCCCGAGCCTGTTGGCAACTTGGGTAACCCGCTCAAGCCCCATATCGATTTCGGTCGGATGAATGGCCAACAGGTAGTCCAGCCAAACAGACAGAGGAGCGTCGGCTCCCGGTAGCGGATGCAGATGAGCGGATGATTGCGACATTTGATTCTTCCCTTAAATCTTGATGTTGCCGCAAGCAAAAGCGTAGCGGCAACAGCATGCTAACGGTTTCAGTCCGGCATAAACAGGGGGCCCATGGCCAACTTGGGCAGTTGATATTGCTCAGGATAGCTGACATGCACCAGATAGAGGCCATTGGGTTTGGCCGTAGGGGCAGCCTTGGTTCTGTCTTTGAGCTCCAGCAACTGTCCCAGCCAATCCAGCGGCTGATTGCCAAGTCCCACTTCCAGCAGCGAGCCGACAATATTGCGTACCATGTGATGCAAAAAAGCATTGGCTTCGATATCCACTATCACATACATGCCCTGGCGGGTCACACTGACTCTGTGCACATTGCGAAACGGGGTGCGCGACTGGCATTGGATCGCCCTGAAACTGGTGAAGTCGCGCTCGCCCAGCAGATACTGAGCCGCCTGATGCATCTTCTGCTCGTTTAGGTCGCCGTGATAATGGCTGACGCCACCACGCAAAATGCCGGGACGGAAATTGTGGTTGTAGATGATATACCTGTAGCGGCGAGCGGTTGCCGAAAAGCGGGCATGAAAACTGTCATCCACCTCTTTGGCCCAGCGCACCGCGATATTGTCCGGCAGATTGGCATTGACGCCCAGTGTCCAGGCGCCTTCTTTACGCACGGCAGAAGTATCAAAATGCACCACTTGCCCGGTGGCGTGTACCCCGGCATCGGTGCGACCGGCGCATTGCAGTGCTATCGGCTCATTGGCGACCATGGATAAGGCCCGCTCCAACTGCCCCTGAACTGAATCCACTTCGGCCTGGCGCTGCCAACCATAATAGCCGCTGCCGTCATATTCGATACCCAACGCAATACGCATCTGTTTCTCCCCTGATCTCAAGGCGGCGAATTCTATCACAGAGCGGGCATTCGCCTCCAAGAAAAAGCCCTGACAATAAACGGACTGCATAAAAAACGGCGCTCCAGGCGCCGTTTGAGTATTGACTGGGCTCTAACCCAAGGTTTTTATCAGGGCTGCGGCTTCCTCTTGCTGGCGGGCGTTGCCGTCCAGCTCCACCTCTTTAAGCAATGCCTTGGCGCTGTCTTTATCATCGATTTCGATATAGGCCCGCGCCAAGTCCAGCTTGGCGTTGACAGAGTTTTCCTCATCATCGACATCGACCATAGCGGCGGCGCCTACGAGAGAGTCGAGCTCACCCATATCCACATCCAGCTCCTTGTAAGGGTCGGTATCACTGTTGCCTTCATCGGCTTCACTGAGCAGGCGCTCAATATCGATAAAACCGTTTTCCTTCTGGAAGGCGCTGAGATCGTGCTCAGGCACCATGCTGGAAGCGACCTTGCCCTTTTCTTTGGCATCGAGGGCCGCCAGCGCTTCATCTACTGTCAGTTTATGATCTTCGAGATCCAGCGAGTCATCATCATCCAGTTCGAGACTGAATTCCTCATCCGCTTCGGCTTCCTTGGCAACGTTTTCAGAAAAAGCGGCCAACAGGTCATCGTCGCTCAGACTCTTATCACTGTCGTCAGTATCCTGGGCCAGGTCAATATCCAGAGCCTGCTCGGTATCTGTTATGCTGTCTTCAACATCAACAGCCTGTTCCTGATTAGAGAGTTCCTCTTGAGCCAAGAGATCTTCTATGGCTGAAGGCTCTTGCTTTTCTTGCGCAGAAGGCTCTTCTTGCGCTAAGGGCTCTTCTTTCGCAGAAAGCTCTTTTTTCGCTGAAGGCTCTTCTTTCGCAGAAGGTTCTTCCTCAACAAAGGGCTCTTTAGGTGCGGAGGACTCCCACTCAAGAATATGGGGATCATGGCTCTTGCCGCCGGCCTTGAGATCGTCAAAGAAGCCAGAATCCTTGTCGCTGCGTTGACCGCTTTGCGGCGCGCTGTCGCTATCCCTGCTCTCATCAGCTAAAGTGTCTGTTTCATCGGGCTTCTTAGGCTCATCCAAGTCCTCAGCCTGCGACAAGCCTGCCAGCATGGCATCCAATTCGGCATCGCTGCGCTCAGTGGCATCATCCGACTCAACCTCTGGGGTATCTTCCTCGTCAGTCTCAGCTATCGCCTCATCAACGATCGCCTCATCAACGTTATCTATCGCAATTACGTCATCCGCGAGCCCGGCCAACAAGGCGTCCAGATCTTCACTCTCTTCCTCTGCTTGAACCTTCTCTGCTTCCGCTTGAGTCTCGACAGCATCGTCCAAGTCATCGAAGCCTGCCAGCAAGGCATCTATGTCGGCCTCTGTGTCGCTGGAGTCTATGGCAACCTTGTCATCTTCAAGCTCGGCGGCAATAGCGTCGCTTAAGTCTTCCTCTTCAGAATTCTGTGCTGCCGGTGCATCGAATCCAGCCAACAAGGCATCAATGTCTGCTTCTTCGCCCAGCTCGGTATCAGCTGAATCAGCTTCATCCAGTTCGGCGGCAATGGCAGCGCTGAGATCTTCCTCGGCTTCAGTCTTACTATTGCCTTCAACTTGAGTACCGGCTTCAATTTGAGGTTCTGTATCTTCTTTGACGTCAAACCCGGCCAGCAGCGCATCGATATCGGCTTCCTGTGTCTCATCCAAATTATCTTCAGCCAACTCGGCTGCGATAGCGGCACTGAGATCTTCATCCAGCTCTGCCTTCGCTTCTCTCTCTGAGAGCACCTCTTTGTCTTGTTCAAAAGCAAACTCTTGATCGAGCTCTTGGCTAAAACCCTGTTCAAAAGCAGCAGTCACATCTTCCGGTAGGGTTTCACTCAGATCAGGCTCTGACGCTGGAATACTTTCGGTCTGCAAATCTTCAGGAATAGTTTCCTGTTTATCGGTATCGTCCAATCCAGCCAGCAATGAGTCCAAGTCCTCCTCGCTGGCATCTTCCTGCTCACCGGCCTCTTGTTCGCCCATGGCTTCGGCCCAGAGATCATCGAGCGACTGACCTTCATCTTCGGCCTCTTGGGGAGTATCCCCCTCGCCTGAGTCGATGAACATCTCCTGCGCCATGTCCATCTGCTCGCTGTCACTCTCAACTTCAGGCTCAGGCTGCAATACAGAGCTATCAACATCCAGCAATGAATCAATGGAATCGTTTTGATCATCGTCAAGACGCACGGCCAATTCGTCGTTGGCGTTGGCCATATCGGCCGTAGCCGCGCCGGCAACAGCTGCGGCAGCCATTGGAGCCGCTTCGGTCTGTGGTGCTTGGGCATCACTTTGTTTACGCCTGCGGCGCAGCATGCTCCATAGCAACAACAACAGCAATACCGCGGGTACTGCGGCAGCCAGTACCAAAAGTAATGGGTTACCCATCAAACTGCGCCAGAGATCGTCCGGCTCATTAGCCGTAGCATTGGCGACTTGAAGCTGCTGCTTGAGGTCAGCATTTTCAGCCTTGAGTTGCTGTTCCTGTTTTTTACTGGCCTGCAGTGACTCTTCCAATACCGACAGACGCTGATTCAGCTCATCAATTTGCGCTTGCAGCCCCTGGTTATCGGTATTGGCGACAGTAAGCAGATCCTGAGCACGCCCCAGTTCATCGGTCAGACTCAGATTGCGGCTCTGCAGCGCTTCAATGCTGTTATCGTCAGCCGTTTCCGGAGTTGCTTCTGTGGCTGTTTTTTCGGTTGTGATGGCTGGTGATTTGTCTGCAGCCACTTGAGCTGGCTCAGTCGATGGCTCACTGACTTTTGACTGCTCGCGGTTTTCCTTAGATGGCTGCGCCGCCGTTTGAGTTTGGGCAACCGCCGTTTGAGTTTGGGCGACCGCCGTTGACTCTTTTGCGGCTTGGCTTGGGTGCCCGGGGGCTTTGGCGGTTTCAATTTTGCCATCATCTGCCTTTAGCCGCTTACCGGAAGACCAGCTCTTGTCATCCTGTTCGGCGCGAGCTCTGGCCATACTCAATGGAATAGCCTGCATCACCTCTTTGGAGGGGATCAGCAGTATCATGCCCCGTTCCAGGCTGTTGTAGTTATTGGATGAGAAAGCGTGCGGGTTGGCTTCAAAAATCGCGGCCATGACCTGATAGATACTGACGCCGGGATCCGGTCTGACTTTCTGGGCAATGCTCCAGAAGGTGTCCGATGGCGTTGTCGGACCATACTGGCGTACCTGTTGGCGCACTTGACCGTCGGGGCCGGTAATTTTCAGACCTTCTGCATGGGCCGGTTCTATAAGACTACTTGGGTTCAGGGCAAAAAAAGCGGCCATCAGGCCAACAAGATATGAAGTGCGAAAATTCATCCATTCTTCCCTTTCAAGCGCTGGTTTCGCCGACTGACGACTGGCTTTAGGCATTTGTATTTATTGAGATTACTATAAACCAGAAATGTCCGCGCTGCTACTGTTCACATTTGCAAAACAAAAAAAGCCTGCAAGCAGCAGGCTTTTTCAACAGAAACAAAGCGTTTAGAAAAGTGCTTCCAGCATTGTATTCAAGTCTGAAAGCACAGGCAGAGCCTCCGTAGGACTTACTCGCACCTTCCTTAGAGATAGTCGCGGATCAGGATCTCGCCTATCTGTACACTGTTGAGTGCCGCCCCCTTACGGATATTGTCAGAGACCACCCATAAATCTATCCCCAGATCGTGGGAGATATCCTTGCGCACCCGGCCGACATACACAGGGTCGCTACCGGCGCCTTCGGTCACGGCCGTTGGATAATCGTCATCATCTTCAAACAGCACCACGCCTTCGGCATCCCGCAACACTGCCTTGACTTCGGCAGCATCAACCGGTTGCAGCGTCTCGATGTGAATCGCTTCCGAATGACCATAGAACACAGGGACCCGCACCGCAGTCGGGTTCACCAGAACGTCGCTGTCGCCGAGGATCTTATGAGTCTCCCAGACCATCTTCATCTCTTCTTTGGTGTAGCCATTTTCCATAAACTTATCTATGTGCGGCAACACGTTGAAAGCTATCTGCTTATCATAAACCTTGGGCTCTGAAGGCAAGCCCTGCAACAGCTTGGCAGATTGCCCCGCCAGCTCCTCAATCGCCTTTTTACCGGTACCGGAAACCGACTGATAAGTGGCCACATTGATACGGCTGATCCCAAAGGCATCATAGATAGGCTTGAGCGCCACCAACATCTGAATCGTCGAGCAGTTGGGGTTGGCAATAATATTACGGTTACGGAAGTCGGCAATCGCTTCTGGATTGACCTCAGGGATTACCAGTGGAATATCCAGGTCGTAACGGAAGTGGGAAGTGTTATCTATCACCACACAACCTGCATCGGCCGCAATCGGCGCCCATTTGGCCGAGACATCACCGCCGGCAGAGAAGAAGCCTATCTGCGCCTGAGTCCAGTCAAAGCTTTCTACATCGAGGATCTCCACCTGTTTGCCGTGAAAACTCACGGTTTCACCGGCGCTGCGGCTACTGGCCAGTGGATACAGATTCGCCACCGGGAAGTTACGCTCCTCGAGGATTTCTATCATGGTTTGACCCACGGCTCCTGAGGCACCCAATACGACAACGTTAAATTCCTGCGACATTTACAGACCGACTCCTGAAAAACCTAAATGAGACAACCAATCTACCCCAGAACCGCCGACATTTGAAAGAGTCAAAGCACTGAATTCTCGCCTATGGCGGTGATTTTTTCTCATGTCATCAAAACCTGTGGGGTTTTTCAGCATTTTCCGGAATTTTTCATCGTCATCACGTAGATCATAAATAAATCGGCACAAGGACAATAATGCCTTTTCATCGGGCGAACTGCTGATATCGAGCCGGGAGTTCCAACGCTCTGGCAATAGCGCCACAAGCGACTTGTCCGCCGGGCGATTGAGTATCGCCATCAAGGCCTGATATAACATGAAAGTGCCCCGGGCCTTGCCCTCCAGACTGTAGCCGGCAATATGCGGGGTAGCAAACTCCACCAAAGGCACCAGCTCCAGCATGGGGTTAGGCTCCCCTTGCCAAACATCCAGCACTAACTTGATATCCGGCCGCTTGGCCTTGACCCGGATCAGCGCGCGATTATCTATCACTTCACCGCGACAGCAGTTAAGCAACCAGCAGCCGGGTTTCAGTGTCTCCAGTCGCTGCTCGTCAAACAGATACCAAGTAGGATGTTCGCCATCACGGGTCAGAGGTACATGCAGACTAACGATATCGGCGCCTGCAACCAGTTCGTCCAGGCTGACAAAGCGGCGGCTGTCGCCAGCCTTGGCCAGTAAGGGGTCGCAGAGCAAGGTATTTATTCCGTAGGCTTCAAGACAGCGTGCCAGCGCCGAACCGGTATTACCAGCGCCGACTATGCCAACAGTTTTGCCCTTAAGCTGAGTATCAAACCTGTTGGCCAGCTCCAACATGGCGATAAAAGCATATTCGCCAACCGCGGTGGCATTGCAACCAGGTGCATTGGAAAAGGGGATATTGCGGGACGCCAGATAAGCCTTGTCCACATGATCTGTCCCTATGGTGGCACTGCCGACAAACTTAAGCTTATGTGCACCAGCCAACAGTGTCTCATTGACCTTGGTGACCGAACGCACCAGTAAAACATCGGCATCGGCTACTGTGGCCGCATCCAAATGACGGCCATCGACGGCTACTATCTCCCCCAGCTCGGCAAACAAGGGCTGCACATAGGGCATATTTTCATCAACCACCAACTTCATCGACTTTCCTGCTCTGTTGTGGATTAAACCGCTATTCTATCAGCGAGCTAGAGGCTTGTCTGAGTCCGGCGCACATTTGAGGAAGCTACTAACAAGTTCTGCGTCAGCTCATAAGCAAAGAAGGAAGCCATTTGGCTTCCTTCTTGTATTGAGTAGAACAAGGCGCTTACTTGTACTTGCGCATCACCAGGGTAGCGTTGGTGCCGCCGAAACCGAAGCTATTGCTCATAACAGTGTTGAGCTCGGCGTCGCGGTATTCACGCACAATTGGCATACCTTCTGCGGCCTCGTCCAGCTTGTCGATATTGATGGAAGGCGCGATAAAACCTTGTTCGAGCATCAACAGGCTGTATATCGCCTCATGAACACCGGCTGCGCCCAGGGCATGGCCTGTCATTGACTTGGTTGAGGCAATCGCCGGCATCTGGCCGTCGAAGACTTCACGCAGGGCTTCGAGCTCTCGCACATCACCGACAGGAGTAGAAGTGCCGTGAGTGTTAACGTAATCGATAGGTGTATCTACTGACTCCAGCGCCATCTTCATGCAGCGCACCGCACCTTCACCGCTTGGGGCAACCATGTCATAACCGTCGGATGAAGCGCCATAACCTATGACTTCGGCATAAATCTTGGCGCCGCGGGCCAGCGCGTGCTCCAGCTCTTCGACAATTACTATGCCGCCACCACCTGAGATAACAAAGCCATCACGGTCGGCATCATAGGTGCGGGAAGCTTTTTCCGGTGTGTCGTTATACTTGGTGGACAAGGCGCCCATGGCGTCAAAGCCCATGGTCAGGGTCCAATCGATCTCTTCGGCGCCGCCGGCAAAGACCATATCCTGCTTACCCATCTGGATCAGTTCCACCGCATGGCCGATACAATGCGCACTGGTGGCACAGGCCGAACTGATGGAGTAATTCATCCCTTTGATTTTGAAGGGCGTCGCCAGACAGGCACTGGCTGTAGAAGACATTATCCGCGGCACAATATAAGGTCCCACGCGCTTGACGCCTTTAGCGCGCAGGGTGTCAGCCGCCTGAACCTGGTTGGAAGACGAAGCGCCACCGGTACCGACAATGAGACCTACACGAGGATCTGAATACTGCTCTTCGGTCAGACTGCTGTCTTCAATGGCTTGCTGCATAGCCAAATAGGCGTAGGCTGCGGCATCCCCCATAAAACGCAACGCCTTGCGATCGATAAGTTCTGCGGGATTGAGTTTGATGTCGCCCCAGACATGACTGCGCAGCTGCATCTCCTCAAACTGATCTGAGTGGGTGATACCACTGCGGCCAGCCTTGAGAGATTCTGTCACTTCTTGTTTGTTATTACCGATACTTGATACAACGCCAATTCCGGTGATCACGACTCTTTTCATGTTTTACTATCCATTCCGTACAATTCAGTACCTACTTTTGCTGACGCCATGTTAGCCGTTTTACAGCATTTAAGTGGTCAGCTTTCCGTAAACTTGGGTAAAATAATGCCGAACAAGGCCTCCAGAGTAAAAAATTGCCCGTGAAACAGGAACAACTTCGGCCATCCGGCAGTGAAAATACGCAAACTTGCAGTCAAAATCCCACATCTGTGGAAACAACACAAGCCCCGACGGCGACACTTGAGCCCTATCAACAAATCCGCCTCGGTGACAAGCCCTTCGGGCGGCAAATTTGTCTGGCGGCGGTAGGCAGTGAAGCCCTGTTGCCTCTGCTGCAACTCTGGAGCCAACTGCGACAGGATTATCCCAAGCTTGTGTTACAACTCTTGCTGTTTGCCGCCGATAAAGACTCCCGGGCAGAATCGCTCAAGGTTCTGCAAAGCAAACTGCCATTAGGGCAGACCACCGAAGCTACCGCATCCGCCGAGCATCAAACAAGCGAAGTAATATCTCTCCTTGCCGAGCTGCAGGCAGGTAAACCTCTGGCAATCCCCGGCTGCCAACGCTTTGTGCTCGATGGCGGCAGGTTGACACTGGATCTTTACCTTGAATTTGACGCCACTTTGCTCAAAGAGTTGCCTGGTGTAAACCATAACGGCTGGATAGACAACTGGCTCTGGCTTGCTGAGCCCTTACCCTCTCAGGCAGAGGTCTGGCAGATGGCGCGCTTGGCTAAAGACTACGCTTCCTTGCTGTGCCTGCCAAGTAAGAGAAGCGCTCTTGCCTCTATTATGGTCAATAGCGGGCTCAATATAGTAGATTTTAACAGGCCGGCAGCACTGCTTTTGACTCAACAAACTGAGCTCGAGCCCATCGCCAAAGCAGAACGCCTTGCCTTGCGGCGCCAAAGCAATGCCAGACTGGCGCCCTGGCCGCTCTACCGCGAATCCACACTTGCAGCCGATGAATCTATTGCCATTATCGGCGCCGGTGTGGCCGGCAGCCAGCTGGCGTTGTCATTGGCCGAACGTCACCAGCCCAGCCAGGTATTTTGCAGCGAGGAAAACGCGGGTCAAAGTGCCAGTGGCAACCGACAAGGTGCACTATACCCGCTGTTGACACCGGAAACATCCGAGCTCAACACACTATTCCAACAAGGTTTTCTCTTCAGTCGGCGGCGGATAACCGCCTTGGTTGCCGCCGGGTTCGATATCGCCCATGACTTTTGCGGTGTATTACACACAGGCTTTGATGAGCGAAGCCGCACCCGCCTGAATAAGATTGCCGAGGGCCAAAATTGGCACCCGGATATTTTGCGCCGGGTCAACAACTTTGAGGCGACTGAGCTTGCGGGATTGGATATTAAAGAAGATGGTCTTTTTTACCCTCTGGGGGGCTGGGTCTGCCCCAGAGCCCTGTGCCGCGCCGCGATCCAATATGCCGTTGAATCAACTTACTGCGACTTTCAGCGCCGCACCCATATCAGCGAGATTTCAAGAGAAGGTAGCCACTGGTGGCTGAGTGCTACCGATGGTCGCCGTTTTGGGCCATTCAAAAAACTGGTGCTGGCAAGCGGCGCTTCGCTGACAGCACTGCCACAAACCTCGGCCCTGCCCGCCTCACCCTTTCGCGGCCAGGTCAGCGAAGTCGCAACCCAAGGCGGTTTGCGAGCGCTTAAGACAGTACTCTGTGCCAAGGGCTATCTCACCCCGGCCTGGGAGGGGATTCATTGTTTGGGAGCCAGTTATGTCAAAGATCCCGAGCAGCTGGCCTACAGCGACGTCGAGCAGAGAGAAAACCTGCAAAAAATCGCCATGAGTTATCCGGATGCCGACTGGCACCAGGGGCTGGTGATGGGGCAAGGAGCGCGAGTGGGGGTGCGTATGGTCACCCGGGATCACTTCCCCATGTTGGGTCAAGCACCGGATGTCGAGGCACTAATGCAAGTCTATCAGCAGCATCAGCACACTCCCGAGAGTGCCCGCTATTGGCAACAAACACCGGCCCCTGTGCATCCCGGTCTTTATGTTCTTGGTGGTTTGGGCTCCCGCGGTCTCAGCACAGGTCCGTTGGCGGCGGATATTCTGGCATCAGAGCTTTGTCATCAACCCTTGCCGGTAGGCAGTACGCTACTGCAGCGCCTTAATCCAAACCGGATGTGGATGCGTAAACTTATCAAGGGTAAAGCACTTTAATATTGATTGAATTATCCAAGACATACATGGGCGAACCGAGCTTTAGAGAGACAAACTGCCATAATGCACTATTCTAGCTAAAACAAGGCTCTGGATTGGTATTCACAACAGATGAGATAGTCATCAAAGCCTATCACTCAGAAACTATCGCAGCTTGTCAAACAGTTTAAGTTGAATGGAAAGTGCCCGCCCACGAATAACATTTCAAATGAACCAACACAGGAAATCGATCAAGATAAAAAAATGCCGCTCAGTATAACTGAACGGCATTGTGCTTTAAGACTGCTTTTAAAGACTTAAACTATATTACAGTTCTTCAGCATTCTCAGACAGATAGGCAGCAACACCGTCTGGGCTGTCTTTCATGCCTTTCTTGCCTTTTTCCCAACCAGCTGGGCAAACTTCACCGTGCTCTTCGTGGAATTGCAGCGCGTCGATCATACGCAGCATTTCATCGACGTTACGGCCAAGAGGCAGATCGTTAACGACCTGGTGACGCACCATGCCTTCTTTGTCGATCAGGAAAGAACCGCGGAAAGCCACACCGGCTTCTGGGTGTTCAACGTCATAAGCCTTGCAGATGTCGTGGCGAACGTCGGCTACCAGAGTGTATTGAACCTGGCCGATACCACCTTTTTCCACTGGGGTGTTACGCCATGCATTGTGAGTAAACTGAGAATCGATAGAAACACCGATCACTTCAACGCCACGCTTCTTGAACTCTTCCATGCGGTGATCGAAAGCGATCAGCTCAGATGGGCACACGAAGGTGAAATCCAGTGGGTAGAAGAACACTACCGCAGGCTTGCCTTTGATTGCTGCAGTCAGGTTGAAGCTGTCAACAATTTCGCCAGAACCCAGAACAGCTGCCGCAGTAAAGTCCGGAGCCGGACGGCCTACTAATACGCTCATTTTATACCTCCATCTATGGATTGAGCTGTGAATAAAACAGAATCCGTTTTAACTACAGGCCATTATAAGAGGTGCCATCCACCTGACAACCTATTTAGGATCAATATCACGCTTTTGCCCCAATTTAAGGCTTGTCTGGATAAGAAATCGGCAAGAGCGCGGTCACTGCAACAACATGGGTCACAAAGCGGTTCAATAACCTCAGGATCCAGTTCACAAAGGCAGATTTTTTCCCGCAAACACTGATTGCAGCTGGACATCCAAGCCCCCCCAGTCAAAAATAGCCCCTTTGTTTAGCGAATAAGACTTTACTATGAACGCAGTTGTGATTGCCGTCTGTCTGATGCTCGCTCTCAGCCTGGCCAGGGTCAATGTGGTGATCGCCTTGACGATCAGCGCCCTGGTCGCTGGCTTGATGGGGGGACTGGACATCCACCAGACCATAGAAGCATTCAATACCGGCCTGGGCGGTGGTGCCCAAATAGCCCTGAGCTATGCCCTGCTTGGCGCCTTTGCCGTAGCCCTGTCCCATTCCGGGCTGACCACTTTGATCTCCACTACTGTGATCAAGGCCCTTGGCAAGGATCCCAATAGTCAAAACCTCAAGTGGGTTCGCAGCCTGTTGCTGCTGTCGCTGCTGGCCATGGCCATCAGCTCACAAAACATTCTGCCGATCCATATCGCCTTTATCCCCATTCTGGTGCCGCCACTCTTGCATCTGATGTCCAAACTCAAGCTGGACAGGCGTTTGGTTGCCTGTGTTATCACTTTCGGCCTGGTCACCACTTATATGGTGTTACCTGTGGGCTTTGGCGGCATATTTCTAAACGACATACTGCTGGCAAACCTGCAGTCCAACGGCTTAGAGGCCCAGTCAGGTGACATTCCCCAAGCTATGCTTATTCCGGCCGCCGGTATGTTGGCCGGACTGCTGACAGCCGTGTTTATCAGCTATCGCAAGCCAAGAGAGTACCGGGAAGAGCAGATCCTCGCCGCTGAACCGGAAACCGGACTCAGCAAGCGCAACATCATCATTGCTGTGCTGGCTATTCTGGCGACTCTGCTGGTGCAGCTGCAGACAGATTCGATGATTTTCGGCGCCCTGGTTGGCTTTATGATCTTCTCATTCAGCGGCGCGCTCAAACATGTGGCCGATGAAGATATCTTTAACCAAGGCGTGCGCATGATGGCCAACATAGGCTTTATCATGATAGCCGCCGCCGGTTTCGCTGCCGTGGTCAAACAAACCGGTGAAGTACTGACTCTGGTCAGTGCCATAGGTGAGTTGATTGGTGACAACAAGGGCCTGGGCGCATTGTTGATGTTGGTGGTGGGTCTGTTGATCACCATGGGTATTGGCTCATCTTTCTCGACTATCCCCATTATTGCCACCATCTATGTGCCGCTGGCGCTGAACTTTGGTTTCTCTGTGCCTGCGGTTATCGCCCTGGTCGGCACCGCCGCAGCGCTTGGAGATGCCGGCTCACCGGCATCGGACTCAACGCTCGGCCCCACCGCCGGCCTCAATGCCGATGGTCAGCACGATCATATCCGCGACAGCGTGATCCCAACCTTTGTTCACTACAACATTCCGCTGCTAATCTTCGGCTGGATTGCCGCCATGGTACTCTAAGCACTGCCTTGGGGAGTGATAACCCTGAATACAAAAAGCCAGTCTGAATTAGACTGGCTTTTTTGCTTTAGCGGCCTGCTTTACAAGCCGGGGCCGAGCTTATCGGCGCTGTTTCAGGCCTGAGTTTCTTCTATCAGGCGGTTACCTGAGCCTATCTCAATTTTGCGCGGCTTCATGGCTTCAGGGATCTCGCGCACCAAATCTATATTGAGCAGGCCGTGTTCCAGATGGGCACCTTCGACGGTCACATAATCGGCCAACTGGAAGGTACGTTCAAAGCCGCGCTCGGCAATGCCTTGATACAGGTATTTACGCTCCGGAGCCTGCTCGCCCTTGGTGCCTTTCACCAACAGCTTTTCGCCCTCGCTGGTGATCTCCAGCTCATCCATGGCAAAGCCTGCAACCGCCATGGTGATCCGGTAACGGTTCTCACCCAGGAGTTCGATATTGTATGGAGGGTAACCGGCATTGCCATTGTTGGCGGCGGCATGTTCGGCCAAACGGGCCAGACGATCAAAACCGATAGCGCTGCGGTAAAGGGGAGTCAAATCATAGTTACGCATAGTCATATCCTCATAGATTAAGCAATATGTAGTGTCGAGCCGAATCATCGCACCCTAGGTTCAAACGGCCGCCCAATGGCACGGCCTTTAATTTATCGGTCAAGGCACTTTCCCTGCCGACACTCAATAGATAAGGTCGGGCAAAAGTATTTCAAGTGTCGGTAGAATTAATTGGTTAAAATTCACCCAAAGCCACATGACCACCCTGCTCTTTTGCCACAAAAAAGCAGCCCCGAAGGGCTGCCTGTAAAGTGACTTAATGTGCTATTTACTGAGGTACTTCACAACCCAGCGGGCTGTTGGAGTTTTCATAAACGATATCGCCTACCGGCTCGTAATCAGCGGCCTTGATGCTTTGCTTCTCTTTCAGGAAGCTGTAGAAGACTTCGGCATCAACATAGCCAGTTTGTACCGGATCCAGCTTGGGATAGCCGTCACCGCCCGCGGCGTTGAAGCTGGGTACAGTGAAGGTGTAGCTGCCTGTTGCACTGTAATCCTTGCCGTTGACTTCGCTGATAGCGACCGACTTGGCCTGACAATCAACTGTCATTTTCACGCCCGTTATCTGGGCATAAGCCCCTGAACCGCGCTGCATGGTAGCCACTACACCCAGATAATCGCTGAGCTCGGCACCTGTCATAGTGCTCAGGGTTATCATGTTACCGAAAGGCTGCACTGTCAGTACATCACGGTAGCTGATATCACCGGCAGCGATAGAGTCACGTACACCACCTGAGTTCATCACGCCGATATCGGCATTCACCTTGGTGGCCTGCGCCATGGCGAGCAAACGGCCCAGGTTGGTCTGCTGACCACGAACCACGCCGCGATCGCCTTCCAGTTTGCCATCGGTAGTGGCGATGATTTCGCCCAGTTTTTCACTGCCCTTGTCCTGATATTGCTGCAGTACAGCTTTGACTGTGGTATCGGCAGGGATCTGCTCACCGGCCAGTTCCTCGGTCTTCTTGCCTTCGGCATCCAGTTTTCTCAGGTTGACCGGGATCAGCTTGTAGCTGGCCAGGTGCAGTTTGCCGCCATAATATTCAAAATCGGCGCGGCCAACATACTTACCCCACTCATGGGCCTGCATGATCCAGGTGCCTTTGTGCTGATCAGGAAGGCAATCATCACCGGGTTTGAAGTCGGCATAGCTCTGACTACCGGGTTCCATACAAACCGGATTCTGTGAGTGGCCACCTATGATGACCTGCAGCTGTCCCTCTTCCAGGGCGCGAGCCATGGCCACGTCACCCGGGGCATTGCTGCCGTTTTGGCCATCGGCATAGTGCCCCATGTGAGTGGTTGCCACTATGATATCGGCGGCTTTGTTATCATTGATCTCTTTGATGACCTTTTTGATCTCTTCTTTGGGATCAGTAAACTTAAGCTCGCCGATAAACTCAGGGTTACCTATCTTGCGGGTATCTTCTGTGGTCAAACCTATGACAGCCACTTTAAGACCTTTAACATCGAAAACCTTGTAAGGCTCGAAGTAACGACTGCCATCTTTTTTGTAGATGTTGGCAGCCAGCATAGGAAACTCGGCGAGCTCGCGCTGCATATCCAACACGCTCAGTGGGTTATCAAACTCGTGGTTACCCACGGCCATGGCGTCATAACCAATCAGGTTCATGCCGATAAAGTCAGGCTCGGCGTTTTGCAGATCCGACTCAGGCACACCTGTGTTGATATCACCACCGGAGAGCAACAGAGTCTGGCCGCCGTTGCTTTCCACTTCGCTGCGTAAGCGCTCAACCAGCGTCTTACGGGCTGCCATACCATACTCACCGTCACTGTTTTCCCAAAAGCGACCATGGTTGTCATTGGTATGTAAAATGGTGAACTTGGTGCAATTATCGGCGCCGCAGACTTCCGGTGCCGGATCCTTGTCATCACTGTTACAACCGGCGAGTGCAGCCAGAATGGCTGTCGCCAAAAGTCCTTTCATCAGCTTATTAGACATTATTAAATCAACCCCATGTTTTTATTTATTTTTACCATCATCATTAATGAGCGGAGAAGCGAACTTCCCGCGCCCGACATACTAGCAAGATTAAGTCAAAAATGTGTCATTTTTATTAACAAATAAACGTTAACTGCATGATTTTAAGGCGGGAAATAACACAACCTGTTCACAATCCAGAATAGGCTTCCAGGGGCTACTCATACTTTAGCGTGATCTGCTGCTGATATTAGAGTGTAATTAGCACCCGAAAAAAGCTATTTCACTGATATATATGAAAATAACTAAAGTATTAGCAGCAACAGGCTATTGTTTGATAATGGAAACAGCCACTGAAGGGCCGTTTCTATTAAGGGACGACTTATTTTTCAAAAAATCAAAACTGGATATTAGGCAAGTGTAAACAAGTCCCATCTGTGCTCTGTGTTATTAGACTCAGGCAGGCCCCTGCATACCTTCGGTCCGTAGCTTTGAACGCCAATTCTGTGTAAGTCACTCTCTCAATGAGAACGTCGCTAGGACTTATTCGCACCTTCCCTAATTCAAACGCGCCTGCAGCCACTGACTGATGAGATTCAGCTCCTGCGGCACCACGCCGTGCGCCATTGGGAAAGTGTGCCATTCAAGTCGATATCCCCCCAGCTCGAGCGCTTCTTTGGCCATAAGCCCGGCACTGAGGGCAACCACATCATCCTGCTCACCGTGGCATTGCAAAATAGGTGTATCACGGTTGGCGCTGCTCACGTCTTCCGGCAACTGCTCACCACCCGGCAAATAACAGGACAGCGCCATAATACCGGCCAAGGCTTCGGGATAACGCAGTGCGGTAAAGAGGCTCATCACCCCGCCTTGGCTGAAACCGGCAAGCACAATACGGTTGGCGGCAATGCCCTGGGCGACTTGCTGCTCTATCAGTTGCCGAACCAAACGCTCGGATTGCAGTACCCCTGGCATATCGGCTCTGTCATGGAGATTGAGGCTCTTGATGTCATACCAGGCGCGCATCACATAACCACCATTAACAGTAACAGCCTGCTCCGGCGCATGTGGAAACACAAAGCGTATCGAGTGTTCGGCCGGCAGTCCCAATGCCGGCACCACAGGGGCAAAGCCGTCACCCGAGTCACCCAAACCATGCAACCAGATAACGCAGGCCGTGGCCGGCTCGCGGGGTTCAACAACAACGGCGTCCAGGGTCGTTGACGACATAACAACATCCTTCTTGATAGGCAAAAAATGTGACCGACATCATATCAGGCTGTAGATTCCTTGCCAGTACCATTCTAAAAATTCGAATAAAAACACGTGTATTTCGCGCTTTACCCATAAATAACCACCACCTAGACTGAAATGCGAGCCATAGATCAAAGCGGTTAAAGGAGCGAAAAATGGGATTGTTGCAGCAGGGCAAATGGGTCGACCTGTGGTATCAGACAGACAAAAACGGCGGCAAGTTCGTCCGTGAAGATGCAAAGCTACGAAACTGGATCACCCCGGATGGCAGTCCGGGCCCCAGTGGTCAAGGTGGATTCAAGGCCGAGCCGGGCCGCTATCATCTCTATGTTTCACTCGCTTGCCCCTGGGCCCACAGAACCTTGATATTTCGCGCCGTGAAAGGATTGGAAGCGCTGATCTCTGTGACTGTAGTCGAGCCCCATATGTTGGAAAATGGCTGGGAATTTGCCACAGAGGCGGGCCCCAAGAGTGGCCACCCTATCCAGGGCGCCGAGCAAGAGCCTTTGTTTGGCAAAGCATTCCTCTACCAAATTTACCAGCTCGCCGCGGCCGATTACAGCGGTCGGGTGACAGTACCTGTGCTGTGGGACAAACATCATCAGACCATAGTCAGCAATGAATCGTCGGAAATCATCCGTATGTTCAACTCCGCCTTCGATCATCTGACCGGCAATAACCTGGACTTTTACCCGCCCCATCTTAGAGAGGAGATAGATACGCTCAACGAATTCATCTATCCCAATATCAATAACGGGGTTTATCGGGCCGGTTTTGCCACCTCACAACAAGCCTATGAAGAGGCCTTTGAGCAGCTGTTCAGTGCCCTTGACAGATTGGAGTTGCAATTGAGTGAACGCCGCTTTCTCACAGGTTCACAACTCACTGAGGCCGACTGGCGCTTGTTTACCACCTTAATCCGTTTCGATGCCGTCTATGTGGGCCACTTCAAGACCAATAAACGCCGCATTGAAGACTACCCGGCGCTGAGCCAATACCTGCGCGATCTGTATCAGTACCCCGGCATTGCCGCCACGGTCAACTTTGAACATATCAAACAGCACTATTACTACAGCCATGGGCAGATTAACCCTAGTCGCATCGTACCCAAGGGCCCCGAGTTAGACTATCAGCGCAGCCATCAACGCCACAGACTGGAATAGTAAATCACTCGGGCGTCAGACCGTAAAAGTCTGCCAGTTGCTCGAGCTGTTCATCTGAGTCGAGCCGCAGCTGCCAACGCACGGCGCCGGCATCGGCCAGCAGAATGCAAGGACCTTTGAGCAAACGGATATCGTCGCTCAGCGCCATCAACACTGTCTGCATGGTCGGCAAGCGTACCTGCAGCTCATTGGGACTCAGCAGCAATCGCCCCTGCTCGCAGTCAATTTTCATCCCCTCTCCTCCAAATGGTTTCTCAATCAAAAACGCCCGCTAAAGCGGGCGTATTCAGTTAAAGCCAAACTCAGTGGTGATGACCACCGACGCCATGGGCATGACCATGGGCTATCTCTTCATGGGTGGCTTCACGGGCAGAGACCACTTCGATATCAAAGGTCAGCTCGCGACCGGCCAATGGGTGATTGATGTCCACAGTGGCCATAAACTTGCCCACCTTGACCACAGTCACTTGACGCTGGCCTTGATCTGTATTGACGACCGCGCGCATGCCTGGCTTCCATACTTTGGCGCCCATCAGGTGTTTTACCGATACGCGCTGCTCGGCGCCTTCAACCCGCTCACCGTAAGTTTCAGAGGCAGGCAAGGTCACACTGAACTTGGCACCTATCTCTTTGCCTTCGATGGCTTTCTCGACTCCAGGCATCATGTTGTCATGGCCATGCAGATAGGCGATGGGATCGTGCCCCTCGTTGGTTTCCAGCACTTCACCCTTTTCATCGCGCAGTGTGTAATTGAACTGCACCACCATATCTTCTTTAACGCTCATTCTGAGTCCTCAGTATTCATGATTCCGGCGCAGCTTAACAAAACTGTCGCCTGCACTCCACTGCTTTGGATTAGCGCCCTGCGCCCGGCACTATCGCCAGATGCTCGAGTCGCTCCAGCACCTGGTGGTTTTTCAGTGCCAACTGACAAACACCACCATCAATTTGATGCTTAACAGAGCAATCCACACTCCAGCTGCGCAGCAGATATCCGGCCAAGGCCGCGTTGCTGGCCACCTTGAGCTCGCCATCCTCCATACGATAGTCGAGCATAATCGCCTCCGGGTGTTTCAGGCTCGGATGGGGAACCAACACCAGTTCCACCGGCGTCAACCAGTTGCTGTCGGCCGCCGGTTGCTCCTTAGGCAAGGGAGAGCCTTCAAGTTCTCTGGCCTGCTTGATACGGGTCACCACAAAGTCGTTGAACTTGCCATGCTGTCGGTCAAATGCCCGTACATGCCAGCGCTGGCCGTTGTTGACCAGGGCATGAGGCACAATTTCGCGCAGGGTTTCACCGCTTGAGGTGGAAACATATTGCAGCGCCAGCGCCTGCCCTTGCTGAATTGAACGCATCAGCGCCGCGATAATCTCGGTATCCGGATGAATAAGCCGCACCGCATCGAAACAGACCTGGCTGGGCACCAGGGGCTGTGACAAACCATCACCAAAGCCACGGGCCAGCCCCGAGAGAATGGCTTCGGGCTCGTGATGAAACAAGGGCTTGAATTCATGCTGGCGCTGATAATGACGACTGGGGTGCATCAGCTTGAGGTTCTGTGGCGCCAGCTCGCGATAGAGGCTGAAGTCGCGGGTGGCGGCCGCCAATCCGGTGGCAAACTTGGCAATCAAATCCTGACGACTGACCTGGCCAAAATACTGCAGACTGAAATCGATAAAGGCCAGACGCTGTCGCTGGCCGTGACTCAATTTATCTATGTTGCTCATCTCGCTGCTCATATCATTCCCTGAGTTCTAATCGGTGCGGGAAAACGCCAATTT
Source organism: Shewanella chilikensis (assembly GCF_037953065.1). Lineage (NCBI taxonomy): Bacteria > Pseudomonadati > Pseudomonadota > Gammaproteobacteria > Alteromonadales > Shewanellaceae > Shewanella > Shewanella chilikensis. The sequence goes on along the minus strand of NZ_CP149966.1, from coordinate 1,874,048 downwards.
CTGCTGCCAACATTATCCGGGCAGTTGATTGGCGCCTTTATGAGCTAACATTAGCCAATCCCTTGGCTACTGGCAATCATTTTGATTAGCAGAATTAGAGTCCCAGGGCTTTAAAGGTTTCGGCAGAGGGGAAACCGTCGGCCACCAAGCCTTTGCTGAGCTGAAACGCCTGCAAACTGGCGCGGGAGTTACGCCCGAGAATACCGTCCGGCTTTCCGGCATCAAACCCCTGCTCATTGAGCTTTTGCTGCAGCGCCTTTATCTGGGCGCGGCTCAAGCGGGTTTGCTGCGGCGGTGCTTTGGCAAGCCGACCGGCGCCACTGATTCTGTCGGCCAAATGGCCTACTGAGATGGCATAAAACTCAGAGCGGTTCCAACGCTGGATCACCTGGAAGTTATCATAGCCGAGAAACGCAGGGCCCTCGTGCCCGGCGGGCAGATAGAGCCTGGCTTCCATCTGGGCCTGTGGCAGCACCTTGCCATTGCTCTGGGTCAATCCCAGCGCCTGCCAGTCGGCGAGAGACTTTTTCTGCCCCAGATGCTGATAATCAAATGACTCAGGTACGCGAACCTCCCTGCCCCAGCGTTCGTTGCGCTGCCACCCCAGGTGAGCAAGAAAGTTTGCCGCCGAGGTCAGGGCATCATCTATGCTGTTCCAGAGATCCGCCTTGCCATCACCGTCACCATCGACGGCATAACTGGCATAGGCACTGGGCATAAATTGGGTGTGACCCATGGCGCCGGCCCAGGAGCCTTGCATATCGGCTGCGGCAAAACCATATTTCTGGCTCAGCTTCAGCGCTGTCATCAACTCCTGGGTAAAGAAACCCGAACGGCGGGAGTCGCAGGCCAGGGTTGCCAGCGAGTCCAACACAGGCATCTTCCCCTTGTAGCCTCCGAAATTGGTCTCCATGCCCCAGAAAGACAAGAGATATTGCGGCGGCACGCCATACTCGCGCTTGAGCTTATCCAGCAGTACCTTGTGCTCAACCAGCAGTTCCCGGCCCTTGGAAACCCGCCAATCTGTTACCCGTTTATCGAAATAGTTGGCAAATGTCTGGGTAAACTCGGGCTGACTGCGATCCAGCTCTATCACTCTGGGTACAAACTTCAGTGGCTTAAGATGTGAGTCGATGGTCTGTTGACTGATGCCCTCGTTAAGGGCCTTGTCCTGCAACTCCACAATACACTGAGGAAAAGCCGCTTCCCCGGCCTTTATCAGGGCTTCTACAGGATCCTCATTCTGGGGGGCTGCCAGCGTTTGCGTGGCCAACAGCAGGGGAAACCAGGATAAAACTCTGAACACCTTCCGACTCCTTAAAAAATTAAACACCCCATCGAGCTCCATCCTAACCAGTCGCACAGCGTTTTTTAAGCCCCACAGGCATAATTCCCTGTCGTTGAGCCGATTTTTAAGCATTTATTCCTGTTTGTTCATCTGAGGTTAAGATTCACTTGGACTCCAGTGCTTATGCCGTATAATGGCGCCACTAACCCTTGCTCAAGAGAGAGATCATGACTGATTTAGCGCCGGCACTGAGCCAATTTATCGATAACGTCAAAGAGCACCAGCAGGTGTGGGGCTTGCAGGACGACTCCGGCGAAGGCTGGGTGGTGTGTGACTCCAGCGAATATGAAGACACAGATGTCATGCCTTTATGGTCTGATCAGGCAGTGGCCCAAAGCCATTGCACCGAGGAGTGGGTCAACTTCGCACCGGTGGCGATTCCATTGGAGGAGTTACTGGAGTTCTGGATTGAAGATCTCAACGAAGATGGCGTATTGATTGGTATCGATTGGCGCGCCGAGCAGGAATGTCCCGAAGTTGAGCCGGTAGAGCTGGCCAAGTTCCTGGTGGACGTGGAAGCCGAATAAGCTTTACCCGGTCGGGAGTCACCAAGGCTCCCGACTTCTTTTAAGACTCAGAGCAACATCTGCACAACCCTATGCCCTGTCCCTTGGTCGACATCCCCTTTAATTGCCGTCACAGCTGCTGGTTTTGTGCCGAGCCCTGCGAACACGTTTTTGCCTTTAGAGCCTCCCCCCATGCAGAACATGCCTCACTGAGCGTGCCCGCCTGTAAGGAGTGCCTGACGCTGGCCCGCCAACATACTCTCACCTCGATATACGAGTGCCGTATTGCGGTTAAAGATGCGCTGATGAAGCGCTACGCCAAACATCTGGCCATAGGGCTGAATTGGACCCGTGAAGAGCTGGAAGAATCGGAGTTTTCCTGCAAAATTCTTGGCGGCTTTAAACGCAGCGCCTGGTTTATGTATGAAGTGGCCAGAGACAGGATCAATGCCAAGGGTTGGTCCCTGTGTATTGAAGGCGTTCCGCTGAGCGACGAGACGCCAAATACCGGGTTTGACTTCGATGGCTTACACTACAGCTCTGTGTTTGCCGCCATAGAGCACTACGCCAAAAATTTTGCGCTGGACAAAGACTTTCTGCAGGCACTGACCGCCATCTGCGGCCGCGACAGATTTGCCTTTGCCGTGCGCCTGGCCAGGCTTAACATTGCCGCGGACAAACGCACCAAGAAGCAACTTATCCGCGAGCTAGAGCAGGAAAACAGCCGTTAATCAGCCCAGCTGGCGAATTCTGTCCTGTACGGCTTCCACCAGCAGATCCGGCTGGAACTTGGAAATAAAACGATCGCAACCCACCTTTTCCACCATCGCCTTATTGAAACTGCCGCTGAGGGAAGTATTGAGGGTAATAAAGAGATCGGCCATCCGCTTGTCGTTGCGCACCTCATAAGTCAAACGGTAACCGTCCATTTCGGGCATTTCAGCGTCGGTGATCATCATCAAAATCTGATCTGTCACCTTGAGCCCCTGATCGCACCAGGACTTGAGCAGCGTCAGCGCCTCGCGCCCATCGCTGCGTTCAATCACTTCAAGCCCCAACTGTCCCAAAGTATCGCGAACCTGGCGTCTGGCGGTGGGCGAATCGTCGACAATTAAAATCTTGTGTCCCGGCATCTTGGCCACCAAGGACTCATCCAACACACCTTCTGAGAGACGCACGTCATAGTGGATGATTTCCGCCAACACCTTTTCCACATCGATAATGGACACCAACTCAGTTTTACCCTGGGTTTCCATCCGAGTGATAGCTGTAAGGTAATGATTGCGGCCGGCGGTTTTCGGCGGTGGCATGATATCGCCCCAGGTCATGTTGACTATATGCTCAACCTTGCCCACCAGAAAACCCTGCACACTGCGGTTGTATTCTGTGATGATAAGGTTGGCGTCTTCGCCCACAGGCATGGGTGAGAAACCTATGGCACTGCGCAAGTTGATAACGGGAATCGAAACACCACGGATATTGGCGACGCCGCTGATGGCAGGGTGGCTGCCTGGCATGGCCGAAAGCTCCGGCAGTTTTACTACCTCTTTAACTTTGAAAACATTGATGGCAAACAGCTGGGTCGAACTGATCCTGAACAGCAATAACTCCAGCCGATTCTCACCGACGAGTTGGGTTCGTTGATCTACAGATTCCAATACATTTGCCATAACAACTACTTGTCCAATTCTACTGCTGAATATGACGTCGATTATAGTGGTAAAGGGGCGCAACAAACCATGCTTCAGGGCAAATTTAAGCTAAATTGTCTTAAATGATATGCACTTGGCTACAGTTATATAGGTTGCAAAGGAGGAGGGTAAAACGCATCTTCCTTCAAAGGGTTAAGCTGGACTACAGCAAAAGCCCGCGTACGCCCTCTGGTTACCCGTCATTATCCCGTTCATGCTTTGCCGAAGGTTTTACGGGCCAGAATGATGCCCGCCAGCGCCGGCAGTTGGTGTTGACGGACAATCTCAAAGTTGCCGCTATCTTCAACAACAGCCAAAAGTTCAGCGTGATTGAAACGATTTTCCTGGGGATGCTCAAACAGACGCCGACTCAAGGGATTACAGATGGCGGCGCGATAAAGCTCTTCCATGACGAAATAGCCGCCTGAGCGTAACACTCTGTGTACTTCGGCCACCGCCTGTTGCCAATCCGGAATATGATGAAAGGCGGCAAAATCAACCACAAGGTCAAACTGGCTATCGGCAAAGGGCAAGGCGCTGCCATCGCCCTGGCACAGATGCAGCCAGTTTTGCTCCAAATACCGCCCGGCGCAGTGGCTGACCATATCGAGATCAAAATCGAGCGCCCACACTTCTTTTGCCCCCAGCTCCTGACGCATAAGAGCTATTCCCTCACCAAAGCCGCAACCTATCTCCAAGGCACAACTAAAAGCCGGTAAAGGCTTGGCAAACAACTTCAACAACATCCGCCGCTCCAGCTGTCTTTGCAGCCACAACCGCAGCGGATGCCTGACTATCGATTTTTCAAAGCGATTAAGTTGCATGAATAGCGATCCACTCAAGACAATTCTTGGTTAACGTTTAAGCGCCCTTGCGGTGACTATCATCTTCACTCGTCCCCAAAAGATTCCAGCGGCAGTTGATCCCAATAAACGCCCTGACCGAAGAAGTCTTCCAACAGCTGATTGAGCCGCAAAAAACTGCTCACCCTTTGCGGCTTACCGCTGATACAGTGCCACACGTACCTGTGGCAGTTATTGTCAAACAGGTCGTAATCCCGATATTGAAACAGGCTCTCGCCGGCGCGTGCCAGCGCTTGTTCACTGACCAAGGGCATTCTTTGATGATCGCAGGCGACAAACACCTTGCTGCCGCTGCGACCGGCGAGAAAACGCCTCACCGACACTGGCCTCACAAGGCCGCTGCCGTGGAGCTCGGCCAACGTGCCGTCACCGAGCCAGATACCTGTGTGTTCAATAATCCCGAATACGTGGCAGCACACCAGCATCCCGGGCTGCACTTGTTTGACACTCTGACTGTGAAACCATTCACTGGGTGTCAGCCGCGCCCGCCCCTTGACTCGCTGTACCGACATATCCATGAGTACTCGATTCTGGGCGATCTTCTTACGCTTCTGCTGTTCATCGGCAAGCCAAACGGCGCCGAGGGCTGCAGACCCGAGCCATAGGAGAGGCAGTGCCATAGGCATACTCCTTATATTATCTTTCGCCGAAGATTTGCATCTCTGGCAGATCCGTACCGCGGCAGAGCATAATTCCAAAAAGCACAAATTGCAGATACAACAATTGCAATATAAAAAGCCTGACGCCGGTATCCGCGCTCCAAGGGCCCCTCTTTGCCCTTAAACAAGTCAATATGAGCCACAAGTTTAAATTCTAGTGAAGATTCAGCCAATTAAGCTCACCTTTTTTTGAGTAAATTAACACTCACCACTGCAAACTTTCCGGATCATCTTCTCAGGGACTGGTCAGATCTGCTTCACATAGTCCGTCAACAATGGGCGCTTTGGCAAACTTTTGCTAGTATCCGCGCCAAACAACAACACAAAAGTGTAAACCAGCATGCATATTGAAACCCCGGTAATGATTACTTTTCTGGGCTATTTGGCTCTGATGATGGGGATAGGTCTTTGGGCCTACAAGGCGACCGATTCGGTCGATGATTATATTCTCGGTGGCCGCAAGATGGGCCCGGCGGTGACCGCTCTCAGTGTCGGCGCCTCCGACATGTCCGGTTGGCTGCTGCTGGGTTTGCCCGGCGCCGTCTATCTTGGCGGTTTGGGCGAAGCCTGGATGGGAATAGGCCTGTTACTGGGCGCCTGGCTCAACTGGCTTTTGGTGGCCAAACGCCTGCGGATCTATACCCAAATGGCAGATAATGCCCTCACCCTGCCGGACTTTTTTGAGAAGCGCTTTAACGATAAGGGCGGCCTCCTGAAACTGGTTTCTGCCGTCACCATATTGCTGTTTTTCACCTTTTACGCCTCCTCCGGCATGGTTGGTGGCGCTGTGCTGTTCAGCAATGTCTTCGGCTTCGATTACCTAACAGCACTCTTGATAGGCTCCACAGTGATAGTGGCCTATACCTTTGTCGGCGGTTTTTTTGCCGTCAGCTGGACAGACTTCTTCCAGGGCTGCTTGATGTTGATAGCCCTGCTGATAGTCCCGGTCAGCATGTTTACCCAACCCGAGAGTCACCAAAGTCTGGATGCCCTGGACCCGGCTATGCTGTCGTTATGGAGCGATAAGCTAAGTCTGATAGGCCTGCTGTCGGCACTGGCCTGGGGGCTGGGTTACTTTGGTCAGCCCCATATTCTGTCGCGCTTTATGGCGATTAACAGTGTCAAGGATCTGCCGGTTTCGCGCCGCATCGCCATGAGCTGGATGTTTGTCTCCCTGATCGGCGCCCTGGCGACCGGTATTGCCGGCGCGCTCTACTTTGCCGATGAGCCGCTCAAGAATCCGGAAACTGTGTTTATCCATCTGACTCAGGTCGCCTTTAACCCCTGGATAGGTGGTCTGCTTATCGCCGCTATCTTGTCGGCCATCATGAGCACCATAGACTCGCAATTGCTGGTGTGTTCCAGCGTGATCACCGAAGATTTCTACCGTAAGTGGCTCAGGCCCGAGGCTTCAAGCAAGGAGCTGATGTTGGTCGGTCGTATCGGCGTGTTGGCCATTGCCATTATCTCAGTGGTTGTTGCCCTGGATCGGGAAGCCAGTGTGCTGGGTCTGGTGAGCTATGCCTGGGCCGGTTTCGGTGCCGCCTTCGGCCCTGTAGTGATCCTGTCGCTGTTTTGGCGTGGCTACAGCCGCAACGGCGCCATTGCCACCATTCTAGTCGGCGGCTTGACAGTAATCATCTGGAAGCAATTGGAAAGCGGTATCTTCGCCCTTTATGAAATATTACCCGGATTCATTCTGGCCACCCTGGCCGGGGTTGTGGTAAGCCTTCTATCACCACCATCCGAGGTCACAGAGGCGCAATTCAATCGCTTCGAACAAAGCCTCTAACCACGGTTTTTATACCGCCGCCATCGTTTGGCGTACACTTGTACGCCAAACTCGCCAGCAGTTTGTAATTTATTGTGTCTCTGATTTTTACAGCTTGGCAACACTGTCAGTGCCGGTCTTCAAACACTTAAAACACAGTTATCACTGCTTTTCCTGCCAAGTAGCTACTTGGAGGTTCGTCGCACGTTCGCAGCACATTTGCAGAAATTAACCAAAATATTACAAATTTTCACATCTGGTCGGAGTTGTTGACACTCTGGAGCATCCATAAGATGCACTGGACTAATAAGCGGGTGCCTGTGGGGTATTAAAGACTGACAGCCAACCTGCAAACATAAAAGAGAAGATAATAATGAAGTATTTCAACAAGACTCTTATCGCAGTTTCTGTCGCGCTGATCAGTGGCCAATCTCTGGCAGCCGGTTTCCAACTCAACAGCCAATCTGCCACAGGTATCGGCCGCGCCTTTGCCGGTGATGCCGTGATCGCCGATAACGCATCCGTGTTATCCCGTAACCCTGCCGCCATGGCACTGTTTGACAAAGCCGCTATATCGGTTGGTGTCACCACTGTTGACGTCCAGGTAGATATCAAAGACGTTAACTTTATGGGTGGCCAGGTGGATCTGGGTGGAATTGATGATGCCGGCAGCGTCAAATGGATCCCCAACATCTATTACATCCAGCCTTTGAACGATAAATGGGCTGTTGGTTTTGCGGCCTTTTCCAACTTCGGTACCGGTACAGACAGCGCATCATTGGTCAATAGCAAGACAGTGGCGGCTCCCTATGATCTGATAGGTAATACCGAAGTAACCACCATCAACTTCAACACCAGCGTGTCTTACCGCATCAATGATATGCTGAGTTTGGGCGTCGGACTGGATTTGGTTTATGGCGAAGGCAACCTGGATCGCTATTACAATCAAATGCCATTGGTCGATGTGGATGCCGATGGTTGGGGTATTGGCGGTATTGTTGGTGCCACGCTTGAGCTGAATGAGAACAACCGTTTTGGCCTGAGCTACCGTTACAGCCCCAATGTCGATGTGAGTGGTCATATTGCGACACTGACACCTTTACCAGGCCAAACAAACAGTTTTGCTTCAACCCTGTTTGATGAGCTGGAAGTGCCTTTGGCCGATATCTTCCAGTTGGCCGGTTTCCACCAGTTAACCGAAAACTTTGCGGTTCATTATACGGCTCAATACACCCGTTGGGGCAACTTCGATCAAATTACTGCCAAAGATGGTGTCAGCAGCATTTATGGTACAGGTACTGTAATTGCCAACAATGTAAACGCCCCCCTGAAGCAGTACCAGTGGAAAAACTCCTGGCTGATGAGTGTGGGCGGAACCTACGACATCAATGAGCAGTTCACTGTTCGCGCCGGTTACATGTTCGACAATGGTGTGGTTGATGAAATCAGCTCTATCTCCATCCCAGACTCTGACCGTCAATGGTTCACCGCTGGCCTGAGCTACCACATCAACCAACATCAAACCATCGACTTCGGCATGGCCTTTGTTAAAGGTGAAGAGGTTGAGTTGGTAGAAAACAGTGCAGTAGTTGGCCCGGTTAACGCCATTACCAAATCAGAAGCCATGTACTACTCAGTGCAGTACAGCTATCAGTTCTGAGCCAAAACTCCGACAAATTTAAGCTGACAAGGCCGCCCTTCTGGGCGGTTTTTTGTTGATTAACAGCAAGTTGTTCAGGCAGCATTCAAACTCATAGATGCATTCTCACCAAGGCTTGGTTATCTTATGGAAGGTGTAAATTGCGCTGTATAGGCTGACTTACAGGGCCGGATATCAAGCGTACTTTGTACCTTCCCTATATCACATAAAGAATTTTGAAATGAGCAAAAATTATTCTCTGGCGGCCCTGTTGCTTGGGGGTTTTATTTGCGCCGGTTTACTGCTGCTTGGCACCAGTATTGGAAACAGCCTGCTGGCAATGAAAGGTATGGAGCGAACCGTGGCGGTCAAAGGTCTGGCTGAACGCGAGGTCAAGGCCAACGTCGCCATCTGGCCGATTCGCTTCAATGAAGTGGATAACGATCTCAACACCTTGTATCAGACGGTGCAGCAAAAGACAGATAAAGTGGTAGTTTTTCTTGAACAGCAAGGTTTCAACAAGGATGAAATCTCTGTTTCTCTGCCTTCCATAGAAGACAGGCAAGCCCAGGGTTATGTCGATCCCAATGTTAAGTATCGCTACGCAGCCCGGGTAACAGTCTCGCTTTATACTCACCAGGTGGATCTGCTACTTGAGAGCCGTAACAAGCTGCTGGCCCTGGCCAAAGAAGGCATAGCCATCGCCAGTCAGGACTATGACAGTCGCACCGAATTCCTGTTTACCGAACTCAACAGTATCAAGCCGGCCATGGTGCAGGAGGCTACCCAAAATGCCCGTGAAGTGGCCGAGAAGTTTGCCAAAGATTCAGACTCGGTACTTGGGAAGATCAAACAAGCCAGCCAGGGCACCTTCACCATTTCCGATCGCGACAGTAATACGCCTTACATCAAGAAGGTGCGAATCGTCTCTACCCTCACCTACTATCTCAACGACTGAACTTTTGAAGCGCAAACCTGAAACGGATTTTTCAATATAAGCAGGTGGCCAAGGCCGCCTGTTTTCGTATCTGTATTCTGGCTGTGTATATTCTGGCCTGGGTATTCAAGGTCTAGTCAGTTACTCAAGCCACCTCTTATTTAATCATATTTTTCTAATAATAGTTGCAGGCGACCACCTTATTCATTAGAATTTTCTCATAGATGTTTTTTTGAGAACAGTTCCATGCCCAGAATAACGCCAGTATTGACCCTGTTACTGCCCGCGCTGCTGCTCATTCAACCGGTTAAGGCAGCCGAGCCGGCCACAGTGACTGTCCGCCAGACAGAGCACTCCCAATTGCTGACCCTGGATGGCAGGCTCGAGGCGGTCAAGGCCGCAACCGTGTCGGCCCAGACCTCGGGACGGATCCTCAAGCTTTACTATGATGTCAACGACCGAGTCCCCGCCGGGGCGGCGCTGCTGGAGATCACCAGTGAAGAGCAAGGCGCGTCCCTGGCGGCGGCCGAGGCGGAATACGCCAGAGCCAGAGCCTTGGATACCGAAGCGCAGCTGACGCTCAAGCGCTATCAGGAACTGTTTCCCAAGGGCGCGATTTCCCGCGGCCAAATGGATCAGGCCATAGCCAATGCCAAGTCAGCCTCCCAGGCGGCCAGCGCCGCCAAGGCGAGGATCATTCAGGCAAAAGAATCACTGAAATACACAGTCGTCAGCGCGCCATATGCTGGCATAGTCACGGCCAGGCATGTGGAAGAGGGAGAAACAGTCGCTCCCGGTCAGCCGCTCCTGTCCGGTTTTGCCGACGATGAGATGCGGGTGGTGATGCAGCTGCCGCAGCGTTTTCTTCAGGCCGCTAAAGCCACAGACAAGATGACGGTTATCCTAGCCGATGGCCGCAGTTTTGATGTCACTACCCCCAAGGTCTTTGGTTTCAGTGATGAGCAGAGCCGCGCCTTTCAGGTGAGACTGCCACTGCCGACCAACACAGACGATCTATTGCCCGGCAGTTTCGTAAAGGTGCGCTTTGCCATAGACAAGCGCCAGGAGATAGTGCTGCCCAAAGAAGCGCTTTACAGCGTCAATGAGCTGTCGGCCGTCTACCTCAAGCGCGGCGATAACTTTGTCCTGCAACAGGTACGCCTGGGAGATGTGCGTGACGATGGCGTGACCATACTGGCAGGACTCGAAGCCGGAGACATAGTCGCCGCCAACGCCTACCAGTTGCTGCTCGAGCAGCGCCAGGCCAAGTAAGGGGAACTCATGGCTAATCACAGCGAAAATAACACCGGCATCTCCGGCCGCATTGCCGCCAGTTTCCAGCTCAGTGCCATTACGCCGCTCCTGGCCCTGCTGGGCTTGTTGCTGGGGATGTTTGCCATTATGGTCACTCCCAAGGAGGAAGAACCTCAGATAGATGTGACCTTTGCCGATGTGTTTATCCCCTTCCCCGGCGCCACACCGACCGAGGTCGAGCAGTTGGTTACCCTGCCGGCAGAAGAAGTGATCTCGCAGATAAAAGGCATAGATACCCTCTACTCCTTCTCGCAGCCCGATGGCGCAATGATCATCGTCATCTTTGAGGTGGGTGTGCCCCGCAACGAGGCGATAGTCAAACTCTACAATCAAATCTATTCCAACCTGGACAAGCTGCCAAGAGCCGCGGGTGTGGGCGATCCCTTGATAAAACCCATGGGCATAGACGATGTGCCCATTGTCAGCCTGACTCTCTGGTCAGAAGATCCCAATGTCTCGGCTCAGCAACTGACTCATGTGGCCCATGGGCTCGAAACCGAACTCAAGCGCATTCCCGGCACCCGAGATGTCGAGTCCATGGGATCCCATGAGTTGGTGCTCAATGTGCGCATCAATCCGGCCAAAATGAGTTTTTATGGTGTCAGCTTCGATGCCATCAACCGGGCGCTCGGCGCCAACAATGCGGTCTCCATGCCCGTGTCTCTGGTGCAGGATAACCAGGAGATCAAGGTGCAGACCGGCCAGTTCCTGCGTTCGCTGGAGGATGTGCAGCAACTGGTGGTCGCGGTGCACAATGACAGCCAAGGCAAAGCCGCCCCAGTGTTCCTCAGTGATATTGCCGATATCAGCCTCAAGGCCGATGTCCCCCTCTATGGCGCCTGGCATCAAAACGGTCACAGCGCCGAAGCAGAAGCTAAAGGCGTCTTCCCGGCAGTGACCATAGCCATAGGCAAACAACCGGGTGAAAACGCCGTGGATGTTGCCGATGCAATCCTTGCCAAGGTGGAAAAGAGCCGTAACCTGCTTATTCCGGACAATGTCAATGTCACTGTGTCACGCAACTATGGCGTGACGGCGGCTGACAAGTCCAACACTCTGATCTTCAAGTTGATCTTTGCTACCGCCGCTGTGGTTATCCTGGTGGTGTTCACCATGGGAATGCGCGAGGCACTGGTGGTGGGTGTGGCGATTGTCATTACCCTGGCGATTACCCTTTTCGCCTCCTGGGCCTGGGGCTTTACCCTCAACCGGGTATCCCTGTTTGCACTGATCTTCTCCATAGGTATTTTGGTGGACGATGCCATAGTGGTGGTGGAGAACATCCACCGTCATATGGCCATGGGCAAACGCAGCCTGAGTGAGCTCATTCCCGCCGCCGTGGATGAAGTGGGTGGCCCCACCATTCTGGCGACCTTTACCGTTATTGCGGCATTGCTGCCGATGGCCTTTGTCTCTGGGCTGATGGGCCCCTATATGAGCCCTATTCCCATCAACGCCAGCATGGGCATGTTAATCTCCCTGGCGGTGGCCTTTGTGGTCACCCCCTGGCTCAGCCACAAACTGCTCAGACACAAGGGTGGCGAGGGACATAGCGACAATGCCAGCCCTGTAATGCTCAAGCTGTTTACCCGGCTTATCAAGCCATTCCTCGAGAGCCGCAAGGCCCGAGTAGGCATGGCCGCCGGCGTGTTTGTGCTGATAGGCATGGCTGTTGCCCTGCCCGTTGGCCAGTTGGTGGTGCTCAAGATGTTGCCCTTCGACAACAAGAGCGAATTCCAGGTGATGGTGGATATGCCGGAAGGCACGCCGGTGGAGCAGACAGAAAAAGTCCTCAAGGCCTTGTCCGATTATCTGGTGACTGTACCCGAAGTGCAGCATCTGCAGCTCTATGCCGGCACCCATGCCCCGATTAACTTCAACGGCCTGGTCAGGCATTACTTTGTCCGCAACAGTCAGGAGCTTGGCGATATTCAGGTCAATCTCAGTGATAAACAGCACAGGGACAGAGACAGCCACAGCATAGCCCTGGCGGTGCGCGGCCCGCTGCAGCAAATCGCCCGGGGCTTCAACGCCAATGTCAAAGTGGTGGAAGTGCCCCCCGGCCCGCCAGTGTGGTCGCCGATTGTGGCCGAGGTCTATGGCCCCAGCCAGGATATTCGCCAGCAGGCGGCCAGGGAGCTGCAGTCCCTGTTCCAGGCGACCGAGGATGTAGTGGATATCGATATCTTCCTGCCGGCGGCACAACAGAAATGGCAGGTGCTTATCGATCGCAGCAAGGCCAGTCTGCTGGGCGTACCCTACGCCAACATAGTGGATCTGGTGGCCACCGCTGTCGGCGGCAAGGATATCAATGTGCTGCATAAACCGATGCAGAAACGCCCAGTGCCAATTCGCCTGGAACTACCTGAGGCCGACAAACTGGATTTGACTTCAGTGCTTAACTTACGCCTCGACAGCCTCCATGGCGGCACTGTGCCCGTGGCCGAATTGGTGACAATCCGCAAAGGACAGATAGACGCGCCCATCATTCACAAGAACATGATCCCGATGATCATGGTGATTGCCGACATGGCCGGGCCACTCGACAGCCCACTGTACGGCATGTTTGAAATGGCGGCGGATATCGACTCAGAAGGTGGCCTTGGTTTCAACCAGCACTATTTCAGCCAACCCGATGGCCTGGATGCCATCAGCGTACTCTGGGATGGCGAATGGAAGATAACCTATGAAACCTTCCGTGATATGGGCCTGGCCTATGGGGTTGGCATGATTGCCATCTATCTCCTGGTGGTGGCCCACTTCCGTTCCTATCTGGTACCGCTGATTATCATGGCGCCTATCCCCTTGACCATTATCGGGGTCATGCCGGGGCACGCCTTGCTCGGCGCCCAGTTCACCGCCACCTCCATGATAGGCATGATAGCGCTGGCGGGGATCATAGTGCGTAACTCCATACTCTTGGTGGACTTTATCAACCAGGAAACCGCTGCAGGAGTGCCATTTGAACAGGCGGTCATTCACTCGGGCGCCGTGCGGGCCAAACCTATTATGCTCACCGCCCTCGCGGCCATGATAGGCGCCATGTTTATTCTGGATGACCCGATCTTCAACGGTCTGGCCATCAGCCTTATCTTCGGGATCCTGATCTCCACCCTGCTAACGCTGGTGGTGATCCCGGTACTTTACTATGCCCTGATGCGCAAGCGCATCGACTCAGTGATCAACCAGGCCCAGGCGGCCAAAGGAGCTTAAAATGTCTGTAGAACGTGCCACTATGGCCTTTGCCGGATTTATGGTGATGTTGTCATTACTGTTAACCGCCACTGTCCATCACAATTTTGTATGGCTAACTCTGTTTGTTGGCGCTAACCTATTCCAAAGTGCTTTTACCGGCTTTTGTCCTGCCAGCATGCTGATGCGTAAATTCGGTATGAAAACGGAGGCTGAACAAGCCATGGCCAATACCCACTGATTAAGGAATGTAAGTGAAGATAATAACCCGTACCCAGCGCCAATTCTTGTGGCTAACGACTCTGCTTTTTGGTGTATTGCTGAGCCTCAGCGTTCGCGCCGAGCAGATGGTTCCCGAGGTGGCGCTGACCAAGGTCGCCCAGGGCGCCATGCTGGTGGATGTCAGAACCCCGGAGGAATACGCCGAGGGACATCTGCCAGAGGCGGTTAATATCCCCTTTGAGCAGATAGCCGAAACCTTTGCCAAACAGGGCATTGCCAAGGACACCCCGGTAGTTGTCTACTGCCGTAGCGGGCGCCGCTCAGGTATCGCCAAAGAGTCGCTGGATAAAGCCGGCTATCAGGAAGTCTATAATGGTGGCGGCTATGATAGCCTCAAGGCCAGCGCCGGTAACTAGCTGACCAGATAGCCATTAAGTACTGCGCCTCTCATGCAACAGGGCCCACTCAAGTGGGCCTTCCCATGAAACGATTAACACAAATAATCAACAATCCCCAAGATAAAATGCAAGTGTCAAAAATGCACTTTTAGTCAAAAAGTCGCCTTTACCCTATACTAAAGTCTTCTTTTCGCAACTATTGTTCTTAAAAGTAATTGCTTATATCAAATTAAAATAACAGGCTTCATTAACTTTATAAATCAATTAATTGCACCTTAATTACATATCAGATTTCAATCCATCCTCACATCGACTCTTATTCAAGCCCGGCAAAATTTCATGCAATCGGCAGTGATACACTTGGTAACATAAAACGCTTGATTGAATTTTTATTCACAAAAAGCAAAATACAACCAAGCTGAAATAGAACGCCATTCCATTAACATTTGTTTTACATGAATTTTTCGTGACGGTAGATTGCAAAAGGGTCATTTCAGTGAATGCTGAAGTGTCCGAGGACAATAAACCAAGATCAGATACACGGAAGACAAGTATGAAAAAAATAACAAATAAACAGTTGGCCCTGAGTCTGTCCATGCTGGCCCTGGCAGTCTCTGCCGGTGTTCATGGCGCACCTTTCAAACCTCAAGCCAATGATCTGTCACAGCAGTCGCCCCTGCCCAAGCGCTATATCGTTAAGTTCAAGGACAACAACGGCCTGCAAACCATGAGTGGTCAAAGCGAACTGAATCAGGTATTCGGCCAGCACAGAGCGCTTAACGGCGTTAAGGCTCGCGAAATGAAGCGCATAGGTCGCAGCCACAGCTACAGCGTCAAGTTGGATAACCCAGGACTCAAGGCGCTGCGTGCCCGCACCGATGTGGAATATATCGAAGAAGATATGCCCCGCCGCTTGTTGAGTGAAACCACGCCCTGGGGGCAAACCTATGTCGGCGCGACTCAGTTGGCCGATAACCTCAGCGGTAATCGCACCATATGTATCATAGACTCAGGCTATGATCGTGCTCACCAGGATCTCAGTGGCAACAATGTCACAGGTACCAACAACTCGGGCACCGGAAACTGGTTCGAGCCGGGCAATAACAATGCCCACGGAACTCACGTTGCCGGCACCATAGCCGCCATAGCCAACAATGAAGGCGTGGTTGGGGTGATGCCGAATCAGAACGCCAATATCCATGTGATCAAGGTATTCAACGAGTCAGGTTGGGGTTACTCCTCTTCACTGGTATCCGCCGTGGATACCTGCGTCGACAATGGCGCCAATGTGGTCACCATGAGCCTGGGTGGCTCAGGATCCAGCACCACTGAGCGCAATGCCATGACCAACCACTTTAACAATGGCGTGCTCTTGATTGCCGCGGCCGGTAACGATGGCAACAACACCCACAGCTACCCGGCTTCCTATGATGCGGTAATGTCGGTGGCCTCGGTCGACAGCAACAAAGACCATTCGGCCTTCTCCCAGTACACCAATCAGGTCGAAATCTCCGGCCCGGGTGAAGCAATCCTCTCAACCGTGACTCGCGGCGAAGGACGTCTGGCTGATATTGTCATTGCCGGTCAGTCGCTGTTTGCCGAAGGGGTGGTGCCTCACAACCGCTTTGTACCATCGGGCAGCAACTATGTGCCCTCACCCATCAGCGCCAGTGCCAGCGGCGAACTGGCCGAGTGTGACACCAGCGCTGGCAGCTACAACTGCGGCAATATGACGGGCAAAGTCTGTTTGGTGCAACGTCTGGAAAACCAAGGTGCCGGTTATCCCGAGATCAATGCGGTTCGCGCCTGTAACAACGCCGGTGCTGCAGCGACTATTGTCTACTCCAACAGCACTCTGCCCGGATTGCAAAACCCCTTCCTGGTTGACTCAAACACTGAATTGACCAAGGCTTCTGTGTCTGTAGACCGTGAAACCGGTCTGGCGCTACGTAACCAAATCGGTCAGCAGGCCAGCGTATCCAACACCACCGGCGAAGACTATGAGTACTACAACGGTACTTCCATGGCGACGCCACACGTATCCGGCGTCGCAACTCTGGTATGGAGCTATCACACTGAGTGTAGTGCCGCCCAGGTGCGTCAGGCGCTGAAAGCCACCGCCGAAGATCTGGATGTCCCCGGTCGTGACGATCGCACCGGCTATGGTTTGGTCAATGCCGTGGCTGCCAAGGAATATCTGGATGCCTCCTGTAATGGCCCGAGCGATCCCGGCACGCCAAGCGATGGTCAGTTGGAAAACGGTGTGGCAGTCAACAACCTAAGCGGTGCCAAAGACGATGAACTGCACTTCTTCCTCGATGTGCCAGCCGGCGCTTCCAACCTGAGCTTCAACCTGAGTGGCGGCACAGGTGATGCCGACCTTTACATGCAGTACGGCGCGGCTCCAACCACCAGCAGCTTTGATTGTCGCCCCTGGAAAGGCGGCAACACTGAAAGCTGTTCGGTCAACAGTCCTCAAGCCGGTACTTACTATGTGATGGTTCGCGGTTACAGCAGCTTCAGCGGTGCCAGCCTGGTGGCTAGCTACACAGGCTCAAGCAGCACCAATCCAGGTGGCGGCGCAGCGAGCTACACCAATGGTGATAATGCCAATATTCCCGACAACAACAGCACAGGTATTACCAGCCCCATCAGTGTCAGCCGCAGCGGTGATTCGGGTGTGGTCACTGTAGATGTCAGCATAGTGCACCCTTACATTGGCGATCTGCAGGTTGAACTGCACAGCCCCAATGGCCAGATTGCCGTGCTGCACGACAACACAGGCAAAGGCACCGACAATATCATCCAGAGCTATTCGGTCGATATGACAGGTGTCGAGTCCAGTGGTACCTGGCTGCTCAAGGCCGTCGACTCGGGTCGCCGTGACCTAGGCTACATCGACAACTGGTCACTGCACTTTAAATAATCTCTCTTTCAAGGGGCCGCTACGGCCCCTTTTTCCTCTCTCGATGGTTTCCCTTGGCTAAAGATCTGCCGAGCATGTATCTGCCGGACAGTTTGACGCAACTTTTTCAACCTTTTTGCAAGGCATTTGAAAAGCTTCTCGGTTATACTGGCGCCGCTTTTATAACACCAGCTACCAAGGCCCATTGATGACAGCTTCCAATTCCCCTCAAGCCAACAAAGATCCCCTGCACGGCCTGACCCTCAAGGCGATACTCACAGAAATGGTGGAACAGTACGGCTTTGATGGTCTGGCACAAAGGATAAGAGTGCGCTGCTTCAGCCATGATCCCAGCATTAAGTCGAGTCTAACCTTTTTGCGAAAAACCCAATGGGCCAGGGAAAAACTGGAACGCCTCTATCTGACCAGCAAGGGCTTGCCCATTCCGCCTCACCTGCTGGGCAGTTCAACCCCGGCAACACGGGAAAAACCGGCCCAAAAAACCTGTGCCGACAAGCCTCAGACCAATGCCCATATCTGGGGCAAAAAAACTGACTAACCCGGCCCTGATACAACACGCAACCCGCTATATTTTTAACCAATTTTGCTTCAAAGCTGCTAAAGTTCTTCCCCTTGTAGCCGATAAGTCGTTATCGACTATCAGCACGAACAGATGCCGCCAGGGAGTTTAATGATGAACATTGCAGGCTTAGGTCAAATCGCCACTCAGGGAACCGGTTCCCGCAGCCTGAGTGAAGTCACTGTGGTCGCCAAGGGCACAGCCAAGAAAAGCACTGCCACAAGTTCGGACAGCCAGGATAAAGTGAATATCTCTTCTGCCGGCCGCAAGGCGCTGGCGGATGATGTGGGTGGTCAATTGCACCGAAATAATTCGGCGCAAACCTCAGAAGCGCAGGAAGCCGCCGAGGAAGATACCTCGGGTATGTCTGAAATTGACAAGAAGATTAAGGAACTGCAGAACAAACTCAAGGAGTTGCAACAGGAGTTGCAGCAGCTAAATGGCGATGACTCTGAAGCCGCCGAGATAAAGCGTAAACTGCTGCAAGATCAGATAGCCGCCGTCAGTGGCCAATTGGTCGCCTTAATCAAAGAGAAAACTCACCAGGACAAGAACACCGCCACTGAGGGCTCAGCCCTCAGATAGGCATGCTGAACAGCAGGCGCCAGATCTCCAGCCCGTCACCACTTCGGTAACTGATCCCCAATCTGTCTATGCCAAGCACTGGCTTGGCAAGGGCCAGGGTGGCACCCAACTCAATACTGCCGGACACCAAGGTATCCTGGTTGAGATCGCCGGCAAACTGTAACTGGTCAAAATACCAATAACCCAAAGCAAACACCCTGGGCTGCATCTGTAGCCCCTGCCAGGACCAGTGATAAGGCAAGCCGATATCCACTCCGGTTTGCAATACGGAAAAGCTCTGACTGATGCTGAACGCCCGTTCACTGTAGGCGGCAAATTTCAGTCGAGTCACCCACAAAGAATCTGCCCGCCACAACTCAAAAGAGCGCAAGCCACTGATGCCGGCTGCCATGATGGCGACATTACCACCTTGGTCGAAATTACTGCCAAAACCGAGATCGCCATAGGCCTCCATGCGCCAGTTTTCATCCAGACGCCAACGCTTTTCAAAGCCTGGGGTCACGGTCAAGGTACCAACACTGGAAGGCAATTCGAACTCACCGGCATCTTCAAGGCTATAGTTGAAAAAGCCTGCAGAGATAGGCAGGCGCAGCAAGAACTCCGTGTCCTCACTCTGCTCCAGCGTAAAGTCCAGCGGTAAGCTGATGACGGTAGCATCCTGTTCGGACGCGCGATAGACCCCGCTGCCCAGATAACTGCCAAAGGCATAGTGGGAGTTGTCCGGCGGCCGAGCGTGGCTGGGAGACTCTTGGGCAAAGATTGGCGCGGCAAGTAGCAAAAGCCCCAGGGAAGACACACTCAATAAACCAACTTGGGTCGATGCTTTCCCCGGTGACTTCATCTTTGCCGACTCAGTCCTGATGACCTTCGGTGAAATGATACTCAGACATCATATGGCCAAGCTCAGTAGACTTGGTCTTGAGGTAGGCTTCGTTATAGCGGTTTTTGCCAACCTGCAGCGGCACCCGCTCGACAACTTCCATGCCGACATCTTTCATCGCCTGCACCTTGCGCGGATTATTGGTCATCAACCTCACCTTATGAACGCCAATTTTTTCCAGCATGGGCGCAATCATATCGTACTTGCGCATATCAGCCGGAAAGCCCAGGCGCTCATTGGCTTCCACTGTATTGGCGCCATCGTCCTGCAGCTCGTAGGCTCGAATTTTGTTCAACAGCCCTATGCCACGACCTTCCTGACGCAGGTAGAGAATAAAGCCCTGACCGGCTTCGGCGACATTTTGCATCGCGGTCTGCAGTTGAAAGCCACAGTCGCAGCGCAGGCTGAACAGGGCATCTCCGGTGAGACATTCCGAATGGATCCGTCCCAGCATGGGTTTATCGGCTTGGAGCTCACCAAAAGTCAGCGCCACATGCTCTTTACCGGTTTCAGTATCCTCGAAACCATGCATGGCAAACACCCCCCAAGGGGTTGGCAATTTGGCGGTGGCGATAAATTTAATAGACATGAATTAACCTTAACGACTGCTCTCATTCCCTGAGACGGTTAACATCCTTCAAAATCAAGATAATAGTGAAGCGCGCTCAGTACTCAGGCCGGTCATTTTATGCGTTTTTACCACCGACCGGAATACCCAAGTGAATTCATTGGTTATTATCTGCTGTCACGGCGGCAGTTAAAATGCCTTGGGTGCAAACCCGGTAACGGCAGTAATACCCATCTCTCTACCCAAAGCTGTCATAGGATGCACAACGACCAACCCCCGGACAGACTTCTTGAGTTTGCCCATGTCGGCCTGTTCGGCTTTGGTGAGTTCGCGGCTAAAAGGCAGATCGCGAATAGACTGCCCCTGTTTGCCAAGCTGCCGACTCTGCTGCCCCTTGATGGCTGCAATCCGCTTGTTGACGGCGGCGATTTCCCGCTGAAACTGGGCAATGATAGGACCATCGCCACGTTGCTCTGCGGCAGCCAATTTACGGCGATACTGATCCAGCTTATCGTTGAGCTGTTGCAGCTCCTGCTTCAAATTCATTCTGTTACCTTACAAAATCCCGGCACCTGAGAATGGACGGCCTGGTTGCCGTAAATGTGCCGGACAGAAGTATAACAGCAACTCAAGCTCAGGTGACGGGGTTTTTTAGCAGGGAAAAGCAATTGTGTTAACCAGTTTTCACTTTTGTACTTATTGAGGGTCTTTGAGCAGGTGTATCACCTGATTGGCCGAACCACGAAACTTCAATGAGGGGTCCGCTTGCTCCTGCATGAATTTGCCATCCACCAACACATGAACAAGCCCGAGCAATTCCCGCTGCGCCGGACTGAGCTCATCGAGACGATAACCAGTCCAGAGCCAGACATCCTTTCCCGGGCATTCGTCCCGCACCCGCAGCAGCAAGGCCTTGATGGCGTCAAGATTGCCTGGAAATAGTGGGTCACCGCCGGAGAGTGACAGGCCCCTTCTCGGGATCCGGCTATCATTGAGATCGGCAATAATCCTGTCAGACATCGCCTGGTCGAAAGAATGCCCGGAGCGGGGATCCCAGGTTGACTGGTTATAACAGCCCCGGCACTGATGTTCACAACCGGAAACAAACAAGGTTACCCGGGTGCCCGGTCCATTGACCACATCCACGGGGTAATACTGATGATAGTTCATAGCTATATCCACAAGGCGCCCCTCGGGGCGCCTTTATTTAGGGAAAGAGGCAAAAATCCAAGCGTAAGTACACAGAGTACTGTTTTACGTTAGAGATGCTTAACCCGACGCTTGACCTCTTCCTGCTTACCGTGGTTGAAGGGTCTGGCATCCGGGCTGCCGAGATAACCGCAAACCCTGCGGGTCACAGACACCCGGCTGGGCTCATGGTTGCCACATTTGGGACAGGTAAAGCCCTTGCTGGTACAGATAAACTCACCGGTAAAACCACAGTCGTAACACTCATCTATCGGTGTGTTGGTTCCATAGTAAGGCACCCGGCTGTAACTGTAGTCCCAGACATTCTCAAGCGCTTCCAGGTTGTGCTGCATATTCGGGTACTCGCCGTAGCAGATGAACCCCCCATTGGCGAGCTCAGGATACGGCTGTTCGAAGTCGAGTTTGTCGTAAGGATTCACCTTCTTCTCTACATCCAGGTGGAAACTATTGGTGTAATAGCCCTTGTCGGTGACCCCATCAACCAGGCCAAAACGCTTGGCATCCAGCTTGGCAAAACGGCTGCACAGGCTCTCGCTCGGTGTGCTGTAGAGGCTGAAACCATAACCGGTTTCCTCTTTCCAACGCACTGTGGCCGCCTTGAGGTGAGCCACTATGGCAACCGCTTTCTGCCTCAATGCTTCATCGTCAAACACATGGGTGTCTGTGCCATAAAGCGCATTGATTGTCTCATGCAGACCAATGTAGCCCAGAGAAATGGAAGCACGGCCGTTTTTGAAGATTTCGGCAATGTTGTCATCACCGCGCAGACGCACGCCGCAAGCCCCTTCCATATAGAGAATGGGCGCCACTCTGGCCTTGACGTTGGCCAGACGTTCGATGCGGGTATCCAATGCCTTGCGGGCCATCTCCAGCCTTTGATCCAAAATGCGATAAAACTCGGCTTCATCGCCCTTGGCCTCCAGCGCCACCCTCGGCAAGTTCAGGCTGACTACACCTAAGTTGTTGCGACCTTCATGCAGCAGTTCACCGTTTTCCTCATAGGTGCCAAGGAAACTGCGACAACCCATAGGAGTCTTGAATGAGCCAGTAACCTTGACCACCTGCTCATAGTTGAGAATGTCCGGATACATGCGAATGCTGGCACACTCGAGCGCCAACTGCTTGATATCGTAGTTGCAGTCACCGGCCTTGTGGTTGATACCATCACGAATGGCAAATACCAACTTGGGGAAAACCGCTGTCTTGCGGTTCTTGCCAAGGCCTTCCATACGGATCCGCAAAATAGACTCTTGGATCAGCCGTGACTCCCAGCTGGTACCCAAACCGAAACCGAAGGTAACAAAAGGCGTCTGACCATTAGCGGTATGCAGGGTATTGACCTCATATTCCAGCGACTGGAAGGCGTCGTGACACTCTTTCTTGGTTTGCTCTGTGGCAAACGCCTTGGCATCGGTAATCCCCCACTTGAGCGCCGTTTGATAATGCTTGTCGTAGCTCTTGGCCACAAAGGGGGCCAACACTTCATCTATGCGGTTGATTGTAGTGCCGCCATAAATATGGCTGGCGACCTGGGCGATGATCTGCGCGGTAACTGCAGTGGCAGTAGAGATGGATTTTGGCGTTTCAATCTCGGCATTGCCCATCTTGAACCCTTGGGTCAACATGCCACCGAGATCGATCAGCATACAGTTGAACATAGGGAAGAAAGGCGAATAGTCGAGATCGTGATAATGGATCTCACCGGCCTCATGGGCGGCAACCACATCCTTGGGCAGGATATGATGTTTGGCATAATGTTTGGCGACAATACCGGCCAGGAGATCTCTCTGGGTGGGGATCACCTTGGAGTCTTTATTGGCATTTTCGTTGAGCAGGGTCGCGTTGCTCTGCTCGACCAGGCCGCGGATCTCCAGATTCAGTCGGCTGCTGGATTCACGGCAGATATCTCTGTCATGACGATATTCGATGTAGCTACGGGCCACTTGCTTGTACGGCCCTTCCATCAACAGGTTTTCGACCCTGTCCTGCAACTCCTGGATATTGACCTCGGCCTTGTCGGTTACCGCCTGGGTGACCAACGCTGCAACTGTGGCCGCATAGTCTGCATCTTCTATACCGCAGTGGCTAGAGGCTGCCAGCACCGCATCCCTTATCCTTGTTTCGTCGAACTGAGTACGGCACCCGTCCCGCTTAATCACTACCGGCATTTCTTTAATCTCCATGTTGTTTATTTAACACCATATATAGTGGTGTTTTATTAACCAAGCACTATATGTGGAGATTAAGCGACAAATCGCTCTTCAATACCATGATCTGGATCATGGTATTGAAGAGGATGAACAACACTATGGGATTAGTGCCGACGAGCACAACTTGTAGAGATTTTTCCCTTGACCGAGCTCCAAACGGCCGCTAGTCAGTATCTCTTTACCAAGGCCAGATAACTGTTGATTTGCCCACTGCCCTGCTGCTGGCTGCCCATAGCTGCGGCGGTGCGCATCAACGCGCTGACACCACTGAGCCGGGACAAGAGTTGAGGCTCTTGCTGTGCGGAATCGGCCTTGACCGCTGGCTTGCTGCTGTTGCCATTGTCGCTCTTGGCGGTTTGGTTTTCGCCCTTGAGCACGGCATCCAACTGAGCCGCCACCTTATTGGCCGCCAAAGAGCTCGATGGGGTATACATCATCCCCATATTACCCATCAAGCTATCAGCTCCCTCAAGTGCGTTGAGCAAAGGGCTTTGGCTGGCCTGTTGTCTGAGCAGACCAATCTGGCCTTGAATAAATTCCTTTAGACTGACGTTATCCTTGGTATCGACTCCCATCAGGCCACTGCCCTGTAATTTGGCCATCTGACTCTCAGACAACAGCCCTTCGTCGCCGAGGCGCGCCAACAGCTTGGGTAAATCGGCACTGCTGAACTGGCCTGAGCCAAAAAACTTCTTGGCCAACTCCTGCAGCCGCGCGGCTCTTTTGCCATCGTTGGAGAGGGATATGCTGTCCTGCCTTATGTTTGCCGAGGCTGAGCCCTGGCTTTTGTTGTCACTGACAGTTTCAGTGTCGACAACCGAGAGGCCGCTGCCGCTGGTCAAACGATTGTTGACGCCATAGGCATCGACCCCGGACAATCTGGGATCCACAGAGGAATGGATAGGCTGCATGTCAGTTTTCCGTCATATTGGCGTCCAACTGGTTGTTTTTAAGACAAGATTGCTTGGAAAATGTCAAAAAAACGCCCTTGAAGCGCCTTGATGCTGATGATGTGCTGACTATGCAGAAAGTGTGCCCACACCGCAGAAAATGTGCCCATACCAAGCATTAACAAAAAGCGCCTGCTTCAGAGACGCCCCAACGCCGCATCAATCAGATGCGAGGCCTGCTGCACCGCCTTCTCCCCGGCGGCAATGGCTTCACTGGCACGGTGAAACTCCATAGTGCCTATGTCAGACACCTTTGGCACGATACAGATATCCGGTGGATCCCCCATCAAGCGCGCGCGCTTGTGGCGCTGCTCCAGAATATCCATCGACTGTGACATCACAGCCAACATGCCGGGTTCGGCCTTATTGCCGAGGGAGAACTTGTCGGTCAGGCCGGAAATATAATCCTTGCCCTTGGCCAACAGATCCATAAAACCACTCTCAGAGGAGTGTTCCGCCACTTTGCTCTGCAATGAAGGTTCTTCGCTATTGAGCGCCACCGGCAATACTTGCAGTTGCTCACGCCTGTGACCATGCAAATCGACGCCTATCACCAAACTTGCACCCATAGCTCTGGCCACAGACACGGGAATGGGATTCACCACAGCGCCATCCACCAGCCAGCGATGCCCCTGACGCACCGGCGACATGATCCCCGGCATGGAACAGGAAGCTCTGACGGCTTGGCGTAAATCCCCCTGACGGAACCAGATCTCCTGCCCTGAGTAGAGGTCGGTTGACACAGCAGTAAAAGGATACTTAAGTTCTTCAATCAGGAGATCACCGATGCGATCTTGAATGGCACTGAATACCTTATCACCACTGATGAGTCCGCCCTTGCCCCAACTAATATCCATCAACCCCAACACATCCCAGCTGGAAAAACTGCGTACCCAGTCTTCCAGCTCTTCGAGACGCTCATTGGCATAGGCCGCACCGACCAGGGCGCCTATGGATGAACCGGCCACCTTATCTGGCTGTACTCCCATGGCTGCCAAGCCTTTGAGTACACCTATGTGGGCCCATCCTTTGGCGGCACCGCTTCCCAGCGCGATACCGATACAAGGGTTATGACTCTGCGTCATCCTCTCTCCTTTATATTTTTCTACCAGTCACGCAGCCTAAGCTTAGACAGCCAAGGCAGCATACACCCGAAGCCAGTACTGCTCCAGATTTTATCCGGCAGGACTCCCGCCACCCACTTGCGACTTTTTTGAACAAAAGTCGCTGCTGTTTCGACACTCCTTTGACTAAATGCATGCCCAGCGCCGTAAAAGCCGTTATAATGTGCGGTCGTTTTTATTGAGGAGTTCACCTTTGCATTTTTCCGATTTTTCGCTGGATCAGCGTCTGCTGCAAACCCTTAAGCATATGGGTATCGATGAGCCTACCGAAATTCAGCGTGAAGCGATTCCCGTGGCGCTGGCCGGGAAAGACCTGATGGCCTCATCCAAGACGGGCTCGGGAAAGACCTTGGCCTTTTTGTTGCCGGCAATGCAAAGGGTGATCTCCACCAAGGCGCTCAGTAAGCGTGATCCCAGGGTACTGATACTCCTGCCGACCCGTGAGCTGGCCAACCAGGTCTACGCCCAGCTGCGTCTGTTGGTTGCCAATACCCAATATCGAGCCATCAGTGTGCTTGGCGGAGAAAACTTCAACGATCAGGCCAAGGCGCTGGCGCGGGATCCGCATTTTATCGTCGCCACCCCGGGGCGGATTGCCGATCACCTGTCACAACGCCATCTGTATCTGGAAGGGCTGGAACTGCTTATTCTTGACGAAGCCGACCGCATGCTGGATCTGGGCTTTGCCCCGCAACTCAAGGCAATCAACGACGCCGCCAACCATAGACGACGGCAGACCCTGATGTTCTCGGCCACTCTGGAACATGAAGAGGTCAATGATATCGCCGCCACCTTGCTCAATGACCCACAGCATGTGGCCATTGGCGCCGCCAATGCAGAGCATCAGGACATACATCAGCGTATTTTCCTCTGTGACCATCTGGATCATAAAGAGGCGCTGCTGATTGAACTGCTAAAGCGCGAGCAACAGCGCCAGGTGATCATCTTCACCGCCACCCGCCAGGATACCGACAGACTGGCCGAAAAGCTCAAGCAAGAAGGCTACAGCGCCGTGGCGCTCAGTGGTGAACTGCGCCAAAGTGCCCGTAACCAGATAATGGATCAGTTCAGCCGTGGCCAGCAGCAAATTCTGGTGACAACCGACGTGGCCTCCCGCGGTCTGGATCTGGTGAATGTCTCCTTGGTGGTCAACTTCGACATGCCCAAGTTTGCCGAAGAATATGTCCACCGTATCGGCCGTACCGGCCGCGCCGGCGCCAAGGGCGATGCCCTGTCTCTGGTGGGCCCCAAGGACTGGTTCAACTTCAAAAAGGTGCAGAGCTTTCTCGGTCGCCGCTTCGAGTTCAGTTCCCTGGAGGGGCTCGAACCCAAATTCAGTGGCCTGGCCGATCCCAAGCGCCAGAGCAGCAAACCCAAGAATACCAAGGCCAGCAAGCCCAAAGGACGCAGCAAGACAGCGGCTAAACCGGGCAAGG
Source organism: Shewanella chilikensis (assembly GCF_037953065.1). Classification (NCBI taxonomy): domain Bacteria; kingdom Pseudomonadati; phylum Pseudomonadota; class Gammaproteobacteria; order Alteromonadales; family Shewanellaceae; genus Shewanella; species Shewanella chilikensis. The sequence goes on along the minus strand of NZ_CP149966.1, from coordinate 1,847,061 downwards.
CCAAGTCCGGCAGAGACAAGCGCTTTATTACCGGGGTGGATGTGGGCGATGCCCCTATGAGACGTAAACCCGCTCCGGTAGATAACGGCAATGAAAGCGGCTCCGAATCATAAGATTAACATTAGCCGCCGGTGCGGCATGATGAACTACAAGGAATACCATGAAAGTTTGTGCTGTTGAATTAAAAGGCGGCGAAGCCGTCATCTGTTTACTGAGCGCCCAGGGGGACGTATTCAACGTTCCTGATTGCCGCCGTCACTCATTTACCTTGAGCAACCCTGCCAGCCAGGAAGCAATTCGGGAATTCCAATTCGCCTTCAATAAACTGATGGAAGATTATCAGGTCGAACACGTCGTGATTATTGAGCGCGAATACAAGGGTAAGCTGGCCGGCACCTCTGTCAGCTTCAAGTTCGAGGCGGCCATTCAACTGGGTAAGTTACCGGTAACAATGCTGACACCTCAAAGCATTAAAGAGCAGCTGAAACGCAATCCACCGCAAGTGGACTTCAGCGGCCTGGAGCTGAAAAAGTTCCAGCAAAACGCCTTTGACGCCGCGTACGCCTTCCAGCAGATGCGGATCTACAAGAAGGTCTAAGCCCTTGAACGGTTTTGATTATCTGGCCCACTACAGCGACGAGATAAAACAACAGGTTCAGCAGCTCAGCCAAGCTGGCAAACTGGCTGAATACCTGACAAAACGTCATCCTGAATTACACCAGATCCGCAGTGATAAAGCGCTTTGGGACTATACCCAGGCGCTGAAACAAACTTATCTGCGTCAATCAAACCCGCTCGCCAAAGTGTGTTTTGACGACAAAATCAGCCTCAGCCATCAGGCGCTGGGGCTGCATACCTACGCCGCCCGTAAGCAAGGGCACAAACTCAAGACCAAGAATGAAATCCGTATCTCCTCCCGCCTGAAACGGGCACCCGAAGCCTTCTTGCGGATGTTGGTGGTACATGAACTGGCGCATCTGAAGGAAAAAGAGCACAACAAAGCCTTCTACAAGCTGTGCACCTATATGGAACCGGACTATCATCAGTTGGAATTTGAGTTGCGACTTTACCTCAGTCTTCTGGACGCCAATCAAGACCCTTATCCTGCTTGAATCCCCTCCAGATCCTCAAACAATAGCGGTTAATTGCCAGAGCCGTCGTTCCTTGTTTTTGGAAGCGATAGTGACTCTATGACATTGTGACGCTATGACAAAGCAAATACATGTAGCGGAAAGTCACAGTGATTGACGAAGCAAGGGTTACTCTGCTTCGAATGCCGTCGAATTTATTTATTTTGATATCTATAAACCTGCTTATCTGCTGATAAAGAAGCTTGGCAAGCTATCATTTTTATGGCTAACTTAGCGACGCACTAATAACAGATGGACGCGGTGCCAACATCAAAAAAACATTATAAATATCGTATTAAAGGGAATAATAATTATGATAAGAAGGATTTTAACAGTCCTTGGGGTAATATTTTTTATTAACGCTTGTGCCAGTATTCCACTCGGCACCATGCTCAGCCTGAGTTCTTTCGATGAGCAGGATTTTGCCGAATTAAACCCGCGAGTTATCAGATCGCAAATCCTCATCGATGAACCGGGTAAACTCAAGATTGATGCCACTGAACTGACCCTGGAACTGGATACCAGCCAAGGAATATCCCGGTATAGTTTCCCACTCAAATTGGAGTCTACTCAAGTTATCCCCCAAAATGAGGGCCTCTTCAGCAGCAGTCCAGCACAAAACCATTATCAATTGGCACTCACTGATACGGCAATAAACAGTTTCCAGCAAGTACAAACATTGATAAATACCGAGACACCTACCCAATATAGTTTTTCCATTGATGCAGGTCTTGATGAGATGAGCAAGCCAGTGAAGGAAATTACTTTGTCGGTTATGATCAAACTGACCGAAGAGCAGGGATATCTGACCTTGATAGATAACGCGACACTGAACCTTAAGCAGCAGCCTTGAGCTTGAGCAACAACCTTGAGCATAAAACGACAACAGCCTTAACCCAGGATTTAATTAACACTGAATCCAAAGCAACCAACAACAACTCAGGGAAATCGGTATGCAGATTGACCTTTTACAGCAAGTTGATGACGACCTGCAAAATGAGCTTATCGACAAGCTCAGAACCTATAATCACAGCTATATGGGCAAGGAAGGTGGAAATAAGTCCTCGTGGTACTCTGGCTTGCACAGCAATTGGTGTTCAAGGCATCTGACTGAAGGCATGCCGGGGCCTGTCGAAGTCGGATAACGCCGAAAGCCGGTTGCTGTGAAAGCCCCGAAGGGCGTGGCTTACAGACCCGCCTGCTGTGTTGTGCTTCTTGCAAAGGATTAGCCATTTGCTGCGAACCACGCCTTGCATCCAGGTCCGTAAGCCGACGCAGAGTACCCATGGGGCTTGTTCCCACCTTCCTTAGTCAACCTCTGGCCGCCATCGCCCGCGACTCCAAGGGGCAACTCATTGGTGGCGTGAGTGGCCGCAGCATCTATCGCCAGTTGCTGATTGAGGTGGTTTGGGTCGCGAAGGAGCATAGAGGTTCAGGTCTTGGCAGCCGCTTAATGGCTCTGTGCGAGCAAGAGGCAATCAAACGGGGGTGCCTGGCTGCGCAGCTCGACACTTTGTCGTTTCAGGCGCCGGCATTTTATGCCAAACAAGGGTTTGAAGTTGTCGGCTCGGTCAGCGGAATTCCCGGCAGTCCGGACAGGTATTTTATGTGTAAACGCTTCAATGGCTGAAGGCCAGGCTGCGACATGCCCTTCCCCATCAACAAAACGTCGACTGAAGCCGGTATTATCATACTCCCCCCAAAATGACAGAGGACGCCATGACACTGACACAACTCAAGAATCTGTTACAGCAATGCCCCAACGCCACTGCCGACTACCCTTTTGGTCCTGAGGCCAGAGTCTATAAGGTCATGGGTAAGATGTTTGCTCTGCTGGCCGAGCAGGAAACGCCCCCTAGGGTGACACTCAAGGCCAAGCCAGCCGACGTGCAGGCACTGATCGATAGCTTTGAGGCGATAGTGCCCGGCTATTACATGAATAAGCAGCATTGGTTCACGCTAACCTTGAATGGTGAGGTCAACGAGGATATGCTCCGTGACCTGATTGAGGCATCCTACGCCCTGGTTGTCAGTAAACTGACCAAGGCGCAACAAGCCCAGTTGCAACAGCAAAACACCTAAAAATGATTTTTCAGATTGAGGGAACAATCGAGATGCGTGCCAGCCTGCGACAAAAAGTTATCCATATTTGCCAGCAAAAAATCGCCCAGAAGGGCGAGAATGTTGGCGTCTCCTTCTATGCCTTCTTTGCCAACAAGAATGATGATCCCGAGTTGCTCATGGAGGCCGCTACCTGGTGGATCCAGACCCACAAACTGGATCACTTTGAGAAGGCCCGCAAAATTCTGCAAATGGTGCAAGCCGGGCAATAACTTCAGGGGCTGAGTAGCGCTAACCAGCACCTAATTAAGCCCATGGATATAAACCATGCAACTGCAGAAAGCACCGGGGAAAGATGAGCGCATCCTGCTCGGCCTGGCTCTCAAAGAGCACCACAACCCGACCCTGGATTGGAAAACCACAAGATATGAACATTGAAACCCCGTCCAGTGCCGACTTTGCTGAGCTGCTGCAAGTCTGGGAAGATTCAGTGCGCGCCACCCACGACTTTATCAGCGAAGCCGATATCGCCTTTTTCAAGCCGCTGATCCTCGATAAGGCCTTCCCGGCGGGGACGCTCAGATGTATACGAGATGAGGCCAAAGCCATTGTCGGCTTTCTGGGCGTAGCAGACGACAAGATAGAGATGCTGTTTGTTCACAGCCGGGCTCGCGGCCAAGGCGTAGGCAGTGCCCTGCTCAAGCATGCCATCGAAGACCTCGGCGCCAACTTGGTCGATGTCAATGAGCAAAACCCACAGGCGGTCGGATTCTACCGGCATCAAGGCTTTAAACAAATCTCCCGCTCGGCACTCGATGCCATGGGTAAGCCCTTCCCTATTTTGCATCTGGCACTTGATACCTCAAAAGGATAACTGATTGATGTCCAAGGAAGATGAGTTAAACAAAAAATATCGCGCTCTGCCCCGCGGCGCCCGTTGGCACTTAAAGCTGGATGCCGATGGACGAGCCTACTTTATTGGCAGACAGCAAACCCTGGCTACAATCTGGGGCTTAATCATGCTGGTTCCCCTGTCGGCCTCAAGTTTAATGGCTGTGGTGCTGACAGGTAAATCACAGGTATTTCATGCCGTCTCGGCCTTGCTGTTGTTAACTCTGGCAACTGGCTGTTTGGGGGTGAGAAGGCGTTGGCTGTTTGACCCCAAAAGCGCTGAGATTCAAGAATACACTGGCTGGTGGCGTATAAAAGCCAAGCCCCGCAAAACCCTGCCCTACAGTCAACTATCTATTCATATTACCCCACTGGCGCAAACGCCCAATGGGGTGCAGCTGGTGCTGCTCGGACAGCGCCACACCCTGACAGATATGGCTGAAGCGCTGACATTGATAGGCTTTTTGCGCGGCTGCGCCGGCCCGCTTGCAGTCAATGAACTTGAAGTTTATGAACTTGAAGTTTATGAACTTGAAGTTTATGAAAAAGTCACTGCCTGGCCCGAGTTGAAAGCCGTGCCCTTTGACACAGCTCCAAGCGACTCGGCGCCCGAGGCCGAGAGCCAGGCCGCAAAATCCCCCCATACCGAAACCAAGCCTCTGAAAGCCGCGACTCAAACTGGCCAATCCAGCAGTCAGTACCGGCCCATTTGGGAGCAACACCTGATGTGGAAACTGGCACTGCCGCTGCCGCTTTTTGCCCTGCTCGGACTGCTACTGACACGCTTAGGGAGCTGAGCCATGGCGCACTGGAACAAGTACTCCTCACAAAGGGCCGAGTTGGTGTTTGGCCGCTGGACCTGGTTAATCGGCCTGCCGCTGGCGGCGCTGACTTTGGCACAGGTGTATTTCGGGCTTAACCCTGAACTGCTGCTCGGTTGGGCCATGGGGGCAACACTCGGCTGGCACGCGTTGTTCTGTCGCCATAAAATCTTGATAGACAAAGATACCTGTGTGCTGGTGCACAGTATTCGCAGTATCTACCCCATAGGGCAACTCAAGGTGCCACTGGCCGAAATCAGCGGATTTTGCCTCTGCCCCCACTTCGGCGAGCCCAGATACTGGGACTTGATCTTGATGCTCAAGGATGGTCAGAGAGTGACCCTGCTGAGACGTAAGAGCAAGGCCGCAATGCAGGAGCTGGGTAAAGAGCTGGCCGATGTCAGCGGCCTGGCCTATGACGAAGAGTTCAGAGACTGAATCCCGGCTTGCATTGGCATTGAATAACATTCCTGAAGAACCTAATTGTCAAACTGATACCAGACAAGGAGGCTGTATGTCTGTTTATACTTCACCAAACGCTCAAACCCCGAGCGCCAGCTATGGGCCAACGGACAAGAAACCCACTATCGCCATAGTGGCTTTCGATGAATTTACCGATATCGATCTGTTTTTGATGTGGGACATATTGGGCCGCATCCAGAATGATTGGCAGGTCAAGCTGCTCGGCAGCAGCAAAAGTCACAAATCGGCATTGGGTCTTGAGATTGAGATGCAGGGCCATATTCGCGAAGCCAACCAGGCTGATGCCGTGCTGTTTATCAGCGGCAAACAGGGGATCCCGCTGGCGCTGCAAGACCCGGACTTTATCAATACTTTTGGGTTGGATCCCAACAAGCAACTGCTCGGCTCTATCTGCGCCGGTTCCTTTATCCTGCAAAGATTGGGGTTACTGGATTGCCGCGCGGCCACCACGCATCCGGATGCCAAAACGGCATTGCAAAAGACAGGTGCCGAAGTACTGGATGAACCTTTGGTGATAAGAGGCAACATAGCTACCGCCGGTGGCTGCCTGTCGGCCATGTATCTGTGTGCCTGGCTGGCCGAACGCCTGCTCGGTGAAGAGAAGCGCCGGGAAATGCTAAGGGAGCTGTTGCCCGCCGGACAACAGCCACAGTTTGAGGCCATTATTGATGCCAGCCTGCAAAGTGCTGCCGAGGCTGCAATCCAAACCGCATGCCAATAACTATTGAGAATAATCGCCTATAGAGGTTCTGTGGCAATAACAGCTTGAGAAATCCGTAGCGCTCCAGTAATTTGGGCCAAGTTTCATTGCTTGGTGCCGTTACCGAGCTTAAGGAGTCGAGATGCAATCTGCACTGGTAAGCAGCGAGTGGTTGGCCGCTCATCTTTCTGATCCCAAGTTGGTCATTTTGGATGCCAGCATGGACAAGGTGATAGGCCGCGAGCCGATAGTCTACGATGAGCCCTGCTTTATTGCCGGTGCCCGGCGGCTGGATCTGGAGCGGGAGTGCACAGATCTGCAGTCCAGTGAATTACACGCTCTGCCGAGTCAGGCCCAGTTTACAGAACTGGTGCAGCGGCTTGGCATCGACCAGGACAGTACTGTCGTCATCTATGACAACCAGGGCATCTACTCATCACCCCGGGGCTGGTGGTGTTTCAAGGTCATGGGCTTTGAGCAGGTGTTTGTTCTCGACGGCGGTCTGCCCAAATGGCTCAAAGAGCAGCGCCCCTGTGCCGACAAGTTAGCGACCGAGTTTCCGCGCGGTAACGCCTGTGGGCAATATCAAGCGGAAAAGGTCTGTAACGCCCCCCAGGTATTGGATACCCTGGCAGGCAAGCAGGCCATGATACTGGATGCCAGGGCCAGTTCACGCTTTCTCGGCCAGAGTCCCGAACCCAGAGAAGGCGTGCGCAGCGGCCATATTCCCGGCGCCGTGAATCTGCCGTTTGCCGAAGTGCTGGATGGCGACAGCCTGAAACCTCAGCCGGCACTGGAGCAGATTTTTCTTCATCTGGGTGCCATGGATGCCAGACGCAGCGGCAAACCTTTGATCTTCAGTTGCGGCTCAGGGATCACCGCCTGTATTTTGATCCTGGCGGCCTATCAGGTACGCCTCGATGCCCTGATACTCTACGATGGCTCCTGGGCCGACTGGGGCAGCAAGGCCCATCTGCCGCTGGCAACAAATTAAGCCTCGCTTGCCTTTGAACAAAAGCATTCTGAGCAAAACGGCTAAGACCAAAGCCGTTATAAACCAAAGCGGTTAAAAATCAGGGCAGTTAAAAACCAGCTCTCACTTTCAGCCTAACTGAGACGAGCAGCAAACGGTTCTCTAGCTTCACCTTCACCCTCGAGCTCAATCTCAAGCCTGCTTCCCCAAGCAGGCTTTTTAACGTCATAGTCGCCCACCAGCTTGCCCCTGCAAAAGAGAGCCAAGGCTGCTGCTTATGCTTGCCCAAAGAACTGCCTTAAACCCTTTTCTGACAACGCCACACTTTCTTAAGGCGCCGCAATCTTTCAACCAACATGCTTTTCTTTCACCGCCACAAAGTATACGATTCATATATGTTTTATATATAAAGTGTATTTTTAGCATATGGGAATTATCAAGATCTCCGATGAACTCCATGAGGAGCTGCGCAAGGCCAGCGGCCTAATGGCGCGCTCCATCAACGCCCAGGCGGAATTTTGGATCAAGATGGGCATGCTGGCCGAGCTTAACCCCGACCGGAGTTTCAATGAGCTGATGGCCGAGCTGTATCAGCGGGAAGCCATTAAGGTACCTGGAGCGCAAAATGCTTGATCAAAAAAGAAAAATTCATTTAAAAACCGCGACTGAAGCCGATCTGATGCGCCGCTCAGGCGCCCTGATTGCCAAGGTATTTGCCATGTTGGACGACTTTGTTGTTCCCGGCATCTCGACCATGGCCATCAACGACAGAGTAGAAGACTTTATCGTCAACGAGCTTAAGGCGCGCCCGGCCAGCAAGGGCCAATACGGCTATGCCTATGTGCTCAACAGTTCGGTCAATGAAGTCGTGTGTCACGGGGTTCCGTCAGAGCAGCAGTTGCTGAAGGCCAGCGATATTGTCAATCTGGATATTACCCTCGAAAAGGATGGTTTTATTGCCGACTCCAGCAAGATGTACCTGATGCCACAGGCATCGCCTTTGGCCAAACGCCTGGTACAGGCCACTTATGAAGCCATGTGGCGAGGGATCAAGATGGTCAGGCCCGGTGCCCGCCTCGGGGATATTGGCCATGCGATTCAGCAGTATGCCGAATCCCAGGGCTACAGTGTGGTCAGGGAATATTGTGGTCATGGCATAGGGCGGGAGATGCACGAAGAGCCCCAGGTACTGCACTATGGCCGCGCCGCCAGCGGCCTGGAACTGCGAGCCGGTATGTGTTTTACCATAGAGCCGATGATCAACCAGGGCGGCGCCAAAATAAAGACCAAGAAAGATGGCTGGACAGTAGTGACCCGGGATAAAAAACTCTCGGCCCAGTGGGAGCACACCATACTGGTGACAGATACCGGCTATGAAGTGTTGACCCTCAGAGATGAAGAGCGCTGAACCACAGCGCTCATCCCAAACGCTTACGGAACCTCAATGAAGCGAGCAATACGCCTCCCAGGGTGAACGCCCCCAGCCAAAAGGCATCTTTAGCCAACATCAGGATATCGGCCTCATGCAGGACTATGGCGCGCACCATACGCATAAAGTGGGTCGCCGGCAGCGCTTCGGCAATCCACTGCGCCGCAATTGGCATAGCTTCGTAAGGAAACATAAAGCCTGACAACAGAATAGAGGGCAACAGGATAAATACCGTCAGCTGCATCGCCTGCAATTGGGTCTTGGCAATGGTGCTGATCACCAGGCCCAGGCTGAGGCTGGCAAAGATAAACAGTAAAGAGGCCAGCAACAAGCTGTCCAGACCACCGCGCACCGGCACACCGAACAGGAAGTGGCCCACGCTGAGGATAATACTCACCTGAATAAGCCCCACCAGCACATAGGGGATGATTTTCCCCACCATCAGCTCCATGGGTTTGACCGGGGTGGTGATCAGAAACTCCATATTGCCCTGCTCTCTTTCCCTGACAATGGCGGCAGAGGTGAACATGATCATTGTCATGGTCAAAATCACCGCCAGCAAGCCGGGCACTATGTTAACCACAGTGCGCTGCTCCGGGTTGAAATACTGCACCACCTCAAAACTTGGCACCCGGCTTTGGCTGCTGAAACCGGCCACTTCATCCAGCGGCATGCTTCTCAGGCTACGAATCGCGGCGGCGATAACCGTATCCGAGCCATCCACCAGCCACTGGGCCACGGGCCGGGTAAGCTGGCTGTCGCTTTGACGACGGTCGAAGGCTGGATGATTCACCAGCCGGGCATTGAGATCCGCCGGCAAATAGAGCACGGCGCGCACTTCTCCCGAGGTGATGGCCGCCTCGGCCTGTTCGATAGAGGCATATTTTGCCTTGAAGTCCACCACTTGGGTGGCCTTTACCGCCTGCACCAAGGCCCGGCTATAGCTGCTGGCGGATATATCCACCAATCCGGCGGGCAGATGCCTGGCATCGGTATTGATGGCGTAGCCAAACAGCAGCAACTGCACCAGAGGGATCATCACTATCATGCCGAAGGTCATCCTATCCCGCGACAGCTGCCTGAGCTCCTTGAGCATGATTGCCAATATCCTAGCCCACATGTCGACCTCCGGTGCAGGATACAAACACATCTTCGAGACTGGGCCGCGCCATGGCGAGCTTGCGCCCATCGCAATAGGGGCTGAGAAAGGCGATGGGATCTGTGGCATCACGCCGCACCAACACCCTGAGCCGGGTGCCTACCTGAGCGGCTGAAACAACCTCTGGCAAGGCCACCAACTGCTGCTTGAGCGTCCTTAGCTGCTCACCGCTCACTTCCACCACGCTGGCGCCCATCTGCTGCATCAATTCGGCCGGGGAACCATCGGCCCGCTTGGCGCCGCGCTCAAGGATTGCCAATGCATGGCAGCGCTCTGCCTCGTCCATGTAGTGGGTTGACACCAAAATAGTGGTCCCAGCGGCGCAGAGATCGAACAGCCGCTCCCAAAACTCGCGGCGGTTTTCCGGATCGACCGCCGAGGTGGGTTCATCGAGAAACAACAGCTCGGGGGAGTGCAGTGTGGCGCAGGCCAGTGCCAGACGCTGCTTCTGACCACCACTCATGGAGCCGGCCAACTGAGACTCCCTGCCCTCCAGGCTATATAGATGCAGTAGCTCTTCAATGCGCGCCTTGCCGCGGCGGCCGAACAAGCCATAAATACTGGCGACAAATCTGAGGTTCTCCAGCACAGACAGATTATCGTAGAGAGAGAACTTCTGGGTCATATAACCTATACGTTGCTTGAGCGCCTCTTCGTTACCGGCAAGCGGTTCTCCCAATACGGTCACCTCACCGGCATCCGGCAACAACAGGCCGGTAAGCAGCCGAATCGCAGTGGACTTGCCGCAACCGTTGGGGCCGAGAAAGCCGTAAATACTGCCACGGGGAATGGCGAGACTGAGATTATCCACCGCGGTCAACTCACCAAAACGCCGGGTCAGTCCGTGAGCTTCAATGGCCAGGGTAGTTTGAATGGCCGAAGAAGCACCGGCATCAGCTGACTGAGTCATGGCAGTCGTACCTCCAGCGCCAGCCCTGAGGGCAGAGACTCGGCGCCCTCGACATCGATATCCGTCAGATACATCAATCTGGCACGATCACGCTCATTAAGGGCATAAAACGGGGTAAATGCCGGTTGGGAACGGATATTTCTGACAGTGCCCTTGAGCGGCTGCTCCACCCCATCGACCCAGACCTCCAGCTTGTCGCCACGGGAAAGCTTACTGATGGCCGTTTGCGGCAAATAGACTCTGGCATAGGGTTTATCCAGTGCCAAAAGTGCGACAAGTTGAGTGCCCTGAGCCACTCGATCGCCCCTCTTCCAGGGCAATATGTCCACCTCTGATGCCAGCGGCGCCCTGAGGCTGAGGTCGTCCAAGGCTTTCTCCTCGGCCTTGAGCGCCGCCGCTGCGGCTGCCACTCTGGCTTCGGCCTGAGCCAGTTGTTCGCTGCGGGTACCGTTTTCCAGTTGCAACCATTGTTCATTGGCCTGCTCGACCAAGGCCTTGGTGTGATCCCGCTCGGCGATGGCCGCATCCAGCTCCGCCTGCCCCACCACTTTGGCGGCAAACAGCTCGCGGGTGCGCTGATATCTGAGTCTGGCTTCGGTCGCGGCTGCCGTTGCCGCCTCTATGGCGGCTCTGGCCGCCCGCCGCTCTTCTACCCTGGCGCCTTGTTGCAGCTCATCAAGCCTGGCGCCGGCCTCGGCCAATTCGGCGCGGCGCTGTGCCACTCTGGCTGCCGCGCTGCGGCTGTCCAATTGCAGCAACAACTGCCCCGCCTCGACCTTGTCACCCTCGGCCACATGGATATCGGCTATCTGCTCGGCAACGGGGGCTGAAAGCTGGATACGATCCCGCTCCAGAGTGCCCATGGCGCGGCTTTCGCCGTTGTCGCCACAAGCTTGCAACAGCAATAGTGTCGCTGTCAGTATCAGGGATATCTTGTTCATTGGGGTTCCTCACTGCCTGGGTTGGCGGCAATATCCTGGCGCAATAAGCCTTGATGCAGGACTTTGGCATTGTGCTCTGCCAGCTGTTTGAGCCAGGTTTCGTTCAATTCGACGCCGAAGTCCCGCATCAGATGGGCCGGGGCGATCAGCGGAAACACCATCAGGCTGACAAAACTCAGCCGCGCCAAGGTAGGGTCCAGGTTGGGATTAAGGCCGTGATCTTGCCCAAGCTGGCGGATCCACAGCTTCGAGCGGCTGAGCATGTCACTGAATACACTGGCAAGGGCATCGAAGGCTTCACTGCCTTCTCTGTGATTCAATACCTGGATGATAAGCCCGGGCAAGGCCGGGTTGGCAGCCATGGCGCGGTAATAGACCTGCATCAGCTCAAATGGTCCGCCAAAACCTGACTCGGGCCTTTTCTTGCTCGAATCAAGACTCATCTTGCTCGGCTCAAGGCGGCTATTGTTGGGCTCAGGGCTGTTTGCAGAGCCCTCAGAGGTAGATTGGTGACTTTGCGCGGCATTGTAGTGTTTGAAAGCTTCCAGCACAGGAGCGATGGTGTCTCTGACCATGGCCTCAAACAGGCCTGCCTTGGAGCCGAAGTAATAACGGATCATCGCCGCATCCACTCCCGCCTTGCGCGCCAGCTCTCGGGTGGAAACCCGCTCATAGCCCTTCAGGGTAAAGCAGCTACGCGCGGCTTCTATCAAAGCATCCCTGGCCCCTGAATGGCCTTTAGGACGACCGGCTGTGGCTTTCATCCCCTGCTCCTCAAAAATTCCTCTTGTGATGAATATACTCAGTTTAGTGCTTATATGGCAGTGAGTTAATTCTCCATTCATGCCTATGTTGAGGAATTTAGTCGGCCCAGTTCAGAGGATATTTGAGCAAGCTTGCTCCGCCGTATTAGGAAAGTGCTTCTTGCAAAGCACTAGGGCCATTTGCTGCGAACCAGGCCTTGCTCCCAGGCCTGTAAGCCGACGCAAAGCACACATGGCACTTGTTCGCACCTTCCTTAGGCTCCCGCCCTTTGCCTCACCGCCGACTGAATTAACTCAGTCACTCTTTTGCAAATCGCTCTCAACTCAGTCGCCTCAAGCCTGTCTTTGGCTGAGCAATTTGTTGTGATTGATGCAGGCGTCCAATCAAGGCGGTTACATCTTTACACAAATTAATTGAGAATCATTTGCATTTGTATTTGAGTGCATGCTAATTTGTCGCCGCTGTCGTTGAGAAAAGGATGACAGCCAAAAAGGAATGGCCCAGGGAAAGGCCGAAGCAGTTCCTGTCCCTGGGTGACTTGTCATTGATGGCTGACCTCATGTCAGTCGCAAAGGAGGCAAAAGTGACCCACCCCAGCATGGAGCCTGAACAGGCGAGCAATGACCCGAGCTATGATGCCGCCGGCCATCTGCCGTTCGCTCCCCACACTGAGCTCTTTGGTATCGCACCCGAACATCACTACTCCCACTTGATGCAACTGGGCATGGATACCCTGAAACACCGCCTTGAACGGCTGGATGGTCCCAGCAGTGGCATTCGCCCCGAAGAACTGCAAAGCGCATTTTCCGATATCAATCTCGACCACCCCCTTGGGGACATGAAGCAAGTTCTGGCCGAACTGGACAAGCTCTATCTCAGCCACGCCATCTATTTCCAACACCCGGATTATCTGGCCCACCTCAACTGCCCTGTAATGCTCACATCCTTGTTGGCCGAGCAGTTGAGTTCAGCCATCAATACCGCGGTGGAAACCTGGGATCAGAGCGCCGGCGGGACTCTGATTGAACAGAAGGTTATCGACTGGGCCTGCGAGCGCGTGGGATATCAGGGATATGCCGACGGTGTATTCACTACCGGCGGCACCCAGTCCAACCTGATGGCGCTGCTGCTTGCCAGAGAGTTGGCTGGCAGCCTTGAGGCGGGTCACAGAGGCAATGTTCTGGCGGGCCTGGCTGCCAATGCTCACCGATACCGCATTCTCTGCTCTGAATTCAGCCATTTCAGCATCCAAAAAGCGGCCGCACTTTTAGGGTTGGGACATGAGGCGGTAATGACTGTCGGTTGTGATGCCAATCGGCGCATGGATCCCAAGGCACTGGCGGGCAAACTCAGGCAGCTCAAAGCGGCAGGACTGATCCCCATTGCCGTGGTCGCTACCGCTGGGACCACTGACTTTGGCGCCATAGATCCCATAGCGCCCATAGCTGCCCTTTGCCGCGAATTCGGCTGTTATCTGCATGTAGACGCGGCCTACGGCGGCGCCTTGTTGCTGTCACGCACCCAGCGCCAACGCCTTGAAGGCATAGAGTTGGCCGACTCTGTCAGCCTGGATTTCCATAAGTCATTCTTCCAGCCCGTGTGCTGCTCGGCGCTGTTGGTCAAGGACAAAGGCATGCTCGGTTACCTCACCTACCATGCCGATTACCTCAACCCTGAGGCCCAGACCCAGGCCGGAGTGCCGGATCTGGTCAACAAGAGCCTGCAGACCACCCGCAGGTTTGATGCCCTCAAGCTGTGGCTAAGCCTGAGAGCCGCCGGGCCGGATGCCATAGGCGAGATGTTCGACACCCTGATTGCCACCACAGCCGAGCTTTATAAAAGCTTTAGCCGTTTCCCCGAGCTGCAGACGGCGCAGCGCCCGTCGCTGACTACCCTGGTGTTTCGCTTCAACGACCCGGCACTCGGCAGCGCCGAACTGGATGAATGCAATCGCCATATCCGCGCCCGTCTGGCCCGCGAAGGCCGCGCCATGATTGCAGCGACCAAGGTGGCCGGCAGCCAATATCTCAAGTTTACCCTGCTCAACCCTCACACCCGTCTCGAGGATATCGAAGCCGTATTGACCGACATCTGCAAAATCGGTCGCGAGCAGGCCCGTCACTACAAGACCAGCGCGCTTTACAGCGCCTGAGGAGGAACTGATGCAAACCAAAGTCTACGATATCCTGGGCATAGGCATCGGCCCCTTTAACCTGAGCCTGGCGGCCCTGGTCGAGCCGCTTGACGGTCTTGAGTGTCTGTTTGTCGATGCCGGCGTCGGTTTCGATTGGCATCCCGGCATGTTGCTGGAATCGTCCAGATTGCAGACCCCTGTCATGTCGGATCTGGTGACCATGGCCGATCCCACCAGTCGCTACAGCTATTTGAACTTCGCCAAACAAACCGGCCGACTCTACAGCTTCTATATCCGCGAAAGCTTCTTCCTGCCGCGGCAGGAATATAATCGCTACTGCCAATGGGTCTGCGCCGAGCTGAGTAACCTTAAATTCAATTTCAAGGTCACCCGGGTCAGTTTCGATGCCGAAACCGACACCTATCTGGTCAAGGGGCAGGACAGAGTCAGTGGCCAAGAACTGAGCCTGCGCGCCCGTCACCTGGTGCTGGGAACCGGCACCCAACCCTGGATACCCCACTTTTGCCCCGGCGCCGACAAGCGGGTACTGCACTCGGCCAACTATCTGCACCGTAAACAGGCGCTGCAGAGCCAAAATGACATCACCGTAGTCGGCAGCGGCCAAAGCGCGGCAGAGATCTTCGAAGATCTGCTGCTGGATATCGACAAATTCGGTTATCGCCTGCGCTGGCTCACCCGCTCGCCAAGATTCTTCCCGCTTGAGTACACCAAGCTGACACTGGAGATGACCTCGCCGGAATATATCGACTATTTCCACGCCCTGCCCGAGGCACAGCGCCGCGAACTTATCGGCTCACAAAAGAGCCTCTATAAGGGGATCAACGCCGATTTGATCAACAGCATCTATGATCTGCTTTACCAAAAACGCCTGCACTGTGACTTTGATGTACAGCTGCTAACCAACACGGCACTGCAAAGCGTTCACAGCGACGGACAGCAACTGCTGCTGGGTTGCAGACATACAGAGCTTGAGCAGGAGTTCGAGCTGACCAGTTCGGCACTGGTACTGGCCACAGGTTACTGCTATCGACTGCCGGATTTTCTCGAGCCGCTCCACTCGCAGCTGCTGTTCGATCAAAAGGGCGATCCAGATGTCCAGCGTCATTATCACATAGACAAGGCCGGGCGAATTTTTGTTCAGAACCTGGGGCTGCACACCCACGGGCTGTGTTCGCCGGATCTGGGAATGGGCTGCTATCGCAACGCCACCATATTGCGGCAGATCCTGGGCAAAGCACCTTACGAGATAGAGCAGCAAATTGCCTTCCAAAGCTTTGGTATTCCCAAGCAAGACGCCAGTGCGCCCAAACGCCGGCACAGCAGCAATCAAGCTTTGCAGCGGGAGGCCAGCTGATGGCCTCTCAAACAGCAGTTAATCCACCTGCCGACACAGCCGGCTTCAGCGCCAGATACGGCTTTGCGCCGGGCAAGCGCCTCAAGGTCAACGACTTTGATTTTTGTGCCTATCGGGAAAGCGAGCACTTTGACACCCTGAGCGACTGGCTCGGCCGCGACTATGCCGCCTTCTGGGGCATGCAATCCTTAACGCCCACCGAGCGCCGCGTTGAGCTCGCCCCCACTGCAGATAAGTTTGGCCTGATGGCCTATCGCGGCGCTGAGCCTGTGCTCTATACCGAGCTGTACGATCCCCGCGTTGATGAAGTGGGCCAACACTTTGACTGCCAACACGGCGATTGCGGCATGCATTTGCTGCTGGCTCCTCCCACTAAGCCTAAGCGCGGTTTCAGCCGCCAGGCCATCACGGCTGTGGTGTCTCTGATACTGCAGCATCTGGGCTTTGCCCGCCTGGTGGTAGAGCCGGATATCAACAACCAAAAGATTCACCCGCTGAACCGTGCGGTAGGCATCTGCTACAGCCACGCCATTCAACTGGAAAACAAACAAGCCATGCTGGGTTTTTGCACCCTGCCTGGGTTCAGTGCCGCACTGGCAACAGGAGCCACACAATGACAGCATCCATTATCGAACAGACCCGCCTCAGCCATCTGACGCCTGCTATCTGGAACCAGGCAAGCCGCCATCTGCTGGCGAAAATTCTCAGTGAATTCAGTCATGAAAAACTGATAGCGCTAGAGCTGTTGTTGCAAGCAGAAGCAGAGCAAGAGGCCTGTTGGCAGCTCAAGCTGGATACCCGGGATGGCCAGCTCTGCTACCGCTTCAGCGGTCGCCGTTATCAGCTGGATCAGCTGCAGATAGCGCCGGATTCCATCGAGTGTTTCAAAGATGGCGAGCAGCAACAGCCGGACGCCATGCTGCTTATCATTGCCCTCAAGGAGAGACTCGGCATAAGCGATGCATTGCTGCCCACCTATCTTGAAGAGATCACCAGCACCCTCTACAGCAAGGCCTTCAAACTTCTGTGGCAGGCAAAGCCGGTGCAGGAGCTGGTGAATTGCGACTATCAGCAGATAGAAGCGGCCATGACCGAAGGCCATCCTGTGTTTGTCGCCAACAACGGCCGCATAGGTTTTGATGTCGATGACTGGCGGGCCTTTACGCCGGAGAGCGGCCAACCGCTGCAACTCGAGTGGCTGGCGGTCAGCAGTGAACATACCAGTCTGGCGCTGATAGCAGGGCTCGACTATCAACAACTGCTGCAAGATGAGTTGGGCGATGCCTTGCTGCTCAGATTTGAGCAGAAGATCCGGCAACAGGGCAAAAACCCGGACGATTATTTTCTGATGCCCGTTCATCCATGGCAGTGGCGCGAAAAGATCAGCCGCATATTCGCCGCCGATCTGGCCCGCGATCGCCTCATTCACCTGGGACAAGGCCGTGATGAATATCAGGTGCAGCAATCCATTCGCACCTTCTTCAACCTGAGCCAACCCAAGCGCTGTTACGTGAAGACGGCACTGTCGATTCTCAATATGGGCTTTATGCGGGGTTTATCGCCCTACTACATGGGCCGCACCCCGGAGATCAACACCTTTGTCGCCGAGCTTATCGACAGCGACCCTTTCTTTGCCAAGCAAAGATTTGTGCTGCTCAGGGAGATCGCCGCCATAGGCTATCACCACAGGTATTATGAGCAGGCGCTGGAGAAAGACACTCCCTACAAGAAGATGCTCTCGGCACTGTGGCGTGAAAGCCCTTATGCTCTCAGCTTCCAGGGCGAGCCTTTAGTAAAACCCGGACAGCAACTGATGACCCTGGCGGCCCTGCTGCACCAGGACAATCAGCAGCAGAGCCTGCTGGCGGCGCTTATCGAGGCTTCCCCCCTGAGCGCCCACGACTGGATGAGCCGGCTGCTGGATCTCTACCTTACCCCCTTGCTGCACGCCTTCTTTGCCTACGATCTGGTGTTTATGCCCCATGGCGAGAACCTTATTCTGGTGCTGGATGACAAGGTGCCTGTCACCATATTGATGAAGGACATAGGCGAAGAAGTCGCAATTCTCAACGGCAGTGCGCCGCTGCCGGGACGGGTGGCGCAACTGGCGGTCTCACTCGAAGAGGAGATGAAGCTCAACTACATACTGCTGGATATTTTCGACTGTATCTTCCGCTTTATGGCGCCGCTGCTCGATAGCCACACCAGCCTGAGTGAACAGGGTTTCTGGAGCCTGGTGGCCGGAAAGGTACGTGATTATCAGGCCTCCCACCCCCAGTTTGCCGATAAGTATCACCGCTACGATCTGTTCCAGCCGACCTTTGTCCGCACCTGCCTGAACCGGATCCAGCTCAACAACAACCAGCAGATGATAGATCTCGAAGACAGGGAGAAGAACCTGCGCTTTGCCGGAGATATCGACAATCCACTGCACCCCTTTGCCGTCAGCCACAGTTTTGGCATGACATCAACCCAGGCCGAGCGTCTTGCTGACCCGGTCTTGTAAACCTTCCAGGAAGTAACAGGAAAATGGATATTAATATGCAAACCCTTAATGGCTTCAAGCCGACCCCCATCGCCCTTCTCTGCTCTGTGCTATTGAGCGCCCCGGCGTTCGCCGCCGACAAGAGCGAGACACAGGAGAAAGAGATGGAGGTACTGACAATCGTCGGTGCCAAAGACAAAACCGCAAGCTACAAGGCGAGCGACATGAGCACGGCCACCGGCATGAAGCTGTCGTTTCTCGAGACGCCGCAGTCTGTCACAGCCGTTACCGCCAAGGCCATTGAAGATCAGCAGCTCAACTCTGTCATAGATGTTATGACCAGTGTCGCCGGGATCAACGCCCGCCCCTCGGACAACGACAGATACTCCATCAGCGCCCGCGGGATCTCGGTCAGCAGCATTCTCTATGATGGCGTGGCAACCACCTATGACACCCGCTTCAACTATGGCGACAACCTGATGGACAGCGCCCTTTACGAGCGCATTGAAGTAGTGCGCGGCGCCACCGGCTTGATGCTGGGTGCCGGTAGCCCTTCTGCCGCCATCAATTTGGTGCGTAAACGGCCTACTGCCGAGTTTCAGGGCAGCGTTAGCCTGAGCAGCGGCTCCTGGGACATGCTGCGCGGCGTGGTCGACCTCTCCGGCGGCCTCAATCAGGATGCCAGCATCCGTGGCCGGGTAGTGCTGGCCTATCAGGACAGGGAAAACTGGCAACACAGATATGAGCAGCAGCGACAAACCCTGTATGGCATCCTGGAAGCGGATCTGGGGACCAATACCCTGCTAACCCTGGGCAGTGACTTCCAACATACCAGGCCGGAAGGCACCATGTCCGGCGGCTTGCCGCTGTTTGACAGTGACGGTAACCGCACCAATTACGACCGCCATGTGTCCACCGCCCCCAGTTGGGCCTCCGCCAAGACAGATGCTCTCAACAGTTTTGTGACTCTGGAGCATCATTTCAGTTCAGACTGGACCCTTAAAGGCAGCTATATCTATGGCGACAACAGCCTGGAATTTGATGTGCTCTGGCCCATGAAAAATCCGGATCCCGTCACCAATGAGGGCATGGTCCCCGGCTCTTTGGCCTTTATCGACGGCAGTCGCACTCAGCACACCTTTGATCTCAAGCTGTCCGGCAACTTCAACGCCTTTGGCCGCAACCATCAACTGGTGGCCGGTGCCAATCAACAAAAACAGGATTTTGCCAATCCCTACTATGGCGCACTCGGCGCCAGGCCACCTTTGGGAGACTTCCGCCAACCCGGCTTTGATTACCCAAAACCGCAATGGAGCGATAAGGTGCTTTACGGCTCCTGGGGTGAAACCAAACAACAGTCTGTCTATGTCGCTTCCCAGCTTGAGCTGACCGATGCCCTGTCCATGGTACTCGGTGGCCGCCTGGATAACTGGGAGACAGATCAGGATAACTTTGGTGCCAAACATGACTATGAGGTCGATGGTGAGTTCACCGGTTACCTGGGACTGACCTATGCCCTGAGCGACGAATATGCCCTGTATGCCAACTACACGGACATTTTTACTCCGCAAAATAAGGTTCAGGCCGATGGCCGTTACCTGGACCCCATCAAGGGCAGCAACTATGAGGCCGGGATCAAGGCCAGCCTGTTCGATGAGGCGCTGGACTTGTCACTGGCCGCCTTTGAGATACGTCAGGACAATGTTGGTGAGCGAACCGGCGAAAGCCTACCCAACAGCACTATCCCCATCTACCGCAGTGTCGACGGCACCAAGACCCGAGGTTTCGAGTTTGAGGTCAACGGCTCCATCAATGACAACTGGGATCTTTACCTGGGCTACACCCAGTTTGATACCGAAAATCCCCAAGGGCAAAAAATCAACACCACCAACCCGGAGCGGCAGCTCAAACTCTTTACCACTTATGAATTTGATGGCTGGCTTCACGGATTGCAGCTGGGCGCCGGGGTCAACTGGCAGAGCCGCATCTATAGCCAAGTCTCAAAACCGGACGGGAAAAAGGTTGAAGTGGAACAAGGCAGCTATGCCCTGGTGAAGTTGATGGCGAGATACAAGTTCAATGAACAATTGAGCCTGAGGGCCAATCTGGATAACGCCCTCGACAAGAGCTATTACAGCCAGCTCGGCTTCTATGACCAATACCAGTACGGCGCGCCGCGTAACTTCAGCGTCACCCTGGACTACCGTTTCTGAGCCGCGTTATGCCGTGAAATTATCCATCATAAGGAGCGCCCCGCACAGCGGGGCGAATAACAAATATGTTGTGTGAAGCAAGGCGCCTATTGGCGCTTATTGTGTTTCTGAGCCTGGGGCTGACGGGCTGTTATGACCCTCAGCAACCCAAAGCCCAAACACCGCTGCAAAACGGTTATCCGGTTTGCATTACCACGGCCCACGGGACCAGCTGCATCGAGTCGCCGCCCAAGCGAGTGGTGACCCTGGGAGCCGGGGCCGAAGACTGGACCCTATCCTTAGGGGTTGTCCCCATCGCCATTGAACCCCATTACTGGGGCGGCGATGCAGAGGGTTATCTGCCCTGGTTTCGCCAGGCATTGGAAGCGCAAGAGCTGCCGCTGCCCGCCATCATCAGCAGTTACCCCGAACTGGATGTGGAGCGATTATTGGCGTTGAAACCGGATCTTATTCTAGCGCCCCAGTCCGGTATCACCCGCGAAAGCTTTTTGCAGCTGAGCGCTCTGGCCCCCGTCATCGCCTATCCGGACAAACCCTGGCTGACACCGGTTAAGCAGCAGGTGGAACTGATAGCCAAGGCGCTCGGCAAAGAACTGCAGGCCAAAGCACTTTTGAAACAGCAACAGGCTTATATCGCCCGAGTCGCCGCCGAAAATCCTGAGTTCAATGGCGTGCGCCTGGCCTATATCAATGCCGCCAGTCGAGTTGGCAATCTCTCGGTTTATGTCACAGGCGATCCCAGAGTGGATCTGCTGTTGGCGCTGGGTTTTGTATTGCCGCCACAACTTTTTGGGCTCAATGCCAGCCGAGGCCACTTCGCCGCCCACATAGGACTGGAGCACGCCGACATGCTGGACGATGCCGAGCTGCTGCTCAGCTGGTACAGCTCGGACAAGGCCAGAGCCGAGGTAGAAGCCATGGCGGTTATCCGTCGTCTGCCCGCCATGCGCCGCGGTCGGTATCTGGCAATAACCGACCCGGCGCTGGTGATGGCCAGCTCCTACGGCTCGCTGCTGAGCGTTAAATGGGCTATCCCCAAGCTGATGCCGCAACTGCAACAAACCCTGGCAAAGCAAAAAGAAAACCCTCGCCAATACCGGCATCAAGACACACAGGCTGGCGCAGATACAGGCGCGCCATCGAATAAAAACGGGAGGCCGGGATGACTCACCCAAAAACTTTTCTGCAACCTGGAGCTACCCAGTCCCCGAGCCGTCTTGGACGTAACGCTTTAACCCTGCTTGGGCTGCTGACGATGCTGGCGCTGCTGGTATTGGCCAACCTGCTGTTTGGCGCCCGCACGCTACCGCTGGCTATGCTGGGCAAGCTCTGGCAACCGGCCGCAGACGATCATCTGTCGCTGGTGTTACAGGCAAGGCTACCAAGATTGCTGTGCGGCATGTTGGCCGGCATGGCATTGGCAATGGCCGGTTGCGTGATCCAGGCACTGTGCCGCAACCCCTTGGCAGATCCCGGTCTGCTTGGCGTCAATGCCGGCGCCAGCGCCTCTCTGGTCACTCTGGGGCTATGGAGCGCAACAGCGGGTTTGAGTCTCTTCTGGCAGGCCTTGCCCGGGGCGCTTCTGGCCAGCGCCTTGGTGTATATGATGTCCAGGGCACAGCAATCCCAGGGGCAATCCGCTGCGGTCAGGCTGATCCTGGCCGGCGCCGCCATCAGCGCCGTGCTCGGGGCCTATGTCCAGGCCAGAGTACTGCTGAACCCGCAGCTATTCGATGGTTTCAGGTATTGGATGGCGGGCTCCCTGTCCGGGCTGGGCTGGCCGGAGTTTCATGCGCTCTGGCCCTATCTGCTGCCCGCCGCGGCACTCTTGTGGCTGCTGGCGCCGGCGCTGAATCTGATGCTGCTGGATAATCATACCGCCAAGGCGCTCGGTGCCTCGCAGGGCTGGCAGGGGCAGCTCGCCTGGCTGAGTGCCACCTTGCTGTGCGCCGCAGCCACAGCCATTGTCGGCCCGCTGGCCTTTGTCGGCCTGGCCAGTGCCCATCTGGCCAGGCGTTATCTGACGCTCAATTTCCGCCTGCTATTACCGGGAGCCGCTTTGATAGGCGGCGCCATGGTGTTATTGGCAGATCTGTTGGCGCGGGTATTGATGCCGCCGGCCGAGCTGCTGACTGGCATCATGGTCGCCCTGCTGGGAGCGCCGTTTCTGTACCTGATGGCCCGTGGGCAAAACCTGAAGGAGGCGTCATGAAACCAACCCGTTTTCCCATCTGGCAATGGGGCCCGATAACCTTAAGAGCCCCCTCATCCGGCGCCATAAGGACCGCCTTGCTGGCCGCACTTTTGCTTGTCGGTGCACTGCTACTTAGCCTGATGCTGGGACATCAGGGCCTGGCTCCCATGAGCCTTGCCAAGGCCCTGTTTGCCGAAGCCTCCAACTATGAAAACTGGCTTTTGTGGCAATCACGCCTGCCAAGGGCCCTGTGCGCCCTCGGCGCAGGCATGGCGCTGGGGCTCTCCGGCGCCGTGTTTCAAAGCCTGAGCCGTAACCCGCTGGGAAGCCCGGATATTCTCGGGGTCAATGCCGGAGCCAGTGCCGGCGCCGTCCTCTGGTTATTATGGCTGCCGGAACTGCCATTGCTGCCCGGCGCCCTCTTGGGCACTGGGGTTGTGCTCCTGCTGTTTTTCGCAGGGCTCGGACGCCAATGGCAATTTTCCCGCAATCTGGTATTGATGGGCATCGCCATCAACGCCTTTGCCATCGCCCTGGTGCAGTTTGTGCTGACACTGGTGCAAAGAGAGCAGGCGCAGCAGATGCTGGGGTATCTGTCCGGCAGTCTGGCACACCGCACCTGGGGTGATGTGCTGCTGATAACCTCAGTGCTACTGCTGGCGCTGCCCGCTCTGTTGCTACTCTCCCGCCGTCTGTCACTGCTGGCTTTGGGCCAGGAACTGGCTCAGGCGCTTGGTAACCCGGTGCGCCAAAGTCAAACACTGGCGCTGCTGTTTGCCACCTTGCTGGCCCTGGGAGCCGTACTCTGCGCCGGCCCGGTGGCCTTTGTCGCCTTGGTGGCGCCGCATCTGGCCCGCTTTGGCAATCGTCAATTGGCACTGCTGCGCTCGGCGCTAATAGGCGCGCTGTTGCTGCTCGGGGCCGACACTCTTACCTTATTGCTGCCGGGCAACCAAAGGCTGCCGGTGGGCGTATTGACCGCCCTCATCGGTGGCGCCTATCTGGCGCTGCTGTTGAGCCGCGAAATCCGGGGACAACCGCAACAGGCCAAGGGACTGAAAGGAGAAAGATCATGACCCAATACCCTGACTATGACATTGCCCTCAGTGGGCATGAGCTTTATCTCGAGTACGGCCAGCGGCCCATCATAAGCGCCATGAACCTGGCCATCCCCAAGGGTAAGTTGACGGTGATCCTTGGCCCCAATGGTTGTGGCAAGTCGACCCTGCTCAAGTGTTTGAGCCAGGTACTGCCGCCTACACGCGGCCAGGTCATCTTGGGTCAAACCCCCTTGGCGCAGTTGAGCAACAAGGCCAGAGCCAGGGAGCTGGCACTACTGGTGCAAAAGCCTGAATTACCGGAAGGAATAGATGTGCAGGAGCTGGTCAGTCGCGGCCGCTACCCTCATCAGAGCCTGTGGCACCAATGGTCAGAGCAAGATGAACTGGCGGTTGCCCAAGCCCTGGCTGCCACAGGGTTAACGACACTGGCACAAAGGCCGGTGGCCGAGCTCTCAGGCGGCCAGCAACAGCGAGTCTGGCTGGCAATGGTATTGGCGCAGCAAACCGACTTGTTGCTGCTCGATGAACCCACCTCGTTTCTCGATATCCGCGCCCAGCTGGCAGTACTCGACTTTTGCCGAGCGTTGGTGGATCAGGGCCGCACCTTGGTATTGGTGCTGCACGACATCAACCAGGCTCTGCGCTACGGCGATCACTTGCTGTTGATGCGTGATGGCAAGTTGATTGCAGGCGGCGCGCCTGAGTCACTGTTGACCGAGGCCCTGCTGGAACAGGTGTTCGATATCAATGCCAGCATAATCACAGATCCCGAGGCCAACTGCCCGATGATTATCCCCAGACCCAGAGTAAATCCCAGAGCCGCCGGGCGCCATGGCGGGGAGGATTCGAGCAACACTGCCACCGGAGGACTGCCGTCATGGGAATGAGTATTGCCAGCGAGCTCAACCAACTATTGGCACAAAAAGCCGCCTTCTATGGCGAACACTTCAAGGCCATAGAGAGTCTGGATCAGTTACCCCAAGAAGCCATCAGCTTGAACTCAGTCTTGAGCCAGGCACATTACCCGGCGCTGCTGCAGCAATTTGCCCTGAGTTATCAAGCCAAGGTGTCCACGACTTGTGCCACAAAGCCCGAGATAGACGCCCGGGCCTTGCACTCCATGTGGAGCCAGTGGTTTTTCGGCCTGCAACTGCCACCCCTGCTGCTGTGGTTGTTTGCCAGTCAGCCCGGCAGCGCACTTAACCGCGCCACTGCGGCTGCAGCTTGCAGTGGCAACTGGTATCTTGAACCTTTTGATAACGGCCGGGCGGAAACCTTCTATCTGCTGCTTGATGCAGATGTCAACCATCCGGCTCCCGCCGGGCAACTTGCCAGTTGGGAAAGCTTACTCGAGCAGTTGCTCATTCCCATTGTCGAGCGCCTGGCAGAGCTGGGCCCAGTGCCATCAAAGCTGCACTTCAGCCATCAAGCCTATATTGTGCATTGGTATCTGGGTGAGTTGTCACTCCCCGTCAGTTGGCAACAACAATTGATAAGAGAGATGTTCGAGCAAGCTGAGCTGCAGTCACGTACCTATGTTGCACCTATTGCCCATCCGTTTTGGCGTAAGTTAAGGCTCAAGCAGCAACAAAGCCCGCGTATCGCCTGTTGCCTGCGGCACAAGCTTCCCTGCACCCAAATGTGCGCCGATTGCCCGCTGGATAAAGATGGCCGCAAAGGCAAAGGGCAAAAGGCCTGCGGTTAGGTTACGGCTAAATACCTTTTTGTGGTTATCACCTGAGTATTTCAATAGGGGCAACTAAATATTGGCCCCCAATCACGAAAGGCCACACAAAGCCAACCATGGGCGACCACCTTTAATGGTCGCTTAACCTCTACTTTTAACTGCGGTTAAAAAAGGGAGGATTACCCTTGCTATTGAAATAAAGGTTTAAACATGGGTGTCAGAAATTTATTTCCGTATTCACTCAAGTGGTTAGTATCATAATAAAGCGAACGCCCATCCTTACTTCCCATACAACGCCCATTAACGCAAAGATAAGGCAATGGATTAAGTACTTTAGCACCACAAGCGGCCGCTGCTTTATCCTGTGCTTGCCAAATAGGGGCATGACGCTGCACATAATCTTGCTCAGCAATAGAAACGTCTTTAAATTCATTGGAAAACATCAAGTTACGATAAGTGGTGGTTGGTACATCGACATCCATTTCAGGTAGCGGACGAACCAGGTATACCGGACGGTATTGACTTAATTGACACACAGTTTCGATCTGTTTCATCACAAAGTCTCGATACACCTCGTCACTAGTTTGTTCAGGATTATCACCAAAGTAGATCAATGGTCTATTATGGAATTTGTGCCGTTCGTTATAACCAAAAACACTACCGGTTAAGCGAGAAATTAAAATTACAGGTATATCACTGGTGGTAGATAAGGTATCAATCACATGTTGATTAAACAGGTCACATTGTGATTTAGGTATATGACTCTTGGCTCCGATTAGGGTTGAGCAGCCATTATAGGTCATCTCCACAACACTTCCTTTATCTTCAGCAGCTAATGTTACACTCGATATCACCGCATTGGCATGGCTATCGCCAACAACCACAGCTTGTACTTTTCCTGTGCCATGTATACAGCTAGATTCGGGAATATCTCGCCCAGGTCCAAGAAGACACTCATTTAGTCTAGGGTTACGGTCAAACGACCCTTGACTTGCTTTTTCAACTTTTTCAGGTAACCGTCCCTCAACCTCTAAATGTCGTGCGGCTACTGCTAATAACTCTACCGATAATAGAATGCAAAATAATACCCATGCTGCCTTTTTAAAGCTAAATTGACCTAGGTAATAGCTAGAGCGAGTTTCAATAAATCGATACGATAGCTCTCCTAATGCAAATGTAAGCAAGATACCAGCAACAATCCAAGTGGGATTATTTTGCTCACCCGCATAAGCAAGAAACACGACAATAGGCCAGTGCCATAAATAAAGTGAATAAGAAATCAATCCCACACGTGCGATAACTGGATTAGCAGTCAAAGGAGACTCTTGACGGTTGGCAGCTAACACCAATACAGCCCCAAGCACCGGCACTAAAGCATATCCTCCAGGCCATGGCGTTGCCTCATTAAAGCCGAAAATAGCCGTTAAGATTAACGCAAACCCGAGCAACTCTATGACTTTACTGGCCATCTGTCCTAGTTGCTTATGTCTCATCACCCACCAAATAAGCCCACCAGTTACCATCTCCCAAGCCCTAAAAGGTAAAAGATAGAATGCCGCACTAGGATTAGTCTCAACGGCATACTCAGACAACGCAAAGGAAACCAGCGCAATAGCTAACAAAGAGTGTAATACAGCTTGTTTACCACGCCAGCGCCAAGCCAACATCAACACCAGTGGCAACAATAAATAAAACTGCCACTCAACTGACAGCGACCAAGAGTGAAGTAACCATTTTTCGTAAGATGCCGCATCGAAATAACCGGCCTCACTGTAAAGCTTATGATTAGAAATAAATAAGGCCGCACCAACAATATGAGTGCCTAATTTTTGATAATCGATCGTTGACAACCAAAACCAACCGAAAACCAATAATGTTAAACATAATACGGCTAATACGGGAAAAATTCGTTTCGCTCTTGCGAGCATAAAACGGCTATAGGAGAAACGGTTACTTTCTAAGCCTGTCACTATTATTTTTGTCATTAACAGACCCGAAATAACAAAAAAAATATCGACTCCTACAAACCCTCCAGCAAATCCTAGCACCTTAAAATGAAATAAAATAACTGCAACAACAGCCCAAGCTCTTAGTCCGTTAATGTCATAACGAAACTTTTTAGGCAATACAACCGACATATATAAGCATTTCCTACAACACGCCCTTTGAGGCAAGAAAGCCGACGATTGTATACCTAAACCTTAGCTAACGTCAGCGACTCATATTGAACTATTGGAAATCAATGAACAAAAACGACTCAAGTGAATCGGTTATAAAGTTCAAATGATATTGTTGTGGTGTTGCTACTCAAGAAGGCAATGGTCGCAGACCTTTGATCCGCACCCAGATGCTTGATGCCTCAGGAGAATAAGTCGGCGTGCTTCTGTTTAAAGCCATTAACAGCAAGGCCGGTTCAATGAACCGGCCTTGTTTATTGTGATTTTTTCACTTGGTGTTAAACCAAGCTCGCCATAAAAGACTTAGGCTTCAATGCCTTTGCTGGCCAGGAACTCATCATAAGTGCCCTTGAAGTCGGTCACGCGCTCAGAGCTTATCTCTATGATACGGTTGGCCAGAGATGACACGAAGGCGCGGTCATGGCTGACAAACAGCAAGGTGCCTTCATAGAGTTCGAGGGCGTTGTTCAGCGACTCAATCGATTCCATATCCAGGTGGTTGGTTGGTTCGTCCATCACCAGAATATTGGGCTTTTGCAGCATCAGCTTGCCAAACAGCATACGCCCCTGCTCACCACCGGACAGTACCTTGACAGATTTCTTGATGTCGTCGGCGCTGAACAGCATACGGCCCAGCACTGAACGCACCGCCTGATCGTCATCGCCTTCCAGACGCCACTGACCCATCCAGTCGAACAGGTTCATATCATTTTCAAAGTCGCTGGCATGATCCTGGGCGTAGTAGCCGATACGATGGTTTTCAGACCATTGAATGGTACCGCTCTTTTGTGGCAACTCGTGGATCAGAGTACGCAGCAAGGTGGTCTTACCCACACCGTTTTCACCCAGAATCGCGATACGCTCGCCCACTTCGGCGATAAAGTTCACATCCTTGAACAGCAACTCATCGTAACCATTGCTCATATTCTCAACAATCAAAGCGTTACGGAACAGTTTCTTCTCCTGCTCGAAACGAATGTAGGGGTTAACCCGGCTGGAAGCCTTGATCTCATCCAGCTTGATCTTGTCGATTTGACGGGCACGGGATGTGGCCTGCTTGGCCTTGGAAGCGTTGGCAGAGAAGCGCGCCACGAAGGTTTGCAGCTCGGCAATCTGTGCCTTCTTCTTGGCGTTTTCAGCCACCAGGCGCTCGCGAGCCTGAGAGGCAGCTGTCATATATTCATCATAGTTGCCCGGATAGACCCGCAGCTCACCATAGTCCAGATCCGCCATATGGGTACAGACAGAGTTGAGGAAGTATCTGTCGTGGGAAATGATGATCATGGTGCTGTTACGCTGGTTAAGCATCTCCTGCAGCCAGCGAATGGTATCGATATCCAGGTTGTTGGTCGGTTCGTCGAGCAGCAACACATCGGGATCAGAGAACAAGGCCTGTGCCAGCAGCACCCTGAGTTTCCAACCCGGTGCCACTTCACTCATGGGACCAAAATGTTGCTCCAGCGGAATACCTACCCCGAGCAGCAGCTCACCGGCGCGGCTCTCCGCGGTATAACCGTCCATTTCGGCAAACTGCATCTCAAGATCGGCCACTTTAATGCCATCTTCTTCGCTCATTTCCGGTAAGGAGTAGATGCGATCGCGCTCCTGCTTCACCGCCCACAGCTCTTTGTGACCCATGATCACTGTGTCGATAACGCTGTGCTCTTCATAGGCGAACTGATCCTGGTTCAGCTTACCCAGACGCTCATTGGGATCCAGCGACACATTACCCGAGGTTGGCTCCAACTCACCGGAAAGGATCTTCATAAAGGTAGACTTACCGCAGCCATTGGCGCCGATAAGGCCGTATCTGTTGCCTTCGCCGAATTTAACCGAGATGTTTTCAAACAGCGGCTTGGCGCCAAACTGCATGGTGATGTTAGCTGTCGTTATCACTGTATGATTCCAAAATATCCAGATGCGGGACCGGGCCATGTAAAGCGCCGTCCAAGAGCCCAAGGCCTGTGATTGGCCGGGTAAATAAAGCCGGGCACTATAACATTCCTGCGTGAATTATCAACCAAACTCGCATGCAACCAGCGAGATAAAGCAGTGCAACCACCTGTTTATAAAAGACTTTAAAAATCTTCTGCAAGCAGATTAAAAATCCAGATCGCGGCCACACACCAAGGTAGTTTCCGCCTTGTTTGTTGCAAAAGTGCTGTAACAGCCAAGTTCAGCGCGCAAAATATCCGCTGGCAAGGCATATCCCGGCTCACCATTGATAGTGATGCTCTCGCTGTCATCGGTGTAATCCGTGCTCAGCGTGGTGCCATCGGCCAACTGCCAGCGACTGAGAAATGAGTGCAGATTGGCACAAACCGTGATTTCACACTCCAGGGTCTTTTGGCTGTCACCCTTGATCACTATGCACTCAGTGGTTTTCTCGCCGCAGCCCGCCTGAGCAGACACAGAGATGGCGCTGAGCAGTAAGGCGCCGCCTAGCAGACTCAGCTTAGCTGCCGCGGTTAATTTTCTGGATTGCATTTTCCAGCTCCTTCCCATTTTTTCTTGTTCCCTGTTGCCCTTGCTGTGACTCACTTGGCCTGCGATATCCAGCCCCAAGCTTATATTGACCAAAGGCTCTTATAGACTAAAGGCTTTGACAGGCTAAGGGCTCAAGCCGTGACCACAGGCTGCGTTTTTCGGCAAGCATTGGTGCTGAGCAAAGGCAAACCCCTTATTTAAACAGGAAAAACAAGGTGAAAAAATAAGAAAGCAATAAAAAAGCCGGGGCAATTTCCCCGGCTCAAACGCTGAAAGACCTTAATCCAAAGACTGACGCCGCAAGCGGTTGGCGTTGGTCACCACAGTCAGTGAAGACAGCGCCATTGCCGCGCCGGCCACCACAGGGCTCAGCAAGATCCCTGTCAGCGGGTACAGCACCCCGGCCGCAATCGGGATCCCCAGAGTGTTGTAGATAAAGGCGCCGAACAGGTTCTGCTTGATGTTGCCAAGCGTCGCCCGCGACAGGGCAAATGCCCCGGCCAAGCTCCCCAGCCTTGGGTTAAGCAAGGTCAGGTCGGCGCTCTCTATGGCAATCTCTGTGCCCGAGCCCATGGCAATGCCGACATCGGCGGCCATCAGCGCCGGGGCGTCATTGATCCCATCACCGACCATGGCCACCACTTCACCCTGCGCTTGAAACTTATTGACCCAGGATTGCTTTTCATCCGGTAACACCCCGGCGATGACTTCCTCAATCCCCACCTGACGCGCCACGGCTTCGGCTGTGGCCTGGTTATCACCACTGAGCAATACCAAGCGTTTGCCCTGGGTCTTGAGCGCAGCCATGGCTTCTTTGGCATCGGCTTTGATTGGGTCACTGATCCCCACCAACGCCAGCAGCTGATTATTTCGGGCCACCAGCACCTGGGTGTGTCCAAGCGCCGCCCCCTGCTCCAGTCTTGCCTGGTGCGTCTCGGTCAGCCTAATGCCCAGTGCGTCCATTAGCTTGCTATTACCGACCGCCCACTGCCGGCCTTCAAATTGCCCCAGCAGACCTTGCCCCTGGCGATAGTCAAACCCCTGCGGCTCACTCAGCATAACCTCTTTGGCTTTGGCGGCATCCAGCAGCGCCGCCGCCAAGGGGTGGCCCGAGTGTTGCTCAAGGCTGGCCACAGCGCGCAGCAGCTCGCGCTCATCAAAGGCATCATCAAAAATATCCACCTGGGTGACGGCGGGCTTACCTTCTGTGATGGTGCCGGTCTTATCCAGCACCACACAGCTGACCTTGCTGGCGGTTTGCAGCGCCTCACCGTTTTTCACCAACACCCCCATGGAAGCGGCGCGGCCGACAGATACCATGATGGACATGGGCGTCGCCAGCCCCAAGGCACAGGGACAGGCGATAATCAGTACACTGGTCAGCACCACCAGCGCATGAGACAGCGCAGGCTCTGGGCCGGCAAAATACCAGATGATGGCCGCCAGCAGCGCAATCACCACCACCACAGGCACAAACACGGCGGCTATCTTGTCTGTCAGGCGCCCTATGGGCATCTTGGAAGTCTGGGCCTCCTGAACCAGGGCGATAATCTTCGCCAGGCGGGTATCGGCAGGCCCGGCAGTAACTTGGTAAATAAGGCTGCCGTTACCATTGACTGTGCCGGCGCTCAGACTGTCGCCCACGGATTTAGCCACGGGAATGGGTTCGCCTGTGAGCATGGACTCATCGAGCAGCGAACTGCCTGAAAGCACGTCACCGTCGAGCGCCACTCTGTCACCCGGGCGCAGTCTCAGCTTGTCGCCCACCACCAGCGCTGCTATGGCCACGGTTTCATCGCCGTTTTCGGTGATTTTGATGGCCGTATTGCTCTGCAGGCCAATAAGCTTCTGCACCGCTTCACTGGTCTTGCCGCGGGCTCTCAGCTCCAATGCGTGCCCAAGGTTAATCAAGCCGAGGATCATCACACTGGCCTCAAAGTACACATGACGGGTGCCGTCGGGGAAAAAGCCGGGAATAAGCACCACCAGCATGGAGTAAAGCCAGGCCGTGCCCGTACCCAAGGCGATCAACGTATCCATATTGGCACTCTTGGCCTTGAGTGAACGCCACATACCACTGAAGAAATGCCCCCCAGTGGTGACCAGCAGCAACAAGGTCAGCAGCCCCATGGCGCCCCAGATAAGTTGGCTTTGGCTATCGTGGATCATCATGTCACCACCGGCCAGGCCCCAGATCATCAAGGGGATCCCCAGCCCAAGACCAGCAATGGCCTGCCTGATCCGGGTGCGATATTCCCTGGCATCATGCTCGGCTTTGTCGGCCATGGCACTGGCGGCATCCGTTATCGGCTCGGCGCGATACCCGGCCGAGAGCAGCAGCGCAACGGCTTCAGCCACAGGCAGCCCAGCGGCCACGCTCACCTGCTTGTCGGCGAGATTGACTCTGGCCTCAACCTCTTTGGCGGCAAAGGCTTTTTCTATCTTGGCCACGCAACTGGCGCAGCTCATATCCGGTACAAACAGCAGTGTGGGGTTGGCTGAGTGAGCCATGGCGGCCTTGTGGCTGACGGCTTTATCGGCATGGTTACCGACTTTAGTTTCGGTTTCTGTTGTAGTTGCGGCCACTGCCGGTTTCAAAGTGTCAGCCTGAGCTTCTGTCTCAGTCTCGGTATCAGCCTCGGCATACTCATCGCGCCAAGGCTCGGCGGTAAACCCAGCGGCCTTTAACAGCTCGGTCAACTCGGCGGCGGTTTTTTGGCTTTTCAGTGCTAGCCGTTTCTGTTTCAGATTGACTGTCACCTCGGCTTCATCGCTTAGCGCCTTACGAATACTGGCCTCACAATGACCACAGGTCATATCACCAACATAAAAGTGGAAGTTTTCCGGCTCACTTGTATTACCTGGCGCAAGCGTTGGCAGGGTAAAGCCTGCGCCTGTTATCAATTCGGCCAGTTCGGCCGCGCTCTTGTGACTTTTCAGCCGCAGCTGTTTGCCTTTAAGGTCGACGTCTACCTCAAGCTCATCAGCCAGCGCCCTGCGAAGCTTACTCTCACAGTGGCCGCAGTTCATATCGGCAACATGGAAGTTAAAGCTGGCAGGGGTTTCAGGGCTGGGTTCTGGGCTGGGCTTTTGCGCGCTGTCACCGGCGCCGGTAGCCGCAATCTCGGCCTGCTCAGCGTCATAACCTGCGTCTTTCAGTTTCGCCAGCGCCGCGGCGGGGGTGAGCTCTGCGTCCGGGGCGAATGTCAGCGTCAACGACTTATCTGCCACCTCGGTAGCGGCTTCTACGCCGGTATAATCGGCGAACAGGGCCTTTATCTTACGGGCGCAGCCGCCGCACTTCATATTCACTATGGTGAATTGTATCTGATCCATTGGAAACTCCCCTCTTTGCCCCTCGCAAGCGAGGCTGGCTCAACACTGATATAAAGGTTAAAGTCTCCAGTAGCAGGAGAGTCAAGCCCGAATAATTATCCATAACAGAAAAGGTGCTCTGACTCTCAACAATGCGCTTGCGGCGCGACAAAATAGCCCACAAGAGACCCAACACGGCAGGAGTTCAGCGATGAAAATAGGCGAAGTGGCCAAGGCAACAGGTCTGAGTATCA
This sequence comes from Shewanella chilikensis, assembly GCF_037953065.1. NCBI lineage: Bacteria > Pseudomonadati > Pseudomonadota > Gammaproteobacteria > Alteromonadales > Shewanellaceae > Shewanella > Shewanella chilikensis. Next base: position 1,813,416 of record NZ_CP149966.1, on the reverse strand, counting down.
AGAGTATCCGCTATTACCATGACATAGGCTTGGTTGAGGCCCACAGAGGCGACAACGGATATCGTGAGTACCAGGCCGCTGAAATCGAGGCGCTCAAGTTTTTACAGCACTGCCGCGAGCTGGGCTTTACCTTGGATGAATGCCGGGATCTGTTGCAACTGAAACACAATCCCAAGCGCTGCGCCGAGGATGTCAAACGTCTGGCCAAAGGGCACCTGCAGGCGTTGGAAGACAAGATGGCCAGACTGGCGTCGCTGCATGCCCAACTGAGCGAACTGGTATCCCAGTGCCGCGGCGGCAATCAGTCTGAATGCGCCATCATAGATGGCCTGTCCAGCGAAACCAAACAGGCCTGAAGCTATCACTCAACTTGTTGTCCGGGCCGCGCCAAGGCTGCGGCATTGTCCAGCTTCAGTGCCGGTAGTGTGCCCGCCGGGGTGAAATCAAACACCATACCATAGAACACCAGCTCAGATTCCAGCGCCAGTATCTTGTTATGGGGCTGACGAAAGCCGTGCCCTTCCCCCTCTATGCCGATAAATGCTGTGGGCACCCCCTTGTCTTTCAGCGCCTTGTAGATATGCTGCGACTGACTCGGTGGCACCACCTTATCTTCAAGCCCTTGCAAAAGCAGCAAAGGTTCGTTGAAACCCTGCAGGTGGTACAGGGGCGAGCGTTCACGATACACTGCCTTCATTTCCGGGTAAGGGCCTATCAGTTGATCCAGGTATCTTGACTCAAACTTATGGGTTTCCTTGCCCAGCACCTCGATATCACTGATCCCGAAATAGCTCACCCCGGCCTTGAACTTATCATGGAAAGCCAAGGCTGAAAGCACGCTCAAGCCACCGGCACTACCGCCGCGGATAGCCAATTTCTCAGCATTGACCCAGCCTTGGTCAACTAAAAAACCTGCAGCCCAGACAGCATCCTCAACATCTGCCTTGCCCCAGTTGCCATAGAGGCTCTGGCGATATTGGCGGCCAAAGCCGGTACTGCCGCGATAATTGAGCTCAAACACGGCAAAACCGCGGCTGGTCCAGTATTGAATGGCGCTGTCGTATGCTCTATTTGCGCTGGCGGTCGGCCCACCATGCAACATCATCAAAAGAGGCGGCCGGGTATCCGGCAGAGGTTGGTAATCACCATTTACCGGCGGATAAAAATAGCCGTGAGCCTTGTCTCCCCCCTTGGTGGTAAACTCAACATTGACGGCGCGGGAGATGTATCTGGGATCCAGACCACAAATTTTAGGTGCATACACAAGTTCTGTGCCGCGGCCGGAAACCTTGTAGATGCCGCGCTCGGGTGTTGGCCTACTGCCAACGAAATAAACCCCGTCGGCCCCCTGCACCACCTGTTTGATATCGGCAAAGTCGGCAGCCAGCACTTCAATAACCCCGGTCTGCAGATCCAGTCGCAGCAATCCGGCATCGCCTTCCTTGTTGAAACTGGCTATCAAGGTATTTTCATTTTCAAAGGCGTAAGCATGCTGCCCCAACTTCCAGGCAGGGCCGCCGATTTCGGCCTTGAGTTGGGTAACCTGTTCGATATCGCCTTTGGCATCAAGTCGATAGAGGTTCCACCAGTTGTCATAATCGGCAATAAAGTAGAGCACGCCGTTTGGGCTAAATAGGGGTTGCATCAGTGCGCCCTTGCGCTCGGGTGCGATTTGGCGAATGTTAGTCAACTGCCCCTTGCGATTGAGATCCCCAAGCCACAACTGAGTATTATCCCAAGGCATGTTGGGATGTTCCCAGGTGATCCAGGCAAGCTGAGTATTGTCGGCATTGATTGCCGGAGAACTGATAAAGTCGTGCCCATCGACAAAGATATCCCCTTCACCGGAGAAATTCAGGTTAATGGTCACCAAACTGGCCTTGGGCTCACCCGGTTGTCGATGATCTTCCCGAACACAAATAATCCGTGAGCCCTTGGGGTAAGAGATACATTCCCCGTGACGGGTGCCATTGGGAGTCAGAGCCAGCGCCTCCTGATTCGGCGCTATCCGGTAAAACAGCTGATCCTGCCCCTTGGTGACAAACAGGCTCTGACCTATACCAAGAAAATCGCCACCGCCATACTCGTGAACCCGACTGCCGATACCAAAGGCCGGTGCCACCACACTGGTAATGCTGCCATCTTTTTCAAGACGCTTTATCCCCACCTTGCCGCCTTTGGCCGGGCTGGATTCCGAGAAATAAATCGCATCACCAACACTCTGCAGCTCACCTATTGCCGAAGCACTGCCATAGACTTCGGCGGCACCCAAAGGCGAGACCCAGCTGCCATAAGCCGCGCTAATCCTCTGCTCATTGTCAGCAAGGGCTTGTTGCTCCTGCGCAGGTTGACCGCACCCCTGCAGCACTAACACCATCAGCGCTACGGCCAAAATTTGCTTTCCGGGATTGAAAATCATGGTTTCGTTTCCCCCAACACCCACCCACAGGCAGGTTGAAACTACTACAACGTAAGTCTTGTGTTTTCTTATTTTTTCTTATTTTTATATCTGGCAAAGAACCACTGCAACACCCTGTACTGCTGCAAACTGGATAATCCAAAAAAGATGCAGATCCAAGGTGAAAGCAAATAGTACCAGGTGATGGGTTCAGTGGAGCGACCGCTGAGAAGCAGATAGAAGAATCCAAAATAGATTACCATGACACCCGCGATTCCCACCAGCAAAAGCAGGCGCTTAATCTGTTTCTCCAACCAATGCATGGGTGAGTGTCGTTACCTCTGGTACTTTTAACTTTTATTAGGGAGATTGTTCAATCCGGGACAAGAATTGTCAACGTCTGTAATACAAAGCGGACAAGTATCTCCCCCTCACAATTGCAGAATGATAACTTTTGCAAGAACCTGGCACGTTCACCAGTTTTATCCCGCTCACTGGCCAGAAGTACATGGGGTCAGAGAAGATATTCACCAACTTATCGCCGTCGTTCACATAGAGCTGCAGCGCATAATGGCAAAAGAAAATTAACAAACAAGCTGCCTGGTGGAGGAAGAAGACATCATCCCTGTCCTTGTTTAAAACGCGGTAAAGAACAGGGATGATATCTATTTTGGCCTTGATCTCAACGCATTGAATTACAGGCGGATACCGCCGTCAATTTCAAATACCCGGCCATTGACATAGTCGTTTTCAATGATGAATTTAACTGTCGAGGCGATTTCAGCGGCATCACCCAAACGGCCGACCGGTACCATTTTCTCCAGACGCTCCAGCGCTTCCGGTTTCATGGCGGCGGTCATTTCGGTGGCAATAACCCCGGGGGCAACAGCGGCGGCCCTGATCTTGTAGCGCGCCAGCTCTTTGGCCCAGCCCACCGCCATGGCAGCGACACCGGCCTTGGAGGCGGCATAGTTGCTCTGCCCCACATTGCCGGCTCGAGCCAGGCTGGAGATATTGATGATCACCCCTTCCTGGCCAGAGCTTATCATGGCGGCGGCGGCTTCACGGCCACAGAGGAAACTGCCGCTCAGGTTTACATTAATAACCGATTGGAACTGCTCCAGCGACATACGGTCTGTCACCTGACCCTCTTTGGCTTTGATCAACATGCCGTCACGCAAAATACCCGCGTTGTTTACCAGCACATTGAGCTGACCAAAATCTTCCAGAATGTACTGAAAGGTTGCCATCACATCTTCTTCATCTGTGATATCTACAGCATAACCCTGCACTTCGGTCTCGCCCATCAGGGCACAGGCTTGCTCCAGACGGTCCTGATCCACATCGATCAGCGCCAGACGGGCACCGGCTGCGGCCAACTCCTGCGCCATCGCCAGACCCAGTCCACCGGCTCCACCTGTGATGGCGACTACCTTACCTTTTACATCCATTGGGTTATCCTTATTTCTCTTGCTTGAATTGTTCAAAAATACTGGAAAAATCGCGACGACCATTGCCCTTGCGGGCATGATTGACATAGAGGCTGCGCGCCAGTGCGCCCATGGGAGTGCTCGACTGGCTGGACAGCGCTGCTTCCTGGGACAGGCCGAGATCCTTGACCATAAGATCCACCATAAACCCGCCCTGATAGTCATTGGACGATGGTACGCTTGGCATCACCCCGGGACAGGGGTTGTATTTCTCCAAGGTCCAGTTGCCGCCGCTCGAAACTTTCATGATATCTGACAGCACCTTGGGATCCAAACCATTATCTATCCCCAGACTCAGTGCCTCGCTGGTACCTACCATCAAAACAGACAACAGCATGTTGTTGCAAATTTTGGCAACCTGACCGGCGCCGGCACCGCCTGCATGGAAAATATTGGCGCCCATGCACTCGAGAACAGGTTTGGCCTTGGCAAAACCTGCGTCGCTGCCGCCGCAGATAAAGGTCAGCGTACCGGCCGCGGCCCCGGCGGTGCCACCGGAAACCGGCGCATCAACAAATTCAAGCCCTTTGGCGGCCGATGCAGCCGCCACAGCGCGGGCGCTGTCGGCATCTATGGTAGATGAATCGATAAGTAAGGTCCCCTCGGCCACAACATCCAGCAGCCCTTGCTGCTGCTCGCTGCCGAGGTACAGGCTACGCACATGCTTGCCGGCCGGCAACATGGTTACCACCACATCGGCACCCGCCGCTGCGCCACAGGCGCTCTGGGCCGTTATAGCTCCCTGCTCTGCCAGGCTCTGCATCGCCGCCGGTACCAGATCGAATACCCGAACAGTCATCCCGGCCTTGATCAGGTTAACCGCCATCGGCCCACCCATGTTGCCCAAACCAATAAAAGCCACTGTTGTCATCTGTTTGCTCTCCCTGTTGGAATCTTGTTTGCCGGCATCTGTTACAGATCGGCCAATGGGTGTTCATGTTCAAATGGTGACTCGAGCAAGGCAGATACCGCTTCTTGCGGTGCTATCTTGCCCTTGCCGTAACGCCAGTTGGGATTACGGTCCTTGTCGATAAGCAGCGCCCTGACACCCTCACAAAAATCACCTATGGCGCAGCAGTTGAGGCTGAGCCCCAGCTCGAAGCGGAAACAATCCGCCAGGCTCATGTCAGTCCCAAGCCTTGATTGCTCGTAGGCCAGCGCCCAGCTAAGCGGGCTGCCGCTCAGCATGGTGTCACGGGCACGCTGCAACCAACTCTCTTGGGTTTCCAGGGCCTGCATCTTGGCGAGAATTTCGGCCATATCTCCGGTCATCAGCTCATCAATCTGGGCCTGATGGCCCTTCAAGCGACTGCTGCCGGGACGCTCTTCACTCTGGGTTTCCAGTTCATTGAGCAGATCATGCAGCTTCTGCTGGTTGAGACTGGTGTTATTGCCCCAGTTCACCGTCGCCATGGCATCGAGCATGCGCTCTTTATCCGTTGAGGCCAGAAAATGATTGCCAATGCCGGTATAACGGGCATCGGCCGCATTCATATTGTAGGCGGTCAGGCCGAGAAACAGCCCAGTCTTGCCCGGCATGCGGCCGAGAAAATAGCTGCCGCCGACATCCGGGTAAAGGCCTATGGTGACCTCAGGCATGGCGATGCGCGAACGCTCGGTCAATACTCTGTGGCTGGCACCTATCATCAGCCCCAGACCACCACCCATCACTATGCCGTCGCCCCAAACCAATACCGGCTTGCCGAAGGTGTGCAGCTGAAAGTCGAGCCGATACTCCTCTTCGAAAAACACCCGGGCTTCCTGGGTGTAACTGCCGGGATTGGCCTGCTGCGCCTGATACAGCGCCCGCACATCACCACCGGCGCAGAAGGCTTTATCGCCGCTGCCGTCGAGGATCACGCAGGCAATCTGTTCATCCTGTTTCCAGGCAGCCAACTGCTTGGCCAGCAAACGCACCATGTTGAGATTCAGTGCATTGAGTGCTTTTTCCACATTGAGTGTGGCCACACCAATCAACTTGCCGCTGGCGGTTCCCAGGGTCTGAAATACCACTTCATGACTCATATCACCGCCCTCCTTATGCGTTTTTCCAGTTGGCTGCGCGCTTCTCCAGGAAGGCATTGACCCCTTCTTTCTGATCTTGGGTGTCAAACAGAGCCACAAACAGCTCACGCTCCAGCGGCAGCGCCTGAGCTCTTGGCATATTACGTCCGGCCTGGATCAACTGCTTGCAAACGGTCACGCTCGATGGGCTCTGCTTGGCAGCCTTGGTCGCCAGCGCAATGGCAACGCTCAGGGCCTCACCCTTACCAACTACCTCTTCGACCAGGCCAATCTCACGGGCCTTGGCGGCATCGATTCGCTCACCGCAAAGGATCATCCGTTTGGCCCAGCCCTCACCAACCAGAGCGGTCAGATTCTGGGTACCGCCGGCGCAAGGCAGCAGACCGACTGTGGCCTCGGGTAATGCCAACTGCGCCTGCTCTTCGGCGATACGGATATCACAGGCCAATGCCACTTCCAAACCGCCGCCCATGGCATAACCGTTGATGGCGGCAATAGACACACCGCGAAAGGCGCTCAGGGTTTCAAATGCTTCGCCAAAACAGCGTGCCATGGTGGCGGCATTGCCTTTATCACCATCGGCAAACAGCTTGAGATCGGCGCCGGCCGAGAAGAATTTCTCCCCTTCCCCTGTCAGTACCAAGGCATAGATATCTGGATCATTGTTGAGCTCTTCCACCTTGAGGCGCAGTTCATTGAGGCTCTCGGCCGTCCAGGTGTTGGCCGGTGGATTGTTGATGGTCAGAACAGCCGTGTGGCCTTCGATATGCTCAATCAAAAAAGACATGAATGACTCCTTGCAATTCGGTTAAATGGGTTTGGCCTTAGAGGATCTCGCCGGCATGCTCATCCAGCAAACGGCGGGCGATGATAAGGCGCATAATCTCATTGGTTCCTTCCAGGATCTGGTGTACCCGTACATCACGGAAATGTCGCTCCAGCGGGTATTCGCGGATGTAGCCGTAACCGCCGTGAATTTGCAGCGCGCTGTCACACACGGCAAACCCTATATCTGTGGCAAAACGCTTGGCCATGGCGCAATAAGCCGTGGCTTCGGGATCGCCGCTGTCCAGCTTAAATGCCGCCAGACGCACCATCTGCCGCGCGGCGACCAGTTCTGTGGCCATGTCGGCCAGCTTGAACTGCAGCGCCTGAAAGGCGGCCAGTGGTTTGCCGAACTGCTTGCGCTCATGCATATATTCGGTGGCGCGCTCAAGCGCAGCCTGAGCAGTACCCACAGAGCAGGTGGCGATATTGATGCGGCCGCCATCCAGGCCCTTCATGGCGAAGGTAAAGCCCTGGCCTTCCTCACCCAACAGATGATTGACCGGCACCCGCACGTTTTCAAAAGTAATGAGTCTGGTTGGCTGGGCGTTCCAGCCCATCTTGTCCTCGGCCTTGCCGTAGATAACGCCCTTGGCGTCTGCCGGGATGACAATCGCCGAAATTCCCTTGGGACCGGCCTCACCTGTGCGGCACATCACCACCAAAAGCTCGGTGGCGCCGGCGCCCGAGATAAACATCTTGGAGCCGTTAATCACATACTCATCGCCGTCGCGCTCGGCGCGGGTGGCAAGTGAAGCAGCGTCACTGCCTGAACCTGGTTCGGTCAGGCAGTAAGAAGCCAGCTTGCTGCCTGTGGTCAGCGCTTCAGACCACTCGGCCCGCAGACTTTGCTGGCCCCAGGTCGTCACCATCCAGGTGGCCATGTTGTGAATGGTCAGCATGGCTGTGGTGGCAGTGCAGCCCTTGGCCAACTCTTCAAAAATAATCGAGGCATCCAGACGCGACAGGCCCATGCCGCCTTCCGACTCGGGAGAATAGAGTGAGCAGAATCCCAGCTCCCCGGCTCTTTGGATCACGTCTTTGGGAAAGTGATGCTCCTCATCCCATTTGGCGGCAAATGGGGCCAGTTCATCGGCGGCAAACTGGCGGGCCAGCTCGGTGAATTGGCGCTGATCTTCGTTGAGATTGAAATCCATGCTTGACTCCTGTGCGCAGATCTCTGCGTCTTGCGGTGATCCGGTGATGCCGGATCTCTTGTTATTTACTGTTGCGATTAAAAAGGGGCACCGGCCATTGCCGCTGCCCTTGGGCTCACACTGTTACTTGAGGGCGATAGTCATGTTGGGACCAGAGGCGATATCAGACTCGAACCAACGGCTGGTGATGGTCTTGGTCTCTGTGTAGAAACGCACCGCCTGCTTGCCGTAGGCGTGCTGATCGCCGTAGAAACTGCCCTTCCACCCCGTGAAAGAGAAAAATGGCAGCGGCACTGGAATGGGCACGTTGATACCCACCTGACCCACTTCGATTTCATGCTGGTACTTACGCGCCGCGGCGCCGCTGGCAGTAAAGATAGAGGTGCCGTTGCCGTAAGGGCTGGCGTTAACCAGCTCAATGGCATCTTCCAGCGACTCGGCTTCCATACAGCAGAGCACAGGGCCGAAGATCTCTTCCTTGTAGATGCTCATGTCCGTGGTTACCTTGTCGAACATGGTCGGGCCAACCCAGTTGCCTGACTCATAACCGGGTACAGTGCAGTCGGAACCATCGAGCAGACACTCGGCGCCTTCGGCCTTGCCCTCGGCGATAAGCTTGAGCACCCGCTCTTTGGCGGCCGGACTGATGAGTGGGCCGTAACCGGCTTCCTTGTCATCCCAAAGACCGGGACGCACCTTGGACAGGGCTTCTTTCAGCTCAGGGATCCACTCTTTGGCGGCGCCGACAAACACAGCGACCGACAGCGCCATACAGCGTTGACCGGCAGCGCCAACCGAGGCACCCACCAGGTTATTGATCACTTGCTGCTTGTTGGCATCAGGCATGATCACGCAGTGGTTCTTGGCACCGGCAAAGGCCTGCACCCGCTTGAGGTTGTCAGTGCCTGTCTTGTAGATGTACTGACCCACACCCACAGAGCCCACAAAGGAAATCGCCTTGATATCCGGGTGAGACAGCAGTACATCAACCGCCGTTTTATCACCGTGAACCAACTGCAGCACGCCCTTGGGAGCCCCGGCCTGTTCGAACAGCTCCACCAGACGCTGCGGCGTCATTGGGTCCTGCTCGGACGGCTTGAGGACGAAGGTGTTGCCGCAGGCGATAGCCAGCGGGAACATCCACAGCGGGATCATCGCCGGGAAGTTGAATGGCGTAATCCCGGCGCAAACCCCCAGCGGCTGAGTGTAGGAGTAGGTATCTATGCTGCGGGCCACGTTCTCAACCGTTTCACCCATCAGCAAGGAGGCGATGTTGCAGGCATGCTCGGCCACTTCGATGCCGCGCCAGACATCGCCCTTGGCATCTTCAAAGGTTTTACCCGTTTCCTGAGCCAAAATGGTAGCCAGCTCATCATGGTGCTCTTTCAAAAGGTGCTGATAACGCAGCATTACCCGAGCACGCTCGGAAACAGCCACTTCCTTCCAGCTCTTGAAGGCTTCCTTGGCGCTGGCGATGGCGCGCTCAACTTCCGGCTGGGTCGCACAGTTGATAAAGGCGATGGTTTCATTATTGGCCGGATTGGTAACATTGATCTGCTTGCTGCCGGAACCGTTGACGAATTCGCCATCTATGTAGTGCTTGACTTGTGTGCTCATAAGAATTCCTTGTAGGTAGTGGGACGACGCACCTACAGCTCTTGTGGCTGCTTTTGATGGCGCCGTGTCCTGTCTTGTTGATTACTTTAATTTGTTGCCGGCCGCTGTCGCGGCCGACTGGATATCAGATCTCAATCGCCATGGCAGTGGCTTCACCGCCACCTATGCACAGCGATGCCATACCACGCTTGAGGCCTCTGGCCTTGAGCGCATGAATGAGAGTCACCAGCAGACGGGCGCCGGAGCAACCTATCGGATGACCGAGCGCACAGGCACCGCCATTGACGTTGACCTTGGCGGCATCCAGCCCCAACTCGCTGATGGCCAACATGGTCACCATGGCGAAGGCTTCGTTGATTTCGAAAAGGTCGACCTCATCCTTGCTCCAGCCGGTTTGTGCCAAGAGTTTTTGCATGGCACCCACGGGCGCCGTGGTAAACATGGCCGGCTCTTGGGAATGGGTAGCATGACCCTTGATGGTGGCCATCACTGCCAGCCCCAGGTTTTCGGCCTGCTCACGGCTCATCAGCATCAAACTGGCGGCACCGTCGGAAATCGAACTGGAGTTGGCGGCGGTAATGGTGCCGTCTTTGGCAAAAGCGGGCCGTAGCGCCGGGATCTTGTCAGGGCGGGCATTGCCGGGCTGCTCATCGGTATCAATCAGAGTATCGCCGCGGCGGCTGCTTACGGTTACCGGGACTATCTCCTCCTTGAAGGCACCTGAGGTGATGGCTGCATTGGCTTTTTCCAGTGAGCTCAGGGCGAAGGCGTCCATGGCTTCACGGGTCAGGCCAAAATCGTCGGCGGTTTTCTGGGCGAAAGTTCCCATGGCGCCACCTGTGTAGGCATCTTCCAGCCCATCGAGGAACATATGATCCAGCACCTTGCCGTGGCCCATGCGCATGCCGCCGCGAGCCTTATCCAGCAGATACGGCGCCTGACTCATGCTCTCCATACCACCGGCAATCACGATATTGGCACTGCCGGCCTTGATAAGATCGTGCGCCAGCATCACGGTTTTCATCCCTGAGCCGCACACCTTGTTAACCGTGGTTGCGCCAACAGACTGGGGCAAACCTGCCCCCAAAACCGCCTGTCTGGCAGGGGCCTGACCCAGACCAGCCGGCAATACACATCCCATCAGCACTTCATCGACCTGTTCGCCCTTCACTCCTGTAGTTTCCATCAAGGCCTTGATGCTGGAAGCCGCCAGCTGAGGAGAAGGCACTGTGGAAAGACAGCCCTGAAAACCGCCCATGGCGGTTCGTTTGGCGGCGACGATAACAATATCCTGAGGACGACTCATTGTTGACTCCCTTGTTGGGCACCCAAACACCGGCCCAACAGCAGGCCGGCGGTGTTAGGTGCAGCAAATTTGCACTCTGTTGTTGCCACTTTGACGTTTACGCGAACGTAAGGCAAGTACTAATTAGTCTAATACAGGCTCTGTTTATAGATATTTTTGTCAGGGAGGATTTACAGCAGGATGACAGCTTGTGCCCTGAAATAAAGCCAAAACACTACGGCTTAGTTACCCGTATGCGTATGAGCTTTAGGGAAGGAAGTATCAGTTTGAAGAAGCATAAGCCGTAGAGGCTGACGCCATCTGGCTTGATATGAACTAAGCCCTTTAGGACTTAGGGAAGGTGCCAATAAGTCCTAGTGGCACTCTGGCTTACACAGCAATTGGCGTTCAAGGCATCTGACTGAAGGCATGCCGGGGCCTGGCGAAGTCGGATAACGCAGAGAGCCGGTTGCTGTGAAAGCCCCGAAGGGCGTGGCTTACAGGCCTGCCTGCTGTGTTGTGCCTCTAGCAAAGGACTCGGGCCATTTGCTGCGAACCACGCCTTGCATCCAGGCCCGTAAGCCGGCGCAGAGCACACATGGGACTTGTTCGCACCTTCCTTGAGTCACAAGACTGCGACTCCCGCCAACAAAACGTTTGGCATTTGCGGCTCAGCCACTCTGTTCCCAGGGCGTAATAGCACTGAGATCCGATAAGTCATAAGGGGTCAACTGGTAGACATAATAGTTGAGCCAGTTGCTCACCAACAGACTACCGTGACTATACCAACGGGCAATCGCTTCAGCCTCTGGGTCATCGTTGCGGAAATAGTTTTGCGGGATCTTGGGCGCCAACCCGGCCGCCAGATCTCTTTGGTACTCATCTTTAAGGGTCGACTTGCGATACTCTGGATGCCCCATCACAAACAGATTGCGATTGTCCTTACTGATCACCAGATAGGCACCGGCTTGGTCCGACTCGGCCAGCACTGTCAGTTCGGGATGCGCCTTAAGCTCATCCACATCCATCTGGGCATAGCGGGAGTGCGGAGCATAAAACTCATCATCAAAGCCGCGCAGCAAGGGCACATGGGCGCGAATACGGCTGTGCTGATAAACCCCGGAGCATTTTTCAGCGAGGATCTTACGCTCGAGTTGATACAGGTGATAAAAACCGGCGTGGGCCGCCCAGCAGAGAAACAGTACCGAGGTAACATGCTCCTGTGACCAATCGATAATCTCGCGGATATGATCCCAGTAGGTGACCTCCTCGAAATCCAGCTGTCCCAGGGGGGCGCCTGTGATGATCAGGCCGTCATAGTTGCGATGGCGTACATCTTCAAAGTCACGGTAAAAGGTATTGAGATGATCGCTCGGCGTATGTTTCGACTCTTTGTCGTGGATCCTCAGCAGGTCGATATCCACCTGCAACGGAGTATTGCCCAACAGCCGCAGCAACTGGGTTTCTGTCTCAATCTTGTTGGGCATCAGATTGAGGATCAACACCTTCATCGGCCGTATATCTTGCATTGCCGCCCGGCTCTCGGACATAACAAAAATGTTCTCCGACTCAAGCACACCGGCGGCTGGCAGGTTATCGGGTATTCTTACGGGCATAAAGCGCCTCTCCTGAACTTTCAGGGCAAGGCGCTTGGCTTGGTATACCTGTTAGCGCCCTACCTTTTGCACCATGACGGATACCGGCTCAACCTTGTCGATATTGACAGGATAAGCCTGAGTATTGATAAAGAGTAAGTCACCCTTAAGGGTGATCCTGGCACTGATACTATAGCTGTGGCCACTCTGGAACTGATCCCGGGCAAGAATGAACTTAAAAGGCGTTGGGCTGGTTACGCTGTCGCGCTGAATAACCGCCAGCACTTCTGCCGGAGCATCCGCCTTGGAAACGTCCTGAACCTGAACCGTCAACACGGCTTCCGGTGGCAGGGCAATGCGCTCGCGGTACCAGACATCGCCATCAATTTCGACTGTGGCATTCGGGGTTGCACAACCTGTGAGTGCCATCATTCCTGCTACAGCCGCCATCATTGGCATGCGCAGCCAGTTGCCTGTCATTTTCATTGCTAGCTCCTAATCATACACAAAGACTTCTGGATGTCTATACATCCAAGTTTAATCATTGAGAACCTGTGAGGATAATCCTATCATAGGACTCCATTTTTGAGTTCAAATATCCTTATGACACAAGCAACTGCGATTATTGTGGGCGCCAGCTCACTCCTCAGCCGTGAAATAGCCCGCCGCCTGGCCGATGAAGGCACTAAACTGGCATTGCTGGCACAGGATCCCGACTCATTGAAAGAGTTTGCCGCCACCCTGGCAACCGAGGCTCAAGTGTTTGGCCTGGACATAGATAAACCGCAAACCTTGATAGCCGAGCTGGAACAGATTTGGCAACAGTTGGGGGGGGCACATCTGGTGTTGGTCAATACCGGACTCAACTCCTATCATCCGGATCTGCCCTGGCAGCTTGAAGATGAGATCATCAGTGTCAATGTCCGTGGCTTTGCCGCCGTCTGCAACACAGCTTTCAGGCTGTTTCGCGAACAGGGTTATGGCCAACTCGCGGCCATCAACTCCATTGCCGGTCTTCGCGGTGGCCCCAGCGTGGCTTTTCATGCCTCCAAAGCCTTTGGAATGAACTATCTCGAAGGGCTTTCCATGCATGCCCAAAGGCTCAAGCTACCGATCACCATTACGGATATTCAATTGGGATTGCTGGATAAAGCTGCGCTGCAACAAAGTAAGCTGTGGTTATCACCCGTAGATGTGGTAGCCGGGCAAATCATCCGCGCCCTGCAAAAAGGCAAGCGCCGGGTCTATGTCACCAAACGCTGGGCGACGGTTGCCTGGCTCACCAAACTGCTGCCCGAGTTTATCTACAATACCCGCCACTGGAAGGTGAAGAAACGCAGAGGGCAATAGAGATAAAATAAACTTCTTATTGTTTTTCATAAAAAGGCGCCGGAGGCGCCTTTTTTTATGGTTGAGAGCTCTTGGGTTGGGAGCTTGGGCTTGGAAGACGTTAGAAAGTGTAACCTATGCTGACCATATAGACCCAAGGATCGATATCGGTTTCGATAGTCACAGCAGCAACTTCACTATTGCTGGTGCCATAGTGATAGTTGAACTTAACATCAGTACTGATCTCGGCATACCAAACTGAAGCGTTCACCAACCAATTATCATTGATTTGATAATCCAGACCCACTTGCGCGGCCCAGCCCCAAGAGTTACTCATACTCAGATCCGAGAGTTTGCCACCGACATCATTGGTAAATTCATTGTCGAAGAAATTGGTGTAGTTAACACCGACACCCACGTAAGGACGCAGCTTGGACTCGGCATTACCGAAATAGTACTGGGCTACCAAGGTAGGTGGCAGGTGTTTGGTTTCGGCAATCTTGCCCAGCTCTCCGAGAGAAACATCATGGCTGAATGGGGTCGCGGCCAGCAGTTCGATACCAAAGTTATCTGTCAGCATATAACCAAAGTTCAGACCCAACTGGGTGTTATTGTCCACACTAAAGGTGCCAAGGTTTCCCAGATCCGGGGTAACAACATTTTGGCTGGATTCATCCGGGGCGACTACAACGGCACCGGCACGAACGATAAAGTCACCGGCCTTGTGAGCCAGCGCAGGGGCAGCAACAGTGGAAAAAAGGGCAGCGGCAATCAATCCTGATACGATATTTTTTTTCATCATCTCACTCCGTAGCGACAACACAGCGCTTTGTTTTTTATTACATCCATAACAACTGAGGCCACACTGCCAGATTTAACCCTTCACATTTTTGATCTGCATCAAGCGTTTTGAGTGATACCTAGTTTTAGATAGCCCAAGCGCGAAACAGATCACACAAACCAAAGATTTATTGATATTGCACCTTTAAATTAAGTGAGCCAGCTCAAAACTTCACTATCCCTAAAGTGAAATAAAAGTACATTTTTCGAACAGACGCACCCAAACAAAAAGCAACCAAAACTTAACAACCGGTTTCAGATATAAATGCTAAAAAATGTTCTTTAAGCGGTATTTTCAACTAAAACATATCGGAGAGATCAACGAATATTTGAGAACAAAAATCAAAAATAGAGGCCACTCGACAGAAGATATTCATCTGAAATAACAGCAAGCCAAGTGTTCAAGTGAGGAGGGATTCAACGAAAATAATGGAGCCACAGGCGCTTGAGTGTGTGAGCCTAGAACAATGTTTCGAGTAATGGAGTTTTTATTAACGGATAGTCTGCCAACCAGTTCTTGGCCTTGAGCCGACTCTCGAATACTCCGGGAGTGCTCTTGGGGTTAGGGCTGAGTTCCAACGCCAGCAAAGGGCCTAGCGGGAATAGATTAAGCAGTTGCAACTCCCCTGCCCTCAACCTGACAGCCAGGGCCGTTTGCTGCTCAGGCCAGTAACTCATGGCATCAGACACTGAAACATAGGGCTGATGATTGTTTTTAAGGTGCATCCTGGCTTGGTTCTTTACCGACCAAGGTAAGTCGAGCGCGGCGACCAACTTGGCCTCATAGGCCTTGTCGGTGACTTCCGAGGTGTCGTTTGGCTCATAGTAGATCACATCTATATCGCTGAGCCTGGATACAGTGCCGTGCAACTTGTCCCACACCAGGTTACGAACAAACCCCGCCGCCAGCCAGGCATCAATAGGCCCAAGGTTTGCAACACACTCAAGTGCCTGCATCCGCATCCTGTCTTGCTTGAGCCAGTTTTTGATCAGCTCGACTGCCTCGGTTTCGCTGACCTGCTGCGGCCCTCTCGACTCAAGCTTATCATTTGCCACCATAGCCCCCTTAAAAAGACAAAAGCCCCCGCAGAGCGGCAACGTAGTTCACTTAAGCGGAGCTGCCTTGTGATTAACAGGATATCGGGTCTTTGATATTTTTACCGCCCTAGGCCGATTTGGCTTAGGGCGTTTGTCTATAAAGAGGATGGACAAGTCTCCTCGTAGACTGTTTAGACGCTTCGGCGTATTACCTGGTGACACCGCTTTGCTCATGACTTTGAGCTGACTTGCGATGAACTGACAAGCGTACTTAAAGCTGATTTCATTGGGCATTCGACCATGCTCTACTGCCGCTTGGCTCGCTTCTCGTCTCACCAAGTTATAACCAAGCAGCAGCCCCCATAACTCTTGATAGACAAGTTCGACTGTCTTACTCCTCAGCACTAACGCATTGTGTTGCATCGAACTTTTTATGTCTCGATACCCTAATTCAATTTCCCATCGCTCGTGGTAAAGCGCCGCGACTGCTCCCGCATCGTACTGCTCTCTGGGAAGAGACGTAAATACGGTTTTTGGCTTACCTTGTACCTGATAAGTCACGGCTCTCACTTGCCATGTTTCAGGTAGGTTAGGATTTTTCTTGCGTGCTTGTGGAGAGACTTTCATTTCGACTCGCATGTCGTCACTCTCTTCATCGTCCAGCAGGGTGTATTTCACCCCTTTCTTCGCCGGTAACAACCAATGTCTGTTAGCACCACTATTTTGGAGAGAAAGAAGTAAGCCTGCTCCATAAAAACCCTTATCCAATAAGGTCACGGAATTATCCGGTAAGGAGTCAATAAAGGGCATAGCAAGAGGAATTTCGCCTCGACGATAAGGGCTTATAGCGGCATCGACAATGACATGAGAGCGAACATTCATCATGGTCACCACCCTTAATACTGGATGAGGCGTCTGTCTGTCGCTGGATGTATTACCTGACCCAAAATGGTCTCTTAGTTCCGGTGTGTCAGCGGTTCGAAAAAGCGCGCCATCCACAGCAAAGACTTGCAAACCTTGCCATGTATCCTCAGGGTAACGCTCTAACCCCCACCTATGGCTGCATTGCCTAAACAACCATTCTGGGGCTGCTTTGCCGAGGCGTTGCCTTGCTTGCGTTAAAGCACTTTTTGCTAACAGCTCCTCATTAGCCAACCCCTCGGCACAGACATTCATTCGCCGTGCAACTTCGGCAATCGGTTCGTTGCGGAAAAACGCCATTCCAACAATAAGCCAAAGAACCATATCACTCGGTAAGCGACGTCGACGAATCGTCGCTTTATCGGAAAGTGTTACCGCTTTAGCAATCCACTCGTCAGGAATATGCTCGGAGAAGGTGGTTAGCTGAGCGACATCAACAGGACTCTCTTCAAGAAAGTCGGCAAAGCAGTTTTGAATAGACATAAAAAATCGGAAACCTACAAACAGGTTTCCGATTGTCTCTCATCAGAAGGATCGGTCAACCGATCCTTATCTGATCTACATTGCCGCAGAGCGGAGGCCTTTGAGTTTAACTCAAGCTATCACTTATCTTCAGTATCTCTATCCATGTTCTCTGTATTTTCCAGCCAGAGAGCATTGATGATGCCGAAAGAACAAGCCAATAAAATGCCGAGTATCCAAGTGAAATACCACATAATTCAGGCTCCTTAGTACAGTGATGCGCTGTTGTTTTCAATGTGCTTGCGATTCAAGCGACCATACATCTTGAAGTAGGTCCAACAAGTATAACTAAGCACAATAGGAACAAAGATAATTGCCACCCAAGTCATAACGTTCAGTGCCATCTGGCTGGCAGTAGCATCCCACATGGTCAAGCTGACGTTAGGATCCAGTGATGAAGGCATCACGAATGGGAACATAGCTGCGCCGCAAGTCAGGATAATACCGGCAATGGCCAGTGAGCTGAACAGGAAGGCAAAACCACTACGGCCGAAACGGCTGGTCAGCAGTACCAAGGCAGGTGCCAACAGGCCCAGTGCCGGGAACAACATAGTCAATGGATACTTGTCGTAATTGGCCAACCAGGCACCGGCAACCACTTCAACTGTCTTCTGTGTTGGGTCAGATACGGCGTTAGTATCCAGAGCCGAAGTCACCACATAACCGTCGATGCCGGTAGCCAGCCAAACACCGGCAGCCCCGAACAACACGATCAGCAGCACAGCAGTTAACTGAGCGGCAGCAGCGGCGCGATTGCGTAGCTCACCTTCTGTCTTCATCTGCAGCCAGCAAGCACCCTGCATCATGAACATACAGGCACTGACCAGACCGGCCAGCAAGCCAAAGCCATTAAGCAGACCCAGCAGGCCGCCATCATAATGGGCACGCATATATTCATCAAAGCTGAACGGAACACCTTGCAGCAGGTTACCAAAGGCAACACCTATGATCAGTGGCGGTACAAAACCGGCGACAAACAAGGCCCAATCCCAGCTCTTGCGCCAGCGTGGATCTTCTATCTTGGAGCGATAGTCAAAACCCACAGGACGTAGATACAGCGCCAATAACACTAAGATCATGGCGACATAAAAGCCGGAGAATGATACGGCGTAAACTGTTGGCCAAGCGGCGAACAAAGCACCGGCACCGGTAATCAACCATACTTGGTTACCATCCCAATGAGGAGCAACCGTGTTAATCATGATCCGACGTTCAGTGTCATCTTTACCGAGGATTGGCAACAAGGCACCAACCCCCATATCAAAGCCATCGGTCACAGCGAAGCCAATAAGCAAAACGCCAACCAACAACCACCAGACAAATCTTACTATTTCATAATCAAACATAATGAAATCCCTCTGCTCAGGCTTCTAGTTTTTCAAAGTGATAACGGCCGGTCTTGAGACTGCTGGGACCCAGGCGCGCAAACTTGAACATCAGGAAGAGTTCGATAACCAGCAGCACAGTGTAGAACAGAGTAATGCTGATGATACTGAACCAGAGATCACTCACGGTCAGACTGGATGCAGACACAAAGGTCGGCAACACTTCTGAAATAGTCCAAGGCTGGCGACCATACTCAGCTACAAACCAACCACACTCGATGGCAATCCAAGGCAGAGGTAAGCTGTAAAGCGCGGCCTTGAGGACCCACTTCTTCTCTTCAATCTGGTGACGAGTGCTCTGCCAGAATGCGGCAGCAAACACCACTAACATCACAACACCCAGGGCAACCATGATACGGAAACTCCAGAACAGTGGTGCAACACTTGGGATAGAATCCAGCGCGGCAGCCTTAATCTGTTCTTCGGTGGCATCAACCACTTTGTCTGTGTAACGCTTCAGCAGCAGGCCATAACCCAGATCAACTTTCTGCTCTTCAAAGGCTGCGCGAACCGCAGGGTCTTCTTCAATAGCAGGGTCGGCTTTGGCGGCACGCAGCTGCTCAAGCAAAGCATAAGCCTTCATACCGTTACGGATACGAACTTCGTGTTCCGCAACCAGATCCTTGATACCTGTCACTTCTTCATCAATAGAGCGAGTGGCGATAATACCCATGGCGTATGGGATCTTGATGGCATAGTCGGTATGCATAGTTTCCTGATTAGGGAAACCAACGGCAGTAAAGGCTGCTGGAGCAGGTTCTGTATGCCATTCAGCTTCGATTGCGGCCAGCTTGACCCGCTGAGCTTCACCAACCTTGTAGCCGGATTCGTCACCCAGAACGATAACGGACAGAATAGAAGCCATACCGAAGCTAGCTGCAATAGCGAAAGAACGGCGGGCAAAAGGTAAGTCACGCTTCTTGAGGATGTAGTAGGCACTGATAGCCAGAACAAACATGGCACCAGCCACATAACCGGAGGCCACAGTGTGGACAAATTTAACCTGTGCAACAGGGTTGAGTACCACGTCTGCGAAACTGGTCATTTCCATGCGCATGGTTTCATAGTTGAACACGCTACCCACAGGGTTTTGCATCCAGCCGTTGGCAACCAGGATCCACAGCGCAGACAAGTTACTTCCCAAGGCCACCAACCAGGTTACTGCCAGGTGTTGACGCTTGGAGAATCTGTCCCAACCGAAGAAGAACATACCCACGAAAGTGGATTCCAGGAAGAATGCCATCAAACCCTCGATGGCGAGAGGAGCACCAAAAATGTCACCCACATAGTGTGAGTAATAAGACCAGTTGGTACCAAACTGGAACTCCATTGCCAGACCTGTGGTAACCCCCAGGGCAAAGTTAATACCAAAAAGCTTGCCCCAGAATTTGGTCATGTCCTTGTAGATCTGCTTATCAGTCATCACATAAAGTGATTCCATGATTGCCAGCAGAAAGGCAAGACCCAAAGTCAAAGGAACAAACAAGAAGTGATACATGGCTGTCAGCGCAAATTGAAAGCGCGATAGCTCAACGACTTCTTCAACTATCATTTGTGACTCCTTACATGGTGCTCCGCCCACTGCCTTTAGATCCCCATCAAAGACAGCAGGAGGTGAGTTGGATAGCTTAGTTCATTAATTTCTTATCTACCCGGAAACCCGGATAAACCACCCAAATGATTCGCCTTGCCTCTCCCTTGCCTTCCAAAGGCTCAAAAATCGGCTTTTTCCAGCCAGAGCGAGAGGCGAATCACGCTTTTGCAGACTTATGCGATCAGCATCAGCATTTGCCAGTGTTCTAATATTTGCAAATTATTTAATATCAGTCACTTGCGCTATTAGTTCAGCTAAGATTTGCCCTGATTTTATACCACTTGAATTTGACGCAAATCAATCAAACTCCGGCCTTTAGCTGGGTTTTGCGGTAAGGGACACAGGCACCAAGAAAACAGCTTGACAAGCCACAAGCAATGTGTTAGCGACTTTACAGCAATACAACATAACCTCACTTTTTGGCAGTTTCAGAAAAATTTAAACAAAAACCTGGTAGAATAAACTTTTTAATAAATCTACAAGTTAAATATGCTAACAGCAAAAATTAAAACCCAAACAAACACAACGCCAACTAATTGTTTTAATTGGTAAAAAATAATAAAAATAAAATAGCCAAAAAACATAACCAAATAAGGCATTAGTTTTACTAATCTTATTATGTATTATTTCTCGTTTGATAAGCTCGATATAATTGACTACTATATAGCCTGTGTTAAGGAGACGCTCAGGTCGGTCGATATCGATATCTGCAGACCTTCCTCCGCGCACAATGATTGAACTTTGTGTGGAGATATTGCTATGAAAAAACTTTTCGAACGTCTGGTTAACTGGTACAAGCCTGTTTTTGCTGAACTTTATAAGTCTCAATTGGTGTACTGATCACAGTTGAATAGAGGCTTGTCTTGAAGTTTTGTTAGCGCAAAACGGCCCCATAGGGTTACCTATGGGGCTTTTTCATAACAGGAACCAATGAAAAGAGATTGCCGTCTTAGACCGGCTTTAGCCTACTAAGCGCTGTAAAGCGTACATTTTGACACTTCAACACATAAGAATATATTGAAAAAAGTGCAAGCTATTGATGATATGAAGCTTTTCCTGTAGGACAAAAGTCAAATAAAAAAGGCGGGTTATAAATACCCGCCTTTTTTTACCCTTTATGGGATGATTTTTAACCTTATCCCAACTTCACTCTGGCGTTACGGAACATTCTCATCCAAGGGCTATCTTCGCCCCAGTTTTCCGGATGCCAGGAGTTGGCGACTGTGCGGAATACCCGCTCAGGGTGGGGCATCATGATGGTGACTTTGCCATCCAGGCTACAGATCCCGGATAAGCCGTTGGGTGAGCCGTTGGGGTTCTGTGGATACAAGCTGGCCACCTCACCTTTACCGTTGACATAACGCAGCGCCACAGTACCGCTCTGCTCGGCTGCTGCCATGGTGGCAGCTGAAGCAAACTCGGCACGCCCTTCCCCGTGGGAAACGGCAATCGGCATTCTGGAGCCGGCCATACCGCTGAAGAACAGCGATGGGCTTTGCTGCACTTCCACCAGGCTGAAACGCGCTTCAAAGCGTTCAGAGCGGTTACGGACAAAGTGCGGCCAATGCTCGGTACCCGGAATGATCTCCTTGAGGTTGGAGAGCATCTGGCAACCATTACAAACACCCAGGGCAAAGCTGTCGGCACGCTCGAAGAAGCGGCTGAAGTCCTCACGGGCACGGCTGTTGAACAGGATAGACTTGGCCCAACCTTCACCGGCGCCCAATACATCACCGTAGGAGAAGCCACCACAGGCCACCAGCCCCTGAAACTCTTCCAGGCTGATACGGCCACTGAGGATATCCGACATATGCACATCGCGGCTTTCAAAACCGGCACGCTCGAAGGCGGCTGCCATCTCAATATGCGAGTTGACCCCTTGCTCACGCAAAATCGCCATCTTGGGTGCAGCGCCCTTGAGGATATAAGGCGCGGCAACATCTTCTGCCGGATCAAAGCTTAAGTTAACCGTCAGGCCGGGATCGGTTTCATCCAGCTTGAGGTCAAACTCTTCACGGGCACACTCAGGGTTGTCCCTGAGCGCCTGCATTCTATAGGTGGTTTCAGACCAGAGCTTACGCAGCTCGGTACGTGAAGCACTATAGATTTCGGCGCCCTGATCCTGGATACGGATGCGGCCATCGTCACTCAGCTCTGCTATCGGATGACAATCCACACCGGCACCAGTGTAAGCCTTGATAATCTCGGCGGCTTGATCTTTGCTCACCTGCAGCACAGCGCCCAACTCTTCGTTGAACAGGCGCGCCAGGGCGCTGCCGGCCAGCGCAGAAATATCCACCTTCAGGCCAGTGTGACCGGCGAAGGCCATTTCCACCAAGGTGGTGAACAGACCGCCGTCACTCTTGTCGTGGTAAGCCAGCAAACTCCGCTCGGCCACCAACTGCTGAGTCACCTCGAAGAAACCTTTCAATACGGCTGCCTGATCCAGATCCGGCGCAATATCCCCCAGCTCACCGAACACCTGCGCCAGGCAGGAACCGCCCAGACGAGTCTTGCCCTTGGCCAGATCGGCCAGCAGCAATACGGTTTCGCCTTTGTCGGTACGCAGCTCAGGAGTCACGGTATTGCGAATGTCGCGCACCGCACCGAAGGCGGTGATGATCAGCGACATAGGTGCGGTAACCGCCTTCTGCTCGCCCTTGTCTTCCCAGGCGGTCTTCATCGACATCGAGTCTTTGCCCACAGGGATGGTCAGTTCAAGCTCAGGGCACAGCTCTTCGCCCACTGCCTTGACCGCCTCATAAAGGCCGGCATCTTCACCCGGGTGACCGGCTGCAGACATCCAGTTGGCCGACAGCTTAATGCGCTTCAGTGAGCCGATATCGGCACCGGCCATGTTCAGCAAGGATTCGGCCACGGCCATCCGCGCCGAGGCGCCAAAATCCAGCAAGGCCAGCGGAGTGCGCTCGCCCATGGACATGGCTTCGCCCACATAACTGTCGAACGAGGCGGCGGTAACGGCGCAATCCGCCACAGGTACCTGCCAGGGGCCGACCATCTGATCGCGGTTCACCAAGCCGGTTACCGTGCGATCGCCTATGGTGATCAAGAAGCTCTTGTCGGCAACTGTTGGCAGAGTCAGCACCCGCTTAACGGCTTGTGCGAGATCAATGGAAGCTTCATCCAGCGCCGCAGACTGCGCCTTTTGACTCACTACATCTCGGCTCATCTTCGGTGGTTTGCCCAACAAGACTTCCAGCGGCAAGTCGATAGGCTTGTTGTCAAAGTGCTCGTCGCTCAGGCTCAGGTGCTGCTCGGCAACCGCCTCGCCCACCACGGCAAATGGCGCGCGCTCGCGCTCACAAATGGCGGCGAAGGTATCGAGGTTTTCGGCTGCCACAGACAGGACATAACGCTCCTGGGATTCGTTACACCAGATCTCCAGCGGGCTCATGCCTGGCTCATCGGAAGGCACGTTACGCAGCTCAAACTTACCGCCGCGACCGGCATCGCTTACCAGCTCAGGGAAGGCGTTGGACAAACCACCGGCGCCCACATCGTGAATAAACTGGATTGGGTTGGCATCGCCCATCTGCCAGCAGCGGTCGATAACCTCCTGACAGCGGCGCTCCATTTCCGGGTTTTCCCGCTGCACCGAGGCAAAGTCCAGATCTTCACTGGACTGGCCGGACGCCATGGAGGAAGCCGCGCCGCCGCCAAGGCCAATGTTCATCGCCGGGCCACCCAGTACAATCAGCTTGGCGCCTAAGGAGATCTCCCCTTTCTGTACGTGCTCTTCACGAATGTTGCCAAGGCCACCAGCCAGCATAATAGGCTTGTGATAACCGCGCACCTCGACACCATTGTGGCTGCAAACCTGCTGCTCGTAGGTGCGGAAGTATCCCAGCAGGGCCGGACGACCGAATTCGTTGTTGAAAGCGGCGCCGCCCAGAGGACCATCAATCATGATGTCAAAGGCAGTCACAATCCGGTCCGGCTTGCCGTAGTCGCCTTCCCAAGGCTGCACAAAGCCCGGGATCTTGAGGTTGGATACGCTGAAGCCGGTCAAACCCGCCTTGGGCTTGGAGCCGCGGCCGGTAGCGCCTTCGTCACGGATTTCACCGCCCGAGCCGGTGGCTGCACCAGGATAGGGACTGATGGCGGTCGGGTGGTTGTGGGTCTCCACCTTCATCAGAATATGCATCGGCTCTGTGTGATAACGATAAACGCCGTCACTGTCGGGGAAGAAACGCCCGGCTTCAAAACCTGTCATTACCGCAGCGTTGTCTTTATAGGCCGACAACACATAGTCCGGGGTCTTCTCATAGGTATTCTTGATCATCTTGAACAGCGACTTGGGCTGCACTTCGCCGTCAATGGTCCAGTCGGCGTTGAAGATCTTGTGACGGCAGTGCTCTGAGTTCGCCTGGGCGAACATCATAAGTTCAATGTCGTTGGGGTTGCGCTCAAGACGCAGGAAATTGGTGACCAGGTAGTCGATTTCATCGTCGGCCAGCGCCAGGCCCATTTCGCGGTTGGCGATTTCCAGCGCTCTGCGGCCTTCGCCGAGAATGTTGACGCTGACAAAAGGTTTGGGCTCAGTGCGGGCAAACAGCATATCGGCCGCTTCAAAGCTGTCCAGTACCACTTCCATCATGCGGTCGTGCAGCAGCGCCTTGAGGCTCTTGAGCTGTTCGCCGCTCAGTGTGTCGGATTCCACATAGTAAGCCAGCCCGCGCTCCAGGCGTTTTACCTGCTTGAGGCCGCAGTTGTGGGCAATGTCGGTGGCTTTGGATGACCAGGGAGAAATAGTACCGGGACGGGGAGTAACAAAAAGGAGAATGCCTTGGGGTTCGTGAGATTCGATGGCCGGACCGTAGGTAAGAATCTTACTCAACTGCGCTTGGTCATCGGGGTTGAGCGCTTCGCTCAGATAAGCCAAATGAACGTATTCGGCATAGATTTGCTTTACCGGAAGCTGGGCGACTTCACAGGCCTGCATCAGCTTTTGCACTCTGAATGCCGAGAGTGCGGGGGCTCCGCGGATGATCTCCATCACGTCTTATCACCTTATTATTTATAATTACAGGGTCAGAGGTGGCGCTATTATAGGTAAATGCGCCCTACAAATCACCTCAGACTTTGCTCAAAACAGTGTTTCCTGTGATATAAAGTAATCCTATGGGGTAATATACCCTCCGGCGCAAAACCTTCGCCTAAATCAGCAGGAAACAGCGCCGAAAACCAATACACAATTCATTGAATTTGTTTACAAACATATCAGACATAGGGGATAAGCCCTATCCCGGCAGCAAACCACAGACTAAAGGCTTTTACCGATAGATAATGAAACGAATTACCGCGACTCTCACCCTGATCATCTTGCTGGCCGGCTGTCGGCAAGCTGTCGTGGATGAAACTCAGGTAACCCCGGCGGTGAAAGAAATCAAAGAGCTCAGGGTGGGTACCCTCTATGGCCCACAAATATTTGTCTCCTCTACTCAAGGAAACACTGGGTTTGACTATGAGATGGCGGCGCGCTTTGCCGACTTTCTCGGCAAGCCGCTGGAAATGAAGCCCTATGGCAATATCAGTGAGCTTTACCAGGCGCTAAAGCAAAATGAAATTGATTTGATTGCCGCCGGACTATCGGATACCCGCAGCCGCCGACAACAGTTTCGTCTCGGACCGCCGCTTTATCGGGTCAATCAGGTGATGGTCTACCGCGCCGGCACTCCTGTCCCCAAAGATCTCAACGCCCTGGATGCGCCTGTCACTGTAATAGCCGACTCGTCGTTTGTGGAAACCCTCAACCGACTCAAGACAGATAATCCCAACCTGGAATGGCAACAGGTTGCAGATAAAGATAATGAAGAGCTGCTGAGCATGATAGCCAGCGGCGAGCTCAGCTATACCATTTCAGATTCCACCAGCATCAATATCAATCGCCGTTTTATGCCTGAGCTGAGATACGGCCAGGTGCTGGAGCAGCAACAGGCTGTGGTCTGGCTGTTGCCCCCCAGAGGCAGCGATCAGCTGATGAGCCAACTGCTGCGTTTCTGGCACCAGGAACAAAGAGACGGCACGCTGGAACACTTGGTGGAAAAATACTTTGGCCATGTCAAACGTTTCGACTATGTCGACACCCGCGCCTTTATCCGCGCCGTTGACAGCAAGCTGCCCAAGTACCGCCATCTGTTTGAAACCTATGCCGGTGAACTCGACTGGCGCAAGCTGGCCGCCACCAGTTATCAGGAGTCGCACTGGAATCCCAGGGCTCGTTCACCGACCGGTGTGCGCGGCATGATGATGCTAACGCTGGCAACCGCCAAACAGTTGGGAGTGGAGAATCGCCTCGATCCCGAACAAAGCATCCGTGGCGGCGCCCGCTATCTGAGCGACATTTTGGTACGCCTGCCTGAGTCTATTCCAGAGGAGGAGCGGATGTGGTTTGCCCTCGCCTCATACAACATAGGCTATGGCCATGTGGAGGATGCCCGTAAACTGGCACAGGCCAGAGGCCTTAATCCCAGCGCCTGGAAAGATCTCAAGCAGGTATTACCCTTGCTGCAAAAGCGCAAATACTACCAAAATACCCGCTATGGCTATGCCAGAGGTAACGAGGCGGTGCACTATGTAGACAGTATTCGCCGTTACTACGACACCCTGGTGTGGATAGACAATCAAGCCAAGCAGGAAATGCTGGCTAAAGAACAGGCCCAGCAAGAAACCCAGGCTAAGGCGCAACTACAGAGCGAGGAAGCAACCGAACTCAGTGGCGCCCAGCCCGACTGAAAATCCTGCATACCACTCATTTTCGCGCCAAACAGTCTGGCTTTTATACACAAGCCGCCCTTTGGGGCTGGCGCAAGCTTAAATAAGCTGTTAGCTTGTCATTGATGCAAAAAACTTACGAACACACCTTAAGGTAAGCTTATGAAAAGAAAGACTATTAACAATGCAATGGCCCGTCGCCGCAGCCTGGTTAAAACCCGTCACAAACGCATTCTCAACCGTCACAAACTTTTCTTCAGTTTTCTGCAGCAGGCAGATTAAGTTTCCTTGCCTGCTTCAATGCCTTCTGCTCCTGTCTGCGTCGCCTGAAAAAGGCGCTCAACTGTTCGCTGCACTCCTGTTCCATCACCCCGGCACTGACGGCCAACTTGTGATTGAACAGGGGATGACGCACCAGATCCAACACTGAACCAGCCGCGCCAGTTTTAAGATCGGCAGCCCCGTATACCAATCTCCCCACCCTGGCATGCACCATGGCCCCAGCACACATGGCACAAGGCTCCAGCGTCACATAGAGGGTAGTATCCAGCAGACGGTAGTTTTCCAGTTGACCGCCCGCCTGCCTGAGGCAGAGAATTTCCGCGTGGGCACAGGGGTCGTTGGCGGCAATAGGCTGGTTCCAGCCGCAGGCAATAAGCTGGTCATCTTTGACCAGCACGGCCCCTACTGGCACTTCCCCGAGGGCTTCCGCCTTTTGCGCCATCTCCATGGCCAACTGCATCCAATGTAAGTCGCGATTCTCTGTCATTCTATCTGTCCGTCGTCAGTGCGGCGCCAGAGTATAATACGATTCCTGCTATAAGTTTAAGCCTAACCTACTCACCCGTTTGTTGGCCCTATAACGGCAGCATTTTTAGCCAACTCAATGAAACAATAAACATATGGCAGACAATCTCTCTTGAATAAGCAACAAACACCTATCCCTGTCAGATCATGTCCGTATGAATGAACAGCAACCCCGAATTGTTACCACAATAAGGCCGGTACAAAGTAATTAACACCCAAGCAGCAAACTCGTATCCCCTAAAGTTCAAGCCGTTATATAACGGCTTGAACTAAAAGACCTATGATAGTGAGTATCTATTATCATTCAAGGTATTCAGAGACTCAAACTGACACCGACAAAGAAGGCACGGCCTTGCAGTATCATATCGCTGTTGGTGTCTTCCTCGGCCGGTTGTTCGTCGGTAAAGTTGGTTACCCCGGCGCGTAGTTTCAGGTGATCGTTCAGCCGATAACTGCTGCCGATATCGAAGCGGCTGTAGCCATCCTGACGCACGGCACTGCTATCCAGATATGAACCGAAATAGTTACCGGCAACATACAGCTGCCAATCGTCGGTGAGATACCAATCCAGTTGCACATTGGCACTCTGGCGTGGACGCCCCGTGAGTTCATCACCGTCACCTGTCTCGGTATCGAGATAACTGTAGTTTGCCTTGAGGCCGAGATCCGCCGTGATATCCACGCTGGCGGTCAGCTCTACCCCTTGCAAAGTCACCTTGGATTCGTTGTAGTAAGTACGGCTTGGGCTGGAGCCATCCCAAGCCGAAACAGTGATCAGATCTTCCACCTTGTTATGGAACAAGGTTGCAGACAGCTCATAGGAAGGCTGACTCCACAAGGCTGCCAACTCATAGTTGACACTGGTTTCGGGCTCAAGATCTGCATTGCCCACTACAGTACAAGCGCCGCGGCAACTGACTGAAGAGAAAGTCGGAGATGATTCAAACAGTGCCGGAGCCCTGAATGCCGTGCCGACACCACCTTTGAGCACCAATGCATCCGAAGCACGGTAAACCAGATACGCCCTGGGGCTGAAATGGCTGCCGTACTTTTCGTTGTCTTCGTAGCGGCCGCCGAGGGTCAGGGTGAAATCATCCAGGAAATCGAACTGATCCTGAATAAACAGCGAGTATTGTTCAACACTGTCACCACCGGTAAGTGGATATTGCACAGGATCGTCGACTTCAGTTTCAAAGTACTCGGCGCCGACTGTCCAGTCCTGCTGCCACAGGTTAAAGAAGGCTGAGCCTCTGAAGGTAGTGTTTTTCTCTTCGATGTCGCGTCCCAAAGGGGGCTGCAGCGAATAGCGGCTGTTGTAGTCGTAGATATCCGACTTTTCCAGGTTGGCCAAAAGCTCGGTGCCACCCCAGCTCCACTCGCCTCTGTGAGTCAGAGCAAAGGTGTTGCGCTCTATCTTCTGCTCGCGCTTTGAATTGGCAGCAAAGGTGGTCAAGGGCACCTTGTCATTATCGTATTGATAATCCAAGTCCAGCGATTGATTGTCTGCCAGCTGCCAGGTGAGCGAGCCATAGAGCTTGCGAGTCTTGCGCTCTTCTATGGTGTCCTGATCCGGGGTCAGTTCGGGCATCAGCCAGGCGTCCTGCTCGGCCACCTCTGCGGTGAACATCAGCCCCAGATTATCTGTGAGTTTGCCCGAGCCAAACAGGTTGGTACGACTGCGATCGCCACCCTCGCCGTCCTGCATCCAACTGTACTCGCTGTCGAGTACCAGTTGCCAGTCATCATCTGGCGCCTTGGTGATCACGTTGATGACCCCGCCAACCGCATCTGAACCATAGAGAGCCGACATCGGGCCGCGAACAATCTCCACCCGGGAGATGGCGTCGATGGGGATAGCAGTCAAGTCAAAGTTACCGCCGCGCCACAGACCATTGGAAGAAGAAACCC
Organism: Shewanella chilikensis; assembly: GCF_037953065.1. Taxonomy (NCBI): domain Bacteria; kingdom Pseudomonadati; phylum Pseudomonadota; class Gammaproteobacteria; order Alteromonadales; family Shewanellaceae; genus Shewanella; species Shewanella chilikensis. The sequence goes on along the minus strand of NZ_CP149966.1, from coordinate 1,783,945 downwards.
GCTTGCCGTTGATCAACATCAGTACATAGTCTTCATCCATACCACGGATATAGATGCTGTTTCGACCCGAGTCGTTGGTCACCACATTCACGCCGACGCTGTTTCTCAGCACATCCCCCAGATCTTTGACCGGCATCAACTTAATCGCTTCGGCATCGATCACCGAGATTGAGGCAGGCGCAGTGCTGAGTTGCTGATCCTTGGCACTGGCGGTAACGACTATATGCTCCATTTCACCTTCATCTGCCTGGGTATAACCACTGACAGCCATGGCGACCAGGCTCAAGGTAAGCAGTTTGCGGCACTTATCCAGTTTCATTCTATTCCCCCGATTATCGCGGCGACAATTGCGCCTTGTAAGTTATTGCTCTTGAGTAAATCCAGGTAAAGCCCCTGGTTCCATGGCGCGAAAAAGTAGCATAATCTTTACAATATAGGAATGATATTGGTTATCATTTACAATGTAATAATGCGAATGTGAGCCAGGCCACTCAAAAGCCCATCAGGGCTGAATTTCAAGCTGAAAATGTCACCTTTACCGAGTAAAAATTTCCATGAAAAAATCACTGTTTATCCCTCTGACGCTATTGTTAGGTCTGCTGGTAGGCTGCAGCGCCCAAAGCCTGGATAAAGAAGGCGCCGGGAAACAACAGCGACTGACGCTGAACTCCAACATATTGGGAGAATCGCGGGAAGTATTACTGCGCCTTCCCAAACACTGGGATGCCAGGCACAGCAAGAGCTTTGCCCGATATGTAATCCTGGATGCCGAGCAGCAGTTTGAGCATCTTGCGCCCATGCTGGACTATCTGGCTTCCGGGGTTAATCCTGCGATACCTGAAGGCGTCATAGTTGGCATCATCAACCGTAACCGTATTCGGGACTTCACTCCGGTGAAACTGGAAACACTGCCCGGTGGTAGACCCGCAGGGCCGCTTTATCAGCAATCGGGGAATGCCGGCACTTTTCTCGACTTTCTCGACCAGGAACTTAACCCCTGGCTGAATGCCAAGCTTGGGCAGCCTGGCCCTACTGTACTTATCGGTCACTCTTTTGGGGGCTTGTTGACACTGGAGGCGCTGCGCCGACAACAACCTATGTTCAATGCTTACCTAGTGCTGGATGCCAGTCTCTGGTACGACAGCCCGACTTATGCCGATGAGCTCGAACAGGCACTCACTCAGGGCCAGCTAACAGGCAAGCCCCTGTACATGGCGATAAGTAACCAGGCCACCACCCCAGGACTTGGCCGCAATGACTACCACAAACAGCGAAATCTGGCGCTGGCCAAACATCTGTCGGCGCTGCCCTCTCAGCAACTTATATTTCACAGTGAGTTTTTCAGTGACGAAGATCATCACTCCCTGCCTCACATAGGTGTCTATCAAGGTATTCGCTGGCTGATGCGCTCTCACCTGTTGGATATATACGCCGAGAATTTCAGCGTGACTGAAGTGATCAGTCGCTTCAAGCACTTGAGCGAGAGCCAGGGTATTGAAATCAAGCCTCAGTATCATGCACTCAGAGGCTTGCTGCGCCAGACACAAAGACAAAAACTTACTCAACAGCAGCAGATATTGACCCAGCTTATCGAGCATTATTACCCCGGCTCCGCCCTCGAATGACTCATTTGTAATTCAATGGCAACAAAAAAAGCGGCAACCCTGAGGTTGCCGCTTTTTCAAGATTTGAGCTGCCTGGCTGAGGCTTAATCCAAAAATGCTTCTTCGTCTTTCTCTACCGGAAGTGATTCAATCACTTCATCCTGCAGTTGGTAGTAAGCATCTTGGTACTCATGAATTTCCATAACAACTCCAGTCTATTCTGTAGGGTACAGGGCGTATCTTTTTCTTGGATTCCTGTTAAGTTCAGGTTCCGACGACACTTTATGCCCGATTCCGGCTTTTCGGAGCCCTGGGTGTTTCCCCTAAGGCGGCGCCAGTATAACAGGGCTAGAGAAGGAATTACAGAAAACTTTCACTTTCGTTACCACCAACTGCTTAAACCACCTTTAAAGGCTCAAATATCCACCACTTATGTAAGAAGCGCTGAAAGACTTTCAGTTTGATATGCCCCTTAGTTCTGAGGCGAAATTTTTTAAACGCATTGGGTCTAGCAGCGGACGCTGCAACTGCTATTGCTTAAAGGAGGCCTCCCCGGAGCGTAAATCAGCAAGAGGACGACGCCATGAATCATATTGTCGACTTTGAAGCACGAACCCTCGCCACCCTGCTGGCCAGTGGCGATATATTGGGAATGCGCATGTTTATGGAAAGGATGCAGATGCCCTTGGATGTCCAGGACAGGCTACTGCATCAGGCATCCGGCTTGAGCAGTTTTGATGTCGAAGGCATAGCCGCCCTGTTGGAAGAAGGCGGCCAATCCCTGCTCTCTGAACGCCTCGGTTATTGAGTGTCCGAGCCCGGTTCACCCTCATAGCGGTACAGCAACACTTTCAATGCCCTGTCAGGATCCCGGTCTGCAAAGGCAGGTGGGTTATCCAGCTGTTTAACAAACTCAAGTTCTGGCGCGGCGTCACTGACCTGGCTCTGTAAAAACGCTCTGTCAAGCTCAGGCGCGTTGAGACAGAGCAACAACTCGGCCCCCGGGTTCAAGAGTTGCGGCAGATGACGCAGCAATCGCAGGTAGTCTTTGGTTGCCACAAAGCTGCCCTTTTGGTTGCTGGGTGGATCGACTATCAGCAAGTCATAGGGCCCGAGTTTTTTAAGTTTGCCCCAGGATTTGAAAATATCATGCCCCAGAAAGCGGGCGCCGGCAGTAAGCCCATTGAGCAAATGGTTTTGCTTGCCGATGGCGAGCGCCCCTTTACTCATATCCATATTGACCACCTCATCGGCGCCGCCCTTGAGGGCCGCCACCGAAAATGCACAGGTATAGGCAAACAGATTCAGTACTTTCCGCTGAGCACTGTTGGCCATCACCCACTCGCGGCCGTTTCGCATGTCCAGGAACAAACCATGATTCTGGCCCCGTAACAGATGCAATTGATAACGGCAGCCAAGCTCGCTGGCCAGATGTGGCTCGGGTATCTCGCCGGCAATGAGCTCGGTGCGGGTCTGCCCAGCGGCGCGGTATTGATAGACCAGATTCAGGGCCAGCCCCAAGGCTTGCCAGCGTAATTGCAGACGCTCGGTAACCAGCGCCAGTTCTTCCGGCGTCAGTGGTTTAAAGGCGGTCAGCAACACCACAGGTGCAAACCAATCCAGGCATAAGTGCTCGCTGCCTGGATAACGGCCACCACGACCATGAAACAAACGGCCACACTCATCGCCTGGTGTCAGGTCGGTGATGGCTTCCAAAAATAACTGCATGAAATCCTCAACTTCTTATTTCTGCCTTTATTCGGCATCGGCTGCCGCTTCTTTATCGGCATTTTCCCGCACGGCAATACTGGCATCGTCCGAGAGCAAGATTGCCAGCCAACTGCCACTCTGGCTCGATTCCAGCGCTATCTTGACTATCATGGTGAGCGGCACAGACAGCAACATGCCGACCGAGCCCAAGAGCCAGCCCCAGAAGATCAACGACAGGAATACCACCAGAGTGGACAGCCCGAGGCCGCGCCCCATAAATCTGGGTTCTACCAGATTGCCCATCACCATGTTGGTTGCCAGATACAGTGCGGCAACGGCGCCGGCACCCGCTGTGCCCAACTGCACAAAGGCCAGCAGTACAGCCGGAATAGCGGCAATAATAGAGCCGATATTGGGAATATAGTTAAACAAAAAGGCCACTACGCCCCAGAGCAGCGCATAATCCACCCCCATCAGCGCCAGACCGACACCGACAATAACACCGGTTGCCAGGCTGACCAGGGTCTTGATCACCATATATTGGTTCACCGATTGCAAGAAACGCTCAATCTGGGACAAACGCATATCAGGGTCATCCAGCGCCAAATGCACCTTACGCGGCAAAGATTGTGCCTCAAACAGCATAAAGACTATGGTCAGCACTATCAGAAATAGGTTGGCCATCACATTGCCCACGCCGGAAAGCGTATTTGTGGTCAAAGACAAGGCCATGCCGGGGTCCAGATAGGCCAGCACCTTGTCCTTGGAGATGTGGATATTCAGCTCCTTGAGCTTATCCAATATCCAGGCAAATTGCTCCACCAACTGCGATCGGTATTGCGGCAACTGCTGGGAAAACTCGTTGATGGAGCTGCCCACCACAGAAGCCAGCCAGAGCCCAAGCAACAAAATAATCGCCACCAGCACAAATACAGCCAGGGCGCGGGGCACACGATAACGGCTCAAGGCATTGATGGCCGGGCTGCAGATAACCGCAATAAAAGCCGATAACACAAAAGGCACTACTATGGCGCTGGCGGCCTTAATTCCAGCCAGCACTATGACCAGGCAGGCCATGACAGCGAATCCTTTCAGCGCCATGGACGGACGATAGGCTGATGACATAATTGAAACTCCTTGTTGTTCTCTGTCACAATCAGCCGTTGCATCAACAACAAAAAGTAGTGACATGATGAAACCCGAATTAGCTATTATACGCATTAAAAACCTGCGCTTGCGCACTTTTATCGGTATCAAGGAAGAGGAGATCAACAATCGCCAGGATGTGATCATTAATGTCTGCATCCATTACTGTGCCGACAAGGCGCGTAGAAGTGATGATATGGAGCACGCGCTCAATTATCGCACCATTACCAAGGCGATCATTAACCTGGTGGAGGACAACCGCTTCTCCCTGCTGGAGCACCTCACAGGGAAAGTACTGGAAATTGCCAGCGAACATGAATGGGTAGAGTACGCCAGCGTTGAAATCGACAAGCCCCATGCCTTGAGGTATGCCGACTCGGTTTCACTGCAGCTGAGCTACCGTAAACCGGCGTAAGCCAGTCTATACTCTGGAGAAACATTCAATAAGTCAGGGAGAAGGCATGAATATTCTGCTCACAGGTGCAACCGGGTTTATCGGTTCAGAACTGGCGCAGCGGCTGGCAAAACGCCATAGGCTGACTATTTTGAGCCGCAACCCCGCGGCGGCCGAACAAAAGCTGGCGCTGGCACAGACCCGTTACATAGATTCGCTGCAAACACCCGGACTGCTTGAGGAGATAGATGCCATCATCAACCTCGCCGGTGAGCCCATAGTTGCCAAACGCTGGAGCGATGAGCAGAAACAGCGGATCTGCCACAGCCGCTGGGACATCACAGAGCAGTTGGCTACGCTTGTCCGCAACAGCCAAAAGAAACCCCAAGTTTTTCTCAGCGCATCGGCGGTGGGTTTTTACGGGCGTCAGGGGCCGGAGCCCATAGACGAAAACGCCACGCCCCATGATGAGTTCAGTCATAGGATCTGTGCCCAATGGGAGCAAAGAGCCCTGGCGGTTGCCGAACTCACCCGGGTCTGTATCTTTCGCATCGGCATAGTGCTTGGCAAAGATGGCGGCGCCTTGGCCAAGATGTTGCCTGCCTTCAAACTGGGCCTTGGCGGCCCGATTGGCCATGGTCGTCAGGGAATGAGTTGGATCATGCGCGAAGACTTGCTGCGCCTTATTGAATTTCTGCTGGAAAATGAAGCCTGCCGCGGCATATACAATGCCACCGCGCCGCAGCCTGTCAGCAACCGCGACTTCAGCAAGGCTCTCGGCAAAGCGCTGCACCGCCCCGCTTGTCTGCCGGCACCGGCATTGGCACTGCAACTGGCAATGGGTGAGATGTCGACCCTACTGACCGAAGGCCAGTTTGTATTACCGGTTCATGCCCAGGCCGATGGTTTCGAATTCAACTACCCGGAAATCAATCACGCGATGAAAGCCTTATTCAACAAGCGCTAACTAAAACAGATAAAGGGTAAACAGCCTTTGAGTTGACCAACAAAAACGCCCGCTGCAGCAGGCGTTTTTCGTCTTAAGCGGTTAGAAGCTAAGGCTGGTGCTGGCCTTTTGCTTATCATTGTCGGTCACGGTCAAGGTCACTTCATTGGCACGACCGCCAATACGCATGGCAACCGGGCCGTTGAATCTACGCCCATCGTTGAAGCGCCACTGTTGCTTTTTGATATAACCGTCAGGATCATAGCTCTCGGAGATAAACACCTGCAGCAGCCAGAGATCCAGATGACGGATAACCGCCACAGGCTCGGTCGGCTCAGGGGCTATCTCAACGGTTACCTCACGGCTGACACTGTGCTGGGCACCTTTGTCGTCAGTCACGGTCAGAGTGATGAGGTAGACACCGCTTTGCTGGTATTCATGGCTCACTTGCTCGCCAAAGGCTTGAGAGCCATCACCCAGATCCCACTCCAGGCTCACCAACTCACCGTCGCTATCACTCGAAGTGCTAGAAAGCGCCACTGCGGCACCATTTTGCTGCACTGAGAACTCGGCAACCGGTGCCTGATTGGCCGCGGCAAAGTCCAGAGCGATGATCACAGGGTCGTGATCCGATGAGCGGAAGGCATCGTTGCTGTAGAAACTTTGCAGTTGCTCCGGCGTCTTGAACTCAGTGTTATAGTCCAGCACCCTGGGTTCATCAGTATTGATATGCCAATCGGTCACATCACGAACATTGGCCAGCATGGCTTCATTGGCCAGTGCATGATCTAGCTGTCCCGACTCACCGGAGAACACATAGGAGTATGCTGAAGGCTTACCAAGCTCGCCAAACAGCTCGGCGTAACCGGCATTGGCCAGGGTTGTCAGCGGATCTTCCTTGGCGTAGGCGTTGAGATCCCCTATCACCAGCACCTTGTCATCCTGATATTCTGCCTGCAGGAACTGGCCTATCGCCATGGCTGCGCGGGTTCGGGTCAGATTACAGTTACCCTGGCCGTCGTTCATGTCAGGATCGCCCAGCGCATTACAATCACTGCCCTTGGACTTGAGGTGGTTTACCGCCACCACAAAGCTATCCTCACTGTCGTTGACGCTAAACTTCTGGGTCAGCATGGGACGGTTCTTGCCATCGTTGAACAACACCTGACCATTGTCATCCAGCGCCGAATTGCTGCTGTCCAGAATCGCAGCTACCCCTTCCGGGGTGACTCTGTCCTGACGATACAAAATACCGACGCTGATCTCATCGTTGCCAATACGATTAACCTGTGGCGCCAGATAGCGATAGCTGTCAGTGCCAATGGCGTCGTTGAGACCGCGGGCCAGATCGGCAATTGCCGAGTTACTGCCGAAACCATCGTTCTCGATTTCCATCAAACCGAAGACATCGGCGTTAATGGTTTTCATCGCCGCGATTATCTTGGCTCGTTGGCGCTCAAACTCATCTTGAGTATCGGCGCCACGGGACGTGGGGAAACCGCCGCCCTGGCCATCGCCGTTGAAATAGTTGAGCACGTTGAAACTGGCAACTGTCAAGGCATCGAGACGATTCAACTCAGGCTCGGATGCTCTGGGATTGGCGGCAACAAAGTTGACGGTATCGACCGGCATCAAACGGTAAATGCCAAAACCGTAATGCATCACCGCGGTGAGGTTTGTGACAGTATCACCGACTCTGAGCGGGTTAGCGGCGCTCAGACCCGGGGCCGGATAGATAACAGGATCCGGGTTTTGTGCCGTCAGGCCATCGTCAAGCACTATGGAATCCAGGGCATTGGCTGCCGTGACCGCCAAGGCATCGGCGCCGGGATTGGCCACCTGAGTACCGATAAAGTGACGGCTAGAACCCAGCAACACCTCACCATAACGGCCAAGGTTGTAGACTTCGTTTACCGTAAGATGTTGCTCAAAGCTAACCAACATGCCTTCGAAGGCTTCAAGTGCACTGCTGTCATTGACCGGCAGGCTCACTCTGGCTGCACTCGGCAGAGGCTGTGATGTGGTACACAAGGCCTTGGCACTGACATTGGTCAGTTCAGTCAGGCCTTGATATTCAGTGACCTGAGCCCGCACTCGAATTCGGTCGCCGGCTTGATAGCCACTGGCGCTATTGCCTGTGTACAGGAACACCCCTTCCGAGGTCAAAGGATCGGCATCCGCCTCGGCATCGGCCATCTGCAGGAACAATCCCTTGAGACCCGCTTCCTGGTTGCTGGTGACTATTGCTTCCACTTCCAGGATTTCACCGGCCAATGGACTGGCCTCACCGCTACCCTGCAACGCATGAATGGGTGTAGCCGCATCGCCGCAAACCAAGGTGCCATTACCGGGATCTGTCGGTTCACCCGGCTCGCCGGCATTACCGCCAAAGGCCCCCAGGTCGTCGATATTATCGATGGCGAAACCATCCCAACCGCTGAGGTCAACCGCATCGAAGGGGTCGAGATCCGCACTCAAGTTGTCCAGCTTACGCCTTATAGTATTGTTTTGAGTGGAAACATCACCGCTGCCCCACTCGGAGCCGGGATCCACCCCAACCTGGCCCAGGCTGTCGACCACCTCACCATTACGGCTCAGCACCAGGGCATCATCACCGTTGAAGAAACTGGCGCTGCTGGTTTGCTGCGCCAATGCCAGGATTGCAGCGTCGGCATCATTGTCGGCCAATACATGAGTGCCACCGGCGGCCAGCATGCCGCTCAGGGCAATGCTGCTGCCTGCGCTGCTACTGCCATTGAAGAAGATATCCAGTTGATACTGGCTGAGATCGACAGCTTGGCTGCCGGCGTTAAAAAGTTCGATGGCCTTGTTATTGCCTGAACCTTCAACATACTCGGAAATGATCACTTGCTCGCTCGCCTGAGCCTGGGCAGCAATACTGCCCACGGCCAGGGCAAGCAGACTTGCCTTGGTTAACATATTGACCCCTGAAATATATCCTGATTATAGTGATTTTCTTATTTATCAATAAGTAATGTTATTTCCACATCTCCGCATCCGGAGAAGCAGCCACTATAAAGGCCACAAGTTACAGCCAGGTTGCAATATGTAAAATATTTATCAAACTTTAGTGTTAGTTAATTAGTCTTATCAATGAGTTAGCTTGGAGTAAAAAGTAAAAAATCCTAAGTCACTCTAGTGGTCTAATGAACACAGCCTTACCACTCTTAGGTTCAAAGAGGCTTAAGTTGACTGTCACGCAAGCCCACCAACATCAGCTCCCCGTCAGCGCCCAATCTCAGCTCGCCATAACGCCCCTGGCTGAAATGCTCGGCCTGGCCCTCTTCAAAGAAAAAAGCCTGGCTCGCCAGTTGCACTTCTCCCTGACGGACTTTAAACGGCAAGCGTCTTTGCTGCTGCAACAAAGGAGCCTCTGGATCACTCTCCAACGCCACAAAAGCGGCGCGCTGCTGCTCGTCGAGACTCACTCTGAGCCAGCCCTGCATATTGTCCTGAAACTGCCCTTTTGCGCGCAGCTCATTGGCCAGTTGCCGGGCCAATTTATAGTCGAGTTGCATATAATCCCCCTGCATCAGCGAGCGGGGATCCACCGGGGCCAGCTCAAGCAAAATGGGCTCACCGTGCTGCCAGAGTTGCTCTTTCTGCCACACGGAAATGTTGATTACCAGCAAACAAAGCAGCCCCCATATGAGGCACAACCCCATGATTTTTGGCGTCAATTTGGGTTTCATTACTGCTCTCCTCCATTCTGCGCCGCCAGCCACTCAGGCCTGTCACTCAAAGGCTTGAGCGCAAACCAGAGCAGTAGCAGACTCACGCCAAGCAGCATCAGCAGCAAGGATTTTTCCAACAAGGTTTGCTGCAACGAGTAATAGTAATAACCGCAGTAGACCGGCATCGCCAAGACCCCGAGCCAGAGCAGCAAGCGCTCGGCCAGCACAAAGCCGAAAACCGCGACCAACGCACCAGCGATAAGCCCGGGGATCCACCAACACCAAACCAAGGCCGACAGCAGTCCCAGTAGCAACAGCATCTGCGAACGCCCATCCAATTGATGCCGGATTGCGTTCATTCGACTGCCGAAAAGACGCCAAAGTTGCCACAGCAGCAAAGCTTCAAGTAACCATTGCGCGCCTTGCAACATAGCAAGGCTCATGCCGGAACTCTTTAACTCCCAGACGCCTTCCAGCCAAACCAATTGCGGCGTCTGACAAAAGAGCAGCGCCAAGGTCATGGCCATGGCAAGGGAGCGCCAGCGAAGCGGCGCTTTGCCCCAGTCGGCCTCATGGCGCCAGAGCAGCACAAAGCCCAGTAGCAGTGCCGGCGTCACCAAGGGTAATAGTGCCAGAGTCTGCAGCAGTGCAATCAAGGCCAATAATGCCAGCAGCGCACAACTGGACCGGGTCAAATAAGCTGGCAGCAGATACCAGTGAAGCGAGGCCGCCAGAGCCAGCATCAACCACCAGCGCCAGGAAGCCACCTCAAACAGCAGCTCATCAAAGGCGATGCCATAGAGCACCAAGGCGGCCACGGCAAAGCTCAAGGCAAACTGAGAGATAAACAGTCCACTTTGACCTCGGCTCAAACCAAAGGCCACTGCAGATGCCGCCAGCGCCAGGCTCAGCAGCAACCCAGGCTGAATATCGTCCAACAATAACGCCAGGCTGGTGCCGATGAAACCCAGCAAACAGATCCCGGCTAACCAGCCAAACAGGATAAGCATCGCCTTGAGATACCAGGGACTTTGTAACTCTGGTATCTCTTGTGTCACATCCCCCGAGACAATGCCTGCCTGCTGCAGCCGTTGCCAGAAAAGGCTGCCCGCATTAGGGACGATTTGCTCATCCTCACTGGGCTCTGTGTCGGCTGTCGTATCTTTGTGTTTTTGGGTCTGTTGCTCTGGTGCAGCGGCCAGATAGTCAGCCTGCAAGCGCTTTAGCAGCAAGGCGGCGATTGAGGCACTGAGCAGCACACAAAGCGTCATCAGGGCAAACAACAGTACCACGGCATCACCATCAAGTACTTCAGACAGCAAGCGCAGCAACCAGAGATCAAACAGCGCTGCCGTGCCGAAAAGCCCGAGCGCCATGCCGTAGAGTTTACGCCTTGTGTGATAGCCTCGTATCAGCGCTGCGGCAACAACCCCGTAGAGAACCACAGCAATAAACTGCTGTGCGCTCAAGGAGTCGAACAGCGTCCAACAACTCGCCAACAACAAAAAGCCCCAACTCAGCAGCCCGCTTGTTACCTCGCTGAGGGGGATGCCGTGCTTGTCTGTCAGCGCAAAACGAAGCAGGCATTGATGCAGCAGCCAATTAAGCGCAAACAGTGACCAAGGGATAGCGAGCCTGTCATCCCCCAGCAAGCTAAACAGGTCTGCAAACGGCAATGAGGTTATCTGCAGTAACAAGCACAGGGCCAGGTTCAACAGCAAGATAAGCAGCAGATAACCGGCTTCCAGTTTCAAAAACACCACCCAGGGCAAAATAAGCAGTGCCCACACGGCAAACAACTGCCAGTTGTCAGCCCCTTGCTGATAGCTCTGGCCGATAAAGGCCAGCAAGACGCCGACAAACACACAGGCCGCAAACAGGAGCCAGGGCAAAGCGCCTTGTGCCTTGTCGGCAAGGGGTGGCTTTAACCGTCGGCTCAACGCAAAGGCCAACAACAAACAGCCCAGCAAGCCGGTTTCCAATAACGCCAACTTGCCCATGCGCGGCAAAGCAGCCCAGTTGTAGGCAAAAAAGCAGATAAGCGCCGAAACAAAACAGAGCGCAGCGCTACCCAACAGCAGAGGGTTGAAAAAGCTCAGGCTCTGCTTGGCCCCGGCTGATGGCAGTAATCCCAAGGCGTTGCGCCACGCAGCCCCCGAGACAAGTTGTTGCGAATGCCATAGATAGAGTTGCTGCTTGACCTGGGCTCTGTGTTGTTGCAATGCATCCATGAAATGACCTGCCCGCTTTCCTTGAATGAATTAAGTTCCTATATTTAATCACAAGATCAAACAGATGAGCAGAGTTGTAGGCAGGGCCTGTGTGCCGACAGTTTCTCTTCAAAGAAACATCGACACAATGACAATAAAGCGCCTGTCTAACCCTTGCCGCTTTTGCAGAACACACGCCAAAGCCGCTGACAGAGGCGAAAGAAACCTCTGTCAGTCCCGTTGCAAGGCAATAATAGGATCCAGTTTGGCCGCCTTCTGCGCCGGATAGAGGCCAAAGCCGACCCCAATACTCATACAAACCCCGAGTGCCAGCAGTATCGCAAAGGGAGACCAAGCCACAGGCCAACCGGCCGCAGTTGATATAAGCAGCGCCAGTCCCAGCCCTACGACTATGCCAAACAGACCGCCGGTAGCCGAAATAGCGATACTTTCAATCAAAAACTGCCTGGCGATATCCTTGCGCCTGGCCCCCAGCGCCCGCAGCAAACCTATCTCGGCGGTGCGTTCCAAAATGGTGGCCAGCATAATGTTCATAATGCCAATCCCGCCCACCAGAAGTGAGATCCCGGCGACACAGGCCATGACGATATTGAAGATCTGTTGAGTCTTCTGATGTTGGGCCAGAAGGTCGGCCGGCACCACTATGTCATAATCCTTCTCACCGCCATGACGGCGCTGCAACAGATGATTCAGGCTCTTGGCCGCCAGCGAAGGCTCAACCTCTTCCCTGAGCGACAGCTTAATCATGTCCAGCTCATCTTCAAGCGCCTTGAATTGCATCTTTTTCAGGGCGCTCGACAGCGGAATAAACACCTGATTGCGCTCGCCCCCAAGCTTGACGCCCTGGATTTTGGACTTACCGCGATTGGCATCGGCCAGGATACCCACCACGGTAAACCATTGATGGTTAATCTTGATGTTCTTGCCAAGGGCATCGCCCTTGGGAAACAGGCTGCGGGCCGCCTCTGGCCCCAACACGGCAACCTGGCGAAAGTAAACCTCATCCTGCTCGGTAAAAATCTGCCCTTCACTGAGCTTGAGCGACGTCAGCCCAAAATAGCTGGGAGTCACTCCCATCACACTGGCATCGCTGCGCCCTTCGGCAGAAAACAGGCTGAAAGCCTTTACTTCCTTGGCGGCGCCCCAATCCTGAATAAAAGGCAAGGTGTCTCTGGCACTGTCGATATCACGCAGGCTCAAACCAACACTGTGTTCACGAATCGATTTCAGCGCCTCGCCGTCATTGCTGCGGCTGTTGACCACCAGATTGCGAACCCCCATGGATTCAATCATCTTCAAGGCTTCACGCTCGGCACCCTCACCGACGCTGAGCATGGCTATAACTGCGCCGACACCGAATATCATCCCCAGCAACGTCAAGGCTGTACGCAGTTTGTGGTGGCGCATCTCATCGAACGCCTGGGCAAATCCTTGCCATAGCCCCATTACCGAACTCATAGCTGACTCCTCTTGGGTGGGGTTGTCAGGGCGATTACGTCACCGGGATTGAGCCCGGCGGTAATTTCGGTGCGGTTAAGGGACCTGTGCCCCGGAGTCACATCCCGGCGCACAAAGCCGCTGCCCTGCTTGAGAAACACCCAGTAGCGGCCGTCTTTTTGAAACAGAGCCTGATTGGGCACAGTCAATACATCATTGAGATCCAGCACCTGTACCTTGGCATTCACTTGTCTTCCCGGCTGCATAATGGCCGGCAGAGTTTGATCCAGGCTGATGGTGAACTGGAAATAGTTCACCGGGCTGTCTCTGTCTTTGGGCTTGGCCAGCGCATCGACCTGAGTCACTGTGCCGCTAAAAGGCCGCTCAGGATAGGCATCCAGAGTCACTGTGGCTTGCTTGCCGATGGCGAGCCCCACAGCTTCCGATTCAAGCACATAGACCCTTGCCTGCATCACGGAAGTATCCGGCAATATACCTATGGGGAATCCGGACCAGATCATGTCGCCCACCACGGGAAAGGCGCCATCCCAGCCAGCCTGATAGACAAACAGCCCATCGTGCGGTGCGATAATCTCCATCTGTGACAGATTGCCCTGATACCTGTCCATCTTGGCCTGATGGCCTTTCTGTTTCAGCTTGATAAGCGCCTGCTCGGCATCGGCCTGCGCCTGGTGCTGAGTGCTGCCCCACTGGAAATAATCCAGCTTGGCATCCAAATATTCCTTGTTGCGCATCTGATCTATGATGTCGATTTTGGTGTAGACCCGCTCATCTTCACTGAAAAAGCGCTCGGCCAACTGCCGCTCATTACCTGTAACCTTGCTTCCCAGAGTCAAACTCTGGCTCAAGGTGAGATCTTTCTCCGTCTGGATCTGTGCATCCTGAGCCAGGCGCTCAAAGTCGAAGGCTTCCATCTGCAAGCGAAACGACTCACGGGTATCATCGAGCCTGGCCACCACATCACCGGCCTTGACCTGGGTAAAGTTGTTCTGGATCCAGGCCAGGGACTGAGGCCCACGTAACCCCGTGGGCACCACAACGGGAGTGGACTGCGCCGCTTCCAGCTCACCGCTGGCGGGGATATTGACCTGAAACTCGCCGCGGCTGACTGTCATGGTGAGCACACCATCGTTGCCGCTCGGTTGGCAGCCACTCAAGGCCAAAGCTATCAAGGCCTGCGTTATCAAGGCCAGAGCGATTAGCGAATGATTCTTCATGGCAGCAATACCTCATCACCCACCTGCAAGCCGGAGAGTATTTCAACCTGATCGCCCCCCATGGCACCAACCCGCACCGACTGTTTGCGAGCCCCCAAGAGCCCGTCCAGCAGCACATAAGGATGACCGGCCTCGTAATGCACCGCATCCTGAGCCACCAGAGTCCGCTGGCTGTCATCGGCAATTTCTATGCTGATCTTGGCGGTCATTCCCGGGCGCATCAGCTCGGTATCCGGCTCGTCTATGCTGGCAACCGCATCGAACACCACCAGAGGAACCTCCTGGCTTTTGTTACGAAAAACCGCGCCCAACTCTTTGATTTTCCCTGTAAAGACTTTATCAGGATTGGCATCCAGACGGATCTTGAGTTGCTGGCCCAGTTTGACTCTGCGGGCTTCTACCTCAGGGATCGCCATATTGACCTGCATGCTGTCGAGATCTGGAATGGATAACACCACATCACCGGCAAACACAGATTGACCCTCCTTGAGCTTGTTGCCCTGAGGATCGTTGCCATAGACCACCATACCGGCACGGGGCGCCACCAAGGTCATCGAGGCGATACCCTTTTTCAGCGCCGCCACTTCGGCGGCGAACTTCTGCCGGTCTCCGTCGAGCATGGCTTCCCGTTGCCGGGCGCTCTCGGCCTCAAGCACCAGTTGCTGCTGCACCAGAGCCACCTTGTCACGGGCGATCACCGCGTCACGCTGGTACTTTTCTTTATCCAACGCCGCCACTGTGTCATCAGAGAGGGCAAACTTACGCTCGGCCTTGTCCAACTCCATTTTGGCCTCCGCCAGTTGCAACTTAAGCTCTTCCATCTTCTTGGCATTACGCAGCTTGGAGGTCTGCAAGTCCTGCACCGTAGCCTCAAGCTCGGCCGATTTGACCGACAGCCTTTGGGTCAGTTCCGAGGTATCCAGCTGAGCCACCATCTCGCCGCTTTCCACCTCGCTGCCTTCCGGCGCCAGCTGCTTGACCTGGTATTGCCAGATGCGCCGCATCACAGGCGGCATTAAAGATACGGTATCGGCCGCCACCAGCTCACCGGTGACTTCTATTTTTTGACTCAGGGGACCTTGCACCACCTGAGTGCTCACCCCATCACTGCAGGCGCTCAGCGCAAGCAGTGCCAGCCAGGCTAAACTAAAGCGCTTCATGTTTGCCTCCGGTTTCCACCAGCACACTCATGCCGGGGATCATGGCGATATCCTCAGGCGCCTTGAAACGGATCCCGACTTCAAACCAGTTACTGCGGCCCCAGGCCGGTAGATTGATGGCCTGGCGACCGATACTGGCAATTTGTCCGGGAAAGGCGCGCTCAATTTCCGCATCCAGACGCATGGTCACGGCTTGCCCGGATTTCAGGCGATCTACATCCACCTCATTGACCCAGGCGATCACCTCCAGATCCTCCATAGCAGGTACTGTGGCGATTTGTCGCCCCACTTGCACCGTATCCCCCACCTCGAATTTTTTATTGCTCCAAGGCTCACGCCCAAGCAGCAAGGGGCCGGCAATTTCGGCTTTCAGCTCCAGGCTGTCCAAGTCCTTGAAGGCCTGGGCCAGCTCGAGCGCCGCCTTTTCCTTGTCAATCTTCAGCTGTGCCAGAGTCGCCTTCTCGGTATCCAGAGCTTCGGCCAGTGCTTGCTTGGCCTTGGTCACCTCGGCGTTTATCTGCAACAGCTTGAACTGATTGTCGGCGTACTCCTTGGCAGCAATAAAATCCGCCGGCACGGCCGCTACCAGTTGCGCCTTTTCCTGCTCCAGTAACTGCTTTTTCAGCTCAAATCTGGCTTGCAATACCTTGGACTTGAGCTCTATGGACTGGCTCTGCTCCTGCGCCGACACCCTGAGCATGCTGGCTTCCAACTGTTCTATCTGATTGGCTACCTGACTCTTGTCAAACACCACCACCACTTGCCCGGGAGAGACCAAAGAGCCCTCGGGTAACATCCACTGAATTTGATAGCGCCAGGCATCACCAGCCTTGGGGACGCTGAAAGTCTGCGACTTGGCGGAACTGACTTTACCAGTCAGTAGCAGCTGCGCGGCGGGCTGCGACTTGGAATCCGCCACCTTGACCCCTGGCGCCCCGAATGAAGAAGAGGGTGATCCGGCTGCCGCCGGTATAGCAATTTCTGAAACAGCCAAGCTTGAAAAAGCCAGGCCAGAGACCGCCAGGCTCAACAGTAAAAGAGAATCAAGCCGCATCTGCCCTCCTGTCACTCTGCAGGCAACCATCACGCATGCGGATAACCCGCTGGGCGTAAGCGGCCACTTCCTCTTCGTGGGTCACCAGAATAATGGTTTGCCCTGCGGCATGCAGCTCGGTAAACAGCGCCATGATCTCAAGCGAAGTCTTGCTGTCCAGCGCCCCTGTGGGCTCATCGGCCAACAAAATGGCCGGGCGATTGACCAGGGAGCGAGCTATCGCCACCCGCTGACGCTGACCGCCCGAGAGTTGGTTGGGTCTGTGATCCAGTCGCTCTCCGAGCCCGACACGCCTCAGTAATTCTATGGCGTGGGTTTCATCGCCCTGCCCCTCAGGACTGTATCTCAGCGGCAGCATCACATTTTGCAGCGCCGTGAGTCTCGGCAAGAGGTGAAAACTCTGGAACACGAAACCTATCTGGCGGTTACGCACCGCAGACAAGGCATCATCATCCAGTTGTCCCACCTCTTCGCCATTGAGCAGGTAACTGCCACTGCTGGGTTTATCCAGGCAGCCTATGATATTCATCAGCGTCGACTTGCCTGAACCCGATGGCCCCATGATGGCCACAAATTCATTGGCTTGAATGTCGAAACTGACTTCATCGAGCGCACGCACACAGGCGTCGCCCATCTGATAGGTTTTGCAAAGTTGTTGAAGCTTTATCATTGCTCTTGGTGGGTATTGCGACCGGCGCTCAACCACTCCTTGTTATTGTCTGCAGCTTTGAACCTTGGATAAAGGCGCAAGTTCCCTATTTAATGCCAAATTCCAACGCCGGGCCGCAAGCTAATTGTAAGCTGACATTTCAGCGCCCGAGAACCAATGCTGTGATGCCTCAAACAGCTTGAGGCCGATGCAACGCCTCTTGGTGTAATTCGGGCCGGGCTCATGAATTCTTGCCTTGGAATCGGGCTTAGGGCCTGACTTATGGCCTGACTTATGGCATAGCCCCTATCCAGGCAAACAGGGCCGCGAGGCCGTAAAGCAGCGGCGGCAAGAAGCTCTGGCCACTTTTTTGCCCGCCAAGCAGTCTGTCATAGAGATGCCAGACCATCAAGAGCAGTAGGTTGAGAACAATAAAGAGTATTAAACCAAACACATAAGTTGCCGGCATCAGTTCAAATGCGCAGGCTATCAAGGTCAGAGCAGCCGTAAGCAAGAAGGGCGCAAAACTGAGATCCGCAAAGCAGTCTTGCTGTTCACGTCCGCTGGCGCGGCTATGGTTTTCCTGTACCCAAGCTGCCCCTTGCCGGTGTTCACGGGCTTTAGAGCGGATCCTGGGCCAGGACTCAATCGCAAGCGCGAGCAAGATGATAAAAGCGGCCAATAACAGACTCAAAAGCATAGTGCCTCCCCCTTGGACAAAGAGACAGGCTGCGGCCGCATTTTATTGCATCACATATTGGCCATTATCCAGTAGTCGAGGCGCTTTTGCGGCTCGGCCAAGATGGTTTTGCAGCTGTCTTTGTATTGGCTCATCAAACCAGCCAAACTCTTGCTGTTACCCATGGTTTCCAGCATTTCAGCACGGGCCGCAGCCACGCCTTTCTCGGCATCCTGCGCCGAACTGTACTGGGCAGCCAAAGCCTCAGCGTCCTTGGCGGATTGTTTCAGCCTGTCTCCAACGGCGGCCATCTGCGGTGCATTCATTGCCCCTATGGCTTCAGAACTTATTTGATAATAGGCGGCGCATTGCTGCAACTCGGCGCTAAAGGCCTCTTCGGCGGGGCCGGCGAACACATTGGCACTGGAAAACAAGCCGATAGCGACAAAGACAGACAAAGCAGTTTTATGGGACATCTTGGTGATCCTCTTGATATCAATGAAGGCAAGCTACTTTAGTGCCTGATGAATTTCAAGGTTTTAGGGTCAGACTGTAGTGGAAAAATTCATTGTCCCGGACAAAACCAATGGACTCATAGAGCGCCTGCGCCCTAACGTTATTACGCTGGGTTTCGAGGATCAATTCATCAATGCCCTGTGCTTTGGCGTAATTCAGCGCGGCATCGAGCAGCGCACGACCTATGCCGACACACCTGGCATGTTGAGTGACATAGATATCATTGAGGATCAGCAGCGGCGCCGCCTGCAGCGAAGAAAAGCCGGGATAGAGCTGCACAAAACCCAAGGCCTGGTTTTGCTCATCCGGCAGATAAAAGATCACGGATTCATCCCGCTTAAGCCTTTGGCTGATAAAGCTTAACGCCAGTTCGGGCTGGCTGGGATATCCATAAAACCGGCGATACTCATCAAACAGCGGTGAGATAATCTCGGCGTCCTGTGACTGTGCCCGAATAACTTGCTTTAGCATGAATGATTTCCCTTCGATTCAATAATGTCCTAAATGGTGCTCACTCACTGTGCGAGTTCGGCATGGTACTGATCACTGTAAAATGCCAGCCTGTCCTTGAGGCCTTGTTTCACTTCAGGCCATTCGCTGTCAATGATGGAGTAAACCACTGTATCCCTGACACTGCCGTCCTTGAGCAGCCTGTGATTTCGCAAGATACCATCTTGCTTGGCTCCCAGACGGGTGATGGCTTCCCGTGAAGCCTGGTTGTGAAAATGGGTTCTGAACTCCACCGCCATCACATCCAGGGTCTCGAAGGCGTACTCCAGCAGCAACAGTTTGGTTTCGGTATTGATGGCGCTGCGCTGCACACTCTTGGCATACCAGGTATATCCAATCTCCAGCCGGCGGTTGGCCTGATCCCAGTTGCAAATGCGGGTACAACCGACAATTGCACCGCTATCGCGGCTACGTACTGCAAAGGCCAAGGCCTCACCGCGCTGCTCACTTTCCAAAGCCTGCTGGATATACTCTTTCATCTCATCCGGATGCGGCACGCTGGTGTACCACAAGCGCCACAACTCACCATCGGCGACTGCCAACGACAGCGCCGGCAGATGATCCTGACTCAAAGGTTCGAGGATCACATGTTCTCCGGTCAAGCATGCTTCCAGTCCCATGATTTGCCTCCCTAATAATGCAAGATGATGATTTAACGCTTGTTTAAATACCAGACTAACATGAATAAATCATTAAACCAGAGAAATGTTAACAAACAGTTTCTTTCAAAACGATTGTAAAAAACAAAGCCAGTGATAACAGCAGGTCAGTTCAAAGGGGACAGCAATAAATTGAAATGCGAAGGGGGAAATAGCTAACAGCGGAGAAAGCGCATGACCCAAATGAAGCGCGAAATTAGCATAGTGATGCCCAAGCCTCCCTTGACTATGTCACACACGGAGAGACTTGGGCATAAACGGGCAACCTTGTTAACGCAGGATCATCTGCGCCCGCTCCGGGCCGACAGAGATCATTTTCACCGGCACGCCCATCAACTCTTCAACCCGCTGTACGTACTTTTGTGCTGCCAGTGGCAGGCTCTCAAAGGTGCGGCAAGCCGTGATGTCTTCACTCCAACCTTCCATCTGCTCGTAAACCGGCGCCAAGGCAGAAGTTTGTGGCCAAATCGGGTTTTCGCTGTGTTCGCCCTGATAATCGATGCAGATTTTCAGATCCTGCATCCCACTCAAACAATCCAGTTTAGTGAGCGCCACTTCTGTGGCCGCCTGCAGCTCGACACCATTACGGGTGGCCACGGCATCAAAATAGCCCATATCACGAGGGCG
The DNA here is from genome assembly GCF_037953065.1 of Shewanella chilikensis. Taxonomy (NCBI): domain Bacteria; kingdom Pseudomonadati; phylum Pseudomonadota; class Gammaproteobacteria; order Alteromonadales; family Shewanellaceae; genus Shewanella; species Shewanella chilikensis. The sequence goes on along the minus strand of NZ_CP149966.1, from coordinate 1,763,690 downwards.
CCCGGTTACCGCGCCGTACTCATTGGCAGCTTCGCGGAAGTTATCCTGCTCTTCCATGGCGGTTATCAAGGTGCCGGTTCCCACTGATGAGCTGAAGGACTTGGCTACGGCAATCACTCGCTCGGGGCGTAGTGCCGGTAAACCACTGCCAAGACCAGCATAAGCTGCGGTCACATTGGAAGATGTGGTCCAAGGGTATTCACCGTAAACCAGGTCACGACCCGCGCCCAACTGGGCTTCAAACAGCAGATTTTCATCTTTTGCCTGCAGCGCTTTCAGCGGCTCGCTCACGTTGCAGATGGCATCACGCCAAGGAGCGGACACTTCCAACAACCAGGCAGTCATCTCTTCTGCGGTTTGCGAAAATTCAAAGGAGGGATACAGCGCCTTGAGCTGCGGCAGTTTCCAGTCCAGCATAAACTGGATACGTTCACGCAGTACTTCAGGCTGCTTCAACCAACCCACCAGAATGCCTTTTTTCATTACCCGGTCACCGTAAGCCGGGGCAATGCCCTGGCGGGTAGAACCGTAAGCGCCGTCACCAAGACGCTCCTCTTCCAGAGTATCTTCAATGGCGTGGATTGGCAGGCACAGAGTCGCCCGATCGGAAATGCACAGATTGACATTGACGCCGGCGGCTTTCACCTCGGCAATCTCTTCGGAAAGTGGCGCCGGGCTTATCACCATGCCGGGGCCCAATACTGCCAAGCAACTTGGATTGAATACGCCGCTAGGCAGTTGATGCAGTTTGAATGTCCCAAAGTCATTCACAACTGTGTGGCCGGCATTGTTGCCGCCCTGAAAACGTATGCTCGCCGCCGCGCTATCTGCCAGATAGTCCACGATACGGCCTTTACCTTCATCACCCCAGTTTGCACCAACTACAACGATAGACGACATTTCCAGTTCTCCTAAACAAAAACCTGTCTATCCTATGACCACGGCAAAAATAAGAAAAATTAATAATCATTATTGGCTTGATAAGAAATCCATATCGGGATATTTTGCATCGGAATCGAAGATAGCGGGCAATTGTCGTGACCAAGGCCATGATTAAGGCCATGACTAAGACCAAGGCCAAGCCGCCAACCATAAAGCGCCTGCCCTAACGCTTAAAAAGTACCGCTTAAAAAACTCGCAAAGAGGCTGTTATGCTCGAACTCCACTGGCTTAAAACCTTTGTCACCCTGGCCCGCCTGGAACACTTCGGCAAGGCGGCCAATGAACTGCATATGACTCAACCCAATGTCAGCTTACATATCAAACAGTTGGAGCAAACCACCCGAGTAAAGCTGATTGAGCGGAATCCATTTCGGCTGACCCAAGCCGGTGAGCGCTTGCTAAAGAGTGCACACAACACCCTGATGGAGCTGCAAAGTTGCCAGGCCGATCTCAATGCCATCAATGATCTGTGCCAGGGCACCATGACCATAGCCGCCAGCGATATTATTTCCAGATGGCTGCTGATAGGTCCATTTCAGTCGTTCAAAGCCGAATTCCCCGGCATTGACCTGACACTGCTGAACACCACCTCCTCGCAAGCGGCAGACCTGGTAAAAAGCGCCAAGGCCGATCTTGGCTTTGTGATGGCACAAAAAGAGAGTCAACCGCTGCATTTTACCGAGCTAAAACAAGTGAAATGGTACGCCTTGGGCAATGATCTCAAGGCCTGGCAAAGAGGAAAAGTCTCCAGCCCGCAGGAAGCACCGACCTTAATACTACTGGGACACGACACCCGCACCCGGGATCTGATTGACCCGGCACTACCTGAGCTCAAACTGTCGGAATACCGCATCATGGAAGTGGGCAGCGTGGATGCCCAAATAGATTGGGCCGAAGCCGGTTTCGGTATCGCTATAGTGCCGGACTTCGCCCTGCATCCCAAACTCAACCTGCAGTCCTGCATGACGCCACTACCCAGCTTCCCTTCCGCCAGCCTGGGTTACATAGTGCGCCAGAACCAGGTGCTATCCAAAGCCATCAAGAAACTGCTCCATTGGGTAGATGAAGAGATTCTGCGCTCACCGAGTGTTAGCTGAAGCTACTGCATAAGCCTGCTGCCCCTGAACTAAGCTTGTGCTCAAAAATACCGCCCAGAGGCAACATGCCAGTAGTGTTATTTATGGCAGTTCATAACTACCGGCAACCCGAAACCAACCGGCTATGCTGGCGCGATCTTTATGGGTTGGCAGTACTTCATGGGGGAAACGCTCGCTCAGGAAAATCACCAGAGTGCCCATTCTCGGCGGGATCTGCTCAAGCAGAACATCGTTTTCTTCATAGAGCATCAGCTCGCCGCCATCCCCCTGTTGCCAGTCGGGATTCAGGAAGAAGACCGTGGTCAAGATCCGGTTGCGACTACCCCGCAGCGCGTCCAGGTGTTTACGGTAAAAAGTACCAGGGCGGTAAAAGGCGTAATGGCTTTCATAATCGAATAGCCCCATAAACAGGCGCCGGTTAAGCCCATGACGCAAGCAGGCCATGTATTCCAAATAGTCGGCATCCGGCTGTTGTTGTTCATTCAACCAGCGGATCCTGTCTGAACGTATCTCCTGTTCGCGCACGCGCTCATTACCACGGCCGATTTCAGCCCAGCGAAAGCTCTCTACCGGCGAGTGGTTAACCTTATCCAGCAATGCGTTACTCAATGTCTCCGGCAGCACATCCTCAAGCACTATGTATCCCTTGTCCGTAAGTGCATCGGCAATCCTGTCCAATAGTTCATCGTTTAACAGCGAAACCAAATGGGTATCCTCTCTGAAATGCAGCGGCTGTTGTTGCCTATTTATTGACAAAGCCACAACCTAAAAAGCCCCCACTTGAATAAAGCAGGGGCCGATTCTGATAGCAGCGGATACTAGAGCATTCGATTTGGGCTGACAATCAAAATAAAACTTTTAATTCATATGGTTACAACACTAAGTATCTATTCTCAAAGCGGTTCTTCAAGCTAAACAAGGTGCAAATTCAAGCGCTTGAGTTATGGCTTGAATCCATTGATGGGAAAAATCAGCTCGCGCCTGTTGGGAAGTTAATTATCTTCTATACTCTCAAACAGGATTATGACTGTAAAACAGTGAATTATGGGATCAGAACGTCAACCAACGCGTCAGTTCTATGTTCGTGCCGCTATCATAGCCGCCGAACTGGAAAAGACTCAGGGCCACTGCAAAGAGATTAATATTATCGCCAGCAATGCCCAGGCGGCATCGATTCGCGCCGGCAGCATGGCGCTGGGCTTTAAGGCGCTGACCCACTCCATCGACGAACTGGCGCATTTCACCACCCACTCAGCCGCGAGAATCAATCATCTGGCACAGACCATCAGCCGCCTGACCAGCGAGCAGACCCGAGTCCGCAAGGCGATGCAGCAATTTGCCCGCGCCAGGGAGAAAGCCCGTAAAGCCCGTTATGGCGACAGTATCACGCCGGCGCTGGAGAAGAACAGCCAACACTTTACGGCCCTTGAGCAACAGTGCAAACGCCTGAGCCTGGATATTGAATTGCAACTGGAAGAGCTCTGCCAGCAGCTGAAAACCGCCAAAGTGCTGGCCTCGCTGTGCCGCATCGAAGCCTGCCGGATAAAACCCGCCGACCAGGCCACTTTCAACCATGTTGCCAACCGGGTCGATGCTGCTGCCGGCGCGATCCGCACTCAGGTAGATAAGGCGATTCAATTACTTGAACAATAAGGGAGTACAGGGATGAAGAGCCAACTCTTGTTGGAAACCCATAGCCACAAATGGATCTATTTTGGCCGGGATCCGGACAAACCCGACGGCATCATAGACACCAATCAATATATGTTGGTCACTGCCGAGCAGGCTCTGCTGATGGACCCGGGGGGCATAGAGCTATTTGCCCCCATGCTGGCCAATGTGGTTTGTCACATCCCCATAGAGCAGCTCACCCATCTATTCGCCTCCCATCAGGATCCCGATATCATCTCCTCCCTGGGGTTGTGGGATCAGACTCTGGAGCGGGCCCAGCTGCACGCGCCCTGGATTTGGGAAGGTTTCATCCGCCATTTCGGAATGGAGCATATTCAATACCAGGCCATTAAAGATCAAGGCGACAAGCTGACGCTCGATGGCGTAGAGGTGCAGTTTATCCCGGCGCATTATCTGCACGCTTCTGGCAATTTTCATGTCTACGACCCTATCGGCAAAGTGCTGATGTCGGGCGATATAGGTGCGGCACTGGAAGACGCGGATGCCGGGCTGTTTGTCGATGACTTTGGCCGTCACACCGAGAAGATGCGCTTTTTCCATCAAAGATGGATGCCCTCCAACCGCGCCAAGCAGGACTGGATAGCCAGAATAAGAGAGCTGGAGCTGGACTATTTATGTCCGCAGCACGGGCGGATATTCAGGGGCGAACAGATACCTGAGTTTCTCGACTGGTTCGAGCGCCTGGAGGTGGGGGTTGCGGTAGGCAACTGAGTACAATAGCTTGATGCCATGAGCTTAGCCCATGGCAAGCTTTCCGCCATTGAGTGTCCGGCAGCTATCAGAGATAGCGGGCAAAGGCGCTGCCCTCTTTGGTGGCTTTGAGCGGCGCTTCAACCACAGGGGTGCCCAGATAGAGAAAGCCCACTATCTGATCACTGCCATCGAGCCCCAGTGCCGTGTTGACCGTAGAGTCAAAGGCAAAGGCGCCAGTGCGCCATATTCCGCCAAGCCCCAGGGCAAATGCGGCCTGCTGCATCGCCATTACGGCGCAGCCGGCTGCCAATTGCTGCTCCAGCTCAGGCACCTTGGGATGATCTTTGGTCTTGGCAACCACAGTGATTACCATAGGCGCTCTGAGCGGCAAACCGGCAGCCTTGTTGATAAAGCCCTCGTCGGCACCATCTGCTGTGGCGGCTGCAACAAAAATATCTGCCAGGCGATTGAGCCCTTCACCGGTAGCAATAATAAACTCCCAGGGCGCCAGGCCACCGTGATCCGGTACTCTGGCCGCGGCATCCAGGATAATTTTCAGTTGCGCTTCATTCGGCGCCGGAGCCTGCAGTCGTGGACATGATTGTCGGGTAAGAAGAAGAGTAAGTGCGTCCAATGCGCGATCCTCAGCTGAGATATCAATGACTTCACAGGATACCAAATCCGCCCCGGATCGCCAGAGGCAATAAGCCGGGACGAGTTGTTTTAAGCAACAATCAGCCGAGATTAACGGTTTTGGGTAGCCATTTACGGCCAATAAAATAGTCCACACTGGTGTAACGACCGCCGCCCATAAACAGCAATACCAACAGCATAATGAAATAGGTGATCGCAAACTCAATGCCGTTGTTGAGGATCACCAGGTTACCCGAACTGGTAAGCCAGTCGTAATTGCCGTGCTGCTGCAATATCCCCTTGGCCCGCTCAAGCTTCTCAACCGAAGCCATCACCCTGTCGTTTGCGAGCCAGGATGAGGGATCGGCAATCGCCAGCCAGCCATTGGACCAGTGCACACTGAAGGCCGCCACCAACATGGTAATACTCATGGGGATAGCCACCAGCCGTGTGGCCAACCCGAGCAGAAGCAACAAGCCACCAAAAAATTCGGTCCCGGCCGCCAGCGCCACCATCACTTCAGGCATGGGCAAGCCCAGCCCCCAATCCGGATTACCGAACCAGGCCGCTGTGTCGCTGAAGTGGCTGAGTTTATTGTAACCGGCCTGCACCAGCACCGGCGCCAGATAGAGCCGCAATGCCAACGGTGCCAGGCCATCGAAGTGTCGCAGTGATTTGAAAAATGCCGCATAGGTTTGAATGATGGCTTGCATGAAAACCTCCTTATTCGGGGAGTATTCCTGTCATGCTGCAGTTGACCCGGCAATAAGCGATTTTATTTCAGTCTTTACTTTAGAAAGGTGCCAACAAGCCCCATGCCTGCTCTGCGTCCGCTTAAGGGCCTGGATGCAAGGCATGTTTTTCCGGGCAAATGGCCCAATGCCCCTTCTACAGACCAAAGACCCGCTTTACGACCCCATAAGCTCAGGGCTATACCTGACTCAGTTCATCCAGATCGTCAATCAAGTTGCCCAGCTTACGCTTGAAGTGTTTTTGCTGGCGCTCACTCAGGCTCTGGTGCAGTTGCAACAACAGCATGCCGAAGTTTTCCGTGTTCTGCGCCAATTTCTGCTTGTGCACATCTGACTTGAGCTCATCGGGCGATGTCATCAGCAGCCGCAAGCGCTGCGCCAACAAGTCAGAATCACTGCGTTGCAGCAAGGCTTGTTTGAACTGCCGGAGCCACTCGTGACGATACTCGAGCCACATATCCAGGGTCGCCAGTCGGCGGCTATTGTGTTCATGGATCAGGGCCTTTTGCTGCTCACTCAAACGCCCCAGCCAATCGGCAAACAGCTCCTCCAGCCGTTCATCCGCATCTTCAATCAGTTGTTCCTGGTTTTTGTCCTTGTATTCATCCACCAGCTCCTGCTCATCGGCCTCCAGTTTGGCTATCACCTGGGCGACCTGCTTGTCACTCAAAGAAGCGATAAGGGGCAAAAGATCGTCAAACACCTGGGCAAACAGCCGAAACCAGTGATCTCTTGCCATATCCACATGATGGCGCCAACTCTGTGGCGTTAAAGTGCCATCGGCAAGCTCGGTTTGCAGCGTTTTTAACTGGGCACTGTATCTGGGTAACTCCTGGCTGCGATGCCAGGCGAGAAAAGGGTCGAGAATGGCGTCAAACGCCTGCTCCTGTTGCCGGTCGAGAGTGACATAATCTTCCAGCTGCCACTCTATGGCCCAATCGAGGAAATAATAGCTGACCTTGGTGGAGCAGGCACTGAGCGCAATAAGCAGCGCCAGGGCAATAACAATGCGTTTCATCCATTAAATACTTTAAGTTGGCTAAGGCCAGGCGACAGCTTCCCTGCCTGACTCATTGATGCTTTACAAGATGCCAGAAGTCATCAAACCAGTCGAGATAAGACTGCTGCTGATTGTCCCAGGCCATCTGCAAGGCCCAGCAGCAGGCAAACAGCCAGTAGACATCGACGGCTGCAGCCACCGCCAGGTGAGCATCGCCGGTTAAATGCGGATGCTGCTCAAGATAGTGATAGATGAGCCACTGTTGCCCCTCGGCGCTCAGTTGATGGGATGACAGCACCCCGGCCAACTCAAACAGCGGGTGGGAAGCGCAGGCATATTCAAAATCGACGCACTTGAGTCCATCCTCGGCCAGCAACAGGTTATGAGGATTGAGATCCCTGTGACAATACTGAGGCCTCAGCAGACAGGCCTCCAGCCGAGTGCTGCACTGCTCGAATAACCCTTGGGCCGAGTGAAGTTGCATGAGCCGCTGTTGCCAGCTTGAAGGCTGCCCCCGGCTCAGAGCCATATCATCGAGCCGCTCCAGATAGATGCGCCACTGCTCGGCAACACTGATTTCGAGCTTGGGGGCCGGCAAGCCCCTCAGCCCCAGCAGCAACTCCAGCAGTAAGGCCTGAGGTGATTTGCCTTGCCTGGCTCCCAATACAGCGCCTGAGCCAAATTCATGTTTAGGCTCATGTTTGCGTTCAGGCAGGCCAGAGAGGTTCTTTGAGTTTGCATAGGCTTTTTGAGCCGCGCTTGCGATCTCGGCCGCGCCTTTGGATGCGAGTAACTGCTGCCAGTTGGCTTGCGGCGCTTGTTCGATAAAGCGGCTCAGATATAACCCCTTGTCAGCGCTGACCCAAATCAGCCCTGGTGCCAGGTTCGCCTTCTCGGCAACCCGCCAACATGCCAGTTCGTTGTTTCTGTCGCAGATACGGTCTGAACCCGGGGAGTTGACTCTCAGCACCATTGACTCGCTACCGGCCTGCAAGAGCCAGTTTTGGTTGCTTAGCCCAAGAGTGAGCGGCTTGGCCCCTTCAAGCGGCCACAACTGTAGCCGTTCAAGAGCGGCATTGAGCTCACAGCTCAAACCTTCACCCAGACTGGCTTCAAGTGCTGTCAGCGGTTTGCCTTTCATGCCGCGCCGCTTTCAAGCAGTGAGGAGTCGCGACCGCGGGACTCCTTAGCTCTGGCGCGCCAGATAAAGTATCCGGCTACCGCCATCCCCACGTAGAGCACAAACAAGAGTGAGGTCAACATCAAGCCCTTGCTTAAATAGAGATAGATGGACACCAGATCGATAACCACCCAATAGAGCCAGTTTTCCAGCACTTTGCGCGCCACCAGAAAAGTCGTCATCACAGCAAAACAGCTGGTTGCCGCATCCAGGTAGGGAAAGGCTGCCTGAGTGAAAGTCGCCATCATATGACCGACAAACAGAGACACCAACCCAGTCAACAAAATCAGCACCAGGTGCCGCTGCCAGGGCCAGGAGGTCACAGCCACTCCTTGATGGTTTTCCCCACCCCGGCGCCAGAGCCAGTATCCGTACAACGCCATCGCCATGTAATAGACGTTGAGCACTGACTCCATCAGCAGCGCGACTTTCCAGAACAGCACAGTGTAGATGGCAGTGCTGGCAAAGGCTGCCGCCCAACACCAGATATTGGCTTTCATGGCCAGCAGCAGATAGGCCAAGGCCAATACCACGGCTACCGCTTCCCAAGCGCCCATTCCCTGGGCCTGAGAGCCGGCCTCGGCGAGCCAGTGCCAGAATTCACTCATGGGTTATTCCCTGTGGCCCAAGTTCAGCTCACCGCCGATAAATTTACAGACAAACACCGCCTTGCCAAATTTCTCGTGCGCTGCCTGCATCTCAGTGGCCAGCATGGCCATCACCTCGGCATAATCACCGCACACCTGTGTCGCCATGGCATTGGTGGTTCTCTCTATGTTGGCATAAGTGTCCAGGCGCTTGATAAACCATTGAATAGGCTCCAGATACTCATCGTGGAGCGGATACATGCTGATTTCGGCAGTTAACTTCATTTTACATCTCCTGTAATAAACCGGGGCACTGCTACACGCCCCGGCCGACAACGGCTTATGCCATCAGATAAATTTGACGTTGAAGGTCACACCAATCTGGCGTGGGTCCCCGTAGCGGATATATTGCTTCTCGGCCCAGTCCTGATCCGGCTCATTGCCGAAGTAGAAACCGCGCACGCCGTATTTTTCATCGAACAGGTTGCGGCCCCAGAGGTAAACCGACCACTTGTCGGTCTCATATCCCAGCTTGGCGTTGACCACCTGATAGTCTTCAGATCGGGAATCATTGCTGTCTGAGTAGTAGAACGCACTCTTGCCACTGCTGTTGAGGTTGGCAAACCAGCCCATGTCATTGCGCCAGGTCATGCCGAGACTATAGGTCCATCTCGGCGAGTGGGCCAGTTCCCGGCCACTGAGATCCACAGGGTTGCCATATTTATCCTGATACAGGTAATCACCGTATTCTGTCTGCAGATACCCAAGGCTGGTGTAGAACTGCAGTGAATCTGTGGGATACCAGTTGGCTTCCAGCTCGGCGCCATAGTTATTGGAGCTGCCGGCGTTTTCGGTGAACAGAATAAAGCGCTGGGGATCGACAGGATCCTGCAGCGAGGCCGCTACCTGCTGATCTTCCCTGTCCATAAAGAACAGTGCCAGACGAGTATCCAGCAAGCCATCGGCCCAGCTGGATTTCAGCCCCAGTTCATAGTTGTAGAGGATTTCGGTATCGAACTCTTTCTTGTCGGCCAGCTCCTGGGGCAGCGTCATATTGAAACCACCAGCCTTGTAGCCCCTGGCTATCCGAACATAGGCTTCATGGTGTTCAGCCAGTGCCTTGGACAGGGCAATATGGCCACCCCACATGTTTTCCGATGGGCTAAAGGCATCACCATTGCTGTCGCTGTAGTCACTCTCACGTCGCTCAATACGAGCACCGATAGACAGGCTGTAGCCCGCCCCCAGATCTGAGTCCAACTGGGCAAACACCGCATAGTTACTGGCGCTGTAGCGGGAAGTCAACACTTCATCCGGCCAGCTGTTGTATTCAGAGTAGAGATCATTGTCCTCATCGAGATCCATAAAATAGAGCCCGGCCAGCCAGTCTGTGCTGCCGCCGAAAATCCGCCCGGCCTCGTTAGAGCTGAATCTGAACTCCTGTGACAGAGTGCGCCGCTCGCCGCGTTTATCCCAGGTGTAATCGTACTCACAGGGTGCGCCGCCGCACTCTTTCCCGGCCCAGTAATCCGGGTTGGCCCAGTCACCGTCGTAACCGTGGTGATGATCTGTTGCGGCATAGCTTGACAGGGACACCAGCTCAAAAGCCTCAAAGCCGGTATAGCTCAGCTTGAGACTGGATCCCGTGGTGCGCTGCTTGTCGACGCCCGGCGCATCGGTAATGGTATCGAAGCCGTTATTGTCCAAAGTCCAGGCATCATAACCATTGTCAAAATCGGCATGCAGTAGAGTGAAGTCCGCCTGCAATTTGTCGGTGGCGTACCAGCGCAGCTTGATACGGCCGCTGAATTCATCACGCTCATTGGTATCGTCACGGCCCAGATACAGGTTGTCGCGATAACCGTTCTGCTTGTGTTGCTGCAGCGCCACACGATAGAGCAGCTTGCCGGAATCAGTCACTGGGCCGGAGCTGAAGCCGCTAAAGGTTTGCAGATTATCATTACCGAGCGAGACTTCGGCGCCGTGCTCGAACACGTCTGTGGGGTCATTGCTCTTGAGATAGATAAGACCGGCCAGAGCATTGGCGCCATAGCGGGTGCCCTGGGGGCCGCGCAGCACTTCAAACTGCTGCAGGTCGTACAGGCTGGAAACGCTGCCCAGCCCGGAGAGATCGATATCATCGATAATAAAGCCCACAGAGGAGTTGGGCGCGCCCTGGTATTGCTCCTGCTCACCTACGCCGCGGATCTGGAAGTATCTTGGTCGGGAGCTGGCACCTGACCAGTTGAAGTTGGCCACATTACCCAACATGTCTTCGAAATGCTCGGCGCCTTGATCTTCAATGCGCTGCTCATCGATAACAGTCACGCTGGAGGGCATCTTCTCCAGCGTCAGGCCACGAAAGTCGCCGCTGACGACTATCACTTCCATGGCTTGTTGCTCATCTTGATTTTCAACGCCTGGATTATCGGCGGCATGAACGGGTGCCCACAGCAGCATCTGAATGGTGCTGGCAAGCAGAGTAGGTACGGTAAACTTGGACATAGGACCTCAAATATTCACAGTTTGAGATCCGGCAATAAGAAAGCGAGTTGAAAGTGCACGAATTGTGGCCCATTCCTACGCCGGTACTAGCCGGATCAGGTTCTAAGGGTTCGTCATACGACATCTCAGTCAACCGCAATGCGGTAAACACCCCTTGGCGCGGGCCAGTATACACGAGTTACCAACAAAAGTGAGCCAGGTTGCCAAATTGTACCTGAGGGCATAAAAAAACCGCCCACTCCAATACTCCCGAGTGTTGAGCATTCAACGGGAATAATGGCTCGGGCGGCAGTGGTGCCGAGGTTGCAACTTTTAGTTTGAAAAGGCCTCGCGCACATAGATCTCAAAACGGCTGGCGGTCGGATTCGGCGCCACGGCGCTCACCTGCAACTGCTGTTTACCATGCAGCTTAACCGACTTCCAGGACACGCCTTCATCATCCAGGGTATAGCCGCTGGCATCATACCAGGTGAATTTGTATTGAATGCGCATATCGGTAGCGACTTTGCTGCTGATGGTGGCTGTGCCTCTGAGCAAGCCGCCCTCGCCTCTGGCCATAAGATCACCGACACTTACAGAGCGGGCAAAGCTGCTATTGTCGATACGGCTTTCACCGGTCGAGCTGGCATACACCCCGGCCGTATGGTTGGCGCAGCCTGCCAGAGCCAGCAGGGTTGCTGCTATTACCAAGACTTTTTTCATCTGCCAATCCCTTATTCTCAATCAATCAAAAAGTGTGCCCGGGCGGTTGCAATCAACTGCTTGCGGTTGGTTTGCCAGCAGTCGATATTGACATTGGCCACTCGCCGTCCCTGACGGGTAATTCGGCACTCGGCGAAGCTGTCCTTATGATAACCGGCACGTAAATAGTCGATGGAAAAATCAACTACCTTGGGCACCTTACTGGTTTGCATAAACACCATAAGCTGGATGATGGCCGACATCTCCATAAACCCGGCTATCACCCCGCCGTGAATGGCCGGCAGTACCGGGTTACCTATGTTGTCATCTTTGGCCGGCAGACGAAACACCAGTTCATCGCCAAACCTTTCAACCAACATGCCAATAAAGCGGGCGTAGGGCACATGCTCAAGCAAGTGACTGAAATCATTGGTTTCTGTCACTTTTGCAACTATGCTTTTTACATCCAGAGATGCCTTGGGATCTGTCATTTCGTCTCCTCACCCATCAGTGCCTTGCGGAAAGTATCCCCTATCATTTCAGGGCTTATCCGCATAAAGGAGCCAACCGCATGGGCGATGGGGTCGTCTATGCTGTCCTGATAGGCAATGGCCCGGGTGAACGCTACGCTGGATGACAACTTATAACACTCGGCAAAACCATACACCGGCTTGTGGGGCTCGGCGGGCTTCATATAGTCCACCCGCAGATCCAAAGTCGGCGAGATCTCCAGCGAACCATATTTGTCCTTGATGGCACAAACCACGGCGCAGCCACTGGCAGTATCCATCAAAGTAGTGATAACCCCACCATGAATAACCCCGGTTTCAGGGTAACCCACCAGCTCGGTGCTGTAAGGCAATTCTATCAGTACATGGTGCTCACTGGCCTCATGCACCTTGAGCCCGAGGCGGCGGCACTGGGCCAACTGGTTGACGAAACGGGTAGCCAGGGTCGTCAGCGGGAAAAACTCCGGATTGACTTTCATGACGCTGAACTCACCATAGGCCCCAAGGCTTTACCGCCAAGCAGATGCATGTGGATGTGGAACACTTCCTGGCCGCCATGTTCATTACAGTTGATGATTAAACGATAACCGTCCTCGGCGATCCCGGCCTCGGTGGCCAGCTTGGCGGCCACAGTCACCATACGGCCTATGGCCTGCTCGTCAGAGGCCTTGGCGTCATTGACCGTGGGGATCAGATGATTGGGCACTATCAGCACGTGGGTGGGCGCCTTGGGATTGATGTCCCGAAAGGCGGTTACCAGTTCGTCCTGATACAGTATGTCCGTGGGAATTTCACGGCGGATAATTTTGCTGAATATGGTTTCTTCGGCCATTTTGCCACTCCGGTGTGTCGGTTCAGGCTCGGCCCAAGGGCCAAACCTCTGTGTTCTTGGCAGTATAATACCATTCGGCCCGGAGATGTAATCGGCCACGGCGATTTGAACCCCAAGCTATTTAAAACTCGGCAAGTAATTGCCGCAGCCTGGCTTTTTTGGCAGCATTGTCGCCATGCTCAGCCGGATAGCACCCAATTTGGCTCCCGGCACTCGCCAACGATTCACACGGATATCAGATGATCAGTTATCAGATTTGCCCCATAGATCCCCACGCTCACCTGTTCGAGGTCAAAATCACCATTCAGGCACCAGCCCCAAGACAAGAACTTTGGTTGCCATCCTGGATCCCGGGCAGCTACATGGTTCGCGATTTTTGTCGCAATATCATAGATCTTAAAGCCTTTGATGAGCAGGAGCGTCCGCTCAGCATTACTCAGCTCGACAAACAGCGCTGGCAGATAGATTCCAATGCCGAGTCGCTGCATCTGCGCTACTCGGTTTATGCCTGGGATATGTCGGTGCGCAGCGCCCACCTGGATCAGACCCACGGCTTTTTCAACGGCAGCAGCGTCTTTTTGGCGGTGGCCGGCAAAGAGCTTGAGCCGCTGGAGCTGGAAATTCAGCCTCCCAAAGAGGAAGCCAACTGGCAGCTGGCAACAACCCTGAGTCGAACCGAAGGTGAAGAGTGGCAGTTCGGCCGTTTCAGCGCCGCCAACTATGATGAGCTTATCGACCATCCAGTGGAGATGGGCACCTTTACCCACGGCAGCTTTGAAGCCTGTGGCGTGCGCCATGATGTGATACTGACCGGGCGTCACCGCTGCCACATGCCCAGGCTGCTTGACGATCTCAAGGCTATTTGCGAAAGCCAGATCCGCCTCTTCGGTGAAGCGCCGTTTGAGCGCTACCTGTTTATGACCCAGGTATTGGGCAATGGCTTTGGAGGACTGGAACACAGAGCCTCCACCGCCCTGCACTGCTCCCGTAAGGATCTGCCGCTGAGTATTGAGATGCCGGTCAACAAGGATTACCGCACTTATCTGTCGCTCTGCAGTCACGAATACTTCCACAGCTGGAACGTCAAACGCATTAAGCCTGCCAGCTTTATTCCCTATGCGCTGGAGGCTGAGAGCTACACCCGTCAGCTGTGGGCTTATGAAGGTATCACTTCCTACTATGATGACCTGATGACACTCAGAGCCAACAGGATTTCCAATGAGCAATATCTGGAGATGTTATCCCAGACCATGACCCGGGTGTATCGCATGCCGGGCAGGCAGTTGCAGAGCCTGACAGATTCGAGCTTCAATGCCTGGACCAAGTTCTACAAACAGGATGAAAACGCCGCCAACGCCATCGTCAGCTATTACACCAAGGGAGCTTTGTTTGCCCTGTATCTGGACTTGACTCTGAGACTGGAAACCCAGGGAAAATACACACTGGATAACCTGATGCAAAAGCTGTGGCAGGCCTTTGGCAGCCAGGGGATAGGCACTGAAGATGACTCTCATCGCCGCCTTTATGAGGAGCTGCTTGGCCGGGATGCCAGCGCAGAATTTGCCTTTCTGGATAATACCCAAGAGTTGCCACTGGCGCCCCTGCTGGCGCAATTCGGAATCGAGATGCAGCTTCGCAGTGCCCAAGGCGCTCAGGATCAGGGCGGTGGGGATGTTGAAGGGCAAAAAATCGGCTTTGGAGCCCGCTACAAGGCTGAAGCCCTGGGGTTAAGGATTGTGAGTGTGACCAACGGCAGCGCGGCTCACAGCGCCGGGCTCGCGCCTCAGGACCTGTTGATTGCCGCCAATGGTTTGCAGGTCGGCGCTCTGTTTGAAAATGAACTGCAGCAATATGAGCCCGGCGATAGTCTGGAGCTGCACTTCTTCCGCCGTGATGAACTGATGACAGGCCAACTGCCTATCAACCCGGCGGCAATAGATACTGTGTCACTCAAGCTCACCGATCCAGCCAAAGCCAAGGCCTGGCTGGGTTAAGAGCCTTGACTCTCGGCCACATCGGCCATCAAGTGACGCTGGGCCCAGGCCATCACCTGGGCTCGATTGTTTACATTCAGTTTGCCAAACATCCGATAAAGATGGGTCTTGACCGTACTCTCACTGACATACAGGGAAGTGGCAATCTGTTGATTACTGAGCCCGGCCAGTAGCGCCTGCAGCATCTCCCGCTCCCTGAAAGTCAGCACATCGCCACTGAGCTCGCCCTTGGCCAGCCGAGATTGCAACTCAAAAGGAATATCGCAGCCACCCTTCTGCACAATATCCAGGCCACGGCCTAACTGTGCCAAGCTCGCCTCGGGATAGAAAACCGCCTTGACCACAGACGGCAACAACAGGCATTCATACTCCACCCTTTTGGGATAATGCAGTAACACCACTTTGCAACTGCGGCTCTTGGCGGCCTGTTTAAGGATTTTATAGCCCAAGGCCGACTCCACTGTAGCCAAATCCAGCAGCATGTCGACATCGGCTCTCAAGGCATCAGCGTGCCATCGCTCGGGGGAGAAACAGGACAAGCGCACCAGAAACTCCTGCGGCCAACGGCTATCCATCAGCTCGGTCAACAGAGCAGATCTGGCCCCCCCTGCCAATGCATCACATTGAACCTAGGCTGCCCTCAGCTAAAAACTCGAAACCTACATAGCCGGAACATGCGTATCAAAATAGACAACTGCTTGAAATGGAAGCACAGATCTCTACCAAAAACTCAAAATGAATAAGAGTTAACTGAACAAGCGCCGCTACAGACGTTAACATAAAGGGGTAAAACAGATCTGGGGGATCAAATATGCAAACAAATACTGCGGGCGAAGTGCGCCTGTCTCGCTATAAGGCCTGGGATCTTCCTACTCGCCTTTTTCATTGGATAAACCTGCTTTTGGTGCTGCTGATGATGACCATCGGCGGGGTAATGATGTTCAAATCTGACTTCGGGATCAGTGGTCTCGACGCCAAAATCGGCCTGAAGACACTGCACGTCTGGATAGGTTATGCCTTTGCCATCAACCTGGCATTCAGATTACTGTGGGGATTATTCGGCCCTATCAAAGCCCGTCTTGGTAAACTACTCCCCAAAAAAGGGGAATTGGCAGGCTATCGTGCAGCACTCAAGAAAGGCGAAAACCCACAATATCTCGGCCATAATCCGGCGGGCAAACTGGCGGTCATCGCTCTGTTTGGTCTGCTGACCCTGATTATGGTGACAGGTTTGGTGCGAGCCGGTACTGACATCTTCTATCCACCGCTGGGCGGCATGGTTCAGGAATATATCGCCGCCGATGGTGTTGAGCCTGCCAGCCTCAAACCCTATGATGACACAGGCGTTAATCCAGACAAAGCTGCAGCGATTAAGGGCGCCAAGGGCTTGGCAGGGAAAGTACATGTCTACAGCGTATATCTGTTGCTTCTCTTGATATTGCTGCACATAGTTGCAGTGATCCACGCCGAGCGTAAGCGTCAGCCCGGTATTATTTCTGCTATGTTTTCAGGCAATAAATATCTGCCAACAACGCCGGTGGATAAAGACTGACAGAGATCTTGGCTCACCATACAGGGCTCGAGATAAGCGCAAGCCAGAAACAATAACGCCGGCATCAAGCCGGCGTTGTCATTCGTGCGATATGCGCTTACTTCAGAGTGCTTTCCGAAGTACGACCATCATCGTGGCAGCTATCGCAGGTAGGCTTCTGACCTACATTCATGTCGTGGGGAGCGTGGCAGTCAGCACACATCAAAGCACCATCGTGTGGCTTGTGTACCGCGTCCATTTCTGCCAGCGAACCGTGACAGCTCTGACACTGTTCAAATTCATAGGCGCCGTCAGCTGAAGGTGAACCATCGGCATGACAGCTTTCACAGCCACCCATATCCGCGTGGAAATCTGACAGCTTCTGATCTTCTGCAAAAGCAGATGGTGACATGGCCAGTGCGGCCAAACCGGCACCGAACAACACACTCAAGAGTTTCTTGCTCACAATAATATCCTCCGATGATGACAGTCGAGCAAAGGTTCTTATGTCAGGTATGACCTTTGTCTCACTATCAGTAAATAGCACGACTTGGATTAACTTAGCCAAGCTTTTGCCAATTGGCAAACTAATTCTGAGTCGCCGCCACTTTAACAACTTGCGCAAAAGCAAAATGTGCGCTGAATCATGTAACCATCGGTTAATTACGGAATTTTACATTTCATTTACCTATAAACATCTGTATCAATAAGCGTTTCAAGCGCATAAAAAAGGAGACCAACAGGTCTCCTTTAGAGAAAGTATTGCTAAATTATCCGCGGTTTCTCAGCGCTTCGATACGCTTTTCAAGCGGTGGGTGACTCATAAAAAGTTCAGTCATTGAACGCTTACCGTTGATACCGAAGGCCGACATATTGGCCGGCATGGCGCCGGTTTCCGGCCCGGTGCGCAGACGTTCAAGGGCTGCAATCATCTTGTTCTTACCGGCAAGGCGAGCGGCACCTTCGTCGGCGCGGAACTCACGAATGCGCGAGAAGTATGCCACCACAATGGATGCCAGAATACCAAACAGCATATCCAGCACAAATACCACAGCCATGTAAGCGATAGTGCCCAGGCCTTCACCCTCTTCATCGTTGCTGGCAACAAAGTTATTGACGATACCGGCAACCACGCGGGCGGCGAAGATAACAAAGGTGTTCACCACGCCCTGGATCAGGGTCAGTGTCACCATGTCACCGTTAGCCACGTGGCTGACTTCGTGCGCCAGTACGGCTTCCACTTCATCGGCGCTCATACCGTAAAGCAAACCTGTACTCACGGCGACCAGAGAGTTGTTTTTACTTGGGCCTGTAGCAAAGGCGTTCAGTTCAGGCGATTGGTAGATGGCCACTTCCGGCATCTTAATCCCGGCCTGCTGCGCCTGACGGGCTACGGTCTCGAGCAACCAACGCTCTGTGTTGTCACGGGGCTGAGTGATCACCTCACAGCCCATGGTTTTCTTGGCCATCCATTTGGAAATCGCCAAGCTGATAAAGGCGCCACCGAAACCGAAGATCGCCGCAAACACCAGCAAGCCACCCATGGTTTGAGTATTGACACCCAAAATAGACATGACAATCGATGCCACCAGCAGGATGGCAAGGTTAGTCAAAATCAATAGAAATACACGCTTCATATCAGCTCCTGTAAGGTACCCTTGTACCGGAATTGCGTCATTGCAGACATAATATGTCCACCTGGCGGGAATTCAAGAGGAAAAAGGTAAATTATTGTTTAGCTTTCCTGCCCAAACGCCCCGGCTACGCAGAGGAAGCAGTCTAGGTAGACTTGATTAAATCAAACTTAATCAATTGCCAAGTGCGGCTTTTTAACGCGACCAAAAACAGCTGTGGCGATTGTTGAGTATAAAGGCTTTTTGTTACCATCAAACAACGCAAATCAATCAGAAGGACAGCGACGATTATGACAATAAATACTCTGCTGCTCAGCAGCTCCCGCGCTGGCGACACCCCCTACCTGGAACATGCCCTGCCCTATATTAAGCCCATGGCAGAAAAAGCCCGCAAGTGGATATTTATCCCTTACGCCGGTGTCAGCATGAGCTACGACAACTATCTGGAAGCCGTGGTTAATGGCCTGGCTCCATTGAGGCTGGATATCTCCTCTATTCATCAACATGGCGACCCCAAGCAAGCCATTCGCGATGCTGACGGCATTCTGGTTGGCGGTGGCAACACCTTCCACCTATTGCATGAATTGTACCGCTACGATCTGCTGCATCTGATCAAAGAGGAAGTCGCCGCTGGCAAACCTTATATCGGCTGGAGTGCAGGCTCAAATATTGCAGGCCTCAGCATACGTACCACCAATGATATGCCTATCATAGAGCCGCCGTCATTCAGTGCCCTTGGCCTGCTGCCACTGCAGATCAATCCGCATTACAGCAACTACAAGGCACCGGGTCACAATGGTGAAACCCGAGCCCAGCGTTTACTTGAGTTTACTTGTGTCGATCCCAAGACGCCGGTACTGGCCATCCAGGAAGGAAGCGCCCTGTTACTGCAGAACAATAAACTGAGTCTTTTGGGAGATAAGGAAGCTTATCTGTTCAGCGGTGTAGAGCAGGAGATCCCCGTGCCTGTAGGCAGTGATCTTTCCAATCTTTTGAGCTAAAAAACACTTGGCCCTACGGGGCCTTGCTGCTTGTTAACTCCAGAGCTCAACCATGTGGTTTAGCCAGCAGAGGGCTCAAATCCAGGTGCTGAGACATGGCCTCGGCACTGGGATGAGCCAGATGCGGCACCACTCCCAATAGCGGCGCCTGCATCAAGTCTTTAAGGCTGGCCAGGTTTTCATCGAAGCGACTCATATCGGCTTCGGCGCGGTTGGCGACCCAACCGGCGATTTCAAGTCCATCGGCGCAGATCACCTCCTGGGTCAACACCGCATGATTAAGACAGCCAAGCTTCATTCCGACCACCAGAATCACGGGCAGAGCCAGCCCCTGCACCGCTTCCGATAAGAAACGCCCCTCCCCCAAAGGCAAACGCCAACCACCGGCACCTTCTATCAGGCAGAAATCGGCCATGGCATATTGGGTAAAATCCAGTGCCGCCAGTACCGCCTCTGGGCTGATATCCAGGCCGAGATCGGCGGCAGCAATATGAGGGGCAATCGCCGGCTCAAAACTGAAAGGATTTACCTTGTCGTACTGCAGTTTCAGAGTGGATTCATCCATCAAGGCCAGGGCGTCCGGGTTTCTCAGCCCGTAAGGAGTGTTATGGCAACCCGAGGCCAAGGGTTTTACCCCCAAGGTTTTCAAGCCATGCTCGACTCGTGCCTTATGCAGCAGAGCGGCTCCGACCTGAGTCTTGCCACTGTCGGTATCTGTACCTGTTACAAAAAAAATCATCGCTGAACTACCCCTACAGCCAAAACATCAATGGTTATTTTCGAGCCTGAACCATTACTATCCTGTATGTCAGCGGCAATCCCTTGTCCGTTCTAAGGACCTCGGCCTGCCCGTTAAGTGTATGCCAAAAACCCTTTCCCTTGAGCCCGGCGCCTGAGTTTTTGTCGGCGCCGACTGAAGCGCCGACCCCCTTGATGGAGTAAAGCAATTCCCTGAGATTGGCAAAGTGGCACTGGAAGGTGCGGCTTTGCGTGTGCAAGCTCTGCCAGGGATGCTGGCCCAGCGCTTGCTCTAACATATCCTCGGCTGCAAACGCCTTGACTCGCAGCCCCAACGTCTGTAATTCGGGCAAACTGCCCCGGGCCACTATGGCAAGGCGTACCGAGCCGCCCGGGCGCATGACCCGAAAAATCTCCGCCAAGGCAGCCGGAATATCGCCGCACCACTGCAGCGCCAGGTTGGAATAAACCGCATCGAAACTATTGTCGCCAAAGGGAAGCTGCTCGGCATTGCCACAAACAGCCTGATAATAGGGGAAATTTCCCTTCAGCTGCTTGAGCATTCCGCTGGCGATATCCAGGGCAGTCACGCTTTGGGGGCCGAGCGTGGCAAAAGCCGTGCCCGGACCTGCACCTATATCCAGCAGTTTTCCTGAGTGTGGGCAATCGTTCCAGTCAAGTAAGGCTTCGGCCGTCAGACGCTGCACCCTATTGTGGCGCTCATAAGCGCTTGCCGCCTTGGAAAAACGCCCGGCGACGTCACCAAGCGGCACGGATTGCACCAGGCCTGTATGATTGGCCAGAGGCTCATGACTCATGTTGCTCATGCCATCAGCTCCGCCAGTGCCGAGGCCAAGGCCAGTATATCCTGCTCCCTGTGCTCGGCGCTCAGGGTAATACGCAATCTGGCACTGCCTTGGGGGACTGTGGGTGGCCGAATCGCCCCCACCAGGAAGCCGCGTTCCAGAAGCCTTGCCGCCAGCGCCATACACTTGCCACTCTCACCCACCAACAAAGGTTGAATTGGCGACTCAGATGGCATCAAGGAGATCCCCGCCACTTGGCAGCTGCGGCGAAACAAAGCGATATTGGCGTTGAGGCGCTCAAGCAAGCGCTCTTGCTGGATCAGCTCCAGAGCCTCGAGTACGCCCATACAGCAGGCGGGTGACAGCGCGGTGGAATAGATGTATTCACGGGCGTTAGCCACCAGATAGTCTATCAATTCCTGCGAGCCCACAATCGCCGCGCCCTGACCACCGAGCGCCTTGCCAAAGGTCACCAAACGGGCAAATACCGGCAAGGGTGAAGACTCAAATAGGCCGAAGCCGTGGGCATCATCGAGAATAAGCGGGCTGCTGTGCGCTTGGCACAAGTGGCTCAATTTACCGAGCGGCGCCCTGTCGCCATCCATGCTGAACACGGTTTCAGTGAGCACAGCGCTGCCGGGATGCCGGGCCAAAAGCGCTGTGGCGGCCGCCATATCGTTATGGGCAAAACGCCGTATTTTGGCCTTTGAGTCGCGCAGGCCATCTATCATGGAGGCATGCACCAATTTGTCGGCAATCACTGTATCTTCAGCGCTAAACAGGGTTTTCATCAGCGCAGTGTTGGCGGCAAAACCACAGCTGAACAATAACGCCGCTTCTGCACCGAGTGCCCGGCACAGACCTTGTTCCAGCTTGAGATGCGCCTCGCTGTAACCTGAAACCAGAGGTGAAGCGCCGCTGCCGCAGCCATAGAGAGTTGCCCCCTTGGCAAGCGCAGAGATGACCTTGGGATGACGGGCCAGGCCCAGATAATCATTGGCGGCAAAATCCAGCAATGGTTTGCCACTATCTGTTGCATGGGCAACAGGATGCAATAGTCGCTCACGGCCGGGCGCTGCAGCGAAGCAGCATCTTTGCCTGAGCAAGCCGCCGCGCGCAAGCTCCTCACGGCGGCGGGCCATTTTGTCGAGCAATGAGGTCAAGTTACAGGGCTCCGGCGTCGTAAAACTGTCCCTGAGCCTTGTTATTGATAGCCTCTGCCTTGGCCGCGGCGCGGGCTATTTCGGCGCCCTCTTCCTCGACCGTGGCGGCCTTGCCCTGCTCCGGGGTCAATCCCAGACGGCGGAACAGGCTCATATCGTCATTTTCTTCCGGGTTAGTGGTGGTCAACAGCTTGCAACCATAGAAAATCGAGTTGGCGCCGGCAAAGAAACACATGGCCTGCAGCTCATCTGTCATACTTTCACGCCCGGCCGACAAGCGTACCCGTGACAAAGGCATCATGATTCTGGCCACGGCTATGGTGCGCACAAACTCCAGTGGATCCAGGTCGTCCAGGCTGTCCAGCGGCGTACCGGCCACCTTGACCAACATATTGATAGGCACAGAGTCGGGATGTTGCTCCATATTAGCCAACTGCTGCAGCAAACCCGCCCTGTCGGTGGCCTGCTCGCCCATGCCGACAATCCCGCCGGAGCACACCTTCATACCGGCGGCGCGCACATTGGCCAAGGTGTCCAATCGCTGCTGATAGGTGCGGGTGGTGATGATATCACCATAGTATTCCGGCGAGGTATCCAGGTTATGGTTGTAGTAATCCAGCCCGGCTTCGGCCAGCTCGTTGGCCTGGTTTTCGCTGAGCATACCCAGGGTCATACAGGTTTCCATTCCCAGGGATTTAACCTCCTGCACCATCTGCTTGAGATAAGGCATATCGCGCTCATGCGGGTTACGCCAGGCGGCTCCCATGCAGAAGCGGGTCGCACCGGCGGCCTTGGCACTTCTGGCCTCTGTCAGTACCTTTTCCATCTCCAGCAGACGCTCTTTTTCCAATCCTGTGTCGTAGCGGGCGCTCTGGGGGCAATATTTGCAGTCTTCCGGACAGGCCCCCGTCTTGATTGACAACAGACGACTGACCTGAACTTCATTGGGATTGAAATGGGTTCTGTGCACGCTGTGGGCACGAAACAACAAATCATTCATAGGCAGGGCAAAGAGGGCTTCAACCTCTTCGCGGCGCCAGTCATGGCGCAGCTCTGTATTGGACATATTCTGTGTTACCTGAGTCTGATCTATTTGTTGCTGAAGCCGATTTTGCCGATTAATCCTTCGGGGTTCCGGGTTCAGTTGGCTGCTTGAAGGCCTGAATTATTTTCGTTAGCATACCCGCGACACCCTCACTGTCAACGCCAACCAGTTGCACAGGTTTACCTTTGGTTAATATATGAGCATAGATTATTGTTTTGACCGTCAGCACATCTGGCATCCCTACACTTCCATGAGCCACACCCTACCCGTTTATGGGGTCAAAGCCGCCGAGGGCGTACGCCTGACGCTGGAGGATGGTCGTGAGCTTATCGACGGCACCAGCTCCTGGTGGGCCTGCGTTCATGGTTACAGCCACCCGGCAATTCTCGGCGCCATGGAAGAGCAACTCAAACGCCTGAGTCATGTGATGTTCGGAGGGATCACCCATGAGAGCGCCATCGAACTGTGTCGCCAGCTCATCAATATCACCCCGGAGCCGCTGACCAAGGTGTTTCTGGCTGACTCAGGCTCCATTGCGGTGGAAGTGGCGCTGAAAATGGCGCTGCAGTACTGGCAAGGACAAAACAAGACAGAAAAAAACCGCATCATGACGGTCAAGCAGGGCTACCATGGCGACACGTTCGCCGCCATGAGCGTCTGCGACCCGGAGGGCGGCATGCACACCATGTTTGGTGACAATGTGGCCCGGCAACTGTTTGCCCCGGCGCCGAGCACACCCTTTGGTGAAGCCGCTAAAGCAGATGACATCGCCGGACTCGAGGCCATGCTGGCCGAGCACGGCACGCAAACCGCCGCGCTGATCCTCGAACCCATAATGCAAGGTGCCGGTGGCATGTGGTTTTACAGCGCCGACTATCTCAAGGCAGCAAGAGCCCTGTGCGACAAGTACGATGTGCTGCTGATCCTGGATGAAATCGCCACAGGTTTTGGGCGCACAGGTAAGCTGTTTGCCTGCGAACATGCCGACATAGCACCGGACATCATGTGTGTCGGCAAGGCGCTCACCGGCGGCTATATCAGTCTGGCGGCGACGCTGTGCAGCGATAAAGTGGCGGCGGGCATAGACAGCTCCCCTGCCGGCGTATTTATGCATGGGCCAACCTTTATGGCCAATCCTCTGGCCTGTAGCGCCGCCCGCGCCAGCCTGGCCCTGCTGGCAAGCGGTGAGTGGCAAGCTCAGGTCAAGGCCATTGAAACTCAGCTTAAACAGGAACTGGCACCAGCAGCGGCCCTGCCGGGAGTCAAAGCGGTACGGGTGCTTGGCGCCGTTGGCGTACTGGAGATGCACAGACAGGTCAATACCGCGGCGCTGCAGGCCGAATTTGTTGCCCGTGGCGTGTGGATCCGCCCCTTTGGTAAACTCATCTATATCATGCCGCCCTATGGTATCAGCGCAGAAGAGCTGAGCTGCCTGAGCCGGGCCATGCTGGAAGTGGCCGCACTGACGAGCGAGCATGCAGCAGATGACAGCGCCTTCGTCAGCCACGGCTGAGCCTAGAACACCTCAACTCTACTCAGGACAGCAAAAAAAGCGGCTCAAATGAGCCGCTTTGTCTTGAGGTAAACCAAGCCTTGCAGGGAATGTTTACTCAATAAAACGCTAATTAGAACTTATGGTACTTATCGATACCAAAGGTTCTGCCTGTGTCATGACAAGTCGCACAGGATTCGGCACTTGGCTGCTTGAACCACTCAACAGCCGGGATATCCACACTGATATCACCGCCATTTTGACTCATATGCGCCTTGGCTGAATCACTGGTGTGGCAGGCATAACAGTTTGCGGTGACCGGGCTGGTCATCTTGCTGCCGGGCTCCAGAATATACTGGTTGGGCACAGCGGCCAGCGACAGGCCATCCTGGTGACAGGCCACACAACTGCTGGCCGGAGCTATGGCTGCGGCGCCGTTGGCTTTTCCTGTCTGACTCCAGTTGCCATCGGCATCCTGAGCCACTTCACCGACAGTTGCCCCCTTGCCCCAGTGCCAGCTGTGGATCATGGGACCGAAGCCGGCACCATAATCGGCGCTGGTACGGGCCATTCCGTTGCCGTGACAAGCGATACAACCCTTACCACCGTTGTCGAACTCACCGTTCTTGTGGAAGGCTGTCACATCGTTATGGCAAGTAATACAGCTGCTGTCGGCCACCACCTGACGCCGATCAAAGCCGGAGATCTTGCTGCCATCGGTTGGATTGACGACATCAGAATAAGCCGTGAAGGAGACCCCCATGGAGCCGTCATAACCATTGGCACGAATGCGATCGCGAGTTTGACCACGCACCTTGCCATCATACTCCTGCCAACCTTCGCTGGAGAAAGTCACCCGCGCCGAGAACATATAGCCGGCATTCTCATACCCTGCCGCTATGTTGGCCGCAGCATAACACACAGTGCGGGTGCCATCGGCATTGTCCGTCTTGGTTTCTGAGTTACGGGCGCCCGGGCGGCCCACCAGGCCATGATTGTCATAGGCATGCAGATATGCACCGGCATAGACTATCGGCTTGGCGGCAACATAACCGGCATTGGCAGCGTCGGCATTATAGTTGTTGCCGATATTGACCAGATTACCTTCTTTATCCTTGACACTGATGGTAGAACACCAACCACCGGCACCATCGGATTCAGGAGTAGAAAGTTCAACTGTGTAAGCCGCACGTAGCGCTTGCAACTTGGTGATCCCGGCTTTCTGCTCATGCAGCTCACGGAAATCCAGACCATTTGAAGGCACTATATCGCCTATCGGGGTTCCTTCTTTACCATGGCAATCGATACAACCAGGGCCGGTAAAGTTGCTGTTAATAGGCGCATCTGTATGACAACTGCTGCAGTTGAGCACGCTGAAGTCTTTGCTGAACTCCCTGTGATTGATATGACCTATCTTGGATAAGGTATTGCTGGCATAACCACCGATAGAGAATCCCTCATCGTTGGTCACTGTCTTGCTGACTGAGCCATGACAAACCAAACAGCCGGCAATAAAATCTACTTCACCGTCCATGCCTTCAGCCACATATCCGGCGTGACGACGTGGGCTCTGGGAGTAATCCACGTGACAGGCATAACAGGCTTCAGTGGTAGTGCTGAATTGACCCTCCGGCTTATTGACAACCAATGCCTTGGAACGGGCAATGGCATCATTACCGCCAACACGCAGCCAAACAATACCCTCAGTAGCCGCATTAACGCCCGCCATCGGCGCTTCAAATATATAATGTCCATCATCAACTTGAGTTAACTTGGCACCTTCTGTCGCCTGAGTGACTGCGCCACCGATATGAACATTGTCCTCTACATTATTAATAGGGTTTTCGTCCCGGTTAAGAATAAAACCTTTGGCAGTCAAAGCAGCCACTTTTGCCTGAACATCGGTAAGGTCATTAATTAAATTACCATTTTCATCTGTCACTTCGAACTCGTAGGTAATTGTCCCCTCGCCCAAAGTGTAATTAATCACTTTAACTTGGGTTTCAACCGATTGGGTTACAGGAGGATTTGTCCCGGGTTTTCCCGGTTCCCCCGGTTTCCCTGGCTCGCCCGGCGCACCGTCTCGACCGTCATCACCATCACTGCAGCCTGCAAGCAGTATCGCCATCACCATCAAAGCAACTCTTTTCTTTTTCAATATGGTCATCTTTCTCTCCTGCCCAAGCACAGGCATACTGTTTGCTCGGCCGTTATTTTATGGCGAACAATCTCGACTCCCGAAACTTAAGCGAAAGTTATAATAATGATTAAGGGGTCTATCCTGACCCGCGGAAATAATATGACCAAAAATAAAACAAAAGAGTGACCAAAGACACAAGATATAACAAGGAAACAAATTAATACGAATATAATTATTAAAACAACCTTAAAAACAAAACAATATTAACCACTGCCTTTATTTTAAATAAGAGTCAACTCGGCTATTTCTTTAGTAGAACCATTTTATACCGATATATTGCAATTTCTGAAATCGGGCATTTTAATTTCCATCAAGAAGTTATTCTTCAATTGTTTGAAATTGGCTGGCCATTCTTTGAATGGATTTAAGACTAACACCATGTTTATTTCGCTTGGCACATTCATGCAGATGTGTTTTGCTGCGAACATCGCCAATTTGCTGAATATGCACCCGATAACCCAAGGCCTTCGCAGCCGCTTGATAGGCAGCGAACTCCCACAGCGCCATGTTGGTATTATCACAGATAACCACAGGCACACCCGTTGCCAACGCCTCTATGAAGCGACTCAGATTAAGCTGATGAAATTCCGCTAAACGCGCAGCATCGAAAAAATAACGATCATTTCGATAAAAGAAACTGTCGGTTGAGCAAAGGCCCTTTTCAGTAATACTCTGTACAAGCTCTACAGATAGCTCCTGGATAAACTGCCGAACCCAGTAGGATTTGCCGCTACCGGGCAGACCGCGCATGATGATCGCCAAGCGACTGTTACCATCGATAGTACGGGGCTCAGGCATCAGTTATGGCCGGTTTGGTTACAAATAGACTGACCCGCAAGGATACGCTCCACCAATGGCGGTACCATCTCACTGGCCTTTCCTTGCAAATGGATCTGAAACTGGCTGTGTCTGTCTGCCGGCATCAGATTGACCTCAACGGTGAGCGCACCATGATGATTGGCGCTGTCGACAAAACCGGCAGCGGGATAGACAGTGCCAGAAGTGCCAATGGCAATAAAAAGATCGCAGTGATCCAGCGCATCGTGAATTCTATCCATTCCCAGAGGCATTTCACCGAACCAAACCACATGAGGCCGCAATCGCTGCGCCGGTATACAGCAGGTGCAGGTATTCTCCGGCCCGAAGGGGTCGTGCAATGTAAAAGTTTGCCTCGAGCGCGGACAACGCCCCTTGGAAAGCTCACCGTGCATATGCAGCAAGCGCCTGGATCCAGCTCTCTCGTGGAGATCGTCTATGTTTTGGGTGACAATAAGCAGCTCACCTTCAAATTCCTGCTCGAGGCGAGAGAGCGCCGTGTGGGCGGCGTTGGGTTCTATATTGCCCGAGTGCAGTTGTTGCCAACGACCATTGTAAAAATGTTCAACCAGTTCAGGGTCACGTTCATAACCTTCAGGAGTGGCCACATCCTCGATATGATGTTCTTCCCACAGACCATCTTGATCCCTGAAGGTACGTAAACCGGACTCAGCAGAGATCCCGGCGCCGGTTAAAATCACGATTCGACGATGCATCTGGTATCCTTTTGTTTTTCTGCCATCCTGCCAATAGCGACTCAACAGCGCAATTATGCCTTGGTATAACCATACAAAATGTATGCTTAAATTGCTTGTTTTTATTCAAAATTATGCCGATTATAGCTAAGTTGCCCCACAGAAGTACCAAAAGCCGGATCAGAGGTTTAAGTTTTAGAACAGTACACATATAATGGGGTCTATTATCCACGGACGAACCTATGTGTAATACCAAGGGTTCTGCAATCAAGAGATTAGCCATGACAGATGGAAATCAAGCGCTGAAAAAAGCGGGTTTGAAAATCACCCTGCCACGAGTCAAAATCCTGGAGCTGATGCAAGAACCGGAAAACCAGCATATCAGTGCCGAAGACTTATATAAGAAATTGCTGGATATCGGCGAAGAGATAGGTTTAGCTACCGTTTATCGGGTATTAAATCAGTTTGACGATGCCGGTATTGTCAGCCGTCACCACTTCGAAAGTGGTAAAGCCGTATTTGAACTCTCCACCCAACATCATCACGATCACCTGGTATGCCTGAGCTGTGGCAAAGTGATCGAGTTTTCCGATGACCTTATAGAACGTCGTCAGCATGAAATTGCCATGCGTCACAATATCAAGCTCACCAATCACAGCCTCTACCTCTATGGTGTCTGCACCAACGACAAGTGCGATCACGGCCAAGAGTGATAATTAAAAAAACCAGCGCCAAGCGCTGGTTTTTTATTGTCGGTAATCTTGGAATTACCAATTCAAAGCCAAAGGCTCACCCTTCTTCCTTGGGCAGGCATGATTGAAAAGCATCGGGTCCGCATAACAAAGGAAACGATTATTGGCGAAAAGCCGAAATAACCAGTCTCCCTCTTCTGCAAACTGCGCCGGAGGCGTCAGATTACTCACATGCTTGGGTTCCAGACCGGCAAACTGCATCAGCTTGTCGGCATCATGTTCACTGATCAACTGTGGATCCGCCGGTAATTTACCGCTGCCGGCAGAAAAACCATTGTGGACAAAGTACTGCTTCATCTTTATCTCCTTTCCCTGTCGTTGGTGCATTTCGAATGACCTAAAGATCTGTCACTCTCGTGTCCGTCCAAAGCCTTACCGGCTCCGGCGCCTAGCGGTGAAAATCACCTGAACGTTCCGGTTGATAGATGATCTCTTCAATCCGCACTTTCACCATGCCGCCACCCGGACCCGGCCATTCGATTTCATCCCCCTGAGCCAAGCCCAACAGGGCACCGCCAACAGGTGCCAAAATCGAAATTTTACCGGCACTACCATCGGCATCTTTTGGATAAACCAGGCGCAAGGTGAACTCTTCATTGGAGGAAGACATACGAAAACGAACTTCAGAGTTCATGGTTACCACATTATCCGGCATCTCCTTGGATGGCCTGATTTCTGCCCGCTCCAGTTCAGCCTCGAGTGCTTGATGGCCGGGAAAGGCATTCGCCGGCAATGACTCCAGCAAACGCTCCAGGCGATCCATATCCACTTCAGAAATTACGATATTAGGTTGTGTACTCACAGCAATCCTCTACTTTTCAGAAAAGCCGCCTGAGCGGCCCCACATCGGGTCATCCCTTCCCCCATTGAGGGTTGACGCCAATACCCAATCGCTGAAAATCGCCTGACAGGCGTTTCAGACAAATTCAGCTTGATCTTCGGACGCTTTCGCCCCCGAATTGCACTTCAGCGCCGCATTGGGCTAACCAATACGGCGCTGAAATGGTGTTAACACGACATCAAACCCTCTGAGTTGACTCGGATACCCGCGTCAGTGGCTGTCTTGGCGCAGCCCACTACTCGGCTCCAGATAACAACAAACCGACAACCCCAAGAGGGATGATTGATAACAATTTGAATTTTTTATATTTTTAGCGCATTAATGCACCAAGACTCCCCGAAGGAATAACCAGACCCCAATCTAACCTTTTCCCAATCAAATATCCAGCCGGGGGCATCAGAGCTTCATCACAGCAGCCAATAAAAAAGGCGCCTCTCGGCGCCTTTTGTGAGCTTAACGACTGTGCTTACCAGCCGGTCTTCTCACGCAGCGCGCTGCCGATTTCGGCCAGCGAGCGTACGGTAGTCACGCCTGCGGCTTCCAGAGCAGCGAACTTGTCGGCGGCAGTACCCTTACCACCGGCAATAATGGCGCCTGCATGGCCCATACGCTTACCTGCTGGTGCTGTCACACCGGCAATGTAAGAAACCACTGGTTTGGTGACGTTGGCCTTGATGTAAGCCGCCGCTTCTTCTTCGGCAGTACCACCGATTTCACCTATCATCACTATGGCCTCAGTCTGAGGATCGTTCTGGAACATTTCCAGTACGTCGATGAAGTTGGTACCAGGGATTGGGTCACCACCAATGCCGACACAGGTAGACTGGCCGAAACCTTCGTCAGTAGTCTGCTTAACGGCTTCGTAAGTCAGAGTACCGCTGCGGGAAACGATACCCACTTTACCCGGCTTGTGGATGTGACCTGGCATGATGCCTATTTTACATTCGCCTGGAGTGATAACGCCTGGGCAGTTAGGGCCAATCATGCGCACGCCGGTTTCTTCCAGCTTCACTTTCACCTGCAGCATATCCAGAGTTGGGATACCTTCGGTGATACATACGATCAGCTCGATGCCGCCATCTATGGCTTCCAGGATAGCGTCTTTACAGAAAGGCGCAGGTACATAGATAACAGATGCAGTGGCGCCGGTGGCGGCAACAGCATCTTTCACAGTGTTAAATACT
Source organism: Shewanella chilikensis (assembly GCF_037953065.1). Taxonomy (NCBI): domain Bacteria; kingdom Pseudomonadati; phylum Pseudomonadota; class Gammaproteobacteria; order Alteromonadales; family Shewanellaceae; genus Shewanella; species Shewanella chilikensis. The sequence goes on along the minus strand of NZ_CP149966.1, from coordinate 1,732,695 downwards.
GGCAAGCCCAAGTGAGTGGTGCCGCCTTTACCTGGAGACACACCGCCGACCATTTGAGTACCATAGGCAATCGCCTGCTCAGAATGGAAAGTACCCTGACCGCCGGTGAAACCCTGGCAGATAACCTTGGTATCTTTGTTGATTAAAACAGACATTATTTGCCCTCCGCAGCTTTAACTACTTGCTGAGCAGCGTCGGTCAGACTTGTCGCAGCAATGATATCCAAACCTGATTCGGCCAGTACTTTAGAGCCCAGCTCGGCATTGGTACCTTCCAGACGCACAACCACAGGCACTTTCACACCGACTTCTTTCACTGCACCGATAATACCTTCGGCGATCATGTCACAACGCACAATACCACCGAAGATGTTCACCAGAACGGCCTTCACATTGCTGTCAGACAGAATGATCTTGAAGGCTTCGGCAACACGTTCTTTGGTCGCGCCGCCACCTACGTCGAGGAAGTTGGCTGGCTTGCCACCGTGTAGGTTAACGATATCCATGGTACCCATGGCCAGACCGGCACCGTTTACCATGCAACCTACGTTACCGTCCAGAGCCACATAGTTCAGTTCAAACTTGGCTGCGTGGGCTTCACGTGGGTCATCTTGAGAAGGATCATGCATGTCTTTGATCTTTGGCTGACGGAACAAAGCGTTACCATCTACGCCAATCTTGCCGTCCAGACAGTGCAGGTTGCCTTCGGTGGTGATCACCAGAGGGTTGATCTCCAGCAGGGCAAAGTCATGCTCCAGGAACATGGTCGCCAGACCCATAAAGATCTTGGTGAACTGCTTGATTTGAGTTGGGTTCAGACCCAGCTTGAAGCCAAGGTCACGCGCCTGGTAAGGCTGAGGACCTGTGATAGGGTCGATAATGGCTTTGTGGATCAGCTCAGGGGTCTCTTCAGCCACCTTTTCGATTTCCACACCACCTTCGGTAGAAGCCATAAACACGACGCGGCGAGTGCCACGGTCGACAACGGCACCCAGATAGAGTTCGTTGGCGATATCAGTGCAGCTTTCAACCAAAATCTTGGCAACCGGCTGACCTTTTTCATCAGTCTGATAAGTGACCAGATTCTTGCCCAGCCAATGTTCGGCAAAGGCTCTGATCTCTTCTTTGTCGCCAGTGACTTTAACGCCACCTGCCTTACCGCGGCCGCCAGCGTGCACCTGGCACTTGACTACCCACATGTTTCCGCCAATGCGACCGGCTGCTTCAACAGCTTCCTGAGCTGTGTCACAAGCATAGCCTTCTGACACTGGTAAACCATATTCGGCAAATAGGGCTTTTGCCTGATACTCATGCAAATTCATGATGATCTATCCGTATACTACGTTTTAAATCCAACCGGCCCCGAAGGGCCAGTCACGAGGTTATTGTCTGGCGGCGCTTACAAGTCCAGCAGCAGACGAGTTGGGTCTTCCAGCAGATCCTTAATGGTCACCAGGAAGCCAACTGACTCACGACCATCAATAATGCGATGGTCATATGAGAGAGCAAGGTACATCATGGGCAGGATTTCCACCTGGCCATTGACTGCCATTGGGCGATCCTTGATGGCATGCATGCCGAGGATTGCGCTCTGTGGCAGGTTCAGAATAGGCGTCGACATCAAGGAGCCAAACACACCACCGTTGGTCACAGTGAAGTTACCACCTGTCATATCTTCCACTGTCAACTTGCCGTCACGGCCCTTGATAGCCAGTTCGCGAACCGCTTTCTCGATATCGGCCAGGCTCATGGTATCTGTGTCGCGCAGCACAGGCGTTACCAGGCCACGAGGCGTGGAAACGGCGATGCTGACATCGAAGTAGTTGTGGTACAGGATGTCGCTGCCATCGATAGAAGCGTTGACTTCAGGATAACGCTTCAGCGCTTCGGTTACGGCTTTCACATAGAAAGACATAAAACCAAGACGGATGCCGTGTTTCTTCTCAAAGACTTCCTGATACTTCTTACGGATGTCCATGATAGGCTTCATGTTGACCTCGTTGAAGGTGGTCAGCATGGCGGTGGAGTTCTTGGCTTCCAGCAGACGAGTGGCGATAGTCTTGCGAAGACGCGTCATAGGTACACGCTTCTCACTGCGATCGCCCGCCAGAGTCACAGGTGCTGTGGCAGCAGCAGCGGCAGGCTTGGCAGAGCCTGACTTAACAAAGGCTTCCACATCTTCTTTGGTGATACGACCACCCACACCTGTGCCCTTGATTTTAGCGGCATCCAGATTGTGTTCGGCGATCAGGCGACGTACTGATGGGCTCAGGGCATCGTTGCCTTCTGCCGCGGCTTCTTCAGCCTTAGGCACAGCGGCTTCGGCCTGCTCTTTGCTCACTTCCTGACCGGCAACCGCGCCGGCAACGAAGTTGGCGATAACCTGCTCGGCCAGGACGGTATCCCCTTCCTGGAACAACAGTTCGCTGATCTGGCCATCTTCGGGTGCTACAACTTCCAACACCACTTTATCTGTTTCAATATCAACCAGGTTCTGATCACGGGAAACCGGCTCACCAGGCTTAACGTGCCAAGTGGCGATAGTCGCGTCGGCAACAGATTCGGGCAGTACAGGTACCTTGATTTCGATACTCATGGAAAGCTTTCCTTTTTGTATAAATTTCTATTACTTCAGTTTTAATGCGCTAGTGATCAGTGATTCCTGCTGATGCGTATGCAACTCAGGATAGCCACAAGCCGGCGCTGCAGAGGCGTCACGGCCAGCGTAGCTGAGCTGGGCACCTTTTGGAATGGCTGCCCAGAAGTGATGCTGGCTGCAATACCAGGCACCTTGGTTCTGAGGCTCTTCCTGACACCAAACAAAGTCGGTCACATGCTGATAATCTTTCAGGGCAACTGCCATCTCTTCGTGTGGGAAGGGATACAACTGCTCTACCCTCACCAGAGCGACATTATCGATATTCTCTTTGCGGCGACGTTCCAGCAGCTCGTAGTAAACCTTACCGCTACAGAACACCACGCGATCGACCTTGGCGGCATCCAGAGTATCGATTTCACCGATAACGTTCTGGAATTGACCGTTGGCCAGCTCGTCCAGGGAAGACACTGCCAGCGGGTGACGCAGCAGCGACTTGGGAGACATAACCACCAGCGGACGACGCATTGGACGCACTACCTGACGACGCAGCATGTGGTAGACCTGAGCCGGTGTCGAAGGCACACACACTTGCATATTGTGATTGGCGCACAGTTGCAAGAAACGCTCCAGACGAGCACTTGAGTGCTCAGGCCCCTGACCTTCATAGCCGTGTGGCAGCAACATGGTCAAACCGCACAGACGGCCCCACTTCTGCTCACCGGATGACAGGAACTGGTCAATCACCACCTGGGCACAGTTGGCAAAGTCACCGAACTGGGCTTCCCAGATAGTCAGGCCGCCTGGCTCAGCTGTGGCGTAACCGTATTCGAACGCAAGCACTGAGGCTTCAGACAACACTGAGTCGGTGATGTCGATAGGGCCCTGCTCTTCGGCCACATGGCGCAGCGGCAGATAAGTCGTGCCATCGTTCTGGTTGTGCAGCACGGCGTGGCGATGGAAGAAGGTGCCACGACCCGAGTCCTGACCCGTGATCCTGACTCTTTGCTTGTCTTCGAGGATGCTGGCATAGGCCAGAGTCTCGGCAAAGCCCCAGTCCATTAGCTTCTCGCCTTTGGCCATGGCGACGCGGTCGTTGTATATTTTGGCAACCCGTGAGTGCAGCTTATGGCTCTCCGGCACATAACTTATCTTGTCGGCCAGATTCTGCAGACGTTCGCGGGTCATGCCGGATTCAAAAGACTCATCCCACTCGCGGTTCAAATAAGGAGTCCAGTCCACAGTGTGCAGCGTCATTGGACGCCACTCTTTGACCACACAATCCCCTTGATCCAGCGCATCACGATAGTTATTAATCATGGCGGTGACATCGTCGGCCGCAATGCTGTTCTCGGCAATCAACTTGTCGGCGTAGATCTTACGTGGCGTTGGGTGCTTCTTGATCTTGGCGTACATCAGTGGCTGAGTCGCACTGGGCTCATCGGCCTCGTTGTGGCCGTGACGGCGATAACATACCAATTCGATAACCACATCGCGCTTGAAGGTATTGCGGTAATCCACAGCCAACTGAGAGACAAAAGCCACGGCCTCAGGATCGTCGGCATTAACATGGAAAATCGGCGCCTGCACCATCTTGGCGATATCGGTACAGTATTCGGTAGAACGCACATCCTGGTGGTTGGAGGTAGTAAAGCCCACCTGGTTATTGACCACGATGCGGATAGAGCCGCCAACTTTAAAGCCGCGGGTCTGAGACATGTTGAATGTCTCTTGCACAATACCCTGTCCGGCAATGGCCGAGTCACCATGAATGGTAATTGGCATGACCTGCAGGCCATCTTCGCTACCGCGGCGATCCAGTCTGGCGCGCACCGAGCCCATCACTACCGGGTTAACGATTTCCAGGTGTGAAGGGTTAAACGCCAATGCCAGGTGAACATTGCCACCGGGCGTTTCAAAATCGGAAGAGAAGCCCTGATGGTACTTAACGTCCCCTGAACCCAGCGTCTCATGATGCTTGCCGGCAAACTCATCAAAGAGTTCGGCAGGACGCTTGCCCAGAATGTTAACCAAAACGTTAAGACGGCCTCGGTGAGCCATGCCCACGACTATCTCTTTAGTACCCGCTTCACCGGCACGATAGATAATTTCGCGCATCATGGGCACCAGCGAGTCGCCCCCTTCGAGGGAGAAGCGCTTGGCACCGGGGAATTTGGCACCCAAATACTTTTCCATGCCTTCGGCGGCATTCAATCCTTCAAGGATCCGGGTCTTGACTGCCTTATCATAGCTGCCCTTACCCAGTGAAGGTTCGAGACGTTGCTGGATCCAACGTTTCTCTTCGGTATCGGTAATATGCATATATTCGGCGCCGATAGAGCCGCAATAGGTCGCCTTGAGCGCCTTCACCAGCTCACCCAGTTTCAGGGTATCACCGCCATAAGCAAAAGAACCTGTGTTGAACTCCCGCTCCATGTCCTCGCTGGTCAAGCCGTGGAACGCCGGATCCAATTCAGCAACTGTGTCGCGCTTCCACAGTTCCAACGGGTCCAGATTGGCACTCTGGTGACCACGGAAACGGTAGGCGTTGATCAATTGCAGAACTTTTACCTGCTTGGCGTCGACATCAGGATCGGACACGCGGCTGGTACCTTTGCTACGGCCTTCCTGTGCGAGGGAGCGAAAATAGTCACGGATCTTGGAGTGAGAAGCTTCGGGTACATCAGCAGAGGCACCGTTCACGGGAGGGAGTTGCTCAAACACCGCACGCCAGTCGTCAGATACCGAGGTGGGGTCTTCTTGGTAGGCTTCATACATCTCTTCAACGTAGGTCGAGTTCGCCCCACTCAAGTGAGATGATTCGAGCCAGGCTTTCATGCTGCCTTGGTGCATTTCTTATCCTTTCAAACTTGATACACGTGCTTAGCCATATTTTCCCTGCCTAGGCAGGGTCTCAGCCGCCCCTGGGACATCCGGATGTTACGGCCTTTTGTAGTCCTTTACACACAAAGAGCCACTTTCTGCCCAGAGAAAGTGACTCCCCACGAGCCTATGTAATTATTGGATTAAGCTCGTCGTCTTGCATTTATACAGCCCGCTTCAGCAACATGGACTTGATGTGTCCGATGGCCTTGGTTGGGTTCAGGCCTTTCGGACAAACATCCACACAGTTCATAATGCCGTGGCAACGGAAGACGCTGTATGCATCATCCAGCTCGCTCAGACGCTCCTCGGTCGCAGTATCACGGCTGTCTATCAGGAAGCGATAGGCATGCAGCAGACCACTGGGGCCAACAAATTTGTCCGGGTTCCACCAGAATGATGGGCAAGCCGTAGAACAACAAGCACACATGATACATTCATACAGACCATCCAGGTGAGCACGCTCCTCCGGTGACTGCAGATGTTCACGGGCCGGCTTCTTCTCATCATTGATGAGGTACGGCTTGATCTTCTCGTATTGCTTGTAAAACTGACTCAGGTCAACCACCAAATCACGCACCACAGGCATACCGGGCAGAGGACGGATTTCAATCTTCTTGCCCTTGAATGCAGATACAGGCGTGATACAGGCCAGACCGTTTTTACCGTTCATATTCATGCCGTCTGAGCCACAAACCCCTTCGCGACAAGAGCGACGGAAAGACAGGCTTGGGTCCTGCTCTTTAAGCTTGAGCAGGGCATCCAATACCATCATATCGGTGCCTTCGGCCACTTCCAGGCTGTAATCCTGCATGTAGGGTTTAGTGTCTACATCAGGATTGTAGCGATAAACTGCAATATCCAATTTCATCTTCGCAACTCCTTAGTAGGTACGCTTCTTCGGCGGGAAGGCTTCACGTGTCTTGGGCGCCATGTTCACTTCACGGGTGGACATGGTTTCGTTGACTGGGTCAAACAGGCTGTGACACAGCCAGTTGGCGTCATCACGCTCAGGGAAGTCTTCACGGCTGTGAGCACCACGGCTCTCGGTACGGAAGTTGGCTGCGTAAGCAGATGCGATAGCTGTTGCCATCAGGTTATCCAGTTCCAAACACTCGATACGCTGAGTGTTGAACTCTCTGGAGTTGTCAGATAGCTTGGCATTGGCCAGACGCTCACGAATTTTCTGCAGTTCTTTCAGGCCTTCGGCCATGGCATCACCGCTACGGAATACCGAAAAGTTCAGTTGCATGCACATCTGCAGATCTTTACGGATAACCGCTGGATCTTCACCGTCTTTATTGCTTTCCCAACGATTCAGACGCTCGAGAGACTTCTGAATATCGGCTTCAGTCGCAGCTTTGGGATCTGCGGTTTCATCCAGCGCTTTACCCAGATGTTGACCGGCTGCACGACCGAACACTACCAAGTCGAGTAGTGAGTTACCACCCAGACGGTTGGCACCGTGAACCGATACACAAGCAATTTCGCCCACGGCGAACAGACCCTTGATATCTTCTTCAGTACCATCGGCGTTCTTATGGATCACCTGACCGGATACCTTGGTTGGCAGACCACCCATCATATAGTGACAAGTTGGGATAACCGGAATTGGGCCATCGGCGGGATCTATGTGAGCAAAGGTACGGGATAGTTCACATACACCAGGCAGACGCGCTTCCAGGGTTTCTTTGCCCAGATGGTCCAGCTTCAGCTTCAGGTGTGGGCCCATAGGACCTTCACAACCGCGGCCTTCACGAATCTCTGTCATCATGGAACGGGCAACCACGTCGCGTGAAGCCAGATCTTTGGCGTTGGGCGCATAGCGCTCCATGAAGCGTTCGCCGTCTTTATTGAGCAGGTAACCGCCCTCACCACGACAACCTTCAGTCACCAGAACACCGGCACCGGCAATCCCGGTTGGGTGGAACTGCCACATTTCCATGTCCTGCAGCTGAACCCCGGCACGGGCCGCCATACCAACACCATCACCTGTGTTGATGTGAGCATTGGTAGTAGAAGCAAAGATACGACCGGCACCGCCGGTAGCCAATACTGTGGCCTTGGCTTTGAAGTAAACGATTTCACCGGTTTCAATTTCGATTGCAGTACAACCTACGATGGCACCGTCTTCGTTTTTAACCAGATCCAAGGCATACCACTCGGAAAATACCTGAGTCTTGTTCTTGACGTTCTGCTGATACAGGCAGTGTAGCAGCGCGTGGCCGGTACGGTCAGCCGCAGCCGCGGTACGGGCCGCCTGCTCACCACCGAAATTCTTGGATTGACCGCCGAAAGGACGCTGATAAATAGTGCCGTTTTCAAAGCGTGAGAATGGCAGACCCATCTGCTCCAGCTCGATAACCGCTTCAGGGCCGGTCTGACACATGTACTCGATGGCATCCTGGTCACCGATGAAGTCGGAACCTTTTACCGTGTCGTACATATGGTGTTCCCAGTTGTCCTCGTGGGCATTACCCAGAGCAACAGTGATCCCGCCCTGAGCCGAAACCGTGTGAGAACGTGTAGGAAAAACCTTGGACAGGAGCGCACAGCTCTTGCCCTCTTGAGAAATCTGCAGTGCTGCGCGCATGCCGGCACCACCGGCACCAATCACGACAGCGTCAAACTCGCGTACTGGAATAGCCACTTAAACACCCCACACTATTACTATGCCCGACGCCAGATAAGCAAAGGCGGTCACGACAAAGACAAACTGTAAAACCCCACGCAGTGCTACGTTTTTGACGTAGTCAGTCAGTACCTGCCAGATACCGATCCAGGCATGGATAAGCAGCGCAATAAGCGCCAGCAGAGTAAAGACTTTCATCGGCAGTGAAGCAAACAGCCCATGCCAGACGTCGTAGGTGAGAGGTGAACTGCAAGCTGCAAATCCGACCAGGAATATAGTGTAAACGGCCAGAATGACGGCACTTGCGCGTAATAGGATGAAGTCATGAACACCACTGCGTCCAAAACTCGCTGCATTGGTTACCATACCCAGATCCCCGCTAATACAGAAAACACTGCGGTCAGGACAAATACTGCCTTGGCCGATGCCTTACCCGAAGGTAGCTCTTCCCAACGACCGGTATCCATTACCAGGTGACGCAAGCCGCCCAGCAAATGATAAGCCAGTGCGGTCAGAATGCCCCACAGGATAAACTTCACCACGAAGTTGTCTAACAGAGATTGTACGCCTTGGAAACTCTCGGCCGACGCCAGCGAGGCATTCAGCAACCAGAGAAGTATACCAACAGCGAACAGCATGATGACACCGGATACCCGGTGTAGAATGGACACAATTGCAGTCGCCGGGAAGCGAATGGTCTGCAGATCTAAATGGACAGGTCTTTGCTTTTTCACGTTCTGCTCACTCAGCTCCATTGAGCATTTTTTTTGTTATGTGAACCGATTTTGCTCTTACACAGTTCTGTGACTGAAGTCACAGAGAAGGGTTTCACAATAGAAGGTTGAAACAAAAAGCTAACTTGTTGACAACACACAAAATTAGTTAATTAGTGATATGCTAACCAAGCCCGCCGTTTGTAGCTCTTGCGAGCCGCAGCAAGTATACTCGTCGTAAATGTCAAATACAAACATCACATTATCCAAATTTTGTTTTTTTGCCCTTTTTACAGGATAAGTGCTGGTGTTATCAGGGAAATTGGTCTTACCTATACCATGGTCTAACGAATTTAAACGCTTATTTAAATTGAAATGTGATCTGGATTGGCTGTAAAGTAATGGCCGTTTGACATGCCGCACTCACATAAGAATGAAGTAAGGAGAACGGGGTATGGCTGATTTAAAAGCCAAATTGGAATTACCAGGGAACGACTCGATTGAACTGCCAGTGAAACAAGGAACTGCTGGTTTCGACGTAATCGATATCAGTAAACTCGGCAGTAAAGGCTACTTTACCTTTGATCCAGGATTTCTCGCGACGGCCTCCTGTGAATCTGCAATTACCTATATCGATGGTGCGCAGGGTGTATTGTTACACCGTGGCTATCCGATAGATCAACTGGCGACAGAATCCGACTACCTGGATCTCTGTTACCTGCTGTTGTACGGCGAGCTGCCAAGTAAGGCAGAGTATGAAAAATTCGCCTACACAGTTAAAACTCATACCATGGTGCATGAGCAGTTGGCCTTCTTTTTCAGAGGCTTCCGTCGTGACGCTCACCCAATGGCCATGCTTTGTGGCGTGACAGGCGCTTTGTCTTCTTTCTATCAGGACTCTTTGGATGTCAACGATGCCCGTCATCGTGAAATTGCAGCCTTCCGCCTGGTTTCCAAGATGCCAACCATTGCCGCCATGTGCTACAAGTACTCCATAGGACAGCCGTTCGTGTACCCACGCAACGACCTGAGCTATGCCGGTAACTTCCTGTCGATGATGTTCGCTGTACCTTGTGAAGAATACAAGGTGAACCCGATTGTGGAACGTGCCATGGATCGCATCTTTATCCTGCACGCCGATCACGAGCAGAACGCTTCAACCTCAACCGTGCGTCTGGCGGGCTCTTCAGGTGCTAACCCATTTGCCTGTATCGCTGCCGGTATCGCTTCGCTGTGGGGACCTGCCCATGGTGGTGCCAACGAAGCTTGTCTGCGTATGCTGGAAGAAATCGGTACTGTGGATCGCATCCCTGAGTTTATCGAACGCGCCAAAGACAAGGATGATCCTTTCCGTCTGATGGGCTTCGGTCACAGGGTTTACAAAAACTTCGATCCACGCGCCAAAGTGATGCGTGAAACCTGTCACGAAGTGCTGGCCGAACTCAAGGTTAACGACCCTCTGCTGGATGTTGCCATGGAACTTGAGCGTATCGCCCTGGAAGATGAATACTTCATCTCCAAGAAGCTCTATCCAAACGTCGACTTCTACTCAGGTATCATCATGAAGGCGATTGGTATTCCAACCTCCATGTTTACCGTTATCTTTGCCCTGGCCCGCACCGTTGGCTGGATTGCCCACTGGAAAGAGATGCTGGATCAGCCTGGTCACAAGATCAGCCGTCCACGTCAGCTCTACACAGGCGCGACTTCCCGCGACTTCGTGGAACTGGACAAGCGTTAAATCTAAGTGTTTAAAGTCCAAATCCGATGACCTCTGGTCATCGGATTTTTTGTACCTCTTTAATATCTATCAGCCCTTTATCCTCAGCAAACTGCAACCACTTCAATTTCCTGTTGTGCGCTTGAAACAGTCACTCCTATAAGGCTTGAGATAATGATGATTGGGTATAGAACCTGGCTTATAAAGCTAAACTCACCATAAGCCGAATAAAAACTGCCCAAAACCTAGATCAAACATCCAAGCAAGAAACGTAAGACAAGCTCTCATTTATCCGACCACGCTTAAAAAGATGCGAATAATTCCCCGTGGTGTTCTCTGTTGTAGAGCTTAGCTTGCCGGTTAGTAAGCCGCCCCAGACCACACATGGGACTTGTTCGCTCCTTCCATTATAGCCCCTTGTCTTTATCAGCTCGCATCAAGGACTCCAGCTCTGCCCTGCCCTTATTGGACAAGCGAATAAGCTCCTTAAGATCGTCCTTGTGCTTGGCTCCGGCTTCAACCTGTGCCTTGTCGTGCTCGGCAAATATCTTCACCCGCTCATTGGCTTGTACCTGACTGAGTCCCAGTGTTTGCAACACACTTTCACTGGCACTGAGGGCCGAGCCGAAGGTTTCCCGAAATACCGACGTCACTCCAAGACTCATCAAACGATAAGCATGGTTACGGTCACGGGCCCTGGCGACCACGGCTACATGGGGAAAGTGCGTCTTCACCTGAGTCACTATCTGCAATGAATCTTCCACATTGTTGACCGCTACCAGGATCACCCGCGCCTTGGGCAAACCGGCCGAAAACAGCATATCGAGCCGCTTGGCATCACCAAAATACACTTCCCCCCCAAACTGGCGCACCACATCCACATGGCGGGCATCTTTATCCAGCGCCACAAACGGGATCCCCGAGGATGCCAAAATACGGCCGGTTATCTGTCCCATGCGGCCAAAACCGGCGATGACCACCTCGCTTTCTGACGCTTCTATCACATCAGGTAAACGGCTCGCTTCTGCCGGTTTGCCTAGCAGCCTGAACAATTTCAACAAATAAGGCGTTATCGCCATCGACAAACCTATAGCCAACACCAACATCTGGCTGATTTTTTCGGATAAAAGCCCTGACAACTGCGCTTGGGAAAGCAGTACAAAAGCAAATTCACCGCCTTCGGCCAGGATCAACCCCAACACCATGGCACTGCGCCAGGTATGGTGTCTAAACTTCCCAAGCAACATAAGTACCAAAGTCTTCACCGCCAGCATGCCAAAGAGGATCCCCAACAACGCCAAAGGCTCCTTCAGCAGTAAGCCAAGATCCATGGTCATGCCTACGGCCATGAAAAACAGCCCCAACAGCAAACCCTTGAAAGGTTCAATATCGGTTTCAAGCTGATGGCGATAACCCGAGTTGGCCAGCATGATACCGGCCAAAAACGCCCCCATACCGGCCGACAGCCCGAGCCAGGCCATTAACGCCGCACTGCCCATCACAAGCAATAGCGAAAACGCCGTCAGCACTTCGCGCACCCCACTGGCCGCCACCAACTGCAATACTTTGGGAAGCAGATATTTACCCACCAGCAAAAATCCCAATAAAGCTACACAGGTCCAATACCAGGGTACGGCATGATGAGCCGGATCGGCGCCGCTTGGCGACAGATAAGCAATCAGCAGCATCATGGGGATCACCGCCAGATCCTGCATCAGCAATACCCCAAAGGCATCACGCCCCACTGGTGTAGTGAGCAGTCGCTGCTCATTCATTAATTGCACCGCAAATGCTGTAGAAGACAGGGACAGAGCTGCACCGACAATGATAGCGGCTTCAATGGAAAGCCCGACACCGAATGCCAAAGCGCTGACCGCTGCCCAGGACAGCAGTAACTGACCACTGCCTAGGCCAAATATGGCACTGCGAAGTTCCCAGAGTTTGCCAGGAGTCAATTCAAGCCCCATGACAAACAGCATGAGGATCACCCCAAGCTCGGCAAAATGAAGCACAGCTGCCGGCTCGGAAACCACAGCAATACCGCCCGGTCCAAGCAGTACACCGGCGGCAAGGTAAGAAAGTATGGGGCCTATACCAAAGCGCTTGCCAAGTGGAACCAACACCACGGCAGCGAGCAAAAACATGAGCACAGAGGTAAAAATGCCGGCCTGTTCCATCGAGACTCCTTAACAAATAGCAATAGAAGGCTGTTGTTTGCCACACTTATATACAGGGATAAAAGGCATGGATGATCTAAATGGCCCAAAGCAAGTTTGACTCGGGCCTATCACGGGAGTTTCAGTATAGCCAGCTTTATAGGCCTTGATAACCGAAATTTTGAACCTATTTAAAAATAAGTCTTTTAAATACAAATGGTTTTCAATGATGCAGCAGGCTTATTGCAAGCCGGCAAAACGATTTCAAATTTCTTGGCAGTCTAACTGGAACCCATTTAACTGAAACGACTAAAATCAGCCGCCGCCCCCGCTAACTTATTCTATTTGCCGGGAGTTAATTTGAACCAAGACAACAATTTGGCAACAGAGAGACGAACCAAGTCACTTTTATGTTGTCGAAGCCTCAAGCGCCAAGTCAATAGCCCTTGTCAGCACGGGCTGGGCTTGGGTATTATGGCCGACAGTTTTTCATGAAGTAGCACATTCAATGTCAATTAAAAAGCAAAGTCTTACCCTGCTGAGCGTCAGTGCGCTCACCCTCTCACTCAGTGCCTGCAGTGTCTTTGACTGGCTGGTGTACAAGCCTGATATTCCACAGGGCAACTATATGGAGCCTCAGCAAGTGGAAAAGCTGCGCATCGACATGACCAAGGAACAGGTGGAATTTGTGCTTGGGCGTCCTGTACTGCGGGACAGCTTCAAGGATGATACCTGGTACTATGTATACCATTACAAGAGTGGTCGTGATGCCAGCATTACCCACAAAGAACTGATCCTGCACTTTAGCGGCGATCAATTGACCAAGGTCACTGGGGATTACGAACTAAGCAATGAATTCAATACCCCGCTGGAACAAAGTAACCTGCCAATGGCCAACAGCCCTGAGCTAACGCCGCAGATCCCTCAGCAGCGCGGCGATGAAAAACCTTTGGTTGAAGAGCAGGATCCAACCAAGATGAACAAGCACGAACAGGACCGTAAGTAACGGCTTAGGCCTAAGCTTGAACCCAAGATCTTAAAAAAGCGCCAACAGGCGCTTTTTTAAGATCTTGGGTTCAGCAAAGTAACTCAGCTTATTTTGGCGCCGGTTACTTTATTTATCCGCCCTTCTTCCGCAGCCTTCTCGGCACGCTTACGGCGAACCTCTTTGGGGTCGGCAATCAAAGGACGATAGATTTCAATTCTCTGCCCGGGTTCAACTTCGTCATCATGTTTGACCTGACGACTGAAGGTTCCGAGTTTCACCGTTTCCAAGTCAATCTCAGGGAAAAAAGCCTGGATGTTACTCTGACGTACAGCCTCGATAAAACTGGTACCCGGCGTCACGGAAACACTGATCACCTTCTGTTGTGTCGGTAAGGCATAAATGACATCGACACTGAATTTTTCCTGTTCACTTGCCACTGTATACTTCCTTCGCCCTTTGAGTAAAAGCCGTAACCATAGAGGTAACCAGCTCTTTGAATACCTTGCCGAATGCCATACCCACCAAAGTGCTGGAGAACTCAAAATTCAACTCAAACTCCACCTTACATGCATCTTCGGCCAATTCGGTAAAATACCAATGACCGGTCAAATGCTTGAAAGGACCATTCTCCAGTTGCAGCTCAATACTCCTCCCCTCCACCACCTGATTACGTGTGGTAAAGGTCTTGCTGATCCCAGCCTTACTGATATCTACCGACGCCAGCATGGTTTTACCATCAAACTCCAACACCTTGCCGCCAACGCAACCAGGGAGAAACTCTTTATAAGACTCAACATCATTGACTAGCTGGTACATCTGCTTCGCACTGTAACGCACCAGAACACTGCGGGAAATCTGTGGCATCCGTTGGTTGATACTCTTGGCTGACTCAAAAACAGACCCGGATTTTAGCATGCCGGTCAAAAAACGCATCCTTTGTTCCATCGCAATGAGTCCTGCCTCTGTAAGCGCTCAAAAAGCCAGCAACAAAACCCTAAGCTACTGCCCACAACTCAAAATATTCTTCCAGGCCAATTCCAAATTGGCTGCTGCTGCGTATAATAGCCAGCCTATGGCTAAGAAGAATGCAAAAAAATCCGCAAACGCTCCGGCAACCATTGCCCGGAACAAGCGTGCGACCTTTGAATATCGCTTTGATGAAAAATTCGAAGCGGGTCTGTCCCTAATGGGATGGGAGGTCAAATCCATCCGCGCCGGCAAGGTGAATCTGTCGGAAAGCTTTGTCATGCTGAAAAATGGCGAAGCCTTCCTGCACAACTGTAATATCACCCCACTCAGCGCGGCATCCACTCATGTGGTCTGCGACCCAACCCGCATGCGTAAACTGCTGCTCAATCGCCGTGAGCTGGACCGTCTGGCCGGCTTGGTTGAAAGGCAGGGTTACGCCATAGTGCCCATCTCCATGTACTGGCGCAAAGGTGCCTGGGTCAAGGTTGAGATAGGCTTGGGTAAGGGCAAGAAAGCCCACGATAAGCGCGACGATATTAAACAACGTGACTGGGCTATCGAAAAAGCCCGGGTCATGAAGAGCAAGTAACTGATATTTGTTGTTATTTCGCACACCAATTGTACGGATAACCAGCAAGTGATTGTCCTTTGCTAATTAAAGCCTTGGTAAGCAGGTGGCAAAGAGGTTACAATCAACACATCACGGGGGCGATTCTGGATTCGACGGGATTCGCGAAACTCCGGGAGCATGCCGAGGGGCGGTTGGCCTCGTAAAAAGCCGCACAGTTATAGTTGCAAACGACGATAACTACGCTCTAGCAGCTTAAGGCCGCTAGCCATCTACCACAGGTCTCGCACATGGGCAGTGGATTTGATGGTCACCTTACATAGTGCTAGCGAGGGAACCTTGTCTGGGGGTGAACCGCGAAACAGTACCAGGCTCACCGTTTGGAATCCTGTCTTTCGGAGTTCAACCGGTTAAATAAAAGAGAGACTAAGCATGTAGCGCCTTGAGCGTAGGTTTTTCGGACGCGGGTTCAAGTCCCGCCGCCTCCACCAATTCAAAGTAAAAAGACGTCTTCGGACGTCTTTTTTATTGCCTAAAAAACAACAAAATCAACAGCTTGCGTACCAAGACGTATCAAATAGTCTCACTGAATCTCACAGCTTTAGTATTCCAAACGGTATTCCAAGGTGATTTGACTTACTCTTGGAATACCATGATTATAAATTATCCAACTTGAGGCTATCGGGGGTAAATATGGCCACCAGCACAACGCGTCTCACCAACACCCAAATCAAGAATCAAAAGCCAGGCCCTAAGGACATTGTCTTATCTGATGGTGGAGGGTTACAACTACGAGTCAGAACTAACGGCTCTAAGCTTTGGAACTTCAACTATTATCATCCCATCACCAAAAAGCGGGTTAATATAGGTATTGGTCCCTACCCTGAAATTGGTCTAGCGAAAGCGCGCGAGTTAGTTTTGGAATACCGACAACTAGTAGCAACAGGTGTAGACCCGAAAGAAAAACGCGAACAAGAATCACTCAAAAACAAACAAGAAACTATGTACACGCTGAGGAATGTTGCAGCTGAATGGTTAGAGATTAAAAAGCACGAAGTAACAGAAGATCATGCCACTAAAACTTGGCGCTCATTAGAGAGACATGTTTTCCCTGAATTTGGTAACTACCCACTCACTAAAATCACTGCTCCAAACGTCATAAAGCTATTTCGACCAATAGAAGCTTCAGGCAGTTTAGAGACCATTAAACGCCTGAGTCAGCGGCTAAATGAAATTATGAACCATGGTGTCAACTCCGGTTACATCGTAGCGAATCCGTTAGTAAAAATTCATACTGCATTTAAGAAGCCCAAAAAAGAGAACATGGCTACCCTAGCCCCATCAGAGCTCCCCGAACTCATGCGCTCGCTTTCCCAAGCTTCCATTAAACGTGTAACACGCTGTCTTATAGAGTGGCAGTTACACACTATGACACGTCCCTCTGAAGCCGCCATGGCACGCTGGGATGAATTAGATTTGGAGAAGCTAATTTGGACAATACCTGCAGAGAAGATGAAAAAGCGTCGAGTGCACGTTATTCCGCTTACCCAACAGATGCTCGGCATACTCGAAGCCATCAAGCCAATAAGTGGCCACAGAGAATTTATATTTCCATCAGATAGAGATCCAAAAACTCACTGCAATACGCAGACAGCTAATATGGCCTTAAAACGTATGGGATATGGTGGAAGACTTGTTAGCCATGGTCTTCGCTCCTTAGCAAGCACCATTCTCAATGAAGAAGGGTTTGAATCTGACCTTATCGAATCAGCGTTATCACATGTCGATGCCAATTCAGTACGGGCGGCATATAACCGCTCCGACTTCCTAGAGCGGCGACGTCCTATGATGAACTGGTGGAGTGAGTACATTGAGACAGCTGCTGATGGAAATTTATCCGTCGCATCAAAACGATAAGTGAAGGCAAGCTTCGATTAAGCATCGAAGCTCATTGATAGTTGTACGCTATGACCCGTCCATCGGAAACTACGACCAACTAAAAAGCACTCTAACCAATACTCCTCACCAAAAACCAACTGACCTTTCACCCGAATTTAAGACCATGACATTGATGAGATTTCCAATACACTAAATAAGTGTTCCTAATTGTGCTACACCCTGCTGAAAGCCTTATTTGGCCTGAGTTTATACGCATACACTCGGAAAGCCCTGTACTACAAGGCTCCTTGCTAAAGGATGCTAAACTAAGCACGATGATGACTAATGAGGCCAGTGACCTACATTTAGGAATAGCTATTTAGAGCCAATTGAGATCTCAACATGAAGAAACGTTACACCGAAGAACAAATCATCAAGGCCATCAAACAACTTATTAGCCCCCAATTGAGTCTGCGAGACTATAACGAACAACGGGGTGAAGCATTGACTGGCGTGAAGGCGTTAAACAAAGTCATAAGACTCGTTATGCCTGTACGCCAGACAATCTCATAAAGTGTACTAGCTCAGACCTGATTTGAGCAACAACGCCATGACCAGGTGTAGTTATGATAAACAGCTACTTACACCGAAATTTTATAGCCTCCGGAATTTACTCTTTCAAATCATTATTTAAGATACTTGAATAAAGAAAACTCCAGCATTAGAAAAGTCATCTATTCTTTTACGTAAGAACAAATAACCAGTTGCATCCGAGAGACCTAAAATCCCACCATCATCAAACGGTATATCTCCAGAGTATATTTGTGCGACAAAGTAATATTCATCACCTAATACGCCATAACCAATCAAACCTCTAGGAATTACCTTAGATACAAAAGAGAACGCAGGAAAATCTTCACTATTAACTTCCCTTTTAGTAACCTCAACAGATATTGGGCCAAAATAGTTCTCATTTATAAAATCATCAGACCTTTCACTTAAAAGCACTCTAGAATAGCCTTTACTGATATGTTCAAGCTCTTCACTGTCACCATGAAAAGTAATATCATCTAAAAAGTATCTATCGCTTGAATATGTTGAAAATACTGATAATACTTTACCCGCAGGGAATAATTCTTCACCAATCTTATGATTTAGTACTGAACAATCAATCGTAACAACTAGCGCTAACTCCTCCCCCAAAGGATTTACAGGCCAAGGAAAGGCAATGTGAGTACCTCCCCCAAACACAACCCCAGAACCGTCGTCAGAAGTATTAGCTTTTAATTGATATACAGTATCCATACTATTTTTCCCCACATTTTTTAATTCTTTCATAAAACGCTGTTGAATCTGCTTTGAGAACAGAAATACGATCTTCAGGAATTCCCGCTCTCCTCATAGCCTCGCTTGAAATTTCAAGTTCTTCATCAAAACTAGATGCAAATTGATTCCTTCCTAACCCCTTCTCTGCCCTGACAACAGATTCATGATAGTGCACACCACCAATTCCTCTGGTATCTTTTGCTGGCCCACGAGTATGATGATCCAAATCTAGAGCAATCGAAGGGTTATCCGAGAGACGAGAATCACCAGCTAAACCTTCTTGTCTTAGAAACTCATGCCTTATAAATTCATGTGCTTGAAGGTTATCACCAACATGCAAACTCCCATTCAGGCTCCCATACGTACCAATGTCAAATAAACTTGCTAATCCTAGCGGATCCACCCATTCGAGCGGGTTGTGCACATAGGCCTGTGGCCGCGTGCCCCCTGCCAGCCCTATCGGATCTGGACTCAGGTATTGGCAAATCTCCGGATCGTAATATCTGTGCCGGTTGTAATAGAGCCCGGTTTCCCGATCATAAATCTGTCCCTGATAGCGCAGGTCACAGTGTAGAGGCTCATTGGCGGCTTGTTCAAGATACTTTTTCGGGGTTCCGCTGAGCCGCCATTGATGGAAGTCCTGCCATAAACCCTGTTCGCCACGCCAGTGTATTTGTCCTTGTGGATCGCACAACTCCCTAACATTGCCCACTAAGTCAGTCACCGCATAATGTAATTCGGGCCTGCCGGGGTCATTGGGTGTATCCAGTTGCCTTATCTGTGCCAACGGCCTGAAACTGCCGCGCTCATATAGCCACTGGGTAGTTGCCACACTGCCATCGGCATAATAACTTTGCTGCTGGCTGAGTTGATCACCCAACCACAGGTAGCGGATATCGCCTTGGCTGATTTGTTGAGTGAGTGATTGCGCTGATGTTGGCTGCGGTGCTGGTTGCTGCCGGTATTTACGACAGCGGCGGCCAAAGACATCGTATTCATAATGCCAGATATCCCCATTGGGCAGACTGACACGAATGAGGCGATCTTCTTCATCCCAATGATAGAAGCGAGTCTGAGCCCTGAAACCATCGCGTTTCAGGGTTTTCTCGACCATACGGCCATTGGCATCGTAGCGGAAAACATTGTCTCCCTGACGCACTACCCGCCCGGCTTGCTGATATTCCAGTGCCTTTTCCTGGCGCTTTTTGGCGAAGTCGATAATCCGGCTATTTGAAGTGCTATTCGGGGAACTGTTGCTAAGCTGGTCTTTGTTTTGCCCGTCCTCAGCCCAAGAGGCTATGGCCGTCAGTTGGAGTTCGGAGTCATAGTTGAATTGGCGCCGCTCACTGCGCGCATGCCAGGCGCTGGTGCGTTTTTCTGCCACGATTTGCCCAAGGGCATTTTGGGTAAATTCACTGCGGCCCCAGTGACCGTCTTCGATGGCGGTGATCCGGCTCAGAGCGTCATATTCATAACTGCGGGCAATGCCACCAAAGCGGCCAGGTAGTTGCTGCTCTGTCCCCTGTGGGCTCCAGGCATCCAGGTGCTGACGTTTGAGCAGTCCCTCCGGGGTGTACTCCTGTTGCAGGCAGAATCCAGCCTGGTTACTGCGACTGGTTTCCCGGCCATAACGGTCGTATGCCAGTGTCAGCGGCTCAAACCCAGAAGCGGCAATCGTTGCCAA
Organism: Shewanella chilikensis; assembly: GCF_037953065.1. Classification (NCBI taxonomy): domain Bacteria; kingdom Pseudomonadati; phylum Pseudomonadota; class Gammaproteobacteria; order Alteromonadales; family Shewanellaceae; genus Shewanella; species Shewanella chilikensis. Next base: position 1,712,583 of record NZ_CP149966.1, on the reverse strand, counting down.
ACGGCCGTGTTGCCATGTCTGCTGTTGCTCAAGCAATAAGCCATTGGCACGAATTGGACGACCCGCGGCAGTGTATTGATACTCAATCGATTGGCCATTTTGCGTTTCAGCAATCAGCCTGCCAAGCGCATCATAGCTAAACGCCAGCTCAGACACGGCATTACGGCCTTTAAGCAGTTGACCGGCGCCGTCGTATTCAAAATGGCTATTGTTCATCACCATTTGCTGCGAGTTACGGGTTTGCTTTTGCAGCAAACGGCCACAGATATCGTAGAAGAAATGAATGCTGCTGCCATCAGCCTGGGTTTTGCATATTACCCGGCCGGCCTTATCGTAATCGAAGCGGTTACGACGACCATCAAGGTGACGCTCTTCAACAATTTGACCGCTGGAATTGTAGTGATATCGCCACTGCTCACCTTTGCTGTTGGCAATGCCGGCAAACTGGCATTCTCCGTTATAGAACAGCTGCAGTTCATGGCCTAAAGGATCGATACTGGCTTGCAACAGGTCAAACGCACCGTAACGATATTGCTGGCTGTTGCCATTGGCATCAGTCGCTTTGACCAGATTGCCTTCGGTATCATATTCGAAGTGCTGGCGTTTGCCTTGGCTGTCCACCACCCCAGTGACCAGGGCACTTTGCCCCAAATAAGTATACTTGTGACTCTGGATCCCTTGAAGCACCCGGCTTATCCGCCCCAGATTGTCATATTCCAGTTTTAGCGGTTCAACGCCGGGCACGCGATATACAGGACATCCTAAACACTTTCTGAGCTGCAAAGAAGCTCGTTGCAGGGTCAGTCTCTGATAAATAACGACGGATTTTTGGAAGTAGGCTCTCTGAGACGAGAAATCTGCGAGGTTCATACAAAAACTGTGATAGTCAGGCATGCCTGCGGCAGGCTTAAGCCTGTTTCTGTAAAATCACCAAGGGTTTAAGGTTAATGGGGATGTATTGCTTGGCTTTGTTGCTTACCCCGGCACCATTTACCACCATATTTGGCCTTCATGGCACACATGGCATCCCATCGGCCACTCATGCCACTGTACTGACGGCGAAACTCCTTGGCGGAAGTTATCCAGGCATCGTCACTGATACCAAGCTCAAGCAGTAGTTTGGGCCTGGAACAGGCAATAAAGCCATGCTTGTCTTCCCGCACCGCCCGGCCTGTCCAATCAATCAGTTCCAGATAGTCGGCAAAGTGAAACGGGATACCGCTTTGTTCGGCGGCAGTGGCTGCACCATCAAATTGCAACAGTGGCTTAAGTGAAATGTTGGCAGTTGCTGGCTCAGCAACTTCCTCTATGCGCTCCTGAATGGATGTATAATCAGAAGCTTGCAGTGAATCTGCAATACCTGCGCGAATGGGATTTAAATCCACGTACATCATGCAGGCCAGCAGCGCCTGTTCATCGAGCAGTGCCTGCGACTTAAAACGTCCTTCCCAGAATACGCCCTTGCAACCATCTTCTCGATTGGCCTTGCGGGCGATATCTTCGTTTAAACAGCGCATAAACCAACTGATACTGCCAAGGCGTTCCTGCCAATCGCTAATCAGCGTATCCAACTGTATTCGCTCGCCTTCCGAGAGACTATCGCCCTTGAGGAACTTTGCCGCCACAGGATTGCCACTAAAGAGCCCGGTCCAACGCTCAATGACTTCAAATGGCGACAACGCTTGTTGCGCAGTAAGGTCGATTTTGAGCACCAAATGGTAGTGATTATTCATAACCGCATAAGCGCAAACGTCGATGCAGAATATTGACGACAACTGCCTGATTTTATCCACTATCCAGCCACGTCTATGCTCGTAACTGCGCCCCGACAGTGCATCTTCACCACACAAAAATGCCCTTCTCACGCAACGGTTAATCACGTGGTAAAAGGGCGTACTTTCAGCATCTATCAACTGGCGACGGGCGGTGGTCATAACCAACCTCGACTGAGCTTTGATGGGTATTTCAAAGCCTAGTCAAGCCTGGGCGAAACATCAAAAAGATATGGCTGTCCTGTATTTTTGTCTCCTGTCTTTCTCTCTGTCTTTCTCATGCTGTCTTGTCTTTCTCAAAAAGATATGGCTGTCCTGTATTTTTGTCTCCTGTCTTTCTCTCTGTCTTTCTCATGCTGTCCTGTCTTTCTCAAAAAGATATGGCTGTCCTGTCTTTCGCTCTCACGCAACGGTTAATCACGTGGTAAAAGGGCGTACTTTCAGCATCTATCAACTGGCGACGGGCTGTGGTCATAACCAACCTCGACTGAGCTTTGATGGGTATTTCAAAGCCTAGTCAAGCCTGGGCGAAACATCAAAAAGATATGGCTGTCCTGTATTTTTGTTTCTCAAAAAGATATGGCTGTCCTGTCTTTCGTTCACCACACAAAAATGCCCTTCTAACGCAACGGTTAATCACGTGGTAAAAGGGTGTACTTTCAGCATCTATCAACTGGCGACGGGCGGTGGTCATAACCAACCTCGACTGAGCTTTGATGGGTATTTCAAAGCCTAGTCAAGCCTGGGCGAAACATCAAAAAGATATGGCTGTCCTGTATTCACTACAAAGGCCACAAAACCCTGATTTGGCTGATTTTTGCAACAGAATTGACTGACTTTGAAATCTAAAGCGATTTTCCCTGTTATTAAACCTGATTCAGTCACGCTGGCTGGTGTCGAGCAGACAGGTATTGTTGGTTGGTACTTTAGCCTTTAAGCCCGATACGGGCGAAATAGATGGCGGTTTTGCCCTCATGGCTTGAGTAGTACACCAGCTTGAGTTCATCACCGTCCAACTCGATACCGGCGTAGCTGGTATCGCCGCCGGATGGCAGGGTTAAGAGCTCGGTGACCTTGGCTGTGGCGCTATCGATTTCCACCAGCGAGGTGCGCACCTTATTGTCATAGAGGCGCACCACGGCCAACAGGCGGTCGTTATAGAAAAAGGCCACCGGACCACCGATACGGCAACTGAGCTGCTGCCATTGCCAGGTTTTGAAAGGTGCCTTGGCTCTGCCGAGCAGCCCGGTTTCTTGTGCGTCCCACACAGGATCGCGCCTTAGTAGGCAAAGCGCTTCTGTGTTTGAAGAGGATTGAGCAGAGCGAGTATGCTCGCCGCCCCGAAACAGCAGTGATGATTCGTTGACATAACCGTCATTTTGCAAGGGGGCCACCCAGGGCGTAAATTGCAGCATGCCGGTTTGTGATGCTTGCAGGCGCTCACTGCGATAGAGCCTGACATCACCATCGGCGCCTGGGCGATAGCCCACGCCGTAGAGGCCATCTTCGGCCTCGGTCACCCGCCAGAGCCAGTATCCGGTATCGGCGACTTTTTCGGGGGCCGACCAGTTGATGCCATCCAGCGAGTGCCACATCAAGGACTGCAACGGCGCCTTGCCATGTTTGGAGGCGGCGCCAAAAAGCCATAAACGGCCAACATGGGCGAGCAGTTTGCCGTCACGCAGATCGCCAAGCTCGCTTTGAATAAGCGCCTCGGCTTGCCAACTTTGACCATCGTCGCTGGATTTAAGCACTCTCAGCGCACCGTCATCAGACACATGGGCCTGGCCCTCCCGAAAGACGCAGTAGAGCGCCCCCTGCCAGCGGCATAGATCGCAAAAGGCGTTGTGTTCGCCTTGGTCCCAAATTTTTGTGTGTGAGATCAGCTGCATGCCTTGGCTCCCTGAGTTGCTGTTCCTTTATCTTATACCATTACTGAACTGCGCCAAGGTAAGTGAACTTTTTACGGTAAAAAGTGATGGCAAAAAACTTTGGTAAAAAGCTATGGCAAAAACTACGCAAAAACTACGTAAAAACTATGCAAAAAAGCAGCGAGAAACTGTTGAAAAAGATTAGAAAAACAGCAACAAAAAAGGCCGCTGCGGCGACCTTTCATTGCATTGGAATCACATCTTTAGATGGGATTAGATAGGCTATCGACAAGCTTTAACACACTGCCGAAAGCCTTGGCAGTATCAGCTGCGCTGCCGGGTTGGTTTGGGCTTGCCCGCCGCCGTCTTGTGTTTACGCACGGCGCGGCGCACCTTGGCACTGCGCACCTTGTTACGGGCCACGCTGTGTTTATCGGCGCCCAGCATGGAGCGGGTTTCCGGATCCATGCCCGCCAGTTGGCGCAGGTAGTTGACCTGCTCCAGCGGCAGTTCGACCCAGCCGCCACGAGGCAGGCTCTTGGGCAATTCTATCATGCCGTAACGCACCCGAATAAGGCGGCTCACCTGCACTTCCTGGGATTCCCACAGACGACGCACTTCACGGTTACGCCCTTCGCGCAGGGTAACGTGCCACCATTGGTTGATGCCTTCGCCACCGGCGGCCTTGATATGGTCAAACTGGGCCGGGCCATCTTCCAGCATAACGCCGCTGCGCAAACGCTGCAGCGCCGCTTCCGGCACTTCACCGAAGGTACGCACGGCGTACTCACGATCCACTTCATTGGAGGGGTGCATCAGGCGGTTGGCCAGTTCACCATCCGAGGTGAACAGCAACAAACCCGAGGTGTTGATATCCAAACGTCCCACTGCAACCCAGCGGCTGTCTCGGGTGCGGGGCAGACGATCGAATACTGTGGGCCGACCTTCGGGATCTTTGCGCGAGCAGATCTCCCCTTCCGGCTTGTGGTAGGCCAGTACCCGGCAGATCACATCATCGGCAGATTTCAGCGATACCGCACGGCCATCGATACGTACCTTGGCGTCGGCTTCGATGCGATCACCCAGTTTGGCGATTTCTCCGTCAATACTCACGCGACCTGCAGCAATCCATGCCTCCATCTCACGACGGGAGCCATGGCCTGCACGGGCCAAGACTTTCTGCAATTTTTCGCTCATTCAAGTTGACTCTTCTAAGGGTTCCGGCGGTGTTTTCATCCCCGAAAATACCGCCTCTAATGATTCGGCGTCAGACAGAGGCGGCAGATCCGCTATGCTGTCCAGACCGAAGTAAGCCAGAAACTCTGTAGTGGTGGCGTATAACGAAGGCCTTCCCGGCACCTCTTTGTGCCCCACAACGCGGATCCAGCGTCTGTCTGTTAAATTCTTGATAATCTGGCTGCCGACAGCCACCCCTCTGACCAGCTCAATTTCGCCGCGGGTCACAGGCTGACGGTAGGCGATAACCGCCAGAGTTTCCAATGTTGCCCTGGAGTACTTGGGCGCCTGCTCCTGCCACAGAGGTTGCAGCAAGGGGCTGAGGCTGTCGCGGGTCTGAAACCGATAACCGCCGGCAACCTTGACCAGTTGTACTCCGCGCTCCTGATAATCCAGGGTCAATTCATCCACCGCGGCGCGAATACGCTCGCGGGAGACACTGAAATCGGCCAGCACGGTTTCTCTCAGAGCCTTCAAGGTCATGGGCTTGGCCAGCACAAACAGGCTGGCTTCGATCAGTTGTTTCAGCTGAAGGTCGTTAATCTTCGCCAAGTCGGCTCCCGTCAGTACGCCTTGAGATAAATTCGCGATAAAGGTTCGGCCTGGATCAGTTCCACCAGCAGTTCCTTTACCAATTCCATCAATGACAGAAAGCTGACCACCACTCCGGCGCGCCCCTCTTCCACCTTGAACAGGGCTTCAAAAGGGGTGTAATGCTCACTGGAGAGCATGGCCAGAATTTGGCTCATCCGCTCCCGGGTAGAAAGCTGCTCGCGCTGCACCTGGTGAGAAGTGCCGGCTTCCACCCGCTTGAGTACCTCGCCAAAGGCCCGGGCCAGTTCGGCCAAAGACACATCCGGCGGCACCAGCAAGGGCTTGATATCCGGCGCCTTGCCCGCCTTGGCCTGGAATACGTCCCGCTCGAGCCTTGGCAGTTCATCCAGCCGCACCGCGGCCTCTTTGATGGCTTCATAAGCCTTGAGTTGGCGGATCAGCACGGCTCTGGGGTCTTCCTCTTCCTCGGCTTCCAGCTCCGGCCTTGGCAACAGCAAACGCGACTTGATTTCCGCCAATGTTGCCGCCATCACCAGATAGTCGGCCGCCAGCTCTACCCTGGCGCCCTGCAGCAGCTCGATATATTCAAGATACTGGGCGGTGATCCTGTGAATGGGCAGATCTACCACATCCATTTTTTGCTTGCGGATCAGGTACAAAAGCAAGTCGAGCGGCCCTTCAAACGCCTCAAGAAACACCTCAAGCGCCTCGGGAGGAATAAAGAGATCGGCAGGCAGCTCTCTAAGCGCCTCACCCCGCACTACGGCAAGCGGCAGACTCTGTTGAACGCCTTCACTCAAGCCGTTTTCTCTCCTCTGGCAGCATCCTTAAGGCGGCATAGGCCGACCAAACGCGCGATTATACCTTTATTGAGCGGTTAAAGAAATGGGCTGATATCGCCACTGCCTTCACGGACTATGACCATTTCGCCTTCAGACATGTCTATCACTGTGGTGGGCTTTTCGCCCAGGTAACCGCCGTGGAGAATGGCATCTACCTGATGTTCGAGAATATCGCGGATATGCTCGGGATCCGACTCGGTAAAGTCGTTGCCGGGCAGAATAAGACTGGTGGACATCAAGGGTTCACCCAGAGCTTCCAGCAGCGCCAGGGCGATAACATTGTTCGGCACCCGAATGCCTATGGTGCGTTTCTTTTCGTTTTGCAGCCTTCTTGGCACTTCTTTGGTGGCCTTGAAGATGAAGGTGTAACAACCCGGTGTGTTGTTCTTCAGAATGCGAAACGCCTGGTTATCGACTCTGGCATAGGTCGACAGCTCAGATAAGTCGCGGCACATCAGCGAAAAGTTATGATCATTGTCTATCTGGCGAATTCTGGCGATACGGCTCATGGCGTCTTTATCGCCAATCATACAACCCAGCGCATAGCCGGAATCTGTGGGGTAAACTATGACCCCGCCGCTTTTCAGAATGCTCACCGCCTGGCTTATCAGACGGGTTTGAGGATTCACCTCATGTACGTAGAAAAATTGACTCATTTAGTTATTGTCCATTGCTTGCATTGCCAGACCCAGTTCAATCCCTGGGGCCGATACAGATTCTTGCCCAGTTCCAGCCAGCGGCCGGGAAAGTGGAAATCGGATCCCACCGAGGCGTAGAGGCCGTTGAGAGTGGCCAGCGCCCCTAAATTATTTCTGTCGTCTGTGGTTTGCTGCCCGAGCACCACCTCCATGGCATCACCACCGGCGGCCTTGAACTCACGCACCAGGCGTTTGAGCCACTTGGCCGACAGTTGATAGCCACTGGGGTGGGCCAACACGGCCACTCCACCTGCGTTGTGAATTACCTCTATGGCCGTCGCCATCTCGCCCCAGTTGTTGGGCACATAGCCCGTCTTGCCGCGGCCGAGAAACTTCTTGAACACGCTGGCGCTATCCGGCGCGTGCCCCTGCTCGGCCAGGAAACGGGCGTAATGGCCACGGCTCAGCGCCGCATCACCGGCGAGCGCCCTGGCGCCTTCGTAAGCCCCTGGAATACCGGCCTTTTCAAGCCTTGCGCCTATCTCGCGAGCCCGCTCTTCCCTGAGCTCACGTTGACGCTCGAGAAAGACAAGCAGGTTTTCGTCGTGGCGGTCGATATCCAGCGCCACGATATGAATATCATAGGCGTGCCAACGGGTAGAGATCTCAACCCCGTCTACCAGGGTCAAAGGCGCGCTCTGCCCGGCATTGAAGGCATGGGCCTCATCCAGCCCGGCGACTGTGTCATGATCGGTAATCGCCAGCAGCTCAACCCCCTTTTCCAGGGCGCGTTCGAGCAGCAAAGACGGTGTCAGTTGGCCATCTGAGGCTGTGGTATGGCTGTGAAGATCGGCCAAAGTATTTTCAGTTATCATAGCGCTATTGTACTTGGTTTTGTTGGCAAAATGCGATTTATCTCCGCTGGGCGACGGCAAATTGGCAGAAATTTGCATAAATTAAAAATATTCAATTGACATTGGCGGGCAGCTGGGTTTTTCTATAGGTCAAACGTCGAGAGGACAAATTTTCAATGACACACTTCAACGCTTCACTCAACATCATCTGGTGGTGGCACTTCCCTTAACGCGGGTAGTGTGAAGCGCTGTGCACGATTGAAAATAACGCAGCCAAATTCAACAAAGAGCCCGCAAGAGATTGCGGGCTTTTTTGTGCTTAACGGTCAGGAAAACCCCGCAGCCAGGCTAAACAGCGGAACAACAGGAAGGACAGATGAACAGAATCGAGCCAATCGCCAGAGTACACCGCCAGACGCGGTCACTGCCCTATTACGACGATCCCCTGAAACTGTATCAGCAACTGACGCGGGACAAGCCTCACAGCATGTTGCTGGAGTCGGCCGAAATCGACAGCAAGGATCACCTGAAAAGCATTATCCTCAGCCACGCGGCGCTGGCCATTCGCTGTGACGGGTCGACCTTGAGCTTCGAGGCTTTGACAGACAACGGCGCCGGACTGCTGCCCGCGATTCACGACTTCTTTAACTCGCGCGGTGAGGTCAGCCTGGAGCAGCAGAGCCTCAAGGTCGTGCTGCGCCCCATCACTGCCGAGCTGGATGAAGATGCCAGACTCAAGGCAGGCTCGCCGCTCGATGGCCTGAGATTACTGCAGCAGGGTCTGATTGATGAAAAAGAGAGCCAGTTTGAAACCGGATTTCTGGGCGGCGTTTTGGGGTACGACCTTATCGCCAGCACAGAGCCGCTGCCAAGCGTAAGCCAGGGCGCCAACCACTGCCCCGACTATCTGTTTTATCTGGCTGAAACCCTGATAACAGTAGATCACCAAAAGGGCTGCGCCGAAGCCGTGGTGATGGAGTTTAATGGTAACAGCGAGGTGCAAGCCGAGCTTGGCGCAAGACTGGATGCCATAGAAACCAACTGCCAGCTGCTGGAAGATGTTGCCCCTTTAAGCGGCGTACATGCCGAGGCCAGCGTCAATATCAGTGACGCCGATTTTTGCCGCCAGGTGAGCCGCCTCAAGGAGCATATCTGCGCCGGTGATATCTTTCAGGTTGTGCCATCACGCAGTTTCAGCCTGCCCTGCCCCAATACTCTGGGCGCCTATAGGGCACTGAGACTGACCAACCCCAGCCCCTATATGTTTTACCTGCGCAGCGCCGACTTCACCCTGTTTGGCGCCTCTCCGGAAAGCGCCCTCAAGTATGAAGCCAAGGGCAATCAGGTTGAGGTTTACCCCATCGCCGGTACCCGCAAACGCGGCAAGACCCCAGATGGCGAGATAGATTTCGATCTCGACAGCCGAATAGAGCTGGAGCTAAGACTGGACAAGAAAGAGTTGTCGGAGCACATCATGTTGGTGGACTTGGCCCGCAACGATATCGCCCGCATCAGCCAGAGCGGCAGTCGTAAAGTAGCCGAGCTGCTGAAGGTAGACAGATACTCCCATGTGATGCATCTGGTCAGCCGGGTAACCGGGCAGCTTAGGGAAGATCTCGACGCCCTGCACGCCTATCAGGCCTGCATGAACATGGGCACCCTGGTGGGCGCCCCCAAGGTGCGCGCCGCCCAACTCATTCGTGAAACCGAGCAGCAGCGCCGCGGCAGCTATGGCGGCGCCGTAGGTTATCTCAACGCCCTTGGTGATATGGACACCTGCATAGTGATCCGCTCCGCCTTCGTCAGCGAAGGCATGGCGCACATCCAGGCCGGGGCCGGAGTGGTCTATGATTCAGATCCCCAGGCCGAGGCCGACGAAACCGCGCAAAAGGCGCAGGCAGTGATCAGTGCAATCAAGATGGGAGGTGGCCTGTGAAACTCTATCTATTGGATAACTTCGACTCCTTCACCTACAACCTGGTGGATCAGTTCCGCAGCCTGGGCTTTGAAGTGCTGGTGTATCGCAATAATGTCAGTGCTCAGTCGCTCGCCGAGCGGATGCTGGCGGAGCCGGGGCAGGCGGCGCTTATTCTGTCTCCCGGCCCGGGCGCCCCCGGAGAAGCCGGTTGCATGATGGAACTTATTGCGCTGCTGGCCGGCAAACTGCCGATTCTCGGTATCTGCCTTGGTCACCAGGCCCTGGTTGAACATTACGGCGGCAAGGTTGAGCGTGCCCCCCAAGTGGTACACGGTAAGGCCAGCCCGGTAGAGCACAACTGCGACGGCCTGTTTGCCAACCTGCCATCTCCCTTGCCTGTGGCCCGCTATCATTCACTGGTGGCAACCAAGGTGCCCGACTGCCTGGAGGTGATAGCCACCACCGAAGGCATGCCTATGGCCATCAGCCATCGCTGTGATGCCGCAGTCGGCTTCCAGTTCCACCCCGAATCGATTCTCACCACCCTTGGCAGCACCTTGCTGGTGCAAACACTGCAATACCTGACCATGAGCCGCGAGGAAACCTGCCATGACTGAACTGCAACCTCTGTTCGACAGCCTGTACCGGGGCGAGTCTTTAAGCCGTAGCCAGGCCGCCAGCCTGTTTGCCGAACTTATCGACGGCAAGCTCAGTGAAAGCCAGATGGCAGCCATGCTGATCGCGCTCAAGCTCAAGGGCGAAACCATAGACGAGATCAGCGGCGCCGCCGATGCTCTGCTGGCCGCGGCCAAGCCGTTTCCGCACCAATGCCAAAGGGTAGTGGATATTGTCGGCACCGGCGGTGACGGCCACAACACCATCAATATCTCTACCACGGCCGCCTTTGTTGCCGCCGCAGCCGGGGTCAATGTTGCCAAACACGGCAACCGCGGGGTGTCCAGCAAGTCGGGCTCTTCCGATCTGCTGGCACAGTTCGGCATAGACTTGACCATGTCGCCCGAGTGCGCCGCCAAACACCTTGCAGACAACGGCCTGTGTTTTCTGTTTGCACCCCATTATCACGGTGGAGTGCGGCACGCTGTGCCTGTACGCCAGGCGCTCAAGACCCGCACCCTGTTCAATGTACTCGGCCCGCTGATTAATCCGGCTCGCCCCGACTATATGCTGCTCGGGGTCTACAGCCCGAGCTTGGTTCGCCCCATCGCCGAGGTGTTGCGGGCCCTTGGCGTCAAAGGCGCCATGGTCGTTCACGGCAGCGGCCTGGATGAAGTGGCGCTGCACGGCGAAACCCAGGTGGCCGAACTCAAGGGTGCAGAGATAGTGGAATATCGCCTCACCCCGGCAGACTTTGGCGTGCCACAAGCGACGCTGGCCGAGCTGGAAGGCGGCACCCCGGCAGAAAACGCCCTTATTACCCAAGCACTGTTCGCCGGTAAAGGCAGCGCCGCCCAGCGTCACGCCGTGGCCATCAATGCCGCCTGCGTGCTCTATCTCGCCGGCAAGGCTGACAATCTCAGGCAGGCCACCCAACTGGCACTGGCCACCCTGGATGATGGCCGCGCCTGCGCCAAACTCAACGCCCTGGCGGACAAAGCCCACCAAACCCAGACTGAAAACAATGACGCCAACTCACCACAACCCAGCAAGGCAGGAGCTATATCATGAGTAACGTGCTTGAGCGTATCGTCGCCACCAAGCAGCAGCATATTGAAGCCCTCAAGCTGCGTTTTCCCGAAGAGAGCCTGACGCCCAAGACGTCGGATCGCAGCCTGTATCAGGCACTCAGTGCAAAAGGCGCCGGCTTTATTCTGGAATGCAAGAAGGCCAGCCCCTCCAAAGGGCTTATCCGCAAAGACTTCGATCCGGTTGCCATTGCCGATGTTTACAGCCGCTACGCCTCCGCGGTGTCGGTACTGACAGACGAAGCCTTCTTTCAGGGGGACTTTCGCTATTTGCCCAAGGTGCGGGCCAGAATCAAACAGCCGGTATTGTGCAAAGACTTTTTTGTTTCGCCTTATCAGGTTAAGTTGGCGGCCCATCAGGGCGCCGATGCCATCTTGCTGATGCTATCGGTACTCAGCGATGAGCAGTATCGATTGCTGGCGAGCGAAGCCGAGCAATATGCCCTCGACACCCTCACGGAAGTTTCCAACGAGGAAGAGCTCAAGCGTGCGCTGGCTCTGGGCGCGCCGATTATTGGCATCAACAACCGCAACCTCAGGGATCTGAGTACAGATCTGGCAATGACAGAATACTTAGCCCCCAAGATCCCCGAGGGGACACTGATCATCAGCGAATCCGGGATCTACAGCCGTGAGGATGTACGCCGCCTCAGCCCGCTGGTCGACGGCTTTTTGGTAGGCAGCTCGCTGATGGCCGAAGCCGATTTGGATCTGGCCTGTCGCCGCCTTATCTATGGCAACAATAAGGTGTGTGGCCTGACCCGAGAGCAGGATCTGCTGGATGCGGCAAAATCCGGCGCCGTCTATGGCGGCCTCATCTTCGCCGCCAAGTCCCCCCGTTGTGTCAGCCGCGCCCACGCCGCCGAGCTGTGCCGTTATAACGCCGAGCAGCCGCGTAAACTGGCAATGGTAGGGGTTTTTGTCAATGAATCACCGGCTAAGATGGCCGAGCTGGCCAATGAACTGAAACTGAGCGCGCTGCAGCTTCATGGCAGTGAATCAAGTGAAGATATTGCCAAGCTCAAGCTGCTGCTTGAGCAAAACGGGCATCAGACCGAGATCTGGAAGGCAGTCCCGGTCAATGTCGACGGCGGCGAGCTGCCAACCTTGCCGGAAGGCGCCGACCGCTATCTCTATGACAGTAAAAGCGGCGACAGCTTTGGTGGTACCGGCAAACATTTCGATTGGCAGCAAGGGCTTGCCCAGCGTGAGCGTGCCATGCTTGCCGGTGGCCTGAGTCCGGACAACGCCGCCTTGGCTGCCACCCAGGGCTTTTTCGGGCTGGACTTTAACTCAGGGGTGGAAAGCGCCCCCGGCATCAAAGACAGAGCGGCACTGCAGGTGGTGTTTAAGCAGCTCAACGCCTGACAAGAACAACAGTATTCGCCTGTCAGACAGGCGCAACAAGTATCCTAAGGAAAGCAGTATGAGCGAGTTAAAACTCAACCCTTATTTCGGGGAATACGGCGGCATGTATGTGCCGCAGATTTTGATGCCGGCGCTGAAACAGTTGGAAAGCGCCTTTGTCGAAGCCCAGAATGATCCCGCCTTTCAGGCCGAGTTCACCGAGCTTTTGAAAAACTATGCCGGGCGCCCCACCGCCTTGACCCTGACCCGTAACCTGTCACCCAATGACAAGGTGAAAATCTACCTCAAGCGGGAAGATCTGCTGCATGGCGGCGCCCACAAGACCAACCAGGTGCTGGGGCAGGCGCTGCTGGCCAAGCGCATGGGTAAAAAAGAGATCATCGCCGAAACCGGCGCCGGTCAACACGGGGTGGCCACCGCCCTGGCCTGCGCCCTGCTGGGCCTTAAGTGTAAAATTTACATGGGCGCCAAAGATGTGGAGCGCCAAAGCCCTAATGTGTTCCGCATGCGTTTGATGGGCGCCGAGGTCATTCCTGTCACCTCAGGCTCGGCCACTCTCAAAGATGCCTGCAACGAGGCGATGCGCGACTGGTCCGGCAGCTATGACAAGGCGCACTACCTGCTGGGTACCGCCGCCGGGCCTCACCCCTTCCCCACCATAGTCAGGGAGTTCCAGCGCATGATAGGCGCCGAAACCAAGGCGCAGATCCTTGAGCGTGAAGGCCGACTGCCGGACGCCGTCATTGCCTGTGTCGGCGGCGGCTCCAACGCCATAGGTATGTTTGCCGACTTTATAGATGAAGCCTCGGTGCGCCTCATAGGCGTTGAGCCGGCCGGAAAAGGCATAGATACGCCGATGCACGGCGCGCCGCTGCGGCACGGCAAGACAGGCATCTTTTTTGGCATGAAGGCGCCCTTGATGCAGGACAGCAACGGCCAGATAGAAGAATCTTACTCCATCTCTGCCGGTTTGGATTTCCCCTCTGTCGGCCCGCAACACGCCCACCTCAACGCCACCGGACGCGCCACCTATGAGTCGGCCACCGATGAAGAGGCGCTGGAGGCCTTTCAGTTATTGGCCCGTAGCGAAGGGATTATTCCGGCGCTGGAGTCGGCCCACGCGCTGGCCTATGCCATCAGGCTTGCCAAAGAGTGCCGCGAAGAAACCATACTGGTGGTTAACCTCTCCGGCCGCGGCGATAAAGACATATTTACCGTTTCCGATATCCTGGCAGAGCGCCAGGCTGCATCTGCGCAGTCAGATAAATCACAGGAGTCACAGGCATGAGTACACGTTATCAAACCACTTTTGCCCGGCTGCAGGCCGAAGGCCGCGGCGCCTTTGTTCCCTTTGTGACACTGGGCGATCCCGGCCCTGAGCTGTCGTTGCAGATTATCGACACCCTGATTGCCCATGGTGCCGACGCCCTTGAGTTGGGCTTCCCCTTTTCCGATCCGTTGGCCGATGGCCCGGTGATCCAGGGCGCCAACTTACGGGCGCTGGCTGCCGGCACTACTCCAGCCAAGTGCTTCGAGCTTATCGCCGAGGTACGTAGCCGTTATCCCGAGTTGCCCATCGGCCTGCTGTTGTACGCCAATCTGGTATACGCCAACGGCATCGACAACTTCTATCGCCGCGCCGCCGAGGCCGGGGTGGATTCAGTGCTGATAGCCGATGTGCCGGTTGAGGAAGCCGCACCTTTTATAGACGCCGCCAAGGCCCATGCCATAGCGCCTATCTTTATTGCGCCACCCAATGCCGATGATGATACCCTCAAGGCGGTGAGTGAAGCCGCTGAAGGCTACACTTATCTGCTGTCCCGCGCCGGGGTAACAGGCGCCGACAATAAGGCAGGTATGCCGGTGGATGAGGTACTGGCCAAGCTCAAAGCCTTCGATGCGCCGCCTCCACTGTTGGGGTTCGGTATCGCCGAGCCGGTTCAGGTCAGCGCCGCAATTGCCGCCGGCGCCGCCGGTGCCATCTCGGGCTCTGCCGTGGTCAGGATCATTGAACAACACCAAAATGCGCCCGATATGCTATTGAGCACTTTGGCCGACTTTACCCGTACCATGAAGGACGCCAGCTAATCTCAGCCCTCTTTAATCCTCCAGCCAGGGTATTCCCTGGCTTTTTTATGTCATGCACAACCCAATACGCTCATTTACACTTGATTTTCAACCAGGCAACGGGATATCTTCAAATACCATCTTTTGTAAGATAAACAAAATAAAAGAGTCATTTTTTTAACACTTTAAAGTACTTGGTCTCACACTGTTTCTTAAAGTTATAGGCTAAGCACTCTATTAATGCTCCCAAACTTAGGGAATGTGCGGGGCCAAAGTATCAATATAAAATGTGAACATTAACCCACAAAAAAATATTTACATTAAATAAACTTATGTTGCAAAATGTAACCCATAATTAAGGAACCCAAAAATGAAACGCAGTTTATTTACTGCCAGCGCACTCGCTTTAGCTCTCAGTGGATGCGCAACCCAATCTCCACAAGTTGAGTCCCAGGAAAGCCCTCACTCTCAACAAGCTCAAATTGAAGCACAAAAAGCAGCCATGGAGGCATCGGTTACCAATCCTATCCTAAAACGTAAATTAGCTCTTGGCAGAATTACTAATGAAACCATCTACGGCAAAAGCCTTTTGCGAGATGACAAAGGCGATGTACTTGGTAAGCAAGTGACCGACATGTTGTCAAAAGCTCTGACAGAGTCAGGCCAATATCTCGTGTTTGAACGTCCAGATATTGAGCGCCTTAAAGATGAGGCAAAGCTTACTGGACAAGAGTTAAACCTAGTAGGTGTTGATACTTTAATAATCGGCTCTCTCACTGAATTTGGCCGTAAAACAGAAGGGAAAAGTGGATTTCTTTCTTCCACTAAAAAACAAGTCGCCTTTGCTAAAGTTGACTTACGCTTAGTCGATAGCAAAACTGGGCTGGTTTACCATTCTCTATCAGGAGCAGGGGAAAGTAGTTCTGAGGCCGCTTCTGTTGCAGGCTTTGGTTCTAAAGCTGCCTACGATGGAACACTCAATGATGCTGCGATTTCTAACGCGATATCAGATGCTATCAGCAAATTGACCGCCGAAATGCAAACCCGTCCTTGGCAAACCGACATTCTAGCTGTTGAAGACGGGATGATTTACATCAGTGGCGGTAAGTCACAAGGTATAAAACAAGGAATGAGTTTTAATATCGAAACTCAGGGAAAAGTCGTAAAGTCCAAACAAACTGGTTTCGATATTACATTACCTGGCAAGAAAGTCGCTACTGTTTCAGTAATACAGCTTTTTGGCGACAATGAAACAAACGAAGGCGCAATAACCACTATTTCCAGCGGTTCAATTGATGGTCTTAAATACACAGAACTTAATGTGGTGGAGGCGAAATAATGAAGTTGAAATTAGCCCTGATACTGAGTGTTTTATCCCTCAATGTAGGTTGTGTACAAATGCCAACCACTACCAGTTCAACTGTAGACAATCGTCCTCAAATTATATTTAAAGTAAGCGATAATTCTGGTGTAGAAGGAATGCGTGTAATAGTTGACGGACTAGACAATGGACCTGTCGCGCCATTCACTAATGGTACTCAAGCTTTGCGTATTCTTCCTGGTACTCACATTATTGAGATCCTAAATGGTGATACTGTTATTTCATCGCAGAAAATCTATGTATCCGATGGTGTGACAAAAGAGGTCCTGATCAAATGAGCCGTCTCAAACTTGGCCTATGTGTATTGGTAGTGTTTGGCTTAGCTGGCTGTAAATCGACAACGTTATATAACTGGGGAGTTTATGATGAAGGCCTGTACGAATACTATCACGATCCCGTCGCAGCTAAGGAGTTCCCTATAGCACTTGAAGATCACCTGAAACAAATTGAAGATAATAAACAACGACCAGCACCTGGGTTATATGCTGAAGTCGGAACTTTCAAGCTAAAATCAGGCGATATAACCGGAGCAATATCGTTTTATGAAAAAGAAGCGAATACATGGCCGGAGAGCGCAGCCTTAATGAAGACTCTAGTGCAAAACCTTCAACGTCAAAACGGTAATAAGCAATGAAATTTATCAAATTAACTTTTTCAGTTGCGTTAGTTGCCTTACTTTCCGCATGTCAAACAACGACAGCTCCACGTCAAACTGGTTTTGAAGAACACAAGCCAAGCTCAATTCTCATACTCCCAGTCATAAACCACAGCGTTGATGTCGATGCGCCGCTTGCTGTATATAGCTCTTTACCTGTAATGCTTGCAGAGAAAGGTTACTATGTCTATCCATCGAATACAGTGAAGACAATCCTTGAATATGAAGGTCTTTACGAGCCTCAAGAGATACATCAGCTACCCGTGACCTCTTTGGTACAAATGTTTGGTGCAGATGTGGTTCTGTATGTCACGATAGAGCGGTGGGATACCACATATATGCTTATTTCAAGTACGACAGAAGTAGAGTTTACATACGCATTCAAAAACAAAACCGGGGATACGATTTGGCAAACCTCAAAAAAAATGCAATATACCCCCCAAAATAGTTCTACCGGTAACCCGTTGGCCGATCTCATAGGGGCTGTCATCACAGCAACAATTAACCGCGCGGCTCCCGATTATATGCCTCTTACCCGGATGGCTAACTACCAGGTTTTCTATAGCGATCAATCGACCTACTTACCTAATGGTCCATACAAACCCAAAGAGATTAAGTAGCTCAAAAAATCTGTTAAGCTTTGTGCTTGCTCGAGCCAGGGTCCTCCCTGGCTTTTTTAGGCGTCACAAACTACAAAAGCCTAAGCTGGTTTCAATCCGGGGCGTTTTTTTAAACATACAAACTTTGTCGAGAATTCTGCACCGCCGCCGGGCCAACTTTAAACAAACATCTGAATTTTATTAGATTTTTACGCGTTACTGCCCAAAAAATGGATTTACGACATTGGTTGAGCGAATATCTCAGAACAAGGTACTCACTGATAAAAAGGCCATCTTTGCAGATGGCCCTTTATGCAATATTTACAGCTAAAAAGCTTACTTATAAAAGGCTTCTACTGTGCCTTTGATGGTCATCAGCAGAGGCTGGCCGCGGCGGTCGAGTGCTTTGTGAGAGGCGACTTTAATCCAGCCTTCGCTGATGCAGTATTCTTCCACGTCATTGCGCTCTTTGCCATTGATGCGAATACCCACATCAAACTCAAACACTTCGGCCACATGGTGTGGACTGCGTGGGTTGATAGAAAGGCGATCCGGCAGAGTGGGTGGTACTTTGGTATCGGTCATAATCTTCATCTTGGGTAAATAAAACTCGCGATATTGTAGGCAATCCCCCAATCTGGCTCAATAGCGGCGAATGGCTTTATCCACACGGATTATGCCCTTTTATCAATCCAATCAGCCAATTTGGTTGTTTGACCATGGGCTAAACTTTATCTGACTCAATTGCACGCCCGTTGATATGTGAATCAATAGAGTCTCATTCCAAAAAAATAACGGCGTATGCAACGAGCCGGTAGCTTAAGTTGGGTATTCGGCCAAATACCTCATCCCCAAACCCAATGGAAATAGCGCTTGGGAAAGCCCCAAGAAAAATCGGCGTAAAGCCAAAGCCTGCGCCGATATCATGGAGTGGGTTATCCCCTCTATTACTTGTTTACATCAGCCGTCAACGATTGCTGCAAATCGAACCTATCCAGCTCCATCACCTTGCTCCAGGCTTTGGCAAAGTCCTCAACGAAGCGGGTCTTGCCATCGTCTGCTGCATACACTTCAGCGACGGCTCTGAGTTCTGAATGGGAACCAAACACCAAGTCGACCGGCGTAGCCGTCCATTTGAGTTTGCCGGACTGACGATCAAGGCCCTGATAGAGACCTGGCTCTTTGCCCTTTTCCCAACGAGTGGACATATCCAGCAGGTTTACAAAGAAGTCGTTACTGAGCTTGCCGGGGCTTTGGGTGAACACCCCATGCTTACTGCTGCCGCTGTTGGCATCCAGCACTCTGAGACCGCCGACCAATACCGTCATTTCAGGAACCGTCAGGTTAAGGAAGTTCGCCTTTTCAATCAGTGCTTCGGCCGGTGATACCGGGCTTTGTTCACTGAAATAGTTTCTGAAGCCATCGGCCTTGGGCTCAAGTACGGCAAAGGAGTTTACATCTGTTTGGGCCTGAGTCGCGTCCATCCGCCCGGGATGGAAGGCAAGATTGACTTTAACACCGGCATCGGCCGCGGCTTTTTCTATGGCCGCACTGCCGCCCAAGACAATGAGATCGGCCAGCGACACCTTTTTACCGACCTTGGCTTTCTTGTTGAAATCCTTTTGGATTTTCTCAAGCTTACCAATGACTTTCGCCAATACCTTGGGATCATTTGCCGCCCAATCGCTCTGAGGCTTCAGGGCGATTCTGGCACCATTGGCGCCGCCACGCATATCTGTGCCACGGAAAGATGACGCCGAAGCCCAAGCTATTTTTACCAGCTCAGGCACGCTGAGGCCTGAATCCAAAATAGCCGCTTTCAACTGTTTGGTATCGGCCGCGTCGATCAATTGATGATCGACGGCTGGGATCGGGTCTTGCCAGATCAAATCTTCTAAAGGCGCATCTTTACCCAGGTAGCGGCTCTTCGGCCCCATATCTCTGTGGGTCAACTTGAACCAAGCCTTGGCGAAGGCCAGCTCAAACTCGGCCGGATTATTGAGGAAACGGGTCGTTATCTCGCGGTAAATCGGGTCTTCCTTCAGCGCGATATCACTGGTGAACATGATAGGAGCATGGCGCTTGTCAGGGATATGGGCGTCAGGTACCAAATTGGCGGCCTTGCCATCGGCAGGGATCCATTGAATGTGGCCGGCCGGACTCTTGGTTTGTACCCAATCGAAGGTGTAAAGCCAGGTTAAGTATTCCATGGTCCACTTGGTGGGGTTGGAAGACCAGGCACCTTCCAGGCCGCTGGAAACCGTATCTTCCGAATGACCTTTACCACAGCGGTTTTTCCAGCCAAGGCCCTGCTCCTCTATTCCGGCGGCAGCGGGTTCTGCGCCGACACACTTGGCTGGGTCATGGGCACCATGAGCCTTACCGAAGGTGTGACCACCGGCGATCAGCGCCACGGTTTCTTCATCATTCATGGCCATACGGCCAAAGGTATCGCGTATTTCCTGGGCGGATGCCAAGGGATCGGGTACGCCATTGGGACCTTCAGGGTTCACATAGATGAGCCCCATCTGGGTGGCTCCCAAGGGTTTGGCCAACTCACCCTTTTCATTATGGCGTTTATTGTCGAGCCACTGTTTTTCGGCGCCCCAGTTAACCTTTTCGGCTTCCCAGTCATCAGTGCGGCCACCGGCAAACCCGAAGGTTTTAAAACCCATGGACTCCAGGGATACGTTACCGGCCAGTACCATGAGGTCAGCCCAAGAGATCTGGCTGCCATACTTTTGTTTAATTGGCCAAAGTAGGCGGCGTGCCTTGTCGAGACTGACGTTATCAGGCCAACTGTTGAGAGGTTCAAAACGTTGCTGACCACCACTGGCACCGCCGCGACCGTCAAAGATGCGATAAACACCGGCACTGTGCCAGGCCATACGGATAAAGAAAGGGCCATAGTGACCATAGTCGGCGGGCCACCAGTCCTGGGAAGTGGTTAACGTAGTTTTGATATCGGCTTTGACGGCGTCCAAATCCAAAGAGCCAAAGGCCTTGGCATAATCATAATCGGCGCCGTAGGGATTGGATTCAGCGCCGTGCTGGCGCAGTGGCGATAGATCCAGTTGCTGCGGCCACCAGTAGGCGTTGGTTGTTGCGGCCTGAGGCTGAACAGCCGATTGCGACTGCGCCGCTTGGGTAGCGGCTGCGCCAAAAACCATGGCAACAGACAGCGCCACCGCGGTCAGAGATGGGATACTTGATTTCATGTTGGAAGTCCTCTTCCTTGGTGAAGGGCGTGGGATAAGCCACTTTCCCGATTCAAGTGCCGCGAATGCCGGCGCCTTTGGTTAGCGCGCCTTAACAAACGGGCACAGTTAAACAGCGACGAATATGGCCTGTCGCTGTTCATTCCAAGGTAGTGAGGAAACCTATTCTCGACTAACGATTAAATCAGATTGTCGTAATCTAAAAAGAAGCAAACACTAATTTAGGGCGTGGCATTCTGTCGTTGTCCAACTATTCTCTGACGGCTCCCTAACCAGTTGAAATTACGGCCATTTCTGCCATCTAAAAAACACAAACCTGCTACTAAACCATTCTGCTTAACCACTCTCTAAGTCAAAGATTGGAAGTCAGTAGTTGCATGAGTTTTCAAGCCCAGTGTTGAGCGTTAAAAGACTTGGCCTGTCTGTCTTTGGCTGAGAGTAATGGCTCACCCAGTGCGGTATTCAGCGGCCAGTCTATCGCTAAGTCAGCATCGTTCCAGACAATGGCACCTTCATCGCCGGGCTGATAATAATCACTGCACTTGTATATCACCTCGGCCGGTCCCTTGGTCACGTAAAAACCATGGGCAAAACCCGGTGGGATCCACAGCTGACAGCGGTTCTGTGCCGATAAATGCAAACCGTGCCACTGCCCAAAGGTGGGAGATTGGGGACGAATATCGACGGCGACATCGTAGATCTCACCGCTGATAACCCGAATTAGCTTACCTTGGGGATATTGGCGCTGAAAATGAAGTCCCCTAAGCACTCCCACGCCAGAACAGCTGTGATTCTCCTGCACCAGAGCAACTGGAGCTTGGCCGCTATCCATCAAGGCTTTTTCAAAGACAGAGGCTCGAAAGCACTCCATAAAATAGCCCCGATTATCATTGAAGATCTCGGGCGTAAACAATATCAGGCCGGATAAAGGGAGAGATTGAGCTTTCATCAAGAGACACAAAAAACGGTAATTGGAGGGATTGTAGCAGGAGTCGCAGTCATAGGACGATAGCCTTTCGATTGCATCGCGTAAACAAGCCGGTTACGTGACTGAATAGGCTCTGAACCATAACCCAGATGGTGTGACAAAAGCCTTACACCCGGCAAATCAGCTGTGCTAGCCTGAAGGCCAACTTAGGTAACTTAAGGGAATAAACCATGAACAAGTCCACTATTTTTGCGCTGCTGATGACAAGTGGTATGGCGCTGGGTCTGGCTGCTTGCCAAGATCAGGACAGCCAATCTCCAGGGACAAACGGCCCAGCAGAAACCGCTACGGCCCCGGCTGAACAAACAGCCCAAATACCTATGGGTGATACCAGTCAAAACTCGCTGGACTGGGACGGAAGCTATAAAGGACTGCTTCCCTGCGCAGATTGCTCAGGAATAGAAACTACGCTAACGCTCAAAGAAGATAACAGCTATCGCCTGCAGCAAGTGTATCAAGGTAAGGACGAGAGCATATTCAGCGAAACCGGCAAGTTCACCTGGGATGCCAGCGGCAGCAAAATCACCCTGGAGGATGGCAGTAAATATCTGGTAGGGGAAAATCAGCTGTTTATGCTGGACAGAGAAGGCAACCGCATCACCGGCAGCCTGGCTGATAACTACAGGTTAAATAAAGAGAACTAAATACGCCGCATGAACACTGCAAAATGATGAGATAAATCCATAGCGCGTTTCAGATCTGCAGCGCGCTATGGCTCTTTTATTAATAAAAGGCTTTATACCAATCGGCAAAGGCTTTGACCCCTTCACGGATCCCAACTCTAGGCTTATAAGCCACGGCACTATATAGATCTTCGGTATCAGCCCAAGTGGCCTGGACATCACCATCTTGCATAGGCAGCATAATTTTTTCGGCTTTTTGCCCGAGCGCAGCTTCAAGCTCACTGATAAAATCCAATAAGCGAACCGGGCTGCCATTACCTATGTTATAAACACGATATGGCGCACTGCTGGTTGCCGGGGTCCCCTGTTCTACCGTCCAATCACTCTGCCGCGTAGGCACTTTATCTGCCACTCTGATGATGCCTTCGACGATATCATCGATAAAGGTAAAATCGCGGCTCATATTCCCCTGATTGAACACCTTGATAGGCCTGCCAGAGGTAATGGCATCTGCGAACAGCATAGGCGCCATATCCGGGCGTCCCCATGGGCCATAGACAGTGAAAAACCTCAGTCCTGTTGCGGGTAAGCCATAAAGGTGCGCATAGCTATGTGCCATCATCTCATTAGCTTTCTTGGTCGCCGCGTAAAAAGACACCGGATGGTCGACCGAATCAGTCGTCGCGAACGGCATCTTCTTGTTGAGACCATAAACCGAGCTGGAAGAGGCATATACCAGATGTTCTATGCCATGATGACGGCAGCCTTCCAATATAGTAAGCATACCGATAATATTGCTGTCCGCATAAGCATAAGGGTTTTCAATTGAATAGCGAACACCGGCCTGAGCCCCCAAATGGATGACCCGCTTAAAACCACCTTTGGCAAAGAGTTCAGCCATGGCCTCCCTGTCGGCCAAATCAAGCTTTTGAAATTGGAAATGGTTAAAATCAGCCAGCTTTTGCAATCTGGCCTGTTTTAAACTGATATCGTAGTAATCATTGAGATTATCGATACCCACAACTTCGAATCCCGCTTCACACAAACGTTCGCAAACACGGGCACCGATGAAACCGGCTGCGCCGGTAACCAAATATTTCATACCGATCTTCTCATTTAACTTTCCGTTTACGCAAGCCGCTTTCAATCATTACCAAACAGATCCCGGGTATAAACTTTATCCGCAACATCTTTTAGTTCATCAACCATACGGTTGGAAATAATGACATCTGAAACTTTTTTAAATTCAGTAACATCGCGTATCACTCTAGAGCGGAAAAACTCATCACTTTCCAGCACAGGTTCATACACCACCACTTCAATCCCTTTGGCCTTAATTCGTTTCATCACGCCTTGCACTGCCGAAGCGCGGAAATTATCAGATCCGGACTTCATGATCAGTCGGTATACGCCAACTACTTTGGGTCTTTTGGCAATGACGGAATCGGCAATAAAGTCCTTACGGGTTCGGTTGGCATCAACAATTGCCGCTATCAGGTTGTTGGGAACCTGGTTGTAGTTAGCCAGTAGTTGTTTGGTATCTTTAGGCAAACAGTAGCCACCGTAACCAAATGAAGGATTGTTATAATGAGCGCCAATACGGGGATCCAAACACACCCCCTCTATTATCTGCTTTGGATCCAGGCCATTGGTTTCCGCATAAGAGTCAAGTTCATTGAAATATGCGACTCGCATAGCTAAATATGTATTGGCAAAGAGCTTAATGGCTTCAGCCTCCGTACTACCGGTAAAGAGTACGGGAATATCTGGCTTTAACGCTGCGTCAACAAGCAATTGAGCAAATCGTTCGGCTCTCTCTGAGCGTTCACCAACAATAATTCGAGAAGGATAAAGGTTATCGTACAAAGCCTTACCTTCTCGCAAGAACTCAGGTGAGAATATGATATTGGCCGTACCATGCCTGTTTCGCAATGCTCTGGTAAAACCAACAGGCACAGTAGATTTAATGATGATACAAGCGGCAGAATTAACCGCTATCACATCTTTTGCCACGGCTTCTACCGTGCTGGTGTCGAAGTAATTGGTCTTGGGATCGTAATCCGTTGGCGTAGCAATAATCACATAATCTGCGCCCCGATAGACCTCTTTGTCCGTTGTGGCAGTTAACTGCAACTTATTGCTCACCAAGTATTGCTCAATAAGCTCATCGGCTATGGGCGAGCGACCGGCATTGACCATTGCCACTCTTTCTGATGAGATGTCCAACGCCCACACCTGATTATGTTGTGCCAGCAAAACTGAGTTTGACAGGCCAACATAACCTGTTCCAACAACCACTATCTTCATTTTTTCCCCCAACTGCTTACGCTGTACGCTAACTTAACACAGTGGTGAAACCAGAGATATACACAACGAGTCTAGCCCCTAAGGGGATTAGACTGGTGGCTGCTATGCTAATTATTGACAAACGCCGTCCACTTACGCCATGGCACAGCCGGGATAACCGAACCATAGCGCAGCAATGAGCAAGGACTTTGCATAAAGAGAAGAAAAATCTCCCTATTACAGGGTTGGAGCTTAAAGCACGGAACTGATACTTGTCGTCAGTCTATAAAACCGGCTCAGACCGAAGACAAGGCTTTCATGCATCGGTTTCAGCGCAGCGGCAATTCGACATCCGCAAACATCTGTTCTATCAGCTGTGCATCACGCAATGCCACCGCCTTCTCCACTACATCCCGGGTCAGATGCGGCGCAAACCGCTCAATAAAATCATACATGTAGCTACGCAGGAAACTGCCCTTTCTAAAGCCTATCTTAGTAGTACTGTGGGCAAACAGATGGCTGGCGTCTATGGCGACCAGATCCTTATCGATTACAGGATCAATCGCCATGGAAGCTATCACTCCTACGCCGAGCCCCAATCTGACATAAGTCTTGAGCACATCGGCACTTGTGGCACTGAAGACGACCCTGGGCTCAAGCCCGGCACCATGGAAACCCCGCTCAATTTCCGAGGCCTTATCAAAACCGAACACATAAGTGACCAGGGGGAAGCGCGCCAACTCTTCAATGCTAATCTGACTGCGGCTGGCCAGCGGGTGATCCCGAGAAACCACCACAGAGCGATTCCAGTGATAACACGGCAGCATGATGAGATCGGAATAGAGATGCATCGCCTCGGTGGCGATAGCAAAATCGGCGTCACCTCGGGCGGCGGCTTCGCTTATCTGCGATGGCGTACCTTGATGCATATGCAGATTTACCTTGGGATAACGCTCAATAAACTGCCGGATAATCTGTGGCAAAGCGTAGCGGGCTTGGGTATCTGTGGTGGCAATGTTCAGTTCCCCCTGATCGGGCTTGGTGTATTCTTCGGCCACCTTCTTGATACTTTCGACTTTACCAAGGATGTCGTTGGCAATTTTGATAACCTGCTCGCCGGCCAGAGTCACATGGGTCAAGTGTTTGCCACTACGACCGAAGATCTGGATCCCCAGTTCATCCTCCAGCATACGTACCTGCTTACTGATCCCTGGCTGGGAGGTATAAAGGTTTTCGGCGGTCGCGGAAACATTGAGGTTATGATTGACCACTTCTGCAATATATCTGAGCTGTTGCAGTTTCATCTTTAGATCCTTGAACTTCGGCCCCATTCAGGAGCAGAATTGAGTGTTGGAATACCGGACATCTATAATTAATGGTTATAGTATAAAGCAATAACTAAATCAAACAGGAATATAGCCGCGAATGCGAGCTATCTTCAGGACAGATACCTGGTGCTGGGCTAAGATAACTAGGCTAGTTTATTGATTTATTGTAGCATTAACAGAATGATAAAATTTACGGACAGGCTATGGCATTTACTCTTGTACTGCTGCTGATAGGTGCGCTTCTTCTGCTGGTTATCGGTATCAATGTTATTCAGCAACAAAAAGAGCGAGTCGAGGCCGAACGTCGTACTGAGTTGGCTCGTCAGCGAGCGATTTTGGACGAAACTGAAGAAGTTCTCTCCAATACCGGTATGTTTCCCTGCTCTTCACAAATCGTTTTGGTGCTCTACAAGCGCATTCAGGATGCCGCAAGAATTGCCGTTACCCTGAGTAAGGCCAACCAGAAGAGTGACTATGAACGGCGGCTAACCGACCTTGACGCGCTGATCACCAATCTGCAAAACAGTCCCCAACAAACACCTGCGATAGAGAGTTTTCGTCTGCCGGACAATGACCGTCAGGTATTGGTGCTGGTGCAGACTTTGAAAAAACTCAAGGCGATTTTGCGTGCCGAGCATAATAAGGGCAAAGTCGACCCTACTGTTTTTTCCACTGAAGAAGGCCGTATCGACAGCCTGCAACTCAGGATCAATGTCGAAAGTATGCTATCCCGCGCCCGCGCCGCCAGTTATATGAAACAATACGGTTCATCGAGGCAAATGGTGACCAAGGCCCTCGGCACCTTGCATACCATCAAGGCGCAAACCCCGAACGATCCTTTCATTGCCCGCAAAGTGGATGAAGCCAAGCAACTGCTCGATGAAATCATGGGGGCGCAAAAGATGGCTCAGCCCAGTGCTCCAAAACCTAAAAGCGATGAAGATGATATCGATGTGTTGTTCCAGCCTAAGAAAAAATGGTAAGCCGCCAACTGACCTAAAGTAGCTTCAGACAAACAAAGTTCAAAAAGCACCTTCAGGGTGCTTTTGGCTTAATCCAGTCCAATCAAGTCTCTATTAACCCAATCCCCTCTCAGCCAAATCCATCTTGAATAGTCCAAGCGGGTAACCGTTGTTTCCAATAACAGTCAAACATGGGCCGCCGGAAACAAGAAAGCCCTGCAACAGCAGGGCTTTCTTAACTCAGGTTTTTACCTGAAACTTAACTCTTGGCTTTCTTTTTCTTGCTGTTTTCAGCAAACCACTTGCCATCACGATAATGAGCAACCCAACCGGTCGCCTTACCGTCAACTTCGCTGGCCACATACTGCTCTTTAGTCTTACGACTGAACTTCACCAGCGCCGGGTTGCCTTCGTCATCTTTCACCGGCGCATCAGCCAGGAACTGATATTTGGGCCACAGCAACTCGCGGTACTCCACCAACTCAGAGACCAATGGTGCACGGGTCTCTCGGGATCTGGGGAAAGTACTTGCAGCCAGGAAAATACCCGAAGCCCCATCACGCAACACGAAATGAGCGTCTGACTTGCTGCACTTGAGCTCAGGCAAAGGAATTGGATCTTCCTTAGGTGGCGCAACTTCACCATTCTTGAGCAGTTTACGGGTGTTCTTGCACTCGCTGTTGGTGCAGCCAAAGTACTTACCGAAACGGCCGTTCTTCAACTCCATATCACTACCGCAGCGGTCACACTCTATCACTGGGCCTTCGTAGCCTTTGAGTTTGAACTGCCCCTTCTCGACTTCATATCCAGAGCAGGCAGGATTGTTACCACAAACATGCAGCTTACGGGTTTCATCCAACAGGTAGCTATCCATGGCAGTACCGCAGATGCCACAGCGATGCTTGGCCCTGAGCGCCTCGGTTTCAGCATCTTCGCTCTCGCTAATAGCTTCTTCACCCGGAGTCAGGTTCAACGTGGTCTTACAACGCTCTTTGGGGGGCAGCTCATAACCGGAACATCCCAGGAACACACCTGTAGTACCGGTACGGATCCCCATTTGGCGACCACAAGTAGGACAGGTTATGTCTGTCAGCACCATCTGGTTGGGGCGCATACCGCCCTCTTCCGGTGGCAGCTCAGCATGTTGCAACTGCTTGGTGAAGTCTTTGTAGAAGCCATCAAGCACCTGTTTCCAGTCGAGTTGCCCCTGAGCGACATTATCCAGGGTCTGTTCCATACCGGCGGTAAAGTCATAGTTCATCAGGTTGGCAAAGTTTTCCACCAGACGTTCACTGACAATTTCACCCATCTTCTCGGCGTAGAAACGGCGGTTTTCCACTTTCACATAACCACGATCCTGGATGGTGGAAATAATAGTGGCGTAAGTAGAGGGACGACCTATGCCGCGCTTTTCCAATTCTTTAACCAGAGAGGCTTCACTGTAACGCGCCGGAGGCTTGGTAAAGTGCTGTTTAGGATCCAGTTGTTTCAGATCCAGTTTATCGCCCTTGGCCAGATATGGCAGAGTGACTTCTTCTTCATTCTTGCGTTTGACCGCAGATTGTACCCGGGTCCAACCATCAAATTTCAACGTACGGCCACTGGCCTTCAGCTCAAACACACCGGCCTTAACCGTGAGTCTGGTGGCATCATATTGAGCCGGAGTCATCTGACAGGCAACAAACTGGCGCCAGATAAGCTCATAGAGCCGCTGAGCGTCACGTTCCATGTCGGTCAATGACGCAGCATGCACAGAGACATCTGAAGGGCGAATCGCTTCGTGAGCTTCTTGTGCGCCCTCTTTGCTGCCATAACGAATCGGTGCATCCGGCAGGTACTTATCGCCGAACTCTTTGGCAATCATGGTTCTGACGTTATCCAGCGCTTCTTGGCTCAAATTGGTAGAGTCGGTACGCATATAAGTGATATGACCCGCCTCATAAAGACGTTGGGCCATCATCATGGTCTTCTTCACTCCAAAACCGAGACGGGTACTGGCGGCTTGCTGCAGTGTCGAGGTAATAAAGGGAGCGCTGGGCTTGCTTTGAGTAGCCTTGTCTTCGCGGCCAATTACCTCATAACTGGCCGATTGCAGCGCTGCCACCGCAGCCAGCGCCTGGGATTCATTGACCGGCTCAAATGCTTTGCCGTTTTGCTTAACCACTTGCATGGTCAGAGCATCATCGGTAGCAGTCGCCAATTGTGCATGCAGATCCCAGAACTCTTCCGGCACGAAGGCTTTGATTTCGGCTTCCCGCTCAACTACCAAACGCACGGCTACCGACTGAACCCGTCCAGCAGAAAGGCCTCTGGCGACCTTTTTCCACAGCAGTGGCGAAACCATAAAGCCCACGACTCGGTCGAGGAATCGCCGAGCCTGCTGAGCATTGACCATATTGTTGTCAAGATCACTGGGTTTGCTGAAAGCATCCTGAATGGCGCTCTTGGTGATCTCATTGAACACCACCCGCTTATAACGCGAATTGTCGCCGCCTATCACCTGCTGCAGGTGCCAGGCAATCGCTTCCCCTTCTCTATCCAAATCCGTCGCGAGATAGATTTCATCGGCAGAATCGGCCAGCGCTTGCAGTTCTTTTACCACCTTCTCCTTACCAGGCAGAATTTGGTAGTTGGCTTTCCAGCCGTGCTCAGGATCAACCCCCATACGGGCAACCAGAGCCTTTTTCTCTTTCACCTTCTTGTACTTGGCCTTTTCTTCAGGTGACATCTTACGCACTTCAGCGGCGCTTTTGGCCTTGCCGTTGGCGTCGGCGGAGGAGGAAGTCGGCAAGTCACGTATGTGACCCACACTCGACTTAACGATGAATTCTTTACCAAGATATTTGTTGATAGTCTTGGCTTTAGCCGGCGATTCGACAATAACTAGCGATTTACCCATAGTGTGATTTGCGCCAAACGATCTCAGAACGGTGAAAATTGGCACCATATATAGAGGGTTGTCCACGGACTTTCAAGTTAATCCCTCTTTTATGTGTACCGGCGACTCAATTTTTAAGCAGGGTTAAAAAATTGTACAAAATAATATTGCGTAATTAAAAACTAATATTTCATTATTTCACGGCAAGCAAGTAATAGTTATGCATTTGTGATGAAAAAGCACTTTTTGCAGCCTTCCTGGTCGACTTGTGAAGCCTTGGGGCTCAAGTATACTGGAGCCAGTCCAAGGCCTGGATTGGGCCTCTATAACAACCTCAAATACCCCAAAAGGACAAGCAATGAAGCATTTTGAAGCGAATTTTGACGGATTGGTGGGCCCCACCCACAACTATGCAGGCCTGTCGTTCGGCAATGTCGCCTCCCTGAACAATGCCGCCCAGGTAGCCAACCCTAAGGCAGCGGCCAAACAGGGCTTGCAAAAGGGCAAGGCCCTGGCCGACATGGGGATGGTCCAGGGCATGCTGGCGCCGCAAGAACGCCCTGATCTACATACACTACGAAGGATAGGTTTTAACGGCACAGATAAAGAAGTCTTGCAAAAGGCGGCCGAGCAGGCACCAGCTGTGCTCAGAGCCTGTTGTAGTGCTTCCAGCATGTGGACCGCCAATGCCGCAACCGTATCCCCAAGCGCCGATACCCATGATGGCCGCGTTCACTTTACTCCGGCCAACCTGGTGGATAAGTTGCATCGCTCAATCGAGCCGCAAACCACTGGCAACATTCTCAAGGCCATTTTCAGCGACAGTCGCTATTTTGTACACCACCAGCACCTGCCGGAACACAGCAGTTTTGGTGATGAAGGCGCTGCCAACCACACCCGCCTATGTCAGGAATATGGTCATGCCGGAGTCGAAGTCTTTGTTTACGGCCAGGAAGCTACCAGCCCTCAGGCCATAAAACCGAAGAAGTTTCCCGCCAGACAAACGCTGGAAGCCTCACAGGCTATCGCCCGTTTACATCGTCTCGATGAAGACAACACTGTCTTTATTCAACAAAATCCTGAGGTGATAGATCAAGGCGTATTCCACAATGATGTGATCGCTGTCGGTAACCGCAATGTGCTTTTCCATCACGAGCAGGCCTTTGTCGATACCAAGGCCAAGCTGGCAGAGATCCGGGCCAAGCTGGAAGGTGATATCCATTTCATTGAAGTACCGACCGCCAAAGTCAGTATTCAGGATGCGGTCAAATCCTACCTGTTCAACACTCAGCTATTGAGCATGAGTGACGGCAAGATGGTTATCATAGCACCAACCGATTGTGCCGAGAATCCGGCGGTAAAAGCCTATCTGGATGAATTGCTGACTCTGGATACACCAATCCAGAAAGTTGAATATTTTGATGTTAAACAAAGCATGCAAAACGGTGGTGGCCCGGCTTGCCTTCGCCTACGGGTCGCCCTGAATGATGCCGAGTTGGCAGCTATCAATCAACATGTACTGCTCGACGATAACCTGTTTACTCGCCTCAACGCCTGGGTGGACAAACACTACCGCGACCGCTTGTTACCCGCAGACTTGGCCGACCCACAACTGATAGTCGAGTCCCGTACCGCGCTGGATGAACTGACTCAGATAATGAAACTCGGCAGCGTCTATCAGTTCCAGCGATAAGTTTTAGCTTAATTTCTACATTTTAAATCACTTCCGCACAATATCGGCCTCTGTTCATGAGGCCGACTTTTTAGCGGCATAGAAGTGCCACCGTTATCACGGCTGCGACAATATGATGGATTGTCAAAAGCGTGGCCTGGTTGAGATTGAGCGCAAAGGTTACAACAGCGATAGTACCCGCCTCAGTCGCAATCAATTTGGAGAATTACAAGGGTCAAATAAAAAATCGACGCTGGGCGATAAGGATGAAGAAAAAAGCCCCCAAAGTCGGTCAAGCCTCCAACCATAAGGGTGGTCCCTATCAGCAGAAGGAACAAGCGCTGTGGCAAAGTATCTTGGACAAAGAGGGTAAGAAAAACCACCTGGCAATCTTTACCAACACCGAAACTGGCAAGGTACGTTACTTTTGGCAAGATAAATCAGGTAACCTGCTGCCGCCTAAAGAGGGGACACTCCAAGAGTTCACCATCCCTGAGTTTGAGACAGTCAAGAGTACATTTGCCGATGGATTAAACGCATTGAAAGGAAACAAATAACCATGACCAAAAAAATCCCCCAACTCTCGGCGAAGCAGCTTGCTACTGAACTTCAAATTGATCTGGATGATATCGCCCGAAAAAAAGCCTTGGATGAAGCCGGATTTTACAAGGATTATGAAAAAGAAAGTTATTACAGTGGCCGCGGTTTTGATCAAGCCTCTGTGGCCATGTCCTATGCACTGAACCAAAAATTTGATGAGGCCAAGGCCGCTTTCAAAAAAGCCGCCGAGTATCAGTTACGGCCACTGAAAATGGCTTTTGACCCGACTGACCCGGAGTTTATCGGCGAAAAGGTATCTCGAGGAAATCAAGCTATTGATGTTGTCAGTTGTTTCAATTGTGCCATGGCCGCCGGTGAGTTGGCGCTCGCCAAAGAAGCCTGCTTGCTGTACCCGGAAGGGCACTTCCCCGGCAACCCCAAACCGGATACTGCGGATGATTTGGTGCATGCCCTAAAAGCCTGGTTTAACGGCGACCATGATAAGGCCAGTGCCCATTGCCAAAAACGTCTGGACGAATACACCGCCAAGCCCAGCAAAAAAATTACCTTCCGCAGCAATTACTTTACCCTACATCTGGCGCTGTGGGGGATCATTCACAAAGATGCGCTGAGCTTTGAAGATGGGATTAAACGCAACTTGGCTATTTGGCACCATGGCGCCCGTTACGGCGAAGAAAGCGGCACGACTCGTGGTCACTATGCCGAGTTTGCTGTGGCGCTGACCAACTTGGGGATCCACGCCGGAATGGAGCAGCCGGTTGTTGATCTATTCATCCCTCAGGGACTTGTATGGTACAAATCGGCTAAAGCTTAATACTAACACCCCGGGTTGTCGTCCGAGATGTAATCAACAATCGCTAGCAAATCGGCGCGGGCTTGTTTCGACCATTCAAGTTCAGGACTGGCACTTCCTATCGATCAAGGCTTGCACCTCATCCATAATCTGCCGATGAGGTACGCCCGGTTGAGTGTCGGCCAGGGCTTCGCGTACTTGGGCCCGGAACCATTTGTCGTGTGCTTCCGGATCAATGGTCAAACCGGCGGACAAGCCACCTTCTTTGGATACGCGGGTTAAAAAGATACGTACAGCATCCAAGACAGACAAGCCGGGATTATGTCGTCTACACATATGTGTAGAATGGATGTTTGAGCGACCATCGTTATATTATATCTCCTACTGTTAGCTTGACTTTTATCAGGTATCTCAAATGAGATACAGTCAAGAACCATTTTTCTTGCTCTGACTGCGTTGTCGCGTAAGTCCTAACTTGCACTACACTTCCCACTCGAAGATCAATGAGAAGAAAATAATTCTATATAACAGCTAGTTAGAAAAGTGGCCCTTATCGATACCATGCTCAGAATTTTTTTGATTTTTTACGTCTCGTCGACGTTTTAGTTCAGCTTTGGCCCAGGCGGAGGATTCTGCTATATCACGACGAAGCTCTTGTTTCTCTTCGGTAGTAAGCATTCGCGGTCCCGATGTAACTCTAGCCACCTTGTATCTCCAACTTGTCGTTGTAAATTTTAGATAGCGTATCAAAACATGAGTTACCACCAAGGAACCTTAAGCGTATTTTTAGATTATTTTTTATACACATCTTGAAAACCATTAGCATTGACCAAATAGTATACAGTGAGGAATAACCTCATCATAAACAAGGATGAAATCATGGGTTTGAAACCAGGGCCAAAACCAATAGCCAAGTCGACCGGTAAACCAGATCAACGTCGACGTGACAACAAAAAAACTCCAAGAAACACTCCGGGCTTAAAGCCGAGCAAATCCTCGACCAAGTAACGCTACCTCAATATCGAGTCAGAGTAAGCAGTACTGACTCTTTTTGCTAAAATCCAAAACACACTTTTGCCCCCAAACGAGTTGAGTCGTTTTCTGTGGCGAAGTCAAACGCAGACTTTCTCGCCTACAAATTTTCATTCATTTCACTCAAATGTTGTCCTTCTTTGAAATGCCTAAAAGCTGGACGGGTATACAGTCATATTGCAATCATAACGATTTTTGTCCCAACTTTGTGCGCATTTTCACATTTCAAGATAAATAAATATGATTAAAATCATGTAATTACAGAAATATTAGGTTAGATAATAGGTTTGGGAAACGCGCATGCGCGTTTTTCCAGATGGTGAATTTAGCAAAATGCTGATAAGTCGCGAATTCAACTCCGAAGTGCACCACTCGCTAAATTAGGCTGCCTTGCGTAATTCATTGAATACCGCAATAGGTTGCCTGAAGCCGAGGCACTTTCTCGGTCTGGCATTTAATGCCCGTTCAATCTCACTAATTTGCTTATCTGTTACCGTCCGCAAATCGGTGCCTTTCCGTATGTATTGCCGCAGCAAACCGTTGAAGTTTTCATTCAGTCCGCGTTCCCAAGACGAATAAGGGTTAGCGAAGTAAACATCCGTTTTAAGCTTTTCTGCGACCTGTTCGTGGTCACAGAACTCGCTGCCGTTGTCCGCAGTGATAGTTCGAACATAACCTCGATATTTCCACAGCATACCAACCATGGCCCGGGCCACATCGGCTGCGCTTTTCGCTGGCACTTTGCGTATCAGGTACAGCTTACTTTTTCGCTCAACCAGGCTGACAATCGCGCCCGTACCTTGCTTGCCCAGAACCGTGTCAGCTTCCCAGTCTCCGAACCGCTTTTTCTTGTTCACGATAGCGGGACGATGCTCTATGCCTACGCGATTCGGGATAATCACACGCTTCGCACGGTTACCTTTACGGTATCTTCGGTGACTCTGGCGGAGCTGTTTGTACAACTTGCCGCCGCATAATTTATCACGCTGGACATAGCCATAAATCCACTCGTGACTGACGTTATATCCGATGATTTTACCGACACCGGCTATTTGTTCCGGACTCCATTTCTCATTGAGACCGAACTCAACAAAGGTGATGGTCAGTCCAGATATTCTAGACTTCGCGGACTGACAACGGCGTTTTAGTGCCTTCGCCTGAGCGACTTCCGGCAAGTAATGGTTATCCCGAATTCGATTGCGATTTACTTCTCGGCTGATTGTGCTGTGACTGACTTTCAGACGTTTTCCTATCTCCCGATAACTGAAACCCTCGCGTAAATAGGCCTCAATCTGGTATCGTTGTCCCTCGATCAACTGCTTGTAATTCATGGTAACTACTCATGTTTGTTTGGCGACTACAGAGTATCACCAACAGGCAGTTGATCTCTCCTCACCGTTTAACCATGAGTGGTGCACTTATTATCTGAATTCGGGCTCGGCTGATTGTGCTGTGACTGACTTTCAGACGTTTTCCTATCTCCCGATAACTGAAACCCTCGCGTAAATAGGCCTCAATCTGGTATCGTTGTCCCTCGATCAACTGCTTGTAATTCATGGTAACTACTCATGTTTGTTTGGCGACTACAGAGTATCACCAACAGGCAGTTGATCTCTCCTCACCGTTTAACCATGAGTGGTGCACTTATTATCTGAATTCGGGGTTCATTACATACAAATAGTTAACTATGCGCGTTTTCACTGGTCCAACGAGGTAAACGCGCATGCGCACTAATAAAATGTTATGTTTTCATGGAAATTTGAATCAAGGAGAGAGTTATGAAATTAGAAAAACTCGTCATACGTAATTTTCGAGGCATTGGTTTTGCTGAAATCGATATTAATAATTTTACAACTCTTGTGGGTCCAAATAATATCGGAAAGTCAACGATATTAAATGCTATTCACTTAGTGCTTGATAACAAGAAGCCTAAATTAGAGGATTGGCCGGGTCAAAAAGCATCAGATCAACTGATGGAAATTGTATGTGAATTTGGTGATCTTCAGGAATGGGAAAAGAACAAGCCAGCGATATCAAAGTTACTCTTTGGTGATCGGCTAAAGATCCGCGTAACAGCTAAATGGAATGCGGAACAAACCGACTACAGTTACGAATATTCCGTTTATAACACTGAAGCTAAATTTCCGTGGTCGGGCGAAACCTTTTCAAATGCTAAGAAAGATGCAACGTGTAAGGCTATTTTTGATGAGTTAGGGATTACATCAGCTGCGGCCTTCAAAGATAGAACTACTGAGTTGGAGGTTCACGCTTTAGAAAATCATTCAGACCATGTTATTCAGTCTGAAGATTGGCACGTTAAGAAGTTTGCTAACTCATTACAGCAAGCTGTCCCACATGTAATGTATGTTCCCGCAAGTTTCAAAATAGAAGATGAGCTTAAAGCTACAAACAACAGTCCCTTTTCATTTCTTTTTACTAATAAGCTATTTCCACAGGTTAAGAACGATAATACATATAAGGATTACATAACTAAGGCTGAATCACTGCAGAAAAAGTTGAAGGGGCAAGCAGATGATGGTAGCGAAATAGAAGGATTGGGCGATGCACTTGAGCAGGTTTCAACTACGCTGAATCAGATTCTAGACTTTGATTCAAAGGTTAGGCTTGCTGTTGGGGATATTGATATTGAACCTTTGTTTATGAAAGCAGCAACTTTCCTCGTGGATGAGGAAATTGAAACAAGCCTTCAATATCAGGGTAGTGGTGTTCAAAGAGCCTTAGCTTTTGCAATGCTTGAAAGTAATGCCGCGGTTGAATCAGAAGTATCTGGAGAGCAAAGAACGGTTATAGTTTTATATGAGGAGCCAGAGCTTTATATTCACCCACATTTAATGAGAAGGTTAAAATCAACCTTGCAAAAAAGGTCGGACTTACCTAAGTGGCAAGTTATTTGCTCGACACACTCCCCTTTTCTTATAAATCTTGCTGAGAAACCAGAGTCTTTAAAGCTAATAAAAAGGGATAATGGGAACGAGCGGCAAGTTCACCAAGTAAAAAGTGATGTTTTTGAAAATGATGGTGAGTATGACGAACGCACTATCTTGAGAGCCGCGTTAGATTTTCACCCTACAGTTTGCGAAAGCTTGTTTGCAAAACGTGTTGTTTTAGTTGAAGGCGACACAGAGGTGGCAGTATTTAGTATGATTGGTGAATTAGCCAAGAAGCTAGGAGTTGACGGTAGTCTCGATAGAGACGCTACTGTTGTTTCGGCTGGAGGAAAATGGACGATCCCAGCACTGGCTAAAGTACTAAATGCACTAGATATTGATTATCGAGTTATTCATGACACCGACAGGAAAGGACTTTCGGATGATGAACTCGAGGAGAAAGCGGCAATTCATCCGTTTAAGGCCAACGAAAAAATAGCGAACATAGCAAGCGCTGAAAGAGTTTTCTTGGTTGACGACACGTTTGAACACGTACTTTGGGATCAAGAGCAGAATGAATCTGTTAAGTCCACTGATAAACCTTTTAACTCATGGAAGAGAGTGCGTGATTATATCGATGGCACACAAGAATTAACGGAAAGATGTGAGTCAACTCTCAAAGAGATTGTAACCTTTGCATTTTGCGAATAAGACATAACAAAGCCAGTCAGCAGGACGCAGCGAAGCTGCGCCTCTGCTGGCGGGCGTTAACCCATAGATATTTTTATCCGAAGC
The DNA here is from genome assembly GCF_037953065.1 of Shewanella chilikensis. Taxonomy (NCBI): domain Bacteria; kingdom Pseudomonadati; phylum Pseudomonadota; class Gammaproteobacteria; order Alteromonadales; family Shewanellaceae; genus Shewanella; species Shewanella chilikensis. The sequence goes on along the minus strand of NZ_CP149966.1, from coordinate 1,675,100 downwards.
AGACTAGTTAGAGTTAATGCTTTAACTCGAAATTGTCCAGAAACAAGTTACAGCTTCACCATAATCGGTTTGATGTATGTGGAAATGCGGGCCGGTGCACCATCACCGGTCCGTGTGCTTTCTAACTACTTGCGTCGCCCAAACGGCCAGCGTCTTATTTTGTCGATTTGATCGACCGACCTCGTCATATCCTTGTAGGCACGCCCGGCCAACCTGTTTTGGAATACCTCCATTTTGTCGGCAATGGCTTTCATCTTCAGGCCGTGTCCGATGTTGTGCAGCCACTGCCCCAAAAAACCTATAAAAGTATTCACAAATTGATATAAGTACCAATAGAAAAAAGGCGCCGAAGCGCCTTTTTTTAATCACTATCCCGAGAGGGCTTATTCCCACTCTATTGTAAACAAGACATTTTTATCTTTTATATTCAATGGCTTATTTTCCTGCTAATTGGTAATACCATGAAAAATACCATGCTCAGAAAAGGCTTAACAATATTTTGAAAAATTGCCTACTGAGCGCTGCCGCACAGCTCCATAGGCCGCTTTCCTGGCTTTGCTTCCAGATGTATGCTATTCTGCTCCTGCAGCTAATGGATCACCGCAAACAGGTTACTCGCCTGGGGATTCCCTTTCGACCCGAGCATCCGTATGAGACTCATGCTCGATTATTATTATTATAGAAGCCCCCATGAATAAATCGCTCATCATTTTCGGCATCGTCAACATAACCTCGGACAGTTTCTCCGATGGAGGCCGGTATCTGGCGCCAGACGCAGCCATTGCGCAGGCGCGTAAGCTGATGGCCGAGGGGGCAGATGTGATCGACCTCGGTCCGGCATCCAGCAATCCCGACGCCGCGCCTGTTTCGTCCGACACAGAAATCGCGCGTATCGCGCCGGTGCTGGACGCGCTCAAGGCAGATGGCATTCCCGTCTCGCTCGACAGTTATCAACCCGCGACGCAAGCCTATGCCTTGTCGCGTGGTGTAGCCTATCTCAATGATATTCGCGGTTTTCCAGACGCTGCGTTCTATCCGCAATTGGCGAAATCATCTGCCAAACTCGTCGTTATGCATTCGGTGCAAGACGGGCAGGCAGATCGGCGCGAGGCACCCGCTGGCGACATCATGGATCACATTGCGGCGTTCTTTGACGCGCGCATCGCGGCGCTGACGGGTGCCGGTATCAAACGCAACCGCCTTGTCCTTGATCCCGGCATGGGGTTTTTTCTGGGGGCTGCTCCCGAAACCTCGCTCTCGGTGCTGGCGCGGTTCGATGAATTGCGGCTGCGCTTCGATTTGCCGGTGCTTCTGTCTGTTTCGCGCAAATCCTTTCTGCGCGCGCTCACAGGCCGTGGTCCGGGGGATGTCGGGGCCGCGACACTCGCTGCAGAGCTTGCCGCCGCCGCAGGTGGAGCTGACTTCATCCGCACACACGAGCCGCGCCCCTTGCGCGACGGGCTGGCGGTATTGGCGGCGCTGAAAGAAACCGCAAGAATTCGTTAACTGCACATTCGGGATATTTCTCTATATTCGCGCTTCATCAGAAAACTGAAGGAACCTCCATTGAATCGAACTAATATTTTTTTTGGTGAATCGCATTCTGACTGGTTGCCTGTCAGAGGCGGAGAATCTGGTGATTTTGTTTTTCGACGTGGTGACGGGCATGCCTTCGCGAAAATCGCACCTGCTTCCCGCCGCGGTGAGCTCGCTGGAGAGCGTGACCGCCTCATTTGGCTCAAAGGTCGAGGTGTGGCTTGCCCCGAGGTGATCAACTGGCAGGAGGAACAGGAGGGTGCATGCTTGGTGATAACGGCAATTCCGGGAGTACCGGCGGCTGATCTGTCTGGAGCGGATTTGCTCAAAGCGTGGCCGTCAATGGGGCAGCAACTTGGCGCTGTTCACAGCCTATCGGTTGATCAATGTCCGTTTGAGCGCAGGCTGTCGCGAATGTTCGGACGCGCCGTTGATGTGGTGTCCCGCAATGCCGTCAATCCCGACTTCTTACCGGACGAGGACAAGAGTACGCCGCAGCTCGATCTTTTGGCTCGTGTCGAACGAGAGCTACCGGTGCGGCTCGACCAAGAGCGCACCGATATGGTTGTTTGCCATGGTGATCCCTGCATGCCGAACTTCATGGTGGACCCTAAAACTCTTCAATGCACGGGTCTGATCGACCTTGGGCGGCTCGGAACAGCAGATCGCTATGCCGATTTGGCACTCATGATTGCTAACGCCGAAGAGAACTGGGCAGCGCCAGATGAAGCAGAGCGCGCCTTCGCTGTCCTATTCAATGTATTGGGGATCGAAGCCCCCGACCGCGAACGCCTTGCCTTCTATCTGCGATTGGACCCTCTGACTTGGGGTTGATGTTCATGCCGCCTGTTTTTCCTGCTCATTGGCACGTTTCGCAACCTGTTCTCATTGCGGACACCTTTTCCAGCCTCGTTTGGAAAGTTTCATTGCCAGACGGGACTCCTGCAATCGTCAAGGGATTGAAACCTATAGAAGACATTGCTGATGAACTGCGCGGGGCCGACTATCTGGTATGGCGCAATGGGAGGGGAGCAGTCCGGTTGCTCGGTCGTGAGAACAATCTGATGTTGCTCGAATATGCCGGGGAGCGAATGCTCTCTCACATCGTTGCCGAGCACGGCGACTACCAGGCGACCGAAATTGCAGCGGAACTAATGGCGAAGCTGTATGCCGCATCTGAGGAACCCCTGCCTTCTGCCCTTCTCCCGATCCGGGATCGCTTTGCAGCTTTGTTTCAGCGGGCGCGCGATGATCAAAACGCAGGTTGTCAAACTGACTACGTCCACGCGGCGATTATAGCCGATCAAATGATGAGCAATGCCTCGGAACTGCGTGGGCTACATGGCGATCTGCATCATGAAAACATCATGTTCTCCAGTCGCGGCTGGCTGGTGATAGATCCCGTCGGTCTGGTCGGTGAAGTGGGCTTTGGCGCCGCCAATATGTTCTACGATCCGGCTGACAGAGACGACCTTTGTCTCGATCCTAGACGCATTGCACAGATGGCGGACGCATTCTCTCGTGCGCTGGACGTCGATCCGCGTCGCCTGCTCGACCAGGCGTACGCTTATGGGTGCCTTTCCGCAGCTTGGAACGCGGATGGAGAAGAGGAGCAACGCGATCTAGCTATCGCGGCCGCGATCAAGCAGGTGCGACAGACGTCATACTAGATATCAAGCGACTTCTCCTATCCCCTGGGAACACATCAATCTTACCGGAGAATATCGTTGGCCAAAGCCTTAGCGTAGGATTTCGCCCTCTCCCGCAAACGACCCCTATTTGCGGAACTGCGGGCGTGGCGCTGTTGGTGTTGACACCAAACGCAGCGCTAGATCCTGTCGGCGTCGCAGCGGGCCTGGCGGGGGCGGTTTCCATGGCGTTCGGAACCGTGCTGACCCGCAAGTGGCAACCTCCCGTGCCTCTGCTCACCTTTACCGCCTGGCAACTGGCGGCCGGAGGACTTCTGCTCGTTCCAGTAGCTTTAGTGTTTGATCCGCCAATCCCGATGCCTACAGGAACCAATGTTCTCGGCCTGGCGTGGCTCGGCCTGATCGGAGCGGGTTTAACCTACTTCCTTTGGTTCCGGGGGATCTCGCGACTCGAACCTACAGTTGTTTCCTTACTGGGCTTTCTCAGCCCGGGGACCGCCGTGTTGCTAGGATGGTTGTTCTTGGATCAGACGCTGAGTGCGCTTCAAATCATCGGCGTCCTGCTCGTGATCGGGAGTATCTGGCTGGGCCAACGTTCCAACCGCACTCCTAGGGCGCGTATAGCTTGCCGGAAGTCGCCTTGACCCGCATGGCATAGGCCTATCGTTTCCACGATCAGCGATCGGCTCGTTGCCCTGCGCCGCTCCAAAGCCCGCGACGCAGCGCCGGCAGGCAGAGCAAGTAGAGGGCAGCGCCTGCAATCCATGCCCACCCGTTCCACGTTGTTATAGAAGCCGCATAGATCGCCGTGAAGAGGAGGGGTCCGACGATCGAGGTCAGGCTGGTGAGCGCCGCCAGTGAGCCTTGCAGCTGCCCCTGACGTTCCTCATCCACCTGCCTGGACAACATTGTTTGCAGCGCCGGCATTCCGATGCCACCCGAAGCAAGCAGGACCATGATCGGGAACGCCATCCATCCCCGTGTCGCGAAGGCAAGCAGGATGTAGCCTGTGCCGTCGGCAATCATTCCGAGCATGAGTGCCCGCCTTTCGCCGAGCCGGGCGGCTACAGGGCCGGTGATCATTGCCTGGGCGAGTGAATGCAGAATGCCAAATGCGGCAAGCGAAATGCCGATCGTGGTCGCGTCCCAGTGAAAGCGATCCTCGCCGAAAATGACCCAAAGCGCGGCCGGCACCTGTCCGACAAGTTGCATGATGAAGAAGACCGCCATCAGGGCGGCGACGACGGTCATGCCCCGGGCCCACCGGAACGAAGCGAGCGGGTTGAGAGCCTCCCGGCGTAACGGCCGGCGTTCGCCTTTGTGCGACTCCGGCAAAAGGAAACAGCCCGTCAGGAAATTGAGGCCGTTCAAGGCTGCCGCGGCGAAGAACGGAGCGTGGGGGGAGAAACCGCCCATCAGCCCACCGAGCACAGGTCCCGCGACCATCCCGAACCCGAAACAGGCGCTCATGAAGCCGAAGTGCCGCGCGCGCTCATCGCCATCAGTGATATCGGCAATATAAGCGCCGGCTACCGCCCCAGTCGCCCCGGTGATGCCGGCCACGATCCGCCCGATATAGAGAACCCAAAGGAAAGGCGCCGTCGCCATGATGGCGTAGTCGACAGCAGCGCCGGCCAGCGAGACGAGCAAGACCGGCCGCCGCCCGAAACGATCCGACAGCGCGCCCAGCACAGGTGCGCAGGCAAATTGCATCAACGCATACAGCGCCAGCAGAATGCCATAGTGGGCGGTGACGTCGTTCGAGTGAACCAGATCGCGCAGGAGGCCCGGCAGCACCGGCATAATCAGGCCGATGCCGACAGCGTCGAGCGCGACAGTGCTCAGAATTACGATCAGGGGTCTGTTGGGTTTCACGTCTGGCCTCCGGACCAGCCTCCGCTGGTCCGATTGAACGCGCGGATTCTTTATCACTGATAAGTTGGTGGACATATTATGTTTATCAGTGATAAAGTGTCAAGCATGACAAAGTTGCAGCCGAATACAGTGATCCGTGCCGCCCTGGACCTGTTGAACGAGGTCGGCGTAGACGGTCTGACGACACGCAAACTGGCGGAACGGTTGGGGGTTCAGCAGCCGGCGCTTTACTGGCACTTCAGGAACAAGCGGGCGCTGCTCGACGCACTGGCCGAAGCCATGCTGGCGGAGAATCATACGCATTCGGTGCCGAGAGCCGACGACGACTGGCGCTCATTTCTGATCGGGAATGCCCGCAGCTTCAGGCAGGCGCTGCTCGCCTACCGCGATGGCGCGCGCATCCATGCCGGCACGCGACCGGGCGCACCGCAGATGGAAACGGCCGACGCGCAGCTTCGCTTCCTCTGCGAGGCGGGTTTTTCGGCCGGGGACGCCGTCAATGCGCTGATGACAATCAGCTACTTCACTGTTGGGGCCGTGCTTGAGGAGCAGGCCGGCGACAGCGATGCCGGCGAGCGCGGCGGCACCGTTGAACAGGCTCCGCTCTCGCCGCTGTTGCGGGCCGCGATAGACGCCTTCGACGAAGCCGGTCCGGACGCAGCGTTCGAGCAGGGACTCGCGGTGATTGTCGATGGATTGGCGAAAAGGAGGCTCGTTGTCAGGAACGTTGAAGGACCGAGAAAGGGTGACGATTGATCAGGACCGCTGCCGGAGCGCAACCCACTCACTACAGCAGAGCCATGTAGACAACATCCCCTCCCCCTTTCCACCGCGTCAGACGCCCGTAGCAGCCCGCTACGGGCTTTTTCATGCCCTGCCCTAGCCGTCCAAGCCTCACGGCCGCGCTCGGCCTCTCTGGCGAGGCGGATGTGACGCGGGTGCGCTTCGTGAAATCAGCCCAGCGGCTCGGATTCAGCCTCGACGAGATCGCAGAGCTGCTGAGGCTGGATGACGGCACCCACTGCGAGGAAGCCAGCAGCCTGGCCGAGCACAAGCTTCAGGACGTGCGCGAAAAAATGACCGACCTGGCGCGCATGGAAACCGTGCTATCCGAACTTGTGTTCGCCTGCCATGCGCGGCAAGGGAACGTTTCTTGCCCGCTGATTGCTTCGCTGCAAGGGGAGAAAGAGCCGCGTGGTGCCGACGCGGTGTAGCCGAGGGTAGTTACGCCTTAGCGTGCTTTATTTAATGAGATGGTCACTCCCTCCTTCCCAGTACTATGCTGAGGACAGGCTTTCATTCGGAGAACCATCATGGAAAACATTGCGCTTATTGGTATCGATCTGGGTAAGAACTCTTTCCATATTCATTGTCAGGATCATCGTGGGAAGGCCGTTTACCGTAAAAAATTCACCCGACCAAAGCTAATCGAATTTCTGGCGACATGCCCGGCAACAACCATCGCGATGGAAGCCTGTGGCGGTTCTCACTTTATGGCACGCAAGCTGGCAGAGTTAGGGCATTTTCCAAAGCTGATATCACCGCAATTTGTCCGCCCATTCGTTAAAAGCAACAAAAATGACTTCGTTGATGCTGAAGCTATCTGTGAAGCAGCATCACGTCCATCTATGCGTTTCGTGCAGCCCAGAACCGAATCTCAGCAGGCAATGCGAGCTCTGCATCGTGTCCGTGAATCCCTGGTTCAGGATAAGGTGAAAACAACTAATCAGATGCATGCTTTTCTGCTGGAATTTGGTATCAGCGTTCCGCGAGGTGCTGCCGTTATTAGTCGACTGAGTACCCTTCTTGAGGACAGTAGTTTGCCTCTTTATCTCAGCCAGTTACTGCTGAAATTACAACAGCATTATCACTATCTTGTTGAGCAGATTAAAGATCTGGAATCTCAGTTGAAACGAAAGTTGGACGAAGATGAGGTTGGACAGCGCTTGCTGAGTATTCCCTGCGTTGGAACGCTGACTGCCAGTACTATTTCAACTGAGATTGGCGACGGGAAGCAGTACGCCAGCAGCCGTGACTTTGCGGCGGCAACAGGGCTGGTACCCCGACAGTACAGCACGGGAGGTCGGACGACATTGTTAGGGATTAGCAAGCGGGGCAACAAAAAGATCCGAACTTTGTTGGTTCAGTGTGCCAGGGTATTCATACAAAAACTGGAACACCAGTCTGGCAAGTTGGCCGACTGGGTCAGGGAGTTGTTGTGTCGGAAAAGCAACTTTGTCGTCACCTGTGCTCTGGCAAACAAGCTGGCCAGAATAGCCTGGGCACTGACGGCGCGACAGCAAACTTACGAAGCATAAAGGCAGAAATACACCAGTTTAAACAATCATTCATCTGGTTTTGCGAATACTGATATTGATGATACTAACGGCCCACCGGCCTGTTGAGGAACCTGTAAAACGGAAAGGCTCATTGAAGCCGTATATTTTCTGGAGGTTCATCAGGCGCGGAACTCATCGAGGCGCGGGAATAAAATCCCATTCAGACGCCGGATAGATTCAAGCAAGCCAACTTGTCGTCAAAATCGGTGTTGCAAAAACGGGAGTGACCATAGATTCCGTTTTCTGAGACGACCCCTTCATGCCGCCTGTTTTTCCTGCTCATTGGCACGTTTCGCAACCTGTTCTCATTGCGGACACCTTTTCCAGCCTCGTTTGGAAAGTTTCATTGCCAGACGGGACTCCTGCAATCGTCAAGGGATTGAAACCTATAGAAGACATTGCTGATGAACTGCGCGGGGCCGACTATCTGGTATGGCGCAATGGGAGGGGAGCAGTCCGGTTGCTCGGTCGTGAGAACAATCTGATGTTGCTCGAATATGCCGGGGAGCGAATGCTCTCTCACATCGTTGCCGAGCACGGCGACTACCAGGCGACCGAAATTGCAGCGGAACTAATGGCGAAGCTGTATGCCGCATCTGAGGAACCCCTGCCTTCTGCCCTTCTCCCGATCCGGGATCGCTTTGCAGCTTTGTTTCAGCGGGCGCGCGATGATCAAAACGCAGGTTGTCAAACTGACTACGTCCACGCGGCGATTATAGCCGATCAAATGATGAGCAATGCCTCGGAACTGCGTGGGCTACATGGCGATCTGCATCATGAAAACATCATGTTCTCCAGTCGCGGCTGGCTGGTGATAGATCCCGTCGGTCTGGTCGGTGAAGTGGGCTTTGGCGCCGCCAATATGTTCTACGATCCGGCTGACAGAGACGACCTTTGTCTCGATCCTAGACGCATTGCACAGATGGCGGACGCATTCTCTCGTGCGCTGGACGTCGATCCGCGTCGCCTGCTCGACCAGGCGTACGCTTATGGGTGCCTTTCCGCAGCTTGGAACGCGGATGGAGAAGAGGAGCAACGCGATCTAGCTATCGCGGCCGCGATCAAGCAGGTGCGACAGACGTCATACTAGATATCAAGCGACTTCTCCTATCCCCTGGGAACACATCAATCTCACCGGAGAATATCGCTGGCCAAAGCCTTAGCGTAGGATTCCGCCCCTTCCCGCAAACGACCCCAAACAGGAAACGCAGCTGAAACGGGAAGCTCAACACCCACTGACGCATGGGTTGTTCAGGCAGTACTTCATCAACCAGCAAGGCGGCACTTTCGGCCATCCGCCGCGCCCCACAGCTCGGGCAGAAACCGCGACGCTTACAGCTGAAAGCGACCAGGTGCTCGGCGTGGCAAGACTCGCAGCGAACCCGTAGAAAGCCATGCTCCAGCCGCCCGCATTGGAGAAATTCTTCAAATTCCCGTTGCACATAGCCCGGCAATTCCTTTCCCTGCTCTGCCATAAGCGCAGCGAATGCCGGGTAATACTCGTCAACGATCTGATAGAGAAGGGTTTGCTCGGGTCGGTGGCTCTGGTAACGACCAGTATCCCGATCCCGGCTGGCCGTCCTGGCCGCCACATGAGGCATGTTCCGCGTCCTTGCAATACTGTGTTTACATACAGTCTATCGCTTAGCGGAAAGTTCTTTTACCCTCAGCCGAAATGCCTGCCGTTGCTAGACATTGCCAGCCAGTGCCCGTCACTCCGCGGTCTTCACTGCGTGATCGAGTTGATCGACACCCGCCGTGACACGCTCCATGAAGTGCCTGCCTGCGTCTGTTAGCCGAACGCCCCGCGCATGGCGCTCAAATAGCAGGACACCAAGGTTATCCTCCAGCGCTTTCACACGCGCGCTGACGCTCGACTGGCTGATACCAAGTGCCTTGGCCGCATGCCGAAAATTCAGATGCTCGGCGACGGCGATGAACTGAACAAGGGAAATGAGCGGTATCCTGCCAGACAGGATACCGACATTCACGAGGTTTCGATGGTTAGTGCGCCGCATCGGAGCGGGCCTGCTACCAGTCGTCGGTTAGACGACTGGCGACTTCTCGGTGGCAGCCCCACGGAGCCGAAGGAGCACCAGCCCCAACGAAACCAGTACCGCCATCGCCGTGGCGTAACAGATCACGGGCCACGCTGTGTCACCGTTTAAAAGTGCCACCGCCAATGTCCCGACAATGCTGACTATCAGGCTTTGAACGCAGAAGTAGAACGCGACCGCTGATCCCGCGATGTCGTCGAACTCTGCCAAAGCGCCGTTCGCGGTAACGGACACCGTGAAGACAATACCGACCGCGACAACCCACATCGGTAGGATGAAGGTGAGGAATGACGGCGAGCCGTAAAGTTCGCCGATCCCCAACAGGACCGCTCCGCAAACAAGCAACGCCATCCCACGCGCCACGCATCCTGCGATGCCCCATCTGGCGACAAAGGACTTCGCGAAACGGGTTGTCACGATCATTACAAGCGCGACAGTGGCGAAGGCAAAGCTGAATCCGATCTCGGAATATTCCGCTTGGCCTATGAGCACACGGGTAGCCGTCGAGAAGAAGACGAAGTAGGTGCCCATACCGGCGCTAAAGCCGACAGTGTAAACCCAAAAAGCCGGACTCGCGAAGATCGGCAAGACAGATCGGCGCGTCTTGACTTGATCCAGAGGGCGGGTTTCGTGCCACCTGAAACCCGCATTTAGGAGTGCGAGCATCGCCAGTATAGCCAAAGTAATGAATATCGCCTGCCATCCCAAGAACTCGCCGATCAATGCTCCGGCGATAGGGCCGAGCGCAGGCACGAACGCCAGCATCGAACTGAAAAGGCCGTAGATGACGACACCCTCAGGACGGTTGGCATAAACGTCGCGAACCGTCGCGAACGTCGCCACCAGCATGGCCGACGCGCCCACTGCTTGAAGTAGACGGAAAGCGACAAAGGCCGGTGCAGTTGAAGACCAAGCTGCTCCCAGAGACGCAATGACGAAAGCCGTTGCGCCCGCAAGTAGAATTGGCCGTCGCCCGATTCTGTCTGAGAGCGGACCAAAAATCACCTGGCCCACGCCGAGCATCACCATATAGAGGCTCAACGTGAGTTGGATCATAGCGGGCGTCGTGTTCAGGATGCCGGGCATCGCTGGAACGACAGGGAGATAAATATCCATCGCCAGTGAAGCGAGGATGTCGAAAGGAGCCATCAGCAGCAGTGCTGCCGGCAGCGTATAGGCCCACGCGGGGCGTGTGGTGGTCATGACGAATCAACCCTCGATTAAGGAATACCGGGCGACGTCTGCTCGTCAGCAATCAGATGAGACTAGCCTTACAGAGCGCCGCAACAACAATACTGGTTGTTGCGGCTTACTTGTCTGCTGACTTGGAATTTCCCATCTGATTACTCCACGCTTACGAATATGAATTGCTACATTTTATCCGATTATCTTTTGCTTCGCAATGCGGCATGGGCGCACTCAGCGTTCCAGCCCCCTCTGCCGCCCTAACTGCCACGACACCGACCCGCCCTGCACGATGCCCATAACCTCGCGGCCGAGTTGGCGGTCGATGATCGGCCGCCACGGGACAAGGGTGAACTCATGGGATTTCTCGACCACGGCGAACTTGCCGCTCGATAGATGCACGGTTCCGGTAAACTTGCCGCTGACGCTCTCGCCGTCCGTGGCGGCGCGGAACGGCAGGCCCTTACTCAAAGCCATATCCGATCCGACGCCGGCTACCTCGCGCTCCCGCAGGATGGCGAGAAGGTTGCGCCGGTAGAAGACGCGGCTGTCCCGGCTGCGGGTGGCGTCGCCCTGTTCGATATGGTGCTCGCGGCGCTGGTCCATGGCTTCGCGGACTTGTTGCCCGAAGCCGGTTGGCGCAAGGTCGGCCGTCTCGCCGTGGATCAGCCGCCGGTCCAGCCAGGTCGCGCCGTCCGATCCGATCTGTTTGTTCAGATCGACCGGGGAAAGGACGCGAACGCTGGCCTGACTGTCTCGGCCGGCGTCATGGGCGGCGGCACGGCTGACCAGATCATCGGGGATGCGCCATTGGTCGGCGTCGATCCGCTCGACGATACCGGCCCGGCGTAGCGCCTCCAGCCGGCGCACATGGGCATCGACATAGCCCTCATAGTCGCCGCCTGGAACGCGGCACGTATAGGAAGAATAAACGCCCTTTTCACCCAAGTCCAACAGCTTTGGACCGCAGTTGACTCTTTCGACACCCCTGCGATGCAACCCAATCCGGCTGACGGGGAGCCAGCAACGCTGAAAATTTACCCTCCTCTTTCCCACTAGCGGCTCCTTTTCCGACAACCAGCACGGCGGATCCCTGCCGCGGCGCTGTGAACGCAGCATTTTGATTGGTATCGTTGGCCTTCAGGCTCGTCAGTCAAACAGACCCAGGAGCAGCTCAGCCGGTGGCGCCCGGCTTTCGGGTAACGCCCTGGTCCCGCTGGTTTCGGCTTTGTGCTTCAGGTGATCAAGGATCTGCTTGATCACTATAGGGTCTTCAATGCAGGCGATGACTTTCATGGCGCCGCCGCAGCCGCTGCAGGTCTCGATGTCGATATTGAAAACACGCTTGAGCCGTTGCGCCCATGTCATCGACGCTCGCCGTTGTGCTGGTGTTGCCGGTTCATCAGCCACCCTGACCTTGTTGCCCCTGCCCCGTTTTGCCGGCGTGACCAACGCCCGGTGCCGACTGTTGGGTGCGAACACCCCGTGGAAGCGGGTTAGGTTGACTCTGGGCTTCGGTACCAGGGCGGCCAGCCTTGCAATGAAATCCAATGGTTCGAAAATGACGTGCGTGGTGCCGTCCCGGTACGGCGTCTTGAGCTGGTAGCGCACGTTGCCGCCTCGTGTTAACGACAGCCGCTTCTCGGATACCGCCGGGCGGCTGATGTACCGGCACAGCCGTTCGAGCTTCTTGCGTTCATCGGCCCTGGCCGCCACGCCGGCGTGCAGGCTGGACCCGGCTACCTTGCCAATCCCGTCACCGAACGGATCACCACTGGTCGGCAGAGTTTGCAAAGTGAACACCTTTCGCCCCGCCTGTGAACCGACAGCGATACGGTAAGTGATCGAGTGCCCCAGCAGGGGTGTCATCGGGTCGTCATCCACCGCATCCGAGGCCAGATAGCTGTTTTCGACATCCCGTTCCAGCAGGCCTTGCCGTTCCAGATAGCGACCCACCCGGTGGGCGATGGTGTGCGTCAGCTGGGTGAGCTCTGGGCTGGTCGGCGCCTTGACCCAGCGGAAACGCGCTGAGCCGTGGGATTGCTCGACATACACACCGTCGAGAAACAGCATGTGGAAGTGAACATTCAGATTGAGCGCCGATCCAAAACGCTGGATCAGGGTGACCGCGCCCGTCTTGGCCACTTGGTGGGTATGGCCCGCTTTCTTGACCAGGTGCCAATACCCATCTTTGTATCAACTCCCCTTCCTGCCCGGCATCCCCGCAATTGATGACTTCAGAACAAGATGCTACCAATTTTTCAATAACAGCAAATTGCCTTTTTACTCCATCGTTATCAATTAGTTTAATGCCAAATTTTTTAGGTACAATTGGCAGATCTTCCAATTTCCAGTATTTCCAATTTTCTTTGTAATCATGGGGTTCATTCAATGTACACAGATGGCCAAAAGTCCAGGTTACCCAATAGCCATTTCCTTCATAAAAGCCGTTGTTGCGTTGTTTTGCACCAATTACTTCGGCAATATCTTTTGCCACAGAAGGTTTTTCAGCTATACATAAAATCATAAGGAGGCAAAGTTAGTAAGGTCGTTGAAGTTTTGAAACCGTTACATACAAAACATTTCAACAAAAACAGTAAGTTTTAGAGTTATTTACGTGTATATTTTTTTATTTCAAAAGCAAAAGCGTGTTTTTCATCAATACCCTGTTTCAGTACAGTTTCACTATTCCACTCAGATTCAGAAAATTTAGGAAAAAAAGTATCTGCGTCAAACACTCCATCTACTTGTGTGATATACATTTCTTGAAGGATGTTTCGCTGCATAACTTCTGCATAAATTTGTCCCCCACCAATGATGAAAACAGTTCTTTCGGTTTCATTTTTATAGAACTCTAAACATTCAGTAAGTGAAAAAAAGACATGAGCTCCTGGTGCTTGATAGCCGATTTGGTGAGTTAAAACGGCATTTTCACGATTTGGCAAGGGTCTAAATTTCTCAGGAATAGATTCATAATTTTTACGTCCGGTTATTACTACATGACCTGTTGAAGTTTCTTTAAAGAATTTCATATCAGCCGGCAATTTCCATAACAAATCGTTGTCTTTACCAATGCCAAAATTTTTATCCATGGCAACAATTAATGATAGTTTCATAATGATCGGTATTGAATAATTAATTTTTTATTTGAGGCATTAAGCACATGCAATAATTTCTCAATTGGTTTTTTCACCTTTTCTTTCAAATGTAACTCATCTGCAGTTTGAATCATACGTATAGGAAGAATAAACGCCCTTTTCACCCAAGTCCAACAGCTTTGGACCGCAGTTGACTCTTTCGACACCCCTGCGATGCAACCCAATCCGGCTGACGGGGAGCCAGCAACGCTGAAAATTTACCCTCCTCTTTCCCACTAGCGGCTCCTTTTCCGACAACCAGCACGGCGGATCCCTGCCGCGGCGCTGTGAACGCAGCATTTTGATTGGTATCGTTGGCCTTCAGGCTCGTCAGTCAAACAGACCCAGGAGCAGCTCAGCCGGTGGCGCCCGGCTTTCGGGTAACGCCCTGGTCCCGCTGGTTTCGGCTTTGTGCTTCAGGTGATCAAGGATCTGCTTGATCACTATAGGGTCTTCAATGCAGGCGATGACTTTCATGGCGCCGCCGCAGCCGCTGCAGGTCTCGATGTCGATATTGAAAACACGCTTGAGCCGTTGCGCCCATGTCATCGACGCTCGCCGTTGTGCTGGTGTTGCCGGTTCATCAGCCACCCTGACCTTGTTGCCCCTGCCCCGTTTTGCCGGCGTGACCAACGCCCGGTGCCGACTGTTGGGTGCGAACACCCCGTGGAAGCGGGTTAGGTTGACTCTGGGCTTCGGTACCAGGGCGGCCAGCCTTGCAATGAAATCCAATGGTTCGAAAATGACGTGCGTGGTGCCGTCCCGGTACGGCGTCTTGAGCTGGTAGCGCACGTTGCCGCCTCGTGTTAACGACAGCCGCTTCTCGGATACCGCCGGGCGGCTGATGTACCGGCACAGCCGTTCGAGCTTCTTGCGTTCATCGGCCCTGGCCGCCACGCCGGCGTGCAGGCTGGACCCGGCTACCTTGCCAATCCCGTCACCGAACGGATCACCACTGGTCGGCAGAGTTTGCAAAGTGAACACCTTTCGCCCCGCCTGTGAACCGACAGCGATACGGTAAGTGATCGAGTGCCCCAGCAGGGGTGTCATCGGGTCGTCATCCACCGCATCCGAGGCCAGATAGCTGTTTTCGACATCCCGTTCCAGCAGGCCTTGCCGTTCCAGATAGCGACCCACCCGGTGGGCGATGGTGTGCGTCAGCTGGGTGAGCTCTGGGCTGGTCGGCGCCTTGACCCAGCGGAAACGCGCTGAGCCGTGGGATTGCTCGACATACACACCGTCGAGAAACAGCATGTGGAAGTGAACATTCAGATTGAGCGCCGATCCAAAACGCTGGATCAGGGTGACCGCGCCCGTCTTGGCCACTTGGTGGGTATGGCCCGCTTTCTTGACCAGGTGCGTGGCAATGACGCGGTAAACGATGCCCAGCACCCACCCCATGATCTCGGGCCGGCTGGCAAACAGGAAACGCAGCTGAAACGGGAAGCTCAACACCCACTGACGCATGGGTTGTTCAGGCAGTACTTCATCAACCAGCAAGGCGGCACTTTCGGCCATCCGCCGCGCCCCACAGCTCGGGCAGAAACCGCGACGCTTACAGCTGAAAGCGACCAGGTGCTCGGCGTGGCAAGACTCGCAGCGAACCCGTAGAAAGCCATGCTCCAGCCGCCCGCATTGGAGAAATTCTTCAAATTCCCGTTGCACATAGCCCGGCAATTCCTTTCCCTGCTCTGCCATAAGCGCAGCGAATGCCGGGTAATACTCGTCAACGATCTGATAGAGAAGGGTTTGCTCGGGTCGGTGGCTCTGGTAACGACCAGTATCCCGATCCCGGCTGGCCGTCCTGGCCGCCACATGAGGCATGTTCCGCGTCCTTGCAATACTGTGTTTACATACAGTCTATCGCTTAGCGGAAAGTTCTTTTACCCTCAGCCGAAATGCCTGCCGTTGCTAGACATTGCCAGCCAGTGCCCGTCACTCCCACTCGAATATCAATGAGAAGAAAATGCATTTACATAACAGCTAGTTAGATAGACAACTTTTCTCGATACCATCATCTATACCATGCGCAGAATTTTTTTGATTTTTTGCTGCTCGTCGACGTTTTAGCTCAGATTTGGCCCAGGTTGACGATTCTTGCATATCACGACGAAGCTCTTGCTTCTCTTCACAAGTCAAAGCGATAACACTGGTCATTTTCGATATATGATTCATTTACAAACCTTTCTCAAAGAGCCAATCATTACCTCTCATAATCACCCCAAGATTTATAGAAAATCGGTCTGCGTTTCTAAGGCCGCAACCTGAACTGAAACTCGATCTACGTTATATACGGAGACTTGACCACCTACAGCCTGTTTGGGATTAAACAAGGCAAGATTAATCCCTTCACTAAGGAAGCTGCGATTAAGTGGTTCGCAGCTCCCAATATGACGCCCCAAACCGTCCTTTATCGACGTCCTGTGGCTAAATTTTCCAATTTTCAGCCCAAAATCGTCTCTTCGTGGCTGATTTTGGCCCTGTTTCAGGCCAATTTCCTCATTTCAGGTAGATCTCGCCTGTGCCCGTATCAATTGGTCAACTCGAACCAGGTTCGCCAGGGTGAATAACATCGCCAGTTGACTGTCATTTTTAGCCAGCCCCTTGTACCTGGCTTTGACGAAACCAAACTGACATTTTACTATCCGAAATGGATGCTCAACCTTCGCTCGGATACTCGCTTTCAGGTATTCGTAACGGATGGCCAGCTTGTTCTTGCGCGGGTGTTGCTTCAATGCATTCACTTTGCCGGGACGCTTGGCGATAAGCCAGTCTGCGCTGACATCGCTGAGCTCATCGCGCTTTTCGGCCCCCTGATAACCAGCATCGGCTGAGATAAATTCTTCATCGCCATGCAGTAACTTGCCAACCTGATTGAGGTCGTGCTCGTTAGCCGCCGTGGTCACCAGACTGTGGGTCAGGCCACTTTTGGCGTCCACGCCAATGTGCGCTTTCATGCCGAAGTACCACTGGTTACCTTTCTTGGTCTGGTGCATGTCTTCATCACGGCTGTTGTGTTTGTTTTTGGTAGAGCTGGGGGCTTGAATGATGGTGGCATCCACCAAGGTGCCCTGGGTCATTAGAACGCCACACTCTGCTAGCCAGTGATTAACGGTACTGAAGATTTTGCGGGCCAGTTCATGCTGCTCCAGCAAATGCCGGAAATTCATGATGGTAGTGCGGTCTGGAATGGCTTTATCCAGTGACAGGCGAGCAAATTGTCGCATGGAGGCGATTTCATAGAGGGCATCTTCCATGGCCTCATCGCTCAGGTTGTACCATTGCTGCATGCAGTGAATACGCAGCATGGTTTCCAGCGGATAGGGCCTGCGACCATTACCGGCCTTGGGATACACAGGCTCGATAACGCCAAGTAATTTGTCCCAGGGAAGCAAGTTATCCATTCTGCCAAGGAAGATTTCTTTGCGGGTCTGGCGGCGTTTACTGGAAAACTCACTGTCGGCAAAAGTCAGTTGCTGGCTCATCCGGTTACTCATTCAGGGGTCAGGTTACAACACGATGATCTCATATCTCGGACTTATTCGCACCTTCCCTAACAGAACTGCGATAAACAACTCCATCAAAGCCTTTCTTTTTAATAAACTCACATAAATATTGACTAGGTATGTAGTCTATTGCAGCACCTGACGGCTGAACTGGCCTTGTTAACTCTTCACCTAAGCGCTCTAGAAAAGGTAAATCAGCCCGCAATTGGGCGATTTGCCTAGCGTCCTCCAAAATGAAGGGAGAAACAAGTTCACGAGGGTTTCGCAAATCTGCAGCCTTAATGCCTGGAATTTCAAAAGTAGCCACACAAGCGGCCTCCCCAGTATGAGGCCTAACTTCCGCAACAGCAGTCTCAGGTAATGAACCTAAATAGAGGTAAGGAATACCAGCCGGGTTTGCTCGTCCATTTGAAGAGCGCCTTTTAGGTGGAGCCCCCATCTTATCTATTGGAAAAACCGGTAGTGTTCATAAATCTGTGTCATTTGAGTAATATACACCCAAAAGGATATTCAAATGACCAAACCTACATTCGACATGGAAGCCGCCATTGAAGCTCTGCGTGCAGGTAAAGACCTGACCGGCAAAGATGGTATTCTCACCCCACTCATTAAACAGCTTACTGAAGCGGCCCTCAATGTTGAGCTCGACCAACATCTTGAAGATAAGCAGCCTGGTAATCGCAGAAATGGCAAGACCAGTAAGACACTGAAGACCGCTACCGGTAGCTTTGAGCTGCATACTCCGCGTGACCGAGATGGCACCTTCGAGCCTCAGGTTGTAAAAAAGAACCAGACATACCTGACCGATGAGATGGAGCGGAAAATCATTGCGCTATTTTCACTGGGCACAAGTTATCAGGATATTCGTGCCCATATCGCCGATATCTACGGCATTGAAGTCCCCAATGGCACCATCAGCGCCATTACTGATAAACTGCTACCTGAGCTTCAGGCTTGGCGTGAACGTGATTTAGAAGCCCTGTATCCCATCCTCTGGCTTGATGCTATTCACTATAAAATCAAAGAGAATGGCCGCTTTGTCAGCAAAGCTGTGTACACCATTCTGGCGCTCAATGTAGAAGGAAAAAAGGAGCTGTTGGGCTTGTATATCTCAGACACTGAAGGTGCACATCAGTGGCTAAGTATACTAACCGATCTTCATAGTCGCGGTATTAAAGACATCCTGATTGCCTGTGTCGATGGCCTTAAAGGCTTCCCTGAAGCCATTGAAACCATTTACCCACATACAGAGGTGCAGTCATGCATCATTCATCAAATTCGTAACTCAATGAAATACGTAGCGTCTAAAAACCAGAAGGCGTTTATGGCTGATTTAAAGTGTGTCTATAAAGCCACAACCCTCAATGCAGCTGAGATGGCGCTGGACGAGCTAGAAGCCAAATGGGGCGACAAATATCCTGTGGTCATCAAGTCCTGGCGCAACAAGTGGGCGCTGTTATCGACCTATTTTAAGTACCCGGAATACGTGCGTAAGGCTATCTACACCACGAACGCGGTTGAGGCCGTACATCGTCAGTTTCGTAAACTGACGAAAACCAAGGGTGGTTTTGCCAACGAGAACAGTTTACTCAAACTGCTCTACGCCGGTATATTGAAGGCTCAGGAGCGGTGGTCACACCCGATTCAAAACTGGAATTTAACGCTATCTCAGCTGTCCATCCATTTTGAAGGACGACTGGATGCTCACATCGATCTGTGATTTTTAACGTGACACAGAATTTTGAACACCCTCGAAAAACCTCATCCTCAGTTTTGATTCGAGCACGATACCACTTCGAAGGCAGCTCTTTAGCTATTAGCATCTCTAATAGCTCTTTGAGGCGCTCCTCGTCGATAGTTACATCTAGAAACCATCGATTCGAGTGCATCATTTCATCTCGCAATTTATCCCACAGTGCTAGACCATCACTATTATAACTACTTGAAGGTTTAAACTGACGGCGGACTACTTCACCATCATTAAGAATTTCACTAAGTAGATCTTTTGCATGAGCGTTGTCCATACGCTCATGGCTAAATATCAACCAATCATCTTTCATCCACTCAACTAGTGTTTTTCCATCATGATCGGGTTCATATACGTTAACTAGAAGCTCAAAATAGTCCGCTAAATCAGCAGGCTCAACTAGTGTTGTATTAATTGTTCCGCAAAAGTCGCAATTCCCTAGCATCGGCTCAAGAGTAGGAAATATTTCATCTCGCAGAACACGATCGCCAAAACATTCAGGGCAGCAGTAACGCTTAGCCATAGCGACCTCACTTCAAATAATCTATAAGCGTTTCGATATGGTGCTTCATCGAAAGCTTTTTCACATAACCTAAACCGGGAAAGTGCCGTTTTTCATAAAGTTCTTTAAACTCTTTGATGGCATTAGTTTCAAGAAGCCCAGAGTTTCCACTTTCAAGCTTCCTGATTAATTTTCCAAGAGCTTGACCAAACTTCCCTGCAGGGTCCGTAGGAGTATCCTTTGTATCTGAGACGAAATGATAAATGTACATCACATCATCCTTGTTACGATCTATGAAAGTAAGATGTATAGCTACCGCATAAGCTGGCCCGCCACCTTCGGTGTATGCATCCCCAACCATCAAGAAGTCTCCAAACCCTTCCATCCCTAATTCAGGATAAGTAGCATGGAGTTCTGAAAACATTTCAACTTCAGGGTAATCTGCATTGCGCTGGCGGTTGAATCCATCACGAATCAAAATACGCTTACTCGATCCAAAATGCTTTCGGTATAATAGTTTTGAGTAATCATCTATAAATATATTTGTTAGCTCCGACATATAGCTTTCAAATTTAGTCGCCAAATCCTTTGGCTCAGTGAAACCTGCATGGACTAGAACCCGATTATGGGATGCATGCTGTTCGAAGCAAGACATAGCGTCATCAACCGACATACCGTTACGCAGAAGGATTCCTGCAGATATATTATCCGAACCAGAAAATCCTTCCTCAAGAAAGCTGCTGATATTAGCGCCATTATCTTGATGATCACCATAGTAGGGATTAACTATAACTATTGCTTTACCACCTGCTTCATTAATCGCTTCTAATGCTCTTTTGAGGCCATTTAATGACTCACGAACAGGCTCAATGACTGGTATAAAGTTATTGTCAGCCAAAAGCTGAGCCATTTCACGAATCGCTATTAACTCAAATTGCTTTCCACGAAAATATGGGTAGTACATATGTCGATTAACTCCATGTCATTGCCGCATGTAACGGAGTTTCCGTAGCATCGATCAGTCTTGTTTGATCAGAGAGACGTACAGACACTGATAATGCAGCAGTTTGTAAGGACTTTGGCAAACGATCAACAAAATCTCTAAGTGAAGCAAGATCCCGTGTCCGTTTTAATGTTTTAACCATTTCAAAGTGCAAAGTAGCCGGATCAATTTCAGAAAACAATTTACGCAATGCCGCATGTCTTTCAATATTAGGCACCACGGGTACGGCTATCCCTAAGCTCTCAAGAATTTCGACGCATTCAGAGATGCGCAAGGAGTCAAATACAGTACTAGGACAGATTCTCTCAGGACAATTTAGGGCCTCTCGCATAGTTTTGATCTGATAACGCTTAGTTAGGCACATAATTCCAACATCTTCCGGTACGGCTTTAAGGATACCATCGATATGCTCTTCACTGGATATCACATTAACTTTGGCAAACACTCGTTTGTAGTTTTCGACTTGATGTTCAAGCCGAGTAAGAGAATCTCGCTCAGACTTTATCTCATAAACAGTTGCTGTACCGTTTAAAATTACTAGGTCCGCTTTACAGCTACCGGCTCGAAACTCGCTTAGCATTGAAGCCGTGCGCAGTGAATGAGTACCCAGAAGCACTTTTTGACTAACAGCTGCTCGATATATGTACTCATCACGGTAACCAGCAACTTTAAGTATATTAAATGCAAAATCGAACGCTTCACCTACTGTTGCGTTGGGTGCCAACTGGTCAACTATTCCTGCCTCTTTTAGCAACCGAGTGAACAAAGCTGACTGCCCCTTCCTTGCCATCTCTCTAAAGACGGCAGCTGAAAACAGCCTAGTTAGAGCAGGAAGCTTTTTTAAGTCATTGATTTTCATTTAAACACCAGAAAAACCACTATGCTTTAGGAGCATTATTTAAAATAATCATCTATCTTCTTTAGCTTTTGGCTAAAGGACCTCTTCAACCTGCTAAATCATATAAAAACTGACTGATATACTAGCATTCACGTCTAATTTTTGCGATCGAAAAGGCCTCCCTTTTCAACCAACTACTAACATTAGATTTAGTACTATCGACAAATATACTTATGACAATCTCGGGGGGAAACTGAACATATAGCAACAGCTTCCAAGAGGGACATATCTGGCAGGTGGTATTTGTAAATGCGGGCCGTTACATAATCACCGACCCGTGTGCTTTCTAACTACTTGCGTCGGCCAAACGGCCAGCGTCTCATTTTGTCGATTTGATCGACCGATCTCGTCATGTCCTTGTAGGCACGCCCGGTCAGCTTGTTTTGGAATACCTCCATTTTGTCGGCAATCGCTTTCATCTTCGGGCCGTGCCCGGTGTTGTGCAGCCACTGCCCAAAAAAATAGAAGGCCAGCATCACAATGAACATCACGGCGAAGAAACCAAATACCTCCGCAAGGTTTTGAGGTGGAAAGCTAAACTCCATAATGAGTAATCCTTATCTAGTTAGGTCATGCGACCTTTTTTAACAAAACTGGCAACCTCTTCGTTGCGCTCCTGCTGGCGTTCCTGGGCATACGACACGTAGTCCTCAACGTCGAAGGTGTGCTTTTCCGGGTCGCGCTCTTGCCATTCTGCGTGTGCTTGGCGGGCTTCTTCTTGGTCCTCACTGGACAGGCCATCAAAGCCGCCTGTTTGATTCATCCAGCCAGTGCCGACACCGCCTAAGCTATCGTTGTCAAATGCAGGGGAAGCGTCGTCAGTCGCCCTCCTTGTCGTCGTCATCCCCGTCATTTTTCGTACCGTTTCGGATCGAGCTAGCTAAACGACCTCCAGCAGTGCGGCCAATTCGATCCCCGGCCATATCACTCATACCCTTCATCAAATTCGCACCGGTATCTGCTGCAATACGACCCGCTTTTACAGCGCTGCCTTTAAAGCCGCCGCCAGAGGATTCGCCACCACTAGAAGATTGACCGGAAGCTTGGGAAAAGGAGCCAGCTTCATCAGAATCGCCGCCACCGCTAAATGCTCCACCCAGGCTCGACATAACGTCAGTATTGTTCGCTACGTTCTCACCTGCTTTTGCAAATGCAGCCTGAATAGCAGACGCACCACCGGCGGTAGCCATTGCTGCACCGGCAGCCATACCACCAGTGGCAACAGCCGCTCCGGCCATCGCTCCGGCACTGATACTGCCTGCACCTGCCGCCGCGCCGCCTCCAGGAACCAGGCTGGCGACCACATTGGGAACCGAGTGAATGAGCATCACGAGAACCAGTGAAACGACAAAGATCACCAGCAGTTCACGCATAGGGGCATCATTGGATAGATCGGCATAGAAACCGTCCATGATCGACATGGCAATGCCAATGAGCAACGTCATTGTCATCAACTTCAAAGCAACGCCCAATACGCTTTTGAAGTAGTTGATTGCTATATCTGAAGTCCAGCGCGAACCACCAAAACCCAGCACGAAGACACCGGCATAGATCAATATCCAAGTCGTCACCAAGGCCAACAACACATTGGCCGCCACTACCGCCATACATGCTAAAATTGCCAGCGTGATTAAGAAGATAGATAAGTTATCTATCGGGCTTGTGATGCTATAGGACTCACCAGCTTTCACAATAATGTCGAACGCAATACTAATAGGCTCTGACGGGGTTAGATCTCTCGGAAGGCCACCGGCTTGAGCACCGATCATTCTCAACGAGTCGATGATTGACGTCGCAAAGTCTGGGCCGTTTCTGAGCAACCAGAGAAAGAAACCAAACGTCAGGATGAAGCGCACGAACTCGGCAAAGAACTCCCTTATATCTGCTTGTTTAAGGATTAAGGTCCCGCCAGTCCAAACAAGGGATATAGTGCCCAGCGTCCAGAACAGCCAGGCGGCATAGTTTGTAATTACCGAGCCCCAAGTAGCACTGGCCGTCATGAAACGCACGGCCACTTCATCCAAGACACCATTAGGCTCAATGGCCGCTGATGCTGTTTGCGAAGTCAGAAAAACGATCAGAGTCATCACAAGTCGAATGAATATTTTACTCATGATTAGAACCCCTTGTTCTTGGAGCGATCTGTGGGTTCCCCCATATCCCAAAAGCAATGTCCTTCTTCCCTCTGATCTTTCGTCAGGTTCGGATTGTCACAGTTGATCGTTGCAGGCTTAGGCCCTTCATCTTCACCGCACCCCACCAGAACGAAAGAGGCCAACGCGCTAACGATAAAAACTCGGGTGATATTCTTCATGATTAGAACCCCCTGTTTTCTGAACGGTCAGTTGGCTCGCCCATATCAAACAACCTTTCGCGGGATGCTTGATATTGAGCTTCGCGGTCGGCATCCGCCTGCATCCGAGTACCAACGGCATTCTGCTGAGCGATCAGCAAGCTGCGGATTTGCAGGAGCTGGTTAGCTTGGTTGCTAGCAAGCTGATTAGCGTAACCAATAGCAGCCAGTTGGCCATCCGCGCTCTGAGCACCAGATTGCAGACGGTTGAGCTGACGGGCATCGGCTTCCAAGTTGTCTTGCTGCTGTTCCAGACTCTTAAACAGTGCGTCGTTTGCCTTTTTCTGCGATTCAGATGCAAGGCGACGGTTCTCAGCCATCGCAGAACGTTCGGCATCACTGCACCCCACAGCCGAGAAGCAAGGTGAACTGCGGTAATAGGCCACGTCCTGGAACTTGCCTAGGTAAGCATCGAGGCTACCAAGCTGGTTCTGGTAATAGGCGAGCGTGTTGGTCGCCTGGTTCAGATCGTTGATGGTGCGCTGCGCCTGGTCCCAAATATAAGAAGCGGGGGCCATCGAGTTTTGCAGCATATTTTCGTACTGCTGCAACTGGGTTTGATACTGCTGAATTTGTTTAGCAGTTTGTGTAACAGCTTCCATTGCCGACATGATGTTCTGAACTAGATTCGTACCATCAGCAACCGGAATCCCCGCATATACAGGATTAGAAAGGTTTAACGCCAAGGAGATGGCAAGCACGGGAATTTTAGCCGCTAAAATTTTTCGTTTTAGCATGGTTAATTACTCTTAGTTGTTATGACTAAAAGTTGCATTCACCAACCTGTAGAAACTTGATCTCTACTCCTGCCGTTACCAGCGGTGAATGTGGGCCTGTACAGAGCTAGCTCGCCACTTACTATCTCGGTGCCCGACCAGCGCGACACCGTTAAACGCGCGGTCAAATAGGGTTAAACATCGGTGTCATTACCAACCGAAGCGGTTAGGGCTTCCGTCGATTCCTTTGCCATCATATCAACGTGATCGGCTCTTATGTTGTCGTTTCGCTTTTTTAGCTGCCTGCTCAGCTTGCAGCTTGGCTTTACGCTGCTCTAATGCTGGCATGACCACCGCTTTTTCAGTTACAGGGGCTGACTGAATAGCTAAAACCTCTAACTGAGATAGATTCTGCAACCGGCCACGGCGTGAAGGTGGCACTTTGCCAATCGGTAACACACCAGGCTTATCTGACCGTTTGGCCTTTTTGCTCTGGGCTATTAATGCCTGACGGCGACGCTCTAGCCCTGGGTCGGCAAACTTTATAGACAGGTTGCCATCTACTGCCGCCTTGATCACTCGCGCCTTGAACTCAGGCGAGCCATTCACGGTAATACGATCACCGTAACGCTCCATTGCTACCTTTAGCGCAGCTAAAACACTGGTTTGGTTGGAAGCCGTCGACACTTGTAGACGCTCACCATCATCACGCACAGCACTGTTACCTGCTCGATAAATAATGGTGCCTTTTTTCGTAATCGTATCGACCGTTGCTTTGAGCTCTGCCTGAACTGCATCTCCGTTCAGTGTGTTGCCTTTAAGCTTTTGTGCAGACTCTCGGCTACGTAGCGCTTTGAGGGCTTCGCTATCTCCCTGCAATGCTTGGCTTTTTAACCAATCCGCCCAGGCTTGGCGTTTATTGCTTTGATATATCGTTTGCCGTTGCTCTTGGTAACGCTTGTGAATACGCTCAAGCTCGCTTTTCAATGCATCGCTGGCCTGTTTGTACAAAAGCTTCTTAGTAAGCTTATTGCTACCGGTCAACTTAATCGCTGCGCGACGGCCACGCCCTTTCCTCTTGGCGTTATCAATCTGTCGATCTTTATCACGACGAGCCTGTTCAAGGGCTTGCGTTTTACTCTCTGCGGCATGTTTCTGCTCTGCTTGATAACGGGCATATAGCTCGGTGGTATTCACCTTCAAGCGAACAGGTCGGTGTGTATATTGGCGGCTCGGCTTAACAGAATCCGATGCAGTCGCTTCAAAGGGACCAAGGCGCGCTTCGAGTTTGGGTTTAGAAAACTCACGTCCTAAGGTGCTTGCTTTGATGATCGCTTCACCGTCGGCAACGATCACTAGACCATTTCCTCTGGTTCTTAACTGCAAACCATTGTCCTGCATGACCTGGTGCAACGCCTGCCAGCTATTGGCTGATTTAATCTCGTCCATGCATTCGCGCTTCACCCAACCCACTAAGCTTTCAATACCCGAATGCCGCTCCATATCCATGGCACGCGATTCGGCCCCGCGCTTGCGCGGTATGTGGTTATCCTGCTGCAAACCAAAATCCTGCTCGATGGCCTCGCACATTTCCGCTAGCTTTTTATGTGGGTAATAAGGCTCATGGATTGTGTTACGCGTAGGATGAATTTTATTGATCGCGATATGGATATGTTGATTGTCCGTATCGTTGTGCACAGCACTGACACGCTGATGCTCGCCATAGCCCAAGCCTTGGCAAAGGCGCTCTTCTATCGCGGATAAAGTATGCGCTTCTAACTGTTCACCATTAGGAAAGCTCACTATGAGGTGGTAGGTTTTATCACTCTTTGCTCGGGTGTTCGCAAACTGAGTCGCCAACACCTCACTGATCGCATCGCGCACGGTTTCCGCTTCACAGTTATTTAAACGAACGCTACCAAGTCGATGTTCTTTGCTCTGGTGATCGGTGATGTAATTCACCAAGCCTGCAAAGTCAGATTTCCCCTGAGAACGCATCGGTACATGCTTGGCGATCATTGGTCCGCCCTCGGGCGAAGAATAGACTCCATAAGTGAACTCATTTGATCTTGCGTCGCCTCGATACGATTAAGCACTGCCAAGATCGTATTGGCCCCAACATGTGCCACCTTGGCATCATTACTAAGCCATAACTTCAGCAATCCACCCAGACGTCCTAAGTCACCATTAACCCGCACTAACTCGCGTACATGCTCTGCTTCGGTAATTCCCTGGATACGATAGCCTTGGCCGACTTCGCGCAAATAGGTCGAAGCACTGAGCCCAGCCTGTGCTGACATGGATTCGATCAGCGCACGCTCTTCCGGTAGGCAATAGACCTTAATCGGAGGACTATTCTTTCTCGTCGTCTTATTTGTGTTGTTCTCCATCTGTGTATCCTCTCTCAGGCCCCGCAGGGCAGGATCAACGTTGAGTGCCGAAGGTGCGAATAAGTCATAAGTGAAGAGGCTTCGCCATGCTTGCATGGAGGGCCTACTTCACACATCCTGCCCGCATTTCAACTTTGGTTTTATCACGGAAAGTTATGCATGCCCTTGTGCATTTCTCTGTATTTAACTGTTTATTCCCGTGTAAACCTGTTTAACCGATAAGTCCGCCACTTATCACGGTATGACACCGCACTTATAGTGATTTAATAGCGCTAAAATAGCGGTCTTATAGTGATTTATCTGTATTGGCTTTACTCAATATCACGACACAGAAAAACACAGCTTTCCTACACTTTCCGCTCTAGGCTAAATTCAAAGCCTTCGTGTTTAACTGCCCCTCAAGTGTCAATGAATGTTTAGACGCCAAGGAGAAAAAATAAAAAATGCTTTATTTTCATTAAGTTAAAAATACATAACTTCCAAAAAAATGATTTCATTGACAGTTTTAAGCCATTTATTTTTATCAATCTTATCCACAATATCTGTTTGCTTAACTACAGGTTAATTTTTATATAGGTATACCTACAGGAAAGTACTATAGGGGGTTCTACAACCACCTGTTATTAAAAAGATTTTTAGCACTTCGCGGGACAGAACATGCGCACTCCGGGACAGAACATGCGTAAGCCGGGACAGAACATGCGCAAAATACCCCCTTTAAAGCGGGACAGAACATGCGTGGATAACTTTCTAAATACCCAGGCTTAATAACATCAAGAATGGTGCGTACATAATGTTTCATGCCGCTCACTCTACCTCTTTGTCCGTCGAGGTACTTGCGGAGCACTTGGTTTCAAAAGCAATCCTTTTTCGGTTGAAGTAGCATCTAGCTCTGGCCATGCATATTGAACCTTTTTAAGCCCGTCGAGAAACCGTTTTCTGAAATCTCGATGCCCCTGAGAAGTATTAGGATAATTGGCTCCTATTTGGTCCATTAGCCCTTCCCAAGGAATGACTGTTGAACGTTTTAAATAGCTGACTCGGTATGTTGCCCAGCAATATATATCGAGAGCCATAGGAGAACGCTTAATCAACCGTAATACCCTCATATCTAGAGGAACTGGTTTATCTGTTATCAGTTGAAAAAACTTTGGCGACAGATCTACCCAAGAGCCCCATAATGAATTTTGATCTGGATGCTTTGTGCTCCACCATATATGTGAAACATCCGCTACTCTGGCACCAATCTCATCCTCAGAAATATATTCATCACCTTCATTATGTTCCGTAAACATAACGCTAATGGTGGTTTTAAAAAGTTTGCTCATCTGCTCACGCAAACGCGGAATAGAACCATCTTTCCCTCCAGTTCCCGATAACCCTAGTTCGGCCATAAAGCTTCTCTGAGAATTCCCTAATTCAAGCCTACGCGCCTCTGTCTCACCGATATAACCCTTATCCAATCTGGACTTGTTTCTTACTGCTTGAGTGGTCATCCAAACCAGAAGCAAACGTGCATAGCAACCGTAAGGCAAACCTACAGATGAGGGGGCCATCATGTGCATTGTGAAATTACCATTCTTCCGACTCCACTCATTCGATTCTGGCTTACTGTGCGGTATGGTTGCTTGAATCAGAAGCCGAGCAATAAAACCGAGTTCATTAGCCTCCTGAGCACTGCACTCCTGGATTGCTATGATGTTGTCTATATATTTCGTGCTTAGATCTAGTTTACCGCTGGCACCCGAGGCACTTTTTTGCCGAGTAGTTCCCCTAGCCTGAACATCCGTTACATCTTTAAGCGTCATGTGAACTCAGACTTACCAAATAAAACCAGGTCTTGCGGCTTTTAACGCAGACCTGCGCTTTTCTTCTATCCAGTTCTCCACTTCAGCAAGGTCCCAAGCAACACTTCGGCTGGTCAGAACAATACGACGAGGAAATTCACCCCGCTGTTCCAGGTTATAGATGGTTCGATCAGACAAAGGAATCATGCTGAGTAAGGTCTTGCGATTTATCAGCGTTTTGTTTGTCATTGATGGATTC
Organism: Shewanella chilikensis; assembly: GCF_037953065.1. NCBI lineage: Bacteria > Pseudomonadati > Pseudomonadota > Gammaproteobacteria > Alteromonadales > Shewanellaceae > Shewanella > Shewanella chilikensis. The sequence goes on along the minus strand of NZ_CP149966.1, from coordinate 1,646,161 downwards.
ATAACCCTCTCCTTTTCAACATTCTTGGGTTGATAATGCCAGGAGCTGCCTGTAGATTAGACTAATCATTGGACAAAAAAGTTGGATATGAAAATATTTGAAACTGAGATGGATGCGTCAGAACGACTAGGTCAGTTTTATATCCCTGTATGGGAGAATTCTGACAACTCTGTGGCAAATGCCATTCGCATTTTTAGGGAGAAATGGCATTCATACTCGGAAGAGTCTAAAAGCCACAACATCATAAACTTGATTAAACAGGTGATTGATCCCGTGGTATCGGAATACTTGAGTAGCCTTCCAAGCCAGTATTTGTCCTTTTGCCCTATCTCAAGAGAAAAGTGTAACTATAGTGACCTCATCAAGTTGAGAGGTTTTCGTTATACGGTCGACCAAATTCACTTTTATTTACGCGACTTTGTTGATAATAGTTCCCACACAGAGCAAGACATAATATTCATATCGACTCAAGATATGCTCAAATCATTGTTTATGATTTGTGAAGGAAAGAAACCTAATAGGTCAAAACTAGCGCCTGATATCAGTTTTAAAGCGGATAAAAAAACACGAATATGTCATCTGTGTGGAAACCCAACAGAGTTTTCACAGTTCATGCACACATGGACAAAAAACGGATATATTGAGAGAGAAAACAATGATAGTGACAATGATGAAAAAGAAGGAAAGAAAAAGCGACCAGATCTGAGTACGAATTACTGTCTAAACCATCGTCCCAAGCTTCATGATGGTTCTTGGAATTCTCTATATAAGCAAGCCAAACGCTCTGCAGAACAGTTTGAGCAAGAAGTCTTGAGATTACGACGCCAAATCGCGCATCCAGACCGTCATAACGCTAAGTCCGGAGATAGATTAATTGATGAGTACTTTTACCACTACATGCTGGACTCTTCACTGAACCCAACTAATGTGCCCGAACTGCGCGACTTAGCCCGAAAGATGGTAGATTCTCGGCTAACGGACAATAAAAAACGCATGCTGGTTCTTCGTAAACAGAACCACTCTAATAAACAGATTGGTATATTGCTGGGTGAAATCACTGGTAAGCAGTTGTCAAATCAAGCTGTTTCGAAAGCGATAAAGTCAATTCGTGAAGAGTTTCTAATAAATGAAAGATTTATCTAACTTAGATAACATAGTTAATAACAATATAATTTATAATTCTTGCAGTACTTAGAACTATACATAAAAAATCATCCAAAGTTGGATTGCTTAATTTGAATGAAAAATATCCAAATAAAACATCCTTCTCTTTCACAATAAAAAGAATAACGGTAATTGCAGTTGGAACCCAACAAAACACCTTATAGAGCTTTATTTTAGTGTTTCTATCATCAATTCTACGTTCAATATTACCAACAATTTCATCCAGATTATTTAAAGTTTCGCAGGATTCTAATTTTTCATGGCCTTGGGTTTTTAGTTTATCAAAAGTAAATGAGCTACTTTTTTTAATCTGGTCTAACCTTAAGACTTGATCGTTAATCATCCAATAATTGAATATAGCGGTTATTACAACACCACTAATAATGAATAAATAACTATATATATTATCAACCTTAGCTAAAGCACCCAAGCTAACTAACACTATTGGGATTGCATAGAGCCTTATCTGAATATCATTTAAAACTGAGCTTATTTTCTCAGAATAATCAAAACCTTTCTCTTCAACTTGTTGCTGAAATTCACCTATTGCAAAGTTATGAATAAATATATCGTAATGTTCATAATAAGAATTTTTGATTTGATCTAAATTACCAAATAATAAAACAGCTTCTGATTTATTTGATGAATCCCGTTTTACTATATTTTTAAAGGTATCAACTAAAGCTAACTTAAAGAAAGACTGCCTATCCCTATGGTGCAGATTCCCATTTTCATCTTCTGAAATCAAACTTTCAATATCTTCAATAGAAGATATGTCTTCGATATTTACCAATTCAACCATGCTGTTGATTTTAATTTCCAATGGTTTGGCATACTTATCATCCTCACCCTTTATAAAGTAGTAAAGAGCTATACCATCATCAGTTTGTTTATCTATATCTGAAACTCTAGTTAAAAAATCAATCCACTTACAAATTAAATCTAATTTAATCAATGATGGTAATACTAAATTACTATCACTTCTAAAATCCTCTTCTATAAAGTAATAATTTTTTGGTAGACGCTTGCCTTGTATTAAGTATTGTGAAAGCTTCTCGAATAAATCATTTTCATTAGTATAGAAGTTAAACTCATTCCCACTGTAAAGGTTAAATTCAATTTTAAATTCGGTACATTCTTTATCAGGCAATATATCTTCAGCTCTTGCTTCATCCCAATCTATCTCTAGCTCAAACCTTCTAAACTTGTCTTTATTATCGAACAGAAATTTTAGTAAAGGCACCTGGTCTTCAGATAAAACAACACTATTAGTCAAACGTAAAAAACCATTTTCACAGGATATATTTCCTCCGAAAGACTTAAATAGTTTGACAGTATAGTCAAATAAAGTATCAACCTTATTATTCATTTCCATCTTCATCTATGAGTGTTACTTGCGCAATAGCAGCTCTAACTTCTGGTGTAATCATTCTACCTTTGATTATAATATCATCATTGTCTTTATTGAATAATATAGGCTTATTTGAATCAGCTTCAACCCCAACTAAGCCTATAATTTCCAAATCAAAATTAAGACTAAATGACTCAGTTGAATAGTAAATTTTAGCTAACTTGTCTACATTATTTTTTCTTGCTTCAAAGGTCGCAGGCATTTCATATTTATCTTGTTTACTAAATGCAATAAAGCTTTGCTTTTCTTCCTCTGTACAACTATCAGGTAAATGAGATACTGCTATTTCTTCAATTTTTGAAAGATGTACTTCCTTACCTATACCCGAATTCAGATAATAAGTGCACCACTCATGGTTAAACGGTGAGGAGAGATCAACTGCCTGTTGGTGATACTCTGTAGTCGCCAAACAAACATGAGTAGTTACCATGAATTACAAGCAGTTGATCGAGGGACAACGATACCAGATTGAGGCCTATTTACGCGAGGGTTTCAGTTATCGGGAGATAGGAAAACGTCTGAAAGTCAGTCACAGCACAATCAGCCGAGAAGTAAATCGCAATCGAATTCGGGATAACCATTACTTGCCGGAAGTCGCTCAGGCGAAGGCACTAAAACGCCGTTGTCAGTCCGCGAAGTCTAGAATATCTGGACTGACCATCACCTTTGTTGAGTTCGGTCTCAATGAGAAATGGAGTCCGGAACAAATAGCCGGTGTCGGTAAAATCATCGGATATAACGTCAGTCACGAGTGGATTTATGGCTATGTCCAGCGTGATAAATTATGCGGCGGCAAGTTGTACAAACAGCTCCGCCAGAGTCACCGAAGATACCGTAAAGGTAACCGTGCGAAGCGTGTGATTATCCCGAATCGCGTAGGCATAGAGCATCGTCCCGCTATCGTGAACAAGAAAAAGCGGTTCGGAGACTGGGAAGCTGACACGGTTCTGGGCAAGCAAGGTACGGGCGCGATTGTCAGCCTGGTTGAGCGAAAAAGTAAGCTGTACCTGATACGCAAAGTGCCAGCGAAAAGCGCAGCCGATGTGGCCCGGGCCATGGTTGGTATGCTGTGGAAATATCGAGGTTATGTTCGAACTATCACTGCGGACAACGGCAGCGAGTTCTGTGACCACGAACAGGTCGCAGAAAAGCTTAAAACGGATGTTTACTTCGCTAACCCTTATTCGTCTTGGGAACGCGGACTGAATGAAAACTTCAACGGTTTGCTGCGGCAATACATACGGAAAGGCACCGATTTGCGGACGGTAACAGATAAGCAAATTAGTGAGATTGAACGGGCATTAAATGCCAGACCGAGAAAGTGCCTCGGCTTCAGGCAACCTATTGCGGTATTCAATGAATTACGCAAGGCAGCCTAATTTAGCGAGTGGTGCACTTCGGAGTTGAATTCGCGTATTATCTGTTAAGTATTTAACAAGCTGTGCTCTAGCATTCTTTTGTGTAATATTATCGACATTAAATTGTGATAGAAAGTCTTTTAGGACTACAGGGGCCTTATTAACCGCTTTAGCAGGAGTGATTTTATTAATACAATCAAATGCACTTGTAAAATAGTCTGTGTGCTTTCCTTTACCAATAAAGCTTAAATAATTTTTACTGTACTCATCATTTAATGATTTAAAATATCCAGTCATATTTATATCAACAGCTTGATGTAACTTGCTAAGATCAACATGAACTTCTGACGTTGGCTTTAAGTTAGTCAGTTTGATACCGGAAGTATTAGTAATCATTGCAGCCATTAAACGATGATCATGAAATGATTTATACTCAATAAAGCATATGTATCCACCTTTACTATTTGTATGAACAATTTCTTCATACAAGGAATTCATGGTTTTCTCAGTTAACTCTAGGAAAGTTTTATTTCTCTCCTCATCAGTTTGATCAATATCTAACTCTTTTAGCTTCAATGGGAAATCACCATTTCCTTTGAATTGCCCCCAAAGAACAGCTGTTCTATTATCTTTAATTTTAACTAAATCTTTAGCAAGTTTTAAAATGACATCGTTTTCTAAATTTAAAATTTCACTCGCTACATCAGGATTTTTATCTTTAAATAGCTCATGAATAACAAAGCGCTTAATTGACGCCATTTTATATCCTTATCTACTAGGTTCATTACATGGTTAATAATATCAGTTAGCTGATATTATTAATGAACATTAAATCACAATTTTGAAAAACCATATAACAAGTCTGTATATTTGTACAAGCACACATCCCCTAAATTAAACAACCCACTCATCAATCATATCTGCCCAATCCTGCAACATGGCCGCGCGCTGTTCTCGGTATTCGGCTTTGTTGTAAACAGCCCTCACTCCTTTCTGTTCGTGCGCCAGGCATTTTTCTATCCAATCAGTGTTGTATCCTGCTTCATGCAGCAGTGTACTCGCTGTTCTACGTAGGTCATGCGGCCCAAACTTACTTAGTGACTGCCCATCCTTCTGCGCAGCCTTGTACGTTAAAGCCAATACACGATTCATTGTCGCACTGCTCATTGGGGCATCTGAGTCATAACGGGAAGGAAGAATGTAATCAGACCCACCGGCAAATGTCTTCAAGGCAATCAGAATGTCCATAGCCTGGCGTGACAAAAATACCAGGTGAGGGTTACGCCGTTTCATCCTCTCTTTAGGAATCGTCCACAACGCTTCGCTAAAGTTAATTTCGCTCCAGGTTGCATTGGTTAATTCGCTTTTGCGTACCATAGTCAGCAATAGCAACTTTACCGCAGCACGAATCGAAGGGGTGGTTCCTACCTTTTCCATATAGCGGTACATCAAACCAATCTCAGCCGGTGTTAACGTTCGGTCTCTTGGCTCAAACCGCGCGATACTTGCGGGCCTCACCAGGTCTGCCGGGTTCTCAACTTTCTGCCCTCTCTCAATCGCCCATCGATACACCTGGAGTACAATATCACGTGTGTGTACAGCCGTTGCGGGCGCTCCACGCTCTACTATTGCGTCAGTCAGTGCTCGCAGATCTTCATGGGTAATTTCTGTAAGCTTCCAGTTACCAAATTTATCTTTAAGTTCTCGGGTATAGACTGATCGACGCATATCTCGGGTAGAATCGGCCATCTGATAGCCACGCAGCCATTTTATAGCCCAGGCACCAAAGGTTTCAGCATCTTTGGTTCTCGCCTTCGCACGTGCTTTCTCTTTGGCCGGTGACTTTCCATCAGTAACCATTCTCTTCGCTTCATTGAGACGCTCACGCGCTTCTGCTAACGTGATGCCTCCTACTCCATAGCGACCAAAGGTAATGGTTTCTTGTCTGCCATGGATCGAGTAGTTGTAGCGAAAAGAAATAGAGCCCGCAGTGGTCACAGCAACATAGAGGCCATCACGGTCATTGACTTTGTAAAGTTTATCTTTGGGTTTGAGATTGCGTAGCTTGGTATCAGTCAGCATGTATCGACCTATTATTATTGTTTGATACCATGCTGAAAAACCTCTAAAAAAATAGATATTAATCTTTATAAAACAGATAGATATGTAAATTTAATACCATGCCCCATCAAAAACACTCAGCATGGTATCGGGCGTAATCCATGGCATTACCGATGAATCATACCCATCAAAATACCACGGTCAAACCGTGCTTGGCGTTGCCAGACATTGCCAAAAATGACTAAGCCAAAAACGAAAAAAGTCCGCAATTACGCGGACTTAAGTATGATTTAGTGCTTGTTAATGCCAGACCTTTCTTAAAGGAGCATTATTCCCACTCAATCGTTGCCGGTGGCTTGCCTGAGATGTCGTACACCACGCGGGAGATACCGTCGATTTCATTGATGATGCGGTTGGACACCCGGCCGAGGAAGTCGTACGGCAGGTGAGCCCAATGGGCAGTCATAAAGTCGATGGTTTCCACGGCGCGCAGAGACACAACCCAGTCATACTTACGGCCATCGCCCATTACACCTACGCTGCGAACCGGCAGGAACACAGTAAAGGCCTGGCTGACACGGTCGTACAGTTCGGCTTTGCGCAGCTCTTCGATGAAGATGGCATCGGCGCGGCGCAGCAGATCGCAGTACTCTTTCTTGACTTCGCCGAGTACCCGTACGCCCAGGCCTGGGCCTGGGAATGGGTGGCGATAGAGCATGTCGTAAGGCAGACCCAGCTCCAGGCCAATCTTGCGTACTTCGTCTTTGAACAGTTCACGCAGCGGTTCAACCAGACCCAGCTCCATATCTTCCGGCAGACCGCCGACGTTATGGTGTGACTTGATCACATGGGCCTTGCCCGTGGCGCTGCCGGCAGATTCGATGACATCAGGGTAGATGGTGCCCTGGGCCAGCCACTTGGCGTTAACGCACTTACCGGCTTCTTCGTCGAAGATTTCCACAAATACCCGGCCGATGATCTTGCGCTTGGCTTCAGGGTCGTTTTCGCCTTTGAGGGCATTGAGGAATCTGTCTTCGGCTTCAACCTTGATGATATTGAGACCAAAGTGGTCGCCGAACATCTCCATCACTTGCTCGCCTTCGTTCAGACGCAGCAGGCCGTTGTCGACAAACACACAGGTGAGTCTGTCGCCGATGGCGCGGTGCAGCAGCATGGCAGTAACAGAAGAGTCGACCCCACCGGAAAGCGCCAGGATTACTTCGTCGTCACCTATCTGCTTTTTCAGGCGCTCAACGGCGTCTTCGATAATGGAAGCGGGTTTCCACTTGGCTTCACAGCCACAGATTTCCAGCGCGAAATGCTCCAGCATGCGCTTGCCCTGACGGGTATGGGTCACTTCAGGATGGAACTGCACGCCATAGAAACCTTTGGCTTCATTGGCCATGGCGGCGAATGGGCAGGTTTCGGTCTTGGCAACCGCGACAAAGCCTTCAGGGATGGCCGAGACTTTGTCACCGTGGCTCATCCATACATCCAGCAATGGACGACCGGCTTCATTAACGGCATCTTCGATGTTTTTGAACAGTGCAGATTCGGCCAGCAGTTCGATTTGCGCGTAACCGAACTCGCCCTCGCCTATGCCCTGAATAACCTTGCCGCCCAGCTGCTCGCTCATGGTCTGCATGCCGTAGCAGATACCCAGTACAGGCACGCCTGCGTTAAACACATACTCAGGGGCTCGGGGAGAGTTGTCAGCGGTGACACTCTCGGGACCACCGGCCAGAATAATGCCCTGAGGGGCAAATTCGCGGATCTGCTCTTCACTGACATCCCAGGCCCAGAGTTCACAGTAGACGCCAATTTCGCGGATACGACGGGCAATCAGCTGGGTATACTGGGATCCGAAATCAAGGATCAGTATCTTGTGCTCATGAATATTGCTCATTGATAACCTTTATCTCTTTAGTTTGATTGCAGTGCCTGCCGTAACAGGCACAGTTTTTATCTGCTTATAAACCAAGGGCGACACTCATGCCGCCCCGAATTTATTAAACACCTGAACGGTAGTTCGGCGCTTCTTTGGAGATAGTCACATCGTGAACGTGGGATTCGCCCATACCGGCTGAAGTCACCTTAACGAACTGGGCCTTTTCACCCAATTCCTGAATGGTGGCGCAGCCTGTCAGGCCCATACAGGAGCGCAGACCGCCCATGTACTGATGGATAATCTCTTTGATTTTGCCTTTGTAAGGAACACGGCCTTCGATACCTTCAGGTACCAGTTTGTCGGCAGCGTTGTCGCTCTGGAAGTAGCGATCGGAAGAGCCCTGAGACATGGCGCCCAGTGACCCCATACCGCGGTAAGACTTATAGGCACGGCCCTTGTAGAGTTCAGTTTCACCTGGAGATTCATCGGTACCGGCAAACATGGAACCTGCCATGATGCAAGATGCACCGGCGGCCAGCGCCTTGGCCAGATCGCCTGAGAAACGGATACCGCCATCGGCAATCACAGGGATACCCAGATGCTTAACGGCAGCAGCAGCATCGGAAACCGCAGTGATTTGCGGTACACCCACGCCGGTAACGATACGGGTAGTACAGATGGAGCCAGGGCCAATACCGACTTTAACCGCATTCACACCGGCTTCTACCAGCGCCAGGGCGCCTTCGGCGGTCGCCACGTTGCCGCCAACGATTTGCAGATCCGGATACTTGGCACGGGTATCGCGAATACGCTGCAGTACCCCTTCAGAATGGCCGTGGGAAGAGTCAATCAAGAGTACATCGACACCGGCTTTGACCAGCGCATCAACACGTTCTTCGTTACCGGCACCGGCACCAACAGCGGCACCAACACGCAGACGACCCAGCTCATCTTTACAGGCATTGGGCTTACGCTCGGCTTTCTCGAAGTCTTTAACTGTGATCAGGCCCTTGAGCTGGAATTCATCATTCACAACCAGCACTTTTTCAATGCGGTTGGAGTGCATCAGCTTTTGTACTTCATCCAACTTGGTGCCTTCAGGTACAGTCACCAGACGCTCTTTCGGGGTCATGATTTCAGAAACCAGGCGGTTGGTATCGGTCACGAAGCGCACGTCACGGCCGGTGATAATTCCCACCAATTCGTTGGCGTCATTGATTACCGGATAGCCGGCAAATCCGTTCTTTTCGGTTAATACCTTAAGCTCGGCCAGTGTCGTGGAAGGTGTTACTGTCACAGGCTGTTGAACCACACCTGCTTCATAGATCTTCACTTTACGAACTTCTTCGGCCTGCTGTTCAATACTCATATTCTTATGAATAAAGCCCAAGCCACCTTCCTGCGCCATGGCGATTGCCAAACGGGCTTCGGTCACTGTGTCCATTGCAGCGGACACCAGGGGGATATTCAGTTCGATTTTGTCGGTCAGACGGGTCTTGAGATTGGCGGTATTAGGGAGAACGGTCGAGTGGGCCGGAACCAGCAGCACATCGTCAAAGGTAAGCGCTTCTTTAATTAATCGTAGCATTGCAACATCTCCCCGGGGGTTAGATTGAAGGTGAAATATTGCGGCGGCATTATACCTTGCAACCCCGGGGTGGTAAATGGGAAAATAGAGAAAAATTCCAATTTGAACGCAAATTCCATGCCAGAGCTCAAAAAACAGGTATATACCGTCTCCCGCCTCAATGCCGAAGTACGTGCCTTGTTGGAGGGAAACCTCGGCAGAATTTGGCTCAATGGTGAAATTTCCAACTTTGCCAGCCCAAGCTCGGGCCATTGGTATCTGACTCTCAAGGACAATCATTCGCAAATTCGCTGCGCCATGTTCCGTGGTCGCAATCAGAACGTGACCTTCCGCCCGGTCAACGGCCAGCAAGTGCTGGTGCGTGCAGCCCTGAGTGTGTATGAGCCTAGGGGCGATTATCAACTGCTTATCGAAACCATGCTGCCTGCCGGTGATGGCTTACTGGCGCAGCAGTATGAAGCGCTGAAGCTGAAACTCGCGGCCGAAGGCCTGTTTGCCGCCGATACCAAGCGGCCACTACCGGCCAACATCCAGCGCATCGGGGTGATCACCTCCCCCACAGGCGCCGCCATTCGCGATGTACTGCATGTGCTGAAACGCCGCGATCCTTCCATCGAAGTGGTGATCTATCCTTCCCAGGTTCAGGGCAGTACCGCCGCCAACCAGCTTATTGAGGCGCTCACCTTGGCCAACCAGAGGCTGGAGGTGGATCTGTTACTGCTGACCCGCGGCGGTGGCAGCCTGGAAGATATGTGGTGTTTCAACGATGAAAATCTGGCCCACGCCATCTACAACAGTGCCCTGCCGGTAATTTCAGCTGTGGGTCATGAGGTAGATACCTGTATCAGTGATTATGTCGCCGATCTGCGTGCCCCTACCCCATCGGCCGCCGCCGAACTGGTATCCCAGGATGTCGATAATAAACGGCAAAAGCTGACCACTACCATGGCCAGGCTGCGCCAGGGCTGGCAACACTGGCACTTGGCCAAGCGCCAACAGCTGTCGCTGCTGGATCACAAGTTGCAGCGCCAGGATCCCAAGCGGCGGCTGGAACAGCTGGTACAGCAGTTTGATGAGCAGCAACTGAGAATGACGGCCGCCATCAACAATCGCCTGCACCGGCTGGAACACAGACAGCTGCAGCTCAAGAGCCGCCTCGAAGCCCAGAGCCCGACCCACAAACTGAGCCTGGAAGGCGGCAGATTGAATTATCTCGGTCAACAGTTGCAGGACGCCATGGCCGATAAACTGAAAGAGGCCAAGGCGCGCCTGGGTGCCAGCGCCCATTCGCTGGAAAGTGTCAGCCCGCTGTCGACCCTGTCCAGAGGTTACAGCATAAGCAAGAACGAAGCCGGTAAAGTCCTGGAAAACAGCGAGGACGCCGTGGTCGGCGAGCAGATGCGCACCCAATTGAAACAGGGCGTGCTGCTCTCAAGAATAGAAGCCATTATTGAGGAATAGCATCAATCAGATAAAGGCTCTTCGCTGGAGAAGGAGCCCAAATTAAAAATACCCGTGAATCGTTAGCAAATGTTATTCCAGTTCACAGGCCCTTTATTAAACACAACTCACTGAATTAAAGTGCAATATTGGTCATCAGAAACAACAAAGCCGGGTTAAACCCGGCTTTGTTTTGCGAAAATCCTATCAGGCTTTCTTGTTCTTGATGTGCGCCATCATCCGCTTGCGGCGTCTTTCCTGGCTCAGGGTCAGTTTCTCCCCCTTGCCTTCAAAGGGGTTGGCCCCTTCCTGGAAGCGCAGCTGGATGGGCGTACCCACAACCTTCAGCGAGCGGCGGTAGTAGTTCATCATATAGCGCTTATAGGAGTCCGGCAGCTTGGATACCTGGTTGCCGTGTACTACCACGATTGGCGGGTTGTAACCACCAGCATGGGCATACTTGAGTTTGACCCGACGACCATTGACCAGAGGCGGCTGATGGTCGTCCTGCGCCATCTGCATGATCTTGGTCAGCAGCGAAGTGGATACCCGTCTGGTAGCACTGTCGTAAGCTTCTTCGATGGACTCATACAGATGACCCACGCCTGTGCCATGCAGCGCCGAGATAAAGTGGATGCGGGCAAAGTCGATAAAGCCCAGACGACGGTCCAGCTCACTCTTGACCCTTTCCTTGACGTCGTTGTCTATGCCGTCCCACTTGTTGACTGCAATCACCAGCGCCCTGCCGGCGTTGAGGGCAAAGCCGAGCAAACCAAGGTCCTGCTCGGCGATGCCTTCACGGGCATCAATAACCAAGAGCACCACGTTGGCGTCTTCAACCGCTTTCAGGGTTTTAATCACTGAGAACTTTTCAACGACTTCATGCACCTTGGCGCGGCGACGCACCCCGGCAGTGTCTATGATGACGTACTCGCGGCCTTCACGCTGCATTGGAATATAGACGGAGTCGCGGGTGGTGCCCGGCTCATCATAAACCACTACCCGCTCTTCACCGAGGATGCGGTTGGTCAGGGTCGACTTGCCCACATTGGGCTTGCCGATAATTGCCAGCTTGATAGGCAAGTCCTGCAGTCTGGCCTGTTCGGCTTCGGCTTCCTCTTCTGTGTATTGACGCTCGTCAACCTTCTCTTCCTCGGGCGCATCAGGATTAATCCCCATCGCCTCGGCAAAAGGAGCCAACGCATACTCAATCATATTGGTAACGCCGCGGCCGTGAGCCGCCGCCATCTGATACACCTCACCCAGGCCCAGGGCCCAGAATTCGGCGCAGGCGGAATCGGCATCGATACCGTCAATCTTGTTGGCCACCACGAAGGTGGTCTTTTGCCGACTGCGAAGATGTTGGGCTATGGCCTGATCGGCCGCGGTCAAACCGGCGCGGGCATCGGTCAAAAACAGCACTACATCAGCCTCTTCGATAGCCGCCAGCGATTGCTCGGCCATCTTGGTTTCTATGCCTTCTTCGGTGCCGTCAATACCGCCGGTATCCACCAGGATGAATTCGTAACCTGACAGATAGGCACGACCGTATTTACGATCCCGCGTCAAGCCTGGATAATCCGCCACCAGTGCATCACGGGTGCGGGTCAGACGATTGAACAGGGTCGACTTACCGACATTGGGTCGCCCTACCAGGGCCACTACAGGAATCATCTTTTTGCCTCTTTAAAACTTCTCAATAAAAAGCCCCCGGAACACACTCCCAGGGGCTTGGCAGTATCAAAGCCTGGGATCAGGGCAGAGTTACTGTGGCAATTTTGCCATCCCGGGTTTGCAGATAGATTTTGTCGTCAACCACCAGAGGTTGACTGAACAGGCCCGAGCTGTCGATCTGCACCCGACCCACAATTTGGCCGTTGCTGCGATCGATAAAGTGCAGATAACCTTCAAAGTCACCCACAACCACATAGTCCTGGAATACTGCCGGAGCGGTCAGATCCCGGTTGGTCAGATCCGAGTTACTCCAAAGCTCCAGACCGTTACGTCTGTCCACTGAGTATACACGGCTGTGATCGTCCACCAAATACAGACTCAAGCCCGCAGTGTCCAGCTCGTGGAAACTGGAGTACTTGCGCGACCAGACAATACGGCCACTGCGCATTTCCATGCTCACCAGGTTACCGTTGTAGCTCACGGCGTACAGGTTGTCACCCAACAACAGCGGCGTCATATCGACATCGGCCATACGGCTGAATTCGTTACCGCCTTTAGGGGTGTAAATCGGTTGCTCCCAAGCTGGCTGGCCATTGTTTTTGATAATAACTGCGACCTTGCCATCGGCCGTACCAACAAAGAAACCACCCTGAGCATACGCAGGAGAACTGCTGCCGCGCAGAGTCAAGTTTGGCAAGGAAGCTTCATAGCTCCAAAGCTTTTCACCTGTATCTACATTGAAGGCATCCAGCGAGCCTGAGCTGCTGTTGACCACCACCATGTCTTCGGCAACTGCGGGCAAGGACAATAGTTCGCCTTCTGCTACGGCGTGCCAAAGCACTTCACCGGTTTCAGCGTCAAGCGCCGCCAAAAGGCCGCTCTCTCCACCGACAAACACCTTGTTACGGGCCGCGGTCACGCCGGATGCCAGACGAGCGCCCTTGTTCTTTTTCAGGGCACCATCACGGAATGCTTCACTGAAGTCTGTGCTCCAGACCTTCTCGCCGCTGCTCTCGTCAAAGGCGGTTACTTCACCATAGCGGTCGGCAACAAAAATTTTGCCGTAGCGCACTGCCGGACGCAGGCGGGAGTAATAATCGCCAACACCACTGCCAACCGAAGCACTCCAACTGACCTCTGGGAATACGCTGGCGTTGAGCTCCAGCAGCGGGCTTACAGGTTCTTCTTCCACATCGCTGGAAGCACAACCCGTCAGTGCGCCTATGGCCATGCCACAGGCCAAAAGAGTTTTACACCACGACTTCATTGGCCTTCCTTATGCCTGATTCAGGTTATCGAGTTTCATCTGCAGCGCCGGACTGGTTGTCACGCCGCCATTTTTAACGGCTTCCTGGTAAGCGAGTCTCGCCTTGTCGGTTTCCCCTTGACGCAACAGCAGATCGCCTTTGAATTCATCTCTTTGGGTAGCAAAGGCACTATCTTTAACCTGCTCAAGCGTGGTCAAAGCGGTAGCAACCTGGCCCTGTTCAGCCTGAATTCGTGCCAGACGCAGTGTGGCAACCGCTGTCAGGGCATCACCCGGCTTGGCGGCAATCACGGTTTTGAGGGCAGCTTCAGCTTTTGCCAGGTCACCGGCCTCTACCGCGCTCTTGGCAACAATCAGTTGCATCAGCGCCGAGTAACCGGCCTGGGCGTGCTGCTTGTCAAATTCGGCAGCGGCAGCCATCACTGTGGCTTCATCACCGCCTTGCATCAAGGCCTGGTTAAAAGCCTGAGAGGCAGCTTCGGCACGTTCGACTTTGACATCGGAATAATAGTTCCAGCCATAAAGGCCACCCAGACCTATTACGGCACCAGCGACTATCGAAACACCATAGTCTCTCCAGAACTGCTTGATCGCCTCAACTTGTTGTTCTTCTGTGCTGTAGATTTCCACCCGCACTTCCCCTCTAAATTATTTAATCAGTTCTGCCAAATAGTCGGCCAGGGCCTGGCGTTCAACATCCTGCTGAGCGCCATCACCCCGCAGCGGTTTCACCGCCACCTTGTTATTGGCCAGTTCGGTCTCACCGATAATCAGCGCAAAACCCGCGCCGCTCTTATCGGCTCTTTTCATCTGTTTCTTGAAGTTGCCACCCCCGCAGTGACTCATCACCTTAAGCTTGGGCAGCTTCTCACGCAGTTCCTGGGCAATTTTCATCGCCTCAATTACGCAGTCATCGCCCATGGCGGTCACGTAGACATCCACTTCGGCAGCAACATCGGCGTTCAGCTCCAGGGTTTCCAGCAGCAGAACAATCCGTTCCAGCCCCATGGCAAAGCCCACTGCCGGCGTTTCTTTACCGCCAAGCTGGCTCACCAGACCGTCGTAACGACCACCGGCCAGCACAGTGCCCTGAGCGCCTAAACTATCGGTGACCCACTCAAATACGGTGCGGTTGTAGTAATCCAATCCGCGTACCAAGCGTGGGTTAACCCTGTATTGGATACCAACGGCCTCCAGGAGTTCACACAAGCGGGCAAAATGTGCCTTGGAGTCTTCACCCAGGTAATCCATCAGCGCCGGGGCATCGGCCAGCAAGGCCTGAACCTGCTGATCTTTTGAGTCCAGTACCCGCAGTGGGTTGCTGTACATGCGCCGCTGACTGTCTTCGTCCAGCTTGTCTTTATGTTGCTCGAGGAAGGCCACCAGCGCTTCACGATAGGCGGCGCGCTCGTCGCTGTCACCCAAAGTGTTCAGCTCGAGCGAAACATGTTCGGTCAATCCAAGCTTCTGCCACAAAGAGGCAGACAACATCAGCACTTCGGCGTCAATATCGGCGCTCTTGATGCCATAAACTTCAACCCCGAACTGATGGAACTGACGATAGCGCCCTTTCTGTGGCCGCTCGTGGCGGAACATGGGGCCCATATACCACAGACGCTGCTCCTGGTTGTACAAGAGGCCATGTTCGTTACCGGCACGAACTGTCGAGGCGGTGCCTTCCGGACGCAGGGTGAGACTGTCACCGTTGCGATCGGCGAAGGTGTACATCTCCTTCTCGACAATATCTGTCACCTCCCCTATCGAACGCTTGAACAGGTCTGTGTTCTCAACGATAGGTGTGCGGATTTCACTGTAACCGAAAGAGGCAACCGAGGCGCGCAGTACCGCCTCCACTTTTTGCCATACGGGGCTTTGGGTTGGCAGAATGTCATTCATTCCGCGAATCGCTTGGATCTGTTTTGCCACTATCTCGACTCGTTTTGCTCTGGGGCTAAAAATTCAAAAATGCCAGCCATTATAGGCGCTTCACCGGCAAACGTAAAACTGGCCAGCGCTGGCCAGTTCACATTCACGTCATCAGGGATTATTCGGCTTCTTTGACTGAAATACGGTTTTCCATCATTTGCGCCTTAGCGCGAATTTTGGCTTCAAGGGCATCGACCAGATTGTCATTGTCGAAGCGCTCTTTCTGACGCTCGCCTTCGTCATAATAACCGCTCTTGCGGTTACCGCCGGTAAGGCCAATATGAGACACCAGGGCTTCCCCCGGGCCATTGACCACACAGCCTATGATGGAGACATCCATGGCAGTGGTCACATCTTCCAGGCGTTGCTCCAGGGCGTTGACCGTGCCTATCACGTCAAACTCTTGTCTTGAACAGGATGGACAGGCAATAAAGTTAATTCCGCGGGAGCGAATACGCAGCGACTTAAGGATATCGAAACCAACTTTGATCTCCTCTACTGGATCGGCTGCCAGGGACACTCTCAAAGTGTCGCCTATGCCTTCTGCAAGCAGCATACCCAGGCCCACAGCCGATTTTACGGCACCGGCACGGGCACCACCGGCTTCGGTGATCCCAAGGTGCAATGGCTGTTTAATCTGTTTCGCCAGTAAACGGTAGGACTCCACGGCCAGGAACACGTCCGATGCCTTCACCGAGACCTTGAACTGGTCGAAGTTGAGCCTGTCGAGAATATCCACATGGCGCATTGCCGATTCCAGCAAGGCTTCCGGGATGGGCTCTTTGTATTTGTCCATCAAGTCTTTTTCAAGACTGCCGCCGTTTACCCCGATGCGGATTGGGATATTTTTGTCACGGGCAGACTCAACCACGGCACGAATACGTTCTTCATTGCCTATGTTGCCTGGGTTAATACGCAGACAGTCGGCACCGTATTCCGCCACTTTAAGCGCTATGCGGTAGTCGAAATGGATATCGGCCACCAGCGGCACCTTGACCTGCTGCTTGATAAGCTTGAACGCCTCGGCGGCATCCATGGTAGGCACAGACACCCGTACGATATCAGCGCCCACAGTTTCCAGCGCCCGGATTTGCGCTACTGTGGCTTCTATATCTGTGGTGCGGGTATTGGTCATGGATTGCACGGCAATCGGAGCGCCATCACCTATGGGAACATTGCCGACATAGATGCGGGTGGAAGGACGGCGTTTTATGGGATTTTCACTGTACATCGTATTCTGCTCTGTTGACTCGGCGCCATGAGTGCGCCACTTCAATTATCCTGCTTGGTGCTATTATGCCTGTGGCAGGGTCAGTCTGGCTACCCGGCCGCTGGGGAAATCGGCAAGGCTCACAGCCTGGCCGTTAAACGTCAGACTCACTGTCTGCGGTGCGCCCAAGACCAGTTTAAAAGGCGCCTTGCCTTGTACCCTGATGGTTTGTCCTGGCGATCTCAAGCCATCTATCAAAGTTTTGCCGTTGGCATCTGTAAGTTTAATCCAGCAGTCGCCATCAAGCTCGATACCGACAGAAGCCTGCGTTGCCTCTGTTGCCACCGGTTGCTCGGTCATATCGACATCTGAGTTAACAACACCAGAGTTGACTTCATCAGTATTGTTATCCTCAACAAGACTCTTCTCTACTTCAGCGGTAGGTGTTTCGGTTGAAGTTTCAGGCGGAAGTTCGGTTTCTGCTATTTGTGCCTGACGCGATTCAAACTCTCTGGCCTGCTGCACCTCTTCTGCCGTAGGTTGGGAGAAATCGACATCGGAAACCACAGAAGGTTTTTGCAGCCACCACACCACCAGCAGGGCCAGCAGCAGAAAACCGATAAGGTAAGTCACCAGCATCAAACGGCTGTCGGTAGCCTGACGGCTGGTCTTGCGCGAAAAGCTCTGCATCGCCGGCTCAGTCACCTTGGGGACCTGCCGTGCCAGGCAATTGTTGATAGCTTCTTTATCCACGCCCAATATGCGGGCATAGTTCTTCACGTAGCCGCGGACATAGGTGGAGGAATCGATATTGCTGAAACAGTCTGCTTCAATATCGGTCACTATGCAGGGGCGCAAGTGCAGCCTGGTAGCCGCATCTTCTACAGTGATACCTTTTTGTTCGCGTGCGCTTTTCAGTAATGACCCGAGCGTATCCTCTTGCCCGGGAACCTTTGGGTTCTCGTCTTCATCCTTGTTGACTTGGTTATTCAACTCTGTCATCAGTGCATACTTGCCCGGTATTGTTTAGCCTGGGGAGACGCCGGAAATTTGGCCTGCAGCAATATTCCATATCGCTTGGCGGCCGCGTCATCATTTAACCCTTGCTCAATGCGAATGCCCAACGCCAAGCTTTCCGCGGTTTCAGGAACTACTCGGTGGAGGCGTTCCAATTGCATTCTGGCCGCGGCGTAGTTATGGGCGTCAAGCTCCAATTCTGTCAGTTCCAGTAATGAGACCTGTCTTCTGGGCTCATACTTTAGCGCCATCTCAAAATAGTGTCGCGCTTTTTCTCTTTCCCCGGCATCCCGACTGCAAATACCCAGGTTTTCATAGCTGGAGGCGGTGCGGGTATATCTGGGGTTGTCGATTGCCATCAGGAACATCTTCTCTGCCTTGGCATATTTCTGCTGCTGGCAGAGAAATACCCCAAAGTTGTTCATCGAGTCGCCGCTGGCATTGCGGGTATCTATGGCGGCTTCATAAGCTTGCTCAGCCTTCACCACTTCACCCACGGTTTGATAATAATAAGCCATGGCAATATGCACATCCTCAAGGTGAGGGGCGTATTCCATGGCTCTGTCTAGATTATATTTGGCTTGTTGGGAGTTACCTTTTTGCAGATAGGTCAGGCCTAGCTGCGTCCGTTCCTTGGCGGCGGCAATTTTATCAAACTGGCGTTGCGAGACCGGAATGTCCGTGCCGGCATAAGTTCGCTCGGTTACACATCCGGGCAACATGGCCCCTAGCAGTAACGCGAGCGTTAAACCTGGCAATCCGTGCTTCATTGGCAAACCTATAAATCTGGACAAACAAAGAGTTAATCCATTGTGACCGAAATTTGATTGGCTTGCATGCGTTTTTTCGCCAGACGCTTGGTTCTGTCACGTATATCACCGGCCAACTGGCCACAGGCGGCATCGATATCATCGCCGCGGGTCTTACGCACTATTACAGTCAGACCGTATTCCATCAGCACTTTGGCAAACCTGTCGATACGGGAGTTGGAAGAACGCCCGTAAGGAGATCCCGGATAAGGATTAAACGGAATAAGGTTGACCTTGCAAGGAGTATCCTTCATCAGTTTGGCCAACTCATGGGCCTGCTCTGTGCTGTCGTTGATATGATCCAGCATCACATATTCCAGTGTGACCCGGCCACGGTTAGCGTTGGACTTGGCGATATAACGACGAATAGCGGCCAAAAATTCGTTAAGCGGATACTTCTTGTTGATAGGCACCAACTCGTTACGCAGCTCGTCATTGGGGGCATGGATACTGACCGCCAGCGCCACATCGAGGGCGTCGCCCAACTTATCCAGCGCAGGTACAACGCCGGATGTCGAAACCGTTACCCGCCGTTTGGACAGGGCAAAACCAAAGTCATCCAGCATGATATCCATCGCCGGAATCACATTGGCCAGATTCAGCAAGGGCTCACCCATGCCCATCATCACCACATTGGTGACCGGGCGCTCACCGGTTTCCTTCTGAAAACCGAGGAAGTGGGATACCCGCCAGATCTGGCCGACAATTTCAGACACTGTCAGGTTACGGTTAAAGCCCTGCTGAGCCGTGGAGCAGAAAGTACATTCCAGCGCACATCCCACCTGGGATGAGATACACAGAGTCGCCCTATCATCTTCCGGAATATAGACAGTTTCCACTTCCTGACCTTCGCCGACATTAATGGCAAACTTGATGGTGCCATCGGCCGACTTCTGATAGCTGGAGATCTCCGGCGCTACCACTTCACAGCGCTCTTTCAACTTGGCCCGCAGGTGTTTGTTGATATTGGTCATCTGGTCAAAGTCACTGATCCCGAAGTGATACAACCACTTCATCAGCTGTTCGGCACGAAACGGCTTATCGCCCAACTCGACGAAAAGCTCACGCATTGCCTTACGATCAAGATCCAAAAGATTGATCTTTTTTTCACTCATTTGACTTTCCTCAACACCAAAACCTGCAGCAGGGCGGCGAATTATACAGATAGGCCGCAACTATAGCCAGTAATTCAGCGGTTCCCCTTATACCCTACTTTCGCTCTACCGAGCATAAAATTAAGCTTCAGCTCACAAGCTCTATGATAGAATAGCGCTGGGCTAATGTTGGCCTTTGCATCGGAGTGATAATTCCCCCCTTATGCTAACGCTTATCGTTATTGTATTGGTCGCCATCGGCGTCTCTTTTCTCTGTAGTGTGTTTGAAGCCGTGCTGCTTTCGGTAACGCCCAGCTATATCGCGTCGCAGCGCCAGTCCAACCCGGACGCTGCCGAACGTCTTCAAAAACAGAAAGACAATGTCGAATCTCCTCTGGTCGCCATTTTGACACTCAACACCATAGCCCATACCGTAGGTGCGGCCGTGGCCGGTGCCCAGGCCGCCAAAGTGTTTGGCGATGAGATGTTGGGGGTATTCTCCGGGGTACTGACCTTCCTCATTCTATTCTTTTCCGAAATCATCCCCAAAACCATAGGTGCCAACTACTGGCGAGCCATGGCCCCCAGTGTGTCTGTTGCCCTGGTGTGGATGGAACGCATCACCCTGCCGCTTATCTGGATGTCCAATAAGGTTACCCGTTTGCTCGGCAAAGGTGACTCTGGCCAGTATATCCGTCAGGAAATGAGCGCCATGGCCAAAATAGGCCATGAATCCGGTGAACTGGATGAACAGGAAAGCAAAATTCTGACTCAGATGCTGAGCGTCAAGGAGATGCCGGTTACCGCCATCATGACTCCAAGAACCGTGATGTTCACTCTGCCGGCCGCCCTGACTCAACATGAATTTGTCAGCCAGCATATCAATAAGCCTTTCACCCGGGTGCCTATTTTCGACAAGGATCACGACGACATTATAGGTTATGTCAATCGTACCGATGTGCTGCTGAGTGAACGGGATAACCCAGATGCGCCCCTAGGGAACCTCAAGCGCAATTTGGTGATAGTGCCGGAAACCGCCCGCATCCTGCCGCTGTTTGAACTGATGATCAAACGCAACGCTCAGATAGCCATGGTGGTTGACGAGTACGGCAGCGGTCAGGGGCTGGTGACACTGGAAGACATAATCGAATCCTTGCTGGGGCTGGAGATTGTCGATATTAACGACCCGGCCACCGACATGCAGCAACTGGCAAGGCGACTTTGGAAACGTCGCATGAAAGACAAAGGGATCCGCCTCTCGGATGACAGAGAGCCGGTCACTGACTCCCAAGGGCTCTGATTGCAGATTATTAATTCAGCGCTTTAACACAAATGTCATCCTAGTGGGAGATAGTGTGACAGGCTAACGACCCACCCATCAATACAGTCATCATTTTGGGGGAGCTTGAGCTCCCCCTTTTTCATCTGCCTCTGGAGGTGTACAATCCCCGCTCGCAGAATGAGGATGATATGCACACAGATTATGTTTTAAGACTTGCCCATCTCAACGATACCCACTCACACTTGGATCCCAGCCGGGTTCAGTTCAAGATTGACTCTCAGGGACGCGAGTTTGATCTTCACAGCCACAGTGGTGGCTACGCTCGGATCTCGGCTCAGGTCAAGGCCGCAAGAGACGCTGCCCAAGCACAAAACCAGCCTTTTATCCTGCTCCACGGCGGCGATTGTTTCCAGGGCACCTTGTATTACAGCCAGTTCAAAGGCCGGGCCAACGCCAAACTGCTAAAGATGTTGGCACCCGATGCCATGGTCATAGGCAACCATGATATTGACGATGGCAACGCTCTGCTGGCCGGTTTTATCAAAGAGGTCGGCTTCCCTGTGCTAGCGGCCAATATGGATCTCAGCGGCGAAGCTGAAGATAAGCCCGGGCGTCTTCGAGGGCTGGACAACCTCTATGATCTGGATACTACCTCAGGCATCGGCCGCTGCCTGATAAAACCTTTCCACGACAAGCAGCTGGCGATAGTTGGTATTACTCTGGATCAAATGAAAGCCATCGCCAGGCCGGATCCCGATACCGAATTTACCGATGCATTTGTCACTACCAGGAAGACTGTTGAAGCCCTCAGAGCCAAAGGCATAGTGCATATCATAGTGCTCAGTCACTTAGGGTTGGATCAAGACAGATTACTGGCCGAAACCATCCCTGGGATCAGCCTGATCGTCGGCGGCCACACCCATACCCTGATGGGTGATTTCCGCGGTTTTGGCCTGCCATGCCTGCCCTATGGTGAAAGCGTCAACGGCGTGCCTATCCTCCATGCCGGTAAACATGCCGAAACCCTGGGGCTCGCCGACATTCAGTTCGATGACGCGGGCCGGGTGACCCGACTCGAAGGCAGTAACATCTTTATGCTGGACCGTCAGTTTCTGCTGAGCGGCCCCCAGGCGGCCACCGAAGCCGACTATCAAGCCGCCAAGGCGATCTTGGAGCAACACCCAGGTATTCACTGGGATGATAACGATGAAGCCATGGAGCAAGTGATAGCCAACGAGTTCCGCCCGGCGATAAGCTGCATGGAAAATCAGGTGCTTGCCCTGGTATCCAAACCTCTGGTGCATACCCGTCTGCCAAGCCGCACCCTGCCCCACGGCAGTGAAATAGCCCCCTGGGTCAGCCGCAGTATGTTTCTGGAGTCCAGAGCCAAAGACCAAAGAGTAGACTTTGCGCTGCATAACGCCGGCGGCGTGCGTCAATCTGTGCCCCAAGGACAACTGACCAAAGCCGATGTGCTCGGGCGCCTGTTGCCGTTTGAATTGCCGCTGGTTAAATATGAAATCGCCGGGGAACACCTCTACCAGGCACTGGAGTCGGCCATCAACGCCGCCACCAACAACGGTGTGCGAGGTACCGGCGCCGGCAGTTTTCCCTATACCTATGGGCTGAGATATTTCTATGATGGCCGCAGACAGCAGGGAGAAAGACTATTCCGGCTGGAGCTGTTGCGGGCAAATGGCCTGTGGCAAGCGCTGGCACCAGAGCAGCATTATGTCGGGGTGTCCACCTGCTACACCACGGCCGGGAAAGAAGGCTATGAGCCTCTGCTGCAAGCCCGCTGGCAGGAGTCCATGCCATCACTGACATTGCCGGGCGCCTTCATCAACTTCCTGAAAAAGGCTCCCAAACTGGATGAGTTGCTATTGCCCCATGTGCACTATACCAGCCACAGAGCCGAAGCAGCCGGCGAATAAGCCTGCCACATTGAGCGCGGTTATCCCTCGCCCCTGTGCGGGCAAAGCAACCATTCAAGGCCATAAGCTCTGCTCCTAAACCCTGGTTGTAAGCCATTTTATAAACTGCTTTATAAACCTACCGCCTTCATAAACCTATGGTTCCATAAACCAACCGCTTCATAAACCAAAGTCACTGCCTTGCAGGCGCTCGGCAAACCAGCCAAGCGCCTTTCCCATCTCCCCTTTTCGCCAGGCCATATAGATGGGCAGCGAAGGCCTGGGCAAGGCCACTTCACGCTGCACCAACTCACCTTTGGCCAACGCATCCCGGATCAAATGCACAGGCAGAAAACCCACCCCTATTCCCATCTTCTGTGCGGTGATCTTGGCTTCCATCGACGACACCCGGATAAGCTGACGACTGTCAAACACCCCACAGGAGCGCTGACTCAAGGAGCGCGAGGTATCTGCCACTATGATAGATGGAAATTGCAACAAGGCTTCAGAAGCTATCTCAGTGTCAAATTGCGCCAAGGGATGCTCAGGCGCCACAACAAACACAAACTCCAGCTCACCAAGCTTTTGCAGTTCATACTGACCTCTTGGCAATTCACCTGTGACGCCTATGGCGATATCGGCGCGGTTGGAATAAAGCGCATCCCAGCCGCCGCCAAGGGCCTCATGGGTCACGCTGACGGTGAGCTGTTTACCCAGCTCAGTGAATTCTTTAATTAGTGAAAGCAGCGGTGCCTGCGGCAAAACCGTATCCAGCGCCAGGGTCAGTTGCGCCTCCCAACCGGTTTCCAATTGCCTCACGGCATCCTCAAGCCGGGCGGTGGCCGCCAGGATCTCCCGCCCCTGGGTCAACACCAAACGTCCCACTTCGGTAAGTTGAGCCCGAGTGCCCTTACGTTCAAATAATCTGCTTCCCAGCTCACTCTCCAGCTTTTGAACCTGATAGGTCAAGGCAGATGGCACCTTGAAAAGCGCCTCGGCCGCTGCCGAGAAACTGCCTTTTCTATCTATAGCATCCAATACTTTAAGCGCATCCAGGCTAATGACAGAGTGCATGACAAAACCTATGTTCAATTTTTTTGAAGTTCAATGTCAAAATGTTCCGATTTTCAGCCGCAAAGGTCAAGAATAAACTGCACAGTAACTGGACAGGAAAGCCTATCCACCCTATTCAAATTCATTGAGGACACCATTATGAAACACCTGATAATAAAACTGCTCCGCACCGATGCCGGTTTCGCGCCTCTGGCGCTGCGCCTGCCTATAGGTATCACTTTTATGGCTCACGGCGCCCAGAAGCTCTTTGGCTGGTTCGGCGGTTACGGCCTGGAAGGCACTGGACAATGGATGACCTCTATCGGCCTGACTCCCGGATATTTGATGGCGCTGATGGCCGGTTCCAGTGAGTTTTTCGGCGGTCTGCTGCTTATCACAGGTTTGCTGATTCGCCCCACTTCCGCGGTGTTGGCCTTCACCATGCTGATGGCGATAGTCACAGTGCACCTGGACAACGGTTTGTTTATGTCCAACAACGGTTACGAGTTTGGTCTGGCATTGCTGGCCGCCACTGTATCCCTGGCGATTTCCGGCGCCGGTAAACTGTCCGTCGACAACATGATTGCCAGCAAGACACATTAATTCTTGTGAAGCACACATCTTGCTTTAAGCCATTCACTGCTTACAGGCCTTGCATCTTGACCTGTAAGTCTGTGAAGAGCACATAAAAGACTTGTCTGCACCTTCCCAGCAGGAGAACTGAATTATGATTTATGTACGTCATGCCGATGAGCGCGGCCGGGCCGACTTCGGCTGGCTCAGGAGCCAACACAGTTTTTCATTCGGCAACTATTACGATCCAAGGTTTATGGGGGTCTCGGCCCTGAGGGTCATCAATGATGACAGAGTCGCACCAAGCGCCGGTTTTGATACCCACGGCCACAAGGATATGGAGATCATCAGCTATGTGATTTCCGGCACCATAGCCCATAAAGACAGCTTTGGTCATGTGAAAACCCTGCCGGCCGGTGAGTTCCAACTTATGTCTGCCGGGTCGGGGATCTATCACAGTGAGTACAATGCCTCGGCAACTGAACCACTGCATTTCTTGCAGATCTGGATCCAACCGAGCAGCCAGGGTGGCACCCCGGGTTATCAGCAAAAAGCCTTTGCCCAGAGTTCGGCCCTGACCCCGGTCGTCACTCCCGATGGCCGCGATGGCACCCTGTCCATCAAACAGGACGCCAGCGTCTACCGCCTGGAGCTGACCGCTGCCGAGCAGACAAGCTTCAAGCTGGCAAAGGGACGTAACTTTTATGCTCAAGTGGTGGAAGGAGAGCTGCAATTGGCGGGTGAAACCCTGCAAAGTGGCGATGGCATTCACATCAACGAACTTGAGGAGTTTGCCATTAAGGCCAGCAACAAGCGTGCCGTAGCCCTGGTGTTTGATTTGCCATAACAAGCAGCATTTCTTGGCGTTTGTCCATAGGCCGCCTTGGTACTTCACTTGGGTGATTTTCCAGGGCGGCTTGGGTTATAACGGCAGCTGCATACTGAAATTGGTCAGCACTTCCCCGTGACGTTGATGCTGATTGCGCTTCAAGGTTGTAAAGCCCTGCTTGCCGAAAAACGCTTTGGCATAGAAAGAAGCCTCTACCCTCAAACACTGCACCCCGGAATCGACGGCGTATCTCAATAGCTGCCGGTAGAGCTCGGCGGCAATCCCCCGGCGCTGGGCCTTGGGGTGAGTAAAAAGGCAGTCTATCTCGGCTTCACCCGGCACATTCAAAGGCTTTAGGTTAATAAATCCGAGCAAATTGCGACCATCTTCGGCAACCCAGAGCGCCGTCCCCTGCAAACGATTCCGCCACTCATCTTCGCTGCGCTGTGCAGGCGACCAAGCTTGGCATTGCGCCTGGCTGTATTGCTCAGTACTGGCGTTTACCACCAGATGAAACAGCTCGGCGATGGCCGCGCTGTCCTCGGGGCGACCTTGGCGAACAATAAAGCCGTGCTCGGCTTGAATGGGCGTTGGTGAAATCATAGGCGGCTTAGCTTTCGTGCTCCAAAGGCGGCAGTATCAGCTTCATAAAGTAGCTGCCGAACATTTGACCGGATTTTTCCTGGTAGCTCTTGTGACGCAAACGAAACCCGGCGCGTTCAAACACAGGTTTGGACAGCGCCGAAGCATCTGTTGTCAGGTGATGATAGCCTTGGGTAAGTGCCCACTTCTTGGCGGCTTCAATCAAGGATGATGCAACACCCTGACGCTGGCTATCGGGTGCCACATAAAGGCAGGCTATGTAACCTCGCTCACGGAAGGTGGTCTCCAGCAACACAAAGCCCACACATAGAGGACTTTGCTCACAGCCCTTGAGCATCACCCAGGCCTGAGCCCGTTTGAGCCTTAGCTGCCAGTATCGCCCTGAGCGCGGCGCCGCCGACCAAGCCAGACGCTGAGCCGCACTATAGCGGGCATCATCTATGGCAGTAACGGCACTGTGGTACAGATTGGCTATCTGCTCCCCCAAGTGCCTGTGACGAGAATGAGAGTAAACCTCTACCCGCAACATGAGAATTGGTACCAACACAGTTGAATTGCAGGCATTTTGCCCGACATTTGTGCTCAGGCAAAGCCCTTAAGCGCAAATAAAAAAAAGCCGCGAACAGAGTCGCGACTTTAACAGAGAGTGGATGAAATCACTTCTTATCGATTTCACCAACAAACATCAGCTTGTCAAAAGTCCGGTTGAGGGTCTTGCTGGTGAAGTTGTTCATCCACATCTGCTCGGTAACCTGCACCTTATCACCCTTGGCCACAGCTACCTGAGGGCCTGCCGCCCAAAAGGTCTTATCGGCTTCTTTAATCTGCACATAGGTATAACCGCCACTGTTCATGGTGTCGACCACTGTGCCTTCATGTACCGCACCTTGTGCCCAGGCTGAAGATATACCCAGAGCCAAAGCCGCGGTCGCCAAGATCTTTGCCAATTTTGCCATTGTCTGTTGCTTCCTGTTGTCGTTGGAAATACTACGCCATTAAAACATGTGTTATTTCATAAATCGCTAATAGGGTTCACACTTTTGACAGCTTCAAGGACGCAGCAAGGGCCGCAGCATAGACTCAAGACCATTGAGCTTCACCTCATAGATAAGCGCCAATTGCTGCCCAAGTTTGCCCTCAGGGAACCCCTTGGAGTGAAACCACACCAGATAAGGCTCGGGAAGCTCCAATAACTTGCGTCCGGCGTACTTGCCAAAAGGCATGGTCTGATTAATCGCTTCCAACAACTGCTGTTCCGGCTGCATCTTCTCTCCGTTTCAGGCTAAAGTTGCCAGTATACTCCGGAAAAGTAAACTTGAGTGGAAAGCCTGCCAATCTGCATTGCTCATCCGGAAAGCAGTATTAATCAAGTTTGAACGAACAAAGATGAAAATTGGTGAACTGGCTCAGAAAACCGGCCTGGCACCCTCGCAGATCCGCTTCTATGAAAGTATGGGGCTGCTGAAAACCGTCAACGTAAAGCCAATGGTTATCGCAGCTATCCTCCCGAGGGCAAAATGATAGCCGATGCAAATGGAGGCTAAATCAGACCTTTATAGATATTCCGCTGACATCAGGAGCGCCTCAAGGCGCATATCTGCTGAACAGGGCCTGGGGGCAGCAAGAGAAATCGCCAACCTTTTTCTGGGGGAAATTCAGCAAAGTATAGGCGACCCACTGCACAAATAACTGCCGACTTGATAACTCAACCAACGCAGCGTTAGCCTGGTCCCAAACAGAGAGGCAGGCTTTCAATTCAACCTACGCTTCTCAGCCAAAGATTTCCCGGCACACTGTGGCCGCCTGGCTTGAACCCCAGGCGCTGCGCCAGGACTTCGTCCCCCGGAAGCACTTCCAGCATCAGTTGCCATTTAGGCGAGCCCAGAAGCGATAATCGCTCAATGACTGTCTCCAACAAAAAGCTGTCGAGTCCAAGATGGCGAAACTCAGGCAACACCAGAAAATCCTGTAGCAGATAGTGTCCCGGCTCCCGACAGGATCCAGCTGCTGAGCCACTTCGCACCAAAGCCAGCGCCACCAGTTGTCCCTCCTGCAAATTTTCCCCACCGGAGCTTTCCCTGATACATAAGGACAGCAGCGGCTTGGCAGGCAAACAACTGTCGTCCAAGCCATGCACAGGCAGGCCAGCCCTGTCTCTAAGCAACAAGAGTTCATGGATTGCCAGACAACACTCTGCAACTTCAAAGCGACTGGTCTGGTTGAGTACTTGGCCCATAAATGCCTCCTTGCATAAATGCAGATGGTTGGAACGTCCAGATAAAAGTCTGGGGAGTATCCCAACATGGCAGAGTTCTGTGGCAAAGAAATGACAGTTGCTAAGCTCACCGAGCGGCATAAAGTAATAAAAGACTACTCCCTGCTCGGCCCATAGACACCCCAAGCGTTTGATTAACAGCCCAATCGACAAAGATCACATTTATTTATATCTTTTAAATCTAAAAAAAAACTTTTAATTCCTATATATAGTATTGGCGACGTCATAAAAGAGACTCTGGTGGTTCGGTTCCGGGCACAGTTCAGTTTTAACAAATAAATGACGCGGCAACATTTCTTTAACGATATAATTTTATTGATAATTTCTCCGGCTCCCTTACTCATAGATAGCACCGCCATTATTACGACAACCCAAGGGGCAACGCCAAAAACATGACGCGGCAAAATCAATAAAAATCAATAAAAATCATCAAGTTGACCAAAAACAATTTAACTTTTACATTTGTTTTACCGTTCACTGTTCACCTCCGTCAGCGACAGCCTTGGAGAGCCTTAAAGCAACGACACGGTAAACATCAAGTTGGGAACACTCCCGAACAAAGGAAAGTTGTAAGCCATCAGGGAAAGAGCAAATAACTTAAGAAGCAAGCTTTCAGAGGGCAAGACAATGATCATACTCGTTGGCGGTGAAAAGGGGGGCAGCGGCAAGAGCTGCCTGGCACAAAACATTGCCGTTTTTCTCACTGTGGAATGTGGCGCATCGGTGATCATGGTGGATTGCGACCCTCAGCGAACCACCTCGGACTGGATCCAGGCCCGCAACAACGACAGCAAGCTAGCCGGGATCAACTGTGTTCAACTCTATGGCAAAATTCGCAACGATCTGCTGAGCCTGGAGCAACATTATGACTATGTGATAGTCGATTGCGGTGGTCAGGACAACCTGGCGCTGCGTGCCACCATGTCAGTGGCCTCCCATGTACTTATGCCCCTCAGGCCCAAGCGCCGCGATCTCAAGACGGTTAGCCATATGGATGATATAGTCGCCACCTGCATGATGATAAACCCCAAAATGCGCGCCTCTTTTGTTATCACCCAATGTCCTAACCTACCCAATCAGGCCAGCCGTATTCTCGAGGCCAAGGAAGTCTGTAAAACCTACGATATCAATGTACTGGATGCTATCACCTACAGCCGTAACATCTATGACGACAGTGAAGAGTCCGGCCGTTCGGTAATCGAATTCGACCCCAAGGGTAAGGCCGCCAGCGAGATCCGTGCCATCGCCTGCGAAATGCTGCAGGCACAGAATGCCACTGAGATCCGCAGCCGTCTGATGACCAACCAACTCAACAGCATGAGGACTCAGTATGGGACTGGCCGATCTGAAGAAAAACGTTACGCCATCTGAGGCCGATGCCCGTAAGCGTATGTTGGCCATGCAATCCCTCGATGAGTTTATCGACGGCGCCATCTATTACGCCATGGGACAAACACAGCAAGCGGCGGCCACTATGCCGGTTGAACAGCGGTATTCCAATGCAGCTTCCACCAATCAGGAAGCGACTCAGCAAAAGCTGATACCCAAACGCCGCCACGAACCTTTTCGCAAGGCGACTTTTACCCTGAGTGAAGCGGCCATCAGTCACCTGGCCGAAATGGCCAGCGACTGTGATATTGCCAAGTCACGCCTGATACGTTTGCTTATCAAGCATCATCACAGCCTGGCGCCGCGAGAGCGCCGCGAGTTGGAGCAGAAGTTTATGCCGGACTAACTCTTTCCCTTGAACTGCGTGGACTGTTTGACACTCCCACCCTTTGCTGACAGCCGATAACAGGTTTCAACCTCTTTGCTGTCAGCTTTTTTTTGCTTGTTTTTCATGCGCCGAGCTTGAGTTATTCCCACTGAGCCCCCACAGATCGGATTAGACGCTTTAGCCATGGAGCCGGATCATGCTGGCCATTCTAATCACCCTTACCGCCGGCGCCAGCGCCATAGGCTGGATCCTCAGCCAATCCTGGCGGGATCGCAGACGCAGAAACAAAATACGCGCCAAGCCTTTTCCCAAGGAATGGCGCACTATTCTGAAAAAACGTATGCCCTATTTCCGTTCCCTGCCCAGTGACTTGCAACTGCAGCTCAAGAAACACATCCAGGTATTTCTGGCAGAAAAACAGTTTGTCGGTTGCGATGGGTTGGAGATAGATGATGAAATCCGCGTGACCATAGCCGCGCAAGCCTGTCTCTTGTTGCTCAATCGCCAAACCGACTATTACCCTAACCTGAGACAAATTCTGGTGTACCCATCGGCCTTTATTGTTCGCCAGCAGCAGCGGGATGCCAATGGCCTGGAATGGCACAGCCAAAGGTTATTGGCGGGAGAATCCTGGGGTCAGGGGAAGGTCGTCCTTTCCTGGCAGAATACTCTGGATGACGCCGCCGATCCGGCAGACGGCCGGAATGTCGTGATCCATGAGTTTGCCCATCAACTGGATCAGGAAGCAGGTGATGCCAATGGCGCTCCCAGACTCGGTGAGTTCAACGCCTACCCTGTGTGGTCGCAGGTTTTGGGGCAGGAGTTTGCCAAACTGCAGGCTCAGGCCGCCAGTGGTGAGCCGAGCCTATTCAGTTACTACGGCGCCACTAATCCGGCCGAATTCTTTGCCGTAATAAGCGAAGTGTTCTTTGAGCAACCGCAACAGATGAAAGCTGATTATCCAGAACTTTACCAGGAGCTGAGCCGCTTCTATCGTCTCGATCCCCTGAATTGGCAGTAGATCCCCCTTGCAACTGCACAATTGTACGCTTCCCCCACTCCTTTGGCTCACATCTTGTACCCAATTGGGTTAAGCTGGGACAGATAATAAAAAAATTATAATGGGAAACATTATGTTGTACCTTAAACCTCTGTTGCTGACTACAGCGCTGCTGCTACCAATTTACGGCCATTCAGCCTTGGCAAATAGCCCGCAAGCCGGTAATCAAAACGGCCAGGAGCAAACCGGCCAACCCAATGAAAACCAAGCTCAGGCCGCTTCGGTATTGGATAAGCTGCACATAAGTGCCGCCAATGCCGACTGGGACAGCTACTTTAGCCTCTTCAGCCCCGATGCGGGGTTTATTGGTACAGATGCCAGTGAATACTGGAATATGGTTGAATTTGAGCAGTATGCCCGTGCCACCAAGGGCTGGACTTACCAAAGTTTCTCGCGCCGCTTGGTGCAGCACGGCGATGTGATAGTGTTCGATGAACTGCTGGACAGCCAGTCCTATGGGCTTGGACGGGGCACTGGCACGCTTGTCAAAACTGAACAAGGCTGGCAAATACTGCAGTACAGTCTGAGTTTCCCGATTCCCAACGCCCTGGCGCCCAGAATTACCGATCAGATAAAGCTGTATCGCAAAAAGCAGCCGGCCGAGCTAAATAAATCAGTGCCTGAAGGCAACTGAGAAACAGATATTGGCCAGCTGTACAAAGTGACTAAAACTATCAAAGTCGTCGGGATAAATATCCCGGCCAGAACTGGCTCTGTCAGCGTAATAGACGCCTATCACCTTATTATCCACCTGTAACGGTGCCAGCAAAAAACCACTGGCGGGGACTTTTCTCGCCAGTTGTTCACCGAGCACGGCTTGATCAGCGCCCTCGCCCTGCCAGACAAGGCGCTGATTTTCGATGCAATCCTTCAGCAAAGTACCACGGCCTTCCAGTTCAAGAACAAAGTCATTTCTCATCTCCTCGGCGCCGTCTCCAAGCGCGACCCTCGGCTGCAACATGCGCCTGCTCGGTGACAGCAAGAGCACGACGCAGCGGTCAAGACCAATACCCTCAAGTATTCCCTCCAATGCCGTGGTCACTACCTTATTGAAATCAGTCTTCTCGACGGCAAAGCCAGTCAGCTCTCTGAGTTTCTTAAGCTGGAACGCAAGATTTGCCTCGCGCACCACAACCTCAGTCCCCCTCTCCTGCGGCAGCAACAGATCTGTGTCCGGCAGATACTCGATAAGCACCTTGGCGCCATAGGCTTCGGCCAACTTAACAGTAGCGTTGGAGCAGCGAAGGACCCGGCCACGAAACTCATCTGTATCCAGCTTAAGCATATCGGCGGCTTGTTTAAGGCGCCGTTCCAGCTCCTCGGGTTTGAGTGCGGCTCCGGCCAGCGCTTCACTGAGTTTATTGGCCAGAAAAATACTGCGAATTTCCGGCGTGCGTTCATCGGGATTGCTGAGCGACTTGCACAAGAGCTCACCCAGGCCCCAACTGCGGGCCAGCCCCTGGCTGAGCTGATTGAATGAAGCCCCGAGCGCCTCGCGCACCAGATTGAGCCTATTTACGGCATCGCTCTCGGCGCTGAGGGCTGAATCCAGCTCCTCGGCCAGCTCGGCTCCCGTGCTCCAAAAGGCACTCTCACCCAAGTGATAGAGCAGCGCGGCGATAAACACCTCTTCCTGCAACTCCTCATCGTAACCATCGAGCATCATCTTGGCCAACATGGCGGCCTGAAACGCCAGGGCCATCAGCTTCAGTAACCTTTGATAAACCGAGGGAGTCAGATTTTTGCTTTCCAGCAAACTGGAGAGGAGCTTGGCAGTAATGCAAATATTGCGAATGGTGTCGAACCCCAATACCACGGCAGCGCGGCTGACCGTAGTGACAGGGCTTATTCCCTTGTTATAGATGGCACTGTTGGCCACCCGCAAAATACGGGAAGTGAGCGCATTGTCGTGCATTATGCTGCGCCCCAGAATCGCCATGGAGGACACATCGTCCTTGGCGAGTTTTTCCAACGTCCTTATTGTTGAGCAAAGTGCGGGCATTTCCTGATCACTGATCCTGCGGGTCCAGTAATCCATCCCCTTGTTGGCTGATTTCAAATACGACTCAACTCTTTCAGGTATTGGCCCAGCGGTGGGCTTGAGAATGGAACTCTTGTTATGAATAAAGCACAAACTTCAAAGAAATAACACAATTACAACAAAAAAAGGCGACTCAATGAGTCGCCAAAACACAAGCAACAAGGCTCAAATGACTGGGAAGTCACAAATTACCCCCGAAAATGGCGTAGGTTCATTTCCGGGGAAGTGGCGCCCGAGGACGCCAACACAGGGGATTAAAACTGCTCTTCTTCGGTCGAACCGCTCAGAGCCGTGACAGAGGACTGGCCGCCCTGGATAACATTGGTCACCTGATCAAAGTAACCTGTACCCACTTCCTGCTGATGCGCCACAAAGGTATATCCCTTCTGCGCAGCAGCGAATTCGGCTTCCTGAACCTTCTCAACATAGTGCTTCATGCCTTCGCCACGGGCATAGTCGTAGGCGAGATCGAACATGTTGTACCACATGTTGTGAATACCGGCCAAAGTGATGAACTGGTACTTGTAGCCCATGTTGGCAAGCTCCTGTTGGAACTTGGCAATGGTGGCGTCATCCAGGTTCTTCTTCCAGTTGAACGAAGGTGAACAGTTATAGGCCAACAGTTGATCCGGATACTGGGCATGGATGGCTTCGGCAAAGCGACGCGCCTCTTCCAGATCCGGCTTGGCGGTTTCACACCAGATAAGGTCGGCATAAGGTGCGTAGGCAAGCCCGCGGGAAATAGCCTGATCCAAACCAGCTTTCACCCGGTAGAAACCTTCCTGGGTACGCTCTCCGGTGATGAAGTCGCGATCATAGGGGTCGCAATCTGAGGTCAGCAGATCAGCGGCGTTGGCATCGGTACGGGCAATCACCAGAGTATCCACTCCGGATACGTCGGCTGCCAGACGGGCCGCCACCAGCTTCTGTACCGCTTCCTGAGTCGGCACCAAAACCTTACCGCCCATGTGACCACATTTTTTCACCGAGGCCAGCTGATCTTCGAAGTGCACCCCGGCGGCGCCGGCATCTATCATGGACTTCATCAGCTCATAGGCGTTCAGTACGCCACCGAATCCGGCTTCGGCATCGGCCACAATCGGCAGGAAGTAATCGACATAACCCTCATCTTCCGGGTTTTTACCCTGGTTCCACTGGATCTGATCGGCGCGGCGGAAGGAGTTATTTATTCGCCCCACCACGGCAGGCACGGAGTTGGCCGGATAGAGTGACTGATCCGGATACATGGTGCCCGCCAGGTTGGCATCGGCCGCCACCTGCCAGCCTGAGAGGTAGATAGCCTCGATACCCGCCTTGGCCTGCTGCACGGCCTGACCGCCGGTCAAAGCCCCGAGAGAGTTGACATAACCCTTCTTGGCGCCGCCGTTAACCAGCTCCCACAACTTGGCTGCGCCGCGCTTGGCGATGGTGTTTTCAGGAACCACTGAACCGCGCAATGCCACAACTTCTTCGGCGGTAAATGGACGGCGAACGCCCTGCCAACGTGGATTTTCAGCCCAATCCTTTTTCAAAGCTTCTATCTGCGCCTGACGTGAATTCTGTGTTGCCTTGGTCATTTTGACTCTCCTTCGTAGGGTAATTTGGCAGCCACCCAGCCCCCGCGGGCGGCCGCCGTTAATGGTTATGGGGTTATCGGGTAAGCAGCTCGTAGCCCGGCAAGGTCAGGAAAGTCACCAGCTCATCGGCTGTGGTGATCTCTTCCAATAAGCTTGCTGCCTGCTTGAATTGGCCGTTATCGAAACGCTCGCTGCCGAGCTCTTCACGCACATTGGCCAACTCCTCTTTCAACATGGCGCTGAATAGTGCCTTGGTCACCGGCTTGCCGTTGGAAAGCTTTTGCCCGTGCTGGATCCATTGCCAGATAGAGGCGCGGCTGATTTCCGCTGTGGCTGCGTCTTCCATCAAGCCATAGATGGGCACACAACCATTGCCGCCAATCCAGGCTTCTATGTACTGCAGTGCAATACGGATATTGAGTCGCATCCCCTCTTCGGTGCGCTCACCATCACAGGGTTTGAGCAGCTCGGCCGCCAGGATGGGTGCGTCCACATCGCGGGTGATATGCAGCTGGTTGGCGTGCTCTTCACCTATATATTCGTTGAAAATCCCCATGGCGGTATCGGCCAGGCCAGGGTGCGCCACCCAGGTGCCGTCATGGCCGTTTCGGGCCTCAAGCTCTTTGTCCTTGCGAACCCGCTCCAGCACCTGGGCATTGGTTTGCGGATCCTTGGCGGGAATAAAGGCTGCCATGCCGCCCATCGCTAGGGCGCCGCGCTTGTGGCAGGTCTTGATCAGCAGGCGTGAATAGGCGCTGAGAAACGGCTTATCCATGGTCACTTGTTGGCGGTCCGGCAAAATACGATCGGGATGCTTCTTCAAGGTTTTGATATAGCTGAAAATGTAATCCCAACGGCCACAATTGAGCGCCACTATGTTGGAGCGCAGCTCATAGAGGATCTCCTCCATCTCGAACACGGCCGGCAGCGTTTCAATCAGACAGGTGCACTTGATGGTGCCGCTCTGCAGGCAGAAACGCTCTTCGGCGAAGGCAAACACCTTGGCCCACCAGCGCGCCTCAAGATGGCTCTCGAGCTTGGGAATATAGAAGTAAGGTCCGCTACCCTTGGCTAGCAGTTGGCGATAGTTATGGTAGAAGTACAAAGCAAAGTCGAATAAGCAGCCGGGAATAGGCTTACCGTTGAATTCGACATGCGCCTCCGGCAGGTGCAGCCCCCGCACCCTGGCAATCAATACCGCGGGGTTGGCCTGCAATTGATAGTGTTTGCCGGTTTCCGGCGCGGTGAAGTCAATTTCACCGCGGACGGCGTCACGCAGATTGATTTGACCCTCGACCACCTTCTGCCAGCTGGGTGCCAGCGAATCTTCGAAGTCAGCCATAAAGACTTTTACATTGGCGTTGAGCGCATTGATGATCATCTTGCGATCCACAGGCCCGGTGATCTCGACCCGTCTATCTTTAAGATCCGCCGGTATACCGCGAATTTGCCAATCACCATCTCGAATGGCTCGGGTTTGCGGTAAAAAGTCCGGCAACTCGCCATCGTCTATCCGCTGCTGACGTTGCTCACGCTTTTCCAACAAGCTGGTCACTTCCGGAGCAAACTCCCGACACAGAGCCTCGAGGAAGTTGAGCGCACCTTCAGTAAAAAGGCTCTGCTGCTGTGGTATTTCGGCCCCCTTTATACTGAGCCCTTGCTGTGCGACTGTCTCTGCTATCATGCTGCTGTCTCCCTGGATGGCAGATAAGGCTGCCAAACCCTGCAAATGTTCGTTTCGTACTAAAACCTATCGATAAACATTTGTATTTGCAACAGTCGACATGTCTAAAAAAACGTCAAAACATAGGCTTTAACTTGACTCAAAATTGGTATGACCAAGCCAAAAGCCAAAGAGCAATTGATTGTTTTTAGAATAAAAAATATTAAACCACAAAGACTCATGCTGCAGGTTACAGAAAAATGTCAGACAACTTGACCACACAAACGACAAAGTAATTTATTACGTAATTAAATAACAAAAAGGAAAAATTAATTTCCACAAAATATCATTAAAACTTAGGTCTAATCCGCGAATATCCGTTTCGAACTCTCGTCAGGGTCAACTTCAAATAACCAACAAAAATAAATAGTTAACAATAATGCAACCGTGATGGATATTAAACGAGCGTTTAATTCTAACCTTTACGTAAAGGTTAGAATTAAATGTGATCGAGATCCGTTTTTCACGACTTGCGTATAGTGATCAACACAGGCCAACTCTTTGGTCAGCAGCAATAAAAAAACGATTTTTTTTAAATTTTTTTCAAAAACTTGCCTATTTTGCTCCCGAAACAGGATCCAAGTGACTTAGTCAAAAAATATCCACTCGGTTGACACAGTTTGAAACTTTTGTTGCAACACAAATAAAAACCATTATCATTCGCACCCTACTTTAGAGGGGGATGATCTCAAATGCAGCAATCCGCAATATCTCTGGCGGTGACGGCTTGCCTGTCGCTGACCATGGCACAGGCCGCACAGGCAAACGAAGCGACTCAGTCACAACAAGTATCACAGGATGTGGAACGCATTACCGTTTATGGCAAACAAAACAAGGTGGTAATGAATTCAGGGCTGGCGACAAAATCAGATATGTCTCTGATGGAAACCCCGGCGGCTTTGGTGGTGATAGATAAAGAGCTGTTTGCCGCCCAGGGGGCCGACTCTCTGCAGGATCTGGTGCGTAACATCAGTGGTGTTACCCAAGCCGGCAACAACTACGGCATAGGTGATAACCTGGTGATCCGTGGCCTGGACGCCAACTACACTTATGACGGCATGTACGGCGGCGCAGGACTCGGCAACACTTTTAATCCCACTCGCTCCATGACTAATGTAGAAGCGGTTGAGGTGCTCAAAGGCCCGGCGACCGGGCTCTATGGTATGGGCAGCGCCGGCGGGATCATCAACCTTATTGAAAAGAAACCTCAATTTCAGGACAGCACAGAAGTCAGCGCCGAAGTGGGCTCCTGGAACAGTTACAGCCTGGGGCTCGACTCTACCGGAGGCTTGAGCGACACCCTGGCCTATCGCCTGGTGGCCAAACATGCCCGTAGCGATGGCTATCGTGATATCGGCAGCGACAGAGATGAAGTCTATGCCTCGTTGAAAATTCTGCCTTCAAACTCTCAAGATCTGGTGCTGTCGGCCGCTTGGATTAAAGACTCTGTGCAGGTGGACTCTGTAGGCCACCCGATACGTATCTACAACGCCGCCTCTACCGGCGGCCTGAGCGGCGCACAAGTCAGCTGGCAAGATTTGGTTAACGACCCCAATGGCGCCGGCATTCAACTGACTGAGGCGCAGCGGCAACAACTGGCCGACTCCCTGGTGGCGAGCGATGGAATCGAACCCTTCGACATAGGCGATACCAGCCTGGCCTCTCCCATCAGCAGGCCCAATGAAGGCGAAGAGTGGCGCTTCAAGCTGAACCACAACATTGCCCTCAGTGACAATCTGCAGCTCAATCAGCAGTTACAGTATAGAGACTACCAGTCCGGGTTCATCCGCCAAACTGGCGCCTATAACTATGTGTACTGGAAACGCAAGGTCAAATCCGTAGACGTGATCAATGCCGATCCCCGCGCGCCACTGGTGATTGATGATGTCCTGTATCCTTATGCCGCCAGAAGACAGGAATACCGCAAGGTAGATGCCCACGAGAAATCCTGGCAGTACTTTGCCGATATGCGCTACAACTTCAGCCTGGCAGGCATAGACAGTGAGCTGTTGCTGAATGCCAATCTGGAAGACAGAGATATTGCCTACAAGAGCTGGGCACTGTACGACAAAGATGGCGGCGGTGAACTGCCTTATATTCTGGATATCCGCAATCCCAACTGGGGTGACAAAGCCTTTGAGGACTACAACCCGGATCTCAAGGACAACTACAACAAACAAGTCCGCGCCTGGGGGCTGGGCATGCAGTATGTGGGTTACCTGAGTGAAACCTTTACTGCCAGGGTGGGTGTGGCGTTCAATGAGATTGAGCAGAAATACAGTCATCTGGGCACCCCTAAAAAAGATCCGACCCCGGAGCAGGACACCAAAGATCACGGTATGACCTATAA
The DNA here is from genome assembly GCF_037953065.1 of Shewanella chilikensis. NCBI lineage: Bacteria > Pseudomonadati > Pseudomonadota > Gammaproteobacteria > Alteromonadales > Shewanellaceae > Shewanella > Shewanella chilikensis. The sequence continues at coordinate 1,607,258 of NZ_CP149966.1, read as the reverse complement.
TCTGGGTCTGACTTATATGCCGACCGATAACCTGTCATTCTTCGTCAATCATGCCAAGGGGCGCACGGCTTACAGCGTGCTCGGTGCCGTAACGGGCGCACAGAGTGGCCGTGCAGCGGACAGAAAGGATTCAGAGTCCCTGAGCTATGACCTCGGTATGCGCTTCAAGGGCTTTGACGATCAGTTGCTCGGCTCCTTGGTCCTGTTCCAGAGCGAGCGCACTAACCTGCGCTACGGCAACCCGGAATACAATGACAAAGAAGGCGCGCCTGATTACAACATCTCAGTGCCCGAATTCTTCTACGATGGCAAGGACAAGACCACAGGTGCCGAGCTGGATCTCAACGCCCACCTCAATGAAGAATGGTTGATAAACCTCAATGGTCTGTATCAGGATGCACGCAACAAGAATGACCCCAACTCCAGCGGCTACAACAGCCGCCAGAAAGGGGTTCCTCAGGTCAGTGCCAGTGCCTGGGTCACTTACAGTCATCAGTGGCAGGTGCTGCCGCACCCCTTATCTATAAGCTTTGGGGTTCGTTATGTCGATGAGCGTAGCACCAACTCGGATTCCTTCGGGATCCCGGATGGCAAAGTGCCCGCCTACACGGTTTGGGACTCGGCCATCGCCTACAAGGCCGATGACTGGAATGTGCAGCTGAACCTCAATAACCTGTTCAACACCCGCTACTACGACAAGGCAATGTTCCTTGGCGGCATGCCTGGTGCTGAACGCAACGCCAAGTTGAGCGTCAGCTACCGCTTCTAACACAGCATTGGGCCAACCCGCCGATCAGTGTGTCATATAACCCTTGTGACAAAAGCGTTCGACGCTTGCAGTAAAGAACCCAATCCGATGGCCTTTAAGTCATCGGATTTTCTTATGCTTGCTGCAACTCACCATCCAGCAGAGCCTTGTATCTGAGTGAAGACCTTTTACCGGCTCGAATCTTATTCCAGCGTCCTTCTTTACTTGTCCAAGCTACATAATGAGCCAGTATGAAGTCTTCAGTCTGGCCTATTTTCACTCTTTGCCCATAAAGCCAAACGCTATAATGAACACCACTGGCAAAAAACATCACAAAATAAACTTTTTCGCTACATTAGCATCAAACACCGCAATAGGGCAAACACAAAAATACCATTACCAATTGTTTTAAAAGGAAATTTAAAACTGGCACCAGTTTTGCTTTATCGCAACAAAGATCAAGATAAGGACTTTCACATGAAGCGTAACCTCACCTACACCCTGAGCACGGTTTTGCTGCTTGGGTCTCTGGCCAGCGGCTGCAGTGAACAGCAGCAGGAAGAAGAACAACAAGCCTTTGCCATTCCGGTCGAGACCAGCATAGTCACTCAAGGCCAGGTTTCCTCCTTCTACGCCACCACAGCCACACTGGAAGCGCCACAAGAAGCCCATGTGGTCAGCCGTATTGCCGGGCTGATAGAAACTCTGCAAGTCGAGGAAGGTGACAGAGTCAGCAAGGGACAGTTGTTGGCGGTGATAGACTCCCGTCGCCAACGTTATGAACTGGATAAGGCCGAAGCCGAGGTGCAAATCATAGAGCAGGAGCTCAACCGGCTGAAGAAAATGAATAATCGTGAGTTTGTCAGTGCCGATGCCATGGCCAAACTGGAATTCAACCTGCAAGCCGCCAAGGCGCGTCGGGATTTGGCCAAACTGCACGTGGAAGAAAGCCAAATCCGCTCTCCCATAGATGGCGTCGTCGCCAAACGTTTTGTCAAACAGGGCAATATGGCCAAGGAGTTTGAAGAGCTGTTCTACCTGGTCAATCAGGATGAGCTCTACGGCATAGTCAATCTGCCGGAGCAGCAACTGAGCAGTTTGCGCATAGGTCAGGAAGCCGAAGTCATCAGTTCCCGCCAGCAGCAAGTGGCGGCCAAGGTGCTCAGAATAAGCCCTGTGGTGGAAGCTACCAGCGGTACTTTCAAGGTAACCCTTTCGATCCCCAATCAGGATGCCAGTCTCAAGGCCGGGATGTTTACCCGGGTGGAACTCAGATACGACACCCACGACAATGTGATAGTGGTGCCCTATAACGCCGTCATCAATCAGGATGATCGCAAGGCGCTCTATGTTATCGAAGAGGGCAAGGCGCAGCGCCGCGAGGTCAAACTGGGTTACCGCCAGGACGATAAAGTGGAAATCATTGAGGGCATAAGTCCTGGTGAACAGGTGGTGGTTCGCGGTCAACACAATCTCAAGGATCAATCATTGGTGGAAGTGATAGCTCCGCTGGATCTGGCCAAGGCCAACTAACTGTCACAAGGACCACCTCTTATGTCTATTATTACCACTTCGGTCAAGCGTCCGGTGACCGTCTGGATGTTTATGCTGGCCGTTATCCTGTTCGGCATGGTGGGTTTCTCCCGTCTGGCGGTAAAGCTGTTGCCTGACTTGAGCTACCCCACACTCACCATACGCACCCTGTACGAGGGCGCGGCACCCGTGGAGGTGGAGCAGCTTATCTCCAAACCTATCGAGGAAGCGGTCGGTATTGTTAAAGGCTTGAGGCAGATAAGTTCGATTTCCCGCTCCGGTATGTCCGATGTAGTGCTCGAATTTGAATGGGGCACAGAGATGGATATGGGCAGTCTCGATGTGCGGGAAAAACTCGACACCATAGAGCTGCCGCTGGATGTAAAAAAGCCTTTGTTGCTGCGCTTTAATCCCAATCTCGATCCCATCATGCGCCTGGCACTGCCAGCCCCCAAGGCCACAGAAGCCGAGCTCAAGCGCCTGCGGACTTATGCCGAAGAGGAGCTTAAGCGGGAGCTCGAGTCACTTTCCGGAGTCGCTGCCGTGCGCCTTTCCGGCGGGCTGGAGCAGGAAGTGCATATTCTGCTCAATCAAGAGAAACTGGCGCAGCTGGATCTCAGCAGTGAAGCCATTCGCAATCGCATCAGCGAAGAAAACGTCAACCTTTCTGCCGGTAAGGTGATCCAGGGCGACCGCGAATACCTGGTGCGCACCGTTAACCAGTTCCACTCCCTCGATGAGCTGGCCAATGTGATTGTCTATCAAAAGGGCAATACCCTGGTACGTCTTGGCGAAATAGCCGAAGTGAAGGATGCCTTTAAAGAGCGCAGCGATATCACCCGCATCGGCGGCAAGGAGTCCATTGAGCTCGCCATCTATAAGGAGGGCGATGCCAACACGGTAGCCGTAGCCAATAAGCTTAAGAGCCAGTTACAACAGATGCGCTCTGAGGCCAAAGACAGCGCCACGCCAGTGCCTGAAATAATTTACGATCAGTCGGAGTTTATCGAAAGCGCCGTCAGCAAAGTGACCTCATCAGCCCTTATCGGCAGTCTGCTGGCAATGCTGGTGATCTACCTGTTCCTTCGAGACATCATCCCGACCCTGATCATCTCCATCTCTATCCCCTTCTCTGTGATAGCCACCTTTAACATGATGTATTTTGCCGATATCAGTCTTAACATCATGTCGCTCGGCGGTATCGCGCTGGCGGTGGGGCTGTTGGTGGATAACGCCATCGTGGTGCTGGAAAACATCGACAGGTGCAAGGCTCAGGGGATGGATCGCCGCCAGGCCGCTATCACAGGAACCAAAGAGGTGGCCGGGGCGATTTTTGCCTCTACCCTGACCACGCTGGCGGTATTTGTGCCCTTGGTATTTGTCGACGGCATTGCCGGAGCCCTGTTTGCCGATCAGGCCCTGACCGTTACTTTCGCCCTGCTGGCCTCTTTGCTGGTTGCCCTCACCTCGATTCCTATGCTGGCTTCCCGCGAAGGCTTCACAATGTTGCCGGAACTGGTCAAGCGGGACAAACCGCAGCCTCCGGCGGGTAAGCTTGGCAAGCTCAAGCATTACAGCGCCACTGTGTTTACCTTCCCTTTCCTGTTGCTGCTCAGCTATCTGCCAAGATTGCTGCTGACGCTGGTGTTAATCGTCACCCGGCTGCTGGTGTGGCAGGTATCCCTGGTGATGAAGCCGCTGTCCAGACTGTTTAACCTTTGCTACGGCTGGCTGGCCGATGGCTATCAGCCGCTGCTGAACCTGGCACTCAAGTTCCGAGGCATCACTCTGGTGCTGGCCATTGCGGTCACCGCCATCTCTGGCGTCTTGATGAGCCGCCTGGGAATGGAGCTGATCCCACCGATGAATCAAGGCGAATTCTATGTGGAAATCCTGCTGCCTCCCGGCAGTGAGGTGAGCCAAACCGATGCCGTATTGCAGCGTCTGGCGCTGGCTATCAAAGACAGAAAGGAAGTGAAACACGCATACAGCCAGGCCGGCAGCGGTGGTCTTATGACCTCGGATACCCGGCGCGGCGGCGAAAACTGGGGGCGTCTGCAGTTGGTGCTGGCCGATCACCGCGCGTTTGACCAAGTTGCCGCCAAACTGCGCAGCACTTTGCGCACTATTCCCGAGCTGGAAGCGCAGATCCAATATCCCGAGCTGTTCAGCTTCAAGACTCCGCTGGAGATAGAGTTGTCCGGCTATGAACTGGAACAGTTGAAAACCTCGGCCGCTTCACTGGTTAAGGCGCTGGAGGGCGATCCCCGCTTTGTCGATATCAGCAGCAGCCTGCGTGACGGTCAGCCGGAGCTGAGTATCCGTTTTGATCACGCCAGAATGGCCGCCCTTGGCCTGGATGCGCCAACCGTGGCCACCAGCATAGCCCAGCGGGTTGGCGGTACCGTAGCCAGCAAATACACCCTGAGGGAGCGCAAGATAGATATTCTGGTGCGTAGCGAGTTGGATGAACGCAATCAGATAAGCGATATCGATGCCATGCTGATCAACCCATCCAGCCCGCAGCCCATCCCCTTGAGCGCCGTGGCCGATGTCTCGTTGACTCTCGGACCTTCGGCAATCAATCGCATCAGCCAGCAGCGGGTAGCCATAGTGTCGGCCAATCTGGCCTATGGCGATCTTAATCAGGCGGTGGCTAGTGCCAAACGCATTCTCAGCCAACTGACACTACCCGCCTTGGTGCAAAGCCGATTCGGCGGTCAGAATGAAGGGATGGAGCATTCGTTCCAATCGCTGAAGATAGCGCTGATCTTAGCGGTATTCCTGGTTTATCTGGTGATGGCCAGTCAGTTTGAGTCATTGCTGCACCCCTTGCTTATCCTGATGGCTGTACCCATGGCACTGAGCGGCAGTATCTACGGCCTGGCGATAACCGGCACCCAGTTGTCTGTCATCGTCTTTATCGGCCTTATCATGCTCGCCGGGATAGTGGTCAATAACGCCATAGTATTGGTAGACAGGATCAATCAGCTCAGGCAAAGCGGCAAACAACGTCTCGACGCCATCAAGCAAGCGGCAGCATCGCGTTTAAGCCCCATACTGATGACCACACTGACCACCAATCTGGGGCTGCTGCCCATGGCAATAGGCTTGGGGGACGGCAGTGAAGTGCGTGCCCCCATGGCGATCACTGTGATTTTCGGCCTCAGCCTGTCGACTCTGCTGACTCTGGTGGTTATTCCTGTGCTCTATGCCCTGTTCGACCGCAAACAGTACGCCGAGCCGGCCACCATGGGAGAAGGCGCATGAACCTGACCAAACTGGCGCTCAAGCGCCCGGTGACCACCAGCATGTTCTTTGTGGCCATTCTGCTCTTTGGTCTGGCCGCCAGCCGCTTGCTGCCGCTGGAGATGTTCCCCGGGATAGAGATACCGCGGATCTTTATCGGATAGCGCGGAAAACCTCGCCGTTCAGGGCGAGGATGAATAGCGCAACGGCGAAGCCGTTCTGAGGGCTACGCCGGAGTTTGTTGCTGCTCAATATACTGCCGGATGATCTCAATTGGCGCACCACCACAGCTCCCCGCAAAATAACTGGGCGACCAGAGCGCACCTCCCCAGAGTTTCTTTTTGATCGAAGGGTAATTCTTTTTTCGGATCATCCGGCTGGATACACCTTTGAGACTGTTAACCAGATTCGACACAGCCACCTTCGGCGGGTAATTCACCAACAAATGCACATGGTCGTCTTCACCGTCGAACTCAACCAGCTCTGATTCAAAATCAAGACAGACCTTTTCAAAAAAGATTTTTAGATCATCCAGCACTTCTTTGGTAAAGACATTTCGTCGGTATTTTGTTACAAAGACCAAATGAACGTGCATTTTAAAAACGCAATGCCTGCCATGCCTTAAATCGCTTTCAATTTCCATAGACCAATCTATAATTGAGTTGTATTGACACAGTATGAGCAAGCCATGCAACGACTGCAAGCCTACAAATTCGAACTGATTGTCACTGGAGAGCAGCAGCGCCAGATGCGCCGCTTCTCCGGTGCTTGTCGGTTTATCTATAACAAGGCGCTGGCGTTGCAAAAAGAACGACATGAGCAGGGTGAAAAGAAACTATCGGCCTTTGAACTGAATAATCTGTTACCACAATGGAAAGCAGAGCCAGAAACAAAATGGCTGTCTGATTCACCTTCTCAAACGCTGCAACAGTCGCTGAAAGATTTAGATCGGGCGTACAAAAATTTCTTTGCCAAACGAGCAGACCTCCCGCGCTTCAAAAAGAAGGGTCAGTCAGATAGCTTTCGCTATCCACAAGGGGTGAAACTGGAGCAAGGCAATAATCGACTCTTCCTGCCCAAGCTCGGCTGGCTGCGTTACCGCAACAGCCGGACGGTGGAAGGTGAGATTAAAAACGTCACGGTCAGTCAGGTTTGTGGTAAGTGGTATGTATCGATCCAGACCAAGCGGGAAGTTGAAATTGCCGTGCATCAGGGCGATGCCATCGGCATTGACATGGGCATTGCCCGCTTTGCCACCCTGTCCGATGGCCGTTTTTACGCCCCGCTCAACAGTTTCAAACGGCACGAAACCGCTTTGCGCAAGGCGCAGCAGGCCATGAGCCGCAAGGTAAAATTCAGCAATAACTGGAAAAAGGCCAAAGCCAAAGTTCAGCGCATTCATTCCAATATCGGCAACAGCCGCCGTGACTACCTGCATAAAATCTCAAACGACATTAGCAAAAACCACGCGATAGTCTGTATTGAAGATTTGCAGGTCAAAAATATGTCAAAATCAGCGGCAGGAACCGCCGAGCAACAGGGTAGGAATGTTAGGGCGAAGTCAGGCCTGAATAAAGCCATTCTTGATCAAGGCTGGTTTGAGTTCCGTTGCCAGCTCGATTACAAGCTGGCATGGAATGGTGGCCACCTGATCGCCGTTCCACCGAAAAACACCAGCCGGACGTGTCCGTGCTGTGGTCACATATCGAAGGATAACCGCGCCACGCAAGCTCGGTTTGCCTGTGTGGAATGTGGCTTTGAAGAGAACGCCGATGTCGTCGGCGCGATCAATGTATTAAGGGCGGGACACGCCCGATTAGCCTGTGAAGTGAGTGGTGCAACAATGCCGCCAGCAGCAGGAACCCACCGAAGCGAGTCCGGCGTTCGCGCCTAACCGCAGTAGGAATCCTCGTCGTTTACGGCGAGGAGGATGTCAATGCCCGGACATCAATAGCGAACTAGCTTTATCCCAGCACTCAACTATTTGGAGTTCTCATGCCAGGTTTGCGTAAAAGCTTTACATCACTCGTGCTGTTTACACTTGTCAGCTTGGCTGTCGCGGCGGAAAATAATTCCTATGCCGAGAATCCCTATGCCAAGGTCAAGATAACCACTCATGAACTGCTGCTAGGTCGCTACATGTTGACCGGCGCCGGCGGCAACATAGGTGTCAGTGCCGGGGAGGATGGACTGCTCATCATAGACGACCAGTTTGCGCCGCTGGCAGAGAAGATTTCTGCGGCATTACAGGGTCTTAAACCGGGCCATCCGGCTTTTGTCATCAATACCCATTTTCACGGCGATCATACCGGGGGGCAATCTGTACTTTGGCCAAAACGCCAACATTCTTGCCCACGAGAATGTGCTCAAGCGCTTGAATGAGAAAGCAACCCAAAAGAAGGCGCTACCGGTTATCACCTATGACAAGGGACTGAAAATTCACTTCAACAACCAGGTGTTGGAACTTATTCATCTGGGCCCAGGGCATACGGATGGTGACACCCTGGTGCTGTGGCAGGATCGCAAACTGGTGCATATGGGCGATCTCTTCTTTAAAGACAGGTTTGCCTTTTATCGATCTCGACCACGGCGGCTCGGTCATCGGCTACAGAGACAATGTCGCGGCCGTGCTTGAACTCATAGATCAGGATACCTTGGTTATTCCAGGTCATGGTGAACTGGCCAACAAGGCCGATCTCCTGAGGTTCAAACATATGCTGGATGACTGCATCAATTGGATGAAAGAGGGCAAGCAGCGCGGCATGACTCTCGAGCAGATGCAGGCAATGGAACTCCCTCAAGCATGGCGGGAATGGGGCTGGCAGTTCATCCCCAAGGAGCGCTGGGTTAAAACCCTGTATCACGGATTAACCGAGGAATAACGCCCCTCTCACTTATTGGCGTTTATTGACTCGGCAAGGTTCAGGCAGGAATATTGCGAAAATGCCACAACACCCAATAGATGGGCTTGAGATCACGGCCGCCTATATCGCGAAACGGCCTCAGCAACAGATAGAGCCACTGCCAACTGACCAGGAAACTTCTGGTCTCATGCCAGATAGCTTCACCACCGGCTTGGCGATAACTGGCTATCGCTTGGGCAATCGCTTCGTTGGCCGGCCCCATGTAGCGGTATAAGCTGTGAATGTACACCAGCAGATCCCTTATCTGCTGCATCAGCATGTCTTTACCCTTTTGATTGGCTTCAAAGTCGATAAAGGTAACCTGTCCCTGTTGCCAACTGATATCCCTGAGTGCCGGACGGCCGTGGGCCAAGCCCATACTGTGCAAACCCGCCAAAGCAGCGGCGCTGTCATTGAGGATCTGCTGCATGCCTTGCTGATCCTGCGATTTGAGTGCCAACCAGTCTTTGACTGTCACACCGGCATCTTCCACGACAAAGTAGCCCTTATCGGCCTGAACAATGCGCGGCACAGGAGCTGAGCGGCTGGCCAGATGTTCCAGAGTCTGTTTCTCTTTTTCCAGCGCCAGTTGAGGATTGGGTTTCAACACCCGCATGGCCCCCTGAAGAGTCTCTGCCTGTTTGAGCCAATATTTTTTACCCTCATATTCAAACGAGCAAATACGCTCCCCGGGATGAGCTTCCAGCACCCGCAGAACATATTGATTGAATTTAGGTTGCTCCATGGACAGGACTCCCTTCCAAGAATTGGTGGTGGTTCACAGAAAATTCTTATTAGTATCTTAGGGAATGGCGATTAAAGCAAATTCACTTAGGCTAAAACCCTGCTATTTAACGCATTTTCAGAGACTAATACCACAGAGGCTTAATGATAAAAACAATTGATGAATGAAATTAACAATTTCCAAACACAACAACTAATACAAAAGAGGGAAACTATGCCAGGGAGGGAAGTAGAAATGTAGACCCCAATCCGCTGTTGCGGATTGGGGGGATCGGACAGGGGCTGTTATTGCTTTTCCTGCCAAGGCTCGGCCTTGTCAGCCAGCAGCACAGGGATCCCATCATTGATAGGATAAGCCAGCCTATCTGCCTTACAGATAAGTTGCTGTGCCTGCTTGTCATACTCCAGTCTGCCTTTACATACCGGGCAGGCTACGATTTCCAATAGTTTCTTATCAAACGCCATCAGACTGTCCTTTTTGGTTTGCCTTTTGTTTGTTTGCCATTGCCTCCCGTACTCGAGTCAGCAATTGGGCATCGAATTGGGGTGATAGCTTGGCATTGACGGCCAAATACCACCAGTGTTGTTTTGCAAATTCGCGACACTTGATCGCATCTTTTTCTGTCATCAGCAGCGGCAGTTCATCGCCAAGTGGCGCCAAGGCCTCCAGACTGTAGGCCTGATGATCGGCAAAGACCTCTTGAGCTTCGAGCTTGAACCCCATCAGAGAGAGGGTTTCAAAAAAACGCTCCGGATTACCGATACCTGCCATGGCTTTGACCGCCATAGGCGCTGTAGGAGCCTGAGCCTGGTTTTCCCCAGCAACACTCAGCACAGCGCCGGGAATGAGCTGCATACCAAACTCTCTGACAGTATCACAGGCTTCGCCGTTGTGGATTACAAAATCAGCCTTTTCCAAACGCCAGGCTCCCTCTCTCAAAGGGCCCGCCGGCAGTAACATACCGTTGCCCAAGCGGCGCCTGGCATCAACAACCACCACTTCGATATCCCGCGCCAAGCGATAGTGCTGCAAACCGTCATCACTGATAATAATATCCACAGTGTTGGAGGTAAGCAGTAACTCGGCGGTGGCGATACGATCCACTCCCACGGCCATGGGCACTTGAGTACGGGCCACTATCATCGCCGGCTCATCACCAAAATCGCTTGGATTGGCCCCGGGAGGCACCAGCCTAGGTTCAGTTTGACCACTGCCATAACCACGGCTTATTACTCCGGGCCGATAGCCATAGTGCCTGAGCAGCTCAATCAAATAGATGACGGTTGGCGTCTTGCCGCTGCCGCCAACGGTAATATTACCGACTATGATCACAGGTACAGGCAGAGTTTGCGAGGCCTTGAGGCCAAGTTTAAACCCCAGGCGTCTCAGGCCACTGAGCAAAGCAAACAGCCAGGAAAGCGGCCAAAGTAGCCACCTTGCCCAATGCTTGTGATACCAGATACGGTTAAGCAGAGCTTCCACTTAACCTCCGAATTGCATCTGGTACAGCTTGGCGTACGTCCCATCCTTTTCCAGCAGACTCTGGTGAGTGCCACGCTCGAGGATCTTGCCCTGATCGACCACTAATATCTGATCGGCACTTTCAATGGTCGACAGTCTGTGGGCAATCACAATCGAGGTGCGATTGCGGCGCAGGTTATCCAGCCCCTTCTGAATCGCCTTCTCGGATTCGGTATCCAGTGCCGAGGTTGCCTCATCGAGGATCAACACAGGGGCGTCTCTGAGGATGGCTCTGGCAATGGCGATCCGCTGGCGCTGACCACCAGACAGCATCACGCCGTTCTCACCTATCTCGGTATCCAGTCCTTGGGGCAAGGCTTCGATAAACTCCATCGCATAGGCTAATCTGGCGGCGTTTTCTATCTGTTCGCGGGTCGCCTCGCCTGGGTAGGCATAAGCGATATTGTTGGCTATGGTGTCGTTGAACAGGGTGACCTGCTGCGACACCAACGCAACCTGGCTACGCAAACACTTGAGTGAATAGTCGTAAATGCTGACATCATCCAGGGTGATCTCCCCCTGCTTGAGCCCGGTGTAGAAACGGGTTACCAGACTGGCGATGGTCGACTTACCCGAGCCTGAGCGGCCCACCAGCGCCAGTGTCTGCCCCTGACGCACTTCAAAGTCGATATTCTCAAGCGCCAGACGTTCCTGTCCCGGATAACCAAAGCTGACATTATCGAAACGCAGATTGCCTTCAACCCGCTCTACTGTGTGAGTGCCGCTATCGGATTCCCCGGGAGTATCCAGCAGCTCAAACACTGTGGTACAGGCGGCGATACCACGTTGAAACTCGGCGTTGACCCGGGTCAGGTTCTTGATAGGCTGTAACATGGCCAGCATAGCGCCCAGGATAGTGGCAAAGGTACCCGCCGTCAGTTCATCCTTCAGGCTGTCAAAACTGGCAGCATAGAGTACAAAGGCCAATGCAAAGGAGCCGATGATCATGATAAGCGGCTGGCTGATGGCCTGGGCCGCAGCCAATTTCATATTCTGATAACGGTTGTGATCGTTGACCTTGGCAAAGCGATCGGCCTCTGTCTTCTGACCACCAAAAGACAATACGTTCTTGTGGCCCTTGATCATCTGCTCGGTCACAGCAGTCACTGACCCCATGGCGCCCTGGATCTGCCGCGATACTTTACGGAAGCGGCGGCTGACAACGGCAATCACCACCCCGATGAAAGGACCAATGATCAGAATACACAGCGACAGTTTCCAGGAGTAATAGAACATCAATCCCAGCATGCCTATGACAGTAACGCTATCTCTCACCAAGGTGATCAGCGCACTGCCGGAGGCTCTGGCGATTTGCTCTGTGTCAAAGGTCACTTTGGAGATCAAGGAACCTGTGTTTTCCCTGTCCATATAGCTGACCGGCAGCGACAGTATGTGTTCAAACACCTGCTGACGCATGTCCTGAATAAGCTTGGCGCTGATATAAGAGATGCCATAGGTAGAGACAAAGTTGGCCACCCCCCGAAGACTGAACAGCCCCACCACCACAAAGGGAGCCATGGTCAACACATCCGAGCTGGCATTAAACCCCTTGGAGGTACCCAGCTCGACGCCGGCAACGACCGAATTATTGGCAAACCCTTCATCGATAAAAGGTTTCACAAAAGCGATAAAAGTAGCGTCCACAACCCCATAGGTGATCAACGCCAGAATCGAGATGACAAATACCCCTTTGAGGGGCTTGAGGTAGGTCAGCAAACGTCTGAAAACTGTCCAGACTTCACGTTGTTGAGATGTGCTCATCAGCGAAACTATATTTATGACAAAGTCGCCATTCTACTCTGGATTCCCTGCCATACCAAACCCAAACAAGCGGTTATACCAAAATGGCGCCAGATCCTCGCGGTAACTGTGCACTGTGTAACCCTGGCCATCAAAGTGGAGACTCACCTGCCCCAGCTCCCCGGAAATCAAGGCTTGGGCGCCGATGGCCCGATACCTCAAGCGTATCTCCTCCTTGGGAAATCCCCAGCGATTGCCATGCCCGGCAGCAAACAACACCCACTCGGGTGCGATTGCGCCGATAAACTCAGGATGGGATGAAGTACGGCTGCCATGATGGGGCGCCAGTAAAATATCACTCTCAAGTGAGCCTTTTCCATGCAATAAGGCGACCTCACCGGCCAATTCTATATCCCCCGGCAACAGCACCCTATGATGACCATCGAAGAGTTGCAGTACGCAGGAGCCGTTGTTGCCTGGCTCAGGCACTTTGGGGCCAAGAAAGTTAAGCTCTATCCCTTGCCAATCAAGCATCCCCGGACGGCAGCCCCTGTGCCAACGCTTTGAATGACGGCTCTGTAGCTCAGAAACATCGGTTATCAACCCTGCCTTGTCAAAGGCCTGCATCAGCACTTGAGTGCCACCGGCGTGGTCATTATCCCCATGGCTGATAATCAGGTAATCGAGTTTGGTCACACCTTTGGCACCAAGGAAAGGCACTATCACCCGCTCTGCGTAGCTGAAACGCTCGCCAAAGGCCGCACCTGTATCATAAAGCAAGGCATGTGGCCCCTTTTGTACCACCACAGCCAGCCCCTGGCCTACATCCAACATATGCATTTGCCAGCCCTTGGGTTTGAGCAGGCCAAGCCATAGCCCGAGCTGCAGTACAAAGGGTATTATCAGCAGCATCGCCACTCCCCGCCCCTTGGGCAACATACGCCAGCAAAGCCATGCCGGAAACAACAATAGCGCCGCGGCGCTGAGAGCCTGCGGCAACATGAGCCAGCCGCCGGGAAGCTGACTATTGAACTGCCATAATTTTTGTACCGGCCAGAGACTGAAAGACGCCAATTGCCAAGGCATGAGTGCCACTGCATCCATGCCGAGAGCTGAAAATATCGACCACAGCAGCAGTGCCAGCAGCGCCAGGGGGATCACCAGTAAACTGAACCAAGGCACCAGCAGCAAATTGAGCCACAAACTGTGAACCGTCACGGCGCCGAAGAGTATCGCCTGCAGTAGCGACAGCCCCAGACAAAGGCGCCACTGTATTGCCCAGAATGCCAAGGCCCAGCGCTTGAGCTTGGCTGGCCAGTGGGTCAGTACTTGCTCCTGCTCCAGAACCTTAGGATTATGAACTTGATAATTAAGGCTCAACAAAATTAACGCCAACGCCGAAAATGACAACCAAAAGCCGCCGCTGAGACTGGCCAAGGGATCTATCAAGAGTACGCAGGCCAGTGCCCACAACAGCCGCTCCCAGGCCGAGGTATAGCGCATCATTAAAGTCGATAACACCAGCAAACACAGCATCAACAAGGCTCTTTGGGTGGCAATGGCAAAACCAGCCAGATAGGCATAAAAGAGTGCCATCAGCAACGCCGCCAAAGATGCCAGTACCAGATTGCGCCGCCCATAGACAGGTGCCCAACGCTTGAGCGCTCCAAAACTCAGCAGATAACACCAGAAGGCGACAACCGAAAGATGCAACCCCGAAATCGCCACCAAGTGGGCATTGCCGGACTGGCGCAACTCTTGCCAGCGCGCCTCGGAGAAGAGTGACCGCTCACCCAAGGTCAGCGCCAGCAGCAGATCGCCGCCCTCAATTTCGGCCAATACTGGAGTTAACTCTGTGACCAAACGTGTCCGAAGACCAGTTGATGGCAACAGCCGCTCGGCGGATATTACCTGGCCTCTGGCGGTTATCCGCTCACCGAGCAGATAACGCTGACGATTGAAGCCGCCCTGATTAAGCACGGCGGCAAAGGATCTGGGTTTGACTTCAAACTGCCACACCTCACCCAATTGCGGCGATGGCAATGCATCTCCCTGCCAGCTCAAACGCCACTTTGGAGCCAGGGGCGCCCAAAGAGTTAAAGAATTATCATCAATTGGCCGAATATCCATGCGGATCCAGTCGCCGTTTGCAGAAACTAGTGATATGATTTCGCCCCGCAGTGTCTGATTAACAGACGTTTCAGAGCTGAATGATGAGTCAGTAAGGCTTTTAATATCAATGACTAACTGACAGTAAACACTGACCCACAGCACGCCGCCCAAAGCACCATAGAGCAAAGCACTTCCCTTGGGAACCCAGCTCCCGCTCCAGACTCTGAGGCACAGTACCAGCAGCACTGCAATAATTGGCAATGAGAATAAGGGCGGTATCCAAGGCCAAAGCATGGCCGAAAGTACGGCGATGCCAAAGCCCGATAAGCATTGATTCATCATTGAGTAATTTAAGACAGCAATCTGAGCCTATGCCAAAAAAGATCATTCAGAGATTCATGCCCGATCCGGAGAAACTGAGGAATCATAAACACCTCAAGATCTTCGGCAGCCTGCTGAACAAACCCAATCTTTGGGCGCTGAATCGCCGCTCTGCCCCCGGCGCCTTCGCCATAGGCCTGTTTGTTGCCTGGATGCCAATGCCGTTTCAAATGGTGCTGGCGGCGGCGCTGGCAATCTATTTTCATGTCAATCTGCCGGTGTCGGTCGCCTTGGTTTGGATTACCAACCCAGTAACTATGCCGGCCATGTTTTATCTGGCTTATTTGATAGGTGCCAAGCTGCTCAATCACCCGCCGCAGCAGTTTGTCTTTGAAGCCAGTTGGGCCTGGATAGAATCCTCCATCAGCACCATAGGCCCACCTTTCCTGTTCGGTTGTTTGGTATTGGGTGTGATCAGCGCCCTGACGGGATATTTTGTGATCAAGAGTGCCTGGCAGTACTCCATCTATCTGCAGTGGCAAAAACGACGTAAATAACTGCTGCTGGCAGTAACGTCACTGGAGCGGCACAATTCAGGGATACTTCAGGAGTACTTCAGGGATACATAGTCTTAGCGCTAACCAAACTTGGCAACCCAAAGCGCATTCAACCAACAAATAGCAAGAACCCGGCGATGGCCGGGTTCTTGCTATTTAGGATCTGCCTGTCGCTTATCAACGCCCGGCCAGGGCGGTTGCCGGGGCTATTCGACTGGCCCTGAATGCCGGATACAAGGTAGCCAGCAGACTCATCAGCAGCGCCATAGCCACCACGGCCAACACATCGGTGAGCTCAAGCCTGGATGGCAAGAAATCGATAAAATAGATATCCCCCGAGAGCAACTTATGCCCGGTCAACTGCTCAATCCCCTTGGCGATGGCCGAGAGATTCTTGGCCAGCAATACCCCCAGCAAGGTTCCTATGGCGCAGCCCAGCACACCATTGAGCGCGCCCTGGACAATAAATACCAGCATCACGGCGCCGCGCTTAAGTCCCATGGTCATCAAGATGGCGATTTCCGAAGCCTTGTCACGCACCGCCATTACCAGGGTGGAGACTATGTTGAAACAAGCCACACCTATTACCAATGCCAGCACCAGATACATGACGGTGCGCACCAGCTGAATGTCCTGATAGAGATGCCCCTGGGTGCGGGTCCAGTCATTGAGATACAAAGTCTGGCTCTGGGCATAACCCAGCTCGCGAATCAGCCGCGGCGCTTCAAATACCCGCTCAACCTTGATTCTCACCCCGGTCACCCCGTCTGCAAGCCCAAGCAGGCGCTGGGCATAGGCCATGGGCACATAAGCCGTGGTGTATTCAAGCTCGCCGCCGAGACGAAAACTGCCGCTTATCAACAACGAATGACTGCGGGCCTGCGCCAGTTGACCACTGCCCTGGCCATGGGGTGATGGCAGATAGAGGGTCAGGCGATCACCCACCTTAAGTCCCAGTTTGTCCAGCATCCCCTGGCCCAGCACGATATGATTGCTGTCGCCCTCAAGGCTCTGCCAGCTTTCCTGTGTCAGATACTGACTCAGGGTCGAAACCCGCGCTTCGGCCTCGGGGTTAACCCCCACCACAGACAAACCGACAAAACCGCCCGGCTTTTGCACCAAGCCCTGCATACGTACCAGAGGAGCGGCGGCGCTGATGCCGTCGATTTGCTCGGCGTCCGACACTATCTGACGCCAGTCATGAATAGGTTCGCGGACCTGGCTCAACTCCCCCTGGGGCACAACCCCGAGCAGGCGCTGCTCCAACTCGCGCTCAAAGCCGTTCATCGCCGACAGCACCAGAATAAGCACGGCAACCCCGAGGGCGATACCTGCGGTAGAAGCAAAAGAGATAAAACTGATAAAACTGCTGCTCTGGCGGGCACGGTAAAAGCGCCAGCCGATGACCAGGGGCAGCAAGGCGGGATGCGCCGTCATTGGCCCGCCTCCGGCGCCGACAAACGACCATCGACCATCTGCAGCTGCCTATCCATCCTGGCCGCCAATTGATGATCATGGGTCACCACCACAAAAGCCGTGCCCAGTTGTGAGGCCAGCTCGCGGATAAGCTCATAGACAGCCTCGCCGCTGTGGGCATCCAGGTTACCCGTAGGTTCATCGGCAAGTACCACCTTGGGGTTGTTTATCAAGGCCCTGGCAATGGCCACCCGCTGACGCTCACCACCGGAAAGTTCCGCCGGGGTGTGATCCAATCTATGTCCCAGCCCCACTCTTTCGAGCAAGGCCCTGGCCTGCGCTCGCACTTCCGCCTTGGGGCGACCGGCAATCAGCCCCGGCATGGCCACGTTTTCCAGGGCATTGAATTCGGGTAACAGATGATGGAACTGATAGATAAAGCCCATCGCCTGATTGCGCAGCTGTGCCTGGCGGGAAGCCGAGGCCTTGTATAAGTCCTCGCCTTCGAGCAACACCTGACCGGCAGAGGGCTTATCCAGGGTGCCAAGAATATGCAGCAAGGTACTCTTGCCCGAGCCCGAACTGCCGACAATCGCCAACTGCTCCCCCGGATACACCTTGAGGTCGACCTGCTCGAGCACCTTGGTGCTGAGTTTGCCTTCCTGATAACTCTTGCTGACGGCTTTGGCTTCAAGGAGCGCGGCTTGTTGCATGGTATTCATTCTCTTATTCATATCTAAGTGCAGTCGCAGGTTCTACCCGGGCGGCCCGAATGGCCGGGTACAAGGTGGCGGCCAGAGTCATCAGCAGAGTGCCGATGGCGATAAGCACCAGTTGCTGTGGTTCCAGCTGCACGGGTAACCTCTGCCCGGCGCCCAATACGGCGATCCCCAGGGTCGACAGCAGCGGATTGATATTGAGGGTAGCCACTATGCCAACCCCGAGGCCCAGCGCCAAGCCTATCAGGGCATTGAGGGAGCCCTGGGAGATAAAAATGGTCATGATATCCAGCCTGCCCAGCCCCTGGGTCTTGAGCACGGCGACATCGGCAGTTTTATCCACTACCATCATCACCAGCGCCGAGACGATATTGAAGGCCGCCACCGCGACAATCAGGCTCAACATCAAAGACATCATGTTCTTTTCCATCTTCACCGCGGCGAACAGATGGCCATAACTGTCACGCCAGTCGCTGACGCTCACCTCAACGCCCTTATCTTCGAACAAATGTTCAACCTTGGGCGCCAGCGCCGGGGCGCTGAAGGGGTCGCTCAGAAACAGTCTGAGATCCTGAATTTGCTTTGGCGACTGACGCATCAAGCGGCGGGCATCTTCATAATGCAGAAAAGCCACTCCGGCATCGACCTGAGAACCCATCTCAAAAATACCCGCCACTTCAAAAATTCGCTGGCTGGGAACAGGCCCGAGCGGCGAGTACACCACACCATCACCGCTGAGCAGACGCAGCTTGTCACCGGTGGCAACATTGAGCCGCCGTGCCAGCTCTGAGCCCAACAACACCCGGTAGCTGCCGCTGCGGAGCGAATCGAAGGCATCCAGATAGGCGTGTTTGGCTACAACCGAGAGATTTTTTTCGGCCTCGGGGTAGATGCCATAGAGCTGCACCGCACTGATATTATCGGCCGACTGGGCCATCGCCTGGGTGGTCGCAGAGGGCGCCAGCCCAAGCACGCCGGGCAATTGCTGTAAATCACCTTTAAAGCTTTGCCAGTCATCAAAAGAGTGGTCTGTATGTACTGTCAGTTGTGGAATGGCCCCCAGGATACGGGTCTTGAGCTGGCCTTCCAGGCCGTTCATCACAGAGCTGACAATAATCAATGCTGCCACCCCGAGAAAAATCCCGCTGACGGCGAAGAAGGTAATAAAGGAAGCAAAAGCGTTGGCCTTGCGGGCACGCCAGTAACGATAACCTATGTAAAATGAGAGTCCCGGATTCATGAGAGGGATAGCATGTCCTGTGCGCTGCGCTTGCTAAATCAATGAAGTGGGCACGATAATAGGTGGATTGACCGGGTAAATACAAGAGGCGGGACCTTGTTTCCTGAATCCAATCCATACTTCAGCGTGCCCCACGCCTTCGATGTCTATCTCAGCCTCTGGCCCAAGGACACTCCCTTGCCGACCGAGAGCCAACTGCTGACGATGCAATCCACCGGCTTGAAACTGATGAGCGAGGTCAAGGCGCTGGAAGCCGGCTGTTTGTTGCAGCTCAGGCAACTCGGCGATGAGGGCCGGGCGATAGTCGACTACCTCAAACTCCAGTCCCGTAAGATAGATCTGGTGTTACAGCACGTATTGGAGCAGGAGAGCCGCGAAGGCCAACACTGCCCCGGGGTGCAATTTGGCGGCAGCGGCGTGCGGGTACTGTTACCCCAAGCACTGGACGCCGGTACATTTTGCAAGCTGACCCTGTTTATTCGCGATGAAATCCTGTCCTTGCAGTGTATCGCCTCGGTGCGGGAATGCCGCGCCGACCCAGGCCATGAAGGCCAGTTTCTGGCCGATCTCGACTATCGGGTGATCCAGGATGCCGATATCGAACTCTTGGTCAAGGCCAGTCTCAGCGTGCAACAAAAGCAGCTCAAAAGGCGTAAAGCCAGTCAGGATCCCAACTGGCATGAGCCATCCTAAATCTCTACAATGGTGCGCAATCCATTCAGAATGAATCTGTTATCACATCTTCAATGAATAAGTTTTCTGTACTGGCGCCTGCGGGTGCCCCAAAGGCCGGCGAGATCCGCCATCTTGGTCTCGGCGAAGGCGTGGAGCGCGCGCTGACCTTGGCCAACCTCGCCCGCCAACATCAAGGTGTCAGCCTGTTGGTGACAGCGGATACGCCAACCGCCCTGACACTGGAAGCCGAACTCAAATACCTTTTGGGTGATACCCTGCCCGTGTGGTTGTTTCCCGATCGGGAGACCCTGCCCTACGACAGCTTTTCGCCGCATCAGGATCTGATCTCCCAGCGGCTGGAAACCCTGTCAAGGTTGCCAAGTGCCAAGCGCGCCCTGGTAATAGTGCCTATCAACACCCTGATGGTGCGACTGCCGCCCAAGTCTTTCCTGTCGGCCAATGTGATGTTGCTGAATAAGGGCGACAACTACAGCCTGCAACAGATGCGCGAGCACTTGGTCAGCGCCGGTTATCATCTGGTCGGCCAGGTTTATGAACATGGCGAATTTGCCATTCGCGGCTCGATTCTGGATATCTTTCCCATGGGCTCAGCCGAGCCGCTGCGAATTGAACTGTTCGATGATGAAGTGGAATCGATTCGCCATTTCGATCCTGAAACCCAGCTATCCAAGGAACCCCTGTCGCAGATACGAATGCTGCCGGCCAAGGAGTTCCCCACAGATGAACGGGCCATAGAAGGCTTCCGCCAGCGTTATCGGCGCTATTTTGAAGTATTGGTTAAAGAGCCCGAGTCCATCTATCAGCAGGTCAGCCGCCATTTGATGCCCGCCGGTATCGAAAACTACCTGCCCTTGTTCTTTGATGAAACCGCGACCCTATTCGACTATTTTGCCGGCGATGTGCAACTGCTGACGCTGGGCGACCTGCAGCAGGCCGCCGATGTACATCTGACGCAGGTGCGCAATCGCTATGAAGACAGGCGGGTCGATCCGCTGCGGCCCTTGCTGGCCCCGGCCGACTTATATCTGTTGACCGAGCAGCTGTTTGCCGCCTTCAAGCGCTGGCCAAGACTGCAACTGAGCCAGGTGGATGCCCAAAAATCGCAGCAATTGGCTGCAGTAAGCGCGCTGCCGGATATCTCGGTCAACCATAAGCTGAAGCAGCCCATGCAGGCATTGGCCGACTATATCGCCTCGGCGGGCAGAGTCCTGCTCAGCGCCGAATCCGAAGGCCGCCGCGAGGCGCTGATGGAGTTGCTGGCCAAGATAGAGTTGCGCCCGGTACTGTTCCCGCATCTCAAGGCGTTTATCGACTCGGATGCACAGCTGGGGTTAATCGTCTCGCCCCTTGCCAAGGGCTGCGTACTCCATGAGCCCAAGCTGAGCATTATTTGCGAAACCGAGCTCTTCGGTCAGCGGATCTCCCAGCAGAGGCGGCGGGAAAAACAGCGCCAGATCAGCAGCGATGCCCTGATTAAAAACCTCGCCGAGCTCAAGGTCGGCCAACCCATAGTGCATCTGGAGCACGGGGTCGCCCTCTATCAGGGGCTGGAAACCCTGGATACCGGCGGCGTGGTGGCCGAATACCTCAAGCTGGAATACGCCGGTGGCGACAAACTCTATGTGCCTGTGTCATCGCTGCACCTCATCAGCCGCTACGCCGTGGCACCGGATGAATCCCCCAACCTCAACAAGTTGGGTAACGAGAGCTGGGCCAAGGCCAAGAAGAAGGCGATAGAGCGCATTCGCGATGTGGCCGCCGAGCTGCTGGATGTTTACGCCCGCCGTCAGGCCCGCCCCGGCGAGGCCTGTGAACTGGATGAGGCCGAATACGCCCTGTTCGCCCAGGGTTTCCCGTTCGAAGAGACAGTGGATCAGGAAACTTCCATCGCCGCCGTTCTCGCCGATATGCAGTCACCGGTGGCTATGGACCGTCTGATCTGTGGTGACGTGGGCTTTGGCAAGACAGAAGTGGCCATGCGCGCCGCCTTTGTTGCCGTCAACGCCGGCAAGCAAGTGGTGGTGTTGGTGCCCACGACCCTGCTGGCTCAGCAGCACTATGAAAACTTCAAGGACAGGTTCGCCGACTGGCCGGTGCAGATTGAAGTCATGTCCCGTTTTCGCACCGCCAAAGAGCAGCAACAGGTGATTGCCGACCTGGCAAACGGCAAGGTGGATATTGTTATCGGCACCCATAAGCTGCTCAACAGCGAGGTGAAATTTGACGCCCTCGGCCTGCTTATCATAGATGAGGAGCACAGGTTCGGGGTACGGCAGAAAGAGAAGATCAAGGCGCTCAGGGCCAATGTGGATATTCTCACCCTGACGGCGACCCCTATTCCCCGCACCCTGAATATGGCCATGTCCGGCATGCGGGATCTGTCGATTATCGCCACCCCGCCGGCCAAACGCCTGGCGGTGAAAACTTTTGTGCGCGAATACGACAAGGCCAGTGTCCGTGAGGCCATAGAGCGGGAGATCCTCCGTGGCGGCCAGGTCTATTACCTGCACAACAATGTGGAGAGCATAGAGAAACGCGCCGAGGAGCTACGCGAGCTGTTGCCCGATGCCAGAGTGGTAGTGGCCCACGGCCAGATGCGCGAGCGCGAGCTGGAGCGGGTAATGTCAGATTTTTACCACAGACGCTACAACGTGTTGGTGTGTACCACCATTATTGAAACCGGTATTGATGTACCGAGCGCCAACACCATCATCATAGAGCGGGCCGACACCTTCGGATTGGCGCAGCTGCATCAGCTCAGGGGCCGGGTTGGCCGCTCCCATCACCAGGCTTATGCCTATCTGATGACCCCGCATCCGAAACGCATGACCTCAGATGCCCGCAAGCGCCTGGAAGCGATTGACGCCCTGGAGGATCTCGGCGCCGGCTTTATGCTGGCGACTCAGGATCTGGAGATCCGCGGCGCCGGTGAATTGCTGGGGGATGAG
Source organism: Shewanella chilikensis (assembly GCF_037953065.1). Taxonomy (NCBI): domain Bacteria; kingdom Pseudomonadati; phylum Pseudomonadota; class Gammaproteobacteria; order Alteromonadales; family Shewanellaceae; genus Shewanella; species Shewanella chilikensis. Next base: position 1,584,810 of record NZ_CP149966.1, on the reverse strand, counting down.
CAGAGCGGCCATATCTCCAAGATAGGCTTCAGCCTCTATATGGAGATGCTGGAGTCGGCGGTCAAGGCGCTGAAACAAGGCAAGGAGCCATCCCTGGCGCAGATGCTCAACCAGCAGTGCGAAATCGAGCTGAGGATCCCGGCGCTGTTGCCGGAAGACTATGTGGGCGATGTCAATATTCGCCTGTCGCTCTACAAACGGATAGCCAACTGCACTACGGAAGCGGCACTGGATGAACTCAAGGTGGAACTGATTGACCGTTTCGGTTTGTTGCCTGAAGCCACCCGTAACCTGATGCAACTGACACTGTACAAACATCAGGCCACCGCGCTCGGGCTGAAAAAACTCGATTTTCACGCCCGCGGCGGCAGTGTCGAGTTCGGTGACGATCATATTATCGATCCCGGCTTTATCATTGGCCTGTTGCAATCCCAGCCACAAATCTATCGAATGGATGGACCGAATAAGTTAAAGTTCACCCTGGCGGCCGAAAGCAGTAAAGAACGCCTGGATATGGTGGGTCTACTGCTGCAACAACTGGCACAACACACTGTGGGAGAAAAATAGTGTATCGAAATATGCTGGCAACCCTGGCTCTGGGGCTGACACTTTCGCCTGTATTGCAGGCGGCACAATATCCTTGGTACGAAGTCGAGGTATACCTGTTTGAGCGCCCCGGGCCAAGCACGGAAAAGTGGCCGGATACGCCGCTGGAGCTCAAGCTGAACAAGACCATAGACTTGATCACTCCCCAGGTCGCCACCGAAATCAGCTCAGGCAGCATGGCTGTGGGAGACTGTGATCCGCAATGGCAATCTCAATCCGCAGACAACGCAGCAGATAAGGCTCTCAATAACGATGCCTCCGGTTCGCAGCGCGGCCGCCCCCTTCAGGCAGGCCAAGTGATATCTCTGGCCCAGGCCGATAACACGACTCAAACGGATACCGCCGCTTTGCCTTGCCAACAGCGGCAAGCGGAAATCCGTATGCCCAAGCAGTTGCCTGTGAATATCAGTCCCAGAGACAGCAGCACAGCCAGCCAACCCGGCGCCCTGCTGCTCAGTGAAAGTCAGGCCCAATTTGGCGGTGTTATCAATGCCCTCAAGCGGCAACGCGGTTTGAAAGGGCTTTTGCATCTCACCTGGCAGCAACAGATGAAACCCCGCCACAGAGCCGAGGCACTGCATCTCTTCGGTGGCCGTAACTTTGGCTCAGACTTCAAGCTTTCAGGCTTGCCCCAGAGCCAGTTGGACACGGCTTCGAACTCATCTTTGAATGGTTTATCAGAAGACTTATCTGAAGAAAAACTGCCTGAGCAAGCATTGGACAATGGCCTAAGTGAACCAAATCCAATGGGCAGTGAGGAATACGCAGCGCTTGGGAGCTTGATGGTCCCCAAAACACCCAAGGCGGTGTGGGAGTTCGATGGGCTTTTAAATATCTATCTCAGCCATTATCTCTATGTGGAAACCCGCTTTAATTTGAGGGAGGCCGGCTATAAATCTCTGGCCACCCAGGAAGGTGAGCCTGAGCTGCAAACCCCCTTTCTTTACAGCATTCCCATGGAACAGAATCGCCGTATTCGCAGCGGGGAAATACACTACTTCGATCATCCAAGAATGGGGATGATCCTACAGGTAAGGCGTATGGCCCAGCCAGGCAGCCAAACTCAAGTCGATGGTGGCGAAGAACTCTGATCAATCACTGATAGAGAAGTCGAGGTAGATCTCATCTGCCTCGTCTTCCTCTACATACACTCCATCGACCCGAGCCTGAGGTGGCCCCTGTTCGCACCAGGTTATTAAGTGATCGACGGCCGGATAAGCCCCCTGCGCCAACACTTCAACCGAACCATCTTCTTTGTTGCGCACATACCCCGTCACCCCCAGTGACTGAGCCTTTTGCTGGGTAAAACGTCTGAAACAGACTCCCTGCACCTTGCCTTTCACAGTCAGCAGCACCCGCTTCATGGGCGTCTCCTTGTGGCTTCATTATCTTGCTATGCTTATAAATCAAGCAGTTGATTAACAAAAAAGCAAAAAAAAACAGCTAACAAAAGAGTGTTAGCTGCATCGGGCGACATACGCAAAATGTCCGGTAATTTTGCAACCACAAAGCGTAACACTTTGTATCAAAACCACCATAAAAGGTAACTTTACACAGCTACAGGCCCGATGCAACCAGCGCAACATACAGAACAACAACCCGAAACCCCTCTCGTGACATTGATCACAAAAAGGGCTCTCTTTACCGCATAGAAGATTGTTTAACCGACGCGCTCTACACCCTCATTCTGCTTGAAGGCTTTAATCTGAGTCAAATGGCTCGCCAGCGAGGCAAACTTATGACTCTGCTGTTTGTCCCAAATCACTTCATAATAGCGGCTTAGCAAGGCATGGCTGCGGGTGCTGTCCAAGACCTCATCCTCGGTCGACAGCAGGCACAGGGCGCGGTTACGGTTCTTGCTGCGAAAATCGGTCACGCACTTGCTGGCAATATCGGCGTACTCTTCCGGCCTGTCTATCTTGCCGGGCATGTTTTCCTCCGGCCAAAGATTGGGGTTGACCAATACCGCCTTGAGCCCGGACAGGAAAGCGATCCGCTCGGCCCAATAGGCCCCCAGCCCCACACCTATGATCAATGGCTTGGGATCATCAGTGAGTTTAAGCTGCTTACTGACCTCATTCAGCAGATGCTGCATATCGTGTCTGGGATGCTGGGTACTGTAGCTGATGAGACGCACATCATCATCAATAAACTGTAACTGCCTGACTTTTTCATGATTACCCGGGCTGGTGGCATCAAATCCGTGAAAATACAAAATCATTTTGTTTCCTCAAGTCTCATTCCAGTCATGGTTATACAGGTTTCAAACTAACCAAGTTAGGTTGCGCCTATATTGTGCCAAATCAATTTTTTGTGGATGAAATCCTTGCCGCCAGCTCGCGGGCTCGCTCCCAGCGCGCTTCATCCTGCAATGCTTGCATCACCTTAGCAGAATCGGCCCTCAATGTTGCAGCCGGAAAAGGATTGCTCTCGGGCCAAGAAAAGTCCCCCAGAAGGCTTCTGGCGCCCTCAGGGTCATTGCATACCAATACCATGTTACAACCGGCATCCAGTGCCGCTCTGGCCCTGGCCTGATAGTCTCCTGCTACCGCCGCCCCTTTCATGCCGAGATCGTCCGAGAAAATCACTCCATTAAAGGCCAGTTTGCCGCGCAGCTCCTGCTGGAGCCAAAAAGATGAAAATCCGGCGGGGTTTGGGTCTACTTCGGGGTAAATCACATGAGCCGGCATAATGCCTTGGAGCATCTCTTTGGCGATCAGCTGTGAAAAAGGCTGCATGTCGCACTCGGCAATCTCTTGATAACTGCGCGGGTCGACCGGCTGGGCAATATGGGAGTCGGCCTCGACGCTGCCGTGGCCGGGAAAATGTTTGCCCACTGCGGCCATACCGGCCTCAGTCATGCCTTCAATAAAGGCCGCTGCCAGCGCGGTGACCTGCTCGGGCTTTGAGGCGAAACTGCGGGTGCCTATCACCTGACTGATGCCATTGAGATCGAGCACAGGGGCAAAGCTTAAATCTATGTCGCAGGCCAAGAGCTCAACGGCCATCAAAAAGCCCAGCTCTTTGGCCCAGGTTGACGCCAGCTGAAGCGAACCTGATGCGGCCGGCAATATATCGCCCATGGCTGGGATTTGGGTAAATCCCTCGCGAAAACGCTGTACCCTGCCCCCTTCATGATCGACGGCAATTAGCAGTTCGGGACGCACCCGACGAACCGCGCGGATCAGGGCTATCAGCTGCTCTCTGTCCTGGTAATTACGGCTGAACAGAATTAGGCCGCCAACGGCCGGATGTTGCAGGACAGACGCCTCCTCTTGGGTCAACTCGACAGAGGCAAGATCCAGCATTAAGTGACTCATAAACATCTCCAACAGGGTACCGCGCATGAAAGCGACTGAAAAAGGTACGAAATGGTGTTAGCCCCGATACAGGTATGGCAGCAAGGAAAGCGCAACCAGGGTCAATCCCTTTGTTAGCAAGGCTAATGCAACCTTAGCTTAATAAGAATAACTAATGATATTCCAGGCCAAAAGTATGGGATACTTGCCCATGGGCAGAGTAACTTGGGTCAAGGTTACTCCGAAACCTGCGCATGCGCGAGCAATGCGCCTCCCAATGACTAAAATAACAACGAAACAGCAACAGGGTTAACCAAATGATTAGCGTATTCGATATGTTCAAGATAGGTATAGGGCCTTCCAGTTCCCATACCGTGGGTCCGATGAAAGCGGGCAAAATCTTTATCGAACAACTGGCTGCAGATGACTTACTTGGACAGGTCGACGAACTGCAGGCAGAACTTTTTGGCTCTCTTGGACAAACGGGCAAGGGCCACGGTACCGGCAAGGCAGTGATTCTGGGATTGATGGGGGAAGATCCGGAAACCGTCGACACCGACAGCATAGAGGCGATTCTGGCAGAAGTAGCCGACAGCCAGACACTGACGCTCAGCGATGGCCGTAAGGTTAAGTTTACCCGCGAAGATGGTATCACCTACCACAGGCGCAAGACACTGCCGGCACACGCCAACGCCATGACACTCTACGCCCTCAAGGCCGGAGAGTGTTTGTATCAACGCACTTACTACTCGGTCGGCGGCGGTTTTATTCTCGATGAAGATGAAATTCAGCAGCGTAACGCTTCTCCGGCGACTCCCATCGCCCAGGCGCCTTACGATTTCAATACCGCCAGCGAACTGTTGGAGCTTTGCTGCGACAATGGCCTGAGCATCTCTTCGCTGATGATGGCCAATGAGCTCAGCATAGCCCCAGAAGATGAAGTCAAAGCCAAACTGTGGCATATCTGGCAAACCATGAAAGCCTGCGTCGAAAAAGGCTATCAGAAAGAAGGCATTTTGCCCGGTGGCCTTAAACTGCGCCGCCGCGCCCCGGCGCTGCATCGCCGCCTCAAGGCCGAAGGCCGCAACAATATCGATCCCCTCAATGCCATGGATTGGGTGGACTTGTTTGCCCTGTCTGTGAATGAGCAAAATGCCGCCGGCGATCGGGTGGTAACGGCGCCCACCAATGGCGCCGCCGGTATCATCCCTGCCGTGCTCTGCTACTACGACACCTTTGTTCAGGAAGTGGATGAAGATGTCTGTTGCCGTTTTCTGTTGACGGCGGCGGCCATAGGGATTCTGTACAAGAAAAACGCCTCCATTTCCGGAGCCGAGGTTGGCTGTCAGGGCGAAGTCGGCGTGGCTTGCTCTATGGCCGCCGCCGCACTGACCGAAATCATGGGTGGTACGGTCGAGCATGTTGAAAACGCGGCAGAAATCGGTATGGAACACAATCTGGGGTTGACTTGCGATCCTGTCGGCGGCCTGGTGCAGGTTCCCTGTATCGAACGAAACGCCATGGGCGCTGTCAAGGCCATCAACGCCTCACGCATGGCACTGCGCGGCGATGGTAATCACAAGGTTTCCCTGGATAAGGTGATCAAGACCATGATGGATACCGGCAAAGATATGCGCAGCAAGTACAAGGAAACCGCCAAAGGCGGCCTGGCAGTTAATATCGTCGAGTGTTGATTACCAAATCAATCTCTCCAGTAGTCCCACCAAAAACAGGACTATCTTCCCGATAAAAGAAGAGCGCCAAATTTGGCGCTCTTCTTTTTTAAACTTATTCATTTTAAAGGACTCCCGAAACCTACATCAGTGGATGATTATTGATCTGACACAGTATTTCGAACACAGTCCCAGGCAATAACACTTTATCCTGAGCTATTAATTAACTTTCAGGCATAGCTTATGCAAGTACTGGCCATAATCACTATTCATCATAGGTTTTACAACCCTTAATAGATCTTGTTTATCGGATAGCGCGGAAAACCTCGCCGTTCAGGGCGAGGATGAATAGCGCAACGGCGAAGCCGTTCTGAGGGCTACGCCGGAGTTTGTTGCTGCTCAATATACTGCCGGATGATCTCAATTGGCGCACCACCACAGCTCCCCGCAAAATAACTGGGCGACCAGAGCGCACCTCCCCAGAGTTTCTTTTTGATCGAAGGGTAATTCTTTTTTCGGATCATCCGGCTGGATACACCTTTGAGACTGTTAACCAGATTCGACACGGCCACCTTCGGCGGGTAATTCACCAACAAATGCACATGGTCGTCTTCACCGTCGAACTCAACCAGCTCTGATTCAAAATCAAGACAGACCTTTTCAAAAAAGATTTTTAGATCATCCAGCACTTCTTTGGTAAAGACATTTCGTCGGTATTTTGTTACAAAGACCAAATGAACGTGCATTTTAAAAACGCAATGCCTGCCATGCCTTAAATCGTTTTCAATTTCCATAGACCAATCTATAATTGAGTTGTATTGACACAGTATGAGCAAGCCATGCAACGACTGCAAGCCTACAAATTCGAACTGATTGTCACTGGAGAGCAGCAGCGCCAGATGCGCCGCTTCTCCGGTGCTTGTCGGTTTGTCTATAACAAGGCGCTGGCGTTGCAAAAAGAACGACATGAGCAGGGTGAAAAGAAACTATCGGCCTTTGAACTGAATAATCTGTTACCACAATGGAAAGCAGAGCCAGAAACAAAATGGCTGTCTGATTCACCTTCTCAAACGCTGCAACAGTCGCTGAAAGATTTAGATCGGGCGTACAAAAATTTCTTTGCCAAACGAGCAGACTTCCCGCGCTTCAAAAAGAAGGGTCAGTCAGATAGCTTTCGCTATCCACAAGGGGTGAAACTGGAGCAAGGCAATAATCGACTCTTCCTGCCCAAGCTCGGCTGGCTGCGTTACCGCAACAGCCGGACGGTGGAAGGTGAGATTAAAAACGTCACGGTCAGTCAGGTTTGTGGTAAGTGGTATGTATCGATCCAGACCGAGCGGGAAGTTGAAATTGCCGTGCATCAGGGCGATGCCATCGGCATTGACATGGGCATTGCCCGCTTTGCCACCCTGTCCGATGGCCGTTTTTACGCCCCGCTCAACAGTTTCAAACGGCACGAAACCGCTTTGCGCAAGGCGCAGCAGGCCATGAGCCGCAAGGTAAAATTCAGCAATAACTGGAAAAAGGCCAAAGCCAAAGTTCAGCGCATTCATTCCAATATCGGCAACAGCCGCCGTGACTACCTGCATAAAATCTCAAACGACATTAGCAAAAACCACGCGATAGTCTGTATTGAAGATTTGCAGGTCAAAAACATGTCAAAATCAGCGGCAGGAACCGCCGAGCAACAGGGTAGGAATGTTAGGGCGAAGTCAGGCCTGAATAAAGCCATTCTTGATCAAGGCTGGTTTGAGTTCCGTTGCCAGCTCGATTACAAGCTGGCATGGAATGGTGGCCACCTGATCGCCGTTCCACCGAAAAACACCAGCCGGACGTGTCCGTGCTGTGGTCACATATCGAAGGATAACCGCGCCACGCAAGCTCGGTTTGCCTGTGTGGAATGTGGCTTTGAAGAAAACGCCGATGTCGTCGGCGCGATCAATGTATTAAGGGCGGGACACGCCCGATTAGCCTGTGAAGTGAGTGGTGCAACAATGCCGCCAGCAGCAGGAACCCACCGAAGCGAGTCCGGCGTTCGCGCCTAACCGCAGTAGGAATCCTCGTCGTTTACGGCGAGGAGGATGTCAATTAGGTTACAAATTAAACCTAAGCGTTGTCTTTGATAAGAGCCGTCCTGAACTCGCTGACTCCAAGCCTGATTGTTAAGATACCATTGCACGGTTTTCCGCAACCCTGTTTCAAAGGTCTCATCAGGGACCCAATTTAACTCTTTGCTCATTTTGGTAGCATCGATGGCATAGCGACGGTCGTGACCAGGTCGATCTGTCACATAAGTAATTTGTTCCGCGTACGGAGTAGCTTTAGGCATCAATTCGTCTAAAATCGCACATATTGTTTTTACCACCTCCAAATTTCGTTTTTCATTGTGACCACCAATATTATAGGTTTCACCGACTTTTCCTTCTTTGATAACTTTATACAAAGCGCGAGCGTGGTCTTCTACATATAACCAATCACGAATTTGATCACCTTTGCCGTAAACAGGCAAAGGCTTGCCTTCCACCGCATTTAAAATCACAAGTGGGATCAGTTTTTCAGGAAATTGGAAAGGGCCATAATTATTTGAGCAATTGGTCACTATTGTTGGCAAACCATAGGTACGCAACCAAGCGCGAACGAGGTGGTCACTGGATGCTTTCGATGCCGAATACGGACTACTCGGAGCATAAGGTGTGACTTCAGTGAATAGGGGTAACTCGCCTGAATTTTGTACTTCATCAGGATGAGGTAAGTCACCATAAACCTCATCGGTAGAAATATGGTGAAAACGAAAAGCGCTCTTCTTATCATCAGATAGCTCGTGCCAATATGCACGAGTCGCTTCTAGGAGGGTGTAAGTACCAACTATGTTTGTTTGAATAAAATCAGCAGGAGCTGTTATTGAGCGATCTACATGAGACTCTGCTGCCAAGTGCATAACTGCATCAGGCTTATGCTCATCAAACACTCTGTCTAATTCTGCTCGGTCACAGATATCAACTTGCTCAAAAGCGTATCGTTTATCTTTCTCTACGCTGCCAAGAGACTCGATATTGCCTGCATAAGTTAACTTGTCGACATTAATTACGCTATCTTGAGTATGGTTGATAATATGACGAACAACTGCAGAGCCAATGAATCCAGCCCCACCAGTGACCAGTATCTTCATTTTTCACTACCAGATTTGATGAGTTTAGCCATGCTAGGGAAGCTGCGATTAAGTGGTCCGCAGCTCCCGATATGACGCCCCAAACCGTCCTTTATCGACGTCCTGTGGCTCAATTTTCCAATTTTCAGCCCAAAATCGTCTCTTCGTGGCTGATTTTGGCCCTGTTTCAGGCCAATTTCCTCATTTCAGGTAGATCTCGCCTGTGCCCGTATCAATTGGTCAACTCGAACCAGGTTCGCCAGGGTGAATAACATCGCCAGTTGACTGTCATTTTTAGCCAGCCCCTTGTACCTGGCTTTGACGAAACCAAACTGACATTTTACTATCCGAAATGGATGCTCAACCTTCGCTCGGATACTCGCTTTCAGGTATTCGTAACGGATGGCCAGCTTGTTCTTGCGCGGGTGTTGCTTCAATGCATTCACTTTGCCGGGACGCTTGGCGATAAGCCAGTCTGCGCTGACATCGCTGAGCTCATCGCGCTTTTCGGCCCCCTGATAACCAGCATCGGCTGAGATAAATTCTTCATCGCCATGCAGTAACTTGCCAACCTGATTGAGGTCGTGCTCGTTAGCCGCCGTGGTCACCAGACTGTGGGTCAGGCCACTTTTGGCGTCCACGCCAATGTGCGCTTTCATGCCGAAGTACCACTGGTTACCTTTCTTGGTCTGGTGCATGTCTTCATCACGGCTGTTGTGTTTGTTTTTGGTAGAGCTGGGGGCTTGAATGATGGTGGCATCCACCAAGGTGCCCTGGGTCATTAGAACGCCACACTCTGCTAGCCAGTGATTAACGGTACTGAAGATTTTGCGGGCCAGTTCATGCTGCTCCAGCAAATGCCGGAAATTCATGATGGTAGTGCGGTCTGGAATGGCTTTATCCAGTGACAGGCGAGCAAATTGTCGCATGGAGGCGATTTCATAGAGGGCATCTTCCATGGCCTCATCGCTCAGGTTGTACCATTGCTGCATGCAGTGAATACGCAGCATGGTTTCCAGCGGATAGGGCCTGCGACCATTACCGGCCTTGGGATACACAGGCTCGATAACGCCAAGTAATTTGTCCCAGGGAAGCAAGTCATCCATTCTGCCAAGGAAAACTTCTTTGCGGGTCTGGCGGCGTTTACTGGAAAACTCACTGTCGGCAAAAGTCAGTTGCTGGCTCATCCGGTTACTCATTCTGGGTTCAGGTTACAACACGATGATCTCACATCTCGGACTTATTCGCACCTTCCTTAGTAATATGCCGTCAGCCCTTTGTTAAAGTAGCGATGCCAAGAACTGTGTAAAAGGGACAATATCCTGTTTGACACTGGCTGCTTCCAATGCTTGCATATATTCATCTCGTCGTTCGACGGGTACGACTGTCCAAGGGTAACCGCCTGAGGCCATCATTAAATTCATGATGAATCTTCCCATTCTGCCGTTACCATCAAAGTATGGGTGGATGTAGACGAAAATGAAGTGACCCAGCACCACTCTGGCTGCTGCATTTTCTTCTTCTGCGAGCAAGTCGAAGAGTGTCGGCATCATGTCGCGAACCGCGTCCCTATTAGGTGGGGTATGCATAGACTGGCGAATATAGACAGGCCCTGTTCTGTAACCGGCCAAGTCCGATTGTTTAATAATACCGGCGGCCACACTTGGGCCAAATAAGGCGAGATACCAATCGCTGTGCGTCTGTTCCAAAACATCGCCAGGATTATTACCTTCTAACACCGATAGAACCGCTTTTTTAACCTCCTGAAACGCATCCCAGTAGCCTTTGGCTGCCATAGCATCTAAATGCTTTTTACTCTCGTCTGAACCTTCAGCTTGCCAGTTACCAGAGCGAACCAGTTCAATCAATTCGCGAGTTACCCGATAGCCTTCAATGGACAGTGAGTGGTAGGCATCTGTGACGTATTTGTCTTCCACTTCGGCCATGTAGGTTTCGATATCGACGCTTTGTTGTATTTGTTCAGGGAAATTCGCGATAACACTTTCACGCATTTGCGCCCACATTAACCGCATGCGATTAACATAGGGCGAGACATCACGACGGCCAAAGCTAATCTGTACTTTCTCGGCGAAAGGGTCTTCTTCTTGCACTTTCAAATCGACCGCTTGCATGCCCTTTAATATATTGTCAGCAATCAAATCTCGGCCAATATTTCTAAAAGCCCCCACTAATCGGCCGGCAATCACACTGTGATTACCGGCGAGTAAAACGGACAATACGTCGGATGCATCTGTCACCATCGATAAGGCAGTACGCATTTGGATGGGGGCATTTTGAAACTGATTCACCGAAGAATAAACAAGTGCTGCCGCTAAGCTGTATACATTGAGCCCTTCCAGATTTTCAATGTGTTCTGCGGCGGGCATCTTCAACCTGACATCAAAAATCGAGGTATTGTGTAGGAAGGCGGTGGGCTTATTATTGCCTTTGGGCGAGCGCACGAGCAATTGCTGAGGTACGGTTCTATCACCGATATGCAGACTAAGTGATTGCTCAGGTGAGAGACACCAGGATTTATCGAAACGTTCCGATAAATATGCACCGCAAAAATCCCAGAAAGAAGTATACCAAGATGTACTGTCGCCAGGCTTTTCATCAGGCATCGCCGGTATGTACCAACCCCGAATAACTTCACGAATAAACCCATGCTTTAAGAGCCGTTCTCGATGCACTCGACCGAGTCGTTTTGACTGGATAGCAACAGCCCCTGACTCTTGAAGCTGCTGTAATTGCTCAAGCGAATCTGCTAGTTTTTGTGATATGTCATTCATGCTCGCTCTAACCATTACTTATGATACTTACCAGTTATTACATTCACCTCTAAGTTTTAGTGTTATATCATTTATAGGTTTTGATGTCGATTAGTTTATAGGTTTTAATGATTTGTTGTTTTTAGGCTTTAATGCTCATTAGCTTGAAAAGGCATACAAGAAACAGAGCTTTCCGGCCATAAGCCTTCCAAAAAAGTACAGATTTATAACCGGCGAGCACTTAGTGACTACTCACCGCCCTATCGCTCGAATCTCCTTTCTGTCATTTCGGGTGATTACCTATCAAAATCACTGACTTTTCATCATACAACCCCCATGTTTTCCACCAATCCTACTAACTCAGAAAAAATATTTTCAATGCTCAAAATGTACATTGAAAATCAAAATTCCAAAATTTTCTAAATATACAATCGAGGGCAATCAGTAATTTTTAGGCTCTAGATATGAAAACAACACAACGTTTGATTTGCAGTTTTACCCTCGAGTATCACCCGCTAGTTGCTCATTTGCTCAGCGAAGAGATAACCCTAGAATTCAACCCCATTGTGTTTGAACATTTTCAGCAGGACGAAATACAGCTCTTACTGCAGACAATCACTCTTCATGTCATACCTACGGCTCCAGAGCGCTATCTGCTTTTAATGCCTGACCCACTGTTTGCAAGACTTCGACAACATCCCTTTGTTCAAAAACAAAAAATCAGACTCTGTGAGCATCACGATTCAGCAGATAATATTGAGCAGATTATTCTGACATTAATGCTCAAGTTCCCAGCTCTACAATATAACTATCAATCTTCAACGCTAAAAACGCTTGCCGCCCGGCTCTCTGCGGCTAAATCCAGCCCTAAGCTAACCACTCAATCGCTCCCTAAAAAAAACCTATTAGCATTATTCGCTGGGGTATCACCAACGGCAATCCGTTTTGACAACAGCAAGTTAGCTAACAGTAAAGTTGAGGACAAGCATGAGTAAATTAAGTGCCATCAAACGTAAAGCGCGACACCGTAATAGCGGCGGTGTATACCCAGAGGCTATGAGCGTAGCGTTAACACTACTTACTGCTTTGTCGCGATTAAAGTCGCACGTAAAACAGAGCATTAGCAAAAAGATTAACTCGTACGATCGACACCTGTTTTATTTTGTTTATCTCTGGCTAAAAGGCGAGCTTGTTGATTGCCGAACTACTGCAGATATCCCCACAATAGCCATCCTCACGGGCAGTGAACCGTGCCAAGCCAATGCACTGCGACGAGTCCGTATGAATAATATTTCCTGGGTCGAATATGCATTGGCGCACGACACTCATGAGGGCTTGAAGTGGCAATGGCAACCCTTGCCCAATGGACTCAATGCCTACTTTAGCCATGCATTAACCCAGTCTACCGAGCATTGGGAACTGTCTATCCAAGAAAAAGTGGCTTTCATTGATTGGTTAACGACAAAATGGCGTACACCAACCTCGTTATTAGGCCGATACCGCATACGTCGTGATGGACTTTTTGGCTACTTCAACACCTTGGCCAATCTTGATAATAGTCTGTCAACACTTAGTAAACGGGTACTGCTCGGTGAAGAAGGCTTGCATCATCACTCAGCCAGCGCTTATCAATCTCAAGACAGCGATCAACTACGTTATGAGATCTTTCACGCACAAACGCGATATCTAGACAGACTGCGTCAAGTACTAATGGACCCAAAACTCGCACCGATGCTCAACGTGCCACTTCCAATCACAGCAAATGAACGTTCACTGTTACATAAAAATGATCCATTGCCGGAGCATTTACAGGTAGCTGGTCGAATTCCGGCATTCCATCTCGATCTGACTAAAGCAACTAAAACTTATGTCAAACTCTCAGCGCTCGAGATTGGCTCACAGCGTATGCTAGATGTGGGCCATCTGCGGCAGTTTTTCCGGCATTTACATCAACACGGGTTGCAACTGAGTCACGAACAGTTCAGCGCAACAACCTTGCGCGAGTTAGTTAATTTTCGTGCAAATGAACTCGCATTATTGTTCATCGTATTAACAGGCGTTCGTCCGACTCATGCTATTACGCTTGAACAAACTTATTGCTTTAACTTTCAACACGCTATTGTTAGAGACAAAGGCCGCTGGCGAAGTGTGACATTACCGCACTATCTGCAGCAAGCAATTGAGCGTTTTGAACAACTCAAACATCAAGTTATTCAACTTTTCCCCAAGCATACTCCCCCGTCTTTGCAGTGGTTTCAAATCAATAGCCAGGGGGAGCCGCAGCCACTCAACGCAAAATCACTACGTCAATTTATGATGCAACACTGGTCTGAATGCTTCCCAAACGATCATGTGGTGCCATACCAACTGCGGCACTTTTTTGCGCAGCATGCGAGAGCGGCGCTCGATCCCGTGTTATCGACTCAAGATGTAGATCAACTCATGGGGCATTCTTCTTTCGGTGAACATCTCGGCAGTGACATGCATTTCCCTGCATCACAAAAAAAGCTCACTAAGCACCTAAACGGCATTAGTGATTTCTTACAGCTAATACCGCTCACCACGGACTACTGATATGCTCGATCACAACACGCTACAACGCTATCTTGACGACCAAGGACTAACGATAGCAGCTCGCACTGATATCAAATGGGTATGTCTACAACTTGAGCAACACTCAAGCCAACGCCAACTCAGTGAAGAAAGTCTCAAGCAAATTAATCATGCGATAAGCAACATTCCCACAGGGCGACAACGTCGACTTAAGCAAGCACGAGATCAAGTCTTACAATATCTTTTTGATGTCTGTGATTGGACCCTGCCATCAAAGCAAGAGTCACGTTGTCAAGATAGTGCACTCAAATGGAACCGCGAAATACAAGTGTTCAACGACGATGCCGGCAAGTTACTACGAAGCTACCAACAACTTCGCCAACACTTTATCGTTGACCCCAAAAACGAACTTAAAAATGACCTTGCTTGGTTACTTACCGTGCTCTATATCGAAGTCGCGCCGCTGCCATTAAGCTACTGGCAAGCGGTTCTCAGTAGTGCTGAGCCGATTGAGTTTTTCGAAGGTCAATATACCCTTAAGGTACCGCACCCAACACCTATCGCCGCCTTTGCTAACAACACTCAGCCAAGTTTTACTCGCTTGCCACTGTCGCTGTTTGCTTATCGACTATTACACCAATATATGCAGCAGCAAACCCAAGGGCCAACGACGAATGCACTGTTACAAGCGTTAAATCATGCATTATCAGCACAGCCTTATTATCTCGCTGCACGCACAGCGGCGAAATGGCAGCGCACATTTCAATCACTGTGGCACCACCAGTATCAAGTACCAGTCGAGTTGCTGCGCGATATTTCCGATCCGCAACGGCATGTCGCCACGTTACCTCAACATTGCAGCCCCAAGCTGCCACTCGCAATCAAAAAAACACTCTATCAACCGATCGTATTCCATACGCAAGAAAACCAGGACGGTAGTCAATCAAACTCTGGCAAAACTCATTGGCCACACAAAGATTTAATCAAGTATTACCGCAGTAAAAACAACAGATCTGACGTAGTGCCAGCGGAGCCCTGTTGGCGTCAAGATAACATCCTGCCCAAACTGCTGTTTCACTTTTGTGAGTCGTTGTTCATCGAAGGCGGGGTTAAACGTGACAACCTACCGGTTAATACCGTCGATCGTTACAGCAACTTCTATAAAAACCTTGCTCCGCTCTCCTATGAGACAGCCTGTGAGCCGGAAAAATTAGCGCTTTGGGCACAGCAAGCTTTTGAAACACTTGAGACCAAAGATTCTCAGCAGTGGCATTTCTACCAATTTTTACGCAGTGTGGCACAGCAGCCTTTAACCGATCATCTCGATTTGAGTCAATTTGAAAAGCCAAGTTTACCCGCACGAATTGACGCTTTCAGACTCAGCGTCTCGCAGGTACATCACGTTGTCGACTATTTACTGTCATCTAGCAATGGTCATCCTTTGCAAAGACTGTTTGCCAGTGTCGCCGCGTTACTCGGATTTTACGGCGCCTTACGCCGAGGAGAGGTATTACGTCTTCGAGTGGGGGATATTCGTCAAGTCGTCAATCAGGCAAACCATTTTCAGCTGACGATCACCGGGACGATAGAGGGGGAAACAAAAGACCGGAAAACACGGCACTTATATGTCGTCATGCCCGAAGTTGCGGCAAAACTTATACGTATTGTGCTAAAGGTGCATGCAGAGAGTGATAATGCCCAACCGCTTTTGGCATTATGCGGTGAGTCTATCACTTCACGCGCAAATCACTATTTATACCCCGTGACTCAAGTACTCAAAGGGTTGTTCGGACAACAAGTACGCTTTCATCATTTACGTCACTCAGGTGTTGAACTTACTTACCTGCAAGGGTTGCATTTGGCATATGAACGGGAAGATAACCATTTGGCTTCAATACTTGATGACAAAGCGATGCAAACCATGCTGACTAAAACGAGTTGCTTGGCACGCTTTCAATTTTGGCTCGAGGGCCGCGATTTTAGCCAGGTCAACGACAGCTTGCTTCTTGATGTGATCAGCGCTCAATTCGGTCATGCACACTATGCAACCACACGTCGCCATTATTTGCACGGGCTTGAACGGATCATTCCACTGTTTAAACCCCACAAACGTCACTATAGCCGCGACGAGTTGCGCTATCTGTTGGATATGCCTGCAGGCTCTAATGATGTATCCAGAGTGCTTGCGGAGCTCAGCCCGGACTATGCAGCATTGTCCGAACAAGACAAAAAGTCTTATCAACCCTGCTTCAGCGAGGCGCAACTACTGCAAAGGATCGTTCCCAATCTACCTGTGTCTCGTCATAAGCAGCATTGGAGTGACGATGAGTGGTTGAAGCAATGGACAACTCACACACCGAAGCAATGGTATAGCGATCAAACATTTCAACTTATGAATGCACAGGCTTTGCGCATGCTAACAACTGGTGAGCTTACGATGAAGGCCCTTAGCCAAGCGTGGCAAGACTTAGGACGACATCAGGGGTTGGTTGTTAATAAAAAGCAGCGTACAGCGATTAATCATCTTGGCGGAGCAACGTTCGTTGAAGCGCTCACGAGTGAAAACGCGGCAAGGCGCACCGAACCACGCCAGCTAGATATTGTATTTAACTGCCCTTGTAACCAACGCACGCTTAAAGCATTTGAGACTTTATGCCATCACGGCCCACTTAAATATTTCGCTGCGACACTGACTTTAATCCACAACCGGAAAAGTCTTAATAGTCATAAGCTCGCATTAGTTAAAAGCTGTTTTGCTCGCAAACAAGACACCGTGTTGCATAACGTGATACCGACTGGTGACACCAGCCTTAACATCACACTGCACACTCCCTTATCCGCAGCAATATTTCAGCGTCCACTCGCCCAGTATTTTGCAGATTGATTAACTATCGACGTTTAAAAGGAAACCATCATGGCAAAACTTGAATTTCATGCTGACAGTAAAAAAGGCATAAGCTACCTCGTCGATGCGATCAGCCATAAAGATCCTATTGCGTATGTCACGGTTGTGATAGAAAGCCGAGAGGAAGGCTATTTGATCGGTGGCCCGAGCGACTTCCCCATGCTAGTTAAGTTACCCCTTAACAGCGACTGGGTGCTCAAAAAGGGTCAATGGTCATTATGTGCCAGTAGTTTTAAGACTTGGTGGCTGGCTGAGCTAAAAAACACCGAAGACCACCCGCCAATGAACCTTGAAGTTGAATACGGTAAACAGCCAAAGTTACCTTTGATCAACGGTCTCATGGCACAAGTATCACTTCTATATATTCAAGCTAAACCACCAATAGAGAAACATCTCACCTTTCTTGAACAACATAAAAATCTAGCTTATCAAGCTTTACCCACAAATTCCGCCAGGATGATCCTTGAGGTAGCTGATGCGCATCGACCTTTCGACGTGTTTGAGCTCAATAAAGAACAACAAAAAGTCCGCATTGAGCGTGACAATAACATTCAAATCAGTGCACTGCCTGAGAATATGCAAGTAACCGATGGGATATTGCTCAACAAACAAAGCATGCTACAACTAGATAGGATCTGCCACAACACTGATGCAGAACAGATCCTGTATTACCTTGATGATGAGCGTGCGATATTTAGTAACGACAACTTCGTGAGCTCAAGCTCACTGGCATCGTTACGCGAATATCGATTAAAAAAAGCAACCTCATATCGCACAGAGGCGAAAATGACCATCAACATTTATGATTTTAAGGAAGATCTCGAAAAATACTTGTCAATTACGCCGTTAAAAAAAGCCAATCAAGCCCTACTCTATGTCAATGAAGACTATGTCATGCTTGCCAGTTTAGTTGAAGAAACCGGTAGTAACCGTTTTATCCGTACTAAGCATATCGAATGTGATAAGCCCATGTTATACAGTATCAATCTGAGCCAGCTGAGTAAGGTGAAGATCAAAGATATTACCAGTGCTGACCACATGAAAATCGCGGTACTTGTGAATGGTCAAGGTGATCTAAAGCTGGGTTTTTATAACAACCGAGATAATACTGCTCCTTGTCAAAGTATCACTGATATCGAATACGCCTCCCCCAAAATGGATCTGGTACAGCAATCAAAAAACAAGTTAGAAACAAAGTTAAAACAACAAGATGCAGCAGGCGATGAAGATAGCCAAGGTGATATGTTTGGCTTTGGGGATGTATAGCGCTGTACACTTTTCAACCGCCCACCATAAGAGCAGTCAGTGAAATAGTGCTGCGGCTAGTTCAGATAGGGACATGAGCAATCGCAGCCCTAGATTATGTCACTGGATCAGGGGAAGATTGCCAAAGCTGTAGACGTTTTCTTGATGAGTAAATGCTAAATATAGTGGTACTGAGATCTAACTTATTTGTACTAGCTCAGACCTGATCTGAGCTAGTACATTTTAACCAATACGATCCCGTTATCTCACTGGGCAATCGTACGGTTAAACTCAACAAATTCGTCTGCTTGATCTTCCCAATATTCGATAGCCCTCGCCAAC
Source organism: Shewanella chilikensis (assembly GCF_037953065.1). NCBI lineage: Bacteria > Pseudomonadati > Pseudomonadota > Gammaproteobacteria > Alteromonadales > Shewanellaceae > Shewanella > Shewanella chilikensis. Next base: position 1,566,268 of record NZ_CP149966.1, on the reverse strand, counting down.
AGAGTAATTGCCCCGGCGTTGGCGTCATAATCATCTATCATTTCGTCCATGGTATTCAGGGCACGATCGCAGTCCGCCTGGTTACGAACTTCAGCAAAGTAGGGAGCATCTATCAAAGCTTCTCTGATAAGTTCACACCACGAGACGTCATCAGGTACTCCTTATTTCACCTGTATTGGTGGGTCAACATCGCATATTCAGTATGAGCCACAATGTGCTTCACATACATTCGGTTATCACGAAATTAAATATAGGGAATCAGCCTTAGCTTGATTCCACCGATTTGATTACCCACCATTTACCCACCGCGGCGGTAAATGCGACTAATGTAACTTGGACACGCTATTGATGAAAGGAGCTCTAACAGAGCACACCGAAAGGCTTTGGTACAATGCGCAGATAACCAAAAGCCCAGGAACGTCTGGGCTTTTGCAATTTAATGTCTTTATGGTGTTAGCCGATGCCTAACATAGCGATATTTAACCCTTATGGTTTGACCTCGCTTGACGGTGCACGCTCGGGCTCATTGATTTTCATCAATATCTTCTTTAACGACCATAGAGCACATGTACGGTCTGGGTTAATTATACACACGCTTAGAATGGGAGCAACATGGTAGTACTACTTTAAATGGTTAATAGAGGGGATTGGATTACCCCTGACCTATCCTTCCAACCTAACAGAATAAAGAGAAGCCTACCCGTTTGACTTTCCACACAGTTGCCGGATCTTGACTTGCCTCTATGATTGAGTTCGCAATGTTTATCAGCTTAAAAGGATCCTACCATGCTCAGTCTAGCCACAGTCATTTTAGCGAACGCTCTCATGAACGGTGCTATACCACTCAACTATGAACACCGCGATTATAAATTGAAACAAGCAGAGATCTTTCTTAGAGATAGTAAAATTTACGACCTATCCAACCTACAGGGCGGGATTCCACTTTGCTTATATCTTAACCAAATAACAACTCTGAGCGAAATGTAGGACTCCAACCAGCACGGCGGCGCTTACCTGCCAGACTGTCTTTTTTGCCTTGGTGCTGCCTTATCGCACTCAGAGCCGCTCGGTTAAATAGGGCGAGATGCTTTGCGCCATCAGGATCCGTTACCTTCAGCGCATCTTCGCGGAAGACCACATCCAGCACCCAATGGAGCTGATTTTCTACCCCCCAATGCTCTCGAATAGTCCTCGCGGCCTCTTCGGCATTGAGCGGTAAGGAACTGACATACCAGCGTGAAGAACATGATGTTATTCCATCGACTGTCCGTTCACTGGCAACTTCGATAAATGAGGTGATGTGCGGCCACTTTTTCTTAAGTTCCGCTGATAATTCTGCTTCTATCTGCATGACTGTTCGGCGCTCCCTGCGGCCATGACCCATGTTGAACTGCTCAAATATAGCCAGTTCTGGCTGCTCATACGCTTTACTGAAGCTGGTTTTGACTGCTTCAAATAATCCCGGCTGGTTCGACTTGAGCTGAATAATGAAATCACCGTTCCCCTGTTTAATTTTGTTCATGGTAGACACCTGACAATGCAGTGCATCCAGCGTCAGAACGGCATTATCCAGTGCCATAGCATCAATCATGTTGCGGGCGACTTCAGCTTCTTTCCCTTTAGAATGTGAACTGTCTTGGTAAAGTGTAATGCCGTTGCCGACATCAAATGCGCTGACAACATGGAGTGCATTCTTAGCATCCTCACTCCACGCCCCGCGCAGGGTTTTTCCATCCAGCGCGATAACGGTTTTCCCTTCCGTTTGCCGTTGCTCATTGATCCAGCCAAATATGGCTTGAAGGAGCAGTTCGCTGTCCAATGCTTTGATTATATTACTGATACAATGCCTTTTAGGGATGCCATTTTCAAATTTTCGGTACAGACGGAGCCAATCTAGCTGTTCTTCTCCGAATTCCTGAATGGACTTCCACCCAGTCGCACCGCTGAGGATAGCACTGAGTGTCAGGAACACCACATCCACTAAATTATGCTTTAGATTGATGTCCTTACGGGGATCGGTAATCTGTTCTAGTTGTTTCAAAAGGGTCATGGTCATCTGTGGATTAAGGGCAAGGCAGATCAGATCATGACCAACCGTAAAAGTTCAATTTAAAGTGGGATCCCGCCCTGATCCAACCTACCCGTTGGCGTGATAGCAAAAGAAAGCTGGGGTTATAAAAAAGAGGACCTACGCAGTGAAAGCCAAAAAGTGATAGACCAGCTTTATATCGAACAAATAAGACAAATGCCCATCAATAACTTCGACTTCTCAAAAAGCGGCTTATCTTCCAATGAGGCTGGCACCATGTACGGCAAACTGATGGGTAGGGCAGTATATGAAACCAAGTACTCCCTTAAAGTATTGGATGTGATTGCGGTATACGGTTTACCAGCGAGTGTACTGCACAAGCAAGAATAAAATCAGATGCTAGTTGATCAGCGTTTACCGCTCAGAAATGAAACGTCATCCCTTCGTTGCTTTAAATTGCAGCAGCGATAGGGTCATGATTGAGGGTAAGTGGCACTTGATCGCTTCTGTTAGGGTCTGCAAGCCAGTACTGAAGTCATCGAAGGGTGTTTGCTTAGGCTTATTTTCAAGCGCTGATCTATCGCACCGTTTCGGTATTAGAAAAGTCATTATTAAGTGATTAATTCAAGCAGAAACTACTGGACAAACAACCAGTAGTTGATATATTGAAAGCTGTCTTTTTAACCAATACTTGCAATGTGCGGACTATTGGGAAATGAGGCGTTTCAGGTGCAGTTGCGGGTTTTAATAACCCGGTTAACCTGATAAAGAAGCAGTTGGGACAGGATGGCGGCAACCACCCTGCCCCGTACCGGCTGCACTAGCTATTAACAGAGACCCAGCCGATGGCGAGATCTTAACGAATTCCATCGGATAGGGACAGATCTATTTGATGGAGACGATTATGGCTCATATTCGTATTCGCCCTAATGGGCGTATTCAGTTCGACCTACACCTCTACGGCCAACGCTTTCGTGAAGGCACCAAAATGATGGCCACCCCGAAAAACTTAGCCAGTGCTAAAACCACCCTAAAGCAGATGAATGCTGAGATAGACTTAGGTAGCTTTCAGTACCGAGACTACTTCCCCAACAGTAAAAAGGTCGCACTGTTTGAACAACTGCAACGGACGCGACATCCCGACCGTCAGTACCCTTTCTTTGATAACTACGCCAACCAATGGTTTGAACGCCAAAAGGCCAAGTGGAAAGAAAGTTATCAAGGCAGTGTTCGGAAAGCGCTGACAAAATATCTCATCCCAGAGTTTGGCAATACCTTAGTCAATGAAGTCAGTCTGACTCAAATTGATTTCTTTCGTCAGAAATTACTGGATATAAAGAAGGAAGATGGTACCAGGCAACTCTCCAATCGCCGCGTGAATAACATTCTGTGGCCACTCATCGCCATTACCAGCCTAGCATCTGAAGAGTTTAAGTTTGATTACCCACTGAGGCGTTACCGCTCCTTGAAAGAAGAAAAAGCAGAGTCTTACCCCATGACCATTGCCGAAGTGCGCTGCTTTCTTTCTGTGGTTCCTAAACAGTGGAAAGACTATTTCATTATTCGGTTTTGGACTGGAATGCGAAGCTGTGAGGTGCATGGATTGGAATGGGAACATATCGATTTTGAGCACCGATTGATCCGTATTCGACAAAACTGGGTCAACGGGGTGGTATGTGATGTGAAAACACCGAAATCGCGTCGAGATCTGAAAATGTGCGACACTGTGTATGATGCATTTAAGCGGATCAAAGCCGCCAATCGCTCAGGCAGTAATTTTGTGTTCACAGGGCCTTCAGGTACACCACTGCAAACCCACTATGTCAGTCGAAAATTATGGTACCCGACATTGAAAAGCGCGGGGTTAAAAAAGCGCCGCCCCTATGAAACCCGTCATACGGCTGCGGTATTACATATCGCTGCCCTTGAAAATCCACTCTACATATCGCAGCTGCTGGGCCACAGTGATACACGGTTACTGTTTGACGTCTACGCCCCTTATGTCGTAAATGCGTCTCGCAATGACGGCAACGCTTTTGATCAACTCATGAGCTCAGAAGCCGTCGCGTCGTAAATCCGCAATCAACTGGTTTATTCAATTGCTCACTGAAATTGAGTGGGCAATTGTTCCAGTTGGTTCCCCTCTCCCACCGAACACTAAATGAGTGGCTTGTACTTGGGTGGCGCAACCGACAAAGCTGACTGTTCAACGAGTCCTATGCAAAACATTGAAGCAAGCACTAATATCCATTGTCAGCAGTCTTAGCCAGTCGCTTTCTCAGCTCCCTCATGACTAATACAAACCTAGCACAGCTTTCCTTTACTAAGCCCTATGGGGTCACCAGTGAAAGTAAGTACTGACCATAGCTGTTTTTCAGCATAGGCTTGGCAAGACGATGAATATCCTCATTGGTCAGCCAGCCATTACGCCAGGCTATCTCTTCAAGACAAGCCACTTTTAGACCCTGCACAGTTTCTATGGTTTGAACAAAAGATGAAGCCTGCTGCAGACTGTCGAACGTACCGGTATCTAGCCAAGCAAAACCACGTCCCAATAATTCGACTTTAAGTTCACCGCGCTTTAAATAGGATTGATTAATTTCCGTGACTTCAAGCTCACCACGTTTTGAGGGCGTTAATCCTTTAGCGATGTCGACGACTTGATTGTCATAAAAATAGAGTCCGGTGACCGCCCAGTTAGATTTGGGTAAAACTGGCTTTTCATCGATTGCCAAGGGGGTGAAATCAGCATCAAACTCCACCACGCCAAATCTTTCTGCTTGGTCGACCTGATAGGCAAAGATAGTCGCCCCTACCGAATCTGCATTGCTGAGTTCAGCTACAGTCTGTTTCAGCGTGAGACTGAAACCCTGCCCATAAAAAACGTTATCTCCCAGCACCAAACACACGCTGTCGGTACCAATAAACTCCTCGGCAATGATAAAGGCCTGTGCGATCCCTTCAGGTTTTGGCTGTACTTGATAGGCAAGCGAAATACCAAAATCACTACCATCACCGAGTAAGCGCTGAAACAACATCTGTTCATCAGGGGTCGTGATGATCAAAATATCGCGGATCCCCGCCAGCATAAGAACAGAAAGCGGATAATAGATCATCGGCTTGTCATACACAGGTAGCAGCTGCTTAGATACGCCACGTGTGATGGGATATAACCGCGTGCCAGTACCACCGGCTAATAAAATACCTTTCACTATATCGCTCTCATTTAGTCTTAGCTTAAAGCTCTCATTAGATAATACATTACCCTGAAATGAAAAATGCCCACTTCGACAAGCCAAAGTGGGCATTAAAATTCGGACCTAGATTATTGTCCGAGCAAGTTCTCTAACTGATGACGAAACTCTTTACCCAGCTTTTCATTACGCAGGCCATACTCAACAAAAGCCGTCATATAACCAAGTTTGTCGCCACAATCATGAGACTTACCTGTCATATTGAAGGCTTCGACAGTATCAGATTCAATAAGCATATCAATCGCGTCTGTCAATTGGATCTCATCCCCTGCACCAGCGGGGGTTTTAGCCAGCAAGTCCCAGATTTTTTCAGACAAAACGTAACGACCTACAACAGCAAGATTAGATGGGGCTTCACCAATGGCTGGCTTTTCGACCATAGCCTTAATGACTGATGATTCACCAGGTTCGATATCCACTCCACCACAATCGACAATCCCGTATTTGTTTACTTCATCTAGCGCCACTGGCGCTACCATGATTTGGCTAGCTTGAGTCGCTTTATAATGTTTAATCATTGCCGCAAGGTTTTCAGAGCTCTGATCGGCACTATACTCATCCAAAATCACATCAGGTAACACAACCGCAAAAGGACTGTTGCCTATACAAGGTTTTGCGCAAAGCACCGCATGACCAAGCCCCTTAGCCTCACCCTGACGAACATGCATAATAGTCACGTCTTTAGGGCAAATTGATTGCACCTCATCGAGCAACTGACGCTTTACTCGCTTCTCAAGCGTCGACTCAAGCTCATATGAGGTGTCAAAATGGTTTTCGATCGCATTTTTACTGGCATGAGTCACCAGCACAATCTCTTTCACACCGGCTGCTACACATTCATTAACTATGTATTGAATAAGTGGTTTATCAACAAGCGGCAACATCTCTTTCGGGATAGCCTTAGTCGCAGGAAGCATACGGGTACCAAGACCCGCTACGGGAATAACAACTTTCATAAACAATCCGATAATATAAAACGCACAAAAAAAATCCTCATGAGAGGATTTTTCCCCAATAACTCAATAAGCTAAGCTTTACGAAGCCAGGTTAATATTTGCCAAATGTGTGCTAATGCCCAATTATAGGCCACAAAAATCGCGACAAAACCCAAAAACATGATCCATTCAGGCACATGCATCCATTCTCCGGAAATACCTAGTGCAGCTAGCACTATAGAGGCAAAAGAGATCCGTACCAGCGTTTGTTTTCGACTGTAACCCGCTCTTTCAAATATATGGTGGAGGTGATCCCGGTCAGGCTTAAAAGGTGACATCCCTTTTTTAACTCGGCGGTACATGATTGCAGCCATGTCCATTAACGGAATACCAATCAGATACAGCGCAGTAACGGGGGCAAATACCCGAACGTCAGCTTCAACACCCAATACGAGCAGCCATACTACTGTCAACCCAATCAACATGCTTCCTGCGTCGCCCATAAAGATTTTTTGAACGGTTTCAAAAGGCCATCTCAAATTGAATATCAAATAACCAATTATTGCGCCGATGAAAAGTAGAGGAAGAACAAACCAATCATTACCGGCAACGTAAAACAGCAATGCCAGAGACGTAAAGGTGACGAGACTCAACATCCCGGCTAAGCCATCAATACCGTCCACCATATTAAAGGCATTTATTGCACCGATAACGGCCAGTATAGTGACAAAAACACCTAAATATCCTAGCTTTAACTCAAAGAAATAAGTGATATGACCCAGTGATGTAAGATAAAACCCAGCACCAAAGACCAGGATCGAAGCGGTGATCACTTGCGCCACGATTCTAACGCGGACAGACAAATCATATTTGTCGTCCAATACCCCAAAAAACAATATGAGCGCTGCAGAAATCAAGTAAAGGTAAAATACCTGATTTTGTTCAAACACGATACTGGAAACAAGTAAGACACTACAATATATTGCCACCCCACCAATTAACGGTATGGCACCAACATGTGTTTTCCTTTCATTGGGTAAATCTACTAAGCCGATTTTCTCCGCAATTGGGTGAAACAACTTAATCGCTGCACACGTTAAGCAAAACACCGTCACAAACGGTATAAAGTATTCCATAAACTCTCTTCCCTAAGCCCATATAGAATGACGAGGAACCATACCGGTCCCTACCGCCAACAACTACCAGTCATACAGTATAACCTCTATATGACAAGGTAAAAACGGTTCAACATAAAACACTGTAACTTTGTACCTCAAGCCAGGCATATTTTACAATGGCTTTGTAAATTTAAACCATCGATGCATGAATGCGGTAATGCGCCAGACGTAACTTATCGCGAGATAGTACAAAGCAAACACCAACAAAAATGAGACAAACATCACGGTTTCATTAATCTCGAGATACTCAGACCAAACGCCTACAGCCGCCATCATGGTCGAAATCAAACAAATCACCAATAATGATACTCTCGGCGACATCCCGACACGTTGACAGATGTGATGCAAATGCTCTCTATCGGGCTTAAACGGTGATTGACCTTTCTTGATGCGGCGCCACATGATGCACACCATATCCATCAGCGGTAAAGCAATTAGCCACAATGCGGTAACCGGGCGAATGGCGGTAGCTCGCTCACCCTGACTGGCCACAATCAGCAACCAAATTACAGTAAAGCCGATAAAAATGCTCCCCGCATCCCCCATGAACACCTTAAAACGTCGCCCGAACGGAAAACCTAAATTAAGCATGATATAAGGCAGCATAGCGGTAACTAAAAAGGCACAAAAAAGTGCAAAATTGGCCATCTCATGCAGATAAAATAAAATACCTAGGCCGCCAAAGGTAACAGAGGCTAAACCACCCAGCAACCCGTCAATACCATCGACCATATTAAATGCATTTATCGCGCCAATAACCGCAACCACAGTTAACACATAACTGGCGACTTCTGGTATTTTTAACGCCTCAACGCCCATCAAATAACCAAGGTTATGTAAGCTACGCTCGCCAATAACTATCATCACTATAGACACTAAAGCCTGAATAATTAAGCGAAGTTTAAAGCTAATATCATAGCGATCATCAATTGCACCGATAACCACTAAGATAAAAGCACAACCAGCATACAAAAGAGGTTGCATTAACAAAGTAGGACTAAGGAAGCTGCGATTAAGTGGTCCGCAGCTCCCGATATGACGCCCCAAACCGTCCTTTATCGACGTCCTGTGGCTCAATTTTCCAATTTTCAGCCCAAAATCGTCTCTTCGTGGCTGATTTTGGCCCTGTTTCAGGCCAATTTCCTCATTTCAGGTAGATCTCGCCTGTGCCCGTATCAATTGGTCAACTCGAACCAGGTTCGCCAGGGTGAATAACATCGCCAGTTGACTGTCATTTTTAGCCAGCCCCTTGTACCTGGCTTTGACGAAACCAAACTGACATTTTACTATCCGAAATGGATGCTCAACCTTCGCTCGGATACTCGCTTTCAGGTATTCGTAACGGATGGCCAGCTTGTTCTTGCGCGGGTGTTGCTTCAATGCATTCACTTTGCCGGGACGCTTGGCGATAAGCCAGTCTGCGCTGACATCGCTGAGCTCATCGCGCTTTTCGGCCCCCTGATAACCAGCATCGGCTGAGATAAATTCTTCATCGCCATGCAGTAACTTGCCAACCTGATTGAGGTCGTGCTCGTTAGCCGCCGTGGTCACCAGACTGTGGGTCAGGCCACTTTTGGCGTCCACGCCAATGTGCGCTTTCATGCCGAAGTACCACTGGTTACCTTTCTTGGTCTGGTGCATGTCTTCATCACGGCTGTTGTGTTTGTTTTTGGTAGAGCTGGGGGCTTGAATGATGGTGGCATCCACCAAGGTGCCCTGGGTCATTAGAACGCCACACTCTGCTAGCCAGTGATTAACGGTACTGAAGATTTTGCGGGCCAGTTCATGCTGCTCCAGCAAATGCCGGAAATTCATGATGGTAGTGCGGTCTGGAATGGCTTTATCCAGTGACAGGCGAGCAAATTGTCGCATGGAGGCGATTTCATAGAGGGCATCTTCCATGGCCTCATCGCTCAGGTTGTACCATTGCTGCATGCAGTGAATACGCAGCATGGTTTCCAGCGGATAGGGCCTGCGACCATTACCGGCCTTGGGATACACAGGCTCGATAACGCCAAGTAATTTGTCCCAGGGAAGCAAGTCATCCATTCTGCCAAGGAAAACTTCTTTGCGGGTCTGGCGGCGTTTACTGGAAAACTCACTGTCGGCAAAAGTCAGTTGCTGGCTCATCCGGTTACTCATTCTGGGTTCAGGTTACAACACGATGATCTCACATCTCGGACTTATTCGCACCTTCCTTAGTAAAATTGAGTTGCCTATGTAAAAAAGCGGTTATCCGCCAAATGTTATTTATAACGGTAAAATACAATGTAAAAGTGGCTAAAAATGCTAAAAACATAATATTTTCATTCACTTTTGCAAGTTCAGACCAAATACCAACTGCCGCCATAACGCCAGCTCCAGTACAAATAACGAAGAGTGACATATGGGATGACAACCCAAGACGTTGACAAATATGGTGCAAATGCTCACGGTCTGGTTTAAAAGGAGATTGTCCTTTACGAATACGGCGGATCATGATGCACACCATATCCATAAGTGGTAACGCAATTAACCAAAGTGCCGTAACAGGGCGAATAGCCGTAGCCCGCTCACCTTGGCTAGCCACAATCAGCAACCAAATCACGGTAAAACCAATGAAAATACTGCCAGCATCGCCCATAAACACTTTAAAACGCTTACCGAATGGAAAGCCTAAATTCAACATGATATAAGGCAGCATGGCTGTTACTAATAAGGCACAAAAAAGTGCAAAATTGGCCATGCCGTGCAAATAAAAAAGGATCCCCAAACCACCAAAGGTGACAGATGCTAAACCACCGAGTAAACCATCGATACCATCCACCATATTAAACGCGTTGATAGCACCAATCACTGCAACCACGGTTAACACATAACTAGCAACTTCAGGGATTCGTATCGCATCACTACCCATTAAGTAGCCAAGATTATGTAAACTCCGTTCACCCAGCACAATCATCGCAATAGAAACCACTGCTTGGATCACTAAGCGCAGCTTAAAGCTAATATCATAGCGGTCATCAACCACACCGATAATTACGAGGATAAAAGTACATCCGGCATACAATTGTGGAGCTAGCAATAATTCAGAATGCAGGAACAAAACCAACATCATGGTACAAAAGACCGAGATCCCTCCCACTAATGGGATCTGACCAGTATGGTGTTTTCTCTCATTAGGCTTATCAACCAAACCAATTTTTTTAGCCATTTTACGAAACACGAATAAACAGATAAATGAACTTAAAAATACACTGACGAACGATAAGCTTACCGACATACTGAACTCGATTGAAGTCTAAAACAAAATGATAATTGAAAAGCGGTACTCACAACAACAACAACAATCTCGGACAAAAATGACATCACTTATCTTTCAATTAGTTACTTGATAATGAGACACTTTCACGTTGATCCGAAGCGAAATGCAGGAAAACACCCCCAATAGGATCTGTTGGTGGTGACACCATAAAAATACAAATAAAAGAATCTATTAGAGGCACTTAAGAACGAAAGTGAGACAGTCTCGAAATAGTGTCTCAAAACTGTCTCACTAACTTTAGCATGCTATTGATTTGTAGGAATAAAACCAATCACACCCCAATAACTTGACGATTGGTAGGTGAATACCAACGTTTACCTATTCAAGGTAATTAGTCGGAGCCAAACAGGTCGCGTGTATACACTTTATCTGCAACGTCAGCGAGTTCCTTGGCCATACGGTTACTCACAATCACATCGGCAACGGCTTTAAACTCAACAAGATCATTTACTACGCGGGAATGGTAAAAAGTTTTCTCTTTCAGCACGGGCTCATACACGATCACCTCAATGCCTTTGGCCTTAAGGCGCTTCATGATCCCTTGGATACTCGAGGCCCTAAAGTTATCCGAGCCTGATTTCATAATAAGCCGATAAATGCCCACGACCTTAGGATTACGACTTAAAATAGATTCAGCAATAAAGTCTTTACGGGTCGTGTTTGATTCAACGATCGCACCAATAATACTATTTGGCACATCAGCATAATTTGCCCGCAGTTGCTTAGTATCTTTAGGTAAACAGTAACCACCATAACCAAAGGAGGGATTATTGTAGTGGTTACCAATACGCGGATCTAAACACACACCTTCAATAATTTGTCGCGAATCTAAACCATGTGTCTCAGCATAAGTATCAAGCTCATTAAAGTAAGCTACACGCATCGCAAGATAAGTATTAGAGAATAATTTAACCGCTTCAGCCTCAGTAGAATCAGTAAATAACACTTGAATATCTTTTTTCACTGCACCTTGCACTAATAAATCAGCAAATACCTTTGCGCGCTCGCTGCGCTCACCGACAATAATCCGTGATGGATGTAAGTTATCGTAAAGCGCTTTACCCTCACGCAAAAACTCAGGCGAGAACAAAATATTATCGCAATTAAACTTTTGCTTGATCTTAGCAGTAAAGCCTACAGGCACAGTAGATTTAATTACCATCACCGCCTTAGGGTTAATGGCTAATACATCTTGAATAACCGACTCGACAGTAGAAGTGTTAAAATAATTCGTTTTTGGATCGTAATCCGTTGGCGTAGCAATAATTACAAAATCAGCATCTTCATACGCAAGTTGTTTATCCAAGGTTGCAGTTAAATTAAGCTCACGATGCGCTAAAAAGTCTTCAATCTCAGCATCAACAATCGGTGATTTGCGAGCGTTAATTAACTCCACTTTATCCGCGATAACATCAACAGCAGTAACTTGATGGTGCTGAGCTAATAAAACAGCGTTAGAAAGGCCCACATAACCAGTACCAGCAATAGCAATTTTCATTTTTAACTCATATACGTAAAAAAGATGACGACTTAAATATCGACTACACATCCCAAAATCAAGTTAACAAGCGAAATAGCCTTTTCGCTAGAATTTGACTCAACATAACAACGTAACTCAGGAGCGTTACCAGAAGGCCGTAAGTGGACAACATCCCCATTTGTCAGTGTGATTCGAAGTCCATCAGTTGTATTAACTGATAGTACCTCAAATTGGCCGAGCGATAACTTAGTTAGTAAGTCTTTTGGCGATGCAATGCCCTGTGCAATCAGCGCAAGGCTTCGCTCCCTTGCAAAATTCTGAATTCGATCACTTGCCGTAAAAATTGGAGGGAGCTGTGCTATTAACTTAGAGATAGGAGCATTAGCCGCCATCGCTAACACAGCAAGAGCAGGAAGCAGAGCATCACGTGTAGGCAATGCACTTAAGTTCACACCATTTAAATCAATATCAGACCCTAGCAAAAAACCACCATTAGCCTCAAAACCAGCTACACGGGAGAATTGAGTCTGCAATGCTGAAAAAGCCTCAATCACATAGGGCGAGCCAATTTTAGTACGTAAAACTTGCTTAAAAGAATTACAAGCTTCAACTGCAGAATTGCAACTAACAGGAATAGCAAGCGCCTCGATTTCTAAAAACTGAGCTGCGAGTAAGCATAAAATGTCGCCACGAAGGTAAGTACCTGTTTCATCAGATAACAAAGGTCGGTCACCATCACCATCAGTGGAAAAAACCGCATCTAATTGATACTCTTTTTGCCAACGCTGTGCCATTTCAATATCTTGCGAACTCACAGCTTCAGTATCTATCGGTACAAATTGATCGCTACGACCAAGACTAACAACCTCAGCACCTAGCCTCTGAAATAACTTAGGATAGAGGTCGCGCCCTGCACTGGAATGCTCATAAATACCGATACGTTTACCCACTAATAAAGTAGGACTAAATAAATCAAGATAACGGCCAATGTAAGACGTTACAGCTACATCAGAAACGGCGGGTAAATCGCAAACCTCAGCCTGAACCAACTCAGAGTCCGCAGCTAGAATAGCTAACTCATCAGCTTTTGTGATTTCACCATTGGGACGATAGAACTTAAGGCCGTTACGATCAAATGGAATATGGCTCCCCGTAACCATAATGGCAGGAATGTTTTGCTGCATTGCCATAAAAGCTAATGCAGGCGTTGGCACAACACCAAAGTAAATGGGCTGCACGCCTAATGCTATCAAGGCGCTGGCACAAGCCTGTGCCATTGCATAGCTACTCGGCCGATTGTCTATCGCAATAGCAACACTATCAAATGTAAAATTCTGCTGCATCACGCCAACAAAGGCTTGAGTAAAAGCCATGCAAACCTGCGGCGTAAAGTGAGTGACTAACCCTCTGGCACCACTAGTACCAAAAGCAATAACACTTTCCGATAAAACTGAACTAGTGCTCGGCATAAACTACTTCCCTTCTACTCGTCCGTATCTATCTTCAAAACGAACAATATCATCTTCACCAAGGTAAGAACCGGATTGAACTTCAATCAGCTCAAGATCAACTTTGCCGGGATTCTCAAGCGCGTGAATCACACCTACTGGAATATAAGTCGATTGATTTTCTGTTAACAGAATATCCTTATCGCCATTCGTCACTTTGGCTGTGCCGGATACCACAACCCAATGCTCCGCACGGTGATGGTGCATTTGTACCGATAACTTAGCGCCGGGTTTTACGGTAATACGCTTAACCTGAAAACGCTCACCATTATCGATGGAGTCATACTTACCCCAAGGGCGATATACCTCACGATGGAAAGTCACCTCGCTACGCTGCTCCGCTTTAAGCTGGCCGACAATCGCTTTTACATGTTGTGATTGATCCTTATGGGCAACTAATACCGCATCCTTAGTATTTACGATAACTAAGTCTTCAACCCCCACTGTGGTGATAAGCTTATTGCCACCAAATACTAAGGTGTTTTTCGTATCAACAGCTTTAACATCGCCATTGAACACATTACCAGAGGCATCTTTACTAGAGACTTCCCATAAAGCCGCAAAACCGCCTACATCGCTCCAACCCGCATCCATGGGTACAACCACAGCATCTTTAGTGTGTTCCATCACAGCATAGTCAATAGAGTCGTCGGGGCAGGCTTCAAACGCAGCTTTGTCAATACGAATAAAATCGCTGTCATTATTTTGCACTTGCATAGCAAGCTCACAGGCAGCGTAGATATCGGGACGATAAACTCTTAATTCATCAAGATAACGGCTGGCTTTAAATAAAAACATGCCGCTATTCCAGTAATAATCACCACTGGCAATATACGCCTTAGCGGTTGCTAAATCTGGCTTTTCAACAAAGCAATCAACAACATAACCATGCTGACAAGCATCGCCACGCTTAATATAACCGTAACCCGTTTCAGGTTTATCACCCACAATACCAAAAGTGACTAGCTTCCCCGTAGCAGCTAACTCAGCGGCCTTACTAACCGACTGTTGAAATGCAGCAACATCATCTATTACATGGTCGGCCGCTAACACCAATAACAAAGGATCTTGTCCTAACTCAACCGCTTTAAAAGCAGCCAAAGCAATCGCTGGCGCAGTATTACGGCCAACAGGCTCTAACAAAATACCGTTATGCTTAACACCTAACAGCCTTACCTGCTCTGCCGCAATAAAGCGGTGCTCTTCATTACAAATCAACATCGCAGGTGCATGCTCAATACCATTTAAGCGGCTGATGGTGTTTTGCAGCATAGTGGCGTTGCCAGAAAGCGATAAAAACTGTTTAGGAAAATTGCCACGTGACAGCGGCCACAAACGTGTGCCAGAGCCTCCTGCCATGATTACGGGTAAAATCATCATTATTCCTTAATTAAATCGGTATAAGCTTTGTCAAAGTACCACTTAGTATGAATGTGTACGTTATCATCAATCATCAAACTGGGCACATCAAACCATTTATAACCGCCGTGCTGAATGGCCAGCGGTAAATTATCTAACTGACTATCAAGCTTTAAATAATACGCTATAGCAACATAATGGGTTGTATTATCAGTCGCGGAAACATTGCCACTGAAGACGCTATCACTAAAATCACTAAAGACATTATCAGTATAAAAGTGGTCAAATGGGCCGAGTAAAGTCGCTTGGTCAATAGTAAACTCTTGGCCAAGCTCATCACGGGTTAAACGCTTAAAGGCCTCTGCAAGTGGTTCATTCTTTAATATGCGACCACCGGGTACAAACCAATAATTCTTCGCGGGACGATTTAAGCGCTGGCCAAGTAACACTTGTCCATTTGAGTTGGTAACCACTAAATCGATGGACACTAAAGGCGTACTTGCAATAACAGTTGAAAAAGTAGGTTGGTCTAAAAACATGCAGACCTACTTTCTAAAGTTATCTTGGTTAGCCAAGAACCATTGGTAGGTTGTCTGTAATCCCTGCTCCAAGGTTATCGAGGCCTGCCAACCTAAAGATTTTAGGCGTGATACATCCATCAACTTACGCGGCGTACCATCGGGTTTAGTGGCATCGAATACAATGTCACCGGTAAAACCCACCACTCTTGCAACGGTTTCGACCAATTCACGAATAGTGCAATCGACGCCAGTTCCCACATTGATATGACTTAACATAGGCTCGGTATTGGCTTCATAAGTCGCCTGGTCTAAATTCATTACATAAATAGAGGCTGCGGCCATATCATCAACGTGTAAAAACTCCCGCATCGGCGCACCAGAGCCCCATGCCACCACTTGTGAATCATTTTTCAATTTTGCTTCATGAAAGCGGCGCAGTAATGCTGGGATTACATGGGAGTTTTCTGGGTGAAAATTATCATTTTCGCCATACAAGTTGGTTGGCATCACTGAGCGATAATTGCGGCCATATTGGCGATTGTAAGACTCGCACATTTTAATACCAGCAATTTTGGCAATAGCATAGGGTTCATTCGTGGGCTCCAAAGTACCAGTTAACAATGCTGACTCTGTCATAGGCTGGACAGCAAGTTTGGGGTAAATACAGGATGAGCCTAAAAACAATAAATCCTGTACGCCCGCGAGGTGCGCACTATGGATAATATTATTTTGGATAGTGAGGTTTTCAAAAATAAACTCAGCGGGGTAAGTATTATTGGCAATAATGCCGCCCACTTTTGCAGCTGCAAGGTAAACTTGTTCAATTTTCTCAACTGCAAAAAAATGCCGCACCGCAGCTTGATCAAGCAAGTCAAGCTCATCACGGCCACAAGTCACAACATTAACATCACTTTTTTGAAGTAATTGACGAACAATGGCAGAACCAACCATACCGCGATGACCAGCAACAAATATTTTTTTCATGTTTAAACCCACCAAACAATAAAAAAGCTGAGATCATAATCTCTGCTAAAGCACAATCACTTAGCAAAATACAATCAGGCTAAGTTACTCAACGGATACGCTGATATCATAGCCATGGCGCTTAAGGATGGCGTGTTGTTTAGCTTTATCCAAATCGTTTTGCACCATCTCTGCACACATTTGCTCAACCGTAATTTCAGGCACCCAGCCAAGCTTGGATTTAGCTTTTGACGGATCCCCTAATAAAGTTTCAACTTCTGCAGGGCGGAAGTAGCGAGGGTCAACTTTAACAATCACATCGCCGACTTTAAGTGCCTTAGCGTTATCACCTTCAATCGCAATAACAGTAGCGATTTCATCCACCCCTTTACCACTAAATTCAAGGGTAATACCGAGCTCAGCCGCTGACATACGCACAAACTCACGTACCGAAATTTGTTTGCCCGTGGCAATCACAAAATCTTCGGCCACATCTTGCTGAAGCATCATCCACTGCATACGCACATAATCTTTGGCATGGCCCCAGTCGCGCAGAGCATCCATATTACCTAGGTATAAACACTTCTCTAACCCTTGGGAAATATTTGCAATAGCACGAGTAATCTTACGGGTCACAAAGGTTTCACCGCGACGTGGTGACTCGTGATTAAACAAAATACCATTACAGGCATACATGCCGTAGGATTCACGGTAATTCACCACAATCCAGTAGGCGTACATTTTAGCCACTGCATAAGGGGAGCGCGGATAAAATGGCGTAGTTTCCCGCTGGGGTATTTCTTGCACCAGACCATAGAGCTCTGAAGTAGAAGCCTGATAAAAGCGCGTCTTCTTTTCAAGTCCACAAATACGAATAGCCTCAAGCAAGCGCAAGGTGCCCATGGCGTCTACATCCGCCGTGTATTCCGGCGACTCAAACGATACAGCCACATGCGACTGCGCACCCAGGTTGTAAATCTCATCGGGTTGAATCTCTTGTACCAACCGCACTAAATTAGAGGTATCAGTTAAATCACCATAGTGTAGAAAGAAATTTGGACTAGATTCGTGTCTATCCTGGTAGATATGGTCAACGCGTTCAGTGTTGAACAATGAAGCGCGGCGTTTAATGCCGTGAACGATATAACCTTTATCCAATAATAGTTCAGCTAAATAAGAACCATCCTGACCTGTAACACCAGTTATTAAAGCAATTTTTTTCATTTTTTCTTCTTATCTCATAGTTAAAAATTTCGTAATCGGCTCTACTTTTGAAGACCAAACATGATTAGTCATAACATACTGTCTTCCTTGCAGACCAATTTGAGAAGCGTAATCGTGTGATAATAAACTAAGAATAGTCTCTACATATTGCTCTGGCGTATCGGAAGTCAAAATATTATAACCAGGTATTGCACCAATACCCTCTAGACCAACTGTTGAAGTTATTGCAGGTATTCCAAGTGCCATATATTCTAAAACTTTATTTTGTACGCCTGCACCAATTCTCACAGGGCAAACACCGACAAAAGCACCATCGCAACTGTCTATTATGCTATTAACAGAACCGGTAACTACAACGTTAGAAAACTTTTCAAGTTGTAATTTCTTTTTTTCTCCAATTCGGCCAACAATCTTAAATATGTAATCACCATGTTTAAGTAAGAGAGGCATAACAGAAGATGCAAACCAAACTGCAGCATCATAGTTTTGAACTGACGTCATATTACCAATAAAAATAATAGTTCTTTTATCTGGATTATAATCAAACTTAAATAATGCATCATCAACACCATTTGAACTAATACCTAGCAGTTCCCTCTCAACACCATTTTCTACTAAATATGAAAAATCCACATCAGAGACTAAAAAACTTTTATCAAATTTTTTTGTAATACTCTGTTCATAACGTAGTGTTCTAGAATATTCAAAACCGTAAATAACCCCCATTATGCTAGACCAACCAAGCTTATCTCTAACTCTCGAATAGTTTAAAGAGATTGCATCAGTCATTTCAAGAACCTTAGGCTTATTTACGTCTTTTACGTAGTCCGACATTCTAATTAAATGACACAAAACAAAGTCAAAATCATCAACAACATCAGTCACAAGCTTGGAAAAATCATTACTTTGATAATATGCAACTTGAAGAGGCTTTTTTGAAAAAAATGCACAAATACAATTAAAATAGCTTTTCCACCTAGGATGATAAACAACTTTGATCTCTTTAAAAACCTTATCATCGCCGACATCAAAATGTAACTCATCTTTTGCCTCACACAAAGAGAGTAAAGTAATATCAAAATTATTACTAAGTTCTTCGCAAACTTTGTAAATACGTAAACGTTCACCACCTACAACAGGAAATGGAAACCTTGAAGTGATAACTAACAATTTCTTTTTTGACATTTAGAAACCTTAAACAATATTAGTGCAACGACTATCATAATGCTCGCCAAAATGGATAATTAAAGCTGTATCTCAAATCTCTTTTGCGAGTTGATATTTTTTTTGCGGGTACTCCACCATAAATACCATATTCTTCAACGTTACCACTAACTACAGCTCCAGGAAGAATTACCGCACCTTCACCAATAGTACTACCGGGTTGAATTAAAACATGAGGAAAAATGCATACTTTATCACCGATAAAAACATCTTCTTGATAGTAGTCAAAATATAAAGATTCAATCCTATGTCCTGCTGTGTAGATAGATACATGGTGAGAAATCGAAACACAACTACCAATAGTTATCCGACCACGATTATCTAAAAGACAATCTCTATTTACTATAGTATTATTGCCAATATCGACGTTACCGGGGCGGTAAAACTTCACACCCTTTAAAATATAAGAACATTTACCAATTGAGAAACCCAATAATTTCAAATAGCAATTCTTAAGGAAAAAAGTTGGTATTACAGCATAAATAAAGTTCATTAGAAAACATAAATTATGCTTAATCCATCTCAAATTAAATTTTAAAAATTCAGATTTAAATACTGGTCTAAAAATAGAATAAACACTATAAAAAAACAAATAAAATCGCTTCGTTTTAGACTGAATAATATTATGATTTTCTAACACATTTAAAAACTCAGAATATGCTCTAGATGCATACCTATCACTTACACCTCCTAATGACATATAAACAGTATAATTTGATTTTATAAACTGTATATTATTAACATAACACCTAACTAAAAAATCAGTATCTATCGCAATTTTATAACGAGTTGAAAAAAATCCAATTGACTCATAGACAGACTTTGGAACAAAACAGGTAGTATGCACAAATCCAAATCCCAGCCCTTTCTTCAATCTAGCTGGATCAAATTCAGAAGAATTTGTTGATTTGTAAACTCCATTATCTATAAAACAACAATTTGCATAAATCAAACAATTTCGGTTACTACCTAAATATGTATTGACTGCCTTTTCTACAACATCATTGTCATAGACATCATCAGCATTTAAAAAACCAATTAACTCACCTTTAGCTAATGCTAGACCTTTATTCCAAGCATCCGCAATTCCATTATCAGGTTCTGAAACTAGGACATCAACAAGATGACGCTTATTATTGACCACTTCAAGCGTTCGGTCCGTACTCGCACCATCGATAATAATATACTGAATATTAGGATATGATTGTGACTCAATACTACATATTGCATTCAATATACTATTTTCACCATTATAACAAGCGGTAATTATCGTAACTAGTGGTGTATTACAACTAAACAAACTCATAAATCTACCTAATTAAATTTCATTAAAAACCTATCAAAACTTGCGCTTTCTATAGAAATTATAAAAAAATGAGTAAAGTAATATAATCACAAGAGAAAATTGAAAGCCAATTTCAAACACCGCACTCTGAAAAAGACTAAAAAAGAGAGAGACATTAATATATAAAAGTAATGCAAGCCTCAAATGTGGCGCTACAAGATTAACTGTAAAAAATAACACTAAAACATATATGAAAATAAATATTGGCATTAAGAACCCGAAGTCAGAATAAAAAAATATTAGAAATGTTGAGAACGCATTAAATGACTTACCAGTAAAATCACTAGACAATGAAAAATCATTCATTAATTCACCAAAGTAAAAAACTGGTGAATTAATTGATTGAATATTAAATAACGGAAAAAATAAAGATGGTAAAGTTGACAGTGTACTTAATAATGGATAACCGATAAACCAAGCATCACCTAAGCCAGTATCGATTTTTTCGGCCAACAATAAAATAGGGACTGCATGGTACTCCAGCAAAGATAAAATTAAACTTGTGAAAATATTACTCTGCTGTTCAACTCGAAAAATTAAAATACCTATAGATAAAACAAATAGAAAAACTGATGCTATGGCAATTTTACGAAAAGACAAATTATCAACAGAACGTAACAATAAGAATCTTAAAAAAAATACAATAAAAATCCAGTAAATAGCAAAGCGTCCAGCGGTTGCAACAGAGAAAGAAAATAATGAAACTATAAAAAAAACCTCCTCAGCTTTAAAGTTGTTTCTGGATATAATGAATAATATAAAAATAAAATATATAGTCGGCTTTAAAACAAAAAGGGATAGTTGCATCATCAACTTCCCTCCATATAAAGAAAATAAAAAATCATAATCAGAAAAATAAACAGCCCTTATATTTACATATCCATTTTCCATTATGTAAACAAATAATTTCACAGATGGAATAAATAACACAATGCTAACAGCAACAAAAAAAAACATCCTTAATATAGGGTTTACAGAATTATCTCTACTTAAAAACAGCACATTCTTGTTCTTAGAGAAGACAATATAGTTTCCATAAAGTAATGATGAGAGGAATGATATATACGATATTACTAATAATATTATTGTAAACTCTGTTGCCTGAGGTTCATAATTGTCATGTAAAAAAATCAACCAAAATGATTGATATACCCCCAATGCAATTACAGGACATGAAATCATAAACGAGTTTTTAATAGCGGTATACAAAGTTTATTCCTAAATACGTAGAATTATAAATCAAAATATGGCATTACCATAACACCATACTTAAAAAATTATTTATTATTTCGAGATTAAATAATCCAACCGTTAAATCACAAATTATTATGGACACTTATCCTTGACCACAGTAAAATAAAAATGTAACAGAATAATGCAACCAAAGATAAGCTATACTTTTACCATTATTAATGAGTGTTAACAATTTAAAACAACATAAAACGGTTGATAAATACATTCATAAATAGAAAAGTTTGGTTAAAGACTTATAATGTGATTAACTAATATCATTAGTTACCATTTGGCTATATAACTTAATATATTTTTTTGCAACAACTTCACTATCAAACTCACATAAAACTTTTTCACGAGCCGCATCTGTAAGTGCTGATGGATTGTCATGATTTAAAATCCAGTTGATCCCAAATGCCAGATCTTCAATATCAAAAGGCTTTGCTAGATAACCTGTTTGATGATGTTCAATTAAATCCTCATTACCTCCAATAGCAAAACCAACTACTGGTGTGCCGCAGGCAAGAGACTCCATTATTGCGTTTGACAAGTTTTCTTGTAAACTCGGTACTACCATCACATCTGCGGCGCTATAAAGCACACGTAAACTGATGTCATCGTGTAAATGACCTAAATAATGTGCTTTCTGCTTAAAACCCTGCGGAGTTTTTGGTTCACTCGAACCAAACACAACTAGCTCATAATCAGGTGATAACAATTCCAATGCCTGCGCTAATTCTTTAAAGCCTTTCCGTGGATCACTGGTAGCCCCCATCGCGCCAAACAAAATCAATTTTCTATCCAACGGCAAATTTAATAGCTGTCGTGCTACAAATTGGTCAAACGGGGCAAAAGTTTGCGTATCAATTGGATTGGGTAAGTTGACCACCGGAGTATCTTTAAACAAACTGGAGGAAGATGCACATTCAGCCATCCACTTAGACAATCCAACAATGGTCAGATTTGGTAACCGAGCGAAACTAGCTTGTTTACGCAACAAAACCTTACTACTCAAATCGAATTTCTTGTCGGATCGCAATACCGGACATTGGCCACATTGATTTTGATAAGCGGCACACTCCTCATCGTAATGACAACCACCGGTAAAAGCCCACATATCATGCAAACTCCATACTATAGGTGCTTTAATTTTGGCGAGGTCTTCAATACGCATCATTCCGCCAGCAATCCAATGCAAATGTACCAGATCCGGATTTAGGGAGTTAATTTTATCTGCCAAGCCAGAAAAAGGTAACCAACCGGGGCTAAACAATGTTTTAGTTCGGCCTTTGTAACGTAGAACAGGCAAAGAATCTAAAGTCGGACGAATTTTTCCTAATGCCTTTTGAATCTTAGTTTGAGGCCCAATAACAGTAAAATCATCAGACGCCTTAGACTGCACCAACATTTGGCTATCCACGCCCTCAGCTAATAACGCTTTATGCAACCGATACGCCGCCCGTGCAGCTCCACCTTGAATGTCAGAAGTGTTTACAATAAGGATTTTCATTAAAAAATATTCTTTCCGATAAGCAAACGCGCCAGTTTATTAGTCGCGCGCACAATGAATGACTTTTGTTGTTTCTTATAATAAAGTTTAATGGCTTCAACAGCTTGGGGCGACTCAACCATTTCAAGAGGCCAGGTCCATTGCGATGTTATACATAACTGATTCTGCACGGTTGTCAGTGTTTTAGAATTTCCACAATGTACACCACTACCGTCAAGGCCGATATTGTCAACATAACTTTTACTTGGGTTTAAGCATACACCCCCATTTTCATAAATAGTTGCATACCAAAATATGGCCCAAGTATTGATTTTACCAATTTTATTATTTGTAACTTGAGACCAGAAAACGCCAGTGCCATCCAAATCAAAATTATGTTTTTGTTTATCACTCCAGCTATCAATTAAGCGCTGAGGCTCTTTATTAAAATGCTGCCATCTATCTGCCCAAGTCGCCCAACCCCAGCAATTCATCAACCGCCAAAAAAAAGCATCATCCAATCCATCAGTTTCAATCGGATAATTCCAACCACTGATATGCCAAACTTTAGGCTCAGTTTTATATTTTTCCAGAGCGGCATTCATAAATCCAAGAAATGCAGGGGAAGTTACAATATCGTCCTCTAACACGATGACTCGGCCGTATTGCTGAGCCACATTGCTAACACCTTCAATAATATTTCGCGCAAGCCCTATGTTTTGCTCACGTAAATGCAAGGTCACACTTTTAAAACCGTTGACATTACTAATTACATCACGTACAGATTGGACTTTAACAGCATCTTTATCATCACGGGCTGCATCTGCATAAATAATTAAATCTGTGTCTATTGCTTCAGGATTAGCAGCCAAAGCAGTAAGGGTACGTTGTGTGTGATCGGCTCTGGCATAAACGAATAACACTACAGGTGCGAGGGATTTTTGAGTCAGCATATTGTTCTCTATTACCGTTTTCTAATCTTAAGGTAAAAAATTGGTCAAATTTAAAATAGACTGCAACATCTACTATAAATCAAATTCTCGAATCACAAGCTTATGCTTCCCCCTAGCAGTTTTTTCTATGGTAGTAACATATTCAATTGCAACAGAAAATTGACCATGAAAACTTAGCTTTTCAATAACTTCTTTTTCATCTTCTTTATCGAAGTCTCGATTTTTTATAATCTTTACTAACAAATCGCCTGGGATAGTATTTACAATCTGCCACTGCAAAATTTTAGCGAATGCTTTGAAATGCTGACCAAAGACTAAACCTGTAACTGAAATGTTTTCATTAAATTTATTAACCACATAATCTTGAGAACGACCCGTTATCTTAAATGCTTTAACAATACCATTTTCTGAATCTTTATAAATAGCAAGATCACCCGTATCATATCTGATAAATGGTCTAGCAAAATTATGAAATGAAGTAACTACTATTCGCCCCTCACAATTAGGTGCAACATGTATATTATTATCATCAAGAATCTCAACTTCACCATATATAGGAGAAAATGAATAACAATCATCACCAGGATATTTAGCCGCAATGACAGCAACTTCAGAATGACCATACTGGTGATATACAATATCACCCCAATATTCATTAATAATATGCTCTTGTTGCTCTGACATAGCTTCAGAAGTTAACTGTATTCCCCTCAAGTCAAAAGGTTTAACTTTGTAACCAGATTTAATTAGTAGCAGTGTAAAGTCACATATTGCAGAGGGATAGCTTCGGATATAGTCTGGAGGTGACTTAAAAAACTCTTCAAGATAGAAGCTAAAGTAACTTTCATTTAAAAAATGAGTACTAAACTCCTTGCTACCAAAAGGCATTTGTAATTTATTTTTTTTTGCTCGCCAAAATTTATTTTTCTTTATCTGTTCATTAGAAGGCATAAAACCATTAAATGTATATAATTTATGCTCTGGCTTTAGCCCCATTTTTCGGTGCTGATATACTTGATGCATGGAATCAACCAATCCAGCTCGAAGTCCTGCGTAAAAATAAAATGGTTCACCTGTACTTCCACCTGTATTCATTTTATATTTACCAGTAAGACACATACTTATCGATTGAAAACAACTTTCATTTTCTGATTGATATATAGCTTTACTTACTACAGGAAAGTCACAAAGAACAGGATTACTAACATTATTATAAAATGGAACCTTATCTATTGCATGAGACAATATCCTACCCAAATAAAAATTTCTCACTGTACTAAAATCACGTTCTAGAGCATTCTCAAAATATAAACTTTCAAGTTGTCTTTTAAGTGCTCCACTTGAAGCACTGAACTTCAGAAGTGTAAAAACATTAACTGTTTTGTGTATTAATTTCCTAACAAACTCTTTCATACTTATACCGAATAAATAAAAGGGAACACATCTGCATCTTAAATATATGTGGTGCAAAAATTCTGTTAAGGAAAATTGTAGACAGGGCTTGCGCAGATAGAGCAGATATTGCCGCACCAACCAAACCCAATCGAGGGATTAAAAACAAATTAATCAGAACTAAAAACAGCGCACCTATGAATGTACGTATCAATGATATTTTTCCTTTATTTTCATTTATCACCCAAAAGCCTAAAGCCACACCATGACAAACAAATATATTTGTAAATACATATATAGACAACACCACTGATGATTCTTGATATTGTTCACCATACAGTAAACTTATAAGAAATGGTGATAAGGTTGCAATTGGGATTGAAACAATCCAACCTATTACACTGAAGGACACAAATATCTTACTTAAAGCACTTCTATATTCATACTCTGACTTTAACTTAACCCTGCTAATGTGTGGAGCCAAACTTGTATAAATAATACTTGGTAAAATATAACCTAAAGTCGCCAAGGGAATTGCCGCAACATATATACCTAACTGAGCCTCCCCTAATATTTCTTTTATCATAATTTGGTCTATTCGCATATAAACCAATACAGACAAACCACTCAAAATAAATGGCCAAGATTCTCTTAGTAACCTGACGGCTCGACTCTTAAGTAACTGCCATGGTTGCTGGCAGGTAAATTTTCGGTATGCATACGCTAAAGCAATGGCGGCAAACAAAAATTCAACTGACATCACAACCGCAAATGCAAGTAGTGGCGCTTGATTTAAAATCAGTAAAATTTTTAAGCCGTTAGAAATCAGGTAAGCGACTAGTTTAGCAATGACAGTACGCCGACTCTGGCTTTGGCTTTGAAACCACAGGTCAATCGTATCTGCTGCTTGAAATATCAAGCTTGCCCCAGCAAGTGCAGTGACATAAACACTACGGTCTTGCCAACCATTAAACCAACCCATGCTTGCGATGGCCATTAACCAACAACATAAGCCGACTGAAATTCTTAAGATAAATGCGGTGCCGAGTATCTCACCAGCCTTGGTTTTATCCTTGGCAATATCACGGACAACAATGCCATCCATCCCCAGCACTGCCACCGCTTGAAAGAATGCTAAATACGCTAACACATAAGCCAGTTCACCATATTGCGCGGGGCCAAGATAACGCGCAACCCATGCACTGACTAACAAACCAAGCAGAAGTCTTACCAACTTATCAAACATTAACCAGCCACTGTTATTAATAGCAGCAAGTAAACTATGATTGCCGGATAAGCGCTCAGATAATTTATTCGGTAGTAATTTCAACCATTTTGGTTGTAGGTTTTGTGCACTAGACAAGACAAATTCCTTCATTCTACTGGCTGAATGGCACTAACCAAACGAGAAAATTACGCTTTAGCATCTCAGCCATCCAAACCAAGCTGAGACACTTTTCATCCATTTTGAGACAGCAGTATCTTTGCTATCCCACGTAAAGCCTAGGTTTTAGTGTTTTTCTTCAAACTGTCCCAATAGGCCCTTAATTTCTTTTTTTTAACTTTCTTTTTTAACAAAATGCCTGACAAGAACCATCATCACGGCCAACATACCGCCTAGCATAGTTCCTAGTACGCAAATTAATGCACGCTTTGGCTTGGCCTTTTCTTCGGGAACAAAGGCTGGGTCAATTGTTTTAAACACATATTCATCCCGCACTTCGGCGAACATTATGGTTTTAGCTTGTTCTTCTACCAGTTTATATAGAATACTTCGAATGTCGGCGACATTAGTGAGTTCAATCTGTTTATTTAAAAAATCCGTGCTTCGGTTAGCCTCTGCAACATCCCGCTCTTTCATGGTTAGGTTGATATCTGAAACTAACCAATCTAACCATTGTTTGGCAACAAAAGGAGATTTATGCTCTATCGTGATTTTAACCATCCCTGTATCTTTATCTTTATTAACAGAAAAAATTTCTAAAAACTCTTTATGAGCCTCCTGTAAGGAAGGTTTTGGCTGAAATGGGGGCTTAACCTCACGCACCCAAGTATTGCTTTGTTGGTTATACATTTCAGGAACAAATGACAAACTGTTGTCGGCCATGTCCCACTTATCGACAGCCATTAGCTCAGGCAATATTTGGTGTTTTTCAATAAAGTCGCCGATAAACTGCCTTGATTTGAGTACTTCAATCGCCAGTTGCGTCTTATCAGTGCCACCTTTGCCACCTAAGTTAATCCCCGCCATACTGGCAAGGCCACCAAACTGGGAGGCAAGTCCCGCAAGCGCTCCTGCGCCCTGCTCTTCCGACGCAGGGGCCAATAATGCTTCCGATTTATAGATATTCGGTAGCATTAGCGCGATAACCACTGAGGCGACGGCAAACACCAGGGTGATACCCGCAATCAACCATTTACCTTGCCAAATTACGCTGAAAAGTTCACGAAGATCGATTTCATCATCTCTTAGCGCATTCGCCGCAAACTGCGCGTCAGGATGATGCTGAGGGGTAATATTTGATGTCATATTTTTTTATCTAGTAATAAGTGGTTTTGATTTTGCTCCAGAGCGGCTTAACGCCTCTCTGGAACAAAGCCATTTTATGTGGGGTTACAACCCGGAAATGCTTGCTACTGCCACCGCTGTGTTGTAAATGATTTGAGTCACCTGGCTCCAGAGCGTCAGGTTATCTTTATACTCTGTATCCAATGGGACTATGATTGTGTCCCCGGGTTGCAGATTGTCTTCACTACTGAACCACATGGAGCGTTTAGGCATCATTACCGAGCCATCTGCCTTTATTACGTAAGTTCTGTCTTCATCAGCGCGCTTACGGGTACCGCCGGACATATCAAGGTATTGGTCAAGAGTAATACCTTCTTTATATCTATGGATTGATGCATGCTGCACTTCGCCCATAACCGCTATGGTCTGTTTGGTTGATGGCACATAAAGAATATCTTGATCTTCCATCTGGATATCTGCCTGGGATATCCCCACTGAGATAGCCGGCAAATCCACCACCAAACGGCCGACAGCCTGAATGCTTTCCAAATCTTTCAGCATCAACTGAGCATCGGCATAGTTAACTAAGTTGCCGTCCTTGGAGACCCCTCTGGTGGCGATATCCCGCCGCAGTTGGTCGGCCAGCTTCTTAATTTCCATCTGCTCCTGCTTACGCACCGATTCCCGTACGAATACCGCAGAAGGGAGATAAGCAAACTCGGTAAAGCCACCGGCCCGTTGGATCACATCCTGCAGCGTTTCACCGCGGCGGATATTGTAAATACCCGGGAACTTAACTTCGCCGCGTATTTCAACGGTTTGATGCTCCTGCCAATCAGGGGTAGTCATCACAGTAAGGATATCGCGCCCTTCCAGCGGTAAATCAGCGGTTTTGTTCCCCTGAAGCGCACTGGTTAAGTCCACGGTTTTATGCTCTATGGATGAACCACCGGCATTGGTAACAGTGCGGGTCAACTCAGCTCTGGCTGTGTAGGCGCCTTCTTTCAAACCCCCGGCGGCTTCAATTAAAGAGCTGACAGAAGCGTTAACCGTCAGCGGGTACATACCTTCGTGGCGAACCTGGCCGCCAACAGCAACAATTTTAACACTGTCACCGGCGCGCGCCTGGGCGTTGAGTTTACTAATAACCGGGTACAAGAGTTCGCTACGATTCATCATGTAGCTATATTTGATTAAGTCAGTGTCATCAAACAGGTTCAATAACATCTTACTGACTTCTGAGATTACAACGGCCTGTTCATCACTTGTTGCATCGCTGTCATCAACCACTACCCCACCAACAGCATTGCGCTTATGCAAAGTTTTACTTTGCAGCAGGTTGAAACCTGCCTTGAACAGATCATTTCCTATCAGTGAGTTCCCCGAAAGCGAAGTCACCTTGGCCACTCTTTGCTTGACCAGCTTATTCAGCTCATATCGGTTAAGGCTATCGTCACTGAAGTTGAAAACAACCAGCTTATCTCTTGGTTGCAGTACCAGGTTTTCCTTGGCGTCCTGATTAACAATCGCCTTTCCAGGTGCAAATTGATAGACCTCTATGTTGCCATAGTCATCCACCTCACGAAGCAAAATTGCATAATCCAAATCGGCGGATATTTGTAAATCAGACCAAATGGATTTGAGAATATCATTCACCCTCAAACCTTGATGCCATTGGTACTTTCCAGGCCGGACAACAGCGCCAACCAGAGTCACGGCATTATCATATTGCCCTGAGGTTCCCTTAACCCTAACCACATCGCCCGCTTTGGCCACTGTTTTTTGACCTTTGGCTGAAGTGAGATCGACTGTGAGCAAAGATTTAAGGCCTTGGTCATTGTAACGTTCGACCACACTGGCCTTTGGATAGGAACCCGGCTTAACACCGGCGGCCATATTCACCACATCCCCAAAGGTTTCACCGCCTTTCAGCTCATAGATAGCAGGGCGACGTACTTCGCCGGCCACACTGACCAGCCCACCCACAGGAGGAATGAACACCACATCCCCGGATTGTAACCTCAAATCGCCGGAGGCATCACCGCGCATCAATAAGTCATAAAGATCCAGAGTACCGACCAATTTACCGCCACGCTTCAACTGTACCTTACGCAGTGAACCTATTTCATTCACGCCGCCGGAGACAAACAGCGCTTGAGTCATGGTTGACAGACTGGATACAGTGTAAGAACCGGGTTTGTAGGCATCACCGGCCACAAAGATACGAATAGAGCGCAGTTCACCCATAGTGATATTCGACTCTATGCCTATCATCTGGTGTTTGATGCGTTTTTTAAGGGTATCTTTGGCTTCGGCAAAACTTAAACCGGCAATACTGATAGGGCCGAGTTCAGGGAACTGTACAGTGCCATCGCGATTAACGGTAAGTGAGAACTCTCTATTGGTTTTACCGAAAAGTTGCACCATCAGGGTATCCCCTGGCCCCATCAGATACTCACTGGGGACAGGCACATCGGAAACCGGAGCAAAAGTGCTGGGTTCACCGGCAAACAAGGAGTAACCAAAACGCTTGAGAGCACTCTTGTCTGTTGCTTCAACCGTAAAGTCTAAAGTTGGCTTTTCGCCCCCATTAGCGCTGTTATCCTTTTTTTCTCTTGGGTAAACAACTTGCGGATTGACCGGTTTCTGACTGATGTTACTGCCTCCACTCAATATGGAAGGATCTATTCCATACTGCTTGGCTAACCTTTCCTGTTCTGCGCGAGGCAAATTTTTGAATTGTTCGATCATTTGAGGTGATGGCGTAACAGCTTGAGCTTGCGAGCCAAGCAAAGCCAAAGCGCCGATACCCGCTATGATGAGTTTTTTGGTTTTCTGTAACACCAGTTGTCTCCGTAATGGTGAATAGCACTAAAAATCAAATGAACCTTTCAGCAATGCAACAACCGCGTTTAACGCCATAAGCGCTTCAACCCGGATTCCATTTGAGACCAACGCCTCTTACTTGCTGATTTTTTAAATGGCGGAAACTGAACAGTTTCCGGTTTAACTTCTCTGAACCTGATAATAGCGTTTAGCCATAAACATCAAACCCATTGAGTTATACAGGTTTTCGCACCATCACAGGGTTAGCGTTCCGCGTGGCGCTCAGAGAGCTTCGGCGTCCACTAAGAATATGAAACTATTCATATTCTTGTCCTTCAGACACGCTACCGTTCCGCGTGGCGCCCAGAGGGCTTCGGCTTCCACTTTTGTCCTTCAGACACGCTACCGTTCCGCGTGGCGCTCAGAGAGCTTCGGCGTCCACTAAGAATATGAAACTATTCACATTCTTGTCCTTCAGACACGCTACCGCCCATGGATTGCGGCCTCCAACTTGCCCTTTGCGATGCAAAAACTATATTTTTTAAAGCGTTAAAAAAATGCTACCCAAAGTCTTTAAGGTAACATTCATTTCCTGTACCAGGTCTTACTTTGCCGGGGGATTATATCCCAACCCCCCAAGTGATGCAGTTCAAAAAACACCCAACCCTTGTTAAGCTGAGCAATAATTCAACTACCAAGTTACAGTCAGACTATTTTTGCAAAAATGAAAAATATAAGATATTGATTTTTTGGCAAAAAATGCAAATTTATTCATAGTTCGCAAATGTTGAGCTTTGTAACAATGGGAAATGTCCTACACGGGCAGCAGGCAATTACGCACACGCTGCTTTAATTGCCTTTTGGTCCACTATTATGCTCTTGTGCTGACCAAGGAAAGTAAACAATACTTTACAGCGAGTATCGCCGCATTTTTCAGCAAATATGCCATCAAAATCAGTAAATGGCCCTTCGGTAAACTGTATTTTATCACCGGATTGCAGGGGCTTTTCTGTGATCAAGGGCGTAGCTAATTCACGTTGTTTGAGCTGATTGATCAGTTGCTCATCAATTGGCAGCAGTTTCTCACGGCAGTTAACCAAATTGGCAACACCGCGAGTAGAGCGGATCTGACGCACACTGGTCAGTTCAGGATCAAACTTGATGAATAGGTAGTTGGGAAACAGAGGTTGCTTTTGAACGACAGTTTTGTTTTTCTCTTTCTTTTCAAGCCGCACCATCGGCAAATAGGTCTCAAGCTCTTGGAGCATCAGATTCTGTTGAGCCCTCACTTCACTGCGAGGTTTACAGTACAAAAGGTACCAGGCCTTCATGGTGTTCTCACTACTTGGTTTCTGTCGGGTGACGTCCTATCACAGCGGGCAATCATATCAGACATAAGTTTACAATTGAAAGTGAATTTCAGGTTTCTCCCTCCCCCCACTTTGGTCTAATTGAAATTACGGTTACAAACCGAACAGGTCTGACCACATAAAGGCATGTATTGCTCATAAAGCCGCCGCTTCCCGGCCCTGAAATTGACTTTGTAACTGGATCCAGAGTATATAAGGTGAGCTTTGTTGCTTTTGATGAACAAATTACAATACAGAAAACCAAAGCCTCAATCACAGCGCATTAAAAGACATGCCCATAACACTTTACAAAACAGTGTGATGTTAACGGCAAAACAGCTGGGATAAATACAATCGCTTTCTGTGTCGACTTTTGTCACACGGCCAATTAACAATTTTAAGGTGGAAGACTTCATGAGCTTAGCAAAACCTCAGGGGACTGTGCTCGGACATCCCAAGGGATTGTTCCTGCTGTTCACAACAGAGCTTTGGGAACGATTCAGTTACTATGCGATGCGTGCCATTCTGGTACTTTATCTTGTTGACCAAGTAAGAACCCAAGGCGCAGGGGGGTTAGGCTGGACTCAAGCAGACGCTTTGAAACTCTACGCTTGGTTTACCGGCTTGGTCTATCTGACACCACTTTTGGGTGGATGGTTGGCCGACAATGTTCTTGGCCAGCGGAAAGCGATTTATATCGGTGGTGCCTTGATGGCGATAGGCCAATTCACTTTGGCAGCCCCCCATAGTTGGGTGCCCGGCATGGAGACCATAGTCTTTTATGCCGGTCTTGGTACCCTGATTGTAGGTAACGGCCTATTTAAGCCTAACATTTCAACCATGGTAGGTGACCTATATGAAGAAGGCGATCACCGCCGCGACGGCGCCTTTACCATCTTCTACATGGGTATTAACTTGGGTGCCGCCCTGTCCGGCTTTGTTGTCGCCTGGGCCTATACTAACTTTGGCCATAAAGAAATTATCGATGGCGTTGAAGTGACAGTTAACAACTGGCAAGCCGGTTTCTTCTGTGCCGGTGTTGGTATGCTGATCTCTCTGCTTATTCAGTTCCTTTTTGCCCAAAAACTCTTGGGTGATATAGGTACAGTTCCAGCAGCAAAAATTGAAAAACAACGTGCTGCCGAGCGCGGTGAAGTAAGAAAAGAACCCCTGACTAAAGTTGAACGTGATCGCATTAAAGTGATCATGGTGATGGGTCTGTTTACCATCATCTTCTGGGCGGGTTTTGAGCAGGCCGGTGGCTTGATGAATCTGTTCACCAATGAGTTCACCGACCGCTTTATTGGTAATTGGGAAGTGCCGACAACTTACTTCCAGTCACTGAACGCCATTTTTATCGTGGTTTTTGCCCCCGTGATCGCTTCTATCTGGATCCGTCTTGGAAATAAAGAACCCAACTCACCGGTTAAATTTGCTCTCGGCCTGATACTTTTGGCTATTGGCTTCCTGTTTATGATAGGTGCAGTACTGGAGATGGGTGGCGACGCCTCTGCCAAATCCAGTATGTGGTGGTTGGTTGGTGCCTACTTCTTCCATACCATGGGTGAGCTTTGCCTTTCCCCTATCGGTTTGTCTATGGTCACTAAGTTGGCCCCTCTGCGTATCATGTCACTGCTGATGGGCTTTTGGTTCTGCTTTATTTTTATTGCTAACTTAACCGCAGGCTATGTAGGTTCCTTTATCGGTCACGGCGGCGAGAAAGAAGAACAGCTGGCCAATGCCATGTCTATCTTCTCCGGCATTGCCATCACGGCAGCCATTTCAGGCGTGCTCCTCTACTTTATGGCCGATAAACTGGTCGATTGGATGCACGGCGCAGAAAGCAAAATTCACGATCACTCCGAAGAAGAAGCTTTGGAGCAAGAAATTGCCGTAACAGGTGAGCATGAAGCGATAAAACGCTAATAATCATTCGGTTACCGAATAAAAAAGGCTGCAGTATGCAGCCTTTTTTATCTTTTGCAATTTAATGACTTGCCACCTTGGCTTGGTCATTATGAAGCGTTACAACGACAGTTGCACAAAGCCCCCCTGGGGGATCTTGGGGTTAAAATTCAGCCCCAGGAATCTGTTTTGTTGCAGCAGCTGTCTATGTTCTGCCTCACTGGAAACAACACAAAGCTGCTCTGCGGGCATTAAGCTTCGAAATTGAGTTGTTGGCTTACCCCACTCAAGTAGTCCCAACTGCAGCGAATCCGCCAGCGCCAGTGGCGTAATGCCATCTTGGTTACGTATGTAACACCTCAGTCCCCTGCCCGCCTGAGCAATGGCTGCCCGGTAACTATCAAGTTCTATTGCCACGTAAATCATATCGCAATAAAGGTCCAAGCCTGATTTGACCAAACGATCATTCAGATAACTCAACATATTGAAGGGTTCTATCACCACAGAACTGACACCGGTGCGATTAAGTTTAAGCTTCTGATTAACAAAACTCCGCATCAACACACTGGCAAAAGCAGCGCGATTATCCTCCGGATGAAAGTGCGCCATATACATAATTAAATGATGGTTACCAACCATGGCAGAATCGATAAAGTAAGGACTTACCTGTTCGTGCTTGAACAGACTGTAATCCAATCTGGCCTTGGGATATTCAATATGACTCGCGGGGAATAGCTGTTGCTGCACGCATCTGGCTGCTTCTGCATTTTGCTCAAGCAAAGCCAAGTTTTCATTCAGCTCCATAAAAGAGAGTTCTTCCACGTCCCGATTAACAGCAGCGTGCTCCTGATCCACAGATGTCAGGCATTGATTAATAGCGTGCTCGATACTGTAAAGATCGGATACTGGCTTAACCAAGTAATCGCAGGCACCTATCCGCAGAGCCTCGACTACATCGGCCATAACCTGATTTCCGGAGATCACAATGGAAGGAATAGCGGGGTTAATGCGCGACATCGCCTTGAGCATTTCCAAGCCCCCCATTCGAGGCATGGAAAGATCGGCTACCACCACATCATATTTCTGGCTTTTGAAACTCTGCAGCCCTTGCTCACCGTCCTCGGCTTCAACAACATTGGCGCCCCGTCCACTCAAAAAGGCGGCAACAATATTGCGAAAAACAGGGTCATCCTCAACCAGCAGTACATTGAGACTGTTCAGCGCCATGGTTAAATCCCCGCAGGTATCAATCGCCGGTAACGAGTAACCTTTAACCTCCTGCGGGTAGAGAAGCAGAGGGTGGGTTACTCCAGTTCCTGCATATATTCATCTAGCAACTCGTCTTCGTCCTCATTCGAAGGCAAATTGCCGTCGTACACCTTATAGTCCATGTGCTGTATATAAGCGTCTTTAACGAAAGTGTATGGATCGAGCGCGTTGTCTACTAATCTTTCTTGATCTATGGCAACTGAGCGTGCGTGGAGATTCTTCAGCCCCCACTTGATCACTGACTGCCACATAGTTAATTCTGACAAAGGAAAGTATAGACCATCCACCCAATCTGAAGCGAGTTCACGGGTGATATAAGGACCGAAGAATGGTGCCATAAAGTAAGGCCCGTTAGGTACACCGTAGTAACCCAGCACTTCGTTGAAGTCGTCCTGTTTACGGGGCATTCCCATCATATCGGCGACGTCAATCAGGCCGAGCAACCCCACGGTTGAGTTAACGGTAAAACGGCCTCCGGCATTCAAGGCCCAGCCCCACTTGCCTTGCAGCGTGTTGTTTACCAGACTGTGGGGCTCTTCCAGGTTAAGAACAAAGTTATTAATGCCTGATTTAACCGGAATGGGCAGATAATCGTTATAACCATGAGCAACTGGACGATAGAGATACCTATCCAGATAAAGGTAGTTGAAGTCCCACATGGCTCGGTTGAACCCTTCGATAGGATCCCGCGGGTCACTGTAGCTGATGCGTACGTCCTGTGTATTCTTTCCTTCACCGCTTTCTGCAGCCACTGCCGAATGAACCCCCAGGGCAGCCGCAAGCATCAGAATCCATTTAAACTTCATATTACTCTCTTTGTATAAGTACCACTGTAGTCAAACCGAAAAACTGTTAAAGCTTTGATTACTATGCGCCGATAACAAGATTATCCAGTGCGACAATCAACCTTCTACCAATGCCGATTCGGACGGATAAGGATACTTCGCTGAGGAAATAGATCAAATTTAAATTTACGATTGCCCATCAAGAAATCAACTAGAGGAGTGGGGTTTGCAACAATGGATCCAATCAAAGGTACAATCCCGCCTTCAGGGCCAGGGCCTTCCTCTCAAACAAACGTGTCTATTCCGCTGTTACCGGTAACTGTAGTGGATTTAGGTAGCGAGCTCAGATTAGAGTTGCAAAATACTCAGTACCAATTGCAGTTCGTCGAACCTCAGGCCAACACACAAGCTAAAGCACTTATATATCAGTCCAATACTGCCCTGCTGGAGCTGACCCGTCCCTTAGGGGAGATTATTCAAGGCAGGCCGGTGCAATTGCTGTGGCTGGCGAATGAAGTACAGATAAAGCTGCCGGATGCACTGATGCAGCTGGCAGCCAAAAATGGCATCAGCCAAACCGTACTGCAACAGTTGGCAGCCAGACCACAAGGCTACCCGCTACCCATGTTAACTGTTTCTCAGGCTGATATGCGCTTTGCCAACGGTACCAGCATAGCCTTTCCGGCGCAGTTACAACTACCGGCAGGAGAATATGTCGCCAAGGTCATCAGCAACAATCAAGGGCTGCAGCTGGAATTAAGCCCTATTAACGCAAGACTGGATGTGAAACTATCGCCGGCCCCTGCTTTGTCAACAACAACGACCGATGTGGCAAATGAGCGTCTGATAACCAAGCCGGAACTCGCCCAAACCTATGCCAGGTTAATCAAACTTCTGGAACAACAACCCAAAGCTCAAGCGCCGCAAATAAACTCAGAGACCCGAGCGAGTATTGACTCCAAAACCAATTCAATAACGGCGCCTGGCAGTAAGGTATCGACAGCTGCATTACCTTTGACACAGCAAACACTTGATAAAATTAGCTTGGTTGAGTCAAGAGCGGCTGTTTTACCAAGGACAGACAAAGCTTCACTTCAGGCTTTACAACAGTTGGCAAGGACAACTACAGCAGAAAAACCAACCGCCCCAACGGAAAAACCAACGACTAGGACAAGATCCGATAAAGTAACATCAGAGGCGCCGAAAACGCCCGAACTCAACTTTCTTCAGCGCGCCTTTAACAAAGCCGGAGCCATGCCGAGGGCCGAGGCAATGGCTCTTGAAATCAAATACAACCAGGCGACAGAGCTACTCAAGCAGCTACCGGCGTTATCGCCTGTCCCCCTGAGTGAACTGACCGAGCCCTCTTTGCTGAGAGCTGAACTACTGGGCCTCACTGGATTACAACTAACCCACCAACAAGCACCGTCGCAAACGCTGACACAAGCCGGTGCCATTA
The DNA here is from genome assembly GCF_037953065.1 of Shewanella chilikensis. Lineage (NCBI taxonomy): Bacteria > Pseudomonadati > Pseudomonadota > Gammaproteobacteria > Alteromonadales > Shewanellaceae > Shewanella > Shewanella chilikensis. The sequence goes on along the minus strand of NZ_CP149966.1, from coordinate 1,528,775 downwards.
CCACCTTGTTTCAGCTGTTGCTTGGCATCAGGGCCGGCAATCAAAACCTCAGTGTACCTCAGCGTTTGAGGCAATATTTAGAAGGGTTGCAAAGTCAATCCGGTTTGCAAAATTACCAACTGGCCTCGCTGGAAAAGCAAGGTACACTGGATGCGCTGCAGCAGATGTCTCAGGCGGTAGCACTCTATCAACAGGCCAATACAGATAACGGCGGTCAATGCTGGTATTTTATGCTGCCCTACTATCTCAACCAAAGAAATGAGCAACTGGAAGGCAAGTTCGAGCATCAAGAGTCGGATCAGGACACGGACAAAGACAAAGACAAAGCCTGGCAGTTGCAGCTCAAGTTTAACCTGGGAATGGGCTCCTTGCTCATTAAAGCGCAAGTGAAGGATACCAAGGTCGACCTGCAGTTTATCGGCAGCACCCAAACCCTGATCAATAGAGTCAGTAATTTCCTGCAACCACTGTCGCAAAAGTTGCTTCAGTTAGGACTCACTCCCAATGAATTGAACGCCCACGTTGCCCCTGTACCCGCGTCCCTGTTGCCCGGCGATCATTACCTGGTACAACTGAAGGCCTGAGGAAAGACCATGTCCGAAGATTCAAACGACAAGCCAAACAAACCTCGTCAGGCGGTGGCCCTGAGTTATGATGGCAAAACTGCGCCCAAAATCACCGCCAAAGGGCAAGATCTGCTGGCTGAAGAGATTATCGCTTTGGCAAAAGAGGCGGGTATTCATATCCATCAAGATCCTTACTTAAGTGATTTTCTGCAAATGCTGGAGTTAGGACAAGAGATCCCCAAGGAACTCTATCAACTGATCGCTGAGCTGATCGCTTTTGTCTATATGCTGGATGGCAAGTTTCCCGAGCAGTGGAATAACCTGCATCAAAGAATTGTCGACAAGGCCTAAAGAAAGAGAGCTAACACAGGCAAAGGGTTACCTTGAAAGCTGCAACACCTTGAAGGGGATTCATTGGTTTTCATTACGATAGAAATAAAAAGAGCGCATCCAAGATGCGCTCTTTTTATTTGGTTGATTATCAGGCCCGGGCTGTCTTGCCATGCAAGCGAATTAAGAGTTCAGCTTCCGCTTTGGGTAGCTCACACTCACGGATCAGCTCATCGACACCGGCTCCCAGTTGCACCATTTTCATTGCCCGGCTGTATAGCTTGGCCTGAGGGTCCTGCTGCATTGACTCATCCAGACGAGCATTTTGCTGCGCGAGACGTTTTTCAAGCTCCAACACCCGACGGCCAACGCCTATGGTACCGCTACGCAGCTCCTGCAGCTCCCGCTTGAAGGACTCTCTTTGTCGGTCGCTTTCCTTGACCAGGACAGTTAACGCCTCAACCTTGTTCCTGAGCTTGTTGCTTTGTTTTTGCAGGTACAGCACCAGTCCGAGACAGGCAATGACATATACCAGCGCAGCGATCAAGAAACCATCGCCCATCATGGGTTAAAACTCCTTTTCCACCAAGGCCTATCAGATCTGTGCCAACTCGGCCCATTCATCATCTGAAAGCAGCTTGTCCAAGTCGACCAAGATCAATAGCTCATCACCACGGTTGCTGACGCCCTGAATAAACTTGGCACTCTCTTCGGTACCCACATTCGGCGCGTTATCGATTTCAGAACGGCGCAGATAAACCACTTCAGCCACACTGTCGACCAAAATACCTATCACCTGCTTTTCCGCTTCGATAATTACGATTCGGGTAGAGTCGTCCACTTCTGAGGAAGGTAAGCCAAAACGCGAGCGGGTATCAATAACAGTCACCACATTACCGCGCAGATTGATGATCCCCAATACATAGTGAGGAGCCCCCGGAACCGGGGCAATTTCGGTATAACGCAATACTTCCTGAACCTGCATCACGTTGATGCCATAGGTTTCGTTATCCAGCCTGAAGGTTACCCACTGGAGAACGGCATCGTCCTTGCTTGCAGATACCGCTGCTACATTTCTTGAATCAGTCATATTTACCTCAGTCTATCGGATCCTGACAACCTAACCCGGCATTGAGCATTTCAATCAATGCCTGCACATGTAAAATGCCACACATTTGTTCTTTCACTACTCCGGCCAACCAGGGGCGTTTACCTTGACTGCCTCGCCAGTTGACCTGCGACTTGTCAATTTTGACCGCATTGACCAAAGACTCACAAGCCAAACCCCAATTACTGTTTTCCAATACTACAAGATATTGATAATTTACGGATTGCGCCAGTTTATCGTCGTATTTTTCCGGCATAACCCAGGCACAGGTATCAACGATATTCAGTTGTGAATTCCGGTAGCCCTGAACCCCCATAAACCAGCTTGGGCGTCCAAAAATATGATTAATACGCTCTATTCTGACGATACCGCCCAGACTTATCAGCGGCACCGCCAATGTCAGTCCCGCCACTTTAAAGAACAATACTTGAAACTCGTCTTCCAGTTGATCCTTAAGCGGTTCTAGAGGCACTGCCGGTGCGCCGACTTGCGTCTCCAATTGCACCACTTCCTGTCGCTCAGGCTCTGTTAGCTCTTGGGTCTGAGCCTGTTCGCTCACGGCGGCATCAGTTTGAACATTCAACTGCCCGGCAATAGCTTCCACCTGCGGTTCAAGCTTGTTAACCGTTTTCAACGGCGTTTCTGTAGCCACTTCAGCCGCTTTCGTCTCAGCAACCGCCTCTTTAAACACCGGCGCCAACAACTGCTCCAGCGCATTGCGGTCAAGTGTCGGCGTCTTCTGCGCTGCCGGATATTGCTCGGCACTTGTATCAGGCCGGGAAATGACCGTCATCTTGGGCTCAGCCTCTATTGGCGCAGCAGTATTATCCCTTAACCCAGTGGGTGTCGTTTGGGCTGCCGGGTCAGACTCAGTCAGCAACAGGTTGAAATAATCAAAAACAGTCTCATCAACCGATTTTGACATGATTAAACTCCCCCGCCAGCAGATAATCGAGCAAACGCTCGTAGGCCTTCACCCCCCGCGTGTTGGGGGCATAGTGGGACGCCGGCAGGTGGGCCAAACTGGCGTCGCGAAACTTGGTATCCACAGGGATAACATCCGGCCATAAGGTATCGCCGTATACCTCGCCGAGATGCTGCAAAGCTGCGGGCGAAGCCTTGGTGCGTCTGTCATACATGGTTGGCACTATGGAGTAACTGTAGCGGATCTTCTTCGAGCGCCCCATCAGCTCCATAGTTTTGATCATTCTATCCAGGCCTTTAATCGCCAAAAACTCGGTCTGAACCGGGATCACTATATGTTGGCTGGCTGCCAGAGCATTGACCATCAATACCCCCAGCACAGGAGGACAGTCGACCAAGGCGACATCATAGTCATCCTCAACCGACTTGAGAATATTACGCAGCACCAGCCCCATGCCTTCCTGGTGACCAAGGGCGCGATCCAAAGTTGCCAACGCCATAGTTGCCGCCAAAAGATCGACTCCCTCAACCGAGGTGGGAACCGCATGCTGCTTTACCAAAGAGGTGTCAAGCTGCTTATGAGCCAGAAACAGGTCATATAATGAGCCGGGCACCTCTTCCGAATCTATGCCCAAATAGTAACCCAGCGAAGCATGGGGATCTGTGTCTATCATCAGAACCCGCTGACCACGCTTGGCCAGCGTGCCCGCCAAACTGGCTACTGTTGTGGTTTTGCCCACTCCGCCTTTTTGGTTTGCAATGGTCCAGACCTTCACTTTCTGCCCCTTATTCTCGCCTTGTCGGCCAACTCGTGAAACGAGTCACTATTATTGTCGTTCTTGTCTTGTACGGCTACTCATTACCCTCTTCACGGGTAGTGACCCGGATCCCACCGTGAGGTAAACGTATTACTTTTACGCCATTTTCCAACTCCGTCACCCTGGCATCTTCAGTCTCAGCTTGGGGCGCTGGCGTTACAGCAGTGCCTTGAACCGTTATTTTTTCAGGGTTCTCTGCAGCCACTGCCACCCGGGGAGCTTGCACTTGAGGCGATACATCCGCTGCCGTCTCTGCCCCCGATGCCACCTTAGGTCTAATCACATCCAATAAGGATGCAGTCTGCTGCGGATGACGGCTCATCCAATCGGCAATAATCGCCGCCTGTTCATCCGGCACCATCAAGAGCACTTGGGACGACTCAAGCTGGGTGACTTCCTCACTCAGTTGCTGGTTCTTTTGTCGCAAATCCCAGTAAAGTGCAGCCACAACCAACAGGGCAACCAAACATAAAAACAGCGCCAACCGGTATCCCAGTATGCGCGTTTCGTTATCAGCCACGAGCCGACTCTCGCAATATCGCTTCAGCCATATTATCCAGCGAAATGGACTGGCTGGAGATACCGGCAGTTGTCACTGCCTGCGGCATACCATAAACAACACAGGAAGCTTCATCCTGGGCCCAGATGGTAGCGCCAACACCTTTGAGCATGCGCGCCCCTTCACGGCCATCGGCGCCCATTCCCGTCAGGATAACCGCCAAAACATCACCACCAAACGCCTTGGAAGCCGAAGCAAAAGTGATATCGACACAGGGCTTGTAATTCATGTCTTCATTGCCGGCGAGAATTTTAATCCGGCCTGAGGCCCCTGAACGCTCCAGCATCATTTGCATGCCGCCGGGCGCAAGATAAGCGCAACCGGGCCTGAGCATGTCACCGTTGACAGCTTCTTTGACTTCTATCTTGCACAAACCATTAAGCCTGCTGGCAAAGGCCGGTGTAAAAGCTGCCGGCATATGCTGCACCAATAAAATGGGATGTGGATAGTCCGCCGGGAACTGGGTCAATATTCGCTGTAATGCCACAGGCCCACCGGTGGAAGTGCCTATCACCAGCAATTTATATTGCTTGCCGCTGGCTCTTGCAGGCGCCGCCCCCGTATTGCGTCTCTGCAATTGGCGATTGGCAGCAATACTTGCTGCTGTAGAGCTCTGGCGCTGCAAACTGCTTGACGCTGCTGGTCGGTTTGACGAACCAGCAGGCGTAGGTGTTACGTTCGGCCGAACTATGGGGCGAAATATCCGCCTGCGTCCCAACGCCTTGACCCTTTGCTGCAGCAAACGAATCGCTTCATCCTTGTTGGTGGCAATATCTTCAAAACGCTTGGGTAGAAAATCCAAAGCCCCGGCGTCCAGCGCATCCAGGGTCGCCTTGGCGCCATCATGGGTTAAAGAAGAGAACATCAGGATAGGTGTCGGATGAGTGGCCATTATCTGCCGCACGGCGGTTATTCCGTCCATTATCGGCATTTCAATATCCATGGTGATTACCTGAGGCTTGAGCTCAGCGGCCAGCTTAACGGCTTCGGCACCGTTATTGGCCATTCCTATCACTTCAAGCTCAGGATCCTGATTGACTATTTCGCTGACTCGTCGTCGAAAGAAGCTCGAATCATCGACAACCAAAACTTTAATGGTCATTTAAATCCTTATACAGCACTTCAACGCTTGGACTTGGCGTAGTGCTTCAATAATCCTGGTACATCGAGGATCAGCGCAATACCGCCGTCCGATGTTATAGTGGCCCCCGCCATCCCCGGCGTACCGTGCAACATGGAGCCCAGCGGTTTAATCACCACCTCTTCCTGACCTATCAGGGCATCCACCACAAAGCCTATCTGCATAGTGCCAAGCTGCACTATAACCACATGGCCATGCTTCTTGTCACCATGTTGGAAGCTCATGGGTTTACGGCTAAGCCAACGTTCGAGATAGAACAGCGGCACCGCTTTTTCCCTGACAATTACCGTCAGTTGTCCATCCACTATATTGGTCTTGGTCAGATCCAGATGGAAAATTTCATTCACACTGGAGAGCGGCAAGGCAAACACTTGCTTGGCAACTTCCACCATCAAAGTGGGCATAATCGCCAAGGTCAAGGGTACCTTAATCTCCAGACGGGTGCCTTTACCTTTGGCTGAATCGATATGTACAGAGCCGTTAAGTTGGGTGATACGGGTCTTAACCACATCCATCCCCACCCCACGGCCGGAAATATCAGAAATCTCTACCTTGGTCGAGAAGCCGGGGGCGAAAATCAGGTTATAGGCTTCCTGATCGGACATACGGGCAGCGCTGTCTTCATCCAGCACGCCACGACTAATAGCAATCTCTTTGAGTTTTCCAGCGTCCATACCGGCGCCGTCATCCTCAATTTTAAGCAGAATATGATCACCTTCCTGGCTGGCTGCCAGGGTAATCACCCCAGTTCTGGGCTTACCATTGGCCTCACGTACATCAGGCATTTCAATACCATGATCCACTGAATTACGCACCAGGTGCACCAGAGGGTCGGCAAGGGCTTCGACCAGGTTCTTATCCAGATCCGTGTCTTCACCTATCATCCGCAGATCTATCTCTTTATTGAGGCTGCGGGCCAAATCGCGAACCACCCGAGGGAAACGACCGAATACTTTCTTAATCGGCTGCATCCGGGTCTTCATCACAGCACCCTGCAGATCGGAAGTCACTAGGTCCAGATTGGCCAGCGCCTTGGACATCTCCTCGTCTTCACGGGATATCCCAAGACTGACCAGGCGATTACGCACCAATACCAGCTCACCGACCATATTCATGATCTCATCCAGACGAGCCGTATCAACCCGAACTGTGGTTTCCCCCTGCGGCACGCTGGCTGCAGCCTTGGCAGGTGTAGCCTCTTTAGCAACAGCTGGAGACTTGGCCTGAGGTTTGGCGGCGGCTTTAGGAGCCTCGACTTTGGCAGTTGCAGCTGTGACCTTTTGTGTAGCCGCTGCAGGCGCTTTGGACTGGGCTGCTTGAGATGTAGAAGCTTGAGATGCCGAGGGTTGGGATACAGCAGGCTCTGAACCACTGGCTTTAGCCCCTGGACCGGCGCCTTTGCCATGTAACTCATCGAGGAGCTTTTCAAACTCATCATCGGAGATTTCATCGGCATCGACACTGGCAGATGCGGCTTCCTCAACGACTGCGCTGTTGGCTGCAGGCGCCGCGGCAAACTGCCCCTTACCATGCAACTCATCGAGCAGTCGTTCAAATTCATCGTCAGTGATGTCATCCGAAGAAGAACTTACAGAGGCGCTGTCGCTGGAGTTGGTAGCATCACTACTCGGGGCCGGAGTACTACCGGCAGAAGGTCCCTTGCCTGAACCATGCAAGGCATCCAGCAAGGCTTCAAACTCGGCTTCATCGATTTCATCTATACTGGCTGCACCGCTTTGGTTCGATGTCTCGGGGGATTGTGAAGTTGGCTCCTCAAACAGCTCCACCGCGGCGCTATCAAGCATGCCATCAAATAACTCATCAACACTCTCATCGCCGGTTTCAACTGCGGCAGGCGTTTCCGCCTGAGCCTGTTCTGAAGGCAAAGGCGCACCTGAGCTAAGCAGCTTAAGTTTCGCCAATAACACTTCATCTGCAGCTTCCTGCTCCTGACCGGACTGGGTTTGGTTGAACATGGTGTTAATCGTGTCCAACGCTTGCAGTATGATATCCATCAACTCGGAGTTGACACTGCGCTTACCGGTACGCAATAAATCGAAGGTGTTTTCTGCCTCGTGGCAGACATCCACCATGGGCCCTAACCCGAGGAATCCTGCACCGCCTTTGACCGTGTGAAATCCCCTGAAGATGGCGTTGAGCAAATCTGTATCTTCCGGATTATTTTCCAGAGATACCAGCTGTTCCTGCAACAGCTCAAGGATCTCGCCAGCTTCAATCAAAAAATCCTGGAGTATCTCTTCATCAACATCAAAGGCCATTAAATTGACTCCTAATTAGAAACCCAGACTTGATAGCAGATCATCGACTTCATCCTGACCATTCACCACGTCTTCGCGTTGCTCTGCGTTCAGTATGGGACCTTCTGCCTCTATGCTCTTATCCTCAGCGCCACAGAGATCATCCAGCGGCTGCTCACCGAACACGGTCAGCAAAGAAACCAAGCTGTTTTCCACTTCCCGCACCAGTTCTATGACCCGACGGATCATCTGTCCGGTCAAATCCTGAAAATCCTGAGCCATCAGTATCTGATTCAGTAATTCCCGCAGCCGACAAGCATCAGCTTCACTCTGTTGCATAAAGTGTTGTACGTCATGACACAGGCCCTTGAACTCATGCAAGGCCAAATCACGGCGCATCAGCTTATCCCAGGCTGGTTTGACATTTTGCAGGTTGGTGCTCAAAGCATCCGACAAAGGCAGGCATTCTTCGACTGCGTCCATAGTTTTGTTGGCTGCTTGCTCTGTCATATCAATGACATAGGTAAGACGTTCTTTGGCATCGGGGATATCAGTGTTGGCAAGCTCAATAAGGCGGCTATCTACCTGAAAATCCACTAAGGCGTTGTGCAACTGGCGGGTCAACTTACCGACTTCTTCGAACAGGTCCCTTTGCAGGGGAGCCGCCAGTTCCCGCAGCAATTCGTCGGCCTTGTCCTGCTCTCCTTGACTGAGCAGGGCAACCAATTCCTGTGCCTGCTCCAAAGTCACCAGCCCGGATGTCTCTGCTTTCATTGCATCACCCCACTCAACCGAGCCGTTCGAAAATCTTATCCAATTTCTCTTTCAACGTAGCCGCGGTAAAAGGCTTAACAACATAACCATTCACGCCGGCCTGAGCCGCCGCAATAATCTGTTCACGTTTGGCTTCGGCAGTTACCATTAACACAGGGATATGTTTGAGATGCTCGTCGGCGCGAATCGCCTTGAGCAGATCGATTCCCTGCATCCCAGGCATATTCCAGTCGGTCACGACGAAGTCAAAGTCGCCCTTTTGCAGCATAGGCAGAGCTGTTGAACCATCGTCTGCTTCCTGGGTGTTATTGAACCCCAGGTCTCGCAACAAGTTCTTAATGATCCGTCTCATCGTTGAAAAGTCGTCAACGATAAGAATCTTCATATTCTTGTCCAAGGTTTCCTCCGGTGAGCTGACATACTTATAAGTTGCTCAATCATTAATTACGCTTGTGTCCAATGCTTGAGTTTGGCTTTCAGCCTCAGCATGGCCTGACTATGGATCTGGCTCACCCGGGACTCACTTACCTCAAGAATGACACCAATCTCTTTTAAATTCAGTGCTTCGTCATAATACAGCGACAAAACCAAGGCATCGCGCTCTGGCAAGCGCTTAATGGCATCGGTTAAGGCTGAATGGAATTGGCTTTGAGCCAGGCCCTCAAAAGTGTCATCTGCCGGCATATCTTCCGACATCAACACATCGGGCGCTACCCCCAAATCTTCTATTCCTATGATTTTACCGGTAGAGACATCATTGAGAATATGATGATATTCATCCAACGACATCTCCAATCGCTCGGCAATTTCACTATCACGGGCATCCCGCCCCAACTCCTGTTCAAGCTCATCCATCACCTGAGCGACTCGCCGGTTATTGCGATGAACCGAGCGCGGAACCCAGTCGCCACGGCGTATCTCATCTATCATGGCGCCACGGATGCGGATCCCGGCAAAGGTCTCAAATTTGGCGCCTTTACTGCCATCAAACTTGGATGAAGCTTCCAGCAATCCCATCATGCCGGCCTGCAGCAGGTCATCGAGTTGAACCGATGCAGGCAGACGGGCAAGCAGATGATGGGCTATTCGTTTTACCAGCGGTGCATAATGCTCAACGATCTGTGTCTTATCGTTTAAACCTGCGTATGCAGCCGCTTTATTCACTCGTACCATCCTCTCGGTAATCTGTCCTTTGAACCAAGCGCTCAACAAAAAACTCGAGATGCCCCCCAGGTTGCTGAGGTATAGGCCAGCTCATAATCTTGTTTGCCAGTCCATGATAAGCAATACTGGCCGGAGACTTGGGATAAGCTTCCACTATCAGTTTCTGTTTCCGCACCGACTTACGCAGATTCTCGTCGAACGGGATAGTTGCCACAAGTTCAAGTGCCACATCCAAAAATCTGTCTGTTACTTTACTGAGCTTAGCAAATAACTCCATCCCTTCCCGCAAACTCCGTACCATATTTGCGACAATTTTGAAGCGGAACACACCATGCTCACGACTGAGTATCTTAATCAGCGCATAAGCGTCGGTAATAGAGGTGGGTTCATCACAGACAACCACGAGTACATCCTGTGATGCACGAGAGAAGCTGAGTACCATATCCGAGATCCCGGCGGCCGTATCGACTACCAAGATATCAAACTGGGTTTTCATTTCGCTGAAGGCGCGGATAAGCCCGGCGTGCTGTGCCGCAGTCAGTTCGACCATTGCCTGAGTCCCCGAGGTGGCAGGAATAATGCCTATTCCTTTTGGGCCACGAACGATAATATCATCAAGTTCAGACTCTCCCGATAGCACATGGGACAAATTGCGTTCGGCGCGTAGGCCGAGCATCACATCCACATTAGCCAACCCTAAGTCAGCATCCAAAACCAGGACACGTTTGCCTTTTTCTGCCAGAGCAACCGCAGTATTGATGGAGACACTGGTTTTACCCACGCCCCCCTTGCCTCCGGTCACGGCAATTACTTTTACTTTTTCGTTATTTGGTTGATTCATCATTCGTAAACCGCTCGCTTGGTCCCGGGTCATAGCTTTACTCAAATGCATAGGTCATCTCTTCTGACCTGGCTTTATTATTAAAATGACTTGCTTCAGTCTTGTTCAGTATGGCCAATGCCTGCTTGGCCAAGGTCAGGGTATCGGCGACCTGCATATCCTCAGGAACCCTTTGACCATCAGTAATATAACTTAATGATAATCCACTTTGGATCAACACGCTCAACGCGGCCCCCAAAGAGACGGACTCATCAAGTTTAGTTAAAACCGCCCCCGCGAGATCAATTCGCTGGAAATGACTTACCGCCTCTTCAAGCACCCGACGTTGGCCGGTCGCCGAGAGCACCAGATAGCTACGAATAGGCAAACGGGTATTGGCGGCAAGATTATCCAGTTGTTGGTACAGGCGCATATCCCTTTGACCCATACCAGCGGTATCTATCAAAACCAGCTTCCGGCTGCGGAACTGATACAGTATCTGCTCCAACTCATTGAGGTCATGAGCTTGCTTCACCGGGCATCCCATTATTTTGCCATAAGTTGCCAATTGCTCAAAGGCTCCGATGCGATAATGGTCCATGGTAACCAACAATACGGAATCCGGGCCATGATGGGCAATAAAACGGGCCGCCAGTTTAGCCAATGTCGTGGTTTTACCGACTCCTGTAGGGCCGACCAGGGCGACAATTCCACCCTGACGCATTAAATCATCCCCCTGATTATCAAGCAGGTTTGCCAGACTTTGCGGCAAGGCATGTCCAAGCTCAGCGCTTTGATAGTGCTGACTCAGCGATGCCAGACGCTCGGCAACTTCAGGGGAGAATTCAGCTTCCAATAATTTACGTTCCAGCATAGCGCCGACGGGATCGGTGCGGCTGCGCTGATCTGCCATTAGACTGGACAGCTGGTGCGTCAACAAGCCGCGCAGCGAAGCCAGCTCTTCACGCATGGCCTCCATCTCTTGCTGTTGCTTGGCGCTGTTGCCCTTGCTTACCCGCTCCGGTGTCTTTTCCCGCAGCTGTGGTGCAGGTTTGTGCTCTTCAGTAAGCCCTTGGGCCCAAGCCGGCATCTCGAGTTCCTTGACGTTACTTTGCTGCCCAAGCTGTTCATTCAAACGGCTCTGTTGCCGCTCAAGTAAAGCTTGCAAAGAGTCGGCCACAGGCTCTGGTTTGGCTTTTCTGCTAGTGTGTACATGCCCAGCGCCGAGGGAGACTTTATCCTCTCCCAATTCCATAAAAGGCGATGCGGTTGGTGCCGCTGCTGGCTTGGGGTCGTCATAATCAACCGCTGCCACTATTTCGATGCCGCCGGTAACCTTTTTATTGGACATGATCACGGCATCTGCGCCCAGAGTCTCTTTCACCTGAGCCAGGGCTGCGCGCATATCTTTGGCAAAAAAACGTTTAATCTTCACTCTCGGTTACCCCTGTTGGCCAACGGCTGACACTATACGTATCTGTTTCTCGTCTGGGATCTCCTGATAAGAGATCACCCGCAGATTGGGAATAGTGTGCTTAACAAAACGAGACAGGGTAGAACGCAGCATGCCGGATGTCAGCAATATGGCGGGCTGACCGACCATTTCCTGCTTCTGGGCTGCGCCTGCCAGTGACTGTTGCATACGCTCTGCCAGTCCCGGCTCGATATTCGGACCTTCGCCCCCTGTCGCCTGCATTGACTGATGCAACATCTGTTCCAATTCTGGCGCCAAAGTTATGACGGGGATTTCCGGCTCAGGACCGGCTATCTCCTGCACTATCATACGTTTGAGGGCAATACGCACGGCGGCGGTCAACACCTCGGTATCATTACTTTTGGGCCCATACTCAAGCAAAGTTTGCACTATGGTACGCAGATCCCGAATCGACACCCCTTCATTAAGCAAGTTTTGCATCACTTTAACCACATTCCCCAAGGTCATCACATCGGGAATAAAACCATCGACCAATTTGGGCGAATGCTTGGCCAGCATATCCAGCAACTGTTGCACTTCTTCATAACCCAGCAGTTTGGAGGCGTTGTTGGTCAAAAGTTGGCTGAGATGGGTAGCGACCACAGTGGCGGCATCCACAACCGTGTAACCCAGGGTTTGGGCGTGTTCTCTGAGCTCGGGTGCAATCCATACCGCATCCAGACCAAAGGCGGGATCTTTGGTTTCTATGCCATCCAGCTTACCAAATACCTGGCCCGGGTTGATTGCCAATTCGCAATCGTGACGCACTTCGGCTTCACCACTGGCCACCCCCATCAAGGAGATACGATAGGCATTCGGGGAAAGGTCCAGGTTGTCGCGGATATGCACCGCCGGCACCAGGAATCCCAGCTCCTGAGACAACTTCTTGCGAACCCCTTTGATACGGCCAAGAAGCTCGCCGCCCTGACCTTTATCCACCAAAGGAATAAGGCGATAACCCACCTCCAAGCCTATGGTGTCAACATGACGCACATCGTCCCAGCTAAGCTCTTTGGGTTCGCTAAGGCTTTTCTCGGTCGGCCCTTTCTTGGCCAGTTCCAGCGCCTGTTGTTTGTTCTTTTCATTGCGCTTATAGATAAAGAAAGCGCCCACAGAGGTCAGTACTGCAAAGGTTAAAAATGCCAGATGTGGCATGCCGGGTACTATTCCCATCACAAAGAGCACTGCCGAAGCGATCATCAAAGATTTGGGATTGTCGAACATCTGCTGTACGACCTGCTGTCCCATATCGCCGGACTCATTCTGGCGGGTCACCATCAGCGCCGCAGCTATCGACAACAGCAGCCCGGGGATCTGCGCTACCAAGCCGTCACCTATGGTCAGCAGGGTGTAAATCTCTACCGCTTGGGAAAAACTCAACCCGTGCTGGACTATACCTATGATGAAACCACCGAGAATATTGATCACCAAGATCAAAATACCGGCAATCGCGTCCCCTTTAACAAACTTGGAGGCACCATCCATAGAGCCGTAGAAGTCAGCCTCGCGGGTCACCTCTTCGCGGCGCACCCTGGCCTGCTCCTGGTTAAGGATCCCAGCATTGAGGTCAGCATCAATCGCCATCTGTTTACCCGGCATAGCATCCAAGGTAAAGCGAGCACTTACCTCAGAGATACGCCCTGCACCTTTGGTCACCACGGCAAAGTTGATGATAATCAGAATGAGGAACACCACTAGACCCACGGCATAGTTACCGCCGATCACCACCGAGCCGAAGGCTTCAATCACTTTACCGGCGGCATCACCACCATTGTGACCTTCAAGCAACACCACCCGGGTAGAGGCGACGTTAAGCGCCAGTCTGAGCAAAGTGGCAACCAGCAAAACGGTCGGGAAAGCGGCAAAATCCAGCGGCCTTTGGGTATAAACAGCCACCAAGAGCACCACCAGCGCCAAAGCGATATTGAAGGAAAACAGGATATCCAGCAGAAAGGCCGGCATAGGCAAAACTATCATGGCCAATGTCGCCAGCACCAGAAGCGGCGTGCCTACGCCCTTGAAGTTTGCCGGTTTTACTTGCCTCAGTTGCCCGAGCGTCGCTTTAACATCCATTCACTATTAGCCTGAAGTTTGACACTTGGGCTGAGTTCAGCAAGTTTCACGCCAAGTTCACCTCAATACTGCTTGTATTCATCCGGAATGGGTTGATTGAGAGGAATGGGTTTGGGCCGTGTGCCCTTGCCTTTTTGGTATTGCCTGAGCTGGAACACATAGGCGAGCACTTGGGCCACAGCGGTGAAAAGACCTTCGGGGATCTGTTGATTAAGCTTGGTGGTATGGTAAATCGCCCGCGCCAATGGCGGCGCCGACACTATGGCGACTTGGTGCTCCCTGGAAATTTCACGGATTTTAAAGGCCACATCGTCGACACCTTTGGCAAGCACAAAGGGCGCCGGTGACTTGTCGACATCATATTTTATCGCCACCGCAAAGTGCTCAGGGTTAACCACTATCACATCGGCATTGGGCACTTCGGTCATCATCCGCCGCTGGGCCATCTCCCTTTGCAACTGGCGAATACGGCCTTTGACTTCAGGCTTGCCTTCAGTGTCTTTGTACTCGTCCTTGACTTCCTGTTTGGTCATCCGCAACTGTTTGGCGTGATTCCAAATTTGAAACGGCACATCGATCACCACTATCACCAAGGTCGAAGCGCAGAGCAAAATAAAGATCCATACCAAGAGCTCCAGTGCATGGCGTATATTGCCCGGCAAGTGATCCTGCGACAACCTCAGGATATCGTCGAAATAAAAACTCAGCAGCAGATAAGCCGATAGTGCCACCACAGAAAACTTGGCAATCCCCTTGGCCAACTCCACCAGCGCCTGTACCCCAAACATACGTTTAAAACCGTTCAAGGGGTTCATCTTGCTGCCCTTGGGCATAAATGCCTGAGCCGAGAAACTAATACCACCGAGGACAATATTACCGACAAAGGCCACGAAACCGAGAAACAGAATAAAACCGGCCATAGGCCAACCCAGCTCGGCGGCAACTATACCCCAGACATTGAACATGCTGTTGGTATCGAATATCTGATCCCGCTCCATGGAGAAGATACGGCTCATGACCGAGGCCAGACTAGCAGCCAAACTTGGCCCCAGCATGGCAAAACCCATAGCTGCGGCCAATAATACCGCCGAGGTACCTAACTCTTTTGACCTTGCAACCTGCCCTTTCTCTCTGGCCTGTTGCAAGCGCCTGGAGGTTGCCTCCTCGGTTTTTTCCTGCCCATCTTCGTTTTCTGCCATCAGGGCACTCCATCCAGATTACAGGTCAGCTCCAGCATGTCACACAGCAACAGCTGCGCCGCATGCCAAACCTCATCGAAGTGAGCCATTACAGGCCCCAGCGTCAGCCACAGAATAATCAGCCCGCCTATCATGGTGACGGGAAAACCTATGGCAAAGATGTTCAACTGTGGCGCCGCCCGGGTCATTACCCCGAAAGAAAGGTTAACAGTAAGCAAAGCCACAATGGCCGAGATAGACATGGTCAAAGCGGCACCAAACATATAACTGCCCCACTCGGCCAGAGTTCGATAATTGGCGATTTTTATCCCTTCATTGGATACCGGCAAGGTTTCAAAGCTTGCCACCAACATACGTATCATCACCAGGTGACCATCGACCGCCAGGAAGATCATGGTGGTGAGCAGCAAAAAGAAGTTACCTATCACAGGTGTCTGCTGCCCTGAGCTGGGATCCACCATAGAGGCAAAACCCAAACTGGTCTGCATACCGATTATCTGCCCGGTCAGCACAAAGGTTTGCATGATAAGTAAGGTGACAAAACCCATGGCAGTGCCGATAAGAATTTGCTGAGCAGTAATAAATACCGCCGCCAGAGAGAAAAGGTCCACCCCGGGCATGGGCGGCAGGACAGGTGCTATCGCCACAGTCAGGGCCAGCGAAAGCAACAAACGGACTCTGGCGGGCGTGGTATTGGCACCAAAAACCGCCATCACCATCAACATGCTGGCCACCCGAAACAGGGGCCAAAGATAGGCGGCCAGGGTTTGTTGAATGCTGTCGAACAATATCTCCATGGTTCAACCCACCACTTGCGGGATCCTGTGAACCATCTCGATAAAAAACTCCATCATGGTGCGTACCAGCCAATGGCCAAGAAACATGAGTGCGAACAGAGTCATCAAGAGCCTGGGCAGAAAACTCAATGTCTGTTCGTTAATGGAGGTTGCCGCCTGAAACACGGCCACAATCAAACCTATAACTAACCCGGGCACCACTATGGCCGAAACCATCAACACAATCACCGCCAGGGCTTCGCGAAAAATGTCGATCAGTGCTTCGGGAGTCATTTATGCCTCCTATAAACCGAAGCTGCCGGCAAGTGTACCCATCACCAGGGTCCAACCATCGACCAGTACAAACAGCATGATCTTAAACGGCAAGGAAACAATCATGGGGGACAACATCATCATACCCATGGCCATCAGGATACTGGCCACCACCAAATCCAGTACCAGAAATGGCACGAATAGCATAAAGCCTATTTGGAATGCGGTCTTGAGCTCACTGGTGATAAAGGCCGGGATCACCACAGTCATGGGAGCATCTTCAGGATTGTTGATATTCTGATAACCTGAGATCTCAATAAAGGAGTTGAGATCTGTGGTGCGGGTCTGCGACAACATAAACTTTTTAAGCGGCGATTGTCCGGCATCGAATGCCTGCTGCAAGGTCATGCTGTCATTCATGTAAGGCTGCACTGCGTCATCATAGATACGGTCAAATACTGGCGCCATGATAAAGAAGGTCATAAACAGGCTCATACCAATAAGAACCTGGTTGGAGGGAGTCTGTTGCAACCCTATCGCCTGTCGCAAGATAGATAAGACGACTATGATACGGGTGAAAGAAGTCAGCATAATCACCATGGCCGGCAGGAAGCTCATGGCGGTCATCAGCAGCAAGATCTGCATGGTCACCGAATACTGGGTCGAACCATCCGGCCCGGTAGTCACAGTTACCGCAGGAAACAGCGCATCCTGAGCTTGAGCAAAGCCTGGCAACAATATCAGGGGAAGTAGCAGGAGTGGCCAATATTTCATCATGGTTTCACCCTGGCTTGTCTGAGCTTGGCGGCGAAGCTCTCGTTGTCTATGGTCACCGGCCGCTCCAGCTTATCCACCAGGGAAACTTGCGCCGCGGTAACTCCCAGCAGGTACTGCTGACCGTCCAGCTCCACCAACACCAACCTTTCTTTTTGCCCGAGCGGGGTAACCGCCAGCGTCTTGATAGCCGATTGGCTGCCCGGCACCAGATTAAGGCGTTTAACCAGATAAGCCAGCACAAAAATCAGCGCCAGTACCAGGATAAGCCCACCCATCATGCTGGCCATGGTCGCCAGGCTGTTGCCGCCGTCGTGAGTCAAGGCGGTTGCCGCCTGGGTCGTTGTTTGAGTCATGGCCACCGGCTTATTTAAGTTTCTTGATGCGTTCTGTCTGGCTTATCACATCCGTCAAACGGATACCGAACTTGTCGTTGACCACAACCACTTCACCATGAGCAATCAAGGTGCCGTTGACCATCACATCCAAAGGTTCACCGGCGACTCTATCCAGTTCCACTACCGAGCCTTGGTTAAGCTGCAACAGGTTGCGAATGCTGATAAAACTGCGTCCCACCTCCATGGAGATAGTCACGGGAATATCCAAAATGGTATCCAGTTTGGCGGCTTCCGCTTCCGACAAGGGCTTGGCATCATTCTTCAGCTCATCCAAATCAACCGCTTTGGCCTCTTCTTCAGCCTGCTCAGCCATGGCGGCAGCCCAATCGTCCATCTCTTCAGTACTCATTCTCTCTCACCTTATATTTCCGAGATATCCTTGGATTTCCCTTTGCGGGTTACCAGCTGCAGTTCGGTCTTGACCGTTTCCGGACGCGGGATCTTATCGCAGATCTTCAGCGCCAGGTTTTCCTTGACTCTCCCCAACTTACATCTGTAAGTAGGCAAGTCTTCAATCTTCATCACTATATGCTCAGGCAGATCAACCGGGATCACATCACCGGCCTTGAACTCCATCACGTCTCTTAAGGTCATCTCTTTTTCAAGCAAGCGCGCATCCAGCCCCACCTCGACATCCATGATCTCGTCTTTCAGCGCTTGAGACCAGCGCATATCAGTATCTTGCTTGTCACTTTGAACCCCGGCATCCAAGAGTTCACGGATTGGCTCGATCATAGAATAAGGCATGGTGATGTGGAAATCGCCACCACCACCGTCTACCTCAATATGAAAGGAGTTAACCACAACCACTTCGGTCGGGCTGACGATATTGGCCATCGCCGGGTTAACCTCTGAGTCCAGATAGTCGAATTCGACATCCATCACAGGCGCCCAGGCATCTTTGTAATCTTCAAAGATGATCTTCAATAGCAGTTGCACTATGCGCCGCTCTGTCGGGGTGAACTCCCGCCCTTCAATCTTGGCGTGGAAGCGACCATCACCACCGAAGAAATTGTCCACCAGAATGAACACCAATCTGGCTTCCATGGTGATCAGCGCCGTGCCCTTGAGCGGACTAAAGCGCACCATATTCAAGCTGGTTGGCACAAACAGAGTGTGCACATATTCACCAAACTTGAGCATTTGTACGCCGTTAATGGAGACTTCGGCGGCCCGGCGCATCATGTTGAACATGCTGATCCGCAGATGACGGGCAAAGCGCTCATTGACAATTTCCAGGGTCGGCATCCGGCCACGGACAATACGATCCTGGGAAGAAAAGTCATAGGACTGAGCTTCAAGAGTCGACTCCTGCGAATCATCTTCTTCGACGTCGTCCACGCCATGCAGCAGCGCATCAATTTCGTCTTGGCTTAATAAATCACTCACGATATTGCCTTCGCCTCTTGTCCCTGTTACTGCATCACAAAGCCGGTAAACAGCACTTTTTCAACCACTTTTCGGCCTGTCACCGGTTGCAGCGTGTTTTGCACATTGAGCAGCGCCAACTGCCTGAGCTCATCCTTACCCGCCTGGCTGCTGAGCTTTTCGACATCGGCACCGCTGAAGGTAGTCAGCAGTGCATCTTCAATCAATGGTACATGCTTCCTGATAGTGACATCGTCATCACTGCCCCGCACCATAAGCTGCACCTTGATCTCCACCAGCCTGGAGCGATTGGCTCCCGGCAGATTAAACAGAAACGGCCTGGGCATAGCGACATAGAAGGCTTCCCTGCTGTCGTTGACCTGAGTGACTTCGGTTTCCTGCTCACCCTTGGCCGCATCGTTCGCAGAATCATCTGAGCCTCCCAGGAAAAACCACAAGCCAGCGCCAATGAGCAGCAACACCACCAGACCTATGCCACCGAAGATAAAGAGTTTCTTTTTACTTTTAGGCGCCTGCGCCTCTTGCAGCTCAAGCTCTTCTTGCTCTGCCATCCTCTTTCCTATCCCTTAATCAACCGCACTGCCCGCGGAAAAATGCCATCCCTATAGGTTACCTGCTCAGGCGTAATAATCTATACCCGAGCCATAACTTGTTGTGTGATTTGTGCTTTGTACCGTTTCTTCGGCGGAAATTTCACCGTTGGCAGTCTCCTGGGCAAAAGCACCGCCATTGCCACCTTGCTGCTCACCTTGCTCACGCCCCCCTTGGGAAATATGACTATCGGCCAGGTTCATTCCCTGCTCCTGCAGCATTTCTCTCAATCTGGGCATAGCCTGTTCCAGCATGTCCCGGGTTTGCGGTTGGGTGACATGGAACTGCACCTGAGTCTGATCACCATGCACCTGAACCCTGACCATCATGGCTCCAAGCTCAGGTGGGTCGAGACGAATTTCAGCCTGTTGCACACCATTACTGACCATGGTGATCAACTGTTGCCGCATCACGGGGGCAAAGCGTTGCACCATATCGGCGGTTTGCAGTGATTGTTCCATCCCCTGCCTCAACGACAGTTGATATTGGGCCATCTCTCCCCTTTGGAGAGGCTGTAATCCTTGTTGATGCAGCTGTTGCTGGAATGGGCTGATATCTGTCTGGGTTGATGCCGCATCGCCCTTGAGCGCCTGATGTATGGCGTCACTCACAGGGCTTCGTACCTCGGCAGCGCTCTGCACACCTTTCGCCTCCGCCTTCAGCACGCCTGCCAGAACATCCTTGGCCGTAGCTTTGTCACTCTTGCCGTCAGCGCCAACAGACGTTGCCGCCGTTGCCACCGCAGCGTCCAACTTGCCGGCAGTATCTGTCTTGGCCTTATCGGCAATTGCGCTTTGCGCCAAGATCTTGTCACTCTTTTCCTCAGCAGCATTAAGCACAGCTTCACGAACCACAGCAGCCATACCATCCTGAGTCGCCGCCTTACGCACTGACTTATCAGCATCCGCCCAACCCATTTGTCGCTCGCCTTGCTGAGACCTGGCCTTGTCCGCCGTTGCAGCCGTCTTGTCAAGAGCCAGTAAAGGAGCATCTATGGTTTCATCCTCGGCTTTGCTATCGCCTTTATTTGCCGCTTTCTCATCAGCAGCGGCCAATTGGGCGCTGTCTTGTTCACTCTCGTCGCTTTCGTCAGCGGTAATCAATTCTGCGCCTTCCAGGCTATCTGTCGCTAACATGCCAAGCTCGACACCACTCTGTTTAAGGTTTTCCAAGAGCTGTATCTGTTCTTCTGGAGACATGGCCTTAATCTCATCTTCCTTGAGCCCGGTAAGTGCGGCAATCTGTGTTAGCAGACTTTGCTCATCGACTTCGGTGGCCATATTGGTGGCCATAGTGTTGACCATAGTGCCGTCTTCAGACGGCAAGTTCTTGCCCATGGCTATCTGCCCCAAAATGAGCGAGACATCGACAGCCTGCTTTGCATGGAAGTTTTCACTGTCAAGACTGCCGCCGGGAAATGTCGGCTTAACGCCTTGCGAGTCGAATGAGAATTTAGTCTGCGCCTCTTGATAAGCAGCAGAAAAAGCTTCGTTATCAGTTGATTGCAGCGCATCTGTAGCGGCCACGCCCTTGCTGCCTGCATTGCCGAACAGGATATTGGATAACTGCTGCATGCCTTCCTCCAGCACCTAGGCCCTCAATAGATAAAGATAGGCCGAGTCAGAATTAATGTCTCTGTCTCAAACAAAGCAAAATTCACGCCAACAAAAAATATAGAATGGATTCTTAAGGAATTGTCCGGGAATGAAAGTCTGTGGAAGCTCAGTGGTTCAGCTTGCGACGAAAAAACTGCTGGGAAGCAAACTCATCGATGAGTTTCTGCTCCTGTTTGGCGGCTTTGGCTTCGGCCTGCAGGGCTTTTTTCTCCAGCAACATCTCCACCGCCTTACGCTTTTGCTGCTTCTCCAGCCAATGTTGCTGCCGATAGCCCCGCTGCTTATCGGCCTCGGCAACCACGGCGAGTTGTTGCCCTATGGCATCATCTACCTGACGCACAAATCGATGAAACTGCTGGTAATAGGAGGCGCCAATGCTCTGCCCCTGCTGGGCATCGAGTTGCTTCATATAGTCGAGACGGTATTCCTGCAGCGCCTGCAACTGAGACTTACGCCTCTGGCATTCCATTTGCGCAGCTTTAAGCTGCAGTGCCGCCTGCTCTTCGGCTTCGACCGCCAATTTCAACACAGTGTGCAAAGGATCGGGTTTCGCCATCTGTAATACTATTCCTTAAAATTGCCTGCCTTGCGGGCCTTAACCCGGCGCTCTATTGAGATCAGGCTCCCCTATTGTCACTGCATTTTTGTCGAGCACGCAAACTCCCGCACTCAATAGCATTACACCTTACATTGGGCGGCAAGCTGCCCCAACATCTGCTGGCAATCGCTGAAACTGATGGCATCGCGCATCCCCTGCCGCAAAAAGGCGTTCATGGCGGGTTGCAGGCGTATGGCGTTATCGATACGCGGATCCGAGCCTTGGGAATAGGCACCAATGGAGATCAGATCCCGGTTTTGCTGGTAGAGCGAATAAACCTGCTTGACGCGTCGCATCGCTTCCAGGTGCCCCTCGCTTATCACCATAGGTGCCACCCGACTGATGGAAGCTTCAATATCTATCGCCGGATAATGCCCAGAGTCGGCCAAGGCCCGTGACAACACTATGTGACCATCCAAAATAGCCCGCGAGGCATCGGCAATGGGATCTTGCTGATCGTCCCCTTCGGTAAGCACAGTATAGAAGGCAGTGATCGAGCCCTGCCCTTCACCGCCATTACCGGCGCGCTCCACCAAACGGGGCAACTTGGCAAATACCGAAGGCGGATACCCCTTGGTTGCCGGCGGCTCACCGACCGCCAGGGCGATTTCCCGCTGCGCCTGGGCGTAACGGGTCAGGCTATCCATCAACAGCAGAACATCATAGCCGAGATCGCGAAAATACTCGGCTATCCGAGTCGAGGTTTCGCAGGCGCGAAGGCGCATCAAGGGGGAGGTATCGGCCGGGGCGGCTATGACCACAGAGCGGGCCCGCCCCTCGGCGCCCAGGATCTCTTCGATAAACTCTTTCACCTCCCGGCCACGCTCCCCCACCAGGCCAACCACAATAATATCGGCCGTGGTGCCGCGGGTCATCATGCCAAGGAGCACACTCTTACCCACGCCGGAGCCGGCAAAGAGCCCCATACGTTGGCCCTTGCCCACGGTAAGCATGGCGTTGATGGCTCTGACGCCTACATCGAGCGGTTCGGTAATCGCCCGTCTGGCCAAGGGGTTGATTGCCGGGCTGTGGCGCGAGGCTTGTTCGTCGGTATGCAGGGCGCCCATACCATCGAGCGGCTGGCCGTTGCCGTCCAGCACCCGACCAAGAAGACTCAAACCAACACTGAGCCCGGTTTGCTCACCGAGCGGCATCACTTTGGCGCCGGGCAGCACGCCCCTGAGTTCTTCCACCGGCATCAAATACAGCAGCTCATCGTCAAAACCTATCACCTCGGCAATAAGCTTTCCCGCCATGGTATCTATGGCGCAGAGACTACCAACCGGCGCCCGGCAACCACTGGCTTCCAGCGTCAGGCCAACCACCCGCACCAACTGGCCGCTGGCAACCGCTTGAAACGGCGCCTGCTTTTCAGCCAAGTGTTTGAGTTCACTCAGCAGTTGGCTTCGGCGCTGCTGCATCATGAGTGTCTCCTTCGCTGGGCTGTTCGCCCTCTTGGCTTGCAGTCTCTGTCTTATCGTTTATCGCGGCAGTTTGTTCATCGGCAAGCGTTTGCTCCTGCTCGCTGTCCGGTATAGGCGGGCTTGGCCTATCGTCTATTGCGGCCTGCTGCTGGGCTGCCTTTTTCGCCAACATGGATTGTTCGGCTTCAAGATTGGCAAACACCCCTTCCAAACGGGTTTCCAGACGCATATCCACTTGCGAGCGTTGGCTATCCACCACACAATCGCCCCGGTTGAGGCCGGGATCGGCTTCCAGTGTCCAGCGGTTACGTGTCAGTTGCTCTTCACCGTAGAGCTCGCTGACCAAAGCCATATCTTCCGGATGCAAACGCAGATTCACTTTCTGCTCTTTGAGAGGCAGGGCATCTATCCCTTGCCTGAGCGCCGCCAGTATATGTTCCGGGTGGGTCTTCAGCTCATGGGCAATAAGATTGCGCGCCAAAGTGCCGACCAAGGTCAGCAAAGATTCTTCTATCTGGGTATCCAGCAGCGCCAGCGGCGCCTCGAACTGAGCGAGCAAGGCGTCGAAACACTCTATCATGGCGGCGGCCTGTTGCAAGCCTTCTTCCCGGCCTTGCTCAAGCCCCTGGGAAAAACCTTCACTGTAGCCCTGTTCCAAGCCCTGAAGACGGCCTTCCTCCAGGCCTTTGGCCAGCCCTTGTTCCTTGCCTTCGGCAAAACCTTCCTGCTCGGCTTGCTCGCGGATAGATTCGATTTCAGCCAAAGTCGGTGGTGATACAGCCTCTTCGGCGGCCTTGGGCTCTATGCGTCCAGGCTTATAGCCAAACAGATTACTCGGCTTAAGCGGCATGGCGTCACCCACATCGGGCAACTGCCAATGAACAAACTCGTCCGCTTCATCCGGCGGCAAAATGTTGTGGGACACCTTTTTGTCAGTCATTCAAACTCGCCTGTCAGAGGAATTCTTCACTGCCGCCGCCACCGAGCATAATCTCTCCGGCATCGGACAAGCGACGGGCGATGGACAATATCTCTTTCTGGGCCACTTCCACTTCGCTGATACGAATTGGCCCCATGGCCTCGAGATCGTCACGCAGCAATTCGGCGGCACGTTTGGACATATTGCCGAGGATCTTTTCCTTCAATGGCTCGTCGGCGCCCTTGAGCGCCTTCATCAGTACATCCTGCTGCACTTCCCGCAGCAGCGTCTGAATACCACGGTCGTCGACATCAATAAGGTTTTCGAACACGAACATCAAGTCCTGGATCTGCTGCGCCATCTCTTCGTCGGACTCGCGCAGGGTTTCCATCAGTTGGCTCTCCACCCCGGTATCCAGGTAGTTCATAATGTTGGCAGCAGCCTTCAAGCCACCCATCTTGGCGGCCTGGGCGCCACCCTGACCGGCAAACTGTTTCTCCATGATGTCGTTAAGCTCCTGCAGTGCTGCAGGTTGCACCTCTTCGAGGTTGGCGATACGCATCATCAAATCGAGACGGGTGTTTTCCGGGAACTGGGCAAAGATTTCCGCCGCCTGATCCGGTTCAAGATAGGACAAAACAATGGTTTGGATCTGCGGGTGTTCATTCTGGATGATAGTCGCCACCTGCCTGGCGTCCATCCACTTGAGCGAGTCGAGGCCTTTGGCGCCACTGCCCATGACAATCTGCTCGATAAGGTTACCGGCCTTGTCTTCACCCAGCGCGGTAGTCAGTGCCTTGCGCACAAACTCTTCGCTGTTAAAGCCTATGGAGGAGTATTTCTGGATATCATCCAGAAACAGCTTGTGAACCGCAACCACCTTCTCCTGGCCGAACTCCTGCATGGCCGCCATGGCCATACCCACCTTTTGAACCTGTTTGGGTTCCAAGTGTTTGAGAATAGAGGCCGCATCGGCTTCACTGAGACTCAGCAACAAAATGGCGGTCTTCTCAATCCCGTTGAGATTCTTGACGTCGAAGCCGCTCTCGGCTGGTTTATCCGCTTTTTTTTCAGGCATCTTCTTGCAACCAGTTCTTCACCACTTGGGTGGACAGTTCAGGTTCATTGGCCACCAGAGCACGTATGGCCTTAATCATATCATCATCTTTGTGCAGATCCGGTATCAGAATCGAACCGTCATCGGCATAGCTGTATTCACTTTCAGGGCGGTTGAGCATGCCCAGGGTGTCGGCAGCGTACTGATCTTCAATATCTGCCAGCTCATGTCCCAGCGCAGGTTCATCCGGCATATTCTGGCCATCGGGATAGATGAGGCGTTTGAGCATGGGACGCACCACGAACAGGATAAGCACCAAAATCACCAAGGCACCTATGCCGAGTTTCATCGCCCGCCAGAACCAGGGCTGCTCCCACAGAGGTGGCTCAGGCAAATCTTCAACCAGTTGATCCATAAAGGGCACAGTCACCACTTCTATCATGTCGCCCCTTTGGCTGTTGAAGCCAACGGCGCCTTCCAGCAAGCGACGGATATTGGCCATCTCTTCACCTGTGCGAGGTACTCTGGCGACCTGACCATTTTCACCGGCAGCACCTGCCTTGTAGTCGACCGCCACTGAGACACTGACCCGGCGTACCACACCTATCTGCTGACGGGTATGGCTGATGGTGGTATCCAGCTCAAAATTACGGGTCGCTTCCCTATGGCTGTTGCCTGAAGTAACACTGCTGCTTTCTGCGGCATCGGCAGCGTTTTCAGGAATATTGGACTCCATCGGCGGCTGATTGGAAAGGGCTCCGGGGATGCCGCCACTGCTGCCACCAACGCTGTTGTTTTCCACTGTCATTTCACTGCGAAGTGATGGCAGATCCGGGTTGAAACGCTTGGCTGTTTGCTCGACGGCGGTGAAGTCCATGCTGACATCCACCTGAGAGGTGAAGTTTTCCGGGCCGAGGATCGGCATCAGAATCGAGTCAATTTTGTTGCGGTATTCGTTTTCTTTTTGCTGCACCAGCTCAAGCTCGCGTCTGGCGCGGGCAGATACCCCATCCTGACTGCCTGAGTTCAGCAAGCGGCCGTTGGAGTCTGTCACAGTCACCCGGCTGGGATCCATGTCATGAACTGCAGAGGCAACAATATCTACTATTGCATCAACCTCTTCCTGGCCCAAACCGCCCCTGCGGGTACTGACCACCACTGTGGCACTGGGTTTGGCGCGATTGCGGGCGAATACATTTTCCTTTGGCAGCGCCAGGATCACCTTGGCACGGCTGACACTATTGAGCTCTTCAATCGCCCGCGCCAGATTCATCTCCTGACTCTGCTTCAGCCGGGCTTGTTCCATCCGCTGACTGACACCAAAGCCGGAATCCTGGCTCAGATAATCCTTGGCATCGGCGCTGGAATCTATACCGGCGCGGCTCAGCATCATCTTCACGTCCTGGTACTTGTCTTCAGGCACAGTAATCACATCGACTTCAATCTTGTACGGCACCCGGTTCTTATCCAGTACATCGAGAACCTGTACCATCTCCTGGGTATCCATCTTGCCCAGTGGCCGATATTCAGGCTCCTGAGCCCAAATCATCACAAATACCGCCAGTGCCAGACAGATAGCCAATGCCAGGATCATGGTGATCTGCCGCAGCATATCCACTCCCCCGAGGGAGCCCAATACACCCGACTTATTTTCCTGTTGGGCCCCATCCAGCGTAGTTCCAGCGGCGGAAACATTGGATCCTGCTACTAATTCTGTGCTCACTGTGCGTTCCTGTTATCCGGGATCTGTGATGCAAGCAGGCCTTAAACAGGCATGCTCATAATCTCTTTGTAGGCTTCAACCAGCTTGTTGCGCACCTGCACTGTGGCCTCGAAGGCAACGCTGGCTTTCTCGCGGGCAATAACAGTGTCAGACAGAGACACAGTGGTGTCGCCCATCTCCAGCCGGGTAGCCAGATTGGATGATGTGCTTTGCAACTCACTGACATTGCCGACCGCCTGGGCCAGCAATTGGCTAAAGTCGGCCCCTGAGGTATTGCCCACCTGACGTACAGGCGAAGACTGAAATCCCGTTGGGGCAATTTCACCTTTAAGTGATTGCATTTCCTGCAATAAAGAATTGGCACCTATTTGCATCTTCTCACTCCTGTCGTCAGCGAATTGACGAAAAATCTGGGTTACCGGACTCTATGCAATTAGTTTGCCAAAAGTGGAATAATCAAAATTGAGATGGCTAAAGGCCCTGAATTCAAGCAGAGCCAGAGGAAAAACATAAAGATTGGAAAGCGGCCTGACGGCCGCTTTGGGGGATATTCAGGCGGGCACCTCTATGCCCATCTCGCGCATGCGCGCCATCTTGTATCTGAGAGTGCGGGCACTGATCCCCAATTTCTCGGCTACCAGCTTGCGACTGCCCTGACACTGGGCCAGAGTCTCGAGAATAATCACATGCTCCTGAGCCTTGAGCTCATCACCGAGCGCCTCAGGCGTTTCCTGGGCTGTGGTATCTCCCAGCGCAACATCCTGCAAATCGATAATGATATCGCCGGCTTCTATCTGCCCTTGATTCAAGATCAGTGCACGCTGGATCACGTTATCCAGCTCACGGACATTCCCCGGCCAGCGGTGGGCCAACAAACGCCGCACGGCAGCATCGCTAAGAGCTGGAACCGGGTTAATTGCCGCATTTTCGGCATGGCGTGCCAACAGATGCTTGGCCAGCGGAATGATATCCGCCGGTCTTTGATTCAATGCCGGCCAGGCAAGCGGGAACACATTGATCCTGTAATAAAGATCTTCGCGAAACTCGCCCTTGGCCACCATCTCTTTCAGATCCCGGTTGGAAGTTGCCAGTACCCGGACATCGAGCTTAATGGTCTTGCGGCCCCCCAGGCGTTCAACCTCACGCTCCTGCAGCACCCGCAGCAGCTTGGCCTGCAAAGACAGCTCCATCTCGGAAATCTCATCGAGCAGCAGTGTGCCACCATGAGCTTGTTCAAACTTGCCGGGGCAAGCCTGATAAGCCCCGGTAAAGGCGCCTTTCTCGTAGCCAAACAAGGTGGCTTCCAGCATATTTTCCGGGATGGCAGCGCAGTTAATCGCCACAAAAGGCCCGTCAGGTCTTTGGCTGTGCTGATGAATGTAGCGAGCCAACACCTCTTTGCCCGAGCCGCTGGGGCCACTTATCATCACAGAGGCGTCAGAAGCGGCTACCCGCTGCGCCAATGCCAGCAAGGCCAAGCTCTTTTCATCAGCCACTACGGGGCTGCCACTAACCACCTTGGGGCGTAAATAACGACTCACCTGATTAAGCAGCACCTGAGGAGCAAACGGCTTGGCGAGATAATCTACCGCTCCCAACTTGATAGCACTGACGGCATTATCAATAGTGGCATAGGCCGTCATCAACAGGACTGGCAACTGCGGATGTTGCTGACGCAGATAATCCAGCAGCCCCATACCGCCGATACCCTCCATCTGTACATCGCTTATCACCATGTCAAAACGATTACCTTTCAAAGCCGTTATCGCTTCTTCGGCGCTGGCGACGTCAACACACTCGTAACAGGCCAGCAGCAAGGTATCGAGCAGCGCTTCCCGGAGCGCGGCGTCATCTTCCACCAAAAGAATTTTTGCTTCGCTCATACCGCCCCCCCTTGAGAAGCTGTCATCAGTGGGAAGCTCAGCGTAACGGTACAACCGGCGTCCAACTCACAGCTGAGATCCAATTTGCCGCCGTGGCTGCGCACGACTGACTGCACCACCGCCAGCCCAAGTCCTGTGCCCTGACGCTTGGTGGTAAAGAAAGGCTCCAATACCTGTTTTTGCATCTTGCTATCAAGCCCCTTGCCGTTATCTATCACATCAAGGCGCAGTGCCTGGTCACAGCTCAGGCGCAGAATGACGTTTGTGGCACCGGCTTCCAGGCTATTGATCACCAGATTATTGATGGCAGAGCTCAATCCATGAAGATTGACCTGCATCTCGCGGTCACCTTCAAGTTGCAGACTCAATTCGGCGTTTTGCTTGGCGGCAATTGGCTCGCAGTTGGCCATCACTTTTTCCAGCACTGTCGAGAAAGGCACTCTGTCGCAGGCTTCCTCTTGCTTACCTTTGGCAATCAACAACATATCATTGACCTGCTGTTCCAACTCGGAAAGTCTGTCGAGCAGTTTGCCCTGAAAACGCTCTCTGGAGCCGGTATCCAGCCTTGGGCTGCCCAAATTAGCGGCATAAAGTAAAGCGGCAGAAAGCGGAGTGCGTATTTGGTGCGCCAGCGTGGCAACCATTTTTCCCAGAGCAGACAGGCGTTCAAGGTGGGAAAGATTTTGCTGCAATAGCCGGGTTTCGGTGAGATCGGTCAGCATAATCAGCTGCCCCTGCTCAGGTGTCAGCGGCGTAATAGCCAGCTTCACCCGGCGGCCATTTCGCAGGGAAACTTCATGACCATCGTCTTTTTGCGGCGCGAAGGCGCGATTGATAATAGTGAGCCAGCGCTGACCCACCAAAGGAACACCCAACAAAGATTCGGCAACCGGGTTGGCTTCGCTGACCAAGCCGTCACCATTGAGGATAACGACGCCCGAAGGCATGGCCTGCAGAATATGCTCCATACGATTGGACATATTGGCGGCTTCCCTTACCGGGATCCATTCGCGGCCATGATGAGAGATGGTTTCGAGCTGTGCCAGCGGGCTTGCGGACATATAAACCCCGTCAAAAATACGATGCTGACAGGGTTAATGCAGACTTTATGCCAACTTAAAAGTCAAAATTATCAGGATATTAATCTTTACTCATGCCATATTTACGCATTTTCTCCACCAGAGTGGTGCGGCGAATACCCAGCATTTCAGCCGCGCGGGCAACGACATTATCCTGCTGATCCAGTGCTTGGCGTATCATATCGATTTCCAACTCAGCCAAGAGATCCTTAAGATTGACTCCTTCAGGCGGCAGCTCACTGGGGAAACGGGTATCAGGCAGATCAACCGGTTCTTCGTCATTGAAGATAGATGCCAAAGCATCACGCTCAAGTTGTTCTTCGCTAACCTCAACCGAGTACTCGGGCACATCAATATGACGGTATTTAACCGGTAAGTCATTAACGTCAACCAGGCCACCCGGGTAGAGAATAGTTAACCTCTCAACCAGATTGGACAGTTCACGGACATTACCTGACCAGCCATGTTCCTTAAGCGAATCGATGGCACGCTGGGTAAAACGCACCCGGCCCTTGCCTTCATTGAACACCCGGCTGACCAACTCCTGCAATAATAGCGGGATATCATCCCGGCGCTCACTAAGGGGCGGCATTTCGATGGGAAATACATTGAGACGATAGAAGAGGTCTTCGCGGAACTCTCCTTCTTCAATCATGGTTTCCAGATTTCTGTGAGTCGCGGCAACTACCCGTACATCAGCGTTAATCGCCTTGTTGCCGCCCACACGTTCAAACACTCTCTCCTGCAACACCCGCAGCAACTTGACTTGCATCTGCAGCGGCATATCGCCGATTTCATCGAGGAACAAAGTGCCGCCTTCGGCCAGTTCAAAACGCCCCTTACGGGAGCTGATGGCGCCGGTAAAAGAACCTTTCTCATGACCAAACAGCTCACTTTCCAACAGTTCCGGTGGAATGGCGCCGCAATTGACCGGAATAAAAGGGCCATCACGACGCTCTGAAAGATAATGGATATTACGGGCAACCACTTCTTTGCCTGTACCAGAGGGACCCAGCACCAACACAGTAGCATCAGAGCCGGCCACCTGGTTGATCAGATGGCGCACATTGGCGATACCTTCGCTACGGCCAACAAGACTGCGGAACAGTTTTGTCTGATTGGCACTGGTAGGTACCTGAGGCCGCTTGACCTGGCCAAAAACCTGACAGAAGTGCAACAACTCGGTTAACTGGGAATAGCTCAGGGGTTCATCAATCCGGCCGAGCAGATTCGAGGAGCTAATGCTACTCTGCCCAAGCAGCAACATAGGCTGCCATGGCAGTTTGAACATCAGAGATTGTAATGCATCACCCTCTACGCTATCTGCAACCAAAATCATGGCCCGACATCGAGTTTCCGGCGATTGTGCATCAATTGTATCGGGAGCCACGACTTCCACTTGCTCACCAATAAACTCTAAAACACAAGACAAGCGATTGGTACGCTCAGAGGGGGGTCCGACAAGTAAAATTCGTTGATCTGTATGCATCATTCAGTGGGCCGCTAAGCTTTGGCAATTATGGATTCGCATTAATTATTAGTGTTAGTTGCTCTGGAAAGTCTGGCAATGCTTTCTTCACATACTCAGCTAAATTTGTAGCAATGCTGAATATTGTATTATCGGCACGATATAAGCAAGCCTAGGATGGCTTTTCTGCCTACCCCTTCCAGATTTTAGTCTAAATTCAGGGTATAAACGCCGATATCGTCAATTAAATGGCGAACGTCAAAAAGGCGCTTTAAGCGCCTTTGTTCAGAGTGAGCAATAACTCAGCGATTTTCTTCATGAGCCGTAAGGTGATGTTTATCGGCGGGGATAGCATCCCAGGCTTCTTTGATATCCCGCAGCACAGCCGCAACATCATCCAGAGCCTGCACATCATTGTTGAGATTCGCCTCTGTAATACGTCGCAGCATAAAGTCGTACAAATTGCTGAGGTTGGTAGCGATTTCACCACCGGCTTCCATTACCAAGCTTCCTCTTAACCCCTGGATAATACCAATAGCTTTACCCAAGAGGACGCCTTTTTGGGCAACATTATTTTGCTCCATCGCAGCTTTGGCCTGCGCGATTCTTTCCAAAGCCCCGCTGAACATCATTTGAGTGATTTTATGAGGACTCGCCTCAGAAAGCTGGCTTTCCAGAGAAACTGTTCTATACGACTGCAGTGAACCTCTCATAGCTCGTTCCTACCTTTCAAAATCTAGGGATCGATAAACATTCAGTTTGCGATCATTCCCCCGGAGCGTAATCAAAGTATCGGCATAGGCTTTCCTAACAACAGAAATCCGACGTTCTATGTCCAAAGTCAGTTGGTGTTGTTGTTCCAATACATCTTGACTACTTTCCAGTGGTAATGTTACCAACTGTTCGATTAATTTTTGGCGCTCGAATACCAAATCATGCAAGACTCTAGCCAACTCTTCATGTTCTTCCAGCTGCTCCATCAAGCATTGCTCAAGTTGGTCTACTACCCCCACAAGCTTCTTGGACAAATTTGCCAACTCGTCCAACAGTATCTGCTGCTCCAAATTCAATTAACCTCCATAATAGAGTTACTTATCTTTGGATACCAATCCAGGGAGAGAATTCAAACGCTGGCTCAGCAAGGCTCCTTGAGAGTTGAGTTGACCAACCAATAAATCCATCGCATTGTATTGTTTAGTGAGCCTATCCTCATAAGCCTTCATTTTTAATTCCAGAGACTCGCGTTCATCTCCAATCCTGGCCAGACGATTATCCAGTGATTCATCACGACTATCGAGCAATCCGCCAGTTTGGACATAGGTATCACCAACGCTTTTCATTTTAGCCGCGAACCCATTCTCTTCATTGGTAAAAAAGTCTGTGACATTGGCTAAATCATTTTCCAGCACTTCTTTTAGACGATCTTCATCAAGTTCCAAGGAACCATCGCGGGTAGTCTTGATCCCCAGATTGGCCAACGCCATACCTTCACCGTAAGACGATGAGATGGCCCCCCTAAATTGCCCTTGTAAACTCCGGATAAGAGAGTCACCTTGAAATACACCTGACTGCTTGGTCTTAGGATCATAACTCGACATCCCACGGGCCGTTTCCATCATGCTGTTATAGGCATCAACAAACTCTTTAATCGCCTTGGTTGCCCCAGCCCTGTCCGGCTCTATGGTCAGAGTTGTGCTTTTATCGGCATCCGCATCTTTGAGGTTTAATGTCACCCCCTGAATGGCATTCTCAACCTCATTGGAATTTGATGTTACCTTCAAACCATCAACATACAATATGGCATCTTTAGCGGCTTGAACTTCCGTCATTGCGAAAGTATCTGCCAACGCAGTGCCAGTATCATCTGTAGCCGATAATTGAATCTGATTTTCTGTTCCGGTCTTATTGGAAGTCAGCACCATCTGGGGGCCGGCATCACTGTTGATAATAGTCGCCGTGACCCCTACATTATCCTCTGCGCTATTGATTTTTTTCACTATATCCTGCAGCGAATCATCACTGTTGACCTCAATTGCAAAGCTTTCACCTGCAACATCAATGTCCAGCGAACCACTGCCAATAGAGGAGGTCACGTCGGTTACATTGGCCGAACCCAGCTTCTGGCTCTGCGCCAACTGTTCAACCACCAGGTTGTAACTGCCGGCAACAGCATCCGGCGTCGCCTTGGCCGATAAATAATCGCTCTTGGATAAGTTGGAAGTAAAGCCGGTAAAGGTTTTGCTTTCAGACAAGGGTTTCAACTTATCCATAAACTCGGAAATACTGCTTTTCAACGCACCTATCGCCGAAATTTGAGTGTTGATCAACCCTTCTGTCTGATTGAGCCTAGCTTCCTTGGGGGCTTTCTCGGCATTAACCAAAGCAGAAACAATACCACTAATATCCAGCCCAGAACCTATGCCGGTCGCAGTTAAACCCGCCATGCTAACCTCCTAAATATTGTGACGTACCAGTTACGCCTCAGTCTTCATCAATACACCGGCAATTTCAGACATTTTCTCAGCCAAGGCCAAAGCCTCTTCGGAAGGAATTTGTCTTATCAGTTCACCCGAGTCCATATCCATCACACTGACAACTGGCATTCCTTGCATCTCATCGACCCTGAATTCCAACCCCTTACGCATCATGCTCATCATATCAGTCAGAGAATCTGTCAGCGCTATCAGGGTATCAGTATCTACTTCAGCCTCGACTGGCTTTGCGGACGCAACACCGGCTAGCTCTGTTGGATTCAAAGCAGCTTTCGTGCCAACTTCAGCCAACTTGTCTGAGCTGCTATTCTGTTGTGCCCTGTCATATTTTTCAGTTGCTGGCGTTGCCACAACTGAAATTGCAGGAGCCATTTGTATTTCACCGCTCATAGGTTTCTCCCTACTCACTGTTACGGTTTGCCACAAACTTAACGACGCACTTTCATCCTTTGGACATCTGGCAATCGGTCACATCATAACCAGTACAACAAAAGCCATAAAGGACTAAAACATCATCCGGTGACATTGCAAACCCATTATTCCCGGTACGTCAAATAAAAGGGAGGGCACTAAGCCCTCCCCCTCCTGATTATAACCTTTTATGCCTTAATCGCTTGGATTACAGCAGTGACAGAGCCACCTGAGGCAACTGGTTAGCCTGAGCCAGCATGGCAGAAGAAGTCTGAGACAAAATCTGCTGCTTGGTCATCTGTGCCGTTTCCTTGGCAAAGTCCACATCCTGAATACGGCTACGGGCGTCTGACACGTTGGTAGAGATGTTGTTCAGGTTGTTGATAGTAAAGCTCAGACGGTTCTGCACCGCACCCAAATCTGCTCGTTGGCTATCAATGCCGGCAATTGCAGCATCAATCACGCTAACAGCACTCTGTGCTCCATCGGCAGTGGATATGTCAACATCTCCAATTGCTGAAAATCCTGAATCGTCCACGCCAACTGTTACGGCAACGGCTGCTGCAATGTCCGAAGAACCACCGCTACCATCATCTATCGTAGCTTTTGATACTGTCAAAGCAGTACTGCCATTTTCCATAACACCACTGTACGTCAACCCTGTGCCAGCAGTGTCTTTAACAACAGAAACTCCAGTATCGGCTAAAGCAGTATTGATTGCAGACGCCAAACCATCAATATCTGATGCATTTGTTAAGTCAACTGTAAGCGTGTTTGTGTTACCGTCCGCATCAGTGTAACCGAACTCCAAAGCCTCGTTACCGGTTCCCGCAATCAAACCGGTAACGTTAGCAGCTGCAAAAGTACCCGTGACTTCCTTTCCTCCTGACTTGCCTATTGCATCAGCGCCCACATCTCCCAACGTGATGGAAATCGTTTCATTGGCATTGGCGCCCACCTGGAAGGCCTGAGTTCCGTAATTACCGTTAAGTAGTTTCTGGCCACCAAAAGCTGTGGTATCGGAAATACGGGTCAATTCTTCTTGGAGCGAGGTAATCTCTTTTTGCATAGCAGCACGGTCTTCAGCCGAGTTGGAGCCGTTGGCCGATTGCAGTGACAAATCACGCATACGCTGCAAAATATTGGTGGACTCCTGCATGGCGCCTTCGGCCGTTTGGGCGATGGAGATACCATCGTTGGCGTTGCGTTGGGCCACATCCAGGCCGTTGATCTGACTGGTCAAACGGTTGGAGATCTGCAGACCGGCAGCATCGTCTTTGGCGCTGTTGATACGCAGGCCACTGGACAGACGCTCCATGGAGGTTTTCAATGCACTGTTGGCATTATTGAGGTTCTTTTGTGAACTCAGGGAAGTCACGTTGGTATTGACGGAAATGGCCATAATAGGTTCCTCTCTTGCTGGTTGACCGCTGGCTGGCTGTCAAGCCAAGCGGAGCTAATCTGTTACAGTCACTGTAACGGCAGCCAACTGAGAGACTTTAGCCAAAAAATCATCATTTTTATAAATTATAACTAATTAATTGTATTTTAATAACTTTTATATAGTCGTGCTATTGCTATAACTTAATTTCCCGCTCACATTAATGAGTAAAACCCACAGCAGCGGCTTTGGCCGCTGTTGTGGGTTGATGCCATTGCAGTTTTTATTTACCTGTCAAGTTTAACCAAGCAGTGACAGAGCTACCTGAGGCAACTGGTTAGCCTGGGCCAGCATGGCAGAAGATGTCTGAGACAAAATTTGCTGCTTGGTCATAGTGGCCGTTTCCTTGGCAAAGTCCACATCCTGAATCCGGCTACGGGCATCTGAAACGTTAGTAGAGATGTTGTTCAGGTTGTTGATAGTAAAGCTCAGACGGTTCTGCACCGCACCCAAATCTGCTCGTTGGCTATCAATGCCGGCAATTGCAGCATCAATCACGCTAACAGCACTCTGTGCTCCATCGGCAGTGGATATGTCAACATCTCCAATTGCTGAAAATCCTGAATCGTCCACGCCAACTGTTACGGCAACGGCTGCTGCAATGTCCGAAGAACCACCGCTACCATCATCTATCGTAGCTTTTGATACTGTCAAAGCAGTACTGCCATTTTCCATAACACCACTGTACGTCAACCCTGTGCCAGCAGTGTCTTTAACAACAGAAACTCCAGTATCGGCTAAAGCAGTATTGATTGCAGACGCCAAACCATCAATATCTGATGCATTTGTTAAGTCAACTGTAAGCGTTTTTGTGTTACCGTCCGCATCAGTGTAACCGAACTCCAAAGCCTCGTTACCGGTTCCCGCAATCAAACCGGTAACGTTAGCAGCTGCAAAAGTACCCGTGACTTCCTTTCCTCCTGACTTGCCTATTGCATCAGCGCCCACATCTCCCAACGTGACGGAAATCGTTTCATTGGCATTGGCGCCCACCTGGAAGGCCTGAGTTCCGTAGCTGCCATCCAACAACTTCTGATTCCCAAAAGAGGTGGTCTCAGAGATACGAGTTAACTCTAACTGCAGGGCCGACAACTCTTTTTGCATAGCGGTGCGATCCTCGGCCGAGTTGGAGCCGTTGGCCGATTGCAGTGACAAATCACGCATACGCTGCAAAATATTGGTGGACTCCTGCATGGCGCCTTCGGCCGTTTGGGCGATAGAAATACCGTCATTGGCGTTGCGTTGGGCCACATCCAGGCCGTTGATCTGACTGGTCAAACGGTTGGAGATCTGCAAACCGGCAGCATCGTCTTTGGCGCTGTTGATACGCAGGCCACTGGACAGACGTTCCATGGAGGTCTGCAGCTGGTTGTTGGCGCCGTTAAGATTTTTCTGCGCCTTCAATGAAGTTACGTTGGTATTAACGGTAATAGCCATGTTGAGTTCCTCTTCCTAGTTTTAGCGCCAAGACTCGGAGCTTGGCTAAAATTGTTAACAATTTATCTGACAGACGGGTAGGTCTTTGTTTACTGTTAAATAAAGTCAAACAGGGAAACAGAACCCACTCTACTGAACACATTTGAAACGGCGTTCAAGGCCAACTGCTGTTTTTGAAATTCGGTTATCGCCGCGGCGTAATCGAGATCCTCCAGCAGTGACAATGCCGACTTATTCACCAACTCTTCTTCTGCATGATTGCTGCTGTAGCTTTCGAGGCTTTTGAGACTGTTGCCCGCAACGCCTCTGGCTACACCGAGTTGAGTCATACCACTGTCAAGATTATCCAATAACTGTGCCAACTCAGCTTGTCCGTTGGGGGTATTGACCAGGTCTGGATCCTCCAGCAGGGTTATCGCCTGCTGAATGGTGTCGAAAATCGGCACCTCGGCCTTAGGTTCCATGGTGAAGGAATCCCCGCCAGCCGGCGTGCCATCCAGCTTCACCTCAATACCGTTGAAGCTCACTGGGTTACTGGCATCGAAGTTAGCCACATTGCTGACAGCCGTGCCGCTTGAATCCAACACTTGCAAATCAACCCCACCAGCGCCGTTATCGGTAAAGTTAAAGGTGTAGGTATCAGCCACATGGCTCCCAGGAGGGCTTATTTTGGCACTGAGTACCCTGAACTCCCCGGTTTGCGGGGCCAAATAATTGACGCCATAGTCACCCAAGGCGTTGGCAGCATTCATAAAAGCCGAGTCCCCGGGAATATTGGTGCCCATAGCAACCCCTTGTGCCACCAAGGCGTCACGAACGCCGCTGTCACCGCTGTAAACCATGTTGCCGCTGGCATCGAAGGCAAAGGGCTGAGAATCTGTGTTGTATCCGGCAAACAGGTAATTGCCTGACTCATCCTGGGTATTGGCAATACTTAGAAGTTCATCCAGACTGCTGCGCATTTCATCGGCAATAGTTTGCCGTTCCGAGGGACCAAGGGTGCCATTTACTGCACGCAACATCTGTTCACGAATGCCGGTGACCAAAGTTTCGGCGCTGCCGAGCTTGCTTTCCGCCAAAGATAAGCGGTTTTTGCTGTAATCCACATTCTTGAGATACTGCTGCACCAGCGCATTTTGCTGATAGAGGTTGTCTATGCCGATAGCTGCCACCGGGTCATCACCGGCAGTGTTGACCTTTTTACCGCTGGAGAGCTGTTCGAGGATCCTGTTGGTATCGGTTTGCTTCTGCAGAATGCTGTTTAAATTCTGCTGATACATCTGTGAAGTTGAAATACGCATCTCTCAAGCTCCTATCGAACCGAACTGAACAGGGTGTCGAACAGGGCATTGGCCGTAGTCATGATCCGTGCCGATGCCTGATAGGCCTGCTGGAACTGCATCAAATTGGCCGCTTCTTCATCCAGGTTAACCCCGGATTCCGATTGCACTCTGGCATAGGCCTGGTTGTAAATGGCCTCCGCCGAACCGGCCCTGACTTGGGCAGATTTGGTTTGGCTGCCAATATCCAGCTTGGTCTTTTCAAACACATCACCCAGGGTCGACTTACCGTTATTCATTATCTTGCTGTCACTGAGTTTGGCCATGGCCAAGGCATTGCTGTTGTCACCCGGCGCAAAGCTGAGATCAAAGGTGAAACTCTCACTACCGCCACTGCTGCCATCAACTTCAAAAGTAAAACCAAAGGCGCTGATCTGCGGCGGAGTGCCCGCAGCCGTCCCGGTTGCCAAAGAAGCGCCGTTGACATCAAAGACTTCATAGGAAGGCGGATTGACACTGGTATCCAGGGTGAATGTCAGCTCACTGTCAGTCACGGGGAAATTGGCCGCGCTTCTGTCGTCTATGCTGACCAACTTCACTGAAGTGCTGCCTGAATTACCTGCGTTGGCGGTGATTTTCGGCGCCGCTGCGGCAATACCCTTGGGATCGGACATCACTACATCTATGTTGGCCGCCGCATTGGCCGTTGGCCGTATTTCAAACCTGTCACCGGCAGCCATGGCACCGGCATCAATTTTGATACTGAAGCCGTTGGCGCCTTCCAGGGTATCGCCGTTGAGCGTCAAATTGGTCACCGCCCCCGTCTTCATGTCTTTGAGTTCATAAGTACCGGCATTGGTATAGTTCAGCTCATAACTGCTGCCGGACAGGGCGCCGACATCATCGATATTAACGCTCAAAGAAGCTGTGCCCGCGTTGCCGGAATAGGCGCCGACACGGCCGGCGGCAATCACAGGGTCATTGATATCGGTAAAAATGGGTTGTCCGAGCTCGCCATTGAGATCAAAACCCTGGGACTGCATCTCGTTAAAAGCATCGGCAATTCCCAGCGCCAACTGCCCCAGCTCATGACTGGCGGGCATCAGGGTGTTGTCACGAAAATCAAATAAGGCGCCCAGTTGCCCCCCAAGCTTGGCGGGGTCAGCCTTCAACTCGTTGCCCCCGAGGCTATAGGTCAGCTCTGGCTCATTGGGGAAGGGGTCACCTGCGGTCATGCCCATGGTCATGGCCACTTCACCGGATACCAACATAAAAGAGCTGCCCAGCATGATGGAGCGGGCACCGTTTTCCAGCGGGATCACATTGACTTCGGCGTACTGGCTTAATTCTTTAATCAGCGCATCTTGCTTATCCAACAGCTGCGCATCGTTACCGGGTGACTTCATCAGTTCAAGATTGATCTGCGCCATCTCTTTACTGATCTCATTGATCCTGGTGGTAATGCTTTCAATCTGATCATTGGTTTGCTGCACCTGACCTGTCAGATGACTCTGCATTTGATTGAGATTCTGCGCCAGTTGCGAGGCCGAATTGAGCACAGAGCCGCGGATCCCCAGATCCGCTGGCAGGTCAGCCAGACTGTTGAGACCGGAGAAAAAGTCATTCAATGAGGCTGGCACCGCCTTGCCTATTTGGGAAAACAGCTGATCCAGCCCGCTGAGTTTGGTGTAGCTGGCCTCGGCAGCACTGAGCCCTGTCTGACCGATACGCAGCTCTCTGGCAGCATAATCATTGTAGATACGCTTTACATCCTGCACATAAGTACCTGTGCCATAGAAGTTATTGCCAAGACGCATTGAGGTGGAGCTGCCCTGAATAGCCACCTGGCGGTGATAGCCTTCGGTATTAACGTTGGCAATATTGTTACTGGTCACCCCCAATTGTGATTGGGCAGCCAGGATCCCGCTGCGGGCTATATTGAACAGATCCATAGACATGGGTTATCGCTCCTGCACCTTTACTGGCCCGGCTTTGAGCCGAACTCCTGCAACAACTGACCAAAATCGGCCTTGATGGTATCCAGCACTTTCATCACCTTGTTGGCATATTGAGGATCCGTGGCGTATCCCGCCTCGGCCAGTGCCTTGATAAACTCGTCGGGATTAGCGGCCATCTTGCGCGCCTGGCTGTAACGATCGTTATCGGAAATAAAGCGGACAAAGTCGTTAAAGCTCTGCTCAAAACTGTCGTACACCCGAAAGTCAGCTTTTTGCCGCACAGCTGTGCCCTGCTCATATTCCAGGGTAGACACTGCCGCTTTCTCACCCTGCCAACGTCTGTCGGCCTTGATATTAAACAGGTTGTTGCTGGACTCACCTTTATGACCACGGACCATTTTCTGGCCCCAACCTGTCTCCAGAGCCGATTGCGCCAGCAGCACTTCGGGTTGAGTCCCCAAGGCATCGGCGGCAACCTTGGCATGAGGATAAAGCTGTCTGACAAACTCTTCCTGACTGCCGATTGCCGGCCGCGCCTGCCGCCATGACGGCAATACTTTGCCGCTCAATACCTGCTGCAGACTGTCACTGCTTGGCAGCGCGGATGCTTTGGCCGCAGTCGCTTCAACACCGGATATCTTCTCTGCCTGGCCGCCGCTCAAGGCCGCGACACTGCGGTTATCAACATCGCCGCGGAGCACTGAGGCCGGGGTAATGCCGGAGTTTTCCGGTGACAACTGCTGCACCATGAGATCCGCCAGCCCCAGCATGCCTTTGGAGGACAGCTCCACCGACATCTGCTGATCGTGCATCTGCTCGTAGAACTTGGTGTACTGGCTGTTCATCGGGCTGTCGGATTCAAATATCGCGTTGGCATCTCGCATGCTTTTCATCAACATCTGCACAAAGATGCCTTCAAACTGCTGCGCGACTTCCTTAAGCGCTGCTTTTTGATCCTGCTGCGCCTGGGCTCTGAGCTTGTCCAGCCCACCGAGATCCAGAAATTGCGCCGCGTCAGCCATTTTGTTCATAGTCGATAAACCAATGTGCCATTAATCAGATGATGATGAGTTCACCATGCAAAGCCCCTGCCATCTTTAAGGCTTCGAGGATTGCCAACACATCCGATGGCGCCGCGCCCACCATATTCACCGCCCGCACCAACTCATCGAGGGAAGTGCCCGGGTTGAACATAAACATACGTCTATTATCCTGAGCCACATCTATGGTGCTGTTGCTGGTCACCGCAGTCTGGCCGCCGGCCAGGGCATTGGGCTGAGAAACCTGAGTCGCTTCGGCAATGGTGACGGTAAGGCCGCCATGGGTCACAGCCGCCGGCAAGAGTTTGACGTCCTTACCCACCACTATGGTGCCGGTGCGGGAGTTGACTATCACCTTGGCCGATTCATCGGCAGGCTCAACTTGGATATTTTCCAGGGTGGCCAGAAACGATACCCGCTGCGACACATCTCTGGGGGCACTGACCTGAATGGAAGAAGCATCGAGAGCCCGTGCCATACCAGGGCCGAGCAAGCCGTTAATGGCATCTGCGGTACGCTTTGCGGTGGAGAAATCGGCTCGGTGCAGGTTAAAAGTCAGGTGATCGCCATTACCGAAGGGGCTGGCCACTTCACGCTCGACTATGCCGCCGTTGGGAATGCGGCCCACAGTTGGGGTGTTCTGGATAACCTTGGAGCCATCAAGGCCCTCGGCACTGAAACCACTGACCACCAGACTCCCCTGAGCGATGGCGTAAACATTGCCGTCCACCCCTTTAAGGAAGGTTTGCAGCAGAGTGCCGCCGCGCAGGCTCTTGGCTTCACCCAAGCTCGATACCGTCACATCCAGGGTTTGTCCCGGCTTGATAAAGGGCGGCATATCGGCATGCACTGCCACCACAGCAATATTCTTGATCTTGGGCCTGAAGTTATCCGGCAGATTGATGCCAAAATTCTTCAGCATAGTCTTGAAAGTCTGCTCCGTGTAACGGGTCTTCTCCCCGGTTCCCGGCAAACCCACCACTAGGCCATAGCCTATCAACTGGTTATCCCTGACCCCTTGGATATCGGCGATATCCTTGATGCGCTCGGCCTGCCCCGGCAGAGAAACCAGCAAACAGGCAAGTGCCATGATTAATTTGATTTTCATGAGCTTATCCTCAGAAAGGCCACCAGTCAGAGAGGAAGAACTGGCTCAGCCAGCCCACCTTTTGCGACTCGGCAAAAGTGCCGGTACCGCTGTACTGAATACGGGCATTGGCGACTTTGGGCGAATCTATGGTGTTCTCGGGGGTAATATCCTGCGGCCGAATAATGCCGGTCACCCGAATAAATTCGTCGCCATTATTGATGGTGATCCACTTTTCACCGCGAATAACCAGGTTGCCATTGCCCAGCACCTGCATCACGTTGGCCGAAATTTGCCCGGAGAGACTGTTGCTCTGATCGGCATCGGCTTCACGATTGGTATCCATGCTGTCACCGTAGCGAAAATCCAACGGGTTGCCCTTAATAGTGACATTGTTGCCGCCCATGTAGAGCGGGTTCACTGACATGTCCGAGCCTTTTTTGATCTTGTTGCCGACGCTCTTTTTCGCCTGGGTCGACTCCACCAATACCACAGTGATAATGTCCCCTACCCTGTGCGCCCGCAAATCCGAATACAGTGAAGATGCCTGGCTGTCCTGATAGATAGAGCCGGTCGGTGCTATTCGGGTCGGCGGCGCTTCAGGATACACAGGCGCAAAATAGGGATCATCGGCTATGGGTTTATTCTGGGTAGAGCTGCAAGCCCCCAGAAGTAAAGCCGGAATGATAAGGAACAAGGGTTTCATCACATCACCTCATCACAGATTCTGGTTCACGTAGGCCAGCATCTGGTCTACGGCTGAAATGACTTTGGAGTTCATTTCATAGATCCGCTGACTTTCAATCAGGTTAACCAGTTCTTCGGTCACGTTAACGTTGGAAGTTTCCAGCGACCCCTGACGAATAGAGCCCAAACCGTCCAGTGAGGCAGTCCCCTGAATTGGGGTGCCGCTGGCGCCCGTCTCCAGATAGAGGTTTTGCCCTATGGGATCCAGGCCGGATGGATTGATGAAATCAGAAATAGTCAGCTGGCCCACCACCTGGTTTTCGGCGGCTCCAGGAGTTTTAACCGACACTTCACCTTCGGCGGAAACCGTAATACTGGTGGCATCGTCCGGAATGGTAATAGCAGGCTGCAACACATAGCCGGCGCCGGAAGTCACTATCTGGCCGGTGTCATCCAAACTGAACTGGCCATTACGAGTGTAGGCAGTGGTGCCATCAGGCAGTTGAATTTCAAAGAAGCCCGGGCCCTCAATCATCATATCCAGCGCGTTATCTGTGGTTTGCAAATTACCCTGGGAAAAAATTTTCTGGGTGGCCACCACTTTAGTGCCTGCGCCCAGGTTAAGGCCGTTGGGCAACTTGGTGTTGGAGGCACTGATACCACCGGCCTGATTGACCGTCTGATACAGTAAGTCTTCAAATACCGCCCGGCCCTTCTTGTAGCCTATGGTGCTGGCATTAGCGACGTTATTTGAAATCACCGAGATGTCCGTTTGCTGGGCATCTAACCCAGTCTTACTTATCCATAACGCGGGATGCATATCAATTACTCCTAGCTAATGCGCATCAGTGAAGCGGACGACTTGTCGTTCTCTTCTGCGGTTTTCATCATTTTTACCTGCAGCTCAAACTGACGTTGCAACTCAATCAGGTTGACCATCTCATCCACGGCATTGACATTGCTGCCTTCCACGGCGCCGCTTTCCACGTTGACAAAGGGATCGGCGGCGGCCGGATTGCCATCCAGAGTGCGGAACAAGCCATCTTCACCGCGCATCAGGTTCTCATTGCCCGGGTTGACCAGCTTGATGCGCCCCACCTCTTCTATCACCTCGGCGGTTGCGCCCTGGGGACGAATGGAGATAGTGCCGTCGGTGGCAATCTGGATTTTGTCTATCGGCAGCGGCAGCACTATCGGGCCGTTATCACCCATCACAGGGTTGCCCCTGTCGTTACGCAGCAAACCTGTGGTGTCAAAACTCAGACTACCGGAGCGGGTATAGGCCTCACTGCCATCGGCGGCCTGCACCGCAATCCAGCCTTGATCTTTGATGGCAATATCCAGATCCCGCCCGGTCGATTTGATAGGGCCGGACTGAAAGTTGGCCGAGGGCGACTCTGTCATGGCGAACACCCGGGTCGGCAAGCCTTCGCCGAAGGCTTGCATCGCACGGGCCTGAGCCATGTCGGCCTTGAAACCATCTGTGTTGGCATTGGCCAGGTTGTTACCCCGAACCGCCAGCGCATTCATGTTTTGTTTGGCGCCAGTCATGGCGACATAGAGAAGTTTGTCCACCTGCTGCTCCGTCAATCTTTTTACCTATTCAGGTAAAAGCAAACATCGTGCCAATAAAATGAGCAGTTGAGCACTAGGACAGCAGAAGAACTTCAGTAACTTGGGAGTTAATAGGCGAAGGT
Source organism: Shewanella chilikensis (assembly GCF_037953065.1). Lineage (NCBI taxonomy): Bacteria > Pseudomonadati > Pseudomonadota > Gammaproteobacteria > Alteromonadales > Shewanellaceae > Shewanella > Shewanella chilikensis. Next base: position 1,484,069 of record NZ_CP149966.1, on the reverse strand, counting down.
GCGGCAAGACATTGCCGGGGCGGCAATGTCTTGCATAGGAAGGCTTAGCGGATCTGCAATACGGTTTGCTGCAGTGTGTTGTTCACTTCCAGAGTACGGGAGTTGGCCTGGAAGTTACGTTGGGCCGAAATCAAATCCACCAGCTCAGTGGTCAGGTCGACGTTGGATTGCTCCAGTGTTGATGAGCGGATACTGCCAAACACACCGCTGTTGGCCTCACCGGCCAGCGCCGCGCCTGAATCCAGGCTGGCTTTCCAGGAGGTATTACCCACCTGGCTCAGTCCCTGCTCATTGGAGAATCGTGCCAACGCCACCCGTGCCAGAGGTACTGTTGAGCCATTGCTGTACTTGGCAGAGATCAAACCATCAGTACCCACTTCAACATTGGTCAAACGGCCCACTGTCACACCATCCTGCGTCAATTCCGTGGCGTTGAACTTTTCCGAGAACTGGGTCGGATTATTGAAATCTATGGTTATCGCTTGAGTGCCGTCAGCAGCCGGACCAAGAACGTTGGCCCCGCCAACTCCCAACTGCTCTGTGGTGATCACCGCAGGATCTGAACCAATATAACCGCCGACATCGTTGAACTTGAGCACAGCACCAGTCCAGCCACCTGCAGTTTGTGCTGTGCCTGTACTATCCGCAGTACCGTCACCGTTAGTGTCCGTGTTGTAGGTTCCGGCGCCGCCACCCAGATTGACCGGCTTGTCGTCAATGGCGTAGTAGGCCACCCAGTTACTCTCACCGGTATGAGCACCATTTTCCGGACGCACAAAATAAGTGGTCAAGGTGTGGGAGTTACCCAGAGAGTCATAAATGGTCACTGCAGTGGAGTTGTTGAAAGTGTCTGACTTGGATGGGTCAAACAGCGCCGGATCTTTAGTTTCTTGAGTGGAGTCCAGGTTCATGCTGATGCCAACATTGTTGGTTTTCTGCGGGCTACCGGCAGTATCCGGGATCTGCACCGGCTTGGTGGTAGTCAGACTTACAGAAGTGGAGTTACCATCTTTATCGACCGGGAAGCTCTGCAGATAATTACCGGCAGCATCGACCAAAAAGCCGTTGTCATCACGTTTGAAGGCTCCGGCGCGGGTGAAAGAGTAATCCTGACTGCCGACACTGGATGATGTCACGAAGAAACCACCACCGTTGATCGCCATATCCAGCGCGTTGTTGGTGGAGTTCAGGTTACCCTGATGGAACTGCTGCGCCACCTGAGTGGTAGTGACACCGCCGCCCACTGTGGTTCTGCCGTTGGAGAAAATCGAGCTGGCGTACACATCGGCAAACTCGGCCCGGGATTCTTTAAAGCCTATCGTATTGACGTTGGCAATATTGTTGGCCGTGGTATTGAGATCTTTCTGCGCCGCAGCAATCCCACTCAGAGCAATGTTAAAAGACATAATTCACCTCATGATTTTCAGATACTGTCCGGCGCAGCCGGGGCAGAAACAGATTTAAACTTCGGAAACAGCCAGCACATCGGCCAATCTGATCCCGCCAATACCTCTTAGATTCAACACGGCGCCGGTGGCAGAGTTGAGTGATACACTGGTCACGTGGGCATAGGAACTAACGATAAGATCCTGGGACTTACCATCAACAACCCCGCTGGCCTTCATGGTATAGATACCTTTATCGACAGGATTTCCGTCCTTATCCAGGCCATCCCATTCCACATCTATATTGCCGCCGGCACTACCATCAACCTCGAAGGTTTTGATCACCTGACCGGCTTCATCTTCAATCGTTACTTTAATTGAAGGGATCTTTTCCGGTGATGTGATTACCCCTTTGAGTGTTGGGTCTTCCTCGGAAACATAGCCGGTGCCCGCCGGGATCAGCACTTTCTGCCCCACCAAGCCTGATGCCTGCAATGCCTGACTCGAAGTCATTAACGAATTGAGGTTAACTATTTCTTCATTCAGGTTAGAGATACCATCCACTGTGGCAAACGACGCCATCTGGGCGATCATCTGATCGTTATCCACCGGCTTGAAAGGATCCTGCATAGACAACTGCTGACTGAGGAGCGAGAAGAAGTCTTCCTGGGTCAGTTGTTGATTATTGCTTTTCTTGGTTTCAGTACCCGATTGCACCTGGATACTGTCGAGAAAAGGGTTAACTGAATTGACGCTCATGGGCTATGCCTCCGTTATTTGCCCATTCTCAGGGTTTGTTGCAGCATGGACTTGGCTGCATCGGCTACCTGAACATTCATCTGATAGGAACGGGAGGCGGAAATCATATCGGCCATCTCTTCCACTACATTGACATTGGGTTTGTAGATAAAACCGTCGGCATCTGCCATGGGATGATCCGGCGAATACTCTTTCAGCAAGGGTTTATCGCTTTCCACTATGCCCTTAACCTTTACCGCAGCGCCTTGCTGCTGTTGACCATTGGCCTTGGCCAGCTCGGCCTCAAAAATGGGATGCCGTGCCTTGTAGGTCTTATCGATACTGGAAGAAACAGAATCTGCGTTGGCTATGTTACTGGCGGTAGTATTCAAACGTACCGACTGCGCCGACATTCCCGAACCCGCAACATTGAAAATATTGTACAAACTCATGATTAATCTCCTTTCAATGCCTTTTTCATGCCGGCGAACTTACCGTCGAGGAACCCAAGCGACATCTGATATTCAAGCGCATTTTGCATAAAGGCCTGCTGCTCTTTTTGCATATCGACTGTGTTGCCATCCCCAGTGTCCGGTTGATCCGGCACCCGATATTGCACATGTTGGGCTGTCAGCGCCTTGAGGTCGAAATGCTTTTCAGACGTTGCCGCCATATTCATTCCCTGTTGCCGCCCTTTGGCCGCCTGCAACGCCGAAGAAAAGTCCACATCCCGAGCCTTGTAGTGCGGGGTATCGGCATTGGCTATATTGCTGGCAAGCACTTCGGCACGCTGGGCGCGAATACCCAGAGTATATTGATGTATGCCAAGGGCCTTATCAAAACTGATCGCCATAAAACCGCCTCCTCCAATGACTCGACAAAAACAAAGCAAGCTTTGTGCCAGGAATGATGGCTATAGCAACAGATGAGAAATGGATTGCGATTGACTTGAGAGATAAAAAAGAAAGAGCCCATCAAACTTGACAGGCGGTCATTGAAAAACATTGAAAATCAAGGGATTAGATAACTAATTTTTCTTTTGATAATAAATACCGGGATTGCAGCGAATCATATCGAATTCATCGGTCAAACCGGCAATCGACTCACTGGCCCCTAAAAACAATATCCCCTTGGGATTGAGAGCGGCAGCAAATTGCCGCAGTATTTTTGCCTTTGCCTCCGGGGCAAAATAGATAAGTACGTTACGGCAAAAAATGATGTCGAACTTGCCAAGCAAGGTGTAACTTTCAAGCAGGTTGTGAGCCCGAAAACTGACCAAACGACGAACATTGTCCTTTACCCGCATATTGCCATTGGGCAGGGCTTCAAAAAACTGACGCTTGCGCTCTTCAGACAGGCCCCGAGCCAATGCCAGCTTATCGTACTCGGCATTTTTACAACGCTCGAGCATGGACGGCGATAGATCGGTGGCCTGGATTATCGCCCCACCCGGCAGAGCTCCCGGCTTACGCTGTTGATATTCGAGCACTGTCATCGCCAGTGAATAGGGCTCCTGGCCGGATGAACAGGCTGCCGACCAAATCTTCAACGGCCGACCCAACTTGGCAAAACCGGGCAATAATGTATTGCCAAGTAATTCAAAAGGATACTTGTCCCGAAACCAAAGAGTTTCGTTGGTCGTCATGGCATCAATGACTTCAGCCCGTAATTGGCGCTCTGTGGGTCGCATCGATTGCTTAACAACGTCCGACAGGGATGGCAAACCATATTTCCCCATCAAAGGCGCCAAACGGCTGCGAACCAAATACTGTTTGTTCTCACCCAATACAATGCCACTGTGCTGCTCAAGAAACAGCCTGAATTGATTGTACTCAGTTTCCGCGAGAGATTTATCTGGCACCTTAGTGTCCTAACTATCCGTAAAAACGTCACTGCGAATTGAGGCAGCAACATTTAAAAACTGGGGCTGCGTTATACCCCAGCCCCCTTTGCAACACAAGCAGACCAACTCACTATAGCCATAAAAAGTCACAGCAGACAAAGGCTATAGACTCAGATGCTTGTTAACAGCAGAAGCCAGTTCGTCGGGGTTGAACTTGGCAATAAAATCATTGGCGCCCACTTTCTGTACCATGGCTTGATTGAATACCCCGCTCAACGAGGTATGCAGCACTACCTTGATATTTTTCAGCTTGGGATCATCACGGATCTCGGCGGTCAGAGTATAACCATCCATTTCCGGCATTTCGATATCCGAAATAATCAACGGGATTTCATCGGCAACATTGTCCATACCAGACGCTATATTCTTCAGTTTTTCCAATGCTTCCCGACCATCTTTAGCGGTATCTATCTGCAGATTCAACGAAGACAATGCACGAATGATCTGCTTGCGCGCCACAGAGGAGTCGTCAATCACCATAATATGATAATGCTGCTCCCTGTCGATTGTGAGAGATTCATCCATTTCTTGGCTGATATCTGTCTTGACCGGTGAAATTTCATCAAGAATTTTCTCCACATCGAGGATTTCAACCAGTTCACCTTCGATTTCCGTCACAGCGGTCAGGTAAGAGTATCGTCCCGCTCCTTCCGGCGGCGGCATGATAGACTCCCAATTCATGTTAATGATCCGCTCAACTGAACGAACCAGAAAACCCTGCACGCTGCGGTTGTATTCGGAAATAATGATGAAGCAATCCTTGACATCATCTATGGGTTTACCGCCGGTCGCCGCACTGAGGTCGATAACAGACACAGTCGTACCACGAATATGGGCCACGCCCTTAACAAAGGAGTTCAACTTGGGCAATATCGTCAGTGGTGGGCACTGCAAAACCTCTTTGACTTTGAATACATTGATACCGAATCTTTGTCTGCCGTTAAGTTTGAACAACAGAAGTTCGAGGCGATTTTGTCCAACCAGTTGAGTGCGTTTATTGACTGATTCAAGAATGCTCGACATAAGGCTGCCTTGTTGTCTTTATATTGAGAAATACCCGCTGTCCCACAGACAGGCATACTATTTGCTTTATCCAAGACACTGATGCCCAGTCAAATTTCTGACTAAACCTAAGGTGAAGCCAGTACTGGGAACCGCGAATCATTGAAAGTATAGGTGTAATCTGGCGAGACAAGCTAGCCTGTTCATTATGAAAGTAAATATTGCATACCTTTTGGCTACAATTTTAATGCCCATCGCAACAATGGCGGCAGAGAGCAGCTTTGTTCCCAGTATATCGGCCATGGAAAGCCTGGCTAAAGAGGCAGTGGCCAAAAAAGTGCTGGCGGGCACAGATGCGCAAATTACCATCACCCCGCAACGACTGGATTCCAGGCTCACGCCCCCTAGATGCAATTCACCTTTGACGGCCGAACTTGCCAGCGACAGAGAGATAAGCCGCAACAATACGGTGCGCATAGGTTGTAACAGCCCCGAGCTAAGCTACCCGTGGCAAATCTATGTCTCGGTACGGGTAGATATCAGTTATCCTGTGGTGGTGGCCACTCAAACTCTGGCTCCGGGCACTGTGCTGGGGCCGGAAAATCTGGCGCTGCGTTACATAGATGAAACCAGTCTGCGCGGCCAGCAGTTCGAGGATATTGCCACAGTGACGGGTACCCGCCTCAAGCGGCGCATAGCCAAAGACTATCCGTTATTTGCCGCCAATCTCTGTTTTGTTTGCAAAGGCGACAGAGTCTCTATTTATGCAGGTAACGAGAAGTTTCACATAAAAACTGTTGGTGAAGCCCTGCATGATGGTAACCTTGGAGAACAGATTAGGGTAAAAAACACTCGCTCAGACAAAGTGTTGGAGGCTACCGTCACCAATGTGGGCGAAGTGGAAGTTCGAATGTAAAAAATGCTAAAGTTCTCCTTGGCTATGCCGATAAGACAGCAAGGTAATCAGAGAAAAGGCTGGAGCCGCGATGGCTATGGATATTAAACAACTGCAAAATCAACCCAGGGTGAATACAGGTTCACTCCCCAAGAACACGGCTCAGAGCAATCAAACAGCTCAGCAAGGGGCTGCTCCGCAGAAAACCGACTCGGTTGTGGTGTCGCAGCAAGCGCAGCAGCTGCAAGGAGTTCAGAGTAAAATGGCCTCCCTGCCGGAAATAGATCAAAAGAAGATCAGCGAAATCAAATTGGCAATCGCCGAAGGCAGATACAAGGTTGACCCGGAAAAACTGGCAGCCAACATATCTCAATTTGAATCAGAACTGAGCGCACTCAATAAAGGATCCTGATGCCTGATACCCCGGATATAACCAGCCTGATAGCACAGCAGATGACTCAACTCGAGCGTCTGCTGAACTTGATTGAGCAGGAAAAAAACGCCCTGCTCGATCGCAATGCCGATAATCTGCTGCAACTGGCCCAAAACAAGAGCGATCTGCTCAATGAGGTCAAGGCAGTAGATGAGGCGCTCTCCTCTCATCCTGAACAAGCCAAACTCAGTCAATCGCCATTGGCCGAACAGGTCAGTGAAGCCCGCGAACTATTGGCTACTTGCCAACTGCGCAATCAGGAAAATGCCGGCCTGATAGAGCTGAGCATGGCCAGTATCAATCGTCTGGCACAGGCGCTGCAGGTAAGCCGCAATGCCTCCAGCCTGACTTATGACGGCAAAGGCAAGACTTCAACCATCGCCACCCTGGGCAACGATCTCAAGGCTTGATTTAAAGCCCTGCTCCTGTCCCATTGCTTAAGCTAATTCAGTAAGTTCGGCTTATTGGTGCGCCCCAAGCTCCTGTCCTCCAGAACAGAACGTATACCCTGCTCTCAATTCAGCAAAGATTCTTAAGCCACAAAAAAAGCAGCCAAACAAGGCTGCTTTGGACTTATACCCATTCCCCTAAAAATAAGTGATCTCTTTGATTCGCTGGGGGCGATTTTGCTGCTGATACAGATCCCACACTCGGGCGAAATCCAGCTCCAGTTCGGTCACATAATGATCTCCGGCCGGATAACTGCGCACCACCTTGGCGCCGCGGATCACCCCGGAAACCGAGGCCTGGATATTATCGCCTTTCAGCATCCAGTCACTGACCTTGCTGTCGGCCGACAAACGTTGACCATAGACTTGTTCGGCCAATTCCCGATAAGCGGCAATCTTGGATGCTTGCATCGCCATCAGCACCTTTTGCGACTGTTCCTTGCCCGGTTGGCTGGCCAGCGGAGCATAGCCTATTGCCGTCAACTTGGGGAAACTGCTTGGCGCCTCTGTCTCCCACTGCACATATCTGTCCTTATCGGCGCAGCCACCCAGAACTAACGCGAGCGCCAGCGTGACCAATGTCAGTGTGTTGTTCCAATACTTCATTACTTGTCTCCCACTATCCGGCTCTTGTCTTCTCCGCGATTTTCATAGCGATAAAGCAAGCCTTCTTTTGACACCACCCTATGGGATGGCGCCAGATAACCCGGTAGTTGCGCCTCAAGCACCCGCGCCCCGGCCGTCGAAAGCACCCGATTGTTATTGACATTGACAATCCGACTGTTGAACAAGATTTCACCTTTAGCCTGGCTCATGCTGGTGACCAGTACATGATCCACCGCAATATCCGTCGGCAATTGTTGCCAGTCGCGGGTAAGAATAAAATCCCCCTGTGGCGTTACCCGCACCGCTTCGGCCAGGTTCAAATCCACCAGGTTAAAGCCGCGCTGATGAAAAGCCGTCATTAAGCTCTGCTGTAGTTGTGAGGCCAGTGCATTACTGCCTTGCATATCTTCCACCATCGCAGGCGTCATCACCAATAGCGGCTGAGTCGGTTTAAGAGCATCGTTATGGGTTACCAATTCATCCACCAACTGATGCGCCAATAGATTGACTGGTGCTTGTTGGGGCTTGAACTCAGCCTGCGGTTGCTGTGCTGTCGTACTGCAAGCAGGCAGCAAGAGTAAAGGCAATATACACAGGGCTTTATACATAATATCCGTCTCTCTGGTACCCTAGCGGGCACTTGCTTTATTGAGGAACCTGGCGACTCATGGACCTGGCGTGAACCTTGGCCTACCTGACTTATGCCGCACTTTCTCCGAGGTTGTCATTTCGCACCACGGCTAACTCGATTAGCGCCAAGTTCCTTTCACTGGGGTAAGGCTATGCAAATAAAATACCAACCTAAGTTAGGGAAGGTGCAAGCAAGTCCCATGTGTGCTCTGCGTCGGCTTACGGGCTTGGATGCAAGGCGTGGTTCGCAGCAAATGGCCCTAGTCCTTTGCAAGAAGCACAACATAGCAGACAGGTTTGTAAGCCACGCCCTTTGGGGCTTTCACAGCAACCGGCTCTCTGCGTTATCCGACTTCGACAGGCCCCGGCATGCCTTCAGTCAGATGCCTTGAACGCCAATTGCTGTGCAAGCCAGAGTGCCACGAGGACTTATTCGCACCTTCCTTAGGCCTGCAGACCAAGTGCAAACAGATGACACCGGCGAACAAACCCTGTTGCCTGGCAGCTTATTACAGGCTTTTACGAAGATGTTTAAGGGGCTTATCTACGCCTTTTCATTACCCACACCTTCATTTGCCCCTTCAATTTACCCACTGGCGGGCAATGGGAACTTATATTCTCTGTTCCCTTATCGGCAAACTCTTGCCGCTCTTTAGTTATGGTCGCAAACTGCGCTACATCAGCTGTGAATGGATGGCGCTGGCATAAAATTTGAATAGCAAGCGATACCAGTTTAAGTGGCGGCAAAATTCCGTCACCCTGACTCCTATTTTGAGGAACCGTCTTATGAGATTGCGCCCCTTGCTCTTGCTGCCGTTGCTGAGTATCAGCCTCAACGCCATGGCAGAGTGGACCGAGGCCCGAGGTGAAGCCAAAATAATCAATGGCAATTTAACCCAGGCACGGGAAGCGGCAATGGACAATGCCATCAACATGGCCTTGCTCTCCCGTGGCGGCAGTTTTCAATCAACCCAGAGTGTCAGCCAGGGGCGCTTGACCCAAAACGATTTCAGCCTTTCCAGTCAGGCGCAGATAAGCAGTGTCGAACTGGTCAGCGAAATGCGCCAGGGAGACAAGCTCAAGGTGGTTATGCGGCTCGATATTCTCGATGGCCCGGATAACAAGTGCCAAAGCTCAGCCATCAAGGCCGCTATCCTGGTGCCACAGGCCAGTATTAAGGACAGAAGCCAACTGCGTTATGGTCAGTTGGAAAACTTCCAGCGAAGCCTGTCCGAACGGATAGCGGCAACGCTGGATAAACAATCCTCCATCAGCTTCGCCCACCTGCACGCCAACGAGCGGCTGGATATCAAAGAGGAGCTTATCAATATCCGTGGTTACCGCCTGCCAACCTGGATAAGTGAAATTACCGACAGCCAGTATCTGTTGCTGCCGCAAATCATAGATATCTCCACCGAACCGGCCGAGTCCGGCTTTATGGGCCTGTGGGACAGCGAGCCTCAGCGACTGTTTCAGTTGCAGCTCAGCCTCTATCATGGGATCAGCGGCGAGCAGATCTGGTATCAGAACTACAGCATTTCTGCACCCTGGGAGTTTGCCAAAAATGAATCCGTCGCCCCCAACAGCGACAGATTCTGGCGTGCCAGTTACGGGCAGGCCATAGACAAGGTGCTGGCCAATGCCAGTAAAGATATCGATATGGCGCTGGCATGCAGACCTCTGCTGGCACAGATAGTCGTGCGCCAACAAGATAGAGTGATACTCAACTTGGGGCGACGCAACGGCATCCGCGTTGGCGATCAGTTCCAAATCGTGCTGCAACAAAACCTGCCCGACCGCATGAACCAGATGCGCGCCGTGGCCGGAGAAACCCGGGCGAAAATCACCATAGATCAAGTCACTGAGGAAAGTGCCATCGCAGTGCTCAGCGGTGAAAATGCCGCCCTCAACATTCAAGTGAATGACATCGCGATTAAGATTTAAGCAATTAAATCTAAAGCCTTTTCATCCGGGTGAAAACCAGTATAATCACTGGCGTCTCCCTATAGCTCAACAGGATAGAGCAGTCGCCTCCTAAGCGACCGATCGGGGTTCGAGTCCCTGTGGGGAGACCAGCATTTTCTTCTTGTGCCTGATTGCACAAGTCTCAAGCTTCTTTTAGAACCATCCACCTGCCGATCCAGGCGCTTCAAATTAGTGATTTTGTTCTCTGATAGTTTTCTCTTAGGAAAACATTGAGTTAGCAATGTGGCCATCGTGGCTTTAAAGCCTTAAATAGCCAACCAACTTGGATTTAGCTTCCCGCTAAGCAACAACCCTTCACCTGCGATGCGGATGGGCAGGAAGCTCGAATGTCGTGAAGGACAGGACGTCCGAGAACAGTCCTTTTCGCACAGGCGATCCTGTGACTCGCTGCAAGTACATCCTTGTAAGCTCTGCCTCGGCATCCATGCCTCGGAAGGTCACAGTTCCGCCTGTGCCTGGGAATTAGGTGTATATCTTTAGCAACTCAGCAACTCAGTTGTGCTTCGGGTATTCCGGCAGTCAAAACCAACCGCTACGGCGATGAAGCCCTAACCCGCCTAAGAGGCATTATCAGCTTTGGGGTTGAAGTCATCACCCGAGTCCACCAATGGACCATTTCTCAACGAGAAATCTACAAAGAGTATCAGGCAGAGAGCACAGACCGCTTTCCCGTGGAGTGCTATCAATAAGTGTACAGACTATGTAAAAACCGAAAACCAACCATGACACAAAGCATTTGAAAGCTAGATGAAAGACGGTAATATCTTTAGCTAACTAAAGGGAAGCCAAGCATTTACATGCAAGCAGCTACTTAAGGATGAGTCATGGATCCACTGTCGCAACTGTTCGCCGCCTATCTGGAGATGGTGAGCAATAACATCACTAACGCCTACATTGATGCGGCAAACACTAATGTCACAGCCCAAACACTCACCTACAAGGGCACCAACATTCGATTCCAGCACTTTCTCTGGCAGGTAAAGCAAGAAAGTGTTTGCGCTGACATTAAGCAGCAAGCAACCACCTACTCCAAGTGCACACTGCAAGCCAAAGCCATGTTCACGGATTTGTGCAATCAGCTATCCAGCATGAAAAACCTGAACCCAAAAGGCCGCAGCTTATCGCGGATGTATTGCAGTGCATCCCTTAATTACAAACCCGTGATAGCCAAAATAGGCGAACCGACCCCAAAGACTTGGACATCATTTCTGTTCAATCCAAAGACCGGCACCGCAGGCAAGCCCGTACGGCAAACAGAGCAGCAGCTTAAAGAGAAGGAATGTAATCAGCTCATACTAAAAGCGATGCAGGACAGCAGCCCTGAATTGGCTAAACGCCGAGATAAAATCTGCGCTGAGGCAAAGTAACAGAAAAGGACTATTTGGCAAGGTGGTAATCGGACAAAGAGATATCCGCAACCTAGTTAGTTGAGCAAACGCAACTTTTTGTAAGAAAGAGCAAAAGTCCTACAGACGATCGAAAAGTGCTGTGGTACGTTCGAGCTAAGTGGGACACTTGTCCCATACAATCAGCCCCTTAGGGGACAGAAGGAACGCTGGAATCCTAAATCCATGGGCGGTAGCGTGCCCCCAGGACAAGAGACAGAACAGTTTCTGTCACTTAGCTGGAGCCGAAGGGCCTCTGGCCCGCCACGCGACAAAAATGTCGGGAACATTTTTGAACGGCTTTAGCAGTCCCGAAGGGTGAAGTACAGGGTGTGCGGAATAATCGGAAGCGTGTCCGAAGGACAAACGGCCCGCGCAGCAACCAAATAAGCTACCTGCTTTTGATACGTTTTGGTTCGCCGATATATAAATTCCCCCTTCCTTAGAAGGCAGGTCAAGCTTGCAAGGTAAACCACCTTGCAAGGTCTCACTATTAAAATGTTACATTCAGGTCTAGCTATGATCGAGAAATTAATGAATTGGCTTGGGTATTACAAAAAGCCCAAGCGTTCGGACACTTACCGGCCTATTGAATATAGGCAGTTCGAGGGCGAGTTCGATTGTGGAGATTTACTTCTTGAAAAGATGACCGAAGGGAATAACTTTTTACGTAACCGTTCAAAAGAAGATTATGAGTGTCTGGGGATGTTTTTTCGATTGTCCTAATGGTTGAACATAAGCTAGTCAATCTTCTGCTTAGGTTTGATCCGGATATAGAATCTAAAATGTTCGGGCAAAAAGTCGACGTATTCAAAGATTTCCTTAAGGCCTATGAACCGAGCGAAGATGACGATATGGAAGTTTATAATTTACTGATACAGCCTCTGTCACAGATTAAATCGGTTCGCAATACGCTGGCTCATGACATCAAATCGCCCCTGTTTACGAGTAAAGATATCAATCAAGTGATTTCCTACATAAAGCAAAGGCGACCTGATCTCCATAAGAAATACAAAGACTGCAACGATGACAGAGGCGTATGCATTGGTGCTTTGGCCTCTTTTGTGTTTATCTTTTCATTTGAAATTGCAAAGCTAAGGATATCAATAGCATAAGTGTAAAAATCGGCTGCAAGCAGACGCCCAAACCTACGCTGTTTTCGTGGGTTCCGCTGCGCTACACCTTACCACAAACACCTCTCCGGCTTGGGCGCTGGTGAGCCGGGCGTTGTGTCTCACTGAAGTCGGAAGTCTACTCCTTTTAATCCGCAATTAAATTTGATAGAGGTAAGTAAATGAGCTTTATTACCAATGGCCACTGGGGGAATAGGCCTGCATTGTTTGTTGATGGGATTGCTGTAAAAACATTTAGTAATCCATTTGCAGGTGTAATTGATATTCATGATGTAACAACGGGTTTACGCGAAGGAAGAAATTTTGTAGGTGCTGATGGTGTTGTAAGGAGCTTTGATGCGAATGGGGCGCTACAGGGCACATCAAGAATTGATCAGCTTGGTAATATTCATAAGTTTGATTCACGAGGATATTTCGAAAGTATTACTTATGGTAATACTTTTGGTGCAACTACAGTTGATGCGTGGGGGAATTTCTCTAATACATATGGAAATTCTGACGACATAATTGAAAATATTGCTTCTCTCGGCAGTTTCTCGAAAGGCATTTTTGGATAGCAATATGGATATTTATAAAAGGATTGAAATAATCACACTTGATTTAATGCTTGAACATTCAAAAGAACTGATTTATGAAAAAAATTCATCGGGGCTAGCATGTCTTCCATTAAATATTATTTTTTCGGTAGATGAAGAGTTAGAAACAGGCGTATTTGAAGAGATTCCTTTTTCAGATGAGGCATTAGAAAAAAGTATTTGTTTTTTTGATGAGGTTTTAGAAGGCTCGTTATTTTCAAACATCGCTAAAGGTGCAAGTTTTGGTCTAAATCCAGTACGGGCTTTAGCAAAAAATATGCTAGAACTCGAGAGTAATGAGTACAGGGTTATAAGATCAACATTGAGGCTCCATGGTTTAGATATAGTTCTGGGAGCATTTTCTGAAATGATGAATCGTGGTGCCACACCTGAAAAAATACTCAATCTTCTTGAAGAGTTTCATCCAGAAGAAGGAGAAGAGTTAGAGGAGTCAATCTTATACCTTGTCGATACTGGAGTTATAGATGGTTCAATTGATAGCGTTACAGCTAAAACTGGTAGAGCTGTAGGTGGAGGCACTGGTGCTATTGCAGGAGCAGCGCTTGGCTCAATGATATTTCCAGTAGTTGGTACTGCTATTGGAGCAGCTATTGGTTCAGAGGCTGGAAAAATGTTTGGTGAACAAGCTTCAAGGCCAGAAGATGAGTCAGACATTGTTGCTGAGAAAGCAAAGCAATTTGCATCAAAAGTTAAGTCATTCTTTTAGTAACGTGCAAATGACACATAACAAAAAATACAGGTGCCGCCTACGGCGTACCTGATCTTGGCGTTAGCCATCAAAAGGAAACTGTAGTGGCATAGTGAATTTGGCCATCTAAATAGACAGAACATCCAAACCACTTTCTGTAACCTCAGGACATCCTAAACACTTTCTGAGCTGCAAAGAAGCTCGTTGCAGGGGTCAGTCTCTGATAAATAACGACGGATTTTTGGAAGTAGACTCTCTGAGACGAGAAATCTGCGAGGTTCATACAAAAACTGTGATAGTCAGGCATGCCTGCGGCAGGCTTAAGCCTGTTGCTGTAAAATCACCAAGGGTTTAAGGTTAATGGGGATGTATTGCTTGGCTTTATTGCTTACCCCGGCACCATTTACCACCATATTTGGCCTTCATCGCACACATGGCATCCCATCGGCCACTCATGCCACTGTACTGACGGCGAAACTCCTTGGCGGAAGTTATCCAGGCATCGTCACTGATACCAAGCTCAAGCAGTAGTTTGGGCCTGGAACAGGCAATAAAGCCATGCTTGTCTTCCCGCACCGCCCGGCCTGTCCAATCAATCAGTTCCAGATAGTCGGCAAAATGAAACGGGATACCGCTTTGTTCGGCGGCAGTGGCTGCACCATCAAATTGCAACAGTGGCTTAAGTGAAATGTTGGCAGTTGCTGGCTCAGCAACTTCCTCTATGCGCTCCTGAATGGATGTATAATCAGAAGTTTGCAGCGAATCTGCAATACCTGCGCGAATGGGATTTAAATCCACGTACATCATGCAGGCCAGCAGCGCCTGTTCATCGAGCAGCGCCTGCGACTTAAAGCGTCCTTCCCAGAATACGCCCTTGCAACCATCTTCTCGATTGGCCTTGCGGGCGATATCTTCGTTTAAACAGCGCATAAACCAACTGATACTGCCAAGGCGTTCCTGCCAATCGCTAATCAGCGTATCCAACTGTATTCGCTCGCCTTCCGAGAGACTATCGCCCTTGAGGAACTTTGCCGCCACAGGATTGCCACTAAAGAGCTCTGTCCAACGCTCGATGACTTCAAATGGCGACAACGCTTGTTGCGCAGCAAGGTCGATTTTGAGCACCAAATGGTAGTGATTACTCATAACCGCATAAGCGCAAACGTCGATGCAGAATATTGACGACAACTGCCTGATTCTATCCACTATCCAGCCACGTCTATGCTGGTAACTGCGCCCCGACAGTGCATCTTCACCACACAAAAATGCCCTTCTCACGCAACGGTTAATCACGTGGTAAAAGGGTGTACTTTCAGCATCTATCAACTGGCGACGGGCGGTGGTCATAACCAACCTCGACTGAGCTTTGATGGGTATTTCAAAGCCTAGTCAAGGCTGGGCGAAACATCAAAAGATATGGCTGTCCTGTATTCTAGGCTCAGCAACTTCTTCTATGCGCTCCTGAATGGATGTGTAATCAGAAGTTTGCAGTGAATCTGCAATACCTGCGCGAATGGGATTTAAATCCACGTACATCATGCAGGCCAGCAGCGCCTGTTCATCGAGCAGCGCCTGCGACTTAAAGCGCCCTTCCCAGAATACGCCCTTGCAGCCATCTTCTCGATTGGCCTTGCGGGCAATATTTTCGTTTAAACAGCGCATAAACCAACTGATACTGCCAAGGCGTTCCTGCCAATCGCTAATCAGCGTATCCAACAGTATTCGCTCACCTTCTGAGAGACTATCGCCCTTGAGGAACTTTGCCGCCACGGGATTGCCACTAAAGAGCCCTGCCCAACGCTCGATGACTTCAAATGGCGACAACGATTGTTGCGCTGCAAGGTCGATTTTGAGCACCAAATGGTAGTGATTACTCATGACCGCATAAGCGCAAACGTCGATGCAGAATATTGACGACAACTGCCTGATTCTATCCACTATCCAGCCACGTCTATGCTGGTAACTGCGCCCCGACAGTGCATCTTCACCACACAAAAATGCCCTTCTCACGCAACGGTTAATCACGTGGTAAAAGGGTGTACTTTCAGCATCTATCAACTGGCGACGGGCGGTGGTCATAACCAACCTCGACTGAGCTTTGATGGGTATTTCAAAGCCTAGTCAAGGCTGGGCGAAACATCAAAAGATATGGCTGTCCTGTATTACTATTGTAACCAACCTCGACTGAGCTTTGATGAGTATTTCAAAGCCTAGTCAAGCCTGGGCGAAACATCAAAAAGATATGGCTGTCCTGTATTACACGATCCAGCCACGTCTATGCTCGTAACTGCGCCCCGACAGTGCATCTTCACCACACAAAAATGCCCTTCTCACGCAACGGTTAATCACGTGGTAAAAGGGCGTACTTTCAGCATCTATCAACTGGCGACGGGCGGTGGTCATAACCAACCTCGACTGAGCTTTGATGGGTATTTCAAAGCCTAGTCAAGGCTGGGCGAAACATCAAAAGATATGGCTGTCCTGTATTACTATTGTAACCAACCTCGACTGAGCTTTGATGAGTATTTCAAAGCCTAGTCAAGCCTGGGCGAAACATCAAAAAGATATGGCTGTCCTGTATTACAGTCTGTATTACAGTTAAAAAGGCAGAGTAGTCATCCTTCGCTGAAGTCTTCCAATTCGTATTTGAGCGCGAAGTGATTTTGACAATATTCACTGAGCCTGCTGTATCCTGGCGGTCGATTTATCACGTCAGTGCAAAGACACGCTCCCCCCCATCTTTAGCGAGCAGCCCAAAGTGGATTGTGGCTGCCACTATTACAACAAGTCCAATGAGCTCGCTGCAGATATCTATCCCATTGATTGTACGGGACCTTCAACTCTTGTAAAATACGGTAGCAAGCTTGAGTGCGGGCCACTTTTGTGGTCACTGGAAGGAAAATCGGTAAATGGAATTAGTCAGCTCTTCGCATTGCGCAGCATCTTATGCTGCTACTCCATCTGTAATTGTCGATGTCATATTCGGTACACTTTTCGATGCACTTTACCGGGCATCTTGCAATCCATCTAGTTCCACACCTTCCGGCGCACTATCGACAGCGAATCTAGCCAAATCCAGGGCCTGTGTCCCCCCTAAGCCCAACGTAATCAGAAGGATAAAACTACAGCGTTAAGCATCTGCAGTGGCCAACAGGCTAATAACCATACCCTACAATAAGTTGTTTATATTATGTCCCAGTTTATAGAATCCCTTCCCGACTACTTTAATACTGTTAAAAACAGTGACGGCTTTCCTGAGAAATTCATCAACGACCTTTTCCTGATTGGTAAATGCAGCGCCGATACCGACTGCGTGAAAGAGATCCGCCAACTGCTGAAACTGCATGCGAGCCAGGATATTCAGAATGCCTTCAAGTGCCGCAAGAAACTGATTAAAGGCGAGAAAGAGCCGGATATGAGAGATGTCTTCTGTGTCCTTTGCGAATATGCCAGCCTGTCGGCCGAGCTGGATGTCGATTACCTCTATGCCAGGCTTGGACATACCATTATAGATATTCGAGCCGGTCAGCCGCTGGAGGCTCTCTGCGAGCGCCCCGAGCTATTGGCGCGTTTCCCCTCGGTGACTTTTCTGGCCATCGAAGAGGTGCCCTTTTGTGGACAACGGTTGCCGGAAAGTATCGGTAGTCTGCCATTGCTTGAAAAGCTCAACATTGAAGGCGATTACAAGACACTGCCCAAGAGCATTGAAAAGCTAAAGAAACTACAAGAGTTTAAAATTGACTCTGTGCCACTGGAAAGTCTGGATCTTGATTTTCGCCAACTGACAAGCCTCAGCAGCCTAACCTGGTACGATACCCCTATCTGCGGCGCCGAGCTGTTTGATTTACCGGCCGGATTGACCAAGATTGATTTGGCGTTAGTCCCGGATTTACAACGCCTTGGCACTAACTTGGATAAGCTGCCACAGCTGCAACACTTAAAAATCTCATGCTGTCCCCAACTTGCATCTATTGATGAGCAACTGACCTTAGCCAACCTCAATAAGCTGACACTATGGAAAAACCCGTTATTGAGTTCAATCCATGCCAATACGGTGCTTGGCAATCAAAAAACATCTTTCACTAATGGCATAGATATCCGCTTTGCCCCAAAGGTATATGAAGATATAACCCGGCTTAAAATCCAAGAAAAGAAACTGCTGGCATTGGTCTGTGAGCATGCTGCATGTTTTCCTAATCTAAAAGAGTTGCACCTGGGTTATGCCAGAGACTTAACCGGCATTCGCTTCCCTTTTGGGGCGTTTTCGCAACTGGAGAGCATCTGGGGGGCAGATTTCGTCGACGACGGCTTCTGGGATGAACTACCTCTATGTCAAAGCCTTAAAAATCTTAGTTTTAATTCTACCAATTCAGAAACCATCCCCGAGTCGTTTAAAGAGATAGCGGCGCTGGACAGCCTCAGCATAATAAACGGCCAAAAACTCACCATAGATGCGTCATTGTTGCCACGAAACATCAAAAAGTTGGAAATCGACCGCTGTCATCGCCTTATTGCACCAACCGAGAGACTAACCCTGGATGAACTCATTCTAAACCATTGCCCGGTGGACAATGAACGGCAGCTGTTCAGCAATATTTCTACAGCTGTGATGAAATACTACCCTGACGATGGCACGCCAAACACGGGGGAAGAGCTGTCTCAATACCTGCCTCAGCCAGAGCGACTCACCTCCTTCACCACTAGACTGGCGACAGCTAAAATCGCCGATCTATTAATGCATTGTCACAATCTAGCGTCGCTCAATATTGACCCGGCCCAAGTTGAGACTGAGCTTGAGGATAGGGATGGATACGCAGACCAAAGGGAGACTTTACCTGGCTTGAATTGCCCCGCCGTTACCCAGTTGACCTCGCTGGAGCTGCACAATACAGACGTCGTTACCCTTGGCCCATTGCTAACGAGTAGCCCCAAGCTTGAGACAGTTAAACTCAACAAATTCGACGATTTCCCCGCCAATGTTTCACTGCCACGGCTGAAAACCCTGTTGATTTCACGCAGTGATCTTAAAACCCTGGTTTCACTCGAGGCGCCGGCATTGGAAACCTTGAAACTGGCCCTGTGTTATGAGTTTGGTCTGGAGGCCACCAAAGCCCTGGTGAAATATACCCGCTTGCATCACCTTAAACTGATGGGAATGCACAAGAGCCTGGATCATTTCCCCATGGAGCTGAAAGCACGCACTACCGTTAAAGCGGCTTTCTCTGAGAGGCGGCGATATCAAGGTTATCCCTGATTTTATCGGTGAGTTTACCGAGTTGGATACCTTATCTCTGGAGGACTTTGTCACTGAGTCTCTGCCCGAGTCCATGTTGGCGCTTGAGAAACTGGAACGCTTGAGTATCGATTGCTGCAAATTCCTTAAACCTATCCCTCCCAGCTTCAGAAAGCTCAAGCTGAAAGTCCTTTGTTACACCATAAGCAAATTCGGCGGTTTCAACATGAACCCCAAGTTGTATCAAAACTTGCTGACCCCGAATTACACCGAGCAGACCAAGTATCTCGACGATTAAGCCGAGCAATTGCAAAAGCGTGTCCGAATCACTCTTTGATTAAGCCAGGCAAAGAGTGATTCGGCGCACTCATGCCGACTCGGGTCGTAATCTCCCGTACTCAAAACGATAAAGATGATCGGCCAATCTGGCCGTTTGATGTTCGCAGTGGGATACCATCACCAGGGTACAATGACCTGCGAGGCGTTTTATCAAGGCTTCAATTTGTGCAGTAGCTTCGGGATCGAGTGAAGAGGTAGGCTCATCGAGCAATAAGATATCCGGCTCAAAAACCAGGGTGCGGGCCAGGCAAAGGCGCTGCTGTTGCCCGCCGGATAAGGTTGAGGCCGGTGCCGACAGGCGATCTTTGACCTCATCCCACAATGCCGCCTGCTCAAAGGCTTGCTGCATCTGTTTCAGCGCGGCCTCCCCCTGCAGGTTACCGACCACTTTCAAGGGAAGTAACAGGTTTTGCGCCACACTGCCGGGAAGCAATTGCGGATGTTGAAACACCATGCCGACTTTGCGGCGCAAATAGGGTAACTCTGTGGTTTTCAGTTGATTGACCGAAAGCGGCTTATCTGCCACACAAAGCGTTATCTCACCCCGGGTGCGACCATGTTGATATTCGTCATTGAGGCGATTGAGCGCCCGTAACAGGGTGGTTTTTCCCGAGCCTGACGGCCCGCTGAGCACATTGATCCGCCGCCGATGGATCTGCATGTTGATGTTTTCGAGTGCCGCTTGTTGACCAAAATACACACTGAGGTTAGACACTGTGCCCGCGACATCCGCAGCCTTTGATAACGCCATACTAATGATTCCTTCCGGGAAAACGTGTCACCCAGTTGGCCATGGAAAATACCGTGGCAGTTAAACACAGGAGTGTCAGCGCGGCACCAAACGCCATCTGCAATTCGGCCTCGCTCTGATACTGGGCACTGTAATAAAAAATCGTAAAAGGCAGGGCTTCAAACCGTTCAAAGATCCCGCCAGGTAACCCCGCATTGGCAACGGCGCCGGTCAGCATGATCACCGCGGTATCTTCTGCGGCCCGGCCGATGGCCAACATGATGCCGCCGCGGATCCCCCGCTCGGCCTGGGGCAACAATACAAAGCGCAAAGCTTGCCACTGTGTCATGCCGAGCGAGAGTGCGGTTAAACTCAAAGACACAGGCAGCGCCTGCAGAGCCGTGCGGGTAGAAACGGCCAGATAGGGAATGATCAACATCGCCAGGCAAAATGCCGACAGTGCAAGACAGGTGTTGGCAGAAGGCAGCAAGGTGTTGCGCAGTAACAGAATAAGGGTAAAGCCAAACAAGCCCATCAATATAGAGGGAACGCCTGCCAGGATATCGACCGCCAGCTCCAATAGCGCCTTTGCCTTGGATGTTTTCGCCGTTGCCAGCCAAATTCCGGTTGCCAGTCCGGGCAGCAAGGCGATCATCAAAGCACTGGCAACCACCGCCAGGGTTCCGACACAGGCAGGCCAAATACCATCCCAGATAGGCGCCTGTCCCAAGAAACCTTTTAAGGGTTCAGTATCACCAAAATAGAGCGACAGGCTGAGCGTGGGAACGCCTCGATATAGAATAAATCCCAGCAGTGACAAGAGACACAGCAACAGCATGGCGCTGCAGAATAAACACCAATAATGGAAACACTTGGCTTTCAAGACCCAGAACCCTCGGTGGTGGCCTTGGCAGACGAAGTCATATAGCGGATCAACAGAGTCACCAGCACACTGATAGTGAGCAGCAACAAACCGGCGGCAAACAGTGAGTTGTACATGGCGCTGTCATTTTCCGTGGCCAGCACCAAGCCAATATGCGCCGTCAGGGTGCGAACCGAATCAAATACACTGTCCGGAAGCTGCGGCGCATTGCCGGCCAGCATCAAAGGCAGCAAGGTATCGCCTATGGCCCTGCCAAAGCCGAGTAAAGCGGCGCTGGCCATGGCGCGGCGGGCATTGGGTAATACCAGATGATACAAGGTTTGGAGATCGCTGAACCCCAGAGAAGCAGACACCATTCTGAGTTCTTTGGCCAAAGGGCGACATTGGCTGTCCAACATCATCACCATCACAGGCAATATCAACAACACTATTACCAGAGTGGCACTGATGAGGCTGAACCCCGAACCGGTTCGAAAGGTTTCCCGGATCAGCGGCACCAGCAAAAACACAGCGGCCAACCCATACACCACGGTCGGGATCCCGGCCATCAAGCGGATCAGCGCCCGGATAAAACGCGCTGGCCTTCGATAGCGAGGTAATAAACAAAACCCTGTGATGCCAAGGGCGATAGGAAATGCCAACAGTAAGGCCAGCAGGCCCAACAAACCGGAGCCGGCAATCATGGCAACTATGCCAAATTGCCCCTGCTCCGGTTGCCAGTGTAACGACAACACGCTGGTTTGCGGGTTGAAAAACACCGGCAATGCAAACCACATCAGAAACCCAAACAGCAGCACTATCAGCAACAATACTGATGCGGCCAGAAGTTGCAGTATCCGCTCAGCGGAGATCTGTGTGGTCATGAGTCATTAATGTCCGACAGGAATATATCCGGCTTCACGGATAAATTCAGCGCCGTCTGGACCATAGATATAGTCAATAAACGCCTGGGTCAGCCCCTGAGGTTGTCCCTTGGTATTCATATACAACTTACGCACTACAGGGTATTCGCCGGAAGCACAGGCTTCATTGGTGGGCAGCACATTATCCAATATTGGCGCTTTCACTGTCTGATCGATATAACCGACACTGCTGTAACCTATGGCACCGGGATCGCGGGCAATCGCAGTTTTCATCGCACCATTGGAAGGCACAACATTGGCCTGAGCCGAAACCGGCGACTTATTCAGCAACTTTTTAACGAATACCGAGCGGGTACCGCTGGCTTCATCACGGGTGAAAATATTGATCTGCCGATCTTCACCGCCCAGGCTCTTCCAGTTGGTTATTTTACCGGAATAGATATCCATCACCTGTTGCGAGCTCAGCTGTTGAATGGGGTTGGCCGGGTTGACGATAACCGCAACGCCATCGATGGCAAATGGGAAAGAAAGCAGACCGTATTTCAATTCACCCGGCTTCAGAGGGCGGCCGGTATTACCGATTTCAACCAGTCCCTTGGCAACCTGCTGAGCACCCACGCCACTGCCGCCACCGGCAATAGTAATGCGAATGTCGTTATTGGCAGACATAATGGTTTTTGCCGCCTGCTTCATCACAGGGATATGCGCGGTACCACCGGCAATGTTCAAGGTACCGGACAAGTTTTCAAAGCGATCGAGCTCAGACGCCATGCCAACAGCAGGAACCGCCAGCACAGAGCATAATAACAACTTGATAAATCTGAATTTAAGTCGCATGTCATTTCCTTTGGAATGCACTTGAGCCGAAACAGTCAGCCCAAATAAAGAGGTGTGGTTCGGTGCCGAGCCTCACGGCGCGCAATGATAACAATCACATCAAATCAACCTTTTGACTCAAATCACAAATAAACCCAACAAAAGTAACCATCCTAAACGACAGAAAGCTATGACAATCAGGAACAAACAACCGAAACCGAGCTCAGAATGATTTCCATACTGGCGCTACAGCTCAATATGCTGCCGTTGGCCGAAACCACCCTAGCTGAGTTGAGCCGCTTGAACGACAGTTTTCTGCCGCAGTATGCCCATGTCTTACGCCTCGGTGGTAAAGGACAGCAGGCGCTTGAAACCTATCTGGATTACCTCGGCAAATATCCGCAAGACTTGCAGGTATGGTTGAAACTGGCGTTATTTATGCGCGCGGTGCAACAAAATGAAGCCGCCATCACCGCATTTTCCAGAGTCCTGGAGCTCGACCCGAATAATCTCAGCGCCAAGCAGGGATTAACCGAACTGCAAACCCAGAATTAGCGAAGATACAATCAAGCCCCATATGTGCTCTGCGTCGGCTTACAGGATAGGGTGCAAGGCATGATTCGCAGCAAATGGCCCAAGCCCTTTGCAAGTGGTGCGCCTTCCCCAGGCCGTTTCATGCGGCCTTTCTTTTCCCCTTTCGCCACCGTTATAATGCCCCGGCAAATAAGCGCAGTTCCGGAGAATAAAACTTGAATCACAGCTATATTCCACTCGATCAGTATCGCCGTAAATGGATCTTCAACCATAAGGATCTGCCGGTCAGTGACCTGGATAAGACGGCTATATTGCCGCTGGATCAAAAGAGCGCCATGGAAGTGTGGAATCGCTGGATAAGCAACAAAAGCAGCTGCGCTGAAGACTTTACCAAGGGCGATTGGGCCAGCCGCAGCTCCACCTGGCACCAGACCGAACACTGGCAAAGCCATTGGGACAGCGAAGACAACAGCCTACCGGAACCTTTGGCCGACTTCATCGATTGGCCCGCGGATGCCCCTGTATATTTCTGTTATGAAAAGTATCAGGTGATCCAAACTCGCTGGGAAATCTTTGCCCGTAACTGGAAATGCTTTCTGTTTTTCGACGATGGTCCCTTACTGATAAGCCCCAAACACAAGCAAGCCGTTTGGTTTAGTCAAGATGGCAACTTCAAAATGGGTCTACGGGGCTAAGGAAGGTTTTTGGCAAACATTCAGTGAACAAGAAAAACCTTGCCGGTTCAGCCACTCAGAACGACCAATATCAAGAGAACAAGATGAAAAAAATAACCTTAACCGCTCTATTGTTGGGCTTATCGCTGTCTGCCACTGTGGATGCCCGTGAAATTGCCGGTGAAAATATTCCAGAGACCCTCAGCATTCAGGCGGCAACGCCGCTTAAACTCAATGGAGCCGGGGTACGCAGCAAGTTCTTTATGGATCTCTACATCGGCAGTCTCTATCTGCCAACACAAGCGACCACAGCAGCCGAGGTATTGGCGCAGCCTCAAGCGGCGGTCAGCTTGAAAATAGTCTCGGGTCTTATCACCGCAGATAAGATGCGCTCGGCGATAACTGAAGGTTTCGATGACGCTACAGGCGGCAAAACCGAAGCCATACAGGCCGATATCGACCGATTTATGAGCCTGTTTCAGGAAGAAATCAAACAAGGCGACAGCTTCCTCCTGTATACCAGCCAGGAAAACGGTGTCAGTGCCTACAAGAACGGTGAGTTGCAAGACACCATCACCGGAGAGAACTTTCGCCGCGCGCTGCTGAATATCTGGCTCGGCGATGAACCGGCGCAGAGCAGCCTGAAAAAAGCGATGCTGGCCGACTGAATTCCTCAGCCAGAGAATCGCTCAATCGAAAGGGAGAAGTTGCCCGCCACGGCGGGCAAGTCAATCAAAAACGATAGCTAAGATGAACAGCGCCTGCCAGATAGTTATCCAACTCGCGCTTGATCTCAGGTTCACTCAACTCAAGTTCCGGGTTGATGAAGTAACCCACATAGGCGTTGAGATTGAATCCTTGTCCCAACTGCCAGCCCAAACGGGCAAAACTGCTGACTTCGGTCAGTTCCAGCGTTTGCTCATTTTCCCCAACCAAGATCCGCTCGGTGCGATGGGATGCTCCCAGCCCCAACTCCATATCCGGTGAGATCCGATAACTGAACTCTATCCCTGCCGGACCGGTAAAACCCGCCTGAAACGGGTTACCCACCCGCCATCTATCACTGAGTTGCCAATCGATAAGCAGATAAGGAACCGTACGCACCTCACTGATATCATTAAGATATGCAATACCAAAGCCCAACATATTACCCGAGTTGAACCTGTGAATGGCACCGGCTATCACACCATAACTTTCGGCATCCGAAGAGGAGACTTCATCACTGTAGGCATACTGTAACTGAGGCGTTAGCATCAAGCTCCAGTGTCTATTCAGATTATATCTCAGGCTGATGGAAGCCGAATAACGCTGGGCCGAGTCAAACTGGCTGGCAGCAAAAACTCTATCGGCAACACTATTGCCAGGTAAATCGGAAAAATCCCAGTCCAGTTTGTCATACCCCAGGCTGACACCCAGCCCCCAACGTTTATCCAGTTGCCAGTCAGCCCGCGCTCCCAGAAGATAACTGCGACGCCCCAGTTCCCCGCCACCATCAATATCCGAGTCAGCATTTTCAAAAGTGGCCAAACTCAGGCTATAGCGGGATGTCGAAGCCTCTGCGGCAAGCAACCCTGCACTGGCACTCAAAGTGCTCAGCAAGATAACTGTAGCCGTTTTGTTCATCTCATGTCCTTTTGCCGTTCAAATAAAAACTCAATTATAACCGTACGCTACCCCAACCTATGCGCTTTAAGAAACAATCCGGCCGTCTCAACGCAATAATCCCTGTGCTGCGCCTCGAGTTGCCCTGTGTTCAGCCCCAACTCTTTTCTGAGCCGCAGCTCACCAAACAACATTAGGCTCAGCCTCACCGCGGCCTGACGCTTGTTGCCGAAGTGGTACCCGCCATGACGCTCAACCTGAGTAAAGAAGTCCACCAGCAACCCCAACATATACTCAGGACCGGCATCAAAATAGAGCTGTGCAGGTTCCGGATGGGTATCGACCTGGGAAACACAGGCGCGATAAACCGTAATGGCATCCTCACTGACGATCAGCTCGCCGAAGTACTCGGCAAACACCGCCAGCGCCTGCTCGGGCCGGGCAGCGTCGGCCAATAGTTCTTCGGCAACCTGACGCACCACACATTTGGACTCGATAGCCGCCACAAACAGCTCATCCTTACAGCCAAAATGAGCGTAAACCGTTTGTTTCGATACCCCGGCAGTCTTAGCCACTTCATCCATGCTGGTATGAGGAAATCCCTGGGCGCAGAAGAGTTCGATAGCGGCCTCCAGTATCTGAGCCCTCTTCTGTTCGCTACGCGTTAATTGCTGATTATTCATAACCTTATGACTTACACCTTGTTCGGCAACGTCTTGAAAGGCATTAGAGCACAAAATAGACTAGACAGTCCAGTTCAGCCAAATTAGACTAGCAAGTCCAGTTTAACTTATTGCTAACAAGCGGCGATCGGCATAGGGAGAAGTCATTGCAACAGCGCATCAAGGAAGTTAAAAAACCAAACGCTTCAGGGCCGAAAATCAAATTCACCCAGCCCCAAGGTTCGGGCCGCAGCGCGCTGTTGGCAGCCCTTACCTTGATGTTATGCCTATCCGCCTGCCATCCACAGCCCGTTGAGCAAAGTGAAATCAAGCCCGCAGTGGTCAACAGTGCCAATCTTGTGCTTAAGCCTAGTTATACCAAGTTACAGCAATTCAGTGGCAGTATCAGAGCCGGTAATACCACGGGCATAGGTTTCGAGCTCCCGGGCAAACTGCAAAAACTTCTGGTAGATACTGGTGACAGGGTCAAACCCGGACAATTGTTGGCACAGTTGGATAGCAGCTTACTGGAAGCCGAGCAAACCGAGTTACTGGCAGCGCTGGATCAGAATCAAGCCGATATCTCGCTGGCCCGAGCAACATTAAAACGCTCACTGGAGCTCAGTGCCAAACAATATCTTTCCGAGCAGCAACTCGACGAGCTCAAAGGCAAGCTGGCCAGCCTGGAAGCCGGGCACGCCAGGCTGGAAGCCTCACTGAAGGCCAATGAACTTAAGCGGCAGAAATCGCTTCTCATCGCCCCCTTTGCCGGGGTGGTAGCCGCAAGAGAGCACAACCTCGGCGAGGTCATCGCCCTGGGCAGCCCGATATTTACCCTGGTGCAGAGCGACAATCTGCAGGCTCTGATAGGGGTGCCGCTGAATATTGCCGAGCAGTTGCAACCCGGTGTCATTCTCAAGCTCAGAGTCGCCGAAAACTATTACCAAGCCAAATTAAAAGGGATCAGCGGCCAAATAAATCCCGTCACCCGCACAGTGCAGCTCAGGTTCAGCATCACCCCCACATCGGAAACGACACCAATCAATGGCGAACTGGCTTATTTGCAATACCGCCGTGAAGTTCCCCGTGAAGGCTACTGGGTCCCGGTGTCGGCGCTCACCGACGGTATTCGCGGTCTGTGGAATCTGTATGTGCTCAAGCAAGATGCCGATGAGTTTAAACTGCAGCGCCGCGATGTGGAAATTGTCTATACCGAGGGCGACAACGCCTTTATCAGCGGCGCCATCAGCCCTGGAGAGCAGTTTGTTACCACGGGCCTGCATAAACTGGTTGCCGGGCAAAGAGTCGTGCCAGGCGCCGCATTGGCGGTTAGAGGTGGGCAATGAACCCTCTCATCAAGGCTTTCGTCGAGAATGGTCGTCTCGCCAGCCTATTGATAGCCCTGTTGCTGGTTGCCGGGCTCGGTGCCATTTCCAGCCTGCCACGCACCGAAGACCCTCATATCACCAACCGCTTTGCCTCTGTGATCACCAACTATCCTGGGGCTTCCGCCGAACGGGTCGAGGCTCTGGTAACTGAAGTACTGGAAAATGAGTTGAGACGACTGGAAGAGCTCAAGCTTGTCCAGTCCACCTCAAGACCCGGGGTCTCGGTGATTCAACTCGAGCTCAAAGATACCGTAACAGCAACCGAACCAGTCTGGTCGAGAGCCAGAGATCTGCTGGCCGATAGCGTCGGCCGCTTGCCACAGAGTGTCAATCCGCCGGTGCTCGACGATCAGCTGGGTTACGCCTATACCGCCATCATAGGCCTGGGATGGCACGGCGGCGGTGAAGCGCGACCTGACATTCTCAGCCGTTACGCCAAAGAGTTGCAAAGCAAACTGCGACTCTTGAGCGGCACAGACTTTGTCAAACTCTATGGCGCGCCGACGGAGGAAATTCTGGTCACGCTGGATGGCGAGCGTATCAATCGGCTCGAACTGACACCGGGAGCCGTCGCCAACATTCTCAATCAGGCCGATACCAAGGTGTCGGCCGGTGAAATCAACAACCAGAGCTTCCGGGCATTGGTGGAGGTTTCCGGCGAGCTGGACTCGCTGGAGCGTATCCGTCAAGTGCCGCTTAAGACCGACCGTTTCGGGCAACTGATCCGCCTTGGCGATATCGCAACAATCAATCGCCAGCCCAAGGATCCGCCGGATAATCTGGCGCTGCTTGACGGTGAGCCAGGTATTATGGTGGCCGCCCGCATGCTCAACAACACTCGAGTAGATATCTGGAGTGAACAAGTGCGCCGGGTTGCTACCGAGCTGAAACAAGACTTCCCTGCCAATATCCGCATGCAATGGCTGTTTGAGCAAGAGGGGTATACCAATGAGCGTCTGCAGGAGTTGCTCGTCAACCTGCTGCAGGGGTTTGTACTGATTCTATTGGTGCTGCTGGTGACTGTCGGCATGCGCAATGCACTTATCGTCGCCTTATCTTTGCCACTAACGGCACTATTTACTCTGGCCTGCATGAAGTTTACCGGCCTGCCTATTCATCAGATGTCAGTCACAGGTCTGGTAGTGGCGCTGGGGATCATGGTGGATAACGCTATTGTGATTGTCGATGCCATTGCCCAGCGCCGCCGCGAGGGCATGAGTAAGCTGCAGGCGGTCAATACCACCATCAGGCACCTTTGGCTGCCGCTTGCCGGCTCTACTGTCACCACCATGCTAGCATTCGCACCGATAGTGCTGATGCCGGGCGCCGCCGGAGAGTTTGTCAGCGGTATCGCCATTTCAGTGATCTTTGCCCTGCTCGGCTCCTACCTCATCTCCCACACCCTGATAGCCGGTCTCGCCGGGCGTTTCAGCCGCGCCAAGGACGACAACCGCTGGTATCACCACGGAGTGAATCTGCCAAGGCTTGCCAGAACCTATCGCCAGACTCTGCAACTGGCGCTCAACTACCCGAAAACTGCCGCGCTGCTGATCGGTATCTTGCCGCTGGCAGGCTTTGTGGCCTCCGGGCAGATGACAGAGCAGTTTTTCCCGCCATCGGACAGAAACATGTTCCAGCTGGAACTCTACCTTTCGCCCCATGCCAGCCTGGCGAGGACAGAACAAAGAGTCAAACAGCTCGATAAAGAGCTGCGCAGTACTGACGGCATAGAAAGTGTCAATTGGGTCATAGGCGGGAACGTGCCCTCCTTCTACTACAACCTGACTCAAAAGCAGCAAGGCGCCAGCCAATACGCCCAGGCGATGATAAGAACCCGCGACTTTCGCACCGCCAATCGCTTAATCCCCGAGTTGCAACAGCAACTGGATAAGGACTATCCGGATGCGCAGATCCTGGTGCGTAAACTGGAGCAGGGCCCTCCTTTCAACGCCCCGGTGGAGTTGCGGCTTTATGGTCCCAACCTCGATAGGTTGGCCGAGCTTGGGGATGAGGTGCGGCGATTGCTGGCCGAGACCCAGGATGTGATCCATACCCGGGCGACCCTGAGCCCGGGGGCACCTAAGGTGTGGCTGCTGCTCGATGAAGATGCCAGCCTGATGGCCGGCCTGAGTCTGAGTGAGATTGCCTCGCAGATCCAGATGTCCACCACAGGCATCACCGGCGGCAGTTTGCTGGAGCAAACCGAATCGCTGCCGGTGAGAGTCAAGCTCGGCGCCGGTGTCGGCGAGCAGCAATCGAGGCTGTCACAAATAAGTCTGCTGTCGCCCAATGGTGAGTCGATTCCGCTTTCGGCCGTGAGTCAAAGCCATGTCAATGCCAGTCGCGGCGCCATTCCTCACTATAATGGCCAACGGGTTAATATACTCGAAGCCTATATCGCCTCCGGCGTGCTGCCGCAAAAAGTGCTGGAGCGAGTCAAACCCAAACTGGCCGAGCTTAAACTGCCCGCCTCCTACCGAATAGAGATAGGCGGTGAGAGTGCCAAACGCGATGAAGCCGTGGGTAATCTACTCTCCAATATCGTCTTGGTAATCACCTTGCTGCTGAGCGTATTGGTGCTCTCCTTCAACTCCTTCAGGCTGACGGGGATCATTCTGCTCAGCGCCCTGCAATCGGCGGGGCTCGGGCTGCTGGCTGTCTGGGCTCTGGGTTATCCCTTTGGCTTTACCGTGATAATAGGTTTGCTGGGCTTGATGGGGCTTGCCATCAATGCCGCAATAGTGATCCTGGCGGAGCTCGAGTCCGAGCCTCTGGCGCGCCTGGACAACACAAACGTTATTCTTGCCGGGGTCATGCGCTGCAGCCGTCATATCGCTTCGACCACCATCACAACCGTAGGCGGCTTTCTGCCGCTGATCCTGGCCGGCGGTGGTTTTTGGCCGCCCTTTGCCATCGCCATTGCCGGAGGCAC
Source organism: Shewanella chilikensis (assembly GCF_037953065.1). Classification (NCBI taxonomy): domain Bacteria; kingdom Pseudomonadati; phylum Pseudomonadota; class Gammaproteobacteria; order Alteromonadales; family Shewanellaceae; genus Shewanella; species Shewanella chilikensis. Next base: position 1,453,584 of record NZ_CP149966.1, on the reverse strand, counting down.
GGCGCTGACCACCCTCTTGTCTTTGGTTTGGGTGCCTGTGGTCTATTCCCTGTGGTTGAAGCCGCAGCCCGAGTGTTCCCGCAACTTGCCCCTGAAAAATGAATATTGACCCCAAAAGACAAGCGCAGGCCGGATTATCGTCGGTATTGGTGTTGCGCGAGTCGCCCTAGTATCAACCCGCTTGCTCCTCAAACTGCTTTGCAGCACTCTGTTCGAGCCTCACCCAAGCCTCTGCAGACAAGAATATATGTTTCCCCATGAGGAATATGCGTAATTTTTCAAGTTTACCAATAATAATCAGACACTTATAAAAAATTATTTCCCATCATCTGATTTACCCACTTTATGGTTTAATCAAGAGCGCGAACAAAACTGCAAGCGTCATAAAGCACATTTTTTTAAATATGATATAAAAAACATAAAGTTATCCCCCGCAGTACCGCTATAGTAAAGCATCTTCTAAAATAAAAGGTCGGGTCCATAGTTAGATTCAGGTCAAAACTTGTTTAACCTGAATGAGATAAAGTTCAACAAACCGGTCAAACAGGAATAACGATAATGAATTACCGCAACTGGCCTATCGCCAAACAGATCGGCACACTGGCTTTTGTGCTGACAATTTTGGTGTTTGGCGTCCTGAGTAGCATCTCCTACCTGACAGCCTCATCTACCCTGAAAGAGAAAGCGATAACCGCCATGGAGCAACAGGTCCATGGGGTCGATGATCTGCTGGCATTGCAATACGAGAGCTTGCTATCCCTGGCTCATCGCAATGCCGATGTATTCAGGGCCATGTATCCGGGCCAATTCCATAAACCGGAAAACAAGACAGTTAGAGTTCTCGGAATGGATACCCCGGCATTAATGCATGAAAAGGAACAGCTCAACTCATCCCGCAGTAAAGTTGACCGATATGCCAACCTCACCGGCGGTAATGCCACAGTGTTCGTTCGTGACGGCGATGACTTCCTTCGTATAGCAACCTCACTGAAAAAGGCCGATGGCAGCCGCGCTCTGGGGACTTACCTAGGCACAAAACATCCAGGCTATCAAAAACTTATTCAGGGCCAGGACTATGAGGGCTATGCCAAGCTGTTCGGCCGCGACTATATGACAGTTTACCGTCCGGTCAAGGACGTTCAGGGCTCGGTGATAGGTATTCTCTACATAGGTTTCGACATTAGCGATTCCCTGGTTCAGCTGCAGCAATCGGTCAAACAGTTGCGCCTGGAGGAAAGTGGCACCTATCTGCTGCTGCGCCGCGCCGACAAAGTGGTAGTGGCTCATCCAAGTTTGCCTCAGGGGCAAACCATCACAGAAGCCGAGCTGGACGGCATGCCGCTTGATGAACTAATGAACAGTGAAGGAGTCAAGAGCTACCTCAATGGCAAAGGCGTGGAGATGATTGCCTACAGTGCCACTATCCCCGGCTGGAACTGGGAGCTTATTGGTCAGGTTAAGGCTGCTGAGCTGAATGAAGAGAGCCAGACTCTGCTGCTGATCAATGCCATGGTCGCCGTGGTTGGCATTTTGGTTATCACTATTTTGCTCTCTGTTGTACTGGTACGCACCGTCAAGCCGTTGCAAACTCTGCAACGTCATATGGAAAACCTGGGCAAAGGCGATTTCAGCCAAGCACTGCCAAAACTCGACAGCCGCAGCGAAAACGAAGTAGTGCGGATAAGCAACAGTGTCACCGAAATGACCATGGGGCTCAAGCAACTGCTTCAGGCACTGCAAGGCTCGGTACAGACGTTGGAATACCAGGCAGAACAAGCCCAGGAAGTCGCCCGTCTCAACGGCGATGAAGCCCAAGCGCTTATGGCTCAAACCGATCAAATAGCTACCGCCATCGAGGAGATGTCCACCTCGATACGCGATGTCGCCAATCACGCCGGAGAAAGCGCCAACCAGAGCCAACAGGTGGATGAAGCCTCCCGCGCCGGTCACCAGCAACTGACTCAGGTAGTACAGGGACTGGAAACTCTCAGCATACAACTGAGTGAAAGTCATATCGCTGTCGAAGGTGTAGCCAAAGAGAGTGAAGCCATCAACACCATTACAGAGGTTATCAATGGTATCGCCGAGCAAACCAACCTGCTGGCACTGAACGCCGCCATCGAAGCCGCCCGTGCCGGTGAACAAGGACGCGGTTTCGCAGTGGTGGCCGATGAGGTGCGTACCCTTGCAAGCCGCACCCAGGCGTCGATTTCGGAAATCGGTCAGACCATCACTTCGCTGCAAGCCAAGGTTAAAGATACGGCTATGCGTATGGATCAAAGCCATCAGTTGGGTAATCGCTCCGCCGAGCAGGGAGAGGAAGCCAACAATCAGTTAACTGCCATTGCCCAGCGAATTGCCGATCTAGCCGTATCTGTCAGCAGTATTGCCAGCGCTACCGAACAACAAAGTGCTGTAGCCGAGGAAGTGACCCGCAACCTGCATCAGATAACCGATCTGGCCCGTGAAGGCGATATCCGTGCCACAGAAACAGTCACCTCAGCCAAAGAACTGACAGAGTTGGCCGCCGCACTGAAAAAACAGATAAGTGTCTTCAAGGTCTGAAAAAGAAGGAAGTCTCGGCAAGAGTAAAGGCTGAGAAATGACATGGAAAACACTTGATGCTATAACCTGTCCAAATAGAGAACCCAGCTAAGCTGGGTTCTCTTGTGTTATAGCATACATTGCAGCAACTTCACTTCGCTTGCAGTAATCCAGATAAGCGGTCAATTCCGTTGCTATGATTATCGTCTCTTATTCTCAGGGCGTTAACCGAAAAACAGGCGCCAAAGCCAAGATGCGTCCAAATCTTCCTTGCATTGATTATATTGCGCCGCATAACGGCGGGAGCGATTGTCTACCTTATCTGCCACCCGCACCAACCAGGCCTTGCTGCGATAACTGCCACGTTTGTAGCCGCCCCAGCCTTCGTGATAATTGAGATACTGGTTGCGGGCATCCCACTTGGACACGCCATTGATCTTATGGCTCTTGTAGATAAACCAGCCCATAAAATCCATTGCATCATCAAAATCGCTGCGACTGGCCCAGCTGTTGCCGGTCTCACGTACATAATCGTCCCAGGTCATGGTCTTGGCCTGGGCATAACCATAAGCATCACTGGCGCGCCCTATGGGAATAATCCACAAGAAATATTCCATAGGTGGCGCCGCATTATGCTTGAAGGAGCTCTCCTGATACATCATGGCCAAGGGCACATGCACGGGAACACCCCACTTTTCGCGGGCATCCTTGGCGGCGTTGTACCAAGATCTGTGCTCTTTGAAGATGGCGCAGATATTATCGGGATCTTTGGGAGGCGAAGTGGCGCAGCCGCCCAAAAACAGGGAGGCAGCAAAAATAAGCGCCGGGGCAAATTTGGATAGCAACTGTTGCTTCACGAGAATCTCACGGCTTTCAAAGGCCAGGCCTTTGGTTGAACTTGGGCCCAGTGTCGCCCGAGTCAAACATCAAATGCAACCTGAGCCTCTGAAAAAGTGAGCTTTATTGCGTCTTAGGCAGTTCACATTCATGAACTTCCTGCTGCCAAACCACTGGCTCCCAGTAGCCGGTATCTTTGCCGGTATAGCGCCTGTCGGTATTGAACTTGGCCGCCAGGTGATAACGTTGCCCGGCTTCCACCTGCAACTTAAGTTCCTTGGGTGTGCGGGCCGACAGCCGTACCTTGAGCTCAGGTGAATCTATCAGCTCAGAGACGGTAAAACTGTGTTCACCCGGTGGTAACTGATAGTTGGGTTTAGAGATCACAGGTTGGCCATCAAGATGGGTGACCACCAGGCGATAAAACTGCTGCTCCCGATCCGGCTCCAGATAACCTGAAACCGTACCACATTCGCGCCCGGGCTCAGGAGCACTGGCACAGGCCGACAGCAACACTGCTGCGGCCGAGATTAACAACAAAGACTTCACTGACTGACTGCTTCCTTGGCTGGTTCATCGGCAAAGTACTGAACCAGAAAATCATCAAAATTCAAACGATCTGCGGCTTCCAGCTGCAACTGACTCTCGATTGAGGCCTGTGCTTCAGCTTCAAAGGAAGCCAGCGCCGCGGCACTCAGCGGATAATCCAGCAGTTGCTGCTGATATTCTTTCGCCAATGCCATTACCCAAGCGCCGTGATCCAGCCCCTTTTCCGCCAGGGTCTTCATCACCTGCCCAGACAGCGTCTCATTCGGGTCGATAACGGCTTGATGCCACTTGGCCAGCGCCTGCTGATATTGGTCGTCATCCTTACCATCGAGCAGCTTGGCCAACTGCTGCAGCTCGGCAAACAGTGCCAGCATCCACTGCTCACGCGCCACTGGCACACCATTTTGACTCAGCATCAAGCCGGGCTTACGCCCTTCCAGCACCACGGCCTTGAGGTTGGCGGCTATCTCCTGCTCACCGGCGGCATCAGTGGTCGCCGAAGGACTCAGCAGACAGTAGAGCAGGAACAGATCCAGGAATCGTACCTGAGAGGCTTCAATACCTATGGCACTGAAGGGGTTTACATCCAGTGCCCGCACTTCGATATATTCCACCCCGGCTCTCGCCAGCGCCTCGGAGGGTTTTTCACCGCTACGGGTCACCCGCTTGGCGCGAATGGGGGCATAGAACTCATTTTCTATCTGCAACACATTGGCGTTGAGCTGGCGATATTCGCCATCAACCTTCACCCCTATGTTGGCAAAGTTGTCCGAAGGCATCTTGATGGCGGCACGGATCCCCTTGAGATAATCGGCCAGCGAGTTATAGCTGATACTGAGCCGCTCCTGCTCCTTGTTGGTGTAACCCAGGTCACTCATTCTCAGTGAGGTGGCCCAGGGCAGATACAGGGTGCCGCGGCCCATCTTTTCAAAATCCAGCTCTGTCTGCTGCTCTTTGATGAAAGAGTGGCACAACGCCGGCGAAGCACCAAACAGATAAGGCAACACCCACACCAAACGGCGGTAGTTGCGGATAAGGCCGAAGTAACGTTCCGAGATAAAATCACAACGGGAAACCGACTTATCGCTCTGGGCATAGAGCAGATCCCAAAGCTCATCAGAAACCGAGAAGTTAAAGTGCACCCCTGAAATGATCTGCATCAAGGCGCCGTATCTGTAGGTCAAGCCCTTACGATAAAGCGTCTTCATCCGCCCCGCATTGGAACTGCCATATTGAGCAATGGGAATATCTTTCTCGTCACCCACATAACAAGGCATGCTCACAGGCCAAAGCTGTTGTCCCTTAAGCTGATTAAGGGTAAAAGCATGGGTTTCTGTGAGACCGGTCAGCAGCTCATCTATGCTGTGGGTAACAGGCGTAATGAACTCAAGCAACGCCTCACTGTAATCGGTTGTGATCCTCGAGTGAGTCAGGGCCGAGCCCAAGGTTTTGGGGTGACCATCCATAGCCAGGTGCCCGCTGGCATCAATTCTCAAGGCTTCTCGCTCAATCCCACGGCGCATATCCTTAATTGCGGCGCGACCTTCGGCTCCTTTGAGCATTGCGACAGATTCGGTAAATGACTTCAAATTCTTGTTCTCTGCTTGGCGGCCTAAGCCTTTATCTGGCCAATAGACCCGGGCATACCTGCTCCGCTTTCATCTTTTGGTATCAGCACCAAAAGGCACAGGACTGCTCTGTGTGACGGTTGCCCAAAAATAAAGCCTAAGCGGCCTTTCAGGCAAGTGTAATTTAAAAGACACAGGCGGTGATGCTCTTTCAAGCATCACCGCCTTGCATAGTGGCAAGCGAGTCGTAACCCGCTGCGGTTAAGAACAATATGGGGTCAAAGTGGCCGTTTTACAAGGGCAGATTGATCACTGAATAACCCATTGCCTTAATCCCGGGTTCGATAAGATTTTTATCCCCGACCACCAATATCCGCATGCTTGCAGGGTCCAACCATTCTTTGGCCAGTTCATTGAGACTGTCTAGCGTGGCATCCTTGATAATCTCATCCTGACGGGCGGTAAAATCATCGCTCAGGCCGTACTTCTGGATCATGCGGATAAAACCGGCCTTTTGGTAAGGCGTTTCATAATCCAGTGCCTTCCCCTGAGAAATAGAAGCCCGCATAAAGCTAAGCTCTTGTGTCGTCATCCCCTTATCATGATAAGCCTTAAGCTCCTTGATAAACTCGGCCAGCGCCTTGTCGGTGACATCACTGCGAACGCTGGCGCCCGCCTTGAAGTAGCCCTGCTCAATACCCCCGCTGAAGAAGCTGCGGGCACCATAGGTGTAGCCCTTATCTTCCCTGAGATTAAGATTGATACGGCTGTTGAAAGCGCCGCCCAAGGGATAGTTCATTAGGTAAGCCTTGAAGAAGTCGCCCGTGGCATCGTAAGGCAGGGCGCGCTTGCCTATGCTGATAACCGACTGGGCCGCTCCCGGCTTATCGATAAGGAATACCACTCCGGGTTTGCTCTCGGGCAGCTCACTCAAGGCCGGCAGAGACACTGCCTGGCCGCCCCAAGACTCTAATCCTATGAGCTTGCCGATTAGCTGATCGCGTGGCAGATCGGTTACCGCCACCAGTTGGGCGTTGCCGGCACGATACTGCTCCTTATAGAAAGCCTTGATATCATCGAGCGTCAGCTGGCTGACACTCTCAAGCGTGCCGTTATCATTGACACCGAGACTGGTCTGGCTGCCATACAGCAACTTGCTGAACCCCTCTTCGGCCAGATAGTTTGGATCCGATGCCAGATGTTGCAGACTCTGCAACTGTTGCTGTTTTACCCGCTCGAAATCGGCTTCCTTGAAGCCTGGCTCAAACAGCCTTTCTTCGACTATTGCCAGGGTCTTATCCAGGTTTTCGGTCAAGGCTGAGATCCGGATGCTGCTTTGATAGCCGCTACTGTCAAACACCACGGAAGATCCCAGCAGCTCCAACGCCTGGGCCAGTTCTTCACTGCTGCGTTTGGCGCTGGACTCATTGAGCATGGCCGCAGTCAAACCGGCGAGCCCGGCCTTTTCCACCGGCACCAGTCTGTGACCGCCGTTGAGATAGATGACCAGCTCGGTAGTAGGCGTTTCATGGCTTTCGGTGCCCATGACACTGATACCGTTGTTCAGCTGGGCCGACCAAAGCTTGGGCACCTGCATGGAGGGCGCCTTGCCGGCAGCGGGGATCTTACTGCGATCGAACCTGCTGTTGGCGATTACTGCCTGCTGTAACCCGGCAACCGCTTCGGCGGCAACCCTGGGCTCAGGCGGGGTAAAGTTATCGGCCTTGGCCACCAGCGCCTTGGCGCCCATGGGCACAACGCTCATCACCACACTGGGCTTATCCTTGATGTAGCGCTTGAATACCCGCATCACATCTTCTTTGGTCACAGCATCATAGCGGGCCAAATCTTTGGCTATCTGATTGGGATCACCGGCGAATGTCTGGTTATAGGCCAGATTGGACACCTTGCCCGAGACACTCTGCAGCGAGAAGATACTGTCGGCGCGGAACTGCACCTTGACCTTCTGCAGATCTTCATCTGTGACGCCCCGCTGTTCAAATTCGGCGATCGATTCGCGGATCTTGGCCTCTATCGGCGCCAGTGCTCCGCCCTTGGCCGGATTGGCCAAAGCGTAGATGGACATCTGACAGGCCAGCTCCTGGCAAGGATGACTGACCCCGGCCTGCACCGCATAACCATCTTTCACCAGATTCTTGTAAACCAGCGAGGTCTTGCCGCCGCCGAGAATATTGGCCAGCAGATCCAGTGCGGCCTCATCCTGGTGACGGGCATAAACGGTTGGGAAAGCCATACGGATGAGTGGCAGATGGACCTTATCTTCCATCGAGATATAGCGAGTCTTGTCCAGCGTTACCAAAGGCTTGGCATCGGTCGCCACCTCAGGCCCTTTGGGAATATCGCCAAAGTACTTGCTGACCCAGGCTAATGTCTGCGCGGTATCTATATCACCGCCTATGGTCAGGGTGGCATTGTTGGGGCCGTACCAGCGCTGGAAGAAGTGTCTTACATCATCAGGTGTGGCGCGGTCGAGATCCTCGGGCCAACCGATAACAGGCCAGGAATAAGGATGACCGGCGGGATAAAACGCCTGATTGAAACGTTCATTCATCCGCCCGTAAGGACGGTTATCGATACGCTGGGCCCGTTCGTTTTTCACGGTTTCCCGCTGCACTTCAAATTTCTTGTCGGTCAGGGCCGGAAGCAGATAGCCCATACGGTCCGACTCCAGCCAAAGCATTTTTTCCAACTGATTACTGGGAACAGTTTCGAAATAGTTGGTGCGGTCAGTGTTGGTGGTGCCATTCAAGGTGCCGCCGGCTTCGGTGACTATCTTGAAATGCTGTTCATCGGCCACATTTTCAGAGCCCTGGAACATCATATGTTCAAACAGATGGGCAAAACCACTGCGCCCCGCCTGCTCTCTGGCCGAGCCCACATGATAGGTCACATCCACATGCACCAGAGGATCAGAATTGTCCTGATGCAGTATCACGGTCAGGCCGTTGGCCAAGCGATACTTGCTGTAAGGGATACCGACTTCACCGGCCTTGGGGGTGACCGACTCGATGAGAGTCACTCCTGCCGGCAGTTGTACCGAGGAAACCTCAGCCAATCCTGTGTCGGTTTGCACTGAGCAACCCGCCAATGCGGCCGAAATCGCCGCCGCCAATAACCATTTCTTCAAAATGTTACTCCTTCAACCGGAAACCAAACTCAAAAAACTCATTGCAGCCACTCTAAAGCCAACAACACAATTATCAAATAGCGCAGGCCCTTGCCTGTCAAAATCATCAGAGTGGATTTTGTAAGAGGAAGTTTCATCCAACCTGCTAAAAGGCACAGAATATCGCCAATAAGCGGCACCCAGGAAAGTAACAAGGCCCAATAGCCGTAGCGCTTCAGCAACGCCAGCGCCTGCTTGTGGCGACCGCTGTCGAGTTGCTCGGGCGTGACCGCCTTGCGCCCCAAGAGCCCAAGTAGATAGCTGCTCAAGGCCCCCAAGGTGTTGCCTATAGTGGCGCTAAGCAGCAGCGACCATGCCATCTCCGGCTGTTTGTCCAGCAAAGCCAGCAACAAGACTTCCGAGCCTCCAGGCAGCAATGTCGCCGCCAAAAAAGCGCCGCTGAACATCAGCCAGAGTTCCCACATATGATACCTTCCTGCATACTGCTTGAATCAAAGGCCCGGCCAGGCGGACTTTAAAGATAAATGGATAAATACTGATTTTTTAGTGCTGAAAGATATAAGAAAATGGCGCCCTTGCCCAGCTGAGTCTCAAGAGTTTAAATCATACAATCGCGATAGAAAGCCACAAAACCAGGGGTTAAAACCAGCCCTAAGATAGACAAGGAAAGGAGTCATAAATGCAGGAGCTGAACTTTATTCAATCTGTTCAGGAGCGGGATATTGATTTGATGTTGCTGGAGGAGTGCCACACTTCAATGGCCTTCTGCAATTGGTTGGTTTCCCGGGTATATGAATTCCACCACATCGTAGAGTTTGTCGGCGCCTGGCATTCTGTCATTCACAACCAATACGGCGAGTCGGATCTCGTGGTGATTTTCAAGTCCAATGACGGCTCCCATCAAGCCATTCTTATCGAAAACAAGATAGATGCAACGCCACAACAGCAACAAGGGTTAAGGTATCGCTACCGTGGCGAGCATGGGATAGAACAGGGCTATTGGGTCGATTTTCGCACCTGTCTGTTGGCTCCGCAAAAATACCTGGCATCCAACAATGAGCCCTATGATAAAACCATCGCCTATGAGGAACTCATGGCGTACTTTGTCGCCCAAGGGGCATGGTACCGGGCACGGCTTATGGCCGAGAGCATCAGCAAGCAAAGACGCGGATACCTGCCCAGCATTAGCCCCGAAGTCACAGAATTTGCCAGGAGTTATCTTGAGTTTGCGAAAAGACATCACCCGGAGTTGAACCCGGAACCCCCCAAAAACCGCGCCGCCGGACATTCCTGGCTGCATTTCTACCCGCTACTGCCCAATAAGCAAATCCGCATCGTTCATCAATTGGCAGGAAGCCTGGTCAAAATCATGTTTCTGGGAGCAGCCGAGCAGCTTGATATGCTCACACAAGCCTTCGGTGCATATGCAAGCACAGGACTCATGATCAAACGCTCCGGCAAGTCTGTCGTGATGGAACTGCCTACGCCGCCCATTGACCCTTTTAAAGACAAATTCGAAGATGTCCAACCACAAGTGCAGCAATCCATTGCCCAAGCCAAGAAACTGAGGCAGATGTTAATTCAGGTGCTGGCGGATAAAGGCATTGCAGCGAGCAATATTAAAGCATCTGACTGGTACTCCGTAAGCATCCCAGTCTATGATTAAGCCATATCTCTTTGAATAGTGAGCAATCATGGCCCGTCTTTTGTTTCTGCCTATTATCCTGTCCCTATTCTGGATAGCATTTTTACACTTCAATAGAGTCCCTCTGGCGCAGGGGAAACGCGGTTTTATTTGGATAATTGGCGTCAGTGGCACCTTGATAGCCCTGTTGTCACTGGCCATCTGGCTGACGGCCTGAGCTTTTGATAAGCCCTTGAAATGAGCCTTTGAAATGATTGCTTGAGCTAACCCAGAGAGCACCAAAACCCGCGCGTTGCAGATTGCCCGCTAGCAAGCCTTAAAACCGATAACCGGCGCGGCCACTGGCTACGCCGGTTATTTTTTAACGTCATGGCACTCAGCTATTCAGCGCTTAAAGCACTCAGTTGCCCAATACCGCCAGCAGAATACCGGCAGCGACCGCACTGCCCAGCACACCGGCCACATTGGGGCCCATAGCGTGCATCAACAGGAAGTTTTGCTGATTGGCCTCTAGCCCAACCTTATTCACCACCCTGGCGGCCATGGGAACAGCCGAGACCCCGGCGGCACCAATCAAGGGGTTGACCTTGCCGCCACTGAGTTTACACATAAGCTTGGCCATCAAGACCCCGGCAGCGGTGCCAATGCTGAAAGCCACCGCCCCGAGCAGCAAGATCCCCAGCGTTTCGACCCGAAGAAACTGCTCGGCCGAGAGCTTGGAACCCACCGCCAATCCGAGGAAAATAGTGACGATATTGATAAGTTCGTTTTGCGCCGTGTTGGAAAGTCTATCCACCACTCCGGATTCGCGCATCAGGTTTCCGAGACAGAACATGCCCACCAGGGGAGTCGCTGTCGGCAAAAACAATATAGTCATTCCCAGCACCATAAGGGGGAAGATAATCTTCTCCTTCTTGCTGACTTCCCGCAGCTGTTCCATCTTGATCTGCCGCTCGGCTTCCGTGGTCAAGGCCCGCATGATGGGAGGCTGAATAAGCGGCACCAAGGCCATGTAGGAGTACGCTGCCACCGCAATGGCTCCCAGCAAATCAGGTGCCAGTTTGGAGGCGAGGAAAATGGCCGTAGGACCATCGGCGCCGCCTATAATGGCAATGGCACCGGCATCCTGCATACTGAACTCAAACCCGGGTACCAGGTTCAGGGCTATCGCACCAATCAGGGTGGCGAAGATCCCGAACTGAGCGGCCGCGCCCAGCAATAGCGTCTTGGGGTTGGCTATCAGGGCACCGAAATCTGTCATAGCTCCGACCCCCATAAAGATCAGCAGCGGAAAAATGCCGGTATCTATGCCCACGTGATAAACATAGTAGAGCAGCCCATTTTCCTCGGTAAAACCTGCGTTGGGGATATTGGCCAAAATGGCGCCGAAGCCGATGGGCAGCAGTAACAATGGCTCAAACTTGCGTACTATTGCCAGATACAACAGCAAGGCGCCAACCAACATCATCAAGGCCTGTGGCCAGGTAAAATGCGCTATTCCCGTCGCGGACCAAAAAGCGAGTAAACCATCCATAATCGCTCCTTAGGCCAGCGCCAACAACTTGGTACCAACGCTGACGGCATCGCCTTCCTTGACCAGAATACGACTGACCACACCATCGGCCTGAGCCCGGATCTCAGTTTCCATCTTCATCGCCTCGAGGATGATAACGACATCACCGGCGCGAACGCTGTCTCCGGCGACCACCTGTACCTTAAAGATATTGCCGGAAAGCGGCGCGCTCATCTCCAGTTCCGGGCCAGAGACAGCAGGAGCCTGCACAGGGGAGGCCTGGGGCTCTGCCACCGGCAAAGGCGCTATCTGATTGATATCACCGCCTTCACTGACCTGCACCACAAAGCGCTGCCCCTGTACATCCACGGTATAAACCTCCGGCTGACGACCACCTGCCTTGGTTTGAGTTGCTTGTGGCTGAGGAGCTTCCAACTCTGGCTTGGGTTCAAATGCCGCAGGATTGCCACGGTTCTTAATAAACTGCAGGCCAATTTGCGGGAACAGTGCATAAGTCAGCACATCATCGTCGCGCTCTTCGCTGAGGCTCAGGCCTTGTGCCAACGCTTTTTCGGCCAGTTCGGCCCGCAGATGTTCAAGCTCAGGCGCGAGCAGATCGGCCGGGCGGCAACTGACAGGCTCGGCCCCCTGCAACACCCGCTGTTGCAATTCACTGTTTACCTTGGCCGGGGTGGCGCCATATTCGCCCTTGAGCACGCCTTCCGTCTCCTTGGTGAGCGACTTATAGCGCTCGCCCATCAGCACATTGATTACTGCCTGAGTACCGACAATCTGGGAGGTGGGGGTCACAAGTGGAATAAAACCCAGATCTTCCCGCACTCTTGGGATCTCCTCGAGCACCAGATCCAGCTTATCCTCGGCGCCCTGCTCTCTGAGCTGGTTTTCCATATTGGTCAGCATGCCCCCCGGCACCTGAGCCCGCAGAATGCGTGAATCTATGCCCTTTAGTGCCCCTTCGAAACGGGCATATTTTTTTCTGACTTCACGGAAATAGGCAGCAATCTCCTCCAGCAGCGCTAAGTCATAGCCTGTCGCCCTATCGGTATCTTCAACCATGGCTACCAGAGTTTCTGTGGCACTGTGACCATAGGTTTGACTCATGGAAGAGATGGCCGTATCCAGCACATCGACCCCGGCCTCAATCGCCTTTTGATAAGTGGCAGTCGATAACCCTGTGGTGGCATGGCACTGCATGGTGATCAAGAGATCGGTTTCCGACTTCAAGCGGCTTATTAGCTCAAATGCCTCCATCGGCTTGAGCAAACCGGCCATATCCTTGATACAGAGTGAATGGCAGCCCATATCTTCCAGCTGTTTGGCCATGGTCAGCCAGGTTTGCAGTGTATGTACTGGGCTTGTGGTGTAAGAAATTGTGCCCTGGGCATGGGCACCGACATCAATCACGGCTTTCAGCGCGGCTTGCAAGTTGCGCACATCATTCATGGCATCGAACACCCGGAATACATCGACCCCGCTCTCATGGGCGCGCTCCACAAACCGAGTCACCAGGTCGTCACTATAATGGCGATAACCCAGCAAGTTCTGCCCTCTCAATAACATCTGCTGCGGGGTGTTGGGCATGGCTTGTTTCAGCGCCCGGATCCGCTCCCAGGGATCCTCCCCCAAATAACGGATACAGGCATCGAAGGTAGCACCGCCCCAAGACTCCAGGGACCAAAAGCCAACACTGTCCAACTTGGCGGCGATTGGCAACATATCGTCGATACGCATTCTGGTTGCCAATAATGATTGGTGAGCATCCCGCAGGACAACGTCGGTTAATGCTAAAGCTTTACTCATCTTTCTTATCCATCAGATTACGGCAGTTAAGCCTGTTTGCGATATTGGTGAATGGCACAGCTAATAGCTGCCAACTGTTGCGGCGTAGGCGCACCGGTCTGGGGCACAACTGTGGGTTGCGCGCCTCCCATGCCCTGAGTTTGTGGCTGACTCTGTTCCAAATTGGGTCTGGGTGCCAAATAGCGGGCCGATATTCTGAGCCCCAAGATCAGCAGCCCCAAAAACAGATAAACCAGCCCCATACCGAGCAGCATAATCCCCACTGCTTCCAAGAGTTGCTCAGAAAGCGACATCATCTCTTCCTCATTTTGTTAACAGATTGGCAGGCATTTTCCTGTCTATGACTTGCTTAGGGCGATAACGCTCACAATCTCGGGAGCGTACACCAATAATAAATATGCTAAAAAATGTGATTTTCAGTCATTAGATGTTTTAGCCTAGCAGGCCTGCCTCTGCCAGACTATGTGACTTAGGTCAAAAGCAATAACCAATCTATAACAAATAACCCCCACCCATGTAAATTGGTCATACCAAAATAAATCAATAAAATCTCAATGAGGATGATGATTCATAAATATTCATCTTGATTTTTTTAGGAAAAGACAACAACCCGGTCAACATGAAGTAAAACTGATATAGAGAATGTCTGTAAGGCGAAAGAGTTTCAGCATAGAGGTATCATGAATATAAATGGAAAGCCGTCAGTTTGATCCGATAAGTTCGCTTCCAGCGATTAAGTTGTCCGTGATGGCTCCCCTTAAAAATCAATAGACCCCGGCTCACAGCCACAGCCTGAAGCGACAGCGATACAATAAGCAAGGCAGATGTTGAACTATAGAGGCGGGCTTTATCACAAGACTCAAGCGAATCTGTATTTCCGCGGACAAGTTTTCGGATAAGACGCCACAGGAAAGTAATTACAAGCGGGTAAGAGTCAGATAGCAAAACGCCCCGCGATTGCGGGGCGTCTTACTTCTTTGCTATTTGGCGCGCATGGAAGGAGTCGAACCTCCGACCGCCTGGTTCGTAGCCAGGTACTCTATCCAGCTGAGCTACATGCGCTTAATCCGGAACTCAGAAAGCTTGGCTCTCAGAGTATAGTAAAGAATGGCGGAGAAGGAGGGATTCGAACCCTCGATGGGAGATAAAGCCCATACTCCCTTAGCAGGGGAGCGCCTTCGGCCACTCGGCCACCTCTCCGCGTAAATTGGTGCGCATGGAAGGAGTCGAACCTCCGACCGCCTGGTTCGTAGCCAGGTACTCTATCCAGCTGAGCTACATGCGCTTAATTCATTGCGTACTTTACTTGATATCTGGTGCGCATGGAAGGAGTCGAACCTCCGACCGCCTGGTTCGTAGCCAGGTACTCTATCCAGCTGAGCTACATGCGCTTTCAGATAATCAATTTTTCTTAACAGTCTTTAGAGTTCCAGATGGTGCGCATGGAAGGAGTCGAACCTCCGACCGCCTGGTTCGTAGCCAGGTACTCTATCCAGCTGAGCTACATGCGCTTGATCATCTTGGAAAACTAAAGCAGAAGTGGCGCGCATGGAAGGAGTCGAACCTCCGACCGCCTGGTTCGTAGCCAGGTACTCTATCCAGCTGAGCTACATGCGCGAATTGTATTCTTTACTGCTAAAACGGAAAATGGTGCGCATGGAAGGAGTCGAACCTCCGACCGCCTGGTTCGTAGCCAGGTACTCTATCCAGCTGAGCTACATGCGCATATTTTACGTTAAGAAATGGCGGAGAAGGAGGGATTCGAACCCTCGATGGGAGATAAAGCCCATACTCCCTTAGCAGGGGAGCGCCTTCGGCCACTCGGCCACCTCTCCGTTTTCTTGGCGCACATATTACTGTTTGAAGAAAATAAGTCAAACCCTTTTTCCTAAACCTTTTCCGTTTGTCCTGTTTTTAATCACCTGACCTAAATAACGCGCAAATCCTGTGCTATCAAGGGTTTTCCGGCGCCAGAAAATAAAAAAGCCAGTTTAAAAACTGACTCTTCTATTCCTGACGGAGGTTCACTTTGTGTTGTCTCAGAAGTTACCACCTTCAGAAGGGGTTCCGGTTTTCTCAGACTGAATACGCTGATAAATCTCCTCACGGTGCACAGAAACTTCTTTGGGTGCATTCACACCTATACGTACCTGATTCCCCTTCACACCCAGCACTGTCACTGTGACCTCGTCACCAATCATCAGTGTTTCGCCAACACGACGAGTCAAAATCAGCATTCGATTGCTCCTCTAGTTTCCATATTTTCTACACACGGCGCTCATCCGTCGTAACCATTATTATAAGGTGAGCTTAGTACAAATTAATAGTATTCAATACTAAATCCGTTGTTTAATTACACCTTATTTAGTTCAAAAGCGTGATGTAGAACTCGAACTGCCCTGTATAAATCCGCTTCATCAATAACCAAAGACAGCTTTATCTCTGATGTTGCCATCAACTTAACATGAATTCCTTCATTCCCCAAGATATCAAACACCTTGGCGGTTGCCTCGGCTCTGCGATGCACGCCGGCACCTATCACAGAGACCTTGGCCAGGGATTTTTCAAACATCAATGGCCCCAACGACAGGCCAAGAGCCGCCTCATCAAGGACCTTTAGCGCCCAAGAAAGCCTGTCGGCATCCATAGTAAAACTGACGCCGTCATCCATCCCCGCCTTGGTCACCAGATCCACTTCAACACCGTTTTCAGCCAGCAGTGAAAATACTGCCGCAAAAGGGTCTGGTGAATCGTCAGAGCGGCTCAGACTCAGCATCGCCTGCCCTTTACTGCAAGCGATACCGGCCACTTGATTACGCTTGTCTTCACAGGCATCGAAACGGATCAATGTGCCACTGCCGGGCTCAAAGCTGGAAAGCACCCGCAAGGGAACCCGAAAGCGCTCGGCATAAGAGACTGAATCCGGGTGCAGCACCTTGGCGCCCAAGCGAGCCATCTCCAGCATCTCTTCGAAGCTGATGGCATCGAGCTTCTGGGCGCTCGGCTCGATATTGGGATCTGTGGTATAAACACCGGCCACATCGGTAAAAATTTGACATTCCTGCGCCTTAAGCGCCGCAGCCAAAGCCACCGCCGTGGTATCCGAGCCACCACGGCCAAGAGTGGTCACCTCCCCGAATTGATCCCGCCCCTGGAAGCCAGCCACTATCGGGATAATTCCCTGGGCCAGCAACTCCTGCAGGTACTGAACATCCACTCGTTCGATACTGGCACGGCCAAACTGACTATTGGTATGGATTTGCACCTGAGCGGCGTTGAGCGACTTGGCTTTGACGCCACGTTTTGCCAGTGCCATCGCCATCAGGGCAATACTCACCTGCTCGCCGGTGGAGACCAGCATATCCATCTCCCGCGCCGAGGCTTCAGGGTCAATCTGCCCCGCCAGCGCAAACAGGCGGTTGGTTTCACCGGCCATGGCGGAGAGCACCAACACCTGATGCTCGCCGCTCAGTTGCGCCTTGGCAACCTGCTCGGCAATCACCTCGATGCGCTCAATCGAGCCCACCGAGGTGCCACCGAACTTTTTGACATACAGTCGCTCGTTACTGCCTGAACGTACTTCTTGTGTCACATAGACCTCGTTGGTGGCGAAATTATGCCAGACGTTCAGTCAGCCAGGGCGTTACCGATGCCAATGCCTGAGGCAAGTTGGCAACTTCACTACCACCGGCTTGGGCCATATCGGGACGGCCACCGCCCTTGCCACCAACCTGCGCGGCCACCATGGCCACCAATTCACCGGCCTTCACCTTGGCGGTCAAGTCCTTAGTCACCCCGGCGATAAGGTTTACTTTGTCGCCATGAGCCAGACCCAGCACCACTACGCCAGATTGTAGCTTCTGCTTGAGCTCATCTTGCAGACCACGCAGAGAACCAGGGTCAATACCTTCGACCTGTTTCACCAACACCTTGACTCCGGCGATTTCCTGAGCATCGGAAACCATATCGGCACTGGCAGCGGCGGCCAGTTTATCTTTGAGCTGAGCAATCTCTTTTTCCAATTGGCGGCTACGCTCCAACTGCGCCTTGAGTTTGGCGACCACAGAGTGACTGTCTGCCTTCAGCAAGCTCGCGGCATCACTCAACTCTTGCTGTTGCTCGGCCACGAAGGCCATGGCTGCAGCGCCGGTTACCGCTTCAATACGGCGAATGCCGGCGGCAATACCGCCTTCTGATGTGATCTTGAACAAACCTATGTCACCAGTGCGGCCCACATGGGTACCACCACAAAGCTCAATCGAGAAGTCACCCATGGTTACAACCCGAACCTGGGCGTCGTATTTCTCACCAAACAGGGCCATGGCGCCCTTGGCTTTAGCCTGCTCTATGTCCATCTCAGCCGTTTTCAGCTCGTGGTTACGACGGATCTGGGTATTGACCATATCTTCAACCGCTTTGAGCTCTTCAGGCTTAACCGCTTCAAAGTGAGAGAAGTCGAAACGCAGACGCTCAGGCTCCACCAATGAACCTTTCTGGGTCACATGCTCACCCAATACTTGACGCAGTGCGGCGTGCAGCAGGTGAGTCACTGAGTGGTTCAGTTGGGTGCGATGGCGTAGTTTCTTATCAACTTGCGCAAGCAACTCCTGACCCAGAGTCAGTTTGCCTTGGCTCAGTTGGCCGATATGACCTGTGGCCTGAGCATACTTTTGGGTGTCACTCACCTCAAACAGCAAACCTTCGGCTGTCAATTGGCCCTTATCGCCTACCTGGCCGCCTGACTCGCCATAAAATGGAGTCTTGTCCAGCACAATAACCGCTTGCTGACCGGCATCCAGCGTATCGACCGCCAGACCATCGACATAGATGCCAATAACCTTGCCCTTACCGCTGAGTTCACTGTAACCACAGAACTCACTGTCGGCATCAATTTTCAGCCCGGCGTTGTAATCGGCACCAAACTGACCGGCGGCCTGAGCCCGGCTACGCTGCTCGGCCATCGCCGCATCAAAACCATCTTCATCGACCTTGATATTACGTTCGCGGCAAACATCGGCGGTCAAATCCATAGGGAAACCATAGGTATCGTAGAGCTTAAATACGGTTTCACCATCCAGAGTGTCGCCCTTGAGCTCAGACAGAGCCGCATCCAAAATACCCAGACCACGCTCAAGTGTACGGGCAAACTGTTCTTCTTCGGCTTTCAGCGCCTTTTCCACTATGTTTTGGGTCGCCTTCAGGCCCTTGGCCGCATCACCCATCACATCAATTAAGGCGGGCACCAACTTGTAGAAGAAGGTATCTGTGGCGCCCAGCTTGTTACCATGACGCACGGCGCGGCGGATGATACGCCGCAGCACATAGCCCCGACCTTCATTGGATGGCATTACGCCATCAGCAATCAGGAAGGCGCAAGAGCGAATGTGATCGGCAATAACCCGAAGGGATTTATTTTCCAGATCTGTCACGCCGATGATCTCGGCCGTCTTGGCAATCAGAGTGCGGAACACGTCAATTTCATAGTTGGAATGCACGCCTTGCAGAATGGCGGCAATACGCTCTATCCCCATACCTGTATCAACAGATGGCTTAGGCAGAGGTTCCATCACGCCATCGGCCTGACGGTTGTACTGCATGAAGACTATGTTCCAGATCTCAATAAATCTGTCGCCATCCTCTTCCGGCGTACCTGGGCGGCCGCCTGGGATATGATCACCATGGTCATAGAAAATTTCAGTACAAGGACCACAAGGGCCTGTATCACCCATCTGCCAGAAGTTGTCTGAAGCATAAGGTGCACCTTTGTTGTCGCCGATACGGATAATGTCCTCGGCGGGAACACCTATCTGCTTGTTCCAGATATCAAAGGCTTCATCGTCGGATTGATAAACGGTAACGCACAGGCGCTCCTTGGGCAGCTTGAGCTCTTCAGTCAAGAAGGTCCACGCGAAGCGAATGGCATCTTCTTTGAAGTAATCACCAAAGCTGAAGTTACCCAGCATCTCAAAGAAGGTGTGGTGACGGGCCGTATAACCCACGTTATCCAGGTCGTTATGTTTACCACCGGCGCGAACACAACGCTGCGAAGTGGTAGCGCGACTGTAGCTACGCTTGTCCATACCGAGGAATACGTCTTTAAACTGGTTCATCCCGGCGTTGGTAAATAGCAAAGTGGGGTCATTGCCTGGCACCAGAGAACTGCTGTCGACTACCTGATGGCCATTCTTGCGGAAAAACTCCAGGAAAGCACTTCTAAGTGCTGCTGTGGTTTGGTACATAAATCGTCCTGAGTTACTTAAGCCTGAATAATGTATAAAAAGTGGTCTAAAGGCGTGCTTGGCCCGGCCACTCGAGCGCTCTTTTGCCAAGCATTATAAGCATGCAGCGCCAGAATACCAATTAGATTGCGCAGGGTATGATGCCTGATACAGCCGAGGTACAGAGAGCATTAGCGGCATAAGCCGAAACCGGATTACCTGGGCAGGCAAATGCTATTTGCCATAGATGTTGAATTACTCAGCGGATATAAAAACCTGCGCCAGTAAACCAAGATATAGCGGCTTTAGCGGGATATATAACCATAGGCGACAAGCACAAGAACTAACAACTTAATAAGAGTGAAGCTTGGGCTTGTAAAATGAAGTCAGTCACAGAGATTAGGCAGTATTAAACTTGGTTATGAAAGGAGCTTTAGTGATAGAGAAAAATCAGTCATAAGGGTCATATTCAAGGGCGTATGCCACTTGATCATAACTAAAGCCCTGCCCCATCAAGTGACGAATTCGGCGAGCTTTTTCTTTCATATCATCTGCGGGACTATCGCCGAATTTCTTCAGCGCGCGCGTGCGGGCCAAGGCAAACCAGTCACAATCACTGGCATCCAAGACTTGTTCGATACATTGTTTATTCAAGCCCTTTTGCATCAGTGCCTGACGTACTTTTCCCGGTCCGTGGGCCTTGGCAATATGGCTGCGCAGCAAGGCTGCAGCGAAACGCTGATCATCGATAAAACCTTTGGCTTCCAGACTATCCAAAGTCTGTTCAACTTCGCTCGACTCAAAGCCCTTGCCCAGTAAGCGGCTCTTGAGTTGCTCGCGGCCATAGTCGCGGCGCGCCAACAGCGCGACCGCAACATCCATTACCGACTGGCTCAGAAGACTTCTCCGGTTTCCAAGTCGATATTGCCTTCACCTGTCTCGGCGCTGGCAGGAGCCGCTTCTGCTTTACTGAGCAGTTTGGCACGCAGTGCCGCTTCGATTTCGGCTGCCACTTCAGGGTGTTCCTTGAGGTACTTACCTGCATTAGCGCGGCCTTGACCTATCTTGTCACCCTTGTAGCTGTACCAGGCACCGGATTTTTCCACCAGTTTGTGGGCTACGCCTAAATCAACCAGCTCACCGGTACGGTTGATACCCTGACCATAGAGAATTTGGAAATCGGCTTGTTTGAAGGGGGCGGCAATCTTATTCTTAACCACTTTAACCCGGGTTTCGTTACCAACAACCTCATCACCCTCTTTGATAGCGCCTGTACGGCGGATATCGAGACGAACTGAGGCGTAGAACTTAAGGGCGTTACCACCAGTGGTGGTTTCAGGGTTACCGAACATGACCCCAATCTTCATCCGGATCTGGTTGATGAAGATAAGCAAAGTGTTGGACTGCTTGAGGTTACCGGCAAGCTTACGCATTGCCTGGCTCATCATACGAGCCGCCAGACCCATGTGGGAATCACCGATTTCACCTTCGATTTCAGCCTTGGGCGTCAGCGCCGCCACTGAGTCAACAATGATGACATCGACGGCGCCACTGCGAGTCAGCGCATCACAGATCTCCAGCGCCTGCTCACCCGTATCTGGCTGAGAACACAGGAGATTATCGATATCCACACCCAGTTTCTTGGCATAGATAGGATCCAGCGCGTGTTCGGCATCGATAAAGGCACAGACTTTGCCTTCACGCTGCGCCGCGGCAATCACTTCCAGTGTCAGAGTTGTTTTACCAGAAGATTCAGGACCATAGATCTCAACGATACGACCCATTGGCAGACCACCGGCCCCCAAAGCCACATCCAGAGAAAGCGAACCGGTAGAGATGGTTTCGACATCCATGGTTCTGTCTTCACCCAGTTTCATGATAGAACCTTTACCGAACTGCTTCTCTATCTGTCCCAGAACTGCGTTCAACGCCTTCTCTTTGTTTGGATCTATTTTCATTCCTGTTCCCTCTTAATTGCGACGCAATGCTTCGCCTGAAATCTATGTTGCCGCCCCTTTATCCAGAGCTTTGGGCTAAATACCAATCTGCCACCTAGTATACTGTACAATCATACAGTATCAAGTGCTGGCGATAATTTATTTAAAGGCCGCTTGCTGATCAATCACTTGTAACCGAAGGCGTAAAATTTCCCCGCCCACGACTGGCTCAGTGATGAATAACTGATACTATTGGCGCCATTGAAAAAGGGCAACCGCTCTTGGAAACACAGTCAAGGAAATATCTGAAAGCTCCCATGAATGCAGTGATTACGCCTATGGATAACCCGGATTTGGAAAAACACACCCCTATGATGCGCCAGTATCTATCGATGAAGGCGCAGCATGCCGAAATGCTGCTGTTTTATCGCATGGGGGACTTTTACGAGCTGTTTTACGATGATGCCAAAAAGGCCTCCGAGCTCTTGGGTATTTCACTGACGGCCAGGGGCAAGAGTGGCGGCGATCCTATTCCTATGGCGGGTATTCCCTATCATGCGGTGGAAGGTTATCTCGCCAAGCTGGTGCAGCTCGGTGAGTCGGTTGCCATCTGTGAGCAGATTGGTGACCCGGCCACGTCCAAAGGGCCGGTCGAGCGCAAAGTGGTGCGCATAGTGACTCCCGGAACCCTCACCGATGAAGCGCTGCTGCAAGAACGTCAGGATAACTTGCTGGCCGCCGTCTACGAAGGCAAGAACGGTTTTGGCTACGCCACCTTGGATGTTGCCTCCGGCCGTTTTGTGATTGCCGAGCTGGCCACCCTTGAATCATTGGAGGCAGAGCTGCAACGCACCAAACCGGCCGAGCTGCTCTACAGCGAAGACTTTTCCCAACAAAGCCTGATTGCCGGCATCAAGGGCAAACGCCGTCGTCCCGAGTGGGAGTTTGACTTGGATACCAGCATGCGATTGTTGCTGGATCAATTCGGCACCAAAGATCTGCGTGGTTTTGGCATAACAGACGCCAGGCTGTCACTGCAGGCCGCCGGCTGCCTGATGCAGTATGTCAAAGATACCCAGCGCACCGCCCTGCCCCATATCAATGCCATTACCCGCTTTAATCAGAGCGACAGCATAGTGTTGGATGCCGCCACCCGGCGGAATCTGGAACTGACAGTGAATCTTGCCGGTGGCCGGGACAATACTCTGGCTTCTGTGCTGGACGCAACCGCTACCCCCATGGGCAGCAGGATGTTACAGCGCTGGATCCATCAGCCACTCAGGGATCATCAACAGATAGGCCTGCGGCAAACCGCGGTGGCAGAGTTGATTGCCAGCGGCCTGTTCGAACCGTTACATGACGACCTCAAGGCGCTTGGTGATGTGGAGCGGATCATGGCGCGCCTGGCCCTGAGAAGCGCCCGCCCTAGAGACTTTGCCCGTCTGCGACAAGCGCTGGCGCTGTTGCCGCAACTACAGCAACTATTGGCAAACACCCAAAGCCCCGAGCTTGGCCGTTTGAAACGCCAGCTCAGTGAATTCCCTGAAGAGCTCGCGCTGCTGGAGCGGGCGATTGTCGACAACCCGCCGGTACTCATTCGTGATGGCGGCGTGATCCGCGATGGTTATCATGCCGAACTGGATGAATGGCGCCGTCTCAGTGAAGGCGCCAGTGACTATCTGCAACAGTTGGAAGTCAGGGAAAAAGAACAAACTGGAATAGCCACCCTGAAAGTCGGTTTCAACCGGGTACACGGCTACTATATTGAAGTTTCCCGTGGACAATCGGCACTGGTGCCCCTGAGCTATCAAAGACGCCAGACATTGAAAAACACCGAGCGCTATATCATCCCCGAGCTGAAAGAGTATGAAGAGAAAGTGCTTTCCAGTCAGGGCAAGGCGCTGGCACTGGAAAAACAGCTTTGGGACGAACTGTTCGATCTCTTGCTACCCAAGCTCAGCGAACTGCAGGCCTTTGCCATGGCGGCGGCCGAGTTAGATGTACTGAGCAACTTTGCCGAGCGGGCCGACAGCCTCAACTACCACCAACCTGAGTTGAGCGATAAGCCGGGCATACATATTGAAGCCGGGCGTCACCCAGTGGTTGAGCGAGTCAGCCAGGCTCCCTTTATCGCCAACCCGGTAACCCTTAGCCCTGAGCGTAAAATGTTGGTGGTCACAGGCCCCAATATGGGCGGTAAGTCCACTTACATGCGTCAGGTGGCGCTGATCACCCTGATGGCGCATATCGGCAGTTTTGTGCCGGCAGATAAGGCGATTCTGGGGCCTGTTGACAGGATCTTCACCCGTATCGGCGCCTCGGACGATCTGGCCTCGGGCCGCTCCACCTTTATGGTGGAAATGACAGAAACGGCCAATATTCTCCACAATGCGACCGCAGAGAGCCTGGTGCTAATGGATGAGATTGGCCGTGGCACCTCAACCTATGACGGCTTGTCACTGGCCTGGTCGGCGGCAGAGTATTTGGCCCAGCGACTCGGCGCCATGACACTGTTTGCCACCCATTATTTCGAGCTGACTCAGTTGGCAGAATTGATGCCCCAGGTTGCCAATGTGCATCTGGATGCCATGGAGCATGGCGACAGCATAGTCTTTATGCACGCAGTGCAGGAGGGGGCCGCCAGCAAGAGCTATGGTTTGCAGGTTGCTTCACTGGCTGGTGTTCCGGCCTCGGTGATCAAGGCCGCCAAATTGAAACTGCAGCAACTTGAAAGTCGCGATCACGGTCAGGCCCCCCATGTTCAGGCGCAGGCCACACTGCAACTGGAAACACCGCCATCTGAGCTTGAACTTCTGCTTGGCAGGCTGAACCCGGATGAACTCAGCCCAAGAGAGGCGCTGGACCTAATCTATAAACTCAAGGCGTTGGCAAACTAAACCTTTGAATTTCAGTTTTCAGCTCAACTTGAAACAACGATTTCACCGAGCAAATGTGCCTGTTGCGCGGTTGATATGAAGGCTGCTTCGTGAAATAGAAAATCCGATGACATTGGTCATCGGATTTTCAGCTTTTTCATAAGATCCTGGTTTAAATGCTCAGCACTTAGCCCAGGTTCTCCTTCAATGCATCAGGGCCTGACTTAGAACTTGTGCTCCAGACCAACACCTATGTACTTGTCATCATCATCCACATTTTCCATGGAGCGATTTGTGTAGAAGGCAAACAGCTTGGTCGGCTTACCCAGCTTGTAGTCAGCACCGATAGACCAGGAATCACCCTTGTCTTCCATATCCTGCCACTGACCTTTCAGAGTCACCGCATCAATCTTGTACGCCGCGCTCAGCAGGTAACCGTTCTTGCTGTCACCATCGACAGACTTCTCTTCCTGCTGGAACATACCACCCAGAACGAAGTTGGCCAACTTGGCCTGCACTGTAGCACGCAGGACATCATAGCCTTTAACTTCTGAGTCATAGGCAACAGAGGCGAATACTGCGCTCTTTTTCAGATCCTTGTCACCGTACATGGCAGCAATAGAGAACCCATCTTCACCACCCTGTGACTTGGCAGCTTCCGCAGCATAAGTGGCACCAACTTTGAAACCACCGAATGAAGGTGACAGGTAAGTTACAGTTTGTTCAATACGGTTTTCCCCTTTGAACAGACTCTTGAGGTCACCAGACAGGTCGTTGAACTGGTCAACTTTACCTTGAGCGACTTTCAACATGGTGTCATTGCGACCCACAGAGACAGCACCGAAGTTACCCTTCAAACCAACAAACTGGTTACGAGCCAAAAAGTTATCTTTGGCATCATTACCTGTATCTACCTCATATTCCACTGTGTAGAATGCAGCCAGATCGTTACCCAGATCGAATTCGCCTTTCACGCCAAAACGAGAGGCATTGCTTTGAACCGCGGTTTCAGAATCGTCAGCAGCAGCTTCGTCATTTGACTGAACAGTAACATTCAACTTGCCGTAAACGGTCAGCGGCTCGGCAGCGTGGGCAGAGGCCAGAGAGACTGAAGCTATGGCTGAAGCGAGTAGTGTTTTGCAAAATGCATTCATCATTAATTCCTTTCGACGTTCTCTTCGTCTTGGTTATTGGTTTGGAACGAGCGAAAGTGTGCAACGAGTCTGTTGCAGTTTTATTTCATCTTTTAACCTGCCAGATTCATTATGCCTTTAGAGTCTCCTTAAAAAAGGCAAAAGCCCTTAACCACGCGGGCTAGCGACAAGCAATACACCATATGACATTTTGGTTAAATCTTTCCCGGGTTGAAAAATCTGTGCTAACGGGGCGGGTTTACCTTGAGGATTTCATGCCTTACACTGCGGCTTTATTTTTCAAAGAGCGCCTGTCATGTGGTTTAAAAATCTCACCGTATATCGTTTCAACAAACCATTTTCTACCGATATAGAGGCACTGGAGACTGCCCTTGAGGGTTTCACCTTTTCTCCCTGCTCCAGTCAGGACATCAGCAAGTTCGGTTTTTCCAAGGCTTTGGGCAAACTGGGGCACACCCTGGTTCACAGCGCCAACAACCGTCACCTAATCTGTGCCACCAAAGAGGAGAAGCTGCTGCCTTCCCAGGTCATCAAGGAAGCGCTGGAAGAAAAGGTGTCGCTGCTGGAAGAGGAAGAAAACCGCAAGCTGACCAAGAAAGAGAAAGATGCGCTCAAGGATGAAATCACCACCACTCTGTTGCCAAGAGCTTTCTCCCGTCGCAGCCAAATCAAGGCTCTGTTGCTGCTGGATGAGCAACTGATCCTGGTAGACAGCTCCAGCGCCGCCAAGGCCGAAGAACTGCTGGCCTTGCTGCGTAAGGCGCTCGGCAGCCTGCCTGTGGTGCCAATGAGCACCAAGACACCGATTGAAGTGCAAATGACCGAATGGCTCAAGCAAGGTAACGCCCCAGCCCCCTTCACCATTCAGGATGAAGCCGAGCTCAAGTCTGCCGCCGATGATGGTGCAACCGTGCGCTTCAAGCAGCAGGATCTGAGCGAAGAAGAAGTACTGGCTCACCTGGAAACCGGCAAGCAGGTGCATAAACTGGCACTGCACTTCGGTCAGTCTATCGCCTTTGTGCTGCAATCCGATGCCGGACTGCGTCGCCTCAAGTTCTCGGAAGAGTTCCGCGCCGCCACCGATGATGTTGCCGGTGAGGATCCGCTGGCCAAACTGGACGCCGACTTTGAGCTGATGAGCAGCGAACTGGTCGCACTGATGCTGGCACTGGTCGACGCCCTGGGCGGCGTTGAAGACAGCCTGTAATCGCTATATCCAAGTAAAAAGGCGCCTGATGGCGTAATGCCGTTCACTTAGTGTGAACGGCATTTGAGTCTGCCTCGGCTTCTGTCTGCAAGCTCCCGGGCAGAAGTCCCCTACGCTGAGATAAAATAACCGCCATAAAAAACGCCGGCGCAAGTGAAGATGCGCCGGCGTTTTCTGGATAATCAGACTCAGGACTTATAGTTACCCTGAGCGTCAAACGGCCAGTCTATGCCAAGCCAGGCCTTGAAGAAGGCTTTCTGGGCGCGGCTGACACTTTCCTTAGGCTTAATTTGCAGCTTGCCGGATTGCTCTGAGGCCAGAGTCACGCGCCGCTCTATGAGCTTATCGTCGTGGAACAGGGTCACTCTCAACTCATCACCCGCCTTAAAGTCAGCCAAACGTTTGCCATAACCTTCGGCGCTGACTTTCAAACCATTGATAGCCAGCAACTGATCGCCGGCGACTATGCCCGCCTGCCAAGCCGGGCCACCACGCTCAACACTTTGCAACACCAAAGAGCCGGAAGTGAGTGTCATACCGGCAAAGGCTTGCTCCTTACTGTCTTTGCCGTAGGCGGTCTTAAGCCCTGCCTGGCTCAGCAGTTTGTCAAAGTCCAGCACCAAGGGGGCATTGACATGGCTTTGCCACCAAGACTCATAGTCCTTGCCGGATAAGTTTTTCAAAATACGTTTCACATCCGTGACATTGTATCCCTTGGGGACCTTGTGTTCACGATAAAGACTCCGGTGCACATCCCGGTAAGACACCTCTTGGGCTGTGTCCTGCAGCAGTGAAAAATCCAGCGCCAGCGAAGTCAGATAACCTTCGGAGTAGATATTCACACTGTGGTTAATGGCGTAATCACCGCCGGTACTGACCCATTGACCGGCGCTGGCTTCGGCCACCGACTGAATTTCCCGCCCCGGCTTATGCTGATTGGCATTGACCCGTTTGGCCAGGTCCTCCATAAACTCTTTCGGCGTCATGATCCCGGCACGCAGCAACAACTGGTTTTGAAAATAGCTGGTAGAGCCTTCCGCCATCCATAAAAGCTCAGTCATATTCTCCTGCTGATAGTCATAAGGCACCAGTCCCTCCGGGCGATAGGCCTTGACGTTCCAGGTATGAATAAACTCATGGGAAGCCGTGCTGATAAAACGCAGATAATCCTGACGCTCACGGAAGTTGAATCTGGGCAGTTGGATAATGGTTGAGTTCAAATGCTCGGTGGCGCCGCGGGCCCCCGAGGTGGCGTGCACCATATAAACATAACGCTCAAAGGGATAGTCATCCCAAATGGCCACCGCCGTAGCGGACAACTTACCGAGGTCTTCCTCTATCTGCTCCAGATCGTAGTTGCCCTCGCCCCAAACCACCAACTCATACTGCTTGCCGTCGGCCTTGAAGGCGCGATGCTGGCTGAGCCCGGTTTCAATCGGCGAGTCGACCAACACATCATAGTTGGCGGCCACAAACGAATGGGGCTTATCACCCGCGGCCATCCCCGAGTAACTGCGCCAATCACTCGGCACATCCAGTGTTACCTTGACTGGCTCCTGACGAAACTCAGGGCTGTACATGAAGACGCCGCTGGCATCCAGAAACGCATGACTGGCATCAATATGCCTGACCCTTTGCCCCAACTCGTTGGCGTAGAGCTGATAGCTGACGGTGACCGCTGTCGGCTTGGATAAAGCCACAGTCCATTCACCGCTGGCGCTGCGCTTCCAAGGCAGGCTATTGCCCTGCTCGTCCGTGGCATGAAAACGTCGAACCCCATCCGCCAGCGGTAATACCTGATACTTGCCGGTACGCCAAAGCGGCAGATTAACCTTGAGCTGTTGCCCGGAATGTTGCGGGAAAGTAACATTAACCTGAGCCAAATGATGTTCGGGACTTTTCAGATTTATCTGATAATCAATGTCAGCCAAAGCTGAAGATGTCCAGCCCAGTGTTGTCAGTAGGGAAGAGTAAGATATGATTGACAAAACAGCGGATTTCACTCGTAATTCCTTCTTATGTCATTGTTGTTATAAAATCGGCCGAGTATAACAATTCGGGGAGTTCACCTCACCCGCTGCTAATAAAAGCTAACAATTAAGTCCCCAAAGAAAGGGACAAAGGCAAATATATGTACTTTTTCAGGGTTATCTTCATCGCATCCATGCTGCTTATAGGCACGACGCAGGCCGATGAACTGGATGATATAGAGATAAATTTCAGAGAGCAGCCCAGGCAACTCCATAGCACTGTGGTCAGTTCAACGCCAAAATCACTGCGATATCTTTCTCTTAAAGAGTTTCAGGCCAGCGCATCTGAATTGGGCTACACATCGGGACAATTGATAAACCAGCTTATCCTGTTGGCACGGCTGGATCTGGATGCTCAAGTGCTGGTTCCCGGCCGGCTGGAACAGGCACTGGAAATCATTGAACTATTAAAGATAATTGCCCGCAGCGACTATGAAAAAGCTGCTCTCTATAACTTGGAAGGTCGTTATCTTGGTCGGGTTGATCAACAATATCAACAAACTGTTGCCCTCAACCAACAAGCACTCGAACAATTGGGCGAAGCAGAAGATAAACGCAGTCAACTGCTCAGGTATGTCATCTATGAAGATCTGGGTACAGTCAACCTGATAGCCAAACAACCTATTCCCTCTCTGAACGCCTACAACCTGCTCAGAGATACCGCCTACCAACTACGAAATGATTACCTGATAGCCAATGCCGAGGCGGCGTTGGGCAAATACTATAATGTGAACGATCAGCAGACCAAATCGCTGCAGCACTACACCGAGGCCTTCCGCTTGGCCAGCCGTTATAACCACCCCAATCAAAAGGCACTGCTGCAGTTGAATCTGGCCAAGCTCTATCGGGATATGGAGCAGTGGGACGAAGCGCTGGAGTTTGCCCACGGAGCAGCCGATGCTTACAAATCCATGGGTTCAGGCTCGTTTCTCTCCCATACCATGACAGTTATTGCCATGGTATATGCCAACACAGGCGAGTGGAATAAAGCAATAGACTACTACCTCAATGCCCAGCAGCTTGATGCCGAGCTGAAAAACTTTATCGCCCAAGGGTTAAACTTCCACAACCTTGGGGAAGCTTACTTCAATTTGAACGACCATCAGGTCGCCCTCGATTACCTGTTTCAGGCCAACGCAATATTCAAAGACAGGAAGAGCAATCATTACCTGGTTTATAATGAGATGTTGATAGCTGAGGTGAGCCAGGCCATGGAGGATTGGCCTTTAACCATGCAACACGCCACAGAAGCACTGCGACTGGCCAAGTTATTGGAATTGCCACAAGAGCAGATCGAAGCCCTTGGTTATCAAACTCATGCTTACAAGGCCCAGGGACAATATCAACAGGCGCTGCTCTCTCAGGAGCAAAGCTTCCAACTACAACAAGAGCTGCTGGAACAAGAACGCAATACCAACTCGAATGTCAGCTCCTCTGCTGTCACAGAACAAAAGTTGAAGTTGGAAGTGAGTCAACTCAGGCAGGAAAAGCTGCAACAACAAGATTCACTGCATACCCGTAATATTTTACTGGCGATAACCCTGGGGCTCAGCTTGCTGTTACTGGCACTGGCGACGCAGCAATATAAATTGCGTAAACGTATGGCAAAAATCAATCTGGCCCAGAAAACGAAAATGCAGCAGGAACCCATAACTAGCCTGCCGGGCTATCGCGCCCTACTTGGCAGTGTTTCAAGCAAAACCAAGGGGCTGGCGCTACTGTCTTTGGAGGATGAGCTCAACAGCGACCTCACCTTGGGCAACAGCCTGGCGGCGCCAAGACTCGCGCAACTGGCTGAAGATATTGCCGCTATCACAGGTGCCAAGGTATTTCTGCTCAGACCCGGCCTATTTGCCCTGACTCTTACCGAAGAAACCAGACCGGCACAGCTTTACCGTCAACTTAGCGACTGGCAATTCCAGGGGCTGGCCCCCAAATTGGCCCTGGGGTATATTCCGCTGCCATTATTGGCTAACCCGGATGTTAAATTGTCACCTGAAACCCTGGTTGAAACTGCACAGCTAGCCCTTGCCGGTGCCATCAGTTTGCAGAATAACCAAGGTAGCTATGTCGGTTTCAGTACTCTGGACTTCACGCCAGCCGCCATCTTCTCAGCTCCGCTCTATCTGCAACTGCAAAAGAGCATTATCCGTGGCCTGATAAGAGTAGAAACCAATGGTGAGAAAGATAAGATCCACTGGCCGGAGGTACTCCAACCGTCCAGAAGCGAACATGTGTCAATAATTTGATCTAAACGACAAAACTTTGTCTCAACAACTAGATGGCAGATTTGCACTCCGGCCGGATTGCGATACCATTTAGAAGTGTCTGGAACCGGCGTCATAAGAAATCAAGCCTCTCATGACCCGACGATTGATTCGATCGCGCATCGAAGGAAAATAACAGGAATGAAGGACTCAAACGCAACGGTGTCGCAACTGGGTGTACTGAAACAGAAATTGCACTCTACCAAAGCCGCGTTGGATGAAATGAATGAAGACAGAAATGCCAAACTGCAGGCGTTACTGCAATTTATTGGTCATCTCAGTCTGGCCTGTAAGGGACAAAGTCTGGAGCTTGACAACAAACTGGCCAAGCTTAGACATAACCTGGGAACCTATGAACGTATTGATGATGTCCTGCCGGATCTGGTCGATGTCGAACGTCTACTCAAGGGACAGTACCATCATGTGATGGGCCAACTCGAAGAGGGCCGCTCCAGCCTGAGCAAATTCAGCCGCCAATTGCAACGAGTCGACTCCATGCCCGAACGCCTCAAGAAAGAGGTCAGCTATTTCAAGCAGGAGCTGGGCAAACCTTTTCATACCGTCTGGGACTATATTCCCAAGGTCGAGCAACTGGTGGGCTTTTATGAACAGCTGCTCGAAAGCCAATTTGAATCTGAATCTCCCATTGCTATCTTGCCTAAACACAGGCAGCTTGGCCATGAACTGGCGCAGATGATATCCAATATAGAGTTTCGCAAAGATCAGCGTGATCAGGTATTGGTGATCAAAGAGCTGTTGGCCTCGACCGAGATAGATGTCGAGGCTCTGCTGGAAGCCTATCAAACCATACTCTCGCTGCTGCTGGACAACATTGCCCGCGAAAAAACCGCCTCGCAGGAGTTTCTGTTTGCCCTCAACGATGCCCTGAGTGCCGTACGGGAAGTGGTCAGCGATTCATACAATCAGTCCCAGCGCAGCCATCAGCTCAAGAGCCAATTGAATCGCGAGCTCAACGCCCAGGTAGACAATGTTGGTGCGTCACTGGTGGATATTGACGACATCACCGAACTAAAACAGCAGATCAGCGAACAACTGGCCACCATTCGTGCCAGCCTTGCCCGTAAAGAAGCGCTGGAGCAGAGAGAGCAAGCCTTGCTGCGTAAGTCGATAGAGACTATGCGCAAAGAACTGAATGATCTCTCCAGCGAAGCCACCACCTATAAAGAAAGACTGTTTGAACAGCAAAAGCTCAATATGCTAGATACCCTCACCCAGCTGCCCAACCGTGCGGCCATGGAGGAGCGGATGGAGCAGGAATACCGCCACTTCCAACGCAATAAACAGCCCCTGTGGCTGGCGGTAGCCGACATAGATCACTTCAAATCCATCAACGACAGCTTTGGTCATACCACAGGTGACAAGACACTGCAGGTTATCGCCATGGCATTGAAGAACTCCCTGCGTGACACAGAATTTGTCGCCCGCTACGGCGGGGAAGAGTTTGTTCTCATCATTCCGGATGTTTCCCCCAAGGATATAGAACAACTATTGAACAGGGTGCGCGAAAAAATTAAAAATATTCCTTTTAAATTTAAAAATCAGCGTATTACAGTTACAGTATCCATAGGGGCCGCGCAGATATTGGATGGCGAACACATCCAGGAAACCTTCGAACGTGCCGATGCGGCCCTCTACAAAGCCAAACATGAAAGCCGTGACAGAGTCATTATAGATTGACAGCAATGACTCCGGTTTCAGCTCAAGGAGTCGTCATGATAGTCAGGATCAGTCCCCGCGGCAGTATGGACCAACTGTCGCAACTGGAGGCCGACCGCCTCAAACAAAGTGCCAAGAGTGACCTTTACCAACTCTACCGCAACTGCTCTTTAGCCGTTTTGGCCTCGGGGCAGCAGACTGATAATGCCAAAGAACTGTTTGAACAATTCCAGGACTTTGAAATCAATGTGCTGCGCCGGGAGCGTGGTATCAAATTGGAGCTGGTCAACCCGCCGGCCAGTGCCTTTGTCGATGAGCAGATCATAGTCGGCATTCAGGAGCACCTGTTTGCCGTGCTCAGGGACATCATCTATGTCAGCAACAAATACGATGGTCTAAAACACATCAACCTCACCAATGCCAGCCACATCACCAACGTGGTGTTCGACATTCTGAGAAACGCCAGAGCCATTACCCCGATGCAGGATCCCAATGTAGTGGTCTGCTGGGGCGGCCACTCGATAAACGATACCGAATACAAATACACCAAAGAGGTGGGCTACCAGTTGGGGCTGAGAATGCTGGATATCTGTACCGGCTGCGGCCCGGGTGCCATGAAGGGACCAATGAAGGGCGCCGCAATCGGCCACGCCAAGCAGCGTATTCATAACGCCCGTTACATAGGCCTGACCGAGCCGAGCATTATCGCCGCCGAGCCGCCCAACCAGATAGTCAATGAACTGGTGATTCTGCCGGATATTGAAAAACGCCTGGAGGCCTTTGTGCGCCTGGGGCACGGCATAGTTATCTTCCCAGGCGGCGCCGGCACCGCCGAAGAGCTGCTCTACCTACTTGGTATTTTGCTCAACCGCGAAAATGCCGATATTCCTTTCCCGCTGGTGCTATCCGGCCCCAGAGAAAGCGAAGCCTACTTCCGCGAAATCGATGCCTTTATCGGCGCGACGCTGGGCGAGCAGGCGCAGCAGAAATACCAAATTATCATAGACGACGCGCCCCAGGTGGCGCGTATCATGCGTGCCGGGATGGAAGAGGTTAAACGTCACCGCAAGCAAACCGGTGATGCCTACCAATACCAATGGAGCCTCAAAATAGAGCCGGAATTCCAGTTGCCCTTTGTGCCCACCCATGAAGTGATGGAAAACCTCAACCTGCACTTCCAGAGCAACAAGGCTGAGCTGGCGGCCAACTTACGCAAGGCGTTTTCCGGCATAGTCGCGGGCAACGTCAAGGCGGAAACCATGAAAAACATCGAGCGTCATGGTCCATTCAAGCTCAAAGGCGATCCCGAGCTGATGGCCTTGATGGATAAACTATTGGGCGCCTTTGTCAGCCAACAAAGAATGAAGTTACCTGGCACCGCCTATGTGCCCTGCTATCAAATAATGAAATGAACCGACTGCTGATTATTGATG
The DNA here is from genome assembly GCF_037953065.1 of Shewanella chilikensis. NCBI lineage: Bacteria > Pseudomonadati > Pseudomonadota > Gammaproteobacteria > Alteromonadales > Shewanellaceae > Shewanella > Shewanella chilikensis. Next base: position 1,419,160 of record NZ_CP149966.1, on the reverse strand, counting down.
GTATGAATCTGGTGCGCCGCCTGCATGCGGCGCAGCCGGATGAAGCCGACATGCAAGGGCTGACCGAGCGCAGCCGCAATGCCTGCCAGAAGCTTATTCGCCAGCACAGTCCCACCCATGTGGCCATTGTCTGGGACGGCGATGAAGAGTCCTGGCGAAAACGCCTGTATCCGGATTACAAAAAAGGCCGCAAACCTATGCCCCAGGCCTTGGCCGATGGCCTACCGGCGCTGAAACAAGCTCTGACCGAAGCTGGGATAGGCTCCATCAATGCGCTATCGGAAGCCGATGATGTTATCGCCACCTTGGCCAGCAAATTGTGCTTGCGCGGTGGTGAAGCGATTATCGTCTCTACCGACAAGGGCTTTTGCCAATTGAGGTTACCGCGTTTACTGCTATGGGATCACTTCAATGGCGCCGCCATGGATATTGCCGCACTGGAGCAGAAACTCGGCATAGAGCAGAGCCAGTTGCTGGACTTTATGGCCCTCAGCGGCGATAGCGGTAACAAGATCCCCGGCATCCAGGGAATTGGTCCCAAGACGGCCGGTGAACTGCTCAGAAGCTTTCGCACCCTGGCCAATGTCTACAATGCACTCGATACTCTGGGCGCAAAGCAAGCCAAAAAGCTAACCGAAGGCAAGGAGATGGCGCGCCTCAGCTATCGATTGGCAAAACTGCGCACAGATCTCGAACTCAATATTCGCTTAAGCCAGTATAGAGTCAAAGAAAGCTAAGGCTCCAAGAGCTCAACTTAAGCAAAAAATGGAAAACCAGCATGAAAGGTAAGGCCCCTGTGATTATCGGCAGCATCTTTGTCGCCTATCTGCTCTTTATTGCCGTGGTCATCCTCTTCTATGAGCCCAAGCCGGAAGAGATGAGCTGGGAAGACAGGCAAGCCTATAACCTGTCCAAAGTCACTGAATTACAACTGGGCAGACACTGGAACAAACTATTGAAACCCTGGGCAGAGCCGATTTCAGCGAAGCCATACAAACCCATGGTCAGTCGCTGCAAGTGCTCTTCTACCGCACCCAGCATGTCAAATCAGACGGCAAGACCACCAAAGACGAGTGCACCCCACTCTTGTTTAAAGATGGCCGACTCCAAGCCTGGGGGGAAGACACTTACCAGCAATATCTGCAGCAACATATACAGCCCCTGCAGACCAACCCCAAACAGACACAGAAATAGCGAACCGAGCTCAAATATCGGCTTGAGTGCAAACGCTCTTAAGCGCCCAAACCTATGGCGCAGCCTTACTGGCTGTTCGTTATTTAAAAACTCTCTTCCAACTGAGATGCTGCATTCCCGGCAAAACAGTTTAATGGAGTAAACAAATATGAATGACTAGCTGATTTTCCACCGCCGCCAATTTTATCTGGAACTGAACTGGTTGATAAAAGCCAACACGCTCCAACGCCCGGTAGAATTGGGGCTGGATCTGGTGGTGGATTTTGCCCAGTGCACTCGCCTATTCTTCGCTGAACCTTTCGTCAACATACTCTCCTCGATGGGGCCTTTCGGGGTTGAGCGTATTGAAAATCCTACAAGCCGGATGAAGAACTGTATGCCGAGATAGACATAGGTACAAGAGACGAACTGGATAGCCTTGATGAAGTGCTCTATGCCTATTTTCAATCTAAAGAATCAATCTAAAGAAGACACCCACAAACAAAACATATTACAAACGCACTGTTTACATTGATGCTGTCGCGAGTATCTTATACCACTCAATACAGAGTGAGCTGTCTTGCTCTTGAGTAAACCCAGGTTGAGCAATAAAACGGAATAACAACATGAAAAGTAAGGCACCTGTAGTTATCGGCAGCATCTTTCTCGCCTACCTGGCCTTTGTTGCCGTGGTCATTCTCTTCTACGAACCCAAGCCGGAAGACATGAGCTGGGAAGACAGGCAAGCCTATAACCAGTCTATGATTTCAGAGCTGCAACTGGGGCAAACACTGGCAGACGTCACCCAAACCCTGGGCAGAGCCGACTTCAGCGAAGCCAAGCAAACAGAGGGGCGCTCGCTGCAGGTGCTCTTCTATCGCACCCATCACAGTAAATCAGACGGCAAGACCACCAAAGATGAATGCACCCCACTGCTATTCGAAGATGGGCAACTGCTGGCCTGGGGCGAAGACACTTACCAGCAATATCTGCAGCAACATTCGCCGCAGCAAGTGCTACCCAAGGCCCCAGCTCAACCCGAATAACAACAGAAAACTCGCAGTTTAAGGAACGGACAACCAATGAAAATCTATGGGGATGTCTCAGAACGCTCAAACAAGACTGAGATCTTTTCCAGAGCCGACTGAAGAATCCCCCCTCCACATCACCTGCCCCTACCCTATAAACAGAAAAAAGAGGCGACCAATTGGGCCGCCTCTGTGAGTTATTTTGCCAGCAAGAAAGTTCAGTCTTCCGCCTTGGGCTCGCGATAAGCTTCGCCCTTTTCAAGCCACTCGGGGGCCTTGGCACCCTTGAGGTAATGATCAAACCAGTCTTTCATCCGCACACTGTAATCCAGCTTGTTGGGATACTTCTTCAGATGGTGCGGCTCGTCCTGATACTGCAGCAAGACCACATCTTTTCCGGCGCGGCGCATTGCCAGGTACAGTTCAACCCCTTGCTCCCAAGGCACGGCATCGTCTTTGTCACCGAACATGATCATCATCGGCGTTTGAATACGGTCGACATAGAACACAGGGGAGTTTTCTATGTATTTCTGCGGCGCGCGCATCAGCCTTTCACCGATACGGCTCTGGCCGGTTTCATACTGGAACTGACGGGCAAGGCCGGTACCGTGACGTATGCCGCTGTAGGCACTGGTCATATTGCTGACCGGCGCACCGCTGACTGCAGCCTTGAAGATATTGGTCTGGGTCACGGCAAAGGCAGTCTGGTAACCGCCCCAGGAGTGGCCCTGAATACCCACTGCATCCGGATCGGCAATCCCCATGTCGATAAGCTTCTGCACTCCGGCGGTCAACGCCTTGACCGAACTGATACCGGGATAGCCGACTTCAAAGCGGATATCCGGCAGGAAGATGGCGTAATCATCGGCGGCATACCAGGCAAAGTTGGGCCTGTGATTGATTTTCATGTCCGGGAAGGCGTGCAGGCGATCGCTCATAAAGCGGTAGAAATACACCAACACAGGATAACGCTTGCCACTTTGATAGTTGGCAGGCTTGATTAACACGCCGTCCATTTCACGGCCATCACCGTCGCGCCAGTGCACCAGCTCTGACTTGCCCCAGGGCAGTTTGCGGCGCTGGGCATCAAAGTCGGTTTGTTTGACCGCCTTGGCCGGCTCAAGCAAAGCCGAGCTGTAGAGATCCGGATAGCTGTCGTAACGCTCCTGACTGAACAGCAAGGTATCACCCTTGTCGGCTCTGGCCAGCACAGCCAGCTTGTTGTCTTTGGCAAGCAGCGGCGTCAGTTGAGCCCGGCCGATAACCGCACGGTAAAAACCGTCGGCCTTGGTCTTATGGCTATAACCCTGCAGCAACACAGCCTGATTGCGCGCCACTGTGGCCGGATAAGCCTTGTCTGGCTGAGCCAGAGCTTCGATACGCAGACTTTGCTGCTGCTTGCGGCCCTCGCCACCTGTCAGCATAAAGCCGTCGTGGGAGCGGGTATCAAACTGCCAGATATCGTATTTGTCGTAAACCAGCAGGCCTGAGTCATCCTCGAGCCAGGGGCCGAAGCCATAGCCGGGCGCCGCAGAGGGATAATCATGATCTTCGTCGGCGAAGCTGACCTTGAGCTTACTGCTGAGGTTATGTTTGCGACCGCTGGCCACATCATAGAGATAGATGCCGCCCTGCTGATAAAAGGCCAGGTATTTACCTGCCGGTGACAGGGTTGGCGCACTGCCGCTGGGCTGTTGGGTCAATATCCGGGTCTTGTGACCGGTATTGATATCCACCAGGTAAAAATCCCGGTAGAAACCGGCCCAGGTGATCATCTTGCGATAGGGAATATCCGAGCTCCCCAGCAGCACCCGCTTGTGTTCGCTCAGCTCAATGTCCGGCACCTTGCGGTCGGCCAGTTGCACCAGGTTGCGCGAACCAAGGTGCAGCACAGCCAGATAAGTGCGGCTCTGCTCTTTTTCATACTGTTTGACTTCGTTGGGCTTGATCAGCGGATCATCCCCGTGCCACAGGCGCAGATCCCGCTGGGCACTGACCAGCGCGGTGTCGTACAGGTCGCTGCTCTGCTCCACCTTGGGAATTTGCAGCTGCTTGCTTATCTCGGGCACCCGGCCGAAGAACAGCCGCTCACCGTCGGCCGAAAAGCTCAGCTTGGCATGGCGATTAATGAGCCAGCCCTTGCTGTCGCCCTTGCTAGGCAATATCTGGCTCAGTTTACCCGACTTTCTGTCGTAGAGAGACAAGGCATAGGGGCGCTCATTCGCATCCAGCGCCGCATCTCCTCGGGTATAGGCAAGATAGCGGCCGTCACGGCTCAGCGCCAGGGCACCAAACTGCTTGTCGGCTTGGCTGCTGACCGATTTGAGTTCGAAGCTGCGGGTATCAAGCACAGTGATGCTGTGGCTATTACTGGCACTGTCATTTTGCGCCAGTGCCAGTACGCTGCCGTTATAAGCCAGTTGCCAGGCGGTCACATGCTCGAAACGCTGTGACTTGCCGCTTGCCAGCGACAACAGCTCGAAACTGCTGCCGGCATCCAGTTTCGGCGTTTTGGCTGCTGGAGCCTCAGAGGCGGATGCTTGAGTGGTTGCTTTGGCATCAATGCCGTTTGCCTCTGCGCTCTCTTTGCTTTCTTCATCGGCCTCATACCAGATAGCCAGTAAAGTGCCATCTTCGCTGAAGGCATAAGACTTGACCCGCTCAAAGCGGCGCTGCTCACCTGTGGTGTTATCCAGCAGCAACAGGCCTTTTTTCAGCTTCTTGCGCGCCTTGGGAGCAAGCTTTTCCGATTCGAGCAGCGAAGGCGCCAGAGTAAAGGCAGTGTAACGGCCATCGGCTGACAGCTGCGGCTTGGAACCACCAGCAACATCATAAGCCTTGGTATTGACCAGTGACTTGACCACACCACGGCTGTCGCCGCGATCCGGCGCGACACTGTAGGCCAGCACCTTGCCTTGTGGGTCGAGAACCTGATCGGTAATCGACTCAAACTGCATTATATCCTTGAGGGTCAGTGAGGGGCTGCTCTGGGCACTGACAGTGGTCGCGAAACCGACTGACAGCAACAGCAGCGAGGCTAAGGGCGTTAACTTCAAGATCGTCCTCTTTTTCATTGTTGTTAGACTAAAGTAGACTTTATTATTTTATTGGCGTTCCATCATGGTCAGGCACCCGCTTTTTAGCAAGCTAACCCACACAAAAAAGCGTGATATTGCTCACTATTCCCTGTGAAAACGCGTTGAAAGTGTATAGAATAGCGGCGTTCTAAAGTACAAGATCCTCAGTCGAAAACCGTGTCGATGACATGGTCTGATAAATAGCAGTAACGACCAACCGTGGAAGGACCTCTCCATGTCAAAAAGAACTATTACCGTGATCCCTGGTGATGGGATCGGCCCCAGCATTATCGACTCAGCCCTTAAAATTCTCGATAAGGCGGGGTGCGACTTTGAATATGAATTTGCCGATGCCGGTCTGACTGCTCTGGAAAAACACGGTGAGCTCCTGCCTCAGCGCACGCTGGATCTCATCGAGAAGAACCGTATCACTCTCAAAGGCCCACTGACAACCCCTGTTGGCGAAGGCTTCACCTCTATCAACGTGACCCTGCGTAAGAAGTTCAGCCTGTACGCCAACGTGCGGCCCGTGCTTTCCTTCAAGGGCACCCAAGCCAGATATGAGAACATAGATATCATTACAGTGCGTGAAAACACTGAAGGTATGTACTCAGGCCTGGGACAAAAATTGTCTGAAGACGGTGCCATTGCCGAAGCCACCAGTATCATTACCCGTCAGGGTGCCGAGCAGATAGCTACCTTCGCCTATGAACTGGCTCGCAAGGAAGGTCGCAAGAAGGTGACCATAGTCCACAAGGCCAACATCATGAAGTCGACTTCAGGCCTGTTCCTGAAAGTGGCCCGTGAAGTCAGCCAGCGTTATCCGGACATTACTACCGAAGAGATGATTGTTGACGCCACTTGTATGAAGCTGGTAATGAACCCGGAAAACTTCGACGTGATAGTCACCACCAACCTGTTCGGTGACATTCTGTCAGATCTCTGCGCCGGTCTGGTGGGTGGTCTGGGCATGGCCCCGGGCGCCAACATCGGCAGCAACGCCGCTATCTTTGAAGCGGTTCATGGCAGTGCCCCGGATATTGCCGGCAAAAACCTGGCGAACCCAACTTCAGTGATCCTGGCATCTATCCAGATGCTGGAATACTTGGGTATGTCAGATAAAGCCGCCGCCATTCGCGCTGCAGTTTCTGCGGTTATCGAAGAAGGCGACCGCACTACCCGCGATCTCGGTGGTACCCATGGCACCACTGACTTCACCCAAGCGGTGCTGGATAGACTCTGATCTAATATCAACTCAGTAAGTTGCTAAAAAGGATGACCCAAGGTCATCCTTTTTTATGCCTGTGTTGGCAGACAATGGGAAACATCCGTCGCTGGAAGCCCAACTAATGTTTTTGGCTATTTTGAGCTGAAAGCTATGTTAGTCGCTGTGCCAGCGGGTTAAAGTCGTGGAGCAAGTGCATCCATGCACAAGGGCCAGTTCGCCTTCCCTGGCTCTCGCTCGAAGCACGTTGTTACGCAACTCTCGTCAAACCACACCGGGCAAGGGGCTTTGCTTGTCCAAAGCCCCTTGCATCCCCAAGGACACCCCGACGTAGCCGAAATCCCCGCTGCCTTATAAAGCAAATTGGCTACACTCAGGACTCGCCAAATGCTTCCATGCATAACGGCCAGCTCGCCTTCCTTGGCTCGCGCTCATGCACTTGTTGCTTCGCAACATTCGCCTTGCTCGACCTTCGAGCCTCGACATCCCTGTCTCGGCTACGCCAATTTGCAACAACGCCAGCGGCGGCTCCGAAGGGGGAATTGGTGCAATTTTGTTAGCGCTGAGTAGCTTGAAACATCTGTAATGCAAACACCCGGCATTAGCTGGGGGAAGTCACTTTAGGTTTCAAACCCAGTCAATTCTGCTTCAAAAACAAACCAAATTAGGGTTTTGTTGCCTTTGTCAAAAACTTGACCTTTGGCTAATTGTTTTCAAATTCAGTACTGGGTATTGTATAACCAATTCAAACGCTTAGCTTTAGCACTTTCTTAAGCTTAAGGCCAGAAGCAGCAACACTTTTCCGTTTTCAACGGAATGCAGGGACGAACAGAGTTTAGCCCCGTGCGGTAGCCATGGCTTTACTCGGCTTTTATTGGACCTAGAACGTTCATGACAAGCACCTCAGAACTGATTTTTTACACTGTATTATTGACGTTCCGGGCAAAATGCCGGGAATTTGCAGCTAAGCTTGCGCGTTATTTCCGTAACATTGCAGGAAATACTATTAAATTCATAACGTTAAAAAATACAGCTGGTAGATAATAGGTTTAGAAAACGCGCATGCGCGTTTAGCTGCAAGGGATATTAGGGCTAAACTCTATTATATCCAGCTAATACAAACAGATAGCGATGCGCGTTTACACTCCTCCGAGGACTAAAACGCGCATGCGTACTATACAGCTGTTAGCTGTACTAAAGGAAAAACTATGAGAAAAATCTTACCAATTATAATGTTAGCTGTCTTGTCTGGTTGTGCCTCTATACCAAAAGATGCGCCGCCTTATAGACCTGCACCTATCGCTAATGATAACAGTGGTACCTTGTACATTTATCGTGTGGGCGCGTATCCAATTTTAAGAACACCAAGTATATTAGTTGACAGCAATAAGATCATCGATCCACCAGAAAAAGCATATACATGGATTTATCTATCACCAGGCAACCATAACGTGACCGTTGACTGGGCATGGGATGCTGGGTGGCCTGATTTAAGTTTTGAAATTCCTATTGAAGCAGGAAAAGAACACTTTTTAAAAATTACTGGTAGTTTCGAAAATTTAGGTCTTAAGTATCGTGCGGGTTCTGAGGCACTATATATGGAAAAATCAATAGCTGAGAAAGAGTTAAAAGAATGTTGTAGATATATCACCCCAGCTAACAAGCAAAGTCAGCTGGACCGCTAATGCGGCCACTGCTTTGAGCGTTAGGTTTCTGGAGTAGGTAATGGAGTACAGTGACTTTATAAAGTCAGTAATTGAGGGCTATCTTGAAGACCAACAGCAAACTGAAAAAGAGCGAATTGAAAGGCTAGTTGAATTAAATGAATTATTTGGCCCTCAAGGGGATAAGTTGCTTCAGGGGGGAACTCAGTCATTACTAGCGCTACATGAGGTCGCAAACAGTTATGTATCGGGAAACTTCATGGCGGTCATTTTACTTTGCCAGGCGTTCATAGAGCATAGTTTATCGGGGCATTTCATAATGTCCGGTCAAAATGGGATCGCAGAATCATCATTTAAGAAAATAATAGATTCTGCTAAAGAACAGAATTACGTATCAACTGAACTCCACAACAGATTGAATGAGCTTCGGTTAATAAGAAACCCATATGTGCACGCTAAAGCAGGGTTGAAAGCCGGTTCTTTGGATAAGAAAATTCTAGATAGCGGCATTTTCGAGCCAGTTGAATTCGCTAAACAGGATTCATTGAAGTCCCTAAAGATACTTAAAGAGTTCATGTGCTTACATGTGCCAATGTGGTTTTATGAAGATGAAACCTAACAAGCTGTTGAATAGTGGACAAAATTAAGTTGGCTGGTTTCGCTCCGCTCAAGATTATAGCCAACTAAATTTTGCCCATTAACAGGGCGTTAAATGTCAGTGGAGGAAGCTTGGCGAAGCAAGATAAGTTCGAAAGAACAGAAGAAGAACAAAAACGCAGTGAAGAAATACATGACAAGTTTCGAGAAGAGCTACTGAAGCGTCAGCTTTCAAACAATGAAGGGTATGATAAAGCAATCTTATCATTGTCTTCCGCTGGGCTTGCATTGTCTCTGACCGCAATAAGATTTGTTGTCCCATTAGAAACGGCAAGTTACTTATGGGCATTGAAAACATCATGGGTATTATTTTTGCTGACAGTCCTATCAACCTTGGTCGCTTATCTGGTTGGTAACAAGGCGATTGATACACAATTAGAGATCGCAGAAGACTACTATTTAAAGGCTTTAGTCAGTGCTCAGACAGCAAAGAACCCATATCAAAAATTCAATACAATCCTTAACAGATTTACTGGTATATTTTTTGGTGTGGCAATATCATTAGTTGTCTTATTCGTAATTCTTAATATAAAAAGTGAACCTATGGCAAATAAAAATCCAACGTCATTCCGTGCGACTACAACTGATAGCGCTGATATTCCTAGAATGCAAAGTGCCCCAAGTCGTAGTTCAGCCACAGCTAGTGCTGATATCCCTACAATGCAAATGGCTCCGGGAACTCAAACGAAGTCTAGTGGACAATCATCAGCAGGTAATGGTGGTGGCTCAGGGTCGTCTAATTCGTCCAACGAAAAGTGACATTTAACAATCTGTTTAAGAGTGATTCGCAACGCTTGGCATTTCCGCTATGCGTTGCGTTTTTGTGTTTAAGGTAGCTTACTGAAACAAAATATGGACACCCAACAAAATATGGACACCCAACGTTAATAGCGCGGTAGTTAGCCTCCGACTATCCTTTGTTTAAGCATTTAACAAGGAGGTTATTATGCCGCGCCCTCGCCGAACTCAAATCAGCCTTGAAGATACAACTTACTATCACTGTTGCAGCCGCGTGGTACGGCGAGCCTTTCTGTGTGGTGATGATGCCTACTCGGGTAAAAATTATGACCACCGCCGTGGTTGGGTAGAATCGTTACTGTTTGAACTGGAGGCCGTTTTTGCCATTGATGTGGCGGCATTCGCCATCATGAGTAATCATCTGCATTTGGTGTTGCATATCGATATAGAGACAGCAAACCGATGGACAGACAGAGAAGTGCTTGAGCAATGGCATAAGCTGTTCAAAGGTGATGAGTTAACCCAGAAATTCACCCAGGGTGAGCTGATTGAAGCGCATGAAGTCCCCAGGCTGAAGCATACTATCGCGATTTATCGCAGTAGGTTATGTGACATCAGTTGGTTCATGCGTTGTCTCAACGAACCGATAGCGCGTCAAGCCAATCAGGAAGATAACTGTACCGGCCGATTCTGGGAAGGAAGATTTAAGTCGCAAGCCTTACTGGATGAAGCCGCGGTGTTAACCTGCATGGCCTACGTTGACCTCAACCCCATCAGAGCCAAGATGGCCGATACGCCTGAGCAATCAGAGCATACCAGCATTCGGCTACGTATTCAGGCCGCTTTGAAATGCGAACAACCCACCAAGCTACTGCCCTTTATTGGCGATGAGTGCGATAACCAGCCCAATGGTATTGCGTTTGGGCTCAAGGATTATCTTGAATTGGTGGATGATACCGGGCGTTGTATTCGCGATGATAAACGTGGCGTGATAGGTGAAAGGAGTGCCAAGCTACTGACGCGCTTGAATATCCATCATGAGAACTGGCTCAAGCTTACCACTGAATTTGGAAAACTATTTCGTGGGCCGGTAGGCACCTTGCAAGAGCTCAGCTGCTACTGTGAACACTTGGAGAAGCGACGACGGCATTTTGCAACCAGCTGTCAGTACTTTCAAATGACCTGAACCCCACGCTATCTCAACCACAGTCATTGAAATCCCCTGAACCATGGGTAGGGCTAGCACGGCTCAAATCTCGCATTTTTACGTGAAATAGGTTCGATTTCATCAAACCTCTGCAACTCAAGGATCTCTTTCGATCTCTGAGTGCTCAAATCCCCTAGCGGTGCTTGAACGCAGACTGAAAGAAGATTAAGTTATTGTTTTATAGTGGGTGGCTTGATTTTGTACCACTGTTGCAGCCGCGTGGTGCGGCGTGCCTTTCTATGTGGTGATGATGCCTACTCGGGCAAGAATTATGACCACCGCCGTGGTTGGGTAGAATCTTTACTGTTTGAATTGGAGGCCGTTTTTGCCATTGATGTGGCGGCATTCGCCATCATGAGTAATCATCTGCATCTGGTGTTGCATATCGATATAGAGACAGCAAACCGATGGACAGACAGAGAAGTGCTTGAGCAATGGCATAAGCTGTTCAAAGGTGATGAGTTAACCCACAAATTCACCCAGGGTGAGCTGATTGAAGCGTATGAAGTGCCCAGGCTGAAACGCACCATTGCGATTTATCGCAGTAGGTTATGTGACATCAGTTGGTTCATGCGTTGTCTCAACGAACCGATAGCGCGTCAAGCCAATCAGGAAGATAACTGTACCGGCCGATTCTGGGAAGGAAGATTTAAGTCGCAAGCCTTACTGGATGAAGCCGCAGTGTTAACCTGCATGGCTTACGTTGACCTCAATCCCATCAGAGCCAAGATGGCCGATACGCCTGAGCAATCAGAGCATACCAGCATTCGGCTACGTATTCAGGCCGCTTTGAAATGCGAACAACCCACCAAGCTACTGCCCTTTATTGGCAATGAATGCGATAACCAGCGCAGCGGTATTGCGTTTGGGCTCAAGGATTATCTTGAATTGGTGGATGATACCGGGCGTTGTATTCGCGATGATAAGCGTGGCGTGATAGGTGAAAGGAGTGCCAAGCTACTGATGCGGTTGAATATCCATCATGAGAACTGGCTCAAGCTTACCACTGAATTTGGAAAACTATTTCGTGGGCCGGTAGGCACCTTGCAAGAGCTCAGCTGCTACTGCGAACACTTGGAGAAGCGACGACGGCATTTTGCAACCAGCTGTCAGTACTTTCAAATGACCTGAACCCCACGCTATCTCAACCACAGTCATTGAAATCCCCTGAACCATGGGTAGGGCTAGCACGGCTCAAATCTCGCATTTTTGCGTGAAATCGGTTCGATTTCATCAAACTTCTGCAACGACAAAGTAACGTTCGGCCGCCGGGGGCTCAAATCATCTAACGGTGCTTGAACGCAGACTGAAAGAAGATTAAGTTATTGTTTTATAGTGGGTGGCTTGATATTTATTTCCGAGGACTAAAACGCGCATGCACACTATACAGCTGTTAGCATTCAATTTTGAACATGGAGGTATCGTGAAAAACACAGCTATTATTTCTCTTATTTTTCTTTTAAGTGCTTGTGCAACAGGTTATCAAGCGCACACGTGGTCTGGCGGTTACAAGGACAAAGAAATAAGTGATGGCCATTATTATGTTGAGTACCTTGGCAATGGCACTACTTCAAAGGAAACTGTTAATGAATATTGGGCAAGACGCGCGAGTGAACTTTGTCCAAATGGCTACACCGAATTATCTGCCAACACTGGCAAAAACAATTCTTTTGCAATGGGTACTGCTGGTGTCACATTCGATCATCCATGGAAAAAAGCAGAAATTAAATGTGATTGAATGCTAACAAACCAAGGCAGTGGGACTATTTCTCGCTGCGCTCAAAATAGCCCCCGCTTGGGGCGTCAGTTGCTTACTGGTATCCAAATGAATTTCGATAATTTGAAAAGCATTTTAGTTTTGGATGGTGACCATGAAATTAACCTAATTGATAATGACTGGTTGGTTACTAAAGGATTTAACTCAGACGACCATAATTGGTTATCTAAAGAGCAATTTGATGCAGTGTTCATTTCCACCTCTGAGCATTCAAATAATATCTCTGTTTATGCGTTTGAGACATTTGAACGAACATACACAAGTACAGGCTTAACTAAGAAGTTAAACGCTGAATTTGAATTGAACTGGGAAAGCTTTGATAGATTTCAGAGTTCCACTGATATCCTATTCCTATATGTGGTTCCTAAAAATTTGAGTTGGATTTTCTATGCAAATAGGGATTGGTGGCAGTTTGCAAAACGCAACTAACAAGCTGTTGAATAGTGGACAAAATTCAGTTGGCTGATTTCGCTCCGCTCAAGATTATAGCCAACCAAATTTTGCCCTTTAACAAGCGAGAAGTAACAAAGACACCCATTATTAGCTGAGTGAAGACTCTAGTTGCCTGGATCACAGAAACACTGATGTTTTCACTGAGAGAAAATAATCTTTCAAGCCTTTTGAGGGGTGCTCGGTTATTGAAATGAGTGCAAAAAATCGAATTTCAGACACGATGGAGGTCGAACAAAGTTCGATTGGGGAGAAATACTTGGGAGCCGCAGGGATTCAGCTAAACAATTTCTGACAATTAGCGAGTTTATCTAACTAAAAGGTGTCTGGAAAATCAGTGGCGATTCACAATGCTACAGCAGAGTTGCTTAAAACTCACAGCAAGCAACTCTGCGATAGTAGCCTTGGTTTCAACCAAGCTGCGCCCAAGCCTTATTGACTTCTTCGGCGATGATTTCAATGCCGCGGCGCATCAACTCGGGTTGTTGTACATAGTTCATCCGAATACACTCGCCGGCGTGTGGCCACTCTTCGGCCAGTCCGAAGAAGAAATACTCCCCGGGCACCAGCAACACGCCCCTGGCTTTCAGGCGTCGATAAAGTTCCATGGCACTGATGGGCAGGCCTTCAAACCAGAGCCAGAGGAAAATCGCGCCCTCGGGTTTATGAATTCTGAACCTGGGGTCCGGCAGAGCCTGTTGCAGCATGGCCACGGTTTGCTGCGCCCGCTGCAGATAGAAAGGCCGCACCACTTCATTGCCGAGCCGCAGCATATCACCACGGGCTATCATCTCTGTCGCCATCGCCGGGCCCATGCTGCCCGGTGCCAGTGAGATAATACCGTTGATATTGGTCAGCGCCTGGGTAATGGCTTCGTTGGCTATCACTATCCCGCAGCGCAGCCCCGGCAGCCCCAGCTTGGAAAGACTCATGCACAACACAGTGTTGTCGTTCCAGAAAGGGGTCACATCCTCAAACAGAATATTGGGGAAAGGTGAGCCATAAGCGCAGTCGAGGATCAGCGGGATCCCATGCGCTCTTGCCAGCTTATCCAGCTTATCCACCTCTTCATCGGTCAGCACATTGCCTGTAGGGTTAGTCGGCCGTGAAACACAAATGGCGCTGATATCGGCATCGACTTTAAGCCTTTCAAAGTCGATGTGATATTTGAATAAACCGCCATCCAGCTTGGTGATTTCCGGCTTGAAGGTACGAAACAGTTCATCTTCCAGACCGGCATCACTGTAGCCGATATACTCCGGGGCCAGCGGCAGTACAATCTTGCGTTTTTGCCCCTCGGCAGTGGTGCCGGCAAACAGGTTGAACAGCGAGAAAAACGAGCTCTGGCTGCCGTTGGTGAGGCTGATATTGTTTTTGGTCAGCGACCAACCGTAGGTATCGTTCAGCAGCTTGGCCAAGGCATTGAGAAAGGCATCTTTTCCCTGCGGGCCATCATAGTTGGTCATGGCCGCGAGCAACTCGCCCTTGGCCAACATATCGGCACTGAGCTCGGTAAAATAGTCCAACATGGAGGGGATGGCCGCCGGGTTACCGCCCCCCAGCATAATCGCTCCCGGAGTGCGTAGCCCTTCGTTGAGATCATCCATCAACTGGGTGATACCTGTATAACGGTTAAACTTGTCGCCAAACTTGGAAAACTGCATTACTTCTATCCGCAGACTCATATCAAGAAACAGAACTTATTTAGTAACAGGAACCGCGGCAGATTACACCTTAAAAGTTTTTTAGTTGCGTGATACAACTCAATATTTACCAAGCTTAAATGGCTGCAAACGCCCCGAATAAGAGTTGCATGGTCATTTGAGAGCAAATTTTTGTGCGCCAGCGAACATTTCGCCGACATCGACTTGTTGATCCATTATCAGGGGCACACACTTAAAAACAGGAGAAGCAACCATAGGAGCAGCGGGTGTCAGCCTCAAAACTGAGAGAACTAAAGCAGCAACAGCAGAGTCTGTTAGAGCAGGAATTGATGCGGGAACAAGCCGGTTCCCTGGGCGTTGCCGGCAAGAAGTTGGAACAGGCACTGCAGGATTATCAGCGCCACCATCACTTGTCACCGAGAAAAAAAGCCGAGTACGTTAGCCTAGTGGCCGATGCCGTCTATAACCTGATGTTGACCCGGGAGCTACTCGGCTTTGTCGACGGCAATCTTGAGTGGGTTTGCGGCCAGTATGACATCCCGGATGCCGTGCTACAGCAGTTGGCCTTGAGCTGAAACGCATCAAGGCCCGCTTGGGGCCTCGAGTGCCAACTCACCAAGGAGAGTTGGGTCGCAGCCACAGATGCACAGTCACTTCATCCCTGTCGTGATAGAGGTGTTTACAGGCCAGCTTAAACTCTGTGATGCCGTTTTCTTTGAGAATGGCCTGCATATTTTCCAATATGGTGCTCACCTCTTTGTAACGGCTCTTCATCGGTAATTTCAGGTTAAAGATAGCCTCTTTGAACCAGCCATTAATGGCCCAGGCTTCCATCAGTTCGGCCACCCTGGCCGGTTTTTCCACCATGTCACACACCAACCAGTAGATGTTCTTGCGCTTGGGCTCGAAACGGAAACCGTCGGCCTGGAAGTGAGTCACCTGGCCGGTTTCCATCAAACCCGCATCCATGGGGCCGTTGTCGACAGCCGATACAAACATGCCGCGGCGCACCAACTGATAGGTCCAGCCACCGGGGCAGGCGCCGAGATCCACGGCGTTGAGGCCGCTGCGCAAACGTTCTTCCCGCTGCGGCTCGGGAATAAAGTGATTGAAAGCCTCATCCAGTTTCAAAGTCGAACGGCTGGGCGCATCGGCGGGAAACTTGAGCCTGGGGATCCCCATAAAAAACGGTGACGAGTTATGGCTGTAGGAATAACCGGCAAACGCCTTGCCCGGTGCCACAAAGCACACATGGATTATCGGCCGCTTGGGGTTTTCCTTGGCCAGCAATGTACCGCTCTGTTTCAGCGACTGACGCAGCGGCACGGTAAACTTGCGGCAGAAGGTCAGCAGCTCTTTGGCTTCGTTGGTATCCGGGGTTTCGACCCTGAGCTCACCGCCCTTGCTGATATCTTCAAGCGCGGCAGTAATTGGCCCTACCCTGTCTTCCGGAGGCAGGTCGCTGAGCAGATCGCCGCAGACAAACATCTGCCGGGCAAAGATCAATGAGTCCAGCGCCAGTTCCTGTGCCAAGGTGTCGGCTTCCCCTTCGGCAAAACATTGAAAGATCACATAGGCATCGTTGTTATTGGCCTTGACGAAACCACCGACATTGAGCAGTGCCGCCCGATTTTGGATCTCGGCCGCGCACTCTTTTTCATAGCCGGCACGACAAAACAGAAACAGGTTGTTCATTGGTATTTCCAAACAGTGAATCTTACCGGAAAGCCTCCGGCAACTGGCGAAGGCGGCAAGTATATCAGAAGCCTTTTCCCATCGCAGGTTAGTTATTCCATTCCTTATGGGACTTTGAACTAGCGTAAATCTTGGTCAGGTATTCAAATACTGCCAAAATTGACGGCGGCACACGACTCTTTGCCGAGATCAACTCAAGCTGAACCAAGTACGCGCAATGCCATTACAACAAAACACCCGCCATCAGGGCGGGTGCTGTTAACGCGAGCTATTCAGTAGCTGATCAGGCATTAGTATTCTTGGGTTGTTGCCACTTGAGCCACACCAATCCCAACAGGAACAGCACACAACTACTGGCAAGCCCAAGCCATACCGACTCGGTAAAACCGAGCACTATATAACCACCGAGGGAAATAACTGCTACCAAGACCGCATAGGGCAGCTGAGTCAACACATGGTCGATATGATGGCAGCCTGCACCTGTGGAAGACAAAATCGTGGTGTCCGATATCGGCGAGCAGTGATCGCCAAACACAGCGCCGGACAGCACGGCCGCCAACATAGGCAACATCATACTGCTGTGGCTGCCCATGGCCATATCGGCGGCAATCGGCAACATGATCCCGAAAGTGCCCCAACTGGTACCGGTAGAAAAGGCGGTAAGCCCAGCCAAAATAAATAGCACGGCCGGCAGCAAGGCAAAGGGAATATTGCCACTGGCGAGACTGGCCATAAACTTGCCGGTTTCCAGTGAGCCAATGATCCCGGCTATGGTCCAGGCAAACATCAGAATATAGATGGCCGGCAACATGGAACGGGCACCCGAGGTAAGCGCCTTGAGGATCATCTTGGCTTCTATCTTCTGGATAAAGGCCAGCAGCAGAGTTACCACCAGACCAATGGAAGCACCGAAAAACAGTGATGAACCCACATCGGTTTTCTCGAAGGCACCTATGATAGTGAAAGGCAGGCTTTCTGCCGCCAGGGCATCGGCGCCGCTGGAAACCATAAAGTAGAAGGTCGCCACCACCAAGACACCTATGGGCAAGAACAAACCGTGCACCTGACCGGTTTCCGCCTCGGGCAGATCTGCATTGGCACCGGGCGGCAGTCCCTTGGTCTCATCATAGAGATTGCCTTTACGGGCGTTGAGCTCGTGTTTGCGCATAGCGCCGATATCCAGCTCCATATAGGCCACACACAGCAATAGCGCCAAGGCAAACAAGGCATAGAAGTTCATCGGGATCATCTGTACGAAAGCGCTCAGATGCCCGGTCTCAGTAAAACCGTGGGCGGTGAGAATACCGCCGATAAGGGCAATAATATAGGCGCCCCAGCTGGACACCGGCGAGATAACGCACACAGGCGCCGCGGTCGAATCCAAAAGATACGCCAGTTTGGAGCGGGAGATATAGTATCTGTCGGTCAGCGGCCTAGCGATACTTCCCACCACCAGGCTGTTGAAGTAGTCATCGATAAACACCGCACAGCCGAGAAACATAGTCAGCAACTTGGCATCACGACGATTGCGGATATGCTGTCTGGCCCAGTTGGCAAAGGCTCTGGCCGAGCCACTGACGGTGATCAGTGCAGTGATCATTCCCAGCAGCACCAGGAACCCCAGAATATACAGGTTCCAGGCATTAAAAGCGCCATCGTCCCAAACCAGGGAAAGCACCCTTTGTCCCAGATAAACCCCGGTATCCAATACCGACCATTGATTGAGCAACAAGGCTCCGATCAGTATTCCTAGTCCCAGCGATAACAACACCCGCCGGGTGAAGATCGCCAATAAAATTGCCACAACCGGCGGCAACAAAGAGAGTGCCGAGTCGGCATAACTTAGTACTGTCATTGAGTCTTGTTCTTCGTTAAATACGAATGGAGGGCAACTGAACTGGTGGGAAAAGGCAATAGCATACCGAGTAGCACCTGTCCTTTCAGTAGCGCTCCATAGTAACGTCAATCTGTCATCCCGACAGAATATACTATGGCAGTGCTGCCCCTATTTGGTAACAGCCCCAGCGGTGGACCTTGATGAGTCGCAACCACTTCGGCACCAAATCCTTTCGCGATACATAAACGGAATCACCCTGCTTACCGCTACTGATATTTAGTGCGCCTCTACTTCTCAGGACGCCTGATGTCAGGCGTGAGGCACATAAAAACATAGGCGGCTTTGAGGATGCTACCCCAAAGCCGCCTATCGTGACCTAGATCACAGATTAAATCAACTCGTTCAACTTGGGCACAACATCAAACAGGTCTGCTTCCAAACCATAATCGGCAACCTGGAAGATAGGCGCTTCAGGATCTTTGTTGATGGCCACTATGACTTTTGAGTCCTTCATCCCGGCCAGATGCTGAATCGCCCCAGAGATACCCACGGCGATATAAAGCTCTGGCGCCACGATTTTACCCGTCTGGCCAACCTGCAGGTCGTTGGGAACAAACCCGGCATCCACAGCAGCACGTGATGCACCTACGGCGGCGCCCAATTTATCGGCCAAGGCTTCCAGCATGGCAAAATTTTCGCCACTGCCCATACCGCGGCCACCGGAAACAATGACTCTGGCGCTGCCAAGCTCCGGACGAGCCGACTCGGTCAAGCTCTGGGATACAAAGCTGCTCTTGGCGTCAAAGACACTATCGAGCTGATTGATTTCAGCTGAGCCTGTCTCGGCAACGGCGTCAAAGGCACTGGCGCGCACAGTGGCCACTTTCTTGTCATCCAGACTCTTAACGGTCGCCATGGCGTTACCGGCATAGACGGGACGGACAAAGGTGTCGGCATCAATCACCTTGGTGATCTCAGAAAGCTGAGCCACATCCAGCAAAGCCGCCACTCGTGGCAGTATGTCTTTACCCTGGCTTGAAGCTGCAGCCAGAATGTGGCTGTAGTCGCCACTCAGAGACAAGATGAGTTCACCAATATTGTCGGCAAGATGAGCACCATAGGCTGGATTATCGGCCAGCAATACTTTATTGACACCTTCAAGCTTGGTGGCGGCATCGGCGGCGGCCTTACAATCCTGACCGGCAACCAAAAGGTGAATATCTCCCCCTATGGCTTTAGCCGCGGCGACGACTTTGGCTGTGTCCTGTTTCAGGCTGGCATTATCGTGTTCTGCTATTACTAATACGGCCATTTAGATCACCTTCGCTTCGTTTTTCAACTTGTCCACCAGCTCCTCAACGGAAGCCACCATCACACCTGCCTGACGGCTGGCCGGTGCAGCTACCTCCAACACCTGTACGTGCTGCTTGAGAGTCACCTCCAAATCTTCAACACTCATGGTTTCCAACGGCTTGCGCTTGGCTTTCATGATATTGGGCAAAGATGCGTAGCGAGGTTCGTTCAAACGCAGATCTGCGGTGACTACAGCCGGTAGAGGCATAGACAGAGTCTGTAAGCCGCCATCCACTTCACGGGTAACCAGCAAAGTTTCACCTTCCAGCTTCACTTCAGATGCAAAGGTTGCCTGAGGCATACCGGCGAGTGCCGCCAGCATCTGTCCGGTCTGATTATTATCGCCGTCGATGGACTGCTTGCCGAGCAGAATAAGCTGCGCCTGCTCTTTGTCCTGCACTGCCTTGAGCAGTTTGGCAATAGAAAGGGGCACCAGCTCTTCATCGGTTTCAATGTGAATGGCACGGTCGGCGCCCAGAGCCAGTGCGGTACGCAATTGCTCCTGTGCCGCCTTGGGACCTATGCTGACAACAACGACTTCAGAAGCACTGCCGGCTTCTTTTAGACGTACGGCTTCTTCTACCGCAATTTCACAAAATGGATTCAACGCCATTTTCAGGTTGGCTGTTTCAACGCCTGTATTGTCAGCCTTGACCCTGACCTTAACATTGGCATCGACCACACGTTTTACTGGCACCAATACTTTCATAGGGTTTCCTTCCTACACCTTGTATCTAATGTGGATTACGTACCGATGATACCAGATACATCAGTACAGGATGGCTCAACTTTACGTGCTGTTGACGTTAACGTCAACAGCAGTTTAAACGCTCGTTTGCCAATTCTGTCACACTTTATGGTCAGTTTTTTGAACACTTGGCAACTTTTATGGTCGTAGAATTGAAATAAATAAAGAAATTAATGTCAATTGACGTAAAAATATTTGATCCTGACACTTATAGTTTCTATTATTTATAGCGATGTTCACCTTAACCCAATTTATAAATTAGCGTGGGACCTAAATACTTATGAGCGATTTTCTTGATATATTGACTCACGGCCGTCGTTTTAAAGCCGCAGTAAAAGAGTTAAGCGTTGCAGATCTGCGCGATCTGGCAGTCAAATTGGATAAGATCATTATTGATCGTGAAGAAGAAGCCAAGAAAGAAGAAAAGGCGCAGGCTGAACGTCTGTCTAAAATTGAAGAGATCCGTAAGCAGATGGAAGCCGTTGGCCTATCTGTTGAAGATCTGGGTAATGTTGCTGCCGCCAAGGCTGCTCCCAAGAAGCGTGCTCCCCGCCCACCAAAATACAAAATCGTTGTAGATGGTGAAACTATTACTTGGACCGGCCAAGGCCGTATGCCAACTGTATTCAAGAACGAAGTAGACAAAGGTCGTTCAATGGATGATTTCCTGATTTAATCAGGTTCCCCTTGCTCAAGCCTCGACAGTGTCGGGGCTTTTTTATGCCTGGAGAAAACCATATTTCTGTTAAAAAGCCTTACAATTACGCCTTGGCATTTACATTTAGGCTGAGTTAAGTTTACCACTGCCAACTTAAAGCGAGGCTCTCGTCCGCTTTTTTATCACTCTTAGGGGAAAACGTACTGAATGATCGCAACCTTTCCCTCTCTGATGACAATGACTCTCCCCAAGGAATTATGACAAGGTAGCCACAACAGATGAGACTTTCTTTTCCCGCCATAAACCTACTGTTGTTCAGTCTTGTGGCCTGTAGCGCCTTTGCCGATGAGACACAGCTGACAGACAATACTCCGAGATTGACCGCCTTAACCCATGCCAAGCTTATACTTTCACCTGGAAAACAGCTGGATAACGCTACATTACTTATTGAAAATAACCGGATAAAACAAGTAATTCCCAATAATGAAATTCCACAAAATGCTTATAAGATAGATCTCAATGGTTACACCATCTATCCGGGATTTATCGATCCCTTTGCCGAATATGGTTTGGAATATTCAGAATCACCGGCAACTATTGAAGCTCCCGTCTATCAAATTAAGTCAAAAGGGGCGATAGCCGCAAATGGTGCCATTCATGCAGAGAAGGAATGGTTTACTTATGTTTTGTCGGATAACAAAACTGCATCAAACTGGATAAGTAATGGCTTCACCAGTGTCCAGAGTGCACACCTTAACGGAATATTCAGAGGAATAGGCGTCTCACTTTCTTTGGCGAACAAAAAGAGTAACCAAGTGATATATCGCCCCAGAAGCCGACATTTTATGGCATTTGATAAAGGTAATTCACCGCAGGATTATCCCAATTCTCTGATGGGAAGCATAGCGTTAATAAGACAGACTCTCAGTGATGCCAACTGGTATAACCAGAATAAAAAGAAAGCAGCCAACCGCGAGGATCTATTATCACCGGAATTTAATATCGCCCTTGAACGCTTGCACGATATAAAAACTCGTGGTGCGATATTTGACACCCGAAACCTCAATAACCAGTTGCGTGCAGCCAAACTCTTGAGCCAAGAAGATATCCAGCCAATCTTACTGGGAAATGGCCAGGAGTACGCAAGAGTGAAAGAACTGCAAGAATATCGCCCCATATTGATATTGCCATTGAACTTCCCAGCTGCTCCTCAGGTCAGTGACGAAGACAATGCCAGGGAAGTACCACTCAGAACCTTGAGACACTGGGAGCGGGCACCGAGCAATCCTGCTGTAATGGCCGCCAATAACATTCCTTTCTCCTTCACCCAATATGGCATGGACGGCAAAACCTTTTGGCCCAGATTGAGAATGGCGCTGCAGGCCGGTCTCGATGAAGAAACCGCATTGGCGGCACTGACAACAGAAGCTGCTGCAGTTGCCGGCATTGAGGATTTAGTCGGTAAACTGGCGCCCGGCTATATGGCCGATCTGGTAATAGCCAAAGGCAATCTGTTTCAGGACGGCGAAATAGTCAGCGTTTGGCTACAAGGTGAAGAACAAATCCAAACGGCTCCTGGATACCAATGGCAAGGCAGTTATCGTCTGCATCTAGCTGAACTGGAACTGGATCTTGAGCTGCAACTGAGCCAGCAAACGCCCCAAACACTCAGGGGTAGCCTCAGCAGTGGTGATCAACAGATAGAGCTTGCTCACCTGAAAGCCGACAACAAACGCCTGAGCTTCAGCGTCAATTTACAGGGTGCCGGCATAAATGGCATTAGTCGAATAACCCTTTGGCAAGATGATGAAGGGCTGCAGGGCAGACTCTTGCATGCCGATGGCGCCGTGACTCAACTGGCCGGCTCAAGATTGCCGAACGCGCCTTTAACGGCCGATACAGAGACGGGAGACAATGCCAATTCCCCGCCAGCCTCTTCCAAGACTAAACCCGAGTATCTCAGTCGTTTGACGAGTCCACTGCAAGCCTATGGCCGCAGTGAGCTGCCAAGAACGGAAAAACTGCATATCCGCAATGTCACCCTTTGGACCTCAAGCGAGGCAGGCATCATTGGTAACAGCGACCTGATTCTGGCCAACGGCAAGATTGAAGAGATTGGCACAGATCTCAGCACTCCGGCAGGTTATCAGGTCATAGAGGGAGCAGACATGCACCTGACTGCCGGGATCATAGATGAGCATTCCCACATTGCCGTGAACGGCGGCCTCAATGAGATGTCCGATGCCATCACCTCAGAAGTACAAATAGCCGATGTGCTTAACCCGGATGATATTGCCATCTATCGCTCCTTGGCCGGCGGCGTCACCACCGCCAATCTGCTGCATGGCAGCGCCAACCCTATAGGTGGCCAGTCGCAGGTCATTCAACTGCGCTGGGGGGAGTCGGCCGAGGGACTCAAGTTCACCCAGGCCCATCAGGGAATTAAGTTTGCTTTGGGGGAAAACGTCAAACAGAGCAACTGGGGCGAGCGTTATACCCGCAGATTCCCGCAAAGCCGCATGGGGGTGAAGGCTCTGATGAGTGATGCTTTCAATGCCGCCAGAGACTATCAAGACGCCCAAGCCCAATATGCCGAGCTGCGCTCACGGGAGAAACGTAAGCAGCTCTCCCCTCGCCCCGATTATCGTTTACAGGCGATTGCCCAAGTGCTGAATGGCGAGCGCGATGTGCATATTCACTCCTATGTCCAGTCTGAAATCCTGATGTTCTTGCGCCTCGCCGAGGCTTACGATTTCAAGGTCACCGCCTTCACCCATGTACTGGAAGGCTACAAGCTGGCCCCCGAGTTGGCGGCTCATGGTGCTGGCGCTTCCACCTTTGCCGACTGGTGGGCCTATAAATTTGAGGTCTATGATGCCATTCCGCAAAACGCCTGTTTGATGATGAATGCCGGCGTGCTCACCTCGATTAACTCAGATGACTTTGAAATGCAGCGGCGCCTGAATCAGGAAGCCGCCAAGTCGGTGAAATACTGCGACATGTCCCAGGAAGATGCCTGGAATATGGTAACCATCAACCCCGCCAAACAGCTCGGAATAGACGCCATAACAGGTTCAGTTGAAGAGGGGAAACAGGCAGATTTGGTGCTCTGGGATGCCAACCCCCTATCGGTTTATGCCAAGAGCCAGGCAGTGTGGATTGGCGGCAAACGCTACTTTGACCGCGCTGAGGATAAGCAAATGACCCAGGCTATCGCCGACGAGCGTCAGGCACTGATCCAGAAAATTCTTGGCAGCGACCCGGCGCGGCTTCAAGGCGAAACGACTTCAGAAATCCTAGAGCCCTTGTGGCAATGCGACACCCAATTCAACGCTTGGGGTCAAAATAAGGAGAGCCGCCTGTGACCAAGTTTCCTCTATTGCCACGCATCGCATCTATGCTGGCACATCTGCTGCTAGGTGGTTCGCTATTGATGTTCGTACCGGTAAAGGCCCATAACCTGATCCCGGCCGAGCGCCAGCAACAAGCCATATTGCTGAAAAACGCCACGGTTCACAGCGTCAGCCAAGGCATACTCAAAAATACCGATGTGCTGCTCGAGCAAGGCGTTATCAGCGCCGTAGGCCCAGGATTAACGGCTGAAAATGCCCGGGAATTTGATCTCAGCGGCAAACACCTTTATCCCGGCCTCATAGCACTGGATACCACCCTGGGTTTGGTAGAGATAGCCATGGCCAGGCCAACAGTCGATAGCCGCGATGTGGGCAGTGCCAATCCACAGCTTGAAGCCGCCAGCGCCTTCAACCCGGATTCAGAATTGCTGCCCAGTGTGCGGGCCAACGGTATCACCCACGCGCAAATAGTCCCAAGAGGCACAGGCATTGCCGGGCAATCGGCACTGGTCTCCCTGGATGCCTGGACCATAGAAGATGCCCAGGTCCCATCTAGACCACAGTTCCACCTCTATTGGCCAACGGAGCCGCAAAAACAAGGTACCAGCGAGGCAGATAAGCAGGCACAAATGACCTATCAGGACGCCCTGTCACAGATACACAAGCACTTTGAAGCGGGTAAACGCTACGCCTTGAGTCAGCAAAGCAGCGAAAGTGCCCTTGAAGACAGCCGCTGGCAAGCGCTCTTGCCGCTGTATCGCCAGGAGGCGCGACTGTTTGTTCATGCCGACAGGCAGCAGCAGATAGAGGCGGCCATAGCCCTGGCCCGTCAGTATGGATTCAAGTTAACCCTGGTCGGTGGCTATGATGCCTGGCGCCTGGGTGCAGCGCTCAATGAAATAGAGGCAAGCGTCATCTATACCCATACACTTGACTTGCCACTACGAGAAGATGAACCCATAGGTCAGGCTTTCAGAGTACCAGCATTGCTCAAACGCGCCGGTATTCCCTTCGCCCTCGGCTTCAGCTCCGATTGGGACAGCCGTAACCTGCCGCTGGCCGCGGGCCAAACCGTGGCTTGGGGGCTCAGCAAGCAGCAAGCACTCAAGGCCATTACACAAGATGCCGCCAAGATACTGGGCGTAGATAACTTGGGGGCCATAGCGCCCGGGTTTCAGGCCAACCTTGTGGTCAGCAGCGGCGATATTCTCGACCCCATGAGCAGCCGGATAGAGCTGATGTTTATTGACGGCAGGCAGGTGGATCTCAACAATCGTCATCGGCAGCTTTATCAAAAGTATTTGAAGCGATAGAATTTCCCATACAGCTCCCGGGATGGCCGGGAGCATGGACGAATAACTATAAGGCCGGGCCATGAAACCGATTTTTCTTTCCACTCTGGTATTGCTGCTTGGCGGCTGCGCCGGGGAATACAGCTTCAATTCAAACTTAGACAGCCAGGCTATTCAAGAGTACTTCAAACCCTCGGAAGTACAGTTGTTCGATGGCAGCCGACCAACAGGCCAATATGAAGTGCTGGGATTGGTTGAGGGCAATGCCTGCCAGTCCGAGCCAGATGGTGTACCGGCCACTATGGCCGATGCCCGCACTGAGGCGCGCCGGGCGGCAGCAGATATGAAAGCCAATGGTCTTATCATTAAAAACTGTGTCGAAACCCAGGAAGCCGCAGCCGGTTGCTACACCAGCGCCATGTGTGTCGGCCAGGCTATTCGCCTGGCAACCCCGAAGGAGTAAGCCTGACGTTATGGGGTTTTCGACTCAAATAGAAGCGGTTGCCTATTGCCGGACACCATATAAACAAAAGTTTGGTATTCCTCGTCAGCCGGGCTTGGTGGATTTTGTTCGCGGTTTTGTCGAACTGACAGCGCCCTACAATCATATTGATGCGGTGCGTGGGCTGGAGCAGTATTCCCACCTCTGGTTACTGTTCTGTTTTCATGAAAATCTGGCCCAGGGCTGGAAAACCACAGTGCGCCCTCCCCGGCTCGGCGGCAATGAAAAACTCGGGGTGTTTGCCACCCGCTCCACCTTCAGGCCCAATGGCATTGGCCAATCTGTGGTGAAGCTGCATCGGATCCACCAAGGCAAAGGTAAGGTGATACTGGAGATCTCCGGCATGGATCTGCTCGATGGCACTCCGATAATCGACATCAAGCCCTATATTCCCTTTTCGGATGCGATACCTGAGGCGATAGGCGGCATAGCGCAGCAGGCTCCCGAGCAGCTTGAGGTCAACTTCAGCCATCTCGCTGTAGAACAACTGATCCGACTCGATAAACGCTATCCCGGGCTGGATAAGCTTATTCAGGCGGTGCTGGCCCAAGACCCGAGACCCGCCTACAAGAAAGGCAAGCCGGACCCCAAACGCTATCAAGTGGCTCTGTATGATCTGGATATCTTCTGGCATGCCCATGAGCAAGGCATTGAGGTCGAAACCATACAGCCCTTTTGTGCCAAAGCGTCCGGCGCCGAAACATGAGTGATTTTAAGCCCTCAGCAGATGATTATCAGGCGCAGCACAAAAGGCGCCTCTCCTGGATGCCCTGGCTCTGGTATCGCCTCAAACCCAAGCATCTAGAATGGGCCCTTCCCTGGCAACAAGCGATTCAGGCCAGGCTCCAAGCCCTTGAAACCATCAGCATAGGGCAAAACTGCTTTATCGCCCCCGAGGCAGAGCTGTTTGCCGAACCCGGCAGGCCGATAACCCTTGGCGATGAGTCCATGATAGCCGCCAACTGCTTTCTGCACGGGCCGATACAGATAGGCCGAGAGGTCAGTATCAACCACGGCTGCTCGCTGGATGGCGGCAGTCGCGGCATAGTGATAGGTGACAAGACCCGCATTGCCAACAATGTCACTGTCTATGCCTTCAATCATGGCATGGCACCGGATATGCCCATCTATCGTCAGAGCAGCCAATCCAAGGGAATAGTCATTGGCGAAGATGTCTGGATTGGCGCCCAGGCAGGTATCGTCGATGGCGTGACCATAGGCGACTGCGCCGTCATTGCCATGGGCGCCATTGTCACCAAGTCGGTACCAGCGTTTGCCATAATGGCGGGAAACCCTGCTAAAGTAGTGGGAGACAGACGCAATAAGCCACTGACGGGCAGAGAGAAAAATCAATAATTAGGAAGATGAGCGCCATGGATTGCCAAACCCGCCCAAACACACAAACACCAAGAAGCATACCAAAGGGTTTACCGGGTATCCGCAGCCGGTTACTGTTGAGTTTTTTCTTGCTGGCCGGGCTGATAGTGTTTTTTGGCGGTGCCAGCCTCTGGATAATGGATAGCACAAACACAACTCATATCACCGAACTGCAGAAGCAAAAACAGCTGCTGCAGGCCATTAGAGCCAATCAAATGCAGCATCTGGCACTATTGAAACTCAAAAACAACTGGCCCAGTTATCCCCTCAATGAACGGGAGGCGATTCTTGATGAAACCAGGCAGAGACAACAACAGATAATATCCACCCTGAGCCAGTTTACCCTGGCAACCAAAGAATATGACGAGGCCTTAGTTCTGGGGCAGCAGTTGTCAGTGATGAGCGGTCACCCCCTGAAAGCGCCACATATGAACGGCATGATAAGCGCCATAGATCATCTTTCTCTGCGTCTGTCCGGCATAGGGCTGACCCATCTGGATGCCCAGATGCAAAAGAACAGCAAATCGCTGATGCAAACCCTGTTATGGCTGGTGCTCGGCTCACTGGCACTGATAGTTTTGAGCCAATCTGTAGCCTGGACAGTCATTGGTCGCCACTTGCTCAAGCCTTTATTGCAGACCAGCAACAAGCTCAGCGAACTGGTAGAGCAAAACTTTGGTGGCCGCTCGCCAGCCCCGGTGAACCGGGAAACACTCAAGATAAACCATGCGCTGTTGTCCCTTGAGGCGCAGATGAGAGCCTTGACCAGCGAGCAGCAACAAGACGAACTCACGGGGCTTTATAACCGCCGTACATTCAACCAGTTGATGAAACAGTCCTGGCATAAGGGAATCGTAAGACAGCACAGGATAGGCTTACTTCTCATTCAGAGCGATCAGGCCATTGCCAGTGAAACCCTGTTGCATTTGGCCCAAAGGCTGCTGGACTTTGAAATTAGCGGTGAACATTTTCTGGCGCGATTACAACAATCTCAGTTGGCGCTGTTACTGCCAAACCAGGATCCGGAAGCCTGTATCCGCATCGCCCAGAGCCTCAATCAATTTGTGTTGGCGGCCAATCTGCGAGCCAAAACCCAAAGCCCGCGACTCACTGTTTCTATCGGCGTGGCCAACATCCAACCCAGCAGACAAAATAATTGGGACAGCTTGGTGTTTCAAGCAGAAGAAGCCCTGCTCAGCGCCCAAAACCGCGGCGGCAACTGTAGCGCCGGTGTCAATCAGTTAACAACGAGCTAAATTCGAACAAGGAAAGGGGAATTTATCCGCGCTGGCCGCGTGACATCATCGAAGCAAGTGATAAAATGGCGGCCATTCAATTCATTTCGGACCCAAGGTAATGCGAGTCAGTCAATACCTGTTATCAACACAGAAAGAAAACCCTGCCAATGCAGAGATAGTCAGTCATCAGCTTATGCTGCGCGCCGGTATGATACGCCGCAACGCCTCAGGCCTCTATAGCTGGCTGCCGTCCGGCCTGCGTGTACTGCGCAAGGTCGAAGCCATTGTGCGTGAAGAGATGAACAAGGCCGGGGCCATCGAAATTCTGATGCCCATGGTACAGCCGGGGGATCTCTGGGTGGAAACAGGTCGCTGGGACAAGTTTGGTCCAGAGCTGCTGCGCTTTGTCGACCGTCACAATCGTGACTTCGTCCTGGGCCCGACCCATGAAGAAGTGATTACCGATCTGGTGCGCAAAGAAGTCAGCTCCTACAAGCAACTGCCGCTGACCCTTTATCAAATCCAGACCAAATTCCGTGATGAAGTTCGCCCACGCTTCGGTGTTATGCGCTCACGTGAGTTCCTGATGAAAGATGCCTATTCTTTCCATCTGGATCAGCAAACCATGGATGATACCTATCAGGCCATGTACACGGCTTACAGCAACATCTTGTCGCGCATGGGCCTGGCCTTCCGGCCTGTACTGGCAGATACCGGCTCTATCGGTGGCAGCATGTCACATGAGTTCCACGTGCTGGCAAGCAGCGGAGAAGATCTGATTGCCTACTCCAATGGCAGCGACTATGCCGCCAATATCGAGAAGGCTGAAGCGCCGCTGCCAACCACAGAGCGCGCCGCGCCCACTCAGGAAATGACCCTGGTCGACACCCCAAATGCCAAGACCATAGACGAACTGGTTGAGCAGTTTGGCCTGGATATCACCAAGACGGTTAAGACTCTGATAGTCAAAGGCGCCACCGAAGAAGCCCCACTGGTGGCCCTGGTTGTCCGTGGCGACCATGAGCTGAACGAAGTCAAAGCCGACAAACTGGAACTGGTTGCTGCGCCGCTGGAATTTGCCTCTGAAGCAGAAATCCGTGACGCCTTGGGAGCCGGCCCAGGTTCTCTTGGCCCAGTCGGTCTGTCTATTCCTGTTATCATAGATCACAGTGTTGCCGTGATGAGCGACTTTGCCGCTGGCGCTAACCTAGATGACAAACACTATTTCGGTATCAACTGGGAGCGGGATCTGCCGCTGGTCAGCGCTGCCGATATCCGTAACGTAGTGGAAGGTGAAACCACCCCTGATGGCAAAGGCACTTACGCCTTCGCCCGCGGTATTGAAGTTGGCCATATCTTCCAGCTGGGCACCAACTACTCTGCCGCCATGAACGCCACTGTGCTGGACGAGAATGGCAAGTCTCAGACTCTGCTGATGGGCTGTTATGGTGTCGGCGTCAGCCGCATCGTTGCCGCCGCCATCGAGCAGAATCACGATGACCGCGGTATCATCTGGCCGGAAGCGATTGCCCCATTCACAGTGGGTATTCTGCCGATGAATATGCACAAGTCACACAGAGTGACAGACACTGCCGAACAGCTTTATAAAGAGCTGACCGATGCGGGTATCGAAGTGCTGTTTGATGACCGTAAAGAGCGCCCTGGCGTGATGTTTGCCGATATGGAACTCCTTGGTCTACCTCACACCATAGTGATTGGCGACCGCAACCTGGATGCCGGTGTTTATGAGTATAAGAACCGCCGCACCGGAGAAAAGCAGGAAGTGCCTATGGCAGAAATAGTGGACTTTATCAAAAAGGCCGCTGGCCAGAAGTAAGCTTCTGGGTTGCTTTTAAATCCAAGACCAAGAAAGCCGAGCTTAGCTCGGCTTTTTCATGGCTGGAAACCTGCTTGCAAATAAAAAACCGCAGACTTATCTGCGGTTTTTTAGTCTCGCCGCTACGGGCGTTTTAGTGCGCTATCAGGCTTGGGTATCGACGCTTTCACCGCCCTTGGACACCATTACCATGGCAGGACGCAACAGACGTTCATTAAGCTGATAGCCCTTTTGCATCACCAACATCACGGTATTGGCCGGGAACTCGGCGCTTGGTTGCATGCCAATGGCTTGATGCTGATCAGGGTTAAAGGCTTCACCCATAGGATCTATCTGTTTGACGCCGAACTTCTCCACCGCTGACAGGAAGCTCTTCAGTGTCAGCTCAACACCTTCAAACAAAGGCTTGGTGACTTCATCGGCCTTATCTGCGCCCACCAGAGCACGCTCCATGTTATCGATCACAGGCAGCAGTTCATTGCTGAACTTTTCCAGGGCAAACTTATGTGCCTTCTCTACATCCTGCGCCGCCCGGCGACGTATGTTATCAACTTCAGCTGCGGCACGGATGACAGAATCTTTCTGCTCCTCAACTGTCGCCTGTGCGTCAGATAAAGCCTGTTCCAGCTCCTCAATACGGAAGTTAGCCTGAGTCAGCTCGTCGATAATGCCGCCTTCCTCAGCTACGCCCTCGGTGGTTTCAACCTGGTCAACCACTTCTTCGACCTGTTCCTGCTCTGCTTTAAATGACTCTTTGTTCATTTCTACTCCAGCTAAAAATGCTTTGTTTCTGCATACTCTGGGCATATTATGGGGATCAAATTGACCGTTTCAACCCCCAGAGTTCCCAAAATCTATGTCCACTGAGTTTCATACTATAGGCCTGATAGGAAAACCCCACCATCAGGGGACCAACCTGACCCTTAAGCGTCTGCATTATTGGCTGAAAATGCAAGGCTATGATGTGCTGGTGGAAGAAAGAGTCGCGGCTGAACTCGGGAAAGATGTACGTGCAGTAGACTTACTGGATATCGGCGAGCACTGTGATCTGGCGATAGTGGTCGGGGGGGATGGCAATATGCTGGGCGCGGCCCGGGTTCTGGCACGCTTCGATCTTGGTGTTATCGGTGTCAACCGCGGTAATCTGGGATTTTTAACCGATCTGCCGCCGGATGCCTTTGAAGAGTCGCTCGCCAAGGTGCTGGATGGCGAATACGCCACAGAACACAGGTTCCTGCTCGAAGCCGAGGTTTATCGCCACGGCGAAGTCAAAGCCAGCAATACCGCCGTCAACGAGGCCGTGCTGCACCCAGGCAAGATAGCCCATATGATCGAGTTCGAGGTTTATATCGACAACCAATTCATGTACAGCCAAAGGGCCGATGGCATGATAGTGTCTACACCGACCGGCTCAACCGCCTATTCGCTGTCGGCCGGCGGCGCGATATTGACCCCTAATCTCGAAGCACTGATCCTGGTGCCCATGTTTCCCCATACCCTCTCCTGCCGCCCCATAGTGGTCGACGCCTCCAGCATCATCAAACTGGTGGTGTCACCGGAAAACGGCGAAAACCTGGAAGTAAGCTGTGACGGCCATGTCACCTTGTCTGTAATGCCGGGCGATGAAATTATCCTAAGACGCAGCAAGGAGCGGCTCAAACTCATCCACCCAAAGGGGCACAACTACTTTCATGTATTGCGTAACAAATTGGGCTGGGGCAGTAAACTCTTTTGAAGCTTGAGTGGTCTGAGCAAACTCTTGCAGCTACAAACACAGTTCAGCATTAGGTCAAGGTTAAAGCACCTGAGAACAAAGGTGCTTTTTTGTTATTTATTTTCAAAAAATGTAAAACAGCACTCACGTGATCAATATCACGTTTTATAGCGCCCGATATAACGGTGACCAAGATCACGGTAACCCCGCAAGAAAAAACAACTTATCTATCTGATTTTTATTGGTTTAAATAAAAACACCCCAAAACCAACTTCACCAAAAGCTCAATTAGTGTGACTTAAATCACATTCGAGATTTGCGATATAAGCCTGTCATTCCATCACAAATGAAATAACAGGATCACTTTATTACCATTTTGAGTAAAACAAAGCCATAATTCCTAAGGTTGTGGGCCATTTTTTAAATATCTATTCCCCAAAGTTATATAAACGCCAGAGCAACAGTGATCTTCGTCACACTTTTTCATTTGCCAGCGGAGACGCGGCTCCCATAACCAAAAACTTAAGCCAGATACGAAAGGCAAGATGATCCAGATCATTTTGGTTCCGGGTAAATTAACCATGATAAGCACGCACAACAACAAATGGGAAAGGCGATAGCACTTTCTCAACACCACAATAAGCACAAGCAACATATGAAATGATGAGGCAACCATGACATTTCTTCAGTTACTCGCAAGTCTGACACCCGTGATCAGCGTTATGCTGTTCCTGGTGTTGCTCCGGATGCCTGCATCCAGAGCTATGCCAATCTCCATGGTGATAACCGCCCTGGCCGCCGTTTTTATCTGGCAGATGGACACTACTCTACTGGCCGCCTCCGTGGTTGAAGGCCTGCTGTCGGCGATTACACCTTTAACCATCATCTTCGGTGCAGTATTCCTGCTCAACACCCTGAAATATTCAGGTGCCATGGATACCATTCGTGCCGGCTTTACCAATATCAGCTCAGACGCCAGGGTACAGGTGATTATCATCTGTTGGCTGTTCGGCTCGTTTATTGAAGGCTCTGCCGGTTTTGGTACACCCGCCGCGATTGGCGCGCCTCTGTTGGTGCTCTTGGGTATCCCACCAGTTGCGGCCGCCGTGGTTGCTCTGGTCGCCGACTCAACGTCAGTGTCTTTCGGTGCCATTGGTCTGCCGGTGCTCTTTGGTATGGAACAGGGTCTGCTCGAAGGCGGTACCAGCATGGCTGCGGCGCAAATTGCCGAACATGGCGGTCACTTCAGTGATTATGCCCAGTTCATTGCCATGCATATGATCACCATAGATCTGATAACAGGTACGCTGATCCCCTTGGTAATGGTGTCTGTACTGACAGGCTTCTTTGGTCGCAATAAGTCCTTCAAGGAAGGCTTAGCCATCTGGAAATTTGCCCTATTTGCCGGTTTGGCCTTCACCATTCCAGCCTGGTTGATCAACTTCTTCGCCGGTCCAGAGTTCCCTTCCGTGATTGGTGCCCTGGTCGGTATGGCATTGGTAATCCCAGTTGCCCGCAAAGGCTGGTTACTGCCTAAAACCCCTTGGAATGACTTTGCCGAAAACGACAAAGAGGGCGAAACGGCTCAAGTGGAGAGCAAGGCGCGTTTCTCCCAGTTGGCCGCCTGGACCCCTTACCTGATCATGGCAGGTCTCTTGGTGCTTTCACGTGTGGTACAGCCACTGAAAGCCTGGTTGAACAGCTTCAACATCAGTTGGACCGGCCTATTAGGCACAGAGCTCAAAGCTGGCTTCGCCACCTTCTTTGCACCGGGCGCCTTCTTTGTTGCCGTGTGTATTCTGGGCTTCTTCCTGTTCAGAATGAACTCCAAGGCCATCAAAGAATCGGTCACAGTTTCCTGCAAATCCATGGTGCCAACCATTATCTCCCTGGGTGCCTCCGTGCCTATGGTAAAAATCTTCCTAAACTCAGGCACCAACAGTGCAGGTCTGCAATCCATGCCGGTAGCATTGGCGGATATGCTGGCTGGAAGCCTCGGCAGCGTTTGGGCCTGGATTTCCCCGATAGTCGGTATTTTCGGTGCCTTCCTGTCGGGTTCGGCCACCTTCTCCAATATGATGTTCTCCGGCCTGCAATACAGCGTGGCTGATAACATAGGGGCCAACCATGCACTTATCCTGGCACTGCAAGGTATTGGTGCCAACGCCGGTAACATGATGTGCGTGATGAACGTGGTCGCGGCGGCAACTGTGGTCGGTATGGCCGGTCGCGAATCTGAAATCATCCGCAAGACTATGCCTGTAGCACTTGGCTATGCTTTGCTGGCCGGTACCTTGGCAATGCTTTGGGGTGGATTCTAAAAACGATAATAACTCCTCGATAAGGCAGCCGCCCTTGGCGCTGCCTTTATTATCAAATTTAATGTGTAGAGAAATGTCTTATGTCTATCAACTATGAAGCCGTGATCCGTGACCTGCGTAAACAGTTGGGAGAAACTGCCGTCAGTGACGACCCTGTGCGCCGTTTTGCCTGGTCAACCGATGCCAGCTATTTCCGGATAGTGCCCGAGGTTGTGGTACATGCCGAGGATCTGGAGCAGGTAAAACGCACTCTGGCTGTAGCCAGAAGCTACGGTGCTCCGGTGACTTTCCGCGCCGCAGGTACCAGTCTGTCGGGTCAGGCCATAGGAGAAGGCATATTGCTTATCCTGGGATTCGACGGTTTCCGTACTCTGGATATCAGTGAAGACAGTAACAAGGTCACTCTGGGTGCCGCTGTTATTGGCGCCGATGCCAACGCTGCCCTCAAACCTTTGAATAAGAAAATCGGCCCGGATCCGGCAACTCTGGCTTCTGCCATGGTGGGTGGTATCGTCTCCAACAACGCTTCCGGTATGTGTTGCGGCACGGCCCAAAACAGCTACCAAACCATCTCCTCAGTAAAACTGCTGCTGGCCGATGGCACAGAGCTTGATACCGGCAGCGAAGAGTCCAGAGAAGCCTTCAGTCAATCACACCCCGAACTGCTCAAGGCGCTGGCAGACTTGGGTGCCATGGCTCGCGGTAATGAGACCCTGGCAGCGCGAATTCGCAAAAAATTCGCCATTAAAAACACCACAGGTTACAGCCTCAACGCCCTGGTGGATTTTGAAGATCCCTTCGACATCATTAACCACATCATAGTCGGCGCCGAAGGCACCCTGGCGTTTGTCAACGAAGTCACCTATCACACAGTGGACGAGGCTAAATTCAAGGCCTCGGCGATGGCGGTATTCTTCAATATGGAAGATGCGGCCCGGGCAATCCCTCCTATTCAGGGCGAAAGCGTAGCCGCTGCCGAACTGCTGGACTGGGCCTCCATTAAGGCGGTTACCGGCAAGAAAGGTATGCCGGATTGGCTGGCCGAACTGCCGGAAGGCGCCGCGATTTTGCTGATAGAATCCCGCGCCAATGATGATGAAACTTTGGAACGCTATACCCAGGACGTTATCGCGAAACTGGCACATATCGAGACCGAGCGCCCCATCAGCTTCAGCCGTGATCCTGCCGTTTACGGTAAATACTGGGCCATGCGCTCCGGCCTATTCCCCATTATCGGTGGCGAGCGCCCCAAGGGCACTTCGGTAATCATCGAAGACGTAGCTTTCCGGGTTGAAAACCTGGCCAGTGCAGCCCACGATCTGACCGAGCTGTTCCATAAGCACGGCTATCCTGAAGGGGTGATCTACGGCCACGCCCTGGCCGGTAACTTCCACTTTATCATTACCCCTAAATTCGGCTCCCAGGCCGATATCGAACAGTTCCATCAATTTATGGAAGCGGTCGCCGATATGGTGATCAACAAGTACGACGGTTCGATGAAGGCCGAGCACGGCACAGGCCGCGCCGTGGCACCTTTTGTGGAAATGGAATGGGGCAGTGACGCCTACACCCTGATGAAAAACATCAAGCAGATCTTCGACCCCGAAGGACTGCTGAACCCAGGGGTGATCCTCAACGACGACAAGCAGGTACACATCAAGAATATCAAGCCTTGTCCCGAAGTGGACGACCTGGTAGACAAGTGTATCGAATGCGGTTTCTGTGAAAAGACCTGCCCCACCTCGGCGCTGAACCTGTCACCCAGACAGCGGATAGCTACCTTGCGTGAAATCGAGCGTCTGGAACAGAGCGGCGACAAGGAAGCGGCCGAGAAGATGCGTGCCGCCGCCAAGTATGATGTAGTGGATACCTGCGCCGCCTGCCAGCTGTGTACCATTGCCTGCCCGGTAGACAACAGCATGGGCCAGCTGGTCCGCAAGCTGCGTACTCCCTACATCACCACCACAGAGCAGAAGGTTCTGGATTTCCAGGCCAAGCACTGGGGCGCCGTCAACCAGGTGCTGAGCACAGGCTTTGATGCCCTGGGCACAATACACAAACTCACGGGCACGGGGATCACCTCTGGGCTGATGAACATGGGCCGGGCAATTTCCAAAGAAGTGCCTTACTGGAACCCTGACTTCCCCAAAGGCGGTAAGCTGCCCAAGCCATCAGCTCCCAAAGCCAACCAGGAAACAGTGGTCTATTTCGCCGCTTGCGGCGGCCGCACCTTCGGCCCAACACCGCTGGACCCCGATGACCGCACCCTACCTGAAGTAGTAGTGACCTTGCTGGAGCGTGCCGGCTATAACGTGATTACGCCGGCCAAGACCCGCAATCTGTGCTGCGGCCAGATGTGGGAATCCAAAGGGGATTTCAAGAACGCCGACATGAAACGTGACGAACTTATTGACGCGGTCAGTGCCATGACAGAGGGCGGCAAGCTGCCCGTGGTTGTCGATGCTCTCTCCTGCACCTACCGTGCTCTTTCCGGCAATCCCAAGGTTGAACTGTTGGATCTGGTCGAGTTCCTGCACGACAAGGTATTGCCGAAACTCACCCTCACCAAGAAGGTCAATGTGGCACTGCACCTGGGTTGCTCGGCACGTAAAATGAAGCTGGAACCCAAGATGCAAGCCATTGCCGATGCCTGCTCCAACAAGGTGCTGCGCCCGGCCGGTGTCGACTGTTGTGGTTATGCCGGAGAGAAAGGTCTCTACAAACCTGAGATCAACGCCTCGGCGCTGCGTAACATCAAGAAACTCATCCCCACCGACTTCAAGGAAGGCTACTACGCCAACCGTATGTGTGAAGTGGGCCTGAGTCACCACAGTGGTATTTCCTACCGCCACCTAGCTTATCTGCTGGAGGAGTGCAGTCGCTGACTATACTTAGAGGGAGCATTAGCTCCCTCTTTTTTCATCTGTGTTATATAACGGATTTGCGTTCGGATTAACGAACAAACTAAAGACAAAAAACACCATTAAAATCAAATAATTAAAACCTTCTCATTTTTGCAAAAAAGATTTTAATCATTTACTGAATTAGCACTATTTATTGTGTGGTTATAGGCTTATATTCAAGCATATTTACCCTGTGTCAGGTGATGTTCAAATACAGAGTCAGAAAGCATCTGGCCACACCGGACATAGATGATGTCGGTTAACGCAAGCAACATCCAATTAGGAAACACCAAATGAAGATAGCCTTGTTTATTCCCTGTCTGGTCAACCAGATGCTGCCGGATGTGGCCATCGCCACCTTGGAACTGCTGGAGAAACTGGGGCACCAGGTGATCCTGCCTGAAGGCCAAACCTGCTGTGGTCAGCCCATGACCAACTCGGGTTGTTTCAACGAAGCCCGTAACACTACATTGAAGCTGCTCAATGCCTTCAAGGGAGTCGAATGCGATGCTATCGTATGTCCAGCGGCCTCCTGCCTGGTAGCCGCCAAAGAAAACTTCCATGAGTTTGACGACAGCCCGGAAGCCGCGGCCGTTATCGCCAAACTGTACGAATTGACCGAATTCCTGCACGATATCGCCCCGGTAGAGAGCTTCCCCAAGCCCTTCCCGCACAAGGTGAGCCTACAACTGAGTTGTCACGGTATCCGTATGCTGGATCTCGCCAGCCCCAGTGAATACATGGGCCCACGTTACAACAAAATGGAAGCCCTGCTGGAACGCATTCCCGGCATAGAGATCACCTATCCGGATCGCCGCGATGAATGCTGCGGCTTCGGCGGTACCTTTGCGGTAGATGAAGGTGCTGTGTCTGCCAAAATGGGCAAAGACAAGGCTCAGGCCCATGCAGCCACGGGAGCAGACTATGCCGTAGGTTTTGATCCATCCTGTCTGATGCATCTGGATGGCATGATCCGCCGCCAAAACTTGCCGATAGAAACCCGCCATCTGGCGCAGATCCTCAACGCTGCCATTTAGGGAGATAGCCATGTCACAGACACAAGGGGCCAAAGCCCACGCCAGCCAAGCAGAGATCTTCTGCCGCGATGAGTCCAGAGTTGATTGGCATTCCAAAGCCCTATGGGTGTTGCGGGAAAAGCGCGACCGCGCTGCCGGCAGCCTGCCCGAGTGGGAACAGCTTAGGGATCTGGGTTCGGCTATCAAGCTGCATACCCTGACCAATCTGGCCAAGTATCTGGAAGAGTTCGAAGCCAACTGTATCCAGAACGGCATTCAAGTGCATTGGGCCAAAGACGGCGCCGAGCATAACCGCATAGTGCATGAGATTCTGGCCAGCCATCAGGTGAAGAAGCTGGTGAAGTCCAAATCCATGCTCACCGAAGAGTGCCACCTCAACCCCTTCCTCGAAAGCAAGGGCATAGAGGTCATAGACACAGACTTGGGTGAACGCATCATTCAGCTGAAAAAACAGCCACCTTCACATATCGTGGTCCCCGCTATTCACCTCAAGAAAGAGGAAGTGGGCGAACTGTTCCATGAAAAACTCGGCACAGAGGCCGGTGCCAGCGACCCGACTTACCTGACCCGTGCCGCCCGTGCCCATCTGCGTGAGCAATTCCTCAGTGCCGATGCTGCCATGACAGGGGTTAACATGGCCATCGCCGACAAGGGCGCAGTGGTTGTTTGTACCAACGAAGGTAACGCCGACATGGGCTGTAACCTGCCTAAGCTGCAGCTGCACTCCATGGGAATAGACAAGCTGGTACCATCGGTGGAAAGTGCCTCGGTTTACCTGCGTACTCTGGCCCGCAACGCCACCGGCCAGCCGGTAACCACTTACTCCAGCTTCTACCGCGGCCCGCAGGCCGGTGGTGAGATGCACGTCATCATAGTGGACAATGGCCGTACTGAGATGCTCAAGGACAAGATCCTTGCCGAGTCGCTCAAGTGTATCCGCTGTGGCGGTTGTCTGAACACCTGCCCTGTATATCGTCGCAGCGGTGGTTACAGCTACAACTACACTATTCCAGGTCCAATTGGCATCGCAGTCGGTGCGCAGGACGATGACACCAACTCCATCGCCTGGGCCTGTACCCTGTGCGGCTCTTGCTCCTATGTATGCCCCACTAAGGTGCCATTGGACAAGATCATCTTCCGTCAGCGTCGTCTAAAGGCCGAGTCAGGTAAACTGCCTTACGGTAAAGGCAGTTATATGCCATTGGTCGGTAAGTTTATGGCCAATACCACTATGCTGAACTGCTCCATGAGCATGGCTAGACTGGGCTTGAGAATACTGCCAGGTAGCCTGCTCAAGCCATTCTCCGGCGCCTGGGGTAAATACCGTGAACTGCCCAAGGCACCCGCCTCTAGTTTCGAGGCCTGGTTCAAGAAAAACAGGAGCTAATCAGATGTCCAGCAAATCTTTTATTTTGGATGCCCTTAAGTCCTGCGCACTTGAAGGACACAATATGCCGGCCATAGATGTGGCCCCTAGACTGGACGACCTGATTGGCCAGTTTGAAACCAACCTGGGAACCGTTGCCGGCAAACTGCATAAGCGCGGAGGCTTTAGTGAGCTGCAACAGCAAGTCGATGCCCTGATAGCCGAAGGCAAGCAGATTATCTCTCAAGTGGAAGGGGTTAGCGGTAACCGTGAAGTCCCTGAAGACAGCCATGATCTGCGTGATATCGATTATGCAGTGATCAAAGGTCAAGTGGGTGTTGCTGAAAACGGTGCCATCTGGGTCAGTCAGAAATCTCTGTCCCACAGGATCACGCCCTTTATCTGTGAGAACCTGTTCCTGGTACTTGAAGCCGATGCCATTGTCGCCAACATGCATGAAGCAGCCGACAAGATAATGTTGGACTCGGGTGAGTTTGGGGTGTTTATCGCCGGCCCATCCAAGACGGCTGACATTGAGCAGGCACTGGTAGTTGGTGCCCACGGCGCCTGTAGCCTGAATGTCTTCCTTATCTAACTCAGGATGAGGATGACAAAAACGCCGGCAACTGCCTAATGCCGATCAGTTAAGACAGATCGCTTGACGATCTCACTGAAAGGATCAAAATCCGATGACCCCATGTCATCGGATTTTTTTATGCAACTTTCAGAAGCTTTGGCGCGTACTCATATCAATCGTCTTACCGAATTCACCTGTCTGGCCGATGTGCTTGAGCCTGAGTTAATTCAATCGTGCCTTGATTCACATGGTGTTGCCAGTTTAAGGCGACGTAAGTTACCTATGGATGCCATGATTTGGGCGGTGATTGGTATGGCTCTGTTCAGAGGCGAGTCCGTCCGTTCACTCATCAATAAGCTTGATATCGTCTTACCTCAAGAGGTGGATTACGTTGCTCGCAGTGCTGTCACGCAAGCGCGCAAACGGCTGGGCTCTGATGTTGTTCGGGATGTGTTTAAGCGAAGTGCCAAGACCTGGCATGAAAGAGCAGAGCATCCTCATTGGTGTGGGCTTAACCTCTATGGGGTCGATGGTGTCGTGTGGCGAACACCTGATAGCGAGCAAAACAATCAGGCCTTTGCCAAAACTGCCAACGCTTCTGGTGATGCAGCCTATCCGCAAATTCGCATGGTTTGCATGATGGAGCTAAGCAGCCACTTGGTATTGAACAGTGCCTTTGATTCTGTTGCTGTCAGTGAAATGAATTTAGCCGCCGAATTGATATCAAGCATCCCCAATAACAGCCTGACGCTGTTTGACAGAGGCTTTTATTCGTTGGGACTTTTGCACGCCTGGCAACAGGCTCAACCTAACAGTCACTGGCTGCTGCCGTTGAAGAAAGGGACACAATATGAAGTGGTACGCTCTTTAGGAAAACACGACCAACTGGTGCGGTTAACCACCACGCCTCAAGCCAGAAAGAAGTGGCCTATGCTGCCTGAGAATATTGAAGCTCGCTTACTGACGAAGACGATAAAAGGTAAGTCGGTTTCCATTTTGACGTCATTAACGGACCCATTGCGTTACCCGGGGGCAGAGATAGCGGATTTATATGCCCATCGATGGGAGATAGAAGTGGGCTATCGGGAGATGAAGCAGCATCTTCTGGAGAGTCGCTTTACGTTACGCAGTCAATTGCCAGAGCTGGTTATCCAAGAATTGTGGGGGGTACTGTTGGCCTATAACCTCATCAGATACAAGATGGTGTTGATGGCTAAAAGCTTACCGTCGTTACATCCGAACCAATTAAGCTTTAGAGATGCGTCGAGTTATATCATTTTTAAACTGACTCAGCTGTCATCTCAAACGCCTGGGAATGTCCCGAGAGATGTCTTGGACATAGTGCGTAATGCGAGGCAGTTCAAGCTTGATGGGAAACGGGATAGAGCCTATCCACGTGCGTTAAAAATGAGTAAAAACAAGTATCCCATTAAGCCTAAGAAAAATGCCGTTCACACTAAGTGAACGGCATTACGGCAACTGCCGGCGTTTTTATTGGGCTACAATCAGCTCTGCAGCCTTACAGCGTGCAGGAAATCTTTGACCACGTCTTGGCGCTAACGGGCTTACCATCGACAAACTTGGGTGCATAGCGCCACTTTGACACGGCTTTGACGGTTTCAGTTTCAAACTACTTGCCACCCTTGGAATCCAGCACTTCCACATGGCTGACAAAGCCCTGTTCGTTTACAGTCACTTCCACGTTGACCCAACCTTCTCGGCTCATCCTGGCATACTGAATTGGATAACCGGGCACGGCACGAAACAAGGGCCGCTGCTCCTGATCCACACTCCAGGGGCGCATATTGCCTATCACCTGACAGTGTTGAGTCGCTTTGTCCAACCAGAAAATGATAGAGCTACGGTTAACTAATTTGCTTCCAATTGGTGATAGTGCGCTTTGACTTGCCCATGATATTGACCGTAAACCTTGCGATGCAAGCTCTGATCATAAAGTGCCAAAAAGGTTCCACTGATTTAGGCAACAACGCCTTGGAAACCCCATAAGCCTGGCAAGGAAAATTAATGGATCTGACAGCCGATGCGCCGATACATACAACTGATAAACCCGACACTGAACCTGTGAGATTACAATACTCAGGTTAGCAAAGCTTTAGTTGGTGTTAGAAAAGTACAAAAAACACAAGGTGACACAAAAACACACCAAATAAAATACAAAAATCAAACAACTAAAACAAACACCACCCAATAAAAAAACCAAGCAACGATAAACTTAACAAATAAAAAATAAATGCAAAAATGTTAAAGATTGATTTTTTGATTGCCTTATACGCATTTTTTTGGTTACTTAAGAAATGCATAATTTACAAATTATGCTCAAGGGGCAAATACGAAAAAGGAGCCCGAATTCAGATAATAAGTGCACCACTCATGGTTAAACGGTGAGGAGAGATCAACTGCCTGTTGGTGATACTCTGTAGTCGCCAAACAAACATGAGTAGTTACCATGAATTACAAGCAGTTGATCGAGGGACAACGATACCAGATTGAGGCCTATTTACGCGAGGGTTTCAGTTATCGGGAGATAGGAAAACGTCTGAAAGTCAGTCACAGCACAATCAGCCGGGAAGTAAATCGCAATCGAATTCGGGATAACCATTACTTGCCGGAAGTCGCTCAGGCGAAGGCACTAAAACGCCGTTGTCAGTCCGCGAAGTCTAGAATATCTGGACTGACCATCACCTTTGTTGAGTTCGGTCTCAATGAGAAATGGAGTCCGGAACAAATAGCCGGTGTCGGTAAAATCATCGGATATAACGTCAGTCACGAGTGGATTTATGGCTATGTCCAGCGTGATAAATTATGCGGCGGCAAGTTGTACAAACAGCTCCGCCAGAGTCACCGAAGATACCGTAAAGGTAACCGTGCGAAGCGTGTGATTATCCCGAATCGCGTAGGCATAGAGCATCGTCCCGCTATCGTGAACAAGAAAAAGCGGTTCGGAGACTGGGAAGCTGACACGGTTCTGGGCAAGCAAGGTACGGGCGCGATTGTCAGCCTGGTTGAGCGAAAAAGTAAGCTGTACCTGATACGCAAAGTGCCAGCGAAAAGCGCAGCCGATGTAGCCCGGGCCATGGTTGGTATGCTGTGGAAATATCGAGGTTATGTTCGAACTATCACTGCGGACAACGGCAGCGAGTTCTGTGACCACGAACAGGTCGCAGAAAAGCTTAAAACGGATGTCTACTTCGCTAACCCTTATTCGTCCTGGGAACGCGGACTGAATGAAAACTTCAACGGTTTGCTGCGGCAATACATACGGAAAGGCACCGATTTGCGGACGGTAACAGATAAGCAAATTAGTGAGATTGAACGGGCATTAAATGCCAGACCGAGAAAGTGCCTCGGCTTCAGGCAACCTGTTGCGGTATTCAATGAATTACGCAAGGCAGCCTAATTTAGCGAGTGGTGCACTTCGGAGTTGAATTCGCGAGTTTTTATGAGAAAAATCTTATTAGTATTAACGTTATTTTTTTTCAACATCAAGTACGGCTTATTATCCAACTTATGTATCTAGAACCAACCACCTTGTTGAAATTAGTGAAAAAAATCAGGTCAATGGAATAGCTTGATGGTTATCAACAATGAATCCATAGGACTCCCAATACATAATGAAACAAAAAAATATTAAAATCTATTAATGAAAAACTCTTCTCATCTATAGAATCAAGCACAAGAGCGGAAATCAACAAGCTACCAACATTCAGGTATAGGGAGTTGAAACATGTAACTTTAAATGGGCCATTAGAAACAAAAATAATGACACAGCCTGATGGAATAATAACAGCAACTGTTAAAGGATTTACAATATCGACTGAGATAAAAATTGACATATCTGGACTGACATTATACGCAAAAATCAAAACATCCGAGTTAAATCTTTCAGCAGATTATAACCCTATTAATGGTCAAGTCTATAACATTAGAGACAATGGAAACCTTAGAGTCCATGTAGATATTGACGGGAATGGAATATTCAACAAGTTAGCAGCAAAGGTAACAAAATCATTGCTAAAGGTTTTTAAGCCTAATTTTTTCCAACAAGAATTGAACTCCATCTTAAGCAGCATTCACAACCACAAATATTATGTAGCTGGAATTGAAAGCGTTATACCTGATAACACTTGGATTATTAATGGTATGGACTTAGGCTTTGAAATAAAAAACACAATAAAAGGAATACATCCTGAAAAGTATATATCAATAGCAATATCTGAAAAAAACCATAGATATTACACTGGTTGGAATTACAGAGAATACTACATGAACAAAGTTGATTTTGATATATCAGGAAACTATAAAATATCTT
The DNA here is from genome assembly GCF_037953065.1 of Shewanella chilikensis. Classification (NCBI taxonomy): domain Bacteria; kingdom Pseudomonadati; phylum Pseudomonadota; class Gammaproteobacteria; order Alteromonadales; family Shewanellaceae; genus Shewanella; species Shewanella chilikensis. The sequence continues at coordinate 1,374,362 of NZ_CP149966.1, read as the reverse complement.
ACGAAAACCAAGCGGTTTATGATACAGGACGTTGGATAAACCCATGCGCAAGACCAGGTGGCGCAAGCCATGGATGTTATGAACCATAAAATTGAGGTTACTATGAAAAATTTAACCATGATCCTCTTAATCAGTTTGATGTTATCTGGCTGTACATCATTGAACGAAGTTAAATTTGATTCTACCCCCACATCAAACTATATAGGAAAGGATATCAAAATAACCACTACCTCAGATGAAATAATTGAGTTTAAAGTCGAGAGCACAACTGATTCGACGTTATCCGGAGAAGGGAAGTCTGTAAAAATGGATAATATCAAGAAGATAGAGATAAAAGAGTTTAGCGTGATTAAATCAATTTCATTATCTAGTGGCCTATATATACTAGGTGCAGCAATTATAGCCGTTATAGTATTGTGAACTTAGAGCCTAAGGAAGATACAAGCAAGTCCCATGTGTGATCTGCTTTGTGTTTAATTATGGGATTGTTAGTATGCAGCATGAGAGTTACCTCTTTTGTTTTGATTGAAGCTTTGACTCCTTTATCAAAACGGGTAACTCTCACCTTTTCAAGATAATGTGTCAGATCAAGTCGCGACTAAAACAACTTAGGCCGGAGGCCTGTTATTGAGCTATCCCCAAACGCTCAAACTAACAATATATTAACCCCTTGTAAATAGGCGAAATTTCAAACAGTTTCAGGCTAATTTTTGGATTTTTCATTTAAATTGCTAAATGCACCATTTAATTTGCTCAGTAACTCAAGCGGCAGCGGAAACAGGATGGTCGAATTGTTTTCTGCCGCCACTTCCGTCAGGGTATGCAGATAGCGCAGCATGATGGCATTGGGTTCTTTCCCCAGCGTCTGCGCCGCTTCCACCAGTTTTTCCGAGGCTTCCATCTCCCCCAGAGCATGGATCACCTTGGCCCGCCGCTCCCGCTCCGCCTCGGCCTGACGGGCGATGGCGCGGATCATACTTTCATTGAGATCCACGTGCTTGATCTCCACATTGGCTACCTTGATGCCCCAGGCATCTGTGTGGGAGTCGAGGATCCTTTGAATATCGGCATTGAGCATCTCCCTGTTGGCCAACATCTCGTCCAGCTCATGCTGACCGAGCACGGATCTCAGGGTGGTCTGTGCCAACTGACTGGTGGCGGCGAGGAAGTTCTCCACATTGATAATCGCCTTTTGCGGATCGACTACCCGAAAATAGAGCACGGCATTAACCCGCACCGAGACATTATCACGGCTGATCACATCCTGGGAGGGCACATCCATCACTATGGTTCGAAGATCCACCCGCACCATCTGCTGCACCACAGGGATCAGTATGATAAGCCCAGGCCCCTTGACCCGGTAAAAACGCCCGAGAAAGAAAATCACCCCACGTTCATACTCCCTGAGGATGCGGAACATGCTGATAAGCAAGGCCGCAAACAGCACCAATAACACCCCAAAGGAAATATTTAAACTACCGCTGATAGCTTCGCCCATGTCAGTCTCCTCTGCGTTGATTTTCAGTCGGCTCGATATCAGCGCTTTTCACCTCGGCCAGCTTGAGTACCAGCCCCTTAAGGCCCAAAACCCGCACCCGTTGCCCTGGGCTCAAGGCCTGTTCGCTGTCACCTTGCCAATCTTCCCCCATAAAATGCACCCGGCCACGCCCGGGAAAACCCTCTATCACCCTGGCATATTCTCCTACCATCCCCTCGGCGCCGGCCACTCCGGACAATTTGCGGGTCTTGAACACAAAGCTGATTAACAGCAGGAAAAACAGCAGGCTCACGACACTAACCAGAGCTATCACAGGCCAGGCGATACGAAAGGCTTCCACTTCACTGTCCACCAAAAATACCGACCCCAGCACGAAAGCGACCAGGCCACCGAATCCTAAAATTCCAAAGCTTGGTAGCATGGCCTCGGCGAGCAGCAAAATAATTCCCAAAAGCAATAAACCGCCACCGGCATAGCTGATAGGGAGCAGTTGGAAGGCATACAAGGCCAACAGCAAACAGATCCCTCCTATTACCCCGGGCAACATGGCGCCAGGACTGTAAAACTCCAGCAGCAAACCGTAGATCCCCAATAACATCAGGATGTAAGCGATATTGGGGTTGGTGAGCAGATTGATGAATCGGGCACGCCAATCCGGGCTGCGATCCAGCACTATGGCGTTTTCGGTATTGAGTATCCGAGCACCACCAGGCATGGCTACCGACTTGCCATCAAGTATGGTCAAGAGTTGCTGCGGCGTATCGGCGATATAGTCGATAACATTGGCCTCCAGCGCTTCCGAGGCCGTCAGGGTTGCCGCGTCACGTACCGCCTTCTCGGCCCACTCGACATTACGCTGACGCAATTCAGCCAGCGCCCGAATATAAGCAATGGCATCATTAAGCTGCTTGCGCTCAAGTTTTTGACTATTGCTATCGCCCACAGGTTTTTCGGTTTCATTCTCTGACGGCTTGGGCTGTTGCGGCTCATTTCCCATGGGGCCCAGTTGCACAGGAGTCGCCGCACCAAGGCTGGTGGCCGTTGCCATAGCGGCGATATGACAGGCATACAGCATGTAAGTCCCGGCGCTGGCTGCACGAGCTCCGGATGGATAGACCAGGCAGGCAACCGGCACCCTGGAACCGAGAATCGCTTGATTGATATCCCGTAGACTGGACACCAGACCTCCAGGGGTATCCAGAGTGATCAACACCAACTGGCTGTTTGGCGTATCCGATGCGCTCTCTATACCCCGGATCAAATAGTCGCTGACACCGGGACCTATAGCCCCTTTGACACTGAGCAGGGTAATGGTCGGCGCTACGGCCGGTGAGTAAGATTCTGGCCGGACGTGGTCTGCACCTAAGCCAGGCAAGATCCACAACAGAGCCAAGAGTCCTACACAGCCGCAGCGCCGGAACAAGGCGTTGGCCAGCCAACCTATCATACTGCCCCCATGAGGGTTCCCTTAGCTTAAGGATAGTCGGCTTTGGGGATTAGGCATAAAGCACTCAAATAACGGGCTTAACCCAAGCCGGTAAATATGAGTAGAAGGGGATAACAGGGGGAAAGGCACCGAATCGATGGCGTCAGTTATTTTCTGGAGTAACGGGCTAGCTTGCTTCAAAGCTAGAGAGCAAGCGCTGGGAACCCACTCTCAAGGCTTATACATTTCGGCTCAAGGCTGTTTCAGCCTATCGCCCAGACAATCGCCTGCAGTGACAACATTGAGAAGATACCGGCCAGGATATCATCGGCCATGATGCCAAGGCCGCCATGCACCTTGGCATCCAGCACCCGAATGGGCCAGGGTTTGAAGATATCGAAAACGCGGAATAACACAAAGCCCAGCAGCAACCAGAGCCCTCCGGCGGGCGCTGCAATCATGGTGATCAGTAACCCCGCCACTTCGTCCCAAACGATAGCGCCGTGGTCATGCACCCCCATATCTTTGGAAGTCTTGTCGCATAGATAGATGCCGCCGATACAGGCCAGCAGTGTCACGGCAAGATACACACCCAAACTAAACTGAGACAGCAATAGATACACTGGCACAGCTGCCAAGGTTCCAAAAGTCCCCGGCGCCTTGGCCGCGAGGCCGGAGCCAAAACCAAGTGCCAGAAAGTGCACCGGATTCTTGAGGCTGACCCTTGCGAGCGCCTCGTCATGAGCAAACCACTTCATTTAAAAATGCTCAAATCCTGTCTGTTGCGGCTCGAATACCTCACCATGATATTGCAGCCTGAGTTGATTACCGGCGAGTATCTGGCCGACTTGATAGAACTTGACTCCGGCATGGCCCAAGGCGGTTTCCAGCGCACCGCGCTGCGCTTCCGGCACAGTGAACAGCAGTTCATAATCTTCACCGCCACAAAGGGCGTAGTCGAGCGCCGTCTCCAAACTCACAGTATCTTTCATCGCCTGGGACAGCGGCAGCTTATCCACTTCGATAACCGCACCGACAGCCGATGCCTTGAGGATATGCTTGATATCCGACAACAAGCCATCAGAGAGATCTATAGCGCTAGATGCCAAGCCTCTCAGCGACTGACCGGCCAGTACTCTGGGGCTGGGATGATAGTGACGGTTGACCAGGTATTCCTTGTGTTCCGCCCTCGCCTTCAATTCACCGCGGATGATATCCAGCCCAAGGGCAGAATCCCCCAGGGAACCTGTGACATAAATCCAGTCACCGGCGCGGGCGCCGCTACGAATGAGTGCTTTGCCTTCCGGCACCTGGCCATGAACCGTGATATTGATGGCCTTAGGACCGCGAGTGGTATCGCCTCCAACCAGAGAAATACCATAGTAATCAGCCGCTTCAAATAAACCTGCACTAAATTGCTCCAGCCAGGTTTCATCGACACTAGGCATGGTCAACGCCAAGGTCATCCATGCGGGCTCGGCCCCCATGGCGGCAAGATCGGACAGGTTGACCGCCAAGGCTTTGTAACCCAGCGCCTGAGCCGGCATATCCGGCAAAAAGTGGACATTTTCCACCAGGGTATCGCAGGAGATGGCAATGGATTTGTGTTCGGCGGGTTGTACCAGGGCACAATCATCACCTATGCCCAGGCGGACATCTTTGCGCGCTTGGCCGCGGCCGTGAAAATAGCGCTCGATAAGTTGAAATTCTTTCACTGTTGACTTGGCCACAGGTTCGCAGCCTCCCGGTTTTCCAATGAAAAAACGGTATCTGACGATACCGTTTGTCTAATTTCTTTCTGGTTCAGCGACGAGCTACCAGCTTGTCCAATATGCCATTGACAAACTTGTGGCTGTCCTCAGCGCCGAACGCCTTGGCCAACTCGATAGCCTCGTTGATCACCACTTTGTATGGCGTATCCTTGCGGAAAGTCAGCTCGTAAGCCGCCAAACGCAAAATGGCCTTCTCCACGGGATCCACCTCCTCTATGGGACGTTGATCCAGATGGGGGGCAATTAACTCGTCCAGTTGAGCCTTTTTGGTTGTCGCTCCGGTGAACAGTTCACGGAAGTAGGCGACATCCACGCCGTCTATGTTTTGCTCGGTCAGAAACTCGTGCTCCACATCGGCAATATTGTTCCCGCTCAGTTGCCATGAATAGATGGCTTGAACCGCTAAACGGCGGGCTCTGCGGCGCTCTGAAGGCTTCATGCTTTTTCCTGTATTACAGCTGTTGCTCAAGTTGTTGCAGCACGTTCACCATTTCCAGCAGACCCAGGGCAGCTTCGCCGCCTTTGTTGCCAGCCTTGGTGCCGGAACGCTCAATGGCCTGTTCGATAGTGTCTGTAGTCAATACCCCGAAAGATACCGGGATATCGAATTCCAGACCCACTTGAGCCAGACCCTTGTTGCATTCACCTGCAACGAAATCAAAGTGTGGTGTACCACCACGGATCACTGCCCCCAGGGCGATGATACCGTCGAACTTGCCACTGGCGGCAACACGACGGGCGGCCAAAGGCAGCTCGAAAGCACCAGGTACGCGTACCACAGTGATGTTGTCTTCACTTACCTGACCGAAACGCTTAAGAGTGTCTACGGCACCCTCCAGCAGACTTTCAACCACAAAGCTGTTGAAACGGGATACAACGATCGCGACTTTGGCGTTTTTTGCTTCGATATTACCTTGAACTATGTTCATTATCTTACCTAACTTGGCTAAAGCACCCGGCCGGGGGCAAAAAGTGGCGCTATGATAGCACGCAATTTACCCCTCCGCCCTATGCAATTATTCGGAAATGGTTAATTAATTCTGTCGGCTCATTCGCCGGGAATATACTCAGTGACTTCCAGACCAAAGCCCCCCAAAGAGTGATAACGCTTGGGCGAGCTGAGCAGGCGCATTTTGTTGACACCAAGCGTCGCCAGAATCTGTGAGCCTACCCCAACCCTTTGGGAGGTTCCCTGCCATTTGGCGGTCACCGGCACTTCGCCCTTGTCTTCGGCTTCAAATGCCTTGAGCTTGGCGATAATGCTCTCGTTAGGCTCCTGGTTACCCAGCAGCAACAGCACGCCACCATCGGCGGCAATCCTCGCCATGGCTTGCTCAAGCGGCCAGCTGCGCACTTCATCACGCTCAGAGAACAGCAGGTCATTAATGGTGTTTTGCAGGTGTACCCGCACCAGAATATTGTCGACAATCTCGCCCTTGACCATGGCAAAGTGCAGTTGATTGTCTATGGTGTCGCGGAAGGTGTGCAGCTCAAACTCGCCGAAACGGGTAGGCAGCTTGCACTTGGCCTCACGTACCACTGTGGTTTCTGTGTTATTACGGTAGTTGATCAGATCGGCAATGGTGCCCATCTTAACGCCGTGCTCCTTGGCGAACACTTCCAGATCCGGACGGCGCGCCATGGTGCCATCCTCATTGAGGATCTCCACGATCACAGCCGAAGGTTCCAAACCGGCCAAACGCGCCAGATCGCAACCGGCTTCGGTATGACCGGCGCGCACCAGCACCCCGCCATCCTGTGCCATCAAAGGGAAAATATGCCCGGGCTGAACTATGTCGGACGGCTTGGCATTTTTAGCCACAGCCGCCTGCACTGTCACGGCGCGGTCATGGGCGCTAATACCTGTGGTAACCCCTTCAGCGGCCTCAATGGAGACGGTGAAGTTGGTCGAAAACTGGGCGTTGTTATTGCTGACCATCAGCGGCAGATTCAGCTGCTGGCAGCGAGCCTTGGTCATGGTTTGGCAGATAAGACCACGGCCGAAGCGAGCCATGAAGTTGATCGCTTCCGGGGTAACTTTCTCCGCCGCCATGATGAGGTCGCCCTCATTTTCCCTGTCCTCATCGTCCATCAGGATAACCATTTTGCCCTGACGAATATCCTCGATGATCTCTTCGATACTGTGTAGCGCCATTGTAAGACCTTTATCTCTTGTTCTGTGTAATCAATGAATTCTAACCTGTTAGCGCGCGATAACCAGTGTGCTTGCGCACATCTAGCGCATGAAACCGGCCTTGGCGAGCATAGCAAGAGTCACGCCTTCGCTGGGCAGCCCTTCCTCTTCGTGCTGCATCAGACGTTCAAGATAGCGGGCTATCTGATCCACCTCCAGATTCACCTGAACTCCGGGACGTAGATCAAGCAAAGTAGTTTCGCTGGCGGTGTGCGGCACTATGGTGAGACGGAAATTGCGGCCATCCACTTCGTTGACCGTAAGGCTGACGCCATCGACGGTAATGGAGCCTTTATGGGCAATGTAACGGGCAAGCTCAGCAGGCGCCTCAAGCCAAAACTCCAGCGCCTTGCCCCTTGGGGTCACGCTGATGACCCGCGCCATACCATCCACATGGCCACTGACCAGATGCCCGCCCAAGCGGGTGTTTGGCGTGACCGCCTTTTCCAGGTTGACTTTGGTGCCGACACTGTAGCGGTCAAAGCCGGTGAGGCTAACGGTTTCAGCCGAAATATCGGCCACATAACCATCCGCCAGGCGTTCAACCACGGTCAGACACACGCCGTTGGTGGCAATGCTGTCACCCAATTGGACATCGCCAAGATCCAGCTTGCCGCTGGCCACAGTCAGACGAATATCATCACCACGGCGCTCCAGGGCTCGTATTGTACCGACAGCTTCAATTATTCCGGTAAACATTCAATCACCTATCTTGAGAGTAAGCCGGGTATCATTGCCAAGCTTACGTTGATCTGTTACCCGTATCGCCGGGGTATCGGCTATCTGCTGATAGTTTGGCAAGGCCAGCAGGTTTCGGCCAGCGGCGCCAAGCAGTTTCGGGGCTTGGTAGAGCAACAGCTCATCGGCCAACCCGGCACTAATAAAGGCGCCGCAAAGCGTTGCCCCGGCCTCGACCAACACCGCATTGCAGCTCTGGTTCAGGTGTTGCAGCAGCGCCGCGATATCGACTCTGTTGTCTTCACCGGCCAACACCAAAGTGGTGACATAAGGCGGCAAAGCGGCTAGGAACTCATCCTCGTAGGGGCGGCAGCTGACCAAGAGCACTGGGCTGACAATCTTCAATAACCTGGCATCGAGCGGCATACGGCAGTTGCTGTCGAGTATCACTCGCAGCGGTTGAATGAGTTCCTGCTCACTCAGGGTTTCACCCAGGCTGCCAAGCTCAGCGTGCCGGACATTCAAGGAAGGGTCATCGGCCAATACAGTTTCAATGCCGGTGAGCAGAGCGCAGCTGCGGGCCCTGAGCCTTTGCACGTCGCGGCGCGCCTCGGGGCCGGTTATCCACTTGGACTCGCCGTTGGCCAACGCCGTCTTGCCATCGAGACTCGCCGCCAGCTTGAGAGTGACCCAGGGGCGATTTCGCTCCATCCGCGATAAAAAGCCTGGATTCAACGCTCTGGCCTGTTCGGCCAAGAGACCGCTCTGCACCTGAACCCCGGCTGCCTGCAGCATGCCGATACCTCGGCCGGCCACCTGAGGGTTGGGATCTGTCATTGCCACCACCACCCGCTTGAGGCCATGTTTAATTAAGGCTTCGGCACAGGGCGGCGTGCGACCATAGTGACTGCAGGGTTCGAGGGTGACATAGGCAGTAGCGCCGCGGGCCTTGTCAGCGGCCATTTTCAGGGCATGTACTTCGGCATGGGGCTCACCGGCACGCTGATGCCAGCCTTCGCCGACAATCTTGCCATCGGCATCTATGATAACGCAGCCGACATTGGGGTTGGGACGGGTTGTATAACGGCCACGGCGAGCCAGCATTATGGCGCGGCTCATCATGGCGATATCAGTATTGGACCACATGGGGGTTTCCGTTACTTAACAGTTGGCTGTGACTGACAGCCTATTTTTTCTCCAGCTTGGCAATCGCTTCACCAAACTCTGACACATCTTCAAAGGCACGATACACGGAGGCAAAGCGAATATAGGCCACCTTATCCAGCTCGATAAGATGATCCATCATCAGGTTGCCGATCATTTCCGAAGTCACTTCCCGCTCGCCTGTGGCTCTGAGGGTGGACTTGATCTTGCTGATCGCCTCTTCAATCTTATCCATGGAAACCGGACGTTTCTCGGCGGCGCGCAGCATACCGCCGCGCAGCTTGTCCTCATCGAACGGTTGCCTGCTGCCATCGCGCTTGATCACTCTGGGCATGACGAGCTCGGCACCTTCAAAGGTGGTAAAGCGTTCATGACACAGAGTACATTCCCGGCGACGGCGCACCTGATGACCGTCTGCCACCAGCCTGGAATCTATCACCTTGGTATCCGTCGCACTGCAAAATGGACAATGCATTATGCCTCCTGGTGCTCAGTTGCCGGCAGCGGCTGCTGCTAAATGGCAGAAACAAAAATGGCCGCTGAATTCAGCGGCCATCGAAGTTTATCCTATTCCCTTGAAAAGGTTAACCGTAAACAGGGAAGCGAGCGCACAGTTCCAGCACCTGGCCCTTCACGCGCTCGATAACGGCGTCATCGTGAGCATTGTCGAGCACATCACAGATCCAGCCGGTCAGTTCACGGGCTTCGGCTTCCTTGAAACCGCGGCGAGTGATGGCCGGAGTACCGATACGCACCCCGGAGGTCACAAAGGGTGAGCGGGGGTCGTTAGGCACTGAGTTCTTGTTGACTGTGATGTTGGCACGGCCCAGAGCGGCGTCGGCTTCTTTACCGGTCAGCTCACGGCCAATCAGGTCCACCAGCATCAGATGGTTGCTGGTACCGCCGGAAACTATCTTGTAACCGCGCTCGAGGAACACCTCAACCATGGCCTTGGCGTTATTGACCACCTGCTGCTGATAGGTCTTGAATTCCGGCTCCAGTGCTTCTTTGAAGGCCACGGCTTTACCGGCGATAACGTGCATCAGAGGACCACCCTGACCGCCCGGGAATACCGCGGAATTCAGCTTCTTGTACAGATCTTCATCGTCAGCAGCCGACAGAATCACACCACCGCGGGGACCGGCCAGTGTCTTGTGAGTGGTCGAAGTCACCACGTGGGCGTGCGGCACAGGGTTAGGATAAACACCGGCAGCGATAAGACCGGCCACGTGTGCCATATCGACAAACAGGTAAGCGCCAATCTTGTCGGCGATTTCACGCAGCTTGGCCCAGTCAACTATGCCTGAGTAGGCCGAGAAGCCGCCGATGATCATCTTGGGCTTGTGTTCCAGCGCCAGCGTTTCGAGTTCGCTGTAGTCAATCTTGCCGGACTCATCGATACCGTAAGGGATGATGTTGTACAGCTTGCCGGAAAAGTTAACCGGAGAGCCGTGGGTCAGGTGACCACCGTGAGCCAGGTTCATCCCCAGTACGGTATCGCCGGGTTGCAGCAACGCCATATAAACCGCGCTGTTGGCCTGTGAACCTGAGTGTGGCTGAACGTTGGCGTAAGTAGCGCCAAACAGCTGCTTGGCACGCTCAATTGCCAGAGTCTCCACCACATCGACATACTCACAACCACCGTAGTAACGCTTGCCGGGATAACCTTCGGCATACTTGTTGGTCAGTTGTGAGCCCTGGGCTTCCATGACTCTGGGACTGGTGTAGTTTTCGGAGGCGATCAGCTCAATGTGCTCTTCCTGACGACGGGTTTCATCCTCAATCGCCTTGAACAGCTCAGGATCATAGTCGGCAATGTTCATACTTTTCTTCAGCATCTGTCACTCCAGCTGGCAAATCTTATTGGTAGGGTTGCGCGGTATTCTACTCTGAGTGTGACAAATATCCCAGTCGCAGGATGATGAAAATCCTTGTGTCAGCAGATGACTATGTTTCATTTGCTGAACAATGGTGCCGCTATCCGGCCGCATCTGGCAGGAGCCCTGGCAAATTGGTAAACTGCCGCCAGTTTAGGAAAACTCAGTTCAGGACAACAGAGAAACAATATGGCTCAGTTTGTATACAGCATGCTGAGGGTCGGCAAAATAGTGCCGCCCAAAAAGCAGATCCTCAAAGATATTTCATTGAGTTTCTTCCCCGGCGCCAAAATTGGTGTCCTGGGTCTCAACGGCTCGGGTAAATCCACCCTGTTGAAAATCATGGCAGGTCTGGACACCGAAATTGAAGGTGAAGCCCGTCCCATGCCGGGACTCAAGATAGGTTACCTGCCCCAGGAGCCCCAGCTTGATCCCAACAAGACAGTACGGGAAACCATAGAAGAAGCCGTCAGCGAAGCCAAAAACGCCCTCAAGCGTCTGGATGAAGTCTATGCGGCCTATGCCGAGCCGGATGCCGACTTCGACGCCCTGGCCAAGGAGCAAGGCGAGCTGGAAGCCATCATTCAAGCGCAGGATGCCCATAATCTGGACAACATTCTCGAGCGCGCCGCCAACGCCCTGCGTCTGCCGGAATGGGACGCCAAGGTGGAGGTGCTCTCCGGGGGTGAACGTCGCCGGGTGGCCATCTGTCGTCTGCTGCTGGAAAAGCCGGAGATGCTGCTGCTGGACGAACCGACCAACCACCTGGATGCCGAATCCGTTGCCTGGCTGGAGCACTTCCTGCAGGAATACTCAGGCACTGTAGTCGCCATTACCCACGACCGTTACTTCCTCGACAATGCCGCCGGCTGGATCCTGGAACTGGACCGGGGTGAAGGTATCCCATGGCAGGGCAACTACTCCTCCTGGCTGGAGCAGAAAGATGCCCGTCTGAAGCAGGAAGCCGCCAGCGAAAGCGCCCGCCAGAAGACGATCGCCAAGGAATTGGAGTGGGTGCGTCAGGGTGCCAAGGGACGTCAGTCCAAGGGCAAGGCCCGTATGGCCCGCTTCGAAGAGCTGAACAGCTCAGATTATCAGCGCCGCAACGAGACCAATGAGCTGTTTATTCCGCCCGGTCCTCGTCTGGGTGACAAGGTGATTGAGGTGCGTAATCTCACCAAGAGCTATGGTGACCGCATTCTGATAGACAACTTAAGCTTCAGTGTTCCCAAGGGCGCCATCGTCGGTATTATCGGTGCCAACGGTGCCGGTAAGTCGACCCTGTTCAGAATGCTCAGTGGCGCCGAACAACCGGACAGCGGTGAAATCGAGATAGGTGATACGGTACAAATCGCCTCTGTGGAACAGTTCCGTGACTCGATGAACGACAAGAACACGGTTTGGGAAGAGATTTCCGGCGGTCAGGACATAATGCGGATCAACAATCTGGAGATCCCGAGCCGCGCCTATGTCGGTCGCTTCAACTTCCGTGGTGGCGATCAGCAGAAGATCATCGGCTCACTTTCCGGTGGTGAACGTAACCGGGTGCATCTGGCCAAGCTGCTGCAAGCCGGCGGCAACGTGTTGCTGCTCGACGAACCGACCAACGATCTGGACGTGGAAACTCTGCGGGCACTGGAAGAAGCGCTGTTGGAATTCCCGGGCTGCGCCATGGTGATCTCGCACGACCGTTGGTTCCTCGACCGTATCTGTACTCACATCCTCGACTACCGTGACGAGGGTCAGGTTAACTTCTACGAAGGTAACTACACAGAATACTCGGCCTGGCTGAAAAACCAATTCGGTGCCGATGTGATTGAGCCGCACAGACTCAAGTACAAGCGGATGACCAAGTAGGGCCTCAAGGGCAATACCCACAGTCATACATAAAAAAACGGAGGTAGCTGCCTCCGTTTTTTATTCCCTGAACATCACGTCATTCAAATAGCATAGGCCAGAGGCGGTTACGTAAATCGATTTTCCAGTCACATTTTCGTACTGGAATTTGCGCTTTTTTACACTCATTTACCAGCTTTATGCATAAGGCTAACGTAAAATAGGTGCCCTCAAGATCCGCAATGGACCTCTACCGGAATCAGATAAGACACCATGAAGAAAAGCTACATAGGACTAGTGGTCCTTGGCCTTTGTGTGGCCACCTATCTCCTATTGACGCCAACGGCAGAAAATACCGTCAAAAAGCCCGGCTCAGGCATGGGGATGGGGATGGGCAAAGCCGCCGTTCCCGTAATTACCGCCACAGTCACAGAGCAATCCCTGGCGCAATCCCTGACTCTGATAGGCAAGCTGGAAGCAGAACGCTCGGTCACCATAGCGCCTCAAGTCGCCGGCAAGATAGACGCTATCGCAGTGCGCTCCAATCAAGAGGTGAAGGCAGGTGAACTCTTGCTGGTTTTGGAAGAATCCAAGGCCAAGGCGGCAGTGATGGAAGCCGAATCTTATCTGGCCGATGAGCGGCGTAAGTTGGGCGAATATGAAAAACTGATCGGCCGCAACGCCATTACCCAGACAGAAATTGATGCCCAACGCGCCAGCGTCAGTATCGCCGAAGCCAGGCTGGCCTCGGCCAGGGCCGAACTATCCTACCATCATCTGCGGGCTCCCTTTTCCGGTACAGTGGGCCTGGTGGATTTCAGCAAGGGTAAGCTGGTGAGCCAAGGAACCGAACTCTTGAGTCTCGATGATCTGAGCTTGTTGCGGCTCGATCTGCAGGTGCCCGAGTCTTATCTGTCGCAACTGAGTGTCGGCATGCAGGTACAAGGCAGCAGCAGTGCCTGGAACGGCCAACTATTTCAGGGCAAGGTGGTTGCCATAGATCCCAGAGTCAACCCGGATACACTCAATGTCAGGGTAAGGGTAGAGTTCAACAACCCAAACAAACACTTGAGGCCTGGCATGATGTTGTCGGCCACCCTGACCTTCCCACCACTGCATCAGGCGGTAGTGCCGGTGCAGGCGTTGGAGTATTCCGGCACCAAGCGTTATGTCTATCGCATCGATGAAAGCAGCATAGCCCACCGCACCGAAGTGCATCTGGGCGCCCGGGTCGACAATCTGGTGCTGATCACAGATGGCGTCAGCCAAGGGGATCGCATTGTTGTTCAGGGGCTGGTGAATATTCGTGATGGCGCCAGTGTCAAGCCCTTGACCGCCGAAGCAGTACAGCAGACCGGGGAGCTTCACTGATGTTGTTATCCGATGTATCGGTCAAACGGCCAATCAGTGCCATAGTGCTGAGCCTGCTTTTGTGTGTCTTTGGTCTGGTGTCTTTCAGCAAGCTGTCGGTGCGGGAAATGCCGGATGTGGAGAGCCCGGTCGTCACTGTGATGACCACCTATGAAGGGGCCAGCGCCTCTATCATGGAGAGTCAGGTCACCAAAAACCTTGAGGATGAGCTGACAGGCATCAGCGGTATCGATGAAATCACCTCGGTGAGCCGCAACGGCATGTCGCGGATCACTGTGACCTTCAAATTGGGCTGGAATCTCACCGAAGGGGTGAGCGATGTCCGTGATGCGGTGGCCAGGGCGCAGCGCAGGCTGCCGGAAGAGGCCAACGACCCGGTAGTCTCCAAAGACAACGGCTCGGGCGAGCCCTCCATCTATGTCAACTTGAGCTCCAGCGAGATGGATCGTACCCAGCTCACTGACTATTCCCGCCGGGTACTGGAAGATAAGTTCAACCTGATCACAGGGGTCAGCTCGGTGGATATCTCAGGTGGTCTCTACAAGGTGATGTATGTGCGCCTCAAGCCTGAGCAGATGGCCGGTCGCAATGTCACTGTGCAGGATATCCTTACAGCCCTCAAGGCGGAGAATATGGAATCCCCCGGCGGCGAGCTGCGTAACGACACCACTGTGATGACAGTGCGCACCGCCCGCCTCTATCTGAGCCCTGAGCAATTCGACTATCTGCAGGTCAGCAGCGCAAACGGCTCGCCGGTTTATCTCAAGGATGTGGCCGAGGTGTTTGTCGGCGCCGAGAATGAAAACTCCACTTTCAAGAGCAATGGCATAGTCAACCTCAGCCTGGGGATAGTGCCGCAATCGGATGCCAATCCGCTGGATGTCGCCAAAGATGTTTACAAGCAGGTGGACGCACTGCAAAAGTTTCTGCCGGCCGGTACCCAGCTATATGTGGACTACGACTCGACCGTGTTTATCGATCAGGCCATAGACGAGGTGTATTACACCCTCTATATCACGGCGGCGCTGGTACTGCTGGTACTGTATATTTTTATCGGCCAGCTGCGGGCAACGCTTATTCCTGCTGTGACTGTGCCGGTATCGCTGATCTCGGCCTTTATGGCCGCCTACTTCTTGGGCTTTTCCATCAACCTGCTGACCCTGATGGCACTGATCCTGGCCATAGGCCTGGTGGTGGATGACGCCATTGTGGTGGTAGAGAATATCTTTCACCACATAGAGCGCGGGGAAGATCCGCTGCTGGCCGCCTACAAGGGCACCCGCGAAGTGGGCTTTGCCGTTATTGCCACCACGGCGGTATTGGTGATGGTATTTCTGCCCATCTCCTTTATGGAAGGCATGGTCGGCTTGCTGTTCACCGAGTTTTCCGTGCTGCTGGCGGTGTCTGTACTGTTCTCATCCCTGGTCGCGCTAACACTGACACCTGTGCTCAGCAGCCAGTTGCTCAAGGCCAATGTCAAACCCAACGCCTTCAACCGCGCCTTGAATCGATTCTTTGCCGCGCTCGAGCTTAAGTATCGCGCCATGGTGGCCATTGCCATACGTCACAAGGTTGCGGCGCCCCTGGTGATCCTCGCCTGTATCGGCGGCAGCGCCTTGCTGGTAAACCATATTCCTGCACAGCTGGCGCCGCAGGAAGACCGCGGAGTGATCTTCGCCTTTATCAAGGGCGCCGAAGGCACCAGCTATAACCGCATGACAGCCAACATGGATATAGTACAGGATAGGCTGATGCCGCTGCTGGGCCAGGGCGTGCTCAAGTCCTTCAGTGTGCAGGCGCCGGCCTTTGGTGGCCGCGCCGGTGATCAAACAGGTTTTGTGATCATGCAGCTCGAGGATTGGGAGGACAGGGATATCAACGCCGATCAGGCGCTGGTGATGATAGCCCAAGTATTGAAAGATATTCCCGATGTGATGGTGCGTCCCATGTTACCCGGCTTCCGTGGCCGCTCCAGTGAGCCGGTGCAGTTTGTTATCGGCGGATCCGACTATAAAGAGCTGTTCAAATGGGCACAGCTGCTGCAACAGGAGGCCAACAGCAGTGGCCTGATGCGCGGCGCCGATCTGGATTATGCCGAAACCACCCCTGAGCTTCTGGTCACGGTTGACCGACAAAGGGCGGCAGAGCTTGGTGTCAGTGTTGCCGATGTTTCGGAAACCCTGGAGGTGATGCTCGGCGGCCGCAAGCAAACCACTTATGTGGACAGGGGTGAAGAGTATGATGTCTACGTGCGCGGGGATGAAAAACAGTTCAGCAGCATGAGCGACCTCAGCCAGATCTATATGCGGACCACCAAGGGCGAGCTGGTTACCCTCGACAGCCTGGCGCATATCGAAGAAGTGGCCTCGCCGCAGCGACTGAGCCATACCAATAAACAAAAATCCATCACCATCAAGGCTAACCTCATGGATGGCGCCACTCTGGGGGAAGCACTGGATTTCCTCGACGCCAAGGCGATTGAATCCCTGCCCGGTGATATCAGTATCAGCTACACAGGTGAGTCGAAAGACTTCAAGGAAAACCAGAGCAGCATGCTGCTGGTATTCGGTTTGGCCCTCTTGGTGGTTTATCTGGTGCTGGCGGCTCAGTTCGAAAGCTTTATCAACCCACTGGTGGTGATGTTGACCGTCCCTATGGGGGTTTTCGGCGGCTTCCTTGGTCTGTGGCTGACACAACAAGGACTCAACCTCTACAGCCAGATAGGGATGATCATGTTGATAGGCATGGTAACCAAGAACGGGATTCTGATCGTCGAATTTGCCAACCAACTGCGAGACAAGGGGCTGGCCTTCGAACAGGCGGTTATCGATGCCTCAGCGCGGCGTTTGCGGCCTATCCTGATGACCTCCTTCACCGCGATTGTCGGCGCGATTCCGCTTATCTTCTCCACTGGTGCCGGCTCTGAGAGCCGTATTGCCGTGGGTACTGTGGTGTTCTTCGGTATGGCGTTTGCGACCTTTGTCACCCTGTTGGTGATCCCGGCCATGTATCGACTCTTGTCCTATAACACCAAGTCGCCCGGCCATGTCAAAGACAGGCTCAATGCCGCTATCGCCCGGCAGCAGGCGCAGATAAACATAGGCTCAGGTTCAGATTGATTCTGTCTGGGTCAATAAGGAGCCTCAATAAAACAAGGGATGCCAAGCGGCATCCCTTGTTTTATTGAGGAGTCAAAGAAAAGCTATTCCTTGAACAGCATCTCAAAGCCGCCCCAGATCATTCTCTTGCCATCGAACGGCATATCGCCGAGAGTCTCGGGAACGGAAGGATCTGTCATGATAAACTGCATGCCTTTATCACGCGTGGCCTTGTCCGGCCAAAGGATCCAGGAAACCACCACAGTCTCGTCGTCTTGGCGCTTTACCGCCATAGGCATGGAAGTAAGCTTACCTTCCGGGACATCATCCCCCCAGCATTCTACCAGCTCCAAAGCGCCCTGAGACTTGAACAGACCCGCCGCCCGGCGTGCATGCTCAAGATATTGCTGTTTCTTGGCGCTGGGAACCGGAGCGACCACCACATCGATATAACTCATTTTCGCCTCCTTTGCTCTGTTATCCCTGAACTTGCATCTTCCCTTGCAAGTGTAGGAGGCGAAACGGCATTTTGCCGTCTGAGTCAGTGGTTATCTGTCAGCCTGCCAGTATTCACAGCAGCAAGCCTGGATCAGCGCTTTATTTTATTTAGCCCGGGTTTGGCCAGGATTGGCTGTGCTCAAGCCAAGCGCATTTGAAGCTTCAGGCCTCAGATACTTTGATGCTCTACTCTTGAGGCACTCAGCAGGTTGTCATGCACGGGACAACGATGGCAGACAGTATCGAGAAACTGCTGCTTCTGCTCTGCCGTCAAGTCGGCATCGATATCGGCATCCAAGGTGATACGGCGAAATCCGACAGGATCCTCGCTGACTTTCCCCAGCAAACCGTCGGAATTCATCTCGCCACGCACCTTGATATTCATCCCCCGGAGATCGATTTTCTGCTCTCTGGCCACCATTCTGGCAATGGCAGAAATACAGCCCCCCAGAGAAAACAGGAAAGTCTCCAGCGGATTGGCCCCTTCGTTACCGGCCGTCGGTTGGTCAATGACCAAGGTATGCTCACGCACCTGTGCTGTCACTTTCCAGCCTTTACCCATTTTGGTTTCAAGTTCAATAATCTTTTCTGGCATGGTACTACCTCATCCATTAGAAAAATTTTAATGAGATTAATCTAATGATTATTGTAATGCAAACCCGTATAACGTAACTGTCGCCAAGCTCACAACTCAAAAACTTGTCTCGCTGAGACTATCGAAAAGACTAAGACTCAGGTACTATTTTTAGTCTTTATAACCGGGCCGCTCAACCAAAGGACGAGAATGAGATCTGGAATAATAGCTGTATTAATTTGTTTTCTTTGCATATTACCTACCAAGTCAACCAGGGCAACCCCTCAGAATAAAGTCTTACTCGCCGCCGAAGACAGTTGGCCCCCTTTCGCCGACAGAACCGGGCAAGGCTTATCTCACCAACTGATCGCCGCGGCTTTTTCTATTGAACATATCCAAGTGGAAAGCTTGGTAGTACCCTACTCCAGAGCCTTGATGATGGCCCGAAAGGGCCAGGTTCAAGGAGTGTTCAATGTCACTCGTGAGCGCAGTACTGAGGCGGGTTTTCTGTTTGGTGAAGAGCCACTGTTTATTGCCAATGCCTCCTTCTACTACAACAAAAACCGGCCACTGAGTGCCCAAAACAAATGGCAACTTCCGAGGGGGAGTGTCGTAGGGGTTATCAAAGGTTATGAATATGGCGATGAATTCGCCAAACTAAGCAAACAGTTGCAGCTGGTTCAGGTCGCCAGTCAGGAACAACTGCTCAATCTCCTGCTGCTCAACCGTATAGATGCCGCCATTATGTTCGACAAGGTGGCCGAAGGCGTTATCAAACGTATGGGAGTGAAGGAGGAGATTCTGCCGGCATTTCCCAACCATCAGAGCCGAATATTCCTGGCATTCTCACTGCAGGACGCCGACTCACCGGCTTTGGCCAAGGCATTGGATAAAGGGTTGCGACAGATGAAACAAAGCGGTCAATATCAGCAAATAATCAACAATGGTCGCTTCTGAGTGCTCATCTTTCGCTATCACAGTGTTAAACTGCCGGGCACGAATCTACCACAGGTATCCGCATGCAACTCAGCTTCAGCCCTTGGTTCCATTTTCAATTGCAGATCTACTACGAAGACACAGATTTTTCCGGCGTGGTGTATCACCCCAATTTTCTGAAGTACTTCGAGCGCGCCCGTGAACAGGTCATAGGGGCCAACGAACTCAAACGCCTGTGGCATTCGGATGGAATAGGTTTTGCGGTCTACCGCTCCGAGCTTACCTGTCAGGAAGGGGTCGAATTTGCCGATATCCTGGATGTCCGTACCCGCTTTGCCTTCGAAAGCAAATACCGCACCGTGTGGGAACAGGAGATCTGGCGTGAAAACGCTGTCAGGGCTGCGGTCAACGGCAGGGTGGAAATGGTATGCATGAATAGTCAGCGTCAGCTTTGTCCCATGCCTGCGACACTACTCGAACAGTTGGCTGCTCAACTACAGCAGATTGAGTTCCCTTGAGTTCAGCCTGCTGTCTTGGCATGTATGCAGTGTTTAGCGTACCAGTACTCCAGTTCCGGCGCCGTTTTGGGTTTGGCAACAATATCTCCCTGCAGTTGGTCAGCCCCCATGGAAATTAGCACCTGTTTCAGCGCCATCGACTCTACCCCCTCGACAGTGACCTCAAACCCCAGCGACTTGGCCATCTGAATACTGGCACGCATGATATGCTTGGCATTACTGTTGCTGAGCAGCTCTTCGTTAAAGGCCTTGTCGATTTTGACTTCATCTACCGGCAGATTTTTCAAATAGGCCAGCGACGAGTGCCCGGTACCAAAATCATCTATCGCCAGGCGAATATCCAGTTGCCGCAGCCGCTCCAGGATTTTTATCGCCTGCTCGAGGTCGGCCATCAGGCTGCTCTCGGTGATCTCTATCGCCAGCACATCACCCGGCAACTGGTATTCTTGCAATTGACGTTCAATCTCCTGCAGCATGCAGCCGTTGTTGAGGTCCTGCGCCGAGAGGTTAAGTGCAATTCGCACTTTAAAGCCACCACTGCGCCACTTACGCTGCTGTAGCATCACCTGCTCCAGCGCCCAATGACTCACCAGGCCTATCATGCCGGAATACTCAGCCAACGGAATAAACTCGGCCGGAGAAATGGCGCCGAATTTCGGATGTTCCCAGCGAATAAGCGCTTCGACCTGGCGACAAAGGCCGCTGTTCACCTCTTCTTTGGCCTGGTAAACCAGATACAACTGACCTGTCTTCAACGCCTTGGGCAGACTGTTGATGATCTCCAGCTCGCGCATTTGGATACTGTCTTCACCCGTCTGATAACCGGCCAGCAGATCACGGCTATTGCGGGCCTTTTTCAGCGCCAGATCCAGGCGGCGCAACATCAAGCTGAGATTGGTATGATGAGCATGTAAATCCAGATAACCCATCTGAATGCGAATACTTACAGGCGTACCGTCAATATCAAAAGGCACCTGCAACCTGCCCCGCAGCCGATGAAGATCTTCTTCTGTCTGTTGCTGCTCAAAGTACAGCAGAAACTCATCTTCATTCATTCGCGCCAATAACCTGGGCCCATGTTGCAACCCCAGCAGGCGGTCTGCCATCTGCTTGAGCAGCTGATCACCAAAGGCAAAGCCAAACAGGTCATTGACGTAACGGAAACGGTAGATGTCCAGCAGCACCATGGTGCCCTGTTGCAACGGCATCAAGGCGGTAACGCTGCGCTTGAGCCCTACCCGATTGGCAAGGCCTGTGAGTTTATCTTTCCCCACGGGAGGCGGAAGCGCCTGCAGCAACTTCTCCAGACTATTAACCAAATCATAAAATGCGACCGGCACCCAAGGCAGTTCGAGTGGTGCGCGGGCTTTTATCTGATTATCGAGTTGCATGCCAAGCCGCTTGATAAAGCGACGTTCTTTTTGGCGCTGGCGGCGCCACAAAAGGAGAATAAACACAGTAATTAACGCGATAGAAAGCAACCATGGGCCTATCATCAAAGTGGTATTCTCCCGTGAACAACAAAGATGGGTTAATTCAATACTTACTCATAGCTTTGCTTGATTGAATGATATTTATCCAGAAACTCATCACAGCCAAGTAGTTCGGCACTGACGGGTAGACCTCTGTCAACAAAGACTTCCAAACGCTGCTCAAGCTCGGCGCCGGCTCGTAACTCACCGGTATAGAAGGCCGCCGAACGAATAAAATCCAAGTAAGTCACATGATCCGGCAGATAGGGCAGATCGGCCCAGCGTTCGACCACTTCCATCACATCCGGGGCAAAGTCCCAGCTCTTGAGTACCGCCCGCCCTATGGGCCCTTGCATCTTGCGCACCAAGGCTCTTAGCTGATCTATGCTGCCAAAAAGCTCGGGGTGTGCCTCGGCCTCGGTCAGTACCGGCAAGGCACCTATATTGTGCACCAGGCCCGCCAGGGTCAAAGTATCATAATTCAGGCCGCTGCCCGGATGGGTCTTGTTATAGATAAGTAACATGGCGCCGGCCGCAGCGGTAACATCTATTGATGTGCGCCACACTTCGTCCATGACTTCCCACACCATTTCGTTGGTGGAAATAAACAGCTGCTCCATGGCGATAGAGGTAGCGATGGATTTTATCTGCGCCAAGCCTATACGGGTCACCGCGCTGTTGATGTTTTCCGCCGGGATCCCCCGGCTGTAGAAAGCACTATTGGCTACCTTGATCATACGCGCCGATATGGCGGCATCCTGACCTATGATATCGGCAACCTCCCTCAGGCTTGAATCGGGACGACTGACGACTTCCTGCACCCGCATGGCCACTTCCGGCAAAGTGGGTAGCACCAGGGTATCGTTCTTGAGTTTCCGCAACAAACCAACCAAGAGTTGATGTTCGGTAGACATGCACTCTCCAATGTAAAAAAACTGTTCAAATACTGTGACTCAGTATATCAGCAACCCCGGCGGCCGCGAGCGTAAAAAAGCGTCAAGTGATGTTGACTGCCACTAAAATTCAACCAAGTAACAACTTGCCGGGATTGAAGACCTCGTAATGGCTTGCCAAGTTGAGCCATTCAGGCAATTTTAAATGGCCAAAGTTTACTGATTGGTAACCCGGGGCGGGGATATTTGATAGCCCGGCCCTAATTGAGTAAAATGCCGCCCCTGCTGCCAAGTCGCGCAACCGCCGGACTGCCGTTAATTGAGAGTAAATTATGTTTAAACCAGAGCTTCTGTCTCCCGCCGGGACCCTGAAAAATATGCGTTATGCCTTTGCCTATGGTGCAGATGCCGTATATGCAGGCCAACCCAGATACAGCTTAAGGGTACGTAACAACGACTTTAAGATGGAAAATCTGGCTACGGGTATTCAGGAAGCCCATGCTCTGGGCAAGAAACTCTATGTGGTCAGCAATATCGCTCCCCACAATGCCAAGCTCAAGACCTATATCAAGGACATGGAGCCTGTGGTCGCCATGCAGCCGGATGCCCTTATCATGTCAGATCCCGGTCTCATCATGATGGTTCGTGAAGCCTTTCCCGAGCAGGTGGTACACCTTTCGGTACAGGCCAACGCCATCAACTGGGCCTCGGTCAAATTCTGGCAGTCCCAGGGGATTAAACGCGTGATCCTCTCCCGCGAGCTGTCACTGGATGAAATCGAAGAGATCCGTCAGCGTTGCCCGGACATAGAGCTGGAAGTGTTTGTTCACGGCGCACTGTGCATGGCCTATTCCGGCCGTTGCCTGTTGTCCGGCTATATCAATAAGCGCGACCCTAACCAAGGCACCTGCACCAACGCCTGCCGCTGGAAGTATGATGCCCACGAGGCCAAGGAAAATGAAACCGGCGACATAGTCGCAGTCAATCCGGTGCAGATAGAGCAGCCGACTTTAGGCCAGGGCCCAAGCAGCGATCAGATTTTCCTGCTGCAGGAGGCCAACCGCCCCGGCGAATATATGCCGGCCTTCGAAGACGAGCACGGCACCTACATAATGAACTCCAAAGATCTGCGCGCCATTCAGCATGTAGAGCGCCTGAGCCGTATCGGCGTGGATTCATTGAAGATTGAAGGCCGCACCAAGTCCTTCTACTACGTGGCGCGCACGGCGCAGCTTTACCGTCAGGCCATAGACGATGCCGCAGCCGGAAAAGACTTCGACCGCAGCCTGATGAACCGCCTGGAAGGCTTGGCTCACAGGGGCTACACCGAGGGCTTCTTGCGCCGTCATGTTCACGATGAGTACCAGAACTACGAATACGGCCACTCTATCAGTGACAACCAGCAGTTTGTCGGTGAGTTTACCGGTAAGCGTAACGCCGAAGGCCTGGCCGAAATCGAAGTGAAGAACAAGTTTTTGCTGGGTGACAGCCTGGAGATGATGACACCGCAAGGCAACATCAACCTGACATTGGAAAGTTTGCAAAACCGTAAGGGCGAAGCCGTTGAGGCAGGTTTAGGATCGGGCCATACTGTCTATATGCCGGTACCGGCCGATTTGGAACTGGACTCGGCCATCTTGCTGCGTAACTTGCCGGAAGGAACTGATACCCGCAATCCACACGCCGCAACCAAGTGAATCCTGTCTTCCTGAGTATGTTCTCAACCTTTACACGAAAGGCTGCCTTCAGGCAGTCTTTCGTTTTACGCAAGCCATAGTGCTCTATAACAATCCCTTTGTAGCCATGCACACTGGTTATCAATAATAGTGCTGCCGACAGGTGCTCCCCCTATGATAAAATCTGTGTTATGACTTAGCTTGAGCGCCACTTGCCACTATTTTTGTGCGCCAAGCATTGAACGAAAACCTGCAAGACAGGATAAGTAATTTCGAGGAAAGACAAGGCAATGGCCTTAATCATTGATGACAGCTGCATTAACTGCGATATGTGTGAGCCCGAGTGTCCCAACCA
This sequence comes from Shewanella chilikensis, assembly GCF_037953065.1. Classification (NCBI taxonomy): domain Bacteria; kingdom Pseudomonadati; phylum Pseudomonadota; class Gammaproteobacteria; order Alteromonadales; family Shewanellaceae; genus Shewanella; species Shewanella chilikensis. The sequence goes on along the minus strand of NZ_CP149966.1, from coordinate 1,350,526 downwards.
AGCCATCACTATGGGTGAAGAGATCTATGAAATAGATCCGGCGCGCTGCACCGAATGTGTTGGCCACTATGACAACCCAACCTGTGTTTCTGTCTGCCCTATAGACTGTATCGACAAGGATCCCGAACATCAGGAAACCCAAGACGAATTGCTGGTAAAATACGCTCAATTGACCGGCAAGCTATAAGGATAAAATGATGAAAACATTACTGCTTCTTGTTGCATTACTTAGTCTTGGCGCCTGTGCCGAGCTCAAGGAAACCGGCCGTACCATAGGCCACACCACCAGAGACGTGACCAAGGAGATAGGCCACACCACCCGGGATGTGACCCGTGAAATCGGCCACGCCTCCCGTGATGCCGCCAAATCGGTCAAGGAAGAATTGAAAAACTGAGCCATCACGCCCAAGAAATTCAAGCCCTTTCTCGCCAGCCAACCGGGCAAAGCTCAGCCTGGTTGGCAAGCGCATTCAAACATTAGAGTTATCAAGCGGCATTGGCCCGCATACCGTGAGGCACGGGCAAGCCGGCTTCATTCACATTGACGAAGACCATCTTGTCAATGCTGACAATAGGCGCCAGATTCAGTTTATTGCGCACTTCGCAGCGAATGGTGATGGAAGTATGCCCCAGGCTGATAAGCTCAAGGCCAAATTCAATCACATCCCCAAGCTTTGCCGGGGTCATAAAGTTGATTTCCGAGATAAGCTTGGTCACATGGCTGACACTCTTCATCTGGCATGCGGCGAAGATGGCCGCTTCCTCATCAATCCAGCTCATCAACTGTCCACCGAACAAGGCTCCCGCCGGGTTGAGATGTTCGTGTTTAACCAAACGCCGACTGTAGTATTTCATGTTTGCGTCCTCGCATTCGCCTATGATTGAAATTCGCACTTGAACTAAAGCAAATTGGACGCCAAACATTCAATCAATATAATTCAATAAGTTACACCAAACTTATGCTCATAAATACCATTGCGATGCACCAGGATAACTCCTGCTGCACCCTAATGGACCGTGCTCAAACCTGGCTGAGCACCCGTTTGAAGGCCTGCAGAGTCTTGTCGATATCAGCAGCGCTGATATCTTTGTGAGTCACCAGGCGTAGTTGCCGAGCGCCGCTGATACGCACTCCTTCCTGCAACAAGCCTTTGACCAGAGCTTCAATATCCACTTCATCGGCCAAAGTGGCAAACACCATATTGGTTTGTACCTGGCTCATATCCAATGCCAACTCTTCCAACTGACTCAAACCTTCGGCCAAAGCCTTGGCATTGGCGTGATCTTCCGCCAAACGCGCCACCTGCTCAGTCAAGGCCAGCTCGGCTGCCGCAGCCAGAATACCGGCCTGGCGCATTCCGCCACCCAGCATCTTCCGCCAGCGACGCGCCTTATTAATAAGCCGCTCATCTCCGAGTAATAAAGAGCCAACCGGTGCCGCTAACCCCTTGGATAGACAGATAGATACCGAGTCGAAATATTGGGTTATATCGGCTATCTCCAACCCCTGCGCCACAGCAGCATTGGCCACCCGTGCGCCATCAAGATGGATTTTCAAACCGTGATTGAAGGCCAACTGCTGCGCCTTGGCCAGGTATTCCTGTGGCAATACCTTTCCACCTATGGTGTTTTCCAGGCTTAATAGACGGGTGCGGGCAAAGTGAAAATCATCGGGTTTGATGGCAGCGCGAATATCTTCGAGCGCTATGCTGCCGTCGGCCTGATTATTCAGTGGTTGAGGCTGAATACTGCCTAACACGGCCGCGCCACCGCCTTCAAACTTGTAATTGTGGGCTTGTTGGCCACACAGGTATTCATCGCCCCGCTCGCAGTGGGACATGAGTGCCAACAGGTTGGCCTGAGTGCCCGAGCTGGTAAACAAGGCACTGTCAAAGCCGAACATCTCGGCGGCCATGGCTTCCAGGCGGTTAACCGTCGGGTCATCTCCGTAGACGTCATCGCCTACCTGCGCGGCCGCCATGGCCTGGCGCATCGCGGCAGTAGGTTGAGTCACGGTATCGCTTCTGAAATCTATCATCTCTCCCCCATATCACATCCAGTTGCCCCGCATTAAGATACATGGGGCCAAAACACTCTAGCGCCGCTCGGCTTGACTGTACAGCACCAGGAGAGCAAAGCTAAATAACTGGACTTTTTACCAAATTGATACCTCCAAACAGCCCAAACAAAACGAGAGAAAGACAAGCGCACACATTAATCAGTAATCCTCATGCAAAGTAAAAAATAAAACCATTTAAAATCATAAAACTAAAAATTTATAACCTAAGCAAACCAAATAATACATAAATAAAACTAATCCAAATATTTAAATAAAATAACTGTTAAACTGCGGTATTTTCCGGCAGAATTCTGATCCTCTGTCATTTTGATGCGAATATTATGCAAGAAGCTCAGTTTATCGCCATACTTTGGCTGATTGGTGTACTGGCCGAAGCAATGACCGGCGCCTTGGCGGCGGGTAAAAAACAGATGGATCTCTTTGGCGTGGTAATTATAGGTTGTGCTACCGCCATAGGCGGCGGCACGCTCAGAGACATGCTATTGGGTAACTACCCGCTGATCTGGGTAGAAAACTGGCATTATCTGGTGGCTATCGGCTTTGCTTCACTGCTAACTGTGATAATCGCCCCTGTGATGCGTTACCTGTCAAAGCTGTTTCTGGCAATCGATGCCCTTGGACTGGCTGTGTTTTCCATTGTCGGAGCCCAAAAGACCCTGCTGCTGGGTTTCAGTCCCGTAGTGGCTGTGGTAATGGGTGTGGTTACCGGGGTTTTCGGCGGTATTATTCGCGACATTCTCTGTAATCAGATGCCGCTGATCTTTCGCAAGGAGCTGTACGCAGTGATCTCCATCATCACTGCCGGGCTCTATGTATTTTTGTCGCAATGGCAACTGGCAGAATGGCTAAATCTCAGCCTGTGTCTCACTCTGGGGTTCAGTTTGAGGATGCTGGCTATTAAGTATCACTGGGCCATGCCAACTTTCGACTACCAAACCGGCTCAGATCCACACCTGGATTGATCATACACTTGGCAGATACTGCCAAGCCAAACACAGATCCAACGTATTGTTTTATCTATTGGATCTGTATTGATTCGCCTACAGCTGTAGATGTTTCACCTAACCCTTGATTTGGGAGGCCTATTTGACCTCCAAAACCAAGCTCTAATCCCTAATCCAATACCGAAAACATATGCTGTTTAAGGCTATCAAAATCGGCCGGCAGAACAGCCGAAAGCAGCGGCTTATCAGCCACCCTTTGCAATGCCTCTGGCAGTGGCAGACAGGTGTTCAACTCGCGGTCGACCACATCCTTGAATTTGGCCGGATGTGCGGTTGCCAGAAAAATCCCCTGCTCTTCATCCTGCAGTGACAAACGCAGTGCCTCGGCGGCCACCGCTGCATGGGGCTCTGCCAGATAACCTGTCTGCTCAAGCGCTAACATGGCCTGACGGGTTTGCCCCTCGGAAAGCGCCAAGCCGGACAAGTCAGACAGCGGCCATTTCATCTCGGCAAAAATCGCTTCCACTCTGGGCCAGTTGCTCGGCTCGGACACATCCATGGCGTTGGACATGGTCGCAACAGTTTGCCGCGGCGCCCAATCACCAAAACTCAAATAGCGCGGTACAGTATCATTGCTGTTGGTGGCCGCCACAAAGCGCTTGATGGGCAATCCCATGGCTTTGGCCAGCAGACCCGCGGTCAGGTTACCGAAGTTACCACTGGGGACACTGACAACCGGCGCCGATTGATGCAGCTTTCTATGCTGGGCGACCGCTTCAAAGTAATAACAGATCTGCGCCAGCAAACGGCTGATATTGATGGAGTTGGCCGAGTTCAGGTGCAAACCGTCACGAATATCACTGTCTTCAAAGGCCTGCTTGACCAAATGCTGACAGGCATCGAAGTCGGCTTCGACCGCGACTGTGTGAATATTGCCGCCCAGAGTGGCAAACATCTTCTCCTGCAACTCACTGATCTTGCCTTTGGGATAGAGCACCATCACCCGCACCTTATCCAGGCCAAAGAAGGCATCGGCCACCGCCGCGCCTGTATCCCCGGAGGTCGCGGTCAAAATGGTCAGCGGCTCTGAGCCGCCAAGCTGGTTGAGACACTGAGCCATAAAACGGGCACCGAAGTCTTTGAAAGCCAAGGTTGGCCCATGAAACAGCTCCAGACAACTGCGCTGCGCATCCACCTGCACCAGCGGCAGAGGGAAATTAAACGCTTGCTCCACCAGTTTGTCGACACAGTCCTGCCCCAGTTCATCGGCGAGCCAGGCGCCGAGTATCTGCTTGCTGCGCTCGACAAAAGGCAGAGCCAACAAGGCATCGACATCTGCCAGTTTCGGGATCCGGGTTGGGAAAAAGAGCCCTCGGTCCATGCCAAGACCCAGCTTGAGCGCTTCAGTAAAACTTACCCGCTGTGCCGGGTGCTTGAGGTTATAGAGTTCCATATTGATGCCTTAAATTCTTTTTTGGATGAAAACGCGTTTCAGGACAATACCCGGGTGCCTTGCATATCCAGGCGGCAGATGTGAGCAAAGCCGCCCGCTTCGGTTAAATAGTGTTGTTCCAGGTAGCGTTTGGCCTGCTCGGCGCGGGCCAGATCGCCGCTGATGGAAAACAGGGTTGGGCCGCTGCCGGAAATCCCGGTGGCCAACATACCCAGCTCAGACAATCCGCGCCGCGCCGCCAGATACCCTGGGATAGCCTCGGCCCGATAGGGTTCGGCCAACACATCTTTCAACACAGTCAACGCCAGCGCCTCATCCTGGCGATAACAGGCATGAACAAAGGCACTGAGATTGCGGCCAAATTCTATGCAGGTTCCCTTGTCATATTGGTTCGGCATCAAGGCGCGCATGGACGCTGTCGATAATGAAATCCCGGGATAGGCCACCAACCAATACCAGGAATCAAAGGCCGGCAAGGGCTCGCAGATACGCCCGGGTAAATCCAGCATCAGTTGTAATCCACCCAAGTAGCAAGGCGCCACGTTGTCATAGTGCACCGAGCCGCTGATCTCCCCTTCAAAACGCCCCATCAACCCCAGCAAGGCCTGCTCATCATAGGGACGGCCGAAATATTCATTGAGACCATAGAGCGCCGCCACCACTGAGCTGGCACTGGAACCAAGGCCGCTGCCTACCGGCAGGTTCTTGGACAAGGTCAAGGAAACGCCTTGATTGATCCCGGCCTCACCTAGGAAAAACTCGGCGCAGCGATAGACAATATTCTGTTGCGGCTCCTGTGGCAGCTTATGAGCCCAGGGGCCAAGTTGAGTCAGAGAAACGCCGCAAGACGCGGCGCCCACTGTAACTGTATCCCCCAGTAAACTGCCATCAATGGGGGCCAGTGCGGCGCCCAGCAAATCGAAGCCGACACCGACATTTCCCATAGAGGCGGGCGCATAGACAGTCACAGGTGCATTGGCGGGAATAAACTGACTCATGCGCTGACCTCCCGAGTCCAGTTGAGGGTTCTGAGTAAGTCGGCAAACACCCCGGCGGCCGTCACCTCAGTACCGGCACCATAGCCTCTGAGTACAAAGGGGATCGGCTGGTAGTAGCGGCTGTAGAAAGCCAGTGCATTCTCACCACCTTTGACGCTGAACAGGGGATCATCGGCCGCCACTTCGGCGATACGCACCCTGCAACCTGACTCATCTATCTGGCCGACATAACGCAGGCGTTTACCCTTGGCATGGGCGGCAGCGACTCGCTCGGCAACGGCCGCATCCAGCAGTGGCAGAGCCGCCATAAACTGGGCTACATCGCCTGATGCATCGAAGTCATCCGGCAAGACAGACTCCACCTGAATATCATCCAGCTCCAGCGGCAAGCCCACTTCCCGTGCCAAAATCAACACCTTGCGCGCTACATCCATACCATTGAGATCGTCCCTGGGGTCCGGCTCGGTGAAGCACTTTTCCCGGGCTATAGCCGTGGCCTGTGACAGACTCATCCCCTCATCCAGCATACCGAAGATAAACGACAGCGAACCCGAGAGTATCCCCTGGAAACGCAGCAGCTTATCACCGGCAAACAGCAACTTTTTCAGGTTATCGATAACCGGCAAACCGGCGCCGACATTGGTTTCATAAAGGAACTGGCGCCGCTGGGCCAGCGCGGTTTGCCGCAGCGCGCGGTAAAAAGCCAACTCACGGGTATTGGCCTTCTTGTTGGGTGTCACCACGTGCAAACCGGCATTCATCACATCCAGATAACGGCCGGCAATGACATCCGAAGAGGTGCAATCCAGCAATACGGGATTGAGTAACTGCTGCTCCTTGGCCCAGGCCAACATCTGTGTCAGATCAAAGGCGACGGGCGAATCGTTGAGCCTTGACTGCCAATCGGCAAGGGAGATACCGGCGGCGTCGAGCAACATCTTGCCTGAGTTGGCGATGGCGCAAACCCGAATACTAATATGTTGCCCTTTGAGCATGGCTTCCTGCTGTTTTATCTGCTCCAGCAAGCCTGTGCCAATGTTACCGGCGCCAACTAGGAAGACATCGAGATACTGCTGCACATCGAAAAAGCCCTGATGGCAGGCTGCTACCGCATGACGCGTCTTGCGCTGCTCGACCACGGCAGAAATGGAGCGCTCGGACGAGCCCTGGGCAATGGCGATGATATTGACACTGGCCTGGGCCAGGGCCTGAAAGAAGCGCGCAGCCACACCCTTATGGGTACGCATACCGTCACCTATCAGGGACACTATCGCCAGTTGATCCCGCATCTCCAGCGGCTCCAACAGTTCACTCTTGAGCTCTAGTTCAAACTCCTGCTCCAGCGCCCACTTGACTCTGGGGGCATCCAAAGTGGCCACACAGAAACTGATGCTGTACTCACTGGAGCTTTGAGTGATCAGCGATACCGAAACCTTGGCTCTGGCGATGGACTCCAAAATACGCGACGCCATCCCCACCATGCCTTTCATTCCCGGGCCTGAGACGTTGAACATGGTTTGGTTATCCAGATTGGAAATCGCCTTGACCTGCAACCCGGTCTGATCCGGCTGATTGGATACCAGAGTGCCCGGCGCTTTGGGGTTAAAGCTGTTTTTGATGTAGCACGGGATTTGGAACTGGGCTATGGGCGAAATGGTCTTGGGGTGCAGCACCTTGGCGCCAAAATAGGAGAGCTCCATTGCCTCTTGGTAACTGAGCTGGGAGAGCAGCTTGGCATCGGCAACCACCCGGGGGTCGGTATTGTATACCCCATCGACATCTGTCCAGATTTCGCAGCTGTCGGCATCCAGACAAGCAGCCAAAACTGCGGCCGAATAATCCGAACCATTGCGTCCCAGAGTCACCACCTTGCCATCGGCACCGGCAGCGGTAAACCCCGGCATGACCCACACTCTCTGCTCATCGAGTTTAAGCAACGCAAATCTGGGCTTACTGACAGCGATATCCACCACAGACTCCAATGGTGTGCCGACGCCGAGGAATAATTCTCTCGGGTCGAGTAAACCGGCACTGACTCCCTTGGCCTTGAGCACTTCAACCATCAAGGCTGCGGAGAGTCGCTCACCAGCCACCAGGATCTCGGCCCGCACACTGTCAGGACACTCCCCCAGAAGCTGAACCCCAGCCAATTTTGCCCGCCAACTCGCCAACTGTTGTGCCAATACCTTCTTCAGCTGTTGTCTGGCTTCCTCTGCAAAAGATACAGATGCATCGGCATACAAAGCTTCAAATACCTCAGCCACCTTGGCAAGAGCCTCGTCGACATCCCCCTTTGCCAATACCATATCAACCATGGCCAACAGATTGTTGGTTACGGTTGCCGGAGCCGACAGCACTGTGGCCACTTGCTCTTCTCTGGCACTGGTCAGAACAATTTCTGCTGCCATTTCAAACCTTTGCCAGTTTGCCAGCGAGGTACCGCCGAACTTCATCACTTTCATCTGTCTCTCCTTTAAATACCGCGCCCGCCCAGGAAACAAAAAAGCCCGCTCCTTGGTGGGAGCGGGCTTCTTGTTTGCAATTCTTCAGGGTATAGTCAGCCCGCCCCCACACTGGTAATGGTGGTGGTTGTAATGGTGGTAATTACAACTGAGCTTAGCTGATACATTGGGTTTCTATACTCGTTTTATTCTCTTGTGTTCAGGCCGGTTCATTCAGGAGTTTAGCTCCTTGGAATGACAGCAATGCAAACAGGATTGCTTTTTTCTGTAGCATTTGTCAAGGGGCGCTTTCATGAAAATTCTAATAAAATGCCAATCTCATTGAATAAGTCTCACCAAAGTCTGTTTTTAACTGGATAAGTATCAACAAAACTCCCTCATTATAATTAACCTTAACGTAAAGTGTATTTGGCTAAAAAGCTGAGTCTCAGCCAAGCAAGTGCAATCAAAGACACCCAAATAGAATTTTTAGAAAAGACGTTTAAAAAATAATGGCTTTTTTAGTTCCAGCCTGCCCCAAAATGTCATCTTGGCGGCAAAACTCTGTGCAACAGTTGGCATAAGCAACGCTCGGATATCGCCAGCGCGGAAAAAGCACGTTATCATGCGGCCACATTCTGAACGGGAGGCGATATGCAAATCACCCAACACAGTGCGGTTACCATTCACTACCGCCTGACTGACGCCAAGGGTCAGTTGATAGAAAGTTCTTTTGAGGCAGATCCTATGGTCTACCTCCACGGTATGGAAAACCTGATCCCGGGACTTGAAAAAGCACTGGAAGGCAAGAGCAAAGGCGATACGCTGGAAGTGACCATAGAATCTGAAGAAGCCTATGGCCCATACCATGATGGTCTGCGTCAGGAAGTTCCTCTGGAAGCCTTTGGCGATATCCAGGACATAGTACCTGGTATGCGCTTCATCGCCGAAACTGAAATGGGCCAGCGCCCGGTACAAGTGACCGAAGTACTGGACAACAGTGTTATCGTTGATGGCAACCACCCTCTGGCAGGCCAATCACTGACCTTTAATGTCGAAGTGATGGACGTGCGTGAAGCGACAGCCGAAGAGATTGCTCACGGCCATATCCACGCCCATGGCGGTTGTGGTGGTCACGGCCAGGATCACGGCGGTTGCTGTGGCGGTCATGATCACGAGCACGGCGGCTGCTGTAATTCAGATGCAGAGGAAGACGCCAAGAAAGAAGGCTGTGACGGTAACGGTGGTTGCGGCTGCCGCGGTTAATAACCAAGCAGACAGACCACCTAGCAAATTATTGCTATCAATCGAGAGTCCGGCCAATGCCGGACTCTTTGTTTATGGCACTTTAGAAAACAAGGTTGGACGTAATTCTTTGGACTAAAATCAATAGATACCCCGGATGCGAAGAAATGCCCCGTGATCTTGTCCAGATTGGTCTACGAGAGCCTGCCCTATCTGTATTTTTTGACCGGTAGCCTGGCGCTCTATTTACTCGAATCCTTGCTTGGGATCCTGGGTTCCGTTTTGCTTATATTGGCCGCGGCCCGGATTTACAACCTGCGTTCGAGTCACAGACGCAGCGATCCCAAACGCTTACGGCGGGGAGGAGTTTGGCCCGAACCCCTGTATGCAGGATTGCCTTTCCTCTGGCTGCTGTCGGGCATGCTACTGTTAAGGTTTTCCGACCAAGAAGTTTACCAGCTACTGGGGCTGCTCTTCTGTGCCTGGAGCGGCTATATTCTGAATCAGCGCCACCTCTACCGCCGCCACAAATTGCCGCGACAACCCCTGATGTAACTCAAAGGATCAAGGCTCGGATTTTTTCCTTCAGCGCTGCGGGCATATGCTTCAAATAGTTGGAACAACGGGTGATGGTTGCTATGCTCACCTCATACTCGGCCGCAATCTGCCGCTGACTCATCTCCCCTTCAAGCAATACCTGAAACACCTTCAAACGGCCGGCGATGGCATGTCTTTCATCATCGGTCAACAACAATTCAAACAGGCAGTTTAGGTCTTCGGGATTATTGTGAGCCAGTACTTTCTCCAGTACTGATATCCAATCAGGGCGCATAGCAACTCTTTCGTGTTCACGTAATGGTACGTGAACACAGTATAGCGTTGTTTTCCTGCGAAAAAAAGTCGTGTTTTAGCAGCCAGTTACTGACAAAACTTTACATGTAAACTGAAAAAGTCTACTCCCTAGGTCAAACAAAATGTGTACAATAGCCAAGCAATGTCACATTAACGCACAAACTTGTGAGAATGATAATGAAAAAATACTTACTGATGTTAGCCGCCACCGCGGCGCTTAGCGCTACAGCTGTTCAGGCCCACAACTTTGAAAGCAGCGATGATGCCATCCAGTACCGTCAGTCTGGTTTCAGCCTGATGGCCTATAACTTCGGTGATATCGGTGCCATGCTCAAAGGCAAGAAAGACTTTAACGCCGATGTTGCAGCTATGCGTGCAGCCAATGTGGCCGCCCTGGCGAAACTGCCACTGGAAGGCTTTATCGATGGTTCCGACAAAGGTGATACTGAAGCTCTGGCCAAGATTTGGGCCGACAAGGCTGACTTTGAAGCCAAGTTCAAAGAACTGCAAACCAATGCCGACGCCCTGGCTATTGCAGCCAAAGACGGCGACAAGAATGAGCTGAAAAAAGCCTTCGGTGCCGTTGGCAAGAGTTGCAAAGGCTGCCACGACGTATACAAAAAAGACTAATCCCTTTTAGTCATCACAATAAAAAGCCTGCATCTAGCAGGCTTTTTATTGTTTGGAAACTTACAACGAAACTTACAACATGCCTATCACTGGCATCATCAAAAAGTGCACCACAGGCACGGCGACTACCAATAAAAGCACCAATGCCAGTATCAAAGAGGCAAACCTGGGTTGCTGCGCTTCTGCAGCCGGTAAGCGCTTATAGCCACTGAACATTGCCCCCACCAGCTTTTCACCTTTGAAGCGGTGCAGCAAGACGGCGGCCACATGAATACCGGCAAGGATCAATAAAAGATCGAAATTCTTCTTGTGTAACCAGGTAAACCAACTAGCGGTTTCACCGCTGACATAAGAAACCAAGGGCCCTTCGGTAAATATCTCATCTGTGGCAAACAAACCCGACACCAATTGCAAGCTGATTATGACCAGTAAAAGTACCACCATATAACCCCCAAGAGGGTTATGCCCTAAAGAATGAGGAGCCTGCTTGGCCCGCATCTTGGCAAGATAATCCAATGCCTGACGGGGATGACGGACAAAATGACTGAAACGGGCAGTGTCGCTACCGATAAAGCCCCAAATAAGCCGTACCACCAACAAGATCATCAGACTATAGGCGAACAACTGGTGATAGCTCATCTCGCCCTGATCGGCACTCCACCACAGCCCGCCCAAGAGCAGCAACATGCCCCAATGAAACACCCGCACAGGTATATCCCAGACCTTCACTTTAACTTCGTTGTTATTCATAAAGTACTTCCTGTTATCACCCGTTTTGGCCCGAACGGCATAAGGGTAAAGAGTTGTAGATAATACACATGATGATATTTAAAGCGACGGGAGGAGGCAATCGGAAAGGACTGATACTCAGTGATCTCATCAAATATGGCCCTTTATCAACCAGGGTTCAAGACTTTTCAGGGCAAAATAATCCAAACTTGTCTAAGTGATCAAATAAGTGACAAACGCTCTCTGACTCGCCACAAATATTGATTTAGATCACATTTTTAAGTCTGGGGATTGTTAATCTGAAACCAAGGAAGCAACAGAGGGTTTGACAATATGCTAAAGATCACCAGCAAGCAATTTGAAGTCACAGCTGCCATCCGTGAACGTGTTGAGAGCCGCCTTACCAAACTGGACCGTTACGATACTCAGCTGATTAATCCCCATGTCATCATCCTCAAAGAAGGGCCACTCTTTAAAATAGAAGCATCAATAAAACTGGCCAACGGACAACTTTTTGCCCAGGCGAAACATGAAAATCTCTACGCAGCCATAAATGCAATGGGACAAAAGCTGGAAAAACAGCTCAATCGCCTGACCCACAAACCCGCAGCTCAGCGTGGTGCCTTTGAACCCGAAGCCACCGAACCTGAGTTCGAATACGATTACAAGGAGGACTACGCAGCTTGATATTTCAATCTCCCACTAACCAGCGCACCTTCGGGTGCGCTTTTCATTGTTTAACCCAAAGATTTTTTGATTGACAGCTCTAAGGGATAGATTTAGCTTAAATGTCATGAAAAACCTCAATCGCTCATTTTTTATTTTCTTTTTTACACCTCATTCCCGGAGGCGGCCCTGACGTGTAAAAACGAAAATGAAAATTGCCAAGCCTCCCACCCGGGAGGCTTTTTTGTCTGTATCATGCACTGAGTATTACTGGTTTAGAGGTCTGAATGAATAAAGTACCGTCGCTGGAGCGAATAAGGGATGACATCACTACCCTGGACAGGGATCTGTTGGCGCTATTGGCCAAACGTCGGCAACTCAGCCTGGAAGTCGCCCGCAGCAAAGAGGTGGACATTCGCCCAATCCGTGATACCCAGAGAGAGAAAGAACTCTTGGCAAGGCTGGTTCGCCAAGGGCGGGAACAGGGATTGGATGCCCATTATGTCATCAGTCTCTACCAGGCCATTATTGAAGACTCAGTGCTGAACCAACAGGCCTACCTCCAGGGCAGAGCCAATCCCGAAACCCAGAAACAGCAATACTGCATCGCCTATTTGGGCGCCAGAGGTTCATATTCCTACCTGGCCGCCAGTCGCTACTGCCAACGTCGTCAGGTAGAGATGCAGGATCTGGGTTGCCAGAACTTCGATGATATAGTGCAGGCCGTCGAATCCGGCCATGCCGACTATGGTTTTCTGCCGATAGAAAACACCTCATCCGGCTCAATCAACGAAGTCTACGATGTGTTGCAGCACACCAGCCTGGCCATAGTGGGTGAAACCACTATAGAAGTGGGCCACTGTCTGCTGGCCAAAGCGGGAAGCAAGCTTGCCGATATCAAAACCGTCTATGCCCACCCCCAACCCATCAGTCAATGCAGTCGCTACCTGAGTCGCCATCCCGACTTTCGTCTGGAATATTGCGCCAGCAGCGCCGAGGCAATGGAAAAAGTTCTCCAGGGCGATAACACTGTGGCTGCTATCGGCTCCAGTGAAGGCGGCGCCCTCTACCAGTTGGAAGCTCTGGAGCAGGAACTGGCCAATCAAAAAATCAACCAGAGCCGTTTTATCGTAGTGGCCCGCAAGGCGATAGAAGTGCCGGAGCAACTGCCGGCCAAAACCACACTGATTATGGCAACCGGTCAAAAGCCAGGCGCCTTGGTGGAAGCTTTGCTGATCCTCAAAGATCACAACCTCAATATGAGTAAGCTGGAGTCACGCCCTATCCCGGGCACGCCTTGGGAAGAGATGTTTTATCTGGATGTCGATGCCAATCTGGCATCCATAGCTATGCAGCAAGCACTTGCCGAGCTTGAACGGCTCACCCGCTTTATCAAAGTACTTGGCTGTTACCCTTGTGAGACGGTCGAGCCAACCCAGCTGAGTCACAGCCAACTGCTGATTGAACCTGAAAGTTCCAGGCAGGACAGCGCCAAACTGTCACCCCAGAGACATTCCCGTCACTATAAACCGGTCAGCACAGAAATTAGTTGCGGCCAGCTCAAACTGGGGCAAGGCCAGTTCGCCGCCTTGGCGCAACTGAACCTCCCCATAGATGCAGACAGCTTTGCCCCAAGCGCCAAGGCCCTCAGGGAAGCGGGATTTCAGGGCGTGGTTCTCAGCACGCTGACGCGCCAACCCGATGCCAAACAGCAACTGCCCAAGTTGCAGAGCCTGTTAAACCAAGCCGGGCTGCAGAGCATTGTTGCCTTGGAGCATGCAGAAGATCTGGCTCTGGCCCAGACCGCGGCCGACATGCTGCTGCTCAGCGGTAAACAGATGTACAACACAGAGCTGCTCAATGTGCTTGGCGGACAGAACCTGCCGGTGATATTGGAGCGTAATCCCATGGCCAGCCAACAGGATTGGCTGACCAGCGCAGATACCCTGCTCGCCGGCGGGAATCAGCAGTTAATCCTCTGTGATGCGGGGGTCAGTGGATTGAATCAACCCGAACAGCTTATGTTGGATCTCGCCGCCCTGGTGGAACTAAAAACCCAGAGCCACTTACCGCTGTTGGTAAATCCAAGTCTGTGCCTCAACCCAAGCAGCAGTGAGCAAACACTGACTGCTCAGGTCTTGGCTATCAAGGCGTTGGGCGTAGATGGTTTAATCATCGCAGCCGATGTCCGTCATCCACAGCAACATGCAGGCTTAATCGCCAAGCTGTATCAGACAGCCTGAGTCGATTCGGCAGCGGCTTTACCGGCCTCTGCCGCCTCGCGGCTGCGGCGGATCAAACGGGAAACCGTTGAGCCCTGCACCATGATAGAAAAGACCACCACGGCATAGGTCATTACCAGCAAGAGATCCCTGAGCTCCAGCTCGGGGGTCAGCACTATCCCCGCCGGAAGACTCATGGCCATAGCCAGCGCCAGGCCGCCCTTGAGCCCGCCCCAGATAAGGATCCCCTCCGCGCCTTGGCTGTATTGCCGCATACGCCGGAACCCCAGATAAGGTAAGTACACGCTGACACATCTTGCCAACAACACCACAGGGATACTCAGCAACACAAACCACCAGAGTTGCATATCCAGATGGGTCAACAGCAACAGGAGCCCCAATAGCAGGAACAAGAGCGAATTGAAGAAGTGTTCAAGCAGGCTCCAGAACCTTTGCAGCAATATTCTCCCCGTGACCCCAAAGCATTTTGGCACTGTGAAATTCCCCAGCACGATTCCTGCGGCCACCATGGCCAGAGGGCCGGACACCGAGAGTTTTTCTGCCATCACATAACCTGCGGTAGGCACCACCAAGGTAATCAAGAGTCTCTGGGTTTCTTCATCCGTGAGTTTCATCAGTTGATGCAGCGCAAAAGCCAACGCCAGGCCATAGGCAATGCCACCAACGGCCTCATGGAAAAACAGCGCGCCGACATCGGCCAGGCTCAGAGCCTCGGCGGAAAAAGCCAGCTGCGAGACAGCAACAAACAGCACCAGGCCAATACCATCATTGAACAGCGACTCACCCTCAACCTGAATGGCAATATCCTCAGGCGCGCCGAGTTTTTTCAAGATGGCCAAAACCGCTATCGGATCGGTTGGTGATATCAAGGCCCCGAACAACAAACAATAACTCCAGGGTAGCGCCAGCCCCAGCAGCGGCATCAAATAGAAACAAAGCGCTGCCACTGTCAGAGTGGAAATCACAGTACCAAACAGAGCCAGACAGAGAATTTCCCATTTCTGGCTGGCCAGCACCTTGAGCCTTATCTGCAGCGCACCGGCGAAGAGCAGAAAACCCAACATACCGTTCAGCAGCAGCGCCTGAAAGTCGAGGCGCTGCAATACTGAAATGGTTTTGATATGGATATCCAGCTCAAACCACTTACCCACCACCAGGATAATCAGGCTAAGGAGCATGGCCAGGCCTGTGATGGCAATGGTTTCTTGCAGTGAGTGAAAACGACTGGATAACAGCGAGATAATCAGTGCCAGCGCCGCCAGCACACAGAAGAGTTGATAGTCCGTCATATTTCCTTGCGATCAGGCTGACCGCTTCCCTGGTAGCAGACAAGAGCTACATGGCTTGTCCATCTGTGAGGCTGAGCCAACCCTTGAAGATCCGGTAACTGAACCAGATAACCCCCAGGGCGCACAAGCTGAGGCTGAGCCACAGCGGATTGACCCAATAGCCCATAGCCAGTAACAGTGCCAAACCCATAATACTGCGCCTTTGCCAGCGCAAGTGAGAGCCCAGCAGCGACAGAGGTGCAACCTGCCTTTGGCTTAAGTTAATCAACAGGCTCAGGATCACAGGCAGGAAAAACAACGGAAAGGCACACATAAGCGCATATAAAAAATGGCCCATGCTACGATCTTCACTGGCAAATGCTTCTGAGGGTAAGCTGGTCATAGTCTGTCTCCGGCCAACATCTGGAATGCAGGGCCCAAAGCTTTTGCCCTGCTTTAACCATACTGTGAGATCGCCACTTCTGCAATGCCGGAAACAGAATTAGAAGGGGCCGGTTTCCAGTTGAATATCACTCTTCACCCGGCTGGAGCACGCCAACACCATACCTGAGTCAATCTCATCCTGGCTGAGCGTCTGCTGGCTGCTGCTTTCCACCTCACCGGAGACAACCCGGCACTTACAGGAGCCACAAACGCCGCTGCGACAGGCGGCAATAATGGGCAAACCTTCAGACTCCAGCGCTTCAAGCAGGGTCTGATCGCCATTGATGCTGAGCTCAAGGCCGGCAACACTCAAGCGGTAATTGGCCGAACCGTCACCCGCAGGCGCCGAGGTATTTTCTGCAAAGCTTTCCTTGTGAAAACGCGTCATATCGAAATCTGCTTGCGCCAGCATCTGCTCTGTGGCCGCCATGTAAGCCTCGGGGCCACAGACATACACGGTGCGCTGACGATAATCCGGCACCAGTTGTTCCAGTGCCGCCAAGCTCAAGCGTCCCGGTAACATAGGGCACTCAGCAAGCTCCCCGGAGACTGAGGCAGTCTCACCTCCCTGCTCCAGCAGATAGCCCAGCTTAAAGTTATCGTGACGGCTGTTCATAGCCCGCAAACTGTCTCGGAAGATGAGATCCTGCTCGCTTCTGGCACTGTGAATAAAAGCGATATCGCTGTCAAGATAGCTGTCGGTCAGAAAACGACTCATGGAAAACATCGGCGTAATGCCACAACCGGCGCTTAAAAACAGATAGCGCTCGGCCGGTATATCGATAAGGTTGAACTGGCCGTAAGGCCCGGAAGCCATCAGGCTGTGGCCCGGCTTAAGATTATCGATAAGGTAGTTGGAAATTTTGCCGCCCTCAACCCTCTTAATGGTCAGCATCAAAGAATTGGGCCGAGATGGCGAAGAGGAGATGGTATAACAGCGGCGATACTCCTCACCGGCAATCTCCAATTGCAATGCTACAAACTGCCCGGGCTTGAAATGAAAAGACAGCGGCTGAGCCGCTTTAAAACGAAAACTCACCACATCCGGGGTTTCCTGCCAGCGGGCGACACAAATGAGCCGCAGCTCTCCGGGAACCCATTGACCAGCCTGATATTGACTGATTGCCGGCGAAACTTGTAATGGATTGAGTGTCATCGAAACTCCCTCTACAGAGAAAGGAATGGCCGGAATGCCGCAGGCATTCCGGCCTCAAGAGATACGCATCAAGCGGCGCCGAGAATCGCCTCCAGGTCTTCCTCAACCGTGCCAACATTGCGCAGGCCGAACTTATCTTCCAGTACCTTCAGCAAATTGGCGGTCAGGAAGGCCGGCGGAGTTGGGCCGGTACGTATGTTCTTCACTCCCAGTGACAGCAAGGTCAACAGGACCACTATCGCCTTCTGCTCAAACCAGGACAGCACCAGACTCAGCGGCAATTCGTTGATATCACACTCAAATACCTCGGACAGTGCCAGCGCCAGCTGAATCGCCGAGTAGGCGTCGTTACACTGGCCGATATCCAGCAGTCTGGGGATACCGTTGATATCACCGAATTCGAGCTTGTTGAACTTGTACTTGCCACAGCCCAGGGTCAGGATCAGGCTGTCTTTTGGGGCCGCCTTGGCAAGGTCGGTGAAGTAACTGCGCTCGGCCTTGTCACCATCACAGCCGCCAATCAGGAAGAAGTGGCGGATATTGCCGTTCTTGACGTTTTCAACCACGGCAGGCGCCGCGTTCATCAAAGCGTTGCGGGCGAAACCTATGGTGATCATATGGGGGATCTCATCATAGGCAAAGCCTTCAAGCGCCAGTGCCTTGTCGATAACGGCACTGAAATCGTCGCCGGTCAGGTGAGTCACACCCGGCCAACCAACGATACTGCGGGTAAAGATGCGGTCGGCATACTGACCGACATTGGGATCGATAATGCAGTTGGAGGTCATCACCACGGCGCCGGGGAAGTTAGCAAATTCCTTCTGTTGATTTTGCCAGGCGCTGCCGTAGTTCCCCACCAGATGCGGGTATTTCTTCAGTTCAGGATAGGCCAGCGCCGGCAACATCTCACCATGGGTATAGACATTGATGCCCTTGCCTTCTGTCTGTTGCAGGATGAGCTCGAGATCTTTCATATCGTGGCCCGAGACCAAGATTGCCTTGCCCTTCACCGGCTTGGTGTTGACCTGAGTCGGCTCTGGATGACCAAAGGCCGCGGTTTCACCGGCATCTAGCATAGCCATCACAGAATAGTTGAGCTGACCTATCTCCATCGCAGTGGCAAACAGCTTGTCAGCATCTGTGCTGTCGGTCGCCAGAAAGGCCATGATCTCGTGGAAACGACCGGCCACTTCGCTGCTGGTCTGATCCAGAACCCGGGCGTGTTCCATATAGGCAGCCGCCCCTTTCAGGCCGTAGAGGCACAGGAGTCGCAGACCGAGAATATCTTCATTGAGGTCATCACCTCGGTTGGGCGCAGCCACTTTGGCCTGTTGTAACAGCTCGGCCTTGGACGCCCCCAGCAGCAGAGTCGCCGCGGCGGACATAGGCTCGGGTGTCACGCCCCTTTGTTCACAAAGCTCCAGATAGCGCTGCTTTAGCTGGTCTCGCAAGCGAGCGGCCTCCTTTGCATATTCGGTAATCCGCTCATCGTCGAAGTTGACATTGGTCAGAGTGGCGAAAAATGCCTTGGGCACAAAGGTATCGACTTGCGGATCGATAACCTCAAACTCCCGGAGTTTGACGGCATAGGCGGACAGCCCCTGCAACATGTAAATCAACAGATCCTGCAGATCCGAGGTCGCGGCCAATTTACCGCACATCCCCTGGGCATAGCTGCAGCCATTACCGGCCGGGGTTCGAATGGTTTGCTCACACTGAATACAAAACACGGCATATCTCCTTTAATCATGCTTTATTTTTGCATGTTTAAAATCAGTGTACTCTTTCATCGCTCAGACGAAAGAACGTGAGTCATAAAGCTTGAAGGAGATCACCTTAAGCAATTGCTGAATAAATGGCTTTTTGACTTCTATCTTACTGATACAAATGAAAAAGGAGCCTAAAAGGCTCCCTTGGATAAATCGCGTTGCACTGCCAGCGGAGTTGACCGCCTTGAGATCAGTGACTCTTCATATCATTGACCGACTGCAGCATGCTGCGGCTCTCGCTGCGAAACTGTGGTGCAAAGTCACCGAACCATTCGGCCACCTCACGGAACTGGCGCACAAAGCCGTCTCTGTCACCGGCCTTGAGCATGGCTAAAGCGCCGGCATAGTTGTTCAGATAGTCGGAAATAGCCCCCAGGCTCTCTTGCTGGGCGAAGATGATATCGGCGTAAAGCTCTGGGCTTTGAGCAAACAAGCGACCCACCATGGCCAACTCCAGCCGGTAAATCGGCGAGCTGAACTGCAGCAGACTATCAAGATCGGCCTGCTCCCGGCACAAGTTCAGGCCATAGACAAAGCTGGAGAAGTGGCGCATCGCCTGCACCAGTTGCATCGCCTTATCATGCTTGCCGGCATCCGCTTCCACCAGCCGTGCTCCCCAAATAGCTATCTGCTCCAGCAGCCAGGCATAGGCCTCACTCTGCCGACCATGGCACACCACGACAACCTGCTTGGCGAGGCTGCCCACATCCGGGCCAAACATGGGATGAAGCCCCACCACAGGCCCGCAGTGGGTCTCGAGCATGGCTTGTAGCGGCTGCGACTTTATCGAGGTCAGATCCGCAAGAATGCAATCCTTGGGCAAGCCTTGTAAACGGGAGCGAATAAGCTCACAGGTAATGGCAATCGGCACAGTGACCAATACCAGACCGGCTCCGGCAAGGATAGCATCGGCATTATCCCAATCATCTTTATCGAGCAGATGTACTGGATAACCGGAGAGTGTCAGCATCTGGGCAAACAGGGTGCCCAGCTGGCCACGACCGCCAATGATCACCACCTTGTTGATATCCGGGTTCACCTGCTTGAAACCCACATCCTTCTCGTTGAGATAGGATTCCCGCATCAGGCGCCTGAGCACATCTTCTATCAGCTGCGGCGATACCCCCAGACTTTCGGCTTCTACGCGGCGCTTGGCCAACATGGCGGCCTCCCGCTGCGGTGCATAAATGGGCAGGCCGGCGTTGTGTTTGACCGCGCCGACCTGGGCCACCAGATCCAGCCGCTGACGCAGCAACTTGAGTAACTCTTGGTCGACGCCGTCAATCAGTCCGCGTAACTTCTCCAGCTCTGCCGTGGTTTTCTCACTCATCTCAAATCTTCCGTCAGCCATTTGCCACCCTGAGCATATCAAAGCGAGTGGGTAAAATAGAACTCAGTTGCGCCGCCCCTTGCCTGAGCAGTTGCTCCGTATCCTGCCAATCTATGCAGGCATCAGTGACCGAAACCCCATAGTCAAGCTCGGCAAGCGGCTTGTCACAGGCCTGACTACCGGCAAACAGATGGCTTTCCAACATCAAACCTATGATGGAGCGATTGCCCGCCGCTATCTGGTCAAATACATCCCGGCACACAGGCAGTTGCCGCCGATGATCTTTGTTGGAGTTGCCATGACTACAGTCGATAATCAGTCTGGCATTGAGCCCGGCATCATGCAGCTGCCGTTCACACTCGGCCACCGAATCGGCATCATAGTTGGGGCCCGCCCCACCTCGCAGGATCACATGCCCATCCGGGTTACCGGCGGTTTGCAGCAAAGCCACCTGCCCTTGTTGATTGATCCCCATGAATCTGTGACTGCTGGCCGCCGACTTGAGGGCGTTAATGGCCACCCCCAGATTGCCATCCGTGCCATTCTTGAACCCTACCGGCATGGAAAGCCCGGAGGCCATCTCCCTGTGGGTTTGTGATTCTGTGGTTCTGGCGCCTATGGCTGACCAGGTCACCAGTTCGGAAATATATTGCGGACTGATGGGATCCAGCGCTTCGGTGGCAACCGGCAACTCGAGTTCGGCCAGAAACAACATCAACTCCCGCGCCATCCGCAACCCTTTTTCAATATTGAAGGACTCATCCATATCGGGATCATTGATCATCCCTTTCCAGCCCACTGTGGTTCGAGGTTTTTCAAAGTAGACCCGCATCAGGATAAAAAACTGATCCTTGAGCTCGTCATGGAGCTTTTTCAGTTTGAGGGCATATTCCTTGGCCGACTCAATATCGTGAATAGAGCAAGGGCCGGTGACGACCAACACCCGGTTGTCACGCTTGTGAACTATGTCGGAAACCGTCTTGCGGGCACTAAGAATATAGCGATAGCCGTGATCAGAAAGTGGCAACTGCTGCTTGAGTTCTTCGGGGGTTATGAGGACTTGTTCGGCACTGATGTGCACATTCTCTATGTTACTGGACTGCATTCTGATCACCTGAAATTATTTTGTGCGGCATACCTGAGCGCACCACTGTAGCGGTACACCATTACGGCATTACACTATGCCGAGACTGAAGCGGGAGATCAAGGGCGAAACCGGAAAAATTTTCATCTTTATTGCCAAGGAAACAGCAAACGGTTTCCATGTGTGCTTTGTCTAAGTTTGAATGCCAAGCTTGGCTCACTTGTCGTAAACAGCAAAATCGCCAAATCATCAAATAGTTAGGATGACAAAAAGTAACAATCCACCATGCTTGAAGGTTTCTTTATCCAATGTTTGTTGTACCTTCTCGTCAAGGGAAAACAGATGAAAAAATGCTGTTATCTCACGAAGCGTGAGAATTCATCCCTTCATCCGGATTTCAAACAGTACAAAAGATGGTGTAAATGCCATTTCATTCCACTGAAAGAGCGGCTGAAGTGACTGGGTGATTGGTGACGATTCAATGCAGAACTTTAATCCACTTATTTCAACCATTGCAGGTAGATCTATTCAATTCCTGTTCGTCAGTTCTATGAGCTATTTTCCACATTATTCCGTTCCCACCTCAAGATGCGCGCCCTCACTGTGCAGCAAATGACGCCCCTGACCGGGCTTACAGCGAGCTTACAATGGCATCCTACCAGCATCAACTTAACAGGCTGCGCGCCATGCCCGGCACACAAAGAAAAGGCGCGTCCTAAGACGCGCCCTATTTACTGCTGTCAGCCATCCCGCTGAGTTGTGCTCCCTGCACCTTCCATGCGTATGAATTTCTTCCTGTGGACACCTTGTCTCAGTGATGACAGCTTCCAAGCTATCTTTTCATCCTTGCTGACAACCATCCTGGTATCTGCTCAATTCCCTTGAGCCTCCTTGTGGCCTCCTGGCACTCATCTTCCATGTTTGCCCATCCACGAGCTTGTTGTCGTCCATGAGTTGGGTTTTCCCTTAACCCAAAGGCTGGCATCCCTGAGCCTGTCCTCTACTTCGTCCTGAACGCTTTCCTTAGCAGACCTTCCTGTCTCAAATGGCCTTTCCTGGCGCGGCAATTTCCTTATTACCGGAAAAATCTTCTGTGTATCCATCCTGGATACTGCTTCCCTGCGAGCCGTTTCCTTGGCTTGAACTTCCCTAAAATGGTTTCAAGACGTCCTGTCTTGATTGTCATCCATGACTGAAATCCATTTAGCAGGTTTCCTTGCAGCTCGTCCTTGAATAGGCTTTTCCAAAACGCGTCATCCTGACACTTGCCCTTCCTTGGAAGCTCTGTCAAAGCATCCTGCCCTGACCACAACTTAAGTGTACCCAAGGCCCCCTCTTTGAGATGGTCGATTTTAGAACAGGCTAGGAATGACAAATATTCAGCAGTCGCTAATAAAATTATAATCACTTGTTTATTAACAACATTTAATTATTCGCCAGTAAGAACAGCTAATAAGTCTTATGTTTATCGCACAGCTTTGTGAGACATATCTCACATTGGTACTGGTAAATAACCAAAAACACTCAGAAACGACGTTTGCCACTGACAAATTGGGCCAACATGACCCAGTCAGCCATCAAGCTATAGACTGGGTATTGAAAGGTCGCCGGCTTATTGTGTTCAAAACCAAAGTGACCAATCCAGGCAAAGCCATAACCCACCACAGGCAGAGCCAAGAGCCATACAAATTGTCCACTAAGCAGGCTGAATAACAGAAGAAGCAATACCAGTATCGAACCTAGATAATGCAAACCTCGGCATACGGGATCGGAATGCTGTGACAGGTAGAAAGGATAAAACTCAGCAAAACTCTTGTACTTTTGCTCCATGCTTAACTCCTGTTATTGGTAGACGTCATCATCAGTATGACTGTGGTAAAAGAGCAACTCTCCGGTTAACTGCCCGATATTCAGCTCAACCACGGGTACAAAGCCTTGCTCTCGGAACAGATGAGAATGGCCATCCTCAGTCACAAAGACTCCAACCCCTTCCAGCTCCGGCTGCTCATCACACCAACCCAATACCGCCTGGACGAGCAACTTGCCATAACCCTTGCGCTGCTCGGTTAAAGCTACTGCAATGAACTGTATAATGCCGTATTCAGTAGCCGGCAGGTGCTCCAGAATTGAATTCTCCTTCTGCATCAACTTCTGCGTCGATTGCCAACCTGTCCCCAGCAGCATTTTCAAACGCCAATGCCAATAGCGCCCCTCCCCCTGGGGAAGTGATGAGGTCACCACGCAGGCAACCCCAATCAAGCGCTCATCATCGAACAACCCAATAAGGGGCTGCTCCTGTTGCCAAAGCTCATTGAGCTCTTCACGAATTGCGGCTCTGAGCTTTTGTTCATATTCGGCGGCATTGGCGGCCGGCAAGGTCTGCTGAAAAAACGCATCATAGTGATAGGCGTTATAGAGAATTGATGCGGCCAGGCGCAAATCTTCCGCCGTCAGGTAAACAGCACGCAGGGAATCGGGAGTCTGGGTTTCCATTTGTTGTTGTCCTTGTCAGCCAAAAGGGTAATTTCCAATTTAACAATTTTGGATCAAAGTACAATCTTTTGCTTGTCAAGCCGTTCGACTACTGCCGTGGGCACCATTCCCATAGAGATAATAAGCTCTGCCGATTTAAAGCAATGGATCTGCGGTTCGATTGGTATAAGCTAAAGGGAAGGAATAAAGCTTACTATCTGTTTTATGAAGGCTTGTTCACCCATCACCTTGGCAAGATATGCCAGGACTTCTGGAGGTCAGAATATGGATACCACCCACACAGACTTGGCCCATTTATTTGAGCAATTGGGACTCCCCAGCAGCAGCGAGGCGATAGAAGGTTTTATCGGCACACATTCTATCCCCGAGGGAGTCAAACTGGTGGATGCACCATTCTGGAATGAAGCTCAGCGCACTTTTTTAACAGAGGCTCTGGCCGAGGACGCCCAATGGTCAGACACCATAGACCATTTGGACGCCCAGCTCAGGAGTTGATTGAAATTGGGATGAGTGTGAATTACAGCTGCGCGTAGGCCTTATCGCCCCAGCCAATCAGTTGTTGATCGCGAAACACCAAGGGGGTGCATTCATCCTTGGTGGTCTTGCCATCACTGTGTCTGTGGCGGGTACGGTAAAATAGTACCTGTACTTGCTGCTCATTGGAGAGAAAGGCTTCATTGAAGTCGGCCTGCCCCATGAGATGCTGCACCTGTTGCTGATCCATCCCCAGAGTCAACTTGGCCAGTTGTTGCTGATTTTGCTGTTGCTGCAGCTGCCAGGACTCCTTTTCATCCCAGTTGGCTTCGTGATCGCCGACATTGACCACACAGGCACTAAGCCCTAAGCTTGCTATCCCCATCAGTGGCAGTAATAACTTGTTCATTGTCACTCCTTGTTATATTTATCAAATGTTAATTTTTGTTAAGTAAATACAGCAAGCGCTATGCAACATGCAGGCCAACAAATAAACTGATAAATATCAAAAAGATAAAAACAAATAACTGCTGCACTATGTAGCTATTGGCGAAAAAGTGAGGTTTTTTACCAAGATGTCCACTCCACTGGAACAGGTCATGGCCGCTGCGGCGGCAGTAGCCCAAAGCGGCCATACTCCCTCTCTGGCACTGATTAAGGCAAGACTCAGCAACAAGTTACCAATGCCACTGCTGGTTGAAGGTCTGCAGCGCTTCAAATCCCTTCCGGAGAGTGAACGGGAAAAACTAACTCAAAGCGAACCTCGGCAGGATGAAGCTGCACCACAGAAACCTGTCCCCACAGTAGAAGTTCTCCAGCAGGAGATCAGCCAGCTACGCCAGGAACAGCAGCAACTGAAACAAGAATTCGCGGCCTTGCAACAAAGGCTCACCAAGCTTGAGGGCCAGCAATAATGTTTGTCTGCGAACTCAGGTTTGAATGCTTTGCCAACACCACGATCAGCGCCGCAGAAAAAGCCATCAATACCCTGCTTGAAGCCTGGCGGGCCAACGGTCAGGTATTGGGACGGGAATTTGCGGTGGCCTTTAGGGACGGAGAGTTCAGAGTCAGGCTACTGCTACCTGAAGAAACCAGTCTGGCCAACAGGCACAACAGTCCCTGGGCCAAACAGGCGTTGCAGCAGTTAACCGAGGCCAAACTGCTGGCCCCCAAGGAAAAGCTCATAGGTCAGGATATCAATTCCGAGGTCAGCACCCTGGAGCCCCCAAGTTGGCAGCTGCTTTATACCAGCTATGTGCATATGTGCTCACCACTGCGCAGCGGCGATAACTTGCTACCCATTCCACTCTACCGCATTCCCGCGACCTTCAACGGCGATCACAAGCGGGTGATCCGTTGGCAAACCGAGTGGCAAGCCTGTGATGAACTGCAGATGGCCGCAGCAACCAAGGCCGAGTTTGCCGCACTTGAGGAGCTTTCCAGCCCGGATAGCGATCTGTTTCGCCGCGGCTGGGATTTGCGTGGCCGCATCGAATATCTGACCCAAATTCCTACCTATTACTACCTTTACCGGGTCGGGGGAGAGAGTAAGCAAGCCGAATTGGCCCGTCCCTGTCCCCGCTGCGGCAACCCGGACTGGCGCCAGCCCAGCCCGTTGCTGGATCTGTTTCATTTCCGCTGTGACAACTGCCGGATAGTCTCCAACCTCTCCTGGGATCATCAATAGCCTAGGCTCATCAATAGCAGTGATCATCAATCAATAGTGATTGTGGCAACCCCGGCTATCAGCGGCGGGAAAACAGGTGTTGCCACATAAGCTTCATCCGCGCCCAGAGACCGGGATGGTCAACATCCGCCATGGTCGGCTCCACAGGCTCAACTGCCGGCGCCACTCTGGGGCGCAGCATAACAAGAAACTCTTCCAGGCTATCTGCCAGCTTCTTTGAGGGGAGCTCACCCGGGGTCTCACGCCAGACAGCACCGGTTTCGTTATCCACGCAGATCATCTCATCACCTTGCCCCAATAGGCCGATAAACCAGGTCGGTGGCTGCTTGAGCTTGCGTTTCATCATCAGGTGCCCAATCAGATTCTGCTGCAGGAACTCAAAATCATCCTGACTCCAGGGCTGCAATAGTTCCCCTTCGCCGAAATCGGCTTCAAACAACAGATGCGCGGCAAAAAACTGCCCATAAAACTCGTCGATATCGGCATGCAGCGGCAACTCCAGCGCATGACTGACATTGGCAAAACTGCCTGGCTGCTCACGGCGAATAGTCTGCCACAGTTGCGGATCTTCACCATCCTCCTGCAGCACACAGGGCGAGGCTTCTCCCCTGGCATAACATCTGGGGCCTTCCCCCAGACTCGACTGGTAACTTTGATGATAACGGCTGAGAAATTGCTCCAACGCCTGGGCACAAGACACTTATCGCACTTCCAAATTCAGGTATAATGGTGGCCTATTTTGACACGGAAACCCGCTTGATGACACAGAATCACGACCCTTACCGGAACGCCGAAGCCTTATCTGGCCTGACACTGGGTCAGCAGACAGATTATCAAGAGCATTACGCCCCAGAGCTGTTGCAGGGTGTGCCCCGCAAACTCAACCGTGATGCAATCAACCTGAGTACGCCTCTGCCGTTTCAGGGCGCCGATATCTGGACCGGCTATGAACTCTCCTGGCTCAATGCCAAGGGCAAGCCCATGGTGGCCATCGCCGAGTTCCAGCTGGATCTCAACAGCGAGCATTTAATTGAGTCCAAATCCTTCAAGCTCTATCTGAACAGTTTCAATCAAACTCGCTTTGACAGTACTGAAGCCGTCGAGCAGACCCTTATCCAAGATCTGAGCCGCTGTGCCAATGGCGAGGTAAAAGTCAGAGTGATTGAGCCCAAGCACTTCAACAGCCAGAGAGTTGTTGAGCTGCCGGGGCACTGCATTGACGATCTGGATATTGAAGTCAGCGACTATGAGTTCAACCCCAAATGGCTCGAGGACAGCACAGACGACAAGCAGATAGTCGCCGAGACCTTGAACTCCAACCTGCTTAAGTCCAACTGTTTGATCACCTCACAGCCTGATTGGGGCAGCGTGATGATCCGCTACCAGGGACCCAAGATAAACAGGGAAAAACTGCTGCGTTATCTGATCTCTTTCCGCCAGCATAACGAGTTCCACGAGCAGTGTGTGGAGCGGATATTTACCGATCTGAAGCGTTTCTGCCATTGCAGTAAATTGACCGTCTACGCCCGCTACACCCGCAGAGGCGGATTGGACATCAACCCGTTCCGCAGTGACTTTGAGCACGTGCCGGAAAGCCAACGCCTGGCAAGACAGTAATCGAACATAAAGCGGCTTTAAAGCCGCTTTTTCATTCCTGCCCGGTAACCCATTTCAGAGTGCTACTGACCAAGGTGCCAGTGCAGTTGCCAGTTGATGGCTGTAGGCGCCCCCAGCGTCAGGGCCAATCGATAACCCGGCTCCATATGGCCAAGCCAACTCTGCCATTGGGTGTTTTCCTTAGGCTTTAACAAAAGCCCACGGCGCATCGAAACAATCTCGGCAGGCCGCTCGGCCGAGCATGCCTCCCCTGAGCTCAAGTCAAACGCAAACCCATCGAGCGGCTGCGCCAACCCCTTTCCGGTCGCTTTGATATAAGACTCTTTCAAGGCCCAGAGGTCGAAAAACGCCTCTCGCCGCGTGGCATCATCCAGATCTCGTAACTGCTGCAGCTCAAAAGGCGCAAAATAGTGGCGCATCACAGTATCGATAGATGTGCGCATCCGTAAACGCTCTATATCGACGCCAAGTTGCAATTCAGGAGAAGGATGTTTCAGCAATGCCAACAGCAGCCAATCACCGCTGTGACTGAGGTTAAACTGCAGCTGAGTCTGTTGAAACTGCTCATCACAAAGGCGCGGCTTACCCTGGGGACCATAATCGAAACACCACTCCCGGGCTGCAAGCGGCGCTTGAGTACTCAGGGTTTTTCTCAGCAAGGCGCGGCTTGTTATTGCTCGTTGTTGTACCTCTTTATGGCTTATTCGGGCAAACTTTTCCCGCTCGGCCGGTGTCAGGCACAGCGCCAGATCTTTGAGTTTTAAAGGCTCACTCTGGCGTAAGGGATACAAAAAGAGTTGCACGGCGTTGATGGGAGGCTCCAAAAAACCAAGGGGGAGTAGGCTATTTTGCCTTGGGCTCCCCCTCGGTCTCAAGTGCTAATCGTTCATGTTTTGCTGATTCATTTTATCGACATAGGCTCTCGCCTCTTCCCGCTCTCTTTCCCGTTGCTGGGCGGTTGTACAGCGGCGGTTGGGAATATTGCTGCCGGTAACCCTAACCCGGTCGCAGCGGTATCCCTGTTCATCGAGTCTTTGTTGGCGGGCCGCGTCCTCAGGCGACAACTCGGCGGTCGTTGCACTGGTACCACTGCAACCGGCGCCGAGTACAGTAAACAAGGTCGCACTCGCCATTCCCAGTAGATTATTTTTTGTTAAATACACCTGACACTCTCCATTTCTGTTGCTGATGCCAGTTCATCCAGTTGCCCTAAAGGCAGATACCCAGGTTGTAACATAAGCTGCAATATAAGCTGCAACAGACCACTGGGGATTAGGGATAAATAGGTATCAGATATCCATTTTTACAGCACAAAAAACCAAAACAACCAATTTATATCAATTTAAAAACAAATCAACAACAAGCCATTCCGGACTCATTTGCAAGTAAGTGCTTTAAAACAAAAGCAGGATTTTCAGTCCCAGATGATTGTATCGAGCAACAGGCACTGGTAATCTGCTTCACCTGTTACTGAAATAACAGCCTGACGCTCAGTATTGTGGAAGTTTGCAACCATGGCAGACAGGCGAGAAAGGAAGCCCAAGGGCCCAGTCCCAGCTGATTATGAAGCAAACTCAAACCGGAAAACGGCGTCATCGTAATGCCACCACCACCCCGGAAATGCGCCGCTTTATCCAGGAGTCGGAGCTCAATGTCAGCCAACTGGCACGGTTACTGAATATCAGTGAAGCAACCGTTCGCAAGTGGCGTAAACGCGAGTCGACCCAGGATCAATCCCACACCCCGCATCATCTGAATACCACTTTGAGCGATATTCAGGAGTATGTGGTTGTCGGGCTGCGCTGGCAGCTCAAGCTGCCGCTGGACAGGCTGTTGCAAGTCACCCAGGAGTTTATCAATCCCCATGTTTCGCGCTCCGGGCTGGCCCGCTGTCTGAAACGCCACGGCGCATCCCGGCTCGACAATATCGATGCCGCGCACTCGCTGCCGCCGAAACACTTCAATAAGCTGCCGGTCTACAGCGGCAGCAAGATGCAAACCTACACCCTCAACAGCCAAACGCTTGCCGATGCGTTGATGCTGCCCAGTACCGATGAACACACTGTGGTTCAGGTCGAAGCCATGAGTATTCCCATTGGCCAACAGACCCATTCGGTACTCATAGGGATGGATCCCGTCAGCGGCTGGGTCTATGTCGACATCTATCAGGATGACGACACCCACGCCGCCGACCGCTACATAGCCTACGTCCTCAAGCGCGCCCCGTTTGCCCTGCGCCGCTTGCTGGTACGCAACTATCATATTTTCCAGTCCAGGTTTCCCGCTGCCGCCAAGGCAGGGCGCAAACCCAGGCCGCAACTTGCAGCCACCAATGGAGATGCTCAATGAGCCAAGAACAAGCCTCTCAGATAGACAAACGCCTCAACAAAAGGCTGAAAGACACACCGATTGCCATAGTCGGCATGGCGAGCCTGTTTGCCGGCAGCCGTTATCTGAACCAGTTTTGGGATCTGATCTGCGACAAGATAGATGCCATCACCCAAGTGCCCGCCGACCGCTGGCAAGTGGCAGACTATTTTGACCCCGACAAGAAAGCCGCCGACAAGAGTTACTGCAAGCGCGGCGGCTTTATCCCGGAAGTGGATTTCAACCCGATGGAGTTTGGTCTGCCGCCCAATATCCTCGAACTGACCGACACCTCGCAGCTGCTGTCGCTGGTGGTAGCCAAAGAGGTGTTGGAGGATGCAGGTATCGATGAAGGCTCGGACTATGATCGCGACCGCATCGGCATCACCTTGGGGATTGGCGGTGGCCAGAAAATCAGCCAAAGCCTCAATGCCAGGCTGCAATACCCTGTGCTGAAAAAGGTGTTTCGCGAGAGTGGCGTCAGTGAGCAGGACAGCGAAATGCTGATCCGCAAATTCCAGGACCAATATATACACTGGGAGGAAAACTCCTTCCCTGGGTCACTCGGCAATGTTATCGCCGGTCGGATTGCCAACCGTTTCGATCTCGGCAGCATGAACTGTGTGGTCGATGCCGCCTGTGCCGGCTCGCTGGCGGCAATGCGGATGGCGCTCACCGAGCTGACCGAAGGCCGCAGCGATATGATGCTCACCGGAGGCGTCTGCACCGACAACTCTGCCTATATGTACATGAGCTTCTCCAAGACCCCGGCCTTTACCAGCGACGAGCAGATAAAGCCGTTCGACGCCGACTCCCGCGGCATGATGATAGGCGAAGGCATAGGCATGGTGGCGCTGAAACGCCTGGAGGATGCCGAGCGCGACGGTGACCGCATCTATGCGGTGATCAAGGGGGTTGGCGCCTCCAGCGACGGTAAGTTCAAGAGCATTTACGCGCCGCGCCCCGAAGGCCAGGCCAAGGCGCTGCAGCGGGCCTATGATGATGCCGGGTTCCCGCCCCATACTCTGGGCCTGATGGAAGCCCACGGCACAGGTACGGCCGCCGGTGATGTGGCCGAATTCAGCGGCCTCAACGCCGTAATGAGCCAGGATAATCCTGAGCTGCAACATATCGCCCTGGGTTCAATCAAGTCCCAGGTGGGCCATACCAAGTCGACCGCCGGCACCGCCGGGGTGATCAAGGCGGCATTGGCGCTGCATCACAAGGTGTTGCCGCCCACCATCAATGTGAAGCAGCCCAACCCCAAGATGGCAGTGGAGCAATCGCCCTTCTATCTCAACACTCAAACCCGCCCCTGGATGCCAAGAACCGACGGTACGCCAAGGCGCGCCGCCGTCAGCTCCTTTGGCTTTGGTGGCACCAACTTCCACCTGGTATTGGAAGAGCACAGCCCCGAATTACCCAAGCACCCCTCGCGCCTGAGACGCACGCCTTTGCCGCTGCTGTTTTGCGCACCAGACAAACCTACGCTGGAGCAAGAGATAAGCGCTCTGCTCAAGACGCTGGAGTCAGATGCCCATGACGACCTTGAAACCCTGTGCGCGCCCTATCGCCTCGGCAGCCAGACACAGGTACAAGGCCCCAGGCTGGGACTGCTTGCCTGCGACACCATAGAGCTGCAGCAAAAGCTGCAACAGGCCTTGAACAAGCTGCAAAGCACGGCGGAAGAACAGCCGCAAACCCGTTGGCTACAGCAGGGAGTCGAGTACCGCAGTGGGCCTTTGACTGAGGCCTTGACCGCCGCCCTGTTTGCCGGTCAAGGCAGTCAGTATCTACAGATGGGCTCTGGGCTAACCCAGCTCTATCCCGAGCTTCGCGCCGAATTTGCCGCCGCCGACCGTGAGTTTTCCCGCCAGGGCGTAGCCGACAAGTACGGCATGGGCCCCTTGTCGGCGCGGGTGTTCCCGATAGCCAAATTCTCGCCCCAGACCAGCAAAGAGGATGAACTGGCACTGGCCAATACCCGCTTTGCCCAAAGCGCCATTGGCGCACTCGGCATGGGACAGTTCACTCTGCTTTGCCAGGCCGGATTCCAGGCGGATATGCTGGCCGGTCACAGCTTTGGTGAGCTGTCGGCACTGCGCGCCGCTGGTGCCTTGAGCCGTGAGAACTATTACGCGCTGGCCTTCGCCCGAGGCGATGCCATGGCCAGTGTCCCCGAAGATAAAGATCCAGGCGCCATGAGCGCCGTTATCCTGCCTTCAGCCGCTGAGCGCAATACGCTCGAGCAACTGTTGCAGACTGAACCCGAGGTGCAGATAGCCAATATCAACAGCCCGGTTCAGCTTGTGATTGCCGGCGCGAGTGAAGCGGTAGCCCGGCTCAACCTCAAGCTGAACGAGGCAGGTTTGCGCGCCATAGCGCTGCCGGTATCCGGTGCCTTCCACACTCCGCTGGTGGCCCATGCGCAGCAACCCTTTGCCGAGGCGATTGCCCACCAGGGCTTGAGCGATGCGAAAACGCCTCTGTATGTCAATGCCACAGGTGACAAGCTGGCACAGGATGCCGAAAGCCTCAGAGCCAACCTGGAGCAGCATATGCTCAAGCAGGTGCGCTTCAGTGAGCAGATAGAGAACATGTACCGGGACGGCGCCAGAATATTTGTCGAGTTTGGCCCGAAAAACACCCTGGCCAGGTTGGCACAAGCCACCTTGGGCGATCGCGCCGCCGAATGCCTGTTCCTGTCGCTGGACAACCCAAGCTGTATCGATTCACTGGCCGCCGACACTGAGCTGAAGCAAGCCATTATCAGCCTGGCATTGGCGGGCCTGCCTCTGACAGATCCCGATGCCTATCGCGCCGTACAAACCCAGGCCAAACACAAGGCCTCACCGATGACTATCAAGCTCGGTGCCAGTAACTATATCAGCCCGGCGACCGCCCAGAAGATGGCGGCCTCACTCAAAGAGGGCCGGGTCAGTCAACAGACAAAAATAGTCGAGAAAGTCGTGGAAAAAATAGTCGAGATCCCAGTAGCGGTCGCAAGCCAGAACCCGAGTCAACCGAGCCAAGCTACAGCGCCACAAGCTGCAAACGGCCTCCCAGCAAACAGCGGCAGCGAATTACAGCAGTTTTTCAGCGCCCAGCAACAGTTGGCCGAGCTGCATCAGCAGTTTCTGAATATCCCACTGCAATATGGCAACAGTGTGCAGCAACTGCTCGCAGAGCAAGTAAAACTGGCGACGGCCGGCAAAGCGATTCCTGACAGCCTCAACCAGACCCTGGCCATGTTCCACCAGCACCAGGCCGAGACGTTGAAGATCCACAACGACTTTATTCAGTCGCAAAATCTCGGCGCCCAGCAGTTGTTGCAACAACTTCAGGGCGGTGCTGTGTTACCAAATTCTGTGTTGACCAATGCTGTATTGCCCAAGATAGAGCAGGCCCAAGCAGCAAGCACACCACAGCAACCAAGCCAGGTGCTACAAAGCCGGCCTCAAGCTCCAGCCCCAGCAGTAGCAGTAGCCGTAACCACAGCCAAGCCAAGCACAGGTGTCGAAGAGCTGATGTTGCAAGTGGTGGCCGACAAAACCGGCTACCCCACAGAAATGCTCGAGCTGGGGATGGATATGGAGGCCGATCTCGGTATCGACTCCATCAAGCGGGTGGAAATTCTCGGCACAGTGCAAGATCAATTGCCCAACTTGCCACAATTGGATGCCGCAACTCTAAGTGAATGCCGCACCCTGGGGCAGATAGTCGCTTATCTGCAGCAAAGCGCCGGTGTGGATTCCAGCGTGCAACCCGAGCCAATTCAGCCGAGTTCTGCCCAGTCAAACACGGCTAGTGATGTGACGGCACTGATGCTGCAGGTAGTAGCCGACAAAACCGGCTACCCCACAGAGATGCTGGAGCTGGGGATGGATATGGAGGCCGATCTCGGTATCGATTCCATCAAGCGGGTGGAAATTCTCGGCACAGTGCAAGATCAACTGCCTGAGCTGCCGCCGCTGGATGCCGCAACTCTAAGCGAATGCCGCACCCTGGGGCAGATAGTCGATTATCTGCAGCAAAGCGCCGGTGTGAACGCCAGTGTGCAGCCTGAGGCAATTCAGCCGAGCCCTGCCCAGTCAAACGCGGCTAGTGATGTGACGGCACTGATGCTGCAGGTAGTGGCGGACAAGACCGGCTACCCGGCAGAGATGCTCGAACTGGGAATGGATATGGAGGCCGATCTCGGTATCGATTCCATCAAGCGGGTGGAAATTCTCGGCACAGTGCAGGATGCCTTGCCTGAGCTGCCACAATTGGACGCCGCCACCCTAAGCGAATGCCGCACCCTGGGGCAGATTGTCGATTATCTGCAGCAAAGCGCCGAAGTGAACGCCAGTGTGCAGCCTGAGCCAGTTTCAAATCAAAATGATGTCACGGCACTGATGCTGCAAGTGGTGGCCGACAAGACCGGCTATCCAGCCGAAATGCTCGAGCTGGGAATGGATATGGAGGCCGATCTCGGTATCGATTCCATCAAGCGGGTGGAAATTCTCGGCACAGTGCAGGACCAATTGCCAGAGCTGCCGCCGCTGGATGCAGCCACCTTAAGCGAATGCCGCACCCTGGGGCAGATAGTCGATTATCTACAGCAAAGCGCCGGAGTGAACGCCAGTGTGCAGCCTGAGCCAATTCAGCCGAGCCCTGCCCAGTCAAACACAGCTCAATCAAACACAGCTAGTGATGTCACGGCAATCATGCTACAGGTAGTGGCCGAGAAGACCGGCTACCCGGCCGAAATGCTCGAGCTTGGGATGGATATGGAGGCCGATCTCGGTATCGACTCCATCAAGCGGGTAGAAATTCTCGGCACAGTGCAGGACAAACTGCCTGAGCTGCCGCTGCTGGACGCCGCAAGCTTAAGCGAATGCCGCACCTTGGGGCAGATAATAGATTGTTTTGCCGGCTCAAACGCTGAGCATGCAGCCGAGCCGCTAACCCAAACCTATGAGACGCCAAACACTCAGCCGAGTGTGGCCTTGCCGCCCCATTCGGGAGTCAGCCTAAAAAAGCTGCCGGCGGCAGATAGATTCTCAGGCGCAAGCGCCGAGGCTCTGTTTGCCGCGAACAGCTGTGCGCTGCTGCTCGATGACGGCCACAATGCCGGTGTCCTGGCCAAGAAACTGACAGACAGTGGCATCAGTGTCACTCTGGTGCGCCCGGCGGCAACCGATTCGCAATCGGCGCTGGACAGCAAGCTGCCAATCCTGACTCTGGCCAGCAATGATGATGCCGGAGTCAAGGCGCTCATCGCCGGGCTCAAACAGCAAGTGGCCATCTATATCCATCTGCAGCCACAACTGCCGCAGGAACAACTCGAAGAGTTGATGCCGCTCAACATCACGGCCAAGACTCAGGTACAACTGAGCTTCCTGTTCGCCAAGCATTTGAGCCCAACCTGGCAAGCGCCGACAAAAGGCCGCCGCGCCTTTATCACTGTGGCGCGCATGGATGGTCAGCTGGGTTTCAGCGGTCAGCCCTGTGAATTGAATCAGAGCGCCCTGTTTGGCTTAACCAAGACCCTGGCGCAGGAATGGCCTCAGGTGCATTGCCGCGCGTTGGATCTTGCTCCCGAGCTTGATGCCTCGGCGCTGGCCTCGCAAGTCATGGATGCGCTCTACAGCCCGAGTCAGGATCCGTTGGAGTGGGGCAAAAGCGCCGCCGGCAGAGTGACCCTGGTAGCGACTTCGGCCTATGACCAGATTGCTGCCGATACAGGCATGGCGCCATGCAGGCTCGATAGTTCAGATAAAATACTGGTGACCGGGGGCGCAAAAGGCGTCACCCTGGACTGTGCCCTGGCGCTGGCCCGCGAAAGTGGTAGTCACTTTATTCTCGCCGGTCGCAGCAAGGCCTTGGCATTGGAAGCCTTTCCCGATTGGGCCAAGGGGCTTGAGAGCGGTCAGCTAAAAGCAGCCGCAATCACCGCGCTATTGGCCAAGGGGCAAAAGCCCTCGCCCAAGGAAGTGGAAGCCCTGATAAAACCTCTGGTCAACGCGCTTGAGATTCACGCGGCGCTCAAGCGCTTTGAGGCCATAGGTGCCAGCGCCGAATACCTGAGCCTGGATGTCAGTAACCCGGATGCGGTCGCGTCCACACTGGCGCCCATTCAGGCATTGGCGCCTATCAGCGGGCTGATTCACGGCGCCGGGGTGTTGGCCGATAAACACATCGCCGACAAGACCCTCGCCGAACTCGAATTGGTTACAGGCACTAAAGTTGGCGGCCTCTCCACCTTGCTCAGAGCCTTGGCGCCAAACAAAAAGGCCGCCGAGCACTTAAAACTGTTGGCGCTGTTTTCCTCCGCCGCCGGTTTCTACGGCAACACAGGCCAGAGCGACTACGCCATGGCCAATGAAATTCTCAATAAAACCGCTCATCGGCTGCATCATGAGTTGCCGACCACCCGAGTGATCAGTTTCAACTGGGGCCCCTGGGATGGCGGCATGGTCAACGCGGCGCTGAAGCAGATGTTTGAGTCCCGCGGCGTCTATGTGATCCCAAGAGAAGCCGGTGCCAAGCTGTTTGCCGAGGCGATTCTGGCCCGCTCGGAGCCGCAGCTGTTGATTGGCTCCAGTATGCAAGGCCCGGGGGACAAACAAGGCCTGAACCACACAGATGTGCCAGAGGCCCAAGCTAGCCCCCAAATCCTGAGTCGCAGCATCAAGCGCCAGGAGCTGGCGCTGCTGAAAGATCACTGCATAGGCGGCAATCCGGTATGGCCGACTGTCTGCGCGCTCCAGTGGATGCTGCAAAGTGCCCAGAGCCTCTTTGGCGGCGATTGGCGCGCCGTGGACTATAAGCTGCTCAAAGGCGTGGTATTTGACACTGATGAAAAGCGATTGCAGCTCAGCCTGACTCTGGGAGCCGACGGCGAGCTGCAGGCGAGCATCAGCTGTGATGAGCGGCCTCAGTATCAGGCGACCTTACTGCCGTTAATGCAGCAACCGTTAATGCCGCAGCCGTTAATGCCGCAGCATGCCAGTCAGCCACTGGCACATGTTTCTATGACAGAGATAGGCGAAGGTGAGCTCCAAGTGCGTCAAGGCAGTGAGTTTTATCACAGCGGCGCCCTGTTCCATGGCCCGCAGCTGCAGGCCATTACTGAGGTACTGCAGTTTGATGACCAAGGCCTTAGCTGCCGATACCAGCTACCGGATGCCGCATCGAGCGAAGATCGCGCCCTGATCCAGCAAGACGCACTGCTGCAGGCCATGTTGATCTGGGCCCGGCTCAAATACGATGCCGCCAGCCTGCCCTCTTCCCTGGCGACGCTCTGGCAAAACGCCCTGCTACCTGAAAATGACACCGGCCTTATTCGCCTGCAGGTGACCAAGCACTCCAGCCGTCAGCTCAGCGCCGATCTGGCCCTGTTCAACGCCGAGGGCCAGCTGCAAACCGGGCTGGAAAATGCCAAGGTCACCATTAGCAAGGGGCTCAATGCCGCCTTTGAACCGGCCAAGGCCGCCACAGGTAATAGAGAAAGGCCTTGAGCAAAGCGATAGGCCCTATGCCTCACATTGAAGTAAAGCCAGCTGAGTCTGCGGCCGAAAAGCCGCTGCGGCTGGCACTGTGCCTGGTCGAAGAGGAGCAAAGCCTGGCGCCCAAGCTTAGGGCTGCCTTGCGCACTATCGCGTTTGATAGTAATCAGGTTCCCTACTGGCCTTGGCTGGTGGCCGAAGTCAAGGCCGGGGCAAGCCTGAGCCTGGTGCTGCCATCAAAGCAGCGGCTATTGCTGCTAAGCGCAGTCGATGCGGCGCAAGCAAGACTGCATCCCCAAGCCTTGCTGCAGGCCTTAAGCCATGGCGCTCACAAGCCGCAGCAGCTTCTTAAGCAGGCCTGGCAGCAGGCAAAACGCCCGGAGATAGAAGAAAGGGACACTCTGTTTCTGGAGCAATCGCTGGAACTTGAGCCGTTATGCCTGCAACTGGAGGCATTTGCCAAGCGGCGCCTGGCGCAGAAAATGGCGGGGTTGCCTTTTCAAGGCAAGTCTCTGGCGCTGGTCTTCAGTTCCCCTGCTATGGCGCTGATCCTCAGCCAAGGCACAGCCTTGAGCGGTTATTGCGATGAAACAGCCCTGAGCGGCTCTTATAATAAAACAGCCTTGAGCGGCTCTTGTGATAAAACAGCCCTGAGCAGTTCTTGTGATGAAAAAGCCTTGAGCGACTCTTGCGATAAAACAGCCTTGAGCGGCTCTTATGATAAAACAGCCTTGAGCGACTCTTGCGTGAGCAGCTTTTGTGTGAGCGGCTTGGCTTTTGGAAAAGAATCAAGCTCTGGCCTTTGTTCCCAAGGAGCACCCTGGCTTTTACCGCTGACCTTGATTGCCAACCCAAAGACTCTGCTCAGTGAGGCGCAAACTGCGCTGCAGCAGGCCCAAAGTCGCCTGAGCCAATCGATGAGCGCAGATGCTCTGGCGCGCTGGCTGACGGATGAATTGAAAACCCTGGAGCAGAGCTTTTCAGGCACAGCGCCCGAGGGCGGCGAATACTATTCGCTGGTGCTTATTGGCAAAGATGCCGCCGAGCTTATTGCCGAGAGCGAATTGCTCCTGGGTCAGCTTCGGAAAATAACGTCTTTGGCCAAACTGCCAGAGCTTGAGCTTATTACGCCAAATGGCAGCGTTTTTTGCGCCCAGCCGCTGGGCCCGGCTCGCCTCTGCTTTGTCTACCCGGGTGTCGGTACGGCTTACCATGGCATGCTCGGCGCCTTAAAACAGGCCTTTCCCAAGAGTTATGCCGATTTTGAGGCCGCAGCAACAGCCGAAAATGTCGCCCTATCCACCCTGCTGCCAACAGCCTTGAGCGATGTTTCCAATGAAACAACCTTGAGCGATAAAGGAGAGGC
The DNA here is from genome assembly GCF_037953065.1 of Shewanella chilikensis. NCBI lineage: Bacteria > Pseudomonadati > Pseudomonadota > Gammaproteobacteria > Alteromonadales > Shewanellaceae > Shewanella > Shewanella chilikensis. The sequence continues at coordinate 1,311,697 of NZ_CP149966.1, read as the reverse complement.
CGCACCCAGTCCGGCGCCAACAATGACACTCGCCGAGCAGGCCGTTGCCGGGGTCGGCGCCAGTGTGCTGCTGACGCAGATACTGCGGCGGGAGTTCAAGCTCCGCCCGGCCTTTGCCATAGGCTACTCCATGGGCGAAGCGGCCATGTTTGCCGCCAATGGCGTCTGGGACAAGCCTTTTGCTTTGGTTAAACCTACGCTGGAAAGCCGGATTTTCTCAGAGCAGATCTCGGGCGCGCTCACAGCCGTGCGCCAGGAGTGGCAACTCGATGCCAGAGATGCCATCTGCTGGAACAGTTTTCTGCTGCGCATTGATACAGGCAGCATCACGCCATTATTGCAAAACCCGGCTTACTCGCGGGTCTACCTCGCCATACGTCAGGGGCCAAGCTGCGTGCTGGCCGGGGATGAGGCTCAGTGCCGGGCACTGATAAAGGCCCTTGGCAAACGCGGCGTTGCCGCCAACCGGGTCACCGCCATGCACACACCGGCGGCCCTGCGTGTAAAGCCCGAATTGACCGCCTTTTATAACAGGCCACTCTCGGGTGAGCTTGAACAGCCGCAGCCCATCTATATCAGCGCCGGCAGCGAGCAGCCGCTCAAACCTGCCAGGCTTGAGCGCAAGCAGATAGCCGAGACCATAGCGACTTGTTTCAGCCAGCCACTCGATGTGGAGTCGCTGCTGCAAAGAGCCCGAAAACATGGCGCGCAGCTGTTTCTGGAGGTCGGCGCCGACAGCCAAACCAGCAGCATTATCCAGGCGATGGCCGGAAAACAGCTCTCCAGCGATATCAAAGCCTTTGGCTGCGATCGCAAACATAGCGGCGCCGCCGACAACAAAGCATTACTCAAGGCCCTGGCTCGACTCATCAGCCACAGGGTCCCACTGGCCACAGCGGCACTGTATCCACAGCTTGCCCGGCCCGATAACTTAGTGACGTGAGAAAGTGAGAACAGAGTGACAAGTAAACAAGCCGAGCCCATTGCCATAGTTGGCATGGCCGCCCGCTTCCCGGGCTGTGAGGATCTGGACGCCTTCTGGCAACTGCTCAGCGAAGGCCGGGATGCCATCAGCTCCCTGAATGACAGCCAATTGGGCGCCAGTGTCAGCGATTATCAAGGCGCAAAAGGCCAGAGCGACCGTTTCTATTGTGATAAGGGCGGTTATATTCGCCAGCTAAACTTCTCGCCCGAGGGCTATGCCAGATCAGCGGATGAAATGGCAACGGGTGCCCAAACCTGGGATCAGCACCTGTTGTGGGCACTCGATTGCGCCCGCAAGGCCCTGCAAAGCGCCGGGCTAACCCCTGCACAAAACGCTTCCGACTTGGCGCGCTGCGGCGCCGTGATGGGCACGCTTTCGTTCCCTACCCGAGCTTCCAACAAGGCCTTTTTGCCGCTGTATCATCACAGTGTCGATACGGCGCTGCGACGCCGTTTCCCCGGCATGCCGCCATTGGCGTCAGCCATAGATGCGGGAACAGACGAAAATACCGGCCCAGGCACAGATGCAAGCATTCGCCATTGGGATACGGATATCGCCGCCCAGGGCTCTGAACTGCTGTGCGATTGCCTGGGTCTTGGCGGCCCAAGCCTAAGCCTGGATGCCGCCTGCGCCAGCTCAGTCTATGCATTGCGCCTGGCCTGCGACTATCTCAGTAACCACAGCGCCGATGTGATGTTGGCCGGTGCCGTCAGCGGTGCCGATCCCTTCTTTATCCATATGGGCTTTTCCATTTTCCAGGCCTTCCCCGAGTCGGGCCAAAGCGCCCCGCTGGATAACCATTCCGGCGGCCTGTTTGCCGGTGAAGGCTGCGGCGTATTGGTGCTCAAGCGCCTGAGCGATGCCCAAAGGGATGGCGATACCATTCACGGCATAATCAGAGGCACAGGGCTTTCCAACGATGGCCGCGGCCAGTTTGTCTTAAGCCCCGCCAGCAAGGGCCAGGTACTGGCGTTTGAACGGGCCGCCGAGGCGGCAAATATCGCGCCATCCCAGGTGGAGGTGGTTGAGTGCCACGCCACGGGCACGCCTCTGGGTGACAAGGTGGAACTCAGCTCCATGGAACAGTTTTTCGGCCCACGCCTGGAAGGCAGCGCCGCGCCTAAAATCGGCTCGGTCAAGTCCAACCTCAGCCACTTGCTGACCGCTGCCGGTATGGCAGGCATCATCAAGTTGCTGCTGTCGATTAAACACAAGCTGTTACCTGCCTCGGTGAGAATATCGGCGCCGCTGAGCTCGCCCAACGGCGTGTTTGGCGAGCACAATATAGTGCGCAGCGCCATCCCCTGGCCGACCAAAACGGGCAATACAGGCCCGGTTGCCGGGGTGTCTGTGTTCGGATTCGGGGGCTGTAACGCCCACTTGCTGCTCACAGGACCCGATGCGGCCAAAGAGCTTATTCCGGCCAAGCCTTCGCCGGGAACGGCTGCAAACCTGGGCGCTGACTGCCTGGCGATTGAGGGCGCCGCCGCGCATTTCGGCGCCGCCGACTCACTCGAGGTGCTTGCCAAGCTGATAGCCAAAGGGCAAACGGCCACCAGAGCCCTGCCACCCAAACGCTGGAAAGGCCTGGAGCGAAACCGCTCTTTGCTCTCCAGAATGGGGCTTGAACAGGCTCCCAATGGCGGCTACATAGACAAGTTTGAACTGGATTTCCTCAAATTCCGCCTGCCGCCCCATCCGGGGGATAGACTGGTAGCGCAGCAATTACTGCTGCTCAAGGTGGCCGATGATGCAATTCACGATGCCAATCTGCCCATGGGTGGCCGGGTGGCTGTATTGGTCGCCATGGAAACCGAGCTTGAGCTGCATCAGTTCCGCGGCCGAGTTAATCTGCACAGCCAGATTAGCCAGAGCCTTAACGATGCCGGCATCAACTTAAGCCAAGATGAGTATCTCGAACTCGAGCGTTTGGCGATGGACAGCGTACTGCCCAGCGCCAGCCTCAATCAATACACCAGCTATATAGGCAACATCATGGCCTCCCGGGTCGCCTCCCAATGGGATTTCAACGGCCCGGCTTTCAGTATTTCGGCCGCCGAGCTGTCGGTCCCCCGGGCGTTGGAAGTCGCCGCCAATCTCTGCCGCACCGAGGCGTTGGACGCCGTAGTAGTGGCCGCTGTGGATCTCGCCGGCAGCGCCGAGCGGGTATTGCACTCGGGCAAGCGCCTGCAGCAACTTGGACTGTTACCGGGTGAAGGCGCCGGTGCCTTGGTGCTGACGCCGTCAGTTGCGCATCAAAGCGGCCGCTACGGCGCCCTGACAGAGCTGAGTTTCAAGCCGTTTTCATCAGTGGAATTAACAGCTACAGAGCCTCTCTCTGCGGCAGACTCAAGGGAGCAAGCACTTTGCCGGGACGCACAGCCTGAGGTAGATGAACACAGCCCCAGCATCAAGGCTTTTCGTCGTCTCGCGGCCACCAGCCACAGCGCCGTCTCGCGTATGGGGCACAGCTTTGCCGCCGCCGGGATGGCCAGTTTGCTGCACTCGCTGCTGCGCCTGACCCAGGATAGGGATAAAGATTCCCACACCCTGCTGATAGATGGCGAGCGCCGCTGCGCCGCGGTTACTTTGCAACAGTCAGCGGAGCAAAAGGCGCGCCTGCAACAGGCGCTCCGCACGCAGAATAAAAAGAACCGTCAAGAGAATAGTCAAGGGGCCAGTGAAAAGCCCAGTCAAAAGATAGCCGGCGCAAATGTCCGCCAGCTGTGGCAAACCATCACCCTTGGCGGTGACGCCATAGAGCAGCATATCGCCACCGCCGAGCTTAAACACGAGACCGGCATTCGCCAAAAGCTTGCCCAGGCAAAGAACACTCAAGCCCAGGCAGCGCCTGCAATGCACACCAGCAGCCAACAAGTTAACAGTGAACTGACTAAGGAGCTCACTCCGGTGAACAATCAGCACGCCCCATCAGCTCTCAGACAATCCATGCCCGGCGATAAAATTGCGGCCGCTCCCCATAAAGCCGCTACCGAAGCGCACCTGCAGGCACTGGCAGATAATCAACGGCTGGCACGTGAAGCGCACCTGGCCTTCCTCAAGAGCCGCGAAACCGGACTGGCACTGGCCAGCGCCCTCTTGGGCGCCGGGGCCACGGCCAAAAACCGCTTAAGCGCTGAAACTATCGGTTCAGAAGACAAGCGCTCGACAGACCTGAGCTCCGCCTCAGTAGTGTCTTTGCCAGCGCGCACGCCCAAGGACTCGGTTCAAACGGCTGCTGAAGCTGTTGCCAAAACCATTGCCCCCAAAGCGACATCCCAAGTGCCCAAGGACAAACCCTGTATCTGGAATTATCAGGATCTGGTGCAATACGCCGAGGGCGACATAGCGCCGGTATTCGGCCCCGAGTATGCCGTGATCGACAGCTACCGCCGCCGGGTGCGACTGCCCACCACAGATTACTTGCTGGTCTCCAGGGTGACTAAACTCAATGCCCGTCTTGGCGAATACAAGCCGAGCACCATGACCACAGAGTATGATATTCCCGTGGACGCCCCCTATCTGGTCGATGGCCAGATCCCCTGGGCGGTGGCCGTGGAATCGGGCCAGTGTGACTTGATGCTGATAAGCTATCTCGGCATAGATCTGGAGAACAAGGGCGAGCGGGTCTACCGTTTGCTCGACTGTACCCTCACCTTCCTCGGCGATCTGCCCCGTGGCGGTGATACCCTGAGATACGACATCTCCATCAATCACTTTGCCCGCAACGGCGATACCCTGCTGTTTTTCTTCTCCTACGAGTGTTTTGTCGGCGAACGTCTGATCCTCAAGATGGACAACGGCTGCGCCGGTTTCTTCACCGATGCCGAGCTGGCCGATGGCAAAGGAGTCATCCGCACCGAAGAGGAGATCAAGGCCCGCAACCTGGCGATGGCGAACAAGCGCCAATTCCAGCCCTTGATCCACTGTAAACAACAGATATTTGATTACCAGCGAATGAGGCAACTGCTGAGCGGCGATATCGGCGCCTGCTTTGGCCCATCTCATGACTTGGGTTACCGCCAAGCCTCGCTGTGTTTTGCCTCGGAAAAGTTCCTGATGATCGAAGAGGTCAGCAGAGTCGAACCAAGCGGCGGCGCCTGGGGCCTGGGTCTGGTTGAAGGGCACAAGCAACTGGAGCCGGATCACTGGTATTTCCCCTGTCATTTCAAGGACGATCAGGTGATGGCCGGTTCCTTGATGGCCGAGGGCTGCGGTCAGTTGCTGCAGTTCTATATGCTCTATCTTGGCCTGCACAAACACACCCGCAATGGCCGTTTCCAACCACTGGAAAGTGCGCCGCAGAAGGTACGTTGCCGCGGACAGGTACAGCCGCAATCCAATCGTCTCACCTATCGGATGGAAGTCACCGAAATAGGACTGACACCCAGCCCCTGGGCCAAGGCCAATATTGAGATCTTGCTCGACGGCAAGGTGGTGGTGGACTTCCAGAATCTTGGCGTCATGCTCAAGGAAGATGAAGACTGCCACAGGTACGCCGATGACAGTGCAGTGAGTGACCAGGAGTACAGCGGAAAGCCGCAACAGGTTGCCGCCTCGGCAAGTGATGCTAACAAGGCGTTGAACGCCGGGCGCCAGGCGTCCATCAATGCACCCTTGATGAGCCATGAAAGCTGCCCGGACTCTCAGCCCATTCACGGCGTGCTCCCGGTCAGGCATGTTCCGGCACCAGTAACGCCGGACTACCCGAATCGCAGACCCGATACTGCGCCCTTTACTCCCTGGCATATGTTTGAATTTGCCACCGGCGATATTGAGAACTGCTTCGGCCCCGACTTTGCCGCCTACCGCGGACTTATCCCACCGCGCACCCCCTGCGGCGATCTGCAGCTCACCACCAGGGTGACACAGGTGATTGGCAAGCGCGGCGACTTCAAGTCTCCCGCCTCCTGTATCGGCGAATATGAAGTGCCACCCAAGGCTTGGTACTTCAGTGAAAACAGCCACCCGGCGCATATGCCCTACTCGATTTTGATGGAGATAGCGCTGCAGCCCAACGGTTTTATTTCCGGCTATATGGGCACCACCTTGGGCTATGGCGACACAGAGCTTTTCTTCCGTAACCTCGACGGTAAAGGCACACTGCTGCGCCGGCTTGACCTGCGTGGCAAGACCATCCGCAACGACTCGCGTTTGCTGAGCACTGTCAAGGCGGGCACCAACATCATCCAGAGCTTCAGCTTTGTGCTCAGCGCCGATGGTGAACCCTTCTATGAAGGCGAGGCAGTATTTGGTTACTTCAAGGCCGAGGCGCTGAAAAACCAGTTGGGACTGGATAACGGCAAGGTGACCGAGCCCTGGGATAAACAGCAAGGGCTTGAGGCCGATGTGAGCTATGATCTTCGCGCCGCCGATTGCGCTCTCTATCATGGCTCTTGGGATCAAAAACACCTGCGCCTGCCGGGCGGTCGACTCAACTTTGTCGATTCTATCCGCATCTGCCGCCAAGGCGGTCATTCCAACTTGGGCTACATCTATGGCGAGCGCAAAATCGATGCCGCTGACTGGTTCTTCCGCTTCCATTTCCATCAGGACCCTGTGATGCCGGGCTCGCTCGGAGTGGAAGCCATGCTGGAACTCCTGAGTGCCTTTGCCCTGGACGCCGGGCTTGGAAGCCAATTCAATAACCCTAGATTCGCCCATTGCCTGAGTCAGGTACAGTGGAAATACCGCGGTCAGATCAATCCCCTGAACCGGCAGATGTCGCTGGAGCTGCATATCACAGCCATAGAGGATACGCCGGACAGAGTCACACTGACAGCCGATGCCTGGCTCGCCAAAGATGGCCTGCGAATTTATGAAATAAAAGATCTGGCTCTGGCCATTGAAGAAGCCTGAGCCCTCAGGCAAAGACAACCGAACAGATAATGAGAGCAACAAGATGACAAGCTTCAATTGGCCCTGGGCCCTGAACCCGAACAGTGATGATGTCTTTGCGGCCACGGATAACTGTGCCGGCAACGCAATCAAGGCGCTGGATAAGCCGCTGTTTGTCGCCAGACAAACCAAGGGTGAAATCCTGTTTGCCAATCAGGCGCAGCTTGCCGAGACGAGTGCAAGCGGCAATACACTGCCGGTTTGCGCCATGGTGCCGCCACTCAGCGCAGCAGCGCTCGGCGATCCGGCCTTTGCCGCCTGCCACAAAGTCAAGTACGCCTATTATGCCGGCGCCATGGCCAACGGTATCGCCTCCGAAGAGCTGGTGATTGCCCTCGGCAAGGCCGGCATACTCTGCTCATTCGGCGCCGCCGGTCTGGTGCCCGCCCGAGTGGAAGCCGCCATCAGCCGAATTCAGGCGGCGCTGCCAAGCGGCCCCTACGCCTTTAACCTGATCCACAGCCCCAGTGAACCGGCACTCGAACAAGGCGCGGTCGAGCTCTACCTCAAACACCGGGTGCGTACGGTCGAAGCCTCGGCCTTTCTGGCGCTGACCCCTCACATAGTAAGATATCGGGTGGCCGGACTGAGCCGGGACAGTAACGGCAACACCCTAATCGCCAACAAGGTGATAGCCAAGGTGAGCCGCACCGAAGTCGCCGCCCACTTTATGGCGCCGCCGCCGGAGAAAATCCTCCAGCTGCTGCTGAGTCAGGGATGGATCACTGAACTGCAGGCCGAACTTGCCAGGCAGGTGCCCATGGCCGACGACATTACCGCCGAGGCCGACTCCGGCGGCCATACCGACAATCGTCCTCTGGTTACCCTGCTGCCCACCATTATCGCCTTGCGGGATAAAATGCAGGAAAAATACGCCTACCAAGAACCTATCCGGGTTGGAGCGGGTGGCGGCATAGGCACGCCGGATGCGGCTTTGGCGGCCTTCAATATGGGCGCCGCCTTTATTGTTACCGGCTCTATCAATCAGGCCTGTATCGAAGCCGGTGCCAGCGAGCACAGCCGTAAGCTATTGGCGACAGTGGAAATGGCCGATGTCACCATGGCGCCGGCCGCGGATATGTTTGAGATGGGCGTCAAGCTGCAAGTGGTAAAACGCGGCACCCTCTTCCCCATGCGAGCCAATAAGCTTTACGAAATCTACAGCCGCTACGACTCGATAGAGGCCATTCCGGCCGATGAGCGCCAAAAACTGGAAACTCAGGTATTTCGCGCCAATCTGGATGAAATCTGGCAAGGTACGGTTGCCCACTTTATGGCGCGGGATCCCGAACAAATTCGCCGCGCCGAGGGCAATCCTAAGCGCAAGATGGCGCTTATTTTTCGCTGGTATCTGGGGCTATCGAGCCGCTGGTCCAACACAGGGGAAAGCGGTCGGGAGATGGATTACCAGATCTGGGCCGGACCGGCACTGGGCGCCTTCAACGCCTGGGCCAAGGATAGCTACCTGGATGATTACCGCCAGCGCCGCGCCGTGGACTTGGCACTGCAACTGCTCGAAGGCGCCGCCTATCAAAACCGGGTCAACCAGTTGCGAAGCCAGGGCATAGTCCTGCCATCCAGTCTGGGCCATTATCGGCCGCTGAAATCGCTGGACTGATAATAAGCGAATCTTGATGCAAAAAGGCCAGAGTCAGGTTAACAACCTACCTCTGGCCTCAGTTACCATCAATTGAGCAAGTATGCGGTTAGCATGAATTGTTCGACTTATCAAACTGAGCTTACTGTTCCGACTGAAGCTCAGTCGCTCAGAACAACCGTCGCCACCGCATAGTGACGTTCATCGGCAATGGACAGTAGTGCCCGCTTGGCGCCCAGTGTTTCCAGGCGTTGGCACGCGCCATCACTGAATTCAAGCAAGGGCGCACCATCGGCATTGTTGCTGATATGAATATGCTGAAACGAGACTCCGCGGCCGATTCCGGTTCCCAGCGCCTTGGCAGCCGCTTCCTTGGCCGCAAAGCGCTTGGCCAGAAATCGCGCCGGTTCGCTCAGCGTCTGAAAGCGGACATATTCGGCCTCGGTCAGCACCCGTTTGGCCAGCCTATCTCCGCCCCGCTCCAACTGAGCCTCAATGCGGGCGATTTCCACTATGTCGGTTCCCAGTCCCAGCACAGCCATTACTCGCCTCTGCGACCTTCCAACATGAGTTGCTTCATATCTCTGACCGCCTTGTCCAGGCCGTCTATCGCCGCCCTGGCTATGATGGCGTGGCCGATATTCAGCTCATGCAGCTCGGGGATGGCCGCTATCGGCTTCACATTGTGATAGTGCAGCCCGTGCCCTGCGTTGACCACCAGGCCCTTGCCATGAGCATAGGTCGCCATTTCCGTGATACGGGCCAACTCCTCGCTCTCCTCTTCGGCGCTGTGGGCGTCGGCGTAGCGGCCGGTATGAATTTCTATCACGGGCGCCCCCACGGCTACGGCGGCATCTATCTGCTCGCGGTTGGCATCGATAAAGAGTGATACTTTAATGCCCTGCTCGGTCAGACGTTTGACCGCCGCGGCAATTTTCGGCTGCTGACCGGCAACGTCCAAGCCGCCCTCTGTAGTAAGCTCCTCGCGTTTTTCCGGCACCAGACAAACATAGGCAGGCTTAACCTCACAGGCGATATCCAGCATCTCTTCGGTAACCGCCATTTCCAGATTCATCCGGGTCTTGAGCGTCTTGGCCAGCAGATAGACATCGCGATCCACTATGTGGCGTCTGTCTTCACGCAGATGGATAGTGATCCCTTCGGCGCCGGCGTGCTCGGCCACGGCCGCTGCATGCACAGGATCCGGGTAATGGGTGCCACGCACCTGTCGCAAGGTGGCGATATGATCTATGTTCACCCCTAACAAGATTCGATTCATCTTTAACTCCTTGATAATTCCTGTAATGCACCAGCCTGTTCGGCGGTATAAAAGCAGTTTCTATTCTCTGCCCATTGTAACGGCAGCATTTGAAAAAAGCGGGCTGAAGAGCTCATTTATCCCCTCGGCTGGGCGGCTGTGGCTCCCTTGGCGAATTTCCCCCCCCGGCGGGCAAACAACTGCCTGCTGAGCAGTGGCTTATCGCCGAGCAGAGGCCGGAGCAATTGCCGGGTCAAGACTTTGGCGGCTTGCCAATCCTCTTGCTGAAGGCGATTTTCAGCCAATGCCAACAGAGTGCTTCCCGGTAGCGCCTCTTGCCGCCTTGCATCACCAATAAAGGGGGTGAACCCCTGTTCGGGAATGAATCTGTAGCAGCCATCGGCTTGGATATCGGCGCCATCAGCATCCTTCACCAATGAGGGCATGCAGCCAAGCTCGGATAAGAGTTTGAGCTCGAAATAGCGCAGTGTTGTCTGCTCAAAGCCCTTGGCCAGCGCCAGCAGGCTCTGATGATAACTGAAAAACAGCGCTTCGCCACTCTGGTGGTTGCCCAGTACCCGCACCAAGAGTTCATTGAGGTACATGGCCGCATATAAAGCGTCCCCGGTCAGGGGCACTGCCGGGGACGCACTTTCAATTTGAGTCAGGGTTCTGAGGTCGCTGCGGCCACTCAGTTGGAACAGCAACGGCTGAAACGGCTGCACTATGCTCTTTATCGAGCGTTTGCCACTGCCGACTCTGGCAACGGCGTCGACCCGACCAAGGCCATCCACCAGCAGGTTCAACAACATGCTGGATTCCCGATAGGGCCGGGCGTGCAGCACATAGCCTCGCAGCATAGTCGGCCTCAGTCTTCGCCGTAACCCAGGCTGCGAAGGGCACGTTCATCATCGGCCCAACCCGACTTCACCTTGACCCAGACTTCCAGGAACACTTTGTTATCAAATAACTGCTCCATGTCCTTGCGGGCCTCAGTGGCGATAGTGCGGATCCGCTCGCCCTTCTTGCCGATCACCATGCGTTTCTGGCCGTCGCGTTCAACCAGAATAAGCGCATTGATCTGATAGACGCCATTCTCCATCATCTTGAACTGCTCGATTTCCACCGTGGCATCATAAGGCAGTTCATCACCGAGAAAACGCATCAGTTTTTCACGGACGATTTCAGAAGCCATAAAGCGTTGTGAACGGTCGGTAATATAATCTTCCGGGAAATAGTGCACGCTCTCGGGCAGTGACTCTTTCGCCAGCGACATCAAGCGGCCAACGTTGGTACCCGACTTGGCAGAGATAGGCACAATTTCATCGAAGGCATACTTCTGTCCGAGGGCTTCCAGGTGCGGAAACAGCGTCTCTTTATCCTTGATATAGTCGACCTTGTTCACCGCCAGCACTGTCTTGCGCTCATTGCCGCCATGACGCAGCTTATTGAGCACCATTTCGTCATCGGCGGTCCAGTTGAGACCATCGACCACAAAGATCACCATGCAGACATCGGCCAGCGAACTGGCGGCGGCGCGGTTCATCAAACGGTTGATGGCGCGCTTTTCCTCTATGTGCAATCCGGGGGTGTCGATAAAGACTATCTGTGATGGGCCTTCGGTGTGGATCCCCATGATCCTGTGGCGGGTGGTTTGTGGCTTACGGGAGGTGATACTCACCTTTTGGCCGAGCAAACGGTTGAGCAAGGTGGACTTGCCGACATTGGGGCGACCGACTATGGCCACCATACCGCAGTAGGTAACATCATAGGCGGGTGTCGGTGACGGTTGGCTCATATTGGCCAACAACTCATCCAGGCTCGGCTCCTGGGCCGGTACCTCTGGGGTCTTACTCATTTTTTCAGTAGCTCCAATATCCCAGCAGCGGCTTGCTGCTCGGCTTTTCTGCGTGAACTGCCGGTGCCGGATACGGCTTGATCCAGCTCTTCGATACGGCATTCGACGGTAAAGGTCTGATCGTGCGCCTCGCCGGAAACCGCCACCACTGTATACTCAGGCAGAGGTTTCTTATAGCCCTGCAGGTATTCCTGCAGCTGGGTCTTGGCATCTTTTTGACTGACCCCGGGCTGAATCGCCTTCAGTCGCTGCTGGTACCAGCCCAAGAGCAATGGTCGACAGGTTTCCAGATCTGAGTCCAGGTAGATGGCACCTATGATGGCCTCCACCGCATCGGCGAGAATGGATTCGCGGCGAAAACCACCGCTCTTGAGCTCGCCCGGGCCCAGGGTCAGATAATCACCCAGCTTAAACTCTTTGGCAATTATCGCCAGGGTATCACCCCGCACCAAGGTGGCACGCATCCGGCTGAGATCGCCTTCGGTCGCCCTGGGGAACTGATGATACAAGGCATCGGAAATCACTATCGACAGGATAGAGTCTCCGAGAAACTCCAACCGCTCGTTATGCTTATTAGCCGCACTTCTGTGAGTCATGGCCTGCTCCAGCAGTGCCATGTTATTGAATTCATACCCCAGAGTACGACACAGACGGGCAAAATTCTTCACAGGTTCTCTCACTTCAAACCACCTACACGTTCAAAACGCACACCGCTTGGCACCCAAGTAGGTAACCAATCCTGAGGCTGGCGCTCAAACTCAAAACTTATCCAAATTGCCACAGCCTTACCTACCAGATTCGCTTCGGGTACAAAGCCCCAGAAACGGCTGTCGGTACTGTTGTCGCGGTTATCGCCCATGGCAAAGTAGTGACCTTCAGGTACGACAAACTCGCCTTGAGCAAAGCCTGGCTCACGGTAATAGAAAGCCGATGGCTCAGGACGGGCCGGGTTGATCAGAATATCGTGAGTCACCTCACCCAGTTGCTCGCGAAAACGCAGCAGATCCACGCCATCATCCTGAAACTCGCCTTTATTGACCGGTGCTCTCAATACCAGTTTAGGTCCTGGACAAGGTTGTTGCTCTTTACAGGCTTCCTGAATATAGAGCTCCTTGTTGCGATAGATGATCTTATCACCTGGCAAACCGATAACCCGCTTGATGTAATCTACTCGCTCATCTTTCGGGTATTTAAATACTATGATGTCGCCGCGCTCCGGCTCGCCGGTTTCCACCAGCTTGCTACGCCATACAGGATCTTTCAGGCCATAGCTGAATTTTTCCACCAGAATGAAGTCACCCACCAGCAGGGTTGGCATCATGGAGCCGGAAGGGATCTGAAACGGTTCATACAAAAAAGATCTCAGGATTAGCACAAAGGCTATCACAGGGAAAATGGACTTGGAGGTTTCCACATAACCTGGCTCCTGGATGATTTTTTCAGTGACTTCATCGGTCAAGGTGCCATTTTGCGCTTGGGCCAAAGCCAGTTTAGCCTGACGCTTGGGGGCCAACACAAAGGCATCGAGCGCCCAGATAAGGCCACTGACCAAGGTCACCAGCACCAGAATAATGGAAAAATAGGCTGCCATTGGTTAATTAACTCCTGCCTTGTATTAAATTGGAATAAGTCTTGTCAGCTTTAGTTAGTTTACCCATATTTGCCGTTCCAGGGACAGGTCTCCCCTTAAACTAACTAAAGCGCCGCAAAATGCGGCGCAAATGAGATGTAGCTATCCTGGACGCCACGGCGCCACAGGATCATTCGTTCAATTTCAATACCGCCAGGAAGGCTTCCTGCGGTACTTCCACGTTACCGAGTTGCTTCATCCGTTTCTTACCTTCTTTCTGCTTCTGCAGCAGTTTTTTCTTCCGGGAAACGTCACCACCGTAACACTTGGCGGTTACGTCTTTACGCAGTGCTTTCACGGTCGAACGGGCCACAATCTGACTGCCCACTGCGGCTTGGATTGCAATATCAAACATCTGCCGCGGGATCAGTTCTTTCATCTTTTCCACCAGAGCGATACCACGGTGGCGTATGTTGCCCCTGTGGATGATCATCGCCAGTGCATCGACCCTGTCGCCGTTGATCAACACATCCAAACGCACCATGTCGGCCGCCTGGAAGTAGACAAAGTTGTACTCGAGCGAAGCATAACCACGACTGGTTGACTTAAGCCTGTCGAAGAAGTCCATCACGACTTCGGCCGCCGGTATATGATAGGTCAGTGCCACCTGGTTGCCGTGGTAAACCATATTCTTCTGCACGCCGCGTTTTTCAACACACAGAGTGATCACGTTGCCCAGGTAATCCTTGGGCACCAGAATATTGGCTTCGACGATAGGCTCGCGCATCTCTTCGATATAGTTGAGTGCCGGCAACTCGGATGGGTTATCCACATAGACAACATCGCCATTGGTCAGTTCAACTTCATACTCTACAGTGGGCGCCGTGGTGATCAGATCCAGGTTATATTCCCGCTCCAATCGCTCCTGGATGATCTCCATATGCAGAAGTCCCAGATATCCGATACGGAAACCAAATCCCAGAGCAGTGGAGTTTTCCGGTTCAAATTGCAGTGAAGCATCGTTCAAGCTCAGCTTATTCAGCGCATCACGGAAGTTTTCATAATCATCGGTAGAGATGGGGAACACGCCTGCGTATACCTGAGGCTTCACTTTCTTGAAGCCAGGCAGAGGCTTGTCTGCGCCGTGTTTGGCGTGGGTCAGGGTATCCCCCACTGGGGCCCCGTGGATCTCCTTGATACCGGCAATAACAAAGCCTACTTCACCGGTTCTCAGTTCAGTTTTTTCTTTCTGCTTGGGAGTGAAGATCCCCACCTTGTCGGCGTTGTAAGTCTGGCCTGTGCTCATGACCTTGAACTTATCGCCCTTCTTGAGTACACCGTTCTTGATTCGAACCAGAGACACAACCCCTTGGTAACTATCGAACCAAGAGTCGACGATCAGTGCCTGCAGCGGCCCTTCCGGATCACCTTCCGGTGGCGGAATTTGTGCCACTATAGTTTCCAGCACTTCATCTATGCCAATACCTGTCTTGGCAGAGCAGCGCACAGCATCTTTAGCTTCAATACCGACTATATCTTCAATCTCGGCCGCAACCCGCTCGGGCTCGGCCTGTGGCAGGTCAATCTTGTTGAGTACAGGGACAACATCCAGATCCATTTCCAGCGCGGTATAACAGTTCGCCAGTGTCTGGGCCTCAACCCCTTGACCGGCATCAACCACCAGCAAGGCTCCTTCACAAGCCGCCAGCGAGCGGGAAACTTCATAGGAGAAGTCAACATGCCCTGGGGTATCGATGAAGTTCAGCTGATAGATTTCACCGTCTTTGCCCTTATAGTCGAGTGTAACGCTCTGGGCCTTGATGGTGATACCGCGTTCGCGCTCCAGATCCATTGAATCCAGCACCTGAGCAGCCATTTCACGGTCGGTTAAGCCGCCACAAACCTGGATCAGGCGATCTGAGAGGGTAGATTTGCCATGGTCGATATGGGCAATAATCGAAAAGTTTCTAATATGTTTCATTATGCTGCAATGACTAAATTCTAATGGGAGACTGTGCTCAAAGGTGCGAAATTGTACCCGATTGCTGGGCCAATACCAATTAGATTCACACTTTAAGCCTTTGCGGGAATGACGGGATTAATGGCACTTGCTTTCTGAAGCGGCCTCCATGGCTTGGCCCAGATTGGCGAGTATGACGGGTTGGGCCCGGTTTTCAATCCTGCGCGCCTGAGACTTACCCAGTTGCCAAGCCAGCAAAGCAAAGATGATCGCCATGAATATAGCCCCTCCATCTGTACTGAACCCAGCAAGCGAAGCAATGAAGCGCCCCAGCAACCCGCCTAAAAAAAGCCCGGCCAAAGGCAGCATATAAACCAGCAATGCCGCCTTGAGCACTACGCTTTCCGGCAAGCCTAAACGCAGTAAAGTGCCTTCTGGATAAGTTTCAGTACTGGGCAGGGAAAACTCCTGCAGCCGACTGCCAAACGCCTTGGCAACCGCAGAAGTGCCGCAGGATTCGCTACTGGAGCAGTGATTACAGGCACTCTTCAACTCCACCTGCACCTTGACCCAACCATCGCTGTCTGTGCCAACGACCTTAGCCACCTGCTCCATCATAATTCAGCCCTCACTCCAGCCTTAGACCCGAAGCGATACGGATAAGCGTTTGTGTCGGCACCTTACCAACGGCAACCACTTCCAGATTACCGACTCGGTCGGCCGCCATGGAAAGGCCATTGCGGGTCATCAGCTCTTCCGGCATAGGCGCGTCACCGGCGCGGGCAACGTAGACAGAGATATTGCTGAAGCCATCGGTCAGGGCTATGTATTCCACCGGCTCATGACTGCCAATCAGGCGATGATGATCACGAACCACCACTTGAAAACCGGGCGGCAGCCAATCAAACTGCCAATTCTGGCCATCTTCACGCTCTGAGGAGTTCATCACCGCCGGCCATTCCTGCTTGTAGGCCTCCACCAGCAGAGGCGCCGTTTCCTGCAGTTCTATCAATTCGATGACCAACAACTGCTCCAGCAACTGCTTGTCCTGATTCAGCATGTCATAGCGCAGCGGCAGGAAGGTTTCCATATCCATCCACACCTGAAAACCATAGCGGTATTCATCATTGGGCAAAATGCGGATCATCTGTCCTGGACGGCCGGCGATACGGCTACGCCCCCCCAACACCAATTGATATCCGGCCTCAAGATTGCCGCTGTCACCGAAGAAGGCCGCTGGCATCACTCCTTGAATACGCTTGGCATTAATACTATAGGCGGGCTGATCGTGTTCGATAAAGGTCACTATATTACCGACACGAACGGCATTTTTTGGCGGCCCATTAAGGTGTTCGAGGAAGGCCACTTCCTCACCGTTGACTTTACCGTGCAGGTATACCAAAGGCCGAATATTATCGGCCTGAAGTTGGATGAGAGAAATCTTGTATTCTTTTTCGCGCAAAGCCTGGCTCATTTTTTCAAGCCAGGCTTTGGCGGACATATCATCCTGCGCGAAGGCAGGCACTGCGAAGGCCAGGAGGGCCAAGAGGAAAAGGCGCAAGAGATTTCCTTAACGATTCATAGGAACAGGAACGACCTCACTATTGTTATCCATAACCACACCGGCATTCAATCTCTGTTGCAACATATGATCCTGAATATAGCTGTTAATCCTGCGACGTTGCTCAATCAACTGCTCATTGGTATATCCCTGTGGCTGCTGAACCGGTCCGGTTTGCAGGCTAACAGGTGAAGCACTGCCCACCAATGGACGGGTAATAAGCACTGGGGATGCAGGATCCTGGCTTTCAGGTGCCTGGTTGTAGTTCTGAACACCAACAATGGCAACCATGGCAACAGTGGCCGCAATCGCATACTGGCCAAACTGTTTGAACATGGGGATCACTCTACCGCCGGAAGCAAGCTGACGTTGGGGCTCAACAACCTCTGATACCTGAGTCGAGGTAACAGGCGCGACTATCGTCGGTTCCTTGTCGATAGCGGCAGCAATACTGGCAGAAAGATCCAAGGGGATAGCGGAAGGCAACTCGCCACGCATAGCATCACCAATTAGGTGGTAGTTACGCCACTTGTCGTGAGAAGCAGTGTCACCAGCCAGTTCTGCCAGCGTCTGAGCGTCGGTTTCGCCGTCCACTGCCGCAGAAACCCACTCCTGACCTAATTTATCCATTACTCACCTGTCTCTATTAAAGGGTCATCTTTCCAGCAAAGGCTGGAGCTTCTTATCGATGGCTTCCCGAGCACGAAAGATACGGGATCTCACAGTACCTACAGGGCAATCCATCACATTGGCAATATCTTCGTAGCTCATACCATCAAGCTCACGCAAAGAGATAGCCATCTTTAACTCTTCCGGCAAAGATTCGAGAGTGTCGAAGACAGTCTTCTTTATCTCGTCTGAAAGCATCAACCGCTCAGGAGAGGCGAATTCTTTCAGGGCATCACTACCATCGTAAAATTCGGCTTCATCGGCATCAACATCGTTCGCAGGTGTTCTGCGCCCCTGTGACACCAGATGATTCTTGGCCGTATTTACTGCTATTCGGTACAACCAGGTATAAAAGGCACTCTCACCGCGGAAATTAGGTAACGCCCGATAAGCCTTGATAAAAGCCTCTTGCGCCACATCTGCTACATCGGCCTGATTCCGTACATAACGGGATATCAGATTGATGACCTTACTCTGATACTTTTGTACCAGCAGGTTAAAAGCGTTTTTATCGCCACGTTGTACGCGCTCAACCAGTTGTTGATCACTTGTTTGTCCACTCATCCGAGCCGACTTCTCCCAAATCTTATAATGCTGATTTCTCAGTCGCTCGAATCATATTCACTTATGTAGACTAGCGTGCTTCGAAAAAGTTCTGATGTTTTGCAAAAAATGTACTGCGAATATCCTGAGCTGAGTTGTATCCATCCCTTGCGAGTTGGTTTACCATAACCGAACCCCCAGTCACATCTCATGATACCCGATGAAACAAGTAGTTGAACACCAATCTGACGTCCTGGTCATAGGCAGTGGTGCAGCGGGCTTGACTCTCGCCCTTCACCTGGCTGAAAAAACCAAAGTCATTTTACTCTCCAAAGGTCCTCTCAACGAAGGCTCAACCTATTATGCCCAAGGGGGCATAGCCTCGGTTTTCGACGAGGAGGATACCATAGAATCCCACGTGGCCGACACCTTGGTCGCCGGCGCCGGACTCTGTGATGAAGCCGTGGTAACCTACACGGCCGAGAATGCCCGCGCCGCCATGCAATGGCTGATTGAATGCGGTGTGGCCTTCGATAAGGAAGAAAATCCCGATGGCAGCATCAATGACAGCGCCTACCATCTGACCCGTGAAGGTGGCCACAGCCACAGACGTATTCTGCACGCAGCCGATGCCACCGGCAAAGAGGTACAGACCACACTGCAGGAGATGGCCCAGGCCCACCCCAATATTCTGGTGCTTGAGCGTTACAACGCCATAGATTTGATCACCACCCGTAAACTGGGCCGTCCGGGCAACCGGGTATTGGGCGCCTATGTCTGGAACCGTAACCTTGAGCAGGTGGAAACCATCAAGGCTAAGTTTGTCGCCCTGGCGACCGGCGGCAGTTCCAAGGTTTACCAGTACACCTCCAACCCGGATATCGCCAGTGGTGATGGTATTGCCATGGCCTGGCGTGCCGGTTGCCGGGTAGCCAACATGGAATTCAATCAGTTCCATCCGACCTGTCTATACCATTCAGATGCCCGTAATTTCCTGCTGACCGAAGCCCTGCGCGGTGAAGGCGCCTATCTGCGCCGTCCAGATGGCAGTCGCTTTATGCCTGACTTCGATGAACGCGCCGAACTGGCGCCCAGAGACATTGTAGCCAGGGCCATAGACTATGAAATGAAACGCCTCGGCGCCGATTGCGTCTATCTGGACATCAGCCACAAGGATCCGGAATTTGTCATCAAGCATTTCCCCACCATTTACCAGCGCTGCCTGGACTTAGGGATAGATATCACCAAGGAACCTATCCCTGTGGTGCCTGCAGCACACTATACCTGCGGCGGGGTAATGACAGATTTTCATGGCCAGACAGATCTCAATGGTCTCTATGCCATAGGTGAAGTGGCTTATACCGGACTGCACGGTGCCAATCGCCTGGCGAGTAACTCTTTACTGGAGTGCCTGGTATTCGCCCGCGCTGCTTCGACCGATATTCAAAGCCAATTGGGTAAAATTGCCATGCCCGGTAATATCCCGGCCTGGGATGAAAGCCAAGTATGTAACTCGGATGAGGAAGTAGTAATTGCCCACAACTGGCATGAGCTGAGACTTTTTATGTGGGACTATGTGGGGATTGTGCGCTCAGACAAGCGTTTGGAGCGGGCCCTGCGCCGCTGCGCCATGCTGCAACAGGAGATCCAGGAATATTACAGCAACTTCCACGTCACAAACAATCTACTGGAATTGCGCAACCTGGTGCAGGTGGCCGAGTTGATCATCCGCTGCGCTATGTCCCGCAAGGAAAGCCGCGGCTTGCACTGTAATATCGATCATCCGCAGAAACTGGAGAATCCGCAGCCGACCATTTTGCAGCCTGAATAACTTAGCTGGAATAAGGTCAGTTAGCGGACTTTGACCGCTGCAACAATAGACGACACAGATGACGATAGTCTGTGTCGTCAAACATATCGGCAAACAGCCAGCAACGCCCGTAGTTATCCTCCCCCTGATAGGTAAAAGTCACCACAAAGGGGCTGACCCAAGGTTTGCCACTAAGTTCGAAACTCGAACCGGGTTCGAACTGTCCTTCACCCAATTCATTAAGCCAGAAACAGAGTTGCCAGCGGCGCAAACGCCACAGAGCCAGGCCAAAAGCTACCAGTACCAGCAGCAAACATAAGTATTTGAACGATAAATAGAAAGGATAATCCAGCGCCGGCCAGGCAAGAAAACTGCTCAGGCAAATAGCAGCCAGCACCGTCAGACTCAGATACTGGCTGAAGGAAGAACTGAGTTGAAACCTATGGCGCTGCCCGGCCACGAACGCGCACCACCATCTGTGCCAGTTGCGGATCCGGACATTGCTCATGCCCCATAAACCAGGCAAACAGTTCCGGGTCTTCACACTCAAGCAGACGAACAAACAAGGCCTTGTCCTCAGGGCTCAGAGTCTCATAATGCTGCTCCACAAAAGGTTGAAACAATACATCAAGCTCCAGCATGCCACGGCGACATGCCCACTTTACCCTGGGGGTACTCATCAAGTCAGACACCTATAATGCTCCAATCAAGAATTTTGCCGCAAGTTTACATTCTGGCGTCTGCGCTGTCGAATACCCACCTTAATCATCCACCCGTATCAGAACTGCTGCACCTGAAGATCTCGACCGGCAAATAACTCACCAAAATCCGTTTCCAGCAAGCGCTGCACCGCCGGATGCTGGATCATCCGCTCTGCGAACATCACATGATATTCCTCTTTGATCTCCATGGTTTCACCGAGCAAACGTATATTATGTTCGAGAATATCCTGCTGGTAGATGGAGGGAGCAACAAATATCCCCTTACGGAAATAGCCAAAAGCCTTCATCATAGCCGCATCGTCAAACTCGCCGAGAATCGTGACATTAAGGCGTTTCTCATCAAACCAGCGATAGAGCTGCTGCCCCAAGGAAGTGCGTCGACTGGGGATCAGCAAGGGCCCCTCTTCCAAACATTCAGGAAAACCACTTTTAAACTCCTGCGCCGAGAAGAAGGCGATACCGCACTCCCCCAGCTTCTTGGAAAGAATTTCCGGATATTTGAGAGACTCACCGGCGCAGTCCGACAGTATCATATCCAGTTTATGCTCCCTGAGCCGGGTCATCAGACTCTCGTGAGTCGATTCATAACAGGCCAAGTGCATGGAGCTAGTTGCCGGGATAACCGACATCAGCACCCGACTGGCCAACGCCTTGGAGAGAGCATCGGCAATACCCACCTCAAACAGGATGGATTCATCCTTGCGATAGTTGAGCACATCGAGCATCTCATAAGAGAGGCTGAACATTTTATCGGCGTAGCGAAACACCAACTCGCCCAATTCAGTAGGGGCCAGATTGCGCCCTACCCGCTTGAACAGACTCCCCTTAAGCCTTTCTTCCAGAGTGCGTATCTGGCCGGTAATGGTTTGTGGGGTTAAACAGAGTGTCTCGGCAGCCTTGGTCACTGAGCCTTGCTTATGCACCATCCAAAAGTAATACAGGTGGTTGTAGTTCAAATGAGACATAGGCTGCCCCGACTCCTTACTTCAAACGCTGACAGTCCAGCAAATTATTTACGGCAAGCTGCAGTGTCTCTATATCCTTGACCTCGCCGCTTTCAAAGGCTTCGCTGATCCCCATAACCAGTTGATCCCTATCCGGGATCCTCTCCAGGCAATACTTGCGATTTGCTTCCTGAAAACGCTTACCTCCCCGATATTTAAGCGCGCGGGCTTCATAGCCGTTGCTGTCCAGGCGGGCACCTACCGCCTGTGGCTTATACATAAGCGCACCATCAACAACGCCCTCAAGGTAACTCTGACACAGGACAGCTTCCTTGTCTGCAATACAGGCTTCTATCTGTGACGCCTGAACCAAAGGGGCCATGCCCACGAGAATGAGTCCTGCCATTATGCTTGTTTTCATTCCTTTTCTCCTTTTTCAGGTAACACTTTTGACAGCCAGAAATAGCCCACGACTGCCGCCAACATAGATCCGATCAGGATCCCCAACCTGGCCAAATCGCTATAGACAACGCCACCATGCTCAAACGCCAGCGAGGCAATAAACATCGACATGGTAAAACCTATACCGCACATCACAGCCACAGGTATGATATGGCGCCAGGCAATGCCCTCGGGCAACTCTGCCAGACGCAACTTAACCGCAATAAAACTGAACAGCACCACACCAATCGGCTTACCGAGCAACAAACCCAAAGCAATACCCAGAGGTACAGGCGATACCAGGCTCTCGAGCGACATCCCGCCCAAAGCTACCCCGGCGTTGGCAAAAGCAAAGACCGGCAGGATCAGGAAGGTACTCCAGGGGTGCAGCGTATGCTCCAAATGCTCGGACGGTGAACCACCTTGCTTGTCGCGCAGCGGAATACAAAAGGCGATGATCACCCCGGCCAAAGTGGCATGAACCCCAGACTTGAGTACGGCAACCCAAAGAATGGCCCCAAGCACGCCATAAGCGCCAAGCGCAGTCACGCCGCGACGGTTCAAAATAATCAAACCTATAACCGCAGCAGCGGCAATCACCAGGCTTATCATCGACAGATCGCTGCTGTAGAACAGCGCAATAATAACAATGACACCCAGGTCATCTATGATTGCCAGCGCCAATAAAAACACCTTGAGCGCCACAGGAACCCGGTTGCCTAAAAGTGCCATTATCCCCAGCGCAAAGGCGATATCGGTCGCGGCAGGAATCGCCCACCCCCCCTGAGTCACTGGGTCATTGGCATTGAACAGCAGATAGACTGCGGCCGGAACAAGCATGCCGCCTATAGCAGCAAAGGTGGGTAGAGATGCCTTGGAAACACTGGACAGCGCTCCCTCAAGCAATTCGCGCTTAACTTCCAGACCAATCAACAGAAAGAACAGCGCCATCAGACCATCGTTGATCCACAGCAGTAAGGGCTTGTTGATATCCAGCGCCCCGAGCCGCAACTGCATCGGGGTATCCAAAAAACCTTGATAAACGCCGGCAAGAGGTGAATTAGCCAAGACCATAGCCAAGGCTACAGCAATCAATAACAGGATACCGCCGGCAGATTCCTGACTCAGGAAATTCCGAAGTGCCTTTTCCATACTAAACTCCCAAAAACATAATTGATTTGAGTGTAGTAGATGGATTTAGGTAAGAATAATCGAAAGTTTCTGCGAAACACCTCGAAATATACGAGGTATTCCGCTAAAAAACTGTTTTTAAATGGCAACTGGTGCTTTGATATGAGGGTGAGGATCGTAACCTGACAACTCGAAATCTTCGAATCGGTAATCGAAAATAGACTCAGGCTTGCGAATAATTTTCATTTGTGGCAGAGACTTGGGTTCACGGCTGAGTTGCAGCGCCGTTTGCTCCATATGATTGGAGTAAAGGTGGGTATCACCGCCAGTCCAGACGAAATCGCCCAACTCGAGGTCACACTGCTGCGCTACCATCATGGTCAACAGCGCATAGCTGGCAATATTGAACGGCAGCCCCAGGAACACATCACAGCTGCGCTGATACAGCTGACAGGATAACTTGCCATCAGCCACATAAAACTGGAAAAAGGCATGGCAAGGCGCCAGCGCCATCTTGTCGAGTTCGGAGACGTTCCAGGCCGAGACAATTAAACGTCTGGAGTCAGGTTGTGACTTGATCTGCTCTATCACCTGGGCGATCTGATCGATATGACCGCCATCGGGCGTTGGCCAGCTACGCCACTGAGCGCCGTAAACCGGCCCCAGATTTCCGGACTCATCGGCCCACTCATCCCAAATAGTCACTTTATTTTCATGCAGATAGGCAACATTGGTGTCCCCTTTCAGGAACCAGAGCAACTCATGAATGATGGAGCGCAAATGGCACTTCTTGGTGGTCACCAAGGGGAACCCCTTACTGAGGTCAAAACGCATCTGATAACCAAATACAGAGCGGGTTCCCGTGCCGGTACGGTCACTTTTTTCAGTACCGGCATCTAAAATATGTTGCATTAAATCAAGATATTGCTGCATTACTGCTTGTCCTTCACCACGCCGGCCTGCGGCGCTTTACGCATTAACAGATAGAGTCCAAAGAGGATCATGGGCACTGACAGTATCTGCCCCATGGTCAAAAAGCCCAAATAAAGCCCGAGTTGAGCATCCGGCTGCCTGACCGTTTCCACTATGCAGCGGAAGATACCATAGCCGAGCAAAAACATCCCGGACACGGCTCCGGTCTTGGGACTGCGTCTGCTGAACCATTGCAGTAAAATAAACAGCGCAACGCCTTCGAGGGCAAATTGATACAGTTGTGAAGGATGACGAGGCTCAGGGCCACCGGAAGGAAACACCATGGCCCAAGGTACATCTGTCACCCGGCCCCAAAGCTCACCATTGATAAAGTTACCCAAACGCCCGGCGCCCAAGCCGATAGGTACCACAGGGGCCACCATATCCGCCACCGCAAAGAAGCTGCGCTTCTGTTTCCAGGCGATGTAGAGCATGGCCAGAATAACCCCCATCAAACCACCATGGAAAGACATGCCGCCTTCGCTGATCTTGAATAGGTACAAGGGGTCGGCAATAAAGTAATCCAGATGGTAAAAGAGCACATAACCTATGCGGCCCCCCAGGATCACCCCGAGAAAGGCATAGAACAGCAGATCAGAGACCTGCTCGCGGCTCCATAACCCCTTGGATCTGTCAGCCATACGGTTGAGCAGTATCATAGCGGCCAAAAAGCCCAGCAGGTACATGAAACCATACCAACGCAAAGCCGGTTCAAAAGTCTGGCCGAACAGCTCAAAGGGGCCAAAAGAGACGATCACAGGATCAATATTGGGAAATTCTAAAGCCATAACAGAAAGACGATTCCTAAATTAACCAAGGCGCAGATCAGGCCAGAATAAGTTTAAGACCCACAACAACCAATAAAAGTGCAAATATTTTCTTCAGTACAGGCGTCGGCCAGGTGCTGGCCGCTTTGACCCCCACAGGCGCAACCAACATTGAGGAAGCAATAATACCCAGCAAAGCCGGCAGATAGACATATCCCAAAGTACCACTTGGCATATCAGGGGCATTCCAGCCTGCGATAACATACCCTAAACTGCCCCAAAGGGCGATAATAAGGCCGGTAGCCGATGAAAAACCCACCGCCTGACGCATCTGCAACCCACACCAAGTGAGGAAAGGCACCAAGAGCACCCCACCGCCTATCCCCATCAAGGCGGCAATAATGGCAATCATCGCCGAGACGATAAGCAACACGGGAAATGGCGGCAAGCCCTCTTTCGCTGATGGACGGAAAGGAAATGCCATCTGGGCGGCCATTAGAATAACAAACACCGCAAAGGCACGGCGCAGATCATCGGCCGGGATCAACTCGGCAATAAAACCCGAACACAAGGCCCCCAGTGCCAGCCCCGGCAACATGGATTTAAACAGCGGCCAAGGAATATTGCCGCGGCTGTGGTGGGCGCGGGCGGATGAAAAAGAGGTCAAAATAATGGCCGCCAACGAAGTAGCAATGGCGACATGGGGCAACTGCGCGGCAGGAACCCCCACCTTGGGTAAAATATACAGCAGCGCCGGCACCACGATAAGACCGCCGCCTATCCCCAACAAACCGGCCATAAAGCCGACAAAAGCGCCCAACGCCAGACAAACACCAAATACCCAGAGAAATGCGTCCACAGAGGTTCCTTAATTCTTGTTGTTATTCCATACCCGGCATGGCAGGTTCAATTGAGAATGGCTGCCAGTTCTCTTTGCCCCAAATAATCGTGCACCAGTTGCCGCACTTCGTTGCCGCTTTTGAGTGTCAATGCCTCGGCCAATAACTGCTCGAGTTCATCGCTGCGCACTCGCCGCAGCAGATAATTTATTCTGGCCAAGCTCCCCTGGTTCATACTCAAGCGGTTGTAGCCCATAGCAACCAGCAGCAAGGCACCGCCGGGTTCACCGGCCAACTCGCCACAGACACTGGCACCAAGGCCATATAGACGGCACGTCTCCCGCGCCTGTTTCAGCGAACGCAATATCCCCGGATGATAACTGTCAAACAGGGCGCTGACCCTGGGGTTGTTGCGATCCACCGCCAACAGATATTGGGTCAAATCGTTACTGCCGACCGAAACAAAATCGACCCGTTTGGCAACTTCATCCAGTTGAAACAGCAGCGCCGGCACCTCCAGCATAATGCCCACCTTGGGTCTTTTCAGCTCAGGGTTCACATCCGACTTAAGCTCGGAATAAGCCTGTTCGATATATTCAAGCGATTGATCTATCTCATCTAGATTACTGACCATGGGCAGCAAAATATGCAGCTGCTCGCCGCTGCCGCTGGCCTGGAGCATGGCGCGAATTTGCACCAGAAACAGCTCGGGATGGTCCAGCGACAAACGAATGCCACGCCAGCCCAAAAATGGGTTTTCCTCCTTGATGGGGAAATAAGGCAAGGGTTTGTCTCCGCCCACATCGAGGGTGCGCATCACCACGGGGCGCCCCGATGCCGCCTCCAACACCTGGCGATACACCTTGACCTGCTCAGACTCGCTGGGAAAACGCTGTTGCAACATGAAAGGGATTTCGGTGCGATATAGCCCAATACCATCGGCGCCTTCGGCAATTTCCGAGGCCAAACCACTGAGTAAGCCGGCATTCATGTATAGATGAATACGTTTGCCATCGACCGTCTCGGCCGGCAGGTTCAGCTCTTTGGCGTATTGCCGCTGCAACGCTCTCTCGGCGGATAACAAACTGCGGTACTCACCGACCACGGCCGGAGACGGCGACACCATCAGTTGACCACGGGTGGCATTGAGCACCAAAAGCTTCTTGTCTATGTCGGCAGCCAAAACCTGGTCGACCCCTGTGATGGCAGGCACACCCAGGGCCCGGGCCAGAATAGCAGCATGGGAGTTGACCCCGCCAAGTTCTGTCACTATCCCAGCCAACTTTTGCCGCGGAAACTCGGCCAGCAAGGTGGTGTCCGCTTCACGGGTCACCAGAATAACCGGCTTATCGGCATTGAGCTCCAACCGCTCCGGCTCAATCAACTGGCGCAGCACCTTCTGCCCCAAGTCACGGATATCGCTGGCCCGCTCCTTGAGATAGGGGTCTTCCATCGCCATAAACTGGGTGATGTAACGCAAAGACACGCGGCTGACCGCCGACTCGGCGCACCAACCAGCAAGCACTTCATCGCGATATTCGCCCCCAAGACTGGCCTCTTCCAGCAAGAGCTGCAGCGCCGAGAAGATAGACACCACCTCTTCATCCTGCTCGCGGTCAAAACGCTGTGCCAGGGTGCTCAGAGTGTTACGGCAACGCTCGATTGCCGCCTTGAGGCGTTCAAGCTCATTGGGGATATCTGTTGCGGTTTGATCCGGCTGCTCCAGGGATATCTGACCACCCAGCACCAAAGCATGGGCAATGGCGATACCATTGGAAGCCGGTGTGCCCTGAAACAGGATTTGCAGCTGATCTTCCTTGACGCTGGCCTTTTGTTTGAGGCCGCGAATAGCCATGGCCAACTGCGCCGCCAGCGTCATAAGAAAAGCTTCTTCCCCTTCGCTGAACTGACGGGCACTGGGCTGCTGCACCACTATGACGCCAAGCAACTGTTTCTGATAGATAATAGGCGCGGCGAGAAAAGCTCGATATTCCTCTTCAGCCACTTCGGGAAAGAGTTTGAATCTGGGATGTGCTCTGGCATCGGCAAGGTTGATGGCTTCTTCACGCTCAGCAACCAAGCCCACCAGACCTTCGGTCAACGGCATGCGAACCTGGCCAACGGCACTGGGCTTAAGACCATCAGTGGCCGAGAGGACCAACTCATTTCTATCCAGAATATAGATAGAACAACACTGAGTGCTCATGGCGGCCTTTATCTGGCCGACCAATAGCTCAAGGGCAGCCTCAAGATCCCTTGCGGCCGCAACTGCCTGAGTAATATCCCTGAGCGTGTTTAACACCTGTTCCCCCTTTCGATATCAAACCTCAGCCTGCAGCTCTTTGTCGTCCCCTTCGGCGTGAAGGCTCCCGGGTCTGCAATGCCAGAGCCGTGGTGGCGAACTCTTTCATCACTTTCCGGTAGACGTCACGTTTAAAAGATACGACCTGACGCACAGGGTACCAATAACTGACCCAGCGCCAGTCATCGAATTCAGGATGGCCGGACGAATTCAAGTTAACGGCACTATCCTGACTCTTGAGCTGCAGCAAAAACCATTTCTGCTTTTGGCCGATACAGACAGGCTTGCTGTCTTGGCGCACCAAACGCTTTGGCAATCTGTATCGCAACCAGGAGCGGGTGGATGTTAATATCTGCACATGTTCCGGCCTAAGCCCGACTTCTTCATACAGCTCTCGATACATGGCATCTTCGGCGGATTCACCGTCATCCAATCCCCCTTGGGGAAACTGCCAGGAGTGCTGACCAAAACGCCTGGCCCACATTACTTGGCCAAATCTGTTACAGATAATGATGCCCACATTTGCGCGAAAACCGTCGCTGTCAATCACATGGACTCCGAAAAAGCGATAAATTTCAATGATTCGATTGTTTCACAATCCCACGTCGGCAGCAATTCTCTATTTACGGCTTTTTCTTTGGATAATCAAATAAGCTTTTCCACTTTATCAACAATTAACCATCTCTGCTTGAGTGGATATCCACAAAAACTGTGGATATCTCTGTTTGAAACTCGGCTGAACTTCTGGAAACGCTGCTTTTTACAACCTTTCCCTCCTAATTGACAAAGACACAAACCCAACAAAAATACTTCAAATACATAATCATACAAAGCACAAAAACGAATACAACCACAACTAAACCACCAATAGTACACTTTTTAACCCGCACTCGATCAGAAGCAATTTCTCGGCAATGTCACAAAACTTTATTCACACCCTACGGACAAAAACTCGACTTTCAAGCTGAAAAACAGCGTCAAAACCCGGTTGACACCGACCATTATTTGTTTTATTGCGGCCATAATTGTTCAGTTATCCCAAAATGCTGTGGATAAGTTTGTTGGCAACACAGGGGAAATCGGCGAGTAACTCAGGAAATCCATTCCCCTATAGTTGAAGATGAAAACTTTAGTCAATAAAAACATAATGATAGAAAAATTAATTTTGGGGATGACTTCACCCGACATCGCAATGACCATTTTTTGCACAAACTTGTTATCCAATCCCGCTCAGGTAAAATCAACGCCATGAAAACCAATATCTTGCCGCCAAGCTCCTTGGCACAACTGCTAAAGCGCGCCGACGATATCGCCGGGCTGACTCTGGGACAGCTCGCCGAATCTTTAGGGGTAGCCGTGCCCAAAGACTTTCGCCGTGATAAAGGCTGGACCGGACAACTACTGGAGCTGGCATTGGGAGCAACCGCAGGCTCTAAGCCCGAACAGGACTTTCTGCACCTTGGGGTAGAACTGAAGAGCATTCCAATAGATGAACGCGGTATGCCGCTGGAAACCACCTATGTCTGTGTCGCGCCGCTAACCAATATTTCAGGACTGCGCTGGGAGCAGAGTCTGGTGTATCACAAATTGCAGCGGGTACTGTGGATCCCGGTTCAGGGGGACAGGGATCTTCCCCCGGGTGTCCGACGTATCGGCTCGCCGCTTTTATGGGAACCAAGCGTCGAGGAAGACAGGCTATTGCGCCAGGATTGGGAAGAGATCATGGAGCTTATCAGCCTGGGCAAGGTCAGCAAGATCACGGCCAGGCACGGTGAAGTATTACAGTTAAGGCCAAAGGCGGCCAACAGTAAGGTGTTAACCGAGAGTATTGCCGAGGATGGCAGTATCCAGATGACCAACCCCAGGGGCTTTTATCTCAAAACTCAGTTCACAAAAGGGTTACTTGAGCGCTTTTTTGGCTGATATCGCCTCTAATCGGCACTTGCCTTGATTAAGATCACAATTACCACTGGAAATCAGAGGGGTATATTCTATAAACTAGCGCATCCTGAGAAGGCCCGTTAATTTAGGATAGAAGTTACCCCGTGAGAGCGCGTCGCCAGGCCAAAAAGCTTCTGTTTGCCATAATGGCATGGACAGTAGCTATGGCAGCTTTTGTATTTTTTCGCTATGCCCAAACCACTGAGCTACCTCAGTGGGCTGTCGGCTCGGCGGATCTCGCGACGCTGGCCGCCTACATGGGAATTATTTTCGGTAGCTTGCACTGGATGTCAAACCTGATAGCCGACTTCAGTGCCATCAATCGCCTGCCCTATGTCTTCTCCGTCATCTTTAAAGGGCTGTTTCTGCTCTTGGGTGCCACCACTTTGGCTTATATGACCCAGTACCTGAATATGTGGGCCATAGAGAACCATATGGCAACCTTGAGGCAGATGCTGACAGTGCATATCCTCTATAGTCCCTCATTCCAGGCGTTAATTATTTATCTGGTGGTAGTCAGGGTCGGGCTCGCCTTTATTGAACAGATGGGACTACTGGTAGGCCCCAGGATCCTGTTAAACATAGGTCTGGGTAAGTATCACAAGCCCAGATATGAACAGCGGCTATTTCTCTATCTCGATATGGTAGCTTCCACTACCCATGCCGAATCTCTGGGGGATTACCGCTTTGCCCGGCTGATACAGGACAGTTTCAGCTTGCTTTCCGATACAGTCACCAACAATGATGCCGAGATCTATCGTTACATGGGTGATGCCGTGCTCATCCATTGGCCGCTGGAAGACGGCATCATTAACGACAGATGTATGAATATCTACTTTGAATTCAGCCAGCAGCTCAATTGGCAGCGACGCTATTTTGAAGAACACTATGGTTTTGTCCCCAAATTCAAGGCGGCGGCTCACTGTGGCCAAGTGGTTGCAGCTGTGGTCGGGGTGCAAAAACAGGAGATCAGCTTCTTCAGCGACGTGCTCAACACCCTAGCGCGACTACAGGATCAGTGTAACCCCTTAGGACAAAGGATGCTGCTCTCCGGCGCGCTGGTAGCTAGGCTGGAAAATGATGACAGCGAGTATCAGCTCACCAATTTAGGACCGGTCAAGTTAAAGGGTAAACAACACTCCATTGAAGTGTTCGGGGTTAAACCAAAACAAGGCAATCAGTCATAAAAAACAGCCTATTAAGGGCTAAATTTTAAGTGGCAAAGTTGCTATCAGAGTACTTATCTGTAGCAATTGCACTGTAACTGGCGTTAAAAGCATTTGATTGAAACTATGCCAGAGCCTGGAATAACCAAGAGAGCACAGTTGCTGTGCAACTCCAGCAACTCTGTAAGCAGATGGATAGCATACATGAAACTTCTTCGTTATCTTTTCTTACAATAACTGAAAGAAGTAGACTCCATCTGATACTTTTTTGAAGATATCAAATTGTGCATGTTCTTGAAATGCTTCTACATTCATATTCTCCCCAAAAACCAAACCGTTTATTCCTAACATCACAGAATTCCCCCATTGAATACGGACTGTATTATATTGGGTGTCGTTAAATACATCTGTAACGCCAATTTCAGTCATATCTACAAGTATCTCATTTAGATTTTCTTGTGATAATTTTACATTGGGCTGAGTCACGGATAATACTTGGCTCCAGTTTTCAATTTTGTTCTCGGCAGCTTTTTGGGAATATGTCATCATAAAACCACCATCAGGACTTTTTCCAAAAGTTTTTGTAATAGGGTTAATGACAACTCCATTTAAAACAATTATTTCTTCAGAATAGTAAGAAACTTCTTTGATATTATATTGGTTGATTTTGGAAATTAACGCCTCTATATTAACTATCATATCGGCTTTAGTAATTACATCTTCATTGTAGTTTGGGCTGCAAGCCACTAAAGTAGAGAGCATTAGTAAAGCAAGAAGTTTCTTTAGTTTCATTGTAAATTACCTAGGTGTATTAATATGGAATTATTTTGTATTTACAGTTTCTGTTTATGTAGTAATGACCACCAAGACCATTTGGGAATCTCCATAATTCACATGAGTATTTATATGATACTCTCGCGCCACCGGGTACTCCAGGATCAATACTTCCTCCTGGCCCACCACCACCTATTCCAGTTGCCGCTACAATCTGTAATCCATTAGAATCATCACATATATACAGGACATCCTAAACACTTTGCGAGCCACGAGGAAGCCTATCATTCGGTCTCAATCGCTTATAAATGACGATGAATTATTAGAAGTAGACTCTCTAAGATGAGTAATCTGCGAGGTTCATGCAAAAACTGCGGTTGCCAAGCATGCCAACGGCAGGCTTAAGCTTGTTTATGCAAAATCACCAAGGGTTTAAGGTTAATGGGGATGTATTGCTTGGCTTTGTTGCTTACCCCGGCACCATTTACCGCCATATTTGGCCTTCATGGCACACATTGCATCCCATCGGCCACTCATGCCACTGTACTGACGGCGAAACTCCTTGGCAGAAGTTATCCAGGCATCATCGCTGATACCAAGCTCAAACAGTAGTTTGGGCCTGGAACAGGCAATAAAGCCACGCTTGTCTTCCCGCACCGCCCGGCCTGTCCAATCAATCAGTTCCAGATAGTCGGCAAAGTGAAACGGGATACCGCTTTGTTCGGCGGCAGTGGCTGCACCATTAAATTGCAGCAGTGGCTTAAGTGAAATGTTGGCAGTTGCTGGCTCAGCAACTTCTGATCCGCCCCGATAGTTTTGGACACCACGCTAAGCGAGTAAAATCGTTTAACGAGGTGAACAATGACATCAAAGACCAAACGACAAACCTATACATCTGAGTACAAAGCTGAAGCCCTTAAGCTAGCAAAAATCAAAGGGGTAAGCGCCGCCGCTAAAGAGCTGGGTATATACGACTCCCAACTCTACAACTGGCGTAATGCCGCAGAGAAGAATACGAACACCAGTCAGCGCGAAGCTGAGCTCACGGCCGAAGTGGCGCGACTCAAACGCCAGCTCGCAGAGCAAGCAGAGGACCTCGCCATTCTAAAAAAGGCGGCTACCTACTTCGCGAAGAATCAAAAGTGAACCGGTTTGCATTCATGCTTGAGCACCAGCATCGCTTCTCGGTAAAGCGTATGACTGTTGTGCTCAAGGTCTCGCGTAGTGGGTATTATGCATGGCGTAACGCCAGCTCCGAGCTTGGTAAACGACAACTGAAACGTGATGACAGGGATAGGAAAATCAAGGCCGCATTTGACGCCAGCAAACAGCGCGATGGTGCCCGACGCATTCAGGCCGAACTGGCAGATGACGGCGAGAGAGCCAATGTAAAAACCATTGCTGATAGCATGAGACGGCAACAGCTCGTGCCCAAAGCAGCCCGCAAATTCAAAGTGACGACTAACAGCGACCATCGCCTTCCTGTGGCGCCAAACCTGCTTGGGAGAGACTTTACCGCTGCGGCGCCCAATGAAAAATGGGTGGGCGACATCACCTACCTAATGACCAGCGAGGGCTGGCTGTACTTGGCCGTTATCATCGACCTTTACTCACGCGCTGTCGTAGGGTGGGCGATGAGCCCCCGAATGACAGCTGACTTAACCTGTAATGCGCTCCGTATGGCACTGTTTCGTCGCGGCATGCCCACAGGAGTCATCGTTCACAGCGATAGAGGCAGCCAGTACTGCTCACACGCTTATCGAAACCTAGCTTTGGCGCATGGTTTGAAGATAAGCATGAGCCGTAAAGGGAATTGTTGGGATAATGCTTGCGCCGAAAGCTTCTTCCACTCGTTGAAGGTTGAAGCGGTGCAATACGAGCCAATCATGAATCGAGAAACAATGCGTCGGGCTGTGTTTGAATACATCGAGGTTGATTACAATCGAACAAGAAGGCACAGTGCTCTGGGCTATATCAGTCCAGAAAACTACGAACTAAAGAGTGTTGCTTAGTAGCGTGTCCTGTATTAGCGGTGCGGATCAAGCGAATCAAGCAGTATTTGTTCACCTTCTGAGAGACTATCGCCCTTGAGGAACTTTGCCGCCACAGGATTGCCACTAAAGAGCCCTGTCCAACGCTCAATGACTTCAAATGGCGACAACGATTGTTGCGCCATATACAGGACGCCATATACAGTGCCATATACAGGACATCCTAAACACTTTGCGAGCCACGAGGAAGCCTATCATTCGGTCTCAATCGCTTATAAATGACGATGAATTATTAGAAGTAGACTCTCTAAGATGAGTAATCTGCGAGGTTCATGCAAAAACTGCGGTTGCCAAGCATGCCAACGGCAGGCTTAAGCTTGTTTATGCAAAATCACCAAGGGTTTAAGGTTAATGGGGATGTATTGCTTGGCTTTGTTGCTTACCCCGGCACCATTTACCGCCATATTTGGCCTTCATGGCACACATTGCATCCCATCGGCCACTCATGCCACTGTACTGACGGCGAAACTCCTTGGCGGAAGTTATCCAGGCATCGTCACTGATACCAAGCTCAAGCAGTAGTTTGGGCCTGGAACAGGCAATAAAGCCATGCTTGTCTTCCCGCACCGCCCGGCCTGTCCAATCAATCAGTTCCAGATAGTCGGCAAAGTGAAACGGGATACCGCTTTGTTCGGCGGCAGTGGCTGCACCATCAAATTGCAACAGTGGCTTAAGTGAAATGTTGGCAGTTGCTGGCTCAGCAACTTCCTCTATGCGCTCCTGAATGGATGTGTAATCAGAAGTTTGCAGTGAATCTGCAATACCTGCGCGAATGGGATTTAAATCCACGTACATCATGCAGGCCAGCAGCGCCTGTTCATCGAGCAGCGCCTGCGACTTAAAGCGCCCTTCCCAGAATACGCCCTTGCAGCCATCTTCTCGATTGGCCTTGCGGGCGATATCTTCGTTTAAACAGCGCATAAACCAACTGATACTGCCAAGGCGTTCCTGCCAATCGCTAATCAGCGTATCCAACTGTATTCGCTCGCCTTCCGAGAGACTATCGCCCTTGAGGAACTTTGCCGCCACAGGATTGCCACTAAAGAGCTCTGTCCAACGCTCGATGACTTCAAATGGCGACAACGCTTGTTGCGCAGCAAGGTCGATTTTGAGCACCAAATGGTAGTGATTACTCATAACCGCATAAGCGCAAACGTCGATGCAGAATATTGACGACAACTGCCTGATTCTATCCACTATCCAGCCACCTCTATGCTGGTAACTGCGCCCCGACAGTGCATCTTCACCACACAAAAATGCCCTTCTCACGCAACGGTTAATCACGTGGTAAAAGGGTGTACTTTCAGCATCTATCAACTGGCGACGGGCGGTGGTCATAACCAACCTCGACTGAGCTTTGATGGGTATTTCAAAGCCTAGTCAAGCCTGTGCGAAACATCAAAAAGATATGGCTGTCCTGTATTCCGTCCTGTTTTCCGTGAACCCAACTCTACGACTACAAATCTTCTATATCATCCAATTCAAAGAACAAGTTTTCTTCAATTCTTTTTCTTAGTTTTTCCAATCTATGTTCTGAAGGTACAGGTAGTGGTGTAGACATTAACTCTTTTTGTTGATAAGAACCAATTGGTAATTTCTTTATTGCTTTAGCAAAGTTACCCCCTGATTTAAACAAGCCTATATAGGCTTGTTTAAAAGCCTTACCTTGTGACTTGTAGTAAATAAAATCACAAGGCACATGACTCACATTCGCAATATCTCCCTTGTAAATCTTATTGCCATCAGTCTCTATAGATTTCATATATATTGACAATTGATTAAAAATATTACCATTAAGTACGGCCACTATAGCTTTTTCATATTTTGAGCTACTAACTATAGACATGTATTTCCCTTTGGACTCCACTAGTGCGGTAAAGTTATAAGCGGCCATACCTGAAGATCCAGACTTAAGGACAATTATTTTATCTGGCTTAAACCCTAAGCTTTTAATTGCTTCTTCAGCTTGCTCAACACTATAAAAATTATCTACCCAAGAAACAGCACACGACTTACCCACTTCAGGAAGTTGATTATAACTACCATCCCAACTTACAGTATCACTTAGACAAGCGGTTAGAGTAAATGTCACGGCTAAAATTGAAAATAGTTTTTTCATACTAACAACCCTCTACACAATACTGGCGACCATTATGGCGATAATGCGTTCTTATATAGCCATACTTTAGTTCTCTCCTAATTAAATTAGTGTGTCTTGTTGCGTATGCCTCTTGTGCTGGAAGCACCATATACTGCACTACCAATACGTCTAGCTCCTTCGCCAGAAAACCAACTAGATGCAGCATTATTCCATGCATGATACAACTCATGAGCGAGAATCATATCAGGGTTAGCTGTTCTATATAAATTTCCACTAGTTACAACCTTAGTTGCATGGTTAGGATCAAAGTAGATGGTAGAGTCGTTGCCAAACCATTCTCCAGCAGTTGCTAAAGTACCTTTAGCATACTCAAATGTCACAGAACCTCCAGCTTCTATTAATCCTGTTAATACTTCCGCTCCAGCTTTTGTGCCTGCAATAGTATTCAAACTATCAGTTATCGACTGAGCTTTGATGGGTATTTCAAAGCCTAGTCAAAACTGTGCGAAACATCAAAAAGATATGGCTGTCCTGTTTTCCGGTCCTGTTTTCCGTTCAAAAAAGACAGCATGATGAGCAAGCGGCACTTCGACGCTTGGAATCCAATATTTCGCTCAGAATTACTATTTGGTTAAATCATGAGCAAAGTGGAATCCCGCCCTGACCTTAAGGTTGGGTGTCTACTTTCTCTATGGTTAACTTATACTTAATTTTAAATGCAGTATCTTTTGTAAACAATACTTTTCTGGCTTCATCAGGGCTGCGTTTCGCTATATCAATAAAATCTAAGCAATCTTTTGCTATTGAAGGATGGAAAGTGCCTTTAACTTCCTCAAACACCAACTCTGATTCATCTTCCCTATTTAACAACAATAAGGACAGCCCACAGACCATACGAGCGTGAGAATGCTCTCTTAACCCTTCCCGGCTGTTCAAAACATCAATAAAATCTTCAAGTGAAACAACTTTCTCAATTTGATTCAGTGCCATTCTTATACGACGCCTTAGCTCAAACTCAATAACCCCTGCAGTTAAATTCGTAATATCGAGATAATACTTTTCTGCCCCTAACCTTTCACTATACAAAAGGTTAACTTCCTGTTGGATATCAAAAGTTGGGTACATAAATTTATAAAAATATATACCTGAACCTGTTTTCTCGATAGCTATTCCCGAAAGAACAAACTCAAACCTTTTAAATACCAAGTAGTTTCCAAAACACGTAAGCTCGGGAAAATCTTTAGACACTATTTTTATTAACCTTCTAATATTCACTCTAATTCACCTTGATAACTGACAAGGCTGGATCTCTACCTCTTGGAATATTCTCAAAATATGCCCTCGATTCACCAGTACTGACCCAACCCCAGCCAGTTTTTAATTCAAAAACAATTTCAGGGCTTGCTATTGGCCCATAGATAGCGTCAGCTCTAACTGACCCAGTTGTACCATATGTAACAGGGAAACCACCCTTATATGACACTTCAGCATAAAAATTTGTCCCTAAGCTTCTAACCTTATCGGCAAACAACTTATGGATTCCTGAACCTCTTATCCAAGGAAGAGCACATCTAACTCCCGAACAGTTGATATCATATTCGTTTGCAGAATCTTGAGCAAGATTCCGCATCATCACAATAATTTTGGCATGTTCTGGAGAAGAAGCGACCCACATCAGCTGTTCACGATTTCGAGTTTCGCCATTGAACATTTGAATAAATGCTCCGGTTAAGGCCCCATTAGTGAATTTCCCCCCAGATATAGCTGAAGATGTTCCGCCAATAGTGGCAGCTGCAACTACCCTATGTATTTTATATGTATTTAAACCAGACACATCCCCTCGAGCAATAGCTGAGTTGGCGCTCCCATCGCCACCGATATCATTAATCATTGGCTTAAATGAGGCGGTAACCCCTGCTGCTATAAACCCATGTCCGAAACTACCTCCCTGCAGTTCTGAGCTAATCCCTCCAACTATCGCATTTGCTGCAATATTTTGCGGACTCCCTGCCTGTCCCCACCATGAATGGTTACCTATTTCTGATAGTATATAACCAGTTGCATATGTAATCACACCGGACTTAAATGCAGATCTTAAGCTTCCTGTCGCATAAAACGCCCTATCAAAAGCAAAGTGTGCTGATGCCAGTTGACCGAAGACGGGAATGTAGTTCAACCCTACTTGGACTACATTAGCAAGCGCCTGGTTTTTTGAAAAAATATACTTGTGAGTGTGATAACGACCATCAATTTTCCCCAAAGCTTTATATAGTTTCTTGAAGAAATATCCACTGGGATCAGTAAAGCTCATCGGGTTATTCAAAACATAACTATAACGGTTATAGCTTTGTGTATCGGTTGGCGCTTGGATATGCGGATCGGCCTGCAAGAAACGTCCTATGGTGGGGTCATAGATACGCCCATTCATATGGATAAGATTCAGGTTATCTATACCTTCATGCCCGGTATAACCTTTGGATGCCGCGGGCGCGATATAATCATTCAACAGTGAATGGCTATAGGCGGCGGTTTGTTTACCCCAAGGGTCATAGGTAAACTGCTGCACCACATTACCTGACTTATTGGTAATCGTCGTGGTTGAGCCTTGATGATCTTTGTGCAGGTAAAACTCGTCAACAGTGTTATTACTACGCTTGGTTATCACCAAATTGCCGACATACAATTTTTGCTCGGTGAGTGCCGGTTTGTTGCCGCCGCTACGGGTGACTTTCTCATACCCCCCGACATATAAGGTGGTGAGATAGCTTGTCACTCCCGCTTCAACTTTAACGTCGTAACGCTCGTAGCGTTGCCGGTTGGCATCATACTTAAAGCGGGTTGATTCCCCACCTTGAGTAATGTTGGTGACCAAATCGTAAGAACTGTAAGTGAAACGGCGACTGCCATCCTGGGTGATATTGCCATTCTTATCATAAACCATCACATAGCTGGCTTGACGGGCACGACTACACTGGGCGCCATTTTGCGTCCACCCCGTTGGACAGCTGTAGGTTATAGGGGCAGTGAGTGTTCGATCACAAGCGCTCCCTGAAACAGACCAGCCAGCGGGACAAGAATAAACAGGCGTCTTTGTTGCCGCTTGTGATAGCGTCCGCGTGCAGTTAGTGCCGCTTAATGTCCAGCCCGCATCACAGTTATAGACCTGTTTAGGTGTGGATTGATACGTTTCTGTACACTCCCACAGACGGCGCCCTCCTCCCATTGGTTCACCACCACCGCATACAACCCCTGCTCCTGAAGGTTTAGTTGCTGAAACTATGGTGAAATCTCGAGAGCACTTACCCGTTGATGCATTTAAGTAGCCACCTTTAGGACAAGTTTGTTCGGTTTTAACCTGTGCAACTTTGGTTTCCGTTTTAGAACAAGTTGTACCGGAAAGAGTGTAACCACTGGGACAGCTATAGCTGTAGCTTAGCGATGCTGATTGAGTTTCACTCTTTTGGCAGGTTGTGCCTGCCGCATTGAGCGCATAACCTGTTGGGCAGGATTTACTTACAGGTGTTGTTTCAAGCGCACCACAGCCTCCTTTACCACAAATATCTAATAAACGGTAAGGGTTGGTGCTATCGTAGCGGTAATCACCAACACCGGTTTTAAAGGTGATATTGCCCAAATCGTCATATTGCATCTCATGGGTGGCTTTAAAGTCTGATGGCAGACTCGTACCACCGGAGTGGATACTGACGGTACGCTCATACAGGCGATACAAATCATCATAGTGATAGTTTTCGCTGAATGTGGCTGGAGCCGAAGACAGGTTGTGCTGACGGTACTCCAGGTTACCTACAGTATCAAAGCGATAGTCAAGTTGATGGGCTGTTACTCCCGCAGTGGTCAAATTGATACCGCTAACCCAACCAGTGCTTGCATCAAAAACGGTTGATTCCTGGGCACCATTACCATAACGCACCTGCTCCACCTGCCCACGGGCATTCATTTCGGTGATAGTTTGATATGCCTTACCTGTTTGTTGGTCGGTACGCTTGAAAAGGTATCCCTGAGCATTGTAGTGATTGACAACCGTCAGCAAGTTATTGGGGTATGTCTGAGTCGCCGCTCTGCCATGGCTGTCATAGCTAAAGCGATGCTCATAGCTACTACCTGCTATGCTTGTCTTGCTGCTGGCCAACCGGCCGGCACTGTCATACCCGCTCTGCTTGCTGTGCACCCAGCCGGTTTGAGAGCAATTGGACACAACGGTGTCGAAACGGGTTTCCGTAATAAGTAAACCGGCGGTTTTGCTGCCTTTGTTACCATAGGTCCAGCAAGAGGTGCCATCTGGCTCAGTTTGCCTGACCTTACGCCCCAGAATGTCATAGTAGATAAAGCTGGATTGGGATTTGCCATTGGTCTGTGACAGCATTTCGCCAAAGGCGTTATAAGTGTAGCGCCACTGTCCCTTATCAATGTCCTTGGTGCTGATTTTGCGGCCGTAGGCATCATAGCTTGCCTCGGTGCGCAGCAGCTCTTGTCCCGATGCTGAGGTGATAAAACTTTTCACCAGCTTGCCACCAGCATCATAGACAAACTCCAGTTCGTTGCCGATATCATCAACAACTTTAAATTGCTCACCCATGGCATTGGAGACAGCGCGCTTTTGCTTGCCATTGGGGTCTATCGTCAGCGTCTCAAATCCCAGATATTGAATACTGGAAACACCACCGTTGGGATTGGTTTGGTTGATGACCCGACCAAAGTGGTCGTACTCTATTTCGGTGTAATAGGCACTGATACCGGCAAAAGCGGGTTCATATTGTCTGACAGGCCTTCCCTGCGCATCGTAGCTGGTTGCAGTAACAATCCATTGCCCATCAAAACCCTGCT
Source organism: Shewanella chilikensis (assembly GCF_037953065.1). Classification (NCBI taxonomy): domain Bacteria; kingdom Pseudomonadati; phylum Pseudomonadota; class Gammaproteobacteria; order Alteromonadales; family Shewanellaceae; genus Shewanella; species Shewanella chilikensis. The sequence continues at coordinate 1,270,992 of NZ_CP149966.1, read as the reverse complement.
TCTGCTTACCGACTTCACGGCCATATTTATCTGTGATGACTTTGGATTGAGGCGCACCGGCCTTGGTCTTGGTGGTAACCAAATGGCCATGACCGAGAGGTGAACACCCGGCATCACAGGTGGCATACTGATAGCTTGTTGGAACACCATCCGGAGTGACTTCCCGCACCAGCCTTCCCCACTTGTCATGGTCCTTGGTCAGTTTGCGACCATTGGCATCAGTCACGGTAATTTGAGTGATTTTACCCGTTACCTGGTCTGCAGACTGACCATTGTAGGTATAGGTGCTGCTGTCGCCTGCCGCGTTGGTCACTGTCTTGAGCAGACGCCCTCTGGCATCGAATAGATAGCTCATCTGTCTCGACTGCTGGGTGTTGCCGGCGGCATCTACGCCTCCGGTGACCCGCTCTGTCAGGGTGTTGCCGTAAATGTCATAGGTTTTGCCGGTAGTCAATTTGTAGCGATTGTCATTTGGCGATACCGTTGAGTTCATCAGCAAACCGTTATCGTAATAGCTGAATGCGCTCTCGGTCACTATCGCCTGAACCTGCTCTCGCTGATTAAAGCGTGATTTAGTCACCCTGGTATGACTCAGTCGCCCCTTGGCTTCGCCGCCACCTTGACCATCATACTGGTTAACCGTCTCGACCCTTGAAACCAATTGATTGGCTTCAAGGTCAGTTACATCCGCTTTAATGGCAATGGCATTTCCCCAGTCGTCGAACTGAGTCTGGGTGTTTGTCTGCGTTAACTCCCTTACCCCCCCATCGCTGCCATATTGAGAGGTACGCTCCACCACGTTTTCTTCAACCCGGCTATAAATGCCGTCATTGCCTCGCTGAAAGCTGTATTCATTGATTGCCGAGTACAATGTTTTTCCCTGATAGGTTTGTTTGGTTGCCAGGGGCAAACCTATTTGCGGGAACAACTGATGATAGATAGTCTCGGTCACCACCTGAGTCTGATTGTCTATGGTGCGTAATAACTCAAACCCGGCCGGGCCACGCCCCAAACGGTTTATCAGCAAGCCGCCATACTCATAGTTAACGGAAACCTGGCTGCCATCCCCGGTTTCAGTGGCAACTTGCTTAACAACTTTTTGCGGCGGAATAAGGGAGAAGTTACGACTGTTGTCCAGATAACTGGAAACCTGAGTCTTATAGACACTGTATTCGCCAGCAGACTTTTCCGTCAACGACGCGTAAGTCACCCTGGTCTTGACTCCAAATCCGTCGGTAATCCCCTTGATGGTATTGTGATATGCATGGCTCTTATGGGTTAACCTTTGCCATTGACCGTTACTGAAATAGACAATATCCAGTTTTCCACGACCATCGATATCCGCAAAATTCAATGGTTGATCGGACAGGTAATTGATTGCGCCATAAGTGGTCCATGAAGTTAACTCGGGGTTGGAGTGATACACCAACGCCTGAGACGAGGTATGCTGAACCACCATTTCGGCTCTGCCATCACCCGCGATATCGATAAAATAGGTTTTGTACTTCTGAGTATCGGAAGTAGTAATGCCCGTATCCATTCGAGGCAAGAAACCATTGCCATCTGACAGTTGAATAAACCATTTATTATTATTGACATAGGCAATGTCCGACAAGCCATCACCATTGAAATCGGCACTGCGTAGGGTATTGGCGATATTGATATTATTGTGTGGCCCCCGGTAAATTTTCTGCCGTCTTTGATAACTGGAGCCAGTCGAGACATAAAGATTCCAATACTCGTAATCACTGACAGACCAAGTACCTCTGATATCCAGACGACACTCATTCTCGGTCACTCCCGAAATCACTTTGCCGCTACCGGAAATACACACGGCCTCCCGCTCTCTAACCTCCAACATAAAGTCGGTGAGTCCATCACCGTTGATATCCATAAAGGAGCTGCCAAAACCTCGACTGGAATGCCACTGGTGAACACTGGTGTTGTGCCCAACTTCAGTACTGGGAAAGCTATAAAGACTTTGCGCCGCAGCAAAACTTCCATTTCCCAGATTGCGATACCACTTGATGGCGCCACCATCGATGAAGATGATGTCTTCCAATGCATCACCATTGACATCGGCAACCAGCGCTTTGCCTTCAAGCCCAATAGCCTTACGCCCCAAATCCTTGAGCGTGTAATTCACTACACGCTCAACATCCTCACATAGCTGAGTACCACGGCCATTTGGCTCACACACAGTGTGCTGATAAGTAGAAGGTTTAAAAGACAGAATTTGCCAATTGGCGGTTTCACTGTTGGCCACCAACAAGTCACGCTGGCCATCACCATCATAATCTATGGTTTGGGCATAAGCCGCCTTAGCGGCTCCGGTCGAGGCCATCGCCTGTTCAATACCCGACTGAATACCACGCTTGTACCAACGCCCGCCCCGTACATAAACGATATCTGATAAGCCGTCGCCGTCCATATCAAAAAACTTGGCGGTGTCGTTGTTACCGGACGGAATATTCAACGCCCGTCTGCCGGAAAAGGGTTGATAAGCAGGGCCAGCAGATGCACCCGGCGGTCTGTCCCACTCAAAGGTTATCGGTGTGCTGCAGTCGGTTTGGGTTTGACCAATACAGGCTTTAACCTGCTCAAGGTAATCATGCTTATCGCTGGAAGTCGCCTTGTGATACGTCAGGTAATAGGTTTTGTCGACTTCGTCATCCAGCCTCACCTCAATCTTTTGCAATTGCTGCTTTATCGCAACAGAGGTGCCATAGGAATAACCATACTTTGGGTAACTAAGGGGGGTATAGATAAATCTGACCTGATTATAGGGAACCTCACCATTGCTGTGCCCGGCGTAATCGATGCTTTTCAGGTATTGCTCACCGGCGATGTTTTCATAGTGATAACTAATGTAATTACCTACAGAGTCCTCAATGGCCTTCAGACTCCAATGATAAATCACATCACTGTTGTTTTGAGATACGGACCGATAACCATCTCCGGATGATGAGGTGCCATTCACATCCAGAAACTGCTTCCCGGAAACCTCATCCACATCGCCATAGAAATAGATGTCTCCCGATTTGGTTTCAACCTTGAAGGCCGCTGGGCCGCCGCCAGGCGCCTGGCCAATCACAGTAACCACGGAGGCATCATCCAGCTCCTTATGGTACTCGGCGCCATTTAGACTATGGGTTCCGGCGGTTAAAACCAGACGAGCACCGTCAAGGCAGTAACTGTCCTTGTTGGTAAGCTCTACACCTTGTAAATAGCCATCCTGTTCAATGGTTTTTGGACAGCGGCTGATGGCAGAAAGCCCCTGAATCCCCCACCCCAATCCCATAATGGCTTCGCCGCTACCTGATGAATAACTCAGCTCTACGGCGGGCTTTAGTTTACCTCTGGCTGCGGGAGTATCTATGGGGATGGTATATGTTGCCGCACCTTGCTCACTGACCCGAAAAGCGCCACTTAAAGGGGCAGTGGATGATGCGTGCACTGTTGATATTGTTAGAACTGCGAAAGAAACCAGCAAAATAAAACGGGGGAGCCAACGCATAATGACAAACACTCCATGTTTAAAGTCATTCCACTTGTACAATCATTATCAATGATCATCCAACACAACAACAGGCAAAAAGTCAACACCCAAAACAAACCGCCCTCAAAAAACCAACAAACACACCAAACAAAAACCAAATAAAACACCTATCCATCACCCACAACTAAAACCATCAATTTAAAAACAATGTGCAATAAGGAGTTATAAAAGGAAGTTAGGTGAATAGTTGAATGGAGTCTTACTCTTACAATAATAAGTATGTCCATCAGGTAAGATGACTTAGGGAATCGTCCCTAGTTTGTTTTCACAACGCTATATTGATGGTAAAGATGAAGCTCATCGTCAAGTAACATGCTTTACGGATTATATTCGAAGGAGGTGTTCAAAATTCTGTGTCACGTTAAAAATCACAGCGCAATGTAGGTTTCCTGTCGCTCTTCAAAATGGATGAACAACTGAGGCAACGTCAAGCTCCAGTTTTGAATCGGTGTAACTACCGCTCTTGAGCTTTCAATATACCTGCGTAGAGCAGTTTGAGTAAACGACTCTACGCAGAGCCCCATCCTGCAAGGCTTTTCTAAGATATCATAGATGTATTTTCTTACTGTTACGACTTGAATCCAAGCCTAAACCTGCTGCTGAAGCAGCTGCTGGATCTCCAGCCCCAAAGTTCTGAAAGTCAGGATCCGGCTGGTAGTCTGACGCCATACCAGACCTATCTCACGATATGGAGCCTCCCCTGGAGGGCTCATCACCGCCAGATCTGTGTCTTTCAATATCCCGGCATCTATTGCCATCTGCGGCAGGAAAGTCGTACCCAATTTACTGTTCACCATCTGTACCAGAGTGTGCAAACTGGTGGCCGCAAAAGGGTTGACCTTGGCGCTGTCACCCAGTTGGCAGGCACTGATGGCATGACCGGTAATGCAGTGCTCACTCTGCAACAGAAAAATACTCTCATCCGGCAGCGCCTGATAGTCCACCGGCTCATGAATATCGGCAGATAAGTCCTTGTGCACCACCATCTTGAAGGGATCTATACCCACTTTCATGCTGTGATAGCCGGAAGTATCAGCAGGCAGAGCCAACAACAACAGATCCAACTCGCCCTTACCCAAAGCTGTCAACAAACGCTCTGTGGTGTCCTCTTTGAGCAGCAAACTCAGATCCGGATAGGTCTTCTGGCACTGCTTAACTACACGGCTCAGCAGGAACGGGGCAATGGTGGGAATACAGCCAAGTCGGATCTCTCCAGTCATAGGCGCACCCTGGTTTTTCACCAATTCCACCAAGTCATCGACATCGGTCAGAATTTTCAACGAACGCTGTACTACTTCTTCACCGATAGCGGTAAACATAAAAGACTTATGATCCCGTTCAATCAGCTGATAACCCAACTGTTCTTCCAGATTTTGGATCCCGCTGGACAGCGTCGATTGGCTAACATGGCACACCTTGGCTGCCCGGTTGAAGTTCTGTTCCTGATGCAGGTTCACCAGATAATAGAGATTTTTCAAACTGGGTAAGTGTTTCATTTTGTCGATTACCAATTGAGTAATGCATTAGAAAGTTCTATCTAATCTAACACAAAAAGTCTGTCGAGCAGCAGTATCACATCAGGAGTGTGACCGAGGCGATAAATCATCCCCCAAGATATCTATCACTGAAGCGGAAATAGCAGAGAACCCAAGCCTTGACGGCTAAGGTTCAGGTAATAGAAAAGGGGTAGTAACGGGAGTTTCTGAGTACCTTGACTGCGCCGGAGCTTCTCTCCGGCACCCAAGGCTAATTTATGCTTTGGCTTCGAGGAAAGACTTGAGTTGCTGCAGATCTGCACCGGCATGTTCAACAATAACCGCCAGCCACTCTTTATGCCCGGCTTCCCAAGCGGCTTCTTCACCGTGTTGCAGCTGCTGTGCGGTTTGCTGGATCCGCTTTAATCCCACAGAACCGGCAGCACCTTTAAACTTGTGAGCCTCGGCGCACAGGGTATCTTTATCTCCGGCCGCTTCGGCCTTTTGCAAATTCGCCACGTACTCAGGCAACAACTGTTCAAATAACACCACACTCTTGAGTAAGGTGCCGGCACCAATAGCACTACAGTACTGCTCCAGGGTATTGAGATCTAAGATAGTATCCAGTTCAGTTGTGGCCATGAAGGCGCTCCTCAAATGTGTCAGATTTACCACATCATACCCGCTAAAATTACCGGTGCAACTTATAGGCGCTAAACAAGACAAAACTTTCCCGGATTTAACATTGGCGATACAAAATCCGGGCACAATAGATACAATGATTTATAGGCTATTGATTTAAATTGATTAAACTAGAACCTTGCCCGCCCTTGGCCGCCAACTCATCCACCAGTGCTACCAAGCCTATCCAGCGCTGAGCGCACCAATCCGGCGCCAGCAACACGGGACGGCTGGCATAAGCGGTCACCCGATGAAACACTATCTCTTTTGGCGTGTGACGGATCAGTTGCGCCGCACTGGTAACATATTCGTCCAGTGTCGGTGGCTGCAACCTACCTGCTTCCCAGGCCTTGGCCATGGTACTGCCGGCTACTATATGAAGGGGATGTAATTTAAGGCCATCGACACCGGCGTTTAACACTGCTTCCAGCGTTTGTTGATGTTCAATCAGCCCTTCTCCCGGCAGTCCGAGGATCAGATGAGTACATACCTTGAGTCCGCGACTGCGGGCGCGGCATACAGCATCCTGGTAAGCGGCAAAGTCATGACCACGGTTAATTCTTTTCAGCGTGGCGTCGTGAGCTGTTTGTAAACCCAGTTCCAACCAAACTTCACTGCCGCTTTGTTGATATTGCGCCAGCAGATCCAGCACCCTGTCCGGTACGCAATCCGGGCGGGTACCGACACACAAGCCCACCACCTGCTCGCTCTGCAGCGCCTCATCGTATTTACGCTTCAGTTCGGCATACTCTTCATAGGTACTGGTATAAGCTTGAAAGTACGCCAAAAACCGCGAAGCCTTAGCCCGCATCTTCTGTTTGCCGGCCTCGAGCTGAGCCGCAATCGACAAGTCGGTTCCATGTTCATGACTGAAAGAGGCGACATTACAGAAAGTGCAACCACCGCGCCCCAGAGTTCCATCGCGATTGGGACAGGTAAAACGCGCATCCAGGGTCAGCTTTTGTAACCGTTGACCAAAGTGTTGACGGCAGTATTGACCAAAGGTAGTGACAAAGTCGTCCAGTCCCATTTGCTTCTCTCAAAAAAGTCGCCAGTCTAACGACTCCCATTCAGGGCCGCTCTGCTCCAGGTCAATTTATGTCACAAATGGCTGCTACTTTTGCCGGTGATCTATGATCAAACCGCTTGAGCGCAAACCGCTCCCAGATCACACTTTTGTGAATATTTAATCATTTAATGCAAATTTTTAATGTAAACGCCAGCGAGACCGGAAATCAGTTTTTCTTCTTTAAGGATAATTCGAGGCCTCTTGTTAAAATTAGGTGAACAGAAAACAGGGGCAAAGTAGATTTTCTTTTCATTCATAGTGTTATACAGCGCAATCCTCAGTTTACGTTAACGTAATGCAATTGAAGATTCCGTATGAAACACCCCAAGATTCATCAAATATATGCAATATTTAGGTTTGACCTTTAGCAAGTCTCAGGATAATTTGAATGGTTCGGGTGCATATCTATAGAGTTTGGTACTCTCTCCCGAGTAGTAATAGTGATGTTAAGGGAGGTTTTGTATGAGCTTGTATCATCCCAGTTTCGAGCGGGATAACTGTGGTTTTGGATTAATAGCCCAAATGGATGGCGAAGCCAGCCATCGCATTGTTCGCACGGCAATCCATGGCCTCGACCGCATGAAACATCGTGGTGGTATTGCAGCTGACGGACGCACTGGCGACGGTTGCGGTTTGCTGATGCAAATGCCCACAGGATTCTTTGAAGCCATTGCGGCCGAACAGGGCTGGCATCTCAGCCGTAAGTTCGCCGTTGGTATGCTGTTTTTAAACCAAGATGAAACCCTGGCCGCCGAAGCCAGAATATTGCTCGAACGGGAACTGGAGAAAGAAACCCTGAGTATTGCCGGCTGGCGCCCGGTTCCGGTCAATCCGCAAGTGCTCGGCGAGATAGGCAAGTCCAGTTTGCCGCAAATTTGGCAAGTGCTCATCAATGCTCCCATTGGCTGGCGAGAAAAAGATCTGGAGCGGCGCCTTTATATGGCTCGCCGCCGTCTCGAGCAGCAATTAAGCCAGGATAAAGACTTTTATGTCGCCAGCCTCTCCGGCCAGGTCATTGTCTACAAAGGTTTGATGATGCCGGCCGATCTGCCGGCCTTTTATCCGGATCTGGCCGATATTAGGCTGCAAAGCTCTATCTGCCTGTTCCACCAGCGCTTCTCGACCAACACCTCACCCAAGTGGCCACTGGCACAGCCGTTCCGTTTTCTGGCCCACAATGGCGAGATCAATACCATCACAGGTAACCGTCAATGGGCTAGGGCGCGGGCCTACAAGTTCAACTCACCGCTGCTGCCTGACTTGCAGCAGGCCGCCCCGTTTGTCAATGAAACCGGCTCAGACTCGTCGTCGCTGGACAATATGCTGGAGATGCTGCTGGCCGGCGGCATGGACCTGTACCGCGCCATGCGTTTGCTTATCCCGCCTGCATGGCAGAGTAACCCCGAGATGGATGAAGAGCTCAAGGCCTTCTATGACTTTAACTCCATGCATATGGAGCCCTGGGATGGCCCGGCCGGGATAGTCATGACCAACGGTCGCCACGCTGCCTGCGCGGTTGATCGCAATGGGCTGCGGCCATCACGCTATGTGATCACCAAAGACAGAATTCTCACTCTGGCCTCGGAAGTGGGTATCTGGGACTATGGCCCGGATGAAGTGATTGAAAAAGGCCGGGTCGGCCCGGGTGAGCTTTTGGTGCTCGACACCCTAAGCGGTCGTCTTTATCAGTCATTCGAAATTGATAACGACCTTAAACGTCGTCACCCCTATAAGGAGTGGATGGCGAAGAACAGCCAGACTCTGGTGCCGGCTGAGCAACTATCGCCGCAGGATCAGGGCGTCAGTGAATTCAACCAGGGCACTTTGCTGCAGTACCAAAAGCTGTTCGGCTACAGCCGTGAAGAGCTGGAGCAAGTTATCTGGGTACTGGCCAGCAAAGGCGAAGAAGCCACCGGCTCCATGGGCGACGACACCCCGATGGCGGTACTGTCGAAGAAACAGCGCTCGCTGTATGACTATTTCCGGCAAAAATTTGCCCAGGTCACCAACCCGCCAATCGATCCGCTGCGGGAGAAACATGTGATGTCGCTGGCCACCTGTATCGGCCGCGAGCAGAACCTGTTTAACGAAACCACGGGACACGCCTATCGGGTGATGTTCAACTCACCTATCTTGTTGTTCAGTGACTTCAACCAGTTGCTGAGTCTGGACAGCACCTATTACCGTGCCAACAAGGTTGACCTTAACTATCCGGCCTCCGAAGGCCTGAGTCAGGCAATCAAACGGATCACGGATGAAGCCGAACGCCTGGCACGCACCGGCACCACCCTGATAGTGCTCTCGGATCGCGCCGTCAGCAAAGACACCCTGGTCATTCCGGCCGCCATGGCGGTAGGTTCAGTGCAGCAGATGCTGGTGAACAAGAGCCTGCGCTGTGACACCAACATCATAGTGGAAACAGCCTCGGCCCGGGATCCGCACCATTTCGCGGTACTGCTGGGCTTTGGCGCTACGGCCATTTACCCCTATCTGGTGTACGAGTCCATTGCCGAACTCGCCAAGCGTCATCAGGCCGAGGATATCGTCAATCTAATGCTCAACTTCCGCTACGGCATTGAGAAGGGGCTGCGCAAGATCATGTCCAAGATGGGGATCAGCACAGTCGCCTCCTATCGCTGCAGCCAGCAGTTTGAGGCCATAGGCCTGGCCGACGAGGTGATTAAGCAATGCTTCAACGGCGTGGTCAGCCGTATTCAAGGTGTGGGTTTCGATGGCATAGAAGCCGATCAGCAACTGCTGAGTCAGGCGGCCTTCCGCCCCCATGTGCCGCTGCCGCAAGGCGGTTTGCTCAAGTACGTTGAGGGCGGCGAATACCACTGCTTCAACCCGGATGTAGTCAACACACTGCAACAAGCCCTGAAAGAGATGGATTACCCGCTCTACAAACGGTTTGCCGAGTTGGTAGACCAAAGGCCGGTTGCCACCTTGAGAGACCTGCTGAGCATCAAACAGCAGCGCGACAGCATAGCGCTCAAAGATGTGGAAGGGGCCAAGACACTCTTCCCCAGATTCGACAGCGCCGCCATGAGTATCGGCGCCCTTAGCCCGGAAGCCCACGAAGCGCTGGCCATCGCCATGAACCGTCTCGGCGGCCGCTCAAACTCGGGCGAAGGTGGCGAAGATGCCCGCAGATTCAACAGCGAGCGCAATTCGGCCATCAAGCAGATAGCCTCTGGCCGCTTTGGGGTAACCGCCCATTATTTAATTAACGCCGAAGTGCTGCAAATCAAGGTTGCCCAGGGCGCCAAGCCCGGTGAAGGCGGTCAGCTGCCCGGTCATAAGGTCAGTGTTGAAATCGCCGGCCTCAGACATGCCCGCCCGGGCGTGACGCTGATTTCACCGCCGCCGCACCACGATATCTACTCTATTGAGGATTTGGCGCAACTGATCTTCGATCTCAAGCAGATAAACCCCAAGGCGCTTATCTCGGTCAAGCTGGTCTCTGAGCCGGGCGTTGGCACCATAGCCACAGGGGTCGCCAAGGCCTATGCCGATATGATTACCGTTTCCGGCTACGATGGCGGCACAGGCGCCAGCCCGCTGACTTCGGTCAAGTATGCCGGCAGCCCCTGGGAGCTGGGCCTTGCCGAAGTTCACCAGTCTCTGGTGGCCAATGGTCTGCGACATAAAATACGCCTGCAGGTGGATGGTGGTCTCAAGACTGGCACAGATGTTATCAAGGCAGCCCTACTGGGCGCCGAGAGCTTCGGCTTTGGCACTGTGCCCATGATAGCGCTCGGCTGCAAATACCTGCGTATCTGCCACCTCAACAACTGTGCCACCGGCGTTGCCACTCAGGACAAGACCTTGAGAGACAAGCACTATCATGGTTTGCCCGAGCGAGTAATGACCTACTTTGAGTTTGTCGCCGAAGAGGTGCGTGAATGGATGGCCAAGCTGGGGGTCAGCGAGTTTGAGCAATTGGTAGGGCGCAGCGATTGGCTGCAGGCCATTGAAGGCCAGACCGCCAAGCAGCAGGGGCTGGATTTGGGCCCTATCCTGTTCAAACCCACAGTATCGCCAAGCACCAGTTTGACCTGGAAAGAGACCAATACGCCGGCAGATCCCGGCAGCCTGAACCAGGAACTGCTGGCCAAGTGCGCCGAGCGTGCCACCAAGGGCGAAGGCTTCGATATCTGCTTCCCCATCAATAATACCGACCGCTCGGTAGGCGCCGCGCTTTCGGGCCATATCGCGGCAACCTGGGGCGTAAAAGGCTGTCCCAAGCCGATAAGACTCAGCTTCAACGGTAGCGCCGGTCAGAGTTTCGGGGTCTGGAACAGCCCCGGACTCGAGCTGTCACTGTGCGGCGACGCCAACGACTATGTGGGTAAAGGTATGTCCGGCGGCAAGATAGCCATCTATCCACCGCTCGGCAGCGCCTTCCAATCCGAGCGCAGCGCCATTGTCGGTAATACCTGCCTCTATGGTGCCACCGGCGGCAAACTGTTTGCGGCGGGACGGGCCGGTGAGCGCTTCGCGGTCAGGAACTCTGGGGCATTGGCGGTAGTTGAAGGGGTCGGTGACAACGGCTGTGAATATATGACAGGCGGTATAGTAGTGGTGCTGGGGACCACGGGCGTTAACTTCGGCGCCGGTATGACTGGCGGTTTTGCCTATGTGTTCGACCAATTCGGCCGCTTTAGCCGTAGGGTCAATACCGAACTGGTCGATACCCTCAAGCTGGAGATGCCCATTCATCAACAGCACCTCAAAGGGCTGATAGAGCAACATGTGGCCGAGACCGGCAGTGAACACGCCAGTGCCATTCTCAGTGAGTTTGACAACTGGCTCGACTGTTTTGTCCTGGTCAAGCCCAAGAATATTCAGGTTTCGGATCTGCTCAAACTGGAACAACCGAGCCCGGAACTGGCCGTAAAAGCGGGGTAAGCGAGCATGAGTAACGATTTTCAGTTTATCGAAGTGGGTCGTATCGACCCGAGCAAGCAGGCTATCGCACGCCGCAAGACTGAGTTTATTGAGATTTACCAACCCTTTGCCCAGGCGCAGGTCGACCAGCAGGCCGATCGCTGCCTGGACTGTGGTAACCCTTACTGCGAGTGGAAGTGCCCGCTGCACAACTATATCCCCAACTGGCTCAAGCTGGCCAAACAGGGACGTATCCTGGAAGCGGCAGACCTGGTGCATGAAACCAATACCCTGCCGGAGGTCTGCGGCCGAGTCTGCCCGCAGGACAGGCTCTGTGAAGGTGCCTGTACCCTGAATGATGACTTCGGCGCCGTCACCATAGGCAATGTGGAAAAGTACATCACGGATACCGCCATCGCCCAGGGCTGGCGCCCGGACATGAGCCAGGTGACACCCAGAAGCGAGCGGGTCGCCATCATAGGCGCGGGGCCGGCCGGTCTCGGCTGCGCCGATATCCTGGCCCGCAACGGGGTCAAGGCTGTAGTCTTTGACAAATATCCTCAGATAGGCGGCCTGCTGACCTATGGCATTCCCGCCTTTAAGCTCGACAAGTCCGTGATGGCTACCCGCCGCAGCGTGATGGAAGGCATGGGGATAGAGTTCCGCCTCGGCGTCACTGTAGGCCAAGATATTCCCTTTGCCGAGCTGCTGACCAACTTCGATGCAGTGTTCCTCGGCATGGGGACCTATAACGCCATGCAGGCGGGCCTGCCCGGTGAAGAAGCTGAAGGGGTTATTCAAGCCCTGCCCTACCTGATTGCCAACACCCGTGAGTTGATGGGGCAAGCCGATCCGGCGCAGCCCTACATCGACCTCAAGGGCAAGAAGGTGGTAGTGCTCGGCGGCGGTGATACCGCCATGGACTGTGTGCGCACGGCGGTGCGCCAAGGCGCCGAGTCGGTTATCTGTGCCTATCGCCGCGACGAAGAGAATATGCCGGGTTCGCGCCGTGAGGTGCAAAATGCCCGCGAAGAAGGAGTCGAGTTTCTGTTCAACCGCCAGCCGGTGGCGATTGCCACAGACGATGGCAAGGTCAAGGGAGTCGAATTTGTTGAAACCGCGCTTGGCAACGCCGATGCCAGCGGTCGCCGGCGTCCTGAGCCCATCCCGGGCAGCGATCAGTTGCTGGAGGCTGACGCCGTGATTGTCGCCTTCGGTTTCCAACCCAGCCCGGCGCCCTGGTTTGCCGAGTTTGATATCGCCCTGGATCAATGGGGCCGGGTAAAAGCTGAAAAAGAAGCGGCCAATCCATTCCAGACCAGCAATCCCAAAGTGTTTGCCGGTGGTGATATGGTCAGGGGTTCAGATCTTGTGGTCACCGCCATCGCCGAAGGGCGCGATGCGGCACTTGGGATCCTCAATTTCCTCAGCTGACAACTCAACACTTTGAGCGCATACGGGAACCCACCTCCCGGGTGCGCTTTTTTTTCATCCAACCGCCACACTTCAAATAACACGCTTGCGACTGCCTTGGACTTGTCGTCCCTACAAGTCGCAAGCAGCTGACTTGTTCGCACCATCCTAGGCTTGTGCTATATTAAGCCGCCCTCAGGCTCACTCAAGACATTTAAAGAAGGTTAAGCCATGAAAATCGGTATTATCGGCGCCATGGAGCCGGAAGTTGCTCACCTGATTGCCTCTTTGGAAAACCCACAGCACAGCAAGGTTGCCGGCATTGAATTTGTCAGCGGCACTCTGGTTGGCAAAGAAGTCATAGTTACCCGCTCCGGCATAGGCAAGGTTGCCGCCAGCATAGCGACCAGTCTGTTGATTGAAAAGTTCGCCCCGGATGCAGTCATCAATACCGGCTCGGCCGGTGGGTTTGTCGATGCGCTGCAGATAGGTGATATAGTGATTTCCGATGAAGTCCGCTACCACGATGTCGATGTCACCGCCTTTGGCTATGAGATGGGCCAGATGGCGCAGCAACCGGCAGCCTTTATCCCGGATCCCAAATTGATGCTGGCAGCCCAACAGGCCATCGCAGGTTTGGGAGAGGTCAAAGCCATTGAAGGCCTTATCTGCACAGGTGACAGCTTTATTTGCGATCCCGAGCGCACTGCCGTCATGTTAAAACATTTCCCCACCATGGCGGCCTGCGAAATGGAAGGCGCCGCCATTGCTCAGGTATGTCATCAGTTCGGCGTGCCCTTTGTGGTGATCCGCTCTCTGTCCGATAATGCCAACAACGACTCTCCGGTCGACTTTGATGCCTATCTGGTCAAGGCGGGGCACCACTCGGCCCTGATGGTCATAGGCATGCTGCATCACCTTTAATTTAAGGAGCACCAGAGCCCATGAGTCTGCCCTTTTGCGAGCAGCTGCTGGCCTTAGATGGCCCCCTCATACAGGGGTTTCTGGTGCTGTTTTTTTCCTTATTACTGGCACGTTTGGCGCCGCTGCCCCAGGCTTTTCAACCCCTGGCCTGGTTGAGCCATCTTGCCAGGTCACTGGCCGCCAAGGTCAAACGGGGCGACAGAGACGAAAAGCAGCAGCTGATTGCCGGTTCACTGGCCATTTTACTGCTGGTACTGCCATTTTGGTTAATCATCACCTTTCTGCTGGAACTGGCTGCATTCCCCTGGTTCTTTGAGTTTTTGATCCTCTATCTGTGTCTCAACGACGCCTGTTTTATTCAGGAAGCCGAAGAGATATACCAAGCCCTCAGGCGGGGAGATAAAGCGGCCGCCAGAGAGTTGCTCGCCCCCTGGGTTGCCCGCGACACCGCCGAACTGTCCGAGGCTGGCATAGCCAAGGCCACTATAGAAAAGCTGGTGACCACTCCCATTCACGGCACTGTTACCGTGGTGTTTTTCTTCTGTCTCGCCGGCGCGCCCATGGTGCTGCTGGTGAGAATGCTCAAACAATTGGAACAGAGCTGGTGGTGTCTGGATCCACAATACCGTTTCTTCGGTCGCCCCGTTTTTCTGGTCAATCAAGTGTTATTGTATATTCCGGCGCAGCTGTGGCGTTTTACCCTGGCGATTCAAGGTGGTCCCCAGACATTAAAACTGCTTTGGCAAACACCCCATAGCCGCTTTCCTATCGGCTCTAATTTCCAGGTGGCAACCATGGCAGCATTTGTACTGATGACAGAGCTTGGCGGACCACAAAAATATTCCGGCATCAAGGTACAGGTGGAGAAAATCGGCCCGGGGCCCATAGCGGATCACAAGACCATACCCAAAGCGATTGCGCTGACCTTTCGCACCTTCACCATCTGGTTTGCTTTTGTGATCTTGTTACCTCTGATTTGGGTTTTGTTACGTTATTCACAAACGCTTTAAATTATTCAATTTCTCCTTATAATGCCTTCATTCCCCGCTTGACACTGAGAAGACTGCCGTGCTGGACAATATGCATATCTCTTTGACGACCCCGGCATTGCTGTTTCCGGCCATTTCCCTGCTGCTGCTGGCTTATACCAATAGATTTTTCTCACTGGCCGCGCTAATTCGCACCTTGAGTGGCGGCGATAAACCCGTTGCCGCCGAACAACTGAAAAACCTGCGCCGCCGCATCGTTATCATCCGCCGCATGCAGGAGGCAGGTGTCACCAGCTTCGCCCTGTGTGTGCTGTGTATGATTTTTATCTATCTTGGCTTTAACACTACAGGCTCGATGATTTTCGGCGCCAGTTTGCTGTTATTGCTGTATTCCTTAATCCTGTCGGTGATTGAAATCCGTATCTCGGTCGATGCCCTCAACATTCATCTCAAAGAGATGGGTTAATGACATTGTGGGTCTATAGCCTGGATCTGTTCGGCACCGCAGTATTCGCCCTTTCCGGCGCTTTGGCTGCCGGCCGGCACAGGATGGATCCTTTCGGCGTTTTGGTACTGGCAGCGGTCACTGCCATAGGTGGCGGCACCCTAAGAGACACCATTCTGGGCGCTCCGGTATTCTGGCTTCATGACCACAACTATCTCTACGTGATACTACTGACCGTGGTACTGACCTTGATTCTGGTACGCCGCCCCTGGCGTTTGCCCCCATCTAGCCTGGCCATAGCCGATGCCGTCGGCCTGGCGCTCTTTACCGTTATCGGTACCCAAAAGGCCCTGACTCTGGAGTTTGGCGCCCTGATAGCCGTAGTCATGGGCTTGATCACAGGAGTGGGAGGAGGCATTATTCGGGATCTGCTTTGCCGCCGGATCCCCATGGTGTTGCGTACCGAAATCTACGCCACAGCATCTATTCTGGGCGGTCTGGTGTACACCTGCAGCCTGCAGTTAAAATTCGAAGCCGAGGCGGCGCTGATGCTGGCTTTTTTCACGGCTTTGATAATTCGCCTGGCCGCCATACGTTGGCACCTGTCGTTACCCGCGTTTGACCTAAAGACCAAGAGAGATTGATTGTGCGTTATTTGGTGTTGATCCTGGCATTGTTAAGCCCACCACTGCTGGCCAACAGCGGCGATATGCCGCCGGAACAGCAGATGGCCGTACGCTATATCCATGCTCTGACCACTCACGACTATGATGAGCTGGCGACCTTTTATAATCGTGACAGCGTCTTCAACGACCGTACAGCAAACCGCAAATACACGGGCGGCAGACATATTATAGAGTTTCTGGAGCGGGCCCACCGCGGCGTACTCGAGTATCGATTCAACATAGAGCACATGTTCAACTCAGGCTCTCTGGTGGTAATGATAGGCAACTACCACTATAAGGGGCCGGGAGAACAGTTTGGCAAGCCCGGGAAAATTATTGATATCGCCATCCCCGGAGTGACCACGTTAAAGCTGGATACCCTCAACCACAGGGTGAAAGAACATATGGATCTGATGGACTATCAAACCATGGTAGATCAACTCTCGGCTCAGTAATCCAGCTCGCCGGGAACCCGGCCTGTTTTTTACTGTCCAATTCCTCTGAGTGCCAACAGCGAGATCAGGGTTCACTCTGATCCGAGAGGTAAAGATGAGTCGCTTATCCGTACTGGCTGCCCTGCCCCTGTGTTTCCCTCTAATGACTCAGGCCCAGGCAGCATTCAATGCCGAAGAAAAGTTTGAACCACCTCTGGTGGTTTCCTACGCCGCACAACCTATAAACCGTTTCAATCAAAAGCTGATGCAGGCGCAACATCAACAGGCTCCCTGGAGTAACAATCCCGAAGGGATCAGTCGCCACTATTCTGGCTCAGCCTTTAAGTTTGTACGCATCAGCCACTCTCACGGCAAGACCTTAACCTATAATGTCAGCACCCAGGAAGGACATCCGCAGATGCTGCTTATTCTGGCGCTCGATAACAATGCCGGAGACTGGTCAGTGGAAAAAGCCGTGCTCAGTTGGCGCTGCCAGAACAAGGTCTACTTTGGTACCGACAACTGTAGCCCGCCTCACGACCACTGAGCCTGATACAGGTAAGAAAAAACCCGGCAATGCCGGGTTTGGTATTTTACGCGCTCAAACAAATGCTTAAATTTAGCTACCTTGGAATTTAGGTACCTTGAGTTCAGGCCAGTGTTACCTTGGCAAACTTACGCTTGCCAACCTGGAATACCGCGCAAGTGCCGGCGTTCAGTACCAGCTTGCTGTCTTCAAGCTTATCACCATCCATCTTCACCGCACCTTGCTTGATCATCCGCATGGCATCGGAAGTGGAGCCAACCAGACCGGCTTCTTTCAGCAGATTGGCAATCGCCAGTCCTTCACCGGCTTCCAGAGTCAGCTCGGGAATATCGTCCGGCATGGCCCCCTTTTGGAAACGATTGATAAAGGCTTGATGGGCGGCCTCGGCAGCTTCTTCACTGTGGAAACGGCCAATAATCTCTTTCGCCAGGGCTATCTTGATATCCCTGGGGTTGGCACCGGCTTCAACATCAGCCTTAAACTGCTCAATTTCAGTCAGTGGACGGAAAGACAGCAGCTCCAAATAACGCCACATCAGCTCATCGGAGATGGACATTATCTTACCGAACATCTCATCCGGAGCTTCACTGATACCTATGTAGTTACCGGCGGACTTTGACATCTTCTTCACGCCGTCCAACCCTTCCAGCAACGGCATCATAATCACCACCTGTGGCTTCATGCCTTCGGATTTCTGCAGCTCGCGGCCCATCAGCAAGTTGAACTTCTGATCAGTACCGCCCAGTTCGACATCGGCATTCAATGCCACTGAGTCATAGCCCTGCAGCAAAGGGTACATGAACTCATGGATAGCAATCGATTGACCCGAGGCAAAGCGCTTCTTGAAGTCGTCACGCTCCATCATACGGGCCACTGTCTGGCGGGAGGCCAGGCGGATCATACCGGCGGCACCGAGATCTTCCAGCCAGTTGGAATTGAACTCAATCCGGGTCTTGGCCGGATCCAGAATTTTAAATACCTGCTCCTTGTAGGTTTCGGCGTTGGCCAATACCTGCTCACGGGTCAGAGGTGGGCGAGTGCTGTTCTTGCCACTCGGGTCGCCAACCATACCGGTAAAATCACCGATAAGGAAGATAACCTCGTGTCCCAGGTCTTGGAACAGTCTGAGTTTGTTGAGAATGACGGTATGGCCTAGGTGAATGTCCGGTGCAGTCGGATCAGCACCCAACTTGATTTTCAGTGGCCGACCTTCTTTCAGCTTTTCCAGCAGATCTGCTTCGAGCAAAACCTCGTCGGTACCACGTTTAATTTCCGCCATTATTTGTGCTAAATCAGCCATCTCGCCAACAACTCCCAAGGCTCTTCAAATTTAAAGAGACTTATGTTACTTGTTAGCCAGCCTAAATGAAAGTGTGTACACTAAGGCAATATGCCCAAGAATTAAGAAATTGGTATCAGGGTCGATGGCAAAGCTTATAACTCTCTTCAAACTGCTGCCCAGAAAGCACCAAATCCTGCTTAGTATTTTTACTACCATAACCCTGATAACCCTGTTGCTGCCCTCTGACGAAGCCGAGGCATCGAAAAACAGCGCCGTTCCGGAAACTCATGTTCGTTACCAAGTGCCTCTGGCCTTTCGTACCCCCACTTCACCTACGGCCCAGCAAGTGGTTGAAAGCGGGCAAGATCCCGAATCAGAAGCCGCCGCCGAGGCGTTGACAGAGAAACTCAATCAACAGGCTAAAGCCGCTCTGACAGTTCAGGAGCAAACCAGCCCGGCGATAGCCGAGCTGGAACATTTCGAGATAAAGAGTGGCGATACCCTGGCGGCGCTCTTCAGTCGCGCCTCACTTACTGCCAGAGAAGTTCACGACATTACCCAGCTGCCGCTGGCGAAAAAAAACCTGTTGAAAATCATGCCTGGTGACGAAGTCGCCATAGGTAAAAACGCCGATGGCGAATTGCAAGAGCTCAGATACCGCCTTGATGCCATCTCAACTCTGATAGTCCGCAAACAGGGCAAAGGTTACGAAGAAGAACTGGCAGTAAAAACCGTTGAGACCCGGGATAAGTTTGCCCGCGCCAGCATCAAGAGCAACTTCTGGAATGCCGGTGTCGAAGCCGGACTGACACCAGCGCAGATTATGCAGTTGGCCACCATATTCGGCTGGGACGTCGACTTTGCCCTGGATATCCGCGAAGGCGACAGCTTTGCCCTCATGTACGAAGAAGAATATGCCGATGGTGAGTTTCTGCGTAACGGCAACATATTGGCCGCCGAATTTATCAACCAGGGCGAGCGTTACACCGCGGTAAGGTACAAGGATGGCAACTACTATTCCGAGGAAGGCCGCAGCATGCGCAAAGCATTCCTGCGCTCTCCGGTTGACTTCAAGTACGTGAGCTCCAACTTCAACCCCCGCCGCCTGCACCCTGTTACTGGTCAGGTGAAGGCTCACCGTGGGGTAGATTATGTTGCCGCTATAGGCACTCCCATCAAAGCGGCCGGCAGCGGCCGGGTCACCAAGGCAGGTTACAACCAATACAACGGCAACTATGTGTTTATCAAACACAACGAAACCTATACCACCAAATACTTACACCTCAACAAACGTAAGGTTAAACAAGGTGAAAGCGTCAAACAGGGACAGATCATAGGTACTCTTGGCCGCACAGGAAGGGTAACAGGCGCACATTTGCACTATGAGTTTATCGTCAACGGTGTACACAGAAACCCGCGCACTGTGGATCTCCCCAAGGCCGAAGCGATAGCCAAGCGCGAACGTGTCGCCTTCCAACAACTCAGTAGCCAATTGATGGCCACTCTGCTGCGCAACAAACAAGTTCAGGTTGCGATGCAATAACAGGGACAGCATAGATGAATTCAGGATACTTTATTGGGCTGATGTCCGGCACCAGCATGGACGGCGTTGATGCCGTATTGGTGGACTTTAGCAAGGATCAACCCAAGTTGCTTGGCCAACATACAGAGCCGCTGCCCACTCATCTGTTCAAGGGCTTGCAGCGTCTGTGCCAACCGGATACGGATGAAATCAACCGTTTGGGGCGGCTGGATCGCACTGTGGGCAAGGTGTTTGCAGCCGCGGTCAAGCAACTGCTGGCCAAGACTGGGGTGAGTAAAGAGCAGGTCTGTGCTATCGGCAGTCACGGCCAGACAGTACGCCATATGCCCAACCTGGAAGTAGGCTTTACCTTGCAGATTGGCGACCCCAATACTATCGCCGCCGAAACCGGTATAGATGTTATCGCCGACTTTCGCCGCAAGGATGTCGCCCTCGGTGGCCAGGGTGCTCCCTTGGTGCCGGCATTCCACCAGCAGATATTCTCACGCCCAGGTATAAATCGCTTCATTCTCAATATCGGCGGTATCGCCAACATCACTTTCCTGCCCGCCGATAACCGGGAGATCCTTGGCTTTGATACCGGCCCGGGAAACACCCTGATAGACGCCTGGAGCCAGCAGATAAGACAACTGCCGTTTGATGAAGATGGCCAGTGGGCCGAAAGCGGCAACAGTTCGGCGGAGTTTCTGACGCAGTTGTTATCACACCCCTATTTCTCGCTGGATTATCCCAAGAGCACGGGCAGAGAGCTATTCAACAACGCCTGGTTGGATCAACAACTGGCGCTGTTCAGCCATCTACCGGAAGAAGATATTCAATCGACACTCTTGGATCTCACCTGTCACAGCATTGCCAGAGACATAGCCAAGCTGAGCCCGGATGGCGAAATCTATGTCTGTGGTGGCGGCGCGCTCAATGGCGTATTGATGAAACGCCTCGGGGCCCAGTTACCCAACCACAGCATAGCCACTACCTCAGCTTTGGGTATTGATCCCAAGTGGGTGGAAGGCATAGCGTTTGCCTGGCTGGCGCTGCGCCACTATCAAGGCTTACCGGCGAACCTGCCGGCGGTAACCGGCGCCAGCCGCGAAGCCGTGCTCGGTGCCCGTTTCCCCGCCGCCTGAGAGCAGATTGGCTTCAACCAGGCAAAGCCGAAAAACAGGAATTAGCCATTGCGCCCTGCGGGGCGCTTTTTCTTGCCTGCAAGCGGTGTTAACATGCCGTCAATTTTGGCCGGGCGCAGTGCCCTGGCCACCGAGATGAGATGTCACCATGAGCAAGAAACAAATCCAGGCCCAGTTCGCCGGTATGACTCCGGAAGGCCGCTACGATTTCCTGGTAGAGCAGGTCAAAGAGCACAAAGAGTTGTGGGTATTACAGGACAATGACGGCTGCGTGATGCTGACCACGGACGATGAAGACTGTATTCCGGTTTGGCCCAGTGAAGAGACGGCTTCTCTGTGGGCCGAGGATGATTGGCAGGATTGTCGGCCGCTATCCATCGGCCTGGCCGAATGGCTGGAGCGCTGGGTGCCCGGTATGGAAGATGACGAGCTCTATGTTGCCGTCTTCCCAATGCTGGAAGATCTTGGCGTAGTGATCCCGCCACATGAGCTGGAGCAGCGACTGGCGCCCAAAACGCGTCACTGAGTCGATGGAGCATGATTCAATAGAACATGATTCAATAGCGCACAAGGAGCGCCGCGAGATGAGCCAAACCGCCACAGAAAGCTACGCCATTCCCAAACGCCTACTGCTGCTGATGCTACTTTATATTGCAGCCGCGGTCAGTGGTCTGATTGCCGGTCAAGGCGTTATCTTTTGTCTGCTGACGCTGATCATGGTGTTGGCGGTATTAGCGCGCCATCAAGCCGGCTTATGGGCACTGCGACTCTATACCTTGGTGCAGCTCGCGCTGGTGAGTTTCTTGCCCTATATTCTGGATCAGGGCGACAGTGTAGCTACTGGGCCTAACTCACTCAAGATCACAGGGTTTGAGCTCAAGGTGCCGGACTGGGCCATTTTCAGCTTTCTGATAGGCTTTTGCATGCTGCAGGTATGGATAGCCTTTACCCCTAAGGTCAAAGCCTTCTTCAAGCGTAAGATGAACTTCAACCTGATGCAGTAACCGGCCTTGCGCCCACAAAAAAGCCGTCCCAGTGGACGGCTTTTTGCTGCTTTGCTTCTCGGTTATACCGAGAAGCTGGCCCCACAGCCACAGGTGGTGGTGGCGTTTGGGTTTTTGACGAAGAAACGCGAACCTTCCAGCCCTGAGGTGTAATCCACTTCACCGCCAACTAGGTATTGCAGACTCATGGGGTCGACCACCAGCTGTACTCCCTGTTTTTCCACAGTGAAATCGCCTTCATTTACTTTTTCATCAAAGGTGAAGCCATACTGAAAACCTGAGCAGCCGCCGCCCGTGACATAGACCCGCAGCTTCAGCGCACTGTTCTGTTCTTCTTCCAGCAAGGCCTTGACCTTGGTTGCCGCCGCATCGGTAAACTGGATGGGCATAGCTGATTCAGCTTGTTCAGTCATTACTACCTCTTACATCTGTTTGCTGTGGCAGATTATCTGTTACCTGACTATTTTGTTCAAGTATTATGCCGGGATCTTTTTCGCCCTCAAGCAACTCAGGCAAGCTGAAACTTTGTTCGGTTTCAGCGCCTTTGCTCCAGCGACTCGCTGGCACAACGACCTTGGCTTTCATCTGCTGTAACTCAAACCCTTCAGGCAGGGTAAATTCCGCTTCCAGTACCTGAAAGTACTTGAAGTTAAATGCCAACTTGGTGTCCACCAGTTTAGCTAAATTCAGTTCGACTTGCTTGCCCTCTTGCATGCCAATGAGAAGTATCTCACTTCTTCCCTTGAGCGCCTGCTTGCGCTTTTGCAGCTGGGTCAGCACCAATTTGAGGCGAAACTGTCCAGCTGTGGCTAGAGGCATCAATTCCAAACCATGAATAGCCACCCCTTCGGCATTATGCTCTGGCGCCATGATGCTGCGGTAAAAGGCCAACTCACGCTCAAGCTCCTGCTGCTTTTTATGCTGTTTGTTGAACAGCTGCTGCATCTCCTCATTGGCTTCTTTAGCCAGGCTCAGCTCCAAATTGCGGCTCGCCAACTGCTGCGCCTGCTCCTGTAACTCGATCTGCAATCTCTGACTCTTGCCATCGTTTCGTTGAAATTTGACTTCAGCAGGCGGAATAAAAAAGTGATAGCTGAGCAGTCCTGTCAGAAAGGCCACCATGACCAAGAGCAACAAATACAGACTGGATGGACGAATATTTCGCTCCATCACTTGCAGGCGATCGAGCCAGCGATGATAATTTGCCATTAACTAACAGCCCCTTATATAAAAATTTCCATCTTGGGTACTAAGATTTCACATCAGGCTTCGGAAAGCAGCAGTGCAGACAAGATTCAGAAAGTTCAAACGTGAGGCGCGAAAGTATCTGCGCCACCAGATGAGAGACAAGCTGTCCCAAACGAGGATCAGTATTCAACTGTGTCTGCTGGCCCTGTTGTTTGCGCTGATGGCCTCGGCTGTCATCATACTGTTTCGCCTGCTGCTGCAATGGGCCAATCATTTTACCCAAACACAGGAATGGGATTTTACGGGCTCAATCGGTGACTGGCGAGTCCTGTTACCACTTTTTGGGGCTTTTTTGATCTGGCTAGTGGCCAGATTCGGCTCCAAACGCTACAAGCGGATGGGCATAGCCTATGTATTGCACAGGGTGAAACTGCATTACGGCAAAATTCCGCTGCAATCGGCACCGGGGCAGTTTTTTCAGGCGCTGTTTGCACTGGCGAGCAACTTCTCGGTCGGTCGTGAAGGCCCGGCCATTCATCTGGGTGCGGTCACCGCCTCGGTATTGGCAGAAAAATTCAAGCTGCCGGACAACAGTGTGCGCATCATGTGCGCCAGCGGCATAGCCGCCGGGATAGCCGCCACCTTTAACGCGCCCTTGGCTGCCGTGGTATTTGTCCTCGAAGTGGTGCTCAGAGAATACAAGGTACAGTACTTCTTCCCCATCATGCTGTCGGCCATCTGCGGCGCCGTATCCAGCCAGGTGGTGTTCGGTAATATCCACGAGTTTGATGCCATCAAGGTCAGCCATATTCCACTGGATCAGTACCCGCTTCTGGCACTCGGCGGTATAGTGCTGGGGGGCGCCGCGGCCCTATTCAATCACAGCCTTATTCAGGTGACCGAGCGCGGCCAACACTGGCCCTTGATTATCCGCCTGTTACTGGCGGGTGTCATCACCACTTTGATAGGCCTGGTGCTGCCTCAGGCATTGGGCAGCGGTGAAATGGCCATAGGACTCGCGGTCAGCGACAACCCGGCCATCTGGTTTTTGCTGGCGGTATTGCTGGCCAAGATTATCGCGACCATTGCTGCCATCGGCCTTGGGATCCCGGGAGGGATCATAGGTCCACTCTATGGCATAGGCGCCCTGGGCGGCGCCATTCTGGCTCAGGCGACCGCGCTGCTGTTTCCCTCGGTGGCCCCCTATGCAGGGCTCTATACCGTCATCGGCATGACCGCCATGATGGGAGTTTGCCTCAGTGCACCGCTCGCTGCCTTGGTGGCACTGCTGGAGATGACCAACGATGCCTCCATCATACTGCCCGGAATGATAGTGGCCGTGCCCGCCTACCTCATCGCTTATCAGGGGCTGAACGCCAAATCCATATTCTTTCGCCAACTGGATATCATGGGCCTGGGTTATAAAGTGGCCCCGGTTAACCTGGGGTTACAGAAACTCGGGGTACGCGCCCTGATGGACAGGCGCATAGTGATAGTCAACAACAATGATGAGCTGCTGCTGGAAGTAATGAAACGCGCCCAGGGCAGGCCCGTGCTTGCCAGAGATGCCGAAGGCCAGATTGCCATGCTGGAGTTGCAGATGCCTTCGTTTGACACTGACACCAGCCTGACCCAACACAGGATCCAGGGGCTACCCGACTCGGCTACCCTCAACGAGGTGTATGAAATTCTGGCGCCGAAACGCGCCGGTGAAGTCTATATCTATCAGGATAACCCGGAGAATATCGTTGGAGTGATCAGTTGGTCTAACCTGCAGCAGGAAATCCGTGCCGGAGAAGTGTAATTTCAGTCATCAGTCATTTTCATGACCGCCGCCTTCTGTTATAGTTGCGCCTCAGCCAAACCCTACATAACCCATGGGTCCAGACCTCAGTGTCAACACCCAACTGCATTGGAAACCAAGGCTGATGAACCATTTCCAGGGATCACATATCCTCTCTGTAAACCAGTTAGATCTGGACGCCATTCAAACCATTTTCTCAGTAGCCCAAAAGATGACCCCATACGCACTGCGCGAGAAGCGTACCAAGGTGCTGGATGGTGCTATTCTCGGCAATCTGTTTTTTGAACCCAGCACCCGCACCCGGGTCAGCTTCGGCTGCGCCTTCAACCTGCTTGGCGGCCGGGTCGCTGAAACGGTCGGCATGGCCTCCTCGTCGCTGTCCAAAGGGGAGTCCCTCTACGATACCGCCAGAGTGTTGTCCAGCTACTCGGACGTGATAGCCATGCGCCACCCCGAGTCCTACTCGGTACGCGAATTTGCCGAAGGCAGCCGGGTGCCTGTGATTAACGGCGGCGATGGTGCCAACGAGCATCCAACCCAAGCACTGCTGGATCTGTTCACCATACAGAAAGAACTGCATAGCAAGGGCTTAGGCATAGATGGTATGCATATCGCCATGGTCGGCGATCTCAAATACGGCCGCACTGTGCACTCGCTGTCGCGTCTACTGTGCATGTACAAGAACATCAGCTTCACCCTGATCTCCCCCGCCGAGCTGGCAATGCCTGACTATGTGATCGCCGACATTGAAAATGCCGGGCATAAGATCACAATAACAGACCAACTGGAAGGCAATTTAGATCAGGCTGATATACTCTATCTGACGCGCATTCAGGAAGAACGCTTCCCCTCGCAGGAGGAAGCCGATAAATATCGTGGCAAGTTCCGTTTGAACAGCGCCATATATACCCAAAATTGTAAGTCCAATACAGTGATCATGCATCCATTGCCTCGGGACTCCAGGCTGCAGGCCAATGAGCTGGACAATGATCTTAACAACCATCCCAACCTGGCTATCTTCCGTCAGGCCGACAATGGCTTGTTGATCCGCATGGCACTGTTTGCCCTGACACTCGGGGTGGACAATCAGTTGGAAAAATACGAGTGTCCGGTTAACTGGTATTCACGCAAGGCCGATCGCTAGAGAGCGGCCACTGACTTTAAGGATTAAACATGACCCGTTCTGAAGACCTGTTTGAACAGGCCAAGAAAACCATCCCCGGCGGTGTGAACTCGCCAGTACGTGCCTTCAATGGTGTAGGCGGCTCTCCCCGCTTCATCGAAAAGGCCGACGGTGCCTATATCTATGATGCCGACGGCAAAGCCTATATCGACTATGTCGGTTCCTGGGGGCCTATGATCCTGGGTCACAACCATCCCAAGATCCGCGAAGCGGTTCTCAAGGCGGTGGAGAACGGTCTGTCTTTCGGCGCACCTACCGAGCTGGAAGTGCAGATGGCAGAAAAAGTCATTGAGATGGTGCCTTCCATAGAGCAGGTACGCATGGTGAGCTCTGGCACAGAAGCCACCATGAGCGCCATACGCTTGGCTCGTGGTTACACCAACAGAGACAAGATCCTCAAGTTCGAAGGCTGCTACCACGGCCATGCCGACTGTCTGCTGGTTAAGGCCGGCTCAGGCGCCCTGACTCTGGGTCAGCCCAGCTCCCCAGGGATCCCTGCTGACTTCGCCAAGCACACTCTGACTGCTGTCTATAACGATCTGGACTCAGTCAAAGAGCTGTTCAGCCAGCATCCGCAGGATATCGCCTGTATCATACTTGAGCCGGTTGCCGGCAACATGAACTGTATCCCGCCGGTTGCAGGTTTCCTTGAAGGACTGCGTGAGCTATGCGATCAGTTCGGCGCCCTGCTGATCATCGACGAAGTGATGACAGGCTTCCGCGTCTCCAAGAGCGGTGCCCAAGGCCACTATGGCGTGACACCGGATCTGACCACTCTGGGTAAGGTTATCGGCGGCGGTATGCCGGTTGGTGCCTTCGGTGGCAAGAAAGAAGTCATGCAGTATATTGCCCCGACTGGCCCTGTGTACCAGGCCGGCACACTTTCGGGTAACCCTATCGCCATGACTGCTGGTCTGGCTCAGCTGGAAGCCCTGTCAGAGCCTGGCCTCTATGAGGAACTGGCAGCCAAGACCAAGCGTATCGCCGAAGGCTTCAAGGCCGCGGCCGACAAGCATGGTATTCCCATGGCCATCAACTATGTTGGCGGCATGTTTGGTTTCTTCTTTACCGATGAAGAGAAGATCACCGGCTTTGAACAGGTCACCAAGTGCAACATGGAGCAGTTCCGCGCCTTCTATCACGGCATGCTGGACGAAGGTATCTACCTGGCACCAAGCGCCTTTGAAGCAGGCTTCCTGTCCATGGCTCACGGCGAGCAAGAGCTGCAAGCGACTCTGGATGCAGCCGAACGTGTCTTGGCACGCATGAAGTAATCCGCAGATGGATTGAAAACGGGGCCTACATGGCCTCGTTTTTTATGCCCACTTATGCCCACTCCCGCCGGGTAAATTTGTCTGGCGTCCAGCTCGAATTCTGGTTGCTCAATTCCCCTTCTGCAAATTTCCACCCAACGCCATGCTCACAAGCCAATTGAGGCTGCACCATGGCTGTCACGCCAACTTGCCACCGGCTCGCGAGTCGACTGTCGCGTTTCGCTGCCAAACAAACCCAATCAGTACAAAACACCAAAATACAAAAAACAAACAGACCAAATCACTGGATTCCCCCGAAAGCCAGCGGACACTTATCACAAAGTCTAAGAAAATGTGTTCCAGTTAACAGTTGCGTTATCTATGTCAGTGTGGTCTGATCCGCACGCGCTATCACAGCTTGATTAATTGAACCTTGATGGCCGACACCAAAACTGCCCACATCCCCCAGGGCAGACGAACATAAAATCAGCAGTTGGAATTGCATTTATGCTCTATACCTTTCTTATCATACTGGCGGTGTTGGCACTGCTGAGTATCATTTTTGAAGAGGTGACTCACCTCAACAAAGCCAAAACGACTCTGTTTTTCGGTTGTATCTCCTGGATAGCTCTGTTCATGTCTGCCGGCGACCCCGGCCATGAAAAACTAATAGAGCATCAACTCAATGAAAACCTGCTGGAAATCGCGACGCTCTGGCTGTTTTTGATGTCGACCATGACCTTTGTGGCCTACCTCAACGCCAAGGGCATGATCCAAATTTTAGTGCAGAAGCTGTTTCCGCAACGGGTGAGCACCCGGATGCTGATGCTGCAAGTCGCCCTGTTTTCCCTGGTATTGTCGGCCATCTGTGACAACGTCACCGCTACCTTGGTCTCTCTGGGACTGCTGACCACCTTCAAGCTCGACAAACAGATGCGTCGCCGGATGGCGGTATTGATTATCTTTGCCGTCAACTCAGGAGGAGTTTCTCTGATAACGGGTGACGTCACTACCCTGATGATCTTCCTCGGCGGCCATGTGCATATGTCAGAGCTGTTGATGTTGGTGCTGCCGGCGGCGTTCAGCGTGATGTTGCTGGCAATACTCTTCTCCCTCAATGCCAAGGGCGAGGTGTCCACCACACCTATTCGTCAAAGTTACGAGACAGTGGATGTGCTGATCGCCATCATCTTCTTCACCACCATATTGATGACCATGGCACTGAATATTCTGTTTGCCATTCCCCCCGTGCTGACTTTCCTCACCGGGTTGTCAATCATGTTCCTGGTGGGCCACACAGCCCGTAACGACAAAGAAGAGCTGCAGATCCTCGAGTATATCCGCCAAGTGGAATACGACACCTTGCTGTTCTTCCTCGGGATCCTCTTGTTGGTGGGTATGCTCAAAGAGATAGGCACGCTGGATCTGCTGGCCCAGGTCTACGCCCGTCACGACCCCAACATTTCCAACTTTGTCACAGGTATGGGCTCGGCGGTATTGGATAACGTGCCACTGACCGCGGCACTTTTGAAAGCCGCACCGCAACTGACCACACCAGAGTGGCTCGGCCTGACCTACGCAGTAGGTGTTGGTGGCTCTCTGCTGGTAATAGGTTCGGCGGCCGGGATCATCGCCATGAGCAAGGTCAAAGAGCTGACTTTTGTCTCCTACCTCAAGTATGTACCAGCGCTGCTGCTGTGCTACTCGGTGGGCTATGCTCTGACGCTGCTACTGGGTAACTACTTCTACGGCATTTAATATCTATGCCAGCGATAATGGCTCAATCAAGGAGCAAGTGGCTCATAGCCACAAGCGTACGACTAATCCAAGTTGGAATTGATTACCTGCCAAGCTCGGCACGGAAAGGTTAACTGGTTTCTTTATCTATTCTATTTGTTGCAAGAGCCAGAGTTACAGAAGAATACAAGAGATACCTTGATAAGCAAGAAGCCACCTGTTTAGCAGGTGGCTTCTTTATGCCCGGAATTCCCCTGTTTACCAACTGCGCATCTTATGGCCTTTCAGCGCATAGAAGAGAATAAACAGATAACAGGGCAAGCCTATCCAGTAACCCAACTGCACATTGTCACTGAAGTGGGCGATCTTGCCGAATATCAGCGGCAGTATGGCGCCACCTGAAATACCCATGATCAGCAGCGCCGAGCCCTGGGCCGTGTACTTGCCCAGCCCTTCCAGCGCCAGCGGCCACACAGAAGGCCAAACCAGAGCGTGAGCCAGGCCCATCAAGGCGACGAAGGTGACTGTATCCGGAATAGTTGGAATACCGCTCCATCCCCACAGCAGCGACGAGATAGCATGACTCTCGGCCGATGAGAAGATGATGCCAAAGATGCAAGCAATACCCGCCAAGGCCGAGGCGAGTAAAGCCTTTTCCTGGCTGATAAAACGTGGAATACAACTAACCCCCAAAAGGTAGCCGATAACCATAAACACCATGGTGTAGGAGGTCAGGGATGCGAAATTGTTGACCTCGAGGCTGGCACCATAGAGGCCTATGGTATCACCGGCAATCACTTCAACCCCTACATAGGCAAAGATGGCCATGGCGCCCAGGACCACCTGAGGGAAATGCACTATACCACTCTTGTCGGCGTGCTCTCCCTCTTCTCCCTCGAAGGCGATTTCCGGCAAAGCAGAAAACTTCACCAGTGCGATCAGTACCACAAGCGCCAGCGTCATATAGATATAGGGCATCACCAGACGCGCAGACAGTTCGCTTATTTGGGCTTCTCGCTCGGCCGGGGCCATGGCAGCCAGATGCCCGGCGGTGAACCCTTCCAGATCAGCCAGTACCAAAGCGGTAAACAGGATAGGCACTATCACCCCGGCCCCCTTGTTAATCAACCCCATGATGGAGATCCGCATGGCGGCGCTCTCCTTTGGACCAATATGCACCACATAGGGGTTGGACGCCGTCTGCAAAATGGTCAGGCCGGTTCCCAGTACAAAAAGCGCCAGCAGGAACATCAAAAAGTTGGCGCTGAAGGCGGCGGGAATAAACAGCATAGAGCCGACGGCCATGATCCCCAGCCCCACCGCCATGCCATTGCGATAGCCGGTACGGCGCAGGATAGACGACATGGGCAGCGCCATCACGGTATAGGCGATGTAGAAGGCAAAGGTGACAAACAGTGCCTGAAACTCATTGAGCTCACAGATGATTTGCAGAAAAGGGATCAATGAACCATTCAACCAGGTCACAAATCCAAAGATGAAAAACAGCGCACCTACGATAGTCATAGGCAGAAAACTGCTTCTTGAGGCTGCGTCAGCCGGGGTAGCAACTGTCATGTTCATAAACCTGCTTCTTATAGTAATTTATTGTTTGGCAACCAAATTTATCGGCGCCCCATCCATCTTGAGTGGTGTTTAACCCTTGAAACCTTGATGCCGCGGCAGCTTTATACACGGCTTTGTTTCAATAAAGTTACGTCATAATAACAAAAAAGACAACGCTGTCATTAATTTTAAACCAGACAGATGGCCGCTTGTTCGCCTCACTTAGGCAAGCTAAACCCGAATAAACAACTGCCTGCGATACATCCACCAGAGCAGCAACCATTGCACCCCGAGCATGGCCAATACCCCAAGCAGTGGCTGCCAGTTCTCGGGAGCGCTATTGATAAAACCGCCAAGCAGACTTTCGCTGCTATAGCGCCACTGAACCAGACTGGAAGCGAGATAGATGATGATGGCGTTGCAACCAATCACCACAAAGGGGAAACCCAACCAACGCAGCCCAAGCACATCGATAACGGCGTAGAACAGTGCCAGCAGCAACAGACTCCAGCCGCTGCTCACCAGCACAAAACTGCTGGTCCAAAGATCTTTATTAACCGGGATCAGAGGATTAAGCAGCCAGCCAAGCCCCAAACAAACAAGCCCGGCCAGACACAGCAAACCTACCCTGCCCCAGGCTGAAAAACTTTGCTGCTGCAAAAAGCGGCCCACAAACACACCGGCCAAAGCATTGACCACTGCGGGAAGGGTCGATAACAGGCCTTCCGGATCATAAGGCTTATGTTGGTAGCTGATCCCGGGCAGGAAATGACTGTCTACCCAGGCGTTGATGGAACCGGCGGCGCTGAAGTCCCCGGCACTGCCACCCGGGACCGGCAGCCACAGCTGCACCATGGCGTATCCCAGCAAGATAGCGACTGCAACATAGATCTGGGTTCTGAGCCCTGTGTGCCACACCAGCATGGCGGCAAAAAACCAGGCGAAGGCGATACGCCCCAAGACGCTGGCATAGCGTATCTCATCCAGGGCCGCCGGCATGCCCGTCCCCCAGCCGTGATTGTAGAGCACGCCCAAAAACAGCAGTAAAGCCAAACGCTTAACTGCGTGCTTATATTTTGGAAGTCGCTCGGCAAACGCCAACTTGTCCAGACGCTTGGGAGACAAACCCAGGGCAACGCCGGAGAGGAAGATAAACAGCGGGAAGATAAGATCGTAGAAGGTAAAACCATGCCAATTGCTGTGGTGCATCTGGCCATCGAACCAACGCCAGCCACTCCAAGTAGTCAGCAGCAAGAGGGCGGCAAACAGCGCTTCACCGCCGAGGATCCAGAACATGTCAAAGCCCCGCAGCGCATCGAGCGACATCAGCCTGGGCTTGTTGGCGGTCTCAGCTACCGCCGCTATCTTTTCAGTCATAGGGCTTCCCTGTTGTTATTATCTTTATCCGGGTAAAAGCTGCACTGCTTATGTGAAGACGGTTAATGTGTTCTTGGCGCAACGGCTTATTTCAGCGCACTCTTTCCTCGGCGGCGTAAACCAATTGACCGCCGATATAGGTGCTTTGCACCTTGAGTTCATTATCGAGCACCAGAAAATCGGCACGTTTGCCCGCAGCCAAGTGGCCCAGTTGCTCGAGTCCAAGAAATGCCGCCGGATACTCGCTCGCCATCCGCATGGATTCTTCAACACTGAGCCCCAGCAGAGAGACAGCGTTTCGCACCGCGGTATTCATATCCAGCACACATCCGGCCAGCTCTCCTGTGATGGCGTTGAGTCTGTCGCCCTGGCGCAGCACTTGCTGGCCAAAGAGCTCAAAACTGGCATCTTGATCCAACCCCACGGGTGGCATGGCGTCCGTCACCAAGAGCATCTTGCCTTTGGCCTTGGCGCGGATGGCCACCTTGGCTGCGGCAGGATGCACATGGTGACCATCGACGATAAGGCCACACCAACTGGCCTCGTCCTCTATGGCGGCGCCCACCATACCCGGTGCTCTGGAGCCCAAGGGCGACATGGCGTTGTAGAGGTGAGTAAAACCGCTGGCACCGGCCGCCAGGGCCGAACGCACGGTATCATAGTCGGCATTGGAGTGACCTAGACAAACACGGACACCGGCCTCGACCAAGGCACTGATAACCTCAGGCGCCATATTTTCCGGCGCCAGGGTCACCAAGCGAACACCCAAGTCCTGACGGCTGAACAATGCCAGCTCGGCATCGGAAATTCGGCGGATATACTGCTGTGGATGCACGCCTTTCTTCGGCACAGACAAGTGCGGCCCCTCAAAATGTATCCCCAACACCCCAGTGCTTTGCCTGGCTATCGCCTCGGCCACCGCATCGGCCGCGCGGTTCATCACTTCGATCCTGTCGGTGATCAGGGTCGGCAAAAAGCCTGTGGTGCCGAACCTGGCGTGGGCCCGGCCTATGGTTGCGATACACTCGAGCGTAGGCTCGCCGTTAAACAGCGCGCCGCCACCGCCATTGACCTGCACATCGATAAACCCGGGTACGACCAGGCCTTGCAGGCGGATAGCATCTGAAGCGGCCGCAGAGCCCAAGGCCTGCAGATGGCCGTTCTCCACGGCAAAGCTCAGATTGTGATGATATTGCCTGCCATCGAACAAGCGCTCAGCGATAAAGGTTTGCGTCATTCTCTGCTCTCCACTGCGTTATCCAGGTTGGGCACGCCGGCCACTTTAATCAAAGGGTTTGGGTGACTTTCTTAAGCCCGGCCGGTTGATCCGGATCTATGCCTCTGGCTATGGCCACAGCGGCCACATCGATATAAAAACGCTGCAGCAATGCCAGAGGCGCGACTCTGGGATGAACCTCATTGGCAGTTTGCTTGAGGTGAACCAACTCAGCGCCGCGGCGCCCGACTTCGGCTATCTGCTCAAGATGGCTGGCATAGGATTCATCGGCCACACAGACATCGACTATTTTGAGGTGGTTCTCCACCAGAGTCACAGGGCCATGGAGAAATTCGGCGCTGGAGAAGGCCTCGGCATGGATAGAACAGACTTCCTTGAGTTTGAGCGCTATCTCTTTACTGATGGCATAACCCAGTCCACGTCCCAGCACTACCAGATTGTTGCTGCCCTGCAAAGATTCGGCAGTCAGTTGAGGTTCTGCATCCACAGCCGCCTGCAGCGCCTGGGGCAATTCATCTAAGGCGCGGGCCAACTCAGGGCTCTGGGTCCAGGCAGCGGCCAGTTGCAGCAGCGCCGACAGGGTAGCCAAATAGCTCTTGGTGGCGGCCACCGCCTGCTCCTCTCCAGCGCGAAGCGGCAATACAAGATCGACTATGTCCTTGATAGGTGCAGTTTCATCATTGACCAGCGCCACGCAAAAGGCACCGGCTTCGCGGGCCATCTTGGCCTGGGCCAGAATATCCGGGCTGCGTCCCGACTGAGAGATAACTATCACCAGGCCACCGGCCAACTGCAAGCGCTTGCCATAGACACTGGCCACCGAAGGCGCGGCGGCAAAAGTAGGCACACCTGCCTCTATTTCAAACAGATACTTGGCAAATACCCCGGCGTGATCAGAAGAGCCGCGACCCACAATCATCACAAACTTGGGAGCAAACTCGCGCAGCCGCTGCCCCAGTTCTCGGGCTAACCGGTCATTGGCCTGCAACTGGTTGGCAATCTTTTCGGGAGCACTGCGAGCCTCGCGCTCCATTATGGTATGGGTCATGGTTTCACCTTTGCTAAGTCGTATGCGCCGGCATCGGCCGGACGGGCTGAAAATTGCGAGTCTTGATGTTGGTGCATGGCAAAGTGCACGGCACCGATTTCCGGTGGCGCCAACACAGGGGCGATTCGTTCGACCACATCGTCGGCCAGCCAGGGCCTGAGCGGCTCGGCCAGGCCGCCTATCATGGCAAATCGCGGCGGATTGAGTTCAAACAGGCGCCGTGCCAACCGGCTGATATAGTCGGCACCTTCGCTGACAATAGCGGTAGCGGTATCATCGCCCTCGGCCGCACAGGACAACACTATTCTCGCCAGGGCGGCATAACAACTGGAGGAGCGTCCGGCGAGGTTTTCCACTATCCCCAGGGCATCTGTCACCCCGAAATGGGCCAGCAGTTTGGCGCCA
Source organism: Shewanella chilikensis (assembly GCF_037953065.1). NCBI lineage: Bacteria > Pseudomonadati > Pseudomonadota > Gammaproteobacteria > Alteromonadales > Shewanellaceae > Shewanella > Shewanella chilikensis. The sequence continues at coordinate 1,236,153 of NZ_CP149966.1, read as the reverse complement.
AGGGCTGTTTGCGGCGCAAAACCATCGAGCGACAACAACACCTGCTCCGCGGCTTTCAAGCCCATCCAGGCACCACTGCCCTTATCGCCCAGAGCAAAACCATGACCACCGAGAGACAATTGCCGCTCACCCACATGGGCATAACCACAGGAGCCTGTACCTGTGATGATGACGGCACCATCTTCCCCCTGGTGGGCGCCAATGCAGGCGGTATGCAGATCTGTGGTCAGGTACATGGCGGCAAAGGGATGCCTCCAATCGAGGATCTCCTGATAAAGCCTGGGAATATTGACACCGGCAAGCCCGAGACCGGCCACCATATTGGCGCAATCGGCTTGCCGCAGACCGGCATCGGCCAGGGCCAAACCTGTAGCACTGATGATGGAGTCGAAAGTTTGGCTCAGACCGTGCAAAGGATTGGCCCGACCGGCAACTCCGGTTCCCAGCACACCCTTTTGCCGGCAGTAGACGGTTGCCCGGCACTTACTGCCGCCGCCGTCTATCCCTATATACACTTGTGCATCCGGTGTCGGGTTTTCCCCCATGGCAGACCTCTTTCTGTTTCTTTTATGGTCACGGCGCAATCTGGCGCGGCGGAACACTGACAAATCGCTGCAGTAAGGCGCCTTTCAGGATTAACCCGGTGACATTCCACTGAGCGGACTCAAGTTAAAGCAATCGTTAACCATGTGGTTAAACTAATGTTACATCAAAAATGACAGCGTTGTCATTTATTTTTAATCAGCAGAAATCAATAGACTCATGGCTAGGACTTTGACTTGATTAATATATTGAAAATTAACCAATAAATACTCAGTAAGCCGCTATATTTGAGCGACTCAGACTTCCTTAACCACTTTTAAACGCCACTCAAGTATTAAAACCAGGCATTAAAATAAGTCAGGCAGCGTGGCTGGCGTTATCTGTTAACGCCAGCCCACATCAGTACCTGCTTAAAGACTAATTCAGTGGCTGAACCCGGCTATAGCGGCGGCCATCGGGTGAGACAGTGCGAAGCTCAAGCGGCGCTGCAATTGCCACAGGGCCGCGATACTCCTGCCACTCAGCTCCTGGTAGGCGATATTGGATCTTGAGCCCGGGAAAGATGATATTGGCCTCAAGCTTGCCATCCTTGATTCTGCCGCCCGGCAGCGGCAAACGGTAATGCACCCCGGCCTTATCCAGCTTGGCCAGCTCCTTATGCCCCAGGATGTTGGCCAGTCGATGCCAATCCTCTGCCTGCGCCTGTCGCTGCTCGGCAACGAAGTAACCGGAATCCTGGCTGTAACTTGCCCCCTGATGCCGGTAAGCCAGTTCCCAGTCCGGCTTATGCCAGGCCTTTTCCGCCAAAACCAAGAGGCGAGGGAAAATCATATAGGCTGCGGTCGTGTCGCTGCGAATCGTCTCGCTCCAGAGTTGCCCCTGCAGGCCAATAAAGCCCCTGCCCGGCGCCATTGGGCCGCTGAGACGCTTTCCTTGTGGGCTGAGTTGCTCTGTGTCATCGGCAATAAAAGGCCTGGCCTCAATATCGCCCCACTGCTCGGCATTGGCCGGCAGGTTATCCGGCATAAAGCTGTGCAACTTGCGACTGTTGCTGCTGCGGCTGGCCCAGTAATAGCCGGGCTCTTTCGGATCGGCCGCCGGCGGCATATCGAAATAGAGTACTTCCGGGTTGGACAGCACAGTATCCCAGCCGAGATTGGCCTGGGCATGCGCCCGTTTGAAGCCGCCGTGGGCGACTATGTCCCAGATATTACTTTGCACCGGGCTCGGCATATTGGCCGGGTTGACGTGACTCATGCCATCGCTCCAACCGGCCGCCTCTATGCCGCGCTCGGCCAGCATCTGCGATACCCGCTCAATAAAGTAGGCGCCGAGGGCAGATTTGTCGGCCACCCGCTGCGAATTGGCCGCAATAAAGCGTTCACAGGCCGGCGAGTCGAGCCAGGCACCGGCGGTCTCATCGGCACCTATGTGGTAGCGCTTAAGCGGTACTCCGGCGGCCTGATGCAGCTTGGCAATTTCATCTATCACCTTGGCGACAAAGGTGTAACTGGACTCCATACAGACATTGAGCGTGTTGTCGTTGTAATACTGAATAGAGCTGTAAACAGTGGCATCCTCGGGATCCGCCAGCAGGTATTGGCTGGCGGCCTGACTGTCGCCCTGAGCCAATAGCTTGCGGCTACGTGCCCGCATCGATTTGATGGCGGCGCGGGAGTGCCCCGGCATATCCATCGACGGGATCACCTGGATCTGTCTTGCGGCGGCAAACTTGAGAATATCTATATAGTCCTGGGTCGTGTAGTACCCGTTGACCTGAGTCTCAGGATTGGGGCCACTGCCCAGTTGCGGCAGCAAACAGCGGTTTTCATCGAGATCGTGGCAGCGTTTGCTGCCAATCTCGGTCAGCTCCGGCAGACCGGGGATCTGCAGGCGCCAGCCTTCATCGTCGGCCATGTGCAAATGCAATACGTTGAGCTTATAGGCCGCCATCTGCTCCAGCAGGCTCAGCACAAACGCCTTGGAGTGGAAGTTGCGGCCAACATCCAGATGCATGCCGCGAAACGGGTATCTGGGGCCATCTTGAATGCGCAGCTGTGGCAGTGCTATTGATTGGGTCTCATCGGCAGGCAACTGCAGCAAGGCGGCAAGACTCGCCAAGCCATAGGAGTAACCCGCGGCGTCTGCGGCGGCCAGGTTAATTCCGCCGGCCTCAATCTCGAGTCGATAGTGCTCGCTTTGCCCTTCCTCAAGAGGCAGCAAGTTAAGCGCCAACCCTTGCTCGCTCTGGCTTACACCCAGCCTTTGTAGGCGCAAGAGCGCCGCCTCGAGTGATTGCAGCTCGACTCCGGTAGCTATGTGGCTCGGGTTAAGCTTAATCCCGGCATTGAGGGTGACAGGTGTTTGTTCAAGCCAAGTCACTGAATCCGGCTTAGGAATAAGGCTTGCCACCGCAAGGCCGGCATCATCGGGAGTATCGGCATTTTGGCCGAAGACGACATTGGCGGTATCCCAGGGCAGCCTATCCTGTGAGCTGCGACGATATTGTTTTTCGGCATCCGTGTAAGGCTGCACATAGGGAAGCAACTCAAGCCCGGTATCCGGGTCTTGCTTAACTTCAGTGCTGGCGATGACCTCCGGCTTGAGCCCCTCAACCACCATGTAATAGTTGGGCATGGCATCGATTTCCGACAGCTGCCACAGCTCACCGCGAAAATTGATCATTTCGCTGACACCCTTTTTGAAACCGCCGAAGGCGGCGGTTGGCGTCAGACGATGCAGATCGCCCTGAATATGCTCTATATGAAACTCAGGTGAGGCAACCGAGAGTACCGGACGCATCTGGCTAAAATAGATGGCCCAGTCAGAAGCACTGAGATCTTCGCTCGGAGTCAGGCGAATTTGCGCCTGGAAACAGCGGCCTTCGGCGCGGCTCGGGTCGCAGTTATCATCCGGCACATTGGACAGCACGGCATATTTCAGCTGCAAACTCTGGGCAAAGCTATGTAGCTTATTCTGAGTCAGATCTTCGTACGAGGCTTTTGACGAAGAACCGGCTTGGCTCTGCCCTGGTTCAGTCCCGGTTGCCGGCGGCTTGTCAGAACAAGCCGTCAGCCCCAAGCTCAAGGCAATGGCTAACGCGGCGATAGTTAACTTCATTCCGTTACTCTCCTGTCCTTATTATTGTTTTCACCATGATGCCATATTCCCTGTCGACTCAAGCAGTGGCTGTCACCTCAACAAGCTATGTTGAGTGACAACCGGGATAAAAAAATGGCCAGGTACTGAAATCAGCACCCAGCCCACTCTAGTTTCCGGGGAGAGACTACAGTATTGAAAACACAGTTGCGCAGCCGCCCGACAGATACTCAACTGTGGAAGGCATGTAAAGGAGACCTCATCCTCGACATGCAGACCTTACAAGACAACATGGCCATGAGAACAATAGTCACACAAATAATGACAACGCTGTCATCGGTAAACATACACAAGTACAAACCTTATTTCTACATTTTTTTGACAATTTTTATTTTCCCAAGTCCCCTTGAAAACAGCGCTTGCGAACATATTTTTAACAATGACATCCAGTTTGACCACTGTTAACATCCGCAGCATGCTTGGGGTCACAAGCCAATAAGTCTCAAGCTGAACTTTTTACTGGTTTGCGGTACTAATACAACCGAAGAAGCGGTTCTGGCGCCGATATTTCAGTGACGATTTATTTTCCGGTGCGTCAGTTGATTGGCTGACGGAACCTCAAATAACAACAAGGATAAAAAGACAATGACAGCACAATACGTCCCGCTCAACAACGGCGCACACAAGGCTCTGAAAGTCACTCCAGGCATAGATTTCAGCGAATTTGAGAAGCACCATATGTTGCCTTTGCTGGTGCAGGAATTTTTGCCTGCCGCCACCAGTTTCCCGATCATTTTCGCCAAGAACAGCCAAAGTGGAGATTTCCAGCCGGTTGCCATCACCTCTCTGAAGCCTGAGAGCAACTGCTTTATCAAGGACAACACCTGGACCCGACGTTACCTGCCAATGCAGTGCCGGATGCAGCCTTTTGCCGCCGGAGACTCCAGCCAGGAAAATGTCCTTATCGGTATCGATGTCAACAGCAAGCATGTCAGCGAAGACAAGGGCGAAGCCCTGTTTACCGAAACCGGTGAGCAGACAGAATTCCTGAAAAACCGCATCGAATTTATCGGCAACCTGATTGAGTACCGTGAAATCACCAAGCAGTTCGTCAAGACCCTGACCAGCCATGAATTACTGCAACCCAAGACTCTGACAGTAACCAACAAACAGGGTGAAAAGAGCAATATAGATGGCCTCTATATCGTCGACGAGCAAAAACTCAATGCCCTGAGCGATGAGGTTAAACTGGAATTTGCCAAGCGCGGCGTCTACTCACCGGTTTATGCTCACCTGTGCTCGCTGAACCAAATCGACTTGCTGCTGGATTAATCCACTCATCCCTATTCCGGGGCAATAAAAACGGCGGCCAAAGCAGTGATGCTTGGCCGCCTTATTGGATCAGGGTCAGTATGCCCTGTAGGGAATTAAAAGCGCCAACAAGCAAGGCCTTGTCAGCCCTCGAAGCCAAGTCTAAAGCTTGAACCTCAAGATTAGATGGCCCAGCCGCCCATATAGAACACCACCAGGCCTATGGTGATAACCAATACACCTGGCTTGAGCTTGCGCCACTCACCGCTGCAGATACGGCCGATGACCAGAGTTGCAAACCCCAGCATAATGCCTGTGACTATGTTGCAGGAGAGTATGATGAATACCGCGCAAGTCAGTCCCGCCATGGCGTCCACCTTGTCATCGAAGTCCAGCTTGGTGACATTGGACAACATCAGCAGTCCCACATACATGAGCGCAGGCGCCGTGGCGTAGGCTGGCACCAAATAAGACAGGGGTGCCAGGAAGATCATCAGCAGGAACAGCACACCCACCACAGTGGCGGTCAGGCCTGTTTTTCCGCCTGCGGCAGTACCGGCGGCCGATTCAATGTAAACAGCGGCAGGTGCGCCGCCCACCAGACCGGCGAAAATAGAGCTGACAGAATCCGAGGTCAGCGCCTTGCCGCCACCTATGATGTTGTCGTCCTTATCCAGCAGATTGGCTTGTCCGGCCACGGCTCTTATGGTGCCTGTGGCATCGAAGATGGCCGTCATCACCAGCGCCAGCACTATCGGCAGCACCACAGGGTTAAGGGCCCCCATGATATCCAGCTGGCCAATCAAAGAGCCTTCTGCGCCTAAGTCGGGTATGGCAAACACGCCTTTGAACTCCACATTGGGGTCAAACAGCAAACCAAACACTGACAGAGCGATGATCACCAACAGAATGCCGCCCGGCACCCGGCGACGCTCGAGTCCGATAGTGGCAGCCAGCCCCACGACAGTGGCGATCACCGGCAGGCTGTGGATGTCGCCGAGCTTGACCGGCAAACCGGTATCATTGGCCACAATCAGTTGCACACTGTTAGTGGCGATCAGCAGCAAAAACAGGCCGATACCTATCCCTGTACCATGGGCAATCCCCTTGGGCAGGTTAGCAAGCACCCACTGGCGAACGCCGGTAACGCTCACCAGGGTAAAGACGATACCCATAAGGAAAATCGCTCCCAGGGTGACAGGCAGGCTCATGCCCTGCCCCAGCACCAGACTGAAGGCGGTAAACGCAGTCAGTGAGATGGCGCAGCCTATCGCCATCGGCAGATTGGCCCACAGGCCCATCAGCAATGAGCCGAAGGCGGCAATCAGACAGGTGGCAATAAATACGGAGCCGGGATCAAACCCGGCCTTTCCCAACATGGAGGGGACAACGATAACTGAGTAAACCATGGCAAGAAACGTGGTCAAACCGGCGATCACTTCCTGGCGGACTGTGCTGCCACGAGCGCTGATATTGAAGAAGCGTTCCAGCCATGATGATGTAGTAGGTACAGCGGTACTTGTCTTTGAAGACATCATAATTATTCTACCTTTTTGATCTCTTTATTCGGGTCAGATGACGCCGGCTACGGCAGGTGAGAGCCCCGCTGGGCGGGTGAGAGATCCACAACAAAACGTGACCTGCAGGTGGTGGGCACCAAGGAGTATCGTCAAACGATGTCCAACGCAGCCTTTGTTGGTCGCGGATAATACTGCAAATTGGCGCCCCCGGCTAAAAAGATTTCGGGATCTGTGGCTCATCCTGAATATGCAGTTGTTCATAACTTTTCATATTTACTCAAATCCCATTCATTGGCAGCGCAATCGTCATTCACATCCTTTCCCTATAGTGGCCCCATCAAGCAAACCCTGCTGCGTTGGAGCAATCACTATGTCTGAGTCCACATCAAGCAAAAAACAGGAACTTATGGCCCACGGCCTGATTATTTTCATGCTGTTTCCGGCCCTGACCATCACAGGTATCAGCCTCTATGGCCTGATCATCTGGATCATGCTGGCCCTCGGCGGCGTCGCCAGTCACTGATACAAGAGGATTGAATAGATGAAACGGTTAATAGCAATCTGGCGTACTCTCAATCGCCCGACCAAGTACCTGAGCCTGGGCGCCATCAGCCTGTCGGCCTTTATCATGGGCATTGTTTTTTGGGGCGGCTTCAACACGGCGCTGGAAGCCACCAACACTGAGGCCTTCTGTATCAGTTGCCACTCGATGGAGAGCAATCCCTATCAAGAGCTGCAGCAAACTGTGCATTGGTCGAATCACTCCGGCGTGCGGGCAACCTGCCCTGATTGCCACGTGCCCCACGACTGGAGCCGCAAGATAGCCCGTAAGATGGAAGCATCTCACGATGTCTGGGGCTGGCTGTTCCAAACGGTCAACACTCCGGAAAAATTTGAAGCCAAGCGTCTGGAAATGGCCAGCCGTGAATGGAAACGTTTTGCCCGTGACAACTCCCAGGCCTGTAAAAACTGCCATGACTACAAGTCAATGAAATGGGACGAGATGTCAGCCCTGGCGCAAAAACAGATGAAACAAGCGGCCGAGAAAGATCAGTCCTGTATCGATTGCCACAAGGGCATAGCTCACAAGCTGCCTGATATGGGTACTGCCAGAGCCCCGGAACTGATTGCCGAAGTGGGTTCGGGTGAAACTTCACTGCAACAGGGCGGCAAATATTTCAGCGCCTTGACCAAGCCTCTGTATCTGGATGACAAGAGCACGGAAGAAGCCGGTACTCTGAACGTGGCCACCGAAATCAAGGTGTTGGAGCTCAAGGGCAAGCGGGTCAAAATCGCCATCGATGGCTGGCGTAAAAAGATAGGTGCCGGCCGGGTGATCTACATGGGCTTCGGTATCAATATCCTCTCGGCTCAGTTGACCAAGGCAGCCGCCGAAACCGACGGGGTGATCAAGACCTTTGAAGAGAAAGAAGATCCCATGACTGGCCTCAAGTGGCAGCGTGTGGAAGCCGAGATCTGGACCGACAGCGATTATCTGCTGACCGAACTGGCACCACTCTGGGGTTATGCCCGCAGCACTTATGCCTCAAGTTGCAGTGTCTGCCACACCCAGCCCGATGAGCATCACTTCGATGCCAACACCTGGCCGGGCATGTTCCAGGGGATGTTGGCCTTCGTCAACATGGATCAGGACACCCAGGCACTGGTGCAGAAATACCTGCAACAACATTCTTCCACCTTCAGCAAAGAAGAGCACTAAGAGGTTGGCGTTATGAACAGAAGAGACTTTTTAAAAGGCCTGGCCTCCACTTCCGTTGTGGTTGCCGGAAGCAGTTCGGTACTCGCTCCCCTGTCGGCGCTGGCCAAGGGGATGGATGACGGTGACGCCTGGCTGACCACAGGCTCCCACTTCGGCGCATTTCGTATCAAGCGCCGCAACGGGGTTATTGCCGAAGTCAAACCACTGGAATACGACAAGTATCCCACCGACATGATCCGTGGCATCCGTGGCCTGGTCTATAACCCATCGCGGATCCGTTATCCCATGGTGCGGCTCGACTTCCTGCTCAAAGGACACAAGAGCAATACCCATGAACGCGGCGACTTCCGTTTCGTTCGCGTCACCTGGGACAAGGCCTTGACTCTGTTCAAGGAGTCGCTGGATATCATTCAAACCCAATACGGCCCATCTGGCCTGCACGCCGGACAAACCGGTTGGCGTGCCACCGGACAGCTGCACTCGAGCACCAGCCATATGCAGCGCGCCATCGCCATGCACGGCAACTTCGTCAAGAAAGTGGGCGACTACTCCACCGGCGCCGGGCAAACGATTATGCCTTATGTGCTGGGCTCTACCGAAGTGTACGCTCAAGGCACCTCCTGGCCGCTGATCCTCGAGCACAGCGATACCATAGTGCTCTGGTCCAACGATCCTTACAAAAACCTGCAGGTGGGCTGGAACGCCGAAACCCACGAGTCCTTCGCCTATCTGGCGCAGCTCAAGGAAAAGGTCAAAGCCGGTAAGATCCGGGTGATCAGCATAGATCCGGTCGAAACCAAGACCCAGGCCTATCTGGGTTGTGAGCAGCTGTACGTCAACCCACAAACAGACGTGGCCTTGATGTTGGGTATCGCCCATGAGATGTACACAGCCAAGCTGCACGATGCCAAGTTTATCGAAGGCTATAGCCTGGGCTTTGAAGAGTTCCTGCCCTACCTCCTGGGTGACAAAGACGGCATCGCCAAGACTCCGGAATGGGCCGAAGCCATCTGTGGCGTCAAGGCTGAAGTCATCCGCGATCTGGCCCGTACCCTGACCAAGGGCCGTACCCAGATCATGATGGGCTGGTGTATTCAGCGTCAGCAACACGGTGAGCAGCCTTACTGGATGGCGGCGGTACTGGCCACCATGATAGGCCAGATAGGCCTGCCTGGCGGTGGTATCAGCTATGGTCACCACTACTCAGGTATCGGCGTACCCGCCACAGGTGCCGCCGCGCCGGGCGCCTTCCCGCGTAACCTGGACGAAGGCCAAAAGCCACTGTTCGACAACAACGACTTCAAGGGTGCCAGCAGCACTATTCCGGTCGCCCGCTGGATAGATGCCATTCTGGAACCCGGCAAGACTATTGATGCCAACGGCAGCAAGGTCACCTATCCGGATATCCGCATGATGGTATTCTCGGGCAACAACCCCTGGAACCACCATCAGGACAGAAACCGTATGAAGCAGGCATTCCGCAAGCTGGAATGCGTGGTCTCCATAGATGTGAACTGGACCGCCACCTGCCGCTTCTCAGACATAGTCTTGCCCGCCTGTACCACCATGGAGCGCAACGATATCGATGTCTACGGTGCCTACGCCGGCCGCGGTATTCTGGCGATGCACAAGATGGTTGAGCCGCTGTTTGAAAGTCTGTCGGACTTTGAGATATTCACCCGCTTTGCCAAAATACTCGGCAAAGAGAAGGAATACACCCGCGGGCTAACCGAAATGGAATGGCTGGAAAAACTCTACAACGAGTGTAAGGCCGCCAACCAGGGCAAGTTTGCCATGCCGGACTTCAACGAGTTCTGGAAGCAGGGTTATGTGCACTTCGGTGAAGGGCAAAACTGGGTCAGACACGCCGACTTCCGTGAGGATCCTGAGATCAACCCCTTGGGTACTCCTTCCGGCCTGATTGAAATCTTCAGCCGTAAGATTGCCCAGTTCGGTTATGATGACTGCCCGGGCCACCCAGTTTGGATGGAAAAATCCGAGCGCAGCCATGGCGGTCCAGGCAGCGATAAGTACCCGGTTTGGCTGCAGTCCTGCCACCCGGACAAGCGCCTGCACTCACAGATGTGTGAGTCCAAGGAATATCGCGAAACCTATACGGTGCAAGGGCGTGAGCCGGTTTACATCAACCCTGAAGATGCCAGGGCCCGCGGTATCAAAGACGGCGATCTGGTGCGGGTGTTCAACGACCGTGGCCAGCTGCTAGCCGGTGCCGTCGTCTCCGGCCGTTTCCCCAAAGGGGTTATCCGGATCCATGAAGGTGCCTGGTATGGGCCGGTCGGCAAAGATGGCAGCGTCGAAGGCGGCGCCGAAATCGGTGCCCTGTGCAGCTATGGTGACCCCAATACCCTGACTCAGGATATAGGTACCTCCAAGCTGGCGCAGGCCTGCTCGGCCTACACTTGCCAGGTGGAGTTTGAAAAATTCACCGGTAAGGCGCCCAAGGTATCCTCCTTCGATGGGCCAATTGAGATAACAATCTAAGGGAAGGTGCGAACAAGTCCCACGAGGACTTATTCGCACCATCACTAATTGCAGATAACTGAGGTAAGCCAATGGAACAGTTAAATCAAGGCAGAGCCATGCTGTACAACTTCCTCTCGGGCCTGTTCGCCCGCGAGTTGAATGCCGAGCGCCTCAGCCAACTGACGGCGCCGGAAAGCAAGGCCTTCTGGCAACAGCTGGGCAGCGATCCCGCCCTCAAGCAAGCAGCCAAGCTGATGGAGCAAAAACTGCTGGCGATTGCCTGGATGCAGGACAGAGACAAGGCGCTGCTGGAGCTAGCGGCAGACTTTTGCGGGCTGTTTCTGGTGGGCAGTAAACAGAGCGCTTCGCCCTATGCCGGCCTCTATCTGCAAGCGGATGAGGATGTCACCCTGTTTGGTGAGCAGCATCAACAGATGCTGGCCTTTTTGCAGCGAAGTCAGCTGCAGCTGAGCGGTGACTTCCCCGAGCCCGCCGACCACCTGGCGGTGATTCTGGCATACCAGGCTCATCTGTGTCTGAACGCCTCGGCATCAACGCAACAGGAGTTTCTGCAAGAGTGCCTGCTCAGTTGGTTGGAACCATTTTGTCAGCGGGTGACCGAATGCGATCGCGGCGGTTTTTATGCCGCGCTCGCGCGCCTGACCCTGGCCTTTGTTCAAAGTGATGCCGAATGGCTGAAAGGCGCCGCAGCGCACTGAGCAAGGCGATTTAGACAAGAGCTAACAAGTACTTGCCTGAATCAAACGTAACACAGCCCCCCTAATCAAAGGGTTAAAGGGTTAAAGAGTCAAAGGGGCAAAGGGCGCCAACTCAAGTAACGAGTGGCGCCCTTTCTATATCTTCAGCAGCCGGTAAATGCAGCGCTTCCTGTCTTCAGCGCTTAAACCCCAGGTAAAAAAGCGTCTTAGTCTGATTGCTGCTCAAGCCAGTTATCGAGCGCCAGCAACGATGCCGCTACGCAATCTGTCAGCTCAGTGAGTTCCTCGTCGCGTAAAGGTTTGCCAGCCTTGATGGACTGTTCCAGTGCGGCGCAGCGCAAGTGCAGCGCTTCAAGCCCCATGTTACCGCTGCTGCCCTTGAGTGCGTGCAGCTTGGCGGCCATGATATCCCGTTGCCCATCTGCCGCCTGTAAAGCTTGCAGCTGCGCATCACTGCTGTCCACAAACTGTTGCCGCATCTCCAGCAAAGTGGCCTTGCCGAGCACCTGCAGGTCCTGCTCAAGTTGCTCCAGCGCCAGCCATTGGGCGTTGTCCGTATTGCGGGATCTAAGGCCCGGCGCTTGAGAGTCCTCTTCCTTAGGGCACTCATCGCTCTGATTCGAGCCGGAGACAACCCCGAGCCAGTTGGCCAGAGCCTGCAATCCCAAGGGCTTACCCAGGACTATATCAAAGCCCATGGCCTGGTAATCAGCCATATCCTGAGTCTGCAACTGGGCGGTAAAGGCGGCAATCGGCACCTTGGTGCCCAGCTGTTGCCTTAGCTCAGGCAACAGCTCACTGCCGGAGCCGTCACTCAGCTGTAAATCCAGCATCACGGCATCGAATGGGCCTGACGTGTTATCAAGCAACACATTCCGTGCCTCTGCCAAACTGACACACAAGAGTGACTCATGCCCAAGATGCGCCAAAAAGCCCTGAGCCACCAAGGCATTAACCCTATTATCTTCCACCAGCAGCACCCGCTTGGCGATTTCACTCTGTGGCAGGCTACTCGATTGTTGCTCCCCCTGCTCACAGGGCTGAAGCGGCACACTGAAACTGAAACGGCTGCCCTGCCCCGGCGTACTGATGACTTCGATGGCGGGAGCATCCCCACTCTCACTGCCATTCATCAGTTGCACCAGGTCACGGCTGATACTCAGCCCAAGCCCGGTTCCCCTGGCACTGGCATGGGTCGCCTCTGTGGCATAAGGAGTAAACAGACGTGCCATAGCCTCGGGGCGGATACCGATACCTGTATCGGTCACGCTGAAGCACAGGCGCGCACCTTCAATACTGACCTCCAGAGTCACACTGCCCTTGGTGGTAAACTTAATGGCATTGCCCAGAAGGTTAAACAGTACCTGCCTGAGCTTGGGCCCATCTAGCCAGACCCATTCGGGCAATTCCGGCTTTAACAGCCTGAGCTCAAGCCCGGCAAGATTGGCCCCGGCCAACATGATGGCGGTCACTTCGTTGAGCAGTGCCGGCAACTCCACGGCCCTTGGCTCATTGATCAGCCTGCCCTGCTCCAGACGGGAGAAGTCGAGGATGTCATTGAGCACGGTTTGCAGTTGAGTGCCACTGTACTGGGACAGCGCCAACATCTGCCGCGCCTTGGCGGGTAACTCCGCCTGCCCCAGCAGACTCAGGGTGCCTAGCAAGCCGTTAAGCGGCGTGCGTATTTCGTGGCTCATGGTGGCCAAAAACAGCGACTTGGCCTGACTGGCCTCTTCCAGCTGGGCGTTGGTCTGGGCGAGCTCGCGGGTTCGCTCGGCCACCTTCCGCTCCAGCGCCAGCTTATGCTCGGTCAACTCAGCAGCGGTGCGTTGCAGATCCTGCTGCAACTTTTGATTATGGGCCGTTTTCTGTTTGAAGGCTTCCAGCGCCGAGGCCATGGCGGTAAGTTCATCATCACCGTAAGAGCGTATGCTGACATTGGTATCACCAAGACTCAGGCGACTGAGAGCCTGGGTGGCATCGCTCAAGCGCCGGGCGATACCCTTATAGATAACCTGCCAACTGACAAACAGGATCAGCAGTAACATCAAGGCGCCCGTTCCCCAGAGCCCGGCGCTGGCCCAATTGAGCTGCCCCAAAAAGTCGCGGCGGGCCAAACTCAGCTGTTGCTGCTGGCCCTCGAGGGCGGCATCCACGGTTTGCTCCATCGACTTGAGGTTGTCCGAAATCACCAGTTGCCTTTGCTCCAGTTGCTGCTGCAACTGCCATATAGATTCGGCCAATTGTTGGCCGGCAGTCACCTGATCAAGACGAGCAAATTCGGCCTCGAGCGCCTCGGCTCTACCTGGGTCCCGAACCAAATCGGCCACGGGAATGCGCTTGAGCAATCCCGGGGACAGGGCATCATCGGTCAACGGCGCCTGATTGATGGCACCGACCAAGTCTTGCGGCGCATCGGCCGCTGCAAATATCTGCCCGAGCAAGGCTATCTTATGAGTCAGTTTCAGGGCGCGGTTGAGCTGCTCGGCGCTGCTGAGATCCAGCTCTATAATGTCATCCACTGCCGCCGCCCCCGGAATCTGGCTTAGCTTGGCAATAATGACTGAGTCCAGCACCGCCAGCTCGGAGCGCAGCAGATTGTCGGCCTGCTTGGAAGCCTGTACCAATAAAAGTCCTTTCTGTTTCAGCGCTTGGGTACGCTCAAGCCGCTCACCCGTCTGCTCGCCGAGTAAGGTCAGCTCAGCGATAATGGTGGCCGCCGCCTGTTTCAGATTGGCTGAATCCGGCACCGCCAACTGCTCCAGGGTCGCAATCGCCGCCAACATGCGATTGCTTTCTAGCGACAGACGGCGCCCCAAATATTGGCGCTGTTTTTCATCGGCAGCCGTGCCCAAGCGCTGGGCATTCTCTGCCAGCGAGGTGGCCGATTGCGATAGCTGCCGCGCGGCTTCTGATGCGGGCAAGGCCTTCTCATAAAGAAAACTGTCGGCGCCCTTGACCCAGTAAAGGCTCAAGTTGCCCAGAGTCACCAGTAATAACAGCAGCAGCGCCAACAAACAAAACGCCAGCATCAGACGGCCGGTCAGGCTGCTAAGCCATGAAGATAAAGGTCTCACTTGTTATCCTTGTTGATACTGGTTCGCATAGGCATTGACTCACTCAAACATCCAGCAGGAATGCTATGGTAGAATACTTGCATCATATATCAGGATCTTCCCCATGAGCCAATTTGCCACCAAGTTCGAGGCTGTGTTGCCTGCAACTAAAAGACTGCTGCTGTGGTTATTGGCTCTGCTGATGTTTATCCCTGCCGCACTGGCCAATGAAACCTGGGAGCTGGAGCAACGCAGTCCTTTCAACGAAGCAATCCAGCAGGCCAGTCCTCTGACCCACACGCCACTCACCAAAGCCAATAAACCCTGGAAACTGTGCGCTTTGGTGCCGCATCTGAAAGATGCTTACTGGATAGGGATTGACTATGGCTTGGCAAAACAGAGCCAAGCCTTGGGGCTCGGGCTGGAACTCCATGAAGCCGGCGGCTATGGCAACAACCAGACCCAGTTGGCACAACTCAAATCCTGCCTCGATGGCGATGCCGATGCCATATTACTCGGCGCCGTCAGCCCACACCTGCTTGAGGGCCATACGCTTGAGCTGACCAAGCCTGTGTTGGCGCTGGTGAATCAGTTGGCTGACCACCGGGTACAAACCCATATAGGAGTCAACTGGTATCAGATGGGTTATCTGACCGGTGAGTATCTCGCATCTACCCCGCACAAACGCCTGGCTATGCTGGCGGGCCCCGAAGGCCGTGGCGGTACCGATCTGGTGGAAAAAGGTGTCAAACAAGCACTGCAAGACAGCCAGGTGGAGATTGTGGCCGTGATGCATGCCGACAACAACCGTAATCTCTACCGGGATCAGCTCAATCTGTTGCTCAATCAAAACATGCAGCCGCTGCCGCAAGCCTTACTCGGCAGTGCCGTTGCTATTGAAGCCGCCATGGGCACTCTCAGGCAGAGAAGCCTGACCAACCAATTGGCGCTGGTGAGCAGCTATCTGTCGCCGGATATACTGCGAGGGCTCAAGCGCAACAAGGTCGCTTATGCCAATGATGACAGAGTTGTACTACAGGGGCGACTGGCGGTCGATCTCGCCGTCAGGCTGTTGCAGGGGGAAAAGGCGTTTGGTGATATAGGCCCGGCAATTTTGCAGTTGCGCCCGGATAACCTCAAAAACATGCAGTTGGATGACAGTTTGGCCCCGGCGGATTTCTATCCGGTATACAGAGTGGAAGCCAAGGGCTCAGAACTCAGTCGCTGACATCGGCGGCAAACAGATAACCTTCACCATGCACAGTGACAAACAGCTCTGGACTCAGCTTGCTGCGCAAGCGCCGAATAATCACATCTATGGTGCGGTCGTTGACATCCTGATCCCTGTGGCTGGTTTGCTGCATCAAGCGCTCTCTCGAGAGCACCTGCTGCGGATGCAGGGCAAAAGCCACCAGCAGCTCAAACTCGGCCTTGGTCAACTTGATAACTTGCCCATCCAGGCTCAAGCGACGACTGTTGAGCTGCAGGTGATAACCCTCAAAATAGAGATTGTCGTCCGAGCGCGACAATTGCTCAGCCGTTTGCTGCTGAGCCTTCTTCACCAGAGAGATGCGCCAGAGCAGGTTTTTGACCCTGACCCTGAGCTCGCGAAACTCAAACGGCTTGGTGACATAATCATCGGCGCCCATCTCCAGGCCCACTATCTTATCTATCGCCTCATCCCGGCCGGTTACCAGAATAATGCCCACATCTGAGCGGCTGCGCAGCTCACGGGTCAGCATCAGGCCATCATCCCCCGGCATATTGATATCCAGCATCACCAGATCCACATGCTGTTGTTGCAGTTGCTGCCACATCTGCTCACCGTCGGCGGCTTCCATCACCTGGTAACCATCTTTTTCAAAATAGCCTTTTAAACGAGTCCGAATGATAGCTTCATCGTCCACTATCAATATGCGGTATGCCATACTTGTATTCCAACCGGCTGGGATAGAGGCCATTATTCACAATTTTTCATATTTTGTCTGTAGCGGATAGATATTTGACCTGAGTTCGGTGCCAAGCGCTTTTTATGTGGCTACAATAAGGACGAATCAAAAATTAAAGGACTGAGTATGGATGAAAAGCGCAAGTTTTCACGGATCCTGTTTACCATAGATGCCCAGCTGAGCTGCGATAACAAGGTATGGAGCACCCATTTGCTGGATCTTTGTCTCAATGGCGCCATGGTGGAAGAACCTGCCGATTTCGCTCCAGAAGGTGTATTGGCGCTGAGTTTTTGCCTACCCCAGTCCGAAGTAGAACTGTGCATGGAGGCTGACGTCGTGCATCGCCGCAACGGCCTCTTGGGCCTCAAGTGCGCCCTTATCGATATTGAGAGTATCAGTCACTTAAGAAGGCTATTGGAGCTGAATCTTGGTGATGCCTCACTGCTGCACCGCGAATTGGAACAGTTTATCGCCGAACATGAACAGAGCCGCTGAAGCGGCTCCTGCTTCACAGGTCACAGGGCGGCAATAGCCCTGCTTGCCGGGCTATGACTCACATAGCAATCACATAGCGCTCACATAGCAATCACAAAGCCCCGAGTGCCTCGCTGAGTTTGCTCACCCCTATCACCTGCATCCCCTGAGGCGGCTTTTTCGGCATATTGGCCTTGGGCACTATCGCCCGGGTAAAGCCATGCTTGGCTGCTTCCACCAAACGCTCCTGACCATTGGGCACAGGACGTATCTCGCCAGAAAGGCCCACTTCACCGAACACCACCAGATCCCTGGGCAGAATATCACCACGGAAACTGGAAACCATGGCCAGCAACAGAGTCAAATCGGCGCTGGTTTCTGTCACCTTGACACCACCGACCACGTTAACAAATACATCCTGATCCGACATCTGTAAGCCGCCATGACGATGCATTACCGCCAGCAACATAGCCAAACGGTTGGCATCCATCCCCACGGCAACCCGCCGCGGATGCGACAGTGCCGAGCTGTCCACCAACACCTGCAGTTCCACCAGCAGCGGCCGGGTGCCCTCCCAAACCACCATCACCAAGGAGCCGGAGGCGGCTTCATCGGCGCGAGACAGAAATATCGCCGACGGATTGGCCACTTCCTTGAGCCCCCGCTCCGTCATGGCGAACACCCCCAGTTCATTGATGGCGCCAAAGCGGTTCTTGTGGGAGCGCAGGGTACGGTAGCGGCTATCGCTGTCCCCTTCAAACATCACCGAGCAATCTATGCAGTGCTCCAGCACCTTGGGGCCTGCCAGAGAGCCGTCTTTGGTGACATGGCCGACCATGATGATGGCGATACCATTTTGCTTGGCAAAACGGGTCAGAAAGGCGGCCGATTCGCGAACCTGGGCCACACTGCCGGGGGAGGACTGCACATCGCTGATATGCATCACCTGAATCGAGTCTATCACTATGACCTTGGGCTTCTCCCGCAGTGCCACAGTGCAGATAGTCTCGACACTGGTTTCGGACAACATCTTCAAGCGCCCTGTGGGCAGGCCCAAACGATGGGCTCGCATCGCCACTTGCTGCAAAGATTCCTCGCCGGTGACATAAAGAGCCGGCATGGTCTCGGCCAGCTGACATAAAGTCTGCAGCAGCAAGGTACTCTTGCCGGCCCCCGGATGTCCGCCAATCAGGATGGCACTGCCGGCGACTATGCCGCCACCGAGCACACGGTCAAATTCGATAAAGCTGCTGGGGATCCTCGGCACTTCGTTGAGATCTATCTGATCCAGCGTTTGGATCTCACTGGCACCGGCACCGGCATAACCACTGAACTGACCGCCCCGGGATGGTGTAGCCGCCCCCAGCCTGACTTCGGTAATGGTATTCCATTCATGACAGGCACTGCACTGCCCCTGCCAACGGGGAAAGTCCTGGCCACATTCGTTGCACACGTATGCTGTTTTATTCTTCGCCATCTGGGTTCAAACTTGTGTAAAATCTGTAATAGTTAATTAAAATAATTGCACTTTCAAAGTGATACTTTCAGAGTAATAATCCCGAATTGGGTTCAAGCTTCCCAAAGCCGGGCCGACATAAGACTAACAGTCAGCACAAGAATAAGCACCCCTTAAAGAGCGAGTCCATGAGTCCAGATCACCACAGCGCCCTGATTGAACAACTCAAGCCCCTGATGATGGAGCCGGACTTCAGTGAGATCTTCTTGCAGCTCACCGCAGAAGAGTCCAACTCGACCCGCTTTCTGTTGAAAATGGAAATCCAGCGCCTGGCTTCCCCCTGCCTGAGGATTATTGACCTCAGAGACAAGTCGGAACTGCCCTGCCAGGAGTATCACTTTGCCGACCAACGCCACTTCCTCGATGTCCCGGCCAAAGAGGCCTTTGATGCCGCACTGGCGCTGTACCGCAACCAATACACTATGGGGGTATACGAACAGGTGATGGAGGCTCATCACCAGCGCCGCCAACGGCTGCAGCAAACGCCCCGCAATCAGGAAGGACAGGGGAATCCCTATCTGGTACCCGGGATTGTGCTGGGGCGCTACTTCAACCGCAGTGAAGAGCGGATGAACTACAGCATCAAGATATCGGCTTCCCAAGCCGGCAGAGAGGAGGTGCGCGGCAATACCGCAGATCTCTCCGTCGGTGGCGCCAGAGTGCGTCTGCCCGCCAGACATAACTTAGATCTTAACCGGCCGCTGCGGGTCAAGCTGCTGGATCTCAGCGATGAATACTATTACCGGGATCTGCAACTCGGGGTCGACTACCAGATAGTCGATGCCCAGACAGAGCAGGACACCTGCTGGATGCGGCTCAAACGCATCGGCGGCAGTAAGCAGCTCTCCGAGCTACTTGCCAACCTTATTCGCGGTTATAAGTTCCGTTACAAGGTGGATGTCAACGATGTACTGACAACAGCAACAGGACTAGGGTTCGAGCGCCATTACTTGGCCCATCTGCCGCACCTGCCGCTGTTTATCGAACAGGACAGCCAAGGCAATCCTGCTATTGGTGCTCTGCTGCTGAGTAGGGACAATCAGGCACTGTTGCACGATTTCCTCGATGAAGCCGATATCAACCAATTGCCGGGACTGCTGAGCAAGCAGAGACTGGCGGCCATGCTCGCCGAGCCGGGCAACGCCGACCACAGATTGCTGTTCAGCTTTACCTATAACGCCCGTGGTCAACTCTACTTCTACTCAGCCAGCCTCAGCGAACTGAAAAAAAGCCGCCTGCAACCTCTGTTTTTGGGTTTTGGTGCCACCAAGGGCAGTTGGAAGGTTATCCAGGTGAGTCTGGACGCCATAGACCACCAGGGTTCCTATAAGGCCTCCATGCTACCGGGCGATGACAGCAACTACTCGGCGCTGACAGAGCAACAGCTGCAAAAATACAGCCACATACTGCAACTGATGGATGTGACCGACGAACAGGCCG
Organism: Shewanella chilikensis; assembly: GCF_037953065.1. Classification (NCBI taxonomy): domain Bacteria; kingdom Pseudomonadati; phylum Pseudomonadota; class Gammaproteobacteria; order Alteromonadales; family Shewanellaceae; genus Shewanella; species Shewanella chilikensis. The sequence continues at coordinate 1,216,322 of NZ_CP149966.1, read as the reverse complement.
CCGAAGAGTATCGTCGCTGGCCGTTCAAGATGGATGCCAATGAGCTCAAGCGTTTCGGCCAAGCCAAAATTACCACCAACAGTATCCGATTGGTGTCCATGTATTTCAGCGAACGGCGCCAGGAAGCCAGGTTCTCCTTCAAGACCTTGGTCAACATCAGTCAGGGCAAACAGCAATACACAGGGATCACCCATGATATTTCCAGTCGTGGCCTGCAGCTGAATCTGGATGAAAACGCGACTCTCAATCCCAAGGAGCCGCTACTGCTCAGCTTTCCCAAGCTGCAGGCACTGGCGCCCAAGGCCAAACTTCAGGCGTTGCCCTATCGATTGGTGCGCAGTCGTAAAAACGGTGTCACCCTGCATCTGGCGGCGGTGATGGGTCACACGCCTCATCCGGGCGTGGAGTTTTTACATCGGCTGATAGCGCAGAACCGCGAGAAATTGCAGCAACTGACAGAGGATAACTCTGAGGTCAAAGAACTGGCCGAAGCGATGAAAAACCTCTTGATGCGCAAACTGCATTCAGTGCCTTTCCTTGTGGAAAAAACCGTCAAGTCTTTCCGTTTGTCGGCGCTGGGGGTCGGCGTAGAACCGGATGCCGTCAGCGACTTGTTCGCCAACAGCAGCGCTGAGCAATTGCAGTTCAATCTCGAACCTTTACTGCAAGACGGCCGTCTAAAGCGCGACTTTATCGGCCCGATACGGGCGATGAAGCCGCAGATGACCATGGACAGCTTCGAAGTCTTTGTGCAGTTGGTGCGCCAATCCAGCGGCCAGTTGCGGCTGCGTTGCACTACCCGCCATGAACTGGCGGAGCGTCAGGCCCAAGTGGATTTTATCCGTCAGGCGCAGTCGCTCGGCAGCTTTATGGCCTTAAAGGTCTATCGCGGCGCCGCCGGTAAGCCGGATCTGGGCTATATCCGCCGCGAGCTGGAATATATAGGTGTCCATGCCAAGCACAAGGCCAAGAAGCTCGAAGAGATGCTGTGGCGGGTAGTGGGTGTCGGCGAGTTTTTGGAAATCACCAGCGAGGTCTTGCTGCGCTACCCGGAATTAAATCCAGAGGCTCAGTCACTGACGCTGGAAAGCTCAAAACCCTGATACCAGGCGAGCACCTTGTTGAAATGATCGTTTGGTGCATCCACATGGGTCAGCATATCCGCATGACCATAGTCGTGGCGATTGCCGTTTTCCCGTGACAGCAAGGTAAAGCGACTATTTTGCAAGCCGCATTCGGCCATCATATCCAGCACATCTTCTGGATTACCGAGTACAGTGTCATTCTGTCCGGCGATAAACCAACTCTTGGGCCAAGTGGCTTTTGCGGCAGCCCGGCCATAATCGAAACCATCGTCATGATCTATCCAATCACCGCGCACCCAATCTATGCTCTGCTGCAGCGAAGCCCGGCTCTCGTTATCCATGCCCATGCGCCACTTGTCGGCTGCGAGATAGCCGTGACCGGCAGCAATGCCGGGAGCCAAGCGGTTCCAAACCAGATCCACCATCAACCACTTTTTCAATGACCTGACTCTTATGGTGCGCTTGCTACCAAAGGTTAGCAGTGATGCCACCGACGCTTGCAGTTCAGGAAACCGTGCCAAGGCGCTGGCCATCAGCACCCCGCCCCAGGAATGGGCGCACCAATGCAGCTTGTCCAGAGACTCGGCCTTAAGCAGATATTGTTGCACCAAGGGCAGTTGTTCACGGATGACCTCACCTTGTCCAAGCTCAAACCCGCGCGCCAGCTTAGGCGTGCTGAGGCCACGACCTGCACTATCCATTACATAAACGGTAAAGCCCGCCTGAGCCAGAAACGGTGCCAGCCCTCGGCCTCTGCTGCTGTAAAACACCCGGCCATTGGACATGGCACCATGCAACATCAAAATCGGGATCTGATGCCGAAAGCCGGCTGCGGGAAAAATTTTGCGAAGATGCAGTTCACCATCACGATAAGGCAGAAAGATTGATTGCTGTACAGTTTCCATGGAGTGTGTCGTCACCGGGTTCTATAGCAAAAGCTAATGAATCCCGGTCATAAAAACAAGAGCAATCACTCTAGTTTTAACTGTTAACGCTTCAGCGCCCTTGCAGCAAGAAAGGTAATGCCTGCAGGCCCAGCTTATTGATCTTCGCCGCAGCCGCCGCAGCCAGCTTAGGTTTGGCATGATAGGCAATACCAAAATCGGCTGCCTGCACCATGGGGATGTCGTTGGCGCCATCGCCTATAGCCAACCTTTGCCCGGCAGCTATCTGCCACTGCCCGGCGCATTTTGTCACCACATCGGCCTTGAAGGCGGCATCCACCACTTGGCCGCGAACCTCGCCGAGCAACTTGCCATCGCTTATTACCAGTTCATTGGCAAAGGCGGCATCCAACCCAAGCAACTGCTGCAGATGACCGACAAAAGGGGTAAAACCACCTGAGGCTACCACAGTGCGCCAGCCATGGGATTTGAGCTCGGCTATCATGCTCTCAAGCCCGGGACTCAGAGGTAAACGGGCACAGAGATCATCAATAATACTCTGGTCGGCGCCCTTGAGCTTGGCCACCCTCTGGCGCAAGCTCTGCTCGAAATCCAATTCGCCCTGCATCGCCCGTTCGGTCACTTGTGCCACCTCGGCGCCCACGCCGGCGGCGGCCGCCAATTCATCGATACACTCAATAGTAATGGCGGTCGAGTCCATATCCATCACCAACAGCCCCGGAGTCGAAAGCTGCGGCAAACTCGCTGTCGCGGCAATGGACAGGTAATCCAGCTCGCCAATTGACTCAAGACGATTGTGCATGGCTTGACAGATGCCCACCTCGAGCAGCAACTCGAGCCCATACAAGGATTGCTCGCGCTGCAAAATTGCCACCGCCCTCGGTGCCAACTCGGGAAGCAAATCGGCAACAGCAGCCGCAGCCTTTTCATTGAAGATCAGCCGTAATCGCTCACCTTGGGCATGTTGCCCTTCCTTGAATGCCGGCCAAGTATGCTGCTGCAGACTCAAGACATAGACACCATCCTGACGTTGACTGGCCAACAGGGGAAAAGGTAAGACTGACTCCATGGTCACTGCTCTCCGGCTATCGGGCATACCCATAATCCATTATGATTAGGGAAACACCGAATTTGATTAAGGGACAAAGTATTGTTGTTCAAGGGCCTTAAAAAAAGCCAGAAGATCAGCAGACTGCTGCAGATCGCCATAGCCGTCACTCTGCTGGTCGGCCTGGTCCAGCTGTGGCAGACAAGCCTACTACAAGGGCAGCGGCTTCTGAAGACCCAAACCCAAAAGATGGCCAGATTATTGGTGCAACAAACAGCCTATGGTGCCGCACCGGCGTTGCAACTGCAAAATGATGAGCAGTTGCAGTGGCTGGCCAGCGCCCTGGTGGAAGATCCCAAGGTGATGGCGGCGACTATCTACAGTGAGGATGGTCAGCGGCTATCCTTTGCCCAGGATGTCAGCCCCGAGTTGCTGGAGCCGGATTCCCCGGAACTGGATGATCTGCTGGCACCCTACCCTCCTTATGTCGAGCCGGTGATCCAGCAAGGTAACAACCTGGGCTTTGTAGAAGTCAGACTGGATCCCAAGCTGTTTTTCAATGAGATCCAGGAAGCCCATGAGCTGAATATGGAGCAGCAGCAACTGATGCTGATAGTAGCAGGCTTTATCGGCCTGTTATTATCACGGGCGCTATCGTTCAAACGTGCTGACTTTGACCGCCGTCGCACCCGGGTCAAGCGCAGGCGCAAAAAGCTCAAGCAGCAAGACAAAGTAACCGCCAAGGAAACCTTGGATACTGAACCGATTGCTGCTGGAAGCCAAGATTCAGCCACGGATACCGGCGAATCCCAGACAGAGCTTGACGCTGAATCCAACACCAATATGTCACCCAAACAGGCAGAAAAGCCGGCCAACGCCTTGGCCGCAAAGGCGACCAGGTCAGAGCGCTCTGAAGTAAACACTGAACCTGAGACTGGCAATAACGCCGCGACCAACAAAGCAGCTGAACAAGCCAGCGATAGCCTGATCCCGGATCCTGTCGATGCGGACAATCCCCGCAGTAAAGGTCCCAGGACAGAAGTAGCCCCCAAACGGGAGTCACAAACTGCAGAAGCAAACAAAAATAACGAGTAGCCCAAGAGCCAGCTTCAGCTGCAGAGCCGCACTCCAGGAATAAGTGGAAAGGCTTAAAAACAATAAGGGCTCCCGAGGGAGCCCTTATGATGTCAGTTGGTTACCGGATTACAGAGTAATCGCAGCATCCAGCGTCATGACGATCATATCGTTGAAAGTGGTTTGACGCTCATCAGAGCTGGTCTTTTCACCGGTACGGATATGGTCGGAAACAGTTACCACACAAAGAGCGCGGGCACCGAATTCATGGGCAACACCGTAGAGACCGGCAGCTTCCATTTCCACACCCAGTACCCCCATCTTTTCCATCACGTCGAACATTTCTGGATCCGGAGTGTAGAAGAGATCGGCAGAGAACACGTTACCTACACGAATTTTGGTACCGTGAGCCTTGGCTGAGTCAACCACGGCGCTCATCAGCTCATAGTTGGCGATAGCGGCAAAGTCCTGGCCCTTGAAACGCAGGCGGTTCACCTGAGAGTCGGTGCAGGCACCCATACCGATAATCACATCGCGCACTTTAACGTCTGTACTGATTGCACCACAGGTGCCCACACGGATCAGGTTCTTGACACCATAGTCCTTGATGAGCTCTGTGGCATAGATGGAGCAGGAAGGGATCCCCATGCCTGAACCCATCACAGAGATACGCTTACCTTTGTAAGTACCGGTAAAACCAAGCATGTTACGTACGTCGGTAACCTGCTCTACGTTTTCCAGGAAGGTTTCGGCAATGTACTTGGCCCGCAATGGATCGCCAGGGAAAAGTACGGTTTCAGCGAATGCGCCGTCAACTGCATTAATATGTGGTGTTGCCATCGAAATAACCCCGTTAGTTTTATAAAGACTCAAGTCTGTTTATTAAAGACGGCTCCGGCGAGGGAGCCAAATCTTGTCAGCGAATAAATGATTCGCCGTATTCCATTGGTTCCAGCTTGAAGTAGCTGGCAATGGATTGGCCGATATCGGCAAAACTCTTGCGACGCCCCAATGAGCCGGCACTCAAACCTGCGCCATAGGCCAAAACCGGCACATGTTCGCGGGTATGATCTGTGCCTTCCCAGGTAGGGTCGCAACCATGGTCTGCAGTCAGGATAAGCAAATCATCCTTATTCAGCAGTGCCAGGATTTCAGGCAATCTTGCATCGAAGTATTCCAATCCCCGGGCATAACCTGCCACATCACGGCGGTGGCCATAGTGGGAATCGAAATCCACGAAGTTGGTGAAGACTATGGTGTTGTCACCGGCAGCCTTGACCTGCTCCAGTGTAGCATCGAATAGAGCCTCCAGGCCCGAGGCCTTAACCTTGCTGGTGATACCGCAATGGGCATAAATATCGGAAATTTTACCGACACTGACCACTTGGCCGCCGGCGGCTTTCAGCTTATCCAGCACAGTTTTCGCCGGTGGCTCTACCGCGTAGTCACGGCGATTGCCGGTGCGGGCAAAATCGGCGGCGCCGCTGCCAACAAAAGGTCGCGCTATAACTCGGCCGATATTATATGGCTCAAGCTCTTCACGGGCGATTTCACACAAACGGTAGAGGTTTTCCAGGCCGAAGCTTTCTTCATGGCAGGCAATCTGGAACACGGAGTCGGCCGAGGTATAGAAGATAGGCAGGCCGGAACGCATATGTTCTTCACCCAATTCTTCCAGAATCGCAGTACCGGATGCGTGACAATTGCCGAGGAAACCGCCAAGGCCGGCGCGCGCCAGGATCTTATCGGTCAACTCTTTGGGGAAAGAGTTTTGTTTGTCGCTGAAATAGCCCCAATCAAACAGCACGGGAACACCGGCCATCTCCCAGTGACCACTGGGGGTATCCTTGCCTGAGCTCAGCTCTTCAGCATGGCCATAGGCGCCTATCAGCTCGACATCGGCGTCAAACCCGGGGGCAAACTGACCTGTGCTTTCCATGGCGGCATGTGCCAGCCCCAGACGGCTAAGGTTGGGTAACTTCAGCGGCCCTTCACGGCCATCATTGGCACGCCCTTCGGCACACTCTTTGGCGATATGACCAAAGGTATCTGAACCCAGGTCACCAAACTTGGCAGCATCACCGGCTGCGCCGACGCCGAAGGAATCCAGCATTAAAATAATGGTACGTTTCATACTACTTCTCCTGGAGATCGGCAGCGCGGATGGCGCGATAGATCTCCGGTGTTTTCTCAGGGGCGCTGTCGCCAATGACTATGGCTCTGCGCACCGCGGCAGCGGCTTCTTCGAAGGCGCTTTCTGACTGGGCATGCACCATTGCCAGCGGCTTGTCAGCATTGATTTCATGTCCCAGGGCACAAACCTGTGTCAGGCCGACGCTGTAATCCAGGGCATCACCTGGCTTACGACGACCACCACCCAGAGTGACCACAGCCAAGCCGAGTTCACGGGTATCCATGCTGTAAGCAAAGCCGGAACGCTCGGCATACACAGGACGAATAATCTTGGCCTGAGGCAAGTATTTTTCAGGATGTTCGACAAAATCGACCGGGCCTCCCAGTCCGGAAACCATACGGGCGAAGATCTCGGCGGCCTTGCCATTATCCAGCACGGCGTTGAGCTTACTGCGGGCCTCGGCCTCATTGGCGGCAAGGCCACCGAGCAGCAACATCTCACTGCAAAGTCCCATGGTGACTTCGTAGAGGCGCGGATTACGATATTTGCCGGTAAGGAAGTTCACCGCCTCGAGCACTTCGACCGCATTCCCGGCGCAGGAGGCCAACACCTGGTTCATATCTGTCAGCAAAGCCGTGGTCTTGGTACCTGCACCATTGGCAACCGCAACAATAGAACGAGCCAGTTCCTCGGATGCCTGATAAGTAGGCATAAAGGCACCGCTGCCCACTTTGACGTCCATCGCCAGCGCATCCAGGCTACAAGCCAGCTTCTTCGACAGTATAGAGGCGGTGATAAGCGGGATGGATTCGACAGTGGCCGTGTTGTCACGAATGGAATAGAAACGCTTGTCGGCAGGGACCAGATCGCCGGTTTGACCGATAATGGCCACACCGACCTCTTTAACCACCTTACGGAACAGTTCGCTGTCGGGCTCAGTCTGATAGCCGGGGATGGCGTCAAACTTATCCAGAGTGCCACCTGTGTGGCCCAGACCACGACCGGAAATCATGGGAACATAACCGCCGCAGGCTGCCGCCATGGGGCCAAGCATCAGGCTGATAACATCGCCCACGCCGCCTGTGCTGTGTTTGTCTATGACAGGGCCGTCGAGCTGCAGGCTATCCCAATTGAGCACAGTGCCGGAATCACGCATAGCCGTCGTCAGTGCGATGCGCTCATCCATGCTCATGTCGTTAAAATACACCGCCATCCCGAATGCAGCTATCTGACCTTCAGACACGCTGTTATCGGTAATGCCTTTGACAAAGAACTGGATCTCCTCCTTGGAAAGCGCCATTTTTTCACGTTTTTTACGGATTATCTCTTGTGCCAGAAACATAATACTGCCTCCTTTCTGCTGCAACCTTGTCTAAAGAAGCTGTTACAGCATTGGGGTTGGACGTCAAATGTGTAGTAATTTTATTACAGATACTAACCAAGTTTTGACGTCCCCAAATAGACTTGGATCACAATCAGCGGGGATTAGTAACCTTGAGTCGGTGCTGGAGCGTCAGCCAGTTCCAGTGTGTGCAGCAGACTGGCCAGCAGGCTGGATGCACCGAAGCGGAAAGTCCGGGGTGAAACCCAGTCACTGCCCAGAATACGCTCGGCTACGCCAAGAAATTCAGCGGCTTGGGCGGCATCACGCACACCACCGGCGGGCTTGAAGCCTACAGCTGGATTCTTCTCACTGATGACGGTCAGCATGATTTCAGCCGCTTCAAGAGTGGCATTGACAGGTACTTTACCGGTAGAGGTCTTGATAAAGTCAGCGCCGGCATCGATAGACAACTCGGAAGCCTTGCGAATAAGCGCCGGGTCTTTCAGTTCGCCGGATTCGATGATCACTTTCAACAGCACATTGTCACCACAGGCTTCTTTGCAAGCCTTTACCAGCTCAAAACCAACAGTTTCGTTGCCTTCCATCAGCGCACGATAAGGGAATACCACATCCACTTCATCAGCACCGTAGGCGACTGCTGCACGAGTTTCCAGCACCGCGATAGCTATGTCATCATTGCCGTGGGGAAAGTTGGTGACTGTGGCAATACGGATATCATCTGCGCCCATGGCATCCAGAGTCTTGCGCGCGATAGGAATAAAGCGTGGATAAATGCAGATAGCAGCGGTATGACCGGCCGGAGTATTGGCCTTATGACACAGTTCGATCACCTTTTGATCGGTATCATCATCATTCAAAGTGGTCAGGTCCATCAGTTGGATGGCGCGCTGTGCTGCTTGTTTTAAATCGCTCATAATTGCTCTCCGAGACATAAAATCAAAGGATTAAAAATCTGTCTTGGCAGCGCCAGAGGGGCTTTGTGGTTATTGTTATGGCCGGGCCTTCGGGCGACGCCTGCATTTGACTGCAAATCATCTTTGTAGGGTATTCAACCTTGATAACGAGTATCACGACTTGAATCCTTGAAGACCGGGAAGGGGGAACTCAAGTTCCTTGCCTTGCCGCGAAAAATCCTTTTTAACGCGAGAAATCTGTCAACCTTTACGTAAACAAGCTGAACCAGCTTCCGGCTATTAATCCGGGTTCATTGAACCCAATTCACTATAGCTCAGGCTTAGGTAAAGATTAAGTCAGAGCAAAATAAAAACGGGGGTCACCCAAGTGGGTCACCCCCATCTGCGATTAGAACTTGTAGGTCGCGCTCAGGTAGTGAGACCAACCTGTAGATTCCAGAGCTAGAGCACCGGCACCGTCTTCGATCAGGTATACGTCTTTAAAGCCTTTCAGGCCATAACCCAGAGCGTAGCGATCTGAATGCCAGTACAGACCGAAGAATACGTTACCGCCATTGGTAGAAGTTGGTACGAAAGCTGTCTTGTTTTCGTCAGCACCGAACTGGTAGTCGATGTAACCCTGGAATGACAGGAAGCTCTTGTTGTCGAAGAAGTAGAAAGGCTTGAACCAGTTCATAGAGAACTGATAACCGTTCCATTCTTTATTGTTCAGGTCGTAGTATCCATACAGGTTCATGCCGGTTTTGCCCAGCCATGGCACCATAACGTCAGCACCCACACCCCAGAAAGAGCTGTTAACACCAGTGCCGTCACCGTCGTTAATCAGGCCGTCCCAGTTAAACAGAGTAGAGAAGTAAACTTCTTGAACTGGGCCGAAAGACAGATCTTTACCGAATACGGCATCCAAGGAGATACGTGGTGCAAATTTCATGAACAGCTTGCTGCTGCCTGAACCTGGGTTCTTGTCACCGTCGTTGGTGTACTGGTTACCCAGGTTAAACACGTCAATATAACCATACAGGTCAAAGATACCGGAACGACCACCAAACTCCATTTCCAGGTAGTTGTGCTGATCACCTGTAGCTGGGTTATCGGGCTTCTCACCGATAGAATACATCAGGTTGAACTGCATCCACTTGTAATCACTGCCGTGCAGATCAGAACGATCAGCGGCGTAAGCATTGCCTGACATGGCGGCGACCGCGGTAGCGGCTAAAGCTAAAGTTTTAACGTTTTCATCATCAACCCCATTCATCTTTGGTTCTCGCCACCCTCTTGGAGCGGCATTCTTTTAATTGGCGCCCGCATTCTACCTTCTCCATCCAAAACCACAAGAAAGACAAAAATAAAATGCGAACACTAAATTTTATATTTGAACAAAAGTACCCATTTCACTCACTAGCCAGAAATATCTGTACTCTTGTTCTGCTCATCTTGCCAACCATAGGTTGGCATATGAGCCAAGCAAAGCTAAGTTTGGAAATCGATTGGGTTAACAAGAGGCCTGCGAATTCAGGCCTCTGTTCACTACCGTCTTACAGTGCCAGGAACAAACCTGCCAGAGTCGCACTCATCAGGTTAGCCAGAGAACCGGCAACCACGGCGCGCAGACCCAGTTTAGCCAGGTCGTGACGACGATTTGGTGCCATAGCCCCCAAGCCGCCCAGCAGAATTGCGATAGAAGACAAGTTAGCAAAGCCACACAGAGCGAAAGAGACAATCGCCATTGTACGGGCTGTCATTGGCGCCTGAGTCTCAGCCACACACATAGGCAGCTCTTTAGTGACATCAGCGGCTACTGTAGTACAAGCCATAGCAGCATCATGGATGAAAGGAGCGAAGTTCATGTAAGCCACAAACTCGTTGACCACTATCTTCTGACCGATGAAAGAACCTGCAATCATGGCTTCATTCCAAGGCACACCAATGAGGTAAGCCAGCGGCATGAAGATATAGCCAAGGATCAGTTCCAGGGTAAGGTTTTCCATGCCGAACCATCCGCCGATACCACCTATAATACCGTTGATCATGGCAATCAAACCGATAAAGGCCAGCAGCATAGCACCAACGTTCAGCGCCAGGTGCATACCGGAAGAAGCACCGGCTGCAGCAGCGTCAAGCACGTTAGCTGGCTTGTCCGGATCGTCCGGCAGTTCATCCATGTCGTTCTTGGCGGTTTCGGTCTCTGGGTGCATCAGTTTGGCCATCAACAAGCCACCTGGAGCGGCCATGAAAGATGCCGCAACCAGATACTGAATAGGTACACCCATCTGCGCGTAACCGGCCAGAACAGAACCAGCGATAGATGCCAGACCACCGACCATAATGGCGAACAGCTCAGATTGAGTCATGGTAGGAATGAAGGGACGAACCACCAGAGGTGCTTCGGTCTGACCCACGAAGATATTGGCAGTGGCAGACATAGACTCGGTACGGCTGGTACCCAGGGCCTTCTGCAAGGCACCGCCTATGATGCGGATAATCCACTGCATGATGCCCAGATAATAGAGCACAGCGATCAGAGAAGAGAAGAACACTATGATTGGCAGCACGTTTACTGCGAAGATAAAGCCGACTTTGAAGTTAGCCAAATCACCAAACAGGAAACCGATACCATTTTGTGCATAACCGATAACACTGGAAACAGCGTCGGAGATACTTTTCAGGATATCTTTACCGACCGGCACATACAGCACAAAGCCACCGAAAGCGGCCTGAATCGCCAGTGCACCACCGACTGTTCTAAGATTGATTGCTTTCTTGTTGTTGGACAACAAGAAACCAATCGCGAGTAGGGTGACCACCCCTACCAAGCTCATAAGTATATTCATTAACCATCACCCTATTGTTAACGCTTTTTAATTATGTTGTTAACCAACCTTTTTCCGAGCAAGATTATACCCGACCTCCGGGGCAAAATCGTCGTTTTGATCAAGTTTTTGAAGTTAATTTTCAAAAGTTTAGTCACCGCATGTAATGCGAGTTACACCTGTTCCATTAAAAAAAACTAAAGCTCAAATAGTTGCATTAGATTCTGTTGGAGGTGTTCTGATATTAGAACATTGCTGTTTTTCTGCAAATTCGCCATTTCGGCTATTATTTGTACCAGCGTCAGAGGGGTATTGCGCTTTTCCGGCAGGAAATGAGGTGTCATTGAGGGTGAATCTGTCTCGACCAAGAGCGCATCTAGAGGTAATTTGCTAACTGTGTCACGTAACTTTTTTGCGTTTTTATTCAGCAATAAGCCACCAATCCCCAATTTGAAACCCAGTTCCAGATAAGCGATTGCTGTTTCATAAGAGCCGTTGAATGCATGAATCACTCCGCCACGCGGCAGCGAATACTGTTTCAACATTCCCAAGAGTTCATTATGGCTTTTCACCGAATGCAGTATCAGTGGCAGCTTCAACTCTGCCGCCAAGGCCAACTGCCCATCAAGCACTCGGTATTGTAAATTCCAAGGGACATACGCCGGGTTATCTGGTGCAAGCTCTGCCTTAGGTTTGTCCAAACCGCACTCGCCAATTCCCACCATCAAAGAGTCATTCGCTGTCATGAGCTCGGTTCTCAGTGCTGCAAGGGATTGGTCGCATTCAATGAGGGTTTTCGGGCAATACCAGGGATGGATCCCCAAGGTATAAGGCAGTTGCAGTTGGTGAGCAATCGCTTTCTGTTTTGACCAATGTTCACTGCTAACACCGGGAATAATGGCCCCACCAATACCGGCGGCCTTCATCGCGGCCATGAGGGCTCGCCTGTCATGATCAAATTCACTGAAATCCAGATGAGCATGGGAGTCAAAGATCATGTTGCTTTCCTTCTTTTTGTCCGTCTGCCAGAGGATCTTTCTGCTTACGTTTCGTTAATGGCGGATCACTGAGCCTTGGCATACAACAACGGCGACTATCTTCGGTTAACCCCAAGCTGTCGCAAAAACGGATGTAACTTTTCCAGCACTTTTGAATAAAAAACATCAGAAGATCTCTCAACAACATCCCAATAAAAAAGGTGGAGCAAGCTCCACCTTTGTGATTTAGTGTTCCCGGGTCTTGGCAAACTCAATATCCGGATAGCGCTCCATGGACAAATTAAGATTAACCATGGTCGGCGCGATATAAGTCAGGTTATCACCGCCATCCAACGCCAAATTGGTGGAGCACTTACGTTGGAACTCCTCCAATTTACGGGCATCATCACAGTAGACCCAACGCGCGGTTGCCACGTTTATAGCCTCATAGATGGCTTCCACGTTGTATTCCGATTTGAGTCTGGCGACCACCACTTCAAACTGCAGTACCCCAACAGCCCCTACGATCAAATCATTGGTATCCAGAGGACGGAAAACCTGCACAGCCCCCTCTTCCGAGAGTTGCACCAGGCCTTTGAGCAGCTGTTTCTGCTTCAGCGGATCTTTAAGGCGAATACGACGGAACATTTCAGGTGCAAAGTTGGGGATCCCGGAGAACTTCAACTCTTCCCCTTGGGTAAAGGTATCGCCAATCTGAATAGTGCCATGATTGTGCAAACCTATGATATCACCGGCGTAGGCTTCGGCGGCGCGCTCACGGTCACCGGCCATAAAAGTGACCGCATCGGAAATACTGATAGTTTTACCTATGCGGACATGCTTCATCTTCATGCCCTGGGTATATTTACCGGAAACGATACGCATAAAGGCGATACGGTCTCTGTGTTTGGGATCCATGTTTGCCTGGATCTTGAACACAAAACCGGAAAACTTCTCTTCACCGGCTTCGACCAAACGCTCTGTGGTCTGCCTCGGCATAGGTTTGGGCGCCCAAGCAGTCAAGCCATCCAGCATATGGTCGACCCCAAAGTTACCCAGGGCGGTCCCGAAGAACACAGGTGTCAACTCGCCACACAGGAAGAGTTCAAGATCAAATTCATTGGAGGCACCGGTTACCAGCTCCATCTCGTCACGCAGCTGTGCTGCCAGGTCGCTGCCAACGGCTTCATCCAGCTCAGGGTTACCCAATCCTTTGATTATCCGTACTTCCTGAATAGTGTGACCATGACCTGTCTGATACAGAATGGTTTCATCGCGGTGAATATGGTAAACGCCTTTGAAAGACTTACCACAGCCTATCGGCCAGCTGACAGGTGCACAGAGAATATCGAGCTCGTTTTCCACTTCATCGAGCAATTCCATCGGATCGCGGATATCCCGGTCGAGCTTGTTCATGAAGGTAACGATAGGGGTGTCACGCAGCCGAGTTACTTCCATCAACTTACGGGTTCTGTCCTCAACCCCTTTGGCAGCATCAATAACCATAAGGCAGGAGTCCACCGCTGTCAGGGTACGGTAGGTATCCTCAGAGAAGTCTTCGTGACCAGGGGTATCCAACAGATTAACCAGGCAGTCGTTGTAAGGAAACTGCATCACAGAAGTCGTGACCGAGATCCCCCGCTCCTTTTCCATCTCCATCCAGTCAGATTTAGCATGCTGAGACGAGCCACGGCCTTTTACTGTACCGGCAGATTGAATGGCGCGGCCATGAAGCAAGACTTTTTCTGTAATGGTAGTTTTACCCGCATCCGGGTGAGAGATGATAGCAAAGGTCCTTCGCTTATTGATTTCATTAAGAAAATCTTGGTTTGCCATGTATAAATTCTTTTAGTTTGTACACGGATTTGTACACACTTTTGGAAGTACTCTCTTTTCAGTTCTTCGCTTGTCAAATCCGTCGTGTTAATCGTAATTGGCCGCTATTTTCGCTGATCTTGACTTTATAAACAATCAATGGTTATCTAATCGGTTACCATTTACTCTCAGCGTGCACCAATGCTCAGTTGTAGCTGTTTGCAATCGTTGCTTCTTCAGCTAATGAACAACTGTGGCTAAACCACAAATTCCTTCGCTACCAGAAATCGATGATAGCTTGTCGTACTACACCGATGATGGTGCAGTTGCCGTTGATCGGTATTGCAGGGTATTGCGGGTTCAAAGGTTTTAGATACTTCTGTTCACCATCAATAACCAACTGCTTAAAGGTTGCTTCTTTCGAATCATCCAAACGCGCAACAACCAATGAACCTGAAGAGTAAGGTAACTCAGGATCAACAACGATCACTGCCCCCTCAGGTATGGATTTTTTTCCGCTTGGATTTTCCATACTGTCGCCTTTTACGCGAAGTGCGAAACAACCCTCATGTGCTTTCCCAGTGACTTCACGCCACTCCTCAGCATCTTCATGGGCAAATCCCTCCGCTATTTCAGTCCAATCACCGGCCTGAACCCAGTTAATGAGAGGAATTCTTCCCTTAATATCAGGCCCGACTTCTACATTACCGACCCCCAAGCCAATCTCGCCATCACCTGTGGCGAGCCAATGAGCATTCACGCGAAGCGCCTCCGCGATCTGCATGGTGTAACGAGACCTAGCCGATTTACCAGAGCAAATCTGGCTGATCGACTGCTGTTTGATACCAATGCGACGAGCCAACTCAGACTGAGTTACCCCAGTAAGCTGCAAGGCATGGTTTAGTCGTTCGGATAAAGTTTTCATAAGCCCGCATTCTACAAATAAAACTGTAGTCTTTCAACAATTTTAACTGTTGACTTATCTACAGTTTAAACTGTAACATTCAATCTTGTAACAGTTATTATTGTAACAGGAGACGGTATGGAAGTGTTCAAAACGACACAAAAACATCTCCGCCGTGCCATTGACTTGGTCGGCGGGCAATCAGCATTAGCAAGAGCCATCAACTCAAAACAGCAAAACGTCTGGTTTTGGTTGAATAAATCAGGGCGTGTTCCCGCTGAATTCGTTTTACCCATCGAACAAGCTACGCAAGGACAGGTAACCCGATCTCAGTTAAGACCGGACATCTATCCCGAATGCCCAAGCGAGCTGAAAGCCAGTAACCAGTAGGATTAAGGGCAAATAATGGTCAGCATTTTACGTAAACACAAAAGCGAGTTCCTCCATGCGTGATTATGGCAAGGTCTATACCCGCTTTTGGCTAAAGCAAAATGTTTTGTCCTGGAGTGACTCAGCGAAGTTGCTAGGACTGTATTTGCTTACATGCCCACATTGTAATTTGCTTGGCTGCTTTCGACTGCCGATTGGTTACGTTGCTTCTGACTTGAACTGGGATGAGCAACAGGTTGCCAAGACGTTAAGTGAGTTAGAACAAGATCAGTTCCTGATTCGTTGCGAGGGATCTGGTTGGACTTTGATTCGAAGCTTTCTGAAGCACAACCCAATCGAAAACCCAAACCAAGGTAAGGCAGCCTTTCGGTTGCTTAAAGATGTACCTGCCGACTTCATTGGTATGGCATCGCTTTTGAAATCTCTTGCCGCTTTTCAAGCTCGGCTACCAGAAGAATTTTCATCATTGTTTATGCCTGATGGCAACCCGGTAAGGGACTCTCAACGGTCGGATGACTCTGAGAGAAGCAATAAACCAACAGTTAAAACTGTTGACCACATACAGTTTGAAGACTTCTGGGATGTACAAATACGCAAAGAAAAAAAAGCGAAAGCCAAAGAAGAATGGCTACGCATGGGCCTCAATGAAGACCATGAACTCGCCTTGGAAGTGCTAACACGCTGGAAAGAGCAACGAGACAACCGATTACAGTATCAAGATCGGACTAAGACCCCTATGCCACATAACTGGCTTTTAAACCGGCAATGGGAAGACGAGTACGTTCGCATTGATGAAGTACAGCAATCATCGACGAGCCTAAAGGGCAGCAATCACCAATTGAATATTGAAGAAAGCAATCGCCGCATTGCTGAAAGCTGGGCCGGACCAGGTATTCGGGAGGTTCGTTCAAGTGCAGGAGGTTGATAAACGCGAGTTTGCTGAAGTTTGGGGAGCAGCTTGGGCCATGTATGGCAAAAGCGTATCACCACAATTGCTATCCATCGCATTTGAAGCCCTTCGTGCTTATAGCATTGAAGAAGTGCGAATCGGTCTGACTCGGCATATTCAATCACCGGATACTGGGCAATTTTTTCCAAAGCCCGCTGACGTCATCAAGCATATCGACGGCAACTCAGGTTCAAGAGCCATGGTTGCTTGGAACAAAGTTGACAAGGCTGTTCGTCAGGTTGGCGCTTGGACATCCGTGATGTTTGACGATGCGCTTATCCACCGCGTGATTTCAGACATGGGTGGATGGGTTGAACTCTGCAAGGTTGATGACAGGGAATACCCCTTTAAGCAAAAAGAGTTTTTAACACGCTACCAGGCTTACTTGCTACGGGACGAAGTGGGTGAATACCCAAGGCTATTACAGGGTATTGCAGACCATCAGAACCAGCAAAAAGGATTTGATATGCAAGCGCCTGTTGCCGTAGGCGACTGGTCAAAAGCGGCACAAGTTTATACGAGAGGCATCGCCGACTTTAGCGCAGTGCCATTAAAAAGAATAAGCCCGAAAGCCATTCAGGCGCTTCTCGGAAATCAATTAGAGGACAAAAATGAAAACGATTAAAGCAAAAACCATTGCCCTAGTGATAGCCATGTCCGCAAGCACTTCAGTCTATGCGTTTCCGGGCTATCAGTGGGAAAAAGCAGCACAAAGCGTTGGTATTGATCCAGTCATGCTCTACGCCGTTGCCTTGGCTGAGTCGGCCTCACATCGTGGTCTCAACATGACCAGTCCATGGCCATACGCAATTCGCAATGGTTCAAACGCAACCTACGCCAAATCTAAGACAGAAGCAGAGCAACTGTTAAACCAGGCACTGCAAGAGACTGAAAAATATCAGCTCGATATTGGCCTTATGCAAATCAATTTGCATTGGCATGGGCATCGGGTGAGCTCAGCAGCGGAACTGCTAGACCCCATCACCAACCTTACGGTCGGCTCAAGTATTTTGGCCGAAGCAATCAAGTCTTCACCAAATGATTTAGAGCTTGGCATAGGCCGCTATCACAGTTGGAACGAAGATCGTGCACGCTGGTATGGGCAAAGAGTGCTTTCTATCTATCGCAATATTTTACATGAACTGGAGGTCCGTCAATGACAACCAATCAACAAGACTTCTATCAATTAAATTTGGCGTACCTACACGCAGCACGTGAATTGGCGCGCATTGATCCGCAAGAGGCGGTCTTGCGCTTTGGACTTACACGCGACGTGGTGGATGCACTGATTAATGCCGGTGTTGACGACCTGCAACGAGTGGCGACCTCATCATTCATGCTGTTTCAACCAAGGGGTAACCAAAGCCAACTGATTGAGATGGTGAAGAGCAAAGGTACAGGTATCCCAAGAATCGCTTATTTATTATCAACCCTAAACAACAAGGGGGATGCATGATTGATAACCTGTCCAAAAGTGAGCTGTTTACCCGAGCCTCGCTGCTTATTAAGTACGGATTTCGAACGACCATTATCGCGCTCGATACAGGTTTGCCAATCCACATTATCAGAAGGCTGCACAAAGAAGTGACTGGCAAGTCACCTTGTCCTGGTCAATTGCCAGAATCTGATGCCATCGTTAAAAGCAGAAGAGCCCTAGTTGAAGGCTCCCTGCTGATGGCGCTTTATGTCAATATTGGTGGTGATAATGTCTACAAGAAATTAAATATCGATGCTTTGATGAAGGCTTACGATGCGTACTTGGTTGCAAGAGAAGAGGCAGATCTTCCAGCTGAGATCCCCTGGAAAAAACTGACCATCAATGAAGGTTGGGTTCTAGCTCGTGATTTAAGATCACAGCTTGCATCCTTACACCGGTGTCGATGCGGCAGTCTGTATTTGACGGTATCTCAACAGCGCATTCAGCTTAAATGTCCTGTGTGTGAGATTATGGCCGAGCAAACCACTAGAGCACTTTTTGAGAACTAACATGCTGATGCATGATTTGATTGTGCACCGCCCGTGCACTTTGAGAGTACTAAGATGATAAAATTACTTAAATCTTTACCAGCACGCTGCTGGTTTATATCACTGGGGCTTTTTCTGGCGACTTTGGCTGCGGCTCATTTTTTTCCCTCAGAAATATTAACGGCATCTGCCAAGTTAGCGGCTTTGCCATTTCTGATTTGCACCGTCGTTTTTTTCAGCTACTTGGGATTCAAAGCGACCTGTAATCCCATCGGACTTATAGCCATCATCACTATGCTTGTAGCAATCGCATATTGGCAAGCGAGTTGGACAATTTTATGTGTCGGTTTAGCCTTCTTAGGCTTAAGCGGACTAATCCATTTATTTCAAAGACAACTGAAAGATACCGGTCGAGAACTAAGCCTGAGCGAAAAAAAATATTGGTACTGGGTAAACGAATTTGCAGATGGTCGCTCATCTATCCTCCCTAAAAAAACAAGGTCATAGTAAATTGACTGCTTTTTTACTTATACTCAAAAAATTGATTGGCACTTTCGTACTACGAATGAAAAATGCCATTTCCATCAATGAATACGGATCAACTCAAGTTCGTTACCCAGCACAACAGGACAGTTCTTTGACATCCTTGTTAAAGGTTTGGGCGCAGAGCTTCAAACCCTCCACCATAGTCAGGTAAGGGAAAAGCTGGTCGGCTAATTCCGTCACCGTCATACGGTTGCGGATCGCCAGCGCCGCACTCTGGATCAGTTCTCCACCTTCATGCGCCAGAATCTGCGCCCCGATCAGGCGGCCAGTGGCTTTTTCCGTCACCAATTTGATAAAACCATCGGTCTCGAAATTCGCCAGTGCGCGCGGCACGTTCTCCATCTCCAATACACGACTGTCGGTTTCAATGTCTTGTGCGTTGGCTTGCTCTTCCGTGAGCCCAACAGTTGCCACCTGGGGATCGGTAAAAATCACTGCTGGCATGGTGGATAGATCCAGTTTGGCGTATCCGCCCGTCATGTTGATGCCGGAACGGCTACCGGCGGCCGCGGCGACATAGACGAATTGCGGCATGTTGCAGCAGTCTCCGGCGGCGTAAATACCGGGAACATTCGTTTCCATGCGTTCGTTAACAACGATTTCGCCCTTTTTGTTGGTCGTAACACCCACCGCGCCCAGATTGAGTTGGCAAGTATTGGCGTGTCGCCCGGTGCTTACCAGCAAACGATCGCAGCGTAGATCGCCCGCGTTAGTTTCCAATGTAAATTGGCTTCCATCGTGGGTCACCTTGGTAGCTTGCGTACTGTTTAATACTCGAATGCCTTCTTTTTCAAAACATCCGGTGAGTTTTTCACCGAGCAAGGGATCTTCCCGATAAAGCAATGTATGTCTTGCTAATATGGTGACTTCACTGCCTAAACGGCGATAAGCCTGGGCAATTTCCAGCGCTACAACCGACGAACCAATCACGACCAGGTGCTGCGGCAATTCCTGAGCAAACAGCGCTTCGGTAGAGGTCCAATAAGGTGTTTCAGTTAAACCATCAATAGGAGGAATGGTTGGCGTGGAGCCGGTAGCGATCAGGATTTTATCGGCGTGAACTGCCTGCTCGGTTCCATCATTTTTTCTGACTATCAGGGTGTTGGCATTTTTAAATTGCGCCCAACCTTTAAGTAAACTAAGCGCAGGATTTGTCTCCAGAATATTCTGGTACTTTGCCGCGCGCAGCTCTTCGACCCGAGCGGTCTGCTGCTGAGTCAACAAGGCTCGACTCAATTGGGGCGCATGATTTTCCAGTCCGGTAAAGGGATTATTGCGTTGCTGCTGAGCCAATTGAGCGGCGCGGATTAGAATTTTTGAGGGTACGCAGCCGACATTCACGCAACAGCCGCCAATCACATCGGCTCCCTCAATAAGAGTGACCTTGGCACCACCTTCAGCGGCTTTAATAGCGCAGGCAAAAGCGCCGGAACCCGTACCGATAATCGCCACATGTTGAGTTTGGTTGCTTTCAGTGTTGCTTGCATTTTCGTTGTCACAGCAGTCGTTCGGTGAAGTAATTTCTTTTGCAGTGCCAGTGGATTCTTTTGCGATATAACCGAGAGCTTCTATTGCTCCAATGAGAACGGTTACGCTGACCCCACCGTTCGTGGTGATCGTTGCTCTGGCGTTTTCATAAGATATTTCAACCTTATTAACGCCTTCGATCGCATCGAGTGCTTCTTTAACGTGGGCGACGCAACTTGGACAGGTCATCCCTTCTATCGATAGTAAGATCATTCGTTTTCCTCAAATAGTAGTCAGGCATTGCGTCGTGTTAAACAGCACAGCTGTCATCATCACAGCGTTTATTCGCCGGTGAAAAAATATCCCAAAGCGATACGGCAACCATCAGGCCTAATGCTGAATAGGTGACATAGCTGCTCCAGCCGTACTGGAAAAACGGATAGAGCGATAACAGCAATAAAATGGGGCCGGCCACACCCAGCGCACTACGGTGCCATTGCCGGTGGCTGAACCAGCCAAGTCCGTTGAGTACCAAGGCAATCCAGGCAAACAGGGGTAATAGCGTGCTAACAAACAGACCTTCCCATTGGCTGAGAAAACCCAGTCCTACCGCAGCGCCCAGACTGGCAATGGCCGGGAAACACATGGCGCATCCCATAGCAGAAACCAGCGCGCCCAATGAGCTAATCTTATCGCCGAACCGGGTCAGTAACCGTATTAGCATTTCTATGCTTTACTCCTTGAGCGTTGACGGATAACCCGCGTTAGTGGTGGCTTCGGTCAGTGCTTTTACCGTGGTTTTTTCGTCGTCGAAGGTGACCACCGCCAGTTTGGTCTTAAAGGTCACTTCGGCTTTACTGACGCCATCGACTTTTTGTAAGGCTTTTTCCACGGTAAAGGGACAGGTCACACAGTTCATGGTTGGGACTTCCAAAGTAACTGTTTTCGGGGCAGCTAAAGCGTTCAGGCTGGTCAGTACGAACAGGGACATTAGGGCGAGTGTTTTCATAATTTTCTCCAAGAGCAAGCCATAAAGATTTAATCAAAATAAAAGGTTAGAAATCGTCATCAGGCAAACCAGACAATCCAATAATTACTGGTGACTAAAACCAACGCAGTCAGTGCCGTTAACCAAAAGATCACCTGCCGACGTTTTCGCACTTGAGGAACTGCACAGGCGGTGCCTGGCTCACAGTCCTCGACGGGGCGATAGACCTTCCAGCCTGCGAAGCCAAATAAGGCTAAAACCAGCAGGATAAAAATGGGACGATAAGGTTCTAACAAGGTTAAATTACCAATCCAGGAGCCACTCACGCCTAGCAGCAACAAGACGAAAGGACCAGCGCAGCAAAGACCAGCGCCAATAGCGGCAATAACACCGCCGATGATTGGAAAGTTGGGATTACTTTTTGACATAACTCACTCTACTTATCGTACTTTAGTAAAACAAGCTTAAACCCCGTACCCAACTACGGAGTCAAGATAAAATTTGACTCATTATTAATCTTCAGGAAGTAGGGAATCAATAATGGGACAGTGGGATTGGTTAGTATTAGAATTACACTCATTCAATAATTCTGTGAGAACGGTTTCTAAGCGGCGAAGACCTGCTATTTTGGCTTTCACACTTGCAAGCTTGTGTAAAGTCATTTCTTGCACTTCTATACAGGGAGTGTCATTAAGGCTGAGTAAATTGGAGATTTCTTCCAAAGTGAACCCAAGATCTTGGGAACGTTTAATGAATTTTATTCGGTTTAATGTTGCCAAAGGATAAAGTCGGTAGCCTAGATGCGGTTTTTCAGGTTTTTCTATAAGACCACGTCGTTCGTAATAACGAACAGTCTCAACATTGATACTAGCTTGTTCGGCTAATTTTCCAATTGTGTACATGTGATATATTTCTCCGTATCTAAGTACGGAGAAATATATCCCTATCTACGTAATTAAGCCATAAAACTTCGTTAGCCTTGAGCTTCTACTCCTTGTTTTATTTATTTCCTGATGCCTGGTTATATGCCCTAATATCGATCAAGTTGTTCTGAGCATAATCTCCCGCAAGGGATGCATTTGAGATCACTGCAATCTGCTTATCCACAAATGCTTTATCTTCATCAGACACACTGTCAGAGATGTAAGCGCCACTCTCATCCTTTTGACGATACTCATTTAGCATTTGCTCCCTTAGACCAAGCATTTCAGGCGACCAACTCGATGAGTCTTCAGAATTGAAAACGCGCCCCGCCAAACCTTCATTGAAAGCTTGAGCGAAAACTTGACTTTGAATCGGGGTCAATCCCATTCTCTGCCCTTCGCTGTATGCTTCCTGTTTAAAATCATCAGCATACTGCTCTAGAAACTCACCATATCGATTGTTAACTGCCGCACCGAATGCCCCCGCCAACATGGCTTCAGACTTAGTGCCCCAGTTTACTTCGGAGGCATACTGCGAACTCGATCCACTGTATGCATCATTAAACGCCGTCAATGGGTTTTCCAAAGAGGTTCCTGCATCAACGGCGGCTTTTAAGCCATCCCAGGTTGATTTGCTGGCCACAGTAGCGTTGTGCAAGAAACCTCGTGAGCCAGGATCTTCAAGCGCTTGTTCTTTGTAACTCTCATAGTCTTCGCCAAAGTGATTCAGGGTATGCAGAGCTGCATCAGTATGCTTGCCACTGAAATCACCGATAGCACTGGCGCTGTTGAAGAACATTTCAGCACCTGAGACTCCGCTATCATCAGCCATAATGCGAGATCGCCACTGAGAGCCAGCTTCACTGTTGAGTCCAGATTGATAGGTACTTGTGTCAGAAGCTACGGCCTGCTGGGCTTGTTGCTGATGCGCATTCAGCTGTCCATCTACACCAGAAAGATTGGTTTGGTAAGCGGATTGAGCCGAATTGAACTGCGTTTGAACTGTTGCAGCATCCTCATAGCCTCCCAGAACACCGGATTCAACTTGGCTTTGAGTGCCACCAAAAGTAGGTGCAGTTGATGACAAGCCTTCATTAGAGCGTGGCTGAATAGATCGTAAATCGGCTCCGGTAGCCATGGCCATAACAGTCATTGCTGCTTGATAGTCATTGTCTCGTTCAGCGGGCGTCGAGGAGTTGCTATAGGTTAAAGACTCCATAGCTGCGGCCACATACGCCTGATTATCATCAGGTAGCAAGCGCTGATACATTGGAAGGTTTTCACGTAATCGGTTACCTGCTTCAACATGCTGGTTCATATAGCGACCTAAATAATCCATGACTTCAGGATTATCCGCTGCTAATCGAGTTAACGTCGCACCATCCGTGTTCCTTTGTCCTGATAGACTGTAGCTGGCCTGATCAAGCTCACTAAAGCGGTTTGATGCCGTGATAACGTCTTGTGCTGAACTCTGAAGTGACTGATAGTCTTGGTTAGACAACGACATTTCAACGCCAGAACGTCTTGAATCTGAAAGGTCCTTAACCATTGCATCGCGATACTCAGCACGTCGTGAATCACTCGATGCCAAGCTTTGCATCTCCCCAGTGAGCGTATTTGCGGTCGTAGATCGAGAACTGCCTTCTGACGACTCAACTTGGCCACTAAAGTTTCCACCTAAATCCAAGCCTGCTCGTAGCCGTGATATTTTTGGCACTCTTGAGGATTCAGGCTTATCGACTCCAGGCAAGTTACCTTGTGGGGAGTCATTCCCCCCTGTACCAAGTAATCTTCCCAAGAACCCTTTATCTGCTACTTCTTTATCACCGGTATTTGTAATGGTTCCATCTCCACCGACCCTTAGGCCTCCCGATAACACGCCCGATACCAAGCCACGTACAGCGTCTTTTTTATCGTCTCCGAAACCATACCGTGTTTGCAGGTCATCAGTAACCTGATTAACAACGGCGCTAGATGCGGAATTAGAAGAACCGATCTGACGTCCAACTGAAGACAGGTTGTCGTAACTTAGCTTTTCACCAAAGGTTCGACTCATGGTATTGCCAACCTGACGGCTAAAGGCTTGAGTTGCCTGAGTCATGGATTCTTTTGCAGAGCCGACCATTGAACCCACTGCGTTTCCGACAGAGAAACTGCTTAGTAGGTTTGACGCGCCGGTCATAGCAGAACCAGTGAGGGCTGAATTTTGGAACATTGACTGTGATTGCATTACCGGGGCATTTTTCGCGACATCTGGACTTGCCAGCTTTTCATCAATGGCATCACCGTTTTGTAGACGCCCAGCCAAGTGGGTAGCGGTTATTGCTGAGCCATAAACGAGCATGAGCGAAATCGCCGGAACACTCGACGCCAACATGCCGCCAGTAGCTATCCAGGTTTGCAGCACTGAATCCATCTGCATCATCCCAGCAAAAGATGGCACTTCTGTACCTGCAAAGGCATCAAGAGCAGACATTTTCCCTGCAACGGTTAAATGAATATACAGGTTAATGATGGCCATGACAGGCATCCAAAGTTGAATCCAAAGCAGGATTAACAAGTACTTCCCAGCCATTCGCATCCCGATTTGGCCAAGGGCTATCACAAAGGCCATCAATGGGGTGATGGCGTAAATGAACCCCTCAAAAAACGTCATCATCGGACGAACGATACTCTGGAACAGGGTCTGCTCCGCCGCCCATTGCGTATTACGCTGCTCAATCGCTTGGTTAACCATAACGGCTGCGGTGAAAGCTTGATCATCCATATACTTGCCCGTCACGCTTTGCTCATAAATAGGCAAAAGCACTGACGCGGTCATATACTCTTGGGTGTTAACCGAAGCCAAACCAAGGTTATTCAGTGCATTTCGGATCACGTCATCAGTGTCCGTTGCTGACGAAGTCCCCAATGAGGCTGACAGAACCTGTTTAAGCCTTGGAATGAAGGTTGATTCTGTCATGAGTTTCAGTTGGCTATAGGCATCGGTGCAGTCCAGATCGCTACTGCTACCACTGAGCATGATTCGAGTGCCATAAATGCGCGAATCAAACCTAATCGCTGTCATCGGGTTAGGATCACTCAGCACCTGATCGAGGTTCTTTTGGCCGATGTCGATACCAATCAAGGTGCACTCTTTGATGTAGTTAAACCACGATTGCTCGATGTCCGAGCCGCCGACACGATTTGCATCACCCAACCCAGAGCGATCCATCACCTGTTTTCTCACTTTAATCAGTGACTGTAAACTGGATGCAAAGCCGTATTCCGTCATCGCGGGAGTTGAGAAGGCGGTTTCAAACAATCGCGTGATTTGAAAGCCAACAGTCGAAATCGTACTACCTGCGGCAGCAACACCGATGGGCACATTATCAACCACTCGAACTTGTCCGGTGTACGCATCCTCAATGCTCACTCGGGTACTGGGTCCAAACATGGTTGCAAAGACTAGCCATGAGACTAAAACGTGTTGAAAGTTAATCCCACGACCGCCTTGCATTAAGGCCTGGACAGAGACCATCAATACCCCAATGAGCAAGCCAATGCGAACCATTGAAGTAAAATCGCCTGTACCAGTGATCATCGCGACAGCGTTCAGGACCTGCTCTAAAAAAGCCGAATCCCCGATGGAATAGATTTCCCACATGACCTATTCCCCCAGCGCCGTAGATTTAACGGTGTAATAACGCTGTTTGCGAATGGTCTGTATCACCTGGTTAAAATGTGCCAGCAACTCTTGCTCTGAGCCGTATCTTCGCTGCAACGCGGCGTACTCCTCATTGATTTGGCGACGTGCACGTTCAAGGTCTTCCGTTAATAACTTCGCATAGGCATGATCTTCCACACCGGAGGTACTTCTAGCTGCATTGAGCATGTCTTCAACTAATGCTCGGGCCATCTCAACAGCAATAAATGGTGCCGCTCGTGAAGCAAACGACCTAGCGGCCCCTTCATTTAATGCAGAAAGAGTTCGAATCATGCCCCCAATGCTGGCAGGAGCCGAGGTCATAAAAGCCTTTTCGGTGGCGCTAGCAGCCCCTGTATTTCGAGCAAACTTAAAAATAATGCCGTTACTAGAACCTGTACCAAGAAGTAAATTTTCTACCTGAGTTGATAACCCGGTAAGAGTCACGTTAGTGATTATTGGGTTCAGACAACCGTCTTGCGTCACTGTGTCACATCGGTACATAGCGACGTTACCGCCATGAATTAGATGTTCAATAGTCACTTTATTGCCATTCAGTCTGGTCAGTTTTGGGGCTTTACCTTGACCATCAGCCGCATTCGCTAAATCACCAACGATGATCGAGCCCGTCACGGACATAACCGCTTCAAGAAAACGGTCATCCCCAGATGCAAACCAGCTTGATGCCGAGTGACGTTTCAATGCTCGCCAAACCAAATTACCTTTAATCGTTTTGTTCACATCAGATGCCGCGACACTCGAAGCGTTCTCATATGGGTTCTTACCATTGGATTCACTCCAACTGGTAAAAATGTCTCCAGCCCCTTTAAGTGAGCTCAACATGCTGGCCTCTGTTTGCCCCTTCTTACCAAAAGCAGCTAGGGTATCGTTCACGACTCCCTGAGCCATTTGACAGGAATTGCCAAAATATTCGTTCAACTGCTGGATTTTCTTTTGCAGTGTCTCCATGTGCTGGGAGCATTTCTCACACATAGCACTGAGCGCCAATTGGAATGCATATCCTTTGGCGTTTGCAGCAACAGAGCGAAGTAATTGAACAAACTGATCCGCGTTAACAAATGACAAACTTCCCGCGAACATATCAATGCCGCCACAACCGGCTTGGAATGACGGTGGCACCATAGAGACGAGGTTCTCGTTCATGATCCTGTTACGAACAACAACGCTTCCTCCAGATATAACGCCACGCCGCTGACTCTCGAATACACCAGGCGCAGTGGTGTTGGTCATTGAACCAAACAACTGGTTCATCTCCTGTTGCAAGCTTGCTTGGCTCATAGATGAAAAACCAATCGCACAGGCGATTAGCGATACTCGGATTACTTTTTTCATTGTTATAACCCTCCTTGTGCACGCAGATAGCGAACAAGGAACTCAGGGTCCTGTAATATCTTTTCGTTAAGCTCTTGGGCTGACATCGCGAGTGACACGCCGGGTTGAACAGGTCTGGTGGCATAGTAAGTTTGATCGTCAATCCAACCGGCTTGATGGGCTGCGAGAATGATTCGATTATTGAGCTCATCAAGGCTCATTGCGCCTTGTCCAATCGGAGTAATAACGTTAGGCGGGTCAACTAAGAACACGGCAGGGACAGTCGTAACGGACAAGGATTGTGCTTGTCCTGAATCGACTTTGTAATTGGGAAACTCTCCACCGGGTAAAGGCAAGCCATCGACAGCAATAGCAAACACCTCGAACCCATAGTTCAAGGCCATAGATTCGATGATAGGCGCTTGAGCATGGCAATAAGGGCAATCCGAACGATAGAAAAAGAACAAACCAGCCCGCTTCGCTACTTCACCTAAAGCTACATCACGTTGAGCGCCAGCTTCTCGATCCATCCGATTGGCAGCATAGGTCGCCAAGGGTCTGCGACTGATTTCATCCAAAACAGGATCGCCCATGACCACCTGCTGACTAACATCAGCAAACTGTGAGCCCTTATCCATCATGACGCGCTGGAGATACAGATAGGCTCTGACGTTCTCATTCGTCGGCTCATCAATTGCCTTGTCCATGAACGACTGCATGTGCTCACGAAACCAGGCAGCACTGAAAGGCTTTAGCCCGTCCTTAGTGGGCTCCACAACACCAGATTTCGGCTTCATTAGGTCTTCAGACTCGGCTGGCTCGGGAATGACCTGATACCAAAACCAACCTTCCTGACCACGCTGATAGAATTGCCCATCACTAGCATAGGCGGGCAAGATGAATAGAAAGAAAATAATGATTGGGATGGTCACCCATAGGATGAACCAAGGTAACAAAGGCGTTCTCATTGTCAGCTCCAGAAATTTCACAGAGCTAACATGCTAAAGATCCCCGTAAGAGCGATTGGCCAGATAGATGAAGGAATCGTGTGTGTTTCTGACTATCTATTAAACACTGTTACTAACGTAAGTGCTTTGGCTGATGGCACCATCACAAAGTGCATACCAGAGCTCCCATGACACCAAAACTCTGCCTGTACGAAATATTTTTTTGCTTTCTTTGAAGCTATACATTCTGGCAATAAAGATTTTGCCAATTCTGTGCTACACAATTTAGCGCACAAAGCCTTCCAAGGATGCTTAGGTACACCGCCTGAAAGCCGTTCCACAAACCTTTCCAGTGCATGACGAGTCACCACGACAGGCCCAATGTTCGGAACGTTGATGACCTCATCGATTTCTCTCACGGTAGCATTATCGACGCTGTATTCTTCGAAGGAATATGAGAGCCAATCTTCCCGTTTCTCTACCGATATCTGTGCTTCCTGGTATCGAGTGAGCAAAAACCTAGTCAGGCTGTAAAGTGAATGCTGAGTTGAGCGTTGTTTCTGTAACTTTTTGATAGCTCCTTTACTGACCCGGATTTGAAGCCCATTACCGCTTCGGTTACTCCCCATCACCTCTTTCACTGACAGTAGGTGATGAATCGCATAGAGCTCAGCTGCAATTGGCTTTTGCTGCTCAGTTAGCTTGTCGTATTGCTCACCTAAATCGACCTTTAGTTCACCACCTCTTCGAAGGCCGGTCTTCCAGTAAACCGTAAACTCACCATCAATCTGCTTTGTTAACAGGGTTAATACCATCATGTTTGTTTCTCCTATTGGTTATCTATTTTTCATTCTCCATGATTTTTCAAATATGCAAGGCGCAAAAAAAGGGGCCGAAGCCCCTTAGATCAGATATGAACTTTCGGAAAGCCCATGGCTCCGTAAACATTCAGCACATCATTCCAATCCCAACTTTTCACGCCAAGTGACGTTGGTATCGGAGGGATCAGAACTTGTGTCAGAATGCCTTTTTGCCAGGCTTTTTTCTTGAGTTCATTCGCTGCATTCAGGCCGGTCTCAGAGAGATCGTGATCTGCCCAGATGTACAGCATTTTCACATTACTTGGTGGTTCAAACCTAGCCAGTAGCGTTGCATTCACAACCGACCAACATGTCTGTCCCGTAGCTCTGGTAACCGCTAAAGCTGTTTCGATGCCTTCAGAAACACCTAATACCTCACCAGGCTCACCTATCGGAATGGCACCACCAGTGATTGTTCTGTCACTTGGTATCGGCATCATCTTTTTAGGCTTTTCAACCGGCGCTTTGAATCCATCTTCACTTAGGTAGATCCGATGAAACGTGGCCGAACGCCCTTGCTGAGTAACGATTTTACCTAGCAGCGCTGGGTAGCTATCGATAAACAAGCCATCTTCATCATGGTAAGGCAAGTTTGGATGATACCTCAGCACCGAATCCCATTCAGGACGAAGCCGGGTAACAATGCCACGACGATGCATGTAGTTCCAAACTGGTTGCGCACGAGTATCTGCAAGAGAAAACGTTTCTCCCCAGGTTTGATTCAAGCGATGGATAATCGCTTTGTCCTCGTCCTGCTTTCTAGCCTTCCAATCAACTGCGTTACTCGGTATTGGCCGAATAGGCGCTTGTATTTGTCCGGGTTGAATACCAAGAACCTGGCCGATTGCTTCAATAGACTGAGCAAAGTTCCATCCATTAATCCAAGACAACAGTTCAAAACCATCATGAAAGATACCGCAGGTGTTACAAACGCCACCTCCGGTATATTCAGCATCTTTGAATAGCCTAAAGCCATCACGACCGCCATGAACAGGACAAGCCACATGACGGCCCTTTCGAGCAATGGCGGCATCAAGTTCTGGCACCAATACCGCTAATACTTGAAGCCATTGGCCATTAAGATATGGCCTTACTGTTTCAATTTGTAAAGGTAACGCCATATAACCTCCTTAAGTAAAAAGCCGACTCCTACCACTGGTGGTAAAAGTCAGCTTGGGTCCTGCATTGAGCCGTTTGGTTAATGCAGGAACGTTAGTCAAGCTGGATACCATGTCGTCTTAATAGCCACATGATGGAATCACGAAGCACATCAGGATCGACAACCGCAGCCATCGCGCAAACACGAAAGCAAAATGGCGTTAATTCGTCATTTTGAATCCACGACAACACATCCCTTCGCAATCGAGTACTGACACGACCGTCCAGCAATACACGGATCGCATCCAATAGAATGCCTTCGCGTAACTGCCAGATTTCCGTGTCAGACCAAGTGACTGGGGCATCATCAAACTCAAATAGAAATTCGAGCTGTGATGACGTGTGTTGATAGGACTGCTTTTGTGATGAAGGAGAATGGGCAATGCGCCCATTCATTAAAGATAACCGCGTTCGGCAAGCGAAACGCAGCCCTCGGATGCGACCACGACATGGTCAAGCGTTCGAATATCAACAAGTGACAAGGCGTCACGGAGTCGATGAGTGATGCGTTTATCAGCTTCACTGGGTTCAGGATCACCCGATGGATGGTTATGAACCAGTATCACTGCTGCCGCATTAAGTTCTAGCGCTCGTTTTGTTACTTCCCTTGGATAAACGCTCGCTGCATCTAAAGTGCCTTTGAACAGCTCTTCAAATCGAATAACGCGATGCTTTGTATCAAGAAACAGTACGCCAAAGACTTCGTGCTCATACTCGTGCATCAGTGTTTGCAGGTATGAGAACGCCGACGATGGCTGTTCAATTTTTCGACCTTTACTCAATCGACCACGGGCAAGCTTGAGCGCCATATCTAAGATATCCGCTTCAGTCACTTGCTCAGGAACGATGTAAGTACCGGCTTCTTCGCCAGCTAAGAACTTTCTGTTTTTCATAGGAGTCTCCAAAAAAAACGGAGACGAACCCATGCCCAGGCGGGGACGGAATCGTCCCCGCAGGGTGGTAAAATGGATGTGGTTACTGAATTATCAGTTGTTGTGTTACTTCGAATAACTCACGCTTCAGATCTTTGACGTCGTTAATCACGATGCTTCGAGGAAAGAATTTCTCAACACTGCGTGTTTGAATCCCGATCCCCAGCAGCTCAAAGCCACTGCGTCTGCACCGGTCAACAATGTCATGCGTGGCAGCCCAATCATCTGGGTCACCATCCGTTAGCACTATCATTAGCTTTCGCTTCTGTTTTTGTGCCAACAAACTGTTTGCCGCAAACCACATAGCTTGTGCCATAGGCGTACAACCTCTTGGTTTTTGGTCAAAACAGGCGGCCCGATGTCGAACCGATTGCTTGGGCAATAACGCGATAGAAACTTCCTGATGAATACCAGGAAAATAACTGACCGCAGGTACAACACCCGGTATACCTTCCAATGCCATGGCTAAAGCCAAAGCGGCTTCATTGGCAACATGAAAATACTTGCGATTACCTTCGCCAATGGGCTTACCCATTGAGCCCGATATATCGACAAGCAAGTGCACAGCAGCATTAGGCGCAATGCGGGGCTGCCTTTGAATAAACAATCTCGACTCACCTGCTTGTGAAGCGGCAAGACGATGAGTTGCCACTCGAAGACCGTACCGTTTGGCATGATTCCGATTGTCCTGACTGGACTGAACCATGCCCCTAAGTCGGGCTCGAATTTGAGCCGACTCAGACGCCGATAAGGTCAAGATAGCCTCATCACCCAACATAGCTTGCTCTGCTTGGGGCAAACTGAGTGGAGTGACGCCCTGATGTCCTTCTGCTTGTTCCGACAACACTTCTGCCACTTGTGCAAAGGTATCGGGTTCAAAGTGAGCGGCACTGGCCTCTAAGGCTTGTCGCAAATTATCAGCTTGATCAGAGTTATCTGAATCACTCGTTTCAGCAGCATCCCCTGTTGCAGACGAACTTGTTTCCGGGGTTTGACTGTCACTACTGCTATTGCTGTCATTACTCGCATCTTGTCCAATGTCATCACCGCCATCAGCATCAGACTCATCCTGTGGTGGACGAGATTCTTCTTCCAACATGGCAACGATGGCATCGACAAGTTTCAGCACTTCACCTGTAGATGCCAGGCTAGGCACTGCTGTCAGCATGGCGCTTAACCGGCTCATCGCTGCGGCAGGAAAGAGTTGTCTCACTCTTTCATCAACAGCTTGATACAAAGGCGTCAGCGCTTTCTGGCCCAGAAAATGGCATCTCAAGCGAAACAACAACCAGGCTTGCAAGTTAGATGCAGGCTCAGGCTGTTCAGGTACACACATTTGCTGTGTGTCCACCATGTACTCAATCACTTGCGAAATACTGCGCCGGGTTCCGGGGTAATCCTTTGCCAATTCGTTTTCAATGCGCACATCCTCAATAATATTGAGAAGTGCCTTACGGATCGGCTTAGACGACGCCTTCTTCACCATGTCAAAATTGGTATGCCGAATATGCGCCGCTTCATGAGCCAGATAACCCCAAGCTATTTGTTGATAGTGTGGGTCGTCTGGGTTTGCTGTTGGGATCACAATCCGCTCACCATCGGTAAACGCATCTTGTCCTTGAATAAGCACCTTCACACCAAACTTTTCGCCATAAGCGGCGGCAACGATTGGCAGTGCATTTTTTAATGGATGATTCATGGGAGTCTCCTAATCATTAGGGGGAATACTCCCTCAGCGGGAGCGTTTCCCCGCTGGGAATGTAAGTGTTTAAACCTGTGCTTTTAGCTTAACCAGGTCGTATTTTTGACCTAACCAAGCCACCAATTGAGCGGTACTCTCGTGCTGCTCAAATGACGTTTTAAGCTGGTCTAAACTCAGGATGTCATCCAATGTCAGACCATACTGGTCTTGTAACTGAGTAGACACCTCGTGTTGATATTGCAGCCAGGCCCGCTCATGAGCGGTTTGCTGCAATGCCATGTTTGGAACAAACACCATGGCCGTTACCCAAACACCTTGCCCGTCCGCATCTGCGATCAATACAGGGTTCTTGGGGATCACGACACTATGTGTTGAGTACGATCGTTGTACTAACGTTCGACAACACGCCACTTCTGGTATCGATTCACTTTCAACCGCATCAGTCACACCACGAAAATGCGGTTCAAACTGGTTCAGTTGGCTGGGGTTATGGATGGTTGATTGCATAATTTCCTCTTACATAGTTCAGAGGACATGCGCCCTTAAGGGCAACATGCCCTCAAGGACGTTAGAAATAAAATGAGTTTGGTACAGTCGAACCAAGGTTTGGTCTGACGGTTGGTTGTGGTATTGCACGTAAGTTATCTGCCTGAGCAGATACTGGCTGTGCGGGTTTAGGTTCAGGTTTGGGCATCAGTTGTCTGATATCCAATTGACCTTCACCGTGCATTCTCATCTTGTCTGGATCAGACAAAATTAAAATGGTCGCCATCAGTTCGTGATAGAGATTGTCTGTCACAGGGCCGGTCTTCGGCAGACGAACAAATAAATTGTCCATCGCTTCAACCATCGGCTGAACTCGATGATCCAGGAATGACAAACCATCCAACTTGTCTCTTAATCGCTTGAGAGGATTAAGGGCACGCTGACTGATTTGATTCTTTCCTGCAACGGAACGCTCAAACAGTTCATTAGCATCACGAGCCACCTCCCTAAATAGGGTGTGTCCCATGCCATTGACCTTGTCATCTAAGCCACCAGCTTGTTCAGCCGGTTGCATTCGATAGATGGCATAATCGAACTGAAGCCGTTGTTCCACGTCTTCGATGGGTGACAGCGCACGCCGAATTGCATCTGCAAATTCCGGGTGTTTCGCAACCCAGTCAAACGTCACCTGATCATAGTTGTCCAAGAACAACTGCTTGCACTGCGCAAACTCCTGACCGATCCTGTCAAGCTCTGGAACAATCTGATCAATTCGGTCTTCAGGGACGGCATAGCCACCTAAAAACCGCACACCGACTTGCTCACACAAGCGCTGCGCTTCTTTCTTAAGCCTTTCAAAGTTCGCCAATGCCTCTGGGTCGCAAATTTTTTTACTCCCTAAGCTGGCAACATCCTTCGGTGGAAGTTGGCTGCCATTGGCTAATCTGAAATCTTCAGGCCTTAGCTTTTTTCTACCGCTCCAGATGGAACAGTCGATGTGACAAATCAACAGTTTGTCGAGGGTTTGAATACTCATAGTGCATCCTCATGCGAGATGGGGACGCACCACTCCCAACAGGAGCAATGGCCCCCGTTTGGGTGGTAGTAGTTGACGCGCTAATGGCAATACCACTATCAGAAATAGTAATTTTGCGAATCAGGCGACGATTGGTTGAGATCGATTTTCACAGGCATTAAGTCCAGTGCTTCAGCTATCGGGCGAACCCGCTCTAAATCACTGCCTAGCAACCGCAATACATCTTTTTCCAACTTCAGTTGGTCTGATACTTCTATCCCTTCAGGACTCGCTACTGTGAGCGAACACAGAGGTGGTAATTGACGCTTAAAGGCCAGTAACAGCAACAATGGCCACGGGCCATCATCCGTGTTAACAATGCCAGCGCCTTCACCTGACACCATGCTGATTTGATTGGTACTAGGTAATCCGCTTTTGCAAAACCCCAATGACCATTCTCCAATCCTGACCTGGTTATCATCAATAACAGCCAAGCCATAGGCTTCAAGCAGCTTTGCCATATCGAATAACGCTTTTTTCGCCAGCGAAATTTGGCCATTGACGTCCTTGCGAGTACGAAACTCCCAACTGACGTTATTGGCGCACGCGACGCTATCGAGCGCATTTGAGAGTTCAAATGGCCGCCCTTGATGATCAATACCGACATGTCCAACAAATCGATAACCCTTGTTGATTTTCTCATTGATTCGTCGGTCTGCTTCAGCGTTAGGATCAGTCGAGTCAATCAATCGCTGCTGCGACAATTGACCAGCTTTTCCAAACCGAACTTCAATCTCCTGGGTGTCTGATCCAACGTAAATGGCCCATTCTTTGGCTGTCACATCAGAATGACTGTAACGGTAAAGAGCAAAGCACTTTTCCATCATCAATCCTCCCAATGGTCACCGAAGACATCAGCGGCAATACGGTGAATAGCTTCTCGTTGCTCCAACTCAGCACGAGCCGTCAAAGACCGAACCAGTGCATACTCCACTGCGTTAGGAGCACCTTTAAAAGCAAGTGTTAACTTTGCCCAGCGCACCAAGGTCCGAGTGGACATGGTGATACTAAGCTCTGCACCGCCATCCGCGCCCCCAATAAAAAGACGACGAATGTCACCAGCCACCTTCACCATTTTTTGGCGAAAGACCTCTGGTAAGCCCGGCGCAACGTTCTCCAGAATGGCTTCCTCTACAGATGGTTCTGCATAGGTCGCTTCAATGATTCTAAAGCGATCAAGGAAAGCCAAATTCTGTTGAAGCACGCCTTGATACAAGCCCGTTTGGTCACCGCTGCCCGCACTGTTGCCGGTAGCGATAAAACGAAACTTGTTGTGTGGCATGATGATCTCTCCGCCATTTTGTGCGATGGCCAAAGGGGCACCTTCCAAAATGTCATTGAGCCCAGCCAGTTCAGCAGGCTCAGCAAGATCCATTTCATTAATGATCAGCAAATGGCCATGCTTTACAGCCATTGCCAGCGGTCCATACACAAAGGTCATGTTGCCATTAACCAGCGTGTGGTGACCGATAAGATCGGACAACTCCAATCGACCGTGCGCAGTAATTTGCTGAACAGGCCAATTCAATCGAGAAGCAACTTGGCAAATTAGCGAGGTCTTACCGCATCCAGTGGGGCCTGTAATATACAAACCGTCACCGTCTGGGTGAGACAAAAACGCCAATACGTCACGTAAGTCTTCTTTTCTAAAAACATACTCGTCCTTGCGAACGGGAATGTTTGGATCGGTAGTGTCGGCACTAAATCCTTCCAGAACGAAAGCATCAGGAGCCGGGACATTAAACGCTTGATTCACTTGAACCAAAAATGGGGATTGTTCAGTCATGGTAAACCTCATCAGTTTTGACGAGGCTCCATGCCCCAGCAGGGAATGAAGTCCCCGTCGGGTGGTATGTTGATTGTGGTATGGCTGTGTATGTAAGAGTTCAGCTCGCTCTATCATTCGTACCCAGCATTGGCTACGAGTGAAACTGCTTTCTGATGCACTCCATATGAGCGCATTAGAAAGGAGCCGAAATCGGCTCCAAGTGAACGTTAAAAATAAAATGAGCTCGGCGAGTCACCTGGCAGAACCAAGTTCTCTTGCTCAAGGCTGATTTTGATTGGTGTTTCAACGGGCTGCTCTGGCTTATTGGTGCTAATGCGCAACCGCTCTTGTGGCGCTTTTCGGTAAGCGGCTAAAACCTGTTCATCCAGCTCGCCTAACTTATCGGTGGCCAATTGCTTATAGTCCACCGTGCCCGCCATCATGTAGCGGCTGAGTTTGACCCCAGCATAGTCGGCATGAGCGTAGTTACCCATCATGGCGACCAATTTTGACTGGGCGTCTCGCATTTCCTCTTTCAAAGATTTAATGTGATTTTCCAGTCGGACCACTTCGGCATGTGCTGAGCAATACTGTCGAGACAGCGATGTCCAACGGTATTGGGCTTCACCCTTAGGAACAAAACAATCTTGCTCAGGGCATTTTGACGGTTCTTTTTTGGTCTGTACTAACTCCCAAAACTGAAGCGCTGTTTCTTGCAATTCAGTTAAGAACGCCGCGTCTCGTTGTATTTCAAACTCAATCAGTTGATCCTCAAAATAGAATACCAACCAACCACGCGTGCTATTGGCGACCAGTATTTGATGCTGTACTTGCACCCAATACAACTGGTACGCCTCGCTTTGTTCTCGATGAGCTTGCACATCCTCAAAAACTGACTGGCAAGGACATTTCAGTTCAACGGGCTCGCCCGCATCGTTGATGCCATCAAAGCTGGCTCGAAAGATTGCGTTATGATCGGCTTCTGCACATAACGGCAGAAGAAAGTCATTATGCGCATTTTCAAATGCTCGCCTTGCTTGAGGCTCCAACCGTATACCGCGAAGCACATTTGGATTATTCGACAGGTCTTCCGGTAATACGAATCCAGTTTTTTCTGCCCATAATCGCCAAGGTGTTTTGTAGGGTGAACGCCCCATAATAATTGGGGCTTCAGATGCCGTAACCCCTGCAATGCGCCACTGGTGCCATGCAGGAGTACGTTGTGATAGGTCGATAACCTTCATATTGCCTCCTTTGAAGGGAGACTCCCCCGAAGGAGAGAACTCCCCTTCAGGGTTAAGTGGTTACTTTGCAGCTTGTGCTAACGCTGTTTGGTGCTGAACAACACTTGCTTGAAGCGAATCAATTGCCGTTTTACCGGCTTGAATCGAACCTACGACAAGGGCAACAACCAATACCAAGCGAAAAAGTGAGGCTGATTTAGTCATGGAAGATCTCCAAAAAAAGACGAGACCTTCCCCCTGACGGGAGAATAATCCCGCCAGGGTTAGTAAAATGAATGCGTGGCTCTAAGAAGCTAAAGGCTGTGTGAGCGCTTTGGCTGCTTGTTGCTGTGCATTAAATATTTCTTGTTTCGCAAACGTCAGTTCAACACCTTGAAAATGTTCATTGGCATATTCCAATGCACTATTCCAAGCGTTTGAAGCTTCCGCCCGCTCGATAAGCTTGTAAACAAGCCCTCGGGTTCGATCATCAACTTGCTCGGGTGGAATCACCGATGGCTCAACAACGTGTGTTGCTTGGCCTTCGATAATTCGCTCCGCTTCGTCTTGATCGAAAATTCCCACAAAGCCAAACGCAATGCGGGAACACTGGATCATGGATTTATGTCTTAGCATTCGCTTAGTGTGCGTCTGCCATGGACCATCTACCCGGTAAGGGCCATTTTTGCCGTTACCTTCAAAAGGCGGTCGATAGACTTCATCCAGATACTCAGTGATTTTGACTGGGTGCGAACGGTCGCGCCGATAGATGATGCATTCCATCCATTCAGGGCATTCTTTCGCGCCATCCAGTGAGACTTTGTTTTCTGAAGTCTTAAACTCCATGCCATCAAACTGGTCGTGTTGATTGATGATGCGAGACCATCCATCGACACCTACCACTGGAATAATTCCAGCTTGTTTATCAGGGAACGCAAAAATCTCTTTGGTGAAAGGGTTCAAGCCGTACTGATCTGCAACCACCAAGAGCGCCATCATCTGCTCATTGGTCGGTGCACTACCGTCACGTTGCTTGAATGCTGTTGCTTTTAGGGTATCGAACAGTTTGTTTGGATCGACACTAAAGCGCTCAGCAAAGCGTTGGATTAGCTTTGGTTTTTCCATTATGGACTCCGACAATCAAAGTGGGAGTCTGCCCCTGACGGGAAAGTACTCCCGGCTGGGTTAAAGCGTTTTTGCTCGGTTAAAAATCTGGTTCAGGATAAGTTTGTGCCCAATTAGCTTGGGAGCTCGCATCATCCGCCGGTGATGGCTCAGATGCTTTGTTCACACTATCAAGAAGCAGAAACTCGTCCGCGTCCACTTCGGTCAATCGATGCTTAATGCCATCTTTCTCCCATGAACGCGTGCGCTGAGGCCCTTGAACAAAAAGCTTCGCTCCCTTTTGGATTAAATCTTTTGCTCTTAGCCCTAACTTAAATCCACCACGATCTCGAAAAACGACCCGATGCCATTCCGTATGCTCTTTGAGCTCATTGGATTGACGGTCGCGCCATTTCTCAGAAGTGGCCAGTGAAATACTGGTCACTAAATCACCTGATGGATAGGCTCGTGTCTCTGGCTCAGCGCCAACGTAGCCTATGAGTGTTACTTGGTTTTTCATGATGTTCTCCTCGTCTTAGTTGAACTCTGTGCACACAGTCGCTTCTACCCGGCTGGGCAAAGAAGACTGACGACGCAGATAGGTTGGTATTTCGAGTAAAGCCATGTCGTACTGATGTGGCTCTTTGTAAAACGCAGATGTCAAACGGGGCATACCAAGAGCTTTAGGCACTGCCATTGGACGACGTTTTGGTGTTGGTGTGAGCAATCGCTTGATTTGAGTAAGTACAAATCGAAACGGACGCACGCTTTGACGAGCAAGCAATCGCAAAAGCGACCAGCTCAGTTTTGCTAGCAACATAATGCCCGCGATTTGGATAATAAATCCGAAGATATATTCCATTGGTGACTCCATAATTTGGTTTTGAAGGAGTCACCCCCAACTGGGGAAAACTCCCCCAGTTGGGTGGTGAAAAGGCGAACCGTAAGGAACGCATGGTTGAGCATGTAAGAACATGCAGGCTATTTGTTTAAGGAGGCTAGCTACCTCTTAGTACCACTGAGAATACTCAGCGGCGGGCTTCCTTTGAGCTCATGCTCTCAGGCGCAGATATCACTGAAACAGATCAGCAATATTTGATAGTCAGTGTAACCGTCTTATCCAGACAGGATAGTCAGAAAGATGCTCAATTCTTCCACCTAGCTGAAAGGCCATTACCTCACAGAGGATTAGTCTAGGGACTGATTATTGTCATATCAGGAGCAAACTTATGGCCCAAGCAAAACCCAGTTACTCAAAACCCATCTTTGAACAATCATTCACAATTAATAGCTTACAGGCGCAACGTGTCGTTGACCGTGTTTTTAGACGGACGGTCAGTGCGCTTTACGGAATCGATGTCATCCTGCGCATCATTGGCGATGAGAACGAAATTGATGACGTGGAACAGATCATTAGCCAGTTGATCGAGGATTGCGCTAAGGCGGTAGACAACGAACAATCTCGTTTGGACAAATTGATGGAGTCCAACGGCATCGATGAAGTACCTGACTACACCGACCCGATTACCTTCAACGCTAAAATCAGCTCGCCTCAGGTTGGCCAGTTTGTCGGCTTAGTGCGCAAACTCGATTCGTTGATGATCTCAATGGACACACTCTGGTTATCTAGCGTGCTTAGTAACAAGCAACGTGTTGATGGCAACTACGCATGGCAACAGCGCATTATCAAACTTGCACGACGCATTATTGATATCGAAATTCGTGCACGAAAATCAGCCCAAGCTAAGGGTAAAGAAGCAGAAGTTGAGCAAGCGGTGCCTTCAACCGATGACGATATCACTGAAGAGGAAACAGATACTCCCGCCAACTAGCGAACGGCTCCCATCACACAGCCCCTCTTGAAGGGGCTTTTTCAAGATACGACGCAAGGCTTGCGCTGCATATAACTATTCAAGCATTGGTTATATATGATTTTTGTAAGCGTGGTAGTTATCGAGTACTTGATGATAAAGCATGGCCGACTTTTTTCTTGCGGCAGGATGGAAGGCATTGATGAAGACAACCCCGTCATTAACATGCACTCGTTCGCTAACTTTTTTAAGCTCAGGGAATACGTAACGTTTAACTTGATTATATGTGCCGCAAAGCACAACAATATCAGGGTTAATCAACTCAATTTGCCTTCGAACAAAAGGGGCAAATTCTTTGGCATGGGCGTCAAATGATTTTTGGTCGGTTCGCGCACTTCCAGATGTTTTCCTTATATTTATGTATGCAATATTCTTAACTGCATTTTTTTCATTTAATTTAGCATCTCTCAGTGACGGCACAGCCCCATCATATTTTTGAAGTCCGTAAGCCCAACGCCCCACCCGACGAAGAACCTTTCCTCGCCACCATCCACTTGCCTTCACCTCAATAGCCCTATTAATAGCGTTGACAATATTTTGCTTTGCTTCATTTGTTTCCTTTAAAACAAACAAAACTTTTTTACCACAACTATCCCAGTCCTCAGTTGAAATCACTCCATCGTAGTTGAAATACCAATCCTTCGGGAATGCCTCTGACCATGCAACCATTAACTTATCAAGACAGTCTATTTCTGAAACATATTTATCATCCATAGGAAAACTCAGGCTGGTTCTTATAAAACATCATTTGGATAGATGGGTAGTTCCATTAGGTAGCCATTCAATATTTAAAGTGCCACCACCAAAACGCACAATCCCTTCCTTTTTCGGCAGCTCGTTACATTGACCTCGGTATTCTATGAAATTATCCAGAAGTTCAAGCAAGTGTAATTTGAAGCCTGATTCGGTGACCTGATCAAAAATGTCATCTTCAAGAGTCCAAGATGTTCCGCTTAGGCGGTCTTCGTCATCTTCCGCACGAAACACCACCTCACCCGACACCTTCACAATGTCAGGGTGTTGTTTTGAAAGCATAGACAAACGAGTAGCTTCAAAGTTTTGATCGAAATTAGGCATTATTAATTTTCCTTTTATCATAAATTTTATATGTGCCAGACTATCAGCTTTTCCTTTTTGCAGCAGCCTCCTAAGTCTGAAAATGGTAAAAAAATAAGAGCAAATTGCGCACACGCTGAACAGAAAGTATAAGAGGCCCAAAGTACCAAATTGGTTACCTTAAGGCGCAATAAGCTCATTAAAGTAACCATGATGGAACATTATTGGCGGAGCTATTTGAAAAGGATACGCTCAATTATTCCCCGAAATTTCTTCCGTCGCCTCCTGACGCAGTTTCTGGGTATCCATTCCGTTTAGCCGTTCAATAGCTCTGTCTGCGGCACTGTGACGGTTTCCATCAACGTTTAGCGTACTTCCTGAGCCAGTGAGTATTTCGAGATCCAGTGACGGTACTTTGGGTAGGTTGCCAGTTATCGACAAGATACCTATCCATTCATCCAGATTGACTTGGCTCCAATCCACCTGGTTTAACTGACTCGCGGTCAATCCTTCACAGTTAGGAGATTTCGCACTGCCCCAGCCAAGGCCCAATTGAGGACGCACTTGTTCCTGAATGATCCGTGAAAGCGGCGAAGTAAAGCAGCAATATGATTGCCGTTTCTCAACACAGGCACCTAAGAACTTAGACTTGCAGTAAGAGCCCACGTAATGGCAACTCTTCAATACCCGCTTGGCGTTCATTTCAAACTCACTCTGCTCACATTTCCAGATAAGCTGAATGAGGATCATGGTGACTGAATAAATCATGTAGGCCGTCATAACCGTACTCAGAACCGCACCCGCAGCGCCACCCAGCGCAAAGTTACCACCCGAAACGACACCATCTGCTCCAACTGCGCCACCAACGTTACTAAACAGTGCCGATTGCGCCCCCGACCCAAAGGTCGAGCCTACCCATTCAGCCGTTTTGTTGGTCAACACCTGCATGAAGCCAGTCGCAGCTTGCTCCGCTCCCGCGCCAGCAGCCGTTGATGGCCCAGCCCCCATGAGAGAGTCCCATGCAGACACAAAAGGCTCTT
The DNA here is from genome assembly GCF_037953065.1 of Shewanella chilikensis. Lineage (NCBI taxonomy): Bacteria > Pseudomonadati > Pseudomonadota > Gammaproteobacteria > Alteromonadales > Shewanellaceae > Shewanella > Shewanella chilikensis. Next base: position 1,173,844 of record NZ_CP149966.1, on the reverse strand, counting down.
TAACCGCACTCCAGGTACTGGTGATTGGTTCCCTGAGCGTATTCCACGAACCATAGATTGCCGAAGACGGATTCATGGCCATGACTGCCGTATCAAGCTTGTTAACCGCCACTATCATCGTGATGTAATCCGATAACGACACGCCACTTGGCTTTTCACAGCAATCCACTATGCCACCAACGGCTTTTTTGCACTGGCCAGCATTACCTTTAAAGACCGTACACTCGACGTTATCTTGGCCATCAGCTCCCGTACATGACATATCATTGGTCATAAACTGCGCCGCATTAAGCATCGCTGCGGCTTCTGCAAAGTTAGCCTGCTTGATTGACTCTGGCTCTAAACAATCTGTGCCCATACAGCGAACTGGCCCCTCACAGTTGTATTGAGTTTCCATTCGTGCATTTTGCACTTCAACGCTTTGTCCGCAGTCATACACCAAACTTTGGATATAGCAGAAGCCTTCATGACCAGCCCCGCCTTCAGTGCATTCGGTTCTGACGTACTGGCAGGCCAGGTTTTGCTCCAGCGCGGCACACGTATTGGTGGTCGTGTTTTGTCCGTTATTAACGATGGTTTGTGTATTACCATTGGCATCTACCCAGCTATCTGAGCTGCCCATGTTGAACTCTGGATGAGCAGTCGAAGCATTGTAGGTCGCTCTTGCCCTCCAGCATGAGAGCCCCAGTCCATCAGAACTGCCGCGACTGGTTAAATGAGCAGGAGACGAAACTACCGCCGGATAAAGGCTTCCAAGATTGGCCAACTCGCCACTACCAACCGTTAACCCGTCGATTCGTTTTGTGCCCGTATCCAAACACTGCCACTGCACCGCAGTAAACTGATCCGTTTGCATCAAGCATTGGTCTATGCCCGGATCACTTGATTGATGAACAACGTCTTGCTCTAAGTATTTGCCAGAGAAGGCCAATGAAGCGCTCAGTTTCGCAGGAGCCAAACACTTCTGAACTTCTCGGCTGCAAGTATCGAAATCGACTTTGTTCCAGCCGGATTCGCATCTGGAACGAGTGACTTCCTGAGGTTCATGCCACGAAATAATCGACCCATTAACAACTTTACACAATGAACCAACCAAGGTTCCTTTTGGACACGTCATTTCAGGGTATTTAATCGACGGTTTCGTCTCAGTCACCGTTTCCTTATTGCCCGTCAGTGAGAGTGTCGTTTTCCAGCCATTTGCCTTGGATGGCAACTCGGTGATTTTTATCTCAGTATTTTGATTATCAAACACTCTCAGCGTCGCGTTTCCAGTTTGCATAGTGCTGCTGTGCTGTGGAACAAAGCTGAGCGTTTCAGAGCTAAAGCAACCGCGCTCAATGGACCAGCTTTGTTGATGGGTTTCAGCGGATACACGTCGTTCTAACTGACACTCAGTAAGCGTGCTGATCTTCTCGCACACCTGGTAATCCGGTACATGCTTGGTTTCAGTAAATGGCGTAATCGTCTGAGTAGGATCACAGGCCTCAAAACTACTTGGCATAAGGTTGGATACCACACACTTTGGATCGCTGGTTTGCAATCCACAGTCATAGGTATCGGTAAAACGAATGCATTCACCTTTATCATTGGTTTCGGCACATTCTGACGACATGAAGCCACATGAAGGATTCTCTTCAAGCACTTGGCAGGCCTGATTTTCAATCCCCTTATAGCTTTCATCATCCACACTGACTTGTACACGCCTACACAAAGGCGATATGCCAGCCACAGGGCTAGGGGCAAAATAGGATTCACAAACTGAAACACCATTGACCACCGTACATCCGTTGGTTGAAGAAGGCTGATCCGTGCATTGAATGCTGTAGTCTGAAAACTTCGTCGGGATATCCGCTGCTTGTTCGATACAGGACTCTGGTGACCAACTATCATTCATCACCACCTTGGTTGGATCAAAGCGCACCTTGATGCGTGCATACCCCTCACCACTACCCGTTACCGATACGCGAATTTTGACTGGCACTTCTAAACCTGGTTCTACCGCTTTTAGCCTGGCTGTGAGATCGGTATTAGGATTGCGCTCCCAACTGGTACTGAGCTCGCAGCGACCTGCCGTCTCTGGTGGAAAATTATTGTTCGGCCCAGACCAGACTTTCTGATCGCCAAGCCACACTTGCATGTAGTCATCCCATTTTGCGTACTCAAGAACGGCTGAGGTAATCGCATCGGGGTTCACGACTTTGAGTGTGATGGCCTGTTCGAACACTTTACAACTACCACTCCAGTAGTTGTCGCCAATACGTCCTATCCAAACTTCAAGACACCCCTCACCACAAGAGCGAAGGTTCATCGGCCCTGAAACATGCTCAATAATGCCTGCCGTGTAATCGTGAGTAATAGTGCAGCTGTTAACCGCTGTATTGAGCCTGTCACATTGCAGGTAATTTGGGCTGCCTTCACCTTGAGACTCACAGCCGGGGAAGCTTTGAGTTAATAGATTGGGGTCAGTTTGAACCGCATCGGTTAATGCCCAAAGGGGATCATTGACCATATCTGGCCGAGACCTGTCTTTGATTTGTTGTAGCGAACGAAATGCCTCACCCGTAGCGCCACTTTCGGATGCCATGCTCTCTTGGCGCTGCGTCCCCAATTGATTCATGCTGGCATCAGAGCCATAAACGCCCGTTAAGACATCCAATGAGCCCTGATCCATACCAGGGAAAAGCTCTTGCAAGTTAATGGACTCATTACCACTGCCATTCGGCACCGACAATGTATTGCCATTGAGTGCGGGCATCGTCCAGTTTTGCAGCAATTGCTTACCTTCTTGTTGTCCGCTTAGGCCGGATTGGCGCTGTACATCAGCGGCCACACCATGTAAGGGCAAGCACGCCATAGTGATTGATAAAACACCCGCTAAAACTCGGGTAAAAAGTGTTGGTTTCATATTTAACCTCCCGAGTTACAGCAGTCTTGCCAGCGCCACAAAATGTAGAGCGCATCTTCACCGGCACCAGGGATTGTTCGCCACTCTCCCCATTTCATGGTGCTTTCACCGATGACATGCGCACTTTCAGTTTCCGGCACAGGGAAGAACATACTCATCTTGTATTGTGATTTCGGCAGCATGGGTTCGATAACAGGTCGGCATAGCGCACTGTTCCCCATTGTTCGTCTTGCAAGACCACGCCTGTGTTGAGCCGCGATTGCACGCGCCGCTAAATGACTGGTGTTTTCTGCTAATGAACCAAAGGCTAAGGTGTGGCCAGATAACGGATAGAGATGTCCCCAACTGCCAGCACACCAAAACAACTGGTCGATGGGTTTACCAAGCGTTGATGAGGCAGCGTCAGCGGTACAAGCAGAGATAGCTAATGGATTGGCAACGGCAGCCGCTTCAGGCTGAGTAAAAAAGGCCAGTTCATCGTTCAGCCATGTCGGGTCCAATTCCGACAAATACATCAAGTCAAAGTCCATGTAACCATCGGCATTGCAATTGCCATCCATGAACAAATCGAGCATGACCAAAAGCGGAAAGGCGTAATAATGGTAATGGTAGAAAGCGAGATCACCGGTATCGTATTCACCCTCACCATGACCACCTTGCAATCGCCTATCACCTAACGGTAAGCGAATCCCTCCCAGTGAAGGCGAACAACCTGGCGTTCTGACCAGTTCAATCAAACGCGCTGGCTCCCACATGCTGGTAACAATACCTGGCCTTGGCACACCTAAGTTATCTTCACATAAGCAAAACGACTTGTTTGATGCGCCGCTTGGGACATTACCAGAGCCAAGAGGAAGACCGGCAACCCGGATAGGAAAAATGCATGACCAGCAAACATCCGTCAGCAACTTGCCGGACAATAACCCCGCGTCTGGGCAAGTCAATTCGGCTTTTGCAGGAATAGAGGCGCTTAGGACAAACATGACAACGAGAGTCCGCATCAGACGATACGTATTATTGAGCTTTTTCATGAACAAGCTCCTTTGCTGGAATTTCTTCTATTTCAAACGCGAGTCCCTTTGCTTGAACAAACGATGGAGTGACTTGCAGATCAAAGCGCTGCTTTAGCGAGGCATTGAGAAGGTAAACCGGACTGTCCAATGTCTTTTCGAGCGCATTGAGGCGATTCCAACCTTGCGCACGGTCGAGCTGCGTGGTGATAAGCGTAATGCGGCGCAGTGTCCTATCTTGTCCCTCAAGCCAATGCGCAACTGCGTCCACCTCTTCAGCGTTCGACGCATTAAACACCACAAGCTGCTGAGTAAATGGCAAGGCTTTGAGCGGGTTAACACGCGTTCCTGCTGGGATCAATGTTCGACCATTAGCATCCAATAGTGGCCGCTGCATGACGATGGTTGGATCAACCGTTCTTATCCGATACTGCGTGGCTTTGGGTAAGTCAGTGAATGTTTGGCGAGACCAGAAACGCTCAATGGCTTTTTTCTTTAATGCGCCCAGGTCAATCGACTGTAATCGCTGCATCGCCACTTGCATCAAATCCGGTTCTAAAATCGAATGAATCGGACCGCGTTGACCCAATGAACCGGTATTGCCGGTTTCAATTTGACGCTGCAACCAGTCCTTGCTGTAAACCCCTAGTGCACTTGCAGTCACCTTGTCATCTTCTATGCGGAAAATGGCAGGCACGCTAGTCACCCGCCAGTGCACAAAGGCTTTCGGATCGATTCGAACCTGAGGAACAGGATCAAGTCCCGCCATCAGGGTATGCCAATCACGGATAGCCGCCCCCAAGGTCTTTCCTTCAGGAATTCCCCGAAACAACACAATAGCACCGGTAACACTGGCCTCTTTAAATAGTTGCTTCAGTGACGAATCCCCCAATGAGGACGACGCAAATATCAACCATTCATCGTTGTGTTTGAGCGACACAGGTTGTTCAACCGGTGCAAAAGGCTCGATAAATTCAGATGAACCATCCACAGCACTTTGTAAAATGCTGCGGCTCATTTCGACGATATTTTTGTCCTCGTCAGACAACGGATAAGGCTCTTGTGCCCAGGACACTTGAACCCAAGCCAATGGAGCAACCAACAAAAATAAGAGGTATAGTCTTCTCATCATCCACCTCCTACCAAAGCGGCCAAGCGCGACCGACAATCTGCTCGCGCTTAACGGCATTCCAATAGCGGGAGTCGAAACTCGTTGCTGCCTCGCCGGAAAACCAATATTCGTTTTCTTGCAGCGTCAATGAACGGCTAAATTCTGTTTCAGCCACACCAAGACGCTGGGCTAATGCCATGCCGGTAGAGACTTGAGCACCATTCACCAGCACATGCTCAGGAGTCACATTGACTTCATCCCCAGGCATCCCTGTTAGGCGTTTCAGCATCCGAGTACCGTCGTTATATAACGGAGCAAGTCCTTTTGAGTGGAAGGCATACAAACCATCCTTAACGGGCTCTTTATTCCATAGGTCAATCAGATACACCGTGGTATCAGGCAGGCAGCGCTCTTGCTGGGTATCAATACCTATTCGGTAGCGCATCATGGCGTAGGTGCCTACCAAGGCCATGATTAACGCAAGAACGGTCAACCGAATGAAATATGGCCGCCAAGGCATTCTTTTACGGAGTATCTGCATGAGACACCTCCTTTGAGCCTACTGGCACAAATATGGAATCATCAGCACCCACCACCGCTTGGGCATCCAGCACGATAAAACCGGCTGCTTTTAACTTTTCAATTTGCTGATTGGTCTGAAGCAACCTGGATTCGATGTCTTGTTCGCTGGCATTGGGGCCCAGTGACAACACCGCCTCCCCAAAATCTACGACTGCAATGGGCGTACTTAACGCCAACTGGCTGTGGATGGGTTCGAGTGTTTTCATTAAAAGCCAGCTGGTCATTAAACCGCTACCAGCAATAGACAAAGTAATAGAGGCCATAAATGGCCAAAGCGTGGACTTATTCATAGCCTCGCTCCTTCAACAACTGAGAGATGGCATCAGCAACAGAAAGGCCTTTGCGCGTTAACTGCTTAATCGCGTTTACATCTTCTGCACGGGACGAGTACAACAGCTTGTGAAACGGATCGACGATGAGGCGGCCAATCCCGGTGCCCATCTCGGTAATAAAGAAAATTTCGGAATAGACACCCGTGACGGTATGAACCGTTTTCAGGTATTCATAACCGCCTTCACCTAGTGGCAAGCGGCCTTCTTTTTTGAGCGCGTTGATGGTTTCAGCTTTTTGGCCAAGCAGGTACATATTGGCCGAGTTTTCAGCGATGGCTTTACCTGTAGGGCTGTCATACAAATCGTTGACCGACTGCGTTACCGTTACAGCACTGCCGCCATATTTTCGAAATCGACGGTAACCCGTCTCGATAAACTTACCGACATCACCTTGAGTCAGCAGATCCCAGGCTTCGTCAATGAACACAATCTTGCGACGATCCCGCTCACCTAAGTACATCTCTTGTTGGATTTGGTAGATAAGCTGAAGCAACACCACTTGTTGTAGGTGCTTGCGCCCCTTGAGCTCTTCTAACTCCAGAACAGTGAAACGGTTTTTGAAACGAATATTGTTGTGACCATTAAAGAAACGGCCATATTCGCCCTGTGTCGTAAACGGATAGAGCTGCTCACCCACGTCTTGCACACGACGGTCTTCATGATTTTTTAAGGCCTCAGCCACATCATCAACCAACATGGCACGACCTTTTTTCTCCCACAGTTCACGGGTCTGACGCTTTAGGTTGGCCATCTGAAAATCAGTTAATGACTGCGTAGGTGCGGCCATTGCGGCCAATAGCCCAACCAGCACATCCGCTTCTTCGTCATAGTCCTCAACGATTTCAAACGGATTCAAGCAAATGCCACTGTCTCGCCCGAACTGTAAGAACTCACCGTCATAGACTTCACACAGCTTTTCATAAGAGCGGCCAACATCAATCACCCAGCATTGCCCGCCTTCTGATAAGTAGGAAGAGATGATTTCGTTCACCAGGAATGACTTACCCGATCCCGATTGCGCCGCGATGCAACAATTGTAATTACTGCCCGAGTCATAAAGGGACACACTCATGATCTGGCCATTACGGGAAACAAAGTTAATCACCGGCGTGCCAGTGCCTTTCCAATCCGCAAACAAAGGCAACAGAGGGATCACATGCCGTGTCGCCATGGTCTTGAATCGAAACAAGTCGTTCATCGCTTGGCGGTCAGCACCAAATGGCAAGGCATTCAGGAAAATGGGCAAACAGAAGTACTTGTCTTCCATCAGCTCAAATCCGAGTTCTTTGAAATAAGTTCGAGCATTTGAAACAGAGCTGATGGACGCTTCTTCCGTTGGTGAAAACAGCGTCAAAGTCATATTGGCCCGAATAGGACGATCACCTTCTTGCAAAGCTTCAAAAAGAACATCAAATCCCTTTTTCTTGGCTGCAAGCACCGGCACAAACTTGAGCATCGGGCCATAGGCCTGATTGACCGCCCATTGACGCTTCGTCTCTAGACGAGATCTCATCGCCTCGGCTGAGGGAAAGTGAATGGTGACATTCAGCAAAAAGCTTCCGCGTAAACCGCGACTACCCGTCATCATATCGCCCGCAAAACTTGCGGCATGACCAAACCAGATCCGCTCAGGCAAGCGCTTAAATGATAAGGTTTTAACTCGGTAATCGCCCAGCATCAGACCTTGGCTATCCACCTTGATAGCTCGGTCATAATCCAACACTTGCTCTCGAAGTGGTTTATCAGCCTCACTGCGGATTGGTGATGGATTACGCCAGGAAGCACCTTTTCCCCAGTTAAGCTGCGCACTTAATGCTGCGAGCCAGTTTCGGTCAGTCATTTCAGTGACGCGAAAACCAACCGTTGCCAGCGCTTGCGAGAAAGAAGCCCTAAGCGCGGATGCTCGACTCAACTCACGCTCCGTCGGTATAGGACTTTCCAAAGGCAATTTGCAAGTGACGATCAGTTGAAAGTTGCGTACCTGAGTCTGGGTTGATTCTTCTATCGGTTGAACCGTGCCCCCATCGAGGAAGTCCGCACGTTTGCGTATCGACGCCCTGAGCAATGGATCGGATTGACGATGCCGTAAGCCCATCATGCGCTGAAGGTCGGTTTGAATATCAGGCGAGGCGTACAGGCCAAATTGCAGCAAAGTGTCTTTTGGCCAGTCGTTGTTGAGTAGAACATTAACCCTGTCTGCAACAGACTCATCACCACCGGGCAAGGGGTCACATAGAAAACCAAAGCCAACACTTTGGTCTTCCATGAAAAACAGTTGCTCATCGTCGGAATAGGCCAATACAGGCAATAGCTCTGAAGCGCGTTGCCCTGAATACAGAGAGGCTTTCATTAACGCCCCTCCAACCAAGCAGAAAGATCATAAGGACGGCCTCGGCTGATGCGACCATCATTGGCGACAATGAAAGGCACACCTTGAATGCCCAGGATTTGAGCCGTCACCAAAGTACGCTGCATTGGTTCTAAGTTGCAGGCATCATCCTGTTCTAGGTTACCAATCCGGCCATTGAGCAATGCATCGGTGGCCGATTTTTTGTCACGCGCACAGCCAAGCTGGCGAACCTGACGCTCTGAATCAGGACCAAGCACTGGCACAGGGAGAATTTGGAAGGTGTATTCTTTGGTTAACGGTAAGGCTTGTTTCAAAAGCTCATGGCAGTGCGGGCATCGTGGATCAACAAAGACCACCACTTTCTTTTTGCCTTCGCCCAGCGTCAGTGGGTTCAAATCATCCATTTTTAAGCCAAGACGACTTAAGTCCAGCGTGTTTCCCGCTTCTCGAATTTCTTCAAGGCTGGTAAGCGGCTTTTTGGACCAGGCATCATAGAGCGTGCCATCAATGACGAACCGGCCACTGTCTGACATGAAAACAATACGGCCATTGCTTTCGACCGCTTTCATACCCGTGACCGGCAAAGAAACCATGCCGTCAATTTTGCCAACGGGCGACACTTCAGACACAGGTTCAGCTTGAACCAATGGAGACAGCGCAAGCGCCAGAATAATTGGAGATAGTTTTCGCATGAGGAGTCCTCGTTAATGTAAATCGAGGCTCCAGTCTATGCAGTTGTCCTATGTGGACTCGGTTAGATAGATTGAAGAATTTGTCGTCTTGCTAAGCAGCACCAACACCAAATCTTAATGAAAGCAATCACGCACTAAAATAAATCAATTGTCTCTCATATACTTTTGCAGAGTTTTTTGATCCACTTTCAATGCTTCTGCGGCTTTAACCCATGTCCCGAATTGCTTTTTGGCAGCTGTTGCAAATTCCTTATGAAACGCTTTCGTTAACTCATCCTTAGTTGTCTTGGATAAATCACCAAATGCAAACCTTGTGTCAGGACTATCCCCTTGGATAGCAGGCTCGCCCAACGAAGCTAATGAGCTAGAGATTGCCGACTCTGTAGTTTGGGAGCTCAAAAACGCACAAGACATGTATGCTAGCTTTTTGAGGTCACGTAAGTTACCTGGTAAATATGCCGAGTTAAAAAACTGGATTAATTCATTTGATACTGGAGCTTCCGCAGGCAGATTGGGGTTAACATTAACTTCCTGCCAGATTCTTTGCCAATCGGACAATATATCTTCTCTGCATGCCCGAAGTGGAGGTATTGTTATTGTCAGCATGGATACACGATCAAAGAAATCAGCATCGAGTATCGCTGCCAATTGCTCAAGTGATTTATTACTCGCGCAAACTAGCTCAAAGTCAGATGCTTCCTCAGTGTCACTTCCAACAGGGCGAAAACTGTGATGGTTATCTTGAAGCACTCGAACCAGCTTTCGCTGAACCGAAGTTGGTAAATCTTGAATCTCATCCAAAAACAAAACTTTTCCATTTGCTTCTTTCAAAAGTCCATTGCGATCCTTTTCCGCCCCAGTGAAGGCACCTTTTACGTGGCCAAACAACATACTATCAACCACTTGAGAATCTAGTCCTCCACATGCAAGCGTAACAACCTGCTTTTGCTTTACCTTACCGACAACGGTTTCAATTAGCCTCGTTTTCCCTGTACCACGTTCACCCAGTACAAGTAACGGAGCTTTGGGAACACAAGAGAACTGCTTTAACGTTTGTAATGCATCCTGCCTTGCTTTTGATTTAGGGTCTAAATCGTAAAGGGCGTAACCGCCCTCTGAACTTGAAATAGCAGAGATCTCTGCCAAATACGTATTTACACTGAAATCAACTTTGGCAATGCTGGTTCTTTTGGTATCGGGGTTATATTGTGATGACCAGAGGATTGTTTCGCGTGGAAAATGCCCCCGAGCATGAAGAATCAACCAAACCGCATGCATCGCCGGAGTTCCCGGCGATACATTGATATGAAGATTCTGTTCAAGCTTTAGCTCTGGAATAATCTCAGACTCTATTGCGTGATAAATTTCGTTGTGATCAGCTGGGTTCTCGATAGCTACAGTTCGAAAGGTAATCTGTATATCGCCAAATTCATGCTCTTTGTACAGACTGTTATCACCAGCTGACTGAGTAAGAACAATGACTTTGCCAACATAAACTTTACGATTCTTAAGCCGCTTTAACGCTTCGTCTAATACCTCAACCCCAGCTCTTTTTGAGTGCCAACAAAGCAGTGTATTTTTGTTATCCAAAGTTACGCCTCCAATACAATTCGGGCGTTTGGCAATTCACTTTGCTTCAGCCTTTTTGCCATGGCAAGTTCGTATTCTTGACGAACTGTAATAGCTAACTGTTTTTTTGTCAGTCGAACAACCTTTGGCTCATAACTTTTTCTAGGCGCTCCTGAATCCTGCTTCTTAGAAGTTTCACCCTTAGCCGTTAAAGGTTTGAAATACTCTGGACTGGCGTTAGTGATAACTGGCGGCTCTATACGCCATTTATACTCAATCTTGTGCGATGTTTTTTCCCGCCAGTTTGCATTGGGTATTTTTGGTTGCTTATCCATATCAGACAAACAATCTGCTTTTATAGGAGATAACTCAACAATGTCTACTTCGCTGACTGAGTACCTCTTGAATGTATTATTTTCCCAAGCTTCAAAACCACCAGAAATCATCCCTAGACTCATATCGATGTTCAATTCATTGTGGCTATTAGTTAAAAACATATCTAAGCAGTTCATCAGCTCTTTTACCTGAGTACTGGTGAGTTTTACGCCTAACTCAAAGCCTTGATCCATACCATGCGCTTGAAAATTGGCCGACATCACCATGCCATGCATTCCATCTACTACAATCGCTTTGGCATGTAGCCATTTAAAACACGTCACCGATGCACCAGCCTGTTTCATAGCCAACAACGCTGGCATGGCTGCTGGTCTTTGGCGAGATAGAATGGTGACTTTTAGCCCCGACTTCGCACGTTCACATATTGCTTTTACAAGCTGATGGTCCTCTTGCCATCCAAAACTCGATATGATGAGTTCATTTTCCGCTTGATTGATCAACGCTAATGCGTGCTCCCTAATTCGAGCGTCTTCACTCGATGTGACCAGTATTTCAGTTAATTCCCTTGGATATCTGACATTGCCCGGCGACTTATATGCTGAGAATTCACCACGGCTTGTCATATGGTGCTGCGCACTCTCGAAGATTGCCCAACGGAACACATTCACGATCTCAGCTATTTGATGGCGTGAAAGCGCGACCCCCAGCTCTTCATTTCGTAAAAGTGCTTCTTCTGTAAGGTTTGCCGTTAAAAGCAACCCTTTAGCATTACCAGTTTCATGTAATGCGTCTATAACAACGGCTTTTGCGTGGAAATGCGGCGCAGATGCAAAGTGAACATGTCCAGACAATTTGTTTAACATTTCCTTATGCTGCACAAGACACTTCTTACCAAAGTCATCGTCAGGCACATCGCCATCAAGACGAGTCTCACATGCCAATAGTATGTACACACGAACTTTGCGCTTTGCAGCTTTTAGGACAGCAGATTCGACATTCTCATCAGCAAGCAAAAACGTACTAAGAATAACCGAGTGCTCAGCATTATCGATTAATTCGACAACTCTTGATTGCAGCTCATTGCAGAACAAAGAGCTACCAATATGTTGCGGATCAGATACCTTTTTAGGTAAAACAGGCAAAAGCACAGGGGGCAACTTGGTATTTGATTGATCAACAATCTTAGTTTCAGTCTTAGTAAACTTTTCAATTAGATTCATCACTATTATTCCTTATAGGTTCCAATCATGGGCTGCAATGACATGCCAGGTATGCTGATTTTGCTGGTCTTCTTCAGTCCAAAACTGATTTGCCAACTCAGCCCTATCAGGTAGTGTGAAATTCCAACTTTTAAAAGGTTCGAGTGCTTTTTCTCTCCAAAATTGGTACTTGCTATTAGTGGCATACATATTGATATTTTTCTCTAATCTCCATTCAGCCCACTTTTTAGCATCCAATTCAGTCAATGCTGATATAGAAATATTGTGTAACTTCATCGCATCAAACGAACCCAACTTGTGAACAGATGGTCTTTTTACGCTTACCGAGCGCTTCATATTGATTCGCTCAGATTCAGTAGTATTTTCGAAAACCACTGACAAGATTTCCGTTCGCTCATCCCATTGTTCAAGCAAGCCCTCACTATGCAGAAGTACTTTCAAAACTTGCTGACGACTGATTGGTTCAACCCGACGTGAAAATATAAGATCCTTTCCGCGCTTCACATCGACATTGCCATCAGTCACATTCCACTCGATGTAATACGGTTTTCCTTGAGGTGAGATGCGCTCACCTTTGAGTTCAATTTTGTCAACGCGTACTTCCGAACCTCCACCTATTGGTTCAACCTTCAGGCCACGAACGTCTTTGACTAGTTGAGGAACCTCAACGAGTCGCTTTGCTCTTTCATTTAGCTCATTTCTGTTTTTTCCAAGTCCGATCGACGCTGCACTAGGCTCTGTGTGCGCATCAATAGTAAGAAGTGGATGAGGCAATAAAGGCTCATGACAAACGCAAAGGCTCCAACACCCATCTTCTGGCACTAGGATTTGATCTTTCTCAAGAGCAATCAGTCCTGATTCAGTGAGCCTGTATTGGTCTCGATTAGACTCAGCAAGCCCATATAATCGACATATGTTTAGTAACCTATCAGCAACGACACGACGTCCGATTTTGTCCCCAAATAAATGCTCGGAGCACTCAGCAGAACTCGCATTCGGATTATCTTGAAGGAATTGCAGCACGCAGTTAATTTCTGGACGGCTATCTGCCAGCGCGATTTCACCCTGTATGATCCAACTTTCAGTCTTAATTTCTCGTTTTAGTATGATGTCCTGGCTCATAGTGCCTCCTGTGCTTCAGTCTCGATTGTTGTAGACCAGTAAGAATTGCTGGCAAAAGTACCTAACACACCCGATGCCTTTTGCATTGCAGTGCGGTTTCCGTACACAATGAGCTGATGCTTGGCCCTCGTAATTGCCACATTCAAGCGATTTGGGCTTTCAAGAAAACTCGTGGGATGGTTATTTGCGAAACTAAGCATGACAAAATCAGCCTCATGCCCCTGAAAACGGTCTACGGTACATATCTGAATATCAATATACGGTGAGGATTTTTCACCTCGATAGAAATGCCTTACTCCGTGATGACTTCCCGTCCACTTTCGTAAAGCTCGACGTATAGCTCGCTCTTGAGCCCGATAGAATGCCAAAACAGCTACTTCCCAAGGCTTTTGTTGGTTTTTCTCAACATTTGGGTTTGATTTTGCCCAAGAATCAAAGCGACTTAATTCTTTTAATATTTCTTCTACTTCAGCGGTGATTTCACCTTCTTTGCCTTTTCGACCTTTAACATCGTGCCATATACAACGATGTGAGCCGCTTCGGTATCCCCAGTCCCGCTTTTCAGCTTGGCCATCAGGACTTTGCAGTGCTTTTTCATGGTATATATGTACTCGGGAAAACTCGGCAATGTCTGGATGCATTCTGTGCTGGTAACTAAGCCGTATTTGTCGTTGTTCCAAAACACTGGCTGGAAGTCCATCAGACAGAGCGGTGCCTTGTTTCTGATACTCTGTTCGTTCAAATCCAACTTGCAGTGATTCAAGGATAGAAGGCAGTGCGATCCTACGTACCCTGTCTATTGCAGTGAACGTATCTTTTTCTGAGTCAAATGGTAGTAGCGCTTTGATATCTTCCTCTAACTTATTAACAGTTTTAGAACTTCCGTTAGATTCTGTATTTAGGCGCTGTTCGTACATACGAGCCAGTCGCCACGCTAACTGGGATTCCCAGCTATCGGACTCGGTCTTGATTTTTGTACGAGTTAATCTCGAATGCGCTGCAAGTCGCATTTCTAACTTTTCCGGTAACGCAGGCAGCCCCCTTATGGTCGTCAAATCCAGGGGAAGGTGATTAGCATTCTGAGCGATGAACGCTGACGAACCAAGGACTACTGATGCGTAAGGGAGATCTGTCTTCGGACCTTTAGATGATGCAACCAATACATTTTTGGACTTTGCTTGCTGATGATAAAATTCAATTGTCTTTTCATCGTCAGTGCAAACCAAGGATACTTCTCGTTTCTGAATATTGATTTGTCGAGCAGAGAAAATATCTGCGCATGCTTCTCGCTGATAACTATCCTGTAAACATGGCTGCAAATTTACTTCGGTAGCTTCATCATCAACATAAGGTGAAAGCTGTTTTGGATCTCCCACCATGATCCAACGCTTGGCAAGTACCGCTGGCACCAAAAACTCTTGAAAAGTTGTTTTTGATGCTTCATCAATAATCATCACATCGAAGATTGGCGATGTTGATTGTTTATTTTTGATATCAGGATGCTGAAGCAACCCAATAGTTGTCCCGCAAACTAAATTCGCCGCTTCAAGAACAAGACGCTCAACAATATGTTTACCTTCACCGACCTTACTTTTAAGTAACTTCTGACTAACTGAAATGTGCGGTTGTTGCTGAAGATGTTTTAGCAATCTTGTGCGTTCAGTTTTAACAAACTCTTCCAATTGCCATGGCTTTGCCTTTTGAGAAACGCTTGATTTATCTCCAATCCGTACAGGTAACACCATGTCGCGATAAATATTTTCTTCAGACATCATTCGTTCAAGAACATTGTCAACAGCAACGTGTGTTGATGCACAAAGTAAGATCCGCTTACCTCGCTTTATTAATTGAAGAATCAGTTCGCAAATGGCTGTAGTTTTACCAGATCCTGGGGGGCCTTCAAGGAAGGCAAAGTCTGGTGTATTGAGTGCAATATTTACAAACTCACGCTGCTGAGATGTTCCCTCTCTTGCTCCATCGGTAAGAACGTAGTAGTCATGGTTAAATAAGTGCTCATCATAAGGAACATTCGGCCACTTAGCATGATCCTTACCTTCAAACAGCCTCAATAGCGGAAGATGGTGAATAGAAGGGGTGTCTTGTAAGCTTTGTAATGCATTAATCTGACACTTTAACTGGTATGTGTTTGGACGAATAACCAAATAGTCGTGGTCAGGTAAACGATCCAATAACAAGCTGTCATTCTCTACATTTCTGTCCAGGACTGAAATTGCGTTGGATTTATTGAATCCAACATTGCTTTGTGATTTCCCAGTCAAATGCCAACCATAACCGTCTGGACACTCATACGACGACAGCCCATTGCCTAATTCACTCGCAATTTCGTCCGCGTGTTCCTCAGTTGCATAAGCCATTTTAGGTTTACCGTGACTTCTACAATTTGGGCATTCTCTAGCGGCACTACCCACGGCTTTCCATCTAGCGGGGCTTGCTTCGTATACCGTGTCGGTACTTTCATCTAAAAAGAGCTTTAAGTTCTTTTCGAAATCACCGCAGTTATCGGCAGGCTCAACTAATTGTATCCATACTCCACTTTGAGCATCGTCCAGCTTTTCCCAAGCTATCGCTTTAACAGCCTTCGTACTTTCTAGGTACTTTCGAGTGGTGTCTAAATACTTATAAAAGTCACCAAGACCACTCACTGCTTTACTAAGCAGGATGTCTGGCCTGTGAATTCCTAAGTTTGCGTATCTTAATAACGCCATGTTTCGTCCTTTGATCGAATGAGTTGTTCATCCTAAATATCAAGCATCGTGCCAACAACCTTCGATTTAAAGGCCTCATTAATTGCGCACCATCGAACAGATAAAGGTTTTTATAGGAAGGTATTTTTCACACCCTCTGGGTAAATTTATAACCCATAAGTGCCATTTTGTACATCACATAACTCTCATGAAGCCAAGACAATGAAAAGAACCCAAACAACTTTACTTTGGCTACTTCTAATTGAAACGCCGTCATGATAAGCGGGTACGGGGTAGGATGACGCCCAAGCCTTCAGATATCTGGCCGCTTGGGCGTTTTTGTTGTTATAAGGAGCCCAGTAAAACAGCGCTGATTGCTGGAACGGTTGTGCCAATGACTTCTTGAGTGCTGGCAACGATAGGTAAGGTTGCAGACATAACACTTTTATCGCCTACAAGCGATGACAGAAGCGCCGTTGCTAGCCAACCGGTTTAGCTGAGCCCGTTTTTTTACACCTATGTGGACTCGGTTAGATAGATTGAAGAAATCGCAATCTAACTAGGGGGCTTATAGCTCGTTGAGGTTTGTTATAAACGAATTACTCGGCGTTTGCGTTAACAAGCCAATCATCAAGCACTTGCTTCAATTTATCTAATTGCTCTTGATGTTTTGCTTGATTCTTTGCCAATTTGTTAATGTTCTGCAACTTCCAACGAATCGCTGGCAAGTCTGCTGCATTAGGATAGTCAAACAATGCCCAATCAGGTTGCCCTCTTTTGAATGACATAAGGAAAGCATGATCCCTTTCTGTGAAATGTTTTTGTAGCGCCATTAACATCATAGGCCTAACAGAGGCTAAGTCTGCGCATTCAACTTTTTCAAAAGTCATTCCGTCAAATTCTGCCTGAAATTTCTCATTCAGAGGCTGCCAGTTTGGCGACATGACTTCATTAATAGGCCGAGGATGACTTAGTGTATAGGTTAAAAAGCCCACTAAAATCTCTCTCGAAATCCCTTCACTGCCAAGTAACATACGCACATCAAATAAGTCGCGAGGATGTTGGCGATCCATTGCAGCACACAATTTCCCACCATACAGATCGGGAAGACTGACTACCTGAATCTCAGCATAACCAAACTCGTCTTCAACAGACTCTTGAACTGGCATTATCTCTGCACTATGCAATGTACCTCTGGCGACGGGCGACACTTCAATTTTGATTGTCGCAACCGGACTTGATACAACGATTCTCAGTTCATCAGCTTTATTATCCTGAAATGCCGCTCGGATATCTGGTTGAGTATTTATTCTGTCTGTAATGCGCTGCAATGCAGCCCTGACATTAACCAAAGCCTCATCTCTTGGTTCAAGTGGAAGATAAGCAAGATCAATATCTACAGATAACCGAGGAAAATCTCTCACAAATAAATTAATAGCGGTGCCACCTTTAAGTGCAAAAACTGTCTCTGTTGCTACCACAGGAAGCATTCTTATGAGCAAGGAAACCTGTTTGTAATATGGGCTATCTTTATCCATTATGTTGTTCACCTTTTTTGACGCTTAATATCTCTGGCACTGTGATTTGATATCGCTCATCAAAACGTCCTTTTTCGACAACCTGCCGCTTTCCTGCACCCAATTTAATTCTTGTTTCATCTATGCGATTGACCCACTGGTGATCGTAGTACCGACCCAGAAATAGAAATATTCGGTTTGCCTGAACAGAGCTGCTTCGCTCAAGAATATCTTGTACTTTTCTAGGGCTTAGATTGACTAAACCCTGAAATAATTCTGCGACATGCTCAAATGAAATCAGCTTCCCAATCCCGTCTACCACTTCATAGGCAGCAAGTTCTGCACAGCTGACAGTGAGTTCTTTCTCTTTAACCGTGATCCTTTTCAAATCTTTCTCGGGATTCACTTCAAGCTTATGGTTTCCACAGTAAAACCAATTCTGATAAGGGAATTCACGAAACCATTTGGGTAAGGACGACTTGTTTTTAACGCAAATCCAAACTCGCTCTTTGTTCAGCTGTAAATAGTGACTCAGTCCCTGGTGAGTTAAGCTGCTCAATCCAGCCAAATGAACTGAAACGCCCAATTGCACATTTAATGCTTGAATGGCATCAACCCAAGTTGGCTTTATATCGCCCTGTGCATCTGGACGATAATACACGCCAGAACATAGCTTCTTTAGCCAACCGTTCTGTGCGTACTTTTGAGCCAAGGAATAGCTCACACCGTTTTCAGTCAGCCATTGCTGAAGTACTAGCGCACCAGGAGAAGTATGAGCAACAAGCCAGTTTATTTTAGATGACATTTTAACACCCAAGGTATGAATATCACGAACAGTATAAACCATCTAGTTTATTTTGACAGGGATTTTAATACTTTAGGCATTAATATACCAAATAATGTAAACCAAACCCGCTAATGCGGCGTTGTTGAAATGAAAAGGTCTACACAACATCACCAATAACCCGATGTTGTGTAGACCTAGTTTGATTACCTTAAGTGAACTGCCTACTGTGGCTCACATTCAGGTGCCCAGTAAAACGGCGCTGATTGCTGGAACTGTTGTGCCAATGACTTCTTGAGTGCTAGCAACAACAGGTAAGGTTGCAGACATAACACTTTCAACGACGGTTGGCGTATTGTAGAGACCCATACCGCCACCAATGCCCAAGGCAAAAGCCATCAAGCTTTGGCGAGCGATACCGCCCACAATACCCACCAGAACCATGGCTCCCGCTACGATCCGTCCCAAAGTACCTTGGGTCCAATCTTTTAGGGTATCCCACACATCAGTGAAAGCATCACCACCGGTGCCCGCAAATGAGGGCTCCGAAATCATTAACGCCATTAAACCAAGCGCACCAATGGTCATTAGGCGCTGAGTTTGAATGGTGCGAACTGCATTTGTCATTCGTTAGTTTCTCCGTAGATACTCAAGTTATCGCGCTTACCATCAGCTCCCGCTGAGGCTGAATCGCTTTGAGTCTGAAGTGGACGTAGCACTGGCGAAACCGTTCGAGGTGCTGACACCCCAATATCCCACCGGCGCGGTTCAATTTCGGTAAACACGTAGCTGGATAAATTCAGATCCCCACGGTCATCCTCCCAAGGCGCAATCCAAATCCGCATTACCCTTGAAGGAATGCGAATAGGTGCAGATTGCTGCGTCTCGGGTAATGCTGGATGGCTCAGCAGTCCTGTCTCTAAATCAGATTGTGAATACCCAGAGGGAGAACCAATTCGAGTCGCCACAGCATCAATCGTCTTGGGTGCAGCGCCATTACTGGTAAGCTCATAGACTTCACGCGCGGATAAACAGCGCACACCGTCAGGCATACCTGGGCATCCATATTCACTACTCCCAAGACCCAATGAACTACAGCCAGACAATAAGGTTGAGCCGACTGCCAATAAAAGTAATCCAGCTTTAGACCACTGTTTTGACTGGTGCTTTGGGTTGTTCTGCATTGATGTCGTCATGGTTAACTCTCCTCTGGATACACATCTTATTGTCTGAAACGGACTTCGATCGGTTAGCAACATGCAGGATTTTTTCATCTTCTTGCACCTCCCCCTTGCGAAGTAGCCAACGACAACGAGGCACCACGAGTGACTATGACTTCAATTTTCCTCGCAGCGTCTACTTCTATGACTGGGAACATATTTTCAGCCATGTCCAAATAGAACTTGGCCACTCTATCCAATGCTTTACCGGTGCCTTTAATCGCAGCGCCTTGTAATGCTTCTTGGCTCATGACTTGTTGGTACAGCTGAGTATCACCGGCATTACCCGTCTGAATCGTCGGAACAGGATTTACATCAAATGCACCAGCCAACCCCTGAAGGAATCCGGCCATCATTGATTTGGCCACCAGCTGGCCTTGTTTCGACACTAATCGGCCACGAATACCGGCTTTGCCGTCTTCACCCACAGCATAAGAATCCAGTCGCGTTTCAATGACGCCACCATCTTCTCTCACACATGAAATGGTCTCGCCTCGCAAATAAGCACGCTCAGAGCTCAAATCACCGTAACCTGCGGCGATCAAGAAACACTCTTTTATATCCGCTCTAAATCGGTTGGGTAAAATGGCTTCCTTTTGAATTCTCAGCAATGCAGGAAAAGGTTCGCGTCTTGCGGACTCGTGAGTAGGTGCATCCAAACCCGTGATCAAAGTACCTGAGATGATGCTGCCTGCCGGTAGGTACAAAGGCGGCGCTTCTTGCACAACAACCTCTGGTTCAGCAACCACTTCAGGTTCAATCATACGAATCGTGATTGGCGGCAATGGAACATCCCGAGCTCGTGTACCTTGGCCATTGGCTGGCTGCTGATAGAGCGGATCAGGCAGCGGCGCATTGGCAAAATAGTCGTCTGGGTTAGACGGCAGTGGCCTTTCTTCATTAGGCAATTCCATGGCAGATAAAGACACTTCAAAACGGCTATTTGTGCCTTCAACTACTGAATCTCCCCCAGCGCGAACATCATCAAGTTCCGCTCTAAGCCGAGCCAACTCCGCATTGACCTCACTTGGTATTGAAGGCGAACCTGGGCTTAGCCGTCCTGAATCGACGTCACGACGCAAGCGCTCAACTTCACGACGTAACTGTTCATTGCGCTCACTGAGTAGTTTTACGTTCGCAGCCAAACTATCGACCCCAACATCACGAGTATTGGTATCCGTAAGAATGTGCCGGATCGTTTCCTGTCGGTTCCGACTGCTTGAGCCATCGTCAGGATTAGGTGAAAACACCATCACCATCAGGATGAGACCACCAGCAATACCGGCAACCGATAGGCCCCGCTTCATGTTCGGGCTCATTTGTTCCCATTGTGCTTTCATCGTTATTCACCTCCCACAAGAAGCGAAGGTCGCTGACTTTCTACCGCTTCTTCACGATGATTGCGAACAACCACATACAACTCAGTCTTTTCACCCGGTAACAAGATATTGCGAGGCCAGTAAGCGCTTGCCACTATATCTGGTGCATGACAGGCTATTTCACTGGCTTCTATCGGCTCATCGGCAAAGCTTTCAACCAGTCCTACATAGACGGTGAAGTAATGTCCCGTCACAATTTGCCCCTGCTTAAAACCAAACTTTAAGCCTGGCTGAAAACATTTAGGGCTTATGTCAGTTTGGACAGCCAAACGGATGTCATAGCCTTGTGGCAACTCATTTAATGCAAGGCGTCTGAGTAAGTCTCGTAGGTTATCAACGTATGGCTGAGCTGTTTCCCAAGTGGCGGCTTTGCGGTTCACGACGCCCTTAATAGGCCACTGCTGACCATCAATAGCTAAGGTAATTTCACGCGGTGGAATACGACGAGGCACTAAGGTGACAGATAATGCGGGCGCTTCCTGACCAGGCGGAGTGATGTAAAGTGAAACCGGTGATTCTTTGTCCGTGGCTACATATACAACATTCCCCTTGATTTGCGTCTGAGCATCACTGGTTGTTCTCACCTGAGGCGATTCAAACGGCGTCACAATTCGATTCAGATGACCAAGTGCTACAGGGATCAGTTCATTAACCCCCGGTGTCATCAGTAGCGTTGTTGGCGTATCCGCTGCAACCGAATTGCTTTGAACCGGTGGATTTGCAGTAGCAGACTGCTTCATCACACTAGCTGGCACAATCGGCAATTCCACGTCTGCATACGACGCTTGTGATAACAGAACGCCACTCAAGCTGATTGCGATTAAACTTGGTGTCATCCATCGACTAATTTTGGTTCGCATCATTCACCCTCCGGTTTTGCTCTTGGGTCAACTTTTCACGAACGCGCTTCGTTCTAGCTTGCCCCTCATACGTATCCATCCAGCTAAGTTTTGGACGGTATTGCTCAATATCGATGTCAAACTCATAGGTGCGAGTTTGGCGCTGTTCATCTCCAGATGGTCCAGAGACCAAGGAATAACCGGTCACAAAGACATGGCCGGTTTCATACTCATACTCCACTTGTCTGGGTTGGAATTTGAGCGTGACTCGGTCTTCCCGGATTTGTCTTGCCTGAATTTCCAGTGCATCGACCACTTGCTGGTACACCGCTGGAGAAAGCAGCGGCTCGATAGCAACCCGGATAAAGGACACATTGCCCGGCGTCACGTTACCCATAAGCTCTGCCAGGTAGAGTCCCCAGGATTCAAGGTAAGGTTGAGTGGCTTGGTTTCGTGACACTTCAGCCGTTTCAGACAAGGTTGGCGGTTGAATGGCTACCACGGTATTGCGAGAAAATGCCGCTACCGCAAGCAGCAAGTTAGATAGCACCAGCACCGCAATCAGAAACCGTTGCCATCGGTTCTCTAATTGCGTGCCTTGCCATGATTTTAAAAACACGTCGAACTTCACGGCAGATAGCTCCTGATAAATGGGTTAGGGATCGTCTTGGCTTTGGTTGGCAACAGTCCGGCCCAGTAGATGGCGTGAAGAATAAAACCATCCGGGCGACCATCACGAAAACGCCGATAGAGCTTGGTTGTCACCAACCCCAACAGGCATAAAACCAAGGCATTACCGGTAAAAATGCCGATCACTAGCCCCAACAGAATGGGAGCCATCTCGTCGGCACTCCAAAGCAGGAAGTGCGGCGGGTCATCGATATAGGACGGAATACTCACAGGTTCCATAGTCACTCCTCGTTGTTTGAATTGAGAAGTGAAGGATGCCTTGGGATTGGCAGGTTCAGTGGTCAGCTAGATGCCGAATTCTTGAAGGTTTTGAGGGTTCTACTCAGACAATACTAACAATTGATCTTTTTGATGCGGTTGATATGATGGGGATATTGGTCGTGTCGAGACCAGCTGCCCACTTTAGCAAACCCGGACGGGACGACATGCATATCAAATTTATTTTTGCTTAGGTTTTTTCTGCGACCTCGGCAGTGGGCACCGTATTCGCTAATAGGAGAAACTCAATGCAAATTACTAAAATCATTTCCTCTGCCACGGTTGAACGTTTAAAGCAAAAAGCACGAAAGCTTAAACGTGAAAAATCCATTACACACACTCAAGCACTCGATGAAATTGCAGTATCTGCTGGTTTTAATCATTGGCATCAGGTTGTACAAGCTAATGACGCACTGAAACCATCAGAAGTGGCATTATCTTCAGGATGTATCATGGCTTTTGATGTCAAAGATGGTATGGATGTCGATACCAGTGATGGGATCTTAATTGAAGACCATTTCTTGGAGATGCTCACTGAAAAGCAGCTATTTGAAATTTATGTCAATTCCCCTGACGAGGACGACGAACAAAACAGGCCGCTAAAAGAAACACTATCGGATTCAGAGCTTCAGGAGTACTTTCGAGATTATTGCTCATTCATGTACTTCCGTCTTGCCGAACCTTACGCAAACAAACCGCTGAAAGAAGTATTGGCTCTTATACGACAGTACTCGTTTTGGATGCCGCAATATATTTGGCTTCAAGGTCACCTTATTGATACTTATCATTTGCCAGCTGAAGACGAGAACGGCAATACCGTAGGCGTAAGGTTTTAGCTCTACAAGATGAGGCCTAACTGGCCTCATATCTTCTTCTGCAAGTGACTTAACGCCAACCCCGCCATCAATGCCAAACCGATGATCAGCGACGGTAACACCACTGGAGGAATGGCCAGCGGGGCAAACAATCCCATAAACAGCAAAATGACGCCTGAGCCCAGGATAATCATGCTGTAGCGGTGAATGATAGGGCTCGAAAAATCAAAGGTTGTTTTCTTAATCTTCCAGGTCATCAAGCCGTCCCACAGCGCCGGTAACATGAGAATAAGCGCAAAGGGCAACCAGACCATCAGCAAAGCAAATCGAGTGAACACTTGGTACAACACATCAAAAAATGCTTGAATACGGTCTTCTACCCAGACAAACCAAAAGCCTCCCATGTTCTCCATCCCTTTAGAACGAAGCCGTTGTTCTTCTGTGGGGATTAAAAAATCACGCACAGATTGCTCCATCTGCGTATCCACAATCCATGATTGATACCAGCGATGGCTTGTTTGACCAATCCAATAGCTTGTTTGAACGCCCAATTGATTTTGGATCATCTGCTTCTCTTTACTAATGACCCGGCCAGTCCAATCACCGGGCACTAACACGCCAATGGCAATAATCTCCAGCATCAGTGCCAGACACAGCAGCCAAACCGACTTATGCTTGCTCATGCCAAACATCCTCTTCTACTCGCGCCAGCATGGCTGCAACGGTTGGCGTCATAATCCGGGCTTTAATCACTTGTTGAAGCCGCTTTGTCGATGTATGGCCACTGACATAACGCACATCGATGCGTCCTTCAGCCAAATACGCCATCCGATTTGGACGATTACGAATCCAGGAGTAGAAATACACACCATCCACGGCGGCCCACTCGAAATGGTCAGGATCACGCAGGCGAATTCCCGTTAAAGCACTGGCGGCAGTCCAGGTCAGCGCCTCAATGAAATGCCACAGGCGTACACTGTCATCATCACAACTGACTTCTTCATAACTACCCAAGCCATTACACAAACACAAATCAAAGATGGAATGGCCATCTAACGTGAACGCATCCGTTAAGTAGTCCGCCAAGCAATACACCGAGGCCAAAGCATGGGGCCAGTCGGTTTCAAGCAGTCTTAAGGTTTCCTTGAACTGGGGGTTATGTTGCTGCCACTGAGCGAGCATTTCTTTACTGGTAAGTGTTGTCATTTTCAGACAGACAGAATGATGCATACAGACTCCTTATGCTGCCTGTGTAGAGCTGGTTAAAATAGGAATGCGGCCTTTGATCACGCGGCCACCTGAAAGCTTGGCGATGTACTCTAGGTTGGGGAGCTGGCCTAATAACTGCGGTGGAAACATATCGCCTTCTTCCTCCATCAAGCGTTCGCCATGATTGCCGGTAAACAGTGCTGGGCTGTCCGAGTTGGACGACATACCTTGAGTTTGCATGATGTACTGCAACCGAGTCTTAGGCAGATTGTCGGTAATGTACTGCTGAGTTTCGGCATCCATCACCCGAAGGGCTATCAAGTTGTTGATGTTACCTAACACCTGGCGAGCCTTAGCTTCACTGCCTGTACGAGCTGCAAAGTCAGCAAAGGTCTGAGTAGCAATCACACAACGCATTTTTGCGCCACGGCCTTTGTTGAGCAGTTGAATGAAGGGATCGTTTACGACTTCAGCCGCCTCATCGATGAAGATAT
The DNA here is from genome assembly GCF_037953065.1 of Shewanella chilikensis. Classification (NCBI taxonomy): domain Bacteria; kingdom Pseudomonadati; phylum Pseudomonadota; class Gammaproteobacteria; order Alteromonadales; family Shewanellaceae; genus Shewanella; species Shewanella chilikensis. The sequence goes on along the minus strand of NZ_CP149966.1, from coordinate 1,148,705 downwards.
TTACGGGGCGATTTTCAACACCATAGTTATAGCGGTCACCGGCCACGGCGGTGAGATCGGATAAAAGCAACGAACCAATGGCGCTACCAACCATGGCGTCGGTTAATGAATCCAAGCCGATATAGGCCACTTGGGCATTGTTGATAATACGGCCAGAATCCGTAATTAACCGGCTGTCATCCACATCGTTTGCAATCGGTGATAACAATGGGCCTAGTTCACTTGATGTGAGCATATTGAGTACCGGCATCAATGAGGCCACCATCTTGGAATAGTGGGTTCTGTCATGCTCAAACATACTCAATAGCCCCTCTAAATCGGTATTGGCGGCAACGGGCTGAATGCGTTCGTAGTAAAAAAGCAGCATCGCCATAGCTTGTTTAGCTAAGGTATTGGCCTTTTCGGTAAAGCGCTTGATCTCAACACTAAAGTTCGGATACACCTGCTCACCCCAAGCCGTGACGGCTTTTACTACCAAGCCTTCTGGGCCACCTTCCAAGAATCGCCTCAGTGTTTTCAGATCAGGACGTTGTGACGTAAGCAACAGACCTTGCACTATGTTATTCAGTGCCATTTGACCAAAGGCTTTAAATGGATCAGCACCGGTTTCAGATGGGATTAATGCCGCAATTCGGCTGGCAATTTCAGTGCCTCGGTTAAAGTTTCTAAGGGGATTAAGCCGCACCGAATGCTCTGGAAACCCCGGATGAAAATACACAAAGCGCTCAGGACTACCGGCGGCAATACAGGCTCGCTGTGCATTATCCTTAAGTTCTTTGTCGCCCTTGGGGTCAATAATAATCACGGCTTCATTGCGTAAAATGGCCTGAGTGATCATCGCATCAAAGCATCGGGTTTTTCCGGCACCGGTCGTGCCGACAATTAAGGTATGCCCCTCAGTGTGACCAACTGGCTGGTACACATCTTCTTCTTTGGGCTCGACACCATGAATCCAAGTCGAGCCCATTTGCTTGCCGTGACCTTGGTTAAGCAAGGTTTGCTTATCCCGCTTTAGGATTTCATAAGCGCGTTGAGCATGACGTTGGTCCCACTCAAAGCCATACCCTAACCACAATTCATCAGGATGTTTTGCCATCACCTTTTGTAAATGCGACAGCTCCATAAAAGCCAATGGTTTGCCTTTTAGTCCCTTCTGTAACTTATGAAGACGGTAAGCCTCAGGCAGGCGGTACAACGCCATGCCCGAGGAAATCCCTGTCATCCACCAAAATGGCGCAGGTGGTAGCTCAGTCAGCATTTCTGCGGCAATTGCCCCAGTGGCACCAACCAGCCAACCTGCTGCTGCCATGGCTTCATAGTTCGTGCGCCAGGGCATCTCATATGCGTTTTCTTTCATTCATGCTCCGCAAGATAACCGTTTGCAATCGCTTAATTTCAAAAGGATTAACGTTTAGCGTGAGCGGTAAACAAAACCGTTTCCCCCTCATCAAACTGGCATTGGTCACTGGCCGAGATCCCCCGAAGCAATTGCCCGGCTGGAATACCATGCTCATTGGCGACTTGGCGTAAGGTTTGAATCGTGACGCGAATACCATCGGCACTATGATCCACGTCTGGGTAATTGCCATCGGTCAGTAAGATGGGCAAATCTTTCACAAAATTAACCATCTTTTGCCGCTGCGCGTGTTTGGGGTCAGTACTTGACTGCGCATTGGGCGCAATCGGCTTTTGATTACGCTCCGCTCTTGTGGCGGGCTCTTTTGCTTGGGCATTGGTTATCTTAGTTCGACTCGGACGCTGTGAAGCCTCTTCGTTCTGAATTGCTGCCGCTGATTCTGCGTCTTGTTTGGGAAGGTCAATCAGTGCAGTAAGCCCTTTAGAAATCGATACTTTCAGCAGCAACCCTTGCTCCTGAACGCCATCATTCGTAGTAATAGTTCTGGCCTTACGTGTCGGGTTTGCGGGATCTAGTTCAAGCCAATCTAATTGACTGAGTTCAGCAAGCAGTTTTCGGGGAGCACACCAAGGCCTTACGGCATCGGGATAGCGGATCAATATCTGTTCACCAACCATAACCAACGCACTGCTGGCCTCTGGGAGCCACGCCAAAGATTCAGGCAGATTCAATGCTTCTGCATCGTGCTGGTTTACGTTATTTGAGATAGCGCCATCATATGAATTGTTAGGCTTTTCACATCCATCACCTGGAGCATTTTCATTTGCCTGGGGGTTATTAACATCACTGGCATGACGAAGTTCATCATCTTGTTCGGACGAGTTTGTCGATGGTGACTCAGACGAATTGCCGTGTTCAATTGATGATGACCCTTCAGGCAAGTCTGAATGCTCACTGGAGCGACTCTGTGGCTCTTCTTGTGTTTTCTGTGTTGCTTCCCAATCAGATTTGTTAAACAGAGTCACACCACTTGGTACATTCGAGCTGAACAATAAATCGGCCTCAGATATATGCAGCATGGGTAGCCAGATTGGCTTGCCGTCTTTTAGCAGCACTTCAGGGGCAAGGCTTTCGTATCGCTCATTTGAGGCGGATTTAGTGGCTAGTCCTCGCTCAATGAGGATGTCCGCAAGGGTATCGGGATCTCTTGGGATGCCAGGTATCTTGTCTTTGGCCAACAGCTCAATGATGTCTTTAGCCGCGCTTTTCCAAACCAGGTAAAGATGGGTTGATTGATTCGATTTTCGTAACCAGACTCTGGCGTCTCGCTGATTGACCAGCCACTGCGAACCGGCAAGTAATCGCCTCATGGCATCAAGTAGATAGCGTTCGACTGGGACACCAAGGGCATTGTCGTCAACGGAAATGCGTTGAGCTTTCAGGTCTCGCTGGACACTGGTTTGGTCAGCTTCAATAACCAATTTAGACAGGACATGCTCGGGATCAGTATTGCCAATTGCTTCCAGCATGGCTTGCAAAATCTCAGGGCCTGGCTGGGTTAACCAGGCGAGCAACTCAGGTGTCATCACTCGGTTTAACACCAGAATTGAGAATTGCTCGTGCCGTTTGCACCGTCCGTCGCGCCAGCGAATGAAATAGCGTTCAATGCTGTTATTTGTCGTCCACTGAGATAATGTTTCTAAAAAAGGGTTCCACTGATAGCGTCCATCTTCGTCAGTGATGGACAAGTCTGAAACGGGCTTACCAATATCATGGAACAAACCGCCTAATGCCGCCGCAACACGCCACCTTGGCTCTAGCTCTTTTTTCTCAACCGGTGTGCCACTGGCAACAAAGATGATCCCTTCAGCTGCTTGTGCCGCCCAGAAAGCAACTTCCAACGAATGACGTAATAAACCACCAGCACCACTGTGATGATGATGCTCAGAAGCTGGCAACAAATGAACATAAGCAGCCAGATGATCAATGCAGGGCTGAATAAGCCTTTGAAACTCACGCTGATTAAAGCCAAGTACCTGGCGCAGTTTGGCAATTAACTCGTCTTGTGTGGACTGCAAATCTTCAGGTGACGCAGCTGGCAACCCCTTCAGGAATGGCGGATAGCGTGGAATTTCCGCATCCAGTTGCGATGACAGCTCTGGTAGTGCTTTGGTTTGAAAAAATAGGTTTTTGAACATAGTGAACCTCCGACACGATAGTGTGAAGGTTCATAAAATCACCGGCGGTGAATTAGATAAAAGAAATCCAGATCTATTGACACACAGATATTTTGAATAGCATTGCTAATTGATTACAAATGCCGCAGACTTTGTAAACTAACTAGTTACTCGGCTTCTGCTCGGCGCTCTATAAACTTCCGACTCTCCATCGTCTTTTAGATCTATTTCGTATCGACGCCTGTCTAGGACTTCCAAAAATCCCATAATCTGCGAGCTGTCTAAATTAATCTTCCCATCAACTATATTTGTGACAACATTAGTTTTTTCGCAGTAACGTTCTAGCTTATCTTGACTAATGTTTATTGCTTCTGATTGAGATTTAATGGAAGCAATATATCTTGCAGCTCTCGGGTGGTTTTGAGCGTACTGAGATATACTATCAAAGTTAACGAAATCAATTTCACTCGCAATACTCGCAATGTTGGCTGGAACTGCATCCATAATTGCCTTCTGAAGTTGAGCTGTAAACTCTAGGCCACTAGGGCGGAGAATATGAATTAAATCATTCTGAATAATAAAATCGAAGTCATTATCCAATTTGAAAACAGTTTCCTCTAACGACTTTAAAGTATTATCAACATACTGAACCAGCCTATGCCTTTTCTTTATTAAAGTTTTAAACTGAGTTGAACGACGTACAGCTGTTATTCTCTGTTGGTTGTTATCAGTGAGCTTTACAAAGTACGCGAAACATTGATTGATATTGTCAAAAGCACTGCAATCTTCTGGTACATTTTCGGACTCATGAAGAGTTTTAAGCTCTTGTACCAATGGGTCATTGATTGAAAAGGTAAGATATTCAATAGAAGAATATTTTTCTGATGGCTGATACGTAGCCATACTGCTCGCCTTATCCTGCATCTGTGTCTTTGTAAAACTAACCATTTCAACTAATGACTTCTGTACGACTTCATCAACAGGAACAAACACAAAACCTCGATTGGGACTATCCAGACCAAGACCAAACTCAGTTATATTTACATTTTCAAAATCAAAGTTAATAGGCATTATTCATCCTCTAAAAATACCGTTTGGCTAAGCCTGTAAGCTGAAATTTTCTCTCCTTTGACAATATGAGAGCGCTTTGTGATTAATACGACAGGAATTCTGCCACTAATAGAGTTATTTGCTGCATCAGGTTTCAACGTATATACCCTGAACCCCTTCATGGCCCAAAAAATGTTCATATAATGCATATTCAGATGCCAAAACAGAAATACAATGAACGTTATTGCCGCCACATGACCCGCTAAGTCTCTAATACTATCGATATTGACACTATAGAAAGGAAGTAACATAGCAAAAAGGTAAACAAGTAGATGATCTCTGTGATCCTCACAATCGCCAGCGCTCACTTCTCGCCGATCTTTTCTTTTTTTTACTAATATTACGCGGAACCACAAGAATAAATTTGGCACCGTAATAAAAAAAAGGCAGAAAGAAAGAAAATATACTTCCGAAATACCTTTTATTCCCCACCCCTTAATTGCCCAAAGAATGAATAGTGGGGACATACTGCTCAAGACCATTAGTAGTCTAGCTAGCGACAAACCTTCATTATTTCCTGTCATAAAACCACCCTTAAACCTAAATAAATGCTACTCACCAAAAGAATAGATTCTGTAAAATCTATACCATCGAGCAAGCGAGCGGCACTTAAATAGATCGTCATTTTTTATATCTGCCCACCCACACCTTTGAATTTTTCAACAAAAACGGCAATTTTCTGAAAAACCGTTTGCTTCTGGGTTCGGTACTGTGGGTTCAATGGGCTAAGTTTGGGCAGCGCCTCATTAAGAGCAGTGCCATTTTCAGAGGCGTACTCACGTTTGAGTGATGATGCAATATAACGTTTGGCAGCATCGATATTGAGCTTTTCAGAGGCAATAATGGCATCGGCTTCGCGCTTCTGCTCCGCCTGGGCGAATTTGAAGAAAGCGTCGATAATGCTGGCTTTGTCATTGATCTCATCTAGGTTTGTCTGGTTAATAAAATCAACCACTAAGCTCTCTTTCGCTCTATTACCAAGGCTACCACGAATCATACGGCGGACTTCTTCAATCAAGCCTTCTTTGCTCTTGCTCTTCTTATTGTGATCAAAAATCAGTTCCAGAATGTAATCGAGGTTGATTTCTTGCGATTTAAGCAAATCAATTTCAAAGACCACATCGTCCCAGTCTACCGTTGACTTATCTTTGTCCTGGCCTTCTTTGTCGCGGCGTAACCAATCGCGGGTATCGTTGTAGGTAGAGCGATAATCTTGAATAGCACGTTCGCTCGGCATATCGATGGTTTGCATTGCCTCGATGTCAGCATCGTCCAGATAGTACTTTGACTTGAACTCTTCAACAGCTTGTTCATCACTGATATCTAGGCTTTGCAGTGCTTTCAAGCCAGCAAATTCATCGTAGTTTTGTAAAATATTTTCTGCTTTGAGGTATTCACCAAATAGCTTGGCAAATTCCTTTTTATCTTGTTCTTTTTCAATATTTTCTGGGTTTGGAAAGCGTTCTTGCAGCTCTTTTACGATATCAACAAAACCTCGACGCGCCTGCCCAGTAGCAATATCGTTAAAACCTTCCATGTATTCTTTGTAGCTCTTCTCCAACACCACGTTTTTGGTGTTTTTGTCACCAAACAAGGTGATGGCATCAATGGTTGCCTGTTCCAAATCACGGAAGGTAACAATATTGCCAAAGGTCTTCGTCGCATCATAAATGCGATTAGTGCGAGAAAATGCCTGCATCAAGCCGTGATAGCGCAAATTCTTATCAACAAACAAGGTGTTAAGCGTAGGCGCATCAAAGCCCGTTAAAAACATACCGACCACTATGAGCAAATCTATTTCTTGATTCTTCACGCGCTGGGCAAGGTCACGGTAGTAGTTCTGAAAGCCATTACTGTCCACGCCATAGTTAGATTTAAACATGGCATTGTAATCAGTGATCGCGGCGCTCAAAAACTCTTTCGCGCTGCTGTTCATCGCGCTAACTTCAAAGCTCTCATCTAAAATATCACCAATGGCGTCCTGCTCTTCATTGGCAGCAAATGAGAAGATAGTCGCAATGCGTAGAGGTTTACTCGTGGGTCCATTCTCAGCCTCGGCCTGCAATGTCTTGAAGGTTTCATAGTACGCTTTCGCCGCATCAACACTACTTACCGCAAACATGGCATTAAACCCTTTGGCGCCAGAATAGGCTCGATGCGTTTTCTGGTTAAAATGGCTCAGAATATACTGCGAAATTTCACGAATGCGCATTGGATGTAAGAAGGCTTTCTTATTCTCAGCGGCACTAAGCTTCTTTTCATCCTGTTCAGTCTCAATGCTCTTAAACTGCGGACGAACATCGTTATAGTCCACTTTGAACTTGAGTACTTTTTCATCACGAATGGCGTCAGTGATCACATAAGTGTGCAACTGCTGGCCAAACACGCTGCCCGTGGTTTCAGCACCCAAGGCGTTTTCAGGGAAAATTGGCGTACCGGTAAAGCCAAACTGGTAGTACTTTTTGAATTTCTTCTTCAGGTTTTTCTGCGCTTCACCGAACTGGCTTCGATGACACTCATCAAAAATAAAGACAACTTGCTTGTTGTAGATACCTAAATCGCTTTCACTTTTGATTAAGTTATTGAGCTTTTGGATTGTGGTGACGACAATCTTGTTATCGTCTTTGTCCAGGTTACTCTTAAGCCCTGCGGTACTGTCTGAACCGTTCACACTATCAGGCGAGAAGCGCTGATACTCTTTCATCGTCTGATAGTCAAGGTCTTTTCTGTCCACCACAAAAAAGACTTTATCGATACAGTCTAAATCGGTGGCCAAACGTGCCGCTTTAAAGCTGGTTAGTGTTTTGCCTGAACCGGTAGTGTGCCAAATGTACCCGCCGCTCTCGGTGTTGCTCCAATTTTTAGCGTTAAATGCGCTCTTAATCTTCCATAATATGCGCTCTGTAGCGGCAATCTGGTAGGGGCGCATCACTAGCAAGGTATTGCTGACATCAAACACCGAGTAACGCAAGATCACTTCAAGCAACGTCTCTTTCTGGAAAAAAGTCGCTGTAAAGTCTTTTAAATCCTTGATCAGCGTATTGTCTGATTTCGCCCAGTTCATCGTAAAATCGAAGCTGTTTTTGTCGCGCTTGGTGGTATTGGCAAAATAACGCGTGTCGGTGCCATTCGAGATCACAAACAGCTGCAAGAACTTGTACAACGAGTTCTCAGCATTAAAGCTTTCTTTGCTGTACCTATGTATTTGGTTAAACGCCTCACGGATCGCCACACCACGCTTTTTCAGTTCGATTTGCACCAAAGGCAAACCATTGACCAAAATCGTCACATCGTAACGGTTGGCATGGCTTCCCGTTTGCTCAAACTGCTTAATGACCTGCACTTTGTTACGAGCAATGGTCTTTTTGTCGAATAGGTAGATATTTTCTATATGGCCATCATCAAAGACAAAATCAAAGATATAGTCGCTGTGCACCTTACGGGTTTTATCAAGAATATTGTCGCTTGGTGTGTTCAGGTATTGCTCGCAAAAGCGAGCCCACTCGGCATCGGTAAACTCGACCTTATTAAGGGCTCGTAGCTGCTTGCGCACATTCGCCAGCATGGCATCGGGTGTCGTTAGCGCAGGTAAATACTCATAGCCCTGGTTGCTTAGGTCCTGAATCAGTTCACGCTCTAAATCACCTTCGCTTTGATAGCCCTCAGCAATTTGGTCTTGTCGTGTATATTTATCTAAAACAATAAAGTTATTCGATTCTGCAATACTTTTATAGTTGGTCATTGTAATTCCTGCTTCTTGAATCCATAAGTGTTTATTAAGTAACCAACCAGGGCTTCTAATTTATCCTTGTCTTTATCTTCTAGATCCGAGATCTCGTCGCCAGCATGAGCAGAGTGGCTGGATAAATTAAGGATTCTATTGGCGAATGGATCTGGCTTTCCGTCTTGAGATTTTTGAAGAAGTGCAGGCCAATAGTTGTAACCTAGGAAAGTGGCCATTTTCTCAAGAACATTTCTCAGAAGACTAAAATGATACTTTCTGACTTGTCTATCATTAATGGCTTTCTGAAGCTCATTTAGAAGGAATAAGTGATAAGAAAACGGCGAGTCTGTCGGTTGTTCAGGTAGTTCAAAATCACCATCAGCCAGCTTTTCTAATCGGTATTTTTGGAATTCCTTATTTGGCTTATAGATTGGTTTGAAAGTACCATCGGCCTGCTTTTGATAAGCCTTATTATTGAGCTCATTGCAGAGCACATTATAAAAAAGGGGACTATGCGTTGTTATGATAAATTTTAAGTCTGACGAACTAGACTTGATCAAACCTGCTAAATCAACCGCTAATTCAATTAAATGACTATCATCCAATGAACTCACTGGATCATCAATAAATACGTATTCTAAAGCATCAAACTTATCAGTAATTCTATTAGTAGCATCTACCTCATTAAGGGTGGAAACAACTTGTTGTAAAAGAGTGTACATAACACTCCATACAAAGTTACTTTCCTCACCTTTTGAAATTTTTATTACTTCGTATTTACCCTGAACGACATTTTCGACAGCATCAGTCGCGGCAGTATCTAGCTCATAGTTGACAGGTTCATTTGCGGCTACTTGAAAAATGACCTCAGAAAACGCAGGTATCGTTACTTCCTTTTCATCAATTTTAGCTTTATATTTTTCATTAAATATTGGGGTAGCTTTGCTACCCGTATAACGTTGAAAGTTTGTAGCGATGTTGCCGTCTTCGCCCAACTCTTTTAACAAGTCTATCAACCAACCCGTAAAAGTATTTGGTTGTATTTTTAACTTTGGCCTTGAATCTACTTTTAAATCGTTATCCCAATAAAACAGGTCTTCCGTAAAGGCGTTGTAGTACAAGAACTTATCACGAGTTTTCTCTCCATCTCCTTCACTATCATCGTTCTGTGTAGAAGGAACGATTTCCTCCTTAAAAGCTCGTGACAATCGAGTTTTCCCTGTGCCATTAAAGGCATAGATCAACTGTACCTTTTTATTCTTGCTTTTTAAGTCTCTAGCTATGTCCTTTAGTTCCTTACCCATATTAAGCTGCCGCCTCTTCAGGTTTAGGAAAACTCAACAGTAGGTCACGATAATAATCGTATTGCTTTTGGCGCAGTTCAATTTCGCGTGGAAGCCCATCTTGAATTGAGTGACTCAATACATCAAATTTATCTAAAATGGAAACAATGCGATTCTGTTTTTCAATTGATGGTATAGGTATCTGGAACTTCGAAAACTCCGCCTTAGTAATCGTTTTCAAAGTGCTTCCTCTGGCGAATTCTTTTTCTTTATCAAATTTAGCCTTTAGCTGATGTGCAAAATATTTTTTATTTATGTCTGACTTATAATTGGTAAATATAGCTAAAGTTCTATCTACATAACAATCATATTGGGTGATGGCAACACGCCCAATCGTACCTTGCAAGGAAACTATAACAGTACCTTTTTCAACAAATACACTTTTAGGCTGAGCCAGTTTAGAAATTTTCTGTTTCGTTTTTGTATTAAGTTCGAAGCCAAAATCTGCCACATCTGCAACCTGAACAAAAGGCATACAGCCCTCTCCATCAAACCACTCACTGTTTCCATAGGGCTGAGGGAATGAACCGCGCCTAAAAGATGCAACATCCTCTAGGTTCTTCCACTCTACCTCCCCATCATCAAAACTTAACAACTGGTCGCGGTAAAAATTGTATTGTTGCTGCCGCATAATAAGCTCAGCGGTCAGCTCAGCGGTCATAGCGGTAAATACGTCAAGAATGCGCACAATTTCAGCTTGTATTGTCAGCGATTTTTCTGGGTTATCTGGGCATGGGATAGGGATACTAAAGTCTTTGACTTTGGCATCAGAAATAGCTGGATATGCAGATCCACTCTGATTCTCTTCAAGGTACTTTTTAAAATCATTTGAGGAAATCAAATGCAAAATCCACTTAGGTAGAGTCACATCCCTTTTCACTCGCAATACACAATATCCTGTGCTCGCGACTGCTCCATCATATTCCTCATCAATTAAGCAATAGCGCATTTGTGTCGGACGAGTTGTTGCAAATAATACATCGTCTTTTTTTACAAGCTTTTGAGCACGGCTGGGCGCATTGCTAGCTTTTACCTCTGTTGTTTCTATTATTTTTTTTGTATCAACGTTGACTGAAGTTAGATCAATATACTGATGGCTTTCAGAAGTTTCACGCCACTTTATATTCGTAGTTCGCTCAGTAACTTCGCTGATCGGAAGCCAAACCACTTCAACACCATCGAGTAGTTTCTCTACATAGCTAAAATCGTTCATGCCTCAACCTCCTCACCGTCAATTTCCGCAACTATGGCCTCAATATCACTGCGAAGTCGGTCTATTTTCGCAACGGTAATTTTAAGCTCAGCATTGAGCTTATTTATGTCTACTAACTCACGAGTATCTTCGGACTCTACATAACTGCTCACCGAAAGGTTGTAGCTATTGCCTGCTATGATTTCCAATTCAACAGATTTAGCAAAATGATCCACGTTCTCTTTGCTGGCAAACACTTTCATGATGTCTTCAATGTGCTGCTCAGTCAGTACGTTGTTATTGGTTTCTTTTTTAAACAAACCGCTGGCATCGATAAACTGGGTGGTGGTGTCAGTTTTGTGCTTAGACAGCACTAAAATATTCACGGAAATGGTGGTGCCAAAAAACAGGTTAGGTGCCAGTGAAATCACGGTTTCAACATAGTTGTTATCAACCAGATATTGACGAATTTTTTGCTCAGCACCGCCACGGTAAAAAATACCGGGGAAGCACACAATGGCTGCACGCCCTTTGCTTGATAGGTAACTCAGTGCATGCAGCACAAAGGCAAAGTCGGCTTTTGATTTAGGGGCCAGTACGCCAGCGGGCGCAAAGCGGTCGTCGTTGATTAGGGTTGGGTCGTCGCTACCAATCCATTTCACCGAATAAGGCGGGTTAGAGACAATCGCATCAAACGGCTTGTCGTCTAAAAAGTGCGGTTCGGTTAAGGTATCACCCAACTGAATATTGAACTTGTCGTAGTTAATGTTGTGCAAAAACATGTTCATACGCGCTAAGTTGTAGGTGGTGTGGTTGAGCTCTTGGCCAAAAAAACCATCTTCAATGATATGCGCATCAAAGTGCTTTTTAGCTTGTAACAGCAACGAGCCCGAGCCCGCCGCAGGGTCATAAATTTTATTCACACTGGTTTGGCCGTGCATGGCCAGCTGTGCGATCAATTTTGAGACGTGCTGAGGGGTGAAAAATTCACCACCGGATTTACCCGCATTCGCGGCATAGTTTGAAATCAGGAACTCGTAGGCATCACCGAATAAATCAATTTGGTTGTCTTCAAAATTACCGAAGGTTAAACCGGCCACGCCTTTTAACACCGCAGCTAGGCGTTTGTTTTTTGCCTCTACCGTATTACCCAGACGATTACTGGTGGTATCAAAATCCGCAAACAAGCCTTTGATGTCTTTTTCTGAATCATAGCCATTGGCTGAGTTTTCGATTGCCGCAAAAATTGCTGCCAAATCCGTATTTAAATTTTCGTTCTTATGTGCATTGGCCGCCACATTGCTAAACAACTGGCTAGGGTAAAGAAAATAGCCTTTGGTTTTAATGGCATCTTCTTTAGCAAACTTGATGTTTTCATCATCGTCAGACATGGCAGCATAATTAACGCTATCATCTCCGCCTGTGATGTAGTTGACAAAGTTTTCACTGATAAAACGGTAAAACAGCGTACCCAGTACATATTGCTTGAAATCCCAACCATCCACTGAGCCTCGCACATCGTTGGCAATCGCCCATATTTGGCGTTGAAGTTCGGCACGTTGTTGTAAACTTGTCATCTGTTAATTCCTGATTTTAATTCGTCATAATTCATTTATGGGTTGCGCAATGTTCACTGTCGTCGAACATCATTCGTTAAACCCTGGAGCTAAATTCAAATTTCCGACCCCGTAGAGTGTCGGAGTATTCTTTAACCAAAGTTGGTATTCAGTGCCTTGAAGGCTGTGTGCTTTGGAACAATCCACATGCCATTGGCGTAGCAAATACCCAGCGGTTGCTGCTCTAATCTCAACCTTTAGAACGCCACCCGTCATACCATAATCCAATTCAATCGCTTCGCTGTGCTCTATGCGTGGGTGCGGTACTAACTCAAGCTCTACAAATCGGTTCCATTGCCGATCTTGGGTTTCAAGCTCTGTTTCAGACAAAGTGGAATCTTCCAGCACAACCGCTGCTTTAATGCGGGTCAATACAAAGTCACGGAACTCACCATGCTTGCGGTCAAAACCACGAACATGCCAACGCAGGCCATTGTCCACCAGCGTATGCGGTACAATTTCACGCATTGTTTCACCGCTCGATAACGACACATAGGTAATGTTCAAGGCTTTGCCTTTGTGTATGGCCTCAGTAACTTTCGCTACTATCGATAAACTCGGCTTGTTAAGGTGATAAGGTGCTTCACAAGCCAGAGGTGGCTTTACCTTTCCGGTGAAGCCATCTCCGTACCCTTGGCTAATGGTTGCCAGTGTTCTCACAACGTCGTAGTCGAACAAGGGCTCAAAAGCTTCACCACGCTTATGCAACTTGAGCTTTTGGTCATACTCGATGTTGCCTGGTGCAAGCTCTCGGTACATTGTAAAGTCTTTCGTTGCTTGTGTTGGCGCTATACTGAAACGCTCAACCAAATCAGCGCGTACCGCTTCGCCCTTGAATAACAGGGTAAAGTCAATATGCGCAATACGATCACGGCTAGCTTGAGGTAGTTCTTCTAAAAGCGTTTTAGGCTTGCTTCCAGACAGATCATGTTTATTCAGCTTCATGCAACCTTCATCTATTCAACATCTAAGCATTGTGAAGACTTGAGCTTTCTGAGATAAGCTGCCGGATCATGCAAGCCTTGGCTGTCTGTTCCAAGTTCAAGCTTCTTTAATAACGCACTCTTGAGATCTCGACTATGCTCGCCAAAACAAGGGGCATTAGTTGTTTCGTCAATCTCCCGCAGCAAAGCCAATACACCCGAATACGCAAGATACTTTTCTGTTTTGGTTGCATTTTCATGGCTAACAACTTGGATCAGCTCTTCTAAAATAGTGAGCTTTGATAAAAGCTCCATTGATGTATTCATGCGCCCCCTCCAGAAACCAACTCCACCTTGTGTGGTTGCTCACAGCAAGAAAACAATTTGAGTTATACAGCCTAACTAAATTTATTAGGTATCATCCTATCACAAATTATTTTGTAGGGAAGACTAAGCGGCAACTTTTTGATCTGGATTGCAATTGCCGCTCAGGTATGGGCGTGAAGACCTTGTTTGGTGCCATCGATGATAGTTGCTATCAATCAATGCGCTACCCGAACCAGTGACACCACGATGTTACCGCGATGAGATCCCCCTTTGTCCGACTCTGTAGACATCGGGACTCGTTGCTCACTCTCTCGAACGCGCCTAGCAACTTCTGCCTGGGCAGGCAGCAATGGCAGCATCCCTTCAGCAATCGCGTCCGGTGCAGATTCTTGGCCACAGGACATCAAATGCTTCCATGGATCTTTAAGAAAGCGCTCGAACGTGATGCCAAATTCAATGATGCGGGCAGAGACGAAGATTTCGCCCCAGTATTCAATGTAGGTGTCTTGGTACATGGAAAGATTCCTCTTATTGGTTAAACCATGAGTTCACTTTCCATTTTCCAGAGATTTTCAAATATGCAAGGCTTACCTTGTAGAGAGCTACAAAGCTTTAAATCGATTGCGGGCATCTTTGTAGTCATAGTGGGCATGTTCTGAGCCACGATGATACAAATCATCTAGGTAAGTTTGTTCCTGCGGCAACTCGTCTTCGCTGATTTCGCGCCACCAATGTTTGTTGGCACCTTTTACACCGTCATGCCAGCGGTAACCGCGCTCTTTTAAATAGTCCTTTACGTCAAACGGCGCACCAAACGCACGAACTAACACAGTTCGCCTGTCTGCTTCAGACAACAAGTTTGCAACGGACTCGGGCAACAAATGAAACAACCAGGCCATCGCCAAACAATCGGTTGCAGCTCGGTGTCCTTCATAGAACCAACCTAAGCGAAGCAGCAGGTACTCAAGCTTTCGACTTTCAAAACCCAGCGCCTTCCAATCTATGCCACTGGCTGAACAGGCCCAAGATAGATGTCCTAATGCAGCAAACCGCTTTTCAAAGAAAGGACGATCAAACTGTGCATTGTGTGCAACCACCAGCGGATCATCGGATAACCAACTCGCTACCAGTGAATCATCAATGTGCTGGCCTTGCACCATCTCATCGGTGATGCCGGTTAACTCGGTAATCAGCTCGGGGATTGGCTTGCCGGGATCTTCATACAAGCTGATCACATCAACAATCGACACAATCCGCTGAGCAGAGGGGCTGTAAAGCACCTTAACCATACCAAGCTCAATAATGGACTCATCATCGGCAGACAGTCCGGTTGTCTCTGTATCGAGCAGCACCATTGGCTGTTCATCACCGACCACAGGAGAAAGTTCAAGTGGCCAAGACTGCGGCTCACGCGTTAATGGAATACGCTCCAGCAATCTAAAATCTTCTGGTCTTTCTGGGATATCCGCGAGGCGCTCTAGCGGAAATGGCGCAGGGGCTCTTGTCATTGATGGTTTCTCTTCAATTCTATTGTTCGCTTTGGGTTATTTCACTGTGCCACAGGTTTTTCAAAATGCACCTTGAATACCTCAGCGTTTTTTTAATCTTTCTACTGGGTGAACCCATGTATGAAGGCTTTGACTAAGCCTTTCAGAAAGCCTTAGCTAAACCGTTTAGGTAACCCTTACCGATACCCTTTACGTATGGCTTGGCCAACCCCTTTTCAAACGGTTGCAAAAGGTTTGAACTGAGTTCGACTGAGCATTTTAAAGATGCTCCTGACTTCGCTTTAAGCCAGTAAATTCAATACGAAGCAGAATTTTACTAACTGTTTTTAAACCCTTTGCAAAGGGTTCAACAATCCTTGTCTGACGGTTACTTGACCCATGCGTTAACCAGTAGCAGTAACAGGATCAGTAACAGAAACAAGAGCAGTAGGCAGAAGCAGTATTGTCCAAGCCTTGCAGGCTTTGACGAGGGCGAGCAAACCCACATCTAGTTTTCAACACAAAAAAGAAATCACCTACGACACAACGTCTTACTCGAACAACACCAGTTTTACCTACAATTTTACTTGTAGAAATCAGCATAGCATTAGATACTGTATAAACAAACAGTATCAGTTGTAATTTTTCGAGGTTCGTCATGAGTGTCTCGCTGATAGGCCGTAGCGGCGCACTTGCCTTCATCAAAGCCAAGCGCCTTCGTATTCCATTGTTCATGGAACGTGTTTCTGCTGGTTTTCCCTCACCAGCGCAGGATTATGTTGAGCAAACGCTCGACCTCAACGAGCTGTGCATCAAGCGACCGGCTGCAACGTTCTTTGTGCGTGTTGAAGGTGATTCAATGATTGATGCCGGGATTCACCCAGATGATATTCTGGTGGTTGATCGCTCTGTCCAAGCCGAACACGGTGACATTGTCATCGCTGGCATCCATGGTGAACTCACGGTAAAGGAGCTTCAACTAAGGCCGTGCGTCAAGCTGATCCCAAGAAACCAGGCGTATGAGCCCATTCATATTCCTGAAGGGGCAGAGTTAGAGATATTTGGTGTGGTCACCAATGTGGTGCGAAACATGCGCCGTAAGTCGTGACTGTCCCATGCCTGTATTTGCCTTGGTGGACTGCAACAACTTTTACGCCAGTTGTGAGAAGCTGTTTCGTCCTGATTTAAAAGATACGCCGGTTGTGGTGCTGTCCAACAATGACGGCTGCGTGGTTGCACGCTCGCGTGAAGCTAAGTTACTCGGTATTAAAATGGGCGTACCCGTCTTTCAGATCAAAGCCGAAATGCAGCGCCATGGCATTTTGGCATTCTCCTCTAACTATGCGCTTACAGTTGGGAAATACTTTAGACATCACATGTTGTAATGTTTCAGGTTGTATAAATTAGACGTCGAGATGAGGGGTGGTTACAATTTTTACTATTGGTTAAGAAATATCTTGAAAAAGTAGATGTATGAACGCGTAACCCCCTGGGGGAAGGCTTAGCAGTGTGAATAACGGATGATTTAGGTGTTAATGTGATTGAACAAAATAGGTCGTTTCCAGATGACTTCGGCTTTGACTATTGTCTTATGTGGATTAGTACGGAGAAATATCCCTCATTTATAAGTAGGCCACACCCTGACAGTGGCGAGATCATCCATGACGTTAGGGACAACTCAAAACCATTTGCTCATAAACTTCCAATTTTAATAGACCCCGATGGTATCAATGTGGTGCCAGTGAATCTATATCTTCACTCTTTGTTGGCAGATCCAGATATATCCTCCGATAAGACGATTCAATCCCATGCAGTTGCGTTATTGAGCTTCTATCGGTGGTTGAGCACGGAAATCCCCGAACATACACACCCAAGGACTGGCCTTCTGGTTGATGAAAAACCTCCGTTAACAATATATGACTGCACCGAGAAGGTAGAGGAAAGTCCAATCGTGAGATATCGAGACTATTTATTGGAAAACCTTTATACCAAGGATGAAACTGGAAAAGTCGGTGGTTCTCCAAGTACAGCCTCTAACTATGTTTTGAAAGTTGTCAATTACTTCATCTTCCTTCATCGCCAGCGGATCATTTCAATCAGCAAAACCTTTCGACCATTTGAGTTTAAGGCAAAGACTGTTCGCATAAGCAACAAAGGAAACAGAGCACAACATGAAATGCTCTCACATCTCAATCGCAGTCACAGTAAGGAAATTATTGTATACACCACAGGTCTCACTAGACCATTTAAGAACATAAAAAAACCTCAAGATGCTGATATTCGAGAGCTTAACCCACTTCGTGAAGATGAAAAACAAGAGCTTTATAAACACCTTGATATTGAAAATTCATCTGACACTAAAGCCCTAATGGTGTACTTAAAAACTGAAACGGGATTGAGATTGGAGGAATTAATAACATTTCCTGCCTCTGTCGTGGACAAGCCAAAAGCTAAAGTAGTTAAGGTGCAAATTGGTGAGAATATTAACGGTTGCTTAACCAAGTTCAAAAAAAACAGAACAATTGAAATCCCAGCCAGTGTCATGGATCTGTTGTACGAGTACAAGTTAAGTAAGGCGAGGAAGAAGGCTATTGAAAAAGGATTACTTCGCCATAACCACTTATTCGTTAAATCGAATGGCAATATCTACGCTCCAAACACCATTCAAAAGTATGTGGAAACTATCCGCAATGATTTGACACACTGTGGGCTTGATATTTATTTTGCCCCTCATGACTTACGAGCCACTTTCGCAACCGACTGGCTGTACAGCAAACATATGGAAACAGGTAAGCCCTTCGAGGCTTTGTTACAGGAGCTGGCTGATTTGATGGGGCATGAAAGCACCTCTACCACTCAAAAATACGTTAACTACATGAATGACAATAAAACATGGTTGGAATTCGCTCAGCGTAAAAATCAATTCGCACAACAATCGCTGAGGTGATGATATGGCAAAAAGTCGATTAGCAGCATCGAGAAATCAAAATAAATCACCCGCTCCGCCGATTACTAAGAAAAATGTTACTTCATTAGATTTGATCGTTGATATACGGCCAGAAGGGGTGCTAAACAGCACAAGACACAATTTTATTTATTGGTGTCATGAACAGTGTGATCCCAAAAAACCATTAGCTAAACCCTCTCGACTGGAAAGAATGCAAAAGCTAAAAAGATGGGTTGATCAAGAGAAGAAAAATGAAACCAATGCATGGTCTCTAGTAGTTAAATTAAGCGCCTTAAAGACTTACATTGCATTTTGCGACATTAAGAAGTTCGACCCTTTTAGTCAGGCTGGATATCTTTATTACGCTGGTAACTCAGGTGAGTTACGGCGCTTAGTTGACATTGCTAGTGAGCCTAAAAAATACCAATTTCAGTATCATAATGGTGAAGAGTTTGGTTTGTTGGAATCCTCAGCTCTTCAAAAAAAGATGAATCTCGACTCGATGCTTCCAGTGCTTGATTTTGATGTGTCAGTCCGCGGCTGACTGCCAGGACAGGAACACTGCTTGTTGTGCAAAGGTGTTGGCAGCTTCTTGTTGCTTGCGGATATGGTAAATGAACCCATCAGTTAACCGTTCCAGTGCCAGTTGTATCCGCTCTGTCAGGTGACATAGCAACCATAGATGCTGCTGTGCGCGTTTGAATCGTTTGAGTTTACTACCGTAATAGTTGATGAGCTCACCGAAGTGTTGTCGATTTTTAAGAGACAGATTAAGCCCATCGATAACGCCATTGATTTGCGTGCGCCATGGCGCTAACTGATGATAAAGGGCAAGCTCTTTTTTAAGTTCAGGTACGGTCAGACTTTTTGCACCGCCTCTGAGCTGGTTCAGGCTTAGTCCGTCATCAATGGCTGTTATGCTGTCCAGAAAGACGTGAAGTTCAGGACTGGTGAGTTGATTAAGTTGGTGCGCCAGGTCTTTTCTGACCTGCTGCATCGCTCTGCTTATCAGTCTCTGGAGTACGGTGTACCTAGGGATAGCAATGCTGTGACTGGTTAGGAATTCAATAGCAGTATCAAAGAGGTAACGCGGCTCCAGCCAGGCATTGCCCACCTGAACAAGGTGGTCGAAAAGAGAATTGAAGTGCTGACTTTCGTCCCATTTGTGATAACCAGCAAGGTCTAATACTTTTGCGTAGAGTCGATCTTTTTGTTTTTGTGAGGGAGTGAATGGTCTGAGCCCCTTGCCGCCAAGCAGCTCTTTACTGATGAACATTAAATCCTTAGAAACCTGCGAGTAAGCGATATCTAGGATGACGGGCTTTGATTTGAAGTATCCCAAAATCGCGACAAAGTAACATCTATGAGCTCTGAGACGAATTGACCGAAAAACTGCCAATTCCGCATCGTTCAGAGAAAAGTACAGACGTTGTTCTTCGATTGAAAAAATGGGTGGGGAATAAAGATCTGCCTGTTCTGCTCTCGTGAGAATAGTAATTTCGTTTTTGATGGCCATATCAGGGCTGTTCCGTATTAAATGTACGATATTTACCTAATTTGCCACACTTATAAGTAGTAACCCACCTCCGCAGCCATTTATTGGTGTGGTCTACAGAGGATTAAGTCTTTTTAGAGGGGAAAATCCCTAGAACCCCATCTCCAAACATATCAAGCGTGTCTGTATCCCACTCTATTGTAAACAAGACATTTTTATCTTTTATATTCAATGGCTTATTTTCCTGCTAATTGGTAATACCATGAAAAATACCATGCTCAGAAAAGGCTTAACAATATTTTGAAAAATTGCCTACTGAGCGCTGCCGCACAGCTCCATAGGCCGCTTTCCTGGCTTTGCTTCCAGATGTATGCTCTTCTGCTCCTGCAGCTAATGGATCACCGCAAACAGGTTACTCGCCTGGGGATTCCCTTTCGACCCGAGCATCCGTATGATACTCATGCTCGATTATTACCCATATAATGCGCCTACTTATCAGCCTTTGGGACGTTGGGACGGTATTTTTCACTATATACCCCCAAGTTTTTAGACATGAAAAAAGCTCGATATATTATAAATATATCGAGCCTTTAAGTTACTGTTTTTCAATATCGTTCAAAATCTTGATAATTACAGTATACGGTTTTATGAAGTGGTATATTTGCAAATGCTTATTTTGCAAGGTCTATTTGCTTGATTTATCCTACAATCGTAATGCAAAACCCATGACCGGAAGCAACGAACTTAGGTTCAATCTCACTCAAATCCGAGGATAGCTTTTGTCCGGATTCTTGATTGGGCAATGTATCTGCGCCGCTTGATTTTACCGCTGCGTCCCAACTGCTTTCGATAACTTGTCCGTGATTCTCACCCATGCCGAACATGAGGTCGCTGCTAAAGAAAATACCACGTTTCTTTTCAAAAAATAAAAGTCCTTCCCACAGATGCATTTCAGATGGGTAACTGATAGTTTGAAATTCAAAATCATCTCCGGCAAATATTTCATTCGGCTTTTTAATAAGCACATTGTTAGTAATACCAAACCCCATCAGTTGTCTTGCTGTGGTTTCGGAACAAACCGCGACAGCTTCGGGATGTTCTTTGAGAACCAAAGCAAGTCCGCCACATTCGTCTGATTCAAAATGAGAAATTAGAATGTATTTTATTTTGCGTTCACCGAGCAACTCTTGCAACTTAGGAATGGTAGTTTGCGCTTGTGATACGGCTCCGGTCTGAATGAGAACAGGCTCATTTGTCATCAATAAGTATTGGTGCATTGAAAGCTTAATCGGCTCCATTACCTCTGTAAATTGGTATAAATCTTTGATAATCTCTGTCATTGTCAAAACACCTTTTTCTATTTATAGTCTAACCTAAATTCCACGTGTGTTTTTTATTAGCTTCAAAAATCACTATTTCACGAAGAATTTAGACTGCTTCTCACACATTGTAACATTATTTACAACCACCTTTCAAATTCCCGTTGCACATAGCCCGGCAATTCCTTTCCCTGCTCTGCCATAAGCGCAGCGAATGCCGGGTAATACTCGTCAACGATCTGATAGAGAAGGGTTTGCTCGGGTCGGTGGCTCTGGTAACGACCAGTATCCCGATCCCGGCTGGCCGTCCTGGCCGCCACATGAGGCATGTTCCGCGTCCTTGCAATACTGTGTTTACATACAGTCTATCGCTTAGCGGAAAGTTCTTTTACCCTCAGCCGAAATGCCTGCCGTTGCTAGACATTGCCAGCCAGTGCCCGTCACTCCCTGTCGTCTGGGCGTTCCTCTGGGCTAAACATCGACATGATCCGGCGCTTAATATCGCCGTCCTTGTTGACCAGCGTCTTGGTCACGAAGGCCGCGTATTCTTTGGCGTTGTCGTACCCTTTCCAGACCTCGTGGGGGTCAAGAGCGTAGGCGCAAACCCGCCCAGCGACTGGGATTCTGACCAAGGCGCGTTCTGTCTCAAGGTGGGGTTCTAGGGATTTTCCCCTCTAAAAAGACATAATCCTCTGTAGACCACACCAATAAATGGCTGCGGAGGTGGTTTACTTTCAGCTTGGAGCCTAATCATCCACTATCGGCCTTGTTATTTCGCCAATATTGGGCAATTTCCCAGTATTAGTGAAGTTATACGTTCCGCTTAAGTTGATATTTTGCCACGCAACGGGCGAAACAGCACGAGTGATACCCGCTTTCTCTTCATCTCCTCTCGCTTCAAAGTGTCCCAGAAGATGACTCAGTATCGCGGAGTTGAAGTAGATGATCGCGTTGGCAAGCAATCTTGCGCATTCATTCCAGATAGCGATTTCAGACTCGTTTTTGCCACGGAACTGATCACCATTCACCGACGCAATGGCTCGTCTAAGGAAGTGCCATGCTTCTCCCCGGTTCAGGGCACGTTGCACATACTGCCGCAAACTGGCATCGTCGATGTAGTCAAGTAAATATTGCGCTTTAACCAGTCGATTATACTCCGTCAGAGCCTGTAATATTGGGTGTCCAGAAGGGTAACCAGACAACTTTCTTACCAGCATTGCTTGTGTCGTCCGCTTTGTCTGAAGTGACAGAACAATACGCCTGATATCTTGCCATCCCGTTGTAATAACATTCGTTCTGATAGGCTTCTTTAGCGCCAGTATGGTGCTGCCTTGTTCACTTTCAGTCACATCAAACAGATCATTGATGACACTACTGAACTGCGCGTATCGCGGTGCAAAACTGTAACCGCATAGATCCAGTAAGGCGAAGTTAACATGATTGACACCGTGTGTATCTGTCGAGAGTACGTCAGGTTTGATTTCACTGCTGTTGGATTGTAACAGGTCATAAATATAGTGTGATTCGTGCTCGTTGGAACCGATGATCCGAGCATTGAGGGCGCTGTGGTTGGCCACCAGTGTCATGGCCGTGATCCCTTTGTTGGTGCCGAAATACTTAGAGGAGTACCGGGTTTTAAAGGTTTCCAGATGGGTTTCGAATTTCTGACCATCCGCACTGGCATGCAGCTGGTCCTCCTGAATATGGTAGTGGCGGAAGATGGGTAGCGCTGCAACCGCATTATTGATCACGTCGCTGGCGTCATGCAGCGTTTCAGGCCGGATATAGTTGGCCTGCACCGTACTCAGGTGTTCATAGCTTCGATCGGAGATCTGCGCCATGCCATACACACCACGGTGAGTGGCGTTGGCAATCAGAATGGCCAGTAAATCATCCTGATGAGTGAACCCTTGTTTTTGTATCGGAAGTACATGAGTCAGACATTTCATGAACCCGGTTTCGCGCTCTACATACCGTAGTACATCCGCGATACCGACCGGTTGCATTCGCTTAAAAAAGGGATTGTTGACCAGAGATGTAGCGCTTTTGGTCGGCAGACGCCAGCGGGTACCGGTACGATTTTTCATGATCACATTTCGATTGTCTCCCTCATCAATATGGAGAGCAACGTCTTTGAGTGCACTTTCCAGCCGGTGTTGTTTCTCCTGTAACAATAACTCTGCGGGCTGTTTTAGTCTGTCCAGTGTTGATGAGGCCAGCAAGGTATCCTGCGATGTCTGGGGGATCAGGTCGTCTTCCAGTGCGCGGTATTTGGTAACATTTGGCAAATAAATGCGTCCATTCAGTCGTGAGGTTAACTGCCGGTAGAGCAGCCATTCGTAACGTTGCGGGTTAACGTTATCCTGTTTAACCAACCATGGGAGGTGCTTTTTCGGGATGAGCGACGTATCCATCGTCTTCAGTGGTCCACCGAATGCGATTTCCGTCTGCATCTGTTGAAGTTGGGCGACGACGGCTTCTGAGCCTTTACCGGCCTCACATTCAAGGCACAAGAACACCTGCCTTAACAGTTGCTCCAGGAGATTGCATTGTTCATCGTAATGTTGCCACTGGTACTCTTCCACGGTCCGTTTCTGTTTTTTCAGGTAAAGGCAGAGGGTCTGGATATCCCTGTCATTCATGACCTTCAATGCCTGTTGTCTGACTACTGAGAAGGGTTGATTATCATCAATGTTCTCATCCACAAACAGATGCAGTAACTCTGCCGCTTTCGTGACATTGTCCGCGGCTGACTGCCAGGACAGGAACACTGCTTGTTGTGCAAAGGTGTTGGCAGCTTCTTGTTGCTTGCGGATATGGTAAATGAACCCATCAGTTAACCGTTCCAGTGCCAGTTGTATCCGCTCTGTCAGGTGACATAGCAACCATAGATGCTGCTGTGCGCGTTTGAATCGTTTGAGTTTACTACCGTAATAGTTGATGAGCTCACCGAAGTGTTGTCGATTTTTAAGAGACAGATTAAGCCCATCGATAACGCCATTGATTTGCGTGCGCCATGGCGCTAACTGATGATAAAGGGCAAGCTCTTTTTTAAGTTCAGGTACGGTCAGACTTTTTGCACCGCCTCTGAGCTGGTTCAGGCTTAGTCCGTCATCAATGGCTGTTATGCTGTCCAGAAAGACGTGAAGTTCAGGACTGGTGAGTTGATTAAGTTGGTGCGCCAGGTCTTTTCTGACCTGCTGCATCGCTCTGCTTATCAGTCTCTGGAGTACGGTGTACCTAGGGATAGCAATGCTGTGACTGGTTAGGAATTCAATAGCAGTATCAAAGAGGTAACGCGGCTCCAGCCAGGCATTGCCCACCTGAACAAGGTGGTCGAAAAGAGAATTGAAGTGCTGACTTTCGTCCCATTTGTGATAACCAGCAAGGTCTAATACTTTTGCGTAGAGTCGATCTTTTTGTTTTTGTGAGGGAGTGAATGGTCTGAGCCCCTTGCCGCCAAGCAGCTCTTTACTGATGAACATTAAATCCTTAGAAACCTGCGAGTAAGCGATATCTAGGATGACGGGCTTTGATTTGAAGTATCCCAAAATCGCGACAAAGTAACATCTATGAGCTCTGAGACGAATTGACCGAAAAACTGCCAATTCCGCATCGTTCAGAGAAAAGTACAGACGTTGTTCTTCGATTGAAAAAATGGGTGGGGAATAAAGATCTGCCTGTTCTGCTCTCGTGAGAATAGTAATTTCGTTTTTGATGGCCATATCAGGGCTGTTCCGTATTAAATGTACGATATTTACCTAATTTGCCACACTTATAAGTAGTAACCCACCTCCGCAGCCATTTATTGGTGTGGTCTACAGAGGATTAAGTCTTTTTAGAGGGGAAAATCCCTAGAACCCCATTGTGATACTTGGTAATCATTCCCCCCACGAAATTTATTGCCATTAACTGAAGTAATAGCACGTTTTAACTGATGGTATGCTTCACCTCTGTTCAAGGCTTGCTGGACGTAATGACGCAACGTTGAATTATCAACATACTCCAAAACATAAATAGATTTAATTAAACGGTCGTACTCATGCAATGCTGACAATCTTCGGCTCTTGCCGTTACTCAACTTTCTAATGATTGTGCTTTGAGTGGTGGTTTTACGACTCAATGAACAAACAATATGCTGAATATTGTCCCATTCTTCAGCAATTAGCTTATGATTAATATCTTTCTTTAATTGAATACGGCCTCCGTTCTCTTCAGTCACTTCAAATAGCTCAAAAAACACCTTTTTCATTTTCGCGTATCGAGGGGCGAATGTGTAACCAAAGAAATCTAATATAGCGAAGTTAACATTATTGGTACCATGCGTATCGGTCGATAAGGTATTAGGCTGTATATCTGAAGAGTTGTTATAGAGTAAGTCAAAAGCAAAGTGACCTTCATATTCGTTAGCGCCAATGACTTGCGTACTCACCGGAACATGACGTGGTCAACCAAAATTGACCAACCCAGTTAAGCTACTTTTTTCAATTTCTTCATGTCCGCCTCATATTGATTTGAAATTTCCATACTTTATCTAATTCATGTTTTTCTAAATTAGCTAAAATGCAACTCAGAAATGTCCAGAAGTGAGTTGTGTGGTGTCGAGTGGAGATTGTACGATTAAGCCCCTAAGTAATTAGTCCGTCAGTCTCCCTCGGTAATCAAATTAGTACATCTTAGCGATCAAATTGGTAAAAAATTAGACATGTAGATGAATGCCCACCTTAAAAAATAGACAGCGGGTTGGGCTGGGTGATTTTTCTGGTGTTAGACGCCAGCAACCCATGCGGCAGAATGGTTGCTCACTTACTCGTCTATTTTTAGCGGGAATTCTTAGCCAACTGTACGCGCTGTATGCAGATTTAAGCAGTCGAGTGATGCGCACTTTGGAGGAGATGGCACCACGAGTAGAGGTTTACTCTATTGATAAGAGTAAGTTGTATAGTGCGGACGCCTAAGCTATTGAGTTCTATCTATGGACATTGTTAAGCGTCCCAGGGGCGTTGAATGGCGACGCTAGAGCGCATTCATTTCGTGCCCCATTACCTCGTGCGCAGAGAGAACGCCGTCGCATACTCCCCCAGTAGCAGCCGGCCATCCATTGAGGGCTTGCCCCAAATCTTTTGGGCAGACTATGCACCTTGGAGGGAGGCAAACCTGTGGGCAGTGGAGCGAGCAACGACTGGTGACGCTTCTCTTAAGACCGTTGCCAGTAACATGAATGGCCTTCTCAATTACGCTAAATTTCTTGAATCTCGTGATTTGCAGTGGTTCGAGTTTCCCGCTCGCAAAGCTGACCGCTGCCTGGTGCTATACCGAGGGGCGTTGATCAAGATGCGCGATGCCGGCCAGATCGGCCCATCCACGGCGTCTGAGTACATGCGCAATTGCATCATGTTCTATCGGTGGGTAAGGCATAGGGAGCTTCTTTCTCCACACGTCCAGCTGTGGCGGGAAAAACCCTACGTCGTTAAATACTTCGACCGGGTGGGGTTCGAGCGAACGATCAGCGGAACCACCACCGACCTCAGCATCCCGAACCGTAAGCGCCCAGGCCAAACGCTTGAAGATGGGCTGTTGCCAGTCTCGGAGACCGATCGCGATGCAATTCTGGATTTCGCCGCAGAGAACGCCACGCCCGAGCTCTACCTCATGTTGGCCCTTGGATTTTTTACCGGGATGCGGCTCGGCAGCATCTGTGATCTCAAGATTCAGTCTCTGGAGCGCGCCGCCCCCGACCCTTCCGCTGAAGGGCTTCTACGCCTTGCAGTTGGTCCAGGCGCAGCTCCGCCAGTGCACACGAAATTCGGTGTGACTGGCCAGGTCTGGATACCCGAAGCGTTGCGTGATGAATTGCTGGGATATGCCAAAGGCTGGCGGAGGATGGAACGAGAGGCGAAAGCCTCGCCCGAGAATCGTGATTTGCTGTTCTTGACCCGCTTTGGTAACGCCTATGGCAGGCGCGGCACCGATCAGTCATCTGCTGTGAATGTTGAGATGTCCGAGTTTCGAAAACGGGGCGTCAAAGCAGAACTACAGGTGCTCCGTAAATTCCGCTTCCATCAGTCGCGCTGCACCTTCGGTACCGAATTGGCACGTCTGGCGCTATCGGCTTGTGCCGATGTCGCTATTGTAATTGCGACGGTCAGCGACGCGTTGCTCCATGGGCCTAACTCTGAAGCCACCACCTTCAAATACATCCGATTCGTACAGGCACTGCCGATCAAACAAGCCCTCTCAAATAGCTTCATGGCGGCATTTAGCGGGATCGGCGCTGGGGCGCGGCACGATGGATAGTTCCGAATTCGACCTCACTTTCCCGATGCTTGAGTATGGGGCCACTGAAACGCCCTGGGACCTCCGGCCGCTGCTGTTTCGCGGAGGTGCAGCAGCAAAGGTGAAGCATGTGGGCCGCCAGATCGCGCAGGGCGAACTCGGCAGTCCCTTGCCGGAACGTTTCGAGCTGGTGACGCAGCTGCATGAGCACATGACTGACGACCTTGCTGGTGGCGGAAGTCGCTTCTCGGTGCAGAACAAGATCAGTGCATTGCGCCGATTCTTTGCCTGGATCGATTCAGAAAACGTGAATCTCAGTCTCGAGACGGCGGCCGACACGTTCATTCGTTGGACCGATCACTTGCTCCAGCGTCATCGAGTCGAACGCAATTTCAGCGATGGGTCCCTGTACGATCTCACCAGGCTCACGGCGACGATGCTGGACCGAGCATTGGACCGCCAAGCAAGCCTGAGCAAGAGCACACGTATTCGCAAGCCGCGCGGCAAAGGCAAGGTACATACGAGCAAAGCGGACAAGCAGAATCTGCAAAACACCTTCGCATTCGGACACCTTCTAGCTGACGTATGCGAGGCATTGACCTGGAGGGGGACAATGGCCCCCCTCCCAGTTTGTATTTCGTTACGCACCGGCCAAGTGCTGGAACTATGGTCGGGATTGCAGAGCCCCGAGAAAGTAGCGGCCCGCCGTACCAGGCCGCAAAACCAAGCGCAAATCGAAGCATCCCTGGCGGCGCGTGCCGCCCACGATGCAGATCGGACACTGCGGACCCGTTTCCCCATCGTCAATTTACGGATCGAGAGTGAATTGCTGATGTTCATCGCCCAGACCGGTCTGAACCTCCAGCAAGCACATACCCTGCGGGTTGAGCAGTTTCATTACACCAGCCACATAGACGGCTACCAGGTACGTACCTACAAAAATCGACGGGAAGGAGAAGTGCTATTCGAGATCTTTGCCAGTTATCGAGAGTGGTTCGAGCGCTATCTCGAATGGCGTTCCGAATGGTTTCCCAATGAGCCGGATGGTTTGCTCTTTCCGCTTATACGTAGCGGGGGACGAATCCTAGAAGAGGCGACGCAGTTCACGAACGTTACGCGCATCTGCCGCGAGCTTGGCATACCGATAGTGAGACCGCGAAAACTGCGCGGGACGCGCATCAACTGGTTGCTTCGGGAGTCCCAGAATCCCCAACAGGTTGCGGAGTTGGCCCAGCATACGGTGCAAACGCTGATACGCGTATATGCCGACCCCCATCCGCAGATCGCTATGGTGGAAATTACGCGCTTCCATCAGCAAACCGATCCGTCCCTTTCACCTCCTGCTCCTGGTAGATGTGTATCGGCCACACCTGAACCAGTGGGCACGATGCCGAAGAATGGTCCGCGACCCGACTGCATCAATGCTGCCGGTTGCCTGTTCTGTACCCAGCACCGGGATATCGAAAGTGAGGATCATGTGTGGTCTCTCGGTAGCTTGCGCCACCTCAAATCGCTTGAACTGGCACGCTACCGCCCATCCAGTTCGGGTAAGCACCTGACGACAGAGCATCCGGCCCTGCTGGTGATCGATCGGCTGACGGCCAAACTGCGCTTCTTCGAAGAAAGTAGCGAGGTCCGCAGGCTTTGGGTCGAAGAAGCCAGAGCGCGCATAAGTGAAGGTGACTACCACCCGGCCTGGGATGGCTTCATCCGATTGGCAGAACTGCGACAAAGATCAGCATGACGAAAAATATTCTTTCCGAACTTGGCCTCGGCATCGACTCGCCCCTAGCGATTCCTGATGCGCCGAACTACCGTCCGCCGTGCTGGCCACCGCAGCGTGATTGGCCGGTCATCATAGATGCCGCTGGCCAGGTGGTGAGCCGTTGGGGCGATGCCATTTGGCGGCTCGACCCATGGGCGGGAAAACGGCTCACTCTCAATTTCGGCGATGGCCCAGCTAAGAAATATGTCGCCGCGATCGATCCTGCGAACGCCGATTTATTGCGGACCGTAATCGGCTGGTGGCTATACGGCCCCAATGGAGCCCGTGGATACCGAGGCCTGAAAACGCGCTTCGACCAGATGCGTCGGCTGTTCGTCTTGTGCACTCAAGAAGGCATTCTCGCATCCGAACTGAGTCATTTTCCGCGCGTTGCCGACCGTCTCCCGGAGGTGCTCCAGGCTTCCCGGTCCGGTGAGTTCTTGGCATTGCTGCACGAACTGTACGAGCGGCGGGATGCGCTGGGGTTCACCTTGTTGGATCGCGCAGGGTTGGCACGCCTCGCAGCGGCCATGCCCGACCACCAGAAGCTCCAGACCCCCTATATCCCGCCCCGCATTTGGCACTATCAAATCACACGCTTGCGCGAATGCCTGGATGACTTTTTGGCGCATCGAGGCCAAGTCGAGGAGTGCTTCCGCTTCTGTCTGGCTGCCTATCGGCACAACTCTGCCAGTCTCCAAGGACAACGCAGGCCACAATCGTTCTATCCGTTTCAGTGGCCGTCGGATGGATCAAACGGAAAGTGGACTGGGCGGCAGTACTACGGCCCATTCATCGACACCGCGCATCGGTTTGGCATGGTGGAACTATTTCGTCGCTGGCTGGGAGTGAGCGACGACGAAATTCGCATTCAAACTCTGAGTCGCTACCTCAACCTCGTGAGTCGATCTGGACTGTGCTATCTGCTGAACTTCAGCCTCATGCGAGTCGAAGAGGCTTGGAACCTGCGCGCCGATTGCTTGCACATAGAACGTGATCCGCAGTTTGGCGACATCCATGTATTGTGCGGACGAACGACCAAGACGATGTCGGATTCTGAGGCACTTTGGGTGACGTCCCCGTCAGCTCAGGTGGCAGTTGAAGCCATGCGTGTGGTCGCAGACCTCCGCGCAGAATGCGACTCTCCCCCCGGCGAGGCCTCGGTGCCGGATGATCCGGCCAAGCGCTATCTGCTTGATTATTGCCTTGAACCGTGGGGAACGAAGTTCACCAAGATCAACCGCACGATTCGGCCATCGATTCCGAGCTATGCCCATGTGCTTCAGTGGTTCGACAAGCTGTTCGACCGTGAGCAATTGCGCATTACGCCGGAAGATTTCGAATTGGCTCGGTTGGTGACGCCGACGCTGACCGACGAGTTTGCGGTCGGCAAAATCTGGCCGTTGGCCTGGCATCAACTCCGACGAACCGGCGCAGTGAATATGCAGGCATCCGGGCTGGTCAGCGACGCTTCATTGCAGTTTCAGCTAAAGCACGTCGCCAGAGCGATGAGTCTCTACTACGGGCAAAACCATTCCAGGGTACGGCTGGAAGAGAAGGCCCATACCTACTACGTCCGCACCATGTACGAAACTTTGGGTAGGCAGCTGCAACAGCTGACGAGCAACCGATTCGTCAGCCCCCACGGCGAGAAGCGAAAATCTGAGATTGTCCGCCTAATCTCAGCCTCTGATGCTAAGAAAGCGATCAATCTGGCTAAGAAGGGGACGGTCACTCATCGACCGATTTTGCTGGGCATCTGCACGAGCCGTACCCCCTGTCCCTATGGGGGCATCGACAATATCGCTCGCTGCGGAGGGGGCGACTCCCCCGGAGAAACCAAACCATGTGCGGACGTTCTCTATGACCCCGAGCAACTCGACGAAGTCGAAGTGTTGGAGGCGGTATTGGATGAGCGCCTGGCCGCTGCCGAGGTAGACAGTCCGCTAAGGACTTCGTTGGAAGCCCAGAAACGTAGTGTGGAGAATTATCGCCATGTCATCCGGCAAACATGAATCCGCTGACCCGGCTAAGCGAATGAGTGCCGGCGAGCAGTATCGCGCAGCGTTCGAGCGGCTGAAGAGCAACAAGCCCGAACGACTGCCGAAGGGGACGCCCGTAAGTCAGAACAACGTTGCCAAGGAGGCCGGCAGCGACCCCTCTGCACTGAAAAAAGCTCGTTTCCCCCTACTGATCGCTGAGATCCAAAAGTACGTGGAAGGACACGCTGAGCAACGTCCGCCATCAGTGCGCCAAGTCAGCTTATTAGCCCGCAGAAAAAATCGTGGACTTCGAGAACGGATCGAGGAAATCACGCAGCAGCGTGACCACCTAGCCAGCCTACTCAGTGAGGCCGACGCCACCATTCTTGAGCTGTACGACCGTATTGCGGACTTGGAGCGCCAACTGCCGGCCTCCAATGTGCTTCCTCTTGATCCGCGAGGCCACAAAAAACTTTGAAACGGAGAGCTCGCAATATTCGAAAGAAACACAGCCATGCCCGACCAGCCCGGCATGAAACGTCGGGCTAGCCGCCGAAGAGCTTCTTGCGTTGCGCGGTCCGCTCCCGGCGTAGATTCTCGTAGGCAGTTCGGCGTTTAGTCGCGTTTTTGATTAATTCCAGGACCTGGGCGATATCGCCGAGCAACTCCTCACGCGCGGGAAGCGGTAGTTGGCGCTCGCCTGGGGTGTCGTGGGCCTCGGTAGCTTCGCAGGCCCGCGCATACACTGCCAGCAACTGCTCCCACTCCTCTGCGGGGTGGCCAATGACAGCACCAAATGCTTCTACGCTCACCACATCGCTGAACGGCTGGACGGTATTGTTCAAAAAAACCTCGCGTATGGCGCGCTCGACAGTGCCTCGGAGGCTTGAGTATCCCGATGCGATTTGCCGCTCAAGCTCATCATCCGGGTCGCTGCCGACCGGAACGTTCAGTGCTTTCGCACGACTTTCGAGATCGGCCAGGCGGGCCTTGGTGTCCATCGTCGTCCACGTCAGCCCCTCGCTCACTAGTCCCGGCGACTCGTCCCAACCGATGGTCTTGTAGCTGGCCGAGCGATCAGCGCGCTGAAGCGCCATCGCGAGCTCGGTCAGGAACACCGCATCATGGGTGAACACCAGCACTTGGCGGGTCTCAGCCAGCGCTACCAAACGCCGAGCTATGGCCCGACGATATACGTGATCCAGCGACGTAGACGGATCGTCGAAAATAACGGTCGAAGTATGTGGCAGGGATTCGAGCTCGGCGAGGAACATAGCCATCCCCAACGCGCGCTGCTCGCCCTCTGACAGCACCTTGGAGGCTTTCGCCGTGATTTCCTGCAGGCGCAGCGTGACCTTGGTCACCCCCAGCTCTGTGCGCCCGCTCAGGTCGGGTTGCACCCGTCGCTTATAGCCCAGGGCTTTCAACTCAGCATTCATAGAAGCGGCCAGAGCCTCGGTCACATGCGTCGCCGCCAGGGACGTCAGTTTGCGTGACACTGCCGCTGGGTTGAGGGCGGCATGGCAGCGGCTCAATGTGGCATGGACCTGACTGTCCTGAACAAAGCGCTCCACCGCGCCAAGCTGGTTGGCGAGGCGTTGTCGGGCTTCTAGCTCTGCCAGTTCTTGGGTCAGCGCCAAGCGTAGAGCGGGATCGGCAGAGGTCCGCAGGGTATTGGCGTCGACTCGGAGCGAAGCAGCTTTGGCGGCGAAGAGACTATCGAGGTTTGCTTCGATAGGAAGCGGTTCTGACT
Organism: Shewanella chilikensis; assembly: GCF_037953065.1. NCBI lineage: Bacteria > Pseudomonadati > Pseudomonadota > Gammaproteobacteria > Alteromonadales > Shewanellaceae > Shewanella > Shewanella chilikensis. Next base: position 1,115,912 of record NZ_CP149966.1, on the reverse strand, counting down.
CGGGGGACCAGTTTCCAGTTTGCAGGGCTTGGCTAACCCAAGTATGCCGGGCGGTCCAGACCGATGCCGCTGCGGTGATGGCAGCGTGTAGGTCGGGCAGTCGCTCCTCCACGTCAGCCCGTGTTGGCACATCCAGAACGTTTAGATCGACAGCCTGCACCTTCCCTAGAGCGTTCATGCGCGCAAGCGTGGCGGCTTGCGCATCCGCCGTGGCGCTGTCGGCGACAAATGCCGCGAAACGCCGCATGCGCTCCGAGGCATCCGTTGAATAAGGTTGCTGGCAGAGTACGCAGTAAGCGTCCGGTTCCAGGTGCGGGAAGGGATGTTCAGGGTATGCCGTCTGCTGAGAGAAAGCCTCAGCGGCTCGGTACATCGTTTGCCAGAGTTCAGCTCCTGTGCCTTCCAGCAGCGTGGCGGTGGGTGAGGACGTTACCGGCAACTCCATGGCGTTCAGTGTGTCTCGATCCTGAAGACGCGCTTGCGCCAGTTGCATGGCGAGATGCGCGGTTTTTTCCGTTGTAATCAGTTCCTTTGCCCGTGCTATGGCACGATCATTCACCCAGCGCTGGACTTCCTCGGCTCGACGCTGCGCCTGGTCCAAGCGTGTCGCCAAACGTTCCAAGGCCAGCGCCTGCGGCACAGGATCGCTTTCCAGTAATGTCCGCTTCAGAAACTCCAGTCGCCGGAGTTCATCGTCACCGACCGTCCCTAATCGAGCAAGCACGGCGCGGTCCGAGTCCCCACCTAATTTGGCGATGTAGCGGCCGACTTCGGTGTCACCCTTCAGCGGTTCGAATTGCCGGGTATCCAGAGCCAAGGCATTGCGTTCGGTCCCAATCCGTGCCTGTAAATCACGCTGAAGTAGGACCAGGCGCGTCAGATGAGTGAGTCCGTAGGGCTGAAATGCAGGGGTCCCTTCCGCGTCGATGTAGTCATTGGCACAGGCCGCGTCGTAGACCGAGACCGAACTCAAATGCAAATGGGCCGGCCCGTTCTGGACCCAACGTGCGGTTTCCGGAGTGCCATCCACCAAAATGGCGAAATCTGCTGATGGCAGTCTAGCTGGGGTTGCCGCCCCAAAAGCGTCGGGCAGGACCTCCACCCGATGCCGAGCGTTGCAGGCATTCTTGAAGACGCGGGCGTAGCCGGATTTGCCGGCGCCGTTATGACCAAAGAAAATGGTCATGCCCTCCGGTGCGAGGTCAAAGGCACGACCGGACGGGAAGCCGTTTACCTGGTCTAGCCCCGAGACACCCACCAACCGCACGGTTGCGCCACTTCCGGCGCCTGGTACGTCGTCCAGCGTGAATGGCCGTGCTCCCCCCGTGGTTGCGTCTTCCCGTTCTTGCTCGCGAACCATTCGCAGAATGGTCTCGATGTCATCTTGGGTTAGTTCGGCCCGGGCAAATATCCGGCGCAGTGCTTCCTGCTGCCAGGGTCTGAGTCCGCCGGCCCACCCAATAATCTCGTCCAACAATGGCATATCCGTCTCCTTTCCAGATCCGCCGATTAAAGGCCGCGCCCAGTTGGATGGCAAGTGGCCAGCGCCTTCGAGGTGCTTCGCCGTGTTCCGTTTGCCTGCCTTCCTGACCGCCACCCTAGTGGCTTGTCCGGTCGTGACGCTACACGGGCAGAATTTCTGCATGCTGGCCAGTATCAAGCCGCTCTAAAGTCCGCTACCGGAAAGCGCTGTTTAGCGGTGAGAGACGGGGAAAGTGCGGAAGCTACTACCGACGCAAGCGATGTGGTGAGCAGTCCTCAGGTATGTGCGAAATTGCACTCCTCTTGACCACCAATTTGGGTTGGCGTTGACCACGGATTGCGTTCAACTTGACCAGGGCGTGTCACTGTCACGACCGTCAGAGAACGGCCGATTCTGTTGAAAAAGTAGGTTTAGCGGCGGCCTGCCGATCAGGTGTGCCTGCTGTCGAAGTGACTGCAAGCCACTTCAGGTTGCCTTTCGGCGTTTCGCTGAGCGTCCTTGCTCAGGCCTGAGGGTTAATTTGAAGGTTTCTGCTCTCAGCAGGCGTACCTATCCCGTGAGCGGTGGCCCTTGAGGCAAAAGCTTGGCCATGCGTCGCAGGTTCTGCACCGCCGCCGCCAAAGTGAATTCGTCAGTGGCACCTGTCAGGCCGCGCAGTCGTAAACGATCGAGTTTCATGATCCGTTTGAGGTGGGCGAACAGCATCTCCACCTTCTTTCGTTCGCAGCGAGAGACGAGGTATTCCGGTGTCTTGGCGATGCGCCTGGCCACATCGCGGGCAGCCTCATGGATACTGCGGACGATCTTCCGATTCGGCGTGTTGGGGCAGCATTTCGCTTTCAGCGGACAGGTAGTGCAGTCGGTTTGGCTGGAGCGATAAATGATGGTGTGGGCCTTGGTCACCCGCGATCTTTTCTGGGTGAAGGCGCGCCACTCACTGCGTAGTGGTTTGCCGGCTGGGCAGCGGTATTCATTGGCCTCCTGGTTCCAGTGGAAGTCGTTACTGGAGAGGCTGTCGTCCTTGCGCTCAGTCTTGTCCCACACCGGCACATGCGGCTCGATGTCCTTTTCTTCGACCATCCAGGCCAGCATCGGGGCGGTGCCATAAGCGGTATCGCCGATAAGGCGTTCCGGTGTGAGATCGAACTGAGCTTTGACACGCTCAACCATCGTCCTAGTCGAATCGACTTCGGCGGTACGGTGCGCCGGGGTAGCTTCCACGTCCATGATCACACCGTGCTCAGTGTCGATCAGGTAATTCGTGGAGTAGGCAAAAAAGGCCGGCCCACCTGGCGCTGCTGTCCAACGGGACTGAGGATCTGTGAGCGAAATTTTCTTGGGAAGAGCCTCAGCCAGCGCCTCTTCATCAAGGGCTTCGAGGTACTCGCGCACTGCGCGGCTGCTGAGCTTTGGATCGTTCCAATCGACCTCATCTCCCGCTACCCCACGTTGCCGGCTGGCATCCGCCTTGATGATGCTAGCGTCGACGGCAAAACCTTCGCCCTTGACTAGGCCGGCTGCCATGCAACGCCGCAGCACCTCATTGAACAACCAGCGGAACAGATCGCTGTCACGAAAACGCCCATGGCGATTCTTCGAGAAGGTCGAGTGATTGGGGACTTCGTCTTCCAGACCCAGCCGGCAGAACCAGCGATAGGCCAGGTTCAGGTGCACCTCTTCGCACAATCGCCGCTCGGAACGAATGCCATAGCAGTAGCCGACGACCAGCATGCGCACCATCAATTCCGGGTCAATCGAGGGGCGTCCGATGGGACTATAGAAGTCCGCCAGGTAGGCGCGCAGATCACTAAGATCCAGGCACTGGTCGATGCTGCGCAGGAGGTGTTGAGCCGGGACGTGATCTTCTAGGTTGAACGAGTAGAACAGGCGCTGCTGTCCTCCCGGTAACTGCCCCATCATGCTGTTCGCCCCCACGCTCGCTGACAGAGCAATTTTGCCAACGGTATGGAGAGGCCGCTACTTTTTCAACAGAATCGGCCAAAAACGGACACCGCCAACCCGAAAAAAACTGAGCGTTGCTTTCCGTTAAGTTTGGTAGTTGCAAGCCCCGTTCAGGAAGAATTGCTCGATCAACGCCGCCATACCTGCGCGTGCGATACGGCCGCGGCGCTCGGCGTCTACCAGGCCGAAGATCAAGGAGGAGAAGATTTCGGTAAGCGCCGGGGCACCGATATCGATACGGAATACGCCCAGTTTTTGCCCGCGTAGAAAGAACTCGTCCAGCGTTTCTGAGTAAGGCAGCCATCGGCAGCCGCCTGCATCTAAATCAAACGTGTCCGGGCGCCACTGAAATGAGAGGAAAACCAACAACGCCCTGTGAGTCAAATGGCCTTCGATCAGGCGATGCAATGCGTCCAAGGGCGCCGACTCAAGATCGGCATCGGCAATGACCCGATAAATAACCACCGAACCATGATCCAGAAGCATCTCGATCAGGTTGTCGCGGGTGCCGCAAAACCTGTTGAGCGTCGCCTTGCTGACCCCCGCTGCCTGGGCTATTTCTTTGAACGTGGCTCGCGGGTGGTCAACGATGGCGATCGCCAGGGCCTTCAGCAATTTCTCATCGGCAGCAGTTAAATCCATCGGTCACTCTTTATCTATCGCGGGCAGATGCGGGTATTTTGCCTAGAACACTCATTTTTCTCAAAGAGGATACTAGCTTTGTTCACACCAAAATCAAATGAGTCAATATTGACTTATTTGATTTTTGCGTGGATCATGCGCGGCTTCGACTACGTACTGGCTTCGCGCTTGGGTGAGATATGAACAAATTCCGCGAATGGATCACTTTTTCCGTGATCTCCTATTTGATCGCCGTGACCCTGGTTGGCTGCGACAAGCCCGAAGAGCAACGGGAAGAGGCGCCAGCGCGTGAAGTCGATGTGCTCAGCGTGAAGACCGAGCCCTTCACAGTGTTCGCCGAGCTACCAGGGCGCATCGAGCCGGTGCGTGTCGCCGAGGTGCGCGCGCGGGTGGCGGGGATCGTGCTCAAGCGCACCTTCGAGGAAGGGGCCGACGTGAAGGCCGGTGACGTGCTGTTCCAGATCGACCCTGCGCCGTTCAAGGCGGCCCTGTCGCGGGCGGAAGGTGAACTGGCTCGCGCCGAGGCGCAGCTGTTCCAGGCTCAGGCGATGGTTCGCCGTTACGAACCACTGGTGAAGATCGACGCCGTCAGCCAGCAGGATTTCGACAACGCCATGGCCGCTCTGCAGAGCGCCCAGGCCGACAAGCGCTCGGCCCAGGCCAATGTCGAAACTGCCCGCCTGGACCTGGGTTATGCCGAGGTTCGCGCCCCCATCGCCGGGCGTATCGGTCGCGCCCAGGTCACCGAAGGGGCTCTGGTAGGCCAGGGCGAAGCCACGCTGCTGGCACGTATCCAGCAACTCGATCCGGTGTACGCCGACTTCACCCAGCCTGCTGCCGATGCCCTGCGCCTGCGCGCGGCAATCGCCGAGGGCAAGGTTGCCGGTGCGAGCGACCAGCCGCTGTCGCTGCGTGTCGACGGTACCGATATCGAGCGCAAGGGCACGCTGCTGTTCACCGATATCTCGGTGGATCGCAGCACCGGGCAGATCGCCCTGCGAGGCCAGTTCGACAACCCCGAGGGCGTGCTGCTGCCGGGTATGTACGTGCGTGTGCGCACACCGCAAGGGCTCGACCAGAACGCCATCCTGGTGCCGCAACGTGCCGTGCAGCGTTCGGCTGACGGCCAGGCCAGCGTGATGCTGCTGGGGGAGGGCGATACCGTCGAGGCGCGCCAGGTCACCACCGGTGCCATGCAGGGCTCGCGCTGGCAAATCAGCGAGGGCCTGCAGGTCGGCGACAAGGTGATCACCAGCTCGCTGGCGGCTATCCGTCCGGGCGCCAAGGTCATCCCCCGCGAGCAAGATGCCGCCGAAGCCGCTCCACAGTCCCAGGTGCAGTAAGCCGGAGAACCTCTCATGTCCCTGTTTTTCATCCGGCGCCCCAATTTCGCCTGGGTAGTCGCCCTGTTCATCTCGCTGGGTGGCCTGCTGGCCATCCCGTTCCTGCCGGTGGCGCAGTACCCCAACGTGGCGCCGCCGCAGATCACCGTGACCGCCACCTATCCCGGCGCTTCGGCGCAGGTGCTCACCGACTCGGTGACCAGCGTCATCGAGGAAGAACTCAACGGCGCCAAGAACCTGCTGTACTTCGAGTCCACCAGCAACGCCAACGGCATCGCCGAGATCACCGTCACCTTCCAGCCAGGGACCGACCCCGAACTGGCCCAGGTTGACGTGCAGAACCGTCTGAAGAAGGCCGAGGCACGCATGCCGCAGGCCGTGCTGACGCTCGGCATCCAGACCGAGCAGGCCACCGCCGGCTTCCTGCTGATCTATGCGCTGAGCTACACCGATGGCGACAAGGACGCCAACGTCACGGCGCTGGCCGATTACGCCGCGCGCAACATCAACAACGAAATCCGTCGCGTGAACGGCGTCGGCAAGCTGCAGTTCTTCGCCTCCGAGGCGGCCATGCGCGTGTGGATCGATCCGCAGAAGCTGGTCGGCTACGGCCTATCCATCGATGACGTGAACAACGCCATCCGCGCGCAGAACGTGCAGGTGCCGGCCGGTGCCTTCGGCAGCACGCCGGGTTCCAGCGAGCAGGAGCTGACGGCGACCCTGGCGGTCAAGGGTACCCTGGACAACCCGCAGGAATTCGCCGCCATCGTGCTGCGTGCCAACCAGGACGGCTCGCGCCTGACCCTGGGCGACGTGGCGCGCATCGAGGTCGGCAGCCAGGACTACAACTTCGGCTCGCGCCAGGACGGCAAGCCCGCCGTTGCCGCCGCCGTGCAGCTGTCGCCCGGTGCCAACGCGATCCAGACCGCCGAGGCGGTCAAGCAGCGTCTGACCGAGCTGTCGGCCAACTTCCCGGACAACGTCGAGTTCTCCGTGCCGTACGACACCTCGCGCTTCGTCGACGTGGCGATCGACAAGGTCATCATGACCCTCATCGAGGCCATGGTGCTGGTGTTCCTGGTGATGTTCCTGTTCCTGCAGAACGTGCGCTACACCCTGATCCCGTCCATCGTCGTGCCGGTGTGTCTGCTCGGTACGCTGACCTTCATGTACCTGCTTGGCTTCTCGGTGAACATGATGACCATGTTCGGCATGGTGCTGGCCATCGGCATCCTGGTGGACGACGCCATCGTGGTGGTGGAGAACGTCGAGCGGATCATGGCCGAGGAAGGCCTGGCGCCGGTGCCGGCGACCATCAAGGCGATGGGGCAGGTGTCCGGGGCGATCATCGGTATCACCCTGGTGCTGTCGGCGGTGTTCCTGCCGCTGGCCTTCATGGCCGGCTCGGTGGGGGTGATCTACCAGCAGTTCTCGCTGTCGCTGGCGGTGTCGATCCTGTTCTCGGGCTTCCTCGCGCTGACCTTCACCCCGGCGCTGTGCGCCACGCTGCTCAAACCGATCCCCGAAGGCCATCACGAGAAGACCGGTTTCTTCGGCTGGTTCAACCGCAAGTTCACCGCCCTGACCGGCCGCTACACCAAACTCAACGGCAAGCTGGTGCCGCGCGCCGGGCGGGTGATGTTCATCTACCTGGGCGTGGTGGTGCTGATGGGTTTCTTCTACCTGCGCCTGCCGGAATCCTTCGTGCCGGTGGAAGACCAGGGCTACATGATCGTCGACATCCAGTTGCCGCCAGGCGCCACCCGTGAGCGCACCTCGGCCACGGGTGAGGAGCTGGAAGAGTTTCTGATGGCCCGCGAGGCCGTGCAGACGTCCTTCCTGGTCCTCGGCTTCAGCTTCTCCGGCATGGGTGAGAACGCGGCCATTGCCTTCCCGCTGCTCAAGGACTGGTCCGAGCGAGATTCTTCGCAGTCGCCGGAAGCCGAGTCGGCTGCGGTCAACCAGCACTTCGCCAACCTCGATGACGGCGCGATCATGGCGGTGCCGCCACCGCCGGTCGAAGGCCTGGGCAACTCGGGTGGTTTCGCCCTGCGCCTGCAGGACCGCGCCGGCCTTGGCCGCGATGCCCTGTTGGCAGCGCGCGATGAAGTGCTGGGCAAGGTCAACGGCAATCCGAAGTTCCTCTACGCCATGATGGAAGGTCTGGCCGAGGCGCCGCAGCTGCGCCTGGTGATCGACCGTGAGCAGGCGCGCACGCTGGGAGTCAGCTTCGAAGCGATCAGCAGCGCGCTGTCCACTGCGTTCGGCTCGTCGGTGATCAACGACTTCGCCAACGCCGGCCGCCAGCAGCGCGTGGTGGTACAGGCCGAACAGGCCGAGCGCATGACGCCGGAAAGCGTCCTGCGCCTGCATGTGCCCAACGACAGCGGCAGCCTGGTACCGCTGAGTGCTTTCGTCACCACGAGCTGGGAGGAAGGCCCGGTGCAGGTCGCGCGTTACAACGGTTACCCGTCGATCCGCATTGCCGGTGACGCCGCGCCCGGCGTGAGCACTGGCGAGGCGATGCTCGAACTGGAGCGCATCGCTGCCGAGCTGCCCGAAGGTATCGGCTACGAGTGGACCGGGCTTTCGTATCAGGAGCGGGTCGCCAGCGGCCAGGCGACGATGCTGTTCGCGCTGGCCATCACCGTGGTGTTCCTGCTGCTGGTGGCGCTCTACGAGAGCTGGGCGATCCCGCTGACGGTGATGCTGATCGTGCCGGTCGGCGCACTCGGCGCGGTACTGGCGGTGACTGCTATCGGCCTGCCCAACGACGTGTACTTCAAGGTCGGCCTGATCACCGTGATCGGCCTGGCGGCGAAGAACGCCATTCTCATCGTCGAGTTCGCCAAGGACCTGTGGGAAGACGGCTACTCGCTGCGCGATGCCGCTGTCGAAGCCGCGCGCCTGCGTTTCCGCCCGATCATCATGACCTCCATGGCGTTCATGCTCGGCGTGGTGCCGCTGGCCATCGCCACTGGCGCCGGCGCTGCGAGCCAGCGCGCACTGGGCACCGGGGTGCTGGGCGGGATGCTCAGCGCGACCATGCTCGGGGTGATCTTCGTGCCGATCTTCTTCGTCTGGGTGCTGTCGCTGCTGCGCACCAAACCTCAGCAAACCGACAACCATCCCCTGCATAAAGCGGAGTAATGCGATGACCTCTCACTTCATGCTCCGTCGCGCTCTGCTGCCCCTGGCCATCGCCGCCCTGGCGGGTTGTTCGCTGGCCCCGACCTACGAGCGCCCGCAGGCACCGGTCGCGTCGCACTGGCAAGCCGCCGACGCGGAGGGCACCCGTGCCCAGGCGCTGGACTGGCAGACCTTCATCGTCGATGCCGACTTGCGCCGCGCGGTGGATACGGCGCTGAGCAACAACCGCAGCCTGCGCCAGGCGCTGCTGGATATCGAAGCTGCGCGTGCCCAGTACCGCATCCAGCGTGCTGATCGCCTGCCTTCGATCAACGCCAATGCCAGCGGCAACCGCAGCCTGCCTGCCGATCTGTCGCAGACCGGGCGCTCGGAAGTGACCAGCAACTATCAGGTCGGCCTCGGCCTCGCGGAGTACGAAGTCGACCTGTTCGGCCGCGTGCGCAACCTCTCCGAGGCCGCGCTGGAGACCTACCTGGCGACCGAGGAGGCGACCCGTGCCACGCAGATCAGCCTGGTTGCCGAGGTCATCCAGGCCTACCTGACCCGCGATGGTGCGCTACGCCGCATGGCCCTGGTCGAACAAACCCTGGACAGCCGCATGGCCTCGCTGGAGCTGGTCAGCCAGCGCCGTGCAGCGGGGGCCGCCACCGCCCTGGATTACCAGGAAGCGGTCGGCCTTGCCGAACAGGCTAGGGCCGAGCGCGAGAGCACCGAACGCCAGTTACGCCAGGCGGACAACGCCCTGGTCCTGTTGCTCGGCACGCCAGATGCCGCTCGCCTGCTGCCCGCGACGCCCCGCGACGACCTGATGGTGCTGCAGGACATCGCCCCCGGCACCAGCTCGGAACTGATCGAACGGCGCCCGGACATTCTCGCCAGCGAGCACCGCCTCAAGGCGCGCAATGCCGATATCGGTGCAGCTCGCGCCGCGTTCTTTCCCCGGATCAGCCTGACCGGTTCGGTGGGCAGCTCCAGTGCCGAGTTGTCCGGATTGTTCGATGGCGGCTCGCGGGCCTGGAGCTTTGCCCCGACGCTGTCGCTGCCGATCTTCGCCGGTGGCCGCAACCGCGCCAACCTGGACCTCGCCGAAGTGCGCCAGGACGCGGCGGTGGCCGACTACGAAGGCACCATCCAGACCGCCTTCCGCGAAGTGGCCGATGCCCTGGCCGCCACCGACACCCTGCGCCGCGAGGAGGCTGCCCGCCAGGCTCTGGCCGGTTCCAGCGAGGCTGCGATGGCCCTGGCTAAGGCGCGTTACGAGGGCGGCGTGGACGACTACCTGCGTTATCTTGACGCCCAGCGCAGCACCTTTAGCAACCAGACCACACTAATTCAAATCAGCACGGAACGGCAGATTGCGCTGGTTGACCTGTTCAGGTCTCTGGGCGGTGGCTGGGGCCAAACTGAACCGATGGCCGGGATCGGCGCTGAGTGAGCAAAGCCAGGAGTCCTGCATCCGAAGACCGGACTCTGGCTCCATCACCGGTGAGCTACTGGTCATCGACGGGGCAATCGTCTGATCGAGAATAAGACTGTCTGACGACTGGCAGGCCTATGGATTATTGGTGGCAGCAGCTAACGGCTCTATAAAGAGCTGCAAAAAATCACTGTAACGCATGATTGACTGACTGCTTCTGGCCGGTTTCTGCCTGTTGCGTCTCTGCTGCCCACTGGCCAAGTCGGATGCACGCGGTGGTCAGTACCAATGCAATTGACTGGTCAAATGGGTGCAATTGCGCAGGTATGGACTTCAAGCCCCAATTTCCTGGAAAAGAGGTTCTTTCTATGGACATCCGACATCAGAGATTGAGTAGCGGAATGTCTGAGCTGAAGTCATGTCCATGGCTGTTCTTCTTTCCTTTACGTCGACGAAGCGTTTTTGGACTTAACCGGTATTGAGTCTGCCCTATCCCTTGTCGAGTTCGGACAACAAGTGCGAGAGCGCATAGGCCACTGGATTGGGATCACCGTCTGTGTAGGCATTGCACCGACTAAAACACTCGCCAAGCTGGCTAACCATGCCGCCAAGAAATATCCTGCCACTCAGGGGGTTGTAGACCTGACCAATCTAGATCGGCAACGTCGATTGCTCGCATTAGTTCCGGTTGATGATGTTTGGGGCGTTGGTAGACGACTTTCTAAGCGTTTAAATGCGTTAGGTATCACCACAGCCTTAGATCTAGCCAATGCCTCTCCTAGAGCCATCAGAGACCAGTTTTCAGAGGTTTTAGAAAGAACCGTCAGAGAGCTCAATGGTGAGTCGTGCATTGAACTTGAAGAGATCCCGCCAACTAAGAAGCAAATCGTCTGTAGCCGTTCATTTGGCGTAAAAGTGACGCACTTTGAATTTTTAAGTGAAGCCGTATGCGAATACGCAACCCGCGCCACTGAGAAACTTCGCAAAGAACAGCAGCAAGCCAAAGTGCTGACCGTGTTCATACGTACCAGCCCCTTTAAGGACAACGAGCCGCAGTACAGCAACTCTGCATCGGGTGAATTGCTAATCCCCAGTTGCGACACGCGGGATTTTATCGAGCTGGCCAATCACTTACTCAAGCGGATATGGAAGGATGGTTTTCGTTATGCCAAAGCGGGCGTCATGCTGTCTGACTTTTACGATCCTGGCATGTTTCAACCAGGACTATTCGATGACGTATCGACCCGCTCTAATAGCCAGCAGCTAATGTCTGTATTGGACACCATTAACCAAAGCGGTGCCGGAAAGGTTTTCTTTGCTGGACAAGGACTCAAGAAAGATTGGTCGATGAAGCGAGAGCATTTGTCTCCCGCTTATACAACACGCTGGGACCAGTTACCGCGAGTGAAGTAGCGCAGTTGACTCAATACGCATTCACTCTGCGACGCAGCATGTTGAGCTTATCAACCTGGCGTCGAATATCACTGAAGAATTCCTCTTTCTCCATGGCCAGCGCTAGCTCCCATTCTTTGGCCAAACCTTGGCAGTCTAAAAATGCGTATCTCAGCTTCGTCTTTGAGATACGCAGCCCCTTGCTAAAGACCACGCGTTTGCCTCGTTGACCGTGAAAACTGTTGATATACCACTCTATGCCAAAGCCATACTTAAAGTCTCTGATACGGACACCAAGCAGACCCCAGTCTTTAAAGGGCTCATTCTCTCGAACCTTGTAATGGGTAACCCAAAAGTCATCAACTTCAGCTCGTGCCAGCGCTTTTAGCCTGTCCGTTTCTTGCTGAAGTAAATCTGATACATCTGCTTTCCATTGTTCATTGACGATTTCTACCAAACCAATTTCCCCATCCAATTAACCCCTAAAGCCAAAACCACTATCCGTTTGGCTTTTGGATCGAAACGCCAAACGTAAAACTGCCGTCACAATCACTGTTTGGCGTCTCGATATAAATCGACTCGCTCAATCCCATACCCGACAAGGGATACAGGCTGATTTCACTTAAAAACACCTAAAAAGACGTATCGCCATGAAGATACAAACCGTTTGGCAAGTTCAGGCCAGAATGCAAACGACGTTTGGCGTCTCAATTTTTTTGGCTAGGTCACCAGCCGCCAAACAGAGCCTATTCTCATACTTTTGCAAAAATGCAATAGGCAGATAGATGAAAGGATTTGTCACCTTTCTGCCCACCGCCAGTGCACCGAATCCTGATAATGACATTTGAGTAAACCGCCAGAGCACTTGGAAATGCCCAAGCGTGAACAGCGCGGTTGATTGAAAACCGTTAGAGCACTTTGAGTGCACAGGAGATAAGTATGTTTGTACTAGGCGTAGATATCGGTTACTCAAACCTGAAGCTGGCAATTGGCCAATCAGGTAGTGAACCGAAAACCATTATTCTACCTGCGGGTGCCGGTCCAGCGGATCGTATGCCGGAGCGTATCGGTGGAGGCGATGATGAAACTTGTTTGTATGTCTCTGTCGATAATGAGCGCTGGGCCGCTGGTGTTCCTGCTGGACGCCTTCAAGGCTGGGAACGAGAGCTTCACCCGGAATATCCCACCACAAAAACCTATAAGGCACTTTTTCATGCCGCCTTGTTAATGGCTGAAACAGAATCCATCGATTTGGTTGTCACTGGATTACCGGTTTCCCAGTTTCATGAACCACAACGTAAGTCTGACCTTGTGCAGCGTTTAAAAGGTGTCCATCAAGTGACGCCTAAGCGCAGCATCACCGTTCATGACGTCAAAGTACTACCACAGCCTGCCGGTGCCTATATGGATCTGGTTCAAACGGGTGGTGATCTGGGCTTGATTGAAGAAGGTCGTGTCGTCGTCATTGATCCCGGCTTCTTTTCTGTTGATTGGGTTGCCCTTGAGGCCGGAGAAATTCGCTACAGCTCATCAGGAACCAGTCTTCAGGCAATGTCCGTGCTACTGGAAACCATCGATAAGCTGATTTCGGAAGATCATGGTGCCAAAGTCGGAATGGATCGACTTGAAAAAGCCATGAGAACCGGCGACTTACAGGTCCTGCTATTTGGAGAAAAAGTCGATATTTCACCTTATCTGAATGCTGCCATGAAAAAGGTAGCGCCTGTTGCTCTTACAGCCATGCGTCAATCCATGCGTGACGAAAGCATTAATGCGGACTTGGTATTGATCGCCGGAGGTGGAGCCTTGGCTTATAAGGAAGCGGCCAAGGAGATTTTTTCACGAAGCAAGATCATCGTGCCTGAGCAGTCTGTTTTGGCGAACGTCCGAGGCTTCTGGTTTTATGGGGCATGATCATGAGAGTTGTCGTCAACATTCCCCCAGGGAGCCACCCAGAACTACTCAAAGAATTGGAAAAGACGCCACCACGGGAACGCGCTGAGCGTCTGCGGATGCTGGCAACCTTTGGGTTAATTCAAATGAGCCAACCCAATCTATCCACGACATCTGTACCGGTGGATGGCCTTGCACCAGATGGTGAAGTTACTTCTATGAGTACAGCGCCAGAACCCAAAGCAGAAACACGTAAACAATCATTAAAATCAAAACTAGGGCTGGGCTTATAACATGGCGTTATCAGTTAGCTGGCTCGATGCCAGGTTAAATAAAGAAGCAAAAGAAACCGTAGTAAAAGCCGACCGAGATGGGCTAAGTGCTCGGGTATCGCCCAAGGGCAAAATTGTTTTTCAGTTTCGTTATCGGTTCGATGGCAAGCAACAGCGGGTAGACATAGGTACTTACCCCCTTATGAAGCTGGCTGAAGCCAGGAATGAGCTGGATAGGTTAAGGGCAGTACTTGATCAAGGCCGAAACCCCAAGCTTTACCTACAGCAGGAACGGGCTAAGTATTCTGCTAATCAAAGCTTCGAATCGATTTTTCGAGACTGGATAGACTCTGCCGGTAAGCAAGGGCTAAAGGAGAAAACGTGGCACTACCAAAAACGCAGCAGTGAAATATATTTGCTGCCCCGACTTGGCAAGTATCCATTAACTGACATCACTGAATTGTCCTTGCGAAACTGTCTTCGTGAGGTTTCGGAATCGTCTCCGTCAAACACAGAGCGCCTAGTGTCTGTACTGCATAAGTTCTATGACTGGCTGATTGATGAACAAATTTTGGAAATTAACGCTGCCGCTGGGATCACAGCAAAAAAGGTTGGCGGTAAAAAAGGAAAACGAACTCGGGTGCTAAATGACAACGAGATCAGGATACTTTGGCGCTATTTGCATGAGTCAAAAATCACTGAGAAGAATCGCATCTACATAAAACTGCTTCTCTTATTGGGAGGGCGCAAGGGCGAACTCATTCAAGCTGAAAAGCATCACTTTGACTTGCAATCTGCAATGTGGACAGTGCCCATAGAGATCCGCAAACAAGGTGAGAAAATTGGAGCGCCGATCATGCGGCCATTGATTAAGCCAGCTATTGAGCTGATTGAACTGGCGATGCAGATGAGCAAATCAACCTACTTGTTTCCCGCGAACGGACAAGAAGAGCTTGCCACAAATGGCTTTGATACCACTATTCCTAACAATGTGAAAATTTGGGCTCGCAGGTCGCTTAGTGTCGAGATGGAACATTGGTCTATGCATGATCTTCGCAGAACTATGCGAACGCGAATGTCGGCCATCACGACGCAAGAAGTTGCCGAGTTGATGATTGGCCACAGCAAAAAAGGGTTGGATGCTATCTACAACCAATATCAGTACCTGGATGAAATGCGTCATGCTTACGACGTTTGGTATCAACAGCTAGAGACCATCATCGAGCCGACAGGCTTTCCGTTCAACTGGCGTTTCGGACAATAAAATAAAAGAAAGAGGCTCAGTCCTCTTTCTTCTCATACTCCTCCAAATCTTCAATGTGCCACAGCTTGTTTCGTGTATTTCGGTTGATACGAGGTTGCGGCAAGCTGCCATCTTTTATTCTTCGCCAGAGCGTCGTATAGCTAATGTGGTAACGAGCCATCACTTCGTAAGATGTTAGAAAAGGGGTTACCTGGTGCGCTACTGCTGTCATCTGCATTCTCCTGAAAATCAATGTAAAGCTATCATCGCCTGATTCATCACTTGTTGATGGTCAGAAAGATGCATGATTTGTTCAGAAGATCAGCCTTATCGAAACACGAATGTTGCTATTAGGTACTTTTCAGCTCAAACCTATGAATAACAAGGGCTACAAGGCGGTTTGTGTCATGAATAGCAATCAACACGCCTAACGAGAAAAATTTGTACACACTGTTTGTACACTCGCAACAATGACACATCAAAAACCACAATGACGAACCCTTTAAATTCATAAACTTATAAACAAAAAACTAGAGATGATCGCATTTATTCCGCTTTTGTAATGTCGAGACCAAAGTACCAAAAGCAGGAAGTACTTTCTTCATCAAACCCAGTAAACACAAGGCCTACAGCCAGATTTGTGTCATGGAATTTTCACCAAAGGCCTCTAAAACGGAATTTGTACTCAAGTTTGTACACATTTTCCGAGGTTACGCTTGAACATCATTGAAAAGCAAAGAAACGAGAAAAAGACAAAAAGCCTTTAAATTCAGTACGTAGAGATGTGATTGTGGTGTGCAATGAAAGGTGGTTTTAAGCGTTGAAAGGCTGGGCGGCATCAGGGTGAGAAATGATGGCGAAGGTGCGGCGCTTGTCCACTTCGACTTTAATACCTGACATGTTCTTCCGTACACTTATGACGCTTGAAAAAGGCGCAAATTATAGCGCCTCACTCAGGCCTTGGCTAGGCAAGGCCTTTGATTGTCAGATAAAGGTAGATCAGTTAGCCGTCTGTTGTACAGGTTCCGGCGTTTGCTCCAGCAATGCCAGTTCCATTCTGGCATATCTGTGCTCGACAAAATCATAGATATTGGTGGCCAGCGCCAAGCGCAGATAATCGGCAGCCTTATCTTTGTCACCTTGCTCGGACGCCACCTTAGCCAGATAAAAGTAGGATTCGCACAAACGCTCTGCATACTCTTTGGGGTGAGTCAGGCCACTCTTGGCCATGGCAAACACCCGAGATTCATCAACCGCGCCCAGATAATAGTCGACCAACACAGTCGCCCAGGCATTGTCATCCAGACGGGTACGGTTGAACTGCAGCCTTGCCAGCGCTTCCTGGGGTGAAAGCTCATACTCGGTCAGATATAACCACAGCGCTCGGTAACCATCACTTTCATCCTTGAGATAAAAGCTTTCCATATCTTTAGCCGCCAGCTGTTTGCGCTCGCCATAGTAAAGCGCAATACCGCGATTGAGGAAGGCATAATCATACTCAGGGGACAACTCAAGAACCGCATCAAAGGCCTCGTAAGCACTTTCAAACTCACCTTCCTGGGTGTAATAGATACCGAGGAAGTTATAGGCATCAGCTAAGTTAGGTTGCAATTTCAGCGCCTGATGAAAATCGATGCGAGCCAAGATCCTCAAGCCCACGCTGTCGTATATAACCCCACGGTCATAATGAAAACGAGCCCGTTGCTCAGTAGTCAGTTCGGCCCTCGCCAGGATTTCATTGAGTTTTGCCAGAGTGACTTCCAACTTATAGTCCGGCAAAACAGGGGCAACCAACAGTTCACTGTTGGCTTCAGACGCCGGCAGGGAAGCGCATCCCGAAGTCAGCAAGCTGGCTCCGGCCAGTACAGAAAACACAGCGGCGCGCAGATTAAAACTCATCCAATCCATCCTTTGTCATATCCCAATGCAGGCTCAATCATAGCAATACAGCCGTACCTACGCTATCCGCCTGCGATGGCAAATCCAAGATAATTTAAGTTGTAACCATAAAAAAGGAGACCCTAAGGTCTCCTTTTCTCATGCGATGAAAGCTTACTCGGCTGCTTCTGGAGCAGCTTGTTGTGCTTCTTTGATAGACAAGCGTACACGGCCCTGACGATCCACTTCCATTACCTTAACAGAAACTTCCTGGTTCAGTTGCAGGTAGTCGGATACGTTGGCCACACGCTCTTCAGCAATTTGAGAGATGTGTACCAGACCATCTTTGCCGGGCAGTATGTTAACGAAGGCACCGAAGTCAACGATACGGATAACTTTACCCTTGTAGATGCGACCCACTTCCACTTCAGAGGTGATCTCTTCGATGCGGCGGATAGCTTCCTTGGTGGCATCGGCATTGTTTGAAGCAATCTTCACAGTGCCGTCGTCTTCCAGCTCGATGGTAGTACCTGTCTCTTCGGTCAGTGCACGGATAGTTGCACCGCCCTTACCTATCACTTCACGGATCTTCTCAGGGTTGATCTTGATGGTAGTGATACGTGGAGCATGGTCAGAGATATCGTCACGGGCAGAGCCAATGGCCTGATCCATTACATTGAGGATATGCACACGGGCACCATAGGCTTGCTGCAGTGCAATTTCCATGATCTCCTTGGTGATACCTTCAATCTTGATATCCATCTGCAGTGCGGTTACACCGTCACGGGTACCGGCCACTTTAAAGTCCATATCACCCAGGTGATCTTCATCGCCCAGAATGTCAGACAAGACGACGAAATCATCACCTTCTTTCACCAGGCCCATGGCGATACCGGCAACTGAAGTCTTGATAGGTACACCGGCATCCATCAGCGCCAGAGAAGTACCACACACAGACGCCATAGAGCTGGAACCGTTGGATTCAGTGATTTCAGAGACTACGCGCACGCTGTATGGGAATTCTTCGGCAGAAGGCATTACTGCGTTGATACCACGCCATGCCAGCTTACCGTGACCGATTTCACGACGCTTGGGTGAACCCACCATGCCGGTTTCACCGACAGAGTATGGAGGGAAGTTATAGTGCAGCATGAAGCGGTTGGTACGCTCGCCCATGATGGAGTCAATCTTCTGCGCATCACGCTCGGTACCCAGAGTACAGGTTACCAGCGCCTGAGTTTCACCACGGGTAAACAGGGCGCTACCGTGAGTACGTGGCAGCACACCGGCCATTACAGACAGGGCACGCACCATATCCGGCTCACGACCGTCGATACGAGGCATACCTTTGATGATGCGGCTACGAACCACTTTCTTCTCCAGGCTACCCAGCAGGCCGTCCAGCTCACGCTGATCCAGTTCAGGGTTTTCCTCGAGCAGCTTTTCGATAGCGGCTTTCTTGACTTCAACTACCGCATCGCGGCGCTCATGCTTGGCGATGATCTGGTAAGCGGCGGTAAGACCTTCTTCGGCCAGCGCCTTAACCTTGGCAACCAGCTCTTCGTTGGCAACAGGAGCCGTCCAGTCCCAAGCAGGCTTACCGGCTTCGGCCTTGAGTTCATTGATGGCATTAACCACCACCTGCTGCTGCTCGTGACCGTATACCACGGCGCCCAGCATCACTTCTTCAGGCAGGGCCTTGGCTTCAGACTCCACCATGAGCACGGCGCTCTGAGTACCGGCAACAACCAGATCCAGCTCGCTGTTTTCACGCAGCTCTGCACCAGGATTCAGCACGTACTCGCCATTGATGTAACCGACACGTGCCGCACCCAGAGGACCATTGAATGGAATACCGGAAATAGCCAAAGCAGCAGAGGTACCTATCATGGCCACAATGTCTGGCTCGATCTGTGGATCAACAGAAACCACAGTGATGATCACTTGGACTTCGTTGGTGAAGCCGTCAGGGAACAGTGGACGGATAGGACGGTCAATCAGGCGGGCGATCAGTGTTTCATCTTCAGATGGTCGACCTTCACGCTTGAAGAAACCACCAGGGATCTTACCGGCTGCGTAAGTCTTTTCCTGATAGTTAACAGTCAGCGGGAAGAAGTCACGGCTTGGGTCTGCTTCTTTCTTGCCAACCACAGTCACCAGAACTGTAGTATCGCCCATGCTGGCCAGAACGGCTGCATCGGCTTGGCGTGCAATAACCCCTGTTTCCAGAGTGACTGTGTGTTGACCATACTCAAAACTTTTTACAATAGGATTCACTTGACCCATTCCTTAATTTAATAACCTTGAATTTCGCGCGTAAGTATACTGCAAACCTCTAGAATAGATAAAGAGTGCCAGATGATGACAAAGACGCTTCTTTTTTCTAAAGTGGACTATATCAATCACATGTTGCTGCATTGCTACCAAATTGGACTAGCCTTGAATATAGAATTCGCCCACATAATAGCAGGAAAAGGCAGATGAATACCGCCAGGTTCAAGTCGCTCACCTGGAAGCAAACCAATCTGGTGGTTTTCACAGCTCTTTTCTTTGCCGTTGCTATTTTTATCATTGAAATTTTGATTGTGGTGACCACAGAAAGGCAATCGTTGCTCAGTAGTCAGCAAGAGTTACTCGACTCAGTTGAACAACCGGCCGCCAATGCGGTCTGGGCATTGGATGACAATTTGGCGCGTCAGACAATGGAAGGCGTGATGAAAGTGGAGCATGTCGGTTCAGCCAGGATCACCCTGGATGACAACTCCCTATTCGTCAATCTCGGCAGCAGCCGCCCTGAGCCTTCAGATACTTTTGGTAATTTGAGTCTCAAACTATTTGGCGATCTCAAGCAGATATCAAGGCCACTGCAACGTCCTTTTTATTTTGAAGGCGCGCAAAAAGAGCAACTGATAGGCACGCTCACCATCAATTATGATACCCGTGAACTGACCCAGACTCTTATCAGCCAGTTGCAGTTCAGTTTTGCTGCGACTTTGGCCAGGGCATTGTTTCTGACACTGGTGCTCTCCATAGTATTCCACCGCTTCTTGACCCAACCCATCGCCCGGATCAGTGAAGCAATAGACAAGATTGACCCTGAGTCACCGGATGAAAATATGTTGCCGGTATCGGCCAACCATAAAGATGACGAATTGGGGCTGGTTACCTCCAAGTTCAACCAGATCCTTAAACAATTCAGCCAGACCCAAAGCAAGCTGCGCAAAATGGCGACCCGGGATCCTCTCACCGGCCTGCCCAACCGTACCTTGTTATTGGAAACCATAGCAGTCGCCATTCAACGTGCCCGAGTGCACAAACGTAACTTCAGTCTGCTGTTTATCGACCTCGATAGATTCAATCACCGACCCAGGCGGCCGACTTTGTCGACAAACTATTAATCCAGCTCAATACCCCGGTACAACTCAATGAACATGCCATTCACCCGGCCGCATCCATAGGTATTTCCATCTACCCCGAAGATGGCCTGAGCGCCGAAGATCTTATTCGTCACGCCGATATCGCCATGTATAGCGCCAAGGCCGCTGGCTCCAACCAATGGGCTTTTTTCAAGCAACAGATGACAGAAAGGGCGGCGGTAAGGTTGCGCACAGAAGCTTCGCTGCACGATGCCATCCGTAACAACGAATTTCTACTGCACTTTCAACCAAAAGTTAATATCGAAACCGGTGAATTGATGGGATGCGAGGCACTGATCCGCTGGCAAAAAGACGGCCGTTTGATAAGCCCCATGTCGTTTATTCCGGTTGCCGAAGAAACCGGGATCATCATCCCTATTGGCCGCTGGGTCATAGAGCAAAGCTGCCGGGTACTGCGGCGCTGGCAGCAACGTTACAACTTCAGTCCTCCAATCGCTGTCAATGTTGCCTCACAGCAGTTTGCTGACGCCAGCCTGGTACCGGACATCAAACAGATGGCGCTGCGTTATCAAATAAGGCCCGAATTGCTGGAAGTGGAGATCACCGAAACCTCATTGATGAATGATATTGAGCTGGCGATCAGCAAGCTTGAACAACTTAAGTCGGCAGGCTTTGGTATTGCCGTCGACGACTTCGGTACGGGTTACTCATCCCTCTCTTACCTAAGACACCTGCCAATAACCACCATGAAGATTGATCGCTGTTTTGTAACCGATCTTCCTCAAGAGAGCGCAATAGCTTCCACCATTCTGATGCTGGGGCGGCAATTGGATTTGAAAATTGTCGCCGAAGGCATAGAGAACGAGCAGCAACTTGAATGGCTGAAGCAAAATCACTGCGCCATAGGCCAAGGCTTTTATTTCAGTCAGCCGTTGTCACTGGAGGAATTTGAAGCTAAATACATAGCTCCACATAATGCCAGGATCCTCAAATTGGATGGTCAACTGAGCTGAGTTGTAATCAGCCAGTTTTTGATGACTGACATTGAGTGAAAAGGGGCGAGTAAAAATACGCTTCCCCAAAATTGCAGACACAAAAAAAGGAGACCTAAGTCTCCTCTTCTTTTGGTACAGTTCGCGATTAGCGACGCAGACCCAGCTTCTGGATCAGAGCGGTATAACGAGCAACATCGGTACGCTTCAGGTAAGCCAGCAGCTTACGACGAGAACTAACCATACGCAGCAGACCACGACGAGAGTGGTGATCGTGAGTATGCTCTTTAAAGTGGCCTTGCAGGTGGTTGATCTGAGCAGTCAACAGTGCAACCTGAACTTCAGTAGAACCGCTATCGTTTTCGCCACGGCCGAATTCAGCCAGGATTTTCGCTTTCGCTTCAGTACTTAGTGACATGTGTCTCTCCAAAATAGTCTTTATAGTTTCCCCAGCCGATCACTAACTCAGCCAAGGGCGCGACATAATAACCCCAAGGGCTGTAGATCGCAAGTCAAGCTCGGCTTTTTGCCTCAGGTAACACTACCAAGCGTTTAGGAGCCAACAAACCATCGTCATTCATCATGCCGACACCAATGAAGCGCTTGCTGTCACCCAAGGTGATCCGCACCAGAGTATCTGCTTCCAGCTTGGCAACCCGCACCGGGTTACCATTAAGCAAATAACCGGCCATGGCGTCGGGGACGTTGCACTCGGGAAGATCGGCAACCGCCGTATCCATGGGAAGCAGCAAAGGGTCCAATAGCTCAGAAGGCACCCGCTCTTCGGTCATGGCCTGTTCCAGCAAGGCTTCGAGCTGTGCCAGACTAACCATACGCTCATAGGGATAACCCGCCACCTGAGTACGGCGCAGCATGATCACATGGGCGCCGCAGCCAAGCATTTCCCCCAAGTCATCTATTATGGTGCGAATATAAGTGCCCTTGGAGCAGTGAATATCCAGCGTCAGCTCGTCATTCTCCCAAGAGATGAACTTGAGCTCATAAACGTGAATAGGCCTGGCTTCGCGAGGCACTTCCTTGCCTTCACGGGCGTACTTGTACAAGGGTTGGCCCTGATACTTGAGTGCCGAGTACATGGAAGGCACCTGCATGCTATCGCCACGAAAATGCTCCAGCGCCGGTTCCAATTGAGCCATGGAAAACTCAACCGGCCTAGTTTGCACCACTTCACCGTCTGAATCGCTGGTATCAGTTCGCTGTCCAAGCTTAGCTGTCACCAGATAGCGTTTATCAGCATCCAACAGATGCTGGGAAAACTTGGTGGCTTCGCCAAGACAGATGGGTAGCATACCGGTCGCCAGAGGATCCAGCGCGCCGGTATGGCCGGCCTTGGCGGCATTGTAGATCCGCTTTACCCTTTGCAGGGCAAAGTTGGAACTCATGCCAGTGTCTTTATCCAACAGGACGATACCATCGACCAAACGGCCTTTGGGACGACGCGCCATCAGTTGTTTTCCTCATCCTTGTCGTGAGATTCAGTGCCAAAAGTTTGCTGCTTGGCCTTGTCCTGATTGATGACCTCAGTTACCAGGTTGGACATTCTCATCCCCTCGACCAGAGACTTGTCATAGACAAATTTCAGTTCAGGCATCACTCTGAGCTTCATTCTGCCGGCTACCAAGGTGCGGGCATAAGGCGCTGCCTTGTTAAGTGCAGCCAGCTTTTCATCAACCTTAACCGGGTCTTCTTCAAAGAATGTGACATACACTTTTGCATAACTTAGATCCCGTGAGACTTCCACGTCATTAACCGTGACCATGCCTACACGAGGATCTTTCATATCACGCTGCAGTACCTGCGCCAGTTCCTGTTGCAGTTGCTGGGCGATACGCCGGGTACGACTAAATTCTTTTGCCATAGTATTCTTCCCCAAAATCAACAAGGGCGGCCTCAGCCGCCCTTTTCGATGTTGTCGTTACAGGGTACGGGCAACCTCGACGGTTTCGAACACCTCAATCTGGTCGCCTACGCGAACATCATTGTAGTTCTTCACACCGATACCACATTCCATGCCATTGCGAACTTCGCTAACGTCATCTTTAAAGCGACGCAGAGACTCTAGCTCACCTTCATAGATAACCACGTTCTCACGCAGAACCCGGATAGGTGCGCTGCGCTTAACGATACCTTCGGTCACCATACAACCGGCGATTGCACCCAGTTTAGGCGACTTGAACACATCTCGCACTTCAGCCAGACCAATGATCTCTTGCTTGAATTCAGGAGAAAGCATACCGCTCATGGCCGACTTGACTTCGTCAATGAGGTCGTAGATCACGCTGTAGTAACGCAGATCCACACTCTCACTTTCGATGGTCTTACGGGCCTGTGCATCGGCACGGACGTTGAAGCCCACCATGATGGCGTTGGACGCTGCGGCCAGAGTCGCATCTGTCTCAGTCAGTGCACCCACGCCACTGGCGATGATGTTCACTTTCACTTCTTCGGTAGACAGACGGGTCAGCGAGTCGACGATGGCTTCCAAAGAACCCTGTACGTCGGACTTGAGCACGATATTCAGCTCTTTCACTTCACCTTCAGTCATGTTGGCAAACATGTTTTCCAGCTTGGACTTCTGCTGACGCGCCAGCTTGATATCGCGGAACTTACCCTGACGATACAGGGCAACTTCACGGGCCTTACGCTCGTCACGAACAACTGTCGCTTCGTCACCGGCAGAAGGCACCCCGGACAGACCCAGGATTTCAACCGGAATCGACGGACCGGCTTCAGTAATGTTCTTGCCGTTTTCATCCTTCATGGCACGGATCTTACCGTACTCCAGACCACACAGAACGATATCGCCCTGACGCAAAGTACCTTCCTGAACCAGGATGGTAGCAACAGGACCGCGGCCCTTGTCCAGCTGAGACTCAACAACCACACCGGCGGCCATGCCGTCACGTACGGCCTTGAGTTCGAGGATTTCGGCTTGCAGCAAGATGCCTTCCAGCAGCTCGTCCACGCCCATACCAGTCTTGGCAGAAACAAACACAAACATGTTGTCGCCGCCCCAATCTTCCGACATCACGCCGTGCTGGGACAGTTCACTCTTGACGCGATCGACATCGGCTTCAGGCTTATCCATCTTGTTCACTGCCACGATCAGCGGTACACCGCCGGCCTTGGCATGCTGGATAGCTTCAATAGTCTGAGGCATTACGCCATCATCGGCAGCCACAACCAGAATCACGATATCTGTGGCCTTGGCACCACGGGCACGCATGGCGGTAAACGCTGCGTGGCCTGGAGTATCCAAGAAGGTGATCATGCCGTTATCGGTTTCTACATGGTAGGCACCGATATGCTGGGTAATACCACCGGCCTCACCGGCCGCGACCTTAGTGCGACGGATATAATCAAGCAGCGAGGTCTTACCGTGGTCAACGTGACCCATGATGGTCACAACCGGCGCACGAGGCTCCAGTTTGACATCTTCACCGTCACGATCGGCCAGAACCTGATGCTCCAGCTCGTTTTCACGGATAAGCACAACCTTGTGGCCCATCTCCTCGGCAACCAGTTGGGCAGTTTCCTGATCCAGTACTTGGTTAATGGTCACCATAGAGCCCATCTTCATCATGGTCTTGATGATTTCAGTGGCTTTGATGGCCATCTTCTGCGCCAGCTCGGCCACAGTAATGGTTTCACCTATACGTACATCGCGGTTTACCGCGGCTACCGGCTTATTGAAGCCATGGCTCATGGCTTGAGGCGCACGATTGCGGATATTGCGCTCACGACCGTCACGGGAATCCTTGGTACGTTTCTTACCGGCACTCTTGTGACGTGAACGACGACCACGCTTCTCCTCATCCATATCACTGGTGTCTTCGGCGGCGCGGGCCACTTTAGAGGTGGTGATATGATGATCGCTGCGCTTCTCGGCTTCTAGACGCTGGCGCTCTTCTTCGGCCCAGCGTTTTTCATTCTCTTCAGCCAGGCGACGGGCTTCGGCTGCCGCACGGGCGGCTTCTTCATCGGCCTTGCGCTTAACAGCTTCAGCTTGAGCCGCTTTCAGACGCTCGGCCTCAACACGGGCAGCTTCCTGCTCGGCGCTGGTCTTGGGATCGGCCTTAACCTCTTCTTTGGCTTTACCGGCATCCTGAGCCACTTTGGCCTTGGCTTTGGCTTCAGCTTCCGCCTTGGCTTTCGCTTCGGCTTCTGCCTTAGCCTTGGCTTCCGCTTCTGCCTTGGCTTTCGCTTCGGCTTCTGCCTGAGCTTTGGCTTCTGCTTCGGCGCGAGCCTGTTCTTCCGCCTGACGGGCCAACTCGGCCGGGTCACGCTTCACAAAGGTGCGTTTCTTGCGTACTTCGACTTTGACGTCTTTGGACTGGCCGCCGCTGCCGGCAACACTCAAAGTCGATACAGTTTTACGCTGTAATGTCATCTTGGTGGGCGCACTGTCCGCACCATGTTGTTTTTTCAGGTAGTCCAGCAGTTGCTGTTTCTCGGCCTCGGTGACACTGTCATCCTTGCCTTTCTTGATACCGGCCTTGGAAAACTGCTCGATCAATCGCTCTACGCTTTTTCCCACTTCAGTGGACAGTTTCTCTACTGTTGTCTCTGCCATCAGTTAAATCCCCCTGTTGATCGACTATGCTTCTTCGCCAAACCAACAGATGTTGCGGGCTGCCATGATGAGCTCACCTGCTTTTTCTTCTGTCAATTCTTCAATTTCGATCAAATCGTCAATGCCTTGCTCGGCTAAATCTTCCAGAGTTATCACACCCATACTTGCCAAAACGTACGCCAGGTGGCGCTCCATTCCAGGCATGGACAACAACTCTTCGCTAGGTTCGGCACCATCCAGTGCTTCTTCGGATGCCAGTGCACGGGTAGACAAGGCAGCCTTGGCGCGCTCACGCAATGCGGCAACTATGTCCTCATCAAATCCTTCGATGGCCAACAGCTCGGAAACAGGAACATAAGCCACCTCTTCCAGAGAGGTGAATCCTTCGTCGGCCAGCACCTGGGCGAAATCTTCGTCCACATCCAACGCACCCACGAACAGCTCCATCACTTTGGCGCTTTCGGCCTGATGTTTCTTGTTCATGTCTTCCACTGTCATCACGTTCAGTACCCAGCCTGTCAGCTGTGTCGCCAAACGAACGTTTTGACCATTGCGGCCGATAGCTTGTGCCAGACTATCGGCTTCGACGGCGATATCCATTGAGTGGTTATCTTCGTCAACAATAATTGAGGCCACATCGGCTGGTGCCATAGCGTTGATAACAAATTGTGCCGGGTTATCGTCCCACAGCACTATGTCAACACGCTCGCCACCAAGTTCATTGGATACAGCCTGCACCCGGGCACCGCGCATACCGACGCAAGCCCCGATAGGGTCGATACGACGATCGTTTGATTTCACGGCGATCTTGGCACGTGAACCTGGGTCGCGGGCGGCGCCCATCACTTCGATCATCTCATCGGCAATTTCCGGTACTTCAACACGGAACAGTTCGATCAACATTTCAGGCTTGGTACGGGTCAGGAACAACTGAGCACCACGAGCCTCAGGACGCACAGCATACAGCAGCGAGCGTACCCGGTCACCAGGACGGAAAGTCTCACGGGAGATCAGGTCTTCTTTGAACAGCACGCCATCGGCGTTGTTGCCGAGATCAACCACTACGCTGTCGCGGTTGCTCTTTTTGACCACACCGGTAACCAACTCACCTTCTTTGTCGATAAACTGCTCGACGATTTGGGCGCGCTCGGCTTCACGGACTTTCTGTACTATTACCTGCTTGGCGGTTTGAGTAGTAATACGGTCAAATTGTACCGAATCGATTTCATCTTCAATGAACTCGCCAGGCTGGATCTCAGGGTTCTCATAACGAGCCGCTTCCAGAGTGATTTCACGGTAAGGGTTTTCCAACGCTTCACCGTTATCATCAACCACCAACCAGCGACGGAAAGTCTCGTAATCGCCAGTTTTGCGATCTATGGCAACACGAACATCGATATCGCCTTCATACTTTTTCTTGGTTGCGGTAGCCAGCGCAATTTCGAGCGCCTCGAAAATCTTTTCGCGCGGTACAGCCTTTTCGTTGGAAACCGCTTCAGCGACCAGCAAAATATCTTTATTCATCGTCTTGCCTCGTTCACCTTGAAACCATCAAAACTTAGCGATCAGGTTGCCTTTACGGATGTTATCCAAGGCAATAATCAAGTCTTTTCCATCCACTGTCAGAGTGAGCATCTGCCCTTCCACCTTAGTGATGGTACCTTTTAAGTTACGACTACCCGCTACCGGCATAGTCAGTTGAATCTTTGCTTCCTCTCCAAGGTACATACCATATTGCTCAGAGGTGAACAGCGGCCTATCGAGACCGGGAGAGGAGACTTCCAGCGTATATTCGGAAGTGATTGGGTCCTCGACATCCAGAATGGCGCTCGCCTGACGACTGGCATTGGCACAATCTTCAATATTAATGCCGTTCTCACTGTCAATAAAGAGCCGCAAGGTTGAATGCTTGCCGGCCTTAACAAATTCAATACCCCAGAGCTGGTAGCCGAGGCCTTCCACTGCTGGAGTAAGCATTTCTGTGAGTCTGGATTCTAATGTTGCCAAGGTAACCCCCGAAAAACAAAAAAGGGCTATTAATAGCCCCAGTATTGAGCTGCCGTAAAAGGCAGCAAATTTAAAAGTCCCAGATAACAAAAAACCCCGTAATCACGAGGTCATTATGTTCAAGAACCTGTAAACAGGATGAATTACATATTAGCTTAATTCATCACTGGGAGCTGGTTGCGGGGGCCGGATTTGAACCGACGACCTTCGGGTTATGAGCCCGACGAGCTACCAAGCTGCTCCACCCCGCGTCAACTGCTGCAAGTTTACTGATTTCAGCTTTCACTTGCAATAACTGAGAAAAATTTCACATTCATTAACTCAGTTAAAGATTGGTGCCGAGAGCGGGACTTGAACCCGCACGACCGTTAGGTCACAGCCACCTCAAGGCTGCGCGTCTACCAATTTCACCACCTCGGCATATTCGGTATTAGTCTGGAATTTTGCTCTCAGACTGTTGGGTCTGTTCTACCTCAGGCCCCAAAATGTTGGTATCCTGCTTCACGTGATGCGCACTCATATTGCCGATAACCAGGCTGAGAGTGAAAAACGCGATAGCGAGAATCGCCGTTGTCCGAGTCAGAAAGTTACCTGAACCTGCTGAACCGAACAGGGTTCCTGAAGCACCGGCACCAAAAGATGCGCCCATGTCAGCTCCCTTGCCTTGCTGGATAAGAATGAGTCCAATCAGACCCAAAGCCACCAACAAGTAAATAACCATCAGTACTTCTTTCATATTAAGCGCTCATTGCTATTGAACATAAACTCAAGAATTCGGTAGAGTTTAAGCTAGCACCGCCTATCAGTCCACCATCTACATCAGGTTGGGCGAATAAATCTGCAGCATTACTCGGTGTGACACTGCCGCCGTACAAGATCCTGATGTTTTCCCCAATATAAGGGGACACTTCAGAGAGGCGATTGCGTATAAACGCGTGAACTTCTTGCGCCTGCTCTGGTGTTGCGCTCTTTCCTGTCCCTACAGCCCAAAGGGGCTCATAGGCGATGATCGCATTATCAAAAGCCATGGTACCGTTCTTTTCGATTACCACATCCAGCTCCTCGGCAAGCACCTCAAAGGTACGTCTTGCTTCACGAGCCGGGCCAGATTCACCAACACAAAGTATCGGAGTCAGACCGTGCTTTTGAGCCGCGGCAAATTTCTCTGCCACTATATTACTCGTTTCACCGTACATACGACGGCGTTCCGAGTGACCAATTATCACATAACGACAACCGGCATCTTTCAGCATCCGCCCCGAGGTTTCACCTGTATAAGCACCAAAATCGTGCTGACTCAGGTTTTGAGCCCCCATTCTAACCAGAGAACCATTCAGGGTTTCTTTGTTAGCTTCGAGCAGTTGCCTTACGCTTTCCAGGTAAATCGCTGGTGGGCATAAAACCACTTCAACAGAATCATTATGTAGCTTGCTGGCAAACTTCTTGAACAGCTCTTGTGCCAACTGTGCACTGCCATTCATTTTCCAGTTGCCTGCTACCATTGGACGTCTGAGTGCCATCACCATCTCCTCTGAAAGCGGCGTGAATAATAGCGAACCACTTATTAACTTACAATACCTGATTACGGAATTTTTGCGATTTACTGTGTGTTCGGCTACTTTTTATGCTCACACTCAGTAAATCGCTCACAATTCCAGCTTAAGTTATTAATTTTACTTTAATTAAGCTAAAGAATGCCAGTTTAAACCGCTTGTTTGACTGCAGCGGCTATGGTTTCGGCATGGGCGCGCACCAAGGCTTCATCATCCCCTTCCACCATTACCCGAATCAAAGGCTCAGTTCCGGATTTACGCAGCAGTACCCGGCCACGCTCGCCAAGTTGCGACTCAACCTGAGTCTGGGCATCTTGTACCAGTTGTGATGCCAGCGGATCTGAGTTGCCTTCAAAGCGAACATTAATAAGGACCTGGGGCAACATCTGCATCGACTCAGTCAGCTCTTCCAGTGACGCATTGTGACGACGCATGGCCGCCAGCACCAGAATACCTGCCACTATACCATCACCCGTAGTACCATGATCCAGATTGAGGATATGGCCTGAGTTCTCCCCCCCTATACGCCAATCTTTCTCTTTCAGCAGTTCCATTACATAGCGGTCGCCGACTTTGGAACGGGCAAAGGGGATATTGAGCTGTTTGAGTGCCAATTCGAGTCCAAGATTGGACATCAGGGTACCGACAACCCCGCCTTTAAGAATGCCGCGCTTTTGCGCGTCGCAGGCAAGAATATAGAGGATCTGATCGCCGTCTATCACTTCACCCTGTCGATTGACCATCATGATACGGTCACCGTCGCCATCGAGCGCGATACCCAGATCGGCGCCTTCGCTGACCACGGTCTCACAAATCTTGGCCATGGCGGTCGCGCCAACCTGATCATTGATGTTGATGCCATTGGGCTTATCCCCTATGGTCACTACCTCGGCGCCCAGTTCGCGGAACACATTGGGGGCAATGTGATAGGTAGCGCCGTGAGCACAGTCTACCACTATCTTGAGTCCGGCGAGGGTTTGGTCCGCCGGGAAGTTACCTTTGCAATATTCGATATAACGACCGGCGGCATCATCGATGCGGGAGACTTTCCCCAGCAGGTGTGACTCGACACAAACCAGAGGCTTTTCCAGCTCGGCTTCAATTTCAAGTTCCAACTCGTCATCCAGCTTGCTGCCATCTGTGGAGAAAAACTTGATACCGTTATCATAGTAAGGATTGTGAGATGCACTGATAACCACTCCGGCCTCGGCGCGGAAAGTTCGGGTCAGGTAGGCGACTGCAGGCGTAGGCATAGGGCCCATCAACATCACATTGAGCCCGGCGGCAGACAGGCCGGCTTCCAACGCCGACTCAAACAGATAACCAGAGATCCGGGTATCCTTGCCTATGATCACTTTACGAGTGCCACTGCGGGACAAGACTCTACCGGCAGCCCAGCCAAGCTTAAGAGCCAACTCCGGGGTCATCTTGCCCGCTCCGACTTTGCCGCGGATCCCATCCGTACCAAAAAACTTTCTCACGTTCACTCCTACTGAGAACCATCTTCAAATGGCTATTCTATATACTGTAAACCTAATGTTGGCTGACCTATTGGCTTGAAATGCTTTTATCCCAAATACATTTCCTATCCAAAGCGTTTGCTGGCAGCCATCACCTTGAGTACATCGCAAGTCTCTGCGACATCATGTACCCGAATAATATGAGCTCCCCGCTGAGCAGCCAGCATGGCGCCAGCCAGGCTGCCTGCCAATCTATTATCTACGCTGCGCTCAAGCAGATTTCCTATCATACTCTTTCGCGACAGTCCGATAAGTAAAGGCAGATCAAATTTTGCCAGCTCTTGCAAATGAGCCAGCAGATGATAATTGTGTTCCAGCGTCTTGCCAAATCCAAAACCCGGATCCAGCAATATTGCCTCTCTGGCGATCCCCGCTTCAATACAGGCCTCGATACGCTTGGCAAAGAAGTCATTCACCTCGGCGAGCAGATCCTCATAGTGAGGCTCATTCTGCATGGTTCTGGGCTGCCCTTGCATATGCATCAGGCACACAGGCACCTGCAGCTCAGCAGCGGCTTGGAGGGCGCCCGGCTCCTGCAAGGCCCGCACATCATTGATAAGGTGAGCGCCGGCATTGATACCGGCGCGCATCACTTCGGCTTTGCTGGTATCTAAAGAGATCCAGGTTTTGGGATGCTTGGCAGCAATATACTCCACCAGGGGAACAACCCGGGAAAGCTCCTCTTCGACGCTGACATCGGCAGCACCTGGACGGGTGGACTCGCCGCCGATATCGATAAACACGGCGCCATCGGCCACCATTTGGTCGGCACGTCGGCAGGCCAGTTCAAAGGAAGAAAAACGGCCGCCATCGGAAAACGAATCCGGGGTTACGTTGAGGATCCCCATCACCTTAGGCTCATCGAGTAGTAGTTGGTGAGCACCGGACTTCAATTCAAACACTCATTACTCCCTTACGCGTCAAGCGCGAGAACATCTTTATTGGATTTAGTATTGTGCCTTCAGGCAGAAACAAGAAAACCCCTTGCGGGGTTTTCTTTAACCTCAAAATGGGCCTATTTCAGTGGGCTCTCGCCGGGCTTACCCAAATCAGCAGTCGTCTCACTCGGCTCATGCTCTTCAACCTCGGCTTCTTCCGGCTTGGCGGCTTTATTGCCATTATTACCGTTGGAAGAACCGTTGTCATCCATATGCCAATCGACCGGAGGGCGTACTTCACGGCGCTCCATCAGGTCTTCAATCTGGCGCGAGTCTATGGTCTCATACTTCATCAGCGCATCTTTCATCGCGTGCAGTACATCCATATTCTCATCCAGCAGTTGTTTGGCTCGCTGGTAGTTGCGGTCGATGATAGCCTTGATTTCAGAATCTATGATGGCCGCAGTCTCATCAGACATATGCTTGGACTTGGCCATGGAGCGGCCCAGGAATACCTCACCCTCTTCCTCTGCGTACAGCAGCGGACCGAGTCGCTCGGAGAAGCCCCATTGGGTCACCATGTTACGGGCAATGGCCGTAGCATATTTAATATCCTGAGATGCGCCGGTAGAGACTTTTTCAGTGCCAAAGATAATCTCTTCTGCCAGTCGACCACCGTAGGCCACAGAGATCTTACTCTCCAGCTTCTGGCGGCTCTCACTGATGGCATCGGCTTCCGGCAGGAAGAAGGTCACACCCAAGGCACGGCCTCGAGGGATAATGGTTACCTTATGCACAGGGTCGTGCTCAGGCACCAGATAGCCCACAATCGCGTGGCCGGCTTCGTGGTAAGCCGTCATCTCTTTCTCGGACTCAGACATCACCATGGAGCGGCGCTCGGCGCCCATCATGATCTTGTCTTTGGCACTCTCAAACTCTTCCATGGTCACCACACGGCGATTACCGCGAGCAGCAAACAGTGCCGCCTCGTTAACTAGGTTGGCAAGATCCGCACCTGAGAACCCAGGCGTACCACGGGCAATAACGCTGGCTTTGACATCGTCACCCAAAGGCACTTTACGCATGTGCACTTTAAGAATTTGCTCACGACCGCGAACATCCGGCAACCCTACAACAACCTGGCGGTCGAAACGGCCTGGACGCAGCAGCGCGGCATCCAATACGTCTGGACGGTTGGTTGCGGCAATAACAATAATACCTTCATTACCTTCAAAGCCATCCATTTCCACCAGCATCTGGTTCAATGTTTGCTCACGCTCGTCGTGACCACCACCGAGTCCGGCACCACGCTGACGACCCACGGCGTCGATTTCATCGATAAAGATGATACATGGCGCGGACTTTTTGGCCTGCTCGAACATGTCACGTACCCGAGAGGCACCGACACCGACAAACATTTCCACAAAATCAGAACCTGAAATGGTAAAGAAAGGTACCTTGGCTTCACCAGCAATCGCCTTGGCAAGCAAGGTTTTACCTGTACCTGGAGGACCAACCATCAATACACCGGTAGGAATACGGCCACCGAGTTTCTGGAACTTGCTGGGATCACGCAGATAATCCACCATCTCCTTCACCTCTTCCTTGGCCTCGTCACAACCGGCCACATCGGCAAAGGTGGTCTTAATCTGATCTTCGCTCATCAGCTTGGCTTTACTCTTGCCAAAGGACATGGCGCCTTTACCGCCACCGCCCTGCATCTGTCGCATAAAGAAGATCCACACCCCGATAAGCAGCAACATGGGGAACCAGGAGATAAAGATCTGTGTCAGGAAACCTGACTCTTCGGCTTCCTGCCCTTTCATGCGGATGCCTTTACGATCCAGGTCATTGATCAGATCCTGGTCATACAAGGGCATAATGGTGGTGAACTTTTCACCGGACTTTTTGACGCCTTCAATCGTACGTTGGTCGCTTTTCACTTCCACGTTACTGACTTGGCCGCTACGAACATCGTCCAGGAAAGTCGAATAATCCATCTTCTGCGCTGACGAAGAAGAGGGGGAGTAACCCTGGAACACGGACATCAGCACCACGGCGATGACCACCCAGAGAATCAAATTTTTTGCCATGTCACTCAATTACTGAACCTCACAAAGTCTTGAGATTTACTTCAATCAGGGTACTACAACTTGTACCCTGTCGCTACCAGATAGACCTCGCGAGAACGTGGCCTGGAGGAATCCGGCTTACGGGTTTTTACAGTCTTGAACGCTTGTCTGACTGCTTTCATATACTCGTCAAAGCCCTCCCCCTGAAAGACTTTAACAGCAAAACTACCATTGGCTGCCAACACCTGATGACACATATCCAGCGCCAACTCCACTAAATACATGGCTCTGGGCTGATCCACACCATCTGAACCACTCATATTGGGCGCCATATCCGAGAGCACCAAGTCAACCTTATCTTCCCCTACCCGGGTCAGCAAGGCCTCAAGGACTTTTTCCTCACGGAAGTCTCCCTGAAGGAAATCGACGCCAACGATTGGGTCCATCGGTAAAATATCACAGGCAACCACTTTACCTTTTTCACCGACCAACTTGGCCGCCACCTGAGACCAACCTCCGGGAGCCGCCCCCAGGTCGACCACTGTCATCCCGGGTTTAATCAGCTGATCTTTTTGTTGCAGCTCCTCTAACTTGAACGCGGCCCGCGAACGCAGCCCCCGTTTTTGTGCCAATTTGACATAGTGATCATCAAAGTGTTCCTGCATCCAACGGGTGGAACTGGCCGTACGTTTCTTACCTGACATTCAAAATCCGCAACAAATGAGAGTTACACAAGGGCTATATGAGGGTAGAATAGCGGCTTTTCAACAGTAACTCAGCAAAAGTTGGTAGAAATGAACTTAACAACCAAACAGAAACAGCATCTAAAGGGCCTGGCACACAGCCTCAAGCCGGTAGTGCTGCTTGGTGCCAATGGCCTGACTGAAGGGGTACTGGCTGAAATTGATAATGCGCTCTCTCACCATGAGCTGATTAAAGTTAAAGTCGCCTCTGAAGACAGAGAACTGAAAGCCGCTATCGTTGATGCCATTGTCCGTGAAACCCAGGCAACCAAGGTGCAGCTAATCGGCCATGTTTTGGTGCTCTTCCGTCAATCCGAAGAGATGAAAATCGCTCTGCCCAAGGCCAGATAAGCCCTTTCCCCACAAAAAAGCCACCTTAACCGGTGGCTTTTTTGTTGCCATAATCCCATCGGCGCGCACATTGTGGCGCCGGCGGATTAAATCAGTATTAATTGACGAGTTCAATCAAGGTGTTTGGGTCACAGGCGTCACCCGATAATGCTCACTGGACAGCCCCAGCCATTCCGGCAATGAAGTACCAACGGATATCGATGAGAAGGTACCGGTCAACACCCCGATAAACATGGCGATGGAAAATCCTTCCAAGGGGCCTCCACCCATGATCCACAGTGCTGAAATGGTCATTAGTGTAGTACCGGATGTCACCATGGTTCGGGCAAAAGTGGCCGCAATCGCCTGGTTATTGATGTCTTTTACCGCCAACTTGGGTTTGGCCGCCAGCAATTCGCGGATCCTGTCGGCAATAATGATGGAATCGTTGAGCGAATATCCCAAAATGGCCAACACAGCCGCCAGCACAGTCAAGTTGAACTCCATCTGAGTGGCGGCGAAAAAAGCCAGCACAAAGATAACATCATGCACCAGAGCAAATACCGCGCCGGATGCCAGGCGCCACTCAAAGCGATAAGAGAGATACCCCAGAATACACAGCATAGCCACCAGCAAAGCCAAACCGCCCTGCTCAGCCAACTCCTGGCCGACCTGAGGCCCGACTATGCTGGTATTGAGCACTTCCACCTGAGTGTTCATACCCGCCAGTACCTCCGGTAGTTCGGGCATGGTTTGCCCGGCACTTGGCGCGGCATAACGCAGCACCCAGCGTCCAGGCTCACCGGCTGCAATCAGGCTGACTTCCTGGCCATAGGCCTGCTGCAACACAGGTTGCAACGTCTTGGCGCTGATTGAGCTGTCGATACGGATTTCACTGACCACGCCGCCGGTAAAATCCAGCCCCCAGTTGAGCCCCTTGACGGCAATCACACTGATGGACACTATCATCAAAATTACAGAAACCGCGCTGCTGAAATAACGCCACTTGGTTGCATTTTTCATATTAATCATAATATTAAACCCTCACATCGCGGCTGAAGTTCTTGCCATAAACCAGATTGATAATCGCCCTTGAGGCAAAAATCCCGCTAAACATACTGGTCAATAACCCCAGCCCCAGCGTCAGCGCAAACCCCTGAATAGGGCCATTACCTATGGCGTAGAGCACTACGGCTGTGATCATAGTGGTGAAGTTGGCATCGAAAATGGTGGAGAAGGCGCTGTCAAAGCCCTTGTCAATGGCGTGCGCCAATGCTCGCCCTTCACGAAGCTTGTCGCGGATCCGCTCGAAAATCAGCACATTGGTATCCACCGCCATACCCACTGTCAGCACCAAACCGGCAATCCCGGGGAGAGTCAATACCGCGCCGGGGATCAAAGCCAGCAAGCCAAACAGCAACACCATGTTAGCCAGCAATGCCAGGTTGGCGACCCAGCCTAGCCTGCGATACCAAAGCGCCATAAACACCAGGGTGATCCCCAGACCGAGCGCCAGGGCGGCAAAGCCGTTGTGAATATTTTCTGCACCCAGCGTCGGGCCTATGGTGCGCTCTTCAACTATGGTGACAGGCGCAGTCATAGAACCGGCCCGCAGCAAAAGAGCCAGTTGCTGCGCATCCTGATAACTACCGGCGCCGGTTATCCGAAAACGCTCCGGCAGCACAGACTGAATGGTGGCGACACTTATAATTTCATTGCTTTGCACCGCCTTACCGTTGGCATCGCGGCTGTACTCACTATATGCCGTGGCCATAGGTTTGCCGATATGGCCTCGGGAGAAGTCGGTCATACGGCGACCGCCTTCGCTGTCCAGGGTAATATTGACCTCGGCAGTGCCCATTTCACCTATGCCGGCACGGGCATCGACAATATGCTCACCGGTCAGCACAGGTTTGCGCGCCACGGGCACAGGATTACCGGACTTGTCTTTAATCAAGATGGCGCCGGTGGCACTGTCCTTGACCTCATAGAAGGCCAGAGTCGCGGTCGCCCCTATCACGCTCTTGGCGGCCGCCGGGTCTTGAACACCGGGAAGCTCGATACGGATGCGGTTCTCGCCCTGACGCTGCACCAGCGCTTCGGTGATCCCCAACTCTTCGATACGGGTACGCATGATCTGCAGGTTTTGCTGCACCGTCAGGTTACGCAGGTTGATTTTCTCGGCTTCAGTCAGCGCCAACTTGAGCTGACTGTTATTGCTGCTCACCTGCCAGAGTGGGTATTGCTTGGCCATAAATTGCCGCACCTCGGCGCGAGCCGCCTCTGGCATAACCACTGTCAGTTGCTCTTCAGCGCCCTGACGCACACTTAAGCCACGGATCCCCTTTTCTCTGGCAAAGGCACGCAGCGCGTCGGCCAGTGAACTTCCCTGGGTTTGATACACAGGGGTGATATCCACATCCAACAAGAATTGCACCCCGCCACGAAGATCCAGCCCCAGTTTAATGGGTTCAAACCCCATGCCGAGCAACCACTCGGGCGCCGCCGGACTCAAGGCCAGAGTGAGTTCAGCGGGATCTTGGGCATGAGTGGCCAGCAATGACTTGGCCAGCGTCTGTTGGCCTTCGTCATTGAGAATAACCAGGGTTTGCTGATCTTTGCTGTCCAGGCGCTTGACGAGAATATCGGCCTTGGCCAGTTCAGAAACTATCTGGGTCGGAGATAAGGCGATTCCGGCCTTGGTGGATATTTGCACCGCGGCATCTTCACCATACCAAGTCGGCAAGGCACTCAGCGCCATCACCACCAGGGTGACTACCAGTACCAGATATTTCCAGGCGCTGTAGTGATTCAGCAGTTTTTTAGGCTGGCGCCCGCGGGCATTACTCTTTAATAATGAGTCAGTTATCATATTTACGCTCTCTTTTCGACTCGTGGCTTAAGCCACATATCACAGTCGCAGCCATCCAATGAAGGAGTGACTGACAACAGATGAAGTGAAACCCGGACAGAAAAGCCCGGTAGAGAGCGTCAGGCGGCTTGCTGACTGAAGCGATAGCGGAGGTTGGCGTCTTTCCAGCCTCCAAGGCGCAAACCGGCTCCTGGGTGCTTTAAGGTCCAATATTGCTCAATAGGCAATTGCTCGGCAAAACCTATGCTGAGCAAAGGCGCCGGTGGCATAGCGATTTCAAACGCCAATTCATAGGGTGGCTCGGCCACATCATGCGGAGCGGCAGTGCTGAGGCAGCGCTGGCTGGCTCCGGGCGCCGAATAGAGTTGGTCGCCCTGCTCGGAGCGCAGCAACTTGGATAAGTGAGATAAGGAAACCTTGCCTTCCACCTTTTCTCTGTCGGCAGCATCATGCTTGCCAAGCTTATGCTGCAGGGACTCCTGGGATTGGGGCTCCTGGCCAACTGAGGTAGATGAAGCTATGGACAACGGCTCTTTGTCAGCATCTTGCTGACTGAGCTCGGGTAAAGCCTGTTCAAACGCCTTCCAAGTTGCATCAGAGGCAATCCCGGAATACACATTGCCCAGCAGACCTATGGCGATCAGCAGGGTAAAGAGGCGCATGATTTTCAGCAAGGTGTTATCCATAAAAGGGTTATTTGGGCGGATGCTAATCTTTCAAGCCCTGACGGGCAAATTAAACTTTGTCCATCTTGCACAAAAAAGCCGCCCGGAAGCGGCTTGATAACGCAATCAGATATATTCGACGGCGACTACTTCATACTCTGCCAGGCCGCCGGGAGTTTGAATATTGACTTCATCCCCCAGATTTTTGCCAATTAGGCCACGGGCAATGGGTGAGTTCACCGAGATCAGGTTCTCTTTGATATTGGCCTCATCGTCACCGACAATGCGGTAAGTCACTTCGGCATCTGTGTCCAGGTTCAGTATGGTCACGGTAGAACCAAAGATGATCCGGCCATTGTTGGGCATCTTGGTCACATCAATGATCTGGGCGTTGGACAGCTTACCTTCGATATCGCGGATACGGGCTTCACAAATGCCCTGCTCTTCACGGGCGGCATGGTATTCGGCGTTTTCTTTCAAATCCCCCAGTTCACGCGCCGCGGCAATCGCCTCGGTGATCTTGGGACGGCGATCAAACTTGAGTATATCCAGTTCTTTGCGCAACTGTTCTGCCCCAACCAGGGTCATGGGAACCTTGTTCATAATCTCTTTCGTCTCCTGTCAAACAAAAGCAGCCTCCGTCGGCCTAAGGCCAACAGAGACTCATTTTTCGGGTGAATGGGCGCCATTTTGTCTGCGGCGCCAGGGATGCATAGCGGAATACCGGGGAACACACCGGCCAAAACTCAATTCATCTTGGCTACAAGCTTACCTAAGCCATGGCAGGCTTGCCAGTGATGGCGATAAAAATCTCTGTTTCTGTGGCACCGACGATAATAAATTCATCTCAAGTTAAGACTCGAAAGCACAGAGGGATAGCCCCAACCATTGTCTCCTACCTCGACCTGCTCACCGGTAAGGTACTGATACAAAGTCGGCGCCAGTGAGCCGTTATCCAGCGGCCCCAATCTCTGGCCGGGTTTGCTAGGCTCGCCCCAGAAACCTATGAAAGCATCTTTTTCCAGATAATGTTCCCCCGCATGACGCCCCGGCACTAAGGTGTTGTAACCAAAACCCTCTTTGGGGAAGAGATTGATGGTGCCGGCCCTGTCTTCATCATAGAGATGTGCCAGCTGCACCACGGCATCGGGTCTGGGACTCATGGCCGCCAGGCTGCGCCACTGCTCGGCGCTGCAGCCCTTGGCACTCCCCAGGCACAGTTCGAGCAGTTGTTGCTTGGCAGACAGCTGAACATCAGACAGCGGCGCCAAATAAGGGTTGCTCTGAGCCAGTGCCAGCAACTCTGGCGCGCCTTTAGCATCCAGCGCCTGATAACGGATAACGCCCGATTCACGATTAATCATTTCATCGCGGCGCTGCCCGTTTCTGTATCCCACCAAACGCACAGAGCAGCTATCAAGCGTACAATCGCTTTGGCGCACCACCAGATAATCCAGCGATTCCTGCAACTCATCAGCAAGCAGGCTGACCATATCCAGCGCCTTGCCTCCTTTAACCTTAAAACGGGTCAACTCTTGATACAGGGGTTGCACCTGCCAACCTCGGTCCGAGTTAAAGAAGTCCAGCATATAGTTGCCACCGGCAGTGGAGGCTATCACCAAATCTACCCCATGCAGTGAAGGCGGATTGAGGTTGTTGGTTATCTTGGGGCCTTCTCCTTCATCAGAGGAGATTTTGCTTATCTTGAGCTCGACCCCGCGCTGCTTGAGCGCATCTTGCAACACCAGTTCAGGGTTAAGGGTGTGATACACAGGTGCCAAACCATGATCGCCGGCCATGCCCCACAGCGTCTGCGGATAGATACCCGCGTCCCGATACACCTTGTCCAGACGGCCGAGCCAGTAATCGAGGCGGTTAAGCTCACCGGTCGGCGCTATGATTTCGTCGCTGAACGGCCCCTTGAAATGAGCGAAGTGATCCGGCCAGGGGTTATAAATAAGCAGATAGTCCGGCATTGCCTGCTCACTCAGCAAGGCCAGCTCATTGAGCTGTTCATTGAGCTTGGCCCGTAAGC
The DNA here is from genome assembly GCF_037953065.1 of Shewanella chilikensis. Lineage (NCBI taxonomy): Bacteria > Pseudomonadati > Pseudomonadota > Gammaproteobacteria > Alteromonadales > Shewanellaceae > Shewanella > Shewanella chilikensis. The sequence goes on along the minus strand of NZ_CP149966.1, from coordinate 1,075,599 downwards.
TCATGCGGGAAAACAACCGCCAGGCGCCCATCCTGTCGTAGGCCTCGAGTTGCTCGCGAACCGCCGCCACGCTATGTTGCAAGCCCTTCTCGGCTTCGGCACGCAGCGACAACTCATTGAGACAGCGCTGCTCGCCAAAATCACGGATCACTTCCCCCAGCCCCAAATTGACCAGGGCATCGAAACTGGTCTGGGCGTTCCAGTCATATTGGGCGTTACAGTTTAAGGTCTTGAGATAGTTCAGGCGGTCGAACATGGTGCGCATGCCACGGCTTTCCACCAGATTTTCGAGCTGCAGGGCATCATTGCCGAAGAAGTAATAGGCCCGATCACGGGTGCGATCGACAAAGTGAAAATTGGGGATCCCTGTGCCCCCCTTACCGGACACTGCGGCGCCTGTCTTGATAATCGGCAGATTGCGCACACTGATGGTAGGCGTGGAAGAGATACCTCCTGTGGCTATGCCATTTTCACTCCGGCGATAGAGTGACTTAAAAAACGGCAGATAGTACTGATCGGTGACGCCATTTTTCACCAGCTGACGCAAAAAGTCCTGTTTGGGAGTGTGCTGCGGCCGCCCCATGGCTGACGCGGGCGTAAGTTGCGACAAAGCCGCATCCCTGGCTAGTACTTCTTTGAGATAAGGGCCGGAATTGGGTGCAACCAACGCCTGCATCAGTCCCTGGCTCAAGCCATCTACTGTTATCTGCACCGCTCTTGGGCGTTGACTCCAACTTGCCAAAAAGTCACTCAGCCCCTTGGGATCTTCCTTGAGACTGGCCTGCATCCAGGCAGAAAAGGCCTTGGCCCGCTGCGCCGGTAATGCATATTGGCGATAGGCCTTGAGCACATTAAGACGGACAAAGTCGATAAGAGTAACTGTTATCGCCTGCGCCTTGTTGTTTACCTTGGCGGCATTTTCCGCCTTGCCATCTTCAATAATCAGCTCGAGGGCGCTGCGCATATCCCCCTCGGGCAGACTGCCGACATACTTGCCAATCTCATTTATGATCAGCGGCTGAATGTCGGCAATCAGCGCCAGATCTTCAGGGGTGTTGCCAAGATAGCGGTAATGTTCCGGCAGTTTCTTGCCAAGGGCCCAGTCATCATTGTTGAATAGGCGATCATAGACAGTCACCAACATGGCAACCAACTGGCGATTGAGCGTCATGCCTTCGCGTCTGTCATTGGCTTCGGCGGTCGGTTCGGTATTGTCTTTGACCTGCTCCTCCAGGCTGAACAGCGAATGCTGCCAGGGTGCGATTTGCTCCTCGCTGTATTGGCTCAGCAGATAATCCCGGAACTGATCCCGGTTCTCGGCGCGGCTGTATCTGTCGTAAAAAAGGTAGAGAAAATGCCCAAGGGGGATGCTGTAGAAAGGATCCGACAGCCGGGCTATAACCCTGGCCTTGGTCGGCGCATCAAGCGGCAGTGTTAAAATGTAGGCATCCAGGCTCATACCGGCAACGGAAAATATCGCCAGATCGCGCCCTGTGGTGACACTGAGCTCCAACCCTTTAAACAGCTGCTTTTGCAGCAGATCGCCGCCGTGATACAAGGGCGCCACCAAAGGCACAGTGTTGATATCGGCCCGCACGCCGTTGCTGCCGAGGCTCAAAGCCAAGCCAAAACTCAAGGCAAGAGCCCGTGATTTGCTCCGCCGGTTAAACAGCCCTGTGACTTGCCCCGCAACGCTTTCCCGGCCCTTGGGCTCCTTTGAGACAGACTCGAGTATCATCACTTCCTTTCCCTGAAACATCTTGATTGCAGCGTCTTAAATGAAACGCCTTGATAGTGGGCGAGTTTAGCAAGAGCTGCCAAGATCCCAAAGCCAAGGAATTTGACCCAAATCATCCGGTTTACAAAAAAACAGGCCACCCTAATGGGTGGCCTGGTCACTTTCAGTTACTGACTGACAGCGTTTACTTGTTGACCCTGGCGTGCAGTTCCTGCACCGAGGCAACATTGCTTCTGTCGTCGGCATCATGGGCCATACAGGTTGCAAAAGCCGCATTCATGGTGGTGGTGTAGTTCACCTTGTGCTGCAGCGCGCCGCGGCGCAGCTGTCTGGAATCCTCGATGGCCTGACGACCCTCTGTGGTATTCACTATGTAGGTGTATTCACCGTTCTTGATCCGGTCAAGAATGTGTGGACGACCTTCATGCACCTTGTTCACCAGGCGGGGATTGATACCCGCTTCACCCAGCACCACAGCCGTGCCGTGGGTGGCATCCAGCTCATAGCCGAGTTCAATCAGTTTGGCCGCCAGATCCGAAACCCGCTTCTTGTCGCTGTGACGAACAGACAACAGGGCTCGGCCTGACTTGGGCACATCTTTCACTGAGCCCAGTTGCGCCTTGGCGTAGGCTTCGGCGAAGGTATCACCCACACCCATCACCTCACCGGTAGAACGCATTTCAGGGCCGAGCAGAGGGTCAACACCCGGGAACTTGTTGAACGGCAGAACCACTTCCTTCACTGAGTAGTAAGGCGGGATCACTTCCTGAGTATGTTGCTGTTCGGCCAGTGAAGTACCGGCCATCACCCGGGCGGCAATCTTGGCCAGAGGCACACCTGTGGCCTTGGAAACGAAAGGCACTGTACGGGCGGCGCGCGGGTTTACCTCAATCAGGTAAATCACATCACTCTTGACCGCAAACTGCACGTTCATCAGACCGACAACGCCTAGCTCCAGCGCCAGCTTGCGTACCTGCTCGCGCATCTCATCCTGAATCGCCTTGGAGAGAGTGTAAGGAGGCAATGAACAACCTGAGTCACCTGAGTGAACACCGGCCTGCTCGATATGCTCCATGATGCCGCCGATAACCACATCTTTACCATCGCAGATAGCGTCCACGTCTACTTCGGTGGCGTCATCCAAGAAGCGATCCAGCAGTACCGGCGACTCGTTGGATACACTGACGGCTTCGTTGAAGTAACGGCGCAGATCCTGCTCGTCGTAGACAATTTCCATCGCCCGGCCACCCAGAACATAGGAGGGACGAACCACCAGAGGGTAGCCTATACGCTCGGCATCCAGTACCGCCTGCTCCAGGTTGGTCACAGTGCTGTTTTCAGGCTGTTTCAGCCCCAAACGCTCAACCGCTTGTTGGAAGCGCTCACGGTCTTCGGCGCGGTCGATAGCATCCGGGCTGGTTCCTATGATGGGTACACCTGCGGCTTCCAGGGCTCGGGCCAGTTTCAGTGGTGTTTGGCCACCATACTGCACGATAACCCCTTTGGGCTGCTCAACCCGCACAATTTCCAGTACGTCTTCCAGGGTAACAGGTTCAAAGTAGAGTCTGTCAGAAGTGTCATAGTCGGTGGAAACGGTTTCAGGGTTACAGTTAACCATGATGGTTTCATATCCGTCTTCACGCATCGCCAGCGCTGCATGCACACAGCAGTAGTCGAACTCGATACCCTGACCGATACGGTTGGGGCCGCCACCTATCACCATGATCTTGTCTTTATCGGACGGATTGGCCTCACACTCTTCCTCGTAGGTGGAGTACATGTAGGCGGTATCCGTGGCGAACTCGGCGGCGCAGGTATCTACCCGCTTGTAGACAGGGAAGAGCTCATACTTGTGACGCAGTTTGCGCACTTCACTTTCAGAAACCCCCAGCAGTGACGCCAGGCGCGCATCGGAGAAACCTTTACGTTTCAGCTTGCGCAGGAACTCTTGGGTAAGACCGCTCCAGCCGCTTTCCTTGACCTTCTCTTCCTGCAGCACCAGATCTTCAATCTGCACCAGGAACCAAGGGTCTATGTTGGTGATGCGGCGAATACCTTCCATGGACATACCGGCGCGGAAAGCATCGGCGATATACCAAGGACGCTCAGGGCCGACATCCTGCAACTCGTAACGTATCTTGGCCAGGGCTTCCGGCTCGTTGATATCCACGATAGGGTCGAAACCTGTCATCCCGGTTTCCAGACCGCGCAGAGCTTTTTGCATCGACTCCTGGAAGGTACGGCCAATGGCCATCACTTCACCGACAGACTTCATCTGAGTGGTCAGGCGGTCGTTGGAGCCGGCAAACTTCTCGAAGTTGAAGCGAGGGATTTTGGTAACCACATAGTCGATAGAAGGCTCGAACGAAGCCGGGGTCAGGCCGCCGGTAATGTCGTTCATCAGCTCATCCAGGGTAAAGCCCACCGCCAGCTTGGCCGCAACCTTGGCAATCGGGAAACCGGTCGCCTTGGAAGCCAGCGCAGATGAGCGCGATACCCTTGGGTTCATCTCGATGATCACCATGCGACCATCTTTGGGGTTAATACCAAACTGCACGTTGGAGCCACCGGTTTCAACGCCGATTTCCCGAAGCACCGCCATGGAGGCGTTACGCATCAGTTGATATTCTTTGTCGGTCAGGGTCTGGGCCGGTGCAACTGTGATGGAGTCACCTGTGTGTACGCCCATGGGGTCAAAGTTTTCGATGGCGCAGACTATGATGCAGTTGTCGTTGCGATCGCGCACCACTTCCATTTCGTACTCTTTCCAGCCAATCAGCGACTCGTCAATCAGCAGCTCATTGGTCGGCGACAAGTCCAGACCCCGGGTACAGATCTCTTCAAACTCTTCGACGTTGTAAGCGATACCGCCGCCGCTGCCGCCCATGGTGAAAGAGGGCCGAATGATGCAGGGGAAGCCCACTTCATTCAGTACCTTGTGCGCTTCTTCCATGCTGTGGGCAATACCGGCACGAGGACACTCGAGGCCGATACTCTTCATCGCCTTGTCGAAACGGGCACGGTCTTCGGCCTTGTCGATGGCATCGGCAGTGGCACCGATCATCTCGACATCAAACTCTTTCAATACGCCTTTGGCTTCCAGTTCCAGGGCACAGTTCAGCGCCGTCTGGCCGCCCATGGTTGGCAGAATCGCATCGGGGCGTTCTTTGGCGATAATGTTGCGCACCACTTCCCAGTGGATAGGCTCGATGTATGTGGCATCGGCCATTTCCGGGTCTGTCATGATAGTTGCAGGGTTGGAGTTCACCAGAATAACCCGGTAACCCTCTTCTCTCAGCGCCTTACAGGCCTGGGCTCCCGAATAGTCAAATTCACAGGCCTGACCGATAACGATTGGGCCGGCACCCAGGATAAGAATACTTTGGATATCAGTACGTTTTGGCATTTTCTTCTATCTTCTCCCGGCGATTACAGCTTGACTTGGTGACGGTATTGCTCAATCAGTTCGATAAAGTGATCGAACAGTGGCGCACAATCGTGCGGCCCCGGACTCGCTTCAGGGTGCCCCTGGAAGCTGAAGGCCGGCTTGTCTGTCAGGTGGATCCCCTGCAGTGAGCCATCAAACAGCGACTTGTGAGTCACCTTGATGTTGGCAGGCAGTGTGGCTTCGTCGGCAGCAAAACCATGGTTCTGACTGGTGATCATCACAGTGCCTTTGTCAATATCGCTTACCGGGTGGTTGGCACCGTGGTGACCAAACTTCATCTTCAGCGTCTTGGCACCGTTGGCCAGCGCCAGCAGTTGGTGGCCAAGGCAGATGCCGAATACCGGGATATCGGTTTCGAGAATTTGCTGAATCGCCTTGATGGCGTAGTCACATGGCTCCGGGTCACCGGGGCCGTTGGAGAGGAATACCCCATCCGGTGCCATCGCCAGTACTTCACTGGCTGGCGTTTGTGCAGGAACCACAGTCACATCACAGCCTCTGTCTACCAGCATCCGCAGTATGTTCTGCTTCACGCCGTAGTCATAAGCCACTACCTTGTACTTGAGTTCTGACTCGGGAGTATCGACCGGCAGGCCACTCTCCAAACGCCAGGTGCCCTTGCGCCAGCGGTAAGACTTTTCGGTCGTCACTTCCTTGGCCAAGTCCATGCCTTTCAGCCCAGGGAAGGCCTTGGCGGCGGCCAGCGCCTTGTCTACGTCCTGCTCACCCACCAGAATGCAACCGGCCTGAGCGCCCTTCTCCCGCAGAATACGGGTCAGCTTACGGGTGTCGATATCGGCGATACCGACCACCTTGTTGGCTTTGAGGTAATCACTGAGGGATTGTTGGTTACGGAAGTTACTGGCGAGGAGGGGAAGATCACGAATAATAAGACCACAGGCATGAACTGCATCGGATTCTGTGTCTTCATTGTTGGTACCGGTATTACCGATATGTGGGTAGGTTAGAGTTACTATCTGGCGAGAATAAGATGGATCGGTGAGGATTTCTTGATATCCGGTCATCGAAGTGTTAAAAACAACTTCTCCGACTGCAATACCATCGGCACCTATTGCTGTGCCGGAAAATACGCTTCCATCTTCGAGTACGAGTAAGGCAGACTTTGTCAACGCGACCTCCGAGAAAAGAGCCAAGCCACTGAAATATAATGTTTTTATCTTTGTTTAAAGTACCAATTTCCGCTAAAATACGAAATTTTGACAAATTCCGAGCATCCTACACGAGAAATGACAATCCGTCTATAGCTTGACGGACGAATTCGAAAAAAAAACCGCCGATTGGCGGTTTTTTAAATAATGTCACAGGGGTTTCAACCCCAATACCTGTTGCATGTCGTAGAGCCCGGCATCCTGTTCCTGTAGCCAAAGTGCCGCACGCATGGCACCGTTGGCAAAGGTCAATCGGCTGGAAGCCTTGTGGGTGATCTCCAAACGCTCGCCCATATCGGCAAACATGGCGGTATGCTCACCCACCAAGTCGCCCGCCCTGATAGTGGCAAAACCTATGGTGTCGCGCTCACGCTCGCCGGTGATCCCTTCGCGGCCATAAACGGCCACTTTTTCCAGATCCCGCCCCAGCGTGTTGGCAATCACTTCCCCCATCTTCAAGGCGGTACCTGAAGGAGCATCCTTCTTGTGTCTGTGATGACCTTCGATGATCTCTATGTCGGTATAATCACCCATGACTTCCGCCGCCAGTTCCAGCAGCTTCCACATCAAGTTAACCCCAACCGACATATTGGGTGCCAAGACCACAGGGATCTGCTCGGCAAAGGCCTCAATCTGCGCCTTTTGCGCCGAGTTGAAACCTGTGGTGCCTATCACTATCGCCTTATGATGGCGGGCACACCAATCCAGATTGCTGAGGGTGCCTTCCGGGCTGGTGAAATCCACCAACACATCGAAGTCATCGGCAACCTGATCCAGGCTATCGCTGACCCGGACATGGAGACAACCGACTCCGGCCAACTCGCCGGCATCGACTCCCACCAGAGTCGAGCCTGCGCGCTCGATGGCTGCGCCCAGAATGATCCGGCTGGAATGCGCGGCCGCTTCTATCAGGGTACGCCCCATACGGCCGCTGCTTCCGGCAACCGCAACTCTGACATGTCCACTCATAACTTTCTCCACATACAGGCTAAAAAAATCGCCTGAGTCAGACTCAAGCGATTTTGGTATTACAGAATGTCCAGCAATTCCACTTCAAAGACCAGAGTAGAATAAGGCGGGATAGCCGCCCCGGCACCACGCTCGCCGTAGGCCAGGTGATGCGGTACATACAACTTGTACTTGGCGCCAACCGGCATCAGTTGCAGCGCTTCGGTCCAACCGGCAATTACGCCGGAAACCGGGAATTCGGCAGGCTGACCACGGGTCACTGAACTGTCGAATACTTTACCGTCGATAAAGGTACCGTGATAGTGAGTACGAACATTGGAATCATAGCTTGGCTTCTCGCCTGAGCCTTCGTTGATGATTTCGTACTGCAGACCTGATTCGGTAGTCACCACGCCTTCACGCTTGGCGTTTTCAGCCAGGAAAGCATTGCCTTCGGCAGAAGCGGCTTCGGCAGCCTCTTCCTGAGCCTTTTGCAGACGTTGGCTGATTTCAGAGAAAGCAACCTGCATATCTTCCATGGAAACAACACTCTCTTTGCCGTCAAATGCATCGGCCAGACCGGCTTGAACGGCTGGAATATCCAGACCTTCGAAAGAGTTTGCGGCCAGTTGCTCACCCAACTGGCGGCCTACGCCGTAGCTGGCTTGTTGTTCAACACTGGTGAACTTATCAGACATAATCAGTTTACTCTCAGTTTATCTGTGAATTTTTCGCGGCACAGTGTAACACTTATCCGGGTTCAAGTGTTGCGCTTATTCGTATCCTTACGCTTTGTTCATTCGCCGAGTATCAAGTCGAAATGGGCTGAGGGCCAAGCAAGCCGACTTTCCTTAACCTCATCTTTGGCAAGAGCGAAACTTACCCTTGCTCGCCTGATAGAGCGGCATCATCTGCGCTTGTAAATCACGTAACTGGGCAATGCGGTTCTCATTGGATGGATGAGTCGATAAGAGCTCCGGCCCCTGACCGCCCCCCGCCTTGGCCATGTTTTGCCATAAGGTCACCCCGGCTCTGGGATCGAAGCCGGCCCGGGCCATCAGTTCCAGCCCCATCACATCAGCCTCGGATTCCTGCGCCCGGCCATAGGGTAAGATATAGCCCACCTGCACCCCAAGCCCCAGAGCCGCCATGTAGAGATCGGCATTGGCTACCTGCCCCATCCCCAATGCAGCACCGGCCAACTGCATGCCGGTATTGCTGAGTTGGGCCCGTGAGGCCTGTTCATTACCGTGCTGCGCCAACACATGCGCTATCTCATGGCCGATTACCGTTGCCAGTTGATCTTCATTGTTGGCCACCTTGAGAAGCCCGGTATAGACACCGATATGCCCTCCGGGCAGGGCAAAGGCATTGACCTGCTCCGAGTCAAACAGCACCCATTGCCAATGTTGCTGCGGCAACAAAGAGGTAATACGCTGCGCCACGCAGGCAACATAGGCACTGGCCGTTTTATCCTGACTCTGCTTCTCCTTTGCTTTTATCTGCTCAAAAGAAGCGGTACCCATCAGATTTATCTGCTCGGGCGAAAACAACAGCATCTGCGAACGCCCGGTAGGCGACTGGGTAGTGGAGCAGCCAGAAAGAGCTCCCACAAAGAGTATGGCCAGCAGGCCGAAAATTCGGTTATTCATCTTTTATCTTCCGGTGATAAAGTTTCCCTGGATTTTACCTGAGTGTCACACGCAAGCACAGCTTGTCGTATCGCCAAAGGATTGGTCGGCTCAAAAGCCATCTTGCCATACAGCCAAGTGTGAAAGAAGTTGACCTCTGGCTTGTCAGGCACGACACTGATTGAGATACATGGATACGGAAAAACGCCGTTATCCGCTTATAAGTTACTCTTTACCAGACATCTTTTTATAGGTTCCAACTCATACAATGCTTGAAGAATTAGCCTTGGGAGGATTGCTGTTCAGTCCTTTGGTTCTCTTCGCACCTCTTGCGCTCGTACTCTGGTTTCTGACCAGACTGGTTCTTCACTGGACCGGGCTGTACACAAAAATCTGGCGAGTGGCCTGGTTCGAAGTTGCCCTGTTCGTGTGCTATCTGGCACTGATTATCTACCTGTTTGAGAGTTGACACTTATCATGGCAAAAGTACTGCGCATCTCCATTACCCTGCTTCTCGTGCTGACAGCCTTAGTGGCCGGATATTGGATTTGGAATCACTACCTCTATTCCCCCTGGACCCGTGATGGCCGGGTGCGGGCCGAAGTGATTACCCTCTCGGCAGATGTCTCAGGCTGGGTAACCCAATTGAATGTTAAAGATAACCAGCAAGTCAAACGTGGCGATCTGCTGTTTAAGGTAGACGATACCCGTTATCAGGCCGCCAGTACCGAATTGGCCGCCGAGCTGGAAAACAAGCTCCACGCTTGGGAACTGGCCAAGCACAAATATGAACGGCGCAAGAATCTCACCGGCCGCGAGGTGATCAGCGAAGAAGATTTGGAAACTGCACGGATCAACACTGAGCTAGCCAAAGCCAGCTATAACTTGGCGAAAGCCAGACTCGACAGCAGCAAAATAGATCTACAGCGCACTCAGGTTCACTCCCCCGCCGATGGCACCATAATCAACCTCAACCTACGTCAGGGCAACTATGTCAACCAGGGCAAGGCAGTATTATCTCTGGTCAAACAAGGCTCTTTCTATGTCACAGGTTACTTTGAAGAAACCAAGCTGCCACTGATAAAGGTAGGCCAAAAGGCCAAAATCAGCCTGATGAGCGGTGGCGAGCCGCTCCTGGGCGAAGTAGTCAGCATAGGCAAGGCAATTGCTGATACCAATACCAATGCCAACGGCCAACTGTTGCCGCAAATTCAACAGAGCTTCAACTGGGTCAGGCTAGCACAGAGGATCCCTGTGGATATCAAGCTGGACAAGGCTTCAAAAGAACATGATCTCAGCGCAGGATTGACGGTTTCCATCCAACTGCAAGCCGAAAAATAATATGCCCCTGTCTCCTACATTGGCGGTATTTCTCACCCCGGACAAGCGCACACTGATCTTCGCTACCAAAGGGGTGATTGCCATGGCACTGGCATTGACAGCGGCGCTCTATCTGGACCTGGAGCGCCCCTACTGGGCGCTGGTGTCGGCAATATTCCTGCAAATGCGCCCCGAGAGTGGCCTGGTGCTGGAAAAAGGCCTTTGTCAGATAATAGGCACCCTGATAGGCGGGGTTGTCGGCATAGCGATTCTCAGCATTTTTTACGGAGCCCCCGAACTGGCCATGCTCACCCTGGCGCTGTGGTTGGGTCTGAACTCGGCGCTATCGGCCATGGTGCGCCATATCAACTTTGTCTACGCCTTCGCCATGGCGGGGATCACCCCCTGTCTTATTGTGCTCTTGGTAATGGTAACCCCAGCTACAGCAAACAGTGAAACCATCTTCGCTGTCGCCCATTCCAGGGTCAGCGAAATCATAGTCGGTGCCATCTGTGCCACTCTGGTGAGCCAGTTGCTGTGGCCTGTCAGAGTTACCGATGGGCTGCAGAAACAAACCCGTAAAATAGTCAACCAGACGTTGGAATACCTAACACTGGAGCTGGATCTCAACGGCTCCCATGAAAATCGCCATAATCAGATAGACGCAATTCTTGAATCGCTGGCAGCAGCCAGTGACGATGCCAACGCTCTCAGCTACGAGGGACCGGAAGGTCCTGGGCGCAGTCGTGCAGCCAATCTGTTATTCAACAAGGTGTTGTCTCTACTCGCAGTAATCCAGATATTCGGCCGTTTGCAGCGTAACCATGAAGAGTTGATGACAGGTACCCTATCAGGGCTGCTCAATACTCTTAAAGGTAATTTCCGAACTATGTCCGAGTCGGACGATTTCCAATTCTGTTATGAATTGGCACACAAGCAAAGGCGCGAAATCATCCACTTTCGCAACACTCATACCTGTATCAGCCCACTGGAGTCGCGGTTGTTGAAAACCGCTTCGGAGCTGGCCAGTGATTTAGTATTGGTGCTGCGGGCCTTCAAGGCATTGGAGTCACCGGATAAAACGCTGCTCAATGCTCCCGCGATGCAGACCCACAGAGATCCCTTGCTCGGGCTTATCACGGGTGTCAGAACCATGCTGATTTTCCTGATCGGCGCCGGTATCTGGATTGGCACCGCTTCCAGTGCAGCCCTGATGATAATGACCATGCCGGTGATCTTTTCCATCATGATGGCCAGGCTTCCCTTACCTCTTTTGAGCATGATCTTGCGGCGGCTGCTGATAGGGGTGATGATTGCCATTCCTGTCGCAATATTTTACGCCCTCGGACTACTGGCCCAAAGCAGTGGTGATATTGAGATCATGTTGTTGGTATTGGCAGGCCCCTTCTTTATTGGCCTGATGGCGCTGGCCAATCAGGCCACCCTGCCCTACGGCCTGGGATTTTGTATCCCATTTGCCATTTTGGTCAGCCCCGGTAAAGACATGAGCCAGGCTTTTGCCGTAGACAACACCCTTAGCAAGGCTATGGCCATTTTTGTCGGCGTCAGCATCCTCTATTGGCTGTTTAAGCTGGTGACAGAACCCGGGGTCAAAATGATGCAGCAACGCCTGCTCAACGCTACCCGCAAAGATCTGATTGAGATGGTCAAACAGGACAAGCCCGAGGACTGGTTCAATGCCCGTATGGCTGATCGCTTGCTGCGCTTGGCCAATTATGAACGCAGCAGCCAGAGCAGCAACCGAACCCTGACCGACTTAGGCCTTACCGGCCTTAACCTTGGCCATGTATCTATGCGCCTGCGCCGCCTGCTGGCCAGCATCAGCGACAGCCAACTCGACGAACTGCTGCAAGACTGGCAACTGGCGCTCGCCAACGCCTTTATCCTCTGCTCCCGCGGCGAAAATCCACCTGATTTCCGTAACAGCTGCGAACGCCTTTTAGCCCGGCTGCAAACCGATGGTTTGGCACTGGAGCAACTGGAGATGGTTCAGGGGATGTTTGAGCGCCTGATAATGACCTTTGAACGCAGCGCCGCCATGATAAGCAATGCCAATGCACCCGCGCCCCAAGCTGAGTCTGAGCCACCGCAGGAACAAGAGTCTACCTCCGAACAAAAGCCTTAGGTAAAGACCAGAAGCTCAACGCCAGGAGTCATCAAACCAAATAAAAAACTTGCAAACTACTTGACCATTCAAGCAAATAAACCAATACCTGCTTAATCAAGCATCAATAAAGCATCTATCAAGTTAGTTTCCTTCTAAAGAGGTTTCAGATGACACAACCTATTACGGCAAGTATTGCGCTTGCCATAACCGAGATACACAGCCACTTGCAACGCAGTCTGGCAGGCAGGCTGTCGCTGCACGGCATCAGCTTCAGCGAGTTTTTGGTACTGAGGCAATTGGCAAAGGCCGAGGGCAATAAGCTCAGAAGGATTGACCTGGCCCAAGGCGCCGGACTTAGCGCTTCGGGGATCACCCGCCTGCTTAACCCAATGGAAAAAATTGGTCTGGTAGAAAAGGAAGCCGCCAGCCGGGATGCCAGAGTCAGCCTAGTGGCCCTGACACAAGCGGGCGCTAAGATTTTTGCAGAGGCCGAGGTATCATTTCAGCAAGTCACCGATGAGTTTATGTCACGCTTGAGTGAGCAGGAGCAACAACTGTGGCTAGGCCTGCTCCATAAGCTGGGTGCCTGAATGTCGGCGCTCTGAATACCAGACAGGCACTCTGAACACCGCAGTCCTAATCAGCAGCCAGAAACAGAAAAAGCCGCATAAGTATCGAAGGCGACATTAACGCCAACTCAAATATGGTCAAAAAAAACCGATGCCTTGAGCATCGGTTTTTTGTTTCAGCCGAAAGCTGGTTAGCTATTCAAATCCTGAAAGAACTTTTTCACCCCATCGAAGAAACCTTCGGCCTTGGGGCTATGTTTCTTGGATGCGCCGGTGACTGAAGTTTCAAATTCACGCAGCAGCTCTTTCTGACGCTCGGACAGATTCACCGGCGTTTCCATCACCACTTTGCAAAGCAGATCGCCAACCGCGTGACTGCGCACCGACTTAACCCCTTTGCCGCGCATGCGGAACATGCGGCCGGTCTGGGTTTCCGCCGGGATCTTCAGGTTGACCTTGCCGTCCAGTGTCGGCACTTCCACTTCACCACCGAGGGCGGCCTTGGCAAAGGAGATAGGCACTTCACAATAGAGGTTGTTGCCGTCACGGACAAAGATCGGGTGCTCGCGCACAGTAACCTGAACATAGAGATCTCCCGCCGGAGCTCCGAATTCACCGGCTTCACCTTCACCAGCCAGACGGATACGGTCACCAGTATCGACACCGGCTGGAATTTTTACCGACAGTGTCTTGCTCTTCTCTATGCGGCCATCACCATGACACTTGCTGCAAGGCTCTTTGATGATCTTGCCGCGGCCATGACAGGTAGGACAAGGCTGCTGCACAGCGAAGAAACCCTGGCGCATCTGTACCTGACCGGCACCATGACAGGTACCACAAGTAGTGGCCGAGGTCCCCTTCTTCGCGCCGCTGCCATCACAGAGGTCACAGCTAACCAAGGTTGGGATCCTAAGCTCTCGGGTAATACCACGCACCGCTTCTTCCAGCGACAGTTCCAGGTTGTAACGCAGATCTGAGCCACGGGCGGCTTGACGATGCCCACCGCGACGACCACCACCGAAGATATCCCCGAACACATCGCCAAAGATATCACCGAAATCGGCACCGCCGCCAAAGCCACCACCGCCACGGTTGGGGTCAACCCCAGCATGACCAAACTGGTCATAGGCAGCTTTTTTGTCTTCGTCGGTCAAAATCTCGTAAGCTTCTTTGACTTCTTTAAAGCTGGCCTCGGCCGCCTTATCGCCCGGGTTGCGGTCAGGGTGATACTTCATCGCCAGGCGCTTATAGGCCTTCTTGATCTCCCGTTCGCTGGCGTCGCGGCCGACGCCCAATACTTCGTAATAATCTCGCTTTGACATAATCTCACGCTTTCCAAGCTGGATTCACACAAGCGGGCGTTAGGGTTGCCCCGTAACGCCCGCCGGAATTAATCGAGTGTTACCACCCAATTACTTCTTGTCGTCTTTAACCTCTTCGAATTCGGCATCGACAACGTCATCGGCCTGGGCATTGCTGCTCTGAGCTTCACCTTGGCCTTGGGCTTGTTGTGCCTTGGCCTGAGCGATTTCCATCAGCTTGGCAGAAGCTTCGATCAGCTCTTGAGTCGCCTTCTCGATGGCTTCTTTGTCGTTGCCCTTGGTGGCAGTTTCTACAGCGGCCATAGCGGTTTCGATCTTGGCCTTGTCGTCTGCTGCCAGAGCGTCACCGGCTTCTTCCACCTGTTTCTTGGTGGCGTGTACCAGACCATCAGCCTGGTTGCGGGCGCTGACCAGCTCTTCAAACTTCTTGTCTTCCTCGGCATGAGCCTCGGCGTCGCGAACCATTTTCTCGACTTCATCATCAGACAGACCGGAAGAGGCCTTGATGGTGATGTTCTGCTCTTTGCCTGTCTTCTTGTCTTTGGCAGACACGTGCAGAATACCGTCGGCGTCGATGTCGAAAGTCACTTCAATCTGTGGCATGCCGCGTGGAGCAGGCTCAATACCTTCCAGGTTGAACTGACCCAGTGACTTGTTGGCGCTGGCTTGCTTACGCTCACCCTGCAGCACGTGAATGGTCACTGCGCTCTGGTTGTCGTCTGCTGTAGAGAAGGTCTGCTGTGCCTTGGTAGGAATAGTCGTATTCTTCTCAATCAGCTTAGTCATTACGCTGCCCATGGTTTCGATACCCAGAGACAGAGGCGTTACGTCCAGCAGCAGTACGTCTTTCACGTCACCGGCCAGTACACCACCTTGAATCGCAGCACCTACGGCTACCGCTTCATCAGGGTTCACGTCTTTACGTGGTTCCTTACCGAAGAAGTTGGTTACCGCTTCCTGAACCTTAGGCATACGGGTTTGACCGCCCACCAAGATCACTTCGTTGATGTCAGACACTGACAGGTCGGCATCAGCCAGAGCCACTTTCAGAGGCTCCAGAGAGCGCTGGATCAGGTCTTCAACCAGAGATTCCAGTTTGGCACGGGTGATCTTAACCACCAAGTGCTTGGGACCTGTCGCATCGGCAGTGATGTAAGGCAGGTTCACCTCGGTCTGAGTGGTGCTGGACAGCTCAATCTTGGCCTTCTCGGCAGCTTCTTTCAGACGCTGCATAGCCAGAGGGTCGTTACGCAGATCCAGACCTTGCTCTTTCTTGAATTCGTCAGCCAGGTAGTTGATCAGACGGTTGTCGAAGTCTTCACCACCCAGGTGAGTATCACCGTTGGTTGCCAGTACTTCGAAAGTCTGGTCGCCGTCGTTGCTGTCGATTTCGATGATGGAGATATCAAAAGTACCACCACCCAGGTCATATACAGCAACAATGTTGTCGCCCTGCTTCTTGTCGATACCATAGGCCAGTGCCGCTGCAGTTGGCTCGTTGATGATACGTTTTACTTCCAGACCCGCAATACGGCCGGCATCTTTGGTGGCCTGACGCTGAGAGTCGTTGAAGTAAGCAGGTACTGTGATTACCGCTTCAGTCACTGGCTCACCCAGGAAATCTTCAGCAGTTTTCTTCATCTTTTTCAGTACTTCAGCAGACACCTGAGGAGGTGCCATTTTCTTGCCATGGCTTTCAATCCAAGCATCGCCGTTGTCGGCCTTGATGATCTTGAAAGGCATGATGCTGACGTCGCGCTGAACTTCATCGTCAGTAAAGCGACGGCCAATCAAACGCTTGATGGCAAAGAAAGTGTTGGCAGGGTTGGTAACAGCCTGACGCTTTGCAGGTGAGCCAACCAGCGTCTCGTCTTCAGTGAAGGCGATGATAGAAGGTGTAGTACGATCGCCTTCGGCATTCTCCAATACGCGAGCCTTGTCACCATCGAGGACAGCTACACAAGAGTTTGTTGTGCCTAAGTCGATACCAATAATTTTACCCATGAGGTCCTCCGAAAAATCTTTTCTTTCGAACTGAATATGTTTATCTGATTTCAGATATGGGGGTAAACTCGCTGTTTTCAAGCCCGTTGTAGATGGCCCCCAATCTTGCCTTACCCCCTATATAAGGGCGTAAAACTGCTTTACAAGGGCCAGGAAGAAAAAAATGGATCTTTTGTACAATCTTTTTTCGCATCGTCGGTGCCGAAGATCTTTTTTTGTTTAGCAGTGCTGAATAAAATAGTGTCGATTGCGACCGTGGCCGAACCAGCCATAAAACAAGAGTAGAAACAGAGACCTCTAAAGTGAAAAAATCCCAGCTGGCCCTGATCTACGGAATGGCCGCCGTATTCCTCTGGTCCACTGTTGCGACCGCCTTTAAAATCGCCCTTGGCTTCTTCTCGCCGTTGCAACTGGTGTTTGTTGCCGTTATCACTTCATCCATCTGTCTGGGGCTTATTCTTGCCTGGCAGAAAAAACTCACATTATTAAAGCAGCAGTTTCGCGCCCGGCCCTGGTTTTATCTGCAAACCGGAATACTGAATCCCTTTCTATATTATCTGGTACTGTTCAAAGCCTATGATCTCTTGCCGGCGCAGCAGGCGCTGTCGCTGAACTACACCTGGGCGGTACTGCTGCCACTGCTTGCCGCCCCCATGTTGCAGCAAAAGCTGCAACTCAGCGACATGCTGGCGGCCATCACCGGCTACTTTGGAGTATTGGTAATCGCCACCGGCGGTAACCTGTTATCGATGGACTTTGAAAACCCCTTCGGTATCCTGCTGGCACTCTCCAGTACCCTGCTCTGGTGCTTATATTGGATCATTAATACCAAAGACAAGGGCGATGCCATTGTCAGCCTATTGCTGAGTTTTTTGGTGAGTCTACCGCTAATAACCATCACCCTGCTGGCAACAGAAAGTCTGCCCTCTTTACATTGGCAAGCGCTAGGGGCCGGTATCTATGTGGGGCTGTTTGAAATGGGCGTTACCTTTGTGCTCTGGCTAATGGCACTGAGAACCACAGAGCGAGCAGCCAGCATCACCAACCTGGTGTTTCTGACGCCACTCCTGTCCATGGTGTTTATTGCGCTGATATTGAAAGAAGCCATCACACTGGCGACTCTGGTCGGCATGGGACTTATCCTGTCAGCACTCTTGATACAGAAAGTACTGAAACCCAAGGCGCCGAAAGTGAAGCTAGTGTGATACGCCATATTCAGCCATTGTTGAAGGGCAATGAAGATTCTCGGCCTCATCTGTGCAGCTCGCCTAATGTTGGAAATTGGTGATGGCCCTATGATGATGGCCCAATACCCAGGAATCGCCTCGTACAGTAAGCGCTGGGTGAACTGGCGCCTAGGTAATGCCGTAGAAGGAGCTTTTTAGCCCAACAGTTCCGTTACCCCAAGAACCGATAGCCGAATGCATTTCTGTAAACTAATCCAAACTGTAAATTTAGAAAGCCAAATCCAACTGCTGTATAGTTTCCTCTGCCGATGAGTGGCTGTCATCCTGGCTGACCAGGCCGGCAGCTACCCCCAGCAGGCGGATGCCACGACCGTTGGCTCTTTGCAATGCCTGGGTCAGCAAGTCATCCAGCAGACGCACAGATAACTCATTCGAGCGGGTTTCTATAGTGGTCTGTTTAAAGTCACTAAACTTGAGTTTGACCACCAGCTTTTGAATTTGCCTGTCTTTGGCTCCGCGCTCCAAACGGCGGGCCAACTCCTGAACCAACTGTGGCATCACCTGACGACACTGAGCCAGAGTATGGATATCCTCTGCCAGCGTGGTCTCTACCCCGACCGATTTACGTTCTCGGTTAATGGTCAACTCCCGTTCGTCTATCCCCTGAGCCCTTTCATAAAGTAAGGTTCCAAACTTCCCAAACCGCTGCTGCAATATGGCCAGAGGCACCTTTTGCACATCCGCACAGGTATGCAGCCCCATATCAGCCAGCTTCTGGGCGGTGACCTTACCGACACCGGGGATCTTGATAAGCGGCAGGGTTTTAACAAACTCAGGCAGCGCCTGTGGCGTTATCACATATTGACCGTTGGGCTTGTTGAGATCCGAGGCCACCTTGGCGAGAAACTTGACCGGGGCGATACCCGCAGAGGCTGTCAGGCCGGTTTCCGCCAGGATATCGGCGCGAATCGCTTCGGCAATTAGGGTGGCCGAGCCTTGGCATAACGAGCTATCGGATACATCCAGGTAGGCTTCATCCAGCGACAGAGGTTCAATCAGTGAGGTATACCGGGCAAAGATGGCCCGGATCTCTGCCGAGACCTCCTTGTAGACAGACATGCGTCCGGGGATAAGCAGCAGATCCGGGCAAAGCTTTAACGCATAGGCTGAGGCCATGGCAGAGCGAACGCCGAATTTACGCGCCTCATAATTGCAGGTGCTTATCACCCCGCGTCTGTCACTGCTGCCACCTACGGCCAGAGGTCGGCCACGATATTCTGGAAAATCACGCATCTCCACTGCGGCAAAATAGCAGTCCATGTCGATATGTATGATCTTTCTCAAGCTTACTTTCCGGATCTCAAAGGGCTCGGTCGAGCCGGACACAAACAGAGTACTGTATATAAACACAGTTAACAAGCCAGGATAACGTAAAGGTATTTCAATCGGGAGCAAAAAAGGAGAGCCTGGGCTCTCCTTTATGGATTTAAAGCTCGTCTTAATCTATGCGGAACTGACCTATGTTGCGCCCCAGAGCCGTGGCCAACTGTTGAAATGCCCGCATCTTTTGTGACAATTCTTCGCTGGCGCTCAGGGATTCATCGGAGCGGCCACGAACATTTTCAATATTGCAGGCCACTTCTTCGGCCACCACAGCCTGCTGGCCTATAGCCGCTGTGATCTCCATGGTTTGCAACTGGATGGCATCCACTGCCGCGGTGATTTCTGTCAATGCTCGCTCCACTTCCAGAGTCAGGCTTTGGCCCTGGTTGGCCTCCCTGACTCCGGCTTCCATCACCTGTTCGGCTTGCTGTGCCTGTTGCTGCAGAGTTTGGATAATGCCCTGAATATTGGTCGTCGAGTCCTGGGTGCGGGATGCCAGGGTGCGCACCTCATCGGCAACAACCGCAAAGCCCCTTCCCTGCTCCCCGGCGCGGGCCGCTTCAATGGCGGCGTTGAGTGCCAGCAGATTGGTTTGCTCGGCAATGGCGCGGATCACACTGAGCACCTCGCCTATCTCCTCTGAGCTGCTTCTGAGCGCCCGAATAACCCCGGCAGCCTGGTTGACCTGTGTGGAAAGTGAGTGCATTCCCTGACTGGCCTGCTGCACCACATCTGCGCCGTTTCTGGACTGCAACAGTGCCGTCTCGGCAAACTCGGCGGCTCGTTGGGCGCTGGTCGCCATCTCCTGGCTTGTGTGGGCCATTTCGGTAGCAGCTGTAGCCACCGAGGCAATTTCCTGTTTCTGGGCACTGACAGAGGCCAGTGCGTTGTCACACACCTCAGCCGCGGCGGCAACCCCATTATCCACCCGACCACTGAGCTCACGGGTTTCCAGCAACAGACTCTGCACCTTGGCGGCAAAACGATTGAATGCTGCGCCAAGACGCCCAAGTTCATCGGTGCGGTTGATTTCAATGCGGCGTGACAAGTCGCCCTCACCCTCGGCGATATCTTCCATGGTGTGCAGCAGGCTATTGAGATTACGCCGAAACGGCAGCATCATCAGGAAAACGGTTAACGCCACCAGTAAAATAATCCCCACTGAAACCAGGCTGGTTTGCCAAAGGCTTTGCTTCACAGGAGCCTGAAACACTTCATTGGGCAACATGAACCCCAAATACCAGCGCACCTTGGGATAATCACCGCGAATGGCAATATAGCTCACTCGCTGCAACTCTCCCTGATAAGTGACTTCGGCGATACCGGCATCCCGGGTTTGCATTTCACGTTTCAGTTCACTAAAGCCCTGATTGTCACCGCTGAGATTGTCAATAACGGCCGCATCAGAGCCGGCGGGGAACGTTTGATTAAAACCCGGGAAGTACACCAACTTTCCCTGCTCCGTCATCAAAAATGCCTGGCCTTCGCCCCGATATTTGATTGGCGCCAGCAGGTTTTTACCTATGGTATCGATGAGAATATCCATACCGCCTATGCCTATCAGGCGACCATTGGCATCCTTGACTACTGTCTTGACTGTGGCCGAGATTGAGCCGTCGTTAGCATCCACAGCCGGGTCGCCGACAAACAAACCATTTTTGTCTATCGCCTCCTGCCACCAGGGACGTTTGTTGGTGTAGTAGTCGGGATCGCCATCGTAACGGCCATTGAGATCAAAGTACTCGAAGGTATTGGCCGAGCCGAAGAACACCGACTTGATCTCCTTGTCCTGCTCGGAGAAAAAGTGAAAGTAATCCACCAGCTGTTGATAGCCGGGATCGAGACTGAGATCTGAGCCACGGCTATGGTATGTGGCAAACCAGTTATTGATGGCAGGGTTAGCAAAGACAGAGTGAATAATCTGCCCCTTGGCGTAGAAGTAGTTGCCGATTTCATTGGCCTTGAGGGTGATCAGCGCCGATATATCCTGATCTATACGGGCACGGGTATCGTCGCTGCTGCTCTTAACCATCACAGCCGCCACGATAGACAACAACAGCGCCAGGGCACCGGCGATAGCCAATACAAGTTGCAAACTGAGGGAACGCCTTATCTGCTCCATTGCGAGTCCTATTTGTTATATTTTTATTTAAGGAAACCAGCAATGTATCAGAATCCGTTAACAAGTTTGACTATTAAATGACAAGAAACAATATAATTTTCTATGTAAACAATCGCCCGCACCAAACCGAAGCGATTCAGTATCTTATTACCAACTTAAGTGCATTCAACCAACACCAGATAGCAAAAGAGCCGCAATAGCGGCTCCTGTGGTGACGGCTTTAATACCATTACATCTTGGACTGGATATAATTCTGTAGTCCAACCTTGCCAATAAGGCCCAGTTGCTTCTCCAACCAATACATATGGTCGTCTTCAGTTTCTTCAAGTAATAGCTCCAATAACTCCCGGCTCTGATAGTCCTTGAGTTGTTCACACAGGGTGATGGCTTCTCTCAGATTGGCGGCAACCTTGTATTCATATTGCAAGTCGTTGTGCAGCATCTCCTGCACATTCTTACCTATGGTGAGGGCATCGCGACTGGCAACATCCGGAGTGCCTTCCAGAAACAGGATCCGTGCAATCAACTTGGCGGCATGCTCTCTTTCATCATCCGACTCATGTTTAATACGCTCATAGAGCTCATTTAGCCCCCAGTCTTCATACATATGAGCATGTACGAAATACTGATCCATTGCCGACAGTTCCCCGGTCAGCAGCTTATTGAGCACATCTATGACTTGCTGATGGCCTTTCATATCTGTCTCCTTATTCTGTATCAATCTGTGATTGCAGATAGTTAGCCAGTCCGGTCAGGCCTATCAGCTCAAACTGAGCTTCCAGCCAATCCAGATGTTCCTCTTCATCTTCCAGTAGATCCTCGAGGATATCGCGACTGACATAATCACGTTCAATCTCACACAGGGCAATGGCATCACGCAGCACAGTCAGTTGTTCTTCCAGCATCTGTTTGTCACAGGCCAGCATCTCTTCGCTGTGTTCACCTATACGCAGCTTGTCCAACTGTTGCAAGTTGGGCAGGCCTTCGAGAAACAACACCCGCTCGATAAGCTTATCGGCGTGTTTCATATCCTGAATCGATTTCTTGTAGGCTTTATGGTTGAGTCCTTCCAGGCCCCAGTTCTTGAACATGCGGGCATGAAGGAAGTACTGATTGATGGCTGTCAACTCGCAGGTCAACACCTTGTTGAGCTGGGAAACCACTTTGGGATGACCTTTCATTATCTCGTCCTTTAGCTTTGATTAAACTTGATCCAAGTCAAGTTTTTCCAGCCTAGCCTAAAGTAGAGGGTATTACAAATTAACCTTTAATTTCACCAGCTTACAAAAGATAATCATTATCATATTGACTAAGGTTAGCAAGCCGATTTTGTGTTCAAGTGATTAAAAAAGCTCGATATCATCTTCTATCTCTGGTCTCTGTAGCTTGCCTTCCGCCAGCAGTTGCCCATAAAACGCTACTTGGTTACGGCCATTGCCTTTAACAAAATACTGTGCATTGTCAGCCTGATTGAGCAAGGTGCCGGGATCAACTCGGGGATCGATTCCCACAATGCCCATAGAGATGCGGATCCCGCCTAAACGCTCTTGCTGCAATTGAGCCAAATTCTGGGTGAACTCCTGACACAATTCGATAAGCGCCCTGCGGCTTCGCGGTGCCGGCAAAATAACAAACTCATCACCGCCGAAACGAAACATAAGATCCTGGGGATTAAACACCTGCTTCATCAGCGCCGAAACCTGCAACAAGACTTCATCGCCATAGAGATGACCAAAGGTATCGTTGATTTTCTTGAAGTAATCTATATCGAAGATACAAATCCACAGCTTGAGCTCCTCGTCGGCATCCTGACTTGCCTGCGCTTGTTCCTGCAGGAGGTCACAGGCAATCTCTACCGAACTGTAAAGCTGTGGCAAAAAAGCCTTGCGGTTTAATAAATTGGTCAGGCTGTCAGTTTCGCTCTCCACCACTATGTGAAAATAGTTCTCATAGACCTTGGCAAAACCTCTGAGTAGAACCCTGTCTTGCTCAGTCAATAAAGGCGCGCTGACCAAGAGCACCTTGGTGAGTTTATCATTGATGATGATGGGAACGGCCAACTCCTGATGCAGACCGTTGGAGAAACAGATCTCCCTTTGCTGTTCGATACAGAGTTTGACCGACACCGCCAAGCTGGCGCTACTGACATTGCGCTGGCCATCCAGGCCCCCCTTACGCTTGGTGAGCTTATCCACATCCAGGATACACACCTCATCTATACTGAGCATTTGCGATACTGTGGACACCAGGCTCTCAGCCAGCGAATCCAACTGCCGCTGCTCGGTCAACTGTACCACTGAATCGAGAATAGCTTCCGGCTCCCGGCTCATGGGCATATCTCCTCTACAGACCGCTTTGCCACTGAGTGTAGTACAGGAGAAAATGACGAGGGCGATGAATGAAGAAAGGGCCTCCGAAGAGGCCCTTTTTCAAATAATTCTATCTTTGGTTAAACGCTCGCGCCGGGCTTCTTCAGCCGCTTCACGGGCCTTGCGTTTATCGCAAGGTTCATCACAATCGCAGGCCTTTTCTATACCCAAGACCCCGAGGCCACCACAACTGCCCTGCACCGCCTTGCGCTTGATTAAATAGCCCACAGACATCAGCAGGAAAAATGCCAGCAGTATCACAAAGGCTGCAATAAAAGTACTCATAAAGGCTCCAATTACTCTAGTGAACGAAGGCTTTAAACGCAGAGCTATAGTATACCTTAAACCCTTCGTCCTGTTTTTCAATCAGCATGATGGCCAGCTTCTCTTCTTCAGCTAAGGCCAGTGATGCTTCTGTGCCCATCACCATCATGGCAGTGGCAAAACCATCAGCCGTCATGCAGTCAGGGTGCAACACAGTGACAGAGGCCAATCTGTGCTCTACCGGAAAGCCACTGCGGGGATCGATAATATGAGTAAAGCGCTGTCCGTCTTCCTCATAATAGTTACGATAATCGCCCGAGGTAGCCATGGCCATGGTGCCAGGCTCTATCACCTGTTGCACTGCCCGGCCATTCTCCGCCGGCTGCTCTATCGCCACCCGCCAGGGTTTGCCATCGCCTTTGCTTCCCTTAACGCTAATCTCACCGCCAATCTCCACCAGATAACCTTTGGGCTGATACTTATCCAGCAAACGAGCCACTTTATCGACCCCGAATCCTTTGGCTATGGATGACAAATCCACATAGACGCTGGACTGACTCTTGCTGAGCTTATCCCCTTCTATTTGAATGGCATCTATCCCCATTCGTACCTTGGCCTCGGCTATCTGCTCGGCAGAAGGCACTTCCAGAGGCCGTTTGTCCGGGCCAAAGCCCCACAGGTTGACCAAGGGCCCCAGGGTAATATCGAGCGCGCCATCGGTGAGCTGATATAACCTGATACCTTCACGAATATTGGTAATAGTATCAGCAGAAACGGCCAGGCTCTGGCCTTGCTTGAGCTGATTGAAACGTGAAAGCTCGGAGTCGGGTCTGTAGGTGGACATCTGGTCGTTCACCTGCTCCAGCGCCATATCGATTTCAGCCTGTAATAGCTGGGCATCCGGCAAGCGCTCACTGTTGACCACTTTAATATGATAAGTGGTGCCCATAGTGCTTCCGGAAAGTGCTATCACATCATCCTGACTGCTGCACCCAGAAACAAAAAAGGCCAATCCCATAAGGACCAGCCAATTTGCCAGCGTTGTAAACTTAGCGGTCTTGAACTGCATACTATGAATTTCCCTTACAAACTGGCACTGCCAAAAGGCAGTGCCAGGGAATGAACTAATGCTTAGCCACCGAAGTCATCCAGGAGGATGTTTTCATCTTCAACGCCAAGATCTTTCAGCATAGCAATTACCGCTGCGTTCATCATTGGAGGTCCACACATGTAGAACTCGCAATCTTCAGGGGCTTCGTGCGACTTGAGGTAATTCTCATAGAGCACGTTGTGAATGAAGCCTGTGTAGCCATCCCAGTTGTCCTCAGGCTGAGGATCGGACAAGGCCACATGCCAGACAAAGTTATCATTCTCTGCCGCCAGGCCATCGAAATCTTCAACATAGAACATTTCGCGCTTGGAACGGGCACCGTACCAGAAACTCATCTTACGCTTGGACTTAAGACGCTTGAGCTGGTCGAAGATATGAGAACGCATAGGCGCCATACCTGCACCACCACCGATAAAGACCATTTCAGCATCGGTATCTTTGGCAAAGAACTCACCGAATGGGCCGGAGATAGTGACTTTATCACCTGGCTTGAGACTCCAGATGTAAGACGACATCTTACCACAAGGCAGGCTCAAATTCCGTGGTGGAGGCGTAGCAATCCGCACGTTCAGCATGATAATGCCGAACTCTTCCGGATAGTTTGCCATAGAGTATGCACGAATGGTTTCTTCATCAACCTTGGATTCGAGGTTGAAGAAACCAAAGTGTTCCCAGTCACCACGATACTCTGCTGGAATATCGAAGTCTTTATACTTCACATGGTGAGCCGGGGCTTCAATCTGAATATAACCACCGGCACGGAAAGGTACTGACTCGCCATCGGGGATCTGTAGCTTGAGCTCTTTAATGAAGGTTGCCTTGTTATCGTTGGAGATAACAGTACATTCCCATTTCTTGATGCCGAAGATCTCTTCATCCAGCTCAATTTCCATATCTGACTTGACGTTAACCTGACAAGACAGTCGGCACCCCTTACGGGCATCACCCTTGCTGATATGATCCAGTTCGGTTGGCAGAATATCGCCGCCACCGGACTTAACGTTGACACGACACTGACCACAAGAGCCACCGCCACCACAGGCTGATGACACGAAGATACCGTTGTTGGCCAAAACGCCCAGCAACTTGCCACCGGCAGCAGTGGTGATTGCCTTCTCTGGGTCACCGTTGATGCCAATAGTAATATCACCGCTGGAGACCAACTTGGATTTGGCGAACAGGATCACCAGTACCAGGATCAGAACTATCGCGGTAAACATACTCACACCGAGGTAAACCTCGAGTGGAGTAGACTTAAAAATACCAAGAATATCCATTAACTTATCCTTAGAGGTTCAATTTCGGAAGCCGCTTGGTGCCCCTTAAAGGGACACACCAGAGAACGACATGAAACCTAAGGCCATCAGACCCGCAGTGATAAAGGTAATACCCAGACCACGCAGACCATTAGGCACATCAGCATACTTCAGCTTCTCACGGATACCGGCCAACAGGACGATAGCTAATGCCCAGCCAAAACCGGAACCGAAACCGAACACCAGGCTCTCACCCAGGTTGTAGTCACGTTCAACCATGAAAGATACCGCACCGAAAATCGCACAGTTTACTGTGATCAGCGGCAGGAAGATCCCCAAGGCGTTGTACAGTGGCGGGAAGTACTTATCCAGAGCCATTTCCAGGATCTGAACCAAAGCTGCGATAACACCGATAAAGGTAATGAACTTAAGGAAGCTCAGATCGGCATCCGGGACACCAGCCCAAGCCAGTGCGCCAGGAGCCAGAATACCTTGATAGATTATCTGGTTAACAGGTACTGAAATGGTCAGCACCACAATAACCGCAACCCCAAGCCCCATGGCCGTCTTCACTTTCTTGGAAACGGCCAGGAAGGTACACATCCCCAGGAAGAAGGCCAGTGCCATGTTTTCGATGAAAACAGAGCGAATTAACAAACTGATATAATGTTCCATCGCGCTTACCCTTTTGCTTCTACTTGCTCTGGCTTATAAGTGCGGATTATCCAAATCAGAATACCGATCAGGAAGAAGGCACTTGGCGGCAGCAGTAACAGGCCGTTGGGCTGATACCAGCCACCGTCTGATACTTTGGAAAGTATCTCGACGCCAAACAGCGAACCGTTACCAAAGAGTTCACGGACAAAACCTACGCTCATCAGTACCAGACCATAACCCAGGCCATTACCTATACCATCCATAAAGCTCATCAGCGGCGGGGTCTTCATCGCATAGGCCTCGGCGCGACCCATCACGATACAGTTGGTAATAATCAAACCAACGAATACCGACAGCTGCTTGGCGATGTCATAAGCGTATGCCTGCAACACCTGATCCACCACTATTACCAACGAAGCAATAATGGTCATCTGTACGATAATCCGCACGCTGGCAGGAATATGGTTACGTATGATGGAGATAAACAGGTTGGAAAACGCGGTTACCGCCGTCAATGCTATGGTCATCACCAATGCGGTTTCCAGCTTACTGGTTACCGCCAGGGCACTACACACCCCGAGGATCTGCAGCGCAATAGGGTTATTGCTGACTATAGGTCCAGTGAGAACCTGTTTGAGTTCTTTACTATCGGCCATTAGCTCAATCCTCCATTGCGTGCTTTTTCAATAAAGCGAGCAAAACCTTCCTCGCCCAGCCAGAATGTCAGCGAATGCTGAACACCATTACTGGTCAAAGTTGCACCAGACAAGGCATCAACACCATGAGCTGACTCGGCAACGGCTGGGTTTTTGGTCACGGTAATAGCTATGTTGCCCTGCTCATCAAACAGCTTCTTCCCCTGCCATTTGGCTTTCCAGCTTGGGTTTTCAACTTCACCGCCAAGTCCAGGGGTTTCACCTTGGTTGTAATACACCAGGTTCTGGATGGTATTCATGTCCGGTTCCAAAGCCAGGAAGGCGTACATGGTTGACCACAGACCATAGCCATGAACCGGCAGGATCACGCTGGTCACTTTACCGGCATCATCACGCACCAGATAAACCACGGCGTTTTTGGCGATCCGCTTAACCGAAGCTATGTCATGCTCAGGCACCACTGAGGTGGCAGGATCGCGAGAGGCTTTCTGTTGATCATAGGTATCGCCGTTAATATCTGTGACTTCGTCACCGGTTTTCAGCTCGATAACCTTGGCTTCAACATACTTCTTGTAAGTTTCCAGAACCACATCTTTGCTGACCTTGCCGGATTTGGTATCGATCAGGTTGGCGGCTTCCAGAATAAACTTCTGCTTATCCAGCAGTTTGTTTTCCTGCTGGGTTGGCTTGAGCAATACCGCTGCAGTCGATACGAAAATCGAGCAGACAAGACACAGGCCAACGACAACAAATAGCGTTCTTCCGAACGAATCCTTATTACTAGCCACGAGCAATCCTCCGCTTGATGTTTGCCTGGACTACAAAATGGTCAAACAGTGGCGCAAACAGGTTGGCAAACAGAATCGCCAGCATCATGCCCTCAGGGAATGCAGGGTTGATGACACGGATAAATACTGCCATAGCACCTATCAGGATACCGTAAGCCCATTTGGCCTGGTTGGTGAAGGAAGCCGACACTGGGTCAGTGGCCATAAACATCATACCGAAGGCAAAACCACCCAGTACCAGGTGCCAGTACCAAGGCATGGCAAACATATGGTTGGTTTCAGAACCGACCAGGTTCAGCAGCAGAGAGACGGCAATCATACCTACCATCACGCCGCCGACGATGCGCCAGGAAGCGATACGGGTATAGATGATAACCAGACCACCGAGCAGAATAGCCAGGGTAGAAACTTCACCGACGGAACCAGGAATAAAGCCAAAGAAGGCGTCCCACCAGTTCTGGTTGAAGGCGTAGTCCAGAGTACCTGAAGCCGCTTGACTCAGCGCTGTGGCGCCGGAGAAACCGTCAGCAACGACCCAAGAAGTGTCACCGGACATATTCAGCGGATAGGCAAAGAACAGGAAAGCACGACCGGCCAGTGCAGGGTTGAGGAAGTTACGTCCGGTACCACCGAACACTTCCTTGGCCACGACCACACCAAAGGTGATACCCAGTGCCACCATCCACAATGGAATAGTTGCCGGCAAGGTCAAGGCAAACAGTACTGAGGTCACAAAGAAACCTTCGTTGACTTCATGGCCACGAACCGAGGCGAACAGCACTTCCCAAATACCACCAACCGCGAAGGTCACTGCATATATAGGCAGGAAGAAGCAGGCGCCATACCACATCAAGGTGGCCCAGCCGGAATCGGCAGTCAGTTGAGTACCGAAGAGCTCAAACAGCCCCACCTGCCAAACATCGGGAGTACCGAAACCAGCGGCCAGGGCGATTTGTGCCTGTAGACCCACGTTGTACATCCCGACAAACATGGCGGGGAAAGTACAGGCCCAAACGGTAATCATCATGCGTTTCAGATCCAGGTTATCGCGCACATGGGTCTTGCCCTTGTTCACTTTACCCGGGGTGTAAAAAATGGTCGCTGCGGCTTCATAGAGCGCATACCACTTCTCGTATTTACCGCCCTTTTCAAATTGCGGTTCAATACGCTCAAGAAAATCTTTCAAGCTCATAAGCCTTCCCTCTCGACGGTCTCCAAGCAGTCACGCAGGTATGAACCATAGTCATACTTACCGGGACATACGAAAGTACACAGTGCCAGGTCTTCCTCATCCAGCTCCAGCGCACCCAATGCCACGGCGCCATCGGTATCACCGGAGAGCAGATCGCGCAGCAACATAGTGGGCAGAATATCCAGAGGCATCACCCGCTCATAGTTGCCAATAGGCACCATGGCCCGCTCGGAACCACCGGTACTGCTGGTCATATTGAACAGTCGGGAAGGACTCAAGTGCCCCAGGAAGGCACGGGTAATGGAGTATTTATCGGATCCGGGCATCACCCAACCGAAGAACTCTTTCTCGGTCCCCTCTTCAATCAGGGTCAACTGCTGGAAGTAGCGTCCCATATAAGCATGAGGACCTATTGCTGTACGGCCGTTAAGCACAGAACCTGAGATAACCCGAACTTGACCATCGGCTTCGTCTTGGGTCAGGGCCTGAGTGCTGGCACCCAGCAGAGTACGCACCAAGCGAGGGTTCTTGGCTTTGGGGCCTGTGATGGCCACTATGCGCTGGTTGTTCAATTCACCTGTGGTAAACAGCTGACCTATCGCGATGACGTCCTGATAACCCAGGTACCATACGCTGCGACGGGCAGAGGCAGGCATCAAGAAGTGGATATGAGTCCCAGGCAGACCCGCCGGATGGGGGCCGGCAAACTCTTCCACTTGGGCATTACCCGCTGGAATGTCTGCTCCTGGTGCTTTACAGACGAAGACTTTGTCTGTCAGTCGGGCCAGTACTTTCAGGCCGTTGACGAAATCGTCTTTATGCTCAGCGATAACAACTTGAGGATCGCCCGCCAGTGGCTGGGTGTCCATGGCTGTCACGAAGATAGCCGCTGCTGTCGCATCCACTGCCGGCACCTTACTGAAAGGACGGGTGCGCAATGCGGTCCACATACCTGATTCAATCAGATTGTCGCGAACCTGCTGCGGTTCCAGAGTATCCAGAGCCTGGGCATCATACTTGGCAAAAGAGACGGCTTCGTCCCCTTCTATTTCTATGACGACCGACTGCAGAACACGTTTGGCGCCGCGGTTGATTTCTAATATTGTGCCACTGGCCAAAGCCGTATATTTAACGCCAGGATTCTTTTTATCCTCAAAAATCACCTGACCTTTTTGCACTTTATCGCCCACTTTGATCTTCATCGTTGGACGTAAGCCAATATACTCTTCACCCAAAGTAGCTACGTGTTTAATGGCTGGGCCATCATGGATAACTTGCTTTGGTCCGCCTGCTATAGGCAAATCCAATCCTTTCTTAATTGTAATCATATCCACATGCACTACGTTTTGAAGGAAAGACAATGCGCCGCGTTCCTGCTAACCCCCGACTCTCACACAAAAAAATCGAGCGTTGAGCTAGCGCAGATTTATCACAGAAATGCGATCGCAATCACGCTGGTCGCGCGCATTTTACCCCAATTGCAACGCTATCGCCACGAAAATTGTAGTGTTTTAACCTGCTTTCAAAGTGACCAAGAGAGAATTGAGCCAAACGAGTTAACCAGAGATAGCGACAAGTAGGCAAAAGGCAGGATTTTGTCCTGACGCACAAAGTTATACCTTTAATTTTTAAAGAAATAATAGACTAAATAGTCAAAAATACTTATTTCATCTTCAGGGCCTTGCCGGGGAGGCTCTGCTTCAAAATTTCATTCGGTAGCCCAGCTGTAAACGTCGGCCAACACTTGCCAATAAACCACTGTCATCTTCACGTAACGGACTAGCGTCATCGAGCAGATCCTCAGCGCGAAAATAGAGCTGATGTTTTGAGTTGAAGTCATAACTCAGCAGCAGATCCAGCTGCATGCTGTCTTTTGCCGTCTCCTGAGGGCTAAGACTTGCCACTTCTGAACGATAAATTCCCTGAGCCTTGGCCTTAAAGCCGTCCCACTCCAACCCAACATGGAGACTCAAGGCATGCTCGGGCAACCAGGGCAACTGTTCATCTGCCATCAGGCAAGGTCCGCTCAGCATAAGGCAACCCGAGTGCTGCGCCTTGGCTTGGGTGTAATGGTACTTAAGCCCCATGGGCCAATTGACACTACCTGAGTCCAGGCGGTAGTCGAGCGCCAGTTCGACGCCTTTGACATCGACTTCTCCGAGATTGTATTGATTGAGGCGCAGCGCTGGGTCACAGAAGCTATTTGCCGTGCAATCAAAATGCAGATTATCGAAGTCTCGCTGGTACAGGCTCAGTGCACTTTTCAGCCTACCTGATTCAAAGCGGCCACCCAGTTCATATTGCCAGGCTTGCTGGGAGCGTTGCCCCTGGTTGCCGGGGCTCGCCGCCGCCCAAGCTCTGCCGACACTGATGAACAGGCTCAGTGCCTCCCCGCGCCAACTAAGCTTTGCCGTGGGTAACCATTCACTTTCGGAGAAATCTGCGGCTGAAAGCGGCACTGTTTCGCTGCTTCGCTCCAAGCTGACATCTTCATAGCCGACGCCGAGCTCCAGAGTCACAGCCGACCAGTTGAGCTCAGCCGTCACCGCCGAGCTCCAAACACTGGCCTTGTCATCAATCCTGATACTCAAACTCTCCGCAGTATCACTCAGTTGTCCACCCTGCCACAGCCAACTCCCCAGGCCGGGGGCCAGCTCGGCCTTGTCTCTGTGCCAACGGGCACTGTAACTCACCTTGTGACGACCATATTGAGTAATGGCCTGAGTCTGGATCCCCATAGCCTCGAAGTCATCATCACGGCGAAAGTCGACCAATGAAACCGCGCCGATAGCAGCGGCATCCAAGGCCGCCAGTTGCTCAAGCGCGTCACCTTGAATAAAGGCGCCATCGGCAAAACTCATCTGCAACTGCGAGCTGTGATGGCTATGGTAGTAAAGCTCGGTAAACACCCGGGAGCCTGCGGTAGGCTCAACGCGGTGTGACAGCTGATATCTGTGGCTGCGGCTCTTGAGTCTATCCTGCGTGGCAGCGCCATACACCAGCTCAGGGTTCAGTTGCCAATCGGCAGGCGTCAGCCCCATTCCCGGTAAAAACTGTCGCTGCTGTGAATATTGATACTTAAATTCAGTATGTTGCCGACTGCGGGCACCCGGCAAGCTGTTGGCCGCTATCTTGAAAAGGACCTTGGTCTGGCTGTCATCTTGCCCCAGCTCAGCGCTTCTCGGTTCTTGCCAGGGTTGCTGGCGCCTGTGGCTCGCCTGCAGCAATACCTTATAGTCATCGGCATCAATCAGACCGCGGCCCTCGGCGCCCCAACCTTTATCCTCATTGCCCTGAAGCCGCACACTCTTGCCCGGAGTATCATGCAACCCCAGGCTTTGCGTTTCCAAAACACCAAAACTGCCGCTACCACCATAGAGCAAGTTACCGGCGGCATTGGCCGAGCTGGCAACCAGGGTATCGGGATCCGGCAGTTGCCACAGATAAGGCGCAGAATAAGGCGCCGGCGCCAGATTGACCCTGTCTTCGATAATCGCTATTCCGGAATGGCCGCTGCCACCGGCGCCGCGAATACTGAAACTGCCAGGCAAGGTTGGGATAAGCTCGCCACCGGCGGTCAATTGCCGCTCGGCCGAGTCATAGTACATGGCATTGATTGCTGTGGCCTCAAAAGCCGGATGGTCAGCAGCCAAAGGCTCGGCAGCGTGCGCCCACGGCCCGGCCAAACTCCCGCTCACCAAACCGGCCACTGCACTCACTTTAAGCAAGCCACGCCTCTGACTCATATCCCAATCCCCTATCAGCAGTTACCGCATATTTGATGTTATATTTTTGTAAACTAACTGATTTACGGACAAAAAAAAAGCGACTTGAGTAAATATCAAGTCGCTTGATTGTGCGAGGTAAGCCGGGCGGGATTAGAGCTGCTTCAGCAGTTCCTCACTCAACTTGAGATCGTCGTTGCGGTTAACGCTGACACCGGCGGCAATAATATTGCGGGCAATATCCTGCGCCTGCTCCAGAGAATGCATCTGATAGGTACCGCACTGGTATTCGTTCAGCTCAGGAATAGCCTTTTGATCTTGTACCTTGAGCACATCTTCCATGGCTGCCAACCAGGCATCGGCAACCCGGCCTTCTTCCGGTGTCCCGATAAGGCTCATATAAAAGCCGGTGCGACATCCCATTGGCGAAATATCTATGATCTCCACTCCGTCACCATTGAGGTGATCACGCATAAAGCCTGCAAACAGGTGTTCCAGTGTATGAATGCCGCGCTCGCTGAGAATATCCTTGTTGGGCGCGCAAAAACGCAGGTCAAATACCGTAATGGTATCGCCCTTTGGTGTGCTCATGGTCTTGGCCACCCGCACTGCCGGTGCCTCCATCTTGGTATGGTCCACGGTAAAGCTGTCTAACAATGGCATGGGTATTCTCCCTTGGATGGCAAGCTGGCTTGCACTGTTAAATGGTTTCGCGTCTCAAAGCGCTATTATTACAGCGCCAAAACACAAATGCAGCCCCTGGAGGCGGTTTATCAAGCCAGGACTTTTAACCACGACACTTGGGCGACTCAGGCACAGCACTTTGAGCATCCCATTCAGCCTGTGTATAAGTATGCATGGACAGAGCGTGCACGCCATTGGCCAGTTCTTCCGCCAAGGCCTGGTTCACTTCTCTATGGCGAGCCAGCAGACGCTTGCCATCAAAGGCTTCACTGACAATGATCACCTTGAAGTGCGTCTCTGAATTAGGCGGCACATGGTGATTGTGGCTCTCGTTGATGACTTCTATATGACTCGGCGTCAGGGCGAGGCGCAACTTCTGCTCTATGGTCTGGGCAACGGACATGGTAAAACCTAATATAAGCTGTTGGGATTGGCGGCAGGTTACTGCTTCGGCGAACAAAGATCAATCCGACAATTTTCAATCACCAGAGTGATGAAAACCCGGTTTGAGCCGCCGATAGGTGAGATTAAGCCTGGTCTCTGTGAGTTTCAGCCTTCTTGGCAACGCATGTTGCCATTCCTGCTGCATCGGCCAGCGCATCAACAAGAGATCGCCCGAGTTAAGCCTGAGCCGCAGCTTCTCGCCGCTTTGCTTGTGTTTCAAATCAAAATCGCGCCCGGCGCCCAGACTGATTGACGCGATATCGGCCCCCTCTGCCAGCTCAGGTTCATCGTCGCTGTGCCAACCCATGGTGTCGCGGCCATCGGCATAACGGTTTACCAGCACGCCGTTGCTGCCAAGCTGCCAATCCCGATCCAGCTTTTGCTTTAGCCTTAACAGATATTTGGGCCAGGGAAGCGCCCTGACCAATAACCCTGAGTAGCGATAATCACAGCCGGCATCGCCGAACCACACCTGAGTACGAGGAATGGCGTGACGCTTACCGAATATTTCAAGCTCGGGACGAGTCAGGGGATAATGCTCCGCCTCCCGCCAAATGGCCTCCTGCTGGGCTGGATTGAGATAACCGCGCACCAGCAACATAGGCGGCTGCTCAAACCGCTGCACGCCTGTTGCCGACTCAGCAGATGACCCAGGCTCAAGCGCAAACAGCGACTGCTGTATCTCTTTTGAACTCATATTTGAACTCATCTTTGAACTTCATGGCATTGTTTCTCTGTGGCTTATTGCCAGGCTTAAGCCTTCTTTATTAGATAATGACCAAGGCAGATTTTCGCAAATATCGCCTTGAGCGCCAGTATTTGCGATAATCCGCGCAAATTCGTCCTTTAAGCCCAGTTATATGACCAGCCAGTTCTCAGCCGCTGATATTCAGCTCACTCTGCACCGCTATCCCGAAGAGCAGGAATCCAACCTCCAGGCCTGGGATGCCGCCGATGAACACCTGCTCAAACAGCTCGCCGAGGAAGAGGCACCTCAATCTGTGCTTATTATCAACGACAGCTTTGGTGCCCTGCTGTGCGCCATTCGCCGAGGTTATCCTGATGCAAAGGTTCACTGGAGCTCGGATGCCCGCACTTCCCATCTTGGCGCTCGACAAAATCTTGAGAAAAACCATCTCAGCGATGCCGACATTCACTGGCTAAACAGTCGGGAAATGCCTGCTTGTGTACCCGATACCATATTGCTGAAGCTGCCCAAGAACCTCAACTTTTTTGCCTGGCAGCTGACCCTGCTGGCCAATATGCTTCCCAGCGGTACCCGGGTGTTGATTGGCGCCAAGGCCAAATCCATCAATCAAGCCTTGTTGGCCCTGATTGGCAAACATCTGGGCCAGGCCAGCGCCAGTCTGGCATGGAAAAAGACCCGGGTGATAACCGCCTTCGCCGATGGCCAGGCGCGCGAATTGCCGGCCCCCAGCGAGTGGCCCCTTGGCGAATTCAGCCTCAATATCTGTAATCTCAGCAATGTATTTGCCGCCGGCAAACTGGATATCGGCGCCCGTTTGATGTTGGCCAACCTCCCCGAAGGTGAGTTTAGCTCTGTGGTGGACTTGGGCTGCGGCAATGGCGTTTTGGGGCTGGCGGCGGCCAAGCGTTATCCCGAGGCGAGTATTCACTTTGTTGATGACTCAGAGATGGCCGTGGAAAGTGCCCGGCTCAACTGGCAGGGCAATGGCTTTGAGGCCGAACGCGGCCACTTCTATTGGGACGACTGTCTGAGTCATTTGAGCGCCGGGGTCGCACCGGATCTGGTGCTCTGTAACCCACCGTTTCATCAGGGAGAGGCCATCACAGATCATATTGCCTGGCAGATGTTCCTCGATGCCAGACGGCGTCTGGTGAACGGCGGCATACTGCATGTGGTCGGCAACCGTCACCTGGGCTACCACATCAAGCTCAAGCGCCTGTTCGGCAACTGTAAAACCATAGCCTCCAATGGTAAGTTTGTGATCCTGCAAGCCTCTAAGTAAAGAATCCACCTTCTGAAGAAGGTGGCTTTGTATATGCCCCCTCAAAGGGGGCGTTGTTTACTCCAGCGTTAACTGAGCTTGCTCCTGCTTTTCTTCTTTCTCTTGATGCCGGACATAACGCCTTATTATCTCTTCATTTATTCCAACCGTATCAACAAAGTATCCTCGCTGCCAAAAATGGTTACCCCACATTTTGTTCTTCCTCAAGTGCGGATATTTACTAAATAGTTTTAGTGCTATTTTGCCTTTGAGCGCTCCCATCAGTCTTGATATCGATAACTTTGGCGGAACTTTTATAACTAAATGAACATGGTCTACCTGAACATTTAACTCTACTACTTTGCACCCAAGTTGCTCACTGTAAACGTGAATACAGCGGTAAACATCCTTACCTACTTTGTTTTTGAGAATCCTAAAACGGTACTTTGGAGTCCAAACTATATGATATTGACATCGCCAATACACATGCGATGCTTGCTCGTATCTACTCATGCTTTTTGTCCTTTGACTTCGCTAAAAATCAAAAGAGCAATTAGCATGGGTAGCCTTTACAGGCCAAGCCTAAATTGATGATAACCACCTACTGAAGTAGGTGGTTTAGGGGCTGAAAATAAAAGGCCAACAAGAGTAAACCTTGTTGACCCATTCCGGCCCCCGTTGGGAACCCGGAAAGAAACAGGCCGGGAGAGACCCCGGCCTGTGTAGTTAAATTTTGTAATTTCAGGCGGCAACTTTGCCGCGTCTGTAACGCAAGCCGCCAAGCAGTACCAGACTTGCGAGCGCCAGCACTGACAGGCTGCCACCGGCATCGACTATCACAGTCGCGCCATCATCTCTGTCCCATTCACGACTCTCAAGCGGCAAGGCATAGAGGCTATTGCTTTCATAAGAACTTATGGTCGCCACTATGTCACTGTAACCGGGTTCATAGAGGTCGATCAGCACATCATAGTGATCGCTGGGGTAGCCGCTCTCTAACGTGGTGAGCACTTCAAAGTCATCCTGGGTACTGTCTCCCTGAATGTAGAACACCTCAGTACTGTAGTAATGCTCCCAGTCACCGCCGTTGCGGCTCAGATAAAGCTCGGCATAAACGGGCACAGACTCGGCCGGATCATTGCCGTAAACATCGGCATCGAAGCGCACCGCAAAGCTGCGATAAAAGCCATCAAAGTCATAATCGTCATAAAGGTAGCTGGCCGCCCCATAAAAGCTAAACTCATGGTAATAGCTGTGGGCCGTAGTGGAGACCATCCGCTGCGGCGCGGCTTGGCTCTCGGGCAGTTTCTGTTTCTTGGCAATCATCTGCTCGCGGGTCATGCGCTCACCGGAAACTTGAGCTCCGGCAAATTGCCACTCCTGCTGAAGTTGCTTGAGCAACTGCCTGTGTTGTGCCGCCCTTAGCTCGGCGCCTAGGCTATCCTGTTCATCGCTCGGTTGCTGCGCTTTTTGGCCGATGGAGGCTTGTCCGCCGACTGCCTCCTTGGCATAGGCAGCGGGCGCCCCCCAAAACAGAGCCAAAAACAGCGACAGGCTAAATACAGTGTAAGATAATAATTTCATAGTGCTTCTCCACAGAGCGCATCCCGCGCTTATTCGGGTTGTTAGCATTATTAAAAGTCAGCCTGGGTGAACATGAGATGAACGGTTTCTGTCAGCCGATGTTCATCTTGGAAGGAGTACAACTGACCGGGCCTGAGCGAAAACCGGGGGGAAGGACAGATAGAGAGTGAAGACCCGGCTGGCTATTTCATCCACCGCGGGGATCTTTTACACTGGGCCAAGCGTTTCCAAAAGGGCAAAACCATGAAAAGGGGCAGTAAAATCAAGCATCAAGCTTATCACTCAAGCGGAATTATCGCGGCAAGCATGCTATTGCTGTCGCTGGCTTTCGCTCAGCCCCTGCATGCCGGCCCCTTTGCCAAGCCGGAACGAACAACTCAGGGCCAGGAGGCCAAGCTGAAAGTCCGCAGCGGCGATGAAGCCGCCAGACTGGTGAAGCAGGCTTATGGCGGTAAAGTACTCAGGGTGCAGTCTGTGAAGGTCAACGGCAACCCGGGTTATCGGGTCAAACTGCTGCAGGACAGTGGCCGAATTGTCTATGTCTCTGTGGATGCCCGCAGCGGCCGACTGCAGGCAAACTGACAGGAAATAGCTTATGCGACTGTTATTGGTAGAAGATGATGCCGCCTTACAAGCCAACTTAAAACAACATCTGCAAGAGGCAGGTTTCAATCTGGATACGGCATCAGACGGCGAAGAAGGCCTGTTTCTGGCGGCGGAATATCCCTATGATGCCGCCATTATCGATATCGGCCTGCCCAAACTCAGCGGCATAGCACTGATTGAACAGATGCGAGCCAAGGGACTGGATTACCCTGTGCTGATCCTCACCGCCAGAGATGGCTGGCAGGACAAGGTGGAAGGCTTGGATGCCGGCGCTGATGACTACCTCACCAAACCCTTTCACCCCATGGAACTCACCGCCAGGATCAAGGCGTTAATCCGCCGCAGCGCCGGTAAGGCCAGCCCCTTGCTGCAAAGTGGCCCTGTCACCCTGAATACCAGCAGCGGTGAAGTGCGGCTCGGCAAACACAGCGTCAACCTCAGCGCCTCCGAATACAAATTGCTCGAGTACCTGATGCTGCATCAGGGCGAAGTCACTTCCAAGAGTCTGCTTATCGAGCACATCTATGATCAGGACTTTGATCTTGACTCCAATGTGATTGAGGTATTTATTCGCCGTTTGCGCAAGAAGCTGGATCCCGAGGGCACGCTTGGGCTTATTGAAACCCTGCGTGGTCAGGGTTATCGCCTTAATGCACTTCCTGTTAGAGATAACCCCTGATGAAGCCCTTGCCTGCAAGGCTTTTGCCCGGTTCACTCAAGGGCCGGTTGGTGATCAGCGCCCTGCTGTTGAATCTGGTGCTCTTGCCGCTTATCGGCGTGACCCTGAGCGATGCCTTTCGTGCCCAGCTGGCCCACGCGGTAAAAGATGAACTCAGCGCCGCCCTTTATGGAGTATTGGCATTGGCAGAAGTGGAACAGGGCGAACTGGTTCTGCCGGATCAATTACAAGACAAACAGTTCAACATAGATCAATCCGGGCTCTACGCCTTGGTCAGCAGCCAAGGCAAACTGGTATGGCATTCGCCTTCCTTTATCGGTATGCCGCCTCCGGGCAAGCTTCCAAGCCCACCACTCGGTGAAGGCCGCTTTGGCGAAATGCTTCTCCTGGGCAAACCCCACTTCAATTACAGCTTCAGCGCCAGCTTTGCCTCGGCCTCGAATAATGGCCGGGATATTCCCTTTACCGTACACATCATCAAAGATCAGACCGGCTTTGAGCAAACCCAAGGCGCCTTCAGCCGCCAGCTCTGGCAATACCTGGGACTATTGATGCTGTTCCTGTTACTGGTACAAGGTGGCTGGCTCTGGTGGACACTCAAACCACTGGCGCGCTTTCGCGCCGAGCTCAAAGCGGTTGAGCAAGGCAAACGGCAACATCTCGGCAGCGACTATCCCAAGGAGCTGCAACAGGTCGCGACCCAGCTCAATGCCCTGATAAGCAACGAGCAGCGCCAACGCCAACGTTATCGCAACGCCTTGTCGGATCTGGCCCATAGCCTGAAAACACCGCTGGCGGTGCTGCAAAGCCTCAAGTCTTTGCCAAGCGATGCCCAAGAGCCCATCAGCCAAATTAACGCCAGCATAGGCCACCAGTTGAAACGGGCCCAAAGTGCCGGCAGCGGCGCTTGGCATCAAGGGGTAAACAGTAAAACAGTGGCCGACAAACTGCTGCGAACCCTTGGCAAAATTTATGCGGACAAGGCGCTGGAGTTTGAGGCTGAACTGGCAACAAACGCCCTGTTTTACGGCGATGAAGCCGACCTGGCCGAACTCCTCGGCAATCTACTGGATAACGCCTGCAAGGCGGCAAACAGCCAGGTCGTACTCAAAACCTGGGTTAGCGAAAAAGGGCTGAACATCTGCATCGAAGACGATGGCCCGGGCATTACAGAGCAGCAGAAAACCCAGCTGTTCGAGCGCGGTGTCAGAGCCGATAACTACCAACAAGGCCATGGTATAGGACTGGCGATAGTCAAAGATCTGCTGCAGAGCTACCAAGGCCAGTGGCAAATAGATCAATCTCCCCTGGGCGGCGCCCGCTTCACTCTGTTTTTACCCAGAAGTTGAGATTGGGGAATGGTACATTCATTCCCCATCCTTACCTATTTCCAACAAGGCTAATCTTGCCAAATGGCGATAATGCCCCCCTTGATGCAGCCAATAAGCACTGGTCAAGTTTCCGGCAATGGATGTTTCTCGTTGCCTGCCGCTGGGATGGGCACGAAGCAAGAATGCAATTGAAAAACAGGATGTTCGAGACGAACTTTCGCACAGACTCCCCTGTGACACGGTGAGAGTTGCGCAGCAACATGCTTTCGAGCGCAAACCTGGGATGGTGAGCTGGCCGTTGTGCATGAATGCATTTGCTCCACGACGTTAGGCCGCTGGCACAGTGGCTATCATGGCTTTAAGCCAAAACTCACCAATGAACTTGATCTTAGCGGCTAGCTAAGTTGTGGCCAATCACCTGCGGTGCGCCTTTCGCACAGGCGATCCTGTGACTCGGCGAGAGTTGCATAGCAACATGCTTTCGAGCGCGAACCAGGGATGGTGAGCTGGCCGTTAAACAGGGAAGTTGTTGTGAACCCATCCTTGGGCGCTCGACGAAAACGTCTGACCTACAAGGACGTAGGAAATGCCGAATTTGTCGGGAACAAAATTCGACCCTGTTTTCGACGGTCACAGTTCCGCCTATGCCTGGAAAATAGGTGTATGTCT
Source organism: Shewanella chilikensis (assembly GCF_037953065.1). Classification (NCBI taxonomy): domain Bacteria; kingdom Pseudomonadati; phylum Pseudomonadota; class Gammaproteobacteria; order Alteromonadales; family Shewanellaceae; genus Shewanella; species Shewanella chilikensis. The sequence continues at coordinate 1,034,645 of NZ_CP149966.1, read as the reverse complement.
GCGAACACTTCAGATATTTCAAGCTACTCAGGACTAACAGTATTGCACTAATCCCCCCCTCGGTGTCGCCGACAGCCGTTGGCGCAGATAACGTGGTTAAGCAGCGGCCAATCACCTGCGGTGCGCTTTTCGCACAGGCGATCCTGTGACATGGCGAGAGTTGCATAGCAACATGCTTTCGAGCGCGAGCCAGGGATGGTGAGCTGGCCGTTAAACAGGGAAGTTGTTGCGAGTACGTCCCTGTAAGCTCTGCCTCGCCATCCCTGGCTCGGAAGGTCACAGTTCCACCTGCGCCTGGAAAATAGGTGTATGTCTGCGGGAATATAAGCAACTTCAAGCAACACTATTCTTGCAGAATTGTACCAATCCCTCCTCGGGAAATAACCGCTGCCCTAAGTAGCGTTGATAGCCTATATGCGAAAGTTGTTGGTTATGCTCAATACCATGATGAAAAATCGAACCCGATGGGCGAAAGCTATCACAATTAGTGAAATACCTATTGACGGAATGCCACAGTCACTCGTTATGTTTCAATGCCTCGTTCCTTAAGCATATTTTTAAAAACTATTTGAGCCCATTTAATTACTATTTCAGAGTTCCCAAGTTCATTCTTATCCAGGTAAGAGATGAGGACAGGATATCCTCCGTTGGGACAATACTTTGAATGTTCAAATCCATCCCATTCCAAACCCAACCCACGAACAGGTATGCTGGGGTCTCCGTTAACCCAGTAACTTACTTTTTCAAAATACCCCGCGGATATAAGAGATTCACCAATGTTTATTGCTTGTTCTACGGATTGAAAACAAACAGGTTGATAGGTGGTTTTATTGGACGAAGCGCAACCTGGTAACAGGAGACTTAAAAAAGCGATGTGCCAAATTCTCATAATATCTTCCTTGAAAAATAACGCTCCGCCAATTCGTTTATCGAATTCAGTAACTTGTTATCTTTCTTTACTATTACTTGTAAACTTAAGTTTTTATTCATATCTATTCAATATAAACCCATCTTTTTCATAAGTATCAACCTTACGTAGACCAGATTTAAGTAAAACGTTACCTGATGCTGGATGCTCAACCAAGACCTCACCAATTACTTTAGTAAGCCCAAGCGTATTTATTGCATACTCTAAAGTGGCTTTTACAGCTTCTGTGGCCAATCCATTTCCCCAGTATTCGGGTAGCATCCGATAACCTATGTCTGGACAGTTCAAATCAGGTTCGTACTTAACTCCGCAGAACCCTATGACTTTATCATCTTCTTTATGAATCAATGCATACCGAGAGTAACCATACTTCTTATATTCTGCTTGCCAGCAATTAACAATTAAATTCTCTGCATCTTTTTTGGTATTAACGGCACCCACATCACCCGTATAACGCATAACATCTGGATTAGTAGAAAATTCAAAGACAGCATCTACATCATCCAAGCAAAACTCTCTCATTAAGAGACGAGGTGTTTCTATTAAAATATCCATATTCGTTCTTTAATCTATAATCTATTTTGTAATTTTCAGGAAAAATCAAGCCACCCACTGTAAAACAATAACTTAATCTTCTTTCAGTCTGCGTTCAAGCACCGCTAGGGGATTTGAGTACGCTGAGGCCGAAAGATATCCGTGAGTTGCAGAGGTTTGATGAAGTCGAACCTATTTCACGCAAAAATGCGAGATTTGAGCCGTGCTAGCCCTACCCATGGTTCAGGGGATTTCAATGACTGCGGTTGAGATAAATAGCGTGGGGTTCAGGCTGTTTGAAAATACTGACAGCTGGTTGCAAAATGCCGTCGTCGCTTCTCCAAATGTTCGCAGTAACAGCTGAGCTCTTGCAAGGTGCCTACCGGTCCAAGAAATAGTCTTCCAAATTCAGTGGTAAGCTTGAGCCAGTTCTCATGATGGATATTCAACCGCGTCAGCAGCTTGGCACTCTTTTCACTTATCGCGCCACGTTTATCGTCGCGAATACAACGCCCGATATCATCCACTAATTCAAGATAATCCTTGAGCCCAAACGCAATACCATTGGGCTGGTTATCGCACTCATCGCCAATAAAGGGCAGTAGCTTGGTGGGTTGTTCGCATTTCAAAGCGGCCTGAATACGTAGCCGAATGCTGGTATGTGCCGACTGCTCAGGCGTATCGGCCATCTTGGCTCTGATGGGATTGAGGTCAACGTAGGCCATGCAGGTTAACACCGCGGCTTCATCCAGTAAGGCTTGTGATTTAAATCTTCCTTCCCACAAATTTATCCGGAATAAATTTGAACAGCTTTAGCTGGCCCGCAGGGAGAGCGCCAGGGATGGCGGCGAATAGAATCGGCCGGTACAGTTATCTTCCTGATTGGCTTGACGCGCTATCGGTTCGTTGAGACAACGCATGAACCAACTGATGTCACATAACCTACTGCGATAAATCGCGATAGTATGCTTCAGCCTGGGGACTTCATGCGCTTCAATCAGCTCACCCTGGGTGAATTTCTGGGTTAACTCATCACCTTTGAACAGCTTATGCCATTGCTCAAGCACTTCTCTGTCTGTCCATCGGTTTGCTGTCTCTATATCGATATGCAACACCAGATGCAGATGATTACTCATGATGGCGAATGCCGCCACATCAATGGCAAAAACAGCTTCCAGTTCAAACAGTAACGATTCGACCCAACCACGGCGGTGGTCATAATTCTTACCCGAGTAGGCATCATCACCACACAGAAAGGCACGCCGTACCACGCGGCTGCAACAGTGGTAGTAAGGCGTATCTTCAAGGCTGATTTGAGTTCGGCGAGGGCGCGGCATAATAACCTCCTTGTTAAATGCTTAAACAAAGGATAGTCGGAGGCTAACTACCGCGCCATTAACGCTGGGTGTCCATTTTTTGTTTTTTGTCCTATTTTTTCGTCATCAAATGTTTCAACCTACTCAGCACTAACAGAATTGTACCAATTCCCCCTCGGTTCGCCGAGGGCCATTGACGCAAATAACGTGGCTGAGGGCATGGCCTTTCACGGCATTGGGACTCTATCCTGCCGATATGCCAATAGCTAAAAAGTTCAAACGATGAAAAACAGATACAAAAAAGCCCGTCTATGACGGGCTCTTTCGTTGAATATGGCTGGGGTACCAGGATTCGAACCTGGGAATGCCGGGATCAAAACCCGGTGCCTTACCGCTTGGCGATACCCCATCAGGGTCGGTATTAACCGATACGAATCTTAAGACTCGTGAAGACCAAGTTTGCTGCTAAAGAAACATGGTAGCTATGGCGGGACTTGAACCTGCGACCCCAGCATTATGAGTGCTGTGCTCTAACCAGCTGAGCTACATAGCCACTGTATTTTCTCTTTCGCGTTTATGGCTGGGGTACCAGGATTCGAACCTGGGAATGCCGGGATCAAAACCCGGTGCCTTACCGCTTGGCGATACCCCAATATATAAACTTGGTAAATATGGCTGGGGTACCAGGATTCGAACCTGGGAATGCCGGGATCAAAACCCGGTGCCTTACCGCTTGGCGATACCCCACCAATAATCAAAGCTATTTCAATAAGAGACAAATATGGTACGGGAGGAGAGACTTGAACTCTCACACCTTGCGGCACCAGAACCTAAATCTGGCGTGTCTACCAATTTCACCACTCCCGCAGTGTCTCTTGCTTTTGACATCCCAAGAAGGATGGTAGCTATGGCGGGACTTGAACCTGCGACCCCAGCATTATGAGTGCTGTGCTCTAACCAGCTGAGCTACATAGCCACGATAACTTTGTTTCCCCGTGCCGAGGAACGGGGCGTATTATGCTTATTCAGGTTATTTAGGTCAACAGCTTTTTTAGGCTAAATCTCACCGCCCCCGCCGTTTGCCTATAAACCCATCAAACTGGGCAACAGATACGCAAATCCACGTTCTATCGTCCATTTAGAGCCACTTTACACCTTAAACTGCATTGTTGCTCAAATCATTAGCTAGAATGCAACTCTCCCAAGGCTTTATGAGATAGAAAAATCAAGCCTACCATTATAAAACAATAACTTAAACTTATTTAGGTCTACATTCAAGCACCGCTAGCCAATTTGAGCACACTGAGGTCGAAAGAGTCCCTTGTAGTTGCAGAGATTTGATGGAATCGAACCTATATTCACGCATAAATGCGAGATTTGAGCCGTGCTGGCTCTACCCAGGGTTCAGGGGCAACGACTGCGGTTGAGATAACCAACCACTGGTAACGGATATCGCCTTGGCTGATTTGTTGAGTGAGTGATTGCGCTGATGCTGGCTGCGTTGCTGGTTGCTGCCGGTATTTACGACAGCGGCGCCAAAGACATCGTATTCATAATGCCAGATATCCCCATTGGGCAGACTGACACGAATGAGGCGGTCTTCTTCATCCCAATGATAGAAGCGAGTCTGGGCCCTGAAACCATCACGTTTCAGGGTTTTCTCGACCATACGGCCATTGGCATCGTAGCGGAAAACATTGTCTCCCTGACGCACTACCCGCCCGGCTTGCTAAAAGATATGGCTGTCCTGTATTTTTTAGCTGAGTTGATCACCCAACTACTGGTAGCGGATATCGCCTTGGCTGATTTGTTGAGTGAGTGATTGCGCTGATGTTGGCTGCGTTGCTGGTTGCTGCCGGTATTTACGACAGCGGCGGCCAAAGACATCGTAGCGGAAAACATTGTCTCCCTGACGCACTACCCGCCCGGCTTGCTAAAAGATATGGCTGTCCTGTACTTCTCCTTTGCTTAATTAAATTTCCCGTGTTTTACCACCATATTCTCGACTCCACCAAAGTCATCATCCTTTAAATATTTACTACCTGAACAACAACCTCTAGAATCAACAATGGTAAATCGATAAAAGACCTCTTCCACTTCTACAATTTCGAAGTATAACGTATAGTTTCCATCCTCAATTTCAACATCTACGACAAAAGACTCAAAAGCTGATGATATTTTTAACGGCATGGACTTATTATAAAGAAAATTAGTCTGAACACACCTTACACAATCGTCATCAATATCAAAGTTATCAGCAACACGTAAATATACATTAGCTCCAAAACTCCCCTCCAATATGGAGTCAAAAACGACGAAACCATCATGAATTATACAACCTTGAGCCAAGTTACCCTTACCCCAATCACAAAGCCCATCTGAAAAAGGTCTATTCTCTAACCGTACTTGGTTATGGGAAATCAACAGGTCGAAACTATATTCTTTGATCATAACTAATTAACCCTAAAAAGAACTTTTGTTCCATCTGGCAAGTCGGATAATGCATGACCGATGCTCGAACCGGCCCCCCGATTGTCAGATGGATCTATATACCTAACACTAGCGCCATCGCCCCCTTCCTGGAACATAGCCATAGACAATTCATCCCTGTCGAGATTGGGCTGAGTTTTAAAGCCAGCGTTTTATGGAAACCGTTTCGCCTTTCCCCGGCAACAGACAATGCATCGCGAAAATGTAGCAGTATTTGGATCAGTTATTTAGGGTCTCTGTGACGCTCTTCAAATGGTCATTACCCGCTCAAATATTCAACAAATAATGGCTATCCTGTATTTTTTTGTATTGATATCTAAAAAACCTACTTTGAATAATCACAACGAATCATCGAAGCAATTAGGGAAGGTGCGAATAAGTCCGAGATGTGAGATCATCGTGTTGTAACCTGAACCCAGAATGAGTAACCGGATGAGCCAGCAACTGACTTTTGCCGACAGTGAGTTTTCCAGTAAACGCCGCCAGACCCGCAAAGAAGTTTTCCTTGGCAGAATGGATGACTTGCTTCCCTGGGACAAATTACTTGGCGTTATCGAGCCTGTGTATCCCAAGGCCGGTAATGGTCGCAGGCCCTATCCGCTGGAAACCATGCTGCGTATTCACTGCATGCAGCAATGGTACAACCTGAGCGATGAGGCCATGGAAGATGCCCTCTATGAAATCGCCTCCATGCGACAATTTGCTCGCCTGTCACTGGATAAAGCCATTCCAGACCGCACTACCATCATGAATTTCCGGCATTTGCTGGAGCAGCATGAACTGGCCCGCAAAATCTTCAGTACCGTTAATCACTGGCTAGCAGAGTGTGGCGTTCTAATGACCCAGGGCACCTTGGTGGATGCCACCATCATTCAAGCCCCCAGCTCTACCAAAAACAAACACAACAGCCGTGATGAAGACATGCACCAGACCAAGAAAGGTAACCAGTGGTACTTCGGCATGAAAGCGCACATTGGCGTGGACGCCAAAAGTGGCCTGACCCACAGTCTGGTGACCACGGCGGCTAACGAGCACGACCTCAATCAGGTTGGCAAGTTACTGCATGGCGATGAAGAATTTATCTCAGCCGATGCTGGTTATCAGGGGGCCGAAAAGCGCGATGAGCTCAGCGATGTCAGCGCAGACTGGCTTATCGCCAAGCGTCCCGGCAAAGTGAATGCATTGAAGCAACACCCGCGCAAGAACAAGCTGGCCATCCGTTACGAATACCTGAAAGCGAGTATCCGAGCGAAGGTTGAGCATCCATTTCGGATAGTAAAATGTCAGTTTGGTTTCGTCAAAGCCAGGTACAAGGGGCTGGCTAAAAACGACAGTCAACTGGCGATGTTATTCACCCTAGCGAACCTGGTTCGAGTTGACCAATTGATACGGGCACAGGCGAGATCTACCTGAAATGAGGAAATTGGCCTGAAACAGGGCCAAAATCAGCCACGAAGAGACGATTTTGGGCTGAAAATTGGAAAATTGAGCCACAGGACGTCGATAAAGGACGGTTTGGGGCGTCATATCGGGAGCTGCGGACCACTTAATCGCAGCTTCCTTAGGACTATAACTAACTTTACGATATTCTTTCGGAGGGGGGGCCAACTCAGGGTAGAGAATCATTTTACTTTTATCAAAATTAACACCTGTTTCATAATAACAAGTTATCCTTTCAAGGATTTCTTTAGGATTTCCATGCATCCCCCAGTACTCATATGAATATAAAATTTCTTTATGCAATACAGGATCTAAAAGAGGTATCAAAACATTCTTATTGTTTGGATTGTAAACTGGATCATGTTTAACCAGAGAAAGCCCAGGCATCTTTGTTGTCGCTCTAAGCTCTTCACTAAATCTAAGTGCTATTAAACATCTAGGTCTAGTGTTCACCTTTACAACGGATGTTACGTTGGATTTAAATAACTTCAACAGGCGGTGAGAGGCGACCACAATTGTAAAAAGTATCTCTCTCTCATTTAAGTCCTCCCCGTACCAATCATCAACATCTTTCAAATTATCAAAAAAATCCATACAATGGTCATCCCTTAGTTGAGCCAGTATATATCCATACCCCGGCACCTCAACTGAAAAAACCGAATCAACTGTCAAATCTTTCTTTTTAATTACCATGAGAATTAGTTCCTTTGGGACATTTATTCAACTTCATAGCATTATACTCGTCAGCTTTATTTAAATAATCACTTCGTCTTGGGTTCTTCTCACCTACAGGATTTTGCTTATTAGATGTACCATCCAAGCCACCTAATTCCTCAAATTTTCGTTGTTCCAATCCTCGTGCAGTATATTTGCCTTTAACCCCTTCTCCATGATAAATTGGGTCGGGTTTTATATCAAATGCTTCATAATTTTGGCTATAACGATAATTCAATACATCCTGAGCACTGTGGCCAAAACCAGGCTTACTCGCATAGCCAACATATGGCTTTCCATCTTTCCATCCCAAATAAGTGATGTGCGTTGCTTTAGCTGGATCACCCGCCAACCCTAGCGGATCCACCCATTCGAGCGGGTTGTGCACATAGGCCTGTGGCCGCGAGCCCCCTGCCAGCCCTATCGGATCTGGACTCAGGTATTGGCAAATCTCCGGATCGTAATATCTGTGCCGGTTGTAATAGAGCCCGGTTTCCCTATCATAAATCTGTCCCTGATAGCGCAGGTCACAGTGTAGAGGCTCATTGGCGGCTTGTTCAAGATACTTTTTCGGGGTTCCGCTGAGCCGCCATTGATGGAAGTCTTGCCATAAACCCTGTTCGCCACGCCAGTGTATTTGTCCTTGTGGATCGCACAACTCCCTGACATTGCCCGCTAAGTCAGTCACCGCATAATGCAATTCGGGCCTGCCGGGGTCATCAGGTGTATCCAGTTGCCTTATCTGTGCCAATGGCCTGAAACTGCCGGGCTCATATAGCCACTGGGTAGTTGCCACACTGCCATCGGCATAATAACTTTGCTGCTGGCTGAGTTGATCACCCAACCACTGGTAGCGGATATCGCCTTGACTGATTTGTTGAGTGAGTGATTGCGCTGATGCTGATCCGCACCGCTAATACAGGACACGCTACTAAGCAACACTCTTTAGTTCGTAGTTTTCTGGACTGATATAGCCCAGAGCACTGTGCCTTCTTGTTCGATTGTAATCAACCTCGATGTATTCAAACACAGCCCGACGCATTGTTTCTCGATTCATGATTGGCTCGTATTGCACCGCTTCAACCTTCAACGAGTGGAAGAAGCTTTCGGCGCAAGCATTATCCCAACAATTCCCTTTACGGCTCATGCTTATCTTCAAACCATGCGCCAAAGCTAGGTTTCGATAAGCGTGTGAGCAGTACTGGCTGCCTCTATCGCTGTGAACGATGACTCCTGTGGGCATGCCGCGACGAAACAGTGCCATACGGAGCGCATTACAGGTTAAGTCAGCTGTCATTCGGGGGCTCATCGCCCACCCTACGACAGCGCGTGAGTAAAGGTCGATGATAACGGCCAAGTACAGCCAGCCCTCGCTGGTCATTAGGTAGGTGATGTCGCCCACCCATTTTTCATTGGGCGCCGCAGCGGTAAAGTCTCTCCCAAGCAGGTTTGGCGCCACAGGAAGGCGATGGTCGCTGTTAGTCGTCACTTTGAATTTGCGGGCTGCTTTGGGCACGAGCTGTTGCCGTCTCATGCTATCAGCAATGGTTTTTACATTGGCTCTCTCGCCGTCATCTGCCAGTTCGGCCTGAATGCGTCGGGCACCATCGCGCTGTTTGCTGGCGTCAAATGCGGCCTTGATTTTCCTATCCCTGTCATCACGTTTCAGTTGTCGTTTACCAAGCTCGGAGCTGGCGTTACGCCATGCATAATACCCACTACGCGAGACCTTGAGCACAACAGTCATACGCTTTACCGAGAAGCGATGCTGGTGCTCAAGCATGAATGCAAACCGGTTCACTTTTGATTCTTCGCGAAGTAGGTAGCCGCCTTTTTTAGAATGGCGAGGTCCTCTGCTTGCTCTGCGAGCTGGCGTTTGAGTCGCGCCACTTCGGCCGTGAGCTCAGCTTCGCGCTGACTGGTGTTCGTATTCTTCTCTGCGGCATTACGCCAGTTGTAGAGTTGGGAGTCGTATATACCCAGCTCTTTAGCGGCGGCGCTTACCCCTTTGATTTTTGCTAGCTTAAGGGCTTCAGCTTTGTACTCAGATGTATAGGTTTGTCGTTTGGTCTTTGATGTCATTGTTCACCTCGTTAAACGATTTTACTCGCTTAGCGTGGTGTCCAAAACTATCGGGGCGGATCATGCTGGCTGCGTTGCTGGTTGCTGCCGGTATTTACGACAGCGGCGCCAAAGACATCGTATTCATAATGCCAGATATCCCCATTGGGCAGACTGACACGAATGAGGCGGTCTTCTTCATCCCAATGATAGAAGCGAGTCTGGGCCCTGAAACCATCGCGTTTCAGGGTTTTCTCGACCATACGGCCATTGGCATCGTAGCGGAAAACATTGTCTCCCTGACGCACTACCCGCCCGGCTTGCTAAAAGATATGGCTGTCCTGTCTTTTCGTGTCTTTTCTCTCTTGGAAGCTGATGGAGCGGGTTAAGTACTTTATGGACCATGCTTCACCATTCTCTGGTGACGGGCATGGTCTCATGAAAGTGGAGCACAACTAGGATCACTTATTTAGCGCTTTTCGATATTGTGGCTTAATCCATCCCGCTTGAACGCCAGTTGCTCTCCCAACTTATTGCGTTGGGATACCAGTTGGTTGTCCTGCCATTCGGGAAAACATCAAAAAGTTTGACTATCCTGTCTTTATTGGCTGTCTTTATTTAATTACTTATTATAGATCTCATCAAACCTACACAGAATCAAATCAACAGCTTTGTTACCACTATTTAATACCTTTCTGTAATTATTGATTTCGCTCTTATCTAGCACCCTCACAAAAACATCACCTTTGTAGAGATTCCCACCAATATTATGCGTTATATATTCATCTAGATTATTGACATTAGAAAAACCAACTAAACGCCAATTCCCATTAAAAACATTGTCGATGCTAGCATATATTGTAACTATCTTACCCACAGGCAAGTCGATTTCGAGAGCTCTATTTCTCTCAACATCAGAATCATCATAAGATGTTGAAAGTACTATAAATCCGATACAATTATTGATAACGTTAGATATCCAAACCACCTGACACAACGCTAGTTTTCCATTACCATAAGGAACAGCCATTAAACTGCCAATTCTTAAATTATCCATCATCCACCTAACTTGTTCAATGTTTCTTCAAAAATCAACTTTGCATGATTTCCACCTCCCCCTGCAACATCATAGACCCCAGCATTTGGACTCCCTGGTAGTGAGCGTGGTCTCATGAAAATGGAGCACAATTAGGAACGATCATTTAGCAAAAGCAAATGCGAATAATAAAAACTATGAACTTAAGTCATATAGATCTTTTGCTTCTTCATCCATATCTAAGCTGCCGAGTGCTCCAAGATCTAAACTGTAAATTTTGTTATCGTTATCTTTTAAATAAACAAAGTATCCAAGATCACCATCTTGACCTATTAAAAAGTAATCAGATTCTATCTTTTGTATATTGTATGTTTCATTCCTTTCAGAGACATCTTTATAATTGAAAATATAAACAAAATCACCATTCCCCCTTTCAATTTCATAAAAATCTTTGTCCATCACCTCTTCAGACAAAAATTCTTTATACTTACCTGGCAATTTAATACCGTGTTTTTTTTCTATAAGCTTTATCTCATTCAAAATACTATTCTTATCCATTACCATTAATCCTTTTCACAAAATTATAGCACATCAAATATCAAAGAACGGATTACCATTGTTACTTCCTCTGAGTCCATCAAAGTGCTTATATGAATCATTAAGCGCTTTTCGAGCCTGATTTTCAGGAACCCCGGCATTAAGCATTTCCCTATAGCTAATATTAAACTCCTGTTTCAATGTTGTATCCCAACCACCAGATAAAGCTCGTCGAGTTCGTTGAGCTGAACTAATTCCAGCATGAGGGCTTCCTGACGATGATTGCAATAATGTAGCTGGCGCGGAGTTTCTTTGATATCCGTTTATTCTTCTTTTTGCCCAAGCATCCTGAATAGGATGATGGCTTTGAACAAAGCCATCAGCTCTAGTGTTTGTATGTCCAGAAGCGCGATTTACTCCAGGAGACAAATTACCATGAGGATCTACATCGCCAGTTTTATAACCATTTGGTGAATTACATGCGGATAACCCTAGCGGATCCACCCATTCGAGCGGGTTGTGCACATAGGCCTGTGGTCGCGTGCCCCCTGCCAGCCCTATCGGATCTGGACTCAGGTATTGGCAAATCTCCGGATCGTAATATCTGTGCCGGTTGTAATAGAGCCCGGTTTCCCTATCATAAATCTGTCCCTGATAGCGCAGGTCACAGTGTAGAGGCTCATTGGCGGCTTGTTCAAGATACTTTTTCGGGGTTCCGCTGAGCCGCCATTGATGGAAGTCCTGCCATAAGCCCTGTTCGCCACGCCAGTGTATTTGTCCTTGTGGATCGCACAGTTCCCTAACATTGCCCGCTAAGTCAGTCACCGCATAATGCAGTTCGGGCCTGCCGGGGTCATTGGGTGTATCCAGCTGCCTTATCTGTGCCAACGGCCTGAAACTGCCGGGCTCATATAGCCACTGGGTAGTTGCCACACTGCCATCGGCATAATAACTTTGCTGCTGGCTGAGTTGATCACCCAACCACTGGTAGCGGATATCGCCTTGGCTGATTTGTTGAGTGAGTGATTGCGCTGATGTTGGCTGCGTTGCTGGTTGCTGCCGGTATTTACGACAGCGGCGGCCAAAGACATCGTATTCATAATGCCAAATATCCCCATTGGGCAGACTGACACGAATGAGGCGGTCTTCTTCATCCCAATGATAGAAGCGAGTCTGAGCCCTGAAACCATCACGTTTCAGGGGTTTCTCGACCATACGGCCATTGGCATCGTAGCGGAAAACATTGTCTCCCTGACGCACTACCCGCCCGGCTTGCTAAAAGATATGGCTGTCCTGTACTTCTCCTTTGCTTAATTAAATTTCCCGTGTTTTACCACCATATTCTCGACTCCACCAAAGTCATCATCCTTTAAATATTTACTGCCTGAACAACAACCTCTAGAATCAACAATGGTAAATCGATAAAAGACCTCTTCCACTTCTACAATTTCGAAGTATAACGTATAGTTTCCATCCTCAATTTCAACATCTACGACAAAAGACTCAAAAGCTGATGATATTTTTAACGGCATGGACTTATTATAAAGAAAATTAGTCTGAACACACCTTACACAATCGTCATCAATATCAAAGTTATCAGCAACACGTAAATATACATTAGCTCCAAAACTCCCCTCCAATATGGAGTCAAAAACGACGAAACCATCATGAATTATACAACCTTGAGCCAAGTTGCCTTTACCCCAATCACAAAGCCCATCTGAAAAAGGTCTATTCTCTAACCGTACTTGGTTATGGGAAATCAACAGGTCGAAACTATATTCTTTGATCATAACTAATTAACCCTAAAAAGAACTTTTGTTCCATCTGGCAAGTCGGATAATGCATGACAGATGCTCGAACCAGCCCCCCGATTGTCAGATGGATCTATATACCTAACACTAGCGCCATCGCCCCCTTCCTGGAACATAGCCATAGGCCATTCATCCCTGTCGAGATTTGGCTGAGTTTTAAAGCCTTTAAGACTTTTTGCTCTGTTGGATTTGGCATGAGACCTATCTATCGTAACTATATATGGATGACCATTACTGATCGCATCTCGAATATGGCCAGCGGTCTGCGGATAGACTGTACTATCGACATCCAATTCATAATCACACGTTAAACCGTGACACTGGCCATAATCGACTGATATTTAATAATTATATTTTTAAAACCTTGCTTTTATACTCACAAACATACTCACTTTGGTTGCGACTAATATCTGATATTAATCTCCATCAAACATTGGCAGCTTATCTATTTATTATCAATAAATTAATAAACATACCATTTTTGACAGCATTAGTGATACTGATCTTCCTCGAGGCCAATACCAAGCGCTTGATAATGTTTTCCTGCATATTCAACCGGCGGCGTCTAACTCAGCAAAACGATCGACAATAGTAATCTAAATTTTTATTTCCATCTCCCAAAAAACCATTTTTACCATATACTTTAACTAAATAGTTAATCTCTTTAATTACGTTTTCAATCATCTTTCACACTTCCCACTTAAATTAATTATGGCCTGAAAAACAATTAGTCGACCACTTGTTGAGTTTTGTGTATTTCCTCTGTGACCCTGCAAGCTATCAAGTCGGTCACCGCATAATACAACACTCTAAATCTAGAAGACGCGGGTCGTTAACATGGACAATACCTCGTGAGCCGTTTCTGTATTACAAATAATTTAATCAACACACCGACGCGCCACCTCAAAAATAGTAGTTCTTTAAAAAATCACCTATTAAAAAAGCTCTTCGGATGACCATACTCAATTTTTTCAAATCTAATTTTTAAGTTATTTTTTTTACACCGTTCAACAAAATCATCACTGACAACAAAATTCGAGTAGTACTTCTCATCTCTAGCAATAAAAAAACTCTCCAAAGGCTCTCTATAAGCAACAACAGAAAGCATACGGTCACCATTTGTCAGAATTTTATACTTAGATTTTTCTTCATCTACAAATTTAGCTTTTGCATTTACCAATCCAATACTAAATTTATAAACCCCATCCACACCCACATTTAAAAAAGACAGGCAATCTAACTCCCTCAACACATCAACAGCTCTCTTTGAAAAGATTGGGAATGGTACAACACAACTAAGGAAATCAGAGCAATCTATCAAATTGTTAAAATTGTCAACTTGGGAACTACCATTAATATTCAAAAAGTTTTCAGTTTCCGAACGCTCATCACCTAAAAAAACATCCCACAATTTAGAATTCAACTCAGCTCCAAAATCAACAACTATATTCTCGCTCGCCGCCTGCGGCTTAATTTTGTAAATATTCATAACTAACCCTTCGGACATTTATTGTTCAATGCATAACGCGTCTCGTGTTGAAAGTCGAGCAACTCCTTATTTACTCGCTCTTTATCCCATCCTTCTACCCTAGCACTTTCCTCTAATCGATCTAGGCGCTCTTTGATATAAGCATTATATTCCGCATGAGGTTTTCCATCTAACTGAAAATGATGATGTGTCATCTTCGTCGGATGAATTCCATCAGCAACAGGTAAATACACCATATTCGTAGCGCCATTAATATTAAGATCTGACCTATTAAAGAAAGGATGAGCTCGATGTTCATAAGAAACAATATGATGTCTCTCATACCCTTGTTTAGTAGCCATCCACGAAGGGAATCGTTCCAACCCTAGCGGATCCACCCATTCGAGCGGGTTGTGCACATAGGCCTGTGGCCGCGTGCCCCCTGCCAGCCCTATCGGATCTGGACTCAGATACTGGCAAATCTCCGGATCGTAATATCTGTGCCGGTTGTAATAAAGCCCTGTTTCCCTATCATAAATCTGTCCCTGATAGCGCAGGTCACAGTGTAGAGGCTCATTGGCGGCTTGTTCAAGATACTTTTTCGGGGTTCCGCTGAGCCGCCATTGATGGAAGTCCTGCCATAAACCCTGTTCGCCACGCCAGTGTATTTGTCCTTGTGGATCGCACAACTCCCTGACATTGCCCACTAAGTCAGTCACCGCATAATGTAATTCGGGCCTGCCGGGGTCATTGGGTGTATCCAGTTGCCTTATCTGTGCCAACGGCCTGAAACTGCCGGGCTCATATAGCCACTGGGTAGTTGCCACACTGCCATCGGCATAATAACTTTGCTGCTGGCTGAGTTGATCACCCAACCACAGGTAGCGGATATCGCCTTGGCTGATTTGTTGAGTGAGTGATTGCGCTGATGTTGGCTGCGTTGCTGGTTGCTGCCGGTATTTACGACAGCGGCGGCCAAAGACATCGTAGCGGAAAACATTGTCTCCCTGACGCACTACCCGCCCGGTTTGCTAAAGATATGGCTGTCCTGTCTTTTCTACGTGTAATTTGTAGCTTTTAGTTTTTCTGAAAGCACCAGATTTCACAGAGAGAAAGCAAAATTTCGTATTTTGTACAAAGTAGAATCCCGCCCTGATTGCGGTATTCAATGAATTACGCAAGGCAGCCTAATTTAGCGAGTGGTGCACTTCGGAGTTGAATTCGCGATTACTTTATCTCTATTATCTGGTGTGTATTCTAAAAACCAAGGTTTTAAAACTATGTTAGAAACAAACCGCAGGTCATTTTCATTATTAACATTCTTTTTATTAATCAATAAGTAGCCTTATCGCTAACAACTTCTTCATCGAGTGCAGAAAGAAAACTTGTTAAAATGGAAATTTCATTTCGATTATGGCACATAAATCGAAGTGAATTCTCCCTTGGAGCTAACCAACTACAGTCGCTTTAAATATTTATTAAAAATCATCACTAATTAAATCAAGAGCTAGCTTAGCTGCATCTTGGATATCTTCATCTTCTGAATTCAACGAAGTTTCCAAACCTTTTTTTAATCTGTCGTCAGGAAACACACCTGACACTTGTGTTACCCAATATCTTACACCATCAGGTACTGAAGAATCCTCTAATACTTTTTTTATTTCACAAACAACATCATCCTGATTACACTTATAAAAAAAGTCCTCAACCAACTGATACACACCCCAACCGTCCCCCTTACCATAAGAGTTAAGAAATAGTGATATAGCCTCTTTTTCAGGTGTAGCAATAAAAAACTTTCTTACCTCATCATACCTATCAATCAGTTCCTGCGTTAACTCGTTATCGTCAGGCATAGGCTGATGCTCATGTAAAAATGCAAAAGCTTCCGATCTATTCATCTTATTGTCCTACTGTTTTCCAAAGTTCTTTATTTTGCTTAATCAACTCAGATAGCTGTCTATTAATAACACGTCTATCATATCCAGCATTGCCGAGTATTTTTCTCAAATCAACAATATCTCTTGCTAAATATTCTCTATCGGTCAATCCTTTAACTAATGGTTTTTTATATGTCCATGTTAGTTCATGAAGTTCTTTGCGCATATTTATTGTTATTCCTCTGCCATGTGTTGTTGGGCTAACAGCATTCTGAATAGCATGATGCGGAGTGTGCGTTGGATTAAGACCACTTTTAATATTTGCTCCCCGAACTTGATTATAAGTACCAACATATAAATCTTCACCAGGTTTAGCTAGCTCACACCCAGCCAACCCTAGCGGATCCACCCATTCGAGCGGGTTGTGCACATAGGCCTGTGGCCGCGTGCCCCCTGCCAGCCCTATCGGATCTGGACTCAGGTATTGGCAAGTCTCCGGATCGTAGTATCTGTGCCGGTTGTAATAGAGCCCTGTTTCCCTATCATAAATCTGTCCCTGATAGCGCAGGTCACAGTGTAGAGGCTCATTGGCGGCTTGTTCAAGATACTTTTTCGGGGTTCCGCTGAGCCGCCATTGATGGAAGTCCTGCCATAAACCCTGTTCGCCACGCCAGTGTATTTGTCCTTGTGGATCGCACAACTCCCTAACATTGCCCACTAAGTCAGTCACCGCATAATGTAATTCGGGCCTGCCGGGGTCATTGGGTGTATCCAGTTGCCTTATCTGTGCCAACGGCCTGAAACTGCCGGGCTCATATAGCCACTGGGTAGTTGCCACACTGCCATCGGCATAATAACTTTGCTGCTGGCTGAGTTGATCACCCAACCACAGGTAGCGGATATCGCCTTGGCTGATTTGTTGAGTGAGTGATTGCGCTGATGTTGGCTGCGGTGCTGGTTGCTGCCGGTATTTACGACAGCGGCGGCCAAAGACATCGTATTCATAATGCCAGATATCCCCATTGGGCAGACTGACACGAATGAGGCGATCTTCTTCATCCCAATGATAGAAGCTAGTCTGAGCCCTGAAACCATCACGTTTCAGGGTTTTCTCGACCATACGGCCATTGGCATCGTAGCGGAAAACATTGTCTCCCTGACGCACTACCCGCCTGGCTTGCTAAAAGATATGGCTGTCCTGTATTTTTATTCCCCAGTTCTGGCGTAAAAATCTGGTTGTAAAATCAAGAATATCAGACACCGAATATACGCCTGTACCACGCTACGCCAATCTTGATGATATCTGCATCACCAAGGTCTACCGGAAAATACGCAACGACCATACGTTTAGCTACGGCGGAAAACTCTACTTCGTCGACTCCCCGCTTAAACACTCAATCGCAAACCAGAAAATTGAAATTCGTACGGGTAAATATAAGCGGTTTGAAGCTTACTTCGCCGGACGAAAGCTACAGGTAACAGAAGTCACTGAGCCTGAAAAATTGTCCTCGGAAGACAATGAGATCCAGAAGAAGCTTGAGGTATTAGCTTTGGCTGACAGGCTTGGAAATGTGGCTGAAGCATCCCGGCTTAGTGGTGTCTCCCGCGATACGATTTACCGCCATCGTAAACTGATAAAACAAGGTGGAATCGAATCGTTAAAACGACAGGAAACGCCAGATCTTCATCACAAAAATCGTACCGACAGAGCCATTGAGGAAGTCGTCATCGAATTTTCCCTGGCTAACCCACACATGGGACAATCCAAGGTATCACGGCTGCTCAAATCCGAAAGAAACATCGACATACACGCTAGCGGCGTTCGCAACATCTGGCTGAGGGAAAACATGAATACTACTGAATTACGGCTGGCAAAGCTTGCCGAAGCGCGGCAACATTGATAGTGTGATTACGTCAAAATCGCTTGGTACTTATACCGTCAGTATCCCTTGGTAATCACACTAATACATTTTAGTGTACTAAGCCCCTTTCCTATTCAATTCGTTTACTATTCTTCGCTCGATTTGGACTGCAGGCCAAATGATATACTCTTCGACAGACGTCAATTCAGTGTCCTTGAGCGGGTATTCTTGACCACCTTTCCATAGATACCGACTCTCTCTTGGTCCCATCAAAAAACTTATTTCACTGTAGTTTGAATCTTTTTCTTTATCATAGTCAGTCGTCCCAATAAACCTCCACCGTTTTTTCTTTATACCTTCCCCTGCTACGGCAACAGGATCAAAAATTCGAGGTCGGCTAATAATATCTGCCACTTGAGAATCCAATCTAGAGCAAAAATCAAATACTTCCATCAGGATTCCACTTCCGCCTCGGTCTTCTATGATCCTAGCGAAATAAAACTCCATTCCTTCCTTAGAAAAGTCAAAACGTGAAAAATTCTTAATCGCACTAACATCATTCAAAAACAAGGGTATCGAAAAAACATCACCGGAATTTAAAATCATCTTTTATCTCTTTATAACGACATCAAAGAAACCCATCAAAGTCATGGTCTTAAACTCTGGGAAAGATCAATGCAAAAACTAATCCGTCTTAGCAAAGATGTATCGGCTATACATTTACTTCAGCTCTTTAACCAAGGTTAATGCCAACTGACCAACTTAGTGAGTAATAAGCTTGTATTTTATTGACACTCTACCCCTTTTTGCAGGTTAAGAGTGCCCCTCAAATAGATCTCTTCGCTTTTTAAACTAAATATTTGGTCTTTTCATGCTCAATTTACTATCCCTGGCAGAACTTCTCTCAAAAGTTCTAACTCCTTTTTGTTTGCTCTAATCCAAAGTTTTTTCAAGTTTGGCATCGAAGACAAGACCTCTACTGTGTTTTCAGCCTTCATCACACTAGTTTCAATTAGATACAATGCAAAAACATTTTCATTTCTATGCAACGCCTCAATACTAGATAATTGTGGGTTACCACTGAGATCTAAAACTCTTACACTGTCGAGCGTTGAAATGATAGAGCCAAAATCTAACTTTGGGCATTTATTTAAAGAGACGTAACTTAAACCCTGAGTGTTCCCGATAATTTCAGAGAGTTTACTCGCATGGGATATACTTAATGATTCTATTGAATCTGAGCACAAACTTATTGACTCTAATGAACGAACAATGGAGCAGTTTAATGAAATTGCAGCATCTGCTTTTATGTTTTTCACTCTAGAATTGAATATGTTAACATGTTTTACCCCGCTAACCAATTCAGATTCTTCATTTTGCTCTAAATAACCTTTGCGAATAAATGCCCTCATAGCTTTCCAATCATCTTGCAGCCATTCAGAGCTATAAATATAGTCCAATATCGGCAATATGGAGTCGAAGGTAGGTAATGAATTCTCCCACCCCTGCCACTCAGATACACTTTCTGGTGCTGACTTTATATATTGTTTAAAGGATGAAATATCCATAATATCACTTAACTAAAATAGCGATTGTTGAAATCTGGTGGTCCATCACTCCCGGTACATTTTTCCATTTTTCGGGAGAAACAGCTCCAAATCCTGATGATTTATTCAGTAGCGAAATACCATCACTATCAAAGCTGATGCACTGTTAATCACAAAAATCTTACACGTCTAACGTCGTTTTTGCTTCGTTATGGCACATAAATCGGAGTAAATACTACCTTGGAGCTAACCAACCATCGACAATATGTTAGATTCATACGTTTAGAAAGCGCATCTTTACCTGAGTAGCTTTTCGTTCATGACTTAGTCCAATAAATGGCCATTGTGACAGCCCTATCGGATCCGGACTCAGGTACTGACAAATCTCCGGATCCGGAGATTTGTCAGTACCGTTTATAATTTACCCAATCTATTTACGATAGGCTTTTGAAGCCTTTTTTTACAGCCAATGGCTTCCAAGATATTAGTAATCCAAGCTCACCAAGATGGTTATTTAACTTTTCGAGTTCATCGTATTCAACTTTCCACAACCATAGGTTATTACTTAAGCTTTTCAGAGTACCGTGTTTCTCAGTACTTAAGATCCAATCCTTCAAAGTAGTACCACCAATGGTTATACCAAGATGATTAATATTGATAATATTAACTGGATATACCATTCTTAACATACTTCCCTTGTAACGTTCCTTTCCTTTAAATCTACTATGGCATTCTCTTTTAAATAAAGATGAATTTTCACAACGAAACACATTAACCATATTATCACCTGTGGCATAATAAAATGACTGGGTTACTTTGTCATTGAAGTACTTTATGCCGTAAGAGAATGATTTCTCTTTAGAAACAACTCTTATAAATTCATTTACCACATTAGGATTATCAATTTCTTTTGGATATTGAATATCAACATAGTGAAAACCACCAAACTCACTAGTCATATAACCAAGAGATGCATACCACGGTTGCACGCCATCCTGTTCAGAATATATTCTGAATGCTGTAGCTTCACCGTTTTCAACTTTCGCCTTCAAATCTGAAAATGATGTCTCTATAATTTCATGATCTCCTAGATGATCTCCATGTTCTAAAATGGAATAATATCCAGCACCAGTTATAGGCAAACCAAGATTATTAAAAAAATATTCACCAAGTTCACATACAGTTTTTGAGCTTAAGCATACAGTATCATATAAGGCTATTCCAGAGTACATGTATCCACCTATATTGCCAAAATCAAGTTATCCAATGCTGATTTAAGATCTTTAGCATTATACCGATTTCCAAGAACAATTATGTTACATAATAACCAGCATAAATCCAAAAATAGCACCTTACAATCCAAGATACTCTCAAACTCAATTCTAAATTACATTATCTCGACAGAGCCCGATTAGTATTGTAGCAGAAAATGAGAGTGCATTAATGCCTATCCAAATAAAGAGTTTTTTCTGTGACTCTTTCCCTCCGATGTCAAACAATGCGCCAAATAGAAGTAATATAGGAAGGCATCTAATAGAAAATTCCCATCCATCTTTAGCATGACTTATCGTTTTCCCAGCA
Source organism: Shewanella chilikensis (assembly GCF_037953065.1). Taxonomy (NCBI): domain Bacteria; kingdom Pseudomonadati; phylum Pseudomonadota; class Gammaproteobacteria; order Alteromonadales; family Shewanellaceae; genus Shewanella; species Shewanella chilikensis. The sequence continues at coordinate 1,013,437 of NZ_CP149966.1, read as the reverse complement.
AAATTAACCGCGAATTCAACTCCGAAGTGCACCACTCGCTAAATTAGGCTGCCTTGCGTAATTCATTGAATACCGCAACAGGTTGCCTGAAGCCGAGGCACTTTCTCGGTCTGGCATTTAATGCCCGTTCAATCTCACTAATTTGCTTATCTGTTACCGTCCGCAAATCGGTGCCTTTCCGTATGTATTGCCGCAGCAAACCGTTGAAGTTTTCATTCAGTCCGCGTTCCCAGGACGAATAAGGGTTAGCGAAGTAGACATCCGTTTTAAGCTTTTCTGCGACCTGTTCGTGGTCACAGAACTCGCTGCCGTTGTCCGCAGTGATAGTTCGAACATAACCTCGATATTTCCACAGCATACCAACCATGGCCCGGGCTACATCGGCTGCGCTTTTCGCTGGCACTTTGCGTATCAGGTACAGCTTACTTTTTCGCTCAACCAGGCTGACAATCGCGCCCGTACCTTGCTTGCCCAGAACCGTGTCAGCTTCCCAGTCTCCGAACCGCTTTTTCTTGTTCACGATAGCGGGACGATGCTCTATGCCTACGCGATTCGGGATAATCACACGCTTCGCACGGTTACCTTTACGGTATCTTCGGTGACTCTGGCGGAGCTGTTTGTACAACTTGCCGCCGCATAATTTATCACGCTGGACATAGCCATAAATCCACTCGTGACTGACGTTATATCCGATGATTTTACCGACACCGGCTATTTGTTCCGGACTCCATTTCTCATTGAGACCGAACTCAACAAAGGTGATGGTCAGTCCAGATATTCTAGACTTCGCGGACTGACAACGGCGTTTTAGTGCCTTCGCCTGAGCGACTTCCGGCAAGTAATGGTTATCCCGAATTCGATTGCGATTTACTTCCCGGCTGATTGTGCTGTGGCTGACTTTCAGACGTTTTCCTATCTCCCGATAACTGAAACCCTCGCGTAAATAGGCCTCAATCTGGTATCGTTGTCCCTCGATCAACTGCTTGTAATTCATGGTAACTACTCATGTTTGTTTGGCGACTACAGAGTATCACCAACAGGCAGTTGATCTCTCCTCACCGTTTAACCATGAGTGGTGCACTTATTATCTGAATTCGGGACAACCTTCATCATACTGATCATTGAAAACATCATACCCAGAGCAAATAGTATCAATGTGATATAGGGGTACATAAATATCTCTATTGACAGATAAATTCAGAACACTCTGCAGGATAATAACGACCTATAGCCAAAACTCTAGTGCTATAAATCCCCGCCCCATGACCCACACCTGGAGCAAAAGAACCGACCCACAATCCACATAATTCAGAGGTGGATTATGGTCAAAATCAAACAACTGACACGATAAACAATCAGGACTAATAAGCAATAAAATATACTTTCCTGAAGGATACCATTAAAATCAAAAACCTCATTAAAATACTTAATATTTAGCCAAAAAAGAACCCTATAAAATTACTGGTATATTTGTCACCTAAAACTTTAAAAAGTTCATTTCTTAAGCTTTTTATAAATTCTGGTTTAAAATCTAAACTTACATCATCTAACGGCTCATTACCAAACTCTATATATTGAATATTTAGAACACACAAAACTGCGTTAAAAAAAATTTCAATATTCTCAGATATTTCAAAATGACATCCACTCTCAAATGATGCCTTGATTACAGCAGTATCGTTTATAGCTTCTACAATTATAGGCTCGTCGTCAAAAAGCCCTATGACAAAAGAGTTTTTCCACTCAGAGTTTTCAGCCCCGTCCGAACCAAACCTATAACCAGACTGAAGATTTGCAAGTTCTTCTAACGGAAAAATATATAAAACACTACTCCCAAAATCAAAAAACACTTTTTCAACCGGGTTGTATTTAGAGTAAAAAACTTTAACATCTTCAGCATAAGGTATAGACTCAGGGTAATCTAAACTTTTATTTCCATCTCCAAAAAAACCATTTTGACCATATACTTTAACTAAATAGTTAATCTCTTTAATTACGTTTTCAATCATCTTTCACACTTCCCACTTAAATTAATCATGGCCTGACGATCAATTAGTCGACCACTTGTTGAGTTTTGTGTATTTCCTCTGTGACCCTGCAAGCTATGTACATGCTCATTATTTCCACTTAGATGATTATGATTTTGAAGAAATACAATATTTCGAGGGTCGCCTTTCCACTTATCGCCTAACACTCCGTTTCCTTCCACACTATTTATGTGATGCCCTGTATAACCAGCTTTTGACATGACAGACGTTAACTTACTATTACTTGTACTCTGGATCAGATTTTTCTCTTCTAGAGTCCAATCCCTTGTTCCCAGTCCTGTTTTTTCTATCAATTCCTTTTCCAGAGCCCAAGCTCGGTTTATTGCAGAACTACGACTACCAGTCATAGCTGATAAATCATCTCTAGGTTTATATCGAACGAGATCACCACTCAACCCTAGCGGATCCACCCATTCGAGCGGGTTGTGCACATAGGCCTGTGGCCGCGTGCCCCCTGCCAGCCCTATCGGATCTGGACTCAGGTATTGGCAAATCTCCGGATCGTAGTATCTGTGCCGGTTGTAATAGAGCCCGGTTTCCCGATCATAAATCTGTCCCTGATAGCGCAGGTCACAGTGTAGAGGCTCATTGGCGGCTTGTTCAAGATACTTTTTCGGGGTTCCGCTGAGCCGCCATTGATGGAAGTCCTGCCATAAACCCTGTTCGCCACGCCAGTGTATTTGTCCTTGTGGATCGCACAACTCCCTGACATTGCCCGCTAAGTCAGTCACCGCATAATGCAGTTCGGGCCTGCCGGGGTCATTGGGTGTATCCAGTTGCCTTATCTGTGCCAACGGCCTGAAACTGCCGGGCTCATATAGCCACTGGGTAGTTGCCACACTGCCATCGGCATAATAACTTTGCTGCTGGCTGAGTTGATCACCCAACCACTGATAGCGGATATCGCCTTGGCTGATTTGTTGAGTGAGTGATTGCGCTGATGTTGGCTGCGTTGCTGGTTGCTGCCGGTATTTACGACAGCGGCGGCCAAAGACATCGTATTCATAATGCCAAATATCCCCATTGGGCAGACTGACACGAATGAGGCGATCTTCTTCATCCCAATGATAGAAGCGAGTCTGAGCCCTGAAACCATCGCGTTTCAGGGTTTTCTCGACCATACGGCCATTGGCATCGTAGCGGAAAACATTGTCTCCCTGACGCACTACCCGCCCGGCTTGCTGATATTCCAGTGCCTTTTCCTGGCGCTTTTTGGCGAAGTCGATAATCCGGCTATTTGAAGTGCTATTCGGGGAACTGTTGCTAAGCTGGTCTTTGTTTTGCCCGTCCTCAGCCCAAGAGGCTATGGCCGTCAGTTGGAGTTCGGAGTCATAGTTGAATTGGCGCCGCTCACTGCGCGCATGCCAGGCGCTGGTGCGTTTTTCTGCCACGATTTGCCCAAGGGCATTTTGGGTAAATTCACTGCGGCCCCAGTGACCGTCTTCGATGGCGGTGATCCGGCTCAGAGCGTCATATTCATAACTGCGGGCAATGCCACCAAAGCGGCCAGGTAGTTGCTGCTCTGTCCCCTGTGGGCTCCAGGCATCCAGGTGCTGACGTTTGAGCAGTCCCTCCGGGGTGTACTCCTGTTGCAGGCAGAATCCAGCCTGGTTACTGCGACTGGTTTCCCGGCCATAACGGTCGTATGCCAGTGTCAGCGGCTCAAACCCAGAAGCGGCAATCGTTGCCAAACGGCCGTGTTGCCATGTCTGCTGTTGCTCAAGCAATAAGCCATTGGCACGAATTGGACGACCCGCGGCAGTGTATTGATACTCAATCGATTGGCCATTTTGCGTTTCAGCAATCAGCCTGCCAAGCGCATCATAGCTAAACGCCAGCTCAGACACGGCATTACGGCCTTTAAGCAGTTGACCGGCGCCGTCGTATTCAAAATGGCTATTGTTCATCACCATTTGCTGCGAGTTACGGGTTTGCTTTTGCAGCAAACGGCCACAGATATCGTAGAAGAAATGAATGCTGCTGCCATCAGCCTGGGTTTTGCATATTACCCGGCCGGCCTTATCGTAATCGAAGCGGTTACGACGACCATCAAGGTGACGCTCTTCAACAATTTGACCGCTGGAATTGTAGTGATATCGCCACTGCTCACCTTTGCTGTTGGCAATGCCGGCAAACTGGCATTCTCCGTTATAGAACAGCTGCAGTTCATGGCCTAAAGGATCGATACTGGCTTGCAACAGGTCAAACGCACCGTAACGATATTGCTGGCTGTTGCCATTGGCATCAGTCGCTTTGACCAGATTGCCTTCGGTATCATATTCGAAGTGCTGGCGTTTGCCTTGGCTGTCCACCACTCCAGTGACCAGGGCACTTTGCCCCAAATAAGTATACTTGTGACACTGGATCCCTTGAAGCACCCGGCTTATCCGCCCCAGATTGTCATATTCCAGTTTTAGCGGTTCAACGCCAGGCAAAATGACTTCGCAGGGCAGGCCTGACACCTTGTCATAACCAAAGCCGGTCTGTTCGCCATCAGCATCGATCGCCCAGGCCATTTGCCCCTTGGAGTTGTACTGCCAGTAACGGCTGTGACCCAAGGGGTCAAGCACCGACAGCAGATTGCCGCGGCTATCGTACTCATGCTGCCAACTGGCACCCAATTCATTGGTGAAGCTAAGCAACCTGCCGGCTTCATCATACTGCCACTTAAGCTGACTGCCGTCCGCCTGGGTCAGCTCGGCAAGTTGCCCCCATTCGTCCCGCTTGAACGCCTGTTGCTCTCCCAACTGATTGCGTTGGGATACCAGTTGGTTGTCCTGCCATTCGTTGTAGGTGGTATCGCCATTGGGCAACACAACACGAATAATATTGTTGCGCTCATCCCTGTGATAGATTTTGATACCATCCAGCGGACTACGGTAATAGACAATCCGGTTATCATCATCGTAATGCAACGCATCACAAAAGCGCTTGTCAGCGCCTCTGGAGCGGATAGCCCGCCCCTGACTGTCATAGTCATGTTCAACCCAAGTGCAGCTCATGTCCTGCCAGCGCAGCAACCAGCCCTCATCTGAGTATTGGTAGTCAAAGCTGTGGCCCGGATCGGCCCGGCATGATGTCAGATATCCTTTGTCGTTGTACTCATAGGCCACCAAGGTTTTCAGCGCCTTGCCATCGGCTGTCTGCAACTCAAGGCGTTCAATACGTCGCCGGCTACCCTTCACCTTGATACGCCGACCGTCACTGAGCAAAATCCCTTTCAGTTGGCCGCGATCATAAACAAAATGATGGCGGTTACCGCTCTGATCGCTGATGGCTGTCAGCATCAGCTTGTTGCCCAAAGCATGATTGAAGGTGTAGTCAATGCCGCTTAAATGGCGCATCACCAACAGCCCTTCGATGCGGCATAACCGCCACTGTGGCATATGAGCTGCCCGATGAGCGGCGCCTTCTTCAGGGATGACAAACAGCGCCTGGTTATACTCACCGTCAGTAAAAGTGGCCTGATCACCACTTAACACCAGGCTCATATCCCAATCCGCGCGCCAGCGTCTTCCCAACATACCGGGTTCGACATCAGGTCCTGAGTGATAGAAACGCTTAAGCCCTAGCGCCAATATTCCCGGCAAACTGAAATCTGTGCGCCAGTCAACCACATGGCCGGTAGCCATATCGATGGGGCAACCATTGGTGCATTTGCCCTTGGCGCCTGGCAATGCCTGGTTACTGGCATCCACTTCAGCCGTGGGCCCACTCATATCCCGGATTTGAGCGTCTTTCCCGGCATTCAAATCCACTTCAGGATGCTCGGTATTTTTAGGTCTGGGAGTTCCGGTCAGGCGAGTAACCACCTTGCCAATAAATTCTTTTACCTTGTTGCAGACCCAGTCCAGCATCTCTTTGAGCTTGCCGGCCATGGATACCATGATGTCGATAAGCGAACCAAATGCCTCTTTCATCAACCTGAGGATCCAATGGCCGCCATTGACCAAGGCCAGCTTGAGTCCGTCGATAATCTGTTGCAGCAGTTCCAATGCCTTGGCACCGGCATCTTTGATTTTGTCAGCAAAGCTATTGAGAAACTTCACCAGGTTTCCGTTGGATAAACCACGCAACATCTTGATGCCGGCTTGGATCGCTTCCGGACTGTTTTTAGCCAGAGCTTCAATAATGGCTTTACCGGACTTTTTCAGAGCATCACCAACACCGGGAACAAACCCAACCAGTACCAGACCACCAATGGCCCAGTGCATGGGATCGCTTCTTAGCGCTGCCTGAGTGTATGTCTGCCAGCCCCATTCACCGAGGTCGTAGATATCCATCGCCTGACCGACTACAGGGATGAAGCCCAGCGCAATTTCACAGAACAATAAAATAGCGCTGTTGTCCCCGGCCTTGCTGACCACTTCGGCAGGAAGACTGACATGAATTTTATAAATGGCCTCGCGCAATCCCATCGAGCCACGATTAATCCGGTCGTTTAACTCCCAGAAGCGCTCGTAGGCGGGTTCATATTCATCCGGTACATTCAAAAACAGACTGGTGTCATCAATATCAATATGACGCTCACTGCTGTCATCAGCGTCATATTCAATGAAGCCTTTGTTTCGCAGCAGCGTGAACAGAGTGAAATACTCTCCGGCAATGGCAGCATATTCGGGCTTAACCTGTAAAACCGGGTTATTCTCTTCGGTTTCTTTGGGGCGAAACTCATCGCTCCCTTCATCAAGCAGCAGTTCGAAAGCGCCACAGGGCATTTCTTCAATCAGGCAGAGCCCTTTCTTGTCTGTCTTGCCTTCAAGCTTTTTGTTATTACTGTCAGTCAGTATGAAAGGGGCTTCGGGCACAGGTTGACCATCATCGTAGTGATAAAATATCAGTGCCGTGCAACCGCACTCGACGCAACTGCCGCGCAAGATATTATCTGTGGTGAAGTTCTGCTCTGCAGCAACTTCACTGGAGATCAACTCTGCCTTGCGATTCTGACTCATGATGCGACTTCCTTATCCAATTCGGCCTCTGCTGCGCGAAATAGCTTGTACATCCTGTCTTCTGCGCCTTGTCTGGGAGCATCGAGGATAGATTTCGCCCAGGGCAACTGACAAAAATCATCGCCAAACAGGCACGCGAGCGTGAGAAACTTTATCTGCTGCTGTTTGCCACTGAATCCGTGCTGCTGGGCTTGATTAACATGCTTTGAGATAAAACTGAGGCAGTCGTCTGTGGACCATTGTCTGGTCACGGGATGATGTTGTTGCAGGTGCGTCATATAGTCACGATAAGTGATGGCTTCAGCCATCTGACGCAGCGCCTGATACTGGGGGGCAGTCAACACTCTGGGTGTGCATTGCTGCGCTAACTGCCACTGTGAACGCTGTTTGGGTTGCCAGCGAGTGATCCCATCGGCGTTAATCGTCACCAAGGCCGCCGCCGGACCCAAAAAGTCAACGGCTTCTTCAACCGAACTGGCACTCAGCAAGGTTTCCGCTACCTTCCAGTCGGCAATGCGTAATAACTGGGTGTCATCACCGTCAGCTATCCAAGTCCAACTGCGCAAGTGATGTACCAATAGTTGCAGTTGCTGAAGTGGCGTGTAGGCCTGCATATCGCCTTCCAGCACCCAGGCCATTCCCCAACCGGGTTGGCTACATATTTTTTGCTGCAACTCGGCCCAATTACTGCCATAAGCCCGGATAAGACACGGGGACAATGATGCGTGCAGCCTTCCCAGTTCCCCCCAATAGAGCCGGTTGAACTCGGGAGTTTCAGGAAGCTGTGATTCGGCTATACCTCTCACCGCTTCATTGAGTGTTGGATCTGCCAGCAAAAACACCGAGCCATTGACCAATAGCTGCCGCCATTGCTGTTCATCGAGTTGTTGTTGCTCTAATGCTGCTATTGTTACCACATCCCTGTCCTCTGGCTATTGCTCCAATGGAGGCAACCAATCATGAAAATCCATATCGCGACCGAGCGCCGCATCATTGCATACTTTTTGCTGAAAACGTCTCAGCGCCTTTCGATAATCACCATCCGTACACAAGGCCAAAAACACAGGATGGATAAAGTAATCTTTCCCCCAGACAAACCTGCGCTGTGCCATGATTTCACAACTCCTGGCATCTGCATTAGCAAACTGCTGTTGTACCCGTTGCAAGGTATCGAAATAGACGGCTCTGATATCCGCCGGCGAAAATTCTCTCCTGTGATAAGGCTGTAGCCTTAAAAACAGTTGCTGACTTTGCAGTTCACGCCGACTCTCGCGCGTCAAAAGCTCATATTGCTGTTCACTGAGTTGTATTTGCTCAAAAGCGGGTTCAGCCACTTGGTTTCCGATTGCCAACAGTCTCCAAGCTGCGCCTTCAGGCAAATAGAGGCCTTCCAAACCAGCGACAAAACTCTGTTGCTGTTCATCGCCCAGGGTTTGCCACAGCAATGACAGTATGGGGGCCGAAAAACTGTTAAATGGAGCGACTATGCCCTGAGGATAAAGAGCCTCAGTTCGCTGCAACCAAAAAGCAATGACTTGTTGCCAATCAAACCAGGTGGTGAACAAGATGCACCGCTGATCTGCCCCTGGTTGTTGCAGCAACCAGAGCATCAGGGTCTCACAGGGGCTACCATCACTGAGCCGTAACAACAAAGGCTGCAACCCCGGTGCCGAGGCCAGCGACGCAATGGGAAGGCTGCGCCACTGTGCTCCCGGGGCGGTACTTAAAACTGACCATTGCTCATCAAACCCGGCGATATCAAATGGCTCTATCAAGGCATAGCAATAATGGCTTTGCCTGCCACTGATGATCTGGTGCATAAGCATGGATTGTGCATTCCCTGACATTCAACAACATCCTTGATTACAACAACAATCAGTAACCGGGTTTGCCTTCCTTAGCCCATATTGCCCGAACTTCTTTCGGTGAAAGCGGTGGAAAGCTAACCCCCTTCTCTTCAATAAACTGTTTGGATTTCATCAACCACTCGTAGTTGTCCGAAGATGACGATACCAGCCCACGGGACAGCTTTTTATGTATATTCCAGGCTAAATCCGCGCCGGTATCGTTACTGTGGGTAAAGTCGGCTCCATGCTGCAACAGGAAGTACACCATTTCAAAGTCGTTGATGGCAGCAGCGTATTGCAAGGCGTTACTTCCAGGCCCATCGACAGCATTCACATCTGCATCATGATCCAGCAGGATCTCAACAGCCTCCTTATTGCCTTCTCCTACGGCCTGAAACAAGGCGGGCTCTTGATTACGATCCACACTGTTGGGATCCCCACCGGCCTCAAGTAACATTTTCAGCCAATCAGTATCCTCATTCCCGGCTACAGCCGTAATCGCATTGTCACCATTCGCTCGCTTAAAGTTAGCGTCGGCCCCAAGTTTGAGTGCCAAAGCCACCGCCGCTTTATCCTGCTGTAAAATAAGCCATAGCAAAGGGGTAATATCCTCGTCACCATGAATATTGAGGTCTTGTCCATCAGTTAACGCCGCTCTGGCCTCTTTTTCATGGCCTTGCTGAATATGCTGAAGTACCGTCACCATTTCCGGCTTAAAAAACTGCTCAGCATCCATCTGTGACGCCACCCAAACCAAAGAACAGAGCACACATGCCAACCGCATACTTAAGCCAGACAAAGCGCAGAACACCACTAATTCTCGAACGCTTGGTAACCAGCTCTTCCCTCTTTAGCCCAACGAGTTTGTACTTCTGCAGGAGATGGCGGGGGAAATCTCACCCCTTGCTCCAAAAGGAAAGCTTTAACCTTCAATAACCACTGATAATTGTCACTGTTCGCGTTAAACAGTTTTTTTTGTTCGATATCATGGATAATCCAGGCCAAATCAACTCCACCATTGGAGTATTGCCTATAATCTCCACCATGATTGAGGATGAAATAAACCAGCTCCCATTGGTTGATAAAAGCGGCATGAAGCGCGGAGTTTATCTCTGAGGCATCAATGGCATTAAGATCAGCACCGTATTTCTGTAACACTCTTACAGCCTCTATATTAGATTCCCCAATCGCCTGAAATACAGCCGGCTCTCTGTTATGATCAATACTATTGGCATCTCCGCCTGCCGCCAATAATATTTCAAGCAACTCAATATCTTTGCCCCCTGCGACAAAAGTAATAACATTGCCACCATCAGCCTGTGGAAAATTTGGATCTGCCCCTAGTTCCAATGCGAGCTTTATCGCGTGCTTATCATTTTGTGTAATAAGCCAAAGCAGCGGCGTAATATCTTCTTCGCCATGCATATTAAGGTCTAATCCTTCCACTATCATGGCGCGTGCTTCTTTTTCTCGCCCTTGCTGAATGTGCTTTATTAGCTGAACCATTTCAGGCTTAAAAAACTGTTCGGCATCCATCTGTTTTCCTCCTACTCCACAAGCACTGAGTACACCCGCTATCAATAAGCCAAGCCAATGCCCCTTCTTCAGTTTCATCATGACTTCTGTTACCTTTTCGATTCATGCTAACCAGTAAGCGTTGTAATATCCTCACGCTTCTGTGTTTCAATACCTGCCACAACCTGCGCCATACCATGGCGAGTTGCGGGGTTCCATCCGCTTCCCTCCAACGAATGCATTTTCCCCGGCGCGCTTGGAAGCGTATCCCGAGCCATCAATACACCGCTGGCCAACAGTCCAAGACCAGTACCAACTGGACCAAACAGGCTCCCAATTCCTCCCAGAAGCCCAGGCAGTAACACTCCTCGCAACTTCTGCCCGCCTGTCAATATTTCACCATTGACCGCCTGAGTCTGGATCAATCCATCTATTTCGGCCATCGGCAGGCCACCAAAACGTTCAACTGTCTTTGGATGAAGTCCTGCTGCATTGAAAGTGTAACCAGGAATTCCCGTTGCTCCGACAGCACTGGCCGCTAAGCCACCTCCAAGAGAATGACCCACAATAACAAGTTGTTGCTCCAAATGAGGTGACATTGATGCTTGCCTGGCCAGCTTCATGGCTTGGTTATATTGCTTGGATTCGATTCCCATTCCCTGTTTAGCATTAGTTATCCAATCTTTCTTACCTGTTACTCGATTATTGGTTCCCCTGAATGTCAACATGGTTTCGTCGTTGATGGCTGATTTGAATAGCCCGGCGCCGAAACCAGTTTCTTTGTCCGAAAAGACAGCATTATTCAATCCCGGAATTTTGCTGGTATCCACAGCTTCCAAGCCCAAAGGCGGTTCTGGTAGTTCGCTGATGTGTCCCCGCTTGAATTCATCGACACGATACACATACTGGGCAGCTTCTGCTCGCAGTATATTGTCGTTATTGAAAGCCAATCTTTCCGACGCAGCCTTTTTGGCCGCCGATGCCGAGCCCGCATGACTTTGGCTCAATGCTTTACGGGCTTCATATCGCGCCTTGCGCTCAGCAACACTGTTGACCGGGTCATTCAGAAAAGACACCATCTCGCCGGCATCAGCCCATTGCATCACAGGCAATGCGGCTAAAGGCAGCAACTTGATGAAGGGTGCATTGTCTTTTGCCGCAGCCTCACCACAGGGATGCTCTGTCGACTGGTATGGCGTATCACCAATTAAGACGTCCCCGGAGCCTGCGGCTACCGAACCTCCACACCCGACAGCATCACCGTACCTGGCTGCCGCTTTACCATTGATGGACACATTCGCAGAGCCGGCAGAGATACTACGACCATGAATGCCATGTGGCATTTTGGGACATGGGCAGGCGTGAAACAGGACCGAATCTCCCTTTCTGGCCGCAGGGATACCATTGATGCTGACATCACCGCTTCCAGCCGTTATCGGTGTAGCGGGAAAGCATCCATGTCCTGCACAGCTATCGCCAATTCGGGCTGCTTTTGGCATACGGTTTCTCCCTTAACGCCTGTCAGCCAGATCGGGCTTGGTTGGCTCAGCGGGCGCTTCCGGATCGACAGCTTTGGGCTCCGTTGCGGTGCCAGGCGATCCACCTTCATTGATTTTGACTTTATTTCCGGAAATAGTGACGCCACCTGAGTCCAACTTGATAAAGCCCCCCGGCCCCTTGATGGTCAATTCCTGACCGGCATCCAGCACAATGGTTTTTGCTTTCTGAGAACTGGCATTGCCAACCTTAATCAGCAGATCTGCGCCAATAATCCGTTCATCAGAAGCGGCGATATTGGTTTGGTTGCCCCCATCAATGCGAGTGATAAGCCCTCCCCCTATATAGCGCTTCATCGCACCGATTATCTTGTGAATGAAGTTCCGCCCGACCAACAACTGATGATCTCTGTCTGTTTTGGCAATATCGTCCTGCGCAACCAGGGTATGGCGGTTGTTTTTCACCAGTTGGAACTGATCCTGGCCTATGGTGATATGCTCATCCAAGCCGATTTCAGTTCGTTTGATGTTATTGATGACGCTATCCATGTCTTTTTGGGCATGGAGATAGATCTGCTCCCGGCTGGCCTCATCCTCAAACCTCAGTTCATTAAAACCTTCCCCTTTATGGGTTTGAGTTTTGAACAGTGTTCGGGTCTTGTGGTTAGGCAGCAGGTACGGGGTTGGATTGGCAGCATGATAAGTGCGGCCGGTAATGATAGGTTGATCCGGATCGCCTTCCAGAAAAGAGACTATTACTTCATGACCAATCCGCGGGATGGCCATAAAGCCATACTGGCCACCGGCCCAGCCCTGGCTAACACGAACCCAACAGCTGCTCTGCTCATTTGCCTGGCCATATCTATCCCAAGGGAACTGCACTTTAACCCGACCATATTTATCACAGAAGATTTCTTCATTTTTAGGCCCTACCACGGTAGCCATATGAGGACCCGTGACCAATGGCTTGGTCTTGGGCATAGCCAACCAGGGAAGGTTACCCTCTATCGCATGAAAACCGTTTTGATATTGGGTCGGGGTAGTGTTGTTGGTTTCCTCTGCCGCAGCGCCCTGTACGCCATGATGTTTCACAGCCACCAGCAGCCAATCACGGTTGAACGCAGTATCCGGATGCTCGGCAAGGTTCATTTTCACTCCGGCACTGGCCGTCACAATACTTGATTGTCCTACGGCCGTTTCAGTGTCGTTGCGCAATGCTTGTAATCTGGCCGGTGTAAATAATCCCCCCTGAGCATCATCCTTGTAGCGTCCGGGGTAATCAAAATGCTCGTATTTATCCCCTGCGGCCGCTTGATGGAATGCCAACCGCTTGGCGGTTTCTGTTTGTAAAAAGCTATAAGCGGGCTTTTTGAAGCTGTAATCCTTAAGCTCAGCCTTGGCACTCGCCAGTTGCTTGGCGTAACTGAAGCTGCGGACAAAAGGCACTTCGCTGTCGCCGCCGCTCAAGGCGTTATAGGGGAATAGTTGTTTGGCCGCCGGCAGCTTGCTGGTGGCATCACAGAAAATCAGCGTATGTTTGTCGTCACTGAATTCGAAATACCAAAACACCCCGGCCTCAGCCGAAAGACGGGTGATAAAGTCAAAGTCCGACTCCCGATACTGAACACAGTATTCGCGCTTTTCCGACTCGTAGCGTGCATCCCAACTGAAGGCATAATCACTGATACCCATTTCATCAAGCAGGGTGCTGAAAATCTGTTTGAGGGACTTTTCCTGAAAGATACGGCTGTTTTGCCGCAGCCGCAGCCGCGCCATGGCAGGTTCCATGGTCAGCTTGTATTGAGTATGTTTATGGCCTGAGTCTTCCTTGGCAAAGCGGCTGACTATACCGTGAAAACGTCTGACTCGAACACCATCCTGCCAAATACTCAAGACGCCATTCTTATCGACTATCTGCTCGGCAGTAATATCATCCCTGCGGCTCAGTAATATCAACTCTCCCTTGAAGGGCGAGGACAACTGTTCATCAAAATCAAACGACAGCAGGTTGAAACTATCGTCCGCCTCCGCTTCTGCCTTGAAATGAAACCGCAAACCACTGCCAAGATAAAACATAGCCGGTATCCTTGTTCGAGTTCGTCCTGACTCTAATCCGCTAGAATCACTCTTTTCTTGCCATTGAGACGCTACTTGGAAAAACCTTGTAGCAGATAGCAGAACGTATGCGGGCGTTTTGCCCGCATACGTTCAAGCAAATCAGTCATTGACTGAATTATGCTTCGATGGGCTTACGCCAATCGTCGGCACCAGAGGTTCCGGCGCTGACGTGATCCCAGTCTATCTTGCGATAGGCCATGGACACTTCAACCAACTGAGTAAAGTCGGCTTTGTTGGGATCCTGACAGTGAGGCATATGACAGTTGATATCAATGATGGTGGCGCCTTCCAGCTTGGTCGTGAAGAAGTGCTCTTGCTTACCTTCGATAGAAGTGCGGTACCACTTGAGCTCAACCTTGGTCAGTTTCTCACCGGAAGAGAGTGAGTTGTACATCAAGGGAACGGCTTTGTTCAGCGCGACGGTGAACTTGAACGGCTTGTGCACACGCTGACCGGAAGGCATACCAGACTGAGGATCGGTTGGCACAGTCACAATGTGATTGAACTCCTGAACCAACATCTCGTCTTCATGACCTTCCACAAAGATGTCACCGACAGATTCTGCAGTAAAGGCGCCGGCAGTGAGGTTGCCCTGAGTTTGGCCTTCGATAGAGATATAACATGGTGTTGGCATGATAAATTCCTTTTTAAAAATTCAAAGAGGTTTGGGATAAACCTGTTTGATGAAAAGCAACTCTCATGCCAAAATGTAAAGTACTGATTTATAAGGAAAACACAAAAGGCCTTTTCATGCTGGGCAATTTCTTGCCCAGTTCCGGGCAATTTTTTGCTCAGCGGGCAATTTTTTGCCCGGTAAGCATTACCAACCAATTTAACAAGCGGATATTCACCCAAAGCAAATATGCTGGATTTACCATTGATTTTGAAACAAGAGCGTCAGGCTTTCTTGCCACTGGGTTTAACTTCTAGATAAAGGCCATCAGAATCATTTAGACAATAGAACTTTTCTTTAGGCTTTGCTGAACGGCACTGGGTGTCTGTGAGCACAACCTTGTTGCGGAATAGTTACCACACAACCAATATACTCACCAAAGAAGAAGAACTAAAGCAGTTTATACTCACCTTTATACTCATTTTTTACAGAGCTGCAGTAAGATAACCTGAGACATCATGAGAAGCGAAACCCACGAAATCAGTGGGTTTCGCTGCATTTCATGTTCTTTATGAGATTGAGTGAAACCTCATAAAACAACAAATTCCAATCACACGTTAAACAGGAAGTGCATCACATCGCCGTCTTTGACGATATAGGTTTTCCCTTCCACCCGCAGCTTACCCGCTTCCTTACAACCGGCTTCGCCCTTGAACTGAATAAAGTCATCATAGGCCATAACCTGAGCCCGAATAAAGCCACGCTCAAAGTCGGTGTGAATCTTACCGGCCGCCTGCGGTGCGGTAGACCCGACTGTCACAGTCCAGGCACGGACTTCTTTCACCCCGGCAGTAAAGTAGGTTTGCAGTGTCAGCAGTTCGTAACCGGCGCGGATCACCCGATCAAGCCCGGGCTCTTCCAGGCCCAGCTCTTCGAGGAACTCGCTGCGCTCTTCCTCATCCATTTCCGCCAGATCTGACTCGATAGCAGCGCACACAGGCACCACAACGGCATTTTCTTTTTCGGCAATGGCGCGCACTGTATCCAGATGCGGGTTGTTGTCGAAGCCATCTTCAGAAACGTTGGCAATATACATGGTTGGCTTGAGCGTCAGCAGGTTCAGGTAAGCCACGGCTTCCAGCTCCTCTTTGCTCAAATCCAGGGTACGCAGCATATGGCCTTCGTCCAGTACCGGCTTGAGTTTTTCCAGTACTTCGACTTCAAATTTGGCGTCTTTATCACCACCCTTGGCGCGCTTTTGCTGACGCAGTATGGCACGCTCAACACTGTCGAGATCCGCCAGTGCCAGTTCAGTATTGATCACTTCAATATCACCGGCCGGGTCAACCTTGTTGGCCACGTGAACAATGTTATCGTTCTCGAAGCAACGTACCACATGGCCAATAGCATCGGTTTCACGGATGTTGGCCAGGAACTTGTTACCCAGGCCTTCGCCCTTGGACGCCCCGGCAACCAGGCCGGCAATGTCCACAAACTCCATGGTGGTTGGCAGTACCCGCTCAGGCTTAACGATTTCAGCCAGGGCGTCCAGACGAGCATCCGGCACCGGCACCACACCTGTGTTGGGTTCTATGGTACAGAAGGGAAAGTTTGCCGCTTCGATGCCAGCCTTGGTTAACGCATTGAACAGAGTTGACTTACCGACGTTTGGCAGACCAACGATGCCGCATTTAAAACCCATGATGTTTACCTTTCTCTCTAATTTGAGCCCGGCGCACTCGGCCCCGGACAGGATAATGAAACAGGCGTCAGACGCCTGGATAATCTTAGACCGCTTTAAAGGAGTGCAGCCTATGCATCGCCTTGGTCATATCCTCGGCAAAGAGGATATCAGTGGCGCGCACCGCTTCATCTACCGCGGCATCTATCAGCGACTGCTCAGTACTCGGCGCCTTGCCAAGCACATAGCCGCTGACTTTGTTCTTGTCCCCGGGATGACCTATGCCAATCCGCAGACGATAAAAATTTTTGTTGTTGCCCAGCTTGGCGATGATGTCCTTAAGGCCGTTATGGCCACCATGCCCACCACCCAGCTTGAACTTGGCCACACCCGGCGGCATGTCCAGCTCATCGTGGGCCACCAAAATCTCCTCCGGTTGAATACGGAAGAAGTTCGCCAATGCCGCCACCGACTTGCCACTCAGGTTCATATAAGTGGAAGGGATCAGCAGGCGCACATCGCGGCCCTTGAGCGTGACTCTGGCGGTCAGGCCAAAATACTTGCTGTCAGCACTGAGCTGGGCACCGCAACCTCTGGCCAGCTCCTGCACATACCAGGCGCCGGCATTATGGCGGGTCTGGGCATACTCGGCGCCGGGATTGGCCAGCCCGACGATAAGTTTAATCTCTGTCATCAGTCTCTATCAGTCTGTTTATTCAACGAGAAGTTCTGCGAAGGCCGGACAAGGCCAAGCACATATTCACCGCTCTTGAAGCTTGACCGTTACAGGCCCAAACACTGCCAAAAAGCCAATGAAAAATGCCGCATTCTTGTAAAAACGCGGCATTTTAGCACTCTCTTACGACAATCAACAAATCGACCGGGGTTATCTCAGCCCCAGCGCATACTTGAGCACTTGTTGCTTGACCGGAGTATTGATATCCGCCAGCTTGAGCCCGGCGTTACGCAACAGTTTAAGTGGCAGCAGATCGTTACTGAAACCGGCATAAAAGAGATCCATACCGGTCATCATCAACTGATTGTCAAACCAACGCTGCTTTTGGAACCCCTCAAGCACTGTGGCCTTTGACCAGTCTTCACCCTTCTCCAGCGCCTGGGTGATTGTCGCTATCAAGGCTTCGACGTCTTTAAAGCCCAGGTTAACCCCCTGCCCCGCCAGCGGGTTAATGGTGTGAGCCGCATCCCCCAGGATCACCAGATTGTCGCGGTAGTATTGCTGCGCATGGCGCCGGGTCAGCGGGAAACTGCCCTTGGCCAACACTTCGAAGTGGGGATCCAGCCTATCGGGGAAGTGATTGATGATCGCCTGCTTCAGTTGGCTGTCGCTGAGCTGCATCAAACTGCGAACTTGTTTGGCATCGTCATACCAAACCAGGGATGCATTTTTGCCCGGCAATGGCAGCAAGGAGCGCGGCCCTTGCGGAGTAAACTGTTGCCAGGTCACATCCTGCTCATCGCACTCGGTGGCGATATTGATCAACATACAGGACTGGGAATAATCCCAACCACTGATACCAATTCCGGCCCATTGACGCACTCTGGAGTTGGCACCATCGGCCCCCACCAGCAAGCGGGCATCAAACACCCGGCCATCGTCCAGACTCACCTCTATCCCCACGCTGGAGCGCACCATGCGCCCGACCCGGGCCGGGCAGCAGAGGGTCAGATTGGGGTAGTTGTCGAATTCCTGCCACAGTGCCAGCTGCACCAAACGGTTTTCCACTATGTGGCCGAGACGCTCGGCCTTAATCTGACTGGCATGGAAACGGGTAATGCAGCCTTCCATTTCCCAGGTTTCCAGGCCACGATAAGCCACATGGCGCATTCCGAGCAGAGTATCTAATGCTCCCAGACGCTCGAGTAGCGCCTCCGATGCCACACTGATGGCCGAGACCCTGACATCCAGAGGTTGTGAGGCATCAAAGGCCTCGGGTTCAAAGGCCTCCACCAGCGCCACTTCCAGCCCGAGTTTGGCCAACCCCAGCGCCGTCGCCGCGCCCACCATACCGCCACCTATGATGACGATATCCTTGGTCTCATGTTGTTCTGTCACTATGCCTTTCCTGCTGTCTCTCTTCTCTGCCGCCTTGGCCACAGAGTTGTGTTCAATGGTAACTGTTTGGGCTTCAATCATGAGCAAATGTTGCTGCCGGCCCTCCTGAAACACCTGCTTACAAGCCGACACACGAGCCTTGGCAACCTTAGACTAGCCTCAGAGTGTCCAAGCAGTATCTGTCATGGCCAACACCGCATTGGCGGTTATCGACATCAACAAGTGAGGATACCATGTGCAAACTTACCAACAGCCTAATAGCCGCAGCCCTTGTCGTCCCGGCCGCCTTTACCTCTGGTCATATTCTGGCCGCCACCACGGCAGACCAGATGGAAGTGATAACTGTAACCTATCGCTCGTCGCTGAATTATGCCCTATATCAACAAATCACGGAAACCATGGCCGGCTTTCATTTAGAAGTACTGGAAGATATCTATCTTCAGGCTCGCAGCGGCAACCAACAGATGGCTGAACAGTTTTATCGGCAGCAAAATGTTCAACTTGCCGCCAACCGTTTACCCGCACAGCTTGAAAGGGTATTGCAGCAACCAGAGTAATTCTCAGCCCTGGCGTTCAAAAGCTGGTCAGCGGACTTAACAGCAGGTAAAATGGCGCGCTATTTTTTAAGTGGTTCCGAAGAGCGACGCAAAACTGATGAGTAA
This sequence comes from Shewanella chilikensis, assembly GCF_037953065.1. NCBI lineage: Bacteria > Pseudomonadati > Pseudomonadota > Gammaproteobacteria > Alteromonadales > Shewanellaceae > Shewanella > Shewanella chilikensis. Next base: position 994,431 of record NZ_CP149966.1, on the reverse strand, counting down.
AAAACTCCATATTAAAACCTGGGGCTGTCAGATGAATGAGTACGACTCATCCAAGATGGCCGATCTGTTAAACGAATTTCAGGGCTACACCCTGACCGAAGAGGCTGATGAGGCAGATATTCTGCTGCTCAATACCTGTTCTATTCGTGAAAAAGCACAGGAAAAGGTATTCCATCAGCTGGGCCGCTGGAAAACACTCAAAGACAAGAATCCTGAGCTGATCATTGGCGTGGGTGGTTGTGTGGCTTCGCAGGAAGGCAAGGCGATAAAAGAACGCGCCCAGTGCGTGGATATTATCTTCGGCCCTCAAACCCTGCACCGTCTGCCAGAGATGATCAACCAGGTTCGCAGCGGCGACCAGGCGGTGATTGACGTCAGCTTCCCGGAAATCGAGAAGTTCGACCGTCTGCCCGAGCCCCGCGCCGAAGGCCCCACCGCCTTTGTGTCGATCATGGAAGGCTGCAGCAAGTACTGCTCTTTCTGCGTGGTGCCCTATACCCGCGGTGAAGAAGTCAGTCGGCCACTGGATGACATCATCCTGGAAATCGCTCAACTGGCCGAGCAAGGGGTGCGTGAAGTCAACCTGCTGGGACAGAACGTTAACGCCTATCGCGGCCTGACCCATGATGACGAGATTTGCAGCTTTGCCGAGCTGCTGCGTTATGTGGCCGCCATCGACGGAATCGACCGCATCCGCTTTACCACCAGCCACCCGATAGAGTTCACCCAGGACATTATCGATGTCTATGAAGACACTCCAGAGCTGGTCAGCTTCCTTCACCTGCCGGTGCAATCGGGTTCAGACCGCATTCTGACCCAGATGAAGCGCGGCCATATGGCTATCGAGTACAAGTCAATCATTCGCCGTCTGCGCAAGGCGCGGCCGGATATTCAGATAAGCTCCGACTTTATCATCGGCTTCCCCGGCGAAAGCAAAGAAGACTTTGCCGACACCATGAAGCTGATTGAAGAAGTGGGCTTCGACCACAGCTTCAGCTTTATCTACAGTGCCCGTCCCGGCACCCCGGCGGCCGACTTGCCGGATGATGTGGATATGGAAGAGAAAAAGCAGCGTCTGGCAATCCTGCAGGACAGGATTACTCAACAGGCGCAGCGCTACAGCCGCCAGATGCTGGGCACAGTGCAGCGTATTCTGGTGGAAGGCCCATCGGTCAAGAACCCCATGGAGCTGCGCGGCCGCACCGAAAACAACCGGGTGGTCAACTTCGAAGGCCAGCCCAAGCACATAGGCAGCTTCGTGGACGTGGAAATCGTCGATGTCTACACCAACTCGCTGCGCGGCAAGTTTGTTCGCGGTGAAGATGAGATGGACTTACGCAAGAGCCTGCGCCCCAGTGATATCCTGGCCAAGCATAACCAGGAAGATACCCTGGGTGTGACTCAGTTCACCCCGTAAGCGCCGAGACTTCCACGGCGGCCCGGCTCTTCGGACCCGGGCCGTTTTATTTTAGGCTCGATTTTCCGTTAGCATTTATGCCTTCACGCTCGTAAACTGATCAAAGATGACATCAACAGGAGTTTTTGTTTGTCTCACAAATTAACCACCATGAATCTGTATCTCGAACCGGCCGACAGCCGCCGTCTGGCGTCTCTGTGTGGTCCGTTCGATGACAATATCAAGCAGCTCGAACGCCGGGTGGGCGTCGAGATAAGCTACCGAAACAACCATTTTCAGATTGTCGGCCAGCCGCGTAACTGCCTCACCGCCAACAACCTGCTGAAACAGCTCTATGTCGAAACCGCGCCGGTAAAAGGCTCGACCCCGGATCTGGAGCCCGAGCAGGTGCATATCGCCATTCAGGAAGCCATTGCCCTGGAAGCCGACGACAGCGGTGCAGAACCCAAAGAGCACTATATCAAGACCCGCAAAGGGGTGATTAAGCCGCGCAATCCCAACCAGACCCAATATGTGGCCAACATAGTGCGCCATGACATCACCTTCGGCATAGGCCCCGCCGGTACCGGCAAGACCTATCTGGCTGTTGCCGCCGCCGTGGATGCGCTGGAGCGTCAGGAGATCCGCCGCATTCTGCTGACCCGCCCTGCGGTGGAAGCCGGTGAGAAACTGGGCTTCCTGCCCGGCGATCTGAGCCAGAAGGTAGACCCTTACCTCAGGCCTCTGTATGACGCCCTGTTTGAGATGCTCGGGTTTGAGAAGGTCGAGCGACTGATAGAACGTAATGTTATCGAGGTCGCGCCGCTGGCCTATATGCGTGGCCGCACCCTCAACGATGCCTTTATCATTCTCGATGAGAGCCAAAATACCACGGTGGAACAGATGAAGATGTTCCTCACCCGTATCGGCTTCAACTCCAAGGCGGTGATCACCGGCGACATTACCCAGATAGATCTGCCGCGCAACGCCAAGTCCGGCCTGCGCCACGCCATTGAAGTACTGAGCGAAGTGGAAGAGATCAGCTTCAACTTCTTCCAGGCCCAGGATGTGGTGCGTCACCCGGTAGTAGCCCGCATAGTGGAAGCCTATGAGACGCACGATCAGCGCCAGCAGGCGGCCAAAGCCCAACGCGACAGCCAATATCAACTGACAGAGGCCGGCGCCCATGAGTCTTGATCTACAACTGGACCTGCAACTGGCCACAGAAGCGCAAAACCTGCCATCCCAGAGCGATTTCGAGCTCTGGGCCCGCACTGCCATAGGCAATAGTATGGAGCAGGCTGAGCTAACCATACGTCTGGTGGACAGTGAAGAGAGCCAGCAGTTGAACCGGGACTACCGCGGCAAAGACAAGCCCACCAATGTATTGTCATTTCCGTTTGAAGCGCCACCGGGAATAACCCTGCCATTACTCGGGGATCTTGTCATTTGCGTTTCAGTCGTTGAAAATGAAGCCCGTGAACAGCATAAACCGCTACAGGCGCACTGGGCACATATGGTTGTGCACGGTTGCCTGCATCTGCTAGGTTATGATCACATCGAAGATGCCGAAGCCGAAGAAATGGAGTCGCTAGAGACCCAACTCATTGAAAGCTTAGGTTTTACTGACCCATACAAGGAGCAATAATTGCCAGGGTTCGCCCTGTCATGAAGAACACTATGAGTGACGATATCCCCCCGAGTACCAGCGCCCATAAGAAAGGCTGGTTTGACCGTGTAAGCCAGTTATTCCAGGGCGAACCTCAAAATCGCGAAGATCTGGTTGAGGTGATCCACGATGCCGAGCAGCGTGAGCTCATCACAGAAGATACCCGCGAGATGATAAAAGGTGTTTTAGAGGTATCCGATTTGCGTGTAAGGGACATAATGATCCCCAGAGCGCAGATTGTCGCCATCCAATTCAATGACTCTGTTGAGGAACTGCTCAACACTGTCATCAACTCTGCTCATTCCCGCTTTCCTGTGGTCAATGAAGACAAAGACCATATAGAAGGCATACTGCTGGCCAAAGATCTGCTGAAGTACGGCTTCAACAACAGTGAAGAACCCTTCTCACTGGAAAAAGTGATCCGCCCGGCCGTTGTGGTGCCCGAGAGCAAGAGAGTGGATGTGCTGCTCAAAGAGTTCCGTTCCCAACGCTACCATATGGCAATTGTGGTCGATGAATACGGTGGTGTTTCCGGCCTGGTCACCATTGAAGATATTCTCGAAGAGATTGTCGGCGATATCGAAGATGAGTTCGATCACGACAACAGCGACGAGTCTGAGATCCGTAAAGCCGGTAACCGGGTTTACATGGTCAAGGCACTGACCGAGATTGAAGATTTCAACGAAACCTTCAACACCCATTTCAGTGACGAAGAGTTCGACACAGTCGGCGGCTTGGTGTCCCATGCCTTCGGTCACCTGCCGGAGCGCAACGAGAAGATCGTCATCGACGGCATTGAATTTAAAGTGATCAGTGCCGATACCCGCCGTTTATTGCAACTCAGGGTGAAACTGCCCGATCCCAACGATACTGAAGACAGTAACGACCAGTGAATTCCACATTAGCGGCGCTTAAACGCCACCCCAAGCTGCGTCTGGTACTGGCCTTTTTGGCCGGTGCCAGTACGGCACTTTCCTTTGCCCCCTACGATCTCTGGCCCATCTACCCGCTGGCGCTGGCCTTTGGCCTGTGGCACAGTGACAAGCTTTCCCCCAAGGCCAGTTTTGGCTATTGGCTCAGCTTTGGCTTTGGCGCCTTCGCCTTCGGGATCAGCTGGGTGCATGTCAGCATGGACAGATTCGGTGGCTTGCCGCTGCTTGTTTCCATAGGCCTGATGGCCCTGTTGGCCCTCTATCTGGCCTTGTATCCGGCGCTGGCAGGCGCCCTGCTGGCCCGACTGGCTCCCAAGCGTCATAACTGGCAACTGCTGGGGCTGTTTCCGGCACTCTGGACCCTGTGCGAATGGTTGCGGGGCTGGGTGCTCACCGGCTTTCCCTGGCTCTGGGGCGGCTATAGCCAAACCTCGGGGCCCTTGAAGCCGCTGGCCTCAATGATAGGCACTTTGGGGCTCAGTTTTACGGTGGCGCTGCTGGCAGCAAGCCTGGTACTGCTACTCAAACGCCGCTGGTTCAGCCTGGTGGTGAGCTCGGCGCTACTTACCCTGCTTGTATGGCAGGCGCCGCGATTTTCAACGGTTGAGCGCACCGGCGAGACCCTCAGCGTGGCGCTGGTGCAGGGCAATATTCCCCAGAGCATGAAGTGGGAGCCGGACGCGCTCTGGCCGACTATGCTCAAGTATATGGATCTCTCCCGCCCGCATCTGGACAGAGATTTGGTGATCTGGCCCGAGGCAGCGATACCGGCCCCCGAAAGCATGGTGGCCGAGTTTCTCGACAACGCCAACAAGGTCGCCAATCTGCGGGATGCCGCCATCATCACAGGTATCATCAGCCAGCAAAATGGCGACTTCTACAACTCGCTGATCGTGCTGGGAAATCATCATCAGAAACAGCAACAAAACGCCAACTATAGCGCAGCAGGCGACAATCAGTTCCGTAAGCATCACCTGCTGCCAATAGGCGAGTTTGTGCCCATGGAGTCGCTGCTGCGGCCGCTGGCGCCCTTCTTCAACCTGCCCATGTCCTCATTTGCCAGAGGCAGTTATCAGCAAAATAATCTGACGGCGTTGGGTCATACTCTGGCACCGGCAATCTGCTATGAAATCGCTTTCCCCGAACAGCTCAGGGCCAACGTCGCCGAGGATACCCAAGTGTTGCTGACCGTTTCCAACGACGCCTGGTTTGGTGAATCCAATGGCCCACTGCAACACATGGAGATAGCCCAGATGCGCTCGGCCGAATTGGGCCGACCTCTGCTGCGGGCCACCAACAACGGCGTTACCGCCGTGGTGGATGAGTTTGGCAATATCAGTGCCAAACTACCGCAGTTTGTAGAAGGTGTACTCACCGCTGAAGTGCCGCTGGTCGAAGGCCAGACTCTGTTCAGCCGGGTCGGTCAATGGCCGGTACTGGGGCTAAGTGGCTTGCTGCTGCTTTTGGGGCTGTTGTATTGCCCCAAGCGACGAAAGAACAATAAAAGCTAAAGCCAATCAATTGATTTTTATCTAATTGATAAAAAATTAATAGACACATAAGTATTTCTTAAGACTGCTTTTCTAGGCTTTGGATACTGGTTAACAGATCCGGAGTATCTCTATGGTCAAGCAGTCTACCCTGTCTGCCCTGGAAAAGGACGTCCCACATTCTGCCAACCCACCTCATGCACTCCCCGAATGTCGCCTGTTTCATGAACAGGCAGAGGGCCGCACTGAGGTTGAAGACTATATCGCCGCCAAATACTTTCAGGTGCATGGCGCCAAACTCAAGGAGTTTTTGCCTTTCTTACTGCAACTGACCATTAAAGGTCAGCCTCAGGGTGCCTTCGGCCTCAGAGCCGGTTGTTACTACCCCTTGTTTCTGGAGCAATATCTCAAGGACCCCATAGAGCAGCAAGTAGCGCTACTGGCCAAACGCCCTGTGGACAGGGCTTCCTTGGTAGAGGTGGGCAATCTGGCACTGACCAACAAGAGTTCAGGGCCACTGCTGCTGGTACTGCTTGCCGCCACTCTGGCCAGGGCCGGTTTTGAATATATGGTCTTTACCGTCACAGAGCAGGTGGAAGCGCTAATGAAACTGCTGGGCTTTTCCCCCATGTTGCTGTGCAGCGCCGATCCAAAGCGACTGGAAGGTGACAGCGCCATTTGGGGCAATTACTACCGCAACAACCCCAGAGTCATGATTGGCGATCTGCGCCTCGCTCAAGAGGTAATAGAAACCAGCCCCCGCTTGAGACGACTGGCACAAAGGCACGAATTGGATATCAGCACCATGGCGGCCAAATTGGCTTATGCCAGGACCCGGGAGCCAAGCCTATGACTCCATCGCCTCAGTTGAACCAAGCCAATACCTCTGAGTCGGGTGCCGGAACCAACCTTGATTGGGATGTCCTGGGCAAACTCAACGGCGAAGATCTGGCCATTGCCCTTAGCGATGCTGGGCGGCAACTCAGCTACCTTGAACTGAAAACGGAAATCCGCCGCTACAGTGATTTCCTCAAACGCCTGAATATCCGCAGCCTGGCACTGCATGCCGGTAACAGTGTGCAGTGGGCGATACTGGATCTCGCCTGCCAGCAGGCGGGAGTTCTTTGCCTGCCCTTGCCGCTGTTTTTCTCCCAAGAGCAGTTGGCAAACTGCCTTGAACAAACCTCGGTTGAGCTGGTGCTGAGCGAAAGCCCACAAATTCAGCCTTGTTTGCCAAAGGGCTTCACGCCTTACCAAGGTCTCAGTGAACTGGGCTGCAATCTATACGGCTGGCATTTATACGGCAGGCAGTTATACGACGAGCAGCTATCTGACGGACAGCTCTTCAACGGACATCCGGGCCAACAGAGCGCTTGCGCCGAGAAAACGGCGGCTTTTCCACAAGTCCCTCAGGGCACAGCCAAAATCACCTTTACCTCAGGCTCTACCGGTAACCCCAAGGGGGTGTGTCTCAGCAGCGAGCATCAATGGCGAGTGGCCGAATCGCTTGCCACAGTCACGGCCCTGCCTCGGCCCAGGCATCTTTGTCTGTTGCCCTTAAGTACCTTGCTGGAAAACATCGCCGGTATCTACAGCCCCTTGCTGTGCGGCGGAACTGTGCTGCTGCCCTCGGATAAAGCGCGCGGCATGCATGGCAGCTCGAGACTCGACAGCCGGGCGCTGCTGCAGACCATAAGCCGAGCGCAGCCGAGCAGCATGATCCTCATTCCTCAGTTATTGACACTGCTGGTCGGTGCCTGCGAGCAAGGGTGGCAAGCGCCAAACTCACTGCGCTTTGTCGCCGTTGGTGGCGGCAAGGTCGCCCCCGAGTTGCTGCTGCGGGCCAGGGAGCTTGGATTGCCGGTTTATGAAGGTTACGGCCTGTCGGAATGCGGCTCTGTCGTGGCGCTCAACACCCCGGATAAAGACACTCCCGGCTTTGCCGGCACTGTGTTGCCTCATTGCAAAGTCACCATTCGCGGCGGCGAAATCCATGTCGGCGGCGCCAGTCACCTGGGGTATCTCGGCCAACCCGAGACTTGGGGCCAGGGAGAAATCGCCACCGGTGACCTTGGCCAACTCGATAAAGGTGTGCTCGCCATTAACGGGCGCCGCAAGCATCTGCTTATCAGCTCCTTTGGCCGCAATATCAGCCCTGAGTGGGTGGAGTCGGCGCTGATGGCCAAACCGCTGCTGAGTCAGTGTATGGTGCTCGGCGACGCCAAACCCTGGCTCAGCGCACTGCTGTGCGCTCCGCTCCAAGTCAGCGATGAGCAGCTCCAGGCCTGGCTGGATGCGGTCAATGCCACACTGCCCGACTACGCCAGGATCAAACGCTGGATAAGACTGAATGAAACCGAGCTCAAGCCTCACACCACCGCCAATGGCAGGGTCAAGCGCGCCTCACTGCTGAGCGCCCTGGCCGCTCAAATACAACAGCTCTATCTATCTGAAACCCCATATCTTGAGGGAACCCTATAATGAATTTCTACAACCAATTACAACAAGCAACCCAGAGCGGACGCGAGTATCTGCTGGCCAGTCCCATCATAGGCAAGTGTCTGCAAGGAGAGATAAGCCTGGAGGAATATGTCGCCTTCCTGCACCAGGCCTATCACCATGTGAAGCACACTTCGCCGCTGCTCATGGCCACAGGCGCCAGACTGCCGGAAAGCAAGGAATGGCTTAGGGTGGCGGTAGCCGAGTATATCGAAGAGGAGCAAGGCCACCAGGAGTGGATCCTCAATGACATAGCCGCCTGCGGTTTTGACAAGGAAAAGGCCAGACGCAGCACGCCGCTGTTTGCCACCGAGGTCATGGTTGCATATGCCTACGACATGGTGAATCGGGTAAGTCCGCTGGGCTTTTTCGGCATGGTCAATGTACTGGAAGGCACCAGCATCAATCTGGCGCTGCTGGCAGCCGAGAAAGTGCAATCGCGCCTGGGGCTGCCGGATTCGGCCTTCAGTTATCTCAAGTCTCACGGCGAGCTGGACAAGCAACATATCCATTTCTTTGAGGGGCTGATGAACCGGATTGAGGATCGCGATGAACAGGCCTTGATCATTCACGCCGCCAACAACTTCTACCGCCTCTACGGCAATATCTTCCGCGAGCTGGCGCCGGCCCAGGCCTTGGCGCTGGCCTCCTGAAAACGGTGACCAATATGGAACTCAAACACCTGAATGTCATCATCACAGGCGCCAGTGGCGGCATCGGCAGCGCCATCGCCAGGGCGCTGGCCGCCAAAGGCGCCAGGCTGCTGCTCTGCGGCCGGGATCAAGCCAAGCTCGATGCCCTGAAACAGAGCCTTGCCGGGGAGCATCACACCTTAAGTGCCGATCTGACCAGCAGTGGCGGTCAGTGTCAGCTGCGCCAGGCCGCCGGGGTGTTCAGCCCCAAGGTGTTGATCAACTGCCTTGGGGTCAATCAACTCAGCATGTTGGAAGCCAGCGACACCTGTGATACCCGCGCCATGATGGCGGTGAACCTGGAGGCGCCCATCAACTGTTGCCGCACCCTGCTGCCCTTGCTCAAACGCCAGTCCGAGGCCGCCATCATCAATGTCGGCTCCATTCTCGGCAGCATAGGCTACCCGGGTTTCAGTCTTTACTGCGCCAGCAAATTTGGCCTCAGGGGCTTTACCGAAGTACTGGAGCGAGAGTTAGCCGACAGCAAGATTAAGGTGCTCTATTTCGCCCCCAGAGCCACGGATACCGAACTCAACACAGAATCGATGCGCCAGCTCAATTCGGCGCTCGGCAACCGTCAGGACAGCCCTGAATGGGTGGCCGACATCCTCTGCCGCGATCTGGCTGATAATCGCCAGGGCCGCCGTTTTATCGGTTGGCCGGAAAAGCTGTTTGTGCGCATAAACGCCCTGCTGCCCGGCCTGGTTAACAATGATATCCGCAAGAAACTGCCACTTATCCGCCAGTTTTGCCAAAGGGCTATGCCAATACAAGACACGGCCAACCCCATCACCGAAGGAGAGAAACATGAAACCATTTAAACTCTTGTGCCTGAGCGCAGCGCTGCTGGTGAGTCCTTCGCTCTGGGCCGATGACGCAAGCGATCTGGCCGTCAAACAGTTGCAACACGACTGGGCTATCAACAACTATCAACTCAGCGGCGACGAGCAGGAAAAAGCCTTTGTTAAACTGCTGAAGTTGGCGGATGAGTCGGTGCAATCCCACCCTCAAAGTACAGGCGTGCGTATCTGGCACGGGATTATCAACTCTACCTATGCCGGGGTCAGCGGCGGCCTCGGTGCCCTCAAATATGCCAAGCGGGCTCGTAGTGATTTCGAGCAGGCGCTCAAGCAAGATCCCACCGCGCTCAAGGGCTCAGCCTACACCAGTCTCGGAGTACTTTACTACAAGGTGCCCGGCTGGCCGCTGGGCTTTGGGGATGATGACAAGGCCGAAGAGTTGTTGAAACAGGCGTTGGAACTCAACCCCGATGGCATAGACAGCAACTACTTTTACGGCGACTTCCTGTTGGAAGAGGACAGGTATGACGAAGCCCTGCCTTTCCTGCAAAAGGCACTCGAAGCCGTTCCAAGGCCTGGGCGCGAGTTGGCAGATGCGGGTCGCAAGCAGGAAATCAAGGCAGCACTTGCCAAAATTGCCGCCTATCGCGATAACAGCTAACGTCAGTCAATTTTTACCAGTAAAGATTGCGTTTGATGGACAAGGCTGGCGCTTGATTTCGAGCTCAGCCCAGCATCAGTCAGCCAATACAGGCTGACTGATGGTTTTATTATCCGAGCAAGAAACTGTTACAACTAATCCCCCTGCGCGAAGGGATCGTCAATCGACTTAGCCGGCTGGGTAAACCAGCGCGGCCCCTCTGCCGTCATATAGAAGTGATCTTCATGGCGAACGCCGAACTCGCCGGGCACACAAAGCATGGGCTCATTGGAAAAACACATACCAACAGCCAGTGGGGTGTTGTCGCCATCGACCAGGTAGGGCCACTCATGAATATCCAGGCCTATGCCGTGGCCCGTTCTATGGGGCAATCCCGGCAGTTGATATCCGGGCCCGAAACCGGCCGCTTCCAACACGGCTCTGGCCGCCTTGTCGACACCGCTGCAGGGCGCACCTAAAGCCGCCGCTTCAAAACCTGAGCGCTGCGCTGCCTGCTCCAGCGCCCACAATTGCCGCTGCCGCTCGCTTGGCGTACCAAATACATAGGTGCGGGTAATATCCGAGTTGTAACCATGCAGCTGACAGCCTGTGTCTATCAACACAGTGTCGCCCGGCTCCAGCGTCTTGGGCGACTTGACCCCATGGGGATAGGCGCTGTCCTCACCAAAGAGCACTATGCAGAAATAGGAGCCACTGGCCCCCACGGCTCTATGGGCCTTGTCGATGAAATCTTCCACCTCGGCGGTACTGATCCCCGGGCGTAATATTCTGGCGGCGGCCTTGTGCACTTCGAGCGTCATATCCATAGCCCGCTGAATCAGCCTCAGCTCGGCGGCCGATTTATGCATTCGCAGTTGGGCGCTAATCTTGGCGCCGTTGACAAAGGCAAGCTCGGGGCAAGCCTCACGCAGGCCATCAAACAAAAAGAAAGGGGCAGATTCATCTATAGCCAGAACGGCGCCCGGGCGCAGACAGCCCATGCGCTTAAGCACATGGCGGCACAGCGCATAGGGACTCTGGTGCTCATGCCAGGTGTTAACCGGTCCAGGCTGCAACATAAAGCCCTTGAGGGTGTCGAGCTCAAATGCCGGCGCCAGGTATTCCAGCTCACCACAACTTGGCAAAATCGCTCCTATCATACGCTCACTGGCATACCAACGCAGGCCGGAGAAATAGTAGAGATTGGTGCCGGCGTTGAGATAGAGGGCATCTATCCCCAACTCTTGCATCAGCGCCTGGGCATTTTGTTGCCTGGTTTTGAATTCGGCGGCTTCCACCGCTGTGACATCCCGGGTCATATCCACCAGCTTTGCCAACTCCTGCTCCGGGGTTGAGCCACCAACGCCTGTGCTCATAGACTTCTCCTGCTTGATTACTTTTAGTAGTTATTTGCTTGGGTATTAATGTGCTCGAGAGTTTTAGCATATTGTATGCAAACTTTAAAGCAGCAAACGAAATTGCCAATTTCCGGCGACCGCTGCTATGCTGCTTGCGCCAAACGCGGGAGTACAACATGCAAGATCTTGCCAACTATATTCTGGCCATAGAAGGACGGACAAGCAGCGCCGAACTGTTGGAGTCGGTGCAAGTTCACACCACAGACGATGAAGGTTTGTGGCAATATCACTTTGCCGATGGCACCATTATCGAAAAACAGCAGGAGCTGGAACAGGAGCCAAGCCAGTCCAATATCGGCGAGCTTTGTGAAGATAACTGGACCCGTTATCGGGTGCTGAAAGGAAACGATATCAGCCCAAAACAAAAAGCCTTCAGCAACCTGTGCCAAAGGGCCTTCTGGTTGAAGATGCGTCAGGCCTGCCAGAAACCGGCTTGAAGGGGGATATCTCCCCCTTGAATCAAACTATCAGGCCTGTTGCATCAGCATTACTTGCAGACCACGGCAGACCAAGGTCTCCATATCGTCGACCCGACTTATCTGACACTGACTGACAGTGGCTGGAACCGCCAAGTCTTTAACACCACTGACGCAGCCCTTGTAGTAATCGGCATTGGCCAACATGTTACCGGCAAGCCAGAGTTTTTGCGGATTGAGAAGGTTAACCGCCCAGGCAATACCCATCCCCAGATAAGCCCCGGCGCGATAGAGTTCTACCGGGTTGCGCAAGCGCCGACGCCGTACCGACTCGCCGCTGGCCAACTGTTCGAGACTGAATTCCCCCGACTCCGTCATTACCCGGCAAGCGCCCAATTCGCCACCCAGGCCATTGGCACCGCTGAACACCCGGCCGTTGAGCGCCAGCGACATGCCGATCCCTGTGCCACACATCACCAAGAGTTCACACTGGTGTTTTACGCTGGCAATGGCGTGCAGACCGGCGTGGATATCATTGCTGATGGCCACCAGTTCACCACGGCTGCTGAGCTTTTCCGGGTTAAGCCCCACCAGCGCCGGCAAGGCACGGCAGGATATTAGTTGGTTGTCTCGCACCATGCCAGGGAAGGCCAGTGCCAGACGGTAGTTTGCAAGCCCATAATCAGATTCAAGTTCAGCCAATTGCCGATTGAGATCTGCTATGGTGAAACTCTCTCCGGTGGGGATTTTATATTGTTCTGTTGTTTCCCCTTGCCGCAGCTGAAACAGCGCGGTTTCAGTCCCCACTTCGATCGTTAATGTCGACATCAATAAACCCCTTTTTACCGTACCGCCAGAGGCGGTAGACGGCCTAAGATGTTAGCACAGTGCTGCCGGCACCGCACCTAATCATCAAGGTTCTGTTATTTGTAACGCTTTGCTTTTACTTAACTTCCACCATGCTATCAGGATAAGTTGGGTCGCAATGGCAGGAATACAGATCACCAGCAGCAGTTGCCAGCCGAGCTGATAAATGACCCAGCCGGCCCCCAGAGACGCCAACGCCTGAGAGCCAAATACCAGAGAATCGTTGAAAGACTGCACAGTGAATCTCTCTTCGGGGCGATAACAGCCAGGCAGCAGCGAAGTGCCGGCAACAAACAGGAAGTTCCAACCCACACCCAACATCACCAGCGCACTCCAATAGTTGAGCAGATCACGCCCCGCCAGCGCCAGAGCCAAAGTCAGGCAGTAAAGCGCCAGCCCGGCCAACATGATGCGGGTGTGACCCAAGCGGGCTATCAGGTAGCCACTTATCAGCGAGGGCAGATACATGGCAATCACATGACTCTGGATCACCCACTTGGTATCCTCAAGGCTGTGATGCTCTATGTGATGCATATGTACCGGGGTCGCCGTCATGATAAAACTCATCAGGGCGTAGCCTATAACTGCGGCGCCGCAGGCAACCCAGAGTCGGCTTTGACGCAAAATAATCGGCAACGGTCGAATGCCCATACGCTCAACCTTGGAGGCTTTGAGTACCGGGCCTTCATCTTGATAAAACAGCAGGCAGGCCAGCGCCAGCACACCGACCAGAGTCACCATCAAAAAGGCCCCAGAGTATGTTACCGGCAAAATATCCTTGGCCAGCAAGGCCAGTTCTGGCCCGAGGAAGGCGGCGAGCAAACCACCAAGCAACACCCGGCTGGCTGCCTTGGCAGACAGAGTCGGCGCCACTGACTCCATGGCGGCAAACCGGTATTGCTGAATAATGGCGCCGCCGCATCCGAGCAGCAGACCACTGCCACAAAATCCCCAGAACTGGGCATACCAAACACTAAGCGCCGCCATAGCACCGGCCACACTGGTCAGCAGGGCGCCACCGATAAATACCCGCCGCCGCCCCAAACGCTGCATCAAGATATTGATGGGCACAATCGCCACAGCGACTCCGACTACCATCATGGCGATAGGCAGTGTCGACAGCGAGGGAACCGGGCTCAGCTCTGCCCCTATTATGCCTCCGAGCAATACCATGATAGGTGTGGCACTCATGGCAAAGGCCTGCGCCAACATCAACACCCAAACATTTAGCGGCATAAAGGCATCCTTGAATAAAAATCGAGACAGATAAAAACCTTGAACAGGCTAATAAATACACATAGAGTTAACCTAAGCCAATCAGTTTTAACATTTTCATTCAAGGAAGAACACTGTGGGAAAGCGAAACTGTATCAGAGTGCTACTGTTGACCTTGCTTCTGGGCATGGGGGCAGGCTGCAGCAACCAGCCATACTCCCCTTCTCAGGATCTCTATGACAACGTGGCCGACAATGTCGAGCAGCGCAATGAAAAGCTGGCGCGGGATCAACAACCAAGCGATGACAGAGTAAAGAGTGAAGATGTCAGCAAGGGAGTGATGGCAACCCTGGTTAGCTCCTTTTTGGTCGGCATTGCGACTCTGTTTGGCAGCAATTAACTTGGCCCCCTTTACAGCAGTTAAAGTTTTTTCAACATGCCCACCCTTGCGAAGCGACTTCAGGGCTTGCCATAATCCGCTATCACTCATAAAGACAAGGTCGGCCAAGAGTAGCCAAGCCGACCATCAGCGGAGCCCCTATGTTGCAATCACAATCGCTCAAAAGCCCCCATATCGCATCACGGCTTAATGCCGTGCGCAGCGAAATGACCAAACACCAACTCGATGCCTTTATTCAGCCCCGTGCCGACGAGTATCTCGGCGAGTATGTGCCGGCGCACAACGAGCGTTTACATTGGCTGACCGACTTTACCGGCTCGGCGGGGATGGCGATTGTGATGAAAGACAGCGCCGCCATTTTTACTGATGGCCGCTACACAGTGCAGGTGAGGCAACAGGTGGACTCAACCCTGTTCAGTTATGAGAGCCTGACAGATATGCCCCAGGCACAATGGTTGGCGGAAAAGCTGCCGGCCGGTTGCCGTGTTGGCTACGATCCCAGGTTGCATACCCTGGCCTGGCAGCAAGATGCCGAAGCCACGCTGACTAAGGCGGGTATGACACTGGTGGCGCTTGACAACAACCCGGTGGATTTGCACTGGCAAGACAGGCCCGTGCCGGAAAACAAGCCCATTATCCTCTTCAATGCCGAATCTGCCGGCAAGAGCAGCGAACAGAAGCGCAGTGAAATCGGCGCCCTGGTGAAAAAGGCCGGGGCCGATGTAGCGCTGATAGCGGCGCTGGACTCCTTCTGCTGGTTACTCAATATCCGCGGTCAGGACGTGCCCAGGTTGCCCGTGGTATTAGGCTCTGCCCTGCTGGAAGCCAATGGTGAGATGACACTGTTTACCGAGCTTGCCAAGTTGCCCCAGGGGATTGAAGCCCACGTAGGGGCCGGTGTCAGCTTCCGCGCCGAGTCGGAGCTCGCCGAAGCGTTGCAAGCGCTTGAAGGCAGAAAGCTTTTGGCCGACCCCAATAATGCCAATGCCTTCAGCCAATTACAGGCCAAAGCCGCCGGCGCCAAACTGATCGCCGGACTCGATCCTGTGGCACTGCCCAAGGCCTGTAAAAACAGTGCCGAACTGCAGGGAATGCGCGCCAGCCATATCAGAGACGGCGTTGCCGTGAGCCGTTTCCTGGCGTGGCTGGATACCGAAGTGGCTGCTGGCCGACTCTATGATGAAGGCACACTGGCAGATAAGCTTGAGAGCTATCGCCTTGAGGATCCCCTCTACCGCGAGCCAAGCTTTGACACTATTTCCGCCACCGGCGGCAATGCGGCCATGTGCCACTATAACCATCTCAACGGCACTCCGGCCATGATGGAGATGAACAGCATCTATCTGGTGGACTCTGGCGCCCAGTATTTGGACGGCACCACGGACGTTACCCGCACCATAGCCATAGGTGAAGTCAGCGCCGAACAGAAAAAGATGGTGACCTTGGTGCTCAAGGGGCATATCGCCCTGGATCAGGCCCGCTTCCCACGGGGCACTACGGGGCAACAACTGGATGCCTTCGCCCGTCAATACTTGTGGCAGCACGGTTTTGACTACGACCACGGCACGGGCCATGGTGTTGGCCACTTCCTCAGCGTTCATGAAGGCCCACAAAGAATAGGCAAGAACCTCAATGCCATTCCTTTGCTGCCCGGAATGGTGCTTTCCAACGAACCCGGCTATTACCGTACAGATGCCTTCGGTATCCGTCTGGAAAACCTGGTGGAAGTACGCCCCTGTGAAGCGCTCAAAGGGGCCGAGCGGGAGATATTCGAGTTCGACGCTCTGACTCTGATCCCTATGGATAAACGCTTGATAGACAAGAGTCTGCTTACTGAAGCTGAGCTCAATTGGTTCAATGACTATCACAGCCGCGTTTATCAGACCCTGTCACCGCTGATGAGTGGCGAATCACTGGCCTGGCTCGAACAGGCCACCTCGCCGCTGTAACGCCCAAGGGCGCCGTCAATGGCTGGCGCCCTTTGTCAAACTCTCTGTGCTATTCGCGAGAAGATCCGCCCCTTGAATTGGGATATAATAGCCGCCATATAGCTGTTATTATTTTGCCATGAGAATCTCAATCCCATGATAAGTACCACCTTTGATCAGTATCTGGAGTTTCCAACCTCCTTCCCATTTAAAGTGGTTGGCGATGCCAGCGATACCCTGGCCGACCGCGTAGTCGAAGTCGTCCAGAAGCACGCCCCCGGCGATTACAGCCCCACCACCAAGGCCTCCAGCAAAGGCACCTATATCTCGGTGACCATAAATGTGAGAGTGACCAGCAAGGAACATATCGAAACCTTGTACACTGAACTTGCCGCTATTGAAGGCGTTCGCCGGGTACTCTGATACCTGGCACTCGGCAGAGAAAGTGTGATCTGGATTACATTTTACCTGCCGAAGCGTATAATACCTGCCGGTATCAAAGAGTGAGCACAGCTTGATACTGATTGGTATCATCTCAAACAGAGGGGGAGACGTTGCCCTTGCCAGACAATACATTGCATATCCGCCACTTGGGTAACATGGATTATGAGACTGTATGGCATGCCATGCAGCACTATACCGACACCCGTGACGAACACAGCCCAGATGAACTCTGGCTGGTGGAGCATCCACCGGTTTTCACCCAAGGCCAGGCCGGTAAGAGTGAGCATCTGCTCAACACCGGCGATATCCCGGTGATCCAGGTGGATCGCGGTGGTCAGGTAACTTACCATGGCCCGGGGCAGCTGGTCGCCTACCCTCTTATCAATATCAAACGGCGCAAGCTTGGGGTAAGACAGCTGGTTACCGACATAGAACAAAGCCTGGTGGAGCTGCTCAAGCGCTTCGATGTTCCGGCCTATGCCAAGGCCGATGCGCCGGGTGTCTATGTCGAGGAGCGTAAAATAGCCTCTTTGGGGCTGAGGATCCGTAAGGGATGCTCATTCCACGGCTTGGCGCTGAATGTCGACATGGATCTCGCCCCTTTTCGTCGTATCAACCCCTGTGGTTATGCCGGACTCGAAATGGCCCAGTGCAAAGCACTCGGTGGCCCCCAGAGTGTCGAGGAGGCAGGCCAACACCTGATTGAAACTTTTAGCCAACGTTTGGGCTATGAGCAAACAGTGCATCACCAAGGATTAGCAGAGTCATATGAATAGGCCAGAAAGATTACAGCCCGGAGTGAAATTGCGGGACGCCGAAAAGGTTGCCCGTATCCCGGTCAAAGTTGTGCCATCAGAGCGCGACACCATGCTGCGCAAGCCCGATTGGTTGCGGGTTAAGCTGCCATCTTCCAATCAGCGGATCCTGGATATCAAACAGGCACTGCGTAAAAATGGTTTGCACTCAGTGTGTGAAGAAGCCTCCTGCCCGAACCTGGCCGAGTGCTTCAACCATGGTACAGCCACCTTTATGATCCTCGGTGCCATCTGTACCCGGCGTTGTCCCTTCTGTGACGTAGCCCATGGCCGTCCACTCAAGCCTGACGCCGAGGAGCCACTCAAGCTGGCACAAACCATCAAGGATATGAAGCTCAAGTATGTGGTGATCACCTCTGTGGATCGTGACGATCTGCGTGACGGCGGCGCCCAGCACTTCGCCGACTGTATCCGTGAGATCCGCAAACTCAACCCTGAGATCAAGATAGAGATATTGGTGCCTGACTTCCGCGGCCGTATCGATCAGGCGCTGGATATTCTGGCGACCGAGCCACCGGATGTATTCAACCACAACCTGGAAACGGCTCCGGCTCACTATCGTAAGGCCCGTCCCGGTGCCAACTATCAGTGGTCATTGGATCTGCTCAAACGCTTTAAAGAACGCCACCCGGATATCCCGACCAAGTCGGGGATCATGCTCGGACTGGGTGAAAGCAATGAAGAGATTGAACAGGTGCTCAGAGATCTGCGCGCTCACAATGTCAACATGCTGACTCTGGGCCAGTATCTGCAGCCATCCAAGTTCCACTTGCCGGTGGAGCGTTACGTGACTCCCAAGGAGTTTGACGACTTCCACAACCTGGCAACCGAACTCGGCTTTACCCACGCCGCCTGTGGCCCGCTGGTTCGCTCAAGCTACCATGCAGACCTTCAGGCCCAGGGGAAAGAGGTCAAATAGACCAAGCCCAAGCACCTAAAGAAACAGCGCCCACAGGCGCTGTTTTTCTATTTATGGGCACAATTAAAAGCTTTAGGGTTAGCGGCAAAGCTCTGACATAGCTGCCTCTGCCCATATTAACCGGGATGAGCGAAGAAGAGCCAAGAGAGACTAAGAGGAGTGAAGAGACAACTCCATCAGCAGAGCATCTTCCCGGCCCTCTTTTGCCGGATAGTAATCGGCCCTGGAGCCGGTCTCAATAAAGCCCAGGCGCCGGTACAAGGCGATAGCGGCAGCATTACCCACCCTGACTTCCAGCAATAATCTCTCCACACCAGTCTCTTTAAGCAACTCGATTGCCGCCAGTAATAATTGCCGCCCCAACCCCTGACCTTGTGCGGCAGGAGCGATACAGATATTCATCAGGGTCGCTTCCTCGAACAAAACTTGCAGCAAGCAAAAGCCTTGAAGCTCCGGTCCTAGATATAACCCCAGAGCCCGGTAAAAACGGCCAAAGCAACTGCCCAGAGTCGCCTCACTCCAGGGAAACTCATGGGCCAGTTGTTCAATTTTCATCATCTCGTCGAGGTCATCGGCCTCCAAGGCTCTAATTGCGATAACCTCAGTCACTTCGCCTCCAACCTGTGCCAAATCTGTTGCCATAGGGCGCGCTTGCCCTCACTGCCTGACATCAATTGCGCCGGCTGCGATGAATGCAGCCAGGCCCCTTCAACAGGCTCAGGGAACATATTCCATATCACCTCTTGCCCAGCCACAGGCCGATTACCGACGCTGCACTGCCCGGCCTCCAGTCCCAATAACGCCAACACCTTGAGCACCAGAGGATGTTGCAATACACGCTCGTCAGCATCAGGCACCAACAGCATGAAAGGCACCTGGGAGGGAGAGTCTTGTCTACTGCGCCACAGCTCTATTCCCATGGCGTGCAGATATTTATTCATGGTGATTGCGCTCCGCTTTAACGCAGTTTGAAAATGTCGCCCAAAACCCATAGCCGAGGGACGAACAAGAAGGGCAAAAAATGACTGAAAGAAACCCACAACAGAGCTTCCAAGTTAAGCGCTTTAGAATACCAGCTTGCTCAGCAACTGTCTGTGACTTGGGAACAAATCCCCCGGCAACCCACTCAAACAAAATCGATTGCAGGCATCTAGTTTATCCACTTTAACTAATTAGCTTCCGAAGTAATATAGAAAACAGATCATTTACGGAGGTTATATTATGAATATCAATATCGGGATCAACCAAGCCGATCGTTTGGAAATAGCCAACGGTTTGAATCGCTTACTCGCTGACACCTACAGCCTTTACCTTAAGACTCACAGCTTCCACTGGAACGTGACAGGTCCTATGTTCACCAGCCTACACCAACTGTTTGAAGAGCAGTACACCGAATTGGCTGCAGCGGTGGATGTCATAGCAGAACGGGTCAGAGCCCTGGGTGAAAGAGCCTTGGGATCCTACAGCGCCTACGCCGCTCAGACCGAAATCAAAGAAGACTCAGGCATCACAGATGCCAAACAGATGCTTGAGGAACTGCTGGAAGGCCAGGAGATCATTATTCGCAACGCCCGGGCACTCTACCCTCTGGTGAACCTGGCCAATGACGAAGCAACGGCAGATCTGCTGACCCAGCGTATTCAGTTACATGAAAAGACCGCCTGGATGCTTCGCAGCTTGTTAGTGCAGTAATCTGGCATCACTTTGATACGGCGTTCAGAAACGGCATGAATTGGCGGCTAATGCTGAAACAAACTGAGTATTGAACCTATACGGCTTACGCGTATTGCGTGAGCCGTTATCTTATTTGGCACCGAGCAGGAGTTAACCCTGTAACAGTAGTTTTAAAGATGTCTGCAAGCTGACAGTGCAAGGTGGAAAATAAATGGGTCCATATCGACCCCAAGCACTTTATGATATTTACAAAAGGAAAACGGCCCGCATATCGCTATGCAGGCCGTCTGGAATGTGGCAGGGGTGGCAGGACTCGAACCCGCAACCGTCGGTTTTGGAGACCGCTGTTCTACCAATTGGAACTACACCCCTGTGGAACGAGGGGCATTATGCAAAAAGCCTCCCTAAAGGTAAAGGACTTTTTGGTACAAACCCCGCTGATTGCAGCTTTTTCAGACAAAGCCATGGCATTGTGGGCATCCAAGAGTTTCTGTGGACAACACCTATCAGGTAAAGTTGCTGTAAACGCGAATTGTCCAAGTTCACCCAGCCAACGACTTTGAATATTTAACCCCAAAGATTCCCCATATAAGAACTCGACACTATTTTGCAAGCTACTTACAGTTTGGCCAATTTAACTTGACCATGACCGCCACACTTTAAAAACACTTCCTGATGGAAACGAATCTTCACATCCCGGGCCATCTTCCACTTGAGCGCGTGGATGTGTGGTTCCAAGACGAAGCCAGATTTGGCCAACAAAACCAAACAACAAGACTTTGGGCAAAACGGGGTAGCCGTCCCCCGTGTCGTCAAACAGCAGCAATTTGATTATGGGTATCTGTTTGGGGCGGTGTGCCCAAGTAGTGGTAAAACGGAAGCATTAATTACGCCGTTTGTTAATAAGGACATCATGCGCCAGCTCCTGGAACTGATCGCCAACCGAACTAAACCAGGACGACATGCTGTGGTGGTAATGGATGGTGCAGGGTGGCATACCAATGACATTGCAGTTGATATCCCCAACTTGTCGATACTCAAATTGCCGCCCTATTCCCCGCAGCTAAACCCCATCGAACAGGTGTGGAGTTGGCTACGCCAACGTCATCTCGCTAATCGCTGTTTCAAAGGATATGAGGACATTGTGGATGCTTGCAGTCAGGCTTGGAACGACTTCGTCAGCAGTACAGTACAAAGCGAGTGATAAAGATGTGCACCAGAGACTGGGCGAAAGTGACTGAACTTTAATGCGGAATGGTATCACATGGGGGAGAAAGACATCTGCTCATCAAGCACAGCTTGATAGATGGCTGTAGCGCGAAGCAGCTTGGCTGCGAGCTGAGGGGCACACACTGCGCCAGCAGCTTTGAGCTGCATGTTAAGTCGTGCTCGCTGGAGACAAAAGTGGCGTCTGGCGATGGCCAGCATCGAGCAAGCTCTGCGCGTTCGTCTGTCGCATCAAACTGAGTTTGATAAACACGACAACCTCACCCTACTCCACATGGGATTGTGCCTCACTGCGTTCGGACTCTTTATCTTCCCCATGTGAGAGTGGACATATCAAAATGCTATTAAAGTAAAGAATCCACCTTCTGAAGAAGGTGGCTTTGTATATGCCCCCTCAAAGGGGGCGTTGTTTACTCCAGCGTTAACTGAGCTTGCTCCTGCTTTTCTTCTTTCTCTTGATGCCGGACATAACGCCTTATTATCTCTTCATTTATTCCAACCGTATCAACAAAGTATCCTCGCTGCCAAAAATGGTTACCCCACATTTTGTTCTTCCTCAAGTGCGGATATTTACTAAATAGTTTTAGTGCTATTTTGCCTTTGAGCGCTCCCATCAGTCTTGATATCGATAACTTTGGCGGAACTTTTATAACTAAATGAACATGGTCTACCTGAACATTTAACTCTACTACTTTGCACCCAAGTTGCTCACTGTAAACGTGAATACAGCGGTAAACATCCTTACCTACTTTGTTTTTGAGAATCCTAAAACGGTACTTTGGAGTCCAAACTATATGATATTGACATCGCCAATACACATGCGATGCTTGCTCGTATCTACTCATGCTTTTTGTCCTTTGACTTCGCTAAAAATCAAAAGAGCAATTAGCATGGGTAGCCTTTACAGGCCAAGCCTAAATTGATGATAACCACCTACTGAAGTAGGTGGTTTAGGGGCTGAAAGTAAAGAATCCACCTTCTGAAGAAGGTGGCTTTGTATATGCCCCCTCAAAGGGGGCGTTGTTTACTCCAGCGTTAACTGAGCTTGCTCCTGCTTTTCTTCTTTCTCTTGATGCCGGACATAACGCCTTATTATCTCTTCATTTATTCCAACCGTATCAACAAAGTATCCTCGCTGCCAAAAATGGTTACCCCACATTTTGTTCTTCCTCAAGTGCGGATATTTACTAAATAGTTTTAGTGCTATTTTGCCTTTGAGCGCTCCCATCAGTCTTGATATCGATAACTTTGGCGGAACTTTTATAACTAAATGAACATGGTCTACCTGAACATTTAACTCTACTACTTTGCACCCAAGTTGCTCACTGTAAACGTGAATACAGCGGTAAACATCCTTACCTACTTTGTTTTTGAGAATCCTAAAACGGTACTTTGGAGTCCAAACTATATGATATTGACATCGCCAATACACATGCGATGCTTGCTCGTATCTACTCATGCTTTTTGTCCTTTGACTTCGCTAAAAATCAAAAGAGCAATTAGCATGGGTAGCCTTTACAGGCCAAGCCTAAATTGATGATAACCACCTACTGAAGTAGGTGGTTTAGGGGCTGAAAATGAAAAATCCCCAACACAGAGTGCTGGGGATTTATCGTTACTGTTTTGTCTTCACTCATTTCTTTGATAAAGAGTAAAAAGTGAAAACCAAAGTGGCGTCTGGCGATGACCTACTCTCACATGGGGAGACCCCACACTACCATCGGCGCGATTGCGTTTCACTTCTGAGTTCGGGATGGGATCAGGTGGGACCACAATGCTATTGTCACCAGACATAAAATTGTATGGAACAAATTTTAAACGCGCTTTAGCGCAGCCCGCTAGGGTCAAATACAAGGATGTATTTGATAAATTCATTCCTAAATTCAGAAAGCTGTTGCTTTGAAATATGGTGGTCGCTACTGGGATCGAACCAGTGACCCCCTCCTTGTAAGGGAGGTGCTCTCCCGGCTGAGCTAAGCGACCGGTATTCTTGGCTGTGCTCTTTTCAGAGCCTGAGTTCAAACTTCAATCAAGTATCGACTTCTTCAAGTCCGTAAAACCCATCTGGGTTGTATGGTTAAGCCTCTCGAGTCATTAGTACAGGTTAGCTCAACGCCTCGCAACGCTTACACACCCTGCCTATCAACGTCCTGGTCTCGAACGGCTCTTCAGAGGTCTCTAGGACCTAGGGATGACTCATCTTGGGGCTCGCTTCCCGCTTAGATGCTTTCAGCGGTTATCGATTCCGAACGTAGCTACCGGGCAATGCCATTGGCATGACAACCCGAACACCAGCGGTTCGTCCACTCCGGTCCTCTCGTACTAGGAGCAGCTCCCCTCAATCATCCAACGCCCACGGCAGATAGGGACCGAACTGTCTCACGACGTTCTGAACCCAGCTCGCGTACCACTTTAAATGGCGAACAGCCATACCCTTGGGACCGACTTCAGCCCCAGGATGTGATGAGCCGACATCGAGGTGCCAAACACCGCCGTCGATATGAACTCTTGGGCGGTATCAGCCTGTTATCCCCGGAGTACCTTTTATCCGTTGAGCGATGGCCCTTCCATTCAGAACCACCGGATCACTATGACCTGCTTTCGCATCTGCTCGACGTGTCTGTCTCGCAGTTAAGCTGGCTTATGCCATTGCACTAACCGTACGATGTCCGACCGTACTTAGCCAACCTTCGTGCTCCTCCGTTACTCTTTGGGAGGAGACCGCCCCAGTCAAACTACCCACCAGGCACTGTCCCTAATCCCGATAAGGGACCAAGGTTAGAACATCAACACTACAAGGGTGGTATTTCAAGGTTGACTCCAACAAGACTGGCGTCTCATCTTCATAGTCTCCCACCTATCCTACACATGTAGGGTCAATGTTCAGTGCCAAGCTATAGTAAAGGTTCACGGGGTCTTTCCGTCTAGCCGCGGGTATACGGCATCTTCACCGCAATTTCAACTTCACTGAGTCTCGGCTGGAGACAGCG